>NZ_JBSHXL010000001.1:0-2677500 GCF_055616315.1 Rhizobium sp. O111 | reverse complement strand
CTCGGCAAATTGCACGCGTAACTTCGGAAGAAGCGTGACCCCATTTTACGCAAGTATGATGGGGTGGCACAGACCAGGGGGTAGCGACTGTTTATCAAAAACACAGGGCTCTGCGAAGTCGCAAGACGACGTATAGGGTCTGACGCCTGCCCGGTGCTGGAAGGTTAAAGGGAGAGGTGCAAGCTTTGAACTGAAGCCCCAGTAAACGGCGGCCGTAACTATAACGGTCCTAAGGTAGCGAAATTCCTTGTCGGGTAAGTTCCGACCTGCACGAATGGCGTAACGACTTCCCCGCTGTCTCCAACATAGACTCAGTGAAATTGAATTCCCCGTGAAGATGCGGGGTTCCTGCGGTCAGACGGAAAGACCCCGTGCACCTTTACTATAGCTTTACACTGGCATTCGTGTCGGCATGTGTAGGATAGGTGGTAGGCTTTGAAGCAGGGACGCCAGTTTCTGTGGAGCCATCCTTGAAATACCACCCTTATCGTCATGGATGTCTAACCGCGGTCCGTTATCCGGATCCGGGACAGTGTATGGTGGGTAGTTTGACTGGGGCGGTCGCCTCCGAAAGAGTAACGGAGGCGCGCGATGGTGGGCTCAGACCGGTCGGAAATCGGTCGTCGAGTGCAATGGCATAAGCCCGCCTGACTGCGAGACTGACAAGTCGAGCAGAGACGAAAGTCGGTCATAGTGATCCGGTGGTCCCGCGTGGAAGGGCCATCGCTCAACGGATAAAAGGTACGCCGGGGATAACAGGCTGATGACCCCCAAGAGTCCATATCGACGGGGTTGTTTGGCACCTCGATGTCGGCTCATCGCATCCTGGGGCTGGAGCAGGTCCCAAGGGTTTGGCTGTTCGCCAATTAAAGCGGTACGTGAGCTGGGTTCAGAACGTCGTGAGACAGTTCGGTCCCTATCTGCCGTGGGTGTAGGAATATTGACAGGATCTGTCCCTAGTACGAGAGGACCGGGATGGACATATCTCTGGTGGACCTGTTGTCGTGCCAACGGCATAGCAGGGTAGCTACATATGGAATGGATAACCGCTGAAGGCATCTAAGCGGGAAACCAACCTGAAAACGAGTATTCCCTATCAGAGCCGTGGAAGACGACCACGTTGATAGGACGGGTGTGGAAGCGCAGCAATGTGTGAAGCTTACCGTTACTAATAGCTCGATCGGCTTAATTGTTCTCATTGCTTATGCTCATGCCGTCGAAAGACGGACATGATGCCAAGACGTGTTCAAGACTAAAAAGAAGGCTCTGCCTTCACCAGCTTCTCATCGTTGCGCTTCGCTGACCTGGTGGTTATGGCGGGGCGGCTGCACCCGTTCCCATTCCGAACACGGCCGTGAAACGCCCCTGCGCCTATGGTACTTCGTCTTAAGACGCGGGAGAGTCGGTCGCTGCCAGGTCTGCTAAACGCAACAACAAATCTTCTCTGATCGAAACTTCGGCCCAGCCGAAAACATCGGGCCGCGCAAGCGGCCTTTTGCTTTTGGTGGTCCGAACATACAGAATGAAACTTCGGCGCACCTGGCGTATAATGGTGCGTCCCTTACAGGAACAAAACCCTATGGGTTTTGCTCCGGTAGAAGGCATAACCGCAAAGCGGTTACGCCGCCGCGCCAAAACCCATAGGGTTTTGCGCTGGACGCGGGGTGGAGCAGCCCGGTAGCTCGTCAGGCTCATAACCTGAAGGCCGCAGGTTCAAATCCTGCCCCCGCAACCAAATCCTTTCCAGAACCTCAACGTTATCGCTGGCGCGAAGACTTCATCTTCGCTGGCGATGGCAGCTCGTAATCCTCAGGAGCATAACCTGAGGGCCGCAGGTTCAAATCCTGCCCCCGCACCAATCTTTCCCCAAACAAAGACTACAGACTTACCGACCCACCTTCGGGCGCCGGTTTTCGCGGATCTGCAGCAGGATGCTGCGGCCGGCTGAGAGCAGCTCCATCAGGAAGGCCAGCAGCGAGAGCATGAGGGCGACGATGGCGCTGCCGAAGAACCAGACGAGGTTCAGCGGGCGGATGCGGATTGCAAGCGCGCCGGATAACAAATTGAGGATCGCGCAGCAGGTGCAGATGCCCGCGATGACGCCGAGGATGACGGCGATTTCGAGCACCAGCGTGCGCCTACGCAAGTAGATCAGCTGCCGCTCTCGCTTGTCGTCGGGCTCATTCTTCTCGACAACCTCGTTCAGCCGGTCGGAGACGCGCCCGAGGCGGGTGGCGTAGATGCCGACGAAGGCCGCCGTGCCCGCCAGCAGAAAGACCGGAGCCAGCGAGGTCTGGATGATCCCGGCATAGTCGATGACGATTGTCGGGGCGTCCATTAGTGTCTCCTCGCAAGCCACGTGCCCATCGGCGCGATACTCTTCAGAGGCCTTTCATGGCGCAAGGATCGCTGCGATGGTCGGCTGACACTAACGCTGACGGCCCCGGCAGGGCAAGCCGCAACCCAATTGCAGTTGCCGAGGCCCGGTTGTCGGCGGCGGCGGAGGGCGGGTGAACTCCAGCGGGAGTGGTGTAGTGCGCGGAGTAGGGCGGAGCGCGGCATCGAGAGAAGCAGATCAAGCGCGTCATGGACGGCGGCGCCTGGTCGGGACGCGACGGCTTGAGCAGCGCGGAAGCCTATGGCTTGCATCGCTCGGCCAGCATCACTTGGCCGACATCACTTGGCTCGTGTCACAGGGCTGGTCTCACTGCGGCTTCAAATCATAGGCCTGATGGGCGGCCCTGAGATCCGCGAGCGTCTTGCCGACGCAATTGCCGCCGCCTTCGCCACCGACGACGGCCTTGGCCTGGCCGTCGAGCGAGATGGTGCCGGCGATGCGATCGGAGGCGACGTAGGTCGCCAGACCTGCGTCGGTGACCCTGGAGAGGTAGAAGATGTGGGTCGTATCCTTCTGCTGGCAGTGGATGACGATGGGGAAGCTCTTCAAGGGATCATCGGCGGCATAAGCCGTCGCCGCGCCGGCGAGATAGGGCAGGGCGATTGCGGCGGCCGCTAGCGGCAATGCCGACACGAGGCGTCTGGCGGAACGTCGAAGCGCAACATTTGTCATCGAGATCTCCTTTTTTTCCCGTCGATATCGTTTGCGATCTTTCGCGGGCTTCCGTCGTTCTGCCTAGAGCGTGAGTGCCGCAAGCGCGTCTCTGTCCATCAGTTGCACGCGCCGCTGCAGCTTGCCCTTGAGGCGGATGATGTGCCTTTCGCGCAGCTTGGTGAAGGAGCGGGCCACGGTTTCGATGGTCAGGCCGAGATAGTCGGCGACGTCGCTGCGGCACATCATCAGGTCGAATTCGCTCTCGCCGGGGTGGCGTTCGGCCATCTCCTCTATGAAGACGGCGACGCGCTTCAAGGCGCTTTGCTCGATCATCGCCAGCTGCCGCGACTGCGCCTTTGCCAGATTGGCCAGCGCGATGTTGAGCAGGCTGCCCGTGGGGGTACTGTTTGCTGTTGTCGCAAAAGGGCGGATCCTTGCTTCGCAGACGGCCTCGGCGAAGTCTGCGCGGCAGTCGCCCTGTTCGAGGCCGAACCAATCGCCCTTGGCGCAGAAGGACAGTATATGGCGGTGTCCATCCGGCATCAGCCGGTAGATCCTGATCGCGCCGGCTTCCACCTGGTAGAAGGCGAGCACCTTCTGGCCCTCGCTATAGACGATCTGGTCCTGTTTCAGCCTGATCGTCTGGTCGGCAGGCTCGAAGGCGCGCGGGCGCGTGGGGACTTGGATAGGCTCCTGTCGCAGATCGTGAACATGCAACATCGTATCTCCCTCCATTCCCCACAGAATAGGCAAATCGGGCGGCGAGGCACATTCGAAATTCCCCTTACGTAGTGCTACGGAAGCTCACTTCGCGCACGGGGTGTATAACGGCTCAAGGTGAGAATTCCAGCCCCACAGAACGACCGGGTCTTTCCGCAGGAGGGATCGATGGCAGCGAGCGACGGCGAGAACCGCGACGCCGAACAGAACCGTGCCGAGATCATCGACCAGCTCGAGCGGATCTTGAGAAGTCGCGAGTTCCAGGCGCCGGATCGCGGCCGTCGTTTCCTGCGCTATATCGTCGAAGAGGCGGTCGATGGTCGAGCCGAACGGCTGACCGCCTATAATATCGCGCAGGCGGTGTTCGGTCGCGGCGCGGATTTCGATGCGCAAAGCGATCCTGTCGTCAGGATCGAGGCCGGCCGCATCCGGCGGGCGCTGGAGCGCTATTACCTCGTCTGCGGCGGCGGCGACCCCGTGCATATCACCATTCCCAAGGGGCACTACGCGCCGCGTTTCGAGCGGCGAGCCGTGGCCCAGGGGGCGGTGAACGGGCCGGCCACGGCTTCAGGCGAGGCGCGCGGCGCGGCGCGGCCGGGGCGGAGTGCGCGCAAGCCCGGCTATCGCGATCTGCTGGTGCCGGTTGGCGTTCCCGCCGTCTTCGCGGCGCTTGCCATGCTGCCGCTTGTTCGTCCGCTGGAGGAGTATCTTGCGCCGGCGCCGGACCGACCGGCGGCAGCGCAGGACCAGGTGGGCGGTGTGCGCGTTATCGTCGAGCCGCTTGCTGTCCTCGGCGCTCCCTCAGGCGGCGCGGAGATCGCCAGGGGGCTCAACGACCAGATCATCTCGCAGCTGACGAAGCTCGATGGTGTCGTGGTCATGACGCCCGCCAGTTCTTCCCCCGCGGATGCCGCGGGGAACGCGGTGTTTGCCTTGCAGGGCAATGTCACTTTCGAGGACGATGCGCTGCATGTGCAGCTGCGGTTGATCCGCAGCGCCGACGGACGGGTGATATGGGCCAAGCGGTTCGATCACGACACGACCGGGCAGAACGTCTTCGATCTGCAGGACGCGATCGGGACGCGGGTCGTGAAGGACATCGCGGCGATCAGTGAAATCAAGGATGCGTCGCAGCGGCGCTAGCAATATCAGGTTGGCCGGCCGCGCTCTGTCGGTTCACTTTGGGCCGGTTGCGTTCGGGCGTTCGGCGTTGAGGCCGGCCATCTCGTTGCCGACTCCCACCGCGCGCAGCCCGGTCAGCATCCGCTCCAGATCTTCCGGGCGCTGCAGACGCCGGGACACTTCCTCGCGGACGTTCTTCATCATCTCGGGCGCGTGGGCGTTCAGCCAGTCTCGCAGTTGCGCGGCTTCTTCGGTCTTGCCTTCCGCTCCAAGGATGGAGAGCAGAACCAGGCGGTGCATCGGGTTGTATTCCAGGTCAGACATACGCGACCAAAGCTCGGCGGCCTGCAGGTCACCGCGCATGAAGGCGCAAAGCGCCATGCCCACTTCGTAATATCCCTTGGGGCCGGCATCCTTGTTGACGGCGCGGGAGACGAGCTCGCAGCCGGATTGCCACTTGCCGGACATGGCCAGCCGCAGCCCGTATTCGCCGGCGACCTCGGTATCGTTGGCATTGGCGGCGTAGGCGGCGGCGCCGAGTTTCAGCGCCTTGTCGATATCGTTGGTGAAGAAGCTTACCAGCATCGCTGCCTGCAGCGCGCGGGTATTGTTTGGAGCTATTGTCGTTGCGCGTTCCGCTGCCTTGGTCGCCAATGTCATGGCCTCGGGCGATGGCTGTGCGCCGAGCTTGTAGCGGAACCGGATTTCATCGATGTAGACAAGCGACAGCAGCGCCCAGGATGTGGCGTTATCAGGGAAACGCTCGGTCGCGCGGAGAAGGCAATCGCGGGCGGCGGCATGGCTTTTTGCGTCCATTCCCCGGCGATAGCTGTAATAGGCGAGCGTGCAGTCGTAGGCGCCGCCCATTTCGCTCAAGGACGGTTCGGCGATCTTGTCGGTATCGGTGACGAAGATCGCGCCATAGGGCTGGGCGACGGACACCGCGATATCCTGTCCGATATCGGCTTGTATTTGCAGGATGCTCTTGGCGCCAAGATCGGCGTCGTAATTATTCGCCCAGATGACAGCCGCGTCCGAGCGGCGGATCAGCCTCGATATGGAGCGCAGCCTGTTGCCGTCTCGCTGAACGCTGCCCTGCAAGGCAAAGCCGTGCAGGTTTCCGTCCTTGGCTCTCGATGGGTCGGCGACGACGATGATGTCGTCGAAGGTTGCTAGTTGGCCGATGATCTCGTCCCTCAACCCCTGGGCGATATCGGCGGTGGCGCCTTCTTCTCCGTCCGATTGGAAGTTTTCGACGACGATCATCGGGCTGGAGGTTTCGGCGACCGGGGATTGATGCGTTCCGGCCCGGCCATTCAGTAAGCCCGCCGGCAGCAGGAAATAACCGGCTGTCGCGGCGATCAGGAGTGTCGCGCCAACGGCAAGCGCGGCGAACGCTCGTGTATCTCGTGTCTTGCGATCGGCTGGTGTGCGCGTCGTCGCTGGCTCGGTACGAGGCGCCGGAGCGGCGGATGGATGCGATGGCTCGGCATAATCGAAATGCGGGACATAGCCGCCCTTGGGAATGGTGATCACGATCGGATCGGACTGCCCGGCGACGAGATAATAGCGCTCGAGGCCGCGCCGAATGCGGCCGGCTTCTATCCTGACGACGGGGTCGTTCTGGGCGTCGAACGAACTCTGCCTGCCGAAGATTTCATTGGCGATGGTGAAGGCCTTGAGAAACTGGGCGCGTCCCTCGAGGGTCTCGGTGACCACGAAGCGCAGGAACTTCCGGCCACGCTCGGGCGAGTGAAACTCGTCGCTGGCGAGAACACGCTCGAGTTGCTGGAGGATGTCTTCCGGTTTCGGTCCTGGTTCGCCCGAAAACTCGAGTTTTGCGCTACTCATGATGCCCCTCCGACACGATCACGCAATCATCTTTAGTCCATGCTAATTGAGCATATCCCATAACCATGTGTGGTTTCAATGACTTTGTCGAGCGCAGCTTAAAGTAGCCTGACCGGTACCGCTGGTAGAGCCGGGCCGCGAGGCGCGGCGGGTTGCGGCATGCCGCCTGACGTCAAGACCATGCGCAGCAGTTCCGCCAGGTTGCGCGCCTCCATTTTCGCCATGACGTTGGCGCGATGCACTTCAACCGTACGCGCGCTGATGCCGAGGTTGAAGGCGATCATCTTGTTCTGCAGACCATCAAGAACGGCAGCCAGAACCTGGTGTTCCCTATCGGTCAGCTGCCGCATCCGGTTGGCGACCGTTTCGGTGTCCACTGGTGTGGGCGAGGGGGGCGTACGGCGCGATGTGGCCTGGTTTATCGCGGCGATCAGCGCGTGGTCCTCGAACGGCTTCTTGATGAAATCGGCCGCACCCGCCTTCATGGCCTGCACGGCCGTCTCCACGTCTCCGTCACCGCCGACGATGATCGTGGGGATGTTCGCGTTGAGCGCATTCAGCCGTTCCAGCAGCTGCAGCCCGTCCGTGCAGGACATCCGCGTGACCTTGACGAGGCATGCCCTGCCGGAGACGGGCAACTGATCCAGAAACGCCGACGCGCTCTCATAGGCGCGAACCGCGAAGCCCGAGGATATCAGCAGGAACGTCAGGGATCGCCGCGGTATCTCCTGGTCGTCGACGAGGTGCACGGTCAGGTCATTCGCCATCGAGTAAACTCTCCCTCAAATGCAACGAAAGCGTGAGAGTACGGTTGCCCAATCCACCCTCTACCTAACTGTATATTACCACTACACCGCGCTCTTCAGGCGTAGCATCGCGTAACATCTGTGGTAGCCGACACTTTGAAAACATTGATGTTGGATGATCCAAGCGCCCGCATGCGTTGATCCGGCTCAATGCCTGTTGCCCTCGAACGGCCTATTGTCGCGGGACTTTCCCCAATTCGCGCCCCTAATTCTCAATGGAGCCCCTACGATGAGAAAGCTGGTTCTTGCGACAGGAATTGCGATCGCCGCCGTGATGGCGGCACCTGTCGGTGCGCAGCAGGATCGCAAGGAATATCGCCGCATGAACTGGGCCGAAAACCTGCCCGATGCGGTGAAGGCCTATCACGGCAAGCGGTTCTCGGTCGTCAGCTATCGCACGGCGATCGAAACCGGCGCGCTGCATCAGCCGGGCAAGCCGGATGAGGTGAAAGCCGTTCGGGCGGCTGCGCGGTCCAACAAGTGGCTGGTCGAACAGCTGAAGGCGAAGAAGCTGACGCCCGACGATATCGAGTGGGTCACGCGGGCGCGCAACGGCAATCTGGTCTTCTACGTGGAATGACCGTGGCCGCCGCAATGCCCTCTGACCAGCAATACCGCTCGGCACATTGCTTGCGATCAATGACACGGCCGAACCCGTCCCGTTAGGCTGATCTCATCCGTGGGTAGCAGGGCGATCGCTATCCCAGGCAGCTTGGAGGAGAGCGCGATGCGCGGTTTTGGGGTTCATTCGGAAGTCGGGAAGCTCAGAACGGTGATGGTCTGCCGACCGTCGCTCGCCCACCAGCGGCTGACGCCGGGCAATTGCCATGATCTACTCTTCGACGACGTGCTCTGGGTTCACGAGGCACAGAAGGATCATTACGACTTCGTGCTGAAGATGCAGGAGCGCGGCGTCGAGGTTCTCGAGCTGCACGACATGCTGGCGCAGACGCTCGCCGACAAGCCGGCGCGCGACTTCGTGCTCGATCGTCGCATCACGCCCAACGTGCTCGGCTCACAGATCGCCGAGGCGGTGCGACCCTGGCTCGACGAGATGCCGGCGACACAGCTCGCGGCCTTCATGATCGGCGGCATCGCCATTTCCGACCTTCCCGACGTCAAGGCGAAGACGCTGATGCTGAGCGCGCTGTCGGAGACCGAGTTCGTCATCCCACCCATCCCGAACACGCTCTTCCAGCGCGATCCCTCCTGCTGGATGTATAATGGCGTGACCTGCAATCCGATGTTCTGGCCGGCGCGGCAGCCGGAGACTCTGATCCAGCGCGCGGTCTACAAGTTTCATCCGACGTTCCGCGACGGCGACTTCAAGATCTGGTGGGGCGACAGCGACGAGGATTTCGCCAATGCCTCGATCGAGGGCGGCGACGTCATGCCGATCGGAAACGGCACCGTTCTGATCGGCATGGGCGAGCGCACCACCTATCAGGCGGTCGGCCAGGTCGCGCGCGCGCTTTTCAAGAACAAGGCGGTGACCAGGGTCATCGGCTGCCTTATGCCGAAGAGTCGGGCGGCGATGCACCTCGACACGGTCTTCAGCTTCTGCGACCGCGATGTGGTGACGCTGTTTGCCGAAGTCGTCGATCAGATCCGTTGCTACAGCATGGTGCAGACCGATGACGACGGCAATTTCGACATTCATCCGGAGACCGAGCCGATGCTCGATATCGTCGCCAAGGCGCTCGGTGTCGGCAAGCTCAGGGTCGTGGAAACAGGCGGCAACGCCTACCAGGCCGAGCGCGAACAATGGGACGACGGCAACAACGTTGTCGCCCTCGAGCCCGGCGTCGTGGTCGGCTACGACCGCAACACCTACACCAACACGCTTCTTCGCAAGGCGGGCATCGAGGTCATCACCGTTCGCGGTTCCGAACTCGGCCGCGGTCGTGGCGGCGGGCATTGCATGACATGCCCGATCTGGCGCGATCCCGCCTACTGACAGCAGACATCCTGAAACAGCCCTACGGAGCAAGACCATGAGCTTCAATCTGCGCAACCGTTCGCTTCTGACCGTGCAGGATTATACGCCGCGTGAATTCCGCTACCTTCTCGATCTCGCGCGCGATCTGAAGCGGGCCAAATATGCCCGCACCGAGCAGCAGCACCTGAAGGGCAAGGAGATCTGCCTGATCTTCGAAAAGACCTCGACGCGCACCCGATGCGCCTTCGAGGTCGCCTGCTCGGACCAGGGCGCGAACGTCACCTATCTCGATCCGTCCGGCTCGCAGATCGGCCACAAGGAATCCTTCAAGGACACGGCGCGCGTGCTCGGCCGCATGTATGATGCGATCGAATATCGCGGTTCGGCGCAGCAAGGCGTGGAGACGCTGGCGCGCTATGCCGGCGTGCCCGTCTATAACGGCCTGACGGATGAGTATCATCCGACCCAGATGATCGCCGACGTCATGACCATGCGCGAACATGCCGACAAGCCGATCGCAGATATCAAATACGCCTATATCGGCGACACGCGCTCGAACATGGGCCATTCGCTGCTGATCGTCGGCTGCCTGATGGGCATGGATGTCCGGATCTGCGGGCCGAAATCGCTGTGGCCGGCGGAAGAATACATCAAGATCGCCAGGGAATTGCAGGAGCGATCCGGCGCGCGGCTTCTGATCACCGACGATCCGAAGGAGGCAGTGAAGGGCGTCGATTTCATCCACACCGACGTCTGGGTGTCGATGGGCGAGCCGAAGGACGTCTGGCGCGAGCGCATCAAGCTGTTGACGCCCTACCAGGTCAACGAAGCGCTGATGAAGGCGAGCGGCAATCCGCAGACCAAGTTCATGCACTGCCTGCCGGCCTTCCACGATACCGAGACGACACTGGGCAAGCAGATCGCCGAGGATTACGGCATGAGCAACGGCCTGGAGGTGACCGGGGAGGTGTTCGAATCCGAGGCCAATGTCGCCTTCGAGCAGGCGGAGAACCGACTGCACACGATCAAGGCGCTGCTTGTCGCGACATTGGGAGACTAGGATGCGGATCGTCATCGCGCTTGGCGGCAACGCTCTTCTCCGGCGCGGGGAAGCGATGACCGCGGATGTCCAGAGACGCAATACGCGGGTGGCGGCCGAGGCGATCGCGCCGCTGGCCGCCGAGCATCAGCTGATCATCACCCATGGCAACGGGCCGCAGGTCGGCTTGCTTGCGCTGCAGGGCGCCGCCTACAAGCCTGACGAGGCCTATCCGCTCGACGTGCTCGGCGCCGAGACGGAAGGGATGATCGGCTACATGCTGGAGCAGGAGCTCGGCAACGTGCTGCCTTTCGAGCAGCCGCTGGCGACGCTGCTCACCATGGTCGAGGTCGATGCCGATGATCCGGGTTTCACGAACCCCACCAAGTTCGTTGGCCCTGTTTACGAGAAGGCCGATGCCGATCGCATCCGCGCGGAAAAGAACTGGGTGTTCAAGCAGGATGGCGACAAGTGGCGCCGGGTCGTTGCATCGCCGCTTCCCAAGCGCATCTTCGAGATCCGGCCGGTGCGCTGGCTGCTCGAGCAGCGCACGATCGTCATCTGCGCCGGCGGCGGCGGGATACCGACCATGTACGAGAAGGGCAAGGAGCGTCACCTGGTTGGCGTCGAGGCCGTCATCGACAAGGACCTCTGCTCTGAACTGCTCGCGCGCGAGATCGGCGCCGATCTCCTGATCATGGCGACCGACGCGCCGGCCGTCTGTCTCGACTGGGGGAAGCCGTCGCAAAAGGCGATCCACAAGGCCCGCCCCGGAGACATGAAGCAGTTCGATTTTCCGGCGGGTTCCATGGGGCCGAAGGTCGATGCCGCCTGCCATTTCGCCGAGACGACGGGCAAGGCTGCGGCGATCGGAGCGCTTGCGGATATTGCAGGGATGGTGCGGGGTGAGCTCGGCACGATCATCGATGGCCGTTTCGGTGGGCTCAGCTGGCACGGCTGAACGGGCGGACCGGACGCATCACGAGGATCAGAGCGAGGCAGCGGGGCGTATCGGCGCCCCGTTTTGCGTTTCGACGCTTTGCGCGCGCGCGACCTCGCCGTTTCGCCTTTGCCAGACATAGACGGGAATGCCGAGCATCAGGAGCACCATGCCATAGAGCACCGGCTCGGCGCCCGAGCCATAGAGCGTGAACATGGCGAAGAGGAATGCGATCAATTCGATGACGGTGACGCGGGGCGTCTTTTGCCCGTTGCTCAGCCGCGATGCGACAAGGGTGCCGGCGAGCGCGCAGAAGGCATAGGGGACGACCGCCGTCATCGTGCTCAGCCCCACCATCAGCCGGTAGACCGCCGCGAAGCTATCCGATCCGACCGCCTGGACGAGGACGAGCAGGGTCGCGAAGGTGGCGGAGACGACCATGCCGATGGCCGGCACGCCACGGCTGGAGAGGCGGGCGAAGAGCGGCGGAAACAGGCCGTCGCGGGCAGCGGCCATCGGCACCTGGCCCATCAGCAGGGTCCAGCCATTGAGCGCGCCGATCGACGAGATCACCACGGCGATCGAGATCGCCAATTCGCCGCCACGCCCCCACATCAGCCCTGCCGCTTCCGAGAAGGGGGCGACGGAGTGGATGAGTTGCGGGCGCGGCACGACGCCCATCACGACGACGGTGCCGAGCACATAAAGAGCCGCGGCGATGGAGATACCGAGCACGGTCGAACGGGGGATTGTTCGGCGCGCGTCTCGGACATCGCCAGCGGGAACGGTGGCCGATTCCAGACCCAGATAGGCAAACATGGTCAGCGGCGCCAGGGCCGCGAAGGATTGCAGCAGCGACTGGCCGCTCGGGTTGAATTCGGCGAAATGCGAGGTGTCGATATAGAGGAGACCGATGATGGCGACGGCGCCGAAGGGGATGAGCTTGGCATAGGTCGTCACCTGCGCGAAGAGCCCGGCCGCGTGGACGCCGCGCAGGTTGACGAGCACGATCGTCCAGATGACGCCGAGCGTCAGGACGGTTGCCGTCAGCCGGTTGCCGAGGGCAGGGAAGAGATCGATCATCACGCCGGTAAAGGCGATGGCAATGACGGGAAGCGACGACCAGATCGAGATCCAGTAGCCCCAGGCGATGAGAAAGCCGGCGAAATCGCCATAGGCGAGCCGTGTGTATGCATAGGGGCCGCCGACGGCCGGCACCATGCCGGCAAGCCGCGCGAAGGTGAGACCAAGGCAGATCGCGCCTGCACCCATGATCATCCACACCAGGATCGCCAGATTGCCATAGGGGGCGACGGCGGCCGGCGACAGGTAAAAGCCGGAACCGACCATGTTGCCGACGACGATGGCGGTACAGGCGGCGAGCCCGAGGCTTTTGCCGTTCTGCGAGGTCGTCATGAAATCCCTCCCGAAGATCGGTTCACCGCTGTGGACCATGGCCGTCGGACGGTCCGGGATAGCGTCCCGGTTTGTGCGGCCACGGGCATCCTCTTCCCAATCCGCAAGGCTCGCAATCCGGATCAATGCGTAGTACGCCGCCACGCCTGAAGCCTTCACCATTCGTGTGAACGCGCTAAAATGAGATGGGCAGCCAAGCGGAGACAAGGATGCGGAACGAGCAGCGCTTTTTGACCATATCGATCGTAGCGACCGTCGTGGTGGCGGCTCTCGGCATCGTCTTCGGTATCATTTCCGGCTCATTTTCCATCGCCTTCGACGGCGTCTATTCGCTGGCCGATGCGGCGATGACCGGGCTCGCGCTCTGGGTGTCGAGCCTGATCGTGCGGTCGGCGGAGAGCAATGCCAAGTCCGGCCGCATCCGCAACCGCTTCACCATGGGCTTCTGGCATCTGGAGCCCATCGTGCTTTTGCTCAACGGTTGCCTGCTGATGACGGTCGCCGTCTACGCGCTGATCAATGCCGTCATCAGTGTCATCAACGGCGGGCATGAGCTGCATTTCGGTGCCGCGATCGTCTATTCCGGCGCCACGCTTGTCGTCTGCGTGGTCATGGCGTCGATCGGCATTGCGTTGAACCGCAGCCTGAAGTCCGACTTCATCGCGCTCGATATCAAGGCCTGGATCATGTCCGGCGGTATCGCGTTCGCCTTGCTTGTCGCCTTCGTGATCGGTCTTGCGGTTCTGCCGACGCCGATGGCCTGGATCGCCCGATATGTCGATCCTGTGGTACTCGGCCTCGTCTGCCTTGTCATGATCCCGCTGCCGATCGGCACGATCTTGAAAGCGCTGAGCGAGGTGCTCTTGATCGCGCCCGTCGATCTGCAGGAGCATGTCGACCAGGTGGCGTCGGAGACCGTTCAGCGCCTCGGTTTCCTCTCCTATCGCGCCTATGTCGCGCGCGTCGGAAGAGCGACCGAGGTCGAGCTCTACTTCATCGTGCCCGAGGGGCTGCCCGCCAAGACGATCGAGGAGTGGGACGCGCTGCGCGACGATATCGGCGACCGGATCGGCGGCGAGGGGGCCAATCGCTGGCTGACGATCGCCTTTACCGCCGATGCCGAATGGGCCGAATAGGCACCGTTTCTCTTAGCTGTATGCTTTTGCCGTCACGTTGACTGCAATCAACGACGGTCCGCAACCTCCCGTGTACCATCCGCCCAATCTCAGACGCACGCAGCGGCATGACAGCCGCTGTCCAAACTTGGGTTCTGGAGGGGCGCATGGAATTCCACAAGTCATTTCCGATCGCAGTCATCGACGAGGATTTCGACGGCAAGAGCGCTGCCGGCCGCGGGATGCGCGATCTGGCGGCCGCCATCGAGGCGGAGGGGTTCCGTGTCGTCTCCGGCGTCACTTACGAGGATGCGCGGCGGCTGGTTCATATCTTCAACACGGAGTCCGCCTGGCTGGTTTCCGTCGACGGGACGGAGGACAAGGCGTCGCGCTGGCAGGTGCTGGAGGAGGTTCTGAGCGCCAAGCGCCGCAAGAACGACCGGCTGCCGATCTTCCTGTTCGGCGACGACACCACGGCTGAAGACGTGCCGGCCAGCGTGCTGCGCCACGCCAACGCCTTCTTGCGGCTGTTTGAGGATTCCGCCGAGTTCATGGCGCGCGCCATCGTGCAGGCGGCGCGCAATTATCTCGACCGACTGCCGCCGCCGATGTTCAAGGCGCTGATGGATTACACGCTGGAGGGGGCGTATTCCTGGCATACGCCGGGCCACGGCGGCGGCGTCGCCTTCCGCAAGAGCCCGGTTGGGCAGCTTTTCTACACCTTCTTTGGCGAGAACACGCTGCGGTCGGATATCTCGGTGTCGGTCGGCAGCGTCGGGTCGCTCCTGGATCATGTCGGGCCGATCGCCGAGGGAGAGCGCAACGCGGCGCGCATCTTCGGCACGGATGAGACCCTGTTCGTCGTCGGCGGCACCTCGACCGCCAACAAGATCATCTGGCACGGCATGGTCGGGCGCGGCGATCTCGTGCTTTGCGACCGCAACTGCCACAAATCGATCCTGCATTCGCTGATCATGACCGGCGCGACGCCGATCTATCTCATTCCCTCGCGCAACGGGCTCGGCATCATCGGACCGATCTCCAAGGATCAGTTCACGCCCGAGGCGATCGCACAGAAGATCGCGGCGAGCCCGTTCGCAGGCGAGACCAGCGGCAAGGTGCGGCTGATGGTGATCACCAACTCGACCTATGACGGCCTCTGCTACAATGTCGACGCCATCAAGGTGTCGCTCAAGGATTCAGTCGAAGTGCTGCACTTCGACGAGGCCTGGTATGCGTACGCGAATTTCCACGAGTTCTACGACGGCTTCCACGGCATCTCCTCGACGCAGCCGGCGCGCTCGCAGAACGCCATCACCTTTGCCACCCATTCGACGCACAAGCTTCTCGCGGCCTTCTCGCAGGCGTCGATGATCCACATCCAGCACGCTGAAAACAAGAACCTCGACGTCACGCGCTTCAACGAAGCCTTCATGATGCACACCTCGACATCGCCGCAATACGGCATCATCGCGTCGTGCGATGTCGCCGCGGCGATGATGGAGCAGCCGGCCGGCCGCGCGCTGGTGCAGGAGACGATCGACGAGGCGATCAGCTTCCGCCGGGCGATGAATGCGGTGCGCGGCCAGATGGGGCAGAGCTGGTGGTTCGACGTGTGGGAGCCCACGATCGCCGAGGAGACGCCGAGCGATACGCATGCGGAGTGGGTGCTGAAGCCCGGCGACGCCTGGCACGGCTTTACCGGGCTTGCCGAAAACCACGTGATGGTCGATCCGATCAAGGTCACCATCCTGTCGCCGGGGCTCTCGGCGGATGGGACGATGCAGGAGCACGGGATACCGGCCGCCGTCATCACCAAATTCCTCTCCTCGCGGAGGATCGAGATCGAGAAGACCGGGCTTTATTCCTTCCTCGTGCTGTTTTCGATGGGGATCACGCGCGGCAAGTGGAGCACGCTCGTCACCGAACTCATCAATTTCAAGGATCTCTACGACAGTAACGCGCCATTGACGCGCGCGCTGCCGGCGCTCGCCGCCGCCCATCCCGAGGCTTACGGCAATATGGGCCTGCGCGATCTCTGCGAGCAGATCCACGCCATCTACCGCAAGGACGACGTGCCGAAGGCGCAGCGCGAGATGTACACAGTGCTGCCCGAGATGGCGCTGCGGCCGGCCGATGCCTATGACCATCTCGTCAAGGGGCGGATCGAGAGCGTCGAGATCGACAAGCTGATGAACCGCATCCTGGCGGTGATGATCGTTCCCTATCCGCCGGGTATTCCGCTGATCATGCCCGGCGAGCGGATCACCGAAACGACGAAATCCATCCAGGATTACCTGCTTTACGCGCGCGATTTCGACCGCAAGTTCCCGGGCTTCGAGACCGATATTCACGGCCTGCGCTTCGAGGCCGGCGGCAACGGGCGCCGCTACCTCGTCGATTGCGTGGCAGAGGGGGCGGTCCAATGATCCCGCGCGACGTGAAATCCCCGACGGTTGCGATACCGTTCAACAAGATGCTGAAGATCGTCGCCGTCGTCGATCGCGACAACCGCCAAGTGCAGGAGCTGCTGGCGCAGCTCGCCGCCGACAATTTCGAGGTCGAACTCCGCGATGACTACACGGCCGACATTTCGGAAGACGCCTCGGTGGGCGCCTATATCGGCTCCGTCGAAGGCGGCCTCTTACCCTATGCGCGCGGCTTTCTCCGCTCGCTGCGTGAGGCGGGTTTCCGCACGCCGGTCTGGGCGATGGCGGATACGCTCAGTATCTCGGACATGGATGTGGTGGAGATGGCGGGCGAGGTGGATGGCTTCGTCTATCTCGGCCAGCAGACGCCTGCCTTCTACGCCAAGCAGATCGTCTCCAGCCTGATCAACTACGGCAAGTCGCTGCTGCCGCCGTTCTTCGGGGGCATGATGGCCTATGATGGAGAGGCCAATATCGCCTTCGATTGCCCCGGCCACCAGGGCGGGCAGTTTTATCGTAAATCTCCAGCCGGCCAGCTGTTCTTCAAGTATTTCGGCGAAAGCATCTTCCGCAACGATCTTTGCAATGCAGACGTCGATCTCGGTGATCTCCTGATCCACGAAGGCCCCGCCGTCGAGGCGCAGAAGCAGGCGGCGCGGATTTTCGGGGCGGATCGCACCTATTTCATCCTGAACGGGACCAGCACCTCCAACAAGGTGGTGACCAACGCGGTGCTGCACGCTGGCGATCTCGTGCTCTTCGATCGCAACAATCACAAGTCGCTGCATCAGGGAGCGCTCGTACAGGCGGGGGCTATCCCGATCTATCTTCCGACAGCGCGCAATTCCTTCGGCATGATCGGCGCCGTCGACTGGGCGGCGTGGGACGAGGGCTGGCTGCGCCAGCAGATCGCGGCCCATCCGCTTCTGGCAGACAAGAGCCGGGCCAATGCCGAGCGGCCCTTCCGGCTGGCCTGTATCCAGCTCGCCACCTATGACGGCACGATCTACAATGTCCGCCAGGTCATGGAGAAGATCGGCCATCTCTGCGACTACGTGCTCTGGGACGAAGCCTGGATCGGCTACAACGCGTTCCATCCGCTGTTCGAGGGCCATAGCCCGATGCGGCTCAAGGATCTCAAGCCCGACATGCCCGGCCTGTTTTCGACGCAGTCGGTGCACAAGCAGGGGGCGGGCTTCTCGCAGGCGTCGCAGATCCACAAGCGCGACGAACATATCAGCGACCAGCGCCGCTTCATCGAGCACAAGCGCTTCAATGAATCGCTGCTGATGCATGTCTCGACATCGCCCTTCTACCCACTGTTCGCCTCGCTCGACGTCAATGCGAAGGTGCACGAAGGCAAGGCCGGCGAGATGCTCTGGGATCGCTGCATCGGCCTCGGGATCGAGGTGCGCAAGAAGCTTCGCGGCTTCGTCCAGCATTACGAGAGCAAGGCGACGAGCGCCGAGGAGCAGTGGTTCTTCGATCCCTTCGTGCCGGACAAGATCTCCGTCACCGGCTCGAAACACACCGGCGACCTCACGGGCATAAGGTGGGAGGACGTGCCGACCGATGTCTTGAAGCGCGAGCAGCAGTGCTGGCGGTTCGATCCGGAGGCGACATGGCATGGTTATACCGGTTATGCGCCCGGCTACACGATGGTCGACCCCAACAAGCTGACGCTTCTGACGCCCGGTATCGACCGGAAGACGGGCGAGTATCGCGAGTTCGGCATCCCGGCGACCGTCGTTGCCAACTATCTGCGCGAGCAGCGCGTCGTGCCGGAGAAGTGCGATCTCAACAGCCTGCTCTTCCTGCTGACGCCGGCCGAAGACGAGAGCAAGCTCAACACGCTGGTCGCCAAGCTGGTGAAATTCAAGAACCTGTGGGATCGCGACGCGCCGCTACAGGATGTGTTGCCGACCGTCTTTGCCGCCAATCGCGAGCGCTACCAGGGCTACACGGTGCGGCAGGTCTGCAAGGAGATGCACAGCTTCTATCGCTCCGCCGGCGTCAAGGAGCTGCAGCGCCTGTGCTTCCGCTCCGAGAGCTTTCCGGAGCCGGCGATCTCGTCGAAGCAGGCCTATGAGGCGCTGGTCGCCAACAATGTCGACTACGTGCCGCTGTCGGAAGCCGCCGGGCGCATTTCGGCGACGCTGGCGCTGATCTATCCGCCCGGCATCGGCGTGATCGTGCCCGGAGAGCGCTGGGACAACAGGGCGCGGCCGATGCGCGATTATTTCCTGGCCTTCGAGGAGTCCTTCAACCGCTTCCCGGGCTTCAACTACGAAGTCCAGGGCGTGTTCCAGGAACGGATCGATGGGCGCATCAAGTTCCACACATATGTCGTGCGCGAGTAGGGCGAGGGGAGTGTCATCATGACCGATCACACAATGCATGCTGCGGCCGATACCACGGCCAAGAAGAAGATGAACCTGATGCAGCTGACCTTCATCGTCGCCGTCAACATGATGGGGTCGGGCATCATCATGCTGCCGGCGAACATGGCGCAGGTCGGCGCCATCTCGCTGCTCTCCTGGATCGTTACCGCGCTCGGTTCGATGGCGATCGCTTACGGTTTCGCGCAGGCCGGGCTGTTCAACCAGCGCCCCGGCGGCATGTCTGCCTATGCCGAGGATGCCTATGGCAAGGACGGCTATTTCCTCGTCTTCTTCCTGTATTTCCTGTCGTTGGCGATCGGCAATGTCGCGATCGGCATCTCGGCGGTGGGCTATCTCGCCGGCTTCTTTCCGGTGCTGACCTCGACGCCTGTCATGACCTGTGTCGCGCTGATCGCTCTCCTGTGGCTGACAACGGCAGCCAATTTCGGCGGCCCGCGCATCACCGGGCGGATCGGGTCGATCACCGTGTGGGGCGTCATCATTCCGGTCGGTCTGCTCTCGATTATCGGTTGGTTCTGGTTCAGTTCGAGCACGTTCGGTGCTGCCTGGAACCCGAAAGGGCTCACGCTCGCGCAGGGGATGGGATCGAGCATTTCGCTGACGCTCTGGGCGTTCCTCGGCATGGAGTCCGCGGCGCAGAACTCCGATGCCGTCGAGAACCCAAAGCGTGACGTGCCGCTTGCCTGCATGTTCGGCACGCTCGGCGCCGCCGTCATCTATATCCTGTCGACGACGGTGATCCAGGGCATCGTGCCGAACGCCGATCTCGCGGCGTCGACTGGTCCCTTCGCGCTTGCCTATGCGACCATGTTCAATCCGACGATCGGCTCGATCATCATGGCGCTCGCGGTGCTTGCCTGCGTCGGGTCGCTGCTCGGCTGGCAGTTCACCATCGCGCAGACGGCGCGCACGGCGGCGCAGGAGCGGATGTTCCCGGCGATCTTCTCGCGCGTGAACCAGATGGGCGCGCCGGTCCAGGGCATGATCATCCTCGGCATCGTGCAGACGGGGCTCGCGCTGATGACGATCTCGCCGACGCTCAACGAGCAGTTTTCCGCGCTCGTCAACCTCGCAGTCGTCACCAACGTGCTACCCTATATCGTGGCGCTTTCGGCTCTCTTCGTGATGATGAAGAAGGCGGGCGTGCCGCCGGCGAAGTACCGGCTGAACTCCATCATCGCCACGCTCGGCATGCTCTACAGCGTGTTCGCGATCTATGCCTCGGGCAAGGACGCGGTGCTTGGCGGCATGCTGGTGACAGGTATCAGCTTCATCATCTACGGCCGGATCGCGCCGCGCTTTGCGAGCGGCCTGAATCGTGTCGCGGCGGCCGAATAGTTCCGGGGAGGATGCGTCATGCAACAGAAGAAGCGTTTCAAGACATTGCTGACCGCGTCGATCCTCGCCGGCGCGGCCGCCTCCATGGTGCTGTCGTCCGCCGAGGCGCAGACGCTCGATCGGATCAAGACGAGCAGCTCGCTGAAGCTCGGCTATGAGCCCGATGCCCGGCCATTCTCGTTCAAGACCGAGCAGGCGACACCCGGCGGCTACGCGGTCGCGCTGTGCGGCAAGATCGCCGATAGCCTGAAGACGGCGCTGAACCTGCCGCAGCTGAATGTCGAGTGGGTACCGCTGACCGATAAGGGGCGGGAGCCGGCGATAAAGGACGGGACGGTGGATCTCGTCTGCGGTGCCGAGCCGATCACGCTCACTCGTCGCGCCGAGGTGTCCTTCTCGCTGCCGATCTTTCCGAGCGGCACGGGCGTGGTCCTGAGCAAGAGCGCACCGCTGGCGTTGACCGAGGTTCTGGCATATGGGCAGCCCACCAGCCGGCCGATCTGGCGCGGCTCTCCCGCTCGTACCATCCTCGAGCACAAGACCTTCTCGTCGATCGCGGGCACGACCAGCGAGCGCTGGCTGGCTGACCGGATCAAGACCTTCCAGCTGGCGGCGACATCGGTGCCGGTGGAAAGCTATGCGATCGGTATCGAACGTGTCGTCGACGGCAGTTCGGCAGCACTCTTCGGCGACATGCCGCTCCTGATGGATGCGGCCGCCCGCAGCGACAATGCCGGCAATCTCGTGGTGCTGAGGCGGCATTTCACCTATGAGCCGCTGGGGCTGGAACTGGCGCGTGGTGACGAAGACTTCCGTCTCGCCGTCGATCGCGCGCTCAGCCAGACTTACGCCTCGGCCGATTTCGTGGACCTCTTCACGACATGGTTCGGCGTGCCCGACGAGGCTATCGTCACCTTCTTCCGTCAGACCGCGCTGCCGGAGTAAACCTCATGCCGACCCGCCTCATCATGGTTGTTTGTCGATAAAAAGCGATATTTGTTGCATCGCGGAACAATCCGACACCCTCAGGGATTCGTACAAGGAGTAGCGAATGCGGAGGTAAGCCATGAACCGGGAGCGCGGACGGAGGAGGCTGATGCTCAGACTGCCGGATATCCGGCATGTGCTGTCAGGTGTGCCCACGGAAGCGCTCGGTGACATGTTCGAGTCCTACGCATTGGCCGCCGACGCGCTCGACCGGTTTCGCAGCGAGAAGCCGCTGCAGGAAAGTCTGATCGCGGAATATTCCGAGCTTTGTCGCGAGATCGAGCAGGAGGTTATCCTCTATTGCTCCGGCGGGCTCAGATCTCAGGGGTGAGGCCGTTCAGCCTTCTTTTGTCTCGTCTCAATCAACCGGCACAAGCGGCTTTGCTTCCGTGCTGTCTCGCGGCGGCCAGGCCCAGGCGCGCAGCAGTTCGTAGAACACGCTGAGCACGATCGGCCCGAGAAACAGGCCCAGTAGCCCATAGGATAGCGTGCCGCCGATAACCCCGATCAGGATCACCAGCATCGGCGTCGAGAGACCTTTGGCCATCAGGATCGGCTTAAGCACATTGTCGACAAGCATGATCGGTACCGCCACGACTGTCAGTGCCAAGGCGACCGATGTCGGCCATGAGAGCCAGCCCCAGATGATCGCCGGCACGAGGACCAGCCCCGGACCCAGCTGCATGACGCAGAGCATGAAGATGATGAAGGTCAGTGCGCCCCGTGCGGGCAGGTCGAAGAAGGCGAAGCACAGGCCGCACATCAGCGTCTGCAGGAAGGCAACGCCGATGACGCCGCGCGAGACATTCCTGACTGTCGTTCCCGCAAGCTTGGCGAAGCCGACGCCCCGGTCGCCGGCGATGCGGCTCGCCAGAACCTGAATGGTTTCGGCCAGCCGCGTCGACTGGGTAAGGAAGAAGCCGGAGAGAATGACGGAGGCGACGAAGCTCAGCACGCCGCCGCTGATCGAGGCGAGCTTGGCGACGACGATACCCATCACATGCAGGATCGGCTTTTGATACTCGATGATGTTGGAGGCGAGATCGCCCGCGACCTTGTTCCAACCCGCATAAAGGCGTTCGCCGATGACGGGCCATGTGCGAATGCTCTCGGGTGCTGCCGGCAGCGCGAAGCTCTCCGCCTGGAGCTTGCCGACCAGTCCTTCCACCGCGTCGGCGAAGTTGACCGCCACGAGCGCCACGGGGGCGATGATCAGCACGAGGCAGGCGACGACGATGACCGTAGCCGCGATCACCGGCCGGTTGCCGATCAGGCGCGAGAGCGCGTTGAACATCGGGTAAAGCGCGACGGCAAGGATGGCCGACCAGACGACGATCAGCGCGAAGGGCGCGATGAGCAGCACCGTCCAATAGGCGAAGAGGCCGATGATCCCGAGGCGCACGAGGTCGCTGACCCTTGCCTCGATCGAGATCTGTCCGGCGTCCTTCGCAGCCATGCCCACGTCGTTCGTCTGGTCCATGATCATAACCCGCGCCGCGAGCCCCCTTGCGCGCCTGGCGTCATTGCGTCGTGTCGGGCACGACGTGGCGGACGCTGCCATCCTCGATGAAGTCCGACGGCCGCTTCTGGCGCTTGCCGAGATCGGGCTCCTCGAACTTGATCCGCTCGTAGGGGATGGACTGCAGGATGTGCGAGATGCAGTTGATCCGCGCGCGCTTCTTGTCGTCCGAGGGGACGATCCACCAGGGCGCGTGGTTGCTGTCGGTCATCCTCAGCATCTCGTCATAGGCGCGGGTATAGTCCCACCAGCGCTGATAGGATTCGACATCCATCGGGCTCAGCTTCCACTGCCGGACCGGGTCGTCGATGCGGCGCCGGAAGCGCCGCTCCTGCTCCTCCTCGCTGACAGTCAGGAAGTATTTGAGAAGCGTCACGCCGCTCTCGACGATCGCCGCCTCGAAACGCGGCGCGAGCTCGAGGAAACGCTGCACCTTCTTCTCGCTGCAGAACCCCATGACGCGGTCGACGCCGGCGCGGTTGTACCAGCTGCGGTCGAAGATCACCACTTCGCCGGCCGCCGGTAGATAGTTGATGTAGCGCTGCATGTAGATCTGCGATTTCTCGCGTTCGGTGGGGGCGGGCAGCGCGATCACGCGGAAGACGCGCGGGCTGACCTTCTCGGTGATCCGCTTGATCATGCCGCCCTTGCCGGCGGCATCGCGACCTTCGAAGACGATGACCACACGGGCGCCCGATTTCTTGACCCACGCCTGGAGATGCGCCAACTCCACCTGCAGGCGGGCGATCTGCTTGTCGTAATCCCACGCCTTCTTTTTCTTCTTGTCCTTGCCGTTGGACTTTGCCGATGGCTCCGGGTCGTGCCCCTTGGTTTCCAGTATCTCGTCCATGGTTCTCCCTCCGTGCTCTTAAACCGTGCTGCCTGCCGATGTCGTGACTGTCTGATCGTAATTTCCGATCAGCGCCCGCAGCGCCTCTTCCCTGCCGTTGAAGATGTTGTCCGGGCCGATCGTCCTGATGACGCCGGCGCGGCTCAGAATGCCGCGGCTCTCCTCGCTGAGATCGGCGATCGCGAAGGTTATGTTGCGCTTGGCAAGGATCTCGGCCACGGCTTCGAGCGCGGTGGCGCCCGTGCTGTCGATATGGGTGATCGCGCTGGCATCGAGCACAAGGCAGCGAGTCTCGGCGGGCAGGTTTCGCGCCACTGAAGTCAGGCGGTTCCTGATGTAATCGGCGTTGTAGAAGAGGATGCTGCCCTGGACCGCGAAGACGGCGGCGCCGTCGACAGGGCGCGCTTCGGGGTGGCGGGCGAGGTCGAAGAAGCCGTGCCGGCCTTCGATGCGGCCGAGCAGGCCGTCGCGCGGAAACATCGTCTGACGCAGCAGATAGACCAGTGTTGCGGCCACCGCGACGATGACGCCGTTGAGGACGCCGAAGCTGATGGCGCCCCACATGGCGATCAGCGCGAAGATGAACTCCATGCGGCTGATGCGCCAGATCTTGCGCAACTCGTGGACGTCGATGAGGCTGATCGCCGCCATGGCGAGGATTGCGGCCAGCGCCGGAATGGGCAGGATGCGCAGCGCGCTGTGGAGGAAGACGAGGGCTGCGATCAGCGTTGCCGCCGAGACGAGGCCGGCCGCCTGCGAGACGCCGCCGGTCGACAGGTTGATCGCGGTGCGGGAATCCGAAACGCTGATCGGAAACGAGCCGAACAGCCCCGGCGCGATGTTGGCCGCGCCGAGGCCTATCAGCTCCTGGTTCGCATCGACCTCTTCGCCGGTGCGCGAGCCGAAGCTGCGGGCCGCCACGATGCCCGCGCCGAAGCTCACCAGAAAGATCGCGGCGGAGCCGAGTATGATCTTGTCGAGTGGCATCTGGTGGAGCGCGGGCAGCGAGAAGCTTGGCAGGCCGCTCGGGATGTCGCCGACGACGGCGATGCCGCGCCCCTGAAAATCGAAAATGGCCGAGAGCACGACCGAGAGGACGACGACCAGCACCGGCCCCGGAATTTTCAACTGGAAGGCGCGCACGAGCCACAGCAGCGCGAACATCGCAAGGCCGAGGAGCAGCGAGGG
Source organism: Rhizobium sp. O111 (assembly GCF_055616315.1). Lineage (NCBI taxonomy): Bacteria > Pseudomonadati > Pseudomonadota > Alphaproteobacteria > Hyphomicrobiales > Rhizobiaceae > Rhizobium > Rhizobium sp. O111. The sequence continues at coordinate 2,652,787 of NZ_JBSHXL010000001.1, read as the reverse complement.
CCAGTGGATCAGCCCGCTCTTGCCGGCGATCTCGACCAGCGGCGGGACCAGCCCGTCGGATTCGATCTTCACGCCGGTGAAGCGACCGATCTGGCCGACGAGGATCGACAGAGACACGCCGGCGAAGAAGCCGACGAGGATCGGGCGCGAGAGGAAGCTTGCGAGAACGCCGAGGCGCAGCAGCTTGGCGGCGATGCAGCAGATGCCGACGCCAAGCGCGAGCGCTGCCGCGATCGCGACCCGATCGACCGGGGTGCCGGCGGGGTAGGCGGCGACGATCGTTCCCATGGCCGCGGCAAGCACCGTCATGGTGGCCGCATCGGGGCCGACGACGAGGAGCCGCGAGGGCCCGAAGATCGCGTAGGCGATCGGCGCGACGATGCTGGCGTAGATGCCCGTTTCCGGGGGCAGGCCGGCAATGGCGGGATAGGCGATGGCGCTCGGTAGGCCGACGGCCGCAATCGACAGCCCGGCTGGGATATCGCTCTTCAGCCAATCCCTGCTGAAACCGCTCAGGCCTCGCAACATCGGAAGACTGCCTATCACCGCGGGCTCCTTATCACTTCGTCATCGCTGTTCCCGTATTGGTGCCGGCCCCACCGTCAAGAGCGGGACCGGCCTTCTCCCCTCAGTGTTCGAGGAAGACGTAGTTCATCCAGCTGCTCATTCTGAGCAGCACCTTTCTCAAGACCGCGACGTGGTGCCAGTGGTGGGTGTAGACGGCCACCTCGGCAACGACACCGCCGGGTAGCTGGTAGCCCTCGGTGCTCTCGAGGAGCTCGATGCTGGCGATCGTCTGGCCGGGGGCTGCGCGTTCGGGCGATTGCGGGTCGATCAGCGCGCCTGAGGGCTGCAGCTGGCCTTGCGCCATCACGTCGATGATGCCCTGCACGCGGGCCTTGAAGATCTTGCCCGGGACCGCCTTGAAGGCCACCTCGGCGTCGTCGCCGACATTGACGCGTTGCAGCGAGTTCTGGATGAAGGCGGCGCCCAGCATCTGGTCCTGGCTGTCGATGAAGACCATGACCGGGCGCAGCGGCAGCGGGTTCGCCATCATGCCCGGACGCAGGAAGACCTGGGTGACGTAGCCGTCGCTGGGGGCACGGACCGTCGTCTGATCGAGCTCGTATTCAGCATTGGCGAGCTCGGCCTGAAGGCGGGCGACGGTGGGGTTCGTACCGTTGATTTCCGATTCATAGGCCAGTTTTGCCTGCGTGGCCTGGGCGCGGGCGGTATCGACCGCAGCCTCGGCCGTCAGGTAGAGACCCCTGCGGTTTTCGACTTCGAGTTCGGAGTAGACGGCGCCACGACCGCTCGACTTGGCGTTTTCGTTGGACGCCTGGAATTTCTCGAAGGCCTGCAGCGAACGATCCCTGGAGGCTTCGGCGCCGGTGACGGCCGCATTGGCGGCGTCGAGTGCTGCTTTCAATTGCAGCACCGTCTGCTTGGCCTCGGCGAGTGCCGCCGTCTTCTGGTCGACCGTGAACTGATAGGGGCGCGGGTCGATGCGGAAGAGGACGTCCCCCTTCTTCAGCGGCGCGTTCGGCGTCACCGGCACCTCGATCACCTGGCCGCCGACCGTCGGGATGACGGGCGCCGAAGTGAAATAGATGCGTGCGTCGCTGGTGTAGGGATGATTGTAGCTCATCAGCAGCAACAGTGTCCCGATCAGGAAGATGCCGCCGAGGACCGATGTCGCCAGCGTCCACTGGTTCACCGGGATGCGGAAGATCTTGAAGATCGCGTAGCAGAGCGCCGCGTAGGTCAGTATGAGAAGCAGGTCCATCAGGCGTTCTCCCTCTCCGATGTCTGGCCTTCCGACTGGCCTTCGAGTTCCGCGATGCGGGCGTGCAGGCGTGCGATTTCAGCGTTGGCCTCCTGCGCCGGCGATAGTTTCCCATCGCTGCGGATGCCCCAGCCGCGGTCCTCGCGGTAGATCGTTGCCCAGATGAACAGGAACGGCCAGATGGCGTGGAGGGTGAACAGGCTCACCCAGCCGGCGACGTGGATCGCATCCTGATGCGGATGGTTTCTGGCCTTTGCCATCAGGTGCGGGATGTCGTGGATCGCGATCACCGCGTAGAACAGCGTGATCACGACGAAGAACAGAACGCCCAGTGCGAAATAGTCGAGGAACACGGTTTTTGCCTTTCGACAACGAATGGTCGACCTCAGCGGGTGCGGGGAATACGCAAAAACAATAGACCTGCGTGGGCGGCGATGCCCGTAGCATCACGTAACATCTATCGGATCGAGGAGGGTCGAGGGGCTTTTCGCTGCCATGCGAGACATCGCCGGTCGTCGACCTTGGCGCGCGAATTGACATGGTCCGTATCCGTCAATCGTCAACCGCACGGAGCGCGGATGCCGCGTATCTTCGCGTATCTTACGTCTGCGCCCGCGCTCAATCGCCCTATAATCAGCTGGTCTTCCTGGGGGGAGATCGGCGGTGGGGGGTGCGATGAGCTGGAGAGTAAGCAATACGCCACGACTGTCCGCTCTCGCCGTCGCCGAGGTCCATTTCCCCGATCAGGCCAAGAGGGTCCGGCATCTCTACCAGGTGAGCGAAACGTTCCGCAGCATGTGCGAGGACCTCGCGGTGATCCTGGAGACGCTGACCCATCTCGACGATCTTCCGCGCACGGAGCGGGAGGCGCGTCGGCAGGAATACAAGGAACTGGAGAAAGCGCTTCTCAGCGAAATCGGCGAGGCGCTGTCGCAATCGAACGTCGTATCGCTCAAGCGCTCCTGAGTGCTCGGACATGGAGCGCGCCAAGAGCAGCATTCATCGCCATTTGCACGGAAAGGTCGACGCGTCATGAAATCAAGATCGTTCAGACTAACCGCTGGCCTGACAACTGGTTTGACGGCGCTGGCCTTCATTTCCATGCAGCCGGCGCCTTTCGTGTTCGCCCAGACGGCGGCTCCCGCTGCCGCGCCGGCGCCCGCGGCGCCTGCTGTCGCGACCGACCTCTTGTCCGAGGATGAGCTGGAGGTGCTGGTCGCCCGTATCGCGCTCTATCCCGACGAACTGGTCGCCGCGATTTCGGCGGCGTCGCTTTTCCCGCTGCAGATCATCGAGGCGCAACGCTTCCTGGACTCCAAGAAAAAGAACGCCGATCTCAAGCCGAAGGATGATTGGGACGGCAGCGTCATTTCGCTGCTGAACTATCCCGACATCGTGAAGATGATGAGCGACGATCTCGACTGGACGCAAAAGCTCGGCGATGCGCTGACCAACCAGCAGAAGGATGTGCTCGTTGCCATCCAGCAGCTGCGCGACGAGGCGGTGGCGAAGAACATCATCAAGACGGACGACAAGGTGACCGTCGTCACCGAAAACAACAACGTGGTGATCCGCCCGACCGATCCTCAGAAGGTCTACATCCCGCAATATGAGCCGCAGATGCTCTACGAGCCCGGCTACGCGGCAGAGCCGATCTCCTACTATCCGAGCTCCTACGACAATTACTATTATCCGGGCGCCGCGTTCTTCGCGGGGGCTGTCACCGGCGTCGCCTGGGCGGCGATCGTCAATTGGGACGACTGGGGTGTCTGGGGCGGCCGGTGGAACGGCGATGTCGATATCGACTGCAACAACTGCTTCAACGACCGGAATTTCAACGGCAAGGTCAAATGGAACGATGTCGACTGGACGAAGGTCGATCGCAGCAAGCTCAGCATCGACAAGAGCCAGTTCGCCAACCTGGATCGCACGGCGATCAAGTCCGGCCTTGAAGGCGACAAGCGCAACCAGCTGAAGAACCAGGTCGGCGACCGCCGGGCGGATTTGGGGGCAGGGGGGCGCAATACGGCCGCGCGCGCCGACGATATCCGCAAGGGAACCGTCAATGGCCTGAAGGCCAACGGCAAGCCGGGCATAGCCAACAGGCCCGCGGACCGGCCGAATGCCGGGAACCGTCCGGCCAATGCATCTCGGCCCGATGCGCGTCCCGGCAATGCCGGGGCCAATCGCCCATCGAAGGGCAATGTGAAGAAGAATTCCGGCGCGCCGAAGATGGCGGCGAGGCCGGACAACCGTTCACGGCCCAACGCGCTCGGCAACCCGCAATCGTCAGGCCGACGCGAAGCGATCGCGTCCCAGCGTGGCGGCCAGAGCATGGGCGGCGGCCATCGCGGCGCGCCGCGCGCACAGAGCCGCCCGGCACCCAGGTCTTATGCCGGCGGCGCCGGACGTGGCGGTGGCGGTCATTCGCGTCCGCCGCCACGGCGCGGCGGTGGCGGCGGCGGAAGACGATAGGATCTGACCGGGTTTCCAGAGCCAATGGAGGCAACCATGGCATTGCGACTGAAGTTGATGCGTTTGCTGGTTGGTGTGGTCCTGCCCTTGACGTTCGCAAGTTCGTCCATGGCGCAGACTGGCCTGTCGGCGTACATCGGCAAGGCGCCGCAACCGTCCTTCGACACGCCTGACATGGCGCTCGACAAGCTGAAGGCGGTGCTTGCGGCGAACGATCTGAATGGGCTTGCGGAACTGCTCGGGCTGAAGGCCGACAAGCTCAAGGACAACAACGCGGCCATGGTCAGCTATGCGCTGATCCGCGAAGGCGCGTCGCGGCTGATGAAGCTTGAGGATCTCGATGGGCGCAAGGTCGTGGCCATCGGCGACAGGCTCTGGCCGCTGCCGTTTCCGCTGACGAAGGGCGCGGACGACAAGTGGACGTTCGACACGCGCACCGGACTGGAGGAGATCGTCAACCGCCGCATCGGCGAGAACGAGCTCGCGACGATCGAGACCATCCATAACTTCGTCATCGCCCAGCACATCTATGCCTCGGAGGATCGGACCGGTTCTGGCATCTACGAGTATGCGCAGAAGCTGATCAGTTCGCCCGGCAAGCGGGACGGTCTCTATTGGCAGGCAGGTCCGGGTGACGAGGACAGCCCGGCGGGCCCACTGATCGAAACCGCCGCCTTCGGCAAGGCCAAGCGCGGCGAGGGCTATTTCGGATATCGCTACCGGATATTGACCGGGCAGGGCGACAACGTGCTTGGCGGCAAGCAGAGCTACATCGTCAACGGCCACATGACGGCGGGCTTCGCGGTGATCGCCTGGCCGGTCAAGTACCGGGAGACGGGTGTGCAGACGTTCATCGCCAATGGCATGAGCGTCATCTACCAGCGCGACCTCGGGCCAGAGACGGAGAAGAAGGCGGCGGCGATCAAGACCTTCAATCCCGACAACAACTGGTCGGTCGTGTCCGAATAGGGTGAAACGCATTCGGGTGGCGGTTGTCCGAAGCAACCGCCACCCGCAAAATCGATGAGTGCTCGCAGCCCCTCCCGGGGCTTTATTTAACCGGGGGTTCCCAGGTCAGGAACAGGCCGACATCGCCGGGCATGCCACCTGGAAAGTCGATGATCATGGCCTTCAAGCCATAGCCCTGCGGCTTGGCAAGCTGTTCGAACAGGTCGAGAAGCTCCTTCGCCTTGCCCTGAAGCGTCTTCTGCCATCCTGGAAGGCTGTTGTTGATGGCGCGGCCGCCGTCGTCGCAGAAGCTTGAGGGGAAGCTGTAGATCATCGCTTCGTACTTGCCATCCGCCGCGGCCTTCATGACGAGGCGCTTGATCATCGCGCGTTCCTTCTCGTCGATATGCTTGCGGAAGAAGTCCTCGACGAACTCGGCATGCTTTTCAGCCTCTCGCGCCTTGATCTTCTCGTCGCGCTCCATCTCTGCGATCTGGAGCTCAAGGGCGCGTTTGCGCAGTTCTTCGGCGCTGGCCATGGAATGGGGTGCGGATGTCTGCGTCGATGTCATCTCTACGTCCTCCAAGTTCATCCTCAGGGGATGATAGGGCGGATAGAGAAGCGAAGGCAGTATGATACGCGGGGGTGGCTGTAAGATACGGTATGTTACGGCTACGGCCCGGAAACGGCTTCAAATGCCGGTCGTCGAGGTCGATCCTAGCCTATTTACAATCATGTGACGGCTCCAACTCCGGCCCGCCGGGGCCGATGTGCGTTACGGTAATATACGCTCCATTCGCGCGACATCATGCCATCGTCCCGCCCGTCGATGTGACCAGTCAGGGACGGATAGGATGAAAAGATCAAGACGCGGGATTCTGATAACGGCCGTTGCGTGTGTCTCCATGGGCTTTGCCTGGGGAGCGTCGGCGCAGACCTTGAGCTATGCGGATGCGGTGACGAAGCTCGCAAGCGATTGCGGCTCCGACATCCAGAAACTGTGCAAGGGACTGAACCTCGGCAGCGGCCGCATCGCCGACTGCCTGCAGCAGAACGCGGCGAAGGTTTCGCCGAGCTGCAAGGCTTCGCTTGGTACCGTATTCCAATCGATCACGACGCGCGAACAGGCGCAGACGGCCTATGAGCGCGTCTGCCAGCGCGACATGTCGAAGAGCTGCAACGGCATCAAGGGCGATGGCTTCGTGCTTGCCTGCCTGATCAAGAAGCAGCCGCGCGTCAGCGACGAATGCAATCAGACGATCACCAATGCCGGATGGAGATGAGGCGATGAAGCGGGTTCTTTCGAAAGCAATCATTCTCGCAGCGGCGGCGTTCCTCGTTCCCGTTCTGGCATCGGCGCAGGAAGTATCGCAGGAGCGCATCGTCAAGGGGCTCGGCAAGCTGACCTCCGCTGCGCCAGCCATCGATCTGGAGATCCTGCGGCAGGAGGCGATCAGCGGCGGCGGCAAGCAGATGTCGGAGCTGCCGAACTGGAAGCGTATCGCCAAGCTGCCGCAGATGGTGGTCGAGATCAATTTCGAGAACGATTCCGTCGCGATCCAGCCGAGTTCCTATCGCACGCTCGGCCTGCTTGCCGACGCGCTGCACCATCCGAACCTCTGGGACTATAAATTCCTGGTGGTCGGGCACTCCAGCTCGACGGGCGACGAGAAACACAATCTCGATCTCAGCGAGCAGAGGGCGGCCGCCATCAAGGAGGCGTTGTCCACGACCTTCGCGGTGGATCCGCAGCGGCTCTATGCCGTCGGTGTCGGCGAATACATGCCGATCCCGGGCACGGACACATCGGGATCGAACAACCGGCGCGTACAGCTGATCAATCTCGGCGTCTTCACGAAGAAATCCTGAGAGCGTCTTCAAGCAAGCCGGAAGCTAGTGAAATATTTCCCGCATGCGTCTGGCAGACACTGAGTAAGAATACATGAAACGACCCGCGTGGAGTGATCCGCGCGGGTCGTTTCATTTCGGGCAAGTTTCTTTGCTCAGCCGGGCATCTGGCCCATCCGGGACAGCGTGACGCCAGCTTCGGCCGTTATGGGTCGCGTCACGGTGTAAGCTGATACAATTCGGGATATACGCAATGTTGAACATCGTCGTACCAATGGCAGGGCACGGAAGCCGCTTCGCCAAGGCCGGCTATACTCTCCCCAAGCCACTTTTGCCTGTGCACGGCGTGCCGATGATCCGGCTGGTGATCGAAAACCTTCGCCCCTCGGTCGAGCATCGCTTCATCTTCATCTGCCAGGCTGCGCATGTCAGGGAGCATGGGCTGGGCGAGAACCTGCGCGCCTGGGCACCGGGCTGCGAGATCTTTCTCGTCGAGCAGGTGACCGAGGGTGCCGCCTGCACGGTGCTGCTCGCCCGCGACGAGATCGACAACGATCAGCCGATGATGATCGCCAATTGCGACCAGTATATCGACGTCGATATCGACGATTATCTTCAGGCCATGGGCGATCTCGACGGGATGATCATGACCATGACGGCTGACGATCCGAAGTGGAGCTTCGTTTCCTTCGGCGCCGATGGCTATATCGACAACGTCGTCGAGAAGCAGGTGATTTCCGATCACGCGACCGTCGGGATCTACAATTTCCGCAAGGGCTCCGACTTCGTTTCCTATGCGGACCGGATGATCGAGCGCGACTTCCGCGTCAACGGCGAGTTCTATGTGGCGCCGGTCTATAATTTCATGATCGAGGACGGCTCGAAGATCGGCGCCTATTCGATCGGCTCGGTGGATGCGGGGATGTATGGTCTCGGCGTGCCCGAGGATCTCACCCATTTCCAGAGCCTGCCCTTGTCCATCGACGTGACGCGCTCGCTGGGTGCCGCGGCATGATCGAGGTTCTGAGCCATCGCGGCTATTGGAAGACGCCTGAGGAGAAGAACTCGGTCGAGGCCTTCGTGCGCTCCTTCTCGCTCGGCTTCGGCACGGAGACCGATGTGCGCGACAGCCAGGCGGACGGCGCGTCTTCGATCGTCATCTCGCACGACATTCCGCGCGGGGGAGAGATCTCCTTTTCCGAGTTGCTTCGGATCGCCAAGCAACACGGTTCGCCGTTGCTGGCGCTGAACATCAAGGCCGATGGTCTGCATGACATGCTGGCCGAAGTGCTCTCGAGCGAAGGCTACAGCAACTACTTCCTCTTCGATGCCTCGGTTCCCGATCTCATCCAGGGCGTGAAGCGCAAGATGACCTCGTTCACGCGTCTCAGCGAATATGAGCGCGAGGCCTCGCTTTACGACGATCCCGGCGTGACCGGCGTGTGGATCGACAACTTCCTGCCGGGGCGCTGGTACGACGCGGCGCTGATCGAGGGCATTCTCGCCGACGGCAAGTCGGCCACGCTGGTGGCGCCGGATCTCCACGGCCGCCACGACGAATATGAACCATTTCTCCAGTGGCTGGTGTCTTCGGGGCTCAACGAGCGGGACGGGCTTTCCGTCTGCACCGACTTTCCGGAGCGCGCGCAACTGATTTTGACTGGCCGGGACGCAGCATGACCACGCTTAAGGCGATTATCTTCGACATGGACGGCGTGCTGATCGATGCACGCGAATGGCACTACGAGGCGCTGAACCGGGCGCTCGAGCTCTTCGGATACACCATTCCGCTGCACGAGCACCTGACGATCTTCGACGGCCTGCCGACACGGCGCAAGCTGGAGATCCTGACGACCACGCGCGGGCTTCCCGAGGCGCTGCACGGCTTCATCAACGAGATGAAGCAGCTCTACACGACCGAGATGATCCACACCAAGTGCAAGCCGACCTTCAAGCAGGAATACGCGCTGGCGCGGCTGCGGGAAGACGGATACCGGCTCGCGGTGGCATCGAACTCGATCAAGAGCACTGTGTCGCTGATGATGTCCCGCGCGGCACTCGACGGTTACCTTGAGTTCCAGCTGAGCAACGAGGACGTCAAGCACGGCAAGCCGAGTCCGGAGATTTACACCAAGGCGATCACCATGATGGGCCTGACGCCCGAGGAATGCCTGATCGTCGAGGACAACGAAAACGGTATCAAGGCGGCCAAGGGTTCCGGCGCCCATGTCATGGTGGTGAACGATATCGCGGATGTGAACTATCCCGCGATCACCGAGACCATTCGAAAAATCCACGGTTGATGAGCTTGCGATGAATATTCTGATCCTGATAGCCGGCGAGCCTCGCATCCAGGCGATGGAGGCCTATCCGACCGCGCTGGTGGAAATCAACGGCGTACCCCTGGTGCAGCGGCAGCTGGCCGAATGCGCCAAGATCCCCGGCCACCGCATCATCGTGGCGATGCAGAAGAAAGACCTGGCGCGTTATCACCTCGACGAGGTCGTGCGCCTGCTGTCGCCGGACGCCGCTGTTGTCTCGGTCGAGGACAAGACGGAAGGGGCTGCCTGCACGGCGCTGCTCGCCGCCGGCTACATCGACAATGACGAGCCGCTGTTGATCCTCAACGGTGACGAATTCCTGACAGTTCCCTTCGACGGCGTGATCCAGAACTTCGTGGAGCGCGAGCTCGATGGCGGCACGATGACTTTCAAGTCAGTGCATCCGCGCTACTCCTTCGTCCGGCTCGATGAGCAGAACATGGTGGTCGAGGCGGCCGAGAAGCATCCGATCAGCGACAACGCGACGGCCGGTTTCTACTATTTCCGGCAGGGACGCGATTTCGTGCGCGCGGCGAAGAATGCGATCCGCAAGGACGCCCGGCACAACAACATGTTCTATGTCTGCCCCGTCTATAACGAGATGGTGCTCGAGGGGAAGAAGATCGGGATCTTCCCGATCAACGCCAAGGACTTCCATCCCATCAAGTCAGACCGCCAGCTGATCGAACTATCAGTCACGGAAGGTGACAAATGAGCGACAAGCCACTCACCCTCAACGACATGATCGGCGGCTGGTTCATCGGCGACTTCGATCCCACCGTCGTCAAGACGGATGCGTTCGAGGTCGGCGTGAAGCATTACGTGGCCGGCGACAAGGATGCGGCGCATTACCACAAGATCGCGCGCGAGATCACGCTCGTTGTCTCCGGCACGGTGCGGATGGTCGATCAGGTTTGGGAAGCGGGAAGCATCATCGATATCGAGCCCGGTAGGGTCAACCAGTTCGAGGCGCTGACCGATGCGACGGTGACGGTCGTGAAGATCCCGAGCGCCAAGAACGACAAGTATCTGGTTTAAGTTATTTGGAGGAGGGCGGTCGCGGATGGTTTCGCGGGCGCTATACTTTCAAGACAGTGCTATAAAGCAGAACGCCCGCATCGATGATCTCGATGCGGGCGTTCTTGTTTGATTGCTTGCTTGTTATTCCGCGCGGATTTCGTGCAGAACCATGCCGGTGCTGCCTGCCATGCTGGTCAGCCGCGGACGGTTGAAGACCGTATAGAGCGGGTTGACGCATTCCGGGTTGGCGAACAGCGTGTTGGTGTCGAAGTAACCGTCCTCGATGAACTTCAGATTGTCGTGCATCGTGCGGAGGTAATAGTACATCATGTGCAGATGACCGCGGCCGGCCAGCTGGTTCATGATCAGCGCATTGTGGAAGGCGGGAATGGCGGCCTTGCCGATCACGTGGATCGCATCGCCGACGCGGCGGTGATCGCGCCAGTAGTCGCGATATTCCTTCCAGGTGAAGTGGATGCTGTTGATGTCGATCTTCAGGTCCCAGGCGTCGAACGGCTTTTTGAAGGCCAGGTCGAAGCGGACCACGACAAGCGCATCGTAATCGGTCTTCTCGAAGATATGCTTCAGCGCTTCCTTGTAGGTCTCTGCCTGCGAGCTTCCCTTGGGGTCGAGCAGGATCAGTTCGCATGGCGCGAATTTTTCCTGCAACTCGGCCAGCGCCGGGCTTTCATATGTCGCCAGATAGACCGTGGCGTCGGGGTTCTTCGCGCGGATCGGCGCGATCACGTTCTCAAGCAAGGACGCGGCGTTGTCCCGCCCGTCCATCGGCAGGCCGAAACGATCCTTTTCAAGAAAGTTATGGCCTCTAATCAATATAGACAGTCGCATTCTAGTCGTCCCTATCACCCAATAGCTCCATGAACGCCATTTTACTTGTGCCGGGCTTGCCTCGGGGACGAATCGGTGTGCGCCGCAGCATCCGGAGCTCCCGCCAGGGCAGGATTTGTGCGTTAGGCCCAAAAAAGGTCGGAAATTATTGCGGGCGGGCGGCGCTATGCTGCTGGAGCGTCGCGCCGACATTTGCTATCCGCCGCTTCGGATCGACAGGTAACTTGCGTTTCCATGATGATTCGTTTTTGTTTCTATAGTATTTCTAATTGATAATCTGGGAATTAAAAAAGAGAATCATGGTTCTGGATCAGTTTTTCTCTTTCCTATTCTATCGTTTTGAATTGATACGTTAAGCACCGGCCCGTGCATGCAGCCATTGTTGCAATCGCCAGTCGATCCGTACGGTTTCGGCTTGAAAAAAGACATAGTGTCCCAATTGCATCTAAAAAAATGACGATTTAAACTTCCGGCGACCGAATCTGTAACAAGAGTGCAGCTCCGCTACAGCCGACGTTAACTCGAAATTAAAGACTGCCGAATAAGAGTTTTACTGCTCGCGATAGCTCTACCGAGGAGCGCGGTTGGCCGGTTTGTCCATGATGGACGCTGGTAAACGGTGCCGGGGGTTAAGAAGTTCGCGGTCATTGGCGTAGGGATCAGAGCCATTTTTGGCTCTGGGCGCATGATGCCCTCCTTTTGCGCTGGCTCGTCCGAGCCATGTTTAGTTTGACCCAATTTTGTTCCGACAGGAAACCCGGATCGTCGATGCCGACGACGCCGTGTGGCCGGCTTAAGTGCGGCTATACGCGTCCGACCGACGAAGCGGGATGATGTCTTTTGATCAGCTAACGCGAGGGGCGCTCGTCCATGACTTCCATTGTAACTTCTCTGACCGTCAATCAGATCCGGGCGCTGTCGACGACCGCGATCGCCAATCTGTCGTCCGATGACGTGGCACTGCTCACGACGACACAGATCAAGGCCTTGAGCTCCACGCAGCTCGGCGCTATCGAAACCCAGGACTTCGTTGCTCTTTCTTCCCAGCAGATGAGCGCCGTATCGGCGACCGCGCTGGTTGGTCTGAAGCTCGAGCAGCTGGCAGTTCTTACCACGGGCCAGCTCGGCGGTCTCTCGACCACGCAGGTTGCTGCTCTCTCCACCACTGAAGTCGCAAACCTCTCCTCCGAACAGATCGGCGCGCTTTCGACCGGTCAGGTTGCCGCTCTTACCTCCAAGCAGATCGCTGCGATGGGCACGGAAGACGTTGCCGCCTTCACGACCAACCAGATCGCCGTCCTGAAGACCACACAGCTCGCCGCGCTCTCCTCCGCGCAGATCGCTGGTCTCTCCACCGATCAGGTCGTTGCGTTCACGTCCTCGCAGGCCGCAGCGCTGACCTCGGTTCAGCTCGGCGCCATCTCGTCCGACGGCATCGCCCTGTTCTCGACCGACGAGATCGCGGCCATCAGCACGAAGGCTCTCGGCGGCCTCAGCACCGATGGCATGGCGGCGCTCACCAGCGACCAGGTCATCGCGCTGAAGACCAGCCAGGTTGCTCTGCTCAGCAGCGCCCAGTTCGGCGCCCTGAACTCTGACCAGATCGGCGTTCTCACGGGCTCGCAGATCGGCGCTCTCGGCTCCAAGCAGCTTGCTTCGCTCTCCACCGACGTCATCGCATCGCTCAACACCGACCAGATCGTCGCGCTGAAGACCACGCAGGTCGCAGCCCTCACCACCGACCAGCTCGCAGCACTCGACGTCGCGCAGGTCGGCGCATTCAGCTCCGCCCAGACCGCAGTGCTTTCCTCCGCGCAGTTTGGCGCGCTGACCACCGACGACATTGCGAGCTTCTCGACCGACGAGATCGCCGCCATCAACACGAAGACGCTGGCCGGCCTGTCCACCGCGACGCTCGCAGCTCTCGACACGGACCAGTTCGCAGCCCTCAAGTCCAGCCAGATCGCTCTGCTCACGACCTCGCAGGTCGCATCGCTGGGTTCCGAAAAGATCGCCGCGCTGAAGAGCGACCAGGTCGTCGCCCTGACCTCCAGGCAGCTTGCAGCACTGACCACCGATGAAGTCGCAGCGATCAGCACCGACAACGTCGCCGCCATGAAGACCGGGCAGATCGCCGCTCTGAACAACAGCCAGATCGCCGCGATGTCCTCCGAGCAGATTTCGGCGCTCACCGGCGCACAGATCGGCGCAATGTCCTCGTCCGAACTCTCGGCGCTGTCGACCGACGACATCGCGACGTTCACGACCGATGAAATCGCTGCCATCAGCACCAAGGCTCTCTCCGGCCTGTCGACCGATGTCATCAACTCTCTGACCAGCGATCAGGCAGTCGCCCTGAAGTCGAGCCAGATCGCAATTCTGAGCACCGCCCAGATCGGCGCATTCTCCACGGACAACATCGCTATCCTGACCAGCGATCAGGTCGGCGCCCTGAACTCCAGGCAGATCGGCGCGCTCACGGCGGACGAAATCGGTGCGATTTCGACGGATAACGTTGCCATCCTGAAGACCGCGCAGGTCGCGGCCCTCAGCTCGGCGCAGATCACCGCGATGTCTTCCGAGCAGGTCGAGGCTCTGACCAGCAGCCAGGTTGGCGTCCTCAGCTCCGCACAGCTCGGCGCGATGTCCACGGACGGCGTCAGCTCCTTCACCACGGATGAAATCGCCTCCATCAGCAGCAGAGCTCTGACGGGTCTGAGCACCGACGACGTCGCCGCTCTCAGCAGCGACCAGATCGTCGCGCTGAAGACGAGCCAGGTCGCTCTCCTGAGCAGCGCGCAGCTCGGCGCCATCTCCACCGACAACATTGCTCTCCTGAAGAGCGACCAGGTCGGTGCCCTGACCGCCAAACAGATCGCCGGTCTCTCCAGCGACGCTCTCAGCGCTATCTCGACCGACAACGTTGCAACTCTGAAGACGGCGCAGATCGCCGCCCTGACGACGGCGCAGATCGGCTTCCTGTCGACAGACCAGGTCAAGGCTCTGACGACCGGCCAGGTCGGCGTCCTGACGGCCGGCCAGATCGGTGCGATGTCGAGCGACGACATCATCACGTTCTCGACCGACGAAATCGCCGCTATCAGCACGAAGGCCATTGCACAGCTCTCCACCGACGGCCTCGCTGCACTGGATAGCGATCAGGTCAAGGCTCTGAAGTCGACCCAGGTCGCGCTTCTGACCACCGCTCAGGTCGCATCGCTTACGACGGACCAGGTGTCCGTGCTCGGCAGCGACCAGGTTGGCGCGCTGAACTCCAGGCAGATTGGCGCTCTCACCACGGATGAGCTTGCTGCCCTGTCGACCGACAACGTTGCCATCCTGAAGACCACGCAGATCGCCGCGCTGAGCAGCCTGCAGATCGACGCCCTGACGTCCGATCAGGTGACCGCGCTGACCAGCACCCAGGTCGGTGTGCTGACCTCCGGCCAGCTGCATGCCCTGTCGAGCGACGATATCGTGTCCTTCACCACGGATGAAATCGCTGCGATCAACACCAGGTCGCTGTCGGGCCTGACCACGGATGCCGTCAACGCTCTCAGCAGCGATCAGGTTGTTGCTCTCAAGACCAGCCAGATTTCCGCGATGGGCACCATCCAGCTGAACGCGCTGACGACTGACAACATCACCAAGCTGCTGAGCGACCAGATCCTGGCGCTGAGCACCAGCCAGCTTGCTTCGCTGTCGACCGATGACATCGCTGCGATCTCCACCGACAATGTCGGCATCTTGAAGAGCTCGCAGGTTGCCGCTCTGACGACGGCGCAGATCGACGCCATGTCGAGCGACCAGGTCGAGGCACTGACGACCGGTCAGGTCGCGGTTCTGACGGCCGCCCAGATCGGCGCAATGTCGAGCGACGACATCGTGACGTTCTCGACCGACGAAGTGGCCGCGATCAGCACGAAGGCCATTGCGCAGCTCTCCACCGACAGCCTCGCGGCTCTGGACACAAACCAGTTTGCCGCTCTGAACTCGGGCCAGGTCGCGCTGCTCACCACCAGCCAGGTCGCATCGCTGTCGACCGACAAGCTCGCTGCCATCGGTAGCGATCAGCTCGGAGCCATGAACTCCAGGCAGATCGCAGCTCTGACCACGGATGACATCGCTGTCCTCTCCACGGATAACGTCGCCATTCTGAAGACCGGCCAGATCGCCGCCATGACCACGGACCAGCTCAATGCGCTGACCGCCGATCAGGTGACCGCGCTGACCGCCGATCAGGTCGGTGCGATGTCCTCGCTCCAGCTTGCGGTCATGACCACCGACGACATCACGTCGTTCTCGACCGATGAAATCGCGGCCATCAGCACCAAGGCGCTTGCCGGTCTGAGCACCGATGATATCAACGCGCTCAGCAGCGACCAGGCCGTTGCCCTGAAGTCGAGCCAGATCGCACTGCTCAGCACGGCGCAGATCGCCGCCCTGTCGACCGATAACATCGCGCTTCTGACCAGCGACCAGGTCGGTGCACTGAAGTCGAACCAGATCGCGGCACTGTCCACGGACGAAGTCGCGGCTCTGAGCACCGACAACATTGCCCTGCTGTCGTCGGGTCAGGTCTCCGCTCTGAACAATACTCAGATCGGCGCCATGTCCTCCGACCAGATCAAGGCTCTGACCAGCGCCCAGATCGGTGTTCTCACCGCCGACGAGTTCGCCGCAATGTCCACCGATGACATCGCGACCTTCTCGACCGACGAAATCGCGGCGATCAACACCAAGATCATCGCGGCTCTGTCGACCGACACGCTCGAGGCATTCGGTACGGATCAGTTCGCTGCTCTGACCACCGGTCAGGTGGCACTGCTGAGCACCTCTCAGATCGCGTCGCTGACGACCGACAAGGCGGTGGCCCTGAGCAGCGATCAGATTGGTGTCCTGAACTCCAGGCAGATCGCGGCGCTCAGCACCGACGACCTCGCGGTTCTGTCCACCGACAACGTGGCACTGCTGAAGACGGCCCAGGTGGCCGCACTCAGCACCGCGCAGATCACGGCGATGTCGTCCGATCAGGTTCAGGCTTTGACCAGCACTCAGATCAGCGTGCTGACCTCGGCCCAGCTCGGCGCCATGTCGACGGATGGTGTCTCGTCCTTCTCGACCGACGAGATTGCGGCGATCAGCACCAGGGCTCTGACCGGCCTGAGCACTGATGATATCAACGTGCTCAGCAGCGATCAGGTCAAGGCTCTGAAGACCAGCCAGATCGCTCTGCTGACGACCGGCCAGCTGGCTGCGATCACCACCGACAACATCGCTCTCCTGTCTTCGGATCAGGTCGGTGCGCTGACGTCGGCACAGGTCAGGGGTCTGACCACGGACGAAGTGGCGGCTCTGACCACCGACAACGTCGCAGTGCTGAAGTCGGGTCAGGTCGCGGCTTTGACCACGGATCAGATCACCGCCATGACCTCGGATCAGGTCACGGCGCTGACGAGCTCCCAGGTCGCGGTTCTGACCGCAGCCCAGATCGGCGCCATGGACACGGACGATATCACCTCGTTCACCAACGACGAGATCGCGGCCATCAGCACCAAGGCTATCGTGGAACTTTCCTCGGCCAGCATTGAGGCAATGACCACCGATCAGTTCAAGGCCCTGACGACGAACCAGGTAGCGCTTCTGACCACCAGCCAGATCGCTTCGCTCTCGACCGACAAGATGGCTGCCATGAGCAGCGATCAGCTCGGTGTCCTGAGCTCGCGGCAGGTCGCGGCTCTCAGCACCGACGATATCGCGGTTCTGACTACGGACCAGGTCGCAGTGCTCAAGACCGGCCAGGTGGCTTCGCTGACGACGGCTCAGATCGACGCGATGACGTCCGATCAGATCCAGGCGTTCAACAGCACCCAGATCGCGGCCATGAGCTCGGCGGAGATCGGCGCAATGTCCAGCGAGGACATCGCGACCTTCACCACCGACGAAATCGCGGCGATCAGCACGAGGGCTCTGGCCGGACTTGCAACGGAAGACATCGCGGCCATGAACACCGACCAGCTGGGCGCCTTCACCTCGACGCAGGTGCCGGCTCTGAACTCGGCCCAGGTCGATGCGGTTCTCGCAGCCTACGCAGCGCTGAACTCGTAAGTCACGGATAGACGAAAATAGAGACGCCGCCCGATCATCTCGGGCGGCGTTTTTCGTTTCGGCGCCCGGTGCCGAACCGCCTTGGATATCAGGCGTTCTCACGCTGTTTTGACGCCAATCAGCCAGCCCGACGCAAGCTCTATCCGATAGCAAGGAGCCCGACGCTTTCGTGCGTCTGTTGATCTCAGGCCATCCGGCCGCCTTGCCGTAGGACGTCCATGAACGCGAACACCGCAATTGCATCGAGCCAAGTCTCTCCAATCGCAAACATTTTGGAGCAGGCCCGTCATCAACGCCTGTCGCTTGGCGATCTGATTTCCATCGCCGAGGGTCTTGCGAATGCCGACCAGCGGCAGCAGGCGGCAGAGCTCTATAAGACGTGGATCGCGTTCAACGAAAATAATCCGTTGCTGCATCTTGCCTATTTCAACTACTCCGTGGTGTCGCGTCAGGCCGGCGACATGGCCGGCGCGATCAGCGCGCTGCGTGCCTGCCTGAAGATCGATCCGCGCTTCGGCCCGGCGCATATCAACCTCGGCCGGGCGCTCGAGGATTGCGGTCTCGGCCATCAGGCGGTCGAACAATGGCGCAGCTACGCGGAGACGACCAACGACATCACCAGCGAGCGCATCGAGCACCGTTTGATGACGCTTCAGCATATCGGCCGCGTTCTTGAGGGCGGTGGCGTGCTGGAGGCGGCGGAGACCACGCTGTGGCAGGCGATCGAGCTGCAGCCGAACCGCCCGGAAGCCGGCCAGCACTGGACGTCGCTGCGCCAGCGGCAGTGCAAGTGGCCGATCCTGACACCGTCGATCCATGTCAGCGCACGTCAGTTGCTCGACGCGATGTCGACGCTGACGCTCTCCTGCTACGCCGACGACCCGCTCTATCAGCTCGCCAAGGCCTATCGCTACAACAAGACGCTCGTTGGTCGCCCGAACCTTTCGGCCTTCCCGCGCAAGCCCGCGCGCGTGAAGACCGGCACCGGCCAGCGCCTGCGCGTCGGCTATGTCTCGTCGGATCTGCGCGATCACGCCGTCGGCTTCGCGCTCAGCGAAGTGCTGGAGCTGCACGACAAGACGACCGTCGAGATCTTCGGCTATTACTGCGGCGAGCCGCGCACCGGTGACGCGACGCAGGAGCGCATCAAGGCGGCCGTCGATGGCTGGCGCGATATCAGCGCGCTCAGCGATACCGATGCGGCCAACCTGATCCGCAAGGATGAGATCGATATCCTCATCGACGTCAACGGCTACACCAAGCATGCCCGCACGAAGCTGTTCGCCTATCGTCCGGCGCCTGTGATCGTGAACTTCTGTGGCTATCCCGGTTCGATGGGCAGCCCCGTTCATCAGTACATGATCGCCGACGAGACGATCGTGCCCGTCGAAAACGAGATCTACTATACGGAAAAGGTCCTGCGGATCGCCTGCAACCAGCCGATCGACCGCAAGCGCCAGATCGCCGCGACGCCGACCCGCACGCAGGCGGGCCTGCCCGAGGATGCCTTCGTCTTCGCCTGCTTCAACGGCATGCAGAAGATCAGCGAGCCGTGCTTCGCGCGCTGGATGACGATCCTGGCTGCGACGCCAGGCAGCGTGCTCTGGCTGCTCGCGGCAGACGAAGCCGTGAACGACCGCCTCGTGCAGGCTGCCGTCAAGGCCGGCATCGATGCCAAGCGGATCATCTTCGCGCCGAAGGCGCCGAACGCGCATCACCTGGCGCGCATCGCGCTTGCCGATCTCTTCCTCGACACCTTCCCCTACGGTGCCCATTCGACCGCGGGCGACGCGATCACCATGGGTCTGCCGGTTCTGACGGTTCCGGGCAAGAGCTTCGCCTCGCGCTTCTGCAACAGCATCGTGGCCGCCGCCGGCGTGCCGGAACTCGCCTGCAGTGGGCCTGATGATTACGTGAAGCGTGCGATCGGCTTCTTCAAGGATCGCGCAAGCCTGGCCGCCATCCGCCAGTCGCTGAAGGACAAGCGCGAGGGCAGTGCGCTGCGCGACATCCCGGGTCTCGCCCGTCGTCTGGAAGAGCTGTTCTGGCAGATGCAGGGCGAAGCCGAGCGCGGCGAAACGCCGACGCCTGACCTCAGCAACCTCGACGCCTATTACGAGATCGGTGCCGAGCTCGTGCAGACGCTCGGTGAGTTCGAGGACGATGCGAGCTATCGCCGCCACTACCGCGAGAAGCTGGCGCAGTGGAACGACTATGCGCCGCTTGCCATCGACACGCGCCTGTGGACGGAGCCGACGGCCTAACGCCGCCGGTCCATCCTCAAGGGGTTTCAACTTGCCGCAAGGCCACAGGCAACGGGTGCTTTAGAGAATGCAGGGGAATGGAAAGATCGTGATCGTCGGCGCCGGACTGTCGGGCGCCGTGATCGGGCGGGAACTGGCGCTGGCGGGGCACAAGGTCGAGATCCTTGATGCCCGCGACCATATTGCCGGCAACTGCCACACCGAGCGTGACGCCGATACTGGCGTGATGGTGCATGTCTACGGACCGCACATCTTCCATACCGACGATGCCGAGGTCTGGGATTACGTCAACGGTTTCCAGACCTTCATGCCCTACAAGAACCGGGTGAAGACGACGAGCAAGAGCCAAGTCTATTCGCTGCCGGTCAATCTGCACACGATCAACCAGTTCTTCGGCAAGACGCTGCGCCCGGATGAGGCGAAGGCGTTCATCGAGGAGCAGGCCGACAAGACGATCACCGATCCGCAGACTTTCGAAGAGCAGGCCATGCGCTTCGTCGGCAAGGATCTCTACGAGGCCTTCTTCAAGGGTTATACCGAGAAGCAGTGGGGCTGCTCGCCGACCGAACTGCCGGCCTCGATCCTGAAGCGGCTGCCGGTGCGCTTCAACTACGACGACAACTACTTCTTCCATAAATTCCAGGGCATGCCCGAGAATGGTTACACCGACATGATCGGCCGCATTCTCGACCATCCCAATATTGCGGTAAAGCTGAGCACGCGTTTCGAGCGCGCCGAGCATGCGGATGCCAGCCACGTCTTCTATTCCGGCCAGCTCGACGGCTATTTCGACTACGAGGCAGGCCGTCTCGGCTACCGGACGCTGGATTTCGAGCGCTTCAGCTATGACGGTGATTATCAGGGTTGCGCGGTCATGAACTACGGCGATGCTTCGGTGCCGTTTACGCGCATCACCGAGCACAAGCATTTCTCTCCCTGGGAAGAGCACCAGGGTTCGGTCTGCTATCGCGAGTTCTCGCGCGCCTGCGGGCCTGACGATATTCCCTATTATCCGATCCGGATGGTCGAGGAGAAAGAACAGCTGGCGCAATATGTTACGCGCGCCGAGAAGGAAGAAGGCGTCACCTTCGTCGGCCGCCTTGGCACCTATCGCTATCTCGACATGGACGTGACGATCCGCGAGGCGCTCGACACGGCGCGGCTCTATCTCTCGACGCTATCAGAGAGCGCGCGCATGCCGGCCTTCCTGCATCGTCCGGTCTGACCGGAACATCATCGTCGTTGTTGCGAAAGGCGCTGGCTGCAAGGCTGGCGCCTTTCTCTTTTCCCGCGTCGAATTTCGACTGCGCAGCGTTCGATCCGACAAGACGCGCGTCCATCAGACAATCACATATTGGTGAATTGGTCGTCGCAGCTTGTCCGGAAGGCCGGTTTGGCTTTGGTATAGCGTTGTATTCCCTTGAATATATTGCTCTGCTGGCAGGCCAGCCGGCGCTTTGGCGAGAGCGAGCTATTTCGAGTGCGGCGCGTAACAAAATGGCTGCGTCGCCCGTAGTTGTTGTCAGACACACACTTGATACCGGAGGAGACCACGAGATGATGAATAGACGCAGACTGCTCTTCAGTGCCGGCATTGCCGCGATCGGCCTGCCGATTGTTCTCGGTCGTTCGAAGGTTTCGGCCGCGGAGACCTTTCCCGTCACCCATACGGATGCCGAGTGGAAGAAGATGCTGACAGCGGATCAATATGCCGTTCTGCGCGAGGAGGGGACGGAGCGCCCCTTCACCAGCGCCCTGCTTCACGAAGAGCGCAAGGGCAACTTCGCCTGCGCCGGCTGCGGACAGGACGGTTTTGCATCCGCGACCAAATTCGACAGCGGAACGGGATGGCCGAGCTTCTGGGCGCCGCTTGACGGCAAGGTCGTCGGCACGACACGCGACACGCAGTTCGGCATGGTACGCGAGGCGGTTCACTGCAGCCGCTGCGGCGGTCATCTCGGGCATGTCTTCGACGACGGGCCGCAACCGACCGGCCTGCGCTACTGCCTGAACGGTGTCGCTCTGACATTTCATCCGGCTTCGGCCTGATCAACGGGACCTGTCATGATCCTCTTCATTCTCGCTTATCTCGGTGGCGTGCTGACCATCGTCAGCCCCTGCATCCTGCCGGTGCTGCCGTTCGTCTTCGCCCGCGCCGGCCAGCCGTTTCTGCGCAGCACGCTGCCGATGCTTGTCGGCATGGCGGCGACCTTTGCGGCCGTTGCGACGCTGGCGGCGCTTGGTGGCGGCTGGGCGGTGCAGGCCAACGAGTATGGCCGCTATGCAGCGCTTGTGCTGCTCGCCGTCTTCGGCGTGATCCTGCTTTTCCCGGCCCTGTCCGATTATCTGACGCGGCCGCTGGTATCGCTCGGGGCACGGCTGTCGCAATCGGCCGATCGTGGTACCCGAAGCGGGGGATCGACCGTCGTGGCGTCGGCATTGTTGGGTGTAGCGACGGGGCTGCTCTGGGCACCCTGCGCCGGCCCGGTTCTCGGGCTGATCCTGACGGGTGCGGCGTTGCAGGGGGCAAGCGTCGGCACGACGTTGCTGCTGCTCGCTTACGCTCTGGGTGCGGCGACGTCGCTGGCGCTGGCGCTGCTGATTGGCGGGCGGGTGTATCAGGCGATGAAGCGGTCGCTTGGCGTCGGTGAATGGGTGCGCCGCGGGCTTGGTGTTGCCGTTCTGGCCGCTGTCGTGGCGATCGGTCTCGGCCTCGATACCGGTTTCCTCACGCAGGCCTCGCTGGCCAGCACCGGCACGCTGGAGCAGAGCCTGATCGACAAGCTGCATCCGCAGCAGCAGGCGGCAGAGAATGCCGGCTCCGTCGTGATGAAGGGCGACGCCATGAGCGGCAGCAACCAGATGATGATGTCCGGCAATGCTCCGGCCATGATCTCAGGTAACAATGCGATGATGGCCGGCTCGAACGCGATGATGATGAAGGGTGGCCCGAAGACGGCTGCCGCGGAAGCGCTTCCGGTCGAAGGAATGATGCCGTCGCTTGATGGCGCCGTGCAGTGGCTCAATTCGCCGCCGCTCTCGGCGCAGTCGCTAAAGGGCAAGGTCGTTCTCGTCGATTTCTGGACCTATTCCTGTATCAACTGCCTGCGCGCAATTCCCTATGTCCGCGCCTGGGCGGAAAAGTACAAGGATCAGGGGCTGGTGGTGATCGGCGTGCATGCGCCGGAGTTCGCGTTCGAGAAGAACATCGACAACGTCAAGAAGGCGATCGGCGATCTCAAGATCACCTATCCTGTCGCCATCGATAACGACTATGCCATCTGGCGCGCCTTCGAAAACCAGTATTGGCCGGCGCATTACTTCATCGATGCCGAGGGGCGCGTGCGCCATCATCACTTCGGCGAGGGCGACTACGACGGTTCCGAGCGGGTGATCCAGCAGCTTCTGGCGGAGGCAGGCAAGGCCAAGGTCGCCGCCGATATGGTCGAGGTCAAGGCGACCGGCGCCGAAGCCGCATCGAACCAGGCGGATGTGCAATCGCCGGAAACCTATGTCGGCTGGGAGCGCTCCGAGAACTTCGTCGACCAGAAAGGCACGGTCAACGATGCGGCCCATACCTATGTCGCGGCGACACCGCGGCTCAACGAATGGGGCCTGACGGGCAACTGGACCGTTGGATCCGAGCAGGCCGCGTTGAACGACAAGGACGGCAGCATCTACTACCGTTTCCATGCCCGCGATCTGCATCTGGTGCTCGGTCCGGGTGCCGACGGCAAGCCGGTGCGCTTCCAGGTGACCGTCGATGGCAAGCCGCCGGGTGACGGGCATGGGGCCGATACCGATGCCGATGGCAACGGCACCGTGACCGCACAGCGGCTCTACCAGCTCATCCGCGAGCCTGGCGCCGTTGGCGATCACACATTCGAAATCCGCTTTCTTGATCCCGGCGTACAAGCCTACGCCTTCACCTTCGGTTGATAGGAGACCATCATGACTGACCATAAGGGCATGACTGACTATAAGGGTTCGACTACACGGCGCTCGATGCGCACCGTCGCCTTTGGTGCGGCGGGCGTGCTGGCCGCGGGTCTGGCGATGTATTTCACACCGTCATCAGCAGAGGAGGCGCGTGTCATTCCGGCGCCTGTCATGGACGAGCCGGCCGGCGGCGGCAGCGAGACGGCGACGTTTGCCGGCGGTTGCTTCTGGGGCGTGCAGGGTGTGTTCCAGCACGTGAACGGGGTGAAAAGCGCGACGTCGGGCTATGCCGGCGGCTCCAAGAATACCGCGCAGTACGAAACGGTCAGCGGTGGCGATACGGGCCATGCGGAATCGGTCAAGGTCGTGTTCGACCCGAGTAAGGTCAGCTACGGCCGGCTGCTGCAGATCTACTTCTCCGTTGCGCACGATCCGACGCAGTTGAACCGCCAGGGTCCCGATACCGGCACGCAGTATCGCTCGGCGATCTTTCCCGCCAATGACGAACAGGCCAAGGTCGCCAAGGCCTATATCAGCCAGCTGAACCAGGCGCGGGTTTTCGATGCGGCCATCGTCACCAAGATCGAGCCGGGCAAGAGCTTTTATGCCGCGGAGGGGTATCATCAGGACTTCCTGACGAACAATCCAACCTATCCCTATATCGTCATCAACGACCTGCCGAAGGTCGCCGCGCTGAAGCAGCTGTTTCCGAAAGATTACAGCGAAAAGCCGGTGCTGGTCGCGGCCTCCGGCTCGAACTGAACACCATCCGTATCGCATGCAAAACGCCCGCTCGGTTTCGAGCGGGCGTTTTGCGTTAAATCGCACTGTCTGGTCAACTCATTATACCTGAGTGAAAAATTCCACAAAAGAGCCATTGGTGCGTGAAATATCGCTACTTGCTTTGAACATGTGCAAAATAATTCTCAATTGTGGCGGAAATCGAACCGGTTTGCGCTCGCCGGTGCTTGTCACCCAGGCAAAGCGGGCGTACGGCGCTTAGCGTCAAATTGCCCTGCGCTGAATTGACGCTTCAGCAAAACTTGAGCGACCGACTCCCACGGTCGTGAAGGAGCCAATCATGAGAGACCTCCCGGGCCTGCCGTCCCGCAGAAGCTTCCTGAAAGCTTCCGCGGCGACCGCGGCCATTGCCGGCATTGCCGGTGCAGCGAAAGCCGAAACCAAACCCGAACCCGCCGCGCTCACCGAATACAAGCCGGACTGTCTTCAGCCCACCGAGTGGGCCTTCGTCATGGCTGCGGTTGCGAGACTGATTCCGTCGGAAGGCGACGGTCCCGGCGCGATCGAGACGCGCGTTCCCGTTTTCATCGACAAGCAGCTCGCCGGCGATTACGGCAAGGCATCAGACTGGTACATGGTCGGCCCCTATGAGCCGGCGGCTAGCCCGCTGCGCGGCTGGCAGACCCCGCTCAACCCGCTGGAAACATACCAGCAGGCGATCCCGGTGTTCAACGAGTGGTGCAAGCAGACCCACGGCAAGATCTTCGCCGAGCTTGACGCGGCAACGCAGGACAAGGCGCTCACCTCGCTCCAGAAGGACGAGATGAAGATCAAGCCTGAACTGCGCGAGTTCTTCTCGATCCTGCTCGCCAACACCAAGGAAGGTTACTTCTCCGACCCGATGTATGGCGGCAACCATGGCATGGCTGCCTGGAAGTATATCGGCTTCCCGGGCGCGCGCGGCTCCTACAAGGAGTGGGTCGGAAAGCATAACGTCAAGTATCCGCTTGGCCCCGTCTCGATCTCCGGCGAAAGGGGCTAACGATCATGGCACGCACAGAAAAGAAAAAAGACGTCGTTCTCGTCGGCTTCGGCTGGACGGGCGCGATCATGGGCATCGAGCTTGCCAATGAAGGCCTCGAAGTCCTGGCGCTGGAGCGCGGTCACGATCAGGCGACCGTTCCCGACTTCCAGTACCCGAACATGATCGACGAGCTGAAGTACGGCATTCGCTACGGGATGATGGAAAAGCCGGCGAACACGACGGTCACCATTCGCCGTTCGCTGGATGAGACCGCGCTGCCTTACCGCAGCCTCGGCACCTTCCTGCTCGGCACCGGTGTCGGCGGCGCTGGCACCCACTGGAACGGCCTCAACTGGCGTCCGATGCAGTCGGAATACCGCCTGAAGTCCTACGTGACCGAGAAGTTCGGCGCAGGCGTCATGACCGAGGACATGACGATCCAGGACTATCCGATGACCTACGAAGAGCTCGAGCCGCATTTCGATCGCTTCGAGAAGGTTGCGGGCATTTCTGGCCAGGCCGGCAACGTCAACGGCAAGATCGTCGAGGGCGGCAACCCGTTCGAGGCGCCGCGTTCCAACGACTATCCGATGCCGGCCATGCCGTCGACCTGGGATGGCGTGAAGTTCCGCGATGCGGCGAAGGCTGCGGGCTATCACCCGTTCCCGAGCCCTGGTGGCATTGCCTCCAAGGACTACGTCAACGAATACAACATGCAGATGGGCCCGTGTAACCATTGCGGTTTCTGCGAGCGCTACGGCTGCTACAACTATTCGAAGTCCTCGCCGCAGACGGCGATCATCGACGCGCTCAAGCGCAAGAAGAACTTCGAGTATCGCGTCAACTCGGAAGTGCTGCGCGTCGAAAAGGCAGAAGACGGCAAGACCGCGACCGGCGTTACCTATTTCGACCACAAGACCGGCGAAGAGGTCTTCCAGCCGGCCGACCTGGTCATCCTGACCGCCTTTGCGCTGAACAACGTGCACCTGATGCTCGTCTCTGGCATCGGCCAGCCGTACGATCCGAACACCAACGAAGGTGTCGTCGGCCGTAACTACGCCTACCAGATCACCGGTGGCTACACACTGTTCTTCAAGGACGAGGAATTCAACCCGTTCATCGGCACGGGCGCCAACGGCTTCTGCATCGACGATTTCGGCATCGACAATATCGATTTCGCCAAGGAAGGCTTTGTCGGCGGCGCTTACTGGCGTGCCGGCCAGACCAATGGTCAGCCGGGCCACACCATGCCGCTTCCTGCGGGCACGCCAAGCTGGGGCGCTGGCTGGAAGAAGGGCATCGGCGAATGGTACGGCCATGCGATGAACATCGGCGCCCACGGTTCCGTCATGTCCTATCGCGGTCACTATCTCGACCTCGATCCGACCTACAAGGACCGCCACGGCCGTCCGATGCTGCGCATGACCTACAACTGGCATGAGAACGAAATCCGCCAGACGCAGTTCATGAAGTCGAAGATGGAGCCGCTCGCCAAGTCGATGAACCCGACGACGATGCAGGAAGGTTTCAAGAAGGAAGGCGCCATGTTCGACGTCCGTCCTTACCAGACCACACACAATACCGGCGGCACCGTCACCGGCGACGATCCGAAGACCTCGGTTCTCAACCGTTATCTGCAGTCCTGGGATTGCCATAACGTCTTCGTCATGGGCGCCAACGTCTTCCCGCAGAACACGCAGTACAACCCGACCGGCATGGTCGGCGGTCTGGCCTATTGGGCGGCGCATCACATCCGCAAGGATTACCTGCCCAATCCGCGGCCGCTGGCATAAGGAGAACAGAGATGAAAACCTTTCTCCGCATCATCGGAACGCTGGTCGTTCTTGGTGTTATCGCCCTTGTCGCCTTCATCTTCGTGCCGGTACAGCGTACCGGCCCGGTCACCCAACTCGCAGCCGACTTCAAGCCGGCCAAGGGGCAGGGTGAATATGTCATGCGCGCCGGCGACTGCATGGCCTGCCACACCAGCGAAGGCGGCAAGCCCTTCGCCGGCGGCCGCGCCATCCAGAGCCCGATGGGCACGATCTGGACTACCAACATCACGCCGGACAAGGACACCGGCATCGGCAACTGGACGCTCGCCGATTTCCGCGCTGCCCTCTACGACGGCGTGACGCCCAATGGTACGCATCTCTATCCGGCCATGCCGTACGAGAACTACCGCAAGCTGTCGGAAGAAGATGTCGTGGCGCTCTACGACTACTTCATGCATGAGGTCGAGCCCGTCTCGAACAAGGTGGAGGAAACCAAGCTTTCCTTCCCGTTCAACATGCGCTTCGGCCTGCGCGCCTGGAACTGGCTGGCCGCCAGCTACGCGGCCGGCTTCAAGCCGGAGCAGGGTGAAGACGAGCAGTTCAACCGCGGCAAGTATCTCGTTGAAGGCGCCGGCCACTGTGCCGCCTGCCACAGCCCGCGCAACCTGTTCATGGCGCAGGATGGCATCGACAATTCGTCGAAGGCCTTCCTCTCCGGCGGCGAGATCGACGGCTTCACGGCCCCTGATCTGCGTGGTCCGGCAAGTGGTCCGCAGACGTGGAGCACCGAGCAGCTGGCAGCCTATCTCTCGACCGCTCGCAACGCTCACTCGTCGGCGACCGGCGAAATGATGCTCGTCGTTCGTGACTCGCTGCAGTACATGAGCCATGACGACAACCTCGCGATCGCCACCTATCTGAAGAAGATTGGTAGTGCTGGTGGTTCCGCTTCGGCCGCACAGCCGGAGAAGGCAGAGGTGACGGCGACCGAAACGCTGCTTTCGGACGCCAAGCCCGACATGCCGCTCGGTCCGCGTCTCTATCTCGACAACTGCGCCGCCTGCCACATGGTAAGCGGCAAGGGTGCCGGCGAGACCTTCCCGGCGCTTGATGGCAACTCGCTGGTTGACGCCAAGTCGCCCAAGGGCCTGATCAGCGTGATCCTGCACGGCGCCGAACTGCCGTCGACGCCGGATCGCCCGATGAAGCTGCGCATGCAGGGCTACGAAAACCGCCTGTCGGATGACGAAGTCGCCGCACTCGCGACCTTCCTGCGCGACGGCTGGCACAACAAGGCCGCAACTGTTTCAGCTGCCGACGTGACCGCCGTTCGCGGCGAGAAGCACTAAGACAAGAGGCCGGCAGCGCCAGAGTGCTGCCGGTTTTTCCATGAGACTGGACATGAAACAGCCCGCGGGAGAGATCCCGCGGGCCGTCTTGTCTTAGGAAGCTCGACCTGAAATCAGGTGCGCGGCTTGAGGTTTTCGGGGTCGTAGATCGGCTTGTAGCCGACGCTGACCACTTCGACCGGATAGGTCTCGGCGAAATATTCGACGTTCAGCTTGCGGCCGACCTGGCAGTATTCCTGCGGGAGATAGGCGAGCGCGATGTTCTTTCCCACGGTCGGGCCGTAGGCGACCGAGGTCGTGTAGGAGATGCGGCCGAGGCTGTCGACCAGCGACTTGCCAGTTTCCGGATCCATGACCGGCATGGAGCCGACGGGGTAGCGCTTGACGCCCTTGCGGTCGGTGTTTTCGGTCATGACGAGGGTGCAGAGCATCGCCGGCTGGTGTTCGCGGGCCTTGTATTCCAGATGCTTGGCCTTGCCGCGGAAATCGGCTTCCTTGACCTTCGGGCGGGCGAGATCGGCTTCCAGCAGGTTATACTGCGTGAGCAGATCGCCGTTCTGCAGGCGCAGCGATTTTTCCATACGGCGCGAGTTGGCGTAGGTCTCGACGCCGAAAGGCATGACGCCCGTGGCGCGCAGCGCATCCCAGACGGCGAGGCCATCCTCGTACTTCATGTGCAGTTCCCAACCCTGTTCGCCGACATAGGAGATGCGGAAGGCGGTGACCGTCTTGCCTGCGATCTCGATCGGCTTGATGGCCGCGAAGGCGAAGTTTTCGGGATCGAGTGCTGCCGGATCGGCGACCACCTTCTTCAGCGTGTCGCGGGCATTCGGGCCCCAGATGCCGATCGTGATGAACTTTTCCGAGACGTCTGTGATCGTCACGTCGAGGCCGCGATCTTCTGCCACGCGCTTCATGTAGTGGAAGTCGCGCGGGCCGGCATCGGCGCCGTTGATGAGGCGGCAGCGGTCGGCCATGCGGATGACGGTGAAGTCGGCGCGCACCATGCCCTCGTCGTCGAGGAAGTGGGTGTAGATGCCCTTGCCGATATTGGCGTCACCGCCGATCTTGGCGGCGCAGAGCCATTCCAAGAGCTCGACATGATCGGGGCCTTCGAGGTCGACCATGTGGAAGTGGCTGAGGTTGACGATGCCGCAATCCTCGCTCATCGCCAGATGCTCGGCGTTTGAGACGCGCCAGAAGTGGCGGTTGTCCCATTCGTTTTCGCGCACGGGAACGCGGTCGGCGTATTTCTCCAGCAGGTGCTCGTTGGCCTTGTAGCCATGCGCACGCTCCCAGCCGCCGAGCTCCATGAAGTAGCCGCCGAGTTCCTTTTCGCGCTCGTAGAAGGGCGAGCGCTTGGCGTTGCGGCCAGAGGCGTAGGGTTCGCGGGTGTGGACGGCGGGGAAGTAGATCTTCTGCGCGGCTTCATAGCAGCGGCCGGCGATGAAGTCCTCGGTCAGCTGGTGCGGGTAGAAGCGGGAATAATCGATCGAGTTGTGGTCGATCTCGGTGCGGCCGTCGGTCATCCAGTCGGCGATCAGCTTGCCGTAGCCCGGGCCGTCCTTGACCCAGATGGCGACGCAATACCAGAGGCCGCGCACCTTCTGGCTCTCGCCGCAGGAGGGGCCGCCGGCGGCGGAGACCTGCAAGAGGCCGTTGAAGGAGTGGCCTTCGTTATAGCCGAGTTCACCGAGGATCGGCGTCAGTTCCATGGCCTTTTCGAGCGGCTCGAGGATCTGCTCCATCTCGAGGTCGCGCTGCGAGGGCGACAGGCGCGCCTCGTGCTTTTCCAGCAGTTCGCGCGGATGGCACATGCGCGGATTGGTGGTCTCATAATAGCCCCACTCGATCTGGCCGCCTTCGGTGGTCTTCGGGTCGCCGGTGTCGCGCATATAGGCGGAGTTGCCCTGGTCGCGGAGCAACGGGTAGCCGATTTCCTTGCCGGTGCCTTCGAACTCGTTATAGGGGCCGAAGAAGGTGAGGGGGTGATCGACCGGCATGACCGGCAGGTCTTCGCCGACCATTTCGGCGATCAGACGGCCCCAGAGGCCGGCGCAGACGATGACGTGATCGGCCATGATGGTGCCGCGATGGGTGACGACGCCCTTGATGCGGCCGCCTTCTACGATCAGCGACTGGGCGGGCGTGTTGCCGAACATCCTGAGCTTGCCGGATTTTTCGGCGGCATCGACCAGCTTGCCGGCAACGGTCTGCGAGCGCGGGATGACGAGGCCGGCGTCGGGATCGAACATGCCGCCCTGGACCTGATCTTCCTCGATCAGCGGGAACATCTGCTTGATCTCAGCGGGCGAGACGTAATGCGCCCGGGTGCCGAAGGCCTTGGCGGAGCTCAGCTTGCGCTTGATCTCTTCCATCCAGGCATCGTCGCCGGTACGGGCGACTTCAAGACCGCCGATGCGGGAGTAGTGGCCCATCTTCTCGTAGAAATCGATCGAATACTGGGTGGTCCAGACCGAGAGATAGTCGTGTGATGTGGTGTAACAGAAGTCCGAGGCGTGGGCGGTCGAGCCGATGTCGGTCGGGATACCCGACTTGTCGATGCCGACGATGTCGTCCCATCCGCGCTCGATCAGGTGATGGGCGATGGATGCGCCGACGATGCCGCCGAGACCGATGATGACGACCTTAGCCTGCTTAGGAAACTCTGCCATTGAGTGCGACCCTGATTGAATATTGAGATCGGATTTTAGGGATAGAAACGCGACGTGTAGAGCCTGTCTACGACATAATTATCAAACTGCACGACCAGAGGCATGTGGCTTGTGGATGACGGGCGAGGGCAGCGCAGGCTTTTGCTGTCTTCGAGAGCTGACCGGTCGCTGTCGGACAGGGTCGATGTTGCGTCGTTTCCGCGACATGGTAGAATCCCGCTAAGATTCAGAGAGTTGGCTCTATTTCCGTCACCCCCGGCGGGCAAGGACCGGCAATGAAGACTGCGAGTGCGCCGATGGCAAGCTACGGTGTCGAACCAGGGATACGCTTCGCGTTGCTCCTTGATGGGCGCGGCGGCTGCAGACAGATCGACATGGATGATGTCTGCGCCTGGAAGCCGGGCGATGGCGTGATCTGGCTGCACCTAGAGCGCGATCATCCGGCGGCCGCCGAATGGGTGAACGCCAAGGGCGGTTTCGACAGTTTCGTGGCCGAAGCGCTGCTGGAGGAAGAGACGCGGCCGCGCGTCGAACCCGTCGATGATGGATTGCTGATCATCCTGCGCGGCGTTTGCGCCACCGCCCCCGATGAGGCGGAGGAGCCACATTCCGGGCTCGATCTCGTGCCGCTGCATCTGTGGGTCGATGGCAACCGCGTCGTTTCGCTGCGCGACAGTGGCCACTACATCACCGCGCTTCGCGATATCAGGGCGGCGCTGGAGAAGGGCAAGGGGCCGCAGCGCAGCGGCGATCTCCTGGCGCTGATCGGCGAGAAGCTGGTGCGCGACCTCGAACCGGTGCTCGATGGAATGGACGAGGAGGTCGATGAGCTCGACGAGATGATATTTCACGGGGAGGCGAGCGAGGTGCGCGAGCGTCTGAAGCTCCTACGACGCCGCTCCGTGCAGCTGCGCCGCTATCTGGCGCCGCAGCGCGACGCGCTGAACCGTATCGAGCACGACGACGCGCCATGGCTGCTCGAACGCGACAAGCTGAGATTGCGCGAAGTGATCGACAAGCTGATGCGCTTCATCGAATATCTCGACGCGATCCGCGACCGGACGGGCATTCTGCACGATGACCTGTCGACCGTGATCAGCGAGCGCATCGCCCGCAATTCGAACCGGCTTGCGGCGCTTGCGGCGCTGCTTTTGCCGCCGAGCGTGGTGGCCGGGCTGTTCGGGATGAATGTCGGCGGGATACCGGGGGTCAATGATACCTGGGCGTTCATCGTCATCGTCGGCTTCGTGACGATCACGTCGATCGCGACGCTGTGGGCGCTCCGGCGGATCGGCTGGCTCTAGCTTGGGCGAGTGGTAGCCGGATATCAAACAAGCGTGATTCTGGCCTGGCTTCATTGACAATGCAATTTCGGAGGAAATATCACTTCCTCTACCGCTGCAGCGTGTGGCTTCCTACATCCGTGTCCCCGCCACCTGTTGCCTTCAACCAAGGCTGAAGATCAGCATGATCGATACGCGTTTTTCCACGGCGATGCAGATCGTCGTCAGCGTCGCCGTCAACGACGAAGCCGGCGTGCGCTCGACGAGCCAGTCGCTGGCGGCGGGTTTGGACACGAATGCGAGCTTCGTGCGCAAGCTGCTGCCGCCTTTGACGGAGAGCGGCATTCTGGTTTCGGCAGCGGGGAGCAAGGGCGGGATCAGGCTGGCGCGGCCGAGCAAGGAGATCCTGCTCAGCGAGATTTACGCGGCCGTGACGGGAAACAAAAAGCTGTGGGCGACGCGCCACGAAATCCCGCATGCGGGGCTGGTGGGGGAGAATATCGGCGATCTATCCGAATATCTCTGCGACCGGGCGGAGCAGGCGGTTGTCGATATGCTGGGAGCGGTGACCGTCGAGGATAGCGTCGCGGAGCTGCGTCGCCTCGATGTCGAGCGGCACAAGCTTGATGCTGCCGGTACACGTGCGGCCGATCGGCGTGACGCCGCGGAATAGTCCATTCAGCCAATAGCAAAAGGTGGCTCAGCAGGGAAACCGAACCACCTTCCGTAAACTGATCGGAGGTCAATCTGATCAGAAACACCTGATTCGGGCGCCATTCCTCGCTCACGCCGGATCAGAGGATCCAGCGTGATTGAAGAGTGGCGCCCGAAGATTATTAGAATGCGCGCTGCAGGCGGAAGAAGCCCTTGGTGATGCTGTCTGCGTTGTCGGCGTCCGTGTAGTCTACGGTTGCCTTGACGTAGAGGTTGTCAACGATCTGGTAGTCGACCGTCAGGCCGGCCTTCCAAGCGTCGTTGTTGTCACGGAACTGGCCGGCAGTGATGCCGTAGTTGCCGTAATACTGGAACGCAGGGGTGATCTTCAGCTTGTCGGTTGCCTTGATGGCGTATTCGACAGCCACTGCCCACTCAGACTTGTTGTAGTAGGAGTTCGGGCCAGACGAGTAAACGCCAGCGAGGCCGAGCGTGCCAGGACCGATTGCAACGGTACCCATGGCGCGAACTGCACCTTCTTCGTTGTCGGTGTCGTAACCGCCGGTGATCTGGTACGTGAAGGCGCCAGCCTTACCACCGATAGCAGCGGCAACGCCGAAGTTGTTGGCGGTTTCGCCCGGCTTGTAGTAGCCGTCTTCCAGTTCGTCGATTGCGATACCAGCGTAGAAGTCGCTGGTTTCGTACTGGTAACGAATGGAGTTGCGCAGGGTAACGGAGGAGCCGATGTCGTCGGTTTCGCCGGAGAGACCATCGTCCCACCAACCATAGAACAGACCAGCGCGCAGGCCAGCGATGTCGATGTAAGCGGAGTCGAGCGTCGTGGTCGTCGAAGAGTTGTCGCCGTTGTTACGGAGAACGATAACGCCGGTCAGCGGGCCGTACTCGGTGTCGCTCTTAGCGGTGAACTGAACCTGGGCGCGCGTACGAGCGTTCCAGTCCGAGGTGCCCTTCTGGTTCGGGCCGCCGTAGACTTCAAAGCGGAGGTAACCGCCGACCTTGAGGCAGGTTTCCGTGCCTGGGATGTAGAAGTAGCCGGTGCCGTAAGCGTCGCAAACGCGAACGTATTCTACAGCTTCCGGTTCAGCAGCGACGATAGCGTCTGCAGCCTGGGCGCCCGAGACGGCGGCGAGAGCCGCTGCCGAGCTGATGAGCATCATACGAATAGTCATAGTTGAGTCCAATCTATTTAGGATTGGGCACAGGTCATTGCTGCCGAAAACGGCTTCTACCTACCCCAATTTCAAAACAAGCCCTCACGGGGACGTGATGTCTCCGTGACCGGCAAATTACATTTCGGCTTAAATGTATCAATTACAGATACAGTCATAATTCGTTATATTTGCGATGCAAAAAGACGGTGTTGCAGAAAGGCAACTTTCGCGACGATGAACGCGGTTCATCAGCAGCTCGATCCTGATAATCAAGCTATCTCAATACTATATGGAGAAATGCTTATGCACGCTTGTCGTGCTGCAATGCAATATTATTGCCGAATTACGGTTGTCCTTCGGTCATGATGCAGCACTCACGCCAGCGAATCGCTCGCCAATCAGGTGACGGGTCAATTGGTCTTTAAGGTCGAATTGAAGACGGCCGTCCAGCGTCGTCAGGCGCTCCAGCAGCTTGCGAACGCCTTCGCTGAACAGCAGGCTCGACTGGTGCGCATCGACACTCGTTAAAGTAGTTGTTCCGAGAATGCTGACGCCGCTATGGGCGACGATTTCGTCCACCTTGGACATCGCGCAATTGCCACCGGCGGCTGCCTCAAGATCGATGATAACGGTGCCCGCCGTCAGGAGCGATAGCGATGCGTCGTCGATCAAAACAGGGGCGCGCCCGGTCGAGCCGCCGACACTGGAGACGATCAGCTGCATTTCCCGGAGTTGGCCAGCAAGCTGCTTGCGGCTGGCGGCGATGAGAATGTCTGCAGTCGCAGCGCTTGCGCGCTCGAGTGCCGAATCGATCGCCACGAATTTCGCGCCCAATGTCTCGGCCCGTTTTCGATCGTTGTCGGTGACGCTGAAGAGATAGGTCTGGGCGCCGAGACGCCTGGCGGTGGCGATCGCCTGAAGGGCGGCCGCGCCCGTGCCCAGCGCCGCCATCTTGACCGGGCGTGCAATGGCGCCATCCATGACAAGCATCGGATGCCCGACGCCGAGTTGACGGGCGCCTTCGAGAACCGCTGCGTGGCCGCAGATGGTCGCCTGTCGTGTCGCCACATCCATGCTGCCGGCATCCGCGACGCCTTCAAGGCTGGCGAGGTCGAGCATGAGGCCGCGGCCTGCCGGCTCGTCTGCGTCGAGCGGGGAGCCGAGGAAGATCAGGGTTGGGGATCCGGCGAAGCTGCGCGCGTCCAGCGGCTTGCGGATGCTGACGAAAAGATTGCACTCGCGCGCAATGGTCTCACGGCTCGCCGGTCGCGCACCGGCGGCGACATAGGCCTCATCCTCATAGCCAGCGGCGGCGCCGCAGCCGTGTTCGAAGCGGATCGAAAGGCGCGCTGAGAGGTGGCCGATATCCTCGGGCGTCAACGCCACGCGCCGCTCACCGGGCACAGTTTCCCGGAGCAGTCCAGCGTGGACGGGAGCGAGGTTTGGCATTCAGAACTCTGTTGGTGAAAAACCGAAGGGCGCGCGCGGTCGCTATAGGGCGCTGACCTCATCGTTTTATGACAGTTTTGTAATTTTTCACCGATGATCGCGATATATTCGCGATGCGCGCAACTTCAGGTAAAATTCCGGTTGAGACATGTTCCAGAAGTTTGCAAGAATGAGCCCTTAAGGGAGCAGCATTGCAAAGAGATGCGGTTTTGCGCTGCCGCATTTGGATGTAATGATCCTTGCGAAGCGCTTGGCTGCTGGAGGCATTCGTGAATTTCTATTCGGTCTATGATCAGGGATTTGTCCGCGTGGCGGCTTGTACGCCGATCTGCGAGGTCGGCGATCCTGATTTCAATTCGAAGGCGACGCTTGATATGGCGCGGCAGGGCCATCAGCAGGGCGTCGGCCTGATGGTGTTTCCAGAGCTCGGGATCTCAGGCTATTCCATCGATGACCTTCTTGGACAGGATGCGCTCTTGAAGGCGGTGGACACTGCGATCGCCGAGATCGTCACTGCCAGCGCGGCACTGACCCCGGTTCTTTTGGTGGGGGCGCCGTTGCAGCATGAGGGCCGACTTTATAATTGCGCCGTCGCCATTCACGCCGGCCGTATCCTCGGCGTCGTGCCGAAAACGCATCTGCCCAATTATCGCGAATTCTACGAGAAGCGCTGGTTTGCCTCCGGGCGGACCGTTCGCGGTGAGACGATCCAGGTTGCCGGCGAGAGCGTGCCGTTTGGTATCGACATGATCTTCGCGGCCGAGGATCGGGCGGAGTTCACCTTCCATATCGAGATCTGCGAGGATCTCTGGGCGCCGGCCGCGCCGAGCGATTTCGGCGCGCTCGGCGGTGCGCTCATCCTCACCAACCTGTCGGCGAGCAACATCACCGTCGGCAAGGCGGAAACCCGCAAGCTGCTCTGCGCCTCGCAATCGTCGCGCAGCTTGTCGGCCTATATCTATTCGGCCGCCGGGCCGGGGGAATCGACGACGGATCTGGCGTGGGATGGACAGGCCTGCATCTACGAGCTTGGCTCGATGCTATCGGAGACCGAGCGTTTCCCGATGACGTCGCAAATGTGCGTCGCCGATATCGATGTCGAGCGGTTGCGGCTGGAGCGCTTGCGCACCGGGACCTTCAACGATGCCGCGACGCTCAATCTGACGCCGGATCGAGTGTTCCGGCGCATCGGCTTCCAGTTCCAGGCGCCACAGGACGATATCGGGCTCGAGCGTGATGTCGCGCGCTTCCCGTTCGTACCTGCTGACGAGAGCCGGCTGGACCAGGATTGCTACGAGACCTTCAATATCCAGGTGCAGGGCTTGATGAAGCGTCTGCGCTCGACGGGGATCAAGCGGCTTTGCCTGGGGATTTCGGGCGGGCTTGATTCGACGCATGCGCTGCTGGTGGCGGCGCGGGCATACGACAAGCTCGGCTGGCCGCGCTCCGACATTTTGTGCTTCACCATGCCGGGCTTTGCCACCGGCGACGAGACCAAGTCGAATGCCTGGGCGCTGATGCGCAGCATCGGGGTGACGGCGGAAGAGATCGACATCAAGCCGCTGGCGCTGCAGCTGCTGCGCGATCTCAAGCATCCGTTCTCCGGCGGGCAGCCGGTCTACGACGTTACCTTCGAAAATGTGCAGGCGGGCCTGCGCACCGACTTCCTGTTCCGCGCCGCCAACCAGCGCAATGCGCTGGTGCTTGGCACGGGGGACCTGTCGGAAATCGGTCTCGGATGGTCGACCTATGGGGTCGGCGACCAGATGAGCCATTATAATGTCAACGCCTCCGTGCCGAAGACGTTGATCCAGCACCTCATCCGCTGGGTGATCCGCACCGGCGATTTCGACGCCGATGCCAAGGCGACGCTGGAGCGCATTCTGGGCACGTTGATCTCGCCGGAGCTCGTTCCCGCCGACGAGAACGGCGTGATGCAGAGCACGGAAGACAAGATCGGCCCCTACGATCTGCACGATTTCGCGCTGTTCTACACCACCCGTTTCGGGCTGCGGCCATCGAAGGTGGCTTTCCTCGCTTATTCCGCCTGGAAGGATGTCGACGCCGGTGTCTGGCCGCCGCATTTCCCCGAGGACAAGCGCCGCGCCTTCGATCTTCCTGTCATCAAGAAGTGGATGGAAACGTTTCTCTTCCGCTTCTTCACGATCAGCCAGTTCAAGCGCTCGGCCTCGCCGAACGGGCCGAAGGTCACGTCGGGCGGCTCGCTTTCGCCGCGCGGAGACTGGCGTGCGCCGTCCGATGGCAATGCGCGGATCTGGATCAAGGAGCTGAAGGCCAACGTTCCCGATGTCGCGAACTGACGGAGTTGGCGGCGGCATCCTTGCCGAAGCCTGCCGGTGGCACACATAAGAGAGCATAGCTTACGGAGGTAGATGCTCGTGGAGTGTGATGGTCCTGACGAACCGTTGCGTTACGAGATCCGGCGCGAGCCCTCGGGGCGGTGGACGGTCGTGGATTCTATGACCGCGCTGCCGGCGGCAAGCGACGGGCGCGACCTGGTCGGGCTTTCCAGGGAGGACGCGCGCGATATCGCCGAGGAGCTCAACCGGAGCATCGCGCAGGGTCGTGATCCGTTGATCTGACCACCGGCGCGGAACCCGCTGGAGATGCGACATGGCGGATCATGACGATCGCCTGAATGATCAACGTCTGGCTAATCAAGGTTCGGCGGATCAGGCCGCTGACAAGCCCGGCCGTCTGGATGACAGGGAAGAGCGCATGCTCAGCGAAGGCCGCAGGCTTTCGGCATGGGCGCTGATCGGTGCGGCCGCCTTCGTGATCGCGATGATTGCGCTTGCCTTTGCCGTTTTCAAGAGCGATGGCCCCAATCCAGGCGCCGCGACGTCGCCTCCAGCCGTAGATAGGCCGTCTTCCGAGGGGCCGTAGGGCAACACTTCGCCATATATACTCTATAAACGATGTCATTTGTTGTCTCTTCGCGGATTCAGCGCTATTGCCTGCCGGATAGGAGATCACGTGAGGAGCGTAAGGTAGTCGGAATGCTGACGAAAAAAGGAAAATACGGCCTGAAGGCTTTGGTCGATCTCGCAAGGCTCGCACCGGGCGAAACCGCGTTCATCAACGATGTGGCGGCACGCAACAATATTCCGAAGAAATTCCTCGACACCATCCTCCTCGAACTGCGCAATGTCGGCATCCTTCGCTCGAAGAAGGGGCCGGGCGGTGGCTACTCGCTGTCGCGGCCGGCGTCCGAAATCCGCATCGGCCATGTGATCCGCACGCTCGATGGCCCGCTGGCACCCATTCGCTGCGCAAGCCGCACCGCGTTCGAAGCCTGCGACGACTGTTCCGATCCGGAGACCTGTCAGGTGCGCCGGTCGATGACCGATGTGCGCGACGCGATTGCCGATATCCTCGACAACATGACGCTCGAGCAGTTCGTCGCATCCGGCAACAACAACAAGTGGACCGAGAGCGACGAGACGGTGCCGATGTCGGTCGCCTGACCGACCGCGTTTCGTACCGCATCCCAATTCCCGTTGATTTCGGTCATGTGACCTGTCCCATGACCGTGCTCTCGATTCATAGGATACTCACTATATGGTGAGGGGATGGTCTTCGCGGGGTGGCTGCGCGAAGATAGCGCGTGTTTTTTAAGAAATAAGAGTGTTACTGACATTCCATTGCCCGCGTGGGCGCTGTCTTGGGTCGTGTTTGCCGCTGCCTGATGAAAGGCGCTGCCATCGCGACCCATGACATAATGCAGCATGAGGTACCATATGCCGTCGAACCCTCGCACACGGCTCCAGCTCGATCCCGGCGATATGCCGATCTACGCGATTGGGGACATTCACGGCAGGCTCGATCTTTTGCGACAGGCCGAGCAGGCGATCTTCGAGGATGCCTCGCGCCTGCCGGGGCGCAAGCTCATCATCACGCTCGGCGATTACATCGACCGCGGGCCGGCCTCGGCGCAGGTGATCTCGCACCTGATGCAGCCGGTACCGGAGGATTTCGATCGCATCAGCCTGACGGGCAATCATGAAATAATGATGCTCGACTATCTCGACGGCAAGATGTCCTACGACAGCTGGATGATGACCGGTGCGGATGCGCTGCTGCATTCCTATGGCATCGATACCAAGCAGATGCCGGTGCTGTTTCGCACGGCGTCGAAGCGGGATGCCTTCATCCGCGATTCTTTGCCGAAGGCGCATATCGAGTTCCTGCGCGCGCTGCCGATCATGATCGACACGCCGGCGGTGCTTTTCGTGCATGCCGGCATCGATCCGGCGCGGTCGATCGACAATCAGCAGGATGACGATCTGGTCTTCATCCGCCACCGCTTCTTCGAGAGCGATCTGCCGCTGCCGAAGCTCGTCGTGCACGGGCACACGCCGGTCGATCAGCCCGACGTGCAGGAGATGCGGCTCAACCTCGACACCGGCGCCTACCGCAGCGACAGGTTGACTGTCGCGCGGTTGTGGCAGGGCGAGGTGCGCCTGTTCTCTACCTAATCAGGCATCCGCTTCCGCGGTTTCCCGCATCTTCGGCGTCTCTTCGGTGTAGTAGCTCGTGTATTTGTGACGGTAACGCTCGGTGCCGCCGAAGTTGGTGAACTTGCCGAGTTCGGCCATGTCGGTCTTGTTGAGGATCACACCAAGGATCTTCGACTTGATCTGCGGCTCGGCGTTCAAGACGTCACGCACCAGATTGGTGGGCGTCGCACCCCATTCGGTGACGAAGAGGAAGCCGTCGACCTGCGGCGCAAAGGCCTTGGCGTCGATGACGGGGCCGAGCGGCGCAAGGTCGACGACGATGTAGTCGAACATCTTGCGGGCGGCTTCCATCAGATTGAACATGCCCTGCGATGCCAGCAGTTCGCTGGTGTGCATCAGGTTGTCATTGGAGATGACGGGCAGGATCGCGAGCTTGGTGGTCGGATCGACCTTCACGGCGCCGGCCCACGGGATTTCACCGAGAACGGCTTCGACAAGGCCATGCTGCGGCGGGGTCTTCAGCATGCGGGTCAGGCCCGGATTGCGAAGGTCGGCGTCGATGAGAAGCGTGCGCTTGCCGCTTGAGGCGAGCAGTGCCGCGAAGTTGGCGGCCGTCGTCGACTTGCCTTCGCCTGGCATTGCCGAGACGACGCCAATGACGCGGTCGGAGCGACCCTGGAACATGACGTCGCTGGCGAGCTTGGCGTTGCGGAGCGTTTCGGCGAAGACCGAGCGCGGCGCTTCCAAGACGACACGCATGATGCGCTCGAAGGTCGCGCCATCGTCACCGACAGGATCGCCGGGCTCTGAGGCAAGCTGGCTCGGGTTGCGGAAGATCTTGCGCTCACGCGGCGGCTTGCCGACCAGCGGCAGGTAGCCGAGGAACTTCAGGCCGAGAATGGTGCGGACATCGCCCTCGACGCGGAAGAAGCGTTCGCGGAATTCCTGGAACACGACCAGGCCGCCGCCGGCCATCAAGCCGAGCACGATGGCGAGACCAAGCGTCATCGTACGCTTCGGGCTGGACGGCGAGACCGGGACGCCGGCTTCCGAGATCACGCGGGCCTTGGCGATCGGGAAGGACTGCTGCTGCGAGGCCTCTTCATACTTGCCGAGGTAGGATTCGTAGAGCGTCTTCAAGGCGGCTGCGCGCTGTTCCAGATCGTTCAGCTGAACGATGGACTTGTCGGCTTCCGAGTTCTTGCCGGTCAGATGATCGATATTCTGGCGGAGCGATGCTTCACGTGTGCGTGCAACCTCGAATTCGTTGCGGGCGTTGGAGGCGAGCTGCTGCAGTTCCTGGAAGATCTGGCGGGTCAGATCGTCCTTTTCCGAGCGGAGTGCGACCGCCTGCGGATGATCGGCGCCGAAGTTCGTCGTGACTTCCTGCTCACGCTTGCTGACATTGATGTAGCGCGTGCGCAGATCCTGGATGACGGAATTGTTGGCCTGGCCAGACGAGATGGCGGCATTGTTGACCGCGCCCTCGGGGCCGAGGTCGATGATCTGCTTGAACTGGTTGTAGCGTGCCGAGGTGCTGGCGGCGTCCGACTGGGCGACGATCAGCTGCTTGGTGAGGTCGGCCAGCTGCTGCTCGGACATGAGCTCGCCATTGGCCGAGGTCAGGCCATTCTTCGCCTTGAAATTGGCGGCCTCGAGCGCTGCCTGCTGCGAACGTTCGCGCAGGTCGGTCAGGCGCTGTTGCAGCCAGACGGAGGCGCTTTCGGTGGCGTCGAAGTTGGCGTTCAGCTGGTCGCTGAGATAAGCGGTCGCATAGGCCTTGGTGATACGGGCGGCAAGGAGCTTATCCGTGGAGCGGAACGAAACGGCGAGAACCGCGCTTCGGTTGACGCGCGACACGGTCAGCGCCTGCTGAATGAGGGCTGCTGCCTTCTGGCGGCGTCCGGCGCGGGCGTCATCCTCGGAAACCGGAGGACTGCCGGGAAGCACGGCGCTGGCGAGCAGCTTGATGCCCGACTTGACGAGGCCAACAGGGGAGGCGGGCGGATCGAGGATGGTGGCGTTGTCCTGCAGGTTCTCGGCATCGACGACGCGCAGAGCGAGCTGGTTGGACTTCAGGATTTCGACCGCGCTGGCGATCTGCATGTCCACCTGCTGGGAGTTCGCCACCGGCGTGGCGTCCTGCGCGTACTTGGTCATGCTGTCATCGAGGAGGACCTGCGTCATCGACGTGTATTGCGACGTGGAGAACAGCAGGTAGATCACCGCCAGCGTCACTGTCGCTGCAACGCAGAGCGCGATCGAGCCGACGCGGCGCATCAGGATCGCGATCAGGCGATCGATGTCGATGAAGGAATCGGAGTCGTCGGGCGCTTTTGGCAGAGAGCTGTGCAAGGT
Source organism: Rhizobium sp. O111 (assembly GCF_055616315.1). Lineage (NCBI taxonomy): Bacteria > Pseudomonadati > Pseudomonadota > Alphaproteobacteria > Hyphomicrobiales > Rhizobiaceae > Rhizobium > Rhizobium sp. O111. The sequence goes on along the minus strand of NZ_JBSHXL010000001.1, from coordinate 2,610,268 downwards.
GAGGTTCCGTTGGTTCATGGCTCTATCCTTTGCGGGAACGGGTCGTGCCATCGATGGCTGTGAGGTCGGCCTGCGGGCCAATCAGTTTGCGGAGCGACGCGATAACGCGGTTGGCCCGTGCTGCGATGGGCATGCTGAGATGCCCGACAGCGGATGGGGTGCCCCAGGCTGTTCTGATCGTTCCGAGGATCGACCGGTCTTTGATATTCTGGACGAGAACGAGGAAGGCTCTTCCCCGAAGCAGGCTTTTTGCCCTGAAATCCTGGGCGGCGGCTGCTTCCGCATCCAGCGTGTGATTGCGAAGGAAGGTCTTATCTCCTTCGATCATGGCGTCGATGTGGTGAAGCGAAAGAACGCGGGAGATCGATCCTTCGCGGATATTGTAGTCGTAGCCGGCAAGCGGCTCGAAGACGCAGCGTCCGCCGAGCGCCATGGCGCTGGCGAGATAGAGATAGTCTTCACCGATCTTCAGGCTTTCATCGAAGCGAAGGGCATGGCTTTCGATGAAGGCGCGCTGAAAGATCGGCTTCAGGTAGCCGAAATTATGGGTGGTTTGGAAAAGGGCGTTGGAGCGAATGAAGGCGGAAAGGGTGAGCGTCGGCATTTGCGCCAGCGCGTCCTCGGCAAACATGGTTTCGGCCGGCGTGCCGTCGGTCCTGATGACACGCAGGTTGTCGACGGCGATTTCGGCGCCGGCATCTTCGGCGCGTGATATCATCCGGCGCAGCCGGTCGGGGTCAACCGTGTCGTCTGAATCGAGCACCGCCAGCCAGCGGCCGGTGGCGGCCGAGATCGCGGCGTTGCGTGCGGCCGACGGGCCGCCGTTGCGGGCGAGCGCGATCAGCCGGACGTTGCGGTCGGCATAGCTTTCGGCGATCGCCCTGGTTTCATCGGCCGAACAGTCGTCGGCGACGATCACCTCGACCGTGACGCCGCGCTGGGCAAGCGCGCTGTCGATCGCCTTTCCGAGCGTCGCCGCCGCATTATACGCGGCGATGATAAAGCTGACGTCGGGCATGTCTTGCTTCATGCGGCCTCCGCCGTTCCGTACTGGCGGATTTCGCGCACGCCGAGCAGGCCGCTGACGACGCCGGAATGCATGACGCCGCGAAGAGCGTAGCGGTAGCGCGGCACGGCCGAGAAGACGCAGGCGAGGGCGGCGGCGTAGCAGAAGCCGGCCTTTGCGGCTGCGAGCACGATCTGCTTCGTCCGGTTGAGGCCACCGGAACCCGTCTCCTGCAGCAACCGCCCATGGGTCTGGCCGAAGCGGAAGCGACGCTTGGCGAGCCAGGAGAGATCGGCGCGGTTTTCGGTCACGGGTTCGTAGACATAGGCCTTCTCGGCAAAGGCGATCTTGCCGCCGGCCTCATGCATGTGGCTGAAGAATTCCGTGTCCTCACCGCCGGTATGGCCGAGCGCCAGATTGAAGCGGCGGCCGGCAAGGCTTGGCGAGGAGAGGCGCAGCAACACGTTGCAGGTATAGCCGGTTCGGATTTCGCCGTTGACCCAGACGGGGAGCGTCGAATGGAAGTCGCCGACCCGCATCCAGCGCGGCGCGGTGTCCGCGTAGACGCTGCGGACAGGTCCGAGAACGGCGTCGGCTTTGGTTGATCGGGCGGTCGAGAGGAGCTCGACCAGCCAATCCTCGCTCGCATCCTCGTCGTCGTCGATGAAAGCCAGGAAGTCGCCGGTGGCGTTGTCGAGGCAGGCGTTGCGGGCGATCGAGATGTTCGATGCCGGGCAATGCACATAGGCGATCTCGTGGGCGATGCGCGGACGAAGCGCCTCGACGCGCTCCCTGGCGCTCGGGGTCTTGTCGTTATCGGCGACGATGATGCGCAGGCGTGAGCCGGGAGGCACTTCGAGGACGGCCAGCGACAGCAGCGCTTCGTCGAGCGACGCGCGGCGATAGGTGCAGATGCCGATGTCGATCTGCAATTGTCTCGTCTGCTGTTTCTTTGTCTGCTCTGGGGGCTGGTTCACGACGCCACCTTTCTGCCGCGGAAGCTCAGGAGTTCCATCCAGAAGCCGGCCGACCAGGCGAAATGCATCACCATGGCCGATACGGCGGCCAGCGGGCCGTAGGGGTTGCGCTGGCCGATCGCCATCCAGAAACCGTAGCCGACGCAGGCGACCGCCCAGAGGCTGAACGGTATGACGGCGGCCCAGTTCACCACGGCCAGGAATGCGCCGATGAAGACCGGAACGACCAGAAGCGGCAGCATCTGGCGAACATTCGGCATGCTGCCGTGCTTCAGGATGTTCTTGGCGCGGCCGCGGCCATAGCCGAGATACTGCCGGAACAGCGTGGCGACGCTGGAGCGCGGGTAATAGACCATGCGGGTCTTGTCGGTCATCCAGATGCCGAAGCCTGCCTTCTTCAAGCGGTAGTCGAGTTCGGCGTCTTCATTGTGGCTGAAGGTCTCGTCGTAACCGCCGACGGCCTCGAAGGCGGCGATGCGCATCAGGGCGTGGTGGCCATGATTGGTCCAATGGCCCTTGGCGCCCTCGCGGTGTTTCGAGCCGCCATTGCCGAGCTTGGAGTTCTGGGCGAAGGCGGTGGCCTTCTGGAACATGCCGAAGCCGACGGTTTCCATCGATACGACCACGGAATCGGCCTGGGTCGCGACGGCTTCCTCGACGAGGCGGCGGCAGTAATCGTCGGGATAATCGCCATGGGCGTCAATGCGGATGAGATAGTCGTAGTCGCGGCCGAAGGTGGCGACGGCCAGATTGGTGGCGGCGCTCTGCAGGCGGCGCGGATTGTCGAGGAGGACGATGCGCGGATCGGACATGCTGATGCGGGCGACGATCTCGCGCGTCGCATCCTTGCTGCCGCCGTCGGCGACGACGATCTTGGCGTTCATGTGATCGATCTCGCGGCTCAGCTTGGCGAGCAGCGGCTCGATGTGTTTCTCTTCGTTCAAGCAGGGGATGATTATGAGACTGGAGACGCTGGAACTGGCATCAGGCTGCATGGTTGTCCACCCTTCTGGAGATACGGTTTTCAGTGCGGATGCACTGCTGTCGCCCCTCTCGACGGCAGCAGGCACAAGGCGGGAAAGGCTGGCGACGAGCGCTTCGCAGTCGCTGCGGTCGGCGAGCCAGGTTTTCTGATCAGTGGCGGCGACGGCGTCGCTGAGCGCATGGTAGCGCTCGCCGGTCATGGTTTCGAACAGCGCGCGCAGCGCTGCCGGGCTTGCATCTGGAAGGGCAAGACCGATTGATTTTTCGCGCAGGAAACGCGCGGTCTGCGTGCCTTCAAGCGCGATCGGAACGGTGCCGTAGAGGCATCCCTCGTAGAGCCGGTTCGGCAGGAGCCAGCTGGAATTCAGGCCTTCCTCGAAGAAATCGATCGCCCAGGAGAAGTGGACGTCGTCATAGATCGCCCTCAAATCCTCCGGGTTCTTGTAGGGGCCTTCGAAGCGGAGATAGGGTTCGTTGGCGACGAAGCCGTCGAAATCCTCGAATTCGGAATAGGCGGGGCGGCCGCGCAATACGATCTCGAGGCGGCCTTCCATGAGGCGCGAGAACTCGGCGAGCATGGTCAGCGACTTCCTGCAGCGCAGCGCGCCGAACCAGCCGATCTTCCAGGGCTGGCCGGGCTGTTTCAGCGGGCGGGCGATGGTCGGCTGAACCGTCTGGTCGATTGATATTACCTTGTTTTCGATCAGCAGCGTTTCGGCCTTGATGCCGGAGCGCGGTGCGAAGTGGTGTTCGATGAAGGCGGGCGAGCTGGTCATGATCAGCCGCGCGTTGCGGCCGAAACGGGCCTCGGCGCCGCGCATGATCTTTCCGACCACGTCGTTGCGCGACAGCAGCCGGTGAATATCGAGGCATTCGTAGACGACGGGCACATCGCCGCCGAACATCGCATTGGCGCGATCGGCGACGGCGAGTGCCTCGAGGTTGCGGCCGATGATGACATCGGGCTTGTCGACGGTCTTCAGCAGGCTCTTCAGCCCGCTCATCGCTTTCACGACAGCACCGATGCGCTGCGCGAACTTGGCGTCGGCGGTGCGGCCAAGCTCGATCGGCGTGACGCCGTGCACTTCGGCGAGGCGGTTTTCGCCGCGCCGGAAGCCGGCCAGCGTCACCTCCGCGCCGCCCTCGCGCAGCATCAGCACCCGCCGCCGCACGGCGGGATCCGAGAGATCATGCACGAGATACAGGACTTTGAGCATGGCACTCCTTGTCATTTGCGCGCCTTCGGCGCCGATCAGTTCAGCGTGCATGCGATCGATTCAGGGAACTGGCACTTGTCGCCGGGGGCCGTGTAGGCGAAGCGCTCGACTTCTAGCGATGTCGGCTTGGTGTAGGCGAACTTGCCCATCCAATCCTTCAGCGTGTCGGTGCCCCAGAGGCTGAAGAAAATCTTCTGCTGGCTATCCGGGATCTTCGAGGGATCGGTGACATCCTGCACGAGCTTGCCGTTCAGATAATAGCGCAGCCGGCCGGGCTCCCAGACGAAGGCGTAGTCGTTGAAGCCGTCATCGGCATTGGCGCCGATCGGAACCAGCTTCTCGTTGCCGCCCTTGGCCTTGATGTACTGGTTGACCTGCACCTGGCCGGAATTCTTGCCGAGGATCTCGAAGTCGATCTCGTCATGCGGCTTTTTGTCGGCCGGGCCGATATAGGTGAAGAAGGCGGAGTTCAGGCCGGGACCGGTGGCTGTCTTCATCCGGGCCTCGTAGGTGCCGTAGCCGAAGCGCTTCTTGGTCTGGATTTCGCCGCAGAGATAGTTGCGGTCCTTCGACTGACCTTCGGCGAAGGAGAGCTGCAACGCGCCGCCTTCGACCTTCACCTGGTTTTTCGACCACGTGCAGTTCTGATGCGGGCCGTTGTTCCAGCCGTCGGAAATGAACCAGACGCTGCGGTCGAGCTTATCGAAGTTCTCCACGAAGGAGGCACTGCCCGGTTGTTGCGCGGCCTGCTGGGCAAAGGCCGAGGTGGCGCCGAGGAGGAGCGTGCCGATGATACCGAGTGCGGGGCAAAGTTTTCGCGCATGGGCGATTTTGGTCGTCATGTGTCACCTTTGCTGTGTAACGAGTTTGGAAGGAGCCGCGCCCGCCGTAACCAGCTTTTCATAGGGCTTCTTGGCGCGAGCGCCGGTCAGGACGGCGTAAAGGCGAGGGGCGATCCTGCGGCAGAGATTGTTCGAGAAAGCCAGAAACGGGAACAGGACCGCCAGCGAGAGAATGAAGAAGGCCGGGTAGAAGCTGACGCCCGCTTTGCCCCAGACGATCCACATGAAGATCAGCAGCGGATAGTGGCTGCAGAAAATCCAGAAGCTCAGGCTGCCTGTTTTCGACAGGCGCTGGCCGATCTGTGTCTCGATCAGCGGCGCCGACAAGAGCCAGAAGCCGAGCGCGCCGAAGATGGCGAGCGTGTTGCGCAGGAACTGGACCCAATCCGGCAGGCTCGGGCCGGTCATGTAAATGACAGTGGCAAGCGCCGCGCAGCTGGCGAGCAGGAGGACCGCGCCAAGCGTGGCGAAGCGGTCGAGCGCCTTCAGGTCGATCTTGTTCAGGCCGATGTAGATGCCGAGGCTGAACGAGAAGAGGATGGAGCGCTTCAGCACGACATAGAGCGATGCCTCCGGCACCACGGCGACCACGAGCAACACCGACAGCGTGAGCAGCGGCGCATGGCGGATCAGCCATGCCAGCAGCGGCGACAGCAGGATGCAGACGAACAGGTCGCGCAGGAAATAGAGCGGCACGTTGACCGGGAAGTCCTCGACCGCGAAGAGCTGGGTCATCAGCTCGCGCGCCGAGGCCTGCCACGGGTTCGGCACGTATCCGTCGCCGAGGCCGACGCCGAGCGCCAACAGGATCGCCAGGAAGAACAGCCCGTTCCACAAGAGGAATGGCAGGAGCACGGTCTTGGATTTCGTGCGTACCGTTTTCAGGTAGCTGAAATTCTCCAAGCCGCCACGGAACAGGAGATAGCCGGAAATCGCACTCAGGCAGGGCACACCCACCCTGAACAGCGCTTCCGCCAAGAATACTCTCAGCCAATCGAAGGCGCCGTAGGTCCCGACAAAGGGACTGGTCTGGTCGCCGAATGGTATGTGTACGAAGACGATGCCCGAAATGAGCACAATCCGCATCAGGTTGATCCGTGAGGACACGTTGGTATCAACATTCACGTTGTCAGTCACCCCTTTTGGGTCGCAGCTCCCCTTTGCAACCGTTTCAATCAGAGCAGACTTCAGCCCGCAGCGAGGGAAGTTAGGGCGAATTCACGGAAGAAAATATGGCACTGCAGCAAAAGTGATCGATCACGCCGTTTCGTAACGGATACTACTTGCCGTAACGGCTCGCGAAAAATGCGCGGCCTAGGTGTCTCCGCCCCGGCCAGAAGCCAGTGTCAGCAGTGCATTCAAGAAAATGATTATATTCACTGGCTTAGGTGCAAAAGGCGTGGTGCGGCGCACGAAAGTTTTTATCAAATGAGAGGAAATGTTACAGTAGCCGTCCGCAAGTGGTTCATCATTTATGGTCGGAATGGGGCGGTTTGATCCGGAATGGAGCGTTTCCGGATCGAGGGGCCGTCAGCGGTCTTCGTGCCGCCTTTGACAAATTTCGGCCGAAATGCCCCTGATGCTTGTGCGGTGCAGCAGCTGGCCTAGATGGCACGGCTACAGGCACCGACCGAAGCACCAATTCGAACCTCTCAGGGAGAGAGTATGGCGACTTTCACGATCATTATTCCGTTCTACCAGCGGGATGACGGCATCCTCAGACGGGCGCTTGCGTCGGCGTTTGCGCAGAGTTTTCAGGACTTCGATATCATCGTCGTCGACGATCAGTCGCCCTATGCGCCGGCAAGCGAGCTTGCGCCGCTGACCGCCGAAGAGCGGGCGCGAATCACCGTCGTCAGCCAGCCGAACGCCGGGCCGGGCGGCGCGCGCAATACCGGGCTCGATCATGTTCCCGCCGACACGCGCTATGTCGCGTTTCTCGATTCGGACGATATCTGGACGCCGGATCATCTGAAAAACGCGTTCACAGCCATGGATACGCTCGGCGGCGATTGCTACTGGGCGTCGATCGAGGGCGGGGCGGAATTCGACTATCACTTCGGGATCGCGGCGCTTGCGAAGATCGACGGTGCCAAGCGTCTGATGGAGACGCCCCACATCCTATCGGTTCCCGATATAGCGGGAGTGATGATCAACGACTGGGCCTTCCTGCACATGTCGTGCATGGTCATCGGCCGTCCCTTGATCGAGACCGTGCGTTTCGATGCGGCGCTGCGGCTGGCGGCGGAAGATGTCCTGTTCTTTTGCGACTGCATGCTGGCGGCCAAGCAGGTTCTCTTGTGCGCCGATGCGGGCGCGTTGCGCGGCGAGGGGATCAACATCTTCCATGGCGTCGACAACACGTCGCCGGAATATCTGAAGCAGCAGTTCATCACCTGGATGGCGCTCGACCGGCTGGAAAGCCGCTTCGCCTCGCGGCCGCGCGAGATCGCGACCATCCGGTCCTACAAGAGCCGGGCGCGCAAGCAGGCGCTGTGGGGGCAGGTCGGCCAGCTCAAACGCCGCCGCCGCCCCGATTTCGGCTTGCTCGCCCGCTGGCTGGTGCAGGATCCAAGACTGATCCAGAGCGCCTTCCAGCTCGCCGCCGGCAAGCTCTCAAAGTAACGCGCTACTCCGCCGGCGCGTCGAGCAGATAGCGAAGGCGGTCGCCGCTTGAGGTGACCGCCACCCCATCCGGGTTGCGCCAGCGCTCCGTCTTGTCGGCGAGGATGCCGCCGGCGATTGCCGGGAAGGCAGAGGGATGCGTCGCGACGTAACCGATCGCGGCGCCGGCGCCCTTCTGGTTCTTGATGTCGAGGAAGTGGCGCAGTTCGTATTTGGCGCGGATGTGCTGTTCGTGCCGGCGCACGGCGTCCGCCGCCATCGGCTTCAGCTTGAAATCCTTCAGCAGCGAACGGTCCGCCTCGTAAAGGCGGCGCAGGTCTTCCGTGCGGTGGCTGCCGCTCAGCGAATTGCCACGCACGACGGCGCCGTAGCCGCAGCTGTGGATCACCTTGTAGCGGGCGCCGAGCGCAAGCGCGCGGATGTAGAGATCGTAATCCTCGCCGAGGCGCATGTCCTCGCGGTAGCGCAGCTGATGCTTGTCGAGAAAGCTTCGGCGCATGACGGGCTTCAGGAAGCCGATCTCGCCGCGGCGCACGCCGCGCTTGGATATGTTGCCGTCCACGAAGGTCGTAAGATCGAGATAGAGAGGGTTTTCGGCGAAGCGATCGAGCTTCTGCGGCGCCTGGGCGACCGTGTCCGCATCGACGAAGGCGATGTTGTCGGCCACGAACTCCCAATCATCGTCCGAGAGCATGCGGGAGAAGCGGCCGGCGAAGAAGAAATCGTCGGCGTCGAGAATGGCGATCAGCGGCGCTGTGGAGATATCGATGGCATGATTGCGCGCGGCGGACGGGCCCTTGTTCTTCTCGAACCTGACGATCCTGAGCCTGCCGGTGGCGTCGTTTCCGCGTTCGGCGGCTTGCGCCGTGGAATCGCTCGAGCCGTCGTCGACAACCACGACTTCGGCGACCTCAGGCTCGAGAAGTGCTGATCTGACGGTGATTTCGATCGTATCGGCCGCGTTCTTGGCGGCGATGATGACGCATATGCTAGCTGTTTCAGCCACGCTCTACCTCCGTTGTTTCGCCCAAGACCTAGGACGTTGCAGCGCAGCAGACAACAAAGAGCGCTTCACATGATGTTACGAAGGGTGGGTTCGTGAGCGGCGACCGGGCAGTTACGGCTGCCCTTGGCGCTTAGCGATTGAACGGCTCGGAGCTGTTAAAAGGCGGTACGTGCAGCTTTTCAGCCTCTTCCGCGCGGCCGGCCGCGCGCTTGGCGCCGCTGCGCTCCTTGCTTTCCTTCCAGACGAGGTAGAGCACGCCGCCGAAATAGCCCGCCTGCAGCAGGATCGCGCAGATCACGGTCTTGATGATGGTGCCGGATAAGGAGCCGCTCAGCCAATAGGTCGCGACGGCGAACACGGCGAGTGCGCCCAACATGCTGACAAAAACGCGAGGTGCATACATTTGTTGCCTCCCCAGATGGTGCCCTTCAATGAACAGCCATTGAATACGCGGCCACACCAGGACCCTTTTGTAGATTCTTTTTACAGGACTTCGTCATATAACTAAAGCGGTGAAGACGTCGTTTGCGCCTGTATTCAGTATCTACAAGTGTCATCTTAAAGCTTTGTTCCGGGTATTGGTAAAAATGCCACTTATCGGTCTGGCCGCCCGGCAATCGGAAAACGTCGTTAAAGTTGGGTTTCGATGTGAGGGTTGCATCGAATTTGACAATGCACGTTCTTGTTTATGCCACAATCGATACCCGCTGAGGTGTAGTGGGCGCGTTTCGCATTCAACTTTTATTACAAAGATTTAATTTCAACCGATTTGTGAGTGCGGCGCAAAAACGATGCTGCGATGCAATAAAACGCCCCCGTTCAAGTTTAAAAACAGGTCCGTTGCAGAAGTGATGGCCGCGCTCAAGAACTTTCGACCGCGACCGGTCACCCCTGTAAACTTCGCTCAGGGTGTATTGGCAAGAAGTCACGGGACATTTTATTTCGATCTGCAAATATAGTTTTGATCGCTTTGGTGGAATCTAAATATGTTTCAGCGACCACTGAAATACAAAAAGTTGAACAAATGTTTCCAAAACCGTTCGATAACGACCGGTTTTAAAAACGTGGCTTAAAAAAACAAAATCCCCTCATACACTCCCAACTCGTCAGCGCTAGCTTAGCGTCCTGAGCCTTAACCGACCAAACGGCAAACATAAGTGGAGTTACCTCTATGAAGTCTGCGACGAGATCGGACAGTTCGCCATTTTATGGCGCAGTTCACGAAAACGCGTTTCCGCCCACGGGCGGCTTCGCAAAACGGGCATTCGATGTGTCCGCCGCCTGCCTCGGGCTTCTGTTTCTGAGCCCAATCTTTTTGATGGTGATGCTGCTTGTGAAGCTCACGGACAAGGGTCCGGCCTTCTATGGCCATCGCCGTATCGGCCACAATGGCCAGGAATTCCGTTGCCTGAAGTTTCGGACAATGGTCACCAATGGCGACAAGGTGCTGCAGGACTATCTGCGCAACAACCCTTCCGCCATGGATGAGTGGCGCGCCACGCGCAAGCTGCAGAACGACCCCCGGGTCACTGCCGTTGGCGCCGTGCTGCGCAAGCTGAGCCTTGATGAGCTTCCCCAGCTCTTCAACATCATTCGCGGTGAGATGAGCGTCGTCGGTCCGCGTCCCGTCGTTCAAGACGAACTTGAAATGTACGAGCACGCCGCCGTCTTCTATCTGCAGTCCCGCCCGGGCCTTACCGGTCTCTGGCAGGTCAGCGGACGCAACGACGTCTCCTATGCCGCTCGCGTCGCTTTCGACACCCACTATGTCGAAAACTGGTCGATGGCCCGGGACGTTGCGATCATCGCAAAGACCATTCCCGCCGTCTGCGCTCAGCGCGGAAGCTACTAACGGCATCCTTACGCCCGACGAGCACGTCTTATGGCTCGCCGTCGGGACGAAACACGGGGAAAAATATGAACGAACGTCTATTTGGCAGTCAGGCTGGGCGATCCCGTGCCCTTCGATCCGGTGTTGCAGTCGCTGCCGGGTTGAGTGCATTCCTGCTGTCCTCATTCATTGCCAGCGCGGACGACTACCGCCTTGGAACCATGGATAAAGTGAAGATTCGAGTTGCCGAATGGCAGACGGCGGATGGGACGATCCGCGACTGGTCTGTCGTCAGCGGCGACTATACGGTTGGCCCATCCGGCAGCATCTCGCTGCCATTCGTCGGCGATCTCGCCGCTTCCGGGCAGACCACCGACGCTATCGCCAAGCAGATCGGCATGGCCCTTCAGAAGCAGTTCGCCCTGAAGGACCGGCCGTCAGCATCCGTCGAATTGTCGGAATTCCGCCCTGTCTATCTCTCCGGAGACGTGGAGAAGCCGGGTGAGTTTCCGTTCGCGCCGAACCTGACCGTTGCCAAGGCTGTCAGCCTTGCCGGCGGCCTTCGCCGGGCTGATTCCGGCCAGCGGTTCGCCCGCGATTTCATCAACGCCAAGGGCGACGCCGTCGTCTACATGGCGGACAGGGCGCGGCTTCTGGTGAAGCAGGCTCGTCTTCAGGCCGAAATCGACAACAAGGATAGTTTCGAGATACCGGCCGAGCTGAAGGACAAGCCGGAGGCCAGAGCGCTCGTCGACAGCGAGAACGCGCTCATGACCTCGCGCAAGAAGCGGCTGACGCTGCAGCTTCAGGCACTCGATGACTTGAGAGCTCTGCTGCAGAGCGAAGTCGAGACGCTTGCCAAGAAGACGCAGACGCAGACCCGCCAGCTGGAACTTGCCACGGCCGATCGCGACAAGGTCGACGATCTCGCCGAGAAGGGGCTGGTGCTCAGCGCCCGCAAGATCACGGCCGAGCAACGCGCGGCCGATCTTGAGGCGATGCTTCTGGACATCGACACGAACTCGCTCAAGGCCAAGCAGGATATCAGCAAGGCCAACCAGGACGAGATCACGCTTCGCAACGACTGGGACGCTCAGCTCGCCCAGGAAAAGCAGAGTGCCGATGCGCAGATCGATCAGCTCAACCTGAAGCTCACGACCAGCAACTCGTTGATGGCCGAGGCGCTCACGCAGTCCACGGATGCAGCCCGGTTCGACACATCGACCGGTGCCGCCAGCATTGCCTACTCCGTCATCCGCGACGTGGATGGCAAGCCGAAGGAAATCCCGGTGCAGGAAAGCACCGCATTGCAGCCCGGCGATCTGATCAAGGTCACCGCCGGACTGGCCATGAGGTAACGAGGCAGTATGCGTATCGCTAAGTCGGCGCTCATCCAGCCCGGCGGGAATATGGCCTATGCCGTTCCCGCCGTGGCGCTCTCGCTTTTTGCATTCGCCTACTCGCTCAGGTTCGGGCAGGTGGCGATCCTGCTTTACTATGCGCTCTGGCTGCCGCTGATCGTGGTCGATTACCGCAAGGTGCTCGGCAACTACAATCGCTACGCCTGGATTTACGCCTTCGCGGCGATCGCCTTCCTTTCAGTCTTCTGGTCGGCGGCACCCAGCGTGTCGATGCGCGCTGCCATTCAATATTTCACGCAGGTGCTCTGCGCGCTCATCGCGGTCAGGGTGCTCGATGCCAGGACGCTGACGCTCGGCATGGTCGCCGGCATCGGCATCGTTCTCGTCTATTCGGTGCTGTTCGGTCACTACGAACTCGACGTGATGGACAACACCTACAGCTTCGTCGGCGCCTTCGCGTCGAAGAACCAGCTCGGGTTCTATGCCTCGCTCGGCCTGATCGCCTGCTACGCTACCGTCTTCATTTTCGGCGAACGCCGTCCATCATGGCTGGGTGCCACAGGCGTCGTCGGGCTGCTATCCGCCTACTGCCTCATGGTGTGCCAGTCGGCGACCTCGGTTTTGACGGCGGTCGTGGTTCTGGCGCTGATGGTCGGCTTGCGTGTGGTGCTGACGCTGACGCCCGACCAGCGCAAGCTGCTCGTCATCGGCGGCGGTGTCGCGGTGATCGTGCTTGCGGTCGCCGGTGTCTATCTCGGCGCGGTCGATGCTGTGCTCGGGATTTTCGGCAAGGATTCGACGCTCACGGGGCGCACTTATCTGTGGCAGCAGGGGATCGAGGCTGCGGCTGACAATCCCTATTTCGGCGTCGGTTACCAAGCCTATTGGGTTCAGGGCTTCTCGGAGCCGGAACGGCTCTGGGAAGAGTTCTTCATCGGCTCGCGCAGCGGCTTCCATTTCCACAATACCTATATCGAAACCGCGGTGGAGCTTGGTCTCGTCGGGGTGGCGATCCTGGCCTTCACGCTCTTGAAGATCCTGTGGGGGCATCTTCGCCGTCTCATCGAAGATATCAGGAACGACGAATCCTATCTGCTGTTTGCCATTGCCGTGCTTCTGGTGATCCGCTCCTTCGTCGAGATCGACATTCTGACGCCCTACAATGTCGGGACATTCCTGTTCTATTTCTGCGCCGGAAAGCTGATGAGCGTGCGCCGCCAGCCGGATGTTGCTGCATGGGCGCGGCAGGCGCGGCAGCCCGAACCGTTGATGCATTCGCACTAAAAAGCATTGTCGGCCGGCATTGACCGGTCATTTGAGGAAACCGGATGAAGACCCTTTACGGCATCCAATATCTGCGCGCCTTCGCGGCGCTTGCTGTCGTCGTTTTTCACGCGGCCGAGAAGTCCGGCGAGCACTTCGCCATCGGGGCTGCCGGTGTCGATGTGTTCTTCGTCATCAGCGGCTTCATCATGTGGGTGATCAGCGAGCGCCGGCCGATGACGCCGCAGGGCTTTCTCATCGACCGCCTGCGCCGCATCGCGCCATCCTACTGGCTGGTGACAGCAATCATGATCGCCGGCGCCGTGGCCGGGCTGTTTCCGAACCTGCAGCTGACGACGTCGCATATCCTTGCGTCGCTGTTCTTCATTCCCGCGCATTCGCCGAGCACCGGCGACATCTGGCCGGTGCTGGTGCAAGGGTGGACGCTGAATTTCGAGATCTTCTTCTACGTGCTCTTCGCCGGCGCGCTGTTTCTGCCGCGCAAATGGCGTCTCGTCTTTCTGCTCGCGCTGTTCGGCGGCTTCTTCCTGGCCGGTCAGATCCTGCAGCCGACGACGCCGGCGCTCTACACCTACACGCGGCCGATCATTCTCGAGTTTGTCGGCGGCGTATTGATTGCCGAGCTGTGGCTGCGCTGGTGGATTGCCGGCACCAGCCTCGGGCTTGCCTGCGTGGGCGCCGCCCTTTCCGGCTTCGCCGCCATCCATCTGATGGGCGCCGAGTTTAATGCCGGGATCTGCGGTCCGCTGGCGATGGTGCTTGTTTACGGCATGGTGTCGCTGGAGGCGGCCGGAAGTCTCGGCCGCATGCCGCTGCTCACCTATCTCGGCGACGCCTCCTACTCGATCTATCTCTGGCACACGCTGGCGATCTCGGTGGTCGCCAAGGCCGGGCAGGTAATCGGCCTCTCAGCCACCGTTATGGCTCCGGTGTGTGTTCTCGCTGGCGTGGTTCTTGGAACCGCGGCCTACGAACTCATCGAAAAGCCGCTGAGGAGGCTGCTTTCCAGCTCGCGGTCGAAACAGGCCACACTCGCCCGCCGAGCCTCATGACGAGGCTTCGGCTGGCGGTGCTTGCGTATCCGGTTCCTCTGTCTTTGCCGGCCGGGCCTTTCTCCTGAACGAGCGCAGCGCGACATAGAAGACGGGTGTCAGGAACAGACCGAAGATCGTGACGCCGAGCATGCCCGAGAAGACGGCCGTACCGAGAGACTGGCGCATTTCGGCGCCCGGGCCGGTGGCGATCGCAAGCGGCAGCACGCCGAAGATGAAGGCGAAGGCCGTCATCAGGATCGGGCGCAGGCGCAGATGGCTCGCCTCGACGGCTGCCTCCACCGGCGACTTGCCTTCGTCTTCCGCCTGGCGGGCGAATTCGACGATCAGGATCGCGTTCTTCGCCGCAAGACCGATCAAGACGATCAGGCCGATCTGCGTCAGCACGTTGTTGTCCATGCCCCGGAACCAGACGCCGATCAGTGCCGCGAGCACAGCCAGCGGAACGATCAGGATGATTGCCAGCGGCAGGACCCAGCTTTCATATTGCGCCGCGAGCGCCAGGAAGACGAAGATGACCGACAGGGCGAAGATATAGACCGCCGTGTTGCCGGTGTGGGTTTCCTGGTAGGCGAGTTCGGTCCATTCGAAGGTCGTGCCCGGCGGCAGGATCTTGGCGGCCAGCGCCTCCATCTTCTTCAGCGCGTCACCCGTCGATGTGCCCGGCGTCGGGTTGCCCTGCAGCGGGACGGACACATACATATTGTAGCGCTGGACCAGGGCAGGGCCGCTGGAATCCTGAATATCCATCAGCGTGCCGAGCGGCACCAGCGCGCCGGTCGCCGAGCGCACCTTGAGGCCTAAAATGTCCTCGCGGTCCATGCGGTATTGCCGGTCGGCCTGGGCGCGGACCTGGTAGACGCGGCCGAAGGCGTTGAAGTCGTTGACATAGGCGACGCCGAGATTGATCGACAGCGCGTTGAAGATGTTGGGGATCGGCACGTTGAGGAAACGGGCCTTGTCGCGATCAATCGCCAGGTAATATTGCGGGCTGGCGTCCGAGAAGGTCGTGAAGACGCCGGTCAGGCCTTCGGTCGTCGCGGCTGCGCCCATCATCTGCCGGGCAAGGCCGAGAACGCGGGTCATGTCGGCGTTCTCAAGATCGAGGATCTGCATCTTGAAGCCGCCGGAATTACCGACGCCGCGCACCGAAGGCGGCGGGACGGCGATGATGAAGGCCTCCTGGATGCTCTGCAGCTTGCCAAACAGCTCGCCGATGATCTTGTTTGCGGTCTCGCCGCCTTCCTCGCGCTCGGCGAACGACTTGAACGGCACGAAGACGACGCCGGAATTGGAGGCGTTGGTGAAGGTCGCGCCGCTGAAGCCGGCGAACTGGACGGCATTGCCGACGCCGGGCACGGTGCGAGCGATATCGCCCACCTGTTTCACCACCGCGTCGGTACGCGCCAGCGACGCGCCATCCGGCAGCTGGACGACGATGATCGCGTAGCCCTGGTCCATGGTCGGGATGAAGCCTGATGGGACCTTGGTGATCATGAAATAGGTGGCGCCGAGCAGGCCCGCAAAGACGAGCAGCGAGCAGGTGATGCCGATCCAGCTTCTGACGAGATGCCTGACGATCCACGAATAGCCGTGGCTCAGGCGATCGAAGCCGTTGTTGAAGCCATTGGCGAGACCGCGCCCGAAACGCAGGGCGATGTTGTTGCGCGTGTGCTGGTGATCGTGGCTTCTCAGCAGAATACCGGCGAGCGCCGGCGACAGCGTCAGCGAGTTCAGCGCGGAGATCGCGGTGGTGACCGAGATGGTCACGGCGAACTGCTTGTAGAACTGGCCCGAGATCCCAGGGATGAAGGCGGTGGGAACAAAGACGGCGATCAGCACCAGCGAGATGGCGATGACGGCGGTGCCGACTTCATCCATCGTCACATGCGCGGCCTCCTTCGGCGTCATGCCTTTGGCGAGATTGCGCTCGACATTCTCGACCACGACGATGGCGTCGTCGACGACGATGCCGATCGCGAGCACCAGGCCGAACAGCGTCAGCATGTTCAGCGAGAATCCGAAGGCGAGGAGCACGGCGAAGGTGCCGATCAGCGAGACCGGGATGGCGATGATCGGGATGATCGCGGTTCGCCAAGATTGCAGGAAGACGAGGACGACGATCGCCACCAGGATCGCGGCCTCGGCGATGGTTCGATAGACCTCGGTGATCGATTCCGAGATGAACTCGGTGGTGTCGTAGACGATGCGGTACTCCAGACCCTGCGGGAAGGTCTGGGAGATGTCCTTCATCAGCGACTGGATCTGGTGCGCGGTATCGAGCGCGTTGGTTCCGGGGCGGGCGAAGATGCCGAGCGCCACGGCGGGGTCGTTGTTGAGATAGCTGTTGGTCACATAGTCCTGCGCACCGAGCTCGATGCGGGCGACGTCCTGCAACTGCACAAGCCGGCCGGTGCCGGTCGACTTGACGATGACGTAGCGGAATTCGCGCACGTCGGAAAAGCGGCCGTCGGTTCTGACCGTATATTCGAAGGCGTTCTTGCCGGTGACAGGCGGCGCGCCGATCTTGCCGCCGGAGACCTGGACGTTCTGGTCGCGAAGGGCCGAGACCACGTCATCCGATGTCATGCCGTAAGCGGAGAGCTTCTGCGGATCGAGCCAGATGCGCATCGAATATTGGCGCTCGCCGAACACCTGTACGTCGCCGACGCCATCGAGGCGGACAAGGACGTCGCGGATGCGGTTGCGGGCGTAGTTGGAGACGTAAAGCTGGTCGTAGCGGTGCGAGGGCGAGAGCAGATGCACGACCATCATCAGGTCGGGCGAGCTCTTGTCGGTGGTGACGCCGAGGCGCTGCACCTCTTCGGGAAGGCGGGGCAGGGCGATCGAGACGCGGTTCTGGACGAGCACCTGCACCTTGTCGAGATCGGTGCCGAGCTTGAAGGTGATGGTCAGCGACATGGCGCCGTCGGCGCTGGAATAGGAGGACATGTAGAGCATGTCCTCGACGCCGTTGATCTGCTGCTCCAGCGGTGTGGAGACCGTATCGGCGATGGTCTGCGGGTCGGCGCCCGGATAGGAGGTGCGCACGACGATGGTCGGCGGCGCGATCTCCGGATATTGCGACACCGGCAGCTGCGTATAGGCGATGCTGCCGACGACGAGGAGCACGATCGAGATGACCGCCGCGAAGATCGGGCGGTCGACGAAGAAATGAGCGAACCTCATTGTGGCGTCTCCGTCGCGGCGTTCTCCGGCGGCGTATCGCGTCGTTCCTGCGGCAGTTCGGTCATCTGCGGCGTGATGGTGGCGCCGGGACGGGCGCGCATCAGGCCGTTGACGATGATCGTCTCGGTGCCATCGAGGCCTTCGCGGATGACGCGGTAGCCGTAGAGACGCGGGCCGGGGCGCACCGGCTTGGTCGAAACCTTGCCGTCGGTGCCGACGACGAAGACGACGCGTTCGTTCTGGTCGGAGCCGATCGCCTCGTCGGGCACGAGGATCGCCTTGTACTTGTTAGACGCCTCCACCTGCACACGGCCGAAGAGGCCGGGCTGTAGGATCAGGTCGGGATTGGCCAGCCGTGCGCGGATGCGGATCGTGCCGCTCTCATTGTCGATGCGGTTTTCGGCGAAGTCGAGCTTGCCGATGAAGGGCTTGGCGTTCGGATCGGAAATGGTCACCGTCACAGGCACGCCGCCGCCGCCCAGTTGCAGATCCTTGCCGAGCTTGCGCGCCGTATCGGCGAAGTTCAGCAGGCGGCGTTCATCGACGTCGAAGTAGAAATCGATCGGGTCCAGCGACACGATGGTCGTCAGGATCGTCTGGTCGGCCTGCACCAGATTGCCGGTGGAGATCAGGCGGCGGTCGATGCGGCCGCTGAGCGGCGCTGATATCGTCGTATATTCCATGTCGAGGGCCGCGCGGTCGGCGGTTGCCTGGGCGCCGCGGACATTGGCCTGCGCGGAGAGCCATTCACGCCGGCGATCATCGAGTGTGGAGACTGACTGGCTGCCGCTGGTGGCAAGGCTCTGCGCACGATTGAACTGTGCTTCGGCGTAGGTCTGGGTGGATTTGGCGACTTCGAGCGCGGCGTTGGCCTCGTTGAGCGCGGTGACGAAGGGGCGCTGGTCGATGACGAAGAGCTTGTCGCCCTTCTTCACCAGCGCGCCATCGGTGAAATCGACCTCATTCAGATAACCGCCGACGCGTGCGCGCACCGACACCTCGTCGACTGCCTCGAAGCGGCCGATGAACTCGTCGTTGTCGACGACCTCGCGCACAACGGGCTTGGCCACGGTGACGGGCGGCGGGGGCGGGGCCGCGGCCTGCTGGGCGGATGAGGCGAGGGGTAAGAACGCGACGCTGCTGAAGGCCAAGACGTATCGAAGCGAGAAAGGCATGGCGGCTCCCCATTCGGGCGGCCAAACACGCCGCCATGACTATGCTGAAAGAATGCGTTTCATGTCAGGCGGTACTCGAGCGACTGTGTGCCGCTCGCCTATTTCTAATGCTGTCTTACGTTCGTGGCGCGGTAGGCGCTCACGACTTGCATGCCGTTGCGATCGATTGGCCGGGAAGGTCCCCACCCGGTAAGCCTCTGGATTTCGATATAAACGGGTGTCTTGACGAAAAGCAAATCCGGGTGGGTTGCAATTTTCAAGGTCGTTGAAATCAGGGAGGGTATCGCGCAGTCATCAATGCCCTCTGGTTTCGGCGGCATGTTCCTTAGCCGGGTGCGACAATTTGGTCGCACATTAGCAATAATCAACCGAAGGTGACTTGTATGTTGCACCTGCTCAATATATCTAGGCACATTATAAGTGTGCTTACTATTGGCGCAGTCCTCAATGAACAGCAATCCGCCTCTCGGCTTCCTCCTGCACGATGTCGCACGTCTGCTTCGAAAACGTTTCGAGCAGCGGGCGAAGTGCCTTGGGTTGACGTCGTCGCAGTGGCAGGCGCTGGCGTATCTCTCTAACAATGAGGGGATACATCAGGGCGGGCTGGCGGAGATGCTGGAGATCGAACCGATCACACTTGTACGCATTCTCGACAAGCTCGCCGAACGCGGGCTGATCGAGCGCCGCCAGCACCCGACGGACCGCCGGATCTGGCTGCTTTACATGCGCGAGGAGGCACATCCGCTTTTGGCGGAAATGCGCGGACTTGGCGATGTGACGCGAGGCGAAGCCCTGGAGGATGTTTCCGCCTTAGAACGGGAGCAGCTTTTCCAAATCCTGTCGCAGATGAAGACCAACCTAGTGCAGGCCTGCCGGACCCCCCTGGCATTGGCTGAAAACGAGACCAACCATGGCTGATAAAATTCCCCTGCGCGTCGTTTCCGACGCCGATGCCAATACTGCTGCCGAAACGAACGAGGTTTCTCCGCGCGAGGAAACCGTCGCCGAGGCGCCATCGTCCACTCCCGCGCCTGTCGCCACTGTGGCGCCGCCCGTGACCACGCCCCCGCGCCGCAAGCGCAGCATGACCCGGCCGGTGCTGTTTGCACTGCTGCCCGTCGCGCTCGTCGTCGGCGGTTATTACTACGTCAATGGCGGACAGGTGATGTCGACCGACAACGCCTACATCAAGTCCGACATGATGGGGTTGACGACCGACGTTTCCGGCATCGTCGACACGATCGACGTGCATGAAAACGAAGCGGTTAAGCAGGGCCAGGTGCTGTTCAGCCTTCGCCAGGACGTGTTCAAGATCGCGCTCGACGGCGCCAAGGCGCAGCTCGGCGCGGTGCGCAACCAGATCCTGAACCTGGAAGCAAGCTACCAGCAGTCGCTGGCCGAGATCACCCAGGCCGAGGCCGATATCCCGTATTTCCAGACCGAGTTCGATCGCCAGCAGAGCCTGCTCAACAGCTCGGCTGCCACCCGCACGGCGTTCGATCAGGCAAAGCACAATTTGCAGGCCGGTCAGCAGAAGGTTGCCGTCGCCAAGGCGCAGGCGGCTGCCACGCTCGCCCAGCTCGGCGGCAATGCCGACCAGCCGGCCGAGCAGAACCCGCTTTATCTGGAAGCCAAGGCCAAGGTCGACGACGCGCAGCGCCAGCTCGATCACAGCGTCGTCCGCGCGCCGTTCGATGGCATCGCCACCAATGTCAACGCGCTGCAGCCGGGCTCCTATCTTGAGGCATCGACGCAGGCCTTCTCGCTGGTCGCGACCAAAAATCTATGGATCGATGCCAGCCCGAAGGAAACCGAGCTCACCTATGTGAAGCCCGGCCAGACGGCCACCATCTATGTCGACACCTATCCGGGTGTGACCTGGAAGGGCAAGGTCGAGAGCATCAGCCCGGCTTCCGGCTCCAGCTTCTCGCTGCTGCCGGCGCAGAACACCACCGGCAACTGGGTCAAGGTCGTGCAGCGTATCCCGATGCGCGTCAGCATCGAGGATGTCGCCGGCAAGCCGCCGCTTCGCGTCGGCATGAGCACGGTCGTTGATGTCGATACCGGCCATGCGCGCGGCCTGCCGGATTTCGTGTCCAAGCTTCTGGGCCGCTCGGGCGGAGATCATGAGTAACGCTGCCTCCGCGTCCTTCGTCCCGGTTGCCAACCGCGGCATGATTACGGCCTGCGTCATCCTGGCCGTCATCATGCAGGCGCTGGATACGACGATCGCCAACGTCGCGTTGCCCTATATTCAGGGCAGCGTTTCGGCGAGCGCCGACCAGATCAACTGGGTTCTGACCTCCTACATCGTCGCGGCCGCCATCATGACGCCGCCGTCGGGCTTTCTTGCCGCCAAGTTCGGCCGCAAGAAGGTGCTGTTGACGGCGATCACCGGCTTCGTCGTGGCCTCGGTGCTCTGCGGTCTGGCGCAATCGCTGAACCAGATCGTCGGCTTTCGCCTGCTGCAGGGCCTGTTCGGCGCATCGCTGGTGCCGCTGTCGCAGGGCATTCTGCTCGACATCTACACGCCGGAAGAACGCGGCTCCGCCATGGCGCTGTTCGGCGTGTCGGTCATGGTCGGACCGGTGCTCGGCCCCGTCATCGGCGGCTGGCTGACCGACAACATCAGCTGGCGCTGGGTGTTCTATATCAACGTCCCGATCGGGGCGCTCGCCTTTGCCGGCATCATGATCTACGTCACCGAGACGAAGCTGGACGCGCTCGCCAAGCTCGACTGGTTCGGCTTCGGGATGATGAGCCTCGGCATCGCATCGCTGCAGCTCTTCCTCGATCGCGGCGAACAGCTCAACTGGTTCGCTTCGGGCGAGATCATGATCGAGGCGATCATCTGTGCCGCGGCCTTCTATCTGCTTGTCGTGCACACGCTGACGGCGGAGAAATCCTTCGTCAATCCGAAGCTGTTTCTCGACCGGAACTTCTCCGTCAGCATGATCTTCATCTTCGTGATCGGGATCACCTATCTCGCCTCTCTTGCGCTGATGACGCCCTATCTGCAGACGCTGATGGGCTATCCCGTCATCACCGCAGGTATCGTCATGGGGCCGCGCGGGATGGGGACGATGCTGTGCATGTTCATCGTCGGGCGGCTGATCGGCAAGGTGGACACGCGCCTGCTTCTGGTGCTCGGCCTCGGGCTGACGGCATGGGCGATGTACGACATGACCGGCTGGACGCCCGATGTCTCGCAATGGACGATCGTCTCTGTCGGCTTCATCCAGGGCGCCGGGCTCGGCTTCCTGTTCGTGCCGCTGACGACGATCGCGTTTTCGACGCTGCCTGCGGAGATGCGCGGCGACGGCACCGGCCTCTACAACCTGTCGCGAAACATCGGCTCGAGCGTGGGTATCTCCATCGTCTCGGCGCTTTTGGTCGAAAACGCGCAGGTGAACCACGAGAACATCGCCGCCTATGTCACGCCGTTCAACCACGCATTCGATGCGGCGGCAGCGCAGGGGATGAGCCCGCTGACGGCCGCCGGTCGCGCGGCGCTGAACGAGCTGATCACGCTGCAGTCGACTGTTATAGCCTATATCGATGACTTCAAGCTGCTGATGATCATGTCGCTGGCGGTCATTCCGCTGGTGCTGTTGCTGCGCAAGCCCAAGGTGGCCCCGGTCATGGACCACAGCGCCGTGATGGAGTGATCAGCGAAACGGCTTGCTGAGATAGCGGGACCCTGAAATGCCGAAGCGCCATGGTGCTTCGGCATTTTTCGTGATGCCGATGCGTTTTCCGCTGACGATCTGCGCCGGTGCTGTCGGCGTCAGCGAATAGGGGTCGTGGTCGAGCAGGCGATCATTGAGGGCGATGGTGACGTCGAGCGCCTGGCAGAGCTTGCCGGGGCCGCTGCAGAGCTGCGTGAGCGCATCGGTGCCGCGGCGTTCGATCATCGTGGCGATGCCGATTTCGGGCTCGATGGCGCGGATCAGGACGGCGGAGCCGGGGGTGCAGACGAAATTCAGGCACCAGTGCATGCCGTAGATGCGGTAGATATAGACATTGCCCGGTTGGCCGAACATGGCGCCGTTGCGCTGTGTCGGGCCGCGAAAGCTGTGGGAGGCTTCGTCATCGGGGAAATAGGCCTCGGTCTCGACGATGCGTCCGCCGATGCCGGCGACGGTGAGGCGGCAGGCGAGAAGATCGCGGGCGACGGAGATCGCATCGCGCTCGAAGAAGCGGGTGAGGGCGTCGCCGGTTATCGGTGCCGCGCCGAGCGCGCCTGTCCTATCGTCCATATGATCTATCGGCCGGGCTTCGGATCATGCAGCGGGATGGATGAGCCGGTGACGGAGACCGGATCGCTTGCCGGGAAGGTGTCTTCGAGGCCTTCGTCCAGTTCCTCTTCCAGCGTCGCCGCATCCTTGCTGTGCGGCCCGTCGCCGGCCGAGCTGTCGTGCGCGGCGAGAAGCAGATGGCGGGCGTGGGAGACGGCGTTGTCGCGGGTCAGGCCGGGTGTGGCTGCATTATAAAGCGTCACCGAAATGCTGTTGCCGGTCTTATCGCCGAACATGACGGTAAAGCCGCCCTCGCGTGAATTCACTGTTATGTCTGTGATGGTCATGGTTTTGCTCCCGATGATGGGCTTGCCGACGTCTTTCTCGTATGCCTATGTTTGCCTCGCGAACACCTTCGTCAACCACTCGATGAACACGCGGACGCGCGGCGAGAGCTGGCGGTTTCGCGGATAGAGCAGCGAGACCGGCGTTTTCGTCAGCGGATAGTCTTGCAGGATAGGCTGGAGCTCGCCGCTGTCGATATAGCGCTGGGCGTGGTAGCGCGGCACCTGGATGATGCCGAGGCCGAGGCGCGCCGCCGCATGGAAGCTTTCGGCGGCGTTGACTGATAGTGTCGCTGGCAGGGTGATGTTGCGGATCTGGCCGCCGACGAGGAATTCGAGCGGCACCAGCGCGCCGGTGGCGCTGGAGTGAAAGCCGACCATGCGGTGGCCGTCGAGCCGGTCGGGATGCTCCGGCGTTCCGTAGCGGGCGAGATAGGAAGGCGAGGCGAGCGTGACTTCCTCCAGCATCGCCACACGGCGCGCGACCATGTCGCTATCGGCGGGGATGCCGACCCTCAGCACGCAGTCGATACCCTCGCGCACGAGATCGACGAGACGATCGCCCTCGCTCATGTAGAGTTCGATATCGGGATAGGCTTCGAGAAAGGATGGCAGGTTGGGCAGCACGAAATGGCGCGCCAGCGTGCCGTGCACATCGACGCGCAGCATGCCCTTCGGCTTGGCGCCGGCGAACGCGCCTTCCGCGTCTTCGATATCCGAGAGGATCGACAGGCAGCGGCGGTAATAGGCCTCGCCATCGAGTGTCGGGCTCACGTGGCGAGTCGTGCGCTGCAGCAGGCGGACGCCGAGGCGGGCCTCAAGCTGCTTGACCGCATCGGTCACCGTCGAGCGCGGCAGGCCGGTATCCTCGGCGGCGACGGTGAAGCTGCGGCGCTCGACGATACGGCAAAAGACGCGCATGGCATCGAATCTGTCCATCTATCTGTTCGCTATTTCCGGATAGTGATGGCGAATAATGGATGATTATCCGCCGCGAGAAAAGCGGCATCTTCTTTCCAACGGCGCGATATCGCGCTTCCAAGCAAGGAGAATGACAATGACGGTATTGGAAAACAGGGTCGCGATCGTGACCGGCGCGTCGAGAGGCATTGGCGCGGCGATTGCCGATCGGCTTGCGCGCGATGGATTTACCGTCGTGATCAACTATTCCGGCAACGCCGCACCGGCAGAGGAACTGGCTGCCGCGATCGAAAAGCGCGGCGGCAAGGCGCTGACGGCGAAGGCCGATGTCAGCGACGCGGAGGCCGTGCGGCGGATGTTCGACGCGGCCGAGGCAGCCTTCGGGGGCGTCGATGTGCTTGTTAATAATGCCGGGATCATGGCGCTTTCCTCGATCGCCGATGCCGATGACGCGCATTTCCAGCGTATGATCGACGTCAACCTCAGGGGCACGTTCAACACGCTGCGCGAGGCCGGCAAGCGGATGCGCGATGGCGGCCGGATCGTCAATTTCTCGACGTCGGTGGTGGGGCTGAAGCTCGAGACCTATGGCGTCTATGCCGCGACCAAGGCCGCCGTCGAGACGATGACGGGGATCATGGCCAAGGAAATGCGCGGCCGTAACATCACCATCAACGCGATTGCGCCGGGGCCGACGGCCACCGATCTGTTCCTCAACGGCAAGTCGGACGAACTGGTGGCGCAGATGGCGAAGATGAACCCGCTGGAGCGGCTCGGCACGCCCGAGGATATCGCCGCGGCCGTGTCCTTCTTGGCCGGTCCCGATGGTTCCTGGATCAACGGGCAGGTGCTGCGCGCCAATGGCGGCATGATCTGATTTATGCATACGGCGGGCGGCTTTCGGGCCGCTCGCGCCGTGGCGATCCGCCGCAGCGCTCAGCTGTGGATATCCTGCGCCGCAAAACGCCAGCACCCGGAAGAGGATAGGGTTGGCTGACGCATTGAGGCGATGAGCCTGCAATATCCTCTTACATTTGCATCATGATTGTCTATATTAGCAATGTAGGGATGTGCGGGACTCCTCCAATCCTACGCATCAGACCTCAATAGCTGCCGAGCCATTGTTCCCTGGTGACCCGGCAGAGAGTGAAAGAAGAAATGGCAAAACATATGGTTGCGGCCCGTTGAAGGTAAACGCCTCGCGGGCCGCAGTTCTGTCAGCGGGCATCCAGCTTGGCGTCGGTCAGGAGCTTGACCATCCAGTCGACGAAGACGCGGACCTTGTTGCTGAGGTGGCGGTTCGGGGGATAGACGATGTAGAGCCCGAGCGGCTCACGGTTCCACTCCGGCAGCACCTGTATCAGCTCGCCGTTTTCCAACTCGTTACGGATCATGAAGCGCGGTAATTGCGCGATGCCGAGCCCCCTCGTGGCGGCTGTCACGAAGGTTCGGCTGTCGTTGACCGAGACGAGATAGCGCGGATTGACCTCCAACTCCTCGTTGTCCCTGCGGAACTCGAACGGAAGCGTCCGGTTGGTCTGCGCGCGAAAATAGCTTACGGAATAGTGATCGTTTTCAAGTTCTTCCGGTCTCGACGGCATTCCGTATTTCTCGATGTAGAGCGGCGAGGCGCAGGTAATGAGCTCCACTTCCGACACGCGGCGTGCAATCAATGATTGGTCGGCCGGGGTGCCGGCGCGCAGCGCGCAGTCGACGTTCTCGGCGAGGTAATCCACGGTGCGGTCGCCGACGCCGAGGTCGATGCGGATATCGGGATATTTCTGATAGAAATCGCAAAGCGCCGGCACGACGATCCAATCGGCGAAGGCGCCGGCCATCTCGACGCGCAGGCGCCCGTTCGGAAGCCCTTGCGAGTTGGTGAGGCTGCCATCGAGCTCGGCGATCTCGGAGACGATCTGGGCCGCTCGTTCGTAGTAGAGTGCGCCGTCGGTCGTCACCATGACGCGGCGGGTGGTGCGGTTGAGGAGCTTGGTGTGCAGATGCGCTTCAAGCCCTTGAATGAGGTTGGTCACCGTCGCCTTGGGCATGGCGAGCGTGTCGGCGGCCCGTGTGAAATTGCCTGTCTCCACGACGCGAATGAAAGCGCGCATTGCCGAGAGCTGGTCCATCGGAATTCACCTGAGTAGTTTGCAGTGCGGTATTGTTCGAAATCCGGAACAGTGTAATCGTATTGAGGCTTCTTATTCCGTGAGTGGAATAACAATATCTTTTTTCAGAAATTGCAAGCCGTCGCCTTGGGCAATATGTTGCATCGGCAACATTACACCCGCGACGCAAGGATCGATACGATGACGGTGCAAGTGAAAGACATGGTGTTTGACAAGGTGGCCATTGGCCCCGTGTCGACGCGTATCTATCAGGGCGCCGAATACGGTAAGGGTTCGCCGATCGTGTTGTACTTCCACGGCGGCGCTTTCCAGTCCTCGGGACCGCAGGACAATGCCGTTGCCGAAGCGATCGCAAGCGCCGGCGCCATCGTCGTCGTCGCCGATTACAACGCGCCCTTGGGCGGTGTCTTCCCGAAGCCTCTCGAAGTCGGCTACTCGCTGTTTTCCTACATGGCCAACAAGCGCGCCTCCGGTCTCGGTGATCGCAACTCCGCGCTGCTGGTTGCCGGCGAGGAAGCGGGTGGCAACATCGCCGCCAGCGTGGCATTCAAGGCTCGCGATCACTATGCCGACGCCCTTGATGGGCAGGTTCTGATTTCGCCGCTGGTCGATCCGTTCATGGGATCGTCTTCGATGCGCGAAGCCGACAGCATCGGCATGCGCGAGCGCTGGGCGGCGGGCTGGAGCCATTATCTCAGCGGCGGCGGGTGCCACCCTTACGCGGCGCCGTGCCTCTGTTCACGCATCTCGGGCGTCGCGCCCGCACTGATCTTCACCGCGAAGGACGATCCCCTTCGCGATGAGACGCTTGGGTTCGCCGATCGCCTGAAACAGGCCGGCGTACCAGTTCGTCAGCATGTCGCTCCCGCCGGGGCAGGCTGGCCTACGATTTACGGCGGGACGTCCGACAAGGCTCCGGGTTGGCGCGAAACCATCGCCAATGAGTTCGGAAGCTTCGTTCGTGACATGCGAAGGCAACCCGTACCTTTGAAGACCTGATCAATACACGGCCGTGGGGGCCGTAAGGAGAATACAAATGACGTCCAGTAAGAAGCGCTGGGCCCTTGTGGGCGCCGGTCTGAGCCTTGTTGCGTCCGTTTCAGCCGCAGCACTGTTTTTCGAACTGCCGATGAGCGGTACCGCGACTGCCGCAACTGCCGAGGCACAGGCCGCTCCGCCGGCCGTGCCCGTTACCGTTGCTGTCGTCGCCAGCCGCGACGTTACCGAGTGGGAGCAGTTTTCCGGCCGGCTCGAAGCCGTCGATCGCGTGCAGATCCGCTCGCGTGTCGCCGGCGCCGTCCAGTCGGTGCATTTCCGCGAAGGCGCGCTGGTGAAGGCCGGCGACCTGCTCTTCACTATTGATCCGGCGCCCTACCAGGCAGCCGTATCGCAGGCCGAGGGCCAGATGGCTTCGGCCGAAGCCAAGGTCAATCTTGCGCAGATCGAGCTTGATCGCGGCCGCAGGCTTTCCGACAACCGGACGATTTCGCAGAGCGATCTCGACCAGCGTCAGAACGCATTCACCGAAGCGCAGGCCGGTCTTCGCACCGCGCAGGCAGCCCTTCGCTCGGCTCAGCTCGAGCTCGGTTATACCGAGGTGAAGGCACCGGTTGCCGGCCGCGTCGGCAAGCTCGAAGTGACGGTCGGCAATCTGGTCGCGGCCGGATCGACCTCGTCGGAGCTGGCCTCGCTCGTCTCCGTCGATCCGATCTACGCCAGCTTCAGCGCCAGTGAAGGCATGGTCGCCAAGGCGCTTGCCCAGCTTCCCGCCGCCGATGGCGCGGTTCCGGCACTTGAACAGATCCCCGTCGAAGTCGGCACGCTTGCCGATCAGGGCACGCCGATCAAGGGCAAGCTGCAGCTGATCGACAACCAGGTGGATGCTTCCAGCGGCACGATCGGCGTTCGCGCCGTGTTCGACAATCCGGGTGGCAAGCTGATCCCGGGCCAGTTCGTTCGGGTTCGCATGGGCCAGCCGAAGGCCGAGAACAAGATCCTTATCAGCGAACGTGCGATCGGCACCGACCAGGACAAGAAGTTCGTCTTCGTGGTCGATGGCGAGAACAAGGTGAGCTACCGGCCGGTGCAGCTCGGCATCGCCGAGGGTGGCGACCGCGTGATTGAAAACGGCCTTGCCGTCGGCGACAAGATCGTCGTCAACGGTCTGCAGCGCATTCGTCCGGGCGCGGTGGTCGCACCGCAGATGGAAGAGAAAGTCGCGGCCAAGTAAGACGCAGACCCCTCCCCAACCCCTCCCCACAAGGGGGAGGGGCTAAGCCTGCCGCACCGCCCAAGCCAGGATTTGGCAGGACAGTGCCACACGTCTTCTCCCCCTTGTGGGGGAGATGGCCGGCAGGCCAGAGAGGGCCTTTTAAGCATCCAGTTCTACCCCTACCGGCGGTATCCCAACCGCCGGAGAGGATCGTTGCATCCCAAATTTCATCCCGGAGAGGGCTTTGAAATGAATATCTCCAGATTCTTTGTCGACCGCCCGGTGTTTGCCGGGGTTCTATCGGTCCTCATCGTGGTCGCCGGCCTGATCGGCATGCGATCGCTGCCGATTTCCGAATACCCGGAAGTCGTTCCGCCATCGATCGTCGTCCGCGCCACCTATCCCGGCGCCAACCCGAAGGTCATCGCCGAAACCGTCGCCACGCCGCTGGAAGAGCAGATTAACGGCGTCGAGGGCATGCTCTACATGTCCAGCCAGGCGACATCCGATGGCGTGATGACGCTGACGGTGACCTTCAAGCTCGGGACCAATCCCGACCAGGCGCAGCAGCTGGTGCAGAACCGCGTGAGCCAGGCAGAGCCCCGCCTGCCGACGGAAGTGCGCGCGCTCGGCATCACGACGGTCAAGAGTTCGCCCGACCTGATGATGGTGGTGAACCTGACATCGCCGGACAATCGCTACGACATCACCTATCTGCGCAACTATGGCGTCCTGAACGTCAAGGACCGGCTTGCCCGCATCGAGGGCGTCGGCCAGGTGCAGATCTTCGGGTCGGGCGACTACTCGATGCGCATCTGGATCGATCCGCAGAAGGCGGCCGAGCATAATCTGGCGGCGAGCGACATCACCAATGCCATCCGCGCCCAGAACGTGCAGGCCGCCGCCGGCACGATCGGCGCGTCGCCGAGCCTTACCGGTGTCGATATCCAGCTGAACGTCAACGCCCAGGGCCGTCTGCAGACGCCCGAGGAGTTCGGCAACATCATCGTCAAGAGCGGCGCCAATGGCGAGATCACGCGTCTGCGCGATGTCGCGCGCGTCGAACTCGGTGCGTCGGATTATTCGCTGCGCTCGCTGCTCGACAGTAAGTCGGCGGTGGCTATCCCCGTGTTCCAGGCGCCCGGCTCCAACGCTATCACCATCTCGGACCAGGTCATCAAGACCATGGACGAGCTGCAGCTGGCGATGCCCGAGGGTGTGAAGTACGAGATCGTCTACGATACCACGCAGTTCGTCCGCGCTTCGATCGAGAAGGTCGTCGACACGCTGCTCGAAGCCATCGCGCTCGTCGTCATCGTCGTCATCCTGTTCCTGCAGACATGGCGCGCTTCGATCATTCCGCTGATCGCGGTTCCGGTCTCGATCATCGGCACCTTCGCGGTCATGTATGTCTTCGGCTTTTCGATCAATGCGCTCAGCCTGTTCGGGTTGGTGCTTGCGATCGGTATCGTCGTGGACGATGCGATCGTCGTTGTCGAAAACGTCGAGCGCAATATCGAGAACGGCCTTTCGCCGCGTGACGCCACCTACAAGGCCATGAAGGAAGTATCCGGCCCGATCATCGCGATCGCGCTGGTGCTGGTGGCAGTGTTCGTGCCGCTGGCCTTCATCACCGGCCTGTCCGGTCAGTTCTATCGCCAGTTCGCGCTGACGATCGCCATCTCGACCGTGATTTCCGCCATCAACTCGCTGACGCTTTCCCCGGCACTGGCGGCACTTCTTCTGAAGGGTCACCATGCGCCGAAGGATTGGCTGACGCGCGGCATGGACTTCGTGTTCGGCTGGTTCTTCCGCGGCTTCAATCGCGCCTTCAGCGCCAGCTCCAATGCCTATGGCAAGGGTGTCGGCGGCCTGGTGTCGCGCAAGAGCATCGTCATGGTCATCTATCTGGCGCTCGCCGGTGCGACCTATGGCCTGTTCAACGCGGTTCCCGGCGGCTTCGTGCCGGCGCAGGACAAGCAGTACCTGATCGGCTTCGCGCAGCTGCCCGACGCCGCCAGCCTCGACCGCACCGAAGACGTGATCAAGCGGATGAGCGATATCGCTCTTGCAACGCCCGGCGTCGAACACGCCATCGCGTTCCCCGGCCTGTCGATCAACGGCTTCACCAATGGCTCGAACGCCGGTGTCGTCTTCGTCAAGCTGAAGTCCTTCGAGGAGCGCAAGACGCCCGATCTCTCAGGCGGAGCGATCGCCATGACGCTCAACCAGAAATTCGGCGCGATCCAGGATGCGTTCATCGCCATGTTCCCGCCGCCGCCGGTCCAAGGTCTGGGCACGACGGGTGGTTTCAAGCTGCAGCTCGAAGACCGGGCGGGCCTGGGCTACAACGCGCTGGATGAGGCGACCAAGGCCTTCCTCGCCAAGGCTTACCAGACGCCTGAGCTGGCCGGCCTGTTCTCGAGCTACCAGATCAACGTGCCGCAGCTCTATGCTGACCTCGATCGCGCCAAGGCCGAACAGCTCGGCGTGTCGGTGACCGATGTCTTCGAAACGCTGCAGATCTATCTGGGTTCGCTCTACGTCAACGACTTCAACGCATTCGGCCGCACCTATAGCGTCCGCGTGCAGGCAGATGCGCAGTTCCGCGCCCATGCCGATGATATCGGCCAGCTGAAGGTGCGCTCGGCTTCGGGGCAGATGATCCCGCTGTCGGCACTGCTCAAGGTCGATGCCACGACGGGGCCGGAACGCACGACCCGCTACAACGGCTTCCTTGCCGCCGATATCAATGGCGGTCCGGCACCGGGCTTCTCGTCCGGCCAGGCACAGGCAGCTATCGAGCGGATCGCCGACGAAACGCTGCCGAAGGGCATCGGCTTCGAGTGGACGGATCTGACCTACCAGCAGATTCTCGCCGGCAGTTCGGGCGTGCTCGTCTTCCCGCTGGCGCTGCTGCTCGTCTATCTCGTGCTGGCTGCCCAGTATGAGAGCCTGACACTGCCCTTGGCGATCATCATGATCGTGCCGATGGGCGTGCTGGCCGCCTTGACGGGCGTCTGGCTCACCGGTGGAGACAACAACATCTTCACCCAGATCGGCCTGATCGTCCTTGTCGGTCTCTCGGCGAAGAACGCGATCCTGATCGTGGAATTCGCCCGCGAGCTGGAATTCGAAGGTCGTACGCCTGTTCAGGCCGCGGTCGAGGCCAGCCGCTTGCGTCTGCGCCCGATCCTGATGACGTCGATGGCGTTCATCATGGGCGTCGTGCCGCTCGTCGTGTCGACCGGTGCTGGTGCGGAGATGCGTGCCGCCATGGGTGTGGCGGTGTTCTCCGGCATGATCGGCGTCACCTTCTTCGGCATCTTCATGACGCCGGTGTTCTACGTGCTGATCCGCAAGCTGGCGGGCAACCGTCCGCTGGTGCAGCACAAGGACGACGATCACGGCCACGGTGGAGCCGAGGTGATCCGGATGGCGGCCGAATAGGCTTCCGATACAGTAGACAGAGCAAAGGGCGGGACGCGAGTTCCGCCCTTTGTGTTTTGAAGGATCGGTCAGTCGATGATGAACATCTTGGCGCCCGATGTCGTCCTGGAGCGGTGGGCGGCATCGCCGTGGTCGGAGACCGTGTATCCCATGCCAGGCTTCATCACGAAGCTGCGACCGTCCTTCAGCTCGCTCGTCACCTCTCCCTCGAGCACGTAGACGATATGGCCACGGTCGCACCAGTGGTCGGCCAGATAGCCCGGCGAGAGCTCGACGATCCGCATGCGGACATCGCTGTTGTTCAGCGTTCTCCATGTCGCCGTTCCGGTTTCGCCCTTGTGTTCGGTGGCCGGCAGCGCATGCCAGTCGAGCGAGGTGTAGGGGAGCGGGGGAAGTTTCATCGTGGGTATCCTTATGCGTTTCGTCGGCTCGGGTTCACGGATCCGGCGCGATATGTCCAGCATTTTGTTTGCAATGCAGCATGGCTTTTTGAGCTTGCATCGGCGCGGGCGGCCCTATCAATTGTGAGGGGTACGGGTGGTTGCTGCTTCGCCGCCTGTCACGGGAGGAGGTTCCATGCATATCGCTATCATCGGCGCTGCCGGCATGATCGCGCGCAAACTCACCGAACGACTGGTGTCCGACGGGCAACTGTCCGGGCAGTCGATAGGGCGGCTGACGCTTGTCGATGTTGTGACGCCGGCGGCACCTGCCGGCTTTGCCGGGCGGGTGGATGCGAGTGCGGCCGATATCTCGCAGGCGGGGCAGGCGGCGCTGATCGTCGGGTCGCGGCCGGATATCATCTTCCACCTCGCGGCGATCGTTTCGGCCGAGGCCGAGCTCGATTTCGAGAAGGGCTACGGCATCAATCTCGAGGGGACGCGGGCGCTGTTCGAGGCGATCCGTCTGGCGCATTTGCAGGATGGCTATCGCCCCTGCGTGGTCTTCACCTCCTCCATCGCCGTCTTCGGCGCGCCGATGCCCGATGTCATCCCCGACGATTTCAATCTGACGCCGCTGACGAGCTACGGCACGCAGAAGGCGATGAGCGAGCTTTTGCTTGCCGACTATACGAGGCGCGGCTTCATCGATGGTGTCGGTATTCGGTTGCCGACGATCTGTGTCAGGCCGGGCAAGCCGAACAAGGCCGCCTCCGGTTTCTTCTCCGGCATCATCCGCGAGCCGCTGGCGGGACAGCCGGCGATCCTTCCGGTGCCGGATACGGTTCGCCACTGGCATGCCTCGCCGCGCTCGGCGGTCGGCTTTCTCATTCATGCCGCGAGCATCGATCTTGAGCCGCTCGGCGCGCAGCGAAGCCTGACCATGCCCGGCGTCAGCGCCTCGGTCGGCGAGCAGATCGAGGCCTTGCGCGCGGTCGCGGGCGACAAGGCGGTGGCGCTGATCCGGCGTGAGCCGGACGAGCTGGTGATGCGGATCGTCAGCGGGTGGGCGCGGGGCTTTGCGCCGGAGCGGGCGATGCGCCTCGGTTTCGTGGCCGAGACGAGCTTCGAAGAGATCATTCGCGTGCATATAGAAGATGAAATGGAAGGCAGTATCCGATGAGCAGTCAACAACGGGCGATCGCATTTCTGGGCACGGGGCTGATGGGCGCGCCGATGGTTCGGCGTCTGCTCGATGCCGGGTTTGCCGTCACCGCCTGGAACCGTGACATCGCCAAGGCCGAAGCGCTGAGGGCCGATGGCGCTGCCGTTGCGACGACAGCGGCTTCGGCCGTTGAGGGGGCGTCGGTCGTCTTCACCATGCTCAGCGATGGCAATGCTGTTGGCGATGTGCTGTTCTCACAGGGTGTGGCGCAGGCGCTCGCACCCGGCGCGGTCGTCATCGATTGCAGCTCGATTACGCCGGAGGCTGCGCGCGAACATGCGGCGAGGCTTGGCGAACGTGGCATCCGCCATCTCGATGCGCCGGTTTCCGGTGGCGTCGTCGGCGCTTCGGCCGGTACGCTTGCGATTATGGCGGGCGGTAGCGCCGATGTCGTCGATGCACTGAGCGATGTGTTTTCCGCGCTCGGCCGGGTGACGCATGTGGGGCCAAGCGGCACGGGCCAGCTCGCCAAGCTCGGCAACCAGCAGATCGTGGCCATTACCATCGGTGCGGTTGCGGAGGCGATGATGCTGGTCGAGGCCGGTGGCGGTTCGCCGGAGGCGTTTCGCCGCGCGATCCGCGGCGGCTTTGCCGAGAGCCGAATTCTTGAGATCCACGGTCAACGTATGGTGGAGCGCAATTTCGGCGGCGCCGGCCCATCAAGGCTGCAGCTGAAGGATCTCAACAATATCGTCGCCGAGGCGAAAAGCCTGGCGTTGACCCTGCCGCTCACCGAGGCCGTGCGCGCGGAGTTTGCCGCGTTCGTCGAAGATGGCAATGGCGATACGGATCACAGCGGATTGCTGCTGCAGCTGGAGCGGAAGTCGGGCCGTGAAGGCGGAAAATCCTGATGGTCGGTACGATCCCTGACGAACAATAAATAGTGCTGGCGCGCTGGCATGCAATCATTGATAGATTTTTAGGGTGTTCTAATTAATGTCGCACTTGGCAATCACTGGTAGGTGGTTGTGGTTGCTAGCGGGTAGTGGGGATGGATTTCGCTTTGACGTGGTGTGAGGCATGAATGGCTTTGGCATCTAAGAACTCCATACGCTCGGAGCGGGAGTTTCAAGATCTTCTTCGGCGTTTGGAGCTTGCGCTCGATGCGTCGCAGATCGGTGTCTGGGAGCATGACCTGCGATCAAACGAGATCTCCTGGGACGTGCAGATGCATCGCCTCTACCGCACCGGCCAGCGCAGCGGTCCCGTGCCGACCTCGATCTGGTCGAATGCCATCCATCCTGATGATCGCGCGCGTGCCACCCAAGAATTCAACGACGCCATCGCCAGGCGCGGCCAGTATAATTCGGAATTCCGGATCATCTGGCCGAATGGCGAGATCCGCTACATCCGCTCGCGCGCGCATTTCTATGTGAGCGAGGAGGGGGCGCCGTCGTTCATCGGCGCGGAATGGGATGTGACCGCCGACGTGCTTCTCAACGCTGAAGCCGCGAGGCAGCGCGAGGTCGCGGAGGCCCGTGCGCTGGCGCTTGAGGAGAGCACGGCGCTCATCGAGCATGCGGCCGCGCACGACTACCTCACCGGCCTGCCGAACCGGCGCTTCTTCGACAAGCGGATCGCCGAGCTCGCCGAAGACGAAAGCGTCTCGACGCTAGCGGTGCTGCATCTCGATCTCGACGAGTTCAAGCAGATCAATGACAGCTACGGCCACGCCGCCGGCGATGCGGTGCTGCGCGCGGCAGCCTTGCGGATCGCCGCGGTGCTGCCGGAAACCGGGATGGCGGCGCGCATCGGCGGCGACGAGTTCGTCATCGTGCTCGTCAATTTCGAGAGCATGGACGAATTGCGAGAGATTGCGCGCCGTGTGCAGAAGCGGCTGCGCAAGAAGATCCGCTTCGGCCACGAGATGCTGCAATCGGGCAGTTCCATCGGCATTTCATGGTCGGCCGATCGCGGCGATACCAATCTTCTCGCCGAATCCGACATGGCGCTCTACGCGGCCAAGAGCGGCGGGCGCGACCGCATCGAGTTCTTCACGCAGCGGCTGAAGGACGAACTGATGGGCAAGCGGCGGATCGCCGAGGAGCTCAAGCTGGCGTTGACGGCAGGCGAAATCGTTCCCTATTACCAGCTGCAATTCGACGCGCGCACGCGGGAGATCGTCGGGCTCGAAGCGCTGGCGCGCTGGCGGCACAAGGAGCGCGGCATTCTGGCGCCGGCGGATTTCCTGAAGGTCGCCGACGAGCATGGACTGACCGCCGAAATCGACGCCTCGATCCTCCGCCACGTCCTGAGGGATCGCCGCGAATGGGAGCAGCATGGCTTCGATGTGCCGAGGATTTCGGTGAACATCTCCGGCCAGCGGCTTTATGATCCGCTTTTGATCAGCGATCTGGAAGCGCTTGATATCCCCGATAATTCGATCGTTTTCGAGCTGATCGAAACGATCTTTCTCGACGACTGCGACGACGAGATGATGCAGAGCGTGGACCGGATCAAGCTGATGGGCATCGAGATCGAGATCGACGATTTCGGCTCCGGCCATGCCTCGCTGATCGGCCTCGTCAGGCTGCGCCCGACGCGGCTGAAGATCGACCGCCAGCTGGTGGATGCGATCGATACATCCGACGAGCAGCGGCGGGTGGTGAAGTCGATCATCGAGATTGCCAAGGCGCTCGGCGTCAAGGTGATCGCCGAGGGTGTCGAGACCGAGCGACATGCCGCGACGCTGGCCAAGCTCGGCTGCGATGCCTTGCAGGGGTTTGCACTGAGCCGGCCGGTGCCGGCTGCCGAGATCGACCGCAAGTTTTCCGCCCTAGTCGCGGGCTGAGGATCAGGCGGCGGTGTCGAGTTCACCGCGCGCTTCGAGATACCACTCCACGAAAGCCGCCACACCTCGTTCGAGCGAGGTGCTCGGCGTGTAGCCGGTCAGCGCCTGCAGCAGATCGGGGCTGGCATAGGTGCGCGGCACGTCGCCCTGCTGCATCGGCAGCATGACGCGCTTGGCCGGGTGACCGAGGGCTTTCTCTACCGTATCGACGAAGTCGAGCAGGCTGATCGGCTGGCCGCCGCCAATGTTGACGATGCGGAACGGCGCCTGGTGCGAGAGCGTCTCGACCTTCTCGGACGCGACGCGATTGCTTTCGGCGGGGACGACGGCCGAGAGGCGCACAACGGCTTCCACGAGATCGTCGATATAGGTGAAATCCCGGCTCATCTTGCCTTCGCCGTAGATCTCGATCGGCTGGCCCTCCAGCATGTTCTTGACGAACTTGAAGAGCGCCATATCAGGCCGGCCCCAGGGACCGTAGACCGTGAAGAAGCGGAAGGCGGTGGTCGGGATCTTGTGGAGATGGGCGTAGCTGTGCGCCATCAGCTCCATCGACTTCTTGGTCGCGGCGTAGAAGGTGAGCGGTTCGTCGGCGCGGTCGGTCTCGTGGAAGGGAACGGTCGGATTGGCGCCGTAGATCGATGAGGTCGAGGCCAGCATCAGATGGGAGACGCCGGTGTTCTTGGCGATCTCCAGGATGTTCCACGAGCCGATCAGGTTCGAGTTCAGATAGGCCTCAGGGTTCTCGTTGCTGTAGCGAACGCCGGCCTGGGCCGCGAGGTGGATCATCACGTCGGGCTTGGCGGCGGCGACCGCCTGTTCGAGTGCGGCGCGATCTTCCAGCATCGCCGTGACCGGCGTGAAAGCCGGAAACTGGGCGAGGGCTGCGTTGCGCATATGCTTGAGCTTGATGTTGTAATAGTGCGTCATGCCATCGAAGCCGGTGACCTCGTGGCCGTCCTGCAGAAGCCGGCGCGCGAGATGGAAGCCGATGAAACCGGCTGTTCCGGTGATGAAATACCGCATGCTCATGCCCTGCTCTTGATTATGCCTTGCTCTTCTTGCCGACCGCGAAGTAGCTGAAACCGTGCCGGGTGACTTCTGCGATCGGATAGATGTTGCGCAGATCGACCAGCACCGGCGTCTTGACGAGCGTCTTCAGCCGCTTGAAATCGAGCGCGCGGAACTCTTCCCATTCGGTGACCAGCACCAGCGCATCGGCGCCTTCGGCGATCTCATAGGGATCCTTGCCGTAGACGACGGGGCCGAGCAGCTCTTTCGCTGCATCCATCCCCTCGGGATCGTAGACGTGAACCGTGGCGCCGCCGTCGAGCAGCGCCTGGATGATGGTGATCGAGGGCGCATCGCGCATGTCGTCGGTGTTCGGCTTGAAGGTGAGGCCGAGGATGGCGATCTTCTTGCCGCGCACATTGCCGTCGCAGGCCGCGACCACCTTGCGACCCATGGCGCGCTTGCGGTTGTCGTTGATGGCGACGGTGGTCTCGATCAGCCGCATCGGGCTGTCATGATCCTGCGCGGTCTTGACCAGCGCCAGCGTATCCTTGGGGAAGCACGAGCCGCCGTAGCCGGGACCTGCATGCAGGAACTTGTCGCCGATGCGCTTGTCCATGCCGATGCCCTTTGCGACCTTCTGCACGTCGGCGCCGATCTGCTCGCAGAGATCGGCAATCTCGTTGATGAAGGTGATCTTCATGGCCAGGAACGCGTTGGCCGCGTATTTGATCAGCTCGGAGGTGCGACGCTCGCAGAAATAGAGCGGGGCTTCGTTGAGATAGAGCGGGCGGTAGACTTCGCGCATGACCTCGATGGCACGCGGCTCCTCGGTGCCGAGCACGATGCGGTCGGGGCGCTTGAAGTCGGTGATGGCAGCACCTTCGCGCAGGAATTCCGGGTTGGACACGACCTCGATGTCCTTGTCGGGGAACTCTTCGCGGAAGATGCGCTCAAGTTCGTCGCCGGTGCCGACGGGGACCGTCGATT
The DNA here is from genome assembly GCF_055616315.1 of Rhizobium sp. O111. Lineage (NCBI taxonomy): Bacteria > Pseudomonadati > Pseudomonadota > Alphaproteobacteria > Hyphomicrobiales > Rhizobiaceae > Rhizobium > Rhizobium sp. O111. The sequence continues at coordinate 2,572,028 of NZ_JBSHXL010000001.1, read as the reverse complement.
TGGTCACAACGACGGTGAAGCCTTCGACCGATGCGGCGATTTCACGCGCGGCGGCGTAGACGTAGCTGAGGTCCGCATGACCATCGCCGCGACGCGAGGGCGTGCCGACCGCGATGAAGACGACGTCGGCGGCTGCCACGGGGGCTGCGAGATCCCGGGAGAAATCCAGGCGTCCGGCGGTGCGGTTCTGCGCGATGATGGTGTCGAGGCCGGGTTCGAAGATCGGTACCTGGCCTGCTTCTAGCGCGTCGATCTTGGCGGCCGACTTGTCGACACAGGTGATATGATGGCCGAAATCCGCGAGGCAGGCCCCCGAGACGAGGCCGACATAGCCCGAGCCGATCATCACAATACGCATGGGAGTTTCCCTCAAACACCGATCACAGCCTCGTCGGTCGACGGGGCCATGATGGTGTTACAGAGGTAATTTTATAAGTTCAAGACAACCAAGAGGTCAGTTGCGGCCGAACTCGTCGACGATACGGATGATGTCATCCTCGCCGAGATAGGAGCCGGTCTGGACTTCGATCAGTTCGAGCAGGATCTTGCCCGGATTGGCGAGGCGATGGACTTCGCCAAGGGGGATGTAGACCGATTCGTTTTCGCGCAGCATCTGCACGTTCTCGCCGATCGTCACTTCCGCCGTGCCCTTGACGACGATCCAGTGCTCGGAGCGATGGTGATGCTTCTGCAGCGACAGCTTCTTGCCTGGGGTGACGAAGATGCGCTTCACCTGGAAGCGGTCGCCGTTGAAGATCGAGGTGTAGCCGCCCCAGGGACGGTAAGAGGTCGGATGCGTCTCGGTGAGCTTCGATGTCGCCGGCTTGGAGGCCAGCATCTTGACGATGGCGCCGACGTCCTGGCTGTCCTTGAGGTGACCGACATAGACGGCATCCTCGCTGGCGATGACGGCGACGTCGTCCATGCCGTTGACCGCGAGATGCACGCCGTGCGTCATGACCAGCGAGTTGCGGGTGTTGACGACCGTGGTGTTTTCGGCGGCGACATTGCCCTTTTCGTCAGGATTGCCGCTCTTCCATATCGCGTCCCAGCTGCCGAGATCCGACCATTGGAAGGGCGAGGGAACGACGGCTGCGTTCCTGGTCTTCTCCATGACGGCGTAGTCGATCGAGATATCGGGGCTATCGGCAAAGGCTGCCTTGTCGAGGCGGATGAAGTCGAGATCCTTGACGCCTTGGGCGACCGCTTCGCCGGCGGCCTTGAGGACATCGGGGGCAAACGTGGTCATTTCGCTGAGCAGCTTGGCGACCGGGAACATGAACATGCCGGAGTTCCAGTAGAAGCCGCCGGATGCCAGCATCTCCTCGGCCTTCGCAAGCGGTGGCTTTTCGATGAAGCGCTTGACGGCCATCGCGCCGCTCGGCAGCGCCTCGCCGCCTTCGATATAGCCATAGCCGGTTGCCGGTTCCGTCGGCTTGATGCCGAAGGTGACGAGCTTGCCGGTGGATGCGGCGGCGATCGCTGCGCGCACGGCGTCGAAATAGACGTCATCGGCATCGATCTCGTGATCCGAAGCCAGCACATGCATGATCGCGCTCTCGCCGAAGCGTTCACGCACCAGCGCGCCAGCTGCGGCAACGGCAGCTGCCGTGTTGCGGGCCATCGGCTCCAGAAGGATGCTCGACAGCGTCAGATCGAGTTCGCGGGCCTGCTCGGCGACGAGAAAACGGAATTCCTCGTTGGTGATGACGATCGCCGGCTCATAGAGCGCCTTGTCGGAGACGCGCAGCAATGTCTCCTGGAACAGGGTGGTGTCGCCGATGAAGCGGATGAACTGCTTGGGGGCGGCGGCGCGTGACAGCGGCCAGAGACGCGTGCCCTTGCCGCCTGCCATGATTACCGGAACGATCTTCTGCGTCATCTGCATTGGTCCTCGAAATGGTCTTTAATCGTTGATCAGTTTGCGCTTGCCCAGGCGCGGATGCGCTTGAGGCCTGCTGCAAGAAGGTCGGTGGCAGCGCTCTCCGTTTCCGCTTCCACATAGCAGCGCATCTCCGGCGCATTGCCCGATGGGCGGAAATGGATGATGCGCCTGTCGGCAAGCGTCACGCGCAGGCCGTCGATATCGCTGGTGCTGCCGACTTGGCCGATTGGCTGCAGGAAGTCGGAGAGATTGGCCGGGCTTGCGCGCAGGTAGGCCATCAGCTTGGCACTGGTCTCGACCGGGAAGTTCTCCAGCCGGTCGGCGGCAGCGAAGGGGAGCGCGTAGCCGGATGCGATTGAAGACAGCGGGCGCTTGTTTGCGGCCGCCTGCGCCAGTGTCGCCAGAACAGGCAGGAAGCAATCGCGGGTCGGCAAGGCCAGCAGCGTCGTTCCATCGAGCTCGAAATCGCTCGCCACCAGCGTGCCGCCATTGGCCTCGAAGCCGACGACGCCGGTCTTGCCCGATACCAGTGCGTCCTGCATGCCCGATATCACGAAGGGCGATCCGACGCGGGTGCGGATGACGCTGAATGACCCCGATGCTTCGATGCCGGAGTTGGAGGTGACCGGTGTTACCACGGCGTCCGCGCCAAGGAAGTTGGCGGCGATCAGGCCAAGGAGGTCACCGCGCAACGGAGTACCGGTTTCATCAGTGACCAGCGGCCGGTCGCCATCGCCATCGGCAGACACGATGGCGTCGAGGCCATGGTCGGTTGCCGCCTGCTTCAACAGCGCAATGGTCTCTTCCGAGACGGCTTCGGTATCGACGGGAATGAAGTGTTCGGAGCGCGCGAACGCCTTGACCTCGGCGCCGAAGTGCTGGAGCAAGTCGACCATCAGATCGCGGGCGACGGTGCTGTGCTGGTAGACGCCGACTTTCAGGCCGGCAAGTGCATGGGCGGGCAACAGGCTGGCGTTGCGCTTTATGAACAGGTCGAGACATGCGCTCGACTGATCCTCGGCCTGCCGGTCACTCAGCGGCCATTCGAAACCCGTGCGGTCGAGATCGCTTGCCGCCGCCGTGATGGCGGCTTCGTCGGCCTTGTCGATCTCGCCGTTCGGCCGATAGAACTTGATGCCGTTGCGGTCGGCGGGGATGTGGGAGCCGGTGATCATCAGCGAGGCGGCGCCGAGATGCAGGCTGTAAAGCGCCAGCGCCGGCGTCGGGATCGTGCCGCAATCGATCATCGCGAAGCCGAGCTTGCCAAGCGCCTTGATGCAGTCGGCTGATATCTCGGGGCTGGAATCGCGGAAGTCGCGGCCAATAAGGATCGGGTCTCCGGCCTTCGCCCGCCCACTTTCGAGGAGATAGCGGCCAAACGCCGTCGCATAGAGCGCCGATGCCCGGCCCTTCAGATCCTCGGAAAGGCCTCGAAGCCCGCTTGTCCCAAATTTCATTCTGAATAAGCCCTCGGCAACGCTTGAATTCGACCTTGTTTTGAAAGCAGACTACTCAACGTTCGTAAACTTTGATGGCAGGCGACCAGTAAAATATCCGCCAAATCCTTTTTCAACGCAAGTTTGTAGTTCGTTTTGGCGAGCCGGTGGAGGCAATTGCATGAATGAACAGACCATCGCACTCGAAGACAGCTGGAAGAGCGCCTTGTCCACCGAGTTCGAACAGCCCTACATGCAAAGGCTGAAAAACTTCCTTATCGAGCGAAAGCAGATGGGGAAACGGATTTTTCCGAGAGGGCCGGAATATTTCAGGGCTCTTGATCTGACGCCGCTTGACGATGTGAAGGTCGTGATCCTGGGACAGGACCCCTATCACGGCGCGGGTCAGGCGCATGGCCTGTGTTTCAGCGTACAGCCCGGTATCAGAATTCCGCCGTCGCTGGTCAATATCTACAAGGAGTTGCAGGCCGATCTCGGCATTACGCCGGCGCGCCACGGCTTTCTTGAGCATTGGGCGCGGCAGGGCGTTCTGCTCTTGAACAGCGTGCTGACGGTCGAGGAGGCGCAGGCCGCGTCGCATCAAGGCAAGGGGTGGGAGACCTTCACCGATGCCGTCATTCGCAAGGTCAACGACGAATGCGATGCGGTGGTCTTCATACTCTGGGGTGCCTATGCGCAGCGCAAGGCGGCGTTCGTCGATACATCCAGGCATCTCGTTCTCAAATCGCCGCATCCGTCGCCGCTTTCGGCGCATAACGGCTTTTTCGGCTGCCATCACTTCTCCAAGGCGAATGCCTTTCTCAAGGAGCATGGACGTTCGCCGATCGACTGGCAGCTTCCCGACAATCCTGCCGATGAATAGCTTGCGATGAACGACATCAGCTCGTCGTTCACTAAAAGTAGACAATGCGTTCTGGTCGCTGGGACTATTCCAACGGCCGGATAAGGATCATCTATGACCCATCGAACAGCCCGCCAGGCGGGCCAGAAAGGGGTCTCAAATGCTCGACCAGATCAAGGGTCTTCACCACGTTACGTCGATGGCTGCGAACGCCCAGACGAACAACCAATTCTTCACTCATGCGCTCGGTCTGCGCCGCGTCAAGAAGACCGTCAACTTCGACGCTCCCGACGTCTACCACCTCTATTACGGCGACGAAAACGGCGCGCCGGGCACGATCATGACCTACTTCCCGTTCCCGAAGATGGCGCAGGGCCGTCCGGGCACCGGCGAAGTGGGAACGACGGTCTATTCCATTCCGCAGGGTTCGATCGGCTTCTGGAGCGATCGTCTCGCCAAGCTGAATGTGACCGGTCTGAAGGCCGAGGAGACATTCGGCGAAAAGCGGCTGAACTTTGCCGGTCCCGATGGTGACGGCTTCGCGCTGGTCGAGGTCAAGGACGATGCCCGTCTGCCCTGGACGCATGGCGGCGTTGATCAGGATCACGCGATCCGCGGTTTCCATTCGGTCGCCATGCGGCTGCGCGACGACGGCGCGACGTCGGAACTGTTGAAGTTCATGGGTTATCAGGTCCAGGACGAACGCGACGGCGTCAAGCGCCTGACCATTCCCGGCGGCAATGGCGCGCATCTGATCGATCTCGAGACGATGCCGAACATCTCGCGGGCGCTTCCGGGCGCGGGTTCGGTGCATCACGTCGCTTTCGCCGTCGAAAACCGCGCGAAGCAGCTGGAGGTCCGCAAGGCCCTGATGGACACCGGATACCAGGTGACGCCGGTTATCGACCGCGATTACTTCTGGGCGATCTATTTCCGCACGCCAGGCGGCGTGCTGTTTGAAATCGCCACCAACGAACCGGGCTTCGACCGGGACGAGGATACGGCACATCTCGGCGAAGCGCTGAAGCTGCCGACGCAGCACGAGCATCTGCGCTCGCTGCTGGAACAGCACCTCGAACCGCTGGAAGCATAAGCTAAGGATATCGATATGACCGATCATGGATATGTGCACCGGCTGCATGCCGGTGCCGCGGGCAAGCCTATTCTCTTCACCCTGCACGGGACGGGCGGAGACGAGAACCAGTTCTTCGACTTTGCGCGGCAGCTTCTGCCCGAGGCAACCATCGTCTCGCCGCGTGGCGACGTCTCGGAATACGGCGCCGCGCGCTTCTTCAAGCGCACCGGCGAGGGCGTTTACGATATGGCCGATCTGGCGCGGGCAACCGACAAGATGGCTGGTTACGTCAGCGAGCTCGCGCGGGAGAACCAGGCTTCGGCGATCCTCGGGCTCGGCTTTTCGAACGGCGCCAACATTCTCGCCAACGTGCTGATCGAGAAGGGGTTGTTCGATGCGTCGGCGCTGATGCATCCGCTCATTCCCTTCCAGCCGAAGGCCAACGCAGGTCTGGCGGGTCGCAAGGTGCTGATCACCGCCGGCGAACGCGATCCGATCAGCCCCGTGCCGGTTACCAAAGCGCTGGCCGATTACTACGAGCGCCAGAACGCTGCCGTGACGACCGTATGGCATCCGGGCGGACACGAGATCCGGCCGAACGAGGTCGATGCGATCAAGGCGCTCTTTGAGCCATACAGATAAGAACATCATCGGGCAGGCCTTTCGGGGTCTGCCCGATGTCTTCCAGCGCACTACCACTTTGATCTATGGTCATGCCTTCAATCTTCTGTGGTAATTTTTCATCATTGATACTGGAGCGCGTATAGGATCTCATTTTCCGAGGAAATGCATTCGTATGAGCGATATTGCCGACCTCAGAATGATCTTGGGCCTTCTCCGTCGCCAGATATGTGTGGTCTTGGCCACCGCCGCAGCCATTCTCTTTTTGACCGCTATCGTCCTGACGGTGTTGACGCCGCGATATACGGCGCAGGCGCTTGTCGTCGTCGATACCAGCGCCAAGAACCTGTTGGCGCCGGAGAGTGCTGCCATTGCCAGCGCCTCCGATAACGCGCGGGTGGAGGGAGAGGTGCGGATCGCGCAGTCCGATGCCGTGCTTCTCGATGTCGTGCGCGAGGGAAAGTTGGCCGATGACCCGGAATTCGCGCCGCGATCCGGCTACCTTACGGGCATCTTGGCTCGCTTCAGCGGCGCATCCTCCCACACCACGGATGCCGCCGAGCGCGAGACGCTGGACGCGTTCAAGAAGGCGGTCCGGGTCCGTCGCGAGGGGCTGACTTATCTCATCACCGTTGGCGTCACATCCGAGGATGCCGGGAAGGCCGCGCTTCTCGCCAATCGCGTGGCGTCGGTTTACATCAGGCATCAGATCGACGCGAAGGTGGCGGGCACGATCGCGGCCCGCAACAGCCTGCAAGCACGGGTGAGCGCCGCCAAGGACAGCCTTGCAAGCCACGAAGGGCGGCTGGATGCCTTCCTAGCCGCCAATGTCGGCATGCGCGATGCCTTCAGCAACGGCAATATGGGCCTGCGCGTCGCAGATGCGCAGCTCAATCGAGCGGCCACGCTACCGACAACCACGCCGCAGCTGCCGACACCCTCCGAGACGTTGACGCAGTTCTACAGCCTGCAGCAATCGGCCGAGATCGCCCGGGCGCAATATCAGAACCTGCTCACCCGACTGCAGGATTTCGAGGCGCAGGCCAGCCTGCAACTGGCCGATAGCCGGGTGATTTCGGAGGCCTTGCCGCCAATCGAGCCGTCCTATCCGAGGGTTGCTGCTATCCTTGCCGTCATGAGCCTCGTCGCGCTTGGGCTCGGTATCGGGGCGGGTTTTCTGCGGGAGTTCTTCCTTGGCGGATTTACCGGGGAGGATCAGGTCGAGGCGGTGCTGAACATCCAGCTGGCCTCGGTCGTGCCGCATGAAGAGGGTGGCGAACTGGAGCGGCCGCATGGGCGCGGGCTCTCCGATCGGATCATGACGGCGCCGCTCTCGGTTTTTTCGGAATCGATCCGGCGTATCCGGGTCTCGGTCGAGCAGGCGCTTCTCAGCCGGCATCCTGTAACGGAGGATGCCCGCGAGGAGGGCATCGTGATCATGGTGTCCTCCAGCCTTCCGGGCGAGGGGAAATCGACGCTCGCCACAGCGCTGGCGCGGACCTATGCGCTTGCGGGAAAGCGCACGCTGCTCATCGACTGCGATCTCAGGAAGCCCAGCATTCACCGCCACGTCGATCGCGAGCCGACACCCGCTTTCGTCAATCTTCTGCGCGGCGAGGCCGATCCGGGGCTCGCCAGCATGGTGGCGGTCGATCACGCCACGAACCTCTCCGTCATTCTCGGCGCGCGCCCGGCGGAGTTTGCGACCGACGAGCTGCTGATGAGCGCGCGGGTGCGGGCGCTTCTCGCTCGGGCGCGGCTGCATTTCGATTACGTCGTCATCGACACGCCGCCGGTCGAGGCGGCGGTGGATGCGCTTTATCTGGCGAGGCTCTGCGATGTCGCGCTTTTCGTGGTTCGCTGGGCTCGGACGCCGCAGAACGTCGCGCGAAAGGCGGCGGCGCTGAAGGGGAATGTCGGCGGCGGCACGCCCGTGATCGCGGTGCTGAACGGGCAGGACCAGCGCCACTGGTTCAGCTTCAAGGCCAAGCCGCTGTGGCGCACGGCCTATGCGGGATAGGTGTTAGCAGCGCCCGTTGACCCGGTGGTCTACCTCTTTAGGGGCAATCCAGGCGGTTATCGATGGCGTGCGCTTGACATGCTGGTTGCCTTACTAAAGGTTTAACTCATTCATAAATGCAACCTTATTCGCGTCATGGCTGCGCTCCGGCTTTTCTCGGTGGCGCTTGATTGCAGGCATTTGAAATAGCGATTTCACTCATTCGTTGAAGAGCGACGCATGGTCCGTGCAAGACGCATTCTTGTCCACGATTATTCCGGTCATCCGTTTCAGGTGCAGCTCGCCCGTTCGCTGGCGCGGCGCGGGCACGAGGTTCTGCACGTCTATTCCGAGAGCTTCCAGACGCCGAAGGGTGATCTCGTCGCGCGGCCGGATGATCCGTCCGGGTTTCGTATCGCCGGCCTTTCGCTGTCCGAGCCGTTCCATAAATCGAGCTTCCTGAAACGGCGTGCGCAGGAGATCGAGTTCGGACGGCTGGTGGCCCGCGAGATCAGACGGTTTCAGCCTCACATCGTGCTCTCCGCCAATGCGCCGCTCGATACGCAAGCCGCCATCCACAAGGCTGCGCGCGCCTGCGGAGCGCGGTTCGTTTTCTGGCTGCAGGATATCTACAGCGAGGCCATCGCTCGCTTTCTGCCAGCGTTTCCGCTGATTGGGAATGCGGTGGCGCGCCGGTATCAGCGGCTGGAGTTCGGTCTGTTGAGGGCAAGCGATCATGTCGTCGCGATCACCGACGACTTCGTTCCTTATCTCCAGCAGAACGGTATCACGCCGGGTCGAATCTCCGTTATCGAGAACTGGGCGCCGCTGGATGAAATGCAATCAGTCGAGCCGAAACAGTCCGAGAGCGAAAGCGGCAATGGCCCGATCCGGGCGATCTATGCCGGCACGCTCGGCTACAAGCACAATCCCGATCTGCTGCTGCAGGCGGCGAAAGCGCTGCCTGTCACGATCGATGTTCATTCCGAGGGAGCGATTGCCGAGAGCCTAGCGCGCAAGGCGGTGGCGGAAGGTGTCAGCAATCTGCGCGTAAAGCCGTGGGTGCCGTTTGCCGATCTGCCCGATGTGCTCGGGTCAGCCGATATTCTGATCGCGATGATCGAAGAGGGAGCCGGGGCCTTTTGCGTGCCATCCAAGGTGCTGACCTATTTCGGATGCGGGCGACCGGTGTTGGCTTCGGTGCCACGCAACAACCTGGCCCGGAGGCTCATCGAGCGCGCCGATGCCGGGCTTGCATCGGATCCTGATGATGCGACGGCGTTCATCGACAATCTTCGAAAGCTTGCTGGCGATGTCGCGCTGCGGCGCAGGCTTGGTGCGAACGGCTTTGCCTATGCCCGCGCCAACTTCGCGATCGAGCCGATCACAGATCGCTTCGAGGCGATTTTCGCCGGCCTTTATCAGATGGAGAAACAGGCAATCTAGCGCTGGGGGTGTTGCATGCTGGAGAAGACTGCACTTGTCTGCGGCGCCGGAGGTTTTATCGGCAGCCACCTCGTTGCCCGCCTGAAGCGCGACGGCTTCTGGGTTCGCGGCGTCGATTTGAAGCTGCCGGACTATGAAGAAAGCACGGCCGACGAGTTCATCGTTGGAGATCTCCGGCAGATCGACGTCTGCGAACGGGTGATCGATCGCGATTTCCACGAGGTTTACCAGCTGGCGGCCGATATGGGCGGTGCCGGTTACATTTTCACCGGACAGCACGATGCCGACATCATCCACAATTCGGCAACGATCAATCTCAACGTCGCCGATCTATGCCGTCGGCGCGGCGTTGGCCGCGTGTTTTTCTCCTCGTCGGCCTGCGTTTATCCCGCCGTCAACCAGGCCGATCCCGACAACCCGAACTGCGAGGAAACGTCCGCCTATCCCGCAGCACCCGACAGCGAGTATGGCTGGGAGAAGCTGATTTCGGAACGGCTCTATCAGTCCTATGCCCGCAACTACGGCATGACCTGCCGCATCGCCCGCTACCACAACATCTTCGGCCCATCGGGAACCTGGGACGGCGGCAAGGAGAAGGCGCCGGCGGCGATTTGCCGGAAGGTGGCTCAGGCCGACCATGGCGGTGAGATCGAGATCTGGGGCGATGGCCTGCAGACGCGCTCGTTCCTCTACATCGACGAATGCATCGAGGGCACGATCCGGCTGATGCGCTCGGATTTTTCCGGGCCGGTCAATATCGGCTCGGATGAGATGGTGAGCATCAACCGCTTGGTCGATATGGTGTGCGAGATCGCCGGCAAGCGGCTGCACAAGCGGCATGTCGCTGGGCCGATGGGTGTTCGCGGCCGCAGATCGGACAATCAGCTGATTGCCGAAACACTGCAGTGGCGGCCGACGCAACGCCTGATGTATGGCCTGGAAAAGACCTATGCGTGGATCGAGAGCCAGCTGCTGCGGAGTGCGGCGTGAGACGCGGGTTTCCCCAGTGGGATAGGCTCTCGGCGAGGTAGTGTGCGGGAGGTTCTGCAAAAATCTATTGAGGATTTGAGCGGCCATGGCAGGCTGGTGATGTCTAACGTCACCAACTCCCTAGGAGCCCCACCATGACCAGGAGTGAGAATAAACCATCGATAGCCGCCGTCAAAGATTTGATGGGTGCAAACCACGACGCATTGCGCATGATTATGCAGGATCTGCTGCAAGAGATGCTGGAAGGCGAGATGACCGAGGCACTCGGTGCCGCAAAGAGTGAACGGGCCGAGGCTCGGATCGGCTATCGTTCCGGGCATTACAATCGAACGCTGATCACGCGAGTCGGCAAGCTGGAGCTGCGAGTGCCGCAGGACCGCGATGGGCGGTTTTCAACTGAGCTGTTTGAGCGCTATCAACGCTCCGAACAGGCGCTAGTAGCGTCGCTGGCGGAGATGTACGTTCAGGGCGTTTCGACCCGGAAGGTGAAGGCGATCACTGAAGAGCTATGCGGCCACAGCTTCTCAGCTTCGACGATATCCGCGATCAACAAGCGACTGGACGAGAGTTTGACGGCTTTTGCCGAACGGCGGCTGGACGAGCCGTTCGCCTATCTCATCATCGATGCGAAGTACGAGAAAGTCCGCCAGGCAGGTGTCGTTCGCTCGTGCGCCGTGCTTGTCGCGCTCGGAATCGATTGGGAAGGGCGTCGTCAGATCCTTGCAGTCGAGCTTGCCAACCGAGAGAGCCACTCGTCGTGGAAGGACTTCCTGCTCGGCCTCAAACAGCGCGGACTGCACGGTGTCGAATACATCGTTGCCGATGACCATGCCGGCTTGCGCGCCGCCGTTCGCGAGGTGCTGCCCGACGCATGGTTCCAGCGCTGCTATGTTCATTTCCTTCGCAACGCACTCGATCACCTGCCGCGCAAAGCAGACGACGATTGCCTCCAGGAACTGCGTTGGATCTATGATCGCCGGGAATTGTCAGAGGCCAAGAGCGATCTCGCTGCTTGGCTGAGAAAATGGTCACCGCGATACCCCAAACTCGCAAGCTGGGCGGAGGAGACCATCGAGGAGACATTCACCTTCTACAGGCTGCCTCGCCAGCACCACAAACACATGAAGTCCACAAACATGCTCGAGCGTTTCAACGAGGAGATCAAACGCAGGACGATCGTGCTGCGCATCTTTCCCAACGAGGACAGTTGCCTACGCCTCATCCGTTCGCTCGCAGTAGAGACCCACGAAAACTGGCTCGAGGCAAACCGCTATCTCAACATGAACGACTTGAAGGAGATGAAAAAAGCCGACCTGCGTCAAGCAGCCTGACCAGCAGGCCAAGCCGCTATTTGCAGGACTTGCCGTACACGACCCTCGGCGATGGGCGGACGGCCGCGCGGCTTGACCAACGCGGCGTGGTTGATCCTGAGCTTCGCGATCGGGCAGGGATCGATTTTCCTGGCGCAGACATGGCTGATCCATCGCGGTGCGCTCGATCTCCTGGCTGCGTTCGCGACGCACTTCTCCTTTGCGATCCTGGCATTGATGATCGTCGACTTCGGCGCGCCCGTGGTCGTCGCGAGGCGGATTTCGCTGGCGGGGGACGGTGAGGTCCTGGATGTGGCACGGCGCTGCTACTGGCAGGCGTCGGCTGTTCGGCTCGGCGTTGCGCTCGTGCTGTCGGTGGCGGCCTTTATCTACGCCTGGATTGGCGGAGACGGATTTTCGCGGGCCTATATTCCCGCGGCCGTTCCTGCGCTGTTGATCTCGGCATTCAACGCGGCCGGCGTCTTCGATGGGCTGGGGCTCAGCGGCATCAGCGGGTTGACCGGGATGCTCGCCTATATCGCGTCCGCCATCGCGCTCGTTGTGACGGGCGCGCAGTCGGCGGATGCGGGCGTGATCCTCGGGGTGGCGCTATCGGTGGGCTATGGCATCGCGGTCGTCGCGCAACTGGTCGTGCTTTGGCGGTTGGGTTGCCCGATGCGGGTGGTTTCGGTCAGCGTCGCTGATTGCGGCGCGATTGCCCGCGAGGGCTTGAGCGTGCTCCTTGCGATCCTGCCCGGGCAGCTGTCGTTTCGGTTTCAGATCGTGGTTTGCGCGGCGGTGATGGGGCAGGCGGGTGTGGGATTGTTCGTCTATGGCAGGCAGATCGCGGCTGCCGCGTCGCAGGTTCTGGAGTTCGTGCGGCGCGCGCATTTTCCTGGCATGGTCCGCGCTCTTCAATCGGCTGGCGCCACACTGAGAGCGGGCTTTGAGGCGCAGCGGTTGGCGACGCTGCTTGCGATCGCGTTGACGCTTGGGCTGATGCTGGCTGGCGGCGCCTGTTTCTTGCTGATGAGTGACGCCTTCGCGCAATCGGGTCTGGTGGTTGCGCTCTTTTCTATCGGCGTGCTGACCGGCGCGTTGTCGCAGACGCTAGCGCAGGCTGCCCAAGGGCTTGGCCGCTTTCGCGTCGTGGCCGTTGCTGCCGTGCTTGCGATGCTTGTCGGCTTTGCGGCGAGCGCCGGTCTCGGGGCGTTCCTCGGGTTTGTTGGGCTGGCAGTGGCGGAAGTGGTGACGCATGTGGTCGGGGCGCTGGTGATCTGGGCCTCGGTGTTCCGGCGAGTGGACGGGCGCAGGATCCTGCGGGTCAGTGCATGATCAGGCTCTGGACCGTTACGGCGCTCTATCTCGCCAATCTGCCCTTCGCCGATAGCCTCTTCGTCGTTCTCTTGACGCTGCCGATGTTCCTCATGGTGCTGGTGGGGCTGCATCGCATTCAGTCACGCCAGTTCCAGGTCGGCGATGTCTTCTGGTTCTGCCTCTTCGTCTATTTCGTGATCTCGCCTCTGCAGCGCATTCATGGGGACCGGATCGGCGGCGCAACGGCGATCACGGCCTATGCCTATGAGCCGCACGAGTTTATTGCAGCGATGCTGATCATCGTCCTGTTTTGCCTGCCGTTTCTGTTTGTCCAGATGGAACGAGACGAGCCGTCCGCCGAAGGGGATGGTTCGACATTGCCGATGCCGGTTCTCCTCATTTTGAACGGGCTCGGCTTCGCATCCTTCGTCGCATCCGAAGGCGGAATGGCGCGGCTGTTGTCGTCGCGGCTGGAGCAGAACCCGGCGCAGGCCTTCATCGGCAGCCTTTTCTTTCTCGGGTTGCAATCGGTGACCGCGTGCCTTGTCGCGGTGCGGTTTCATGCCGCCCGATCGCGGCTGATCTCTCTTGCTCCGCTTCTTCTCGTCATCGCTTTGCTGGCAGTCTCGCGAAATCCGTTCAACGCGCCGCGCTTCATGCTGCTGGCCGTCTGGGGGCCGGTCATGCTGGCGCTATGCGGCGGCCGGGTTGCGGCTGCGTGGTTTTATGTCGTCGGGCTGTTGGCGTTGACGATCCTGTTTCCGGTGCTGAACATAACCACGCGGCTTGGACTGGACGGCGTGGGCGATCTCTCCGAAATATCCGTCTTCGGCAATTTCTTCGATATTCCCTCGGTCGATGTCTTCGACATGGCGGTTCATGCGGTGCGCTTCATGTCGGCGCATGATCAGATGTGGGGCGAGAAGCTCACCGCCATCCTGTTGTTCTTCGTGCCGCGCACGGCCTGGCCCGGGAAGCCTGTCGTGGGCGGGCTCGATGTCGGCAACGAGCTGTTTGCGGCGGGCATGTACGGGACGCCGAACCTGTCCTTCTTCGCCGGCTGCGATCTCTACATGGATTTCGGCTTCGCCGGCGTCGCGCTGGGCGGGGTTGTCACCGCCGTGCTGCTGCGGTCGGTGCTGATGGCGAAATGGGGCGTGTTCGGCGGTGTCAGCGTGTCGCGTATTCTCATCGCCGCGTCGATGCCGATCCTGCTGCGCGGCCCTGTCGGTGCGGTGCTGCCGCTGTTTGTTTGCCAGATCGCGATTGTTTTGGCGCTGTCCCGGTCGGTCCGGGACCAAGCTTATACGACGCTGCTCTATCAGGAGCGGTTGAGACGATGAGCGACAGCGTGGAGCAAAATTTCGGCATACTCGACGCCGCCCGATCCGGCTCGCGTCAGGGCGGGCCGAGTTTTAGCGTCAGGCATCGCGCATTGCGTCTGGCGTGGGGGATTGCTTGGGCGCTGTTGGCGGCGTGGACGCCGGCGCCGCTGCATCGGTGGCGGGCGTTTCTGTTGCGGCTATTTGGTGCGCGGTTGAGCCGCAATGCACGGGTGCATGGATCGGCCTGCATCTGGTTTCCGCCGCATCTCGTCATGGAGGAGAACACGCTGATCGGTCGCGGGGCGATCATCTATAGCATCGCGCCTGTTCGTATCGGTCGCGGGGCGGTGATATCGCAGGGGGCGCATTTGTGCACCGGGTCGCATGATATCGATGATGGGGCCTTCCAGCTTACGGCTCGGCCGATTACCATTGGTGTGGATGCTTGGGTCGCCGCCGAGGCCTTTGTCGGCCCCGGCGTTTCGATCGGGGAGGGGACGGTGCTCGGCGCGCGGGGCGTTGCCTTCAGCGATCTTGCCGCATGGACCGTTTATGCGGGCAATCCGGCGCTGCCTATCCGTGCTCGGGTTACCAGCCCATAGCTTCGCGCGCGTCACCAGTCCATAGCCAGCGTCGCCGACACCCAGGCTGCGGCGGCGATCGCATAGCCCTGGTCGTTCAAATGCAGGGCGTCGGCGCGAAGCGACCTCGGTACGAGGCCGGCGGCGATGTCCTGTTGGTCCTCTGTCGTTTGGTTCGCGGCAGCCGCGAGTGCGGCGTGCAGGTCGACGAAGTGTGTAGCGTAGAGGGTAGCCAAGGCGGTGTTGAGGGCCGCGATCGTCTGGCGGGTTTCGGGGGTGTCCGTTGCCGAAGGCAGGATCGAGCCGATCAGGTAGCGGCCGCCGGAGGCATTGGCCGTCATGGCCGCGATGTCGGCGAGAACGGTCTCGGGTGTGACCGCATTGTTGCGGCCGGCCCATAGCCATTGGATCTGGCCGGCGGTCGCATCGCTGGGGTGGAAGGGTGTGGCGTATGCGACAGCCGCGGCGTCGCCCGCATGGCTGCGCGTGAACAGGTGGCGCGTGCCGCCATCGGTCGTCAGCGTCCCCTCCACCCCGGCCAGCGTGCCGTGTAGGCCGATGGCGCCATTGGCGCCGTGCAGCGCCTCGACCGATTGATAGAGGACCTCCACTTGCGGGGTCTCGTCGCCCCATTCGATGACGATATTGTCGAGCGACCAGCTGACAAGGCTGCCGCTGCTGAGGAAGGCGATTGCCTGGCACGATGGGTTTGCGCTGGCGAAATTGCCGGCGGTGAAGACCAGTTCATAGTGGCCGCTTGCCGAGATCGGCCATGTCGGGTCGCCGCTCGATGTCGTCGTCGCCCAGCTGCCGCCCGGCGCGCCGAGCCCGCCGACATGGATCTGGCCGCTGCCGTCGATGATCTCGATGTCGAAGGCAATGTGGATGAGCTTGCCACCCGGGATGATCTGGCCGCCGGGGATTTCGGCGATGGCGAGTTCGCAGCCGCGCAGCACGCCGGCGTCGTCGTTTTCGACGATCAGCCTGCCGTCGCGCGTGGAGACCGGTGCCGCGTGGCCGTCCTGGATGCGGGGCAGCCAGCCGTCGCTATCCTGATCGAAACGATAGAGCCGCGAGAACTCCGGGTGATAGGCGGGGATTTCGCCATCGCCGGGTGTTAGCTGCGGCGCGGTCGCGGTGGCGCCCTGTTCGAACTGGCCGGGGAATATGCGCAGGGTGATGTCGATCGCGCTGCCCGGGATGATGTCGAGCAGGTGGGTGGAGCGGATGAAGCCGTGGGTGTTCGTCGACGTTGTCGAGATGTTGCTGCGCCTGCCATCGAGGGCGAAAGCGGGCGCGGCGATTTCGGCGAGGTAGCCGCCGAGTTCGTCGGCCTCGATGAGCAGAAGGCGCATGCCCGCTATGCCCGAGGTGGAGCCGGCGATCATCTGGACCGCGCTTGAGATCGTCCAGGGGGTGCCCGGCTCCGCCGCGTAGTTGGCGGTAATAGTGCCGTAGATCTGCCGGCCGATGTCGGTGAAGCCGGCGGTTGCCGTCCCGTGGATCCTGACGTCGCCGTAGGGCAGGCCGTTTTCGTCGATGCCCTTGTTGATGCATTCATGCGTGAGGCCGTTGACGATGCCGGTCTCGAACCGGTCCATCCAGTCGCGGGTATGCGGATAGAGGTTTCTGATATCGCCGCCGGCCACGGCAAGCTTGAGCGGCACACCGCCTTGTCTGGCTGCGATCTCGGTCGAGGTCTGGCCGCCGATGCCGCGATTGATGATCGTTCTCGGCGGATCGAAGAGGCCGGCGGCGATGGACGGGAAGGTATGGTCGCGGGACGATGCACCTGCACCCTCGGTGAGGCTGTCGCCGAATGCGATGATCGTGCGTGGGCGTATGCGTTGCCGGGCGGGGGATTGGGCAGGCGAAAGGCCGATACCGAGAAGCATTGCGGGTCTCCTGTAGGAATTGGGAAAAATATCCTAATTCAGTGCCGGGAGACGGGGACGAGCTGTCAGTGCAAGTTCTTTTGCGATCGAGCCGCGCAAAGCCCAGTGAGCTTCATGGTCTCTTAAGTAATTATCTTGAGATTACAGTTTCCTTGTTCCATGATGATTCCGGCCGGAAGGTTTTCTGTGTCCGACGTCATGTCGATCGATGCAGATCGCTTCCGTAGAGAACATGTTTCCTGGTCATCGATCGCGTATTGCGGCCGCTAGACTTGATTTCACAATAGTACGCCGCCTGTGTGCACTCGCCGTGGGCCTGATTGGGAAGATTGCATGAATTCGGAGTTTGCCGTTCGCCCCATGCGGCCCGGTGAGTTGGAGCTAGTGCTCGAATGGGCGCGCCAGGAGGGGTGGAATCCAGGTCTCGACGATTCGCTTCCCTTTCATGACGCGGATCCATCGGGGTTTTTCGTCGGCGCGGTCGGCGAAGTTCCCGTCGGCTCGATCTCCGTCGTCAAGTATGGCGACGACCTGGCCTTTCTCGGGCTCTACATGGTTCACCCGGAATTTCGTGGCAAGGGTTACGGCAGGGCGATATGGGATGCCGGCATCGCCTCGGCGAATGGCCGCAGTATCGGGCTCGACGGGGTCGTTGCCCAGCAGGAGAGTTACCGCAAGGCCGGCTTCGAGGAAGCCTATAAGACGGTTCGTTATGGCGGCGTGATCGGCTCTTTGCCGTCGTCGTCGCTGACGGCCACGCCCGTGACCGACAAGCTGGACGGGCTGGTGCGCTATGATGCCAGCGTGTTTTCGGCGCAGCGCCCGGCTTTCGTGACCTCGTGGTGCACCAATCGCAAGCATCGGCGCACGGCCGTCGTGCGCAAGAGCGGCAAGATCCGTGGCTATGGCACGATCCGCCGCTGTTATGACGGATACAAGATCGGGCCGCTGTTTGCCGCCGATGCGGATAGCGCCGCGGCGCTGCTCTCCACGCTTGGGCAAGAGGCGAAGGGCGCGCGGGTGTTCATCGATATCCCCTCCGACAATCGCGAAGCCGTGGCGCTTGCCGTCGGCATGGGATTGGAGCCTGTGTTCGAGACATCTCGCATGTATCGCGGCGCTGTTCCCACCGTTCCGCTGAAGAATGTCTTCGGCGTCACCACGCTGGAACTGGGCTAGCTAGCTCGCCTCCGACGTTGCTGGCGCCGCTCGATTGGGGCGGCCCTTTTCGGCGATGGCGATGCCGCCGAGCGTCAGCACCAGCGCCACGATGTGGAACGTTTGCAGCGCTTCGCCGAGCAGAGCGACTGAAAACAGCGTGCCGAAGACGGGCACGAGGTTGATGAAGAGCGCTGCGCGGTTGGCGCCGATCCATTCCACGCCCTTGATGTAGAGGACCTGCGCCATCAGCGAGGCGAAGATCGCCGTGTAGATGGTGATGAGCCATCCCGTTCCATCGGGAAGCTCAGCCGCGCCCTTCGATGCCTCCCAGGCCAGAAGTGGCAGTGCGCTGATGGTGGCGCCGAGCGCGGGTACGGCCATCAGCGTGCGCCAGTCGAGCGGCGGCTTCCACCGCAGGAAGATCGTGTAGACGGCGTAGGCGGCGACCGCGACCAGCATCAGGCCGTCGCCGGTGTTGAGACCGAGCTCCAGAAGCGTGGTCAGGCTGCCATGGGCGGCGGTGAGTGCCACGCCGAGCAAGGTCATCGCGAAGCCGAGGATCTGGGCCAGCGACACGCCGGTGCGGAAGAATAGGAAGTTGAGCAGGAATATCAGCATCGGGATGCCTGCCTGCTCGATTGCGACATTGATGGCGGTCGTATATTTTACCGCGGAATAAAGCATGGCATTGAAGAGCGTGTAGCCGACGATGCCGTAGAAGAAGAGCAGAGGGAGGTTTTTGCGCACGACCGGCCAATCGCGTTTCAGCTGCGGCACGGATATGGCGGCAATGATCGCCGTTGCGACGAACCAGCGCAGCGATGTCAGCATCATCGGGCTGACGTGACCGAGCGCCAGTTTTCCGGCAACGGTATTGCCACCCCAGCACATCGCGGCAACGACAAGGCATATGTAGGCGGCAAACTGCACGGCCGATTCTCTCCCGGTCGGCTGCGCGGGCGCAGAACTTCCTCCGACTACGGCGGCAAATAGCCTGCCAATAGCTGATTTGTCACGTAAAAAGCCAATTCAGACGGCAATACAGGGTCGCTTTCCCAAAAACAAAGCCTTATAGATGCGCGGGTTTGAGCAGGGAGCGGTTAAATCCGCCTTTAACAGGAAGACGTGAATGACGAACGTAGTTGTGGTCGGTTCGCAATGGGGTGACGAAGGCAAGGGCAAGATTGTCGACTGGCTTTCGGAACGTGCCGATGTGATCGTGCGCTATCAGGGCGGACACAATGCGGGCCATACGCTGGTCATCGATGGTGTCAGCTACAAGCTGGCGCTGCTGCCGTCGGGCCTCGTGCGCGGCAAGCTCAGCGTCATCGGCAACGGCGTCGTCGTCGATCCGCATCATTTCGTCGCCGAAGTCGAGAAGCTGCGTGCCCAGGGCGTCAACGTATCGCCCGAGATTTTGCGCATCGCCGACAACGCGCCGCTGATCCTCTCCCTGCATCGCGATCTCGACGGTTTCCGTGAAGATGCTGCCTCCAACAGCGGCACCAAGATCGGCACCACCCGCCGCGGCATCGGCCCTGCCTACGAAGACAAGGTCGGCCGCCGCGCGATCCGCGCCATCGACCTCGCCGACAAGGAAGCGCTGCCGGCCAAGATCGACCGTCTTCTGACGCACCACAATGCGCTGCGCCGCGGCCTCGGCCTGCCGGAGATTTCGGTGCAATCGCTCGAGAAGGAACTGAACGACGTGGCCGACCAGGTTCTGCCCTATGTCGACCAGGTCTGGCGTATCCTCGACGACCAGCGCAAGGCCGGTGCCCGCATCCTGTTCGAAGGTGCGCAGGGCGCGCTGCTCGACAACGACCACGGCACCTATCCTTTCGTCACCTCGTCGAACACGGTTGCCGGTCAGGCTGCCGCCGGTTCTGGTCTCGGCCCGACGGCGATCGGCTATGTTCTCGGCATCACCAAGGCCTACACGACCCGCGTCGGCGAAGGTCCGTTCCCGTGCGAACTGAACGACGAAGTCGGCAAGCATCTTTCGACCGTCGGCCGCGAAGTCGGCGTCAATACCGGCCGTCCGCGTCGCTGCGGCTGGTTCGATTCCGTTCTGGTTCGCCAGACGGTAAAGACCTCGGGCATCACGGGTATCGCGCTCACCAAACTCGACGTTCTCGATGGTCTCGACGAACTGAAGATCTGCGTCGCCTACAAGCTCGACGGCAAGGAGATCGATTATCTTCCGGCCAGCCAGGCTGCGCAGGCGCGCGTCGAGCCTGTCTACATCACGCTCGAGGGCTGGGAGGAATCGACCGTCGGCGCGCGCAGCTGGGCCGATCTGCCGGCCCAGGCGATCAAGTATGTCCGCCAGGTTGAAGAGCTGATCGGCGCCCCCGTCGCTCTCCTGTCTACAAGTCCTGAGCGCGATGACACCATACTTGTGACCGATCCTTTTGAGGATTAAGGTTTTATATGATTATTTGTGTGGTTCGCGCGGCGAACCACACTCTTAGAGAAAGTACGTATGGCGGATTTTATCGCAGTTATCCGGCGGGCGGTTGACGGCCTGACCGACAACACTCCCGATATGCGGGTGAAGGTTTACGAGCGTGCTCGCGGTGCCGTACAGCGGCAGCTCGAGAACATGAAGCCGCGTCCGCCCGAGGCCATGCTGCAGCGCCAGCTGGAAAAGCTCGAAGCCGCCATTCGTGAAGTCGAAGCCGAGCATGCCGATGCACTGCCGGCCGAGGATCAGGCCGCCATCGCCGAGCCGGTGACGGAAGCGCCGGCGGAGCCCGAGCCCGAGGTTGCCGCAGCACCTGAGCCAGTCGCCGAACAGGCGGAAGAGGCACCGGAAGCCGAGCCCGCTTACGAGCACCCGGCCTATGAGGCGCCCGCGCAGGAAGAACCCGTTTACGAGGAACCGGCTTACGAAGCGCCCGTCGAGCCCGAGGCTCCGCTTGCTGACGAGCCAGTCGCGCATGAGGAGCCGGTTTACGAAGAGCCGGCGCCGGTGCATGCCGCCGACGTTCACGAAGAGCCGGAAGTTCAGCCCGAGCCTGAAGTCTATCACGAGCCCGTGCATTCGCATGACGAGCCCGTGTTCGAGGACGCTCCGCATGTGTCCGCCGCCGAGCCTGAGCCGGAGACGGTCGAGCCGTGGCAGCTGCCGGTCGAGGACCAGTATGACGCCGCGCGCGAAACGCATGGCCATGATTTCGCTGCCGCGCCCGACGTTGAGCCCTATGCCGAGCCTGTCATCGACGATGCGCCGCGGGCGCAGCCGGTCGCGCGCGATTTCGACCTGAGCAACCGTCTCGTCGAGCCGGTTCCAGTGTTCGAGCCGCCGCATCAGTTCGTCGAGCAGACGCAGGACGATCCCATTCATGCCGACGCCGCCGGTCATTTCGATCCGGTTTGGAACGAGCCAGCGGAAGAAGTACCGGAACCGTCCACGAAGACGGTTGAGCCGACGGATTGGGCGCTCGAGGAGCTGCGCCAGTTCTCCGAGACTTCGCATGCAGCACCTGCCGCCAATGATGCGGCACGCGCCTTCGACGAGGTGGTTTCGAGCATCGACTACGCTGCGGGGCCGGTACCGACTGCGCCGGCAAAGATGCCGGCTGCCAATGAGAGCTTCTCCTGGGAAGCCGCCGCGTTCGACGATCTGCCGCCGATCGACAACGACAAGAAGACACCGGCTGCCACATCCTACGAGGATGTCGATCTCTTTTCCGAAATTCATGGCGGACCGACGCCGAAAAACGAGCCTCTCGCGGGCGACGACTGGCAGGAAGCAACCCGACTTCGCGGCTACGACAATCGCGGCGTCGTTGCCGAGGATGACGATGGTCTGTCGGTTGGAAACAGCGACGACGACATCGCCTCGAAGTTCCAGGGCAAGAATTTTCGCATGGAGCCGAAGCGCCGTCGTTTCGGCATCGGCTCCATCATCGCGCTTCTGATCGCCTTGGGCGTTGTCGGTGGCGGCGGTTATGCCGCCTATACGCACCAGGCCGCGCTGACCGAAATGGTCAAGGGCCTGGTCAGTGCCGCACCATCGCAGACCGCGCAAACGCCGCCGCCTGTTGCAGGAACCACGGCGCCTGCGGACCAGACGAGCGATGCCAAGCCGGCAACCACGCCTGATGCCGCGCAGAGCGGTGCGGCTTCCGCCGACGGTTCGGCCGCCGGCAACAAGTTCACGCAGCGGCTGATGGCCGATGGCACCGAGGTCGATAGCGGCCCGGCCGCCGCACCAAGCACGCAGGTCGCCGAAGGCAAGTCCGTCGCCGAGCAGAATGTCGCGTCCGCGGACCCGGTCGCACCGGCCGCCGCGGGCACGACGCCGCCGGCCGCCGCTTCCGGCACGGCCGCACCTGCCACCGCGGCATCCGCCGCCGGCCAGACAGCGCCTGCCGGTTCCAGCGAGAAGATGTTCCTCTATGAGGAGCGCATCGGCCAGAGCTCGCCAACGGCGATCCAGGGCTCGATCGTCTGGAGCCTGCATCATGAGGCCGGCGCTGATGGCAAGCAGGAGGCCTCCGTGCAGGGCACGCTGACCGTGCCCGAGCGGAACCTCACGGCGCAGATCAACTTCAAACGCAATTCCGATCCTTCGCTCCCGGCCAGCCACATCGTCGAGATGGTGTTCTCGCTGCCGGCGAATTTCGAAGGTGGCGCGATCGACAGCGTTCAGCGTATTTCGATGAAGCGGACCGAGCAGGATCGCGGTGATGCGCTTGTCGCGGTGCCGGCGAAGATCACCGACGACTTCCACATGATCGCGCTCAACGATTATCCGGATGCCCGCAAGGCCAACCTCGACCTTCTGTCGACGCGCGACTGGATCGATATCCCGATCACCTATCGCAACGGCCGCCGCGCGCTTCTGACCATGCAGAAAGGCCAGACCGGCATCGAAGCCTTCAACGCCGCGATCCGCGAATGGAACGCAGCCGGCGACGTCTCGACCAGCCAGTAAGGCTGGTCGTCCAGACTGAACAGATACAGGAAAGGGCAGGTCGCAAGACTTGCCCTTTTTGACGAGATCGGCCCACTTCGTTGCCGGGCCTTCTGGATTTGGAGTTTGGACAAGATGACCGCTGCAAGCCGCCCGGATCTGAGCGATATCAACCTCGACGACTGGGTGGAGCGCAGGCTTCCCAGAGCATGGCGACCCTACACGCGTCTGGCGCGGCTGGATCGTCCCGTCGGGATATGGCTCACGCTTTTCCCATGCTGGGCGGCACTCATTCAAGCGTCGCACGGCTTTCCCGATATTCGGCAGCTGCTGATATTCTCGCTCGGCGCCTTGCTGATGAGAAGTGCCGGGTCCACCGTCAACGATATCGCCGATCGCAAGTTTGACGGCCATGTCGAGCGGACGCGCTTCCGGCCCCTGGCGAATGGCCAGATTGGTATCCTGCAAGCCCTGAGCTTTCTCGCCGTTCAGCTTGCGCTGGCGGCCTCACTACTGTTCTTCCTTTCGCCCTACACACGGCTGGTCGCGATCTGTGTCGTTCCGCTCGTCTTCATCTATCCGCTCTGCAAGCGCTTCACGCACTGGCCACAGGCTATTCTTGGCGCGGCGTTCA
Organism: Rhizobium sp. O111; assembly: GCF_055616315.1. NCBI lineage: Bacteria > Pseudomonadati > Pseudomonadota > Alphaproteobacteria > Hyphomicrobiales > Rhizobiaceae > Rhizobium > Rhizobium sp. O111. The sequence goes on along the minus strand of NZ_JBSHXL010000001.1, from coordinate 2,548,567 downwards.
ACTGGGGCATGCTGATGGCCTGGGCCGAGGTCGCCGGGCACATCCCGCTTGGGGCCATCCTGATGTGGGGCGGGGCGATTGCATGGCAGATCGGCTACGACACGGTCTACGCCTATGTCGACGTCAAGGATGACACCCGGCTTGGGCTGAAATCGACGGCGATCCTGTTTGGCCGGCATGGCAAGGCGATCATTGGCGTCTTCTACGGTCTGGCCGTTGGCGCATGGGCGCTCGGCGGCTGGCTGCTCGGGATGTCGCTGCCTTACATGCTCGGCATTCTGGTGATTGCCGCCCACCTTGCGTGGCAGACCGGGCGGATCGATCTTGTTCGCCCGGAGGTGAACTATCGGCTGTTCCTGGCAAATATCCTGACGGGATTGCTGCTGGCGGGCGCGGCAGTGTTGGGAACCCTGTAAACGAAAAGGGCGGGTCGTGAGACCCGCCCTTTGTCTTTAGGAATTGGTTCGCTTACGCCGTGGCTTCGACGACGCGGACGGCCTTGGCGCGGTCGAGCGCGTCCTTACGGACGGCGTCCTGGACCTTTTCGAAGGCGCGGACCTCGATCTGGCGCACGCGCTCGCGGCTGATGTCGAACTCGCTCGACAGATCTTCCAGCGTCACCGGATCTTCGGAGAGGCGGCGTGCCTCGAAGATGCGGCGTTCGCGGTCGTTCAGAACGCTCATCGCCTTGGCCAGCATGCGCCGGCGGGTGTCGAGTTCGTCCTGCTCGATCAGCACGTCTTCCTGGCTGTCATGATCGTCGACGAGCCAATCCTGCCACTGGCCGCTGTCGCCTTCCGACGCCTTGATCGGCGCGTTGAGCGAGGCGTCGCCGGACAGGCGACGGTTCATCGAGATCACTTCTTCCTCGGAGACGCGCAGCTTGGTTGCGATCTCGGCCACGTGTTCCGGCTTCAGGTCACCTTCGTCGATGGCCTGAATACGGCCCTTGAGGCGACGCAGATTGAAGAACAGACGCTTCTGGTTGGCGGTGGTGCCCATCTTCACGAGCGACCAGGACCGCAGGATGTATTCCTGGATCGAGGCCTTGATCCACCACATGGCATAAGTTGCCAGCCGGAAACCGCGTTCCGGGTCGAACTTCTTGACGGCCTGCATCAGGCCGACATTGCCTTCCGACACGACTTCGCCGATCGGCAGGCCGTAGCCGCGATAACCCATGGCGATCTTTGCGACGAGACGCAGGTGGCTGGTGACGAGACGATGCGCAGCCTCGCGGTCGCCATGTTCGGAATACCGCTTTGCCAGCATGTATTCTTCCTGCGGCTCCAACATCGGGAACTTGCGGATTTCGTCGAGATAACGGTTGAGACCGGCTTCGCCGGCGGTAATGGACGGCAAACTGCTTCGGGCCATTCTTGCACCCTCCTATCTGAATTCCGATCCCCGCTTGGACGCGTCCCTGCGTCTTGAAGGCGAACCGGGAACGTGCGGCTTTGTCAAAGCCCGCACGAAGTCAGTGTAGAGATAAGTGTGGCGAAACCGTAGTTCAAGGCTCAGGCCCGCTTCACGATGCCGTTACAGCTCGGCATTGCGCAAGGCGTCGACCAGCGCCACCATATCGTCGGGCAGGGGAACCTCGAAGCGCATGAGTTCGCCGCTGCGCGGGTGTTCGAACTGCAGCATGTAGGCGTGCAGCGCCTGGCGGCCGAAGCTGTTGACCGCCTTCTTGGCCGCATCCGGCAGAAGGTTGGCCTTGGTCTTGAAGCCAGCGCCATAGACGGTGTCGCCGAGCAAGGGGTGGCCGATATGGGCCATGTGGACGCGGATCTGGTGGGTGCGGCCTGTTTCCAGATGGCACTCGACCAGCGAGGCCAGCGACAGCGCATCCGGCGTCTCATGGAAACGCTCGATCACCTCATAATGCGTGATCGCCTCATCGGCATCGGCGGTGCCCGGGCGCTTGACGGCGCGGCGGGTGCGGTCGCCGGTATCGCGGCCGAGCGGCGCGTCGATGCTGCCGGTCAATGTGCGCGGGCGGCCCCAGACGACGGCCTGATAGGCGCGCTCGATCGGCATGGTGCGGCCGTGGTCGGCGAACTGGGCGGAGAGGTGGCGATGCGCGACGTCGTTCTTGGCGACGACCATGACGCCGGTCGTGTCCTTGTCGAGGCGGTGCACGATGCCAGGACGGCGCACGCCGCCGATGCCCGACAGGCTGTCGCCGCAGTGATAGATCAGCGCGTTGACCAGCGTTCCCGTCCAGTTGCCGGCAGCCGGGTGTACGACCATGCCGGATGGCTTGGAGATGACGATCAGGTCGTCGTCTTCATAGAGAATGTCGAGCGGGATGTTCTCGCCCTTCGGCGTTGGGTCCTCGGGCTCGGGCAGGTTGATCTCGAAGACGTCGCCGGGGCGGACCTTCTTCTGCGGATCGGCGACGACTGATCCCTTCGACGTGACCTGGCCTTCCTTGATCAGCACCTTGATGCGGCTGCGGGAGAATTCCTCGCCGAGCTGAGCCGTCATCCACGCATCAAGCCGGCCTTCGGCATGTTCATCCGCCGTCAGGACTTTCATATTGCCGGCTGCTTGTTTAAAGGGGTCGCTCAAGACGCTTCTTCTCCGAAGTATTTTATAGAATGGAACGCCATATATGACGAATGTCCAGCCAGAAGACGATCAGGAAGAAAAGCCCCTCGATCCGGCAATGGAAAATGTCCGACGCAAGATGATCCGCCTGCAGATCGTCTCGGGCTTCATCATGTTCGTGAGCCTTATGGCGGTCTTCGGCGCGGTTGTCTACAAGACGATGCGGGCGCCGGCCAAGGAGCCGGCCGCGATCACGTCCGCCGGAATTCCGTCGGATGCGCCGGTTTCCGTGACAGCAAACCTGCCCGCCGGCTTCGTGCTTCAGTCCTCTTCGCTTTCGGGCGGCCAGATCATGTTCTTCGGCAAGACCGCCGAGGGCGTGGCCAAGGCGCTGGTGTTCGACATCAAGGCGGGAAGCATCATCGCCGACGTGACGGTCAACGGCGGCTGACAACGATGGCCCCTCGGCTGATTGCGATCGACAATGCCGACGACCCCGAGATTGCCGAGTTTCGCGACATTCGCGAGCGCGATCTGACGGGGCGGCATAACCGGTTTATCGCCGAGGGTACCGTCGTTCTGCGTATGCTGGCCGAAGCGCACCGGGCGGGCGGCGATTTCGCGGCCGAGAAGGTGCTTTTGCTGCGCAACCGTGTCGAGGGTGTTGCCGATATTCTCGAGCGGCTGCCGGAGGACGTTCCCGTCTACGTCGCGGAAGCGGATGTGCTCGACCGTATCGTCGGCTTCCATCTGCATCGCGGCGTGCTTGCGCTGGGGCGGCGTCAACCCCAGGGCGCCGCGCTGATCGATCGGTTGCCCGAGCGCTCGCTGGTGCTGGTCGGTTGCGGCATTTCCAATCACGACAATGCCGGCTCGATGTTCCGCAATGCGGCCGCCTTCGATGCCGATGCGATCTTCCTCGACGAGACCTCGTGCGATCCGCTCTATCGCAAGGCTATGCGTGTTTCGGTGGGCTCCGTGTTGAGCGTTCCCTATCAGCGCGGTGGTGATGCGGTTGAGTTGCTCACGCAACTGGCTGAGCGGGACTTTGCGATCTGGACGCTGTCGCCACGCGGCGAGGTCGATATCCGCTCGATTCCTGCCTCGGAGCGCATGGCGCTGGTCGTCGGCACGGAAGGCGAGGGGTTGCCACAGGCGGTGCTGTCGCGCTTCCGTAGCGCCCGCATTCCGCAATCGCCGGGGCTCGACAGCCTCAACGTCGCGACCGCAACCGGCATCGCGCTGTTTGCCATGTCTTCCACGGCCAAGCGTATCTGAAAACTTTTGGCGACTTAGTCTTAGCCGGGCTGCGACAGGATCGTGGCGGCGCGCTGGGCGAGGTCGATGCGCTCGCCTTCCTTGGTCTCCGCCGTCTCCGGCAGCAACTCGCGGATCGGCGAGGATTTGCCTTCGTTGATGGCGGTCAGCGCTACCATGTCGGCCGCGATGGTCGCGATCTCTTCGCGGATCGCGCCGTCGTTGGAGGTGTTCAGCCTGGCGGCGAGGATTTCCTCGGAAACGGCGGCGCTGCGGGCGCGCACTTCTTCGGCGAGGCGGGCTGCGACCGCGGCTGTGTCGAGTTCTGAGATCGGGGCTTCTTCCGGCACGGGCTTTTCCTGCGGCGGGATGAGGACGAGGGGAGCAAGGCCGGCCGAGCGAAGCGCGCGGTTTGCCTTGCGCATGTCGGCATTGGCGGCCTTCACCTGATCCTTGAGCTTGGTCAGGTCCTGCTGCCGGCGCGTCAGAAGCGCTTCCTTGTCGGCAAGGGTCGCCTTGTCGCGCTCGGCGCGGTCTTCAAGGCGCAGAACAGCGTGTTCCTGCTGCGTCAGCTTCTGTTCGGCATCCTTGGCGCGCTTCTGCAGCAGGCCGACGTCCTGGCGAAGCTCGTCTCGCTCGGTGCGCAATCCGCTGTGCTTGAAATTCAGGTTCTCGAGCTCGGTCTCGCGCGCGGCCATGTCGATCTTCAGATTGTCGGTCTGCTCGACGATCTTGTTCAGGCGGATACGGAGAGCGTCAAGCTCGCCTTCCTTGGCGGCACTGGCCTGTTCGGCGATGTGCAGGCTCGTCTTCAGCTGGCTGATATAGTTCTCGTCCTTGCGCAGATGCGAGCGCAATTCGGCGGCCTCGACGCTCATGTCGGCGATCTGGGCCTGAAGCGCGCTGATCTCGGAGGCGAAGTGGCCGGCGTCGCGGGCGATCTGGTCGTGCTTCAATTGCAGCGACATCGACTTTTCGCGTTCGCGAATCAGATCCTGCGTGGTGCGGGCGTTTTCGGCGGCATAAAGCGCGCGGACCATGTCCTTTTGCGCACGCACTTCCTGGGGGCTGAGCGGCATCGTCGCGCGCATGCGGTTTTCGGTGTACCAGACGATACGGCGATGAACGGCCGGCGATACGAGGAAAACCAGGAACGCCGCGGCCAGAAAGCCCAATCCGAACAAGAGCGCGTATTCGATCACGGCGAGGCCACTGCTTCCAGAAGTTGATTTGCGTCAGCCAATGATTAAGCGGCCAACGCCGTTAGGGCAAGTGGCGGATGGGTCACGGCGACACAGAGTTCGCCGTGACGATGATCTCAGAAGGGGTTCCAGGTCGGATTTGGGGTAACCTTGAGATAGCCGACGTTAAGGCCGAGGCGGGCGCCGACGCCTGTGCGGATCGGCACGACGAGGACGTTGTTGTTCTTGAGCAGCGTCATGCCGAAGCCGGCGATGACGAAGGCCTGGCCGCTGACGCCGCCGAAGCGGGCATAGATCGCGTCGGTCGAGGGCAGGTCGTAGACCAGCATCATGACGCGCGTGCCCTGGCCACCGTAGTCGATGCCGAGCGACGGACCCTGCCAGTAGAGCGGATGCTCGCCGGCGTTCTTGGTGTTCAGCTGGCCTTCGCCATAGGTCAGGCCGGCGATGAAGGCGCCGGAGCCTTCCTGGCCGAGAATGTAGCCATTCGGCAAGCCGTACTTCTGGAAGGCGGCCTCGACCGCCTTTGCAAGGCCGCCGCTGGTCGAGCCGAAGAAGGAGTGGCCGGCGTCGACGATCTCCTGAACCGAGTATTGGTCGTTTCTTGCCTGCTGAGCCGCGGCCTGGGTCGCGACGAGCATCAGGCACGAGATCGCGAGCATAGAGACCCGCCGGCAGTCGGCCAGGAATCTTCCTAGGATTGAGGGGCGCATGGTGTCATCCGTTCATCATGGTCGATACATGGTGCCGTTTCCGGCGTTTCTATCATTTTGCGCGGATGGTCTTAACAATCGGTTTACCAAATATGGTGTCATTATGGCGCCGAGTACGCTCGCAAACTTCGTGCAATGATGAAGCAATATGTGTGGCGGAATGAATCACCGCCCTCTTGGAGACAATGATGTCGAAGAATCCAAACCTTACCCTGACCGGCCCAGATCTGGCCGCGCTTCTCTGCAGCCGTGTTTGCCATGACGTCATCTCGCCCGTCGGCGCGATCAACAACGGCCTTGAACTGCTCGACGAGGGCGGCGCCGATGCAGACGCCATGGATCTTATCCGCACCAGCGCGCTGAACGCGTCGGTTCGTCTCAAATTCGCACGCCTTGCCTTCGGCGCTTCCGGCTCCGTCGGCGCCTCGATCGACACCGGCGAAGCCGAGCGCGCCGCCAAGGATTTCGCCGCCGCCGAGAAGAAGACCGAAGTGGTCTGGAACGGACCGCGCGCAATCATCGCGAAGAACCGCGTCAAGCTGCTGCTTAACCTGTTCCTCGTCGCTTATTCTTCCATTCCGCGCGGCGGTCAGATCGATATCACGCTTGAGAACCCGGAATTCGACGCGAAGTTCACGCTCGTCGCCAAGGGCAAGCTGATGCGCCTGCCGCCGAAGTTCGTGGAGATTTCGACGGGTGAGATCGAAGAAGCGATCGATGCCCATACGATCCAGCCCTATTACGCAGTGCTGCTCGCGGAAGAGTGCGGCATGAAGCTTGGCCATAGCGCCAGCGCCGAAGAGATCGTCTTCACCGCCGAAGTCATTCCGGCCTGATCTAAAACAGCGCCGGGACAGATTCCCGGCACATTGCTTGTATCGAAGTAATACTTCCTTAGCCGAATGTTTCTATCCTTGCCCGTGAAGATGCCCGCCGGGACAGAAGCTGGGCAATGGAGCAGCGATGCAAAGGTTCATGATCACCGATTCGTCGGACGTCGTTCGTAAGGTCGGGAAGCGGATTCTCTCTGAACTCGACTTCATGGTCAGTGAAGCCTCCAGCGCTAGCGAAGCATTGTCCCATTGCCAGGTGGAGCTGCCCGATTACCTGATCGTCGATTCATCCATGGATGGAGCGCTCGATCTGATCGTGGCGGTTCGCGCCATGGAAGGCGGCAAGGAGGTCAAGATCTACTATTGCGTGATCGAGGCCGACCTGAAGAAGCTGATGATGGGCAAGCGGGCAGGGGCCACGGACTTCCTGCTCAAGCCCTTCGACCGCAAGATCCTGACGGCGGTCTTCGGTAATCGCGCCATCGCCGCCTGATATTCCCATTCGATCTATATGCAAAAGCCGCCTTCAGGGCGGCTTTTGTCGTTTCAGACGTGTTCACAGACACAAAAAATCCCGCCGTGAAGGCGGGATCTTAAGGATGATCGGCGTAGGGACCGAAATCGGATATCAGGCTGTTTCGGCGTATTCGGCACCGTCAGGCTCGCGCAGAACGTAGCCGCGGCCCCAGACGGTTTCGATGTAGTTTGCGCCGCCGGCAGCGTTTGCAAGCTTCTTGCGCAGCTTGCAGATGAAGACGTCGATGATCTTCAGTTCCGGCTCGTCCATGCCGCCATAAAGGTGGTTCAGGAACATTTCCTTGGTGAGCGTGGTACCCTTGCGGAGCGAAAGCAGCTCCAGCATCTGGTATTCCTTGCCCGTCAGGTGAACGCGCTGGCCACCGACTTCGACGGTCTTGGCGTCGAGGTTGACGATCAGTTCGCCGGTCATGATGACCGACTGGGCGTGACCCTTGGAACGACGGACGATCGCATGGATGCGAGCAACCAGTTCGTCCTTGTGGAAAGGCTTGGTCATGTAGTCGTCGGCGCCGAATCCGAGACCGCGAACCTTGTCCTCGATGCCGGCCATGCCGGAGAGGATCAGGATCGGTGTTTTAACCTTGGACAGACGGAGAGTGCGGAGCACTTCATATCCGGACATGTCTGGAAGGTTGAGATCAAGAAGGATGATATCATAATCATACAACTTGCCGAGATCGACGCCTTCTTCACCAAGATCGGTGGTGTAGACGTTGAAACTTTCTGACTTGAGCATCAGTTCGATGCTCTGCGCTGTCGCGCTGTCATCTTCGATGAGTAGTACCCGCATTCTTATCCCCTTTACCGCCGCCGAAAGGTGGTCTGGCCCCTACGCGATACAGATATGTCACTGCGTGATTTGGAAGCTGCCACGAAATGGTTAACAAATTCTGATTCACTCTGGCAAGAGGTAATCAATTTATTAAATATTTTGTCCATTCCGCTGTTTTCCAACGAGAATCCGCAAGGCCCTCTTCTCAACTGTTACATTAAGAAAGGCCGGCAAGCGATTCATTCGACTCACCAATGAAACGGACCGGAAATCGCGTAGTTGTGTTTACCGACCCTTAAATCATCGGCACTATCATTAACGATGCCCGTAAACGAAAGGTTACCAGCGGTAGGTTTTTGTTAACGCCGAGGGAAATTTTTTGGGCAAGTCGCATGACAGCGGCAGCTAATGGGCGGTTTCAAGTGAAGCCGGGGTCTCGCATCACTGGAGTAATGCGTATGAAGTCGCGTGAGAGCCTAGTTCGTCTGAAAGAGTTTCAGGTGAACGAAAAGCGTCGTCAGCTGCAGCAGTTGCAGATGATGATGTCTGAATTTGACCGTATGACGAAGGATCTGGAGAGCCAGATCGTCGTCGAGGAAAAGAAGTCCGGCATTTCCGACCCGAATCACTTCGCCTATCCCACCTTCGCGAAGGCAGCACGCCAGCGCGCGGACAATCTTCAGGTTTCGATCAAGGAACTGAGGATGCAGGAAGAGGCCTTGGAGCAGACGCTCGAAGAGATGCAGGCGGAATATGCACGCGCTGCCGCGCTCGAAGAGCGCGACGGAGCGGTTCGGGCACGAGCCTAAGCCAAGATGGCCGATGCCTTCGGGCATCTGGGGTGTCATCTCATAAAAGCCATGCATGACGGGCGTGCTGTCCGTCATACATGGCTTTTGGCGTTTCTCGACTTCAGAAGATCAGTTGATGACGTCGCGCCATTCTTCATGGCGAAGCGCCTGCGCCTTGAAGAAGGGGCAGAGCGGAATGATCTTCCAGCCGCCGGTTCTGGCGGCTTCGACCGCGTGGAGCGCCAGCGCCTGGCCGACGCCCTTGCCGCGCAGCGCATCCGGCACGCCAGTATGATCGATGATGATGAGTGTCGGCGTTGTGCGGGAATAGGTCATTTCGGCCTGATGACCTTCGAGTTCGGCGACGTAGCGGCCGCCCGATGCGTTTTCTTCGTTGGTGATCTTCATCCGAACTGCCTTCATTTCGATTGCGTTGAAGCAAACGTGCCATGGCGCCGGCGCAAAGCAAAGGCCGCTCAAGGTGACGGATTGTTCGATGAAAGGGGAGGTGGCTGATAGGATTGTCGAGCCTTGCTCGCGCAGCCGCTGTCCGAGTGGTCTTTGTGGACGGTGGCCGCGCTTCAGAGCGTCGGTTCAGTTCGGCAATAAAATAAACGCCGGAAAGCAGCAAAAGCTTCGGGCCGGCTTCACATCCTGCGATGTGCGGTCGGCCCGAACTGAAATGGAATCAACTTCAATAATTAATCAATGGCGATACTGCTGGATGCGCGTGGTGCGCAGGCCGGCAAGACCATGGCTGTTGATGGACGACTGCCAGGAGAGAAACTCCTCGACGGTCAGGGTATAGCGTTCGCAAGCTTCTTCCAAGCTCAACAGGCCACCGCGCACAGCTGCGACAACCTCTGCCTTACGGCGAATTACCCAGCGCCGAGTATTCGGCGGCGGCAAATCCGCAATCGTCAGCGGGCTGCCATCGGGGCCGATGACATATTTCACTCGGGGACGTATCATTTCGGTCATTGGACTCTCTACACAACTCAAGACCACGAGAGCCACTCTAGCTTGTCACATTTAAAAATTGCCTAAACGCGTCGTAACACTTTGATAATAAATTTAACCGCGTCGCATGATGGCGCTCGTCTGCGCCCTGTGCACGGCTTCCCTTGCGTAAATTTGTCATGAGCGCATGGGAGCCATGCACAATGAATATTAGTTGTCTGATCCTCAGCAAACTATAAGCCTCCCCAGGGGCAGATAGAACGTTGCGTGTCGTCGCGATTGTTTGTTCTGCGTGCGTTGGGAATAGAATGTCAGGCTTCGCATAACGTCGAAGTGACCGTTTTTTCTTTCCCTATACTTTGATTGTTGCTGCCAGAAGAGCGTTTTTAGGCAAGTTTAGCCTTTGAAGGACGAAATCGATGCGGAATGAGGAACGTGCCGTTCAAGACGGCGCGGTGAATATTGCTTTTTTATCGCCTGAGAAATCCAGTCGATCGCCAGCCGATTCCAAGGAACACCTCGCGCGTCTCGCGAAAGCGGCGGGTTTCAACCACTATTTGTTCGCGGGTTTTCCCCACGGCGACAATGGCGGCTTTGCTGGAAACCACATTTTCAGCAACTGGCCCGACAGTCTCGTTGCCGCCTATGACGAAGACGACCTGTTTCACAATAGTGCGCTTGTTTCGGAGCTCCGAAAATCGAGCCTGCCGGTCTCGTTTGGTGTCAGCGCATTCGAAAGCAGCGTGACCAACCCGAAGAACGAGCGGATTACCGGTCTGTTTCGCGAGCTCGGATTTCGCCGGACATTTGCCTTCGTGCTGCATGACGCCGATCGCCAGCCTTATATTTTCGCGTTTTCGGGCGCGCGGGCGGATCTTTCGCGCGAGGAGGCGATGGCGCATGTGTTCAGCGCCATGGAATTTCTCGATGTCTATGCGCGCCTGCAGGTGACCGAGCAGCCGTTGGAGAACCTCAGTAGCCGCGAGATCGAATGCCTGCGCTGGTCGGCGGCGGGCAAGAGCAGCGACGAGATCGCCATCATACTCGAGCTCTCGCCGCACACCGTGGTCGGATATCTGAAAAGCGCGATGCGCAAGCTCGATTCCGTCAACCGGATGCAGGCGGTTGCCCGGGCCTTCCGTTACCGCCTGCTTTAACATCCTTAGAGCATGACGGCGCAGAGTTCGGTCTTCGCCGGTCCAAATTCGTATTGCGCCGTGCCGGTGTGAAGCAATGCGAGCCAGTCTCCCTGGTTCAGCCAGACGATCGTCGTTGCGTTCTGCCGGGTTGGTGATGTCGAGGCGGGTCCGCCTGCGCTGGCGACGACCGTCGCGCCGTTGACCTCGATCGCCACATCGTGGCCTGATGAGGTGAGGGTGCTGACAGAAAGCGACAGCAGGTAGAAGCCGTCGGCAGGGACGATCAGCCGCCTGCCGGCACCTGATGGTACGGCGGCGCTAAGTTCGAAGCCGCCTTGTTCTGCGTGGATATCCGTAAAGCCGGTGCGGCTTGCCGGTGGCTGGGAGGTGATACCTGCAGCGGGCGATGTCCGCACGATCGGCCGAGACGGCATGCGCACGACGCCGTCAAGCGCCACGACCAGCGCCGTCGACCAATCATTGCCATCGCCGCTGACCTTGATCGAAAACGCATCGCTTCCCGCAAGCCCCATCTCGGCGCGGCCCGACCAAGCGGTCTGGAAGAGAAGCGTGCCTGTTTGAGACGGATCGGCCTTGTTGATCTTCAGCTGATGTCCCTGTCCTGCGTGGCTGAAGAGGCTGGCCTCGGAGGCGACCGCCAGCCGGTTGATCTCGTCGGCCGTCGCGTTGATGCCGATCATCGGAAGCGCGCCATCCGCATCGAGGGAGATGACGTTCCATTTCGTGCCGTCGTAAGCGCGGAGCTGACGGGTATCGAGAAAGAAGGCGCGCCAGCCGGGGTTTGGCGAGAGATAGGCCCATGCACCATCCTGCCAGACGGAAATGAGCCCCTGCCGGCCGAGCCACTCGCCTTCGGGATCGGCGCCGACGAGGTAGCGGTCGCCTTCATCAGCTGTTTCGGGTGGTCCTTGGCGTTCGGCGATGATCGTCAGCTGGACCACGGTGTCGAGACGTTGCAGCGCCTCGTTATGCGGCACGTGCTTCTGCGCCTGGGAGGGCAGGATGTAGGGCAAGGCGAGGTTGTTGGTCTGGTCCGACACGATCGAGCTCCGGTGTTCGCGGCAGGTTTCACTGCCGCAAATCGTAGGGGCGTGTCGGGAAACGGGGACAGCGCGCGGGGTCGGGCGCTGATTTCAAACGGATATTGGCGAAAGATATCCCCGCGCTCAAAGCCGGGGCGCGTTGCCCCAGGAGATGAAATCGGGATTCGCGAAATCCGCGTCGTGGGCCTGCCGGGTCTTGCCGTAGGTGAGGGGGCGGCCGTCGAGGGTCACGGTGCAGCCGCCGGCTGCGCGCAGGATGGCATCGCCGGCCGCGGTGTCCCACTCCATCGTGCGGGTGAAGCGCGGATAGACGTCCGCTTCTCCCTCCGCGAGAAGACAGAATTTCAATGACGAGCCGATATTCTTGCACTCCGAGATAGCCTGCTCGGCCAGGAAGCGCGCCGTCTGCGGGCTGTCGTGCGAACGGCTGGCGAGCGCCGTGCGTTCGGCCTTGGCGAGGCGTACATTGATCGGCAGCCGCTTTTCGACACGAAAGTCCGGGCCGACATGCAGCTTCTCGGCCGTGCCGTTCTCGCCGAGAAAAGCGACGCCTAGGGCCGGTGCGAAGACGATGCCGGCAGCCGGGTGGCCATCGACGATGAAGGCGATGTTGACGGTGAATTCCGGCCGCTTGTCGACGAACTCGCGCGTGCCATCCAGGGGGTCGACGAGGAAGAACGATGAGCCGACCGCCGGCACGATACCGGCCGCGACCGATTCTTCGGCGATGACGGGAATATCGGGAAAATCGCGATAGAGATGAGCCAGAATGATCCGCTCGGCCTGCTCATCGGCGATCGTCACCGGGCTGTTGTCGGCCTTGCTGGCCGCCGTGCAGCCGGCGCGGTACACATCCATGATCGCCTTGCCAGCCTCAAGGGCGGCGCGTTCAAACGTTGCGAGCATCGCGGGCCGGTTCGATCCCTTCTCCATCATGCTTCTCATATAGTCGTTTTCACGCTTCATTGCACGGCTCGTCCGCCGTCGCAAAAGGACGCAGGTGTGCTTTGACGTTTTTCCATCCATCGGCGAAGGCTAAAGATCCCAGGGAAAAGTGAATTTGCGGTGAAAAGTGGCGTCAGAGGCCGGATTGTGTTGAAAAAATCAACTTTCTGAACGACAAAAAGTCATTTTCACCAAAACGGCAAAGAACTTTGGAGCTTTGAAATTTTGCGCTTCCCTTTTGCTTTGAAAGCAGTATGAAATCTTTAATCAAGGGCTCAACAAGGGCTCTAATAACAAGAGACGCAGGCTTTTCACGGTTCTGTGTCCAGGGGAAAGACATATGGAATATTTTGTCCAGCAGCTCATTAATGGGCTGACTCTTGGATCCATCTATGGCCTTGTGGCTATCGGCTATACGATGGTTTACGGCATCATCGGCATGATCAACTTCGCTCACGGCGATATTTTCATGATCGGTGGCTTCGCCGCCCTTATCGTCTTTCTCGTCCTCACATCGATTTTTGCTGGTTTGCCGGTCGCGGTTCTGCTGCTGCTGATGCTGCTTATCGCGATGCTGATGACGAGTTTGTGGAATTGGACGATCGAGCGCGTCGCTTATCGCCCGCTGCGCGGTTCGTTCCGTCTGGCACCGCTGATCACAGCGATCGGCATGTCGATCACGCTGTCGAACTTCATCCAGGTGACGCAGGGTCCGCGCAACAAGCCGATCCCGCCGCTGATCAGCAGTGTCTATAACATTGGTGGTGTCACCATCTCGCTGAAGCAGATCGTGATCATCATCATCACGGCCGTGCTGCTCACCGTCTTCTGGTACCTCGTCAATCATACGGCGCTTGGCCGCGCGCAGCGCGCCACCGAGCAGGACCGCAAGATGGCGGCGCTGCTTGGCGTCAATGTCGACCAGACGATCTCGGTGACCTTCATCATGGGTGCCGCACTCGCTGCCGTCGCCGGCACGATGTATCTGATGTACTACGGCGTGGTGAACTTCAACGACGGCTTCGTGCCTGGCGTGAAGGCGTTCACGGCGGCCGTTCTCGGCGGTATCGGTTCGCTTCCAGGCGCTGTTCTCGGTGGTCTGATGATCGGCCTGATCGAAAGCCTGTGGTCGGCCTACTTCACCATCGCCTACAAGGATGTGGCGACCTTCGCCATCCTCGCTTTCGTGCTGATCTTCAAGCCGACAGGTATCCTGGGCCGGCCGGAAGTCGAGAAGGTTTAACGTCATGGCAAATGTTGAAAACGCCCCTGGCAAGCCCGCATCCGGACTTGTCCAGAAGGGTATTAAAGAAGCTATCTTCGCAGCCGTTATCTCCTTCGGCATGTTCGTTCTCTATGTCGGTCTCGGCACGCAGCAGAACATCAGCAACGAACTCGTCGTCGTTCAGCGCTGGGGTCTGCTCGCGATCTTCGTCGCCATCGCGGCGGTCGGCCGGTTTGCGATCGTGGTGTTCCTGCGTCCGCATCTCGATGCCCGCAAGCTTGCCAAGGCGCGCAGCGGCGAGCTCGATATCTCCGACAAGAAGGGCTTCTTCCACGCCCATTTCCTGAAGATCGCGCTTCTGGCGCTGGTGCTCTATCCCGTCGTCATCGTGGCGCTGGTCGGTGCGCAGGGTTCGCTGAAGTGGGTCGACAACTTCGGTATCCAGATCCTGATCTACGTGATGCTGGCCTGGGGCCTGAACATCGTCGTCGGTCTCGCCGGTCTGCTCGATCTCGGTTATGTCGCCTTCTACGCGGTCGGCGCCTATTCCTACGCGCTGCTTTCCAGCTATTTCGGCCTGTCCTTCTGGGTTCTTCTGCCGCTGTCGGGCATTCTCGCCGGTCTGTGGGGCATCATCCTCGGCTTCCCGGTGCTGCGTCTGCGCGGTGACTATCTGGCGATCGTGACGCTGGCCTTCGGCGAAATCATCCGCCTCGTCATCATCAACTGGACGGATCTGACCAAGGGCACGTTCGGTATCGCCAGCATTCCGAAGGCAACGCTGTTCGGCATCCCCTTCGATGCCAGCCCGCACGGCTTTGCCAAGCTGTTTCACCTGCCGATCTCGTCGGCCTACTACAAGATCTTCCTCTTCTATCTGATCCTGGCGCTGTGCCTCCTGACGGCATACGTGACGATCCGCCTGCGCCGCATGCCGATCGGTCGTGCCTGGGAAGCGCTCCGCGAAGACGAGATTGCCTGCCGTTCGCTCGGCATCAACACGGTGACGACCAAGCTCACGGCTTTCGCCACCGGTGCGATGTTCGGCGGTTTCGCCGGCTCCTTCTTCGCCGCTCGCCAGGGCTTCGTATCGCCTGAATCCTTCGTGTTCCTGGAATCGGCCGTCATCCTCGCCATCGTCGTTCTCGGCGGCATGGGCTCGCTGACCGGCATCGCGATTGCCGCGATTGTCATGATCGGCGGTACCGAGATGCTGCGCGAGATGGAGTTCCTGAAGCTGATCTTCGGACCCGACTTCACGCCGGAACTCTACCGCATGCTGCTCTTCGGCTTAGCGATGGTCGTCGTCATGCTGATCAAGCCGCGCGGCTTCGTCGGATCGCGTGAGCCGACGGCGTTCCTGAAAGAACGGAAATCGGTATCGGGAAGCTTCACCAAGGAGGGTCACGGTTGATGAGCCCTCAGGAAACCAACATGTCCAGCGATACCCTGCTCAAGGTCGAGCACCTGTCGATGAAGTTCGGCGGCCTGATGGCCATCAACGACTTCTCGTTCGAGGCCAAGCGCGGCGAGATCACCGCGCTGATCGGCCCGAACGGCGCCGGCAAGACCACCGTGTTCAATTGCATCACCGGTTTCTACAAGCCGACCATGGGCATGATCACTATGCGCCACAAGGATGGCAGAGAACACCTGCTCGAGCGCTTGCCGGACTTTCGCATCACCCGCGAAGCCAAGGTCGCCCGTACCTTCCAGAATATCCGTTTGTTCTCGGGCCTGACGGTTCTCGAAAACCTTCTGGTCGCGCAGCACAACAAGCTGATGCTGGCATCGGGTTACACCATTCTCGGCCTGCTCGGGATCGGTCGCTACAGCGCGGAAGCGAAGAACGCGATCGAGCTTGCCCGCTACTGGCTGGAGAAGGCCGATCTGATCGATCGCGCCGACGATCCCGCCGGTGACCTGCCTTACGGCGCTCAACGTCGTCTGGAAATAGCGCGCGCCATGTGCACAGGGCCGGAACTGCTCTGCCTGGACGAGCCGGCCGCCGGTCTTAACCCGAAGGAATCGCTGACGCTGAACACGCTTCTGCGTGGGATACGCGACGAGGGCACGTCGCTGCTCCTGATCGAGCATGACATGTCCGTGGTCATGGAAATTTCCGACCACGTCGTCGTGCTCGAATATGGCCAGAAGATTTCCGATGGCACGCCAGACCATGTGAAGAACGATCCGAAGGTCATCGCGGCCTATCTCGGTGTCGAAGACGAGGAAGTGGAACAGGTGATCGCAGACGTCGAAAACCTCGAAGGAGGTACGCACTGATGACCGGTCAGCCACTTCTCAAGGTCGAGGGTGTTGAAACCTATTACGGCAACATTCGCGCGCTCGCCGGCATCGATGTCCACGTCAACCAGGGCGAAATCGTCAGCCTGATCGGCGCCAACGGCGCCGGCAAGTCGACGCTGATGATGACGATCTGCGGCAGTCCGCAGGCGCGCGCCGGCAAGGTCATCTTCGAAGGCCGCGACATCACCAAGATGCCGACCCACGAAATCGCCCGACTGCGCATCGCGCAGTCGCCGGAAGGACGCCGCATTTTCCCGCGCATGAGCGTGATGGAAAACCTGCAGATGGGCGCCGGCCTCGACAACTTGAAATACTTCAAGGAAGACGTCGAGAAGATCTTCGCGATGTTCCCGCGCCTGAAGGAGCGCCAGACGCAGCGCGGCGGCACGCTTTCGGGCGGCGAGCAGCAGATGCTGTCGATCGGCCGCGCGCTGATGGCCCGCCCGAAGCTTTTGCTTCTCGACGAGCCCTCGCTCGGCCTCGCGCCGCTGATCGTCAAGGGCATCTTCGAGGCGATCAAGAAGCTGAACAAGGATGAGGGGCTCACCGTGTTCCTCGTCGAGCAGAACGCATTCGCGGCGCTGAAGCTGTCGGACCGGGCCTATGTCATGGTCAACGGCAAGGTGACGATGTCTGGCTCCGGCCAGGAGCTGCTCGCCAATCCTGAAGTTCGCGCCGCCTATCTCGAAGGCGGACGGCATTGAGCATGACGAAGGGGAGACTTTGATATGCAGGGACTTTTCTTTGAAGGTGATACCGGCGTTCGCAGCGTCATCCGCCTGATCGTCGTGTTGATCGGCTTCTGGACGGCATGGCGTTCCGGCAAGGCTGCTGCCGATGGCTGGAGCGACTATCCAATTGTCATCGGCTACAGCGTGCTTCTGGCGGCCGCGATGCAGTTTCTGCATCATGCGCTGTTCGACGGACCGGTGCTGAGCGTGTTTTACTACGCCATCGACTTCGTCCTTCTCTTGATCTTCGCGACGGCGGGATACCGCTATCGCCGGACCAATCAGATGGTCAATAATTACTACTGGCTCTACGAAAAGACGTCGCCCTTCTCCTGGAAGGCAAAACATTGACAGCCGGTTGAATCTAGGGACAAATTACCTCTCCGAGTGGAACAGGTTTCCCGGCGCAGTAAAGTGGGTGATGCGCTGGGTAATGGAACGGAACCCGCTAAAAAACTGGGAGTAACATAATGAAGAAGTCTCTTCTGTCGGCAGTGGCTCTGACGGCGATGGTCGCCTTCAGCAGCAACGCTTGGGCCGACATCACGGTTGCCGTTGCTGGTCCGCTGACCGGCCCGAACGCTGCGTTCGGCGCACAGCTCCAGAAGGGTGCCGAGCAGGCAGCTGCCGACATCAACGCTGCTGGCGGCATCAACGGCGAGCAGATCAAGATCGTGCTCGGCGACGACGTGTCAGACCCGAAGCAGGGTATCTCGGTTGCCAACAAGTTCGCAGCTGACGGCGTCAAGTTCGTTATCGGCCACTTCAACTCGGGCGTTTCGATCCCGGCTTCCGAAGTTTACGCTGAAAACGGCATCCTCGAAATCACGCCGGCTGCGACCAACCCGCAGTTCACCGAGCGTGGTCTGTGGAACACGTTCCGTACTTGCGGTCGCGACGACCAGCAGGGCGGCATTGCCGGCAAGTATCTGGCCGACCACTTCAAGGACGCCAAGATCGCTGTCGTTCACGACAAGACCCCATACGGCCAGGGCCTCGCTGACGAAACCAAGAAGGCCATGAATGCCGCTGGTCTCACCGAAGCCATGTACGAAGGCATCAACGTCGGCGACAAGGACTTCTCGGCCCTCATCGCCAAGATGAAGGAAGCCGGCGTTTCGATCATCTACTGGGGTGGTCTCCACACCGAAGCTGGTCTGATCATCCGCCAGGCCGCCGACCAGGGCCTGAAGGCAACGCTCGTATCGGGTGACGGTATCGTTTCGAACGAACTGGCATCGATCGCTGGTGACGCAGTCGCCGGCACGCTGAACACGTTCGGCCCGGACGCAACGCTGAACCCCGACAACAAGGCACTCGTCGAGAAGTTCAAGGCTGCCGGCTTCAACCCGGAAGCTTACACGCTGTACTCCTACGCCGCGATGCAGACGATCGCTGAAGCTGCGAAGGCAGCTGCTTCGACCGACGCTGAAGCCGTTGCCGCAGCGATGAAGGCCAAGGGTCCGTTCAAGACCGTTCTCGGCGAAATCTCGTTCGACGAAAAGGGCGACCCGAAGATCCCAGGCTACGTCATGTACGAATGGAAGAAGGGCCCAGACGGCAAGTTCTCCTACTTCCCGCAGGACGCGAAGTAAGAACTTTCGTTCTCACCTTGGAAGCCCGGTCTCGCACCGGGCTTCTTGCGTTTTGGGCACCCGGTCCAACCGCCTGGTGCAGGGGCGCTAACGTTCTGCGTTGACCGTCTTTCGACCGCTTGGTTTGCCTGATGGTCTGACCTCAAGGCCGAAGAGCAGGCGCGCGGGGCCGGGGATGAGGTCCACCATGATGGCGAAGAGGCTCGACAGTACGAAGGTTGCGGCCGCGATGATGATGAAGCTCGGCACGGCGGGCAGGCCGAGCGGCAGGACGTAATAGAGCGCGCCGACGATCACCGTCTGATGGATGATGTAGAGCGGGAAGACGAGCCGGTTGACCGTGACCAGCCGCGCATCCGGCTGGTTGAAATCGCGAGCGGCGAAGCCGATCAGAGTCAGGATCATCGACCAGGCAAGCAGGAAGATCGCGGCCTTGAAGAGCGGGGTTTCGTCGGCATAGCTGCCGATCGCCTGTTCGGCCGGAGCAAGCCAGGCGAAGGCGTAGAGGAACACCGTTACCGCCAGAGCAATCGCGGCGCTGACAAAGCGCTTGGCGATGATCGGCTCGATCAGGCTGCGATGATTGCGGGCGACGAGGAAGCCGAGGCCGAACCAGCTTGCCCACACCGCGAACCAGGCGCCGTCATTGTAGAGCGCATTGGTTTCCTTGGGATAGAACGGCGACAGAGCAAGGTTCAGTACCAGCGGCAGCAGGAAGAAGAGATAGATGGCGCCCGACTTCGCGACACGCTCGAACCAGGCCATGATCCTGTTTTCGGGTCGGCTGAGATAGAGAAAGATCGGGTAGCAGATCACCGACATCACAAGCAGATAGGCGACGAACCACATGTGCGCCCAGGTGAAATTGCCCGTCGGATAGCGGCCCTCGGTGAAATAGCGCGTCAGCCAGAATGTCAGCAGCGAACCGTCATAACCGGTCTCGTACATGCGCTCGTACCAGACCTGTGGGACGACGAGGACGGCCATGGCGAAAAGCAGGGGGACGAGCAGGCGGATGGTGCGCTTGCGCAGGAAGGCAAGGCTGGAATCCGAGCGGAACGAGAATGCAGCCCCCATGCCGGAGACGAAGAACAGCAGTGCCAGCCGCCAGGCGCGCGGGAATTCCATGATCAGTGATAGCGTGGGGCTGGTGCGCTCGCTATGGATCAGCCAGCCCATGTCGGTAAAGAAGGCCGCCGAGGAGTGATAGAGGATCAGGATCGCGAAGGCGGAAATCCGCAGCCGATCCACGTAATAAAGCCTGTCCTTCATGACCTGCCGGATATCATCTTGATGCCATGCCCGGATTGCGGGCGTCGCTCAAAGATATCCGTGTGTGCTTTCTAAAGTGTGAGCGGCTCGCTCATCTACGTCTCATGCAACACGTGTGCGGCCTTGACCGCCGCCGAGGCGCGGTTTTCGACGCCGAGTTTGACGTAGATCTGCTCGAGATGCTTGTTCACCGTGCGGGCGGAGAGGCCGAGAATTTCGCCGATGTCGCGGTTGGCTTTGCCCTTGGCGATCCAGAGCAGCACCTCGGATTCGCGGTTCGTGAGCGCGAAGCGCTGGCGCAGCACCTGGTCGTCGGCGCGCTGGCTGGCGGTGAGGCGGAAGAGATATTCGTCGGGGCCGATCGTGCCCAAGAAGGCGAGCTGCAGTACGTCTTGGCCGCCATGGGCGACGGCGATGGTTGCGGCGGTGCGGTCCTTCATCCAGGCGGCGATGGTCGATATCACCGTGTCCATGCCGTCGTCGCTGCCCATGGCGGCGTTGACGAGGCGGGTGGCCTGGGGCGTCGACCAGTGGATGTTGCCGTCGCCCTTGACCGCCAGCAGATGGCGGCCGGCGGCGTCGAGGGCGACGCGGGCGCTCTGGGCGGAGCGGGCGTTCTTTAGGTGCACGCCGATGCGGGCGCGCAGTTCATCGATGTTGATCGGCTTGGTCAGATAATCGACGCCGCCTGAGCCGAGCGCGTGGACCACGTGTTCGGTCTCGGTCAGGCCGGTCATGAAGATGACGGGTATCTGGCTGATCGCCGGGTTGGCCTTCAGCCGCCGGCAGGTCTCGAAGCCGTCCATCGTTGGCATTACCGCGTCGAGCAGGATGAGATCGGGGGTGATGCGCTCGACGATATTGAGTGCTGCCGAGCCCGAGGTCGCGATCAGGACGGAGAAGCCGGATTGCTCCAGCGCATCGGTCAAGAAGCCGAGCGCTTCCGGCGAGTCGTCGACCAAGAGAACGATGTCGCGCGGGAGTTCAGCCAATGTGTTCCACCTTTTCGTCGAAGCGGTGCAGGAAGGCCATGAAGCCGTTCAGGTCGAAGGCGGCGACATAGGATCGAAGTTCCTCGGTAAATGGCTGATTTGCCTCCACCTTGGCAAGGTCGGCGAGCTTGGCCTCGATGCCCCTGATATAGCCGATCTCGCCGAGGCGCAGCAGTTCCTGAACATGCGCATCGCCGGGGCTTTGCAGTATCTGCTCTGCCTTCTTGGGTGTCGCGGGAGCTGCTTCGGCGTAGAGCCATTTGAGCCCGAGGTGCAAAGCGAGCTTGTCGCGCAGGCGGCGGATGTCGACCGGTTTGCCGATCGCGTCGTTGTGACTGTCGTCGCTGTCGCCATGGGCGGCGGCGTCGCCGATGTTGGCCGATAGCATGACGATCGGCGCGGTCTGGCCGGCTTCGCGCAGGCGCGAGACCAGCTGCCAGCCGTTCATTCCCGGCATCAGGATATCGACGAGGAAGAGATCGGGCTGGATGCCTTCGATCAGCGTCAGGCAATCCGTGCCGCTGGCCGCCGTCAGCACGACGAAATCGAGCGGCACGAGGATCTCGCGCATCATCTCGCGGTGATCCTCGTTATCGTCGACGACGACGATGGTGCGGCGCGGGCCGTCGTAGCTGACGATCTTCTTTTCCTGCGGCGGCGCAGCCATCTCGCGCAGCACGGCCGAGAGCATCAGGCGCACCCGGAAGGTCGAGCCCTTGTCCTTTTCGCTGGTCACCGAAATTTCGCCGCCGAGCGTGTTGGTCAGAAGCTGGGTGATTGTCAGCCCAAGGCCGAGGCCGGGCATGGGGCGGATGCTGTCGGCCTCGCCGCGCTGGAAGGGCTCGTAGATGCGGCTCAGATCCTTCTCGGCGATGCCGCGGCCGGTATCTGATACGGTGAAGGTGGCCACCTGGCTGCGATAGGCGACGTCGAAGGTCACGGTGCCTTCGTCGGTGAACTTGATGGCGTTGGACAGGAGATTGACGAGGATCTGGCGCAGGCGCTTCTCGTCGGTGCGCACGAACTGGGGCAGGGCAGGCGCGCGCTGGTGGTTGAAGGTCAAGCCCTTGGCGAGCGCCTGCGGACGGAACATGTCGACGATCTGGTCGAGGAAATCCTGGATGTTGATCTCGTTGGAATAGACCTGCAGGCGGCCGGCCTCGATTTTCGAGATATCGAGCAGGCCGTCGATCAAGCCGGAGAGATGTTCGGCCGAGCGGCGGATGACCTTGATCGAGGATTGGCGCGGCGTCGGAATGGTCTCGTCGCGCTCAAGGATCTGGGCGTAGCCGAGCACGGCGTTGAGCGGTGTGCGCAGCTCGTGGCTGAGGCCGACGACGTACCGGCTCTTGGCGCGGTTGGCGGCCTCGGCGGTCTCCTTGGCGGCCTGCAGGGCGGCGTCGGTCTTCTTGTGGGCGGCGATTTCCTTGAGCAGCAGCGTGTTCTGGCGCGAGGATTCCTCCTCGGCGACGACGCGGCTGTCATGGGCGAGCACATAGAACCAGCAGACGACGCCGGCGATGACCGCGAAAACGAAGAAGACGATGAGGATCGTGCCGTTGACGACCTCGGCGGTCTCCGGCGAGGCTGCGGACACTTGATGCGCGATCATCGCCAGGATGGCGCCGACTGATGTCAGCGCCAGGATGACGGCGATGCCGTAGCGGCCGAGGCGGGTGGTGAGCTTCTGGACGATGGTTTCCGGCAGCACGGCCTTGGCGACGTAACCGACCTGCGCGTTCAGATGCGCATTGGGCTTGCACATGTCGTGGCAGCGGCTGTCGAGCGAACAGCAGAGCGAGCAGATCGGCGCGGCATAGGCGGGACACCAGGCCATGTCTTCGGGCTCGAAGGGATGTTCGCAGACCGAGCAGGTGATGTTGGTCAGGTTCTTCCAGCTCTGGCGCGGCTTGCGGGCAAGGTAGAACTTGCCCTTCGTCGCCCATGCAATCGCGGGCGAGGCGATGAGGGCGACGATGAGGGTGATGTAGGGCGCCAGCGACGCCGCGATCGTGCCGAAGACGCCGAAATGGGCGATGAGCGCGATGGTCGCCGACAGCGTCATGGCGCCGAGGCCGACCGGGTTGATGTCGTAGAGATGGGCGCGCTTGAACTCGATGCCGGGAGGAGCGAGCCCGAGCGGCTTGTTGATGAAGAGATCGGCCGAGATGGTGCAGAGCCAGGCCATGGCGATGATCGAGAAGATGCCGAGCGTCTCTTCAAGCAGCCGGTAGATGCCGAGCTCCATCAGGAGCAGCGCGATCGCCACGTTGAACACCAGCCAGATGACGCGGCCGGGGTGGCTGTGGGTGAGGCGCGAGAAGAAGTTCGACCATGCCAGCGACCCGGCATAGGCGTTCATCACGTTGATCTTCAGCTGCGAGACCATGACGAAGGCGGCCATCAAGAGTAGCGCGGCGTTGTGCCAGGGGATCATGTAGCCGAAGGCGGTGAGATACATCTGCGCCGGATCGGCGGCGCGGTCCGCCGGCACACCGGAGGCGAAGGTCAGCACGACGAGGAAGGAGCCGGCCAAGAGCTTCGGTGCGCCGATGATGACCCAGCCGGGACCGGCGAGGAAGACGGCGAGGCGGTGGCGCCACTTGGTCTGCTTTTCCGGGGGCAAGAAGCGCAGGAAATCGGCCTGTTCGCCGATCTGCGACATCAGCGCCAGGATGACGGCCGAGGCCGCGCCGAACTCGACGAGGTCGAAGGGAGCGATGGTGCCGGGTGGACCCGAGGCATGGCGGATGCCGGAGAAGGCGCGCCAGAGATCGAACTTCTCCCAGTCCATTACGGCGATGAAAAGGAAGGGCAGGATGTTGAGGACGATCCAGAAGGGCTGCGTCAGGAGCTGGAAGCGGCTGATCAGCCTGA
Organism: Rhizobium sp. O111; assembly: GCF_055616315.1. Taxonomy (NCBI): domain Bacteria; kingdom Pseudomonadati; phylum Pseudomonadota; class Alphaproteobacteria; order Hyphomicrobiales; family Rhizobiaceae; genus Rhizobium; species Rhizobium sp. O111. Next base: position 2,524,796 of record NZ_JBSHXL010000001.1, on the reverse strand, counting down.
CCCCGTGGGTGACCAGCGGGATGACCATGACGGCGCTGATGATGTAGCCGATCCACAAGGGTATGCCGAGCGTCAGCTCCAGCGCGCCGGACATGATCGACGCCTCGATCGCAAACAGCATGAAGGTGAAGCTGGCATAGATCAGCGAGGTGATGGTGGAGCCGATATAGCCGAAGCTCGCGCCACGGGTCAGCAGGTCGATATCGACGCCGTGGCGGATCGCATAGCGGCTGATCGGCAGGCCGATGGCGAGCATGGCGATCGAGGCGACGATGATGGCGTAGAAGGCGTTGGTGGTGCCGTAGGAGAGCGTGATCGCGCCGCCGATCGCCTCCAGCGCCAGGAAGGAGATGGCGCCGATCGCCGTCTGCGAGATGCGCTGCGAGGAGAACTGCCGAGCGCTCTTGGCGGTGAAGCGCAGCGCATAGTCTTCCAGCGTCTGGTTGGCGACCCAGCGATTGTATTCGCGCCTGACCGGAATAATGCGTTGCCGCGCTGCCATGCCCGTAATCGGCCCCTTCGTTCCCCTTGTCATGCGTTCGTAACATGGAACAGTGCGGGGCTTAAGAGTGCGGTGCAACGCAAACTGCACATTTCGCCCCGTCACCTACGTCATTTCGCGTATACGCTTTCGCAGTGCAGCACCGGATAGTCCCTTAAGCAACAGTTAATCGCCGTTTCAGGCCTGTTGTCGGAACAAGAAGAGGGGATCAACCAGATGAATCTGCGATCATATGTTTCCGGTGCCGTGCTCGGCGCCGTCATGTCGGCCACGGCCGCATTCCATGGAGCCGTTGCGGCTGACGACACCATCAAGGTCGGCGTTCTGCATTCGCTGTCCGGCACGATGGCGATCTCCGAAACGACGCTGAAAGACGCCATGCTGATGCTCATCGACGAGCAGAACAAGAAGGGCGGCCTTCTCGGCAAGAAGCTCGAGGCCGTCGTTGTCGACCCGGCTTCCGACTGGCCGCTGTTTGCCGAAAAGGCACGCGAGCTGATCGAAAAGGACAAGGTCGCGGCCGTCTTCGGTTGCTGGACGTCCTCGTCGCGCAAGTCGGTCCTGCCGGTTTTCGAAGAGCTCAACTCCATCCTGTTCTACCCGGTTCAGTATGAAGGCGAAGAGTCCTCGCGCAACATCTTCTACACGGGCGCCGCTCCGAACCAGCAGGCAATCCCGGCTGTCGACTACCTGATGGAAAAGGAAGGCGTTAAGCGCTTCGTTCTCGAAGGCACCGACTACGTCTATCCGCGCACGACCAACAAGATCCTGGAAGCCTACCTGATCTCGAAGGGCATTCCGAAGGAAGACATCATCGTCAACTACACGCCGTTCGGCTTCTCCGACTGGCAGACGGAAGTCTCCAAGATCAAGGAATTCGGCGGCGCGGGCAAGAAGACCGCCGTCGTCTCCACCATCAACGGTGACGCCAACGTGCCGTTCTACAAGGAACTCGGCAACCAGGGCGTCAAGGCAACCGACATCCCTGTCGTCGCCTTCTCGGTCGGCGAAGAAGAGCTTGCCGGTCTCGACACCAAGCCGCTCGTCGGCCACCTCGCTGCCTGGAACTACTTCGAGTCGGTCGAAAGCCCGGCAAACAAGAAGTTCATCAAGGAATGGCATGCCTACACCAAGAACGACAAGCGCGTGACCAACGACCCGATGGAAGCTGCCTATATCGGCTTCAACGCATGGGTTAAGGCGGTCCAGGCTGCCGGCACGACCGACACGGACAAGGTTCTCGACACGATCATCGGCACCACGGTTCCGAACCTCTCGGGCGGCTACGCCACCGTCATGCCGAACCACCACATCACCAAGCCGGTGCTGATCGGTGAAATCCAGGCGAACGGCCAGTTCGAAATCGTCCAGCAGACCCCTGCCGTGGTCGGCGACGAATGGTCCGACTTCCTGCCTGACTCCAAGGACCTGATCTCCGATTGGCGCAAGCCCATGAACTGCGGCAACTTCAATGTCGCAACGGGCAAGTGCGGCGGCAAGGGCTCCTGAGTGGACACCCCTTCACTCTAAAGCCTGAAAACAGCTTCCGTTCGGCCCTCCTGTCCGGGCGGAAGTTCTCTCTCCGAAGCGTGGCCTTGAGGCTTCGGACGGCAGTTGCCGAGTTAGAGGCCTGAATTTCTCCCGATTGCGCCGGAAGGCCAACGATAACCGAGGCAGAAAGCCGATGTATCGCGCCATCAAGATTTTGCTTTTGACCTTGTGCCTGGCCCTGCCGGCATTCGCCACGGCGCTGAAGGCGCAGGAAGACATCCACGCGCTGGTCGACGCGCTCGGCGTCGGCGATTTCCCGGAGCGCGAGGTCGCCATCAAGGCGCTGGTCGCATCCGGCGATGCCCATGTCAGCCAGATCCTGCAGCAGCTCAGCGACGGCCAGCTTTACGTGAATTCGGAAAGCGGTGGCCCGGTTCTGCTTCAGGGCGGCACGGAAGATGAGCCGACATTTTCCGATCCGATCAGCGGCGAAGCCGTCGCCGATATTGATGCGGACTACATGTCCAAGGTCCGGATCAACAATTCGCTGCGCGGCGTCATCGCCTCGGCGATGAGCCAGCTGACGCTGCTCTCTCCCGATCGTGGCGCCCGCCTTGCGGCTGCCCAGGGGCTGCTGCGCGATGCCGATCCCGCCAATCTCGAACTGCTGAACTCCGCACTTGCCACTGAGAAGGACGGCGAGGTCAAGGAGACGATGGAGGCCGCCCGCGCCGTCATGGTGCTGAAAAGCGATGTCGGCGCCGAGGACAAGAAGGCCGCCATCGACACGATCGCTGCCCGCGGTGGCCGCAACGCGCTGACCATCCTGACGACGGCCATGGCGACCGCGCCCGACGAGTTGAAGGGCGAGATCCAGACGCATATCAACACGATCAACCGCAGCCTGGCGCTCTGGGACGTGGTGCAGAACGTCTGGTACGGCCTGTCGCTGGGCTCGGTGCTACTGCTCGCCGCCATCGGCCTTGCCATCACCTTCGGCGTCATGGGCGTCATCAACATGGCGCATGGCGAGATGGTTATGATCGGCGCCTACACGACCTATGTCGTGCAGCAGTATATCGCCTCGACATTCCCCGACCTTGAAGTCTATTCGCTGGCCTTCGCCGTTCCCGCCGCCTTCGTCTTCACCGGCTTCGTCGGCCTCGTCATCGAACGCACCGTGATCCGCTATCTCTACGGTCGTCCGCTGGAAACGCTGCTCGCCACCTGGGGCGTCTCGCTCATCCTGCAGCAGGCGGTGCGCTCGATCTTCGGGCCGACCAACCGCGAAGTGCGCAATCCGAGCTGGATGTCGGGCGCGTTCGAGCTCGGCGGTCTGTCGATCACCTGGAACCGCCTGTGGATCATCGTCTTCTCGATGGCCGTGTTCGTGACGCTGCTCATGCTGCTCAAGCGTTCCGCCTTCGGCCTGCAGATGCGCGCCGTCACGCAGAACCGGCGCATGGCCTCATCGATGGGTATCCGCACCGGCTGGGTCGATGCCTTCACCTTCGCGCTCGGCTCCGGCATCGCCGGCATGGCGGGCGTGGCGCTCAGCCAGATCGACAACGTCTCGCCCAATCTCGGCCAGAGCTACATCATCGATAGCTTCATGGTCGTGGTGTTCGGCGGCGTCGGCAATCTGTGGGGTACGCTGGTGGGCGCGCTGTCGCTCGGCGTCGTCAACAAGTTCCTCGAGCCCTTCGCCGGCGCCGTGCTCGGCAAGATCCTGGTGCTCGTCCTCATCATTCTCTTCATCCAGAAGCGGCCGCGTGGGCTCTTCGCACTCAAAGGAAGGGCGGTGGAAGCATGATTACGGCCTTCCTTCTCCGGTCTCTCGATCGTAAGATCATCGTCGCGCTCTTCATCCTGCTGGCGCTTGCCGTGCTGGTGCCGGTGCTGAACCTGATGACGCCGGCAACGAGCCCGCTGCATATCCCGACCTACATCATGTCGCTGTTCGGCAAGTATTTGACCTATGCGCTTCTCGCGCTGGCGCTCGATCTCGTCTGGGGCTTCTGCGGCATTCTCTCGCTCGGCCACGGCGCGTTCTTTGCGCTCGGCGGCTATGCGATGGGCATGTACCTGATGCGCCAGATCGGCACGCGCGGCAGCTATGGCGACCCCATCCTGCCCGATTTCATGGTGTTCCTGAACTACAAGGAACTGCCGTGGTTCTGGCATGGGTTCGACCATTTCTGGTTCGCGGCGCTGATGGTGCTCGTCGTGCCCGGGTTGCTCGCCTTCGTCTTCGGCTGGTTCGCCTTCCGCTCCCGCGTCAACGGCGTCTACCTCTCGATCATCACCCAGGCGATGACCTATGCGCTGCTGCTCGCCTTCTTCCGCAACGACATGGGCTTCGGCGGCAATAACGGCCTGACCGATTTCAAGGATATCATCGGCTACAACATCCAGGCCGACGGCACCCGCGCGGCACTCTTCTCGGCCACCGCGATCCTGCTTGCACTGTCGCTGCTGATCGCGTCCGCCATCGTGCGCTCGAAGTTCGGCAAGGTGCTGGTCGGCGTGCGCGATGCGGAAAGCCGCACGCGCTTCCTCGGCTACCGCGTCGAGCATTTCAAGCTCTTCACCTTCGTCGTCTCGGCGATGATGGCGGGGATCGCCGGTGCGCTCTATGTGCCGCAGGTCGGCATCATCAACCCCGGCGAATTCGCGCCGGCCAACTCGATCGAGGTCGTCATCTGGACGGCGGTGGGCGGGCGTTCGACGCTGATCGGGCCGATCATCGGCGCCATCATGGTCAATGGCGGCAAGACGATCTTTACCGGTCTATTCCCGGAATTCTGGCTCTTCGCGCTCGGCGGGCTTTTCGTGGCGGTGACGCTGTTCCTGCCCAAGGGCATCGTCGGCACGATCGGCCAGTATATCGGCAAGCGCAAGCCATCCTCCAGCGACACGCCGCCCGCCAAGCGCGAAGACGGTGTCGACGCAGAAATCCAGCCCGCGGAGTGAGCGCCATGATCCCTGACGTCAAACCCAACAGCGTTCTCTATCTCGACAACGTCTCCGTCTCCTTCGATGGCTTCAAGGCGCTGAATTCGCTGTCGATCGTCATCGAACCGGGCGAACTGCGGGCCATCATCGGTCCCAACGGCGCCGGCAAGACGACGATGATGGACATCATCACCGGCAAGACCCGGCCGGATACCGGCCAGGTGTTCTTCAACGGCCAGACCGATCTCACCAAGCTCGACGAAGCCGACATCGCTCAACTCGGCATCGGCCGCAAGTTCCAGAAGCCGACGGTGTTCGAGAGCCACACGGTCTGGGACAATATCGAACTGGCGCTGAACCGCAGGCGCGGCGTGTTTTCGACGCTGTTCTATCGGCTGTCGAGCGAGGATCGGTCGCGCATCGACGAGATCCTCGCGACCGTTCGCCTGACGCATCGCCGCGACGACCTCGCCGCCAATCTCAGCCATGGGCAGAAGCAGTGGCTGGAGATCGGTATGCTGCTAGCGCAGGAGCCGAAGCTGTTGCTGGTCGACGAGCCGGTGGCCGGGATGACGGATGCGGAGACGGCGGAGACGGCGATCCTGCTCAAGGAGATCGCCAAGACGCGGTCGGTGGTCGTTGTCGAGCACGACATGGGCTTTATCCGCGATCTTGGGGTGAAGGTGACGTGCTTGGCTGAAGGCTCGGTACTGGCTGAAGGGTCGATTGATTTTGTGAGCTCCGATCCGAAGGTGATCGAGAATTATCTGGGGCGGTGATGAGCGTCGAGCAAGGATTACCCCCCTCTGCCCTGCCGGGCATCTCCCCGGAGATCGGCTGGGCGCTGTCGCTCGCTCCGACCTTCATTGTTTGGCGAGGCGGTAACAACAGGTCGATCTCCCCACCTGTGGGGGAGATGCCCGGCAGGGCAGAGGGGGGCGCCACAACCGTAAGCGATCATAGGGGAAAACCATGCTGACCGTCGAAAACGCAAACCTCCACTATGGCGCAGCACAAGCGCTGCGTGGCATCTCGCTGAAGGCGGAGATGGGCAAGATCACCTGCGTCTTGGGTCGCAACGGCGTCGGCAAGAGCTCGCTGTTGCGCGCCGTCACCGGTCAGCATCCGCTGTCATCGGGAACCGTGACCTTCAACGACACTAGGCTCAACGGCCTTGCGCCCTATGCGCGCGCCAAGCAGGGCATCGGCTATGTGCCGCAGGGGCGCGAGATCTTTCCGTTGCTGACGGTGAAGGAAAACCTCGAGACCGGCTTCGCCCCGCTGACGCGTCGCGACAAGAACATTCCCGACGATATCTTCAGCCTGTTTCCCGTTTTGCAGACCATGCTCGGGCGGCGCGGCGGCGATCTCTCGGGTGGGCAGCAGCAGCAGCTGGCGATCGGTCGGGCGATGGTGACGCGGCCGAAGATCCTCGTGCTCGACGAGCCGACCGAGGGCATCCAGCCGTCGATCATCAAGGATATCGGCCGGGCGATCCGCTATCTGCGCGACAGCACCGGGATGGCGATCCTGCTGGTCGAGCAGTATCTCGATTTCTGCCGCGAGCTTGCCGATTACGTCTACATCATGGATCGCGGCGAGATCGTGCATGAAGGCTTGGCGGAGACGCTGGATACGCCGGAGGCGCGCCGGCATCTGACCGTCTGATCGGCAATCGCCGCTTTTAAAGGCACTCGACGAGATGCGCCCTGTTGGCCTGCGCCGGGATTGCGGTGTCCTTCGCGCGGCACGGAAATTGCTTGCTTTCAATCAGTTACAGGATTGAATGAGAACGGCCGGGCAAACCGGCGGCATGAAAAGGGCATGGAATGACGAACGCCGCGGCAGCCACCAGACCGCAAAGGGCCGAAGGCCGCGGGCATCTGGCCGCGAAGGCGCTGGGCGGGCGCACGCGCATCCGCGAACTCTACCAGGAGGGGGCGGCAAAGATCCGGCTGCCGGATACCTTCGATGCCTCGATGGAAGCCGTCATCATCAATACGGCCGGCGGGCTCACCGGCGGCGACCGCATGGACTGGAGCGTCGTTGCCGGTCCCGGAACGCGCATCGACGTGACCACGCAGGCCTGCGAGAAAATCTACAAGGCGTCGGCCGGCACCGCCGAGATCACCACGAAAATCCAGGTCGGCGCCAATGCGCGGGTCGACTGGCTGCCTCAGGAAACCATTCTCTTCGATCGCTCGTCGCTCTATCGACGGCTCGATGTCGATCTCGACGAGGGCGCGGAATTCCTTGCGGTCGAAGCGGTGCTGCTCGGGCGCAAGGCGATGGGCGAGGCGGTTGTCTCCGGGTTCTTCCGCGACCGCTGGCGTATCCGAAAGGAAGGCCGGCTCTGCCATGCCGAAGATCTGAGGCTCGCGGGCGAGGTGCAAGCGCTGACGCGCGAGCAGGCGGTGCTGTCGGGCCAGGTCGCCTTCGCGACGCTGCTTTATGTCGGGCCGCAGGCGGAGAGCTATCTCAATGCCGTCAGGCCGTTGCTCGACGGTCATATGGGCGGCGCCAGTTGCTGGGCGGGCAAGCTGGTCGTTCGGCTCGCGGCGTCGGATGGCTTCGCACTTCGAAAAATCCTGATCCCGATCATTTCAGCCTTGCGCAACGGCGCGCCTGTGCCGAAAGTCTGGAATCTCTAGTTCAAGCAGATGGATGCACGATGAACCTCACACCAAGAGAAAAAGACAAGCTGTTGATTTCGATGGCGGCGATGGTCGCGCGGCGGCGGCTGGAGCGGGGCGTCAAGCTCAACTATCCCGAGGCGATCGCGCTCATCACCGACTACGTCGTCGAAGGCGCGCGCGACGGCCGGCCGGTGGCCGAGCTCATGGAAGCCGGCGCCCATGTCATCGGCCGCGATCAGGTGATGGATGGCATCGCCGAGATGATCCACGACGTGCAGGTGGAAGCGACGTTCCCTGACGGAACAAAGCTTGTCACCGTCCACGAACCGATCCGCTGAGGCCATCATGCTCGAGCTTCGACCCAATTGCGAATGCTGCGACAAGGACCTGCCGCCCGAAAGCCTGATGGCCATGATGTGCAGCTTCGAGTGCACCTATTGCGCTGACTGCGCCGACAACGTGCTTTCAGGCATCTGCCCGAATTGCGGCGGCGAATTGGTGCGCCGGCCGGTGCGCCCGGCGGCCAAGCTCATCAACAACCCGGCATCGACGAAACGCGTGCTGAAGGCCGAGGGCTGCGCGCCCGTGAAGGCTGCGTGAGGAGAAAATCATGATCCCAGGCGAAATCATTGCCGCACCCGGCGAAATCGAACTCAACGCCGGCGCGCCGACGATCACCATCGAGGTGTCGAACACCGGCGACCGTCCGGTGCAGGTCGGCAGCCATTATCACTTCGGCGAGACCAATGCCGGGCTCTCCTTCGATCGCGAGAAGGCGCATGGCATGCGGCTCGATATTCCGGCCGGCACCGCTGTGCGCTTCGAGCCGGGGCAGACGCGTTCGGTGACGCTCATTCCGCTATCCGGCAAGCGCGAAGTCTACGGCTTCCGTCAGCTGGTGATGGGCAAGCTGTGATCATGTCTCGGGAGGAGATGATGCGTGTTGCAATGCCCGTGGCGTTTGGCCTGCTCGCGCTGATTGGTGCCGGTGGCGCCAGCGCCGAGGAGATCGACTGCAAGAGCCCGACGACGCAGACCGACATGACGCTCTGCGAGCGGGCGCGGCAGGACGAGGCCGACAAGGCGCTCAACGTTCAATACAAGAAGACCCGCGCCGCCATGGTCGCCATCGACAAGGATCAGGATGACGACATGAAGGGGGCGGAGAAGGCGCTGGTCACTGCCCAGCGCGCATGGATTACCTACCGTGATGCGCAGTGCGAAGCCGAAGGCTTTCAGGCGCGTGGCGGCACGATGGAGCCGATGCTGGTTGCCGGCTGCATCGCCAACGTGACCGATGCCAGGACCAAGGAGCTGAAGACGCTCGAAGACGCGATGAGCAATTGAGGTGGCAGAGAGCATCATGATCGTCGGCAATGGTGAGATCGGTGCGGAAGGGGCCGCGGCTGTTGCGGCAGCTGGCTTCGTCATCCGGTTCAACGAATGCCGATCCTACGAGGCGAGCCCCGGCCGCACGGATGTCGTTGCTGTCTGCAATACCGGCCGTCCCGCCAAGGCGATGCTGTCTTCTCAAGCGTGGCGGGAGCATCCTGCAGTCGTCGAAGCTGCGGAAATCTGGAGTGTGCGAGATCCGGAGAAGTTCGCGGCGCTGAAGGTCCCGCTTGCCATATCGCATCCAGAGCTCGACGATTTCTGCGACGACTATACGAGTCAATTCAACAGTTTCTGCAAGGATGCTGGCAAGGCGCATGTGGTCGTTGACAAAGTGATTCATGATCGCGTCGACCAGGCGCTGGCCGCATTTGACCCCGCGCCTTACGTCGTGCCGAGCAGCGGCATGATCGTGATCGCTGAGGTCATGAACCGATTTCCCGATGCCCCGATCGCGCTTGCCGGCTTCGGCCATCAAGGCTGGGAGTGGCATCCCTTCGCTGCCGAAAGGCAGCTCGTCGACGCTTACGTCGCCGCCAGCCGCGTCACGCGGTTTTATCCGTCCGCATCCCGTTCGTCCTCCCAAGGAGCCTGACCCATGCCCTACAAGATTTCCCGCGCCGCCTATGCCGGTATGTTCGGCCCGACCACCGGCGACAAGGTGCGGCTTGCCGATACCGAGCTCTTCATCGAGATCGAGAAGGATTTCACCACTTATGGCGAAGAGGTAAAGTTCGGCGGCGGCAAGGTCATCCGTGACGGTATGGGGCAGAGCCAGGCAACGCGGGCGCAGGACGCGGTCGATACCGTCATCACCAATGTCGTGATCATCGACCATACCGGTATCGTCAAGGCTGATATCGGGCTGAAGAACGGCCGCATCCACGCGATCGGCAAGGCCGGCAATCCGGATACGCAGCCTGGCGTCAACATCATCGTCGGCCCTTCCACCGAGGCGATCGCCGGCGAGGGCAAGATCATTACGGCCGGCGGTATGGACGCGCATATCCATTACATCTGCCCGCAGCAGATCGAGGAAGCGCTGATGTCCGGCATCACCTGCATGCTCGGCGGCGGCTCTGGCCCGGCGCACGGCACGCTCGCCACCACCTGCACCGGCGCCTGGCATATCGAGCGGATGATCGAAAGCTTCGACGGCTTCCCGATGAATCTCGCGCTCGCGGGCAAGGGCAATGCCTCGCTGCCGGCTGCACTCGAGGAAATGGTGCTGGCAGGCGCGTCGTCGCTGAAGCTGCATGAGGACTGGGGCACGACACCGGCTGCGATCGACTGCTGCCTCTCGGTCGCCGACGAATACGATATCCAGGTGATGATCCACACCGACACGCTGAACGAAAGCGGCTTCGTCGAGGATACGATCGGGGCTCTCAAGGGCCGCACCATCCATGCCTTCCACACGGAAGGGGCGGGCGGTGGCCATGCGCCCGATATCATCAAGATCTGCGGCCAGTCGAACGTCATTCCGTCGTCGACCAACCCGACGCGGCCCTATACGGTCAACACCGTCGCCGAGCATCTCGACATGCTGATGGTCTGCCACCACCTGTCGCCGTCGATCCCCGAGGATATCGCGTTTGCCGAAAGCCGCATCCGCAAGGAAACGATCGCGGCCGAAGACATCCTGCACGATATCGGCGCCTTCTCGATCATCTCGTCGGACAGCCAGGCCATGGGTCGTGTCGGGGAAGTGGCGATCCGCACCTGGCAGACGGCCGACAAGATGAAGCGCCAGCGCGGTCCGCTGAAGGAGGAGACGGGGGATAACGACAACTTCCGCGTCCGCCGCTATATCGCCAAGTACACGATCAACCCGGCGATTGCTCAAGGGGTCAGCCACGAGATCGGCTCGATCGAAGTCGGCAAGCGCGCCGACCTCGTTTTGTGGAACCCGGCCTTCTTCGGCGTGAAGCCGGAGATGGTGCTGCTCGCCGGCTCGATCGCGGCCGCCCCGATGGGTGATCCGAACGCCTCGATCCCGACGCCGCAGCCGATGCACTATCGCCCGATGTTCGCCGCCTATGGCAAGCTGCGCACCAACTCGTCGGTCACCTTCGTTTCGCAGGCTTCGCTCGACGCCGGCCTGAAGGGTCGCCTCGGCGTCGCCAAGGACCTCGTCGCCATCAGGAACACGCGCGGCGGCATTTCCAAGGCGTCGATGATTCACAACAGCTTGACGCCCCATATCGAGGTCGATCCGGAGACATACGAGGTGCGCGCCGACGGCGAGCTTCTGACCTGCGAACCAGCGACCTCGCTGCCGATGGCGCAGCGCTACTTCATGTACTAGGACATGGAGCAGCCCTGGGGAGATCTACCAGAGAAGAATTATGATGCCGGGAGACCTGCCGCTTCCTACGCGCCATCACCGTTCAAGCACGTGAATATAGTGCATATGCCGAAGATAAATGGGCTGACGGCGATGTCTGTGGTTCGATATGCTCTGCGAGCAGAACGCCACTTCCTAAACGCTCAACGCCAGCACCGAGAAGCATTTTCATCGCATTTCGGTGCTGGCGATCAGATATCGTTGATGCGCGACGAGCTCGAGCTAATGATTTATTGTATGCGAAAGTCATTGGACCATTTGATCCAGGGCGTATTTTCTAAATTATATCAATCAGAACTCGAACTAACTGGAAGCATTGCGGTGGATTCCCTTGGTCGAGCTCTCATGCCGAACTTGCGACGGAAATATCCCGAGTTGTCTGCTGTCGTTCTCGGCGCAGATGCTGAGAAGTCTTCGAATTTCTTCGAAGTCGTCAACGAGCTGTCCAATGCATTCAAGCATGGCTTTCTAGTCCCGGAAAGCGTCGCTTACTGCTCTCCTGATCGTCCGAACATCCTCGTATTTGATGTGCCCAATAAGAGTGTGAATGAAATTCCTGTGGTCCATAATCACACGGCTGTTCATCTTATGATGGGATACCAGGATGTCTTTGATCGGTTGCTTGTTGATTTGGGCGCGCAGCCGTTGTTCGCAGCGCGTTCAGCCCCGCTTTGAGCGCAGAATGAGGTTTTAAGAAACGTAAAGTGCCGACGCGGCTGTTGCGCGTTAGTTTCCGGCTACACGTTTAGCAATGCATTCTTAAAGTTGTATGTCGATTGTGTTCTGTTCCACCATGGGGCGTTGCGTCCGAAATGGGACGCGGCGACCGGCGAGATCCTGAAAAATGTGATTTATCAATTTCTTAGCTGCGCGACCTCGCGACCACTTCCAGAGCCATTTTCGTCGCGTTTCGATCCATTGTGCAGCGCACGAACAATTTACAAAACTCGTTAAAATCCTAGCGATTCCCTTAAGACCCCGGCAGCGGTTCGTGTCTCATCAATAGACTTGGGCGAGGGCAAAAAGGTCGATTCGGATGCACATTTTACTCGAGGCGGAGCTCGGCGATTTCAGGAATCGCCTGACGATTTACACCTATGCGCTGAAGATGAGTTTCGCCGCGGTGATGCTCTCGTCGCTTGGTATTGCGGTGCTGTTGTTGCCCCTCGATTGGGCCGGTGTGCTGCCTGTCTCGCTGGAGCATGCCGTGATCTATGGCGTGGCGCTGTCCTGGGTGATCGGGGGGATCGTATCGGGAGCGCTGGCCTTGGTCGCGGGTTATGCCATGCATCAACTCAGCGTCTCGCGCGCCGAGTTCGAGCAGCTGAGCCGCACCGACATGCTGTCCGGCCTCCTGAACCGTCGGGCCTTCACCGAGGCGCTCGATGATGTCGACGGGCCTGCCTGTCTCGCGATCTTCGATGTGGACCGCTTCAAGGCTGTCAACGATCGTTACGGGCATGCCTGCGGCGATGCTGTCATCGTCGCGGTTGCGGCGGAGCTGTCGGCGGCATTCAGCGCGGACTCGACCATTGCGCGGCTCGGCGGCGAGGAGTTCGGGGTTGTCGTCATCGCGCCCTTGAAGGAGGAGCGGGTGGCACAGATCAGGGCGGCCTGCAACCGGCTTGCCGAACGGACGATCGCGCTCGATGGCTGCAGCTTCAATGTCACGATGTCGGCCGGCATCGCGGAGCTCTTCGATGGGCGAAGCAGGCAGGCGGCCTATACTGCCGCCGACAAGGCGCTCTATCTGGCGAAGACGCTCGGCCGTAATCGCGTCGTCCACGAGGATGAGGGGCTGCAGCGCCGCATGCGGCTCAGCCAGGATGAAACCAATGTCGACGGCAGGTCGTCCGCCATTCATTAGACTAAAGCGTTGCAACGACACGCGTATAGTGCGCAAACCAGCGTTTTGACCCTTGCGCGGTTCCAGCCGATTTTGCATGCTCCTCGCCTGAACCGGAATGGACACATCATGCAGTATATCACCTCCTATCTGCCGGCCGGCACGCCGTCTTCCCACCCCACGCACAAGGTCGTGCTGCCGCATGATCTGAGGCATCTCCGGCGCAAGCTGCTGCATCTCGACAATGGCGAGATGGTCATGCTCGACCTCAAGGAGCCGGTGCTGTTCGCCAATGGCGACATGCTGGTGCTCGGCGATGGCGAGCTGGTGGAGATCGTTGCCGCCGACGAGAAGCTTTTCGAGATCAAGGCGCGCGATCGCCTGCATCTGATCGAGCTCGCCTGGCATTTGGGCAACCGGCATCTCGGCGCGCAGATCGAGGAAGAGCGTATCCTCATCCTGCGCGACCATGTCATCCGCGCCATGCTCGAAGGGCTGGGTGCGACGGTCTCGGATGTCACCGAGCCGTTCCAGCCGGCGCGGGGCGCCTATCATTCCCATGGCAGCCATTCGCATGGACATGATCACGGGCATGGCCACGGGCACGACCATGGACATGACCACTGACATGACATGGGCACAATCATTCGCACGACTGAGCCATGACCGAGAACGGTGATCTGCAGGCGCTGCTGCGGTTGATGGCATGGCTTTCGCCCGCCTTTCCGGTGGGCTCGTTTGCCTATTCGGGCGGGCTGGAGCGGGCGGTGCATGACGGGCTGGTGCACGATGCCGCCTCGCTCAGCGATTGGCTCGGTGCCATGATGGATCACGGCGCCGTCTGGAACGACGTCGTGCTGCTTGCCGAGGGCAACAGGGTGCAGGGCAACGCCTCTGCGCTGTCTGAGGTGGCTGAGCTTGCCGAGGCGTTGGCGGGATCGCGCGAGCGGCATCAAGAGACGATGCTGCTTGGCGACGCTTTCCTGTCTGCCGCCGGCGCATGGCCTGATGAGGTGTTCACACGGTTGCCGAAACATGTGGCTTATCCTGTTGCCGTCGGCGCCGTTTCCGGTGCGCATGGGATCGGCGCCGAAAAGGCGGTCGCTGCCTTCTTGCACGCCTATGTCTCGCAGGCCGTCTCCGCCGGCATCCGGCTCGGCGTTGCCGGGCAGAAGGATGGTGTCGCGATCATGGCGGCGCGGGAAGGGGATATCGCTCTGCTTGCGCGGCGGGCGGCGGGCTCGACGCTCGATGAACTGGGCTCGGCGACGGTGCAGGCAGATATCGTCTCGCTACGGCACGAGACGCAATCGACGCGGCTCTTTCGGTCGTGATAGCGGCGCTTGTCGCTAACGATCTGCGCCATTTGCCGGTGGCCGCCTTGCGGTTGACGCGCTATGATTATTCTCGATTGGAGTGCACGATATGAAATCAGGAAATGGACCTCTACGGGTCGGCATCGGCGGACCGGTCGGCTCGGGCAAGACGGCGTTGACGGAAAAGCTCTGCAAGGCGATGCGCGACGAATATTCGGTCGCCGTCGTCACCAATGACATCTACACAACTGAGGATGCCGAGGCGCTGATGCGCATGCAGGCGCTGCCGTCGGAGCGTATCGTCGGCGTGGAAACGGGCGGTTGCCCGCACACGGCCATTCGCGAGGACGCCACGATCAACCTGCAGGCCATTGCCGGCCTCAACGAGCGCATTCCCGATCTCGACGTGGTCTTCATCGAATCGGGCGGCGACAATCTGGCCGCGACCTTCTCGCCCGATCTTGCAGACATCACCATCTACGTGATCTCGGTCTGCCAGGGTGAGGAAATCCCGCGCAAGGGCGGGCCCGGGATCACCAAGTCGGACCTTCTCGTCATCAACAAGAAGGACCTCGCTCCCTATGTCGGCGCCGATCTCGACGTGATGGACCGCGACGCGACGCGCATGCGCGATACGCGCCCCTTCGTGTTCTCAGACATGAAACGCGGCGATGGCATCGGCGCCATCGTCGATTTCCTCAAGGTGCATGGCGGCCTGTAATCGCCGGGATCGTCTTCAGGACGTTGAGATTGCTGATCTCGATCGAGCGGCCGCTGACGGTAACGCCGGCGGCGCGCAGCGACGAGAAGGCGCGGGAGAGCGCCTCGGGCGCCAGCCCGAGCTTGCGCGCCAAGAGGCTCTTCTGGAAGGGAAGCCGCATCTTCGCCGCCAGTCCTTCCGGCTTGCAATGGGTGAGCAGATAGGTCGCGACGCGCTGGGGTGCGGTCTGCATGCGGTCGCTCGCCAGGCAGTCGATCGTCGATAGAAGGTGCTGCGAGAGGCTGCGCATGATGGCGATGCCGATATGCGGCCGGTGCTCGACCAGCGCCCGGACCTGTTCGAGATTGAAGCGCGCGAAGATCGAGTGCTCCATGGCCTGGGCGCCATAGCGATAATCGCCGCCATCCGTGACCAGGCATTCGGCGAAGCTGTCGCCGGGCTCGCAGATGCGGATGTCGCCTTCCTGATTGTCGCCGCCGAGGCGATAGAGCCGGGCAAAGCCCGTCAGCACGCAATAGAAATACTCGCCGCGTTCGCCCTGATGAAACAGGATGTCATGCGTCTGGTAGCGTACGATGGTTGCGCAAGCGAGAAGCGCGTTGCGCTCATCCCGGTTGAGGCCGGAAAAAAGAATGGTTTCGCCAAGCATGGCCTTGTGCACATTGCTCAGTTTCAAGCCCGTCGTCATCTCTTTCTCCACATTCGTCGGTCGCAGGCCGCGCCTGCCATGCGCTTAAACTAGCCGGAATGGTTGCGGTGAAAGTTGATCTGCATCAAGTGGGAGCAAGAAACAAGAAAGCCTGAGGTCGCAGCCATGCGCCACTTGCGGACATTTCATGAAGCCGAAGATCAAAAGCCGGGGCGAACCCCGGCTTTTTCATTTCATCCGTTTATTCCGCCGCGAAGGGCGGCAGGCGGACGACGTTGCCGCCGGATTTGCCCTTCTTGTCGTCGGGCTTCTCGATCGCGGTGACGCGGCCGTCGAGGCTGGTGACGGCGGTTGTGAGTTCCTCGGGCGAGAGCGGCAGCTGCTCTTCGTCCTTCTTGCCGACAAGGCGGCCGAACAGCCAGCCGAGCAGGCGGGAGAGGTCGTCCATGATCAGGAAGAAGGAGGGCACGACGACGAGCGAGAGCACCGTCGATACGATGATGCCGCCGATCACGGCGATTGCCATCGGCGAGCGGAACGAGCCGCCTTCGCCGACACCGAGCGCCGAGGGAAGCATACCCGCCGACATGGCGATCGAGGTCATGATGATCGGGCGGGCGCGCTTGCGGCCGGCTTCCACCATGGCTTCGACACGTTCCATCCCATGCCGCTTCATCTCGATCGCGAAATCGACGAGCAGGATCGCGTTCTTGGTGACGATACCCATCAGCATCAGGATGCCGATCAAAACAGGCATGGAGAGCGCGTTCTGGGTGACGATCAGCGCCAGTGCCACGCCGCCGATCGCAAGCGGCAGCGAGAACAGGATGGTGAAGGGCTGGATCACGTCCTTGAAGAGCAGGATCAGAACGACCAGAACCAGCATCAGGCCCATCAGCATGGCATTGCCGAAGCTCTGGACCATTTCACCCTGAACCTTGGCGTCACCGCTTTCGGCCAGATGCACGCTCTTCGGCAGCTCGGTTTCGGAGACGATGCGTTTGAACTCGGCGGTCGAGGTATCGAGCGCCGTGCCGAAGGGCACGTCGGAGCCGATGGCGACGACGCGGTTGCGGTTGTTGCGCTTGATCGAGCTCGGACCTTCCGAATAGTCGACATCGGCGACGCTGTAGAGCGGAACGCTGGCGCCGCTCGCCGTCTTGATCTTGATGGCGCGAATGGCGGCCAGATCGCGGCGGACATCGAGCGATGCCTGCACGCGGATCGGGATCTGCCGGTCATCGAGCGAGATCTTGGCGAGGTTGGCGTCGATATCGCCGATGGTGGCGACGCGGATCGTCTCGGAGATCTGCTGCGGCGTAATGCCGAGGCGTGAAGCTTCGGCCATGCGTGGGCGGATCTGCAGTTCCGGACGGGGCAGGGCGCCTTCGGAAGAGACGTTCGCCAGGATCGGCGACGCGCGCAGCTTCGATTCCAGCAGGCTGACGGCCTCGTTCAGGTCGTCCTCGTTGGAGGAGAGGAAGTTGAAGGTGAGGTCGCGTTCGGCGCGGTCGTTGACCTTGGAGATGCGCACGTCAGGGATACCGCGCACTGCGGCGAAGATATCCTTTTCCACATCCCACTGCGGACGCGTGCGGCCGTGTTCTTCCATCTTTGGGATCAGCTTGCCGATAACAGGCAGCCCGCCGAGACCCTTGTTGACGAGGGTCTTCAGCAGGGAGTGATCGATGTTGCCGAGGATGACGCGCACGGTGGCGCGGCGCAGTTCGAGATCGCCCTTGGGCGATGCGCCGCCTAGAACAAAGACGCTTTCCACGCCGTCGATCCCGCGCACGGCGTCGTAGACCTTGGTCGAGGCTGCGGCCGTGTCTTCGAGCGTGGCGTTCGGCGGCAGCTCGACGGAGAGCACGACGCGTGAGGAATCGTCCGGCGGCATGAAGCTGCCGGGCACGCGGCTGAGCAACATCATCGAGCCGATCAGGAAGGCGATGGCGCAGAGCAGCGTCGTGTAGCGCCAGTACCATTTGCGCGTGGTGCCGGTGACCAGGCGCGTATAGCCGCGCATGATCGTGCCGTCATTGTCGTGATGGTCTTCCATGCCGTCTTCCGCGCGCATCAGATAGGCGGCCATCAAGGGTGTGATGAGGCGCGCCACAACGAGCGAGAAGAAGACGGAGAAGGCGACCGTCAGGCCGAACTGGATGAAATACTGGCCGGCGATGCCAGGCATGAATGACACCGGCACGAAGACAGCGATGATGGTGAAGCTGGTTGCGATAACGGCGAGGCCGATTTCGTCAGCGGCTTCCAGCGCTGCCTTGTAGGGCGTCTTGCCCATCTTGATATGGCGGGCGATGTTCTCGATCTCGACGATCGCGTCGTCGACGAGAATACCGGTTGCGAGCGTCAGCGCCAGGAAGCTCACAAGGTTCAGCGAGAACCCCATGATATCCATGATCCAGAAGGTCGGAATGGCCGACAAGGGCAGCGCCACGGCGGCAATCAGCGTCGCGCGCCAGTTGCGCAGGAAGAGGAAGACGACGATGACGGCGAGGATCGAGCCTTCGATCAGCGTGTGAAGGGCCGCTTCATAGTTTCCGTAGGTGAAGTAGACGCTGTCATCCACCATCTCGATCTTGACGTTCGGATTGGCCTTGCGGATCTCCGTCAGGCTTTCCGACACGGTTTCGGCGACAGAGACTTCGCTGGCGCCCTTGGCGCGGAACACGGCGAAGGTGACCGACGGCGTGCCGTTGAAGCGCGAGAAGGATTTCTGCTCCTCGTAGGTGTCGTCGATCGTGCCGAGCTCGGAGAGCTTGACGAAGCGGCCGTTCGGCAGACTGATCGTGGTCGTGTTGAGCTGCGAGACGTCGCGCGTGTCACCCAGCGTGCGGATCGTCTGCTCGTTGCCGGCGACCTGGCCGCGGCCGGAGCCGAGGTTGACGTTGGTGCCGCGCAGCTGCTGGTTCACGTCGGCGGCGGTGATGCCATAGGCGTCGAGCTTGCCGGGATCGAGCGAGACACGCACTTCGCGGTCGGCGCCGCCGTAGCGGTCGATGCGGCCGATGCCGGGCTGGCCCTGAAGGGCGCGCTTGACGGTGTCGTCGACGAACCAGGACAGCTCCTCAAGCGTCATGTTGGGGGAGGAGACGGCAAACGTCTGGATCGCCTGTCCTTCGACATCGACCTTGGTGACGATCGGTTCCTCGATGCCGGCGGGAAGGTCACTGCGGATCTTGTCGACCGCGTCCTTGGTGTCCTGAACGGCTTCGGCGGTCGGCTTCTCGATGCGGAAGACGACAACCGTCTGCGACAGGCCGTCGGTGACCGTCGACTGGATTTCATCGATGCCGCTGATGGAGGCGACCGCGTCCTCGACCTCCTTCGTCACCTGCATTTCGAGCTCGGCCGGCGAGGCGCCGCTCTGTGTGACGGTGATGGAGACGACGGGAACGTCGATATTCGGGAAGCGGGTGATCGGCAGCTTGTAGAAGGCCTGGATGCCCACGAACACCAGCAGCGCGAAGGCGAGCAGCGGCGCAATCGGATTTCGGATCGACCATGCGGAGAAATTCATGGATTGGCCTCGGTCAGTTCGATTGTGCCGATACGGCTTCGGTGACAGGGGTGATCTTGTCGCCATCGCGAACGAAGGCGCCGGCCTTGGCGACGACGGTGTCGCCTTCCTTCAGGCCTTCCGAGATCTCGACGAAGCCACCATCCTGGATACCTGTCGTCACCTTCACCTGCTTGACGACGCCGTCCTCGACCTTGCGGGCGGTGGAGCCGTTACGGCCTGTGGTGACCGCCGACAGCGGCAGGGCGATGTCGTTCTTTTCGGCGACGATGATGTCGGCGCTGGCATACATGCCGGAGCGGGCAGCACTCTCGTCGTCGATATAGATGTGCACGAGGCCGAGGCGGGTGGACTGGTCGACCGTCGGGGAGACGATCCTGACCTTGCCTTCGATCTTCGTGCGGTTGCCGGACAGCGTGACGATGGCGCGCTGGCCGACCTTGATCTTCTGGATATCGGTTTCCGAAAGCTCGGCGACGAGCTCTATGGCGCTATCCTTGATGACGGTGAACATCGGTTCGCCGGTGCCGGCGGCAATGGCGCCGATGCGGGCGTTCTTGGCCGAGATCACGCCTGAAACCGGCGTCTTCACGTCCGTGCGCGCCAGCTTCAGGTCGGCATCGGCGATCTGGCTGTCGATCACCTTCAGGTCGGCGATCGCCACCTCGATTGCCTGTTCCGCCGAGGAGACGCGCGCATTGGCGGTCGCAGCGGTCGCGTCGGCCTGCTCGACCTGGGCGGTGGAGACGGTGCCCTTCTTGCCCATCTCGTCGGCGCGCGACTGCTGCAGGCGGGCCTGCTCGGCATTGGCCTTGGCTTCGACCAGCTGGGCGCGGAGCTGGGCGAGACTTGCCTCGCCCTTGGCCTTGGTCGCCATCATCTGCGCCTTCTGCAGCACCAGCGCATCATCATTCAGCGTGGCAAGCGTGCTGTCGGCCGTAACCTTGTCGCCGACATCGACGTTGAGCGCGCGGATGGAGAGACCCTCGACCTGCGGCTGGATATAGACTTCCTCGATCGGGCGGATCGTGCCGGTGCCGATGACGCGATCGACCAGCGCGCGCTTGGCCGCAGTCGTGACCACGATCACGGGCAGGTTCTGCTGTGCCTTGGGCGGCTGGTTTTCCTGCGCGAACGCGACCGATGCGGCAAAGGCAGCCGCGATCAGGGTGGAGGCGCGTAGAGTTTTAGGCGTCATGCGTACCATGCGTCTTTGTCCAGTCTTTGAAAAAGGTTGGCCAAACTCGCGCCTTGTCCTCAGCTCGCGAAGGCCTTCTCCCGTAAGTGCAAGCTCAGAAATATTCCCGCATCATTGCCGTCTCTTACTCCGTAAGATGACCCTCGTCCGGCAAATCCGACATGTACGTGGTATCGTTTTGCCCCACGCGCAAGCCCGGCAGAAAATAATTCCTCGCGGCGCACATTAGTAATCTCGACGGCCGAGATCAATCACCATTCCGTGATGCCGACATTCGGTTTGTTGATCCGCAATTCCGTCATTCCTATGACGCGCCAGCCGACGCTGATCCGACAACGCCACGAATTTTTTGTGATTTAAATGAAAAACGCGCGGTGCCAGCCCGCGCGTTCCTCGTTCATTGATGCGACTTGGTCGCCGCTTCTTACTTGGCGGCCGCGTCGGTGATGTCGTGCGTCCAGGCGCCCGTCGGTTCCTTGCTGATGATCTTCTGGTCGAGCAGGGCCTTGGCGGTGCGGTCGTAGAGCGTGGTGTCGAGCTTGCCGGTGCCGTCGCCGATCAGCTTGGCCACTTCGCTCATCATCCGCTTCTGGTGGTTTTCGTCCTGACCGCCTGCATCGACGACGATCTCGGCTGCATCATCGGGGTTCTCGACGGCATACTTCCAGCCCTTCATCGAAGCCTTGACGAACTTGGCCATCTTTTCCTTGAAGGCCGGGTCCTTTAGCTTTTCCTCGTTGGCGTAGAGGCCGTCCTCGAGCAGGTCGTTGCCCATGGCGGTGTAGTTGAAGACCGTCAGCTCTTCCGGCTTGAAGCCGGCATCGATCGCCTGCCAGTATTCGTTATAGGTCATGACGGAGATGCAATCGGCCTGCTTCTGCAGGAGCGGCTGCACGTCGAAGCTCTGCTTGAGCACGGTCACACCGTCCTTGCCGCCATCGGTCTTCAGGCCGATCTTGTTCATCCAGGCGAAGAAGGGATATTCGTTGCCGAAGAACCAGACGCCGAGCGTGTGGCCCTTGAAGTCGGCTTCGGTCTTGATCGGGCCATCCTTGCGGCAGATCAGTTCCATGCCCGACTTCTGGAAAGGCTGGGCGATGTTGACGAGCGGAACGCCCTTTTCGCGGGCAACCAGCGCGCCGCCCATCCAGTCGACGATCACATCGGCGCCGCCGCCGGCGATCACCTGCTCCGGCGCGATATCAGGCCCACCCGGCTTGATGTCGACGTCGAGGCCTTCCTCTTCGTAGTAACCCTTCTCCTTGGCGACGTAGTAGCCGGCGAACTGCGACTGGGCGACCCACTTCAGCTGAAGCGTCACCTTGTCGGCGGCCATCGCGTGGCTTGCCGCCATCGCCATGGCGCTCGCCATCATTGCAAGAACCAGTTTTTTCATTTTCTTGTTCCCTCTTTCTTTCTCTACGCCCGACCCCAGTGTCGGGAATAAATGACGCCTAGCCACCACGGATAGACGGATGCCAGAACGTCACCGCCCGCTCAGCGAGGGCGACGACGCCATAAAAGATCGAGCCAGCCAGCGCCGCAACGGCGATTTCGGCCCAGACCATGTCGACATTCATGCGGCCGATCTCGGTGGAGATGCGGAAGCCCATGCCGACGATCGGCGTACCGAAGAACTCCGCGACGATGGCACCGATCAGCGCCAGCGTCGAGTTGATCTTCAATGCATTGAAAATGAAAGGCATGGCCGCCGGCAGACGCAGTTTCAGGAGCGTCTGCCAGTAGCTGGAGGCGTAGGTCTGCATCAGGTCGCGTTCCATCGGACCGGAGGCGGCAAGGCCGGCGACGGTGTTCACCAACATCGGGAAGAAGGTCATGATGACGACAACAGCGGCCTTGGACTGCCAGTCGAAGCCGAACCACATAACCATGATCGGGGCGACGCCGATCATCGGCAGCGCCGAGACCATGTTGCCGATCGGCAGCAGGCCACGGCGCAGGAAGGCGACGCGATCGGCGAGGATGGCGACGACGAAGCCGGCGCCGCAGCCGATGACATAACCCGCAAGCACGGCCTTGAAGATCGTCTGCCTGACGTCATCGCCGAGTATCGGGAGCGACCCGACGATGCGCGCGGCAATGGCGCTCGGCGGCGGCAAAAGCACGAAGGGGATGCCGGCGCCGCGCGTGGCTGTTTCCCAGAGGATCAGGATCCAGGCGCCGAAGATCGCGGGCACGAGCAGCCGCAGGGCGGTATCATCGGCGCGCGAGCTGGTCCTGATTTCGACGATCTCGCTGACGGTGCGCCAGGCGAGCAGCCAGCAGGCCGTCATCAGCAGGAAGAAGGGTTTCGCCGCGTAGCCTTCGTTCCCACTCAGGCTCGACAGCAGCAGCCAGGCGCCGCCATGGGCGCCGATGAAGAGCACCGTCGCGCGGCTGGTCTTCGATTGCGGCAGCAGAGAGATGAGGGCGGATGCCGCGATCAGGATGAAGGTGATCGCCGTCATGCCTGTCGATGGTGGCTTGCCTGATGCGGCGGAGAACAGCGGCAGCGTTGCCGCGGCCGCGATGGTGAGGAGGAGGGCGACGATCGCCTGCCAGGATGCGTTCTTCATGCCGACCTCCCGCCCATGGCGCGATCAACGATCTTGGCGGCGATGCTGACGACCATGATCAGGAGTGCCGCCAGCAACGAGCCGGCGATCAGCGCCGCCCAGATGTCGATGGTCTGGCTGTAATAGGAGCCGGCGAGCAGCTTGGAGCCGATACCGGCCACCGCTCCCGTCGGCAGCTCACCGACGATGGCGCCGACGAGGCTGGCCGCAATCGCCACCTTCATGGAGGTGAAGAGATAGGGCACGGAGGCCGGCACGCGCAGCTTCCAAAAGGTCTGGGCTGCCGAGGAATTATAGGTGCGCATCAGGTCGAGCAGCATGACCTCAGGCGAGCGCAGGCCTTTCACCATGCCCACGGTGATGGGGAAGAAGGACAGATAGGTCGAGATCAGCGCCTTGGGGATCAGGCCGGTGATGTTGATGGCGCCCAATACGACGATCACCATCGGCGCGATCGCCAGGATCGGGATGGTCTGCGAGGTGATGATCCACGGCATCAGGCTGCGGTCGAGCGCCTTTATATGGACGATGCCGACGGCGATCAGGATGCCGAGCAGCGTGCCGAGGGTGAAGCCGAGCACGGTGGAGGAGAGGGTGACGCCCGAGTGATAGACGAGGCTGCGGTTGCTCGTGAGCTTGCGCAAGAAGGTGTTCTCGAAGACGTTCTGCGCCACCTGGTGCGGGGCAGGCAGGAGCGGCTTTGGCTGCGAGAGGGTTTTTTCGATGAACTCCATCGTGGTCGGGGTCTGGCCGGCGCGGGTGTCCATGTCGCGCTGGAAGGAGGCGTTCATCAGGATGGCCGCGACGTACCAGATGGCGACGAGGGCGGCCAGGATGGTGGTGACGGGGATGATCTTGTCTTTGAGGGTGTCGGGGGTCATGCGGCTTGCCTCGCATTGGCGAGGGTGTGCCGTGAGTTACCCCCCTCTGTCCTGCCGGACATCTCCCCCACAAGGGGGGAGATTGGCTGGGCTAGCCCGCTCGCTCCTACCTCAAAGTTTGACGAAGACCTCACCGCGGGTCGATCTCCCCCCTTGTGGGGGAGATGCCCGGCAGGGCAGAGGGGGGTAGCCACAGAAAGCCGACCTTCAATGCTCATAACTATGCCCCGCTCTCAGCCCGTCCCGCACGCGGTGAGCGATCTCGAGGAACTCCGGGCTCTCACGGATATCCAGCGGGCGTTCGCGGGGAAGCGGCGAGTCGATGATATCGGTGACGCGGCCGGGGCGGGGGGACATGACGACGATCTTGGTCGAGAGATAGACCGCCTCGGGGATCGAGTGGGTGACGAAGCAGATGGTCTTGTTGGTGCGCGCCCAGAGCTTCAGCAGTTCCTCGTTCAGGTGGTCGCGGACGATCTCGTCCAGCGCGCCGAAGGGCTCGTCCATCAACAACAGGTCGGCGTCGAAGGCGAGCGCGCGGGCGATCGAGGCGCGCTGCTGCATGCCGCCGGAGAGTTGCCAGGGAAACTTCTTCTCGAAGCCGGTGAGACCAACCAGATCGAGCGCCTCGGCGATGCGCTTCTGTCGCTCATCGGCCGGGTAGTTCATGATCTCGAGCGGCAGCGCGATGTTCTTATCGATGGTGCGCCAGGGATAGAGCGCCGGCGCCTGGAAGACATAGCCGTAGGCGCGGGCCTTGCGGGCTTCCTCCGGCGTCATGCCGTTGACCGTGATATCGCCCGAAGTCTTCTTCTCAAGATCGGCGATAACCCGCAGGAAGGTGGTCTTGCCGCAGCCCGATGGGCCGATGAAGGAGACGAAGTCACCTTTGCGGACATCGAGGTTGACGTTGCTCAGCGCATGCACCGGCGCGTCATTGGCCTGGTAGGTGAGACACAGATCCTTGGCGGATACGACGGAGGCAGCTTGCGTCAATGCGGATCGATCCTGTTTTCCCCGCGCGGCGGCGGTTTGCGTGATATCATTAGTGGCGGTTTGGGCCGCGCCGGCAAGCTTTGAGGAGGACGACGATGGATGCGACATCAAAACCGACCTGCCATATCGTGCGCCCCGACCATTCCTACGACGGAAAGCAGGGGCTGAGCTATTTCCAGGGCATTGCCGCCGAGACGGTCGGCGCCAAGGGCATCTGCATGCATCTTCTGACTATCCCGCCCGGCGTGCGCGCCAAGGCGCATCTGCACGAGGCGCACGAGACGGCGATCTACATGCTGTCGGGCGAGGCGCACACCTGGTACGGCGACGACCTCGAGCACCACGTCATCGTGCATGCCGGCGAGCTCTTCTACATCCCCGCCGGCGTGCCGCACCTGCCGGCGAACCTCAGCAGCACGCCGTGCACGGCGATCATCGCGCGCACCGATCCCAACGAGCAGGAGAGCGTCGTGCTCTTGCCGGAGCTGGATGGGAACGTGCCGGTGTGATGTCACTTGCATAGTGGCAGTGGCCCCCACTTTATGCCGGCATCCGAGGTGAAACCGATGGTGTAGCCTTTCAGGCCATAGGTGATCTTTGCCGTGTCCTCGCTTGCCGCTTCTTCGCCTTCGGCCTCGCAGGAGACCTTGGCGGTGAAGTTCTTGCCCTCGGTCTTCAGCACCTTCTCGATGGTGCAGGCGGAGGCCGCCGTGGTGATGGCTTCCGATGTCAGCAGGAAGAAACTTTCCGATCCGGTGGATTCGCCCGACTTGGCGTAGGCGCAACCGTCCTTGTTGCCGTAGCTCCCCTTGATCGGCAAGGTGTCGGCGCTTGCCGCGGAGGTCAGCGCGGCAAGCGAAACGAGAGTAAGAACCAGCCTGCCGCGCGCCATCGATCACACCCCGCTTGCCGGAATGCCCGATCGTTCGACCTTGCGCGGCGCGGTGATTTCCTTCCAGGTGGAGAGCGCCTTCGAGACGGCGGTGACCGGTTCGCGCTTGACGAACTCGCCATGGCCCTCGCGGGTCTTCATCGTCTCCTCCTC
The DNA here is from genome assembly GCF_055616315.1 of Rhizobium sp. O111. NCBI lineage: Bacteria > Pseudomonadati > Pseudomonadota > Alphaproteobacteria > Hyphomicrobiales > Rhizobiaceae > Rhizobium > Rhizobium sp. O111. The sequence goes on along the minus strand of NZ_JBSHXL010000001.1, from coordinate 2,498,707 downwards.
GACGACGACAACACCACGGCTCAGCGTGTAGCGCGGCAGGCCGGTGACCTGCTTGCCCTCGAAGACGTTGTAATCGATCGCGGATTGCTGGGTCTTGGCCGAAATCGTCTTGGAGCGCTTCGGGTCCCAGACCACGAGGTCGGCATCAGCGCCGACGAGGATGGCGCCCTTGCGGGGGTAGATGTTGAGGATCTTGGCGATGTTGGTGGAGGTGACGGCGACGAATTCGTTCATCGTCAGGCGGCCGGTGTTGACGCCGTAGGTCCAGAGCATCGGCATGCGGTCCTGCAGGCCGCCGGTGCCATTCGGGATCTTGGTGAAATCGCCGACGCCGTAGCGCTTCTGCTCTGTCGTAAATGCGCAGTGGTCGGTGGCGACGACCTGCAGCGAACCGGAGGCGAGGCCGGCCCAGAGACTGTCCTGGTGCTGCTTGTTGCGGAAGGGGGGCGACATGACGCGGCGGGCGGCGTGGTCCCAGTCCTTGTCGAAATATTCGCTTTCATCGAGCGTCAGGTGCTGGATCAGCGGTTCGCCATAGGCGCGGATGCCCTTCTGGCGGGCGCGGCGGATGGCTTCGTGGGCCTGTTCGCAGGAGGTGTGGACGATATAGACGGGGCAGCCGGCCATATCGGCGATCATGATGGCGCGGTTGGTGGCCTCACCCTCGACTTCCGCCGGGCGGGAGTAGGCGTGTGCCTCGGGACCGTTGTTGCCTTCAGCGAGCAGCTTCGCCGACATGGAAGCGACGACGTCACCGTTTTCGGCGTGAACCAGCGGCAGCGCGCCAAGCTCGGCGCAACGCTGGAAGGAGGCGAACATCTCGTCGTCGTTCACCATCAGCGAGCCCTTGTAGGCCATGAAGTGCTTGAAGGTGTTGATGCCCTTGTGCTGAACGATCGTCTTCATCTCGTTGAAGACCTGCTCGCTCCACCAGGTGATCGCCATGTGGAAGGAATAGTCGCAATTGGCGCGGGTCGACTTGTTGTCCCACATGGTGAGTGCTTCGAGCAGCGACTGGCCGGGGGCGGGGAGCGCGAAGTCGACCACCATCGTGGTGCCGCCGGCAAGTGCGGCGCGCGTGCCGCTGTCGAAGTCGTCGGAAGAATAGGTGCCCATGAAGGGCATTTCGAGATGGGTGTGCGGATCGATGCCGCCGGGCATGATGTAGCAGCCGGTAGCATCGAGCGTTTCGGTTCCGGAGAGGTTGGGCCCGATCTCGACGATCTTGCCGCCATCGACCTTCACATCCGCCTTGTAGGTCAGGTCGGCGGTGACGATGGTGCCGTTCTTGATGACTGTGCTCATTGGTCGGGTTCCCTGTTTTTATGAGACGGGGCACCGTTCACGGTGCCGTCGCGCCGTGTCCAGCAGTCTAATGAATATGAAATACGCCTTCCGGAAAATGCTCGTTGAAGGCTGGCTCAGGTCTCCACGAGGTCGAGCCTGCGCTCGACGCGCTCAAGGCGTTCATCGATGCGATCGACGCGCCGCGAGATGCTTGCATATTGCTGTTCGAGAAAACCAAGCCGCTCCTTGGTTTCGAGATGATACTGCGTGTGCGATCCGAGCGTTTCCTGAATCCGCTTGAGCGTTTCGTAGATAAGCTCGTTGGTGACCTTGTCTGACATTGCTCAATCCCTTTGAGACAGAAGCGCAGACGACGCCGGTTGCCCTCAACCGTCGACGAGCTCAAGCCGCTTTTCGATGCGCAGGACGCGTTCATCAAGGCGGTCAAGCCGTGTCGAAATGGTCGCGTATTGATGTTCGAGGCTGCCGAGACGCTGCTTGATGACCAGTATGTCGTCGGACAATCGCTCAACCGTGCCACGGATGGCACGCAAATGTTCAAGGATGAGGTTGTCAGTTGACATGCACCAGCCTCCGTTGGCGGGAACTCACCCCTGGAATATAGGCGCAATTGGATCACGCCACAATCTCCGCCGTCTCCACCACCGCGTGAAACAAAACATCCGCGCCGGCCGAGGCCCACTCCTTGGAGATCTCCTCCGCCTCGTTGTGGCTGAGACCGCCGACGCAGGGGCACATGACCATGGTTGCTGGCGCCACCTTGGCGGCCCAGCAGGCGTCGTGGCCGGCGCCGGAGATGATGTTCATGTGGCTGTAGCCGAGGCGATCGGCGGCGTTGCGGACGGCGTCCACCAGCTTCGGGTCGAAGGTGACGGGGTCGAAATGGCCGACGGCCTCGACCGAGCAGCCGACGCCGAGAGCTTCGCAGATTTTCGCGGCCTCGGCCTCGATCGTCGCGCGCATGCGGTCGAGCTTGGTCTGGTCGGGCGTGCGGATGTCGACGGTGAAGACCACCTTGCCCGGCAGGACGTTGCGTGAGTTGGGCGAGAAGAAGACCTGGCCGACGCCGCCGACGGCGCCCGGCTGCTCGCCCATCGCCACGGCCTGTACCATTTCCATGATGCGGGACATCGCGAGCCCGGCGTTGACGCGCAGGTTCATCGGTGTGGAGCCGGTGTGGGCTTCTCGGCCTGTCAGCGTGAATTCCAGCCACCAGAGGCCCTGGCAGTGGGTGACGACGCCGATCTGCTTGTTTTCGGCTTCGAGGATCGGGCCCTGCTCGATGTGATATTCGAAATAGGCGTGCATCTTTCGAGCGCCGACCTCTTCTTCGCCCAGCCAGCCGATACGCTTCAGCTCGTCGCCGTAGGTCTTTCCATCAGGATCCTTGCGGGAATAGGCGTAGTCGATGTCGTGGACACCGGCGAAGACGCCTGAGGCGAGCATGGCAGGGGCGAAGCGGGCGCCTTCCTCGTTGGCCCAGTTGGTGACGACGATGGGGTGCTTGGTCTTCAGCCCCAAGTCGTTCATCGTGCGCACGACCTCGAGCGCGGCGAGCACGCCGAGAACGCCGTCATACTTGCCGCCGGTCGGCTGCGTATCCAGATGCGAGCCGACATAGACGGGGAGCGCCTCGGGATCGGTGCCGGGGCGGGTCGCGAACATCGTGCCCATCTTGTCTACGCCCATGGTCATGCCCGCGGCGTCGCACCATGTCTTGAAGAGGCTGCGGCCTTCGGCATCGGCGTCGGTCAGCGTCTGGCGGTTGTTGCCGCCCGCAATCCCCGGGCCGATCTTCGCCATATCCATGAGACTGTCCCAGAGACGGTCTCCGTTGACGCGCATGTTCTCGCCTGGTGCTGCCACCATATCCGTATTCCTCACCAGTTTTATGCGGCATGCGTCAGCATGTCCGCTTGTTCCCGGGGCCAATTTCAGCGCCTTTGTTTGTTTTATTGGCGTCTGAAAATCGTCAGTTGCCTTTGATTTGCTTCTGACGGATAATTTGACCGACTGGTAAACATTACAACTTCCGGCGTCTGGCTCAAGGCGAAAATCAGGAAAAATACAGACAAAATTCAGGGCATATGCCCGGTTTTTTGGCAGCGGATCGCCGATTGTTAAAGTTGACTGAAATAGTTGAATTTGAAAGAGAAAAATTAGCGACATGGCGATACCGAGAGCTGCGAAAACACAGCGGCGCACCCGCATCCAGGAGGAGAAAGAAGAACAGATCCTGGAAGCGGCGCTCGATGTGTTTTCGGTGAGCGGTTTTCGCGGATCGACGATCGACCAGATCGCCGAAGTGGCGGGCATGTCGAAGCCCAATCTGCTCTATTACTTCCGCACCAAGGAAGCGATGCACCGGGCGCTGATCGACCGCGTGCTGTTCACCTGGCTCGAGCCGCTGCGCGCTTTCAATGCGCAAGGCAATCCCGAGAGCGAGATCCGTGGCTATATCCGCCGCAAGCTGGAAATGGCGCGGGATTTTCCGCGCGAGAGTCGCCTGTTCGCCAATGAGGTGCTGCAGGGCGCGCCGCATATCGAGGACGAGCTGAAGGGGCCGCTGAAGGAGCTCGTCGACGAGAAGGCGGCGGTCATCCGTGCCTGGGCAAAGGCCGGCAAGATCGTCAAGTGCGATCCCTACCACCTGATCTTCTCGATCTGGTCGACGACGCAGCACTACGCCGACTTCGACGTGCAGGTGCGTGCCGTTCTCGGGCAGGGGCAATCCGGCGAGGGGCGGTTCGAGGACGCGGCGCGCTTTCTCGAGCAGCTCTTCGTGGATGGTCTCAGCGTGCGGACGAACCAGCCGGCATCATGATTTAACGATCGGCGCGATGCGCGATAGAGCGCTTGCGACGCTCTCGATCGTGTAGGGCTTCTGCAGCAGATTGGCGCCGAGGGCGCCATAGGCCTGCGATACCCCTTCGCCGTAACCCGTCGCCAGGATCAGCGGCACGCCCTTTGCCGCCAGCCTTTCGGCCACGGCGATGCTCGTTTCCTCGCCGAGATGGACGTCCAGAACGGCCAGGTCGAATTTGCGGTTTTCTATGACTGCCAAGGCGTTCGAGACATTCGGGGCCAGCGACACGCTATGGGCGCCGAGTTGCAGGAAGATGTCTTCACCATCCATGGCGATGATGAGATTGTCCTCGACGAGCAGGATGTCGAGCCCGTCCAGCGGCCGATCCTTGATCGTCTCCAGAATGGCCTTGGCCGATTGCAGCGATTGCTCCGGCAGAAGCGAGACCGCGCCATCGGCGAAGGTCGCGAACTTCTCGGGGATCAGGAAATGCGCCTCAAGGCCTTCAGGCTCATAGCGCACATCCGCCTGGCCGCCGAGCTCATAGGGGATCGAGCGGCGGATGATCGTGGTGCCGAAGCCCTGGCGGGTCGGCTGCTTGACGGGCGGCCCATCACTTTCGCGCCAGTGGATGAAGAGATTGCCGGCGTCGTCCTTGTGCCAATCGACCCCGACGGTGCCGCTGTCGCAGAGGCTGCCGTATTTGGCGCTGTTGGTGACCAGTTCGTGGAACACCAGCGCCGATATCGAAAAGGCCTGCGGCGCGAGCAGCACTTCCGGCCCGTTCATGATGATGCGCGCGGCATTCGGGCCGAGATAGGCGGCGGCTTCGGCCTGCAACAGGGCGCGCAGCGGTGCCGGCGCCCAGTGGTCTCGGGTGATCTGGTCGTGTGCGCGCGACAGCGCCTGAACGCGGCCTTCGAGATGGCCGATGAACTCGTCGGTGCTATCCGTCGTGCCGCGCGACTGGCGGATCAAGCCGCTGATCAGGCTCAATATATTGCGCACACGGTGGTTCAGCTCGGCGATCAGCAGTTCCTGCCGTTCGTTGGCCTGCTGGCGCACGGCGTTGGCTTCATCGGTCAGCCGCAGCACGACCTCGATCAGCGTGACGCGAATGGTTTCGGCAACGCGGCGTTCGGCGGCGGAGAAGGGCTGCGAGTGCTGGCGCACCAGCTCGGACCATGTCTCGAAGCTCTTGCGCGGCGTCAGGCGCGGGCCGTTCGGGCCGTATTCGACGGGCTTGTGCGGATCGCCCGCCCAGCGCACGGAGCGCACGATCTCCTGGCGGAAGAGAACCACGTAGTCGCGTGGCGAGCGCGAGATCGGAATGGCGATCAGCCCGGCCACGATGTCGCCGGACATCGTCCCCGGCCATGTCTGAGCGATGCTGTCGGTCGAAAACACGCGGCCGGCGGAGTTACGGTTGAGGACGCGGACGAGCTCGGCGAATTCGGCCTGCGACGGCGTGATGCCGTTCAGCGCGGAGCGGCCATTGATCCAGACGCCGATGCCATCGGCGGGGATCGCGTCGGCCAGCGCATCGATCAGCCAGGAGGGATCGTCGAGCAGGCTGGCATTGTCGGCGACCGAGGTCAGCAGCCGGTCGGCGATCTGGCGGGCCTTGGTTTCGAACTCGAGCGCAAGCCGCCGCTCGCGGCTCTCCAGCCTTGAGGCGAACATCTGGCCGAACAGTTCCGATGTCGTGCGCCGCTCGAAGGAGGGCAGGCGGGCGGAGTAGTGGTGGCAGGCAAAAAGGCCCCAGAGCTTGCCGTCGACGACGATCGAGATCGACAGCGAGGCGCCGACGCCCATGTTCTTCAGATACTCGATGTGGATGGGGGACACCGAGCGCAGGATCGACATGGAGAGATCGAGCGAGCGCCCATGCGCATCTATCTCCGGCACAAGCGGCACGTTGACGGCGTCGATGTCGGCGATGATGCGGAAGAGATTTCGGGTGTAGAGCGCCCGCGCCTGCACGGGAATGTCTGAGGCCGGGTAATGCAGGCCGAGGAACGAGCCGATGCCGGCGCGCGCGGCTTCCGCCACCACCTCGCCGGCGCCGCTCTCGTCGAAGCGGTAGACCATGACGCGGTCGAAGCCGGTCAGCGCGCGGGCCTGGCGGGCACCTTCGCGGAAGAAGGCTTCCAGCGTTTCGGCCTGGTCGAGACGGCCCATCATGCTGCGGATCGACACCGGCGAGCCGCCTTGCGCGCCCTCCTGCGAGGGCTCTGCCTCGATCACCACCTGATCGTCGCTCATGTGGATGGCGATGTCGAAAAGCGGGCCGCCTTCGGAGAGCTCGATGCCGAAGAGGCGCTCGACCACATCGGGCCCGCGCATGATGCTCAGCCGGTTGCGCAGCGTGTGCATGGTCTTGCCGCTGATGACGCGCGACACGGGCTGGCCGATGATCTCATCGCAGGCGATGCCGACGAACTGTTCCAGGTTGGCGGATGCGCGCGCCACCATCCAGTCCGATGACACGACGAGCAGGAAGCCGAAAGGCTGGATGGCGCCCAGGCGATGGATGGGTTCGCGGTCGCAATTGGTGAGGTCGACCTTGCCGAAATTCTCGCTCGAATTCTCGTTCACGACTGATCATGCTCCCGATCATACGGGGCAGCGTCTGCCATCGGGCGAACTGGAAAAACGTCTGCCGCTGCGTGGCAATCGCTGGTGTGGGCGCGAAGCGCGCTGCAAGGGGGCATGCTGTGGGATTTCCAGTTTTCGGTTCGGTACGCGAGACAGATCTCTAATGAGCAGGATTGAAAATATGCGTCAAGCCATCCGGATTTCCACCCGCCGGGCAGGAAATTTCACTGCATCAAGGACTTCGCCTGTTTGCGCGCGGTTTTCTGCCTGATCTCGTAGACCTGCCGGACTTCATGTCTTCGCTGGTCTCGCCTGTCATCCGAGGGAATTTCCGAGAGCCAGGCGATGGCTATGTCCGTGAACTCTGCGTCGGCGGGGATGAGGAGATCGGTCTCATCGAGCTGTTTGCGGATGCAGCCGCGATCAAAGGCAATGACGTCGTTTCCGGCTGCCTTGGCTTCGAAGACGACCAAGGGCTGGGCTTCATTGGCGTAGGTTGTTGGGAAGACGAACACGTCGATATCGCGGTAGAATTTTGCCTTGTCGTCGCCAAGCACGCGGCCGCGATAATCCAGCGCGCCGGCGAATTCACCGAGCGCCGCATCGATCATGGCGCGGTCGGCGCTATCGGTCGCGGGGCCGGCAAGGACGGCGCGGATCGGCAATCCCTGCAGGATCGCCTGTCGCAGCAGATCGAGAAACGTCTCCAGACCCTTGGCGCGGCTGAGGTTGCTGAGCATGCCGATCGTCAGCGGACGGGCGGGGATCGCCGCGTCCTCGCTCTGCGAGGGCACGAAGGCGGCGTTGGAGATGATGGCGGTGTGCAGGCGCCGGTCATAGGTGTCGGTGAAGCGGTCGCGCATCATGCCGCAGAGAAAGACATGGGTGAGATCGGGTGCGGCGAGCGCCAGAATGGCGCGCATGGTGATGCTCGGCCGGTCGATATAGCGAAAGCTGTGGTGATGAAGGTAGGTCGGGTAGGCGAAGAGCCGGGCGAACGCCACCAGCAGCAGGGTGTAGAGCTGGCCGAAGCCGCCGTCGCAGGCGAGGTAGCAGGCCTTGTCTGGGTGTCCGCGCTCGCGTGCGAGACTCGCGAGTGCGGCAAAGACCTTGATTGCCTTTGCCGGATGTCGCCAGAGGCGGGAACCGCCTGCCGGTGGCGAGAGGTTGCTGGTGACGACGGTGTGGTCTTCCAAGAGCAGCTCCACCATCGCCGCTGTGGCGAAGGAAAAGCCGTGTAGCGGCGGCGGCAGCGGGCCGATGGCAACGATATGACGGGTCATGCGGGCCACCTCTTGAGCCTGCGATGACTATGCGCGCCGGCGCGGAAAACTCAATCTCCCCGTTCGGCGCATATGCCCGCCGCTATGCTGTGGCGTTGGACGATCCGGTTTCGAAATCGAAGCCTTCGTCGGCCCAACCGGTCATGCCGCCGATCATCACCTTGACCTGGTATCCAAGCCTTGCGAGGCGAAGGGCCGCCTTGTCGGTGCCGTTGCAATGCGGGCCGGCGCAATAGACGACGAAGAGTGTGTCGGATGGCCATGCGGACATACGGTGCGCGGTCATCTTGCCGTGTGGCAGGTTCTGGGCGCCTGGTACATGCGACCGCGCGAACATGGCGGGAGAGCGGACGTCGAGGAGGACGAAGTCGATGCGTCCTGACGCGAGCGAGGCGTGAACGTCCCAGCAGTCGGTCTCGAAGGCGAGCTTGCGGGCGTAATAGGCGGCGATCGCCTCGGGTGCCGCGGCCGGGGTTTCGGCGACGTAGCTTGGTGCCGCGGGGTGGGCTGCGGGCTGCTGTTCGGCGATCATATCGGTCATCGGTGTCTCCTATCGTTGCTGTTGCCGGCGAAGATGCGCGATGATAGGTGTTGGCGAAACTGGCCATAATGACGACTGGCGTAAAGATCATGCCAAATATTGCCGCACTATCAGGACCCAAAGTCGCCGTGCTCGTCTATGACGGCCTGTGCACGTTCGAATTCGGCATCGCCTACGAAGTCTTCGGCCTGCCGAGGCCGGAGATGGGGTCGAACTGGTATCGCTTTCGCGCCTGCGGCGTCGAACCCGGCCCGCTTCGCGCGGCCGGTGGGCTGAGCGTGACCGTCGATGGTGGTCTCGAAGATCTCGAGGATGCCGATCTGATCGTCGTCCCCGGTTGGCGGGCGATCGATGCGCCGGTGCCTGATGGGCTGATAAAGGCTTTGCAAGCGGCGCATGGGCGCGGGGCGCGTATCATGTCGCTATGCTCGGGCGTAGCGGTTCTGGCCGCCTCGGGATTGCTGGCAGGCAAACGGGCGACGACGCACTGGCGCTATGTCGCCTCCGTCGCCGAGCGCTATCCCGAGATCGGGCTTGATGCCGATGTGCTCTACATGGACGAGGGGCGGATGCTGACGGCGGCGGGCAGTGCCGCCGGCATCGATCTCTGCCTGCACGTGGTGCGCGGCGATTTCGGCGCGGAGGCGGCCAATTCGGTCGCCCGGCGACTCGTCGTGCCGCCGCATCGCGAGGGCGGGCAGGCGCAGTTCATCCGCGCTCCCGTGCCGCAGCCGCGCGAAGGCGTGCGGCTCGGGCCGCTCATCGAGTGGATGCGGGCGCGGCTGAACGAGGAACAGCCGATCAGCCTGCTTGCGACCAAGGCGGGGATGAGCCAGCGCACCTTCCAGCGCCGCTTCGAGGCCACGACGGGCTCGAGCGTCGGCGAATGGTTGCTCATCGAGCGGCTGCGACATGCGCGCGAACTGTTGGAGCGGGAGGGCGAGGCATCGCTCGACGACATCGCCACCGCCTGCGGTTTCGGAACGCCGGCAACGATGCGGCATCATTTTCGCCGCCGATTGGGGACCAGCCCGGGGGCTTATCGGAAGGTGTTTTCGGGTGGCGTTACGGATGCGAGCCGGGGCGTATGATGCCGCTGGCGGCCGTGATCAATAGCTGGCCTTGCGCCAGCCTGCGGCGCGCGCTTCTGCTTCGGAGCAGAACCACCGCTCGCCATATTGCGGCGAGATCTTCGTGGCTGCGTAATAATGCTGGCCCGGAACGTGATAGATGCGTTCGCCCGAGTTGATGCTGATGTTACCCTTGATGTTGCAAGAGGTCCCCCGCTGAACGATCACGCCGTTGTCGATGATCATCGGCTTGGCGGCTGTCGTTCCCTGAGTAAAGCTCAGCGCCTGAGGCACCACGGTGTAACCACCGGCGGCAAGAAATGAGGTTGTTGCGCATAATGCGACGATAATTGGAAACTTCATGATCTGCCCCGAAAACCTCTTAAGGTTGTAGCAGGGGCGCTTTAGTATCTTATGTATACTATTGCTAAAATACCGGTGATCGGCATCGCCAGGATCTCGCGGCCTCATGAATGAAGCGGTGACCCATACCGTGAGCGTGTGGTCTCACGGTATGGGTTCAGATGCTCGCCTTACTCCGCGGCCTGCCGGGCCATCGGGTTGTTCGGGTGCGTCGTCCAGTTGGCGTAGTTGGGGTCGACGGTCTTGCCGGTGCGCTCATCAAGGCTGCCGGAGGGAAGCTGCTCCATGGTGATGCAGTTCTCGACAGGACAGACGTTGACGCAGAGGTTGCAGCCGACGCATTCGTCTTCCATCACCTCGAAGTGCCTGACGCCGTTGACGAATTGCGTGATCGCCTGGTGCGATGTGTCCTCGCAGGCGATGTGGCAGCGGCCGCACTTGATGCAGGCGTCCTGGTCGATCTTGGCCTTGGCGATGTAGTTGAGGTTCAGATACTGCCAGTCGGAGACATTGGGCACGGCGCGGCCGGTAATGTCGTCGAGGTTGCGGTGGCCCTTGGCGTCCATCCAGTCGGAGAGGCCGGAGATCATCTCCTGGACGATCTTGAAGCCGTAGGTCATCGCCGCCGTGCAGACCTGCACGTTGCCGGCGCCGAGCGCCAGGAACTCGGCCACGTCGCGCCAGGTGGTGACGCCGCCGATGCCTGAGATCGGCAGGCCCTGGGTTTCCGGATCGCGGGCGATCTCGGCCACCATGTTGAGCGCGATCGGCTTGACCGCTGGACCGCAATAGCCGCCGTGGCTGCCGCGTCCGTCGATCGAGGGTTCCGGCGAGAAGGTGTCGAGATTGACCGAGGTGATCGAGTTGATCGTGTTGATCAGCGACACCGCGTCGGTGCCGCCGGCTTTGGCGGCGCGGGCCGGCTTCCTGATATCGGTGATGTTGGGCGTCAGTTTGGTGATGACGGGCATGCGGGTGTACTGCTTGCACCAGCGCACCACCATCTCGATATATTCAGGCACCTGGCCGACGGCGGCCCCCATGCCGCGCTCGGACATGCCGTGCGGACAGCCGAAGTTGAGCTCGATACCGTCGGCCCCGGTCTCTTCCACCAGCGGCAGGATCGCCTTCCAGCTCTCTTCCTCGCAGGGCACCATGATCGAGGCGATCAGCGCGCGGTCCGGCCAGTTCATCTTCACCTGCTTCATTTCGCGCAGGTTGGTGTAGAGGTCGCGGTCGGTGATGAGCTCGATGTTGTTCAGGCCGAGCAGGCGGCGGTCGGCGCCCCAGATCGCGCCGTAGCGCGGGCCGTTGACGTTGACGACGGGCGGGCCTTCCTCGCCCAACGTTTTCCAGACCACGCCGCCCCAGCCCGCCTTGAAGGCGCGCTCGACGTTGTATGCCTTGTCTGTCGGCGGCGCCGAGGCGAGCCAGAAGGGGTTCGGCGATTTGATGCCGACGAAATTGTTGCGGAGATCAGCCATGGTTCACTCTCCCCTTCAGGCGACGGCAACGGCCGGCGGCGCATCGGCGGCCAGCATGCGGTGAATGGATTCGGCGGCGTCGCGGCCATTGGCGACGGCCGAGACTGTGAGGTCGTTGCCCCCGAAGACGCAGTCGCCGCCGGCCCAGACGCCGTCAAGCGAGGTGCGGCCTTCGGCATCGACGACGATGCGGCCGGATTCCAGACGCAGGCTTCCGAGGCTTGACGAGACGAGGGCCTGGCCGATCGCCTTGAAGATCTGGTCGGCGGCGATGACGCCGGTTTCGCCCGTGGTCGCCAGGCGTCCTTCCGACAGCGTGGTGTATTCGACCTCCAGGGCCGCGACCTTGCCGTCCTGCGCAAGGATCGCCTTCGGCGCCAGCCAGTGGCGGATGATGACGCCCTTGGAGGTCGCCAGATCCTGCTCGAATTCGGAGGCGTTCATGTGCTCCTTGCCGCGGCGGTAGCAGATGGTCACTTCCTCGGCGCCGAGCAGCTTTGCCTGCACGGCCGCGTCGATTGCGGTCATGCCGCCGCCGAGCACGATGACGCGGCGGCCGATGGCGATGTCGGCCTTGTTGTCGGTCTGACGCAGCGCGGCGATGAAATCGACCGCGTCATCGACGCCCGCGAGGTTTTCGCCCTCGACGCGGAGCGCGTTGACGCCCGATAGGCCGATGCCGAGGAAGACGGCGTCATATTGCTGTTGCAGGTCGGCCAGCTGGAAGTCGCGGCCGAGCAACTGCCCGTGCCTGACCTCGATGCCGCCGATCGACAGCACATAGTCGACTTCCTTCTGCGCGAAGCCGTCGACGGACTTGTAGGTGGCGATGCCGTATTCGTTGAGGCCGCCGGATTTCGGCTTTGCGTCGTAGATCACGACCTCATGGCCCTTGACCGCGAGACGGTGCGCGGCGGCAAGGCCGGCCGGGCCGGCGCCGACGACGGCAATCTTCTTACCTGATGCGGCGGCGCGGGTGTAATACTGCTTGCCGGCCTGCATCGCCGCATCGGTGGCGTAGCGCTGCAGGCGGCCGATCTCGACGGGGCGTTCCTCGGCCGTGTTGCGCACACAGGCCTGCTCGCAGAGCTCTTCGGTGGGACAGACGCGGGCGCACATGCCGCCCAGAATGTTCTGGTCGAAGATGGTCTTGGCGGAGCCGAGGGGATTGCCAGTCGATATCTGTCGGATGAAGAGCGGGATATCGATGGCGGTGGGACAGGCCGTCATACAGGGCGCGTCATAACAGAAATAACAGCGGTCGGAGGCGACCAGAGCCTCGTGCTTGTCGAGGCGCGGGTGAAGATCGGCGAAATTCTTGTCATACTCGGCGGGCGAAAGCCGGCCAGCATGAATCCCAGTGTCCAGACGTTCCATTGAAGTTCCCTCATTATAGGTAAACGGCCAGTGGAACGAAGCGTAACTCAGCATAAAAAATTTATCAAACGGTAAAATTTTAGCATGAGGCGGGCTTGAAGAAGACGTATCCTGCTGTTTTAGAACGGCTTTTCGATTTTGAGTTGATTGCTGTCAAGTTGCTCGACGGGCGCTTGCGGCCGCGCCGATCTTCACAGCGGAAGAATAATTGAAAAAATCAGAGATTTTTCGTGAAGAGCGGGAACCATTCCTCGCATAGCCCGTTATGGCGATATCCGAATGGTGATCGCATCGACCCAAAAATGCGCGCCCCCAAACCACCTTCGGATCACACTCACGGTCCCCTCCCGGTGAGTGAAAACAGCCGGTGCGCCGCCCTCGCACTGGCTGTTTTCTTGTGTGCGGTATTCAGTAAAAATCGATGGAATGTCAGGTGGTGACGGTCAGACGCCGCCGACTTGTTGCGGCGCGCGCTTCAGGATCTCGAATTCCGTGTCGGGGATCAGCAGGTGATACTCGATGCGGCCCGGTGTCAGCCGCAGATCGGCCTTGCCGTTGACCGATGAGGGCACGACGCGCTCGAGCACGATGCGGCCGAAGCTGTTGTCGCTGAATTCGTGGACTTCGTCGTTGGGTAGCGTTTCGGTCCAGGTGAAGCTGATCGCCTTGCGGTCGCCGTGCATGGTTTCCTGACAGTCGAGCGCTATCGCGGGTGCGCCGCCGGCAATGGCGCCGAAGGTCGCCGAATTGACGATCAACTCGTGCAACGCAAGGCCGACATGAACCGCCGCGTTTGGCGTCAGGTGAACATTGAGCCCGGTGACGGGCAGGGGGCCGGCGCTCTCCGGCCAATAGGGGGCGAACTGCTTGCGGGTGAGTTCGAAGAGAAAGGCGCCGCGCCAGCTGCTATCGGTGATGAGATCCTGCGAGTTCGACAGCGACTGTAGCCGGCCGCGGAATTTTACCAGGAAGCTGTCGAGAGACAGCGTGTTGCGGGCTGTCTGCGTGGCGATGCCCTGGATGATGGCAAGCAGGTTTTTCGAGCGGTGCGAGAGCTCGCGCAGAAGCGATTTTAGCACCTTCTCGCGGTGTCTGGTCTCAGTGATTTCGGTAATGATCGACAGCAGGCCGACCTCGTGTCCGAGCGTGACGCGCTGCACCTTGATTTCGTAGGTACGCATCTCGCCGTCGATGGCGATGTCGGCCTCGGTACTGGCGGGCGTGCCGGTTTCCAGCACCTTGCGCTTCAGTGTTTCGAGATTGCGCGCGTGGACCTCGCCGAACATGTCGGCATCGCTGCCGCCGGGGGGAACAGCGTGTTCAAGATGCGCGGGGAGGTTCTCGGCGTAGACGATGCCGAGATCGGGGTCCTGATAGACAACGGCGATGCCGGCGCTTGCGAGCGCCCGCTCCATCAAGAGCTCTTTGCCTTCCAATGCGAAGGGCGTGCCGGCCAATGGTCCAGTCCTCTTCACCCAGCCGCCTTTCCTTCAATCCGTTTATGCCGCCAGCAGACCCTGAAGTCCGCCCACCGCTTCTTTTTAGAGGCAAGCGCTAGATAAAATCTTAATATCCGGGGAGCGCTACAGATGGACTGGAACGCTCCCCCTTTCGCATTGTTCCGCAATGGCTGAAATATAGCTTCAGGCGGCTGCCTTCGTGCTTTCGTTGAAGAAAAGCGCCTGGCTGATCAGAGCTTTGACCATGTCAGGATTGAATGGCTTGGTGACGAGGAAGGTCGGCTCGGGACGCTCACCGGTCAGAAGGCGCTCGGGGAAGGCGGTGATGAAGATCACCGGAACGCTCGAGGTCTTCAGGATGTCGTTGACCGCGTCGATACCCGAGCTGCCGTCGGCAAGCTGGATGTCGGCGAGAACCATGCTCGGCTTGGTCTTGTTGTAGAGTGCCACGGCTTCCGTGTGGGTGCGGGCGATGCCGGTGACGCGGTGGCCGAGGCTTTCGACCATCTGCTCGATATCCATGGCGATCAGCGGTTCGTCCTCGATGATCATGATATCGGTCGCGACCTGGCGGGAGATTTCGCGCGATGCGCTGTCGAGCAGGGTCGCCACTTCGCTCTCCTCGCTGTCGAGGATCTCGGCGATTTCGCCGACGCGGAAGTTTTCGACCGAGGCCAGGATGAAGGCCTGGCGGGCGCGCGGCGAGACCTTGCCGAGGTTGATGGTGGCGCGCTGCTCCCAGGCGTAGGGGGAGGAGGGCTCTGGAATCTGCACCGTCGAGGAACCAAACAGCGTCGTGAATAGTTTGTAGAGTGCGACGCGGTCGTTCGATGTGTCAGGGAAAATGGATATGTCGGCAATGATTGCCTCAAGCACTGCGGCAACATACGCGTCGCCTGATGTCTGTGTGCCGGTCAACGCCCGTGAATAGCGGCGCAGATAAGGAAGGTGCGGCGCAATTCGAGTAGAAAGTGTCATAGAAAGCTCCCATAAGCAGGGCCGAAAAACAGCTCCAGTGCATCGAGAACGCACACTACCGGAAAAAAGTTCCAGATGATCAGGAACTTTTTTTACCACCGCGCATTCTACTGCCCACGAGAAGGGGCTCATCGTAAACTGACCTGCGACACGACATGCATTCCGAGAGGGTTGTCCGGCGAGAATTCGACCGAGGCGGCGGGGGACCGGAATGAAGGTTTTCCCGCAGCGGTACGCGAGGCTTAGAGACAACGGACAAGAAGTGAAAAGTTAATGACAAGCCGGAACAACGAAGACATAGACGGCCAACGCGCTGAGTTACGTGCAAGCGACATCATGGATCCCAACAGCCAGATCGGGGTGCGTTTGAGGTCGCTTTACGCTGCCGTTCAGGAAGAAGCGATTCCCGATCGTTTCCTCGATCTCCTCGAAAAGCTCGACCAGGCCGAAATGGCCTCGGCCAAAGCAGCGAAGTGAAGGTTGATCTATGGACAAGCAGCAACCAAGCTTCAAACGCGAGCTCCTTTCGGCTCTCCCAAGCCTGCGCGCATTCGCCATCTCGCTGATCGGTCGTCATGACCGCGCCGATGACCTCGTGCAGGACACCATCATGAAGGCATGGGCCAAGCAGGACCACTTCGAGATGGGCACCAATATGAAGGCCTGGCTCTTCACCATCCTGCGCAACGAGCTTTACAGCCAGATGCGCAAGGCGGGTCGCGAGATCCAGGACAGCGACGGCCTGTTCACGGAATCCATGGCAACGCACCCGTCGCAATATGGCGCGCTTGATCTGCAAGACTTCAAGAAGGCGCTCGAGCAACTGCCGAGCGACCAGCGCGAAGCGATCATTCTGGTCGGCGCATCCGGCTTTTCCTATGAGGAAGCGGCCGAAATCTGCGGCTGCGCGGTCGGAACGATCAAGAGCCGCGTCAACCGCGCCCGCCAGCGGCTGCAGGAAATGCTTCAGATCACCGGCGAAGCCGATTTCGGACCGGATGCGACCTCGTCACCGCTGACCTCCAAGGCATTCGCGTTCTGAGATTGCATTGAACGGACAAGGAAAAACCGGCTGACCCTTGCGGGCGCCGGTTTTTTTATGCGTTCAGCGAAGCTGCCAATACCCTTAGTCGCGATCCTTCGATGTGAAGAGATTGGCGGCGACCATGGCGGCAATAACGCCGGCGGTCAGAAGCGGCTGCGAGCGGATGATGCCGAGACTGGCCGCGGCGGCCGTTTCGAACGCCTGCTTGCGTTCCCTGGCGCGCCGAGCTTCCTGAGCGTTCATCACCATCATGACGATCATCACGATGATGGCGATCAGAAGCGCACATGCCGCCAGAAAGAGTGCTGCTCCGACGGCGCCGTAAATGCCGGCAAGCCAGATCGCGCCGGCTGTGACGGCAAGCGCATAGGCGGTCAGCACGAAAATAGCGGCGATGGCAATGAAAATACCGTTGCGCTTAGTGCGCGCAACGGTGCGGTGAACACTCGTGCCTACCAGGAGGCTGAGGATCGGGAACAGCATCTAGCCTCCTTAGCGTCGTGCCAGGAGGGCAACGACCAGTCCGAATGCGGCAGCAGCGCCGATGGTGGCGACCGGGTGCCTGCGAACGGTGTCACGCACTTCGGAAGCGCCGCGCAGATAACCATCCTGCAGGTCGCGCAGCAAGTCCTCGCTGCGGGCAACCAGATCTTCGTAGCCGGAAGCTGCCTGGGCGCTGAGTTTTTCGCTCTGCTTGCGCGAGTTCTTGCTGATCATCTTCGTCAGCGACGCGATTTCATCCTGAAGGGACGCGATCTGGTCCTCGACCGTTGCCTCGATATTGTGGAGAGCGGCGCTGCCATTGCGACGGTGACGGCCGGACTGAAGGAAAGATGCCATGGTTTTCTCCATTGTTACGGCGCGGTTTCGCACCGCCTGGTTAAACACAGGATCAGAACGCAAGCTTGCATGAACACAGATGCCCGGCAATGACCCAAATCAATGGCTTAACGCGGGTTGTGGCCAAAAGGTTCCGCGCGTGATCAGCCGCCGACGGCGCTGTGGGCAAGCACGAATGGGGTGCCGTCGTCGGGCACCTTGTTGATACGCAGCGGGCAGCCGAACACCGAGTGCATGGTCTCGTCGGTCAGCACCTCATGCACCGTGCCGCCGGCCGCGAGACCGCCCTGCTGCATGAGAATGATCTGGTCGGCGAAGAGCGCCGTCAGGTTGAGATCGTGCATCACGGCGATGACGCCGCCGCCGGCATCGCAGAAGGCGCGGGCAAGCCGCATGATCGTCAGCTGGTGGCTGATATCGAGGCTCGAGACCGGCTCATCGAGAAGCAGCCAGCGCGGCTTGCCGTCGACGACGGGCTCGGAGATCTGGCAGAGCACGCGGGCAAGCTGCACGCGCTGCTGTTCGCCGCCGGAGAGGTGCTGGTAGAAGCGCCCTTCGTAGCCGTCGAGATCGACCGAAGACAGCGCCTTGGCTGCCGTCTGCTCGGCGCGCTCGGGATTGCGGTTCAGCCCCGAGGTCAGGCCCATGCGGACGATTTCGCGGACGGTGAAGGGGAAGGAGATGTTGCTTGCCTGGGGCAGCACGCCGCGCACGGCCGCCAGCTGATATGGCTGCAGCCCGCGCACGTCCTCGCCGTTGATGCAGAT
Organism: Rhizobium sp. O111; assembly: GCF_055616315.1. Lineage (NCBI taxonomy): Bacteria > Pseudomonadati > Pseudomonadota > Alphaproteobacteria > Hyphomicrobiales > Rhizobiaceae > Rhizobium > Rhizobium sp. O111. The sequence goes on along the minus strand of NZ_JBSHXL010000001.1, from coordinate 2,480,787 downwards.
CGAGCCGTTATAGGGCAGTTCGCCGGATACTGCTTTCATCGTCGTCGTCTTGCCGGAGCCGTTCGGCCCGGCGATCGCCGTCAGCTTGCCCGAGGCGGCGGTGAAGCCGACGTCTTCAACGATGGTTTTGCCCGACAGGCGGACGGAGACGCCGGAGACTTCGATCATGGCAGATACTCAAAGGGCAAGGCGGGAACGCTGGCGCAGCAGGATCCAGAGGAAGAACGGGCCGCCGACGGCCGCGGTGATGATGCCGATCGGCAGTTCGGCGGGCGCGACGATGGTGCGGGCGATCACGTCGGCGAAGATCAGCAGCGAACCGCCGAGCAGGGCCGAGGCCGGCAGGAGATAGCGGTGATCGGGGCCGATCGCCATTCTCAGTACATGTGGCACGACGATGCCGACAAAGCCGATACCGCCGCTGACGGCGACAGAGGCGCCTGTCGCAGCCGCGACGGTGACGATGGCGATGTTCTTCAGCCGCTGCACGGGAACGCCCATGTGGAAGGCCGCGGCTTCGCCGAGCGTGATGGCGTTGAGGCCCTTGGCGAGGAAGGGGACGACGATGAAGGACAGGATGATGATCGGGCCGGCGGCGGCGATCTTGGTCCAGGTCGAGCCGGCGAGCGAGCCCATGCCCCAGAAGGTGAGGTCACGCAGCTGCTGGTCGTTGGCCATGTAGACGAGCAGGCCGGTCATGGCGCCGGCAAGCGAGCCGAGCGCGATGCCGGCAAGCAGCATGGTCGCGACGGAGGTCTGGCCGTTGCTGGTGGCGATGCGGTAGAGGAGCAGCGTGGTGGCGAGGCCGCCGGCGAAGGCTGCGAATGGAAGCGCGTAGATGCCGAGCAGGACGTAGAGCGGCGCGACGAAGCCGCCGCCGAGCACGATCATGACAACCGCCCCGAGGCCGGCGCCGGAGGAGACGCCGACGAGGCCGGGATCGGCCAGCGGGTTGCGAAACAGGCCTTGCATGACGGCGCCCGACACCGCCAGCGAACCGCCGACGAGGAAGCCGAGGATGGCGCGCGGCATGCGGATGTCGAAGATGATGATGCGGTCGCGCATGCTGAGCGCATCATCCGATCCGGCGACATTGGCGATCACGTCGAGGAAGGACGCATCCGAGGCGCCCGTCGTGACGGAGAACAGCAACGACAGGACGGAGCCGACAACCAGCAGCGCGATGACCGCCAGTGCCAGCAGCGAGCGGTCACCGGCCCGGTGACGCTCACGCATCCCCGAGGCCGAAAACACGATGCGACGTCCGTCCATGTCGTTCACTACCGCCATGGTCAGCCCCCGTAGATCGCCTTGGTGAGTTCGCGAACGGCGCTTGCGGTGCGCGGTCCGAAGCCTAGCAGGTGCAGGCCGTCCATGCGGATGATCGCCTTGTTCTGCACGGCAGGCGTCAGCGCCAGCGCCGGCTGGCTCATCAGGTCCTCGTTCTTGGTGCCTGCGCCGTCGCCACGGTTCATCATCAGGATGACGTCGGGCTTGGCTTCGATGATCGCCTCATCGGTCAGCGGCTTGTAGCCCGGGAAGGTGCCGACGGCGTTGACCAGGCCGGCGAGCTTGATGATGCCATCGGCCGCCGTTCCGGTGCCCGAAGCCATGATCTTGCCGCCCTGCATGCTGAGGATGAAGAGAACGCGCTTGCGTTCGCTTTCCGGATGCTTGGCAGCGTCGGCAATCGCGGCATCGAGATCGGTCGCGACCTGCTTGTGCAGTTCGGCGGCCTTTGGCTCGACACCGAGGAGTGCGCCGACCCTGTCGATCTTGGCGAGGATGCCGTCGCGCGTATAGGCGTTCGGCACCGTCTCGAAGGGCACGCTGGCGCTGCGCAGCACCGTCAGCGCTTCCGGCGGGCCGGAACCTTCGACGGCAACGATCGCCGTCGGGTTCATGGCGAGGATGTTTTCGGGCGACAGCGCGCGCATGTAGCCGACATCGGGCAGCTTCAGGGCCTGTTCGGGAAACAGGCTGGTCGTGTCGCGGGCGATCAGGTGCTTTTCTTCGCCGAGCGCATAGATGATCTCGGTGAGGTCGCCGCCGATCGAGATCAGGCGGGTGCTGTCGATCTTGTCTTCGGCATGGGCAGCCGGCGAGAAGGCGAGAAGCGAGGCTGCCAGCGGCAGGGCCATGAGGCCCCGCAGCATGGATGTCGTCTTGGATGAACCGCGATTGTGGTTCGGCATCGTCATCTCCTTCGGCTTACGCCGCTACGCTGGTCGCCTTGGGCAGGCTTTCGACGATGTCGCGCCAGTCGGCGCGCTCCGCGGAGCCTTCGTGGCGCTTGCCGAAGAACTGGATGATCATTTCGCCATTGGCGCCGTAGACCTCGACGGAGGTGACGTGACCATCCTTGGTCGGCTTGCGCACGGCCCAGGTCTCGGCGATGTGGTCCTGACGCAGGTGCAGGTGGAAGGTCTCATCGAGGATGTTGATCCACGGACCCATCGGCTGGATGTTGAAGATCGGGCCGGAGTGGATCTGGACGATGCCGTCATTGCCGACGAAGCACATGATCGGCAGGCCGGACTTCACCGAGGCGTGCATCATCTCTGCGGTTGCGGTGTTGTCGAGCTGCCAGGCGAAGTCGTCGCCAACGGTGCGCACGGCGGCCTGGCGGCCGATCTTCAGCTTGCGCAGCATGCCGAAGAACTCGTGCGTGTCGGTCATCTTGCTCCAGTGGTCGCGGAGCTCATCCTTGGTGACGCTGCCGCTCTCGTCGGCCACCGTCCTGCTATCGTCGGCGACGAAGTCCTGCGACTGGTCCTCGAGCTTCAGGTCGTTCACGATAGAGTGATAGGCCTCGACGTTGGAGGCCGGGCGCAGGTGAACCTTGTGGACGGCGGTGCCGGCCTTGTCGAAATACTGCAGGCTCAAGCGCTCCTGGTCGCCATCCTTCTTGGTGACCGCGAAGGCGTGGACCCAGCGGCTCGGGAAGATGCGCAGGTCGATGTTTTCACCAAGCACGATGGCGCCCTGGCCACCGGTCTTGATGTTTTCGTAGACGCCGATCTTTTCATGGACGGCGCTTTCGTTGCGCGAGAGCGCCATGACTTCGCCGAGTTCGGCGACGCGCTCCAGGAGCTTGATCGCGCTTCCGTCGATGCGGATGGCGGAAATGCCGACTTCTGCGGCCACGAGCGCTGCTTCGGAAACCTTGAGCTGGGCGGCGATATCGCGCTCGCGCATCTTCGGGTTTTCGGCGCGGAAGGCGCGGATCTCGGCCGGCGACGGCTTGGTGTTCTCAGTCATATGTCTACCCCTACTTATTCAGAATTAGCTTGCCCTGGCGGGTGATTTTCATCCGGTACAAGGCGCCGTCGTGGCGAATGACGATCTCGTTGGCGCCGCGAAAGATCTCGCTGCTCTCCAGGATTCGGACCTCGGCCACGGCGTCGCGCGCCAACAGCGTTTGCTTCAGTGTGTCCGGCTTATCGACCATCATTTCGTTGGCTTTTTTGCTTCTTTAGGTGGGCCAAAAATGCCCTTGCGACCTACAATTATCTTGACTTTCATAGTCATCATTTTCTAAAGACGCAATAGCGGACTTTGTAAGTCAAGTTTCAGAATTTCAGTGGAGAGACGCAATGGTAGTCACGAGGCCGGTCACCCGATTTGCAACGCTTTTGGCGGCCGGCTCCCTGGTCCTTTCGGGCGCGATCCAGGCCTATGCGCAGGAGCCCGCCGCGGCGGCCGCGCCGAAGGCGGCGCTCGATGTGGAGCTCAACGCGCTGGCGCCTTCGCAGAAGGGTTGCATGATGACCTTCGTGGCGCTGAACACGCTGCCGCAAGCGATTACCAAAGTGTCCTTCGAGCTTGCCTTCTTCAACGACAAGAACGCCGTCGACAAGATCACCGTTCTCGATTTCCGCGATCTGCCGCAGGGCAAGAAGCGGGTGCGGCAGTTCGATATGCCGAACGTGAAATGCGAGGCGGTGACGCGGCTGCTGATCAATGACACGCCGGCGTGCGAAGGCCCCGACAAGGGTGAGTGCATGAAGGGTCTGGTGACCCGCTCCCAGGTTTCCATTCCTTTCGAAGGTTGAGTGACGGCCGGGGGTAGCCCCGGCCTCTTCCGTTGCAGCGGTACAAGGCGTCCAAAATGGTGGTTTCAGCGAGATCAAAGGCGAGACAGGTTCTCTTCGACGAGGCGGTCGCCGATGGCGGTGTGAACGACAACAATCCGGGCATGCATCCCGGCCACGAGTTGTCGGATCTTCGCAACGTGGCGCGCCAGCCGGCCGCCGAGGCTGTTCTGCACTATACGCGCCAGGCGCAAATCTCGTCCTTCCCGCAGGATCCGCGCAGCGCGAGCAGCGGCCACGCGGCGGCGCCGCTGATGGATGCGAGCGTCGAGATGCCGGCGGCCACCCGGCCGCATCGCGGCAAGCTCGGCGTGACGGCCGCCTGCATCGGTTCCTTCATTTTCCATAGCGCGCTCGCCATCGCCCTTATCGTCGGCGTCGTCGTCACTCCGGAGCAGCCGGAGGAAGAGGCGGGCGAGACGGTGAGCGTGATCATGCTCGGCGATTCGGATCTCGATCAGGCATCGTCGGGTGAGGAGACGGCCGAGCCGCAGCCGGAAGAGATCGTGGCGGAACAGGTGCAGCCCGAAACCGCGCAGCAGCCGACAGAGGTTCAGCCCGACGCCCAGCCAGTCGATCCGCAGCCTGTTGCGCCAACGCAGGAAGTCACGCGGGTCTCGCCTGAGAACATGACGGCGGTCGAGCCTGAGGTGCTGACATCGCAGGTGCCGGCCGAGACCTCGGTCGTTCAGCCGATGGCAACCGAGGTGCCGACGGAGGTTCAGCCGGAGGTAACCGAGACGCCGCCTGCGACGCCTGAGGATGTGGCACCGGTTAAGCCGACCGAGACAGCGGAAATTCCGCCTGAGCCGGAGACCGTGCCGACGCCGGACCCGAAGCCGGTTGCGCAGAAGCCGGTGGAAAAGCCGAAGCCTGTAGAGAAGAAGCAGCCGCCGAAGAAGGTTGTCACACGTTCAGGCTCTCAGGGCGAGAACAAGCAGGATAGCCGACGCGGCGCTTCCGATGGCGTTGACCAGGCCTCCGACCAGGATTCGCGTAGCGCCGGAAATCGCGGCGGCTCCGGCAGTGCCGCTGTCGCCAACTATCCGGGCAAGGTGCAATCGAAAATCAGGCGGTCCGTCCGCGTGCCTTCCGAATACCGGCGGATGAATGCCGCGATGAGCGTTCGCATCCGCTTGAGCATCAACGGCTCTGGCGGCGTGAGCAGCCTGTCTGTTGCGCGCAGCTCGGGCATTCCCGAACTCGACGCCGCCGTGGTCGATGGCGTTCGCCGCGCAGCACCATTCCCGCCGCTGCCGGCCGAATGGGGCAAGCCGATCTGGACCTTCACCCAGGAAGTGCAGGTCACGACGGGCCGCTGACAGCAAGCGGCCCGATGATGAAATCGGGCCCTTGAGAAAATATGATCATAATAATCAACTTTATACTTTACTATAAAAATCAAGTTTACTAAGGTCCACCCACACACGCAGCAATCGTGTGCCGATCAATGAACGAACGGGTGGTCAATGGCGCGTAAGGCGAAGAAGGGTTCTAACCGGGAAATCCGCGTGAGTGCGGATACAAGCACGGTTGAGGATACCTCCGGACGTTCCAAGCTCGATGGCCGCAGCTTCCTTTATGTCGGCGGGCGCGACTGCCAGGTGGCGCATCTGCGCCAGATCGCCAGCAACTTCGGCGCCGAGCTGATTCACCACGATGGCGGGCTGCGCGAGGCTGTGTCGCGCATCGATACGGTGCTTCCTTCCGTCGACTGCGTCTTCTGCCCGATCGACTGTATCAGCCATGATGCGTGCCTCAGGGTAAAGACCGGCTGCAAGAAGTTCGGCAAGACCTTCATTCCGCTTCGCAACGGCAGCAAGTCGAGCCTCGAGCGGGCGCTGACGACCATGAACGAGCGAAACGCCACCCGATGAGCGATAGACACCCGGAAGGGTATACGTTGATCGGCCTGCACAAGCTGGCCGCCCACAATGGCGATGGCATGGTTCCCGAACTCTATGAGCTGATGATGGAACGCGAAGAGCGGCGCAGGTACTATCCCAATGTCGAGCAGTTCCCGATCTGGGAAGCGCGCATGCCGGGCGAATTGCCGGAAAAGCCGCTCGGGCGCGATGCGCTTGAGGGCCGCAATGTGATAGCCTTCGAGGCTCCCGAGGCCGAGAGGAAACGCAAGGCGTGAGTGTTCCCATGTTTATCGCAATGAACCGCTTCAAGGTATCGATCGGGTCGGAGGCGGAATTCGAAAGCGTCTGGCGCAACCGCGATTCCAGCCTTTCGGAAGTGCCCGGCTTCGTGGAATTCAGGCTGCTGCGCGGTCGGGAGAATGCGGAGGAGGGCTATACGCTGTTTTCCTCGCACACGATCTGGCGCAGCGAAGAGGATTTCCTCAGCTGGACGAAGTCCGAGCAGTTTCGCGCTGCCCATCGCAATGCCGGCGACCGCAAGGCGATGTACAAGGGACCGCCCGTGTTCGAGGGCTTTCAAGTCGTGGACGGGATCTAAGCGATGATGGCTGACAATCCAGATCGTATCGAGGTTCTGCCGGTTTTGCCGTCGCTCGATATCGGCGAGACGCTGTCCTTTTATCGCGGCGGGCTCGGCTTCGAGATGATCGTCTATCAGGACAAGGATTATCTCATCCTGCGTCGTGACGAGATGGAGCTGCATTTCTGGCTGACGGACGATCGGTCGCTCTGCGAGCGCACATCCGTCTATCTGCGCGGTGGCGGCATCGGCGCGCTTCACGCGGAATACAAGGCGCGCGGCGTCGAGAAGCTCAGCGACATGACGGTGCGGCCGTGGAACATGGAAGAGTTCTACATCCACGATCCGCACGGCAACCTGCTGCGCTTCGGCCGGATCCCGCAGCAGTCATAAGCCGCTTGGTCTTAGGCGCGGTTGCGGAAGATGGCGCCGGCGGCGATTGCCAGCCAGCCGAACATCATGGCGAAGCCGCCCGTGGGCGCGGCCATCGGAAACAGGCTTGAGCCTGCAAAGCGAAGCGTCACCAGATCGCCGGAGAAGAGCAGCGTGCCGAGGCCCATAAGGAGCCCGGCGAGCCAGGCTGTCTTCAGCTTTTCGCCCGCCAATGCCAGTGCCAACAGGGCAGGGGCGTGGGCGAGGCACATCGCGGAGGCCGAGGCGAGGAAGTGTCCGTCGCCGTCGAGATGGGCGGCGGCTGCGGCCAGCGCCACGCCGGCAAAGCCGAAGAGGCCCGAGAACACCAGGAAAAGCGGCGAGAAGCGCTGATTGAGCGTCATTATAGGAGGCCTATTGCTTGTTCTGCATGTGATCGGCCAGCCGCTCGATCGGTGGAAGGATGATCTCGCGCAGCTTCGGGTTCGGAACGGTCTCTTCCAGCGCCTGGCGGAAGCATAAAAGCCACTCGTCGCGCTCGACGGGGCCGATCTCGGCGATGAAGTGGCGGCTTCTGAGGCGCGGATGGCCGTATTTCTCGACATAGACGGGCGGGCCGCCGAGATAGCCGGTCAGGTACTCGTAGAATTTGGCTTCGCTGCCCTCGAGCGTCGGCGGGTGAACCGCGCGAACGTGGCTCGCCTCCGGCAGCGTGTCCATCAGCTCGTAGAAACGATGCGACAGCGCCCGGATCGTCGCGTCGCCGCCGATGGCCTCATAAAGTGTAATGGTGTTTTCGCTCACGGCGCGGCTCCTCACAGCTTGCTCCTTCATGCACCGCCACAGCGTCGATCGCAACCGGAACCCGCACCACCAAGCGCGACATTTCGCGCCAGACCCAATGGTCGAATTTCACGGTATCTTGACAAAACCGTCCAGACGGTATCTTTATGCAGCATGTCAAACGCTCATCATCGCCGCAAGCAACCCGCCATCGTCCGCCAGCAGCTGCTGGATGTCGCCGCGCGCCTGACGAACGAGCAGGGGATGAGTGCCGTGACGCTCGATGCCGTGTCGGGTGCCTCAGGCGTGAGCAAGGGTGGCCTTCTCCACCATTTCCCGACCAAGAATGCGTTGCTTAACGCGCTGTTCGAGGATCTCCTGGCGCGCTTCGATGCCGATCTCGACGAGCGCATGCGCGAGGATCCGGTGCCGCATGGCCGCTTCACGCGCGCCTATCTCAATGCCGTTGCCGGCCTGCGCGACAGTCCTGACGACGCCGGCCACTGGGCGCAGGTGACGATCGCGCTTCTGGCCGAGCCGCGGCTGCGGCAGCGCTGGGGGGAGTGGATCGACGGGCGGATCGAGGAATATGTCGGCACGGACTCGTCTATCGATGCGCAGATCGTGCGTTTCGCCGCCGATGGCCTCTGGCTCGCCGACATGATCGGCGGCGCCTCCGACGACACGCAGCGCCAGGCGCTTCTGGCACGCCTTGTCGAGCTGACAGCCCGCTAATTTCCCTGGAATAGAGGATAAACCATCATGGCACCGGTTGCGGTCTATGCGCTCCTGTTTACGGCGATCGCGCTCGAAGTCATCGGCACGACGGCGCTGCAGCTGTCGCAACAGTTCAGCCGCTTCTGGCCGACCGCGCTGATGGTCGCCTGCTACGCCGCCTCCTTCTACTGCCTGTCGCAGACGCTGAAGGTCATCCCTGTGGGCATCGCCTATGCGATCTGGAGCGGGCTCGGCATCGTGTTGATTTCCAGCGTCGGCCTCATCTATTTCAAGCAGCGGCTGGATACGCCCGCTGTCATCGGCTTGGGGCTGATCATCGCGGGCGTGCTGGTGGTCAACCTGTTCTCCAAATCCGTCTCCCATTGATTTTAGTGGAAACCGGTCGTATGCGAGGGAAGCCCCCAGTCACCAGGGGAGATGGCCCCCGGGGTCGCGACATTTGACCTCACCTCACGGAGGCCTGACTTGCGCAATCGGCTGCGATGTCCATATCCTGAGTGACAGATGACAGTTTACGCATCGCGCATTGGAACACCCATGACTGACAGCACTGCTGACCTTTCCTCCCCCAAATCCGCCGATTCCAAACCCGAGGGACAGACCTTCGGCACCTCGGGCATCGCCCCGATGGGACGCCCAAGCCCCGTGACACGGTTCTTCATGGGCATCGTTGCCTGGGCGGAAAAGCTGAACTTCAAATATGCCAAGCTTGGCAATCCGCCGGTCTATGACAACGCCACTTTCCCCTGGGCGAAAGAGGTCGAGGCGGCTTACCCTAAGATCCGCGCCGAGCTGGAGCGCGTGCTGGTGCGCCAGAGCGAGCTGCCGACCTTCCAGGACATCTCGACCGACGTGAAGACGATCTCCACCGATTCCGGTTGGAAGACCTTCTTCCTTCTCGGCTTCGGTGTGAAGTCGGAACAAAACATCGCTCAGTGCCCGGAAACGTGGCGCGCCGTGCAGAAGATTCCTGGCCTCAAGACGGCGATGTTTTCGATCTTCGAACCTGGCAAGCATCTGCCGGCGCATCGTGGTCCCTATAACGGCGTGCTGCGCCTGCATGTCGGCATGATCGTGCCGGAGCCGGCCGACAAGCTCGCCATCCGCGTCAAGGACCAGATCTGCCACTGGCAGGAAGGCAAGGCGCTGATCTTCGACGACGCCTACGAGCACGAGGCCTGGAACCACACCGACAAGACCCGCGTGGTGCTGTTCGTCGACTTCGACAAGCCGCTGAAGTTTCCGGCCCGCTTCGTCAACTGGGCGCTGATGAACCTCGCCGTCTTTACACCGTTCATCCGCGAAGGACTGGATAACCACAAGGAGTGGGAAAAGAAGTTCTACGCGGAAGCCGAGGCCTTCAGAAACCGGCCGCAAGGCTAAGCCAGCAAGGCTGAGCCCGGAAAGACAAACAGCATGGCCTCGTTTCAGAGGCCATGCTGTTGTTCGGCGGGTGGGACGCCGCTCTCAAATCATCGTGCGGCGATAGCGCCGCAGGCAGTCTCGATGCGTATGTTTCGGAGCTGGCAGGTCGCTTCCCCTCGTAAGCAGGCCTTGCTCCGGCGACGTCAGCCGCCCCCATTCGCAACTAGTTGTTGTTTGCCGCCTTCAGGCGACGGTCCGGCTTGGTTGCCAGGTAGATGACATAATCTTCTGCTGCGTCTGCCAGGTGAAGCGCGATTTCTGCTTCACGCCATCCCGCCGCGATTGCGCGACGGACAACTTCGGTTATCGCCCCTTTGCAGACGCTTTCGCATTCCCGCGACCGTCCCATATCATCGGCGTTGAATCTTGGAGAGCGGATGTTTGTCATGGCTGAAGATTGCCATAACCGCCTTCGTTTTCAACAGGATGCTAATGGATTGGTTAGCCAGTAAGGTTAAGGCTTGCGGGTGTTTCAGGCTGCGACAGACGCGTTGTCGCGGAACGAAACGACGGGCCGAAAACGGCTGGCAACAGAGGCTGAAATGTCTCGATCCAGATCGGAATCTTGAATGCGCCGCCAACGGCCGGCCGACGCGCGGCCCGCGCCGTTAACGCACGTTAAGCGTGTTTTTCGGAATTTCTGCCCGGAGCGGCCTTTGCGGGCAGGCGATCGATCTGTTAAGGATGGCGCGAAGCTGAACGCAAACTCGTCCAGGGAGACTGTCATGAAAGCGATCCTGTCCAGAACGAAAGGAACGATCACTCACAAGGACACTCCGCTTCATGTCTATTCAATTCGCCCGCGCGCGAAAAGACGCGCCGCGCCGTAAACCACTCCCGACCACTTCCGAGCCTAATACCACCGCCGATCAACATGCACGGCGCCGGTCACGGGTCGCCAAGTTTCTCAGCTACTACCGTCCGCATCTGCCGTTGCTCTGCGCCGATGTCGTCTGCGCCATTCTCGTCGCGGCGACCGCCGTGGCGTTGCCGATCTGCGCCAATATCGTCACCAACCACCTTCTCGTGATTTCGGATGCGGGGGAGGCCACCGTGCTGATCCTCAAGGTCGGTGCCGTCATGCTGGCGCTTCTGGCGGTTCAGATGATCGCGGTGTTCTTCGTCGACTATCGCGGCCATGTGATGGGCGCGCGCATCGAGGCCGCCGTCCGGCAGGAGCTGTTCGATCATTGCCAGAAGCTCTCCTTCAGCTTCTACGATCGCCAGCGCACCGGACAGCTGATGAGCCGCATCACCAGCGATTCCCTCTGGCTCGGCGAGCTGTTCCACCATGGTCCCGAGGATGTCTCGATCGCCATCCTCAAATATGGTGGCGCCATGCTGGTGCTCTTCTATATCGATCCTCTCCTGGCAGGGTTGATCCTGTTGCTGACACCGCTCGCGGTGGCCTACGCGCTGCATTTCAACCGCCGCATGAACCGCGCGCTCGAACGCAGCAAGCAGCAGATCGCCGGCGTCAACGAGCGGCTGGAAGACAGCCTCGCTGGTATCCGCGTCGTGCAGTCCTTCGCCAATGAGAGACTGGAGAGGGATCGCTTCGCCGTTCAGAACGAGCGCTTTCTCGCGAGCCGTGCCGATGGCTATCGCAGCGAGGCGTGGTTTTCCGTGGGAACGGAGAGCTTCGCACAGTTCATCACCATCCTCGTCATCGTCATCGGCGGCATCAGGATCGTGTCGTCGGCGATGACGGTGGCCGATCTGCTGACCTTCCTGCTCTGCGTCGCCGTGCTCGTCGATCCCGTGCAGCGGCTCGCCAATTTCGTGCGGCTCTGGCAGGAGGGCTATACCGGCTTCGTGAGGGCGATGGAGATCCTCGATGTCGAGCCCGATATCGTCGATCGCCCGGGCGCCCATGCGCTGCCGACGCCGAAGGGTGAAATCAGGTTCGAGGATGTCAGCTTCGGTTATGATGCCGACACGACTGGCGTGTTCGAGAACCTGTCCTTCACCATCGCGCCCGGCGAGTTCGTGGCGCTGGTCGGTCCGTCAGGGGTGGGAAAGAGCACCTTGTGCGCGCTCATTCCCCGTTTCTACGACGTGCAGGCCGGGTCGATCCTGATTGATGGCGCCGATATCCGTGATGTGACGCTGTCGTCGCTGCGTGGACATGTCGGCGTGGTGCAGCAGGACGTTTATCTCTTCGCGGGCTCGGTCGCCGACAATCTTCGCTATGGGCGGCCGGATGCCACAGACGCCGAGGTGGAGGCCGCAGCGCGGGCGGCCAATGCGCATGAGTTCATTATGGCGCTTGCCGATGGTTACGACACCGATATCGGTCAGCGTGGGGTGCGGCTTTCGGGCGGGCAGCGGCAGCGGTTGACGATCGCGCGGGCGTTTTTGAAGAACCCCGCGATCCTGATCTTCGACGAAGCCACCAGCGCGCTCGACAATGAGAGCGAACGGGCGGTGCAGCAGGCGCTGCTCGGGCTGGCCAAAGGGCGCACCACCGTCGTCATCGCGCATCGCGCATCGCCTGTCGACGGTCCGCCACGCCGATCGCATCCTCGTGCTAACCGCTGACGGGATCGTCGAGGAGGGCAGGCATGAGGATCTGATGGCGCGCGACGGAATTTATGCTGGCTTGCACAGCGTGCAGGCCAGCATGTGATTGCCAACATTAGAGAGGTACGCAGCGCTTCGTCGAAGCGGAGCGTTGCGTGTCTCCGTGGCGTTTCAGTATCTCAGGTCGCGCGCGGTTTGCCGACCGCTCTGCTTGGTCTGCCGCTTGTCCTGCCGGCATGCCGCGTTGCTTTGTTGATTGGCGGCGCGGCAATCCTGCTTCGTATCGCGCGCACTCTGCCGTGTGGTCTGTTTGACGTCACGCCCCGCCCGGCGCTGCTGCGCCTGCTCTGTGCTCCACGATACATCGGGTAGGGTCGCCACGAACAGTCCCGCCAGTAGCGCGGCGCATAACGGTTTCAACTTGCCCATTGCCTCACTCCCTTGTTTTCGTCCTGGTGCTGGAGCGGTTGCGACGATCAGTCGAAACCGGGAGCGATTTTACAGGATGCGGATGAGCAAGGGGCGTATCTTACGGTATGGTACACGACGAGTGCTCAAAAAAGCCCCGGCGAACCGGGGCTTTTCTCAATTGCTGTCGTCTCAGCCTGCCTTTGCAGTGCTTGCCTTTGCGGCGACCGGCTTGGCCGGGGCGTTGTTGCCGCCCGGGTTGTAGCCGCCGCCGATGGCGACGTTGAGCGCGACGTAGTCGGTTGCCATCTGCTGGACGGCTGCGGCCAGGCTTGCCTGGGCGAGCGAGACCTGACGCTGGGCGTCGAGGACGTCGAGCAGCGAGGAGGCGCCGTCCTTGTAGCTGGCGGTCGACAGATCGAGCGTTTCCTGGGTCGTCTTGACCTGGGCGCGGAGCGCGGCCACCGTCTGCGCATCGCGGCGAACCGCCGACAGCGCGTTTTCCACTTCCTCGACCGCCTGCAGAACCGCCTGCTTCCAGGCGAGATACTGGGTCTTGGCGTCGGACTTGGCGATATCGACATTGGCGCGCAGGCGGCCGCCGTCGAAGATCGGGAGCGTCAGCGTCGGGCCGAAGGACCAGCTGGTCAGGCCGCCATTGGCGCCAACCGGGCGCACATAGGTCGGCGAGATCGAGCCGGAGAGCGAGATCGTCGGATAGAGCTGGCTGATGGCGATGCCGATATTGGCGGTGGCGGCGGCCAGATTGCGCTCGGCGACACGAATGTCGGGACGATTGCGGATCAGGTCGGCCGGAACGCCGGAGACGATACCGGCACGGAAGACCGGCTGCGAGCCGCCGCGCTGCAGTTCAGCGACCATCGAGCCGGCCGGCTTGCCGAGCAGGGTGGCGATGTGGTGGGCGGCAACGCGGAAGTTGGTTTCCAGACCCGGGATTTCAGCCTGGGTCGACTGCACCAGACCTTCGGCCTGCACGACGTCGAGACGCGAGGCTGCACCGGCATCGAGCTGGAACTTGGTCAGCTCGTAGGTTTCCTGACGCGATTTCAGGTTGGCCTTGGAGAGCGCGATGCGCTCCTGATAATAGCGGGCGTTGATGTAGGAGTTCACCAGATCCTGGAGATAGGTGAGCTTGGCGACGTCGGCGGTCGAGTAGGCGGCGTCGAGCGAGGCCTGGGCGCTTTCCTTCGAGCGGCGATACTGGCCGAAGAGGTCGAGCAGCCAGCCGACATTGGCGTTGGCGCCGGTCGTGTTGGTGGCGGCGCGGCTGTCGGCCAGCGAGCCGAGCGAACCGCTCGTGGTGTGCGAAGCGCCAACCACCAGGCTCGGCAGGGCGCCGGCGCCAGCGACCGTGACATTGCCGGCAGCGGCGTTGATGCGCTCCAGCGACTGCTGGATCGACAGGTTCTCATTGAGACCTTCGACCACCAGTCCGTTCAGGCGGGTGTCGCGGTAGGCGGTCCACCAGGCGACCGTCGAGACGTCGCCGTCGGCCTTGGCAGAGCCTTCATTGAACTTGGCCGGGAGGGGCATCTCCGGGGGGACATGATCCGGGCCACTCACACAGCCCGCGAGAACGGATAATCCGGCAAGAATTGCGATGCGGCGCATGAAATCTCCATAGGCGATGACCGCAAGGCGGTTCGCTAACAATCTATTATCGCTTATGGTTAATTTTTACTTTCCATGTCGTGGAGCAACTTCACATGGCAAGCTACGCGCAGGGGGGCTCGGCGCGCTGATAGGGGGATCACCAGACAATGGGCGGATAAGAGTTCGCTAACTATCGAATGGCAGCTATGCACCAATATCATTGAATTCAAATCGATAGGATGTTATCTAATTCCATGACAACGAACATGAAGAAGACCTGGACCGAGTTCGCACCCTTACTGATGATCTGCGGGCGTGGATGGCGCCGTGCGCTCAACGCCGTTTTGACCGACCACAAGCTTTCCGACGCCAGCGCCGCACCGCTTATCGCGCTCATCCGGCATGGTGACCGGATCCCGCAGAATGTGCTGGCCGAACGGGTCGGGGTGGAAGGGCCGACGCTCGTGCGTGTGCTCGACAGTTTGGAGAATGATGGCTTGATCTGCCGGGTCGCCGACGAGGCGGACCGGAGGATCAAGCTGGTGCAGCTTACCGGGGAGGGCACAGCGGTCGCCGAGCGCGCCGAGCGCTGTGCGGCAAAGTTGCGAGAGCAAATCCTTGGCGATCTCGACCCCGACCAGGTCGATGCCGCTATCGAGGTTTTGCGCGCCGTCGCGGATCGAACCGCGGCGATAACCGGAACGCAGGACAATGACGAGTAGCCACAATCCGATCTCCCCGAGCATCTGGGATGTCGTTTTCTCCATCAAGACCTTCACCGCGGCGATGCTGGCGCTTTTGATCGCGCTTTGCTTCGATCTGACGAATCCCTACTGGGCTGTTGGCTCGGTCTACATCGTCGCGCACCCGCTGTCGGGTGCCAGCACGTCGAAGGCGATCTATCGCCTGATCGGCACCGCCATCGGTGGCGCGATGACCATCATTCTGGTGCCCAATCTCGTCAATTCACCGGAGCTTCTGACGCTGGCGATCGCGCTCTGGATGGCGTTCTGCCTTGGTGTCAGCCTGCTCGACCGCACGCCGCGCAGCTATTCCTTCATGCTGGCCGGCTATACGACGGCGCTCACCGGTTTTCCGATCGTCGCCAACCCCGAAACCGCCTTCACCTATCCGGTTGCCCGCGTCGAGGAGATCGCGCTCGGCATCATCTGCGTTGCGCTTGTGAGCCGTCTGGTCTTTCCGCGCCATGCCGGTCCCGTGCTCGCCGCACGTATGAATAGCTGGGTTCACGATATCGCGGCACTCGCCATCAGCACGCTGAACAGCAGCGACAAGAGCGACGCGCTGCAGGCGGCCGCTCGGAAGCTGGCTGCCGATGCGGTCGATCTGCACAGCTTCACCACGCATGTTGCCTACGACACGTCGGGTCTGCGCGACATGGTTGGGCGCACACGCACGCTGCAGCAGCGCATGGTCGCCATGCTGCCCGTTGTCTCCGGTCTGGCCGATCTCCTTCATGCCTTCCGCAAGGCGACCGACGGCAAGCTCACCGTCTCGGCCAATGAGTTGATCAGGCGCGTGACTGAACTGCTGTCGAATGAGGCTCCTTATGGCGAGGTCGAGCGGCAGGAAATTCTTGCGTTGATGGAAAAGGCCGAGCAGGAAGGCCGCGAGCAGCAGGAATGGAACGGCCTTCTCGCCCATAATTTCACCTCCCGTCTGCGCGACCTGCTGCAGATATGGAGCGACTGTCTGGCGCTGCGCGACGACATCGAAACCGGCGGCCGCCGCGAACTGCGCTGGCAGCGTTTCGGTACGCTATTCGACCGCGCACCGATCCACCGCGACTACGGCATGGCGATCCATTCGGGTCTCTCGGTGATGCTGGCGACCTTCATTGCCGCGGGGCTCTGGATCCTCACCGGCTGGTCACAGGGTAGCGCTGCCGCCATGATGGCGGGCGTGCTTTGCTGCATCTTCGCGACGATGGACGATCCGGCACCGATGATGCTGAAGTTCATGTATGTGTCGATCTTCGCGGTCGCCGTGGCCTTCGTCTTCGAGTTCGGCCTGCTGCCGCTCGTGCATGGCTACCTGCCGCTGGCGGCTGCTCTGGGCCTCGTGCTCATTCCGGCCGGCGTGCTGATGCCAAAACCCTCGCTGATGATTTACGGCCTCGGCTTCGGCGTCAACTTTCCGAACATGCTGGCCCTGCAGGATCGCTTGAACCCAGACCTGAGTTCGTTCCTGAATTCGAACATGGCAATGGTTGTTGGCCTGGTGATTGCCTGCGGCACCACGGTGCTGGTGCGCTCCGTCGGCGCGGAGTGGACGGCCTACCGCGTGCTGCGCGCCGGCTGGGCGGATATCGTTGCAGTGGCGCGCAAGTCGGATGCCCCTGACTTCGCAAGGTTGCTCTACCGCATGGTGGATCGCTTCGGTCTGGTTGCACCGCGCCTGGCGCGCATTCCGGTCGAATCCGCCGTCGCCCAGAACGACATCCTTGGCGATCTGCGCAATGGCCTGAACACGATGGAACTGCAGCGCCACCGGCAGCTGCTGACGCGCGACAGCCGAAAGGATGTCGACGAGGTTCTGTCGGGAATTGCCGGCCTCTACCAGCAAAAGCAAAAACATGGCCACGCCCAGCCGGGCGAGGGCCTCTTGAAGGCGATCGACACATCGTTGGTCGACCTCATCAACCAGAATCCGTCATCGGCCGTCGAGGGCGCACGACGGGCCATCACATCGCTTCGCTACAATCTGTATCCGGATGCGAATTTCGTGATGCCTGACGCGACCATTCAGGCCGGCGGACAACTCGCAAAGGAGAATGCGGCATGAGACCGGAACTCGATCTTTATGGCGTCTTCATACCAACGCTCGCGGCAATTGCCGTTGTTGCCTTCTTTCTCAACTCCATCCTGCGGCGGATCCTGGCCTTCATCGGATTCTATCGTCTCGTGTGGCATCGGCCACTCTTCGATACGGCCATGTATTTCTGCCTGCTCGGCGCGCTGGCGCTATCTTTGAACAAGGTGTCATTATGAAATCGCTTCTCGCTTATTCCGGCCGCTTCCTTCTTACCGGTGTCGTCGTGGCGCTGGCCGGTGTGCTGGGCTGGCATCTCTGGGACTACTACATGAACGACCCGTGGACGCGTGACGGCAAGGTTCGCGCCGATGTCGTTCACCTGGCATCGGACGTGTCCGGCATCGTCAGCGAAGTCGATGCGACCGACAACCAGACGGTCAAGAAGGGTGACGTGATCTTCCGCATCGACCAGGCTCGCTTTGCTTTGGCGCTGCGCCAGGCCGAGGCGCAGATGGAGAGCAGCAAGGCCGCGCTCGACATGGCCAAGAGCGATCTCGATCTCTACCGCAAGCTCGGCGAGAGCTCGGTGACCCGGCAGAAGATCCAGCAGGCGGAGACCACGGTTCAGCAGGACGAGGCGACCTATAACCAGGCCGTCATCAGCCGCGATACCGCGCAGCTCAACCTCGACCGCTCGGTCGTGCGCGCACCCGTCAACGGCGTGCTCACCAACTTCTCGATGCGTCCCGGCAATTACGTGACAGCGGGCAGTGCCGTGACGGCGCTGATCGACACCGACTCCTACTACATCTCCGGCTATTTCGAGGAAAACAAGCTCGATCGCATCAAGATTGGCGATGAAGCGCTGGTCTATCTCATGGGCAGCGAAAAGCCGCTCAAGGGCCGCGTCACCGGCGTTGCCAGTGGCATAGAAGACCGCGAGCGCAGCGATACGGGTGCGCAGCTCGCCAATGTCACGCCGACCTTCACCTGGGTTCGCCTGGCGCAGCGCGTTCCCGTTCGGGTGACGCTCGACGGGGCGCCGGGTGAAACCGCGCTGGTCGCCGGTCGCACGGCAAGCGTTACGATCGTCGAGTGATCTAACCATGGCGTGAGGCATCCGGTTCGGTACTTTGCGCATGACCAAACACGTTACGGCCCACGGGTCCTTCAAGGGCTGTGACGAGGCATGCGCGGATTAAGCCCGTCCGCGCATGCCTGAACCTACGAATGCCCGGATATTCTCAATGATCCGGGATCAGGAGACACCCGTGGACGATCGCCACGTCATCGAAATCACCACATGGCTGATGCAAAGCGGGCTGAAAGGCCTGTCCGAGGCCGACCTGCTCGACGGCTTCTGCGAGCGCTGCGTCGCGAACGGCCTCCCGATCGGCCGGTCGGTCGCCGTCATCGATACGCTGCATCCGCTTTATGAAGGTCGCGCGTTCAGGTGGGACGCCTTGGAGGCCGTCGAGCGTGTCTCTGCCTATGGCGTCGCCGGGGCGGGCAATTTCGCCGACAACTGGCTGCGCTCGGCGTTTCACTATCTCGAGGTCGAAGGCGGAAACGAGGTTCGCCGCTCCTTCCTCCGTGGCGACGCGGCCGATTTCTATCTTCTCGACGAATTGAAAGCGGCAGGCTTTACCGACTTTGTCGCCATGGCGCATCGTTTCGGCGATGAGGGAGCGATCGGCGAGATCGACTGCTTCTTCTCGCATTTCGCCACCCGCGCGGCCGACGGCTTTTCGGAGCAGGATCTGGCGGCACTGCGCGAGCTGCTTCCATGTCTGGCATTGGCCGTCAAATGCGTGACAGTCAGCGGTGTTGCCGGAACGATCGCCAAGGTCTATCTCGGCGACGACGCCGCCAACCAGGTGCTGCACGGCAAGATCACGCGCGGGCGCAGCGACAGGATTTCCGCAGCCCTCTGGTTTTCCGACCTCGCCAATTTCACCCACATCTCCGACACGGTCGATCCGGAAGAAATCATTCCGATGCTCAACGATTATGCCGATGCGGTGATCTCCTCGGTGCAGGAGGCTGGCGGCGAGGTGCTGAAGCTGATGGGCGACGGCACGCTTGCGATCTTCAAGGACGAGAAGCCGAGCGAGGCCTGCCTTTCGGCGCTGAAGGCGCGGACGCTGCTCGACAAGCGTCTTTCGGACCTGACGGCGCAGCGCCGCATTGAGGGCCGGCCGGTGACCGATGTCTATCTCGGCCTGCATATGGGCGATGTGTTCTACGGCAATATCGGCAGCAAGGACCGTCTCGACTTCACGGTCATCGGCCCTGCCGTCAATGAGGTCAGCCGCATCGTGTCGCTCTGTCGATCGCTGCAGCGCAAGGTGCTGATGTCGGCAAGCTTCGCGGCGATCGTTCCATCCACGCAGATCGACCTGATGTCGATCGGCCAGCACGCGCTGCGTGGCGTCAACCGCGCCCAGGAACTCTTCACGCTTCTGCCCACGCTGTGACGGTGGCGGTTCTGAGATTGCCATTGGCCAAATTAGACCTCGCCAAGTAATTCGGCAGCCTCTAAAACAGCACATCAATACAGCGGCCCCTCGGTCGAGGAGGCAGGGCCGCTTCATCGCGCAATGGGGAATTTTCGATGGATCTCTCGAACTGGAAGGGCGTGGAGCGCCCGGAGCGTATTGCTCTCGAAGGACGCTATGTCAGGCTTGAGCCGCTTGATGCCGGCCGCCATGGGCGCGACCTGCTCGCTTCGGCACAGCAGCCCGGCGCCGACGATCGCTTCCGCTATCTCTTCGAGGACGCGCCCGCCGACATGGCAGCCTTTACGGCGTGGCTGGAAAAGGCCGAGGCGTCGGCGGATCCGATGTTCTTCGCCGTCATCGACAAGCGCACCGGCCGGGCCGAGGGGCGTCAGGCGCTGATGCGCATCGATGCCACGCATGGGGTGATCGAGATCGGCAACATCTTGTGGGGACCGGCGATCGCGCGTAGCCGCGTGACGACCGAGGCGCTTTATCTCTTCGCCAAGCTTGCCTTCGACAAGCTCGGCTATCGCCGTTTCGAATGGAAGTGCAACAATTCGAACGAGCCGTCGAAGAAGGCGGCTGAGCGCTTCGGCTTTACCTTGGAAGGCGTGTTTCGCCAGCATATGGTGGCCAAGGGCAAGAACCGCGACACCGCGTGGTTCGCGATGATCGATGCCGACTGGCCGAGGCTGAAGGCCGGTTACGAGGCTTGGCTCGATCCCGACAATTTCGACGATGCTGGGCAGCAGAAAAGCAAGCTGCGCTTCGATTGAGCTCTTGCTGACGACTTCGAGCGCTTGTTGAGGCGCTTGGCGATGTGATTCCGCAATTGGCGGCAATGCGTTGATATTATAAAACTATTTTTGACGTATGCGGCGGCCGGGTTTCCTGGCCGCCGCATTGCATCTCAGACGGCGATGCGCCGCGCGGCCTTGTCGGACGCTTTGCGATCGTCGCCGTATTGCTCGATGATCTGCTTGGCGTCCTCGACCGAAATGCGGTGCTTCTTGGCAAGCGTGACCGCATCATAGGGTCCTTCGGACGCAGCCGTTCGTGTGGCTTGAGCCATCCTTTTTCTCCAATCCATTGTGTGGGTTATCGCGGAAGGCGGATCGCGGTTCGTCGCGATATCTGCTCCGTGGTCCAGACATATATGGGGATTGGGAAGCCTGCGTTCCAGAGACGGTCTGTCGCAGCGAATTTGATTGAGCTGTCATGGAACCCATCGAGTCCCGCAGGTGTTTCCCTGCCAAAGGAGACTTTGCATGGAAAAAAAGACTGGCGTGAAAAAGAAGTCGAACCCCCCCATCGTCGAGGTCGCCGTCACATCCGAGGAAGGGCGCGTGGCCGTGGGTATCATGAACGCGGAGCAGGCGCTTGAGCTTGCAGACAGCGTCGATGTCGAGGTGTCGCATCCCGATCACGAAGCGGGAGAGACCGACGTGTTTATCGCGGCGGACGAACTTCGCGAGCACCCGGCGGTGGCCGCGTCGTCGGCTGCGTCGATGAAGACCAGCGAGGCCGCCAGCGGCAAAAAAGGCAAGGTAGAAGGTCTTGAGACGGAGGCCGCGTTGCGGGAGCACTTGTCTGCTCTTGAGGCCGACGCGCCCGCCGAGGAGGGCCAGCAAGGGCCGCCGGCCGATTATGTCTTCGAAGACGATCACGTGGCCGATGAAGACATGCTCGACGAGGAAGGATCGCTGCGGCGGCTTCAGGAAGAGGTCGACAATCTGCGCGCCCGGCTTCATGTCATAAGGGAGCAGGCGGGGACGGTTGTCAGCGCCAATGCCAAATGGGCGGATGCCAGCGCTCACGAGCAGCTAGGGTCTTATCCGTGGGCGAAGCTTGCCGGTGCCATGGCCGTCACCTTCGTCGCGACCAAATTGCTTCGGCGGTTGCCGCTCGGCGCTGTCGCGAGTGCCGCCCTGCCTTTGGCGGCAGCCGAGATGCGGCGGCGCTACGATCGATAACGCCGCTGTTTTGTGGTCCTGACCGATTTGCCGATCAGGGGCGAAGCAGCGGGACGTGCGGAGCCGCTGTCTCCGGCATATGGCCGGAGAGGCGCGGATCGTCGATCACCTCCACCAGGAAGGCATAGGGTTTGAAGCCGGCCTTCTGGTAGAAGAAGATGGCCGACGGATGATCGAAGTGGCAGGTGTGCAGCCAGAAGCGGTTGATCGGCCGCGCCCATGCGCGGGCAACCGCCTGGGTGATCAGCAGCTTGCCGGCGCCCTGGCCGATTGCATCGGGAACGAGGCCGCAGAACACCAGCTCGCATTCGCCCGCCTCTCGGAAATCGAGCTCGAGCAGGCCGATCCGGCGGCCTTCTTCCGACAGGATCGTATAAATCTCGACATCGGGATGATGGATGATCGCTGCGAGCTTTTCGTCACTGATGATCAGCCGCGACAGCCAGAGCCAATTCTCGCCGACTTCGCGAAACAGCTGGCGATAGTCGTCGAGCGAAGGTGCTTGCCAGCGCTCGAAACGCAGGGCGCCCGGGGCCGGCACGCTGACGTCGGGCTTCTCGCGCATTTCCAGGCAGGTCACGACATTGGCGAGCTTGCCACGCGGCAGTTCGGAATAGCCCATCGGCAGAGGCGGATTGGTCTTCATTCAAGGCGTCCTTGCTCTTCGTCGTCGGGGCCTGCAAGTGCTGGCGAAACCAACCGATCTCGCATTGTCGCCCAGCCCTTGGCAACAGTATTTTCAACGACCACTTCCCTTCCTTAGGCTTTCGGCCTTACACTCCCTTTCATCTCCCGCTGGATGAATGCTCATGCTGTGCAACAGGACAGTATCGCTCACATCATTCGTCATCGCCGCCGCGGTCGCGGGCCATGCGCCGACGCTGTTGGCGCAGGAGAAAGCGGCCAGGCGCACACCGCCGGGCGCCATGATCTCCGTCCGTGACGTCATCAAGCCCAACCCGCACGACGGCGCGCTTGCGGCCCCCGTCTTGTCGAATACCTGGTGGATCCGGGTGGGGGCGGGGCAACAGCGTGTGGTGCAGCCGGGGGGCGCTGATGGCGCGGGCATTCGGGACGCCGATCCTGCCGGTAAGCCGCAGTGATATCGACGCTGCCTTCCCCGTAAAAATCCACCTGGGTGGCGCGCCGAGCCTGTTGTGCCGGCGTAACGTCGCGTTGTTTACCGTTGCGTACTTACGCCGACGGGACACTGCCTCTAGTCTTTCTCGATTACCCTTGCGGGGAGGCCTTCACGACGATGAACAGGCAGGGAGGGACAGGCGGAACGACCAGCGACGCGGCGCGGCGCGGCCTCGCGCGGCTTATGCTGAAGCTGCCCGCATTGCGCACGAGCCTACAGGCCGCCGCATCGCGATCGCCTGATCTCTATGAGCTCTTCGAGGCCTATGAGATCGCCGCGGTCGCGCTCGAGACTTTTCGCAGGGCAGGTGACCAAGTGCGGACCAGCGAATATGAAGGGCTCTGTTCCGGCATCGAGGATGATGTAACCCAGCACATCCTACGCACGAATTCACATATCCGAAATTGAAGCGTACCTGTCACGAAATGTATCATTTATTTGGCTTGTTAGCGTTTCGTATTGCAACTTAATGTTAAGTGCGCGATAGTTTTCCTGTTCTGCTTTAGTGGTCAGTGCGTATCGGGGGGCAGCCCATGAGTGCTGAAGTACACGGTGAGAGGGCATGCGAGGTCAGCCTTGAAGAGGCCGAGGCGGAGCTGGAGCGGCTCCTTGCGGATGGCCGCTTCCGGGTGTCGGACCGGCAGCGCGACATATTGCGCTACCTCGCCGAGCGCCGGTTTGCAGGATGCACCGAGGGTGTGAAAGCCTATTCGATCGCGCTCGACGTGCTTGGGCGCTCCAGCAACTTCGATGCCTCCATCGACCCGATCGTCAGGATCGAGATCAGCCGTCTCAGAGCCGCGCTCGATGGTTATTATGCTGCCTTCGGCGCTGAACTGGGCGTCTCTGTCCATATTCCGAAAGGCAGCTATGTCGCGCTGTTTCCGCAGGCTGTCGTGGACGGTCGTGCGCAGACAGCGCCAACCCAACTTGCCCATCATGCATACACAGCGCTGGCCGATAGCGGGCCGGATGACGCCGCGGTGTCATTGCCAAGTTCTCCAATGTCGCGACGCTGGATGCCGGCCGCGCTTTGCGTCGGGCTGCTGGCGCTTGCGGGCATCGTGGGCTGGAAGGCGATCGATCGTCCCGTGGTTACGCTGAAGCCCGCCGTCACCATCCTGATGAGCGCGGCTTCGCCTGACATGGCGGGCGAGGCGAGTGTGGCCCGCGACACGCTACTGACCGCGCTCTCCGCCTTCGACACGATCGTGGTGACGAGGCCGGGGTCGCCGACCCAGCCGGCGCGGCGAGGCTACGAGGTCGATCTCAAATACTACGCCGACAGTGACGATCGCTCCGTCTGGTGGCAGGTCGTCGATACCGCGAGCGGCACATTGCTCAAATCGGGGCTGGAGCGGGTTGAGACCGAAGGCAAGGAGCCGGCGACGATAAGGCTCGAGATCGCCGGCGCGGTGTCGCGGCAGATCGCGTCGTCGCGTGGCGTGATCAACGCGCTCGAAGCGAGGGAGGCTCCGGCGGAGGCTCTAGGCAATGCCTGCGTTGCCAGGGCAGAATTCATGCTCGACGGCAGTGACAGCGGCGGCGGTGCGGACGGGCTTCGCGGATGCCTGGAGCGGACGCTGGCGGCTGATCCCGAGGATCCCGACACCAGCGCAATGCTGGCGCGGCTTTATGCCCGCGATACCGCAACCATTCCACAAGCCCTTGAGATGGCGAAATCTGCGGTTTCCACCGCGCCACTTTCCGATCGCGCGCAGGGGGCGCTGATGGCGGCGCGTTTCGCCAGCGGAAGGCTGGATGCGGCGATCGATGCCGGAAACAGGGCGATGGCGCTCAATCCCAACAATTCGGCGAATGCCGCGTCGCTCAGCCTCGTGCTCTTTGCCACCGGCTATTTCAAGGCGGCGAACGACCTTGCGCGGGAGGCTGTCGCGATGGAAGAGACGCCGCCGCGCGACGCCTCGCTGGTGCTGGCACTTGATGCCTACAGGAACGCGCGGTGGTCGGAGGCGTCGCTTGCCGCCGAGCAGGCCGTCGGCAACGACATGCTGACGCGGGCCATTCGCGTGGCCGCGCTTGGCGAGCTCGGCGCGGATAGCGCGGCGCAGCGTCTGGGGGAGGCGGCAACTGATCGGGCGGCATTCGTTGCGGCATTCCGTCAGGCGGCGAAAATGGCGCAGCTTCGGGCCGATCTCGTCACAAGCCTGGAGACGGGGCTTGGGAAGGCGGGCGCGAGCTTCGAGGCCGTCGCGAGCATTTCGGGGCAGTGATTTACGGGCACATTTACCGTTGCGTACTTGTGACGGCGAATGGGGGGATTGAAGGTTCCAAGGTGGCGTAAAAAGCCTGCCGCGGGACGAATGAGGGGAAGAGCATGAAACTGAGATTTCCGACCGGAGCGCTTCTTGCCGGCGCATCGATGCTTGCCTGCGCGCACATGGCCACCGCCGCCGAACGCGGCGCCGGCTTCTATCTGCTCGGCGGCAAGGGTCCTGCCGCGGGTATTCTCCCGCCACCCGGCGTCTACCTTCAAAACGACATCTGGCTCTACAAGGGCGATCTCGGCGGCGGCACGCAGCTTCCGACCGGCGGCCGGGTCGCCGTCGGCGTCGAGGGCAAGGCGGCGCTCGTGGCGCCGACCGTCATGTGGGTCATTCCCGAGGAAGTGATGGGCGGGCGGCTTGGGCTTGGGGCGACCATCCCTGTCGGCTGGCAAGAGACGATCGCCGATCTGACGCTCTCAGGTCCTCGTGGTGGTGTGCTCTCCGGCGCCACCAAGGATACGATCTTTACCGTTGGCGACCCGCTCGTCAGCGGCACGCTCGGCTGGGATGCCGGCAACTTCCACTGGACCACGGGCGTTCTCGTCAACATCCCGATCGGGGACTATCAGGATGGCGAGATCTCCAACATCGCGTTTCACCGCTGGGGCGCTGACGTCAGCGCCGCCGGAACATGGCTCGATCCGGAGATCGGCCTCGATCTCTCGGCGGCGATCGGCGTGACCTTCAACGGCGAGAACCCCGATACGAATTATCGCACCGGCACCGAGTTCCACTTCGAATGGGCGGCCGTGCAGCATTTCAACGAGCAGTTCGACGCCGGTCTGGTGGGCTACTATTACGACCAGCTGACAGGGGATAGCGGCGAGGGCGCATTCGGTCCGTTCAAGGGACGCGTAGCGGCAATCGGTGCGACGATCGGCTGGAACTTCAAGGCCGGCGAGCTGCCGATCTCGGCGCGGATCAAATATTACCACGAGTTCGCCGCCGAGAACCGGGCGGAGGGAGACTCGGTGTTTCTGACGATCTCGATGCCGCTGTCGATCACCAAGCCGGTGGCGGTGCAGTAGACCGCGCGACACTATCTGGATCACTGGTCGAAGGCGAAGACCTTCTTCCAGTCGTTCTTCATGTCGACGACGAGCCAGTTGCGGCGTTCGGCCTCGTCCAGCGCCTTGTCGAGCTTGCCGAAGGCGGATTGGCGGTCATAGGCATATTCGCGCGCGCCATCGGTGTGGTGCACGATAAGCGCGAAGCCGGGCTTCCTGGCCGTGACCCAACGCAGCATCTCATAATCGCCATCGGAATTGCCGGCCACGAAGATCGGCTTGCGGCCGATGAACTTGTTGATGCCGGTGGGCTTGCCGGGGCCATCATCGATGAAATCGATCTTCGGCAGGCGCTTCAGTACCGGCACATCGTCAACGATCGCATATTGGGTGGCGATGGTGCTGCCGACGACCTGTTGCGGTGGGATTCCATAGAGCTTTTCCGTCACCGGCCGCATGAATTCGACGCCGCCGCCGGAGACGATATAGGTGGTGAAGCCGTTGGCGCGCAGATAGTCCAGCAGTTCGCGCATCGGCACAAAGGTCATCTCGGTGTAGGGCCGGCCGGATTTCGGGTGTTTCGCGGTCGCGAACCAATCGGTCACGATCTTTTCGAACTCATCCGTCGTCATGCCGGCATGCGTTGCCATGCCGAGCTCGACCATCCCCATTTCTCCGCCCCGGGCGATGCCCTTCAAGTCGCCATTCAGGATGCTGGCGAAGGGCTCCTTGGTCTTCCATTCGGGATGTTCGGGCGCCAGCGTCTTCACCCGGTCGAGCATGAAGCCGAGCTGGATATAGAAGGGCTGTTCGGTCCACAGCGTGCCGTCATTGTCGAAGACGGCGATGCGATCATCGCGAGCAACGAAGCCGTCGCTGCCCTCGGTCGTCGTGGCTTTGACGAAATCGATGATCCGTTGCCGGGCAGGGGTGTCGTTCCACGAGGCTAATGGTTCCTGCGCAAGCGCCACCGCCGGTGCGGCAAGCAGGGTCACGGCGAGCAGGCAGGCGCGGGCGGCGGCCAGGAAAGTTCGCATTGCGGTCATCGTGCTTCTCCCTTGCGCGCAACCCGCTTGATGCAGCGGAAGCCGACGTGGCTGGTCGATGTATCCTCCGGTTCGGCGTGCCGCGCGGCGGGGCGGTAACGGCGGCAGTAATTCGGCGCGCAGAGATGCGAGCCGCCCTTCAGCACGCGACGCGGAATGGGGATATCGGGCAGGCGCGGATCGTAGCTCGCCTCCGCTTCACCCCCGCGCGGATTGCTAGGGATGCAGCAGGAATGTTTCGCGGGCTCCGGATGGCGCGTTGTCCAGTAGTCCGATGTCCACTCCCAGACATTGCCGATCATGTCGTACAGGCCGTAACCATTGGGCGGGAAGGAGCGAACCGCCGATGTCCGCTCCTCGCCCTTGGCCTTGGTGGTTTGCGTCGGGAATATGCCCTGCCAGGTGTTCGCCATCGCCTTGCCATCGGGCGAGAGCTCGTCGCCCCAGGCATATTCGCTCTCCGATCCGCCGCGCGCGGCGAACTCCCATTCCGCTTCCGTGGCAAGCTCGAGGCCCGCCCAGTCGGCATAGGCCTTCGCATCCGACCAGGCCACGTGGACGACCGGGTGGTCCAGCCTGCCTCGCAGGTCGCTGATACCGCCGAGCGGGCGACGCCAGTTGGCGCCGAACTTGAAGCTCCACCATTGCGAGATGTCGGTACCGTTGACCGTCTTCGGCTGCGTGAAGAGCAGGGAGCCGGCCCGCAGCATGTGGGGCAGCGCGCCCGGATAATCGCGCGCATCCGGCGCCTTCTCCGCCATGGTCACATGGCCGGTCGCCTTCACGAACTCCATGAACTTGCGATTGGTGACGGGCGTTTCATCGATCCAGAACCCATCCACCGTCACCGGATGCGCCGGCGCTTCCTCGGGATAATGGTGGTCTGATCCCATAGTGAAGGTGCCGCCCTCGATCCAGCGCATTCCTTCCGGTGCTGCTTCCGAAGTTTCGATCTTCTCGAACGCAAGCGCCATCGCTGTCTCCCGATTGTGAGGGCCCAGCATCGCGCAGGCGCGCGCGCGAGGTAAGTACGCAACGGTAAATGCCGGCCGCGTTTACGGTACGGGGCCGTAAATGCGCGATAGACGAAATGTACCGGGCGCGATCGTGCCGCGCCCGGCAATTCGGCTTTCCGCTATTTCGCGCCTGGACCCTGGTCGATCGAGTTCATCAGCGCCGAAATCATCTGGTCGACGCTGAAGCTCGCGGGCCGCTGGCTCGGTGGATATTCGCGGAACGTCTGCAGGAAGGGCGCGACCTTGTAGACGCCGTACTGCACGAGATAGGCGTTCTTCATCACCCAGTCGTAATATTGATCCGACACGACATCCGCGCGCTCGTAGGGGTCCATTCTGAGGTTGAACACCTTCGGCACGCGCAGGCAGGTGAACGGATTGGCCCATACCACGAAGCCACCCGGCTGCCGCTGTTCGCAGAAGACGATCTTCCAGTTGTCGTAGCGATAGGCGACGAGTTCGCCGTCGTCGTTGAAGTAGAAGAACTCGTCACGCGCGGACTTGGGTTGCTCGCCCTTGAGATAGGGAAGCTGGTTGAAGCCGTCGAGGTGAACCTTGAACTGGTTGCCGCTGATCGAGGTGCCTTTCGCAAGCTTCTCCTTGATGTCGCCATCGCCGGCAGCGGCGAGCAGGGTCGGGAACCAATCGAGGCCCGACATCATCTCGTTCGACACTTCGCCGGCCTTGATCTTGCCCGGCCAGCGGATCATCGCTGGAACACGGAAGGCGCCTTCCCAGTTCGTGTCCTTTTCGCTGCGGAAGGCTGTGGTTGCCGCATCCGGCCAGGAGAACTGGTTGGGGCCGTTATCGGTGGTGTAGACGACGATCGTGTTGTCGGCGACCTTCAGGTCGTCGAGCGCCTGCAGCAGTTTGCCCACGTCGCCGTCATGCTCGACCATGCCATCGGCATATTCGTTGCCCGGCATGCCGCTCTGGCCCTTCATCGAGTCTCTGACATGCGTGAAGACATGCATGCGGGTCGTGTTCATCCAGGTGAAGAAAGGCTTGCCGGCCTTGACCTGCCGGTCCATGAAATCGATCGCCGCCGAGGTGGTCTCGTCGTCGATGGTTTCCATGCGCTTGGTGGTGAGCGCACCCGTATCCTCGATCTTGCCGTCCGCCGACGCCTTCAGGACGCCGCGCGGCGCATTGGATCGCACGAATTCCTCGTCGCCCTTCGGATAGTAGGGTCGCTCGGGCTCTTCCTCGGCATTCAGGTGATAGAGGTTGCCGTAGAACTCGTCGAAGCCGTGTTTCGTCGGCAGGAACTCGTCGCGGTCGCCGAGATGGTTCTTGCCGAACTGGCCGGTCGCGTAGCCGAGCGGCTTGAGGGCCTGGGCGATGGTGATGTCACGCGGCTGCAGGCCGACCGTCGCGCCGGGGATGCCGACCTTGCAAAGGCCGGTGCGCAGGCAGACCTGCCCGGTAATGAAGGTCGAACGGCCCGCGGTGCAGCTGTTCTCGGCGTAATAGTCCGTGAACATCATGCCTTCCTTGGCGATGCGGTCGATGTTCGGCGTCTTGTAGCCCACGAGCCCGAAGGAATAGGCGCTGATATTGGTCTGGCCGATGTCGTCGCCGAAGATGACGAGAATGTTGGGCTTGGATGTGTCCTGGGTAGCCGCGGCATCGGCGGCGGGCGCAGGGGCTGCCGACGCTGCCTGCTGGGCTCTGGCCGGAGACAGGAACGTGGTCGACGTCAGCGCCATCGCGACCGCGACCGTTGCCGAAAACAGCTTCTTGGGGAGTGAGTTCGTCATGACGCGCTCCTCACCGATGGATCGTTCAACATTGCGGGCTCCCTTGTGCCGGGCGGCCGGTGCCGCCGGATCTCGATCGTCGTCAGCCGACGCGAGGGGAGCCTTTCGCTTTATGCGCGCGGGTGGAAGTACGTAACGGTAAATGATGGTGTAACCGGTGCGTAAACGGGGCGGCTGGGTGTGGGGTGTGTACTTGCCGGCATCGATCTCGAGGTCCGCGACCGCTGGTTCGCCTATATCCGCATCTACGGTCCGGACAAGCCGGCCTTTGACGGTAGCTGGAAGCCGGGGGATTTCGAAGAGGTGAAATAGGGGCGGCGTCGCGAGCGCCAACCGCTATTTTACGACCGGAACCGGGATCGTCGATTTGGCCAGCACTTCCTGCTTTGGGGTGATCGCTATCATCCTGATGTGGCCGTTTACCAAGCTGAGCATTGATGCTTTTGAATGAGGCGTGGCTCTGATCCTACGGCGGTCGGAAGCTAAGCTGACGTTCAAGTTCATTGGAGGGTTCATGAAAGCGACGCTTTCACCATTTGCGATTCCCTTGGTCGCGACGGTAGTTTGGGCTGTAGGTATTCTTTGGCTGATTTGGCCTAGCGAGCATTTGGCGTCAAACGACTGGGCTGACGTATTTTCCGGCGTACTCGCTCCCGTGTCGATTTTCTGGGTAATCTATGCGGTACACCTACAGTCCAAAGACCTAGCCCTCAATAGAGAGGCGCTTTTTGCGCAGGCCCAGGAAGCTAAAGCTTTGGCATTGGAGGCTAGAGCTCAAGCGGAGTTCACCAATAAGCAAACGGATGTTTTTCAAGCGGAACTGGCGCTGAGCCTGCATCGGGAATTTGTGTCTCTTATGCCTGAACGATTAGAGGTTTGGAAACGGTTTGAGGACCCAAGCACTCGAGTTGGATCGGACGATGGCCAGTTTTGGCAGATCGTCGGTTTTTTTCAGCGAATGGACTATCTCGTCCACCACGGTCACTTGGATCCGATGAGGGCGGGGGAGTTGGTGGCGTCTAATGCTTGGTGGTGGCATCACCACTTCTTCACACACAACCGTTGCGCACTATGCGCTCCAACTGATTTGAAAGGCGCAATAGGTCTGTGGGACAAGATTCACGCTGCGTATAAACTCAAGGATCAGACGCAGATCAACGAATGGGCAGTTGCCGCACTTTCCTATGGAAATCCACGCATTTCTGCTGGCGAATAAAAATGGCGCACCCGACAGGATTCGAACCTGTGACCTTTGGAATCGGAATCCAACACTCTATCCAGCTGAGCTACGGGTGCATGCCTGAGGCGGTTTGAATCGCCTGTCCGATGGGTGGTTCTTAGCCTAGCTTTTGGCCGGCTTCAATCACCAAAATGAAAAGTCCGCCGTTCTGTCGATCGGCGGACCTTCCTTGTCGTGGTTTGCCTGATCACACCTGCATGGCGCCGGGGCCGGGGATGGCCTTTGGGGGGACCTTGCCGAGGATGATCATGCCGAGCACTTCGTCCTTGGTCACGTCCTCGGTGCGGGCGTGGCCCACCACCTGGCCGTTCTTCATGACGGAGACGCGGTCGGCGAGGTCGAAGACGTCGTGGATGTCGTGGCTGATGAGGAAGATGCCGATGCCTTCCTTCTTCAACTGCTTGATCAGCTCGCCCACCTGCGCGGTCTCCTGCGGCCCGAGGGCTGCCGTCGGCTCGTCCATGATCAGGATGCGGGCGTTGAAGAGGATAGCGCGGGCGATCGCCACCGATTGCCGCTGGCCGCCCGAGAGCGCCTTCACCGGCTCCTTGAAGCGGCGGAAGTTGGGGTTGAGGCGGCCCATCACCTCGCGGGTCGAGGCCTCCATGGCGACGTCGTCAAGCGTGCCCCACTTGGTGCGGATCTCGCGGCCGAGATAGAGGTTGGCGGCGGCATCGACGTTGTCGGCGACGGCGAGCGTCTGGTAGATCGTCTCGATGCCGTATTTTTTGGCGTCGCGCGGGTTCTTGATATCGGCGGGTTCGCCGTCGATCATGATTTCGCCGCTGTCGCGCTTGTAGGCACCCGAGAGGATCTTGATGAGCGTCGACTTGCCGGCGCCGTTGTGGCCGAGAAGGGCGACGACTTCGCCGGGGTAGAGATCGACCGAGGCATTGTCCACGGCGTGGATGCCGCCAAACGAGATCGAGATGTTCTTCAGTTCCACGAGAGGAGTGTTCGGGCTTGGGGAAGTGCGTTGATCAGTCATATCCAGGCTCCTCTTACTTCGACCGCGAGCGATAGACGGTGTCGAGCCAGACGGCAACGACGAGAACCGCGCCCACGACGACGTTCTGTATGGGGGTATCGACGTTTGCGAGACCCATGCCCGACTGCAGCGACTGCATGACGAGCGCGCCGAGCATGGCGCCGGCGATCGTGCCGGTGCCGCCGGCAAGCGACGTGCCGCCGATGACGGCCGCCGCGATGGTGTACAGCTCGTAGGTCGTTCCTTGAGAGTTGGCGGCGGCGTTGAGGCGGGCGGTGGAGATCGCCGCGGCAACGGCTGCCAGGAAGCCCATCAGCGCGAAGATGCGCACCGTGACCCAGCGGGTCTTGATGCCGGCGAGCTCGGCTGCCTCAGGATTGCCGCCGATCGCGAAGACATAGCGGCCGAAGCGCAGGCGGGTGGCGATGAAGGTCATGACGATGCCGACGAGAACGGCGATCAGGACCGGCACGGCGATGCCGTAGGAGATGAAGAGCCCCGTTTCCGGCCATGCGATGGCGTTGGCTTCGGCGTATTTCTTGGCGATCGCCACCGGCCAGTAATAGATCGTCGAGACCCAGATGGCGCCGAGCACCAGCGCGCAGCCGAGAACAACTAGGAAATACTCGGCCCAGAGCGGCCGGCGCGGGAAGTTGAAGCGCTTGCGCTGGTGGCGCGAGCTGATGATGCCGACGATGATCAGCACGCAGGCGATCAGCCCGATGATCCAGCTCCATGTGGCGCCGACGGAGCCTTCCGCACCGCCGCCCATGATGCGGAAGGTGGTGTCGAGGGGGGCGACCGTCTGGCCTGAGGTGACGTACCAGGCAAGGCCGCGCCAGGCGAGGAAGCCGCCGAGCGTGACGATGAAGGAGGGCACACCCAGGAAGGCGATGATGACGCCCTGGAAGAGGCCGATCAGCGTGCCGGCGATCAGGCCGCAGATGAGTGTGATCAGCCAGGTCCAGGAATTGTCGAAGCCGAGATATTGCGGCAGGAACTTCGCCTGGACGACGCCCATGATCATGGCGACGAGGCCGAGCATCGAGCCGATCGACAGGTCGATGTTGCGGGTGACGATGACGAGCACCATGCCGGTCGCGAGAACCGCGATCTCGGTGGTCTGGACCGAGAGGTTCCAGAGGTTGCGCGGCGTCAGAAACAGCCCGCCGGTGTAGAGATGAAAGCCGATCCAGATGACCAGAAGTGCCGCGACCATGCCGAGCAGGCGCGTGTCGATCTCGGTTGCGCGCAGGAAGCGCGTGAAAGGGTTACCCTCCGCCGAGCGCGGATGGCTCGATGAGGATTGCGTGATGTTTGCCATGGGTTTGCCGTTTCCCCCATTGTTTGGGCTCTGGCGCGGGCGCCCGAAAGCCCTTGCCGAGGTGCCCTGTTCTTCAAATCGACCACCGAGAGACTTCCGAAGCGGCCGCGTGGGGCGCGGCATCGTTGCGGCAGGGAATCAAAGCGTTCGCGGTGCGTTGCGAGGCGGGGAGCGCTTCATTGGGGCTCCATCCGCATCCGGCGCCGCGGCGAGATCGCCACGGCGCCGGTGTGTTGGCTCAGCTGGCGAGGATTAGTCGCAAGCCTTGACGCTGCCGGCCTTTACGCCCTGGCAAGCTTCAGCCTTGGTGATCCAGCCTGCGTCGATGACGACGTTCAGGTTGTCCTTGGTGATCGCCTGCGGCTTCAGGAAGATGGACTGCATCTTCACCTTCTTCGGACCGCCTTCGAAGGCGGTGACGCCGTCGATCTTGTCCATGGTCTTGCCGCCGGCGAGGTCGAGCGCGATTTCAGCGGCGCGCTTGCCGAGTTCGCGGCTGTCCTTCCAGACGGAGACCGTCTGGGTGCCGAGCGCGATGCGGTTCAGAGCTGCCTTGTCGGCGTCCTGGCCGGAAACCGGCACGGTGCCTGCCATGCCCTGTGCGTCGAGAGCAGCAACCGCGCCGCCGGCCGTGCCGTCGTTGGAAGCAACAACAGCGTCGACCTTGTTGTTGTTGGCGGTCAGGAACTGTTCCATGTTGCGCTGGGCGTTCTGCGGCAGCCAGCCGTCGGTGTAGGCTTCGCCGACGTTCTTGATCTTGCCCGCGTCAACGGCAGCCTTCAGGACTTCCATCTGGCCGGCGAACAGGAAGTCCGCGTTCGGGTCGGAAGAGGAGCCCTTGATGAAGACGTAGTTGCCTTCCGGCTTGACCTTGAACACGCCTTCAGCCTGCAGGCGGCCGACTTCCTTGTTGTCGAAGGTGATGTAGAATGCGGCCGGGTTTTCGATCAGGCGGTCGTAGCCGACAACAGGAATGCCTTCAGCGGCAGCCTTTTCGATGGCCGGGCCGATTGCGTCCGAGTCCTGCGCGAGAACGATGAGGGCGTTGGCGCCCTGCGAGATCAGCGATTCAACGTCGGTCAACTGCTTTGCAGCGGACGACTGGGCATCAGCGGAGATGTACTTGGCGCCCTTGGCTTCAAGCGCCTTCTTGATGGCGGCTTCGTCGGTCTTCCAACGCTCTTCCTGGAAGTTGGACCACGAGACGCCGACCACGAGGTCGGCTGCCATAGCGGCGGTATGCACCGATACGAGGATGGCAGCACCTGCCATCAGCTTCAAAACATGCTTCATAATATCCTCCCGAATAGAATGCGGCCAGCCCCAGCCAGTGGTTCCTCCGGCCGCCGCGATGTGCTGTCGGGAAAGGTTTTCATTATTTTCTCGACAGTCGAGAAATTAAGTGTCAGAGAATTTTTCAACTGTCAACACCGCACTACCTGTGAATGATCTCTCACGTGGAGGTTGTTGGAGATGCGGTGTGAACGAGGGGTGGAATGCACGCGGGAATAGGGCGGCCTTCATGCTGACCAGATCGAGCACGGAACTGGTGCGCCAGCGCAACAGCGTGCTGGTGCTTGCCGCGCTGAGGCGTCATGGCGCGCTGTCCCATACCGAAATAGCTGATTTCACCGGACTTTCCTCGGCCACGATTTCGGCGATCACCGCCGATCTCGAGAAGGGCGAGGTGATCGAAAAGTCCGAGCAGCAGGCGGCAAGCGGCCGGGGGCGGCCGCGCGTGCAGTTTCGTCAGAGGCGCGATAGCGGCTATCTGATCGTCGTCATCATTTCGTCGGATGGCGTGCAATATTCGCTGGTGGATTATGCCGGCACGCTGATCGACCGGTTCGGTGAGGACCGCTCGCATGATCCCGATGGTGCGGCTCGATTCGCGGATGCTGTTGGTGAGGGGCTGGAGCGGTTGCTTGAGCGTTCGCGGCTATCGCGGGACAAGATCAAGCTGATCTCGATCAGCAGCAAGGGGCTGGTGAGCTCGGATGATGCCGTGCTCCTGTGGTCGCCGATCTTCGGCAGCGATCGGATCGATTTCGAGGCGGCGCTGAGGCCTGCCTGGCAGGCGAAGATCATCCTCGACAACGAGACGTTGCTGGTTGCCGCAGCGCTTGGCGCGCGCGAGGATGCGGGCAATCCCGAGGGCTTGCGGTCGCTGGCGGCGCTGTCGCTGGGTCACAGCATCGGGCTCGGGATCGTCCGCAATGCCGGGCCGGCGGAGCGGGAGATCTCGGCGCCCAATTTTGGGCACATGC
Source organism: Rhizobium sp. O111 (assembly GCF_055616315.1). Classification (NCBI taxonomy): domain Bacteria; kingdom Pseudomonadati; phylum Pseudomonadota; class Alphaproteobacteria; order Hyphomicrobiales; family Rhizobiaceae; genus Rhizobium; species Rhizobium sp. O111. The sequence goes on along the minus strand of NZ_JBSHXL010000001.1, from coordinate 2,445,056 downwards.
TGCATGTGGCCAATGGGGGGCTTTGTCGGTGCGGGAGCAGGGGGTGCATCGAGGCCTATGCCGGGTTCTACGCGATCCTGCGCATGGCCTTCGAAGTGCCTGACGATACGATCCCGGCGAAGTTCGTGCCCGTCGGCGAACTGGACAAGATCGCGTCGCGGGCGCGGCAGGGGCACCGGATGTCGGCCTTTGCCTTCCGGCAGGCGGGGCTGGCGCTCGGAAACGGGCTGTCGCGGCTGCTCAGCCTCACCGAGCGGATGCCGGTCGCGATCACCGGGCCCGGCACGCGCTACTACGATCTGCTGCGGCCGGGGATAGAGGAGGGGCTTGCCCAGTCGCACATGGTCAGGATGCAGGGCATGCCCGAACTGCGGGTGGTGTTCGACGAGCCGCTGTTGGTGTTCGAGGGGCATCTCAACCGGGCGCTATCCGTCATTGACGGCGATATCGTCCAGGGTGGGCTCGGCTAAGCCGTCGACGCCCGGCGCCGAGTGAGCGTCCTGCCGATCTTCTGTCCCTGCATTTCGATGAACCTGTGCCCGACCGCAGACAGCGCATAGACGATCGGGATGGTGATCGTAATCGAGAGCAGAAAGCGCTGGAAGTTGCTGATATCGTGCCCATGCGCCTTGATGAGGTAGGCAATGACGGGCTGCATGACCAGCAGGTGGATCAGATAGGCTCCGAAGGAGAGTTCGCCGAGCTCGTGGCAGAACCTGTTGCCCATGAAATCGGAAATCCGGTTCAGCGGGTTTGCCAGCGGGCGGGGCAGATGCGCGTGGAAGATCAGCGCGAAGAAGGCGACGACAAGTCCGAGGCGTACGACTTCGCGAAGCACCGTCATGCCGCCGCCGATCGGGATCGCCACGAAGGCCAGCGCCAGGAGGAAATGAGCGAAGGCTCTTCCGCTTCCGGCATTGAGCGCGCCGGCAAGCAGCATGCCTGATGCGAAGACGTGCATCTTCAGCGGCAGGAAGGCCGGCATCGGAAAATTGATGCCGGTGAGGCGGAGCGCCATGGAGATCGCGACGCCGGCGACAACCACGCCGATACTCCCGCGCAGCCATCCGAGCCTGTGGATGAAGAGCATCACGAAGGGCAGGGCCGCGTAGAACTGCATTTCGAGGCTGATGCTCCAATCCGGCAGCGGTGTGCGGAAGGCGTGTGCCGGCGACAGGCCGAAGAGGAAGCTCACATGTAGCAGCAGATTCTCGAGGCTGCCGTCGAGATAGCGTTCGGGCAGCTGCGGCGTCACGCCAAGGAAGTGGTCGATCACCATGCGGCTGTTGAAGATGACTGGGCCAAGCGCGATGGCGATCGCCAGCATCACGTAATAGAGCGGGGCGATGCGGAAGAAGCGGCGGTTCCAGAAATTCGACCATGTCGAGATCTCCGACCACGGCTCCTTTTCCTGGCGCAGCTGATAGTGAAACACCATCAGGAAGCCCGAGAGCATGATGAAGAGATCGACGCCGAGATCGGGGTCGCCGATCAGCGGCAGATGCCATCCGGTGAGCAGCATTGCGTGCCCGATCAGCACCCATAGAGCCGCAATGCCACGCAAGCCATCGAGGCTGCCAATTCGCCCGGAAGAGCCCGAAATTTCCGCCATCTATTGGTCACCCGGTTCGTCGGAGGTGGCATGAATGGCCCGAAAACTGAAGGAAACCAATGCTAATTTAGATATTTAGCGCAATGTAACATGCGCCGGACGTGCGAAAAATTTGCTAATATGCAAAGGCGGGCAATGCACTTGCGAGGGCCGAGCCAAGGTGCGTTTTGTGATCGGACCGGGCGAATGTTACAGGCGGCGTCAGAGGGTAGGGCGGTGACGGCGACTGCGCCGGAGGCAAAAACGAGAAATGGCCGGGTCGGGCCCCGGCCATCTCCTATGTGGCTTTCGGTCGGGAGAAAACCGTCAGCCGATTTTGATCAGCTTGCCTTCCTTGACCGACTGGACGGCCGCGTCGGCGAGCACGAGGGCCGCAAGGCCATCGGCGCCCGAGGGGGAGATCTTGGCGCCCTTTTCGATGGCGGCGATGAAGCTTGCGATCTCGTTGGCATAGGCTTCGGTGTAGCGGGTCATGAAGAAATCGTGCAGCGGCGGGCGGGTATAGCCTTCGCCATTGGCGACTTCGATCGAGACGGCGCGCTGGTTTTCGGCCGAGACCATGCCCTTGGAGCCGTGCACCTCGATGCGCTGGTCGTAGCCGTAGGTGGCGCGGCGCGAGTTTGAGATGATCGCCTGCTTGCCCGACTTGGTCTGCAGGATGACCGAGACGCTGTCGTAGTCGCCGGCCTCACCGATCGCCTTGTCGACGAGGACGGCGGCGGTTGCGGTGACGGCGACCGGCTCTTCGCCGAGCAGGAAACGGGCCATGTCGAAATCGTGGATCGTCATGTCGCGGAAGATGCCGCCGGAACGCTTGATATAGTCGACGGGCGGGGCGCCCGGATCGCGCGAGGTGATCGTCACCATCTCGACGTCGCCGATGCGGCCGTCGTCGATCGCGCTGCGCACGGCCATGAAGTGCGGGTCGAAGCGGCGGTTGAAGCCAACCATCAGCTTGCCCTTGGTCTCGTCCACGACCTTGATGCAGGCCTTGACGCGCTCGACGGAGAGATCGACAGGCTTCTCGCAGAAGATCGCCTTGCCCGCGCGGGCGAAGCGCTCGATCAGGTCGGCGTGGGTGTCGGTCGGCGTGCAGATGACGACGGCGTCGATATCGCTCGCGGCTTCTATCGCCTCGATGGTGCGGACTTCGCAGCCGTAAGCGGATGCGATGGCGTTGGCGGCCTCGGGAAAGGCGTCGGCAACCGCAACGAGCCTTGCATTGGCATCGCCGCTGACTGCCTTGGCGTGAACCTTGCCGATACGACCGGCGCCGAGAAGACCAAATCTGACTGTCATATAAACCTCCCTTGAATTCGGCCTCCCTCTCGCGGAATGGATGGGCCGAATTTATCTCTTTGTGGAATTTTCATTCCATTTTATCCGCGCGTCGTCAAGGCCGTGGGCCTTTCACATTTTAAGAAACCATCTTAAAGACGTGTAACAGTTTTACATATGGGAATGAGATGCAGCTGATCGATCCAAACCATCCGGCCTATCGCGCGCTGTGGGTGCGCGTTCTCATCGTCGCGGTCTGCTTCGGCTGGACCGGGATCGAGGCCTTATGGGGCGATCCCTTCTGGGCGGTACTGGCGGCCGGCGCCGGGGCCTATGCCGCCTACGTGCTCCTCTGGTCCTACAAGCCGGCAGAACCTGCCGAGGAAAAAGTGGCTGTCGAGGACAAGGCTGCTGACGCTGCCGAAACGCAGGACGCTCCCAAGAACGACGCGTAATCAGCGCCTGGCGCTTCTCGTCTTGCGGCGGATCGCTTCGTCGATCAATTGATTGGCGATCGTCATGCGCTTTGTGGCGTTGTCGCGAAACAGCGGGTGAACGCGATCGGGATGATTGGCCTTGGCGAAGCCGCGTCGCTTGTCGCTAAGGCCCTGGATGGTGTCGTTCGCCGAGATCGCCAGTTCGGCGGCGATCTCAGGCAGCGCCGTGCGGGCGAGGTGCTCCGGCATCGCCGGTTCGGGTTCGATCTCGGGGAGTGGCTCGGCCACCGGTTCGGGCGAGGGCGCGGGCGGCGGAGCAGCGTCGGTCGCCTCTCGCGGCGTTTCGAATTCCAGATTGTCGAAATAGGCCTGGCCGGGCCGCGCCGAAGGTGCGGAGACGCCCTCCATCACGTCGAAGGCTAGGCCCGTCGTAAAGCCCGGCATGCGGTGCGAGACGGGAGCGGCCTCTTCAATAGCTTCGCCGTCCTCTTCCTTCAGGCGATCGAGCACCGACTGGAACAGCGATTGTCCGAATAGCATGGAGCCTCCCTTGCGCGAATGCGCATAGAACGCGACCAAGATGGCGTGGGGCTTGTGAGGCCCCATCCAAACAGTCAGGTCCCGCCCTTCCGGCTCTCGGCCAATACCAGATCATAAAGCAGCCGCGCGCTCGGGGGCAGGGCGCGCTCCCTTGCGGTGATCAGGCTGTAGGGCCTGACGTTGATCTCGAAATCGATCGGCAGCACACGGACATCGGAGGCGCGCGAGCGCTGCGCCGCCAGGAAGTGGGCGACGTCGATTGCAATGGGGGCGATCGCGTCGGTCTGGCAGATGATCGCGCAGGTGAGCAGCAGCGACGAGGTGTTGACGATATTTTCCGGCACCGCAACGCCGCGCGACAGGAACATGTCCTCGATCGTGCGCCTGAGCAATGTGCCGGGCGGCTGGAAGACCCAGTCATAGTCCGTCAGGTCGGCCATGGTGGCCACGCCCTTCTGTAATAGAGGGTGGCCGCTGCGCACGATCAGGCAGGCGCGCTCGACGCCGATCTCCTGCACCTCGAAAAGCCGCGGGTTGAGATCATCCGGGATGCGGCTGATGACGAAGTCGTGGCGGGCGGCCAGAAGTTCGCGGGCAAGCACGTTGCTGGTCTCGACCTGGATGTTGACCTCGATGCCGGGAAGCGCCGTGCGGATCTGCTTGATGGCGGGTACGACGAGGCTCATGGCGGGCGCCGTCACTGCGCCGATGAAGACCGATCCGCCCTTGCCGGATCGGAGCTCGGCGATCTCGCGGCTTGCCTCTCTAAGTTCCAACATGATCTTGCGCGCACGCCTTGCGAGTGCCTCGCCGAAGGTGGTCAGCACCACGCCACGGGCTACGCGCTCATAAAGCGGAGTCTTAACAATGGTCTCCATTTCCGACAGCATTCGCGACGCGGCGGGCTGTGAAATGTTAAGTGCTTCGGCAGCCGCCGAAATCTGGCCGCTATCTTCGATTGCGACGATCATCCGCAGGTGATTCAGCTTGAGTCCCGCCCGCAGAAGGCCGTCGTCCCCAAAAATCTCTGTCTGTATATCCACGTTCTCTAATGCCACATGCCCTGAATTGCTCGACATGGTTGCAGCCTCCCCACTGCTCTCCATCAAAAGTAATACTTTTTAACGATATACCAAATTTGTTATGCCTTTTGCCACTTATTCTATTTGACAGTTATAGGAATCCATACCAGTTTGCCGCCGTGTGCTGGTTGGCACTCAACACGTGTGAGAGCGTGGAGGAGACCTACTTCGTTTCTCGCTATTGAAGTATTATCCAATACGAAACCCGCCACAGTTCGGGGTGGGCGAGGAGATCGCCCGCGCATTTATTAACTTAGGGAGAGAGAGATGAAATCCATTATCTCATTGATGGCAGCTGCCGCGTTCGGCGTTGCTTCGTTCGTTATGCCGGCTGTTGCCGCTGACAAGGGTCTCGTCGGTATTGCCATGCCGACCAAGTCGTCCGCTCGCTGGATCGACGACGGCAACAACATCGTCAAGCAGCTCCAGGACGCCGGTTACACGACCGACCTGCAGTATGCAGACGACGACATTCCGAACCAGCTGTCTCAGATCGAGAACATGGTCACGAAGGGCGCGAAGGTTCTCGTCATCGCTTCGATCGACGGCACCACGCTGTCGGACGTGCTGCAGAAGGCTGCTGACGCCGGTATCAAGGTTATCGCTTACGACCGCCTGATCCGCGATTCGGCCAACGTCAGCTACTACGCAACCTTCGACAACTTCCAGGTCGGCGTTCTTCAGGCCGGCACGATCGTCGACAAGCTCGGCCTCAAGGATGGCAAGGGCCCGTTCAACATCGAGCTCTTCGGTGGTTCGCCTGACGACAACAACGCCTTCTTCTTCTACGATGGCGCAATGTCCGTCCTGCAGCCTTACATCGACAGTGGCAAGCTCGTCGTAAAGTCCGGCCAGACCGGCATGGACAAGGTCGGCACGCTGCGTTGGGACCCGGCAACGGCCCAGGCTCGCATGGACAACCTGCTGTCGGCTAACTACACCGACGCCAAGGTTGACGCCGTTCTGTCGCCTTACGATGGTCTGTCCATCGGCATCATCTCCTCGCTCAAGGGCGTAGGCTATGGTTCTGGCGATCAGCCGCTCCCGGTCGTTTCCGGCCAGGACTCGGAAGTTCCTTCCGTCAAGTCGATCATCGCAGGCGAGCAGTATTCCACGATCTTCAAGGATACGCGCGAACTGGCGAAGGTTACCGTTGCCATGGTTGATGCCGTCATGTCCGGCAAGGAGCCTGAAGTCAACGACACCAAGACCTACGACAACGGCGTAAAGGTCGTTCCGTCCTACCTGCTGAAGCCGGTTGCCGTCACCAAGGAGAACTACAAGACCGTTCTCGTCGACAGCGGCTACTACAAAGAAGACCAGCTGAAGTAATCTGACGAACGCCGGAATCCGCGCTTTCGCGCGCGGGTTCCGGTTTCCGATTTTTAGAACGCCAGGCCGATCTTACGGCCACGGCGCTGGAATTTTGATCATGGAAAATACACTCCTCGAAATGCGGAACATCACCAAGACGTTCCCGGGCGTAAAAGCGCTCGAGAATGTGAACCTCAAGGTTCGCCAGGGTGAGATACACGCAGTTGTGGGGGAAAACGGGGCCGGCAAGTCGACCCTGATGAAGGTTCTTTCCGGTGTCTACCCCTCGGGCACCTATGATGGGGAGATCTTCTACGACGGCGACGTCCGCAATTTCAAAGTCCTGAAGGACTCCGAAGAAATCGGCATCGTCATCATTCACCAGGAACTGGCGCTCGTACCGCTGCTCTCGATCGGGGAAAACATCTTCCTCGGCAACGAGAATGCGAAGAGCGGCGTCATCAGCTGGGAAACCACCTTCAACCGCACCAAGCAGCTGCTCGCCAAGGTGGGCCTGCGCGAATCTCCGAACACGCTCGTGACCGACATCGGCGTCGGCAAGCAGCAGCTCGTCGAAATCGCCAAGGCCCTGTCCAAGAGCGTCAAGCTGCTCATTCTCGATGAACCGACCGCGTCGCTCAACGAAAGCGATTCCGATGCGCTGCTGAACCTCCTGATGGAGTTCCGCAAGCAGGGCATCACGTCGATCATCATCTCGCACAAGCTCAACGAGATCCGCAAGGTCGCCGACCAGATCACCGTTCTGCGCGACGGCATGACCGTCAAGACGATGGACTGTCACAAGGAAGAGATCAGCGAGGACACCATCATCAGAAACATGGTGGGCCGCGATCTCGAAGACCGCTATCCGCCGCGCTCGGTGCCGATCGGCGAAACCATCTTCGAAGTGAAGAACTGGAATGCGTTTCACCAGCAGCATCGCGACCGCCAGGTTCTGCACGACATCAACATCAACGTCCGCAAGGGCGAGGTTGTCGGCATCGCCGGCCTGATGGGTGCCGGCCGTACCGAGTTCGCGATGAGCGTGTTCGGCAAGGCCTACGGCCACAAGATCACCGGCGAAGTCTATGTCGACGGCAAGCAGGTGGACACCAGCACCGTTCGCAAGGCGATCGATGCGGGTCTTGCCTATGTGACCGAAGACCGAAAGCATCTCGGTCTCGTGCTCGCCGACAACATCATGCACAACACGTCGCTCGCCAATCTGGCGGGGATTTCGAAGAGCACCGTCATCGACGGCATCAAGGAAAGCAGGGTCGCGACCGACTATCGGTCGAAGCTGCGCATCCGCTCCTCGGGCATCTACCAGGAAACGGTCAACCTTTCGGGCGGGAACCAGCAGAAGGTGGTTCTGTCCAAGTGGCTGTTCTCCGATCCCGACGTGCTGATCCTCGACGAGCCGACCCGCGGTATCGACGTGGGTGCAAAATACGAAATTTATACTATCATCAACCAGCTTGCTGCCGATGGAAAAGGCGTTCTGATGATCTCGTCGGAAATGCCTGAACTGCTTGGCAACTGCGACCGCATCTATGTGATGAACGAAGGTCGCATCGTCGCTGAACTGCCGAAGGGCGAAGCGAGCCAAGAAACCATCATGCGCGCCATCATGCGCTCTGGGGAGAAGAAACAATGACTCCTGTCAACCCGACCAGCCACGAGGAAAGCAACGTCGTTTCCGTCGTCGATTACATCCGCGGCAACATTCGTGAATACGGCATGCTCATCGCGCTCGTCGCGATCATGGTGTTCTTCCAGTTCTACACCGGCGGCATCCTGTTCAGGCCGGTCAACCTGACCAATCTCGTTCTCCAGAACTCGTTCATCGTCATCATGGCGCTCGGCATGCTGCTGGTCATCGTGGCCGGCCATATCGACCTGTCGGTCGGCTCCATCGTCGCCTTCGTCGGCGCGCTGGCGGCGATCTTCACCGTCTCCTGGGGCATGAACTTCTGGCTCGCGGCCTTGCTTTGTCTGGCGATCGGCGGCGTTATCGGCGCCGCGCAGGGCTATTTCATCGCCTATCACCGCATTCCGTCCTTCATCGTGACGCTCGCCGGCATGCTGGTGTTCCGCGGTCTGACGCTCACGGTTCTCGGCGGCAAGAACATCGGTCCGTTCCCGAAGGAATTCCAGATCATCTCCACCGGCTTCCTGCCCGGCGACATGGTCGACATCTTCGGTGTACCGACGCAGATCACCTCGCTGGTGCTCAGCGTCATCCTGCCGGTCATCCTGTTCTACCTTGCATGGCGCCGCCGCAAGGTGAACGAAAGCCACGGCATCGACGTCGAGCCGATGGGCTTCTTCATCGCGCAGAACGTCATCGTTTCGCTGGCGATCGTGGCGCTTGGCTATCTGCTGTCGACCTATCGCGGCCTGCCGAACGTGCTTGTCGTCATGCTGGTGCTGATCGCGGCCTATGCTTTCGTCACGCGCCGCACGACGATCGGCCGCCGCATCTACGCGATGGGCGGCAATGAAAAGGCTACCAAGCTCTCCGGTATCAACACCGAGCGCCTGAGCTTCTTCACCTTCGTCAACATGGGCGTTCTCGCCGGTCTCGCCGGCATGATCGTGGCGCTTCGCCTGAACTCGGCGACGCCGAAGGCCGGCGTCGGCTTCGAGCTCGACGTCATCGCGGCCTGCTTCATCGGCGGTGCCTCGGCATCCGGCGGCGTTGGCAAGATCACCGGTGCTGTCATCGGCGCGTTCATCATGGGCGTCATGAACAACGGCATGTCGATCGTTGGTCTCGGCATCGACTTCCAGCAGATGGTCAAGGGCCTCGTGCTGCTCGCAGCCGTCTTCTTCGACGTCTACAACAAGAACAAGGGCTAAGCGCTTCGGCGCTGCCCACCTATTTGCAGTGACTTGAATTCGCAGTGACATGAACTTGTAATCCGGCTCCCTCGGGAGCCGGAATGGCGGAGCACATTCCGCGCAATGGAAAAAAGGATGAAGACCGTGCTTATTTCGCAGATCAAGGGTTCGAACGGAGAGATCGTCGTCGCCGTGCGCGAGCCGGGCGGTACCGCGAAAGCCGTCAACAATGCCGGCAGCGTCTATGCGCTCGCCATGGAAGCCGCAAACGGTGGCAAGTCGCTCGCATCGGTGATCGAGGCCCATGGCCTTGGTGACACCGTCGATCTCGAAAAGGCTTATGCCGAAGGCCGTTTCTTGGCCCCGATGACGCATCCTGACGCCGCGCACCTGCATCTGACGGGCACGGGCCTGACGCATCTCGGCTCGGCCGCGACGCGCGACAGCATGCACAAGAAGACCTCCGAGGCCGCGGAAGAAACGCTGACGGACTCGATGAAGATGTTCAAGATGGGCCTCGAGAACGGCAAGCCGAAGGCTGGCGAAAAGGGCGTTCAGCCCGAGTGGTTCTACAAGGGCAACGGCTATGGTGCCGCCGCTCCGGGTGCTGCACTCGTCTCCCCGTCTTTCGCGCTCGACGGCGGCGAAGAGCCAGAGATGGCCGGCATCTACGTGATTGCCGAGGACGGCACGCCGTTCCGCATCGGTTTCGCGCTCTCCAACGAGTTTTCCGACCACGTCACCGAGCGCCAGAACTATCTCTACCTCGCGCACTCCAAGCTGCGTCCGGCAAGCTTCGGCCCCGAGATCCGCATTGGCGCGGCGCCTGAGGATATCCGCGGCACCTCGCGCATCAAGCGCGGCGATAAGGTGATCTTCGAGAAGCCCTTCCTGTCGGGCGAGGCGAACATGTCGCACACCTTCGCCAACCTTGAGTACCACCACTTCAAGTACGGCCTGTTCCGCGTCCCCGGCGACGTCCACGTCCACATGTTCGGCACCGCGACGCTGTCGTTTGCCGAAGGCATCAAGACGGAAGAGGGCGACGTGTTCGAGATCGAGGTCGCCGAGTTCGGCCTGCCGCTGCGCAATCCGCTGAAGATCGACGCCGAAGAAGAGATCGTCGTCAAGCAGCTCTGATTTCTCAGCTCTGGTTTCTAGGGCCCGGCGCATTGGCTGTCGGGTCATTCTTTCATAAGCGGTAAAGGAGGCTTGCAGGGCCCATGACCATTTATCAGAACCTGATCGCCGGCGAATGGATCGGCTCGGACGCAACCAAGAACATCAACCCGTCGGATACGAACGAAGTCGTCGGCCTTTATGCCGATGGTTCGGCAGAGGACACCAAGAACGCGATTGCCGCTGCCAAGGCCGCATTCCCGGCCTGGTCGCGCTCCGGCATCTGGGAACGTCACGTCATCCTGAAAAAGGCCGGCGACGAGATCATGGCCCGCAAGGACGAGCTCGGCGCGCTGCTTGCCCGCGAAGAGGGCAAGACGCTTCCCGAAGCGATCGGCGAGACCATTCGCGCCAGCCAGATCTTCGAGTTCTTCGCAGGCGAAGTCCTGCGCCTTGCCGGCGAGACCATCCCGTCGGTTCGCCCGAACATCGGCGTCGAGATCACCCGCGACCCGCTCGGCGTCATCGGCATCATCACGCCCTGGAACTTCCCGATCGCCATTCCGGCCTGGAAGATCGCGCCGGCGCTCTGCTACGGCAACACCATCGTGTTCAAGCCGGCCGAGCTGGTTCCGGCCTGCTCCTGGGCGATCGTCGATATCCTTCACCGCGCCGGCCTGCCGAAGGGCGTCCTGAACCTCGTCATGGGCAAGGGCTCGGTCGTCGGCCAGGCCATGCTCGACAGCCCCGATGTTGCCGGCATCACCTTCACCGGCTCCACCGGCACGGGAAAACGCGTCGCCGCTGCATCGCTCGAGCATAACCGCAAGTTCCAGCTGGAAATGGGCGGCAAGAACCCGATGGTCGTCCTCGACGACGCCGACCTCAACGTCGCCGTCGAAGCCGCCGCAAACTCCGGCTTCTTCTCGACCGGCCAGCGCTGCACCGCGTCCTCGCGCCTGATCGTCACCGAAGGCATCCACGACAAGTTCGTGGCAGCGCTTACGGCCAAGCTCGAGACGCTTATCGTCGACAACGCCATGAAATCCGGGACCCATATCGGTCCTGTGGTCGATGAGAAGCAGCTGAAGACGGACACCGATTACATCGAGATCGGCAAAAAGGAGGGCGCGAAGCTTGCCTTCGGCGGCGAGCTCCTGAAGCGCGACACGCCCGGCTTCTACCTGCAGCCGACGCTGTTTACCGAAGCCACGAACCAGATGCGCATCTCGCGCGAGGAAATCTTCGGACCGGTCGTCTCGGTCATCCGCGTCAAGGATTACGAAGAGGCACTGGCGACGGCCAACGACACGCCGTTCGGCCTGTCTTCCGGCATCGCGACGACCAGCCTCAAGCATGCGACGCACTTCAAGCGCAACGCCGAGGCCGGCATGGTCATGGTCAACCTGCCGACAGCAGGTGTCGATTTCCACGTTCCGTTTGGTGGCCGCAAGGGCTCTTCCTACGGCCCGCGCGAGCAGGGCAAGTACGCCGCCGAATTCTACACATCCGTCAAGACCAGCTACACGCTGGCCTGACGTCAAAATAGCGATACGGGCCGTCGCGAGGACGGCTCGGCATCCCTCAAAAGGCAGAAGACAATGTTTAAAAAAGCGGAATGGCCGCGCAAGCTTCGATCGCAGGAATGGTACGGCGGTACCAGCCGTGACGTCATCTATCACCGCGGCTGGATGAAGAACCAGGGTTACCCGCACGACCTGTTCGACGGACGCCCTGTGATCGGCATTCTCAACACTTGGTCGGATATGACGCCGTGCAACGGCCATCTGCGCGAACTGGCGGAGAAGGTGAAGGCGGGCATATGGGAGGCTGGCGGCTTCCCGATGGAAGTTCCCGTCTTCTCGGCTTCCGAAAACACCTTCCGCCCGACCGCGATGATGTACCGCAACCTCGCGGCGCTCTCGATCGAGGAAACCATTCGCGGCCAGCCGATGGACGGCTGCGTGCTGATGGTCGGTTGCGACAAGACCACGCCGTCGCTTCTGATGGCGGCCGCCTCCGTCGACCTGCCGTCGATCGTCGTCACCGGCGGCCCGATGCTGAACGGCTACTTCCGCGGCGAGCGCGTCGGCTCCGGCACGCACCTCTGGAAGTTCTCCGAAATGGTGAAGGCCGGCGAGATGACGCAGGCCGAGTTCCTCGAAGCCGAAGCGTCGATGAGCCGTTCGTCCGGCACCTGCAACACGATGGGCACCGCGTCCACGATGGCGTCGATGGCCGAAGCGCTCGGCATGGCGCTCTCGGGCAATGCCGCGATCCCGGGCGTTGATAGTCGCCGCAAGGTCATGGCGCAACTGACCGGCCGCCGCATCGTGCAGATGGTCAAGGACGACCTGAAGCCTTCTGATATCATGACCAAGCAGGCCTTCGAAAACGCCATCCGCACCAATGCGGCGATCGGCGGTTCGACCAATGCCGTCATCCATCTGCTGGCCATGGCCGGCCGCGTCGGCATCGACCTGACGCTCGATGACTGGGACCGTTGCGGCCGCGACGTGCCGACGATCGTCAACCTGATGCCATCGGGCAAGTACCTCATGGAAGAGTTCTTCTATGCGGGTGGCCTGCCTGTCGTCATCAAGCGTCTCGGCGAAGCAGGCCTGCTGCACAAGGATGCGCTGACCGTTTCGGGCGAAACCATGTGGGACGAGGTCAAGGACGTCGTCAACTGGAACGAAGACGTCATCCTGCCGGCAGAAAAGGCGCTGACGCAGTCGGGCGGGATCGTCGTTCTGCGCGGCAACATGGCGCCCAAGGGTGCGGTTCTTAAGCCGTCGGCTGCTTCGCCGCATCTGCTGACGCATCGCGGCCGCGCCGTGGTGTTCGAGGATATCGACGACTACAAGGCCAAGATCAACGACGACAATCTCGACATCGACGAGACCTGCGTCATGGTCATGAAGAACTGTGGTCCGAAGGGCTACCCAGGCATGGCCGAAGTCGGCAACATGGGTCTGCCGCCGAAGGTGCTGAAGAAGGGCATCACCGACATGGTGCGCATCTCGGATGCCCGCATGTCCGGCACCGCCTATGGCACCGTCGTTCTGCACACCTCGCCGGAAGCCGCCGTCGGCGGTCCGCTCGCCGTCATCAAGAACGGCGACATGATCGAGCTCGACGTGCCGAACCGCCGCCTGCATGTCGATATCTCCGACGAAGAGATGGCGCGCCGCCTGGCCGAGTGGAAGCCGCAGCACGAGCTGCCGACCTCGGGCTATGCGTTCCTGCACCAGCAGCACGTCGAAGGTGCCGACACCGGCGCCGACCTCGACTTCCTCAAGGGATGTCGCGGCAGCGCGGTTGGCAAGGACAGCCACTAAGCGGTCGTTTCGATCGGATGAATTGACGAGAGGCGGGGCGAAAGCTCCGCCTTTTCCGTATCCGGGAAGCTGGGAACTTATAGTTAAAGATTTAATAAAATCGTGCTAGTTTGCACCTCGCACTGCAATGACGACGAGGCCAGACATGCGCAAGCCCGCGCCGAAGACCACTCACCACGACGCCGACGGGACCGAGACGGAAGACAATCGCCAGCTGGTGAACCGTCTGCTCGAGAACGCGCAGCGTGAGGTGAGGGCGGAGGCGCCTGTTGCTGTCGAAGAGGTCCGCCAGACGCGCCATTCGGTGCTCGAAATCGCCGTGCTCATCTGCTTCATCCCGTTCTACTGGCTCTACTCGCTGGCGACCCGTCGCACGGCTGAAAAATACGAGAGCCTCTGAGCCCGCCTTCACGATCCGCTCCCAAGAGACCATTGCGCTGGTCAACTGATATCGCTGCCTTATGTGTCCTGACATAGGCAACGAACGCGGGAGGAGCGCGTAATGGCAAAGAACACGATCTGCGTATGGTACGACAAGGATGCGGAGGAGGCAGCGCGCTTTTACGCGAAGACGTTTCCTGACAGCTCCGTCGGGAAGATCACGCGTGCACCGGGGGACTATCCCTCTGGCAAGGAGGGGCAGGTGCTCGTCGTCGAGTTCACCGTTGCCGGCGTTGCCTGCATCGGCCTCAATGGCGGCCCCGTCTTCAAGCACAACGAGGCCTTCTCGTTCCAGATCTCCACCGAAGATCAGGAAGAAACCGACCGCTACTGGAACGCGATCGTCGGCAATGGCGGCGAGGAGAGCGCCTGCGGTTGGTGCAAGGACAAATGGGGCGTATCATGGCAGATCACGCCGCGCGTGCTGACGGAGGCGATGAACGCCGGCGGCGCCGAGGCCAAGCGCGCATTCGATGCGATGATGGACATGGGCAAGATCGACGTCGCGGCGATCGAGGCTGCCCGCCGGGGCTGAGCCATTGCTGGGCGACCCCAGCCATATTTCTTCTCCAGACCGCCCGTTCTCAGGAACGAAACGGGCGTCCTGCCGTTATCGCCGCAGGAGAGCGTCAATGCCAGGAGTGCGGAAATTGATTGTGCTGAGCGCGTTCAACATCGATGACAGCGGCGCTCTTGTCCATGCGTTCGAGCCGCGCCGGATGAAGGGCGAGGACACGGCCGTCTATGTCGCCGAAACGATGGTCAATGACTATGCCGGCGTGGTCGTCTGGTGCCGTGAGGCCAATGTGACGGTCGGCGAGCAGGGGCCGTCGATCATTCTCTTCCAGTCGGGGCAGGTACCGGAGTTCGATTAGAAGCGTTGGATTATGCGCGTTCGATTAGCAGACTTCGAGTAGCAAGGCGTCCGCCCGGACCGTGGCGGGCGAGGGCAGCATGACCGTATATTCCGTCAGGCACATCACCCAATACAGCTACAAGCGGCCCGTCACCTTCGGCCAGCACCGGGTGCTGTTTCGCCCGCGCGACAGCTTTGACCAGCGGCTGCTCGACGCGACGATGGTGGTCGAGCCGACGCCCGCGCGGGTGCGCTGGATCCACGACGTGTTCGGCAATTGCATCGCGCTGGTCGATATAGAGGGCGCGTCCGATCATCTCCGCTTCGAGACCAATATCCGGCTCGATCATACACCCGAGGTGCCCGTCGAGTTCGAGATAGACAGCGAAGCGCTGACCTATCCCTTCTCCTATGAAGAGGACGAGCTTCCCGATCTTAACTGCACCATCGCCCGCTCCTATGACGATCCCGAGGGGGCGGTGGCGCACTGGGCGCGGCAGTTCACCGGCGCTGGTGCTTCGGTGCAGACCGGGCATATCCTGATGACGCTGTGCTTTTCGATCCGTCAGAGCTTCGTCTATGCGCGGCGTGTCGAGCGGGGGACGCAAACACCCCTGGAGACGCTGCAGCGGCGGCAGGGAACGTGCCGGGATTTCGCGCTTTTGATGATGGAAGCGGCGCGCTCTCTCGGCTTTGCCGCGCGCTTCGTTACCGGCTACATCTACGTGCCTGATCGCGACGGATCGCGCACGCTTGGCGGTGGATCGACGCATGCCTGGTGTCAGGTCTATCTGCCGGGCGCGGGCTGGGTGGAGTTCGATCCGACCAACGGTATCGTCGGCAATCAGGACCTTATCCGCGTCGGCGTCGCCCGCGACCCACACCAGGCGATCCCGCTCTGGGGGAGCTATGACGGCACTAGTGACGACTTCGGCGACATGCTCGTGCAGGTCAATGTGACCACCGAAACATGATGCCGTGAACCGGCCGCCACGCGTGGAACCGATCGGTGCCGGTGACGTTCCCTGAAAGCGCGCCAATGCCGCCACGCCGCTTTTCGAGAAGGAACGATCATGAAGATCCATGCCGGTTTCACGATAGGATATGAATGCGTGCAGCCGACGCCGATGCTTCTAACGCTCAACATCCATCCCTCGAGACGGGTCGATCTTCTGACCGAGCAGGTGCTGGAGTTCGACCAGCCTATCGAGGCGTGGGGCTACACCGACGATTTCGGCAATGCCTGCACCCGCATCGTGGCGCCCGCGGGGATCACCACCATCTCGACCAGCTTCGACATCTACGACAGCGGCCAGCCGGATGTGATCCCCGTCGATGCGGTGCAGCACGAGATCAAGGACCTGCCTGACGAGGTGCTCGTCTTTCTGCTCGGCAGCCGCTACTGCGACACGGACAGGCTCGCCGATTTCGCCTGGGAGACCTTCTCGGCCACCGCGCCCGGATGGACCCGCGTGCAGGCGATCACCGATTTCGTGCACGGCCATATCCGCTTCGATTACATGAACGCCGATCTCCTGCGCACCGCGCATGGCGGCTACACGGACAGAACCGGCGTGTGCCGGGATTTCGCGCATCTGGCGATTACGCTTTGCCGTTGCATGAACATTCCGGCGCGCTACTGCACCGGCTACCTCGGCGATATCGGGGTGCCCAAGGATCCGGCGCCGATGGATTTCAGCGCCTGGTTCGAGGTCTACCTCGGCGGCCATTGGCACACGGTGGATGCGCGCCACAACACCCCGCGCATCGGCCGTATCCTGATGGCGACCGGCCGCGATGCCACGGACGTCGCAATCTCCACGGCGTTTGGCCCGGCGCGGCTGGCGCAGTTCGAGGTCGTTACCGATGAGATCGTGACTGGCGATACCCTGCCGCCGATGCCGCTGATTTCTAGCTCTGGGACTGACTCTGAGATTGCCCCTGGTCCGCGACCTTGACGATCACCTGCAGCTTTTCGCCCGGCGTGCCGATGCGCATGCCGGAGACGGGCGCTGCGTCCTTGTAGGACAGGCCGCTGGCGATGCGCACATAGCGCTCGTCCGGGCAGATCTTGTTGGCGGGATCGAAGCCGACCCAGCCGAGGCCGGGAATATGCGCTTCGGCCCAGGCATGGGTTGCCGCCTGCTCTATCTTTTCTTCCATCATCAGATAGCCGGAGACGTAGCGCGCGGGAACGCCGAGCGCATGGGCGGCTGCGACGAAGATGTGGGCGTGGTCCTGGCAGACGCCGGTCTTCTTTTCCAGCGCCTGCTCGGCCGTGGTCTCGACGTCGCTGGTGCCGGGCTGGTAGTTCACCGTTTCGTGGATCGCGCCCATCAGCGCATGCATGCGGCCAAGCTCGTTGTCGCCGCTGACACCCTTGATCAGTTCCTTCACCAGCTTGCCGGGCTTGGTGCGCGGCGTGTCGCGCAGGAAGAGCCAGAGCGGGCAGAAGCCCGCGTGTGGGCCGGTGACGCCGTTCAGATCCTCGGTTTCGACCTCGCCCTCGGCGACGATGCGCGTCACCTGTTGCTCGCCTTCCAGCGAGACCAAGTTGACGTGGTTGCCGAACTGGTCGTCATACTCGACTTCAGGCTTGGCGCCCTCGACATGCAGCGACCAGCTCAGCACCTTTTGGCCCGGACCGGACGGCGGTGTCAGCCGCAGGCGCTGCAGCGAGAAAGCGGATGGCTCGTCGTATCGGTATTCGGTGACGTGGCTAATCTTCAGTTTCATGTCGCGACCCGCCTAGACGTAGAACCGGTAACCATCGGAAATTTCCTGTCCGAGCTGGTTGTTGCGTGAGACGAAGTCTTCGAGGAATTCATGCAGGCCCTGATCCATGATGTCCTTGATCGCCTGCTTCTTCAGCGACTGGCGGATGGCGTCGGCGGTGTCGTGCGCCTTCAGCCGCTCGCCGTAATCGGTGGCGAGGTGGCCGAGTTCGCTGGTGATCTTCTCGTAGCAATAGGCGAGCGACCGCGGCATCTGGCCGTTGAGGATCAGGAAGTCGGCGATGTTGGTCGCGCGGTATTCGCCGTCATAGGCCCAACTGTAGGAGCGGTGGGCGGAGACCGAGCGCAGGATCGATTCCCACTGGACGTTATCGATCGAGGTGCCGACGGCCGAGACGGCCGGCAGCAACACGTAATATTTCACGTCGAGGATGCGGCTGGTGTTGTCGGCGCGCTCGATGAAGGTGCCGATGCGGGCGAAGTTGTAGAGCTCGTTGCGCAGCATGGAGCCGTGCAGCGCGCCGCGGATCAGGCCGGCGCGGTGCTTGATGACGTCGATTGCCTGCGGCAGGTCGGCGGGCTTCAGCCGCTTCGACAGGAGATCCTTGAGCTCGATCCAGAACTCGTTGGTCGCTTCCCAGGTCTCACGGGTGAGCGCCGTGCGCACCATGCGGGCGTTGTTGCGGCCGAAATCGACGCAGGACATGACGCTCGACAGGTTGGTGCGGTCGCGCAGCAGGTAGTCGATGGCATCGGGGCCGGTCAGCTTCGAATGGCCCTCGTCATAGGCTTCGCGGACTCCGGCGCTCTGCAGCACGCCGTCCCAGTTGTCGTCGCTGCCGCTGCTTCTGGTCAGCGACATGCGGATGCCGGCATCGATCAGGCGCGCGATATTCTCGGCGCGCTCGAAGTAACGGAACATCCAGTAGAGGCCGTTTGCGGTTCTTCCGAGCATCAGATCAATCCTCCAATACCCAGGTGTCTTTGGTGCCGCCGCCCTGGCTGGAATTGACCACCAGCGAGCCCTGCTTCAGCGCAACGCGGGTAAGCCCGCCGGGAATGATCTGCACCTTGTCGGAGACCAGCACGTAGGGACGCAGGTCGACGTGGCGCGGCGCGATCCCCTTGTTGACGAGGATCGGCACCGTCGACAGCGAGAGCGTCGGCTGGGCGATGTAGTTGCTCGGCTTGGCGCGCAGCTTCTCGGCGAAATCGGCGCGTTCCTTCTTGGACGCGGTCGGGCCGACCAGCATGCCGTAGCCGCCGGAGCCGTGCACTTCCTTGACGACGAGCTCTTCCAGGTGCTCCAGCACGTATTTGAGGCTGGAGGCTTCCGAACAGCGCCAGGTCGGCACGTTTTCCAGAAGCGCCTTGCGGCCGGTGTAGAACTCGACGATCTCGGGCATATAGGAATAGATCGCCTTGTCGTCGCAGATGCCGGTGCCCGGCGCGTTGGCGATGGTGATGTTGCCGGAGCGGTAAACATCCATGATCCCGGGGATGCCGAGGGCGGAATCCGGGCGGAAGGTGAGGGGGTCGAGGAAGTCGTCGTCGACGCGGCGGTAGAGCACGTCGATCGCCTCGTAGCCGCGCGTGGTGCGCATCTTCACCTTGCCGTCGATGACGCGAAGGTCCGAGCCCTCGACCAGTTCGACGCCCATGGTGTCGGCGAGGAAGGAGTGCTCGTAATAGGCGGAGTTGTAGATGCCTGGCGTCAGCACGGCGACGCGCGGCTTGCCCTTGCAGCCGGGAGGGGCGAGCGAGGCGAGCGACTGGCGCAGCAGATAGGGGTAATCCTCGACCGGGCGCACCTTGTTCTCGTGGAACAGCTCCGGGAACATGTGCATCATCGTCTCACGGTTTTCCAGCATATAGCTGACACCGGACGGCGTACGGGCATTGTCTTCCAGAACGTAGAACTGGTCCTCGCCGGTGCGCACGATATCGGTGCCGACGATGTGGGTGTAAACGCCGCCGGGCGGGCGGAAGCCGATCATCTCGGGCAGGAAGGCATCGTTCTTCTCGATCAGCTCGCGCGGAATGCGGCCGGCGCGGATGATCTCCTGCTTGTGGTAGATGTCGTCGAGAAAGGCGTTGAGCGCGATGACGCGCTGCTCGATGCCCTGCGCGAGCTTGCGCCATTCGCGGCCGGAGATGACGCGGGGGATGATATCGAAGGGGATAAGCTTTTCGGAACTGTCGGCGTGGCCATAGACAGCGAAGGTGATGCCGGTCTTGCGGAAGATGTTTTCCGCGTCGCGGGATTTGGCGATCAGATGCGCGCGATCCTGATTATTGTACCACTCAAAGTATTTTTCATATGGCTGTCGAGGGCTTTCGTCCCCGGTGATCATTTCATCAAATGCCAAAGGTGTGGCTCCCCTTTTTTCTTCATTTGAGTACAACGGAGAAAGCAATGCAAGAACCATGCTCAGTTCAAACGGAAGATTCCTAAAATCGTAACGATCGGCCGAAAGAGCCGAAAAACTGAGCATTTCCGGGAAGGTAGCGCCGGGGCGACAAAGAGCAATTGTATCTCGCCGCTTAAAACATGAGCATGTGATTATTTTCCACGCGTGGCGCGATTCATTTTCGGGCGATCGAGATGCTGGAGCGATTTTGCGACGGCTTCAATGAAACTTACAATAAGCATCAACGCTTCGCCTTTGACTGCCGGCACCCGCAGCGGCTATCTCGGCCCATTTCCGTTTTCCAAGGCCGCCCATGTCGCTCGATCGCCTCGCACCCGCCATCTTCGTTCTTCTCTGGTCCACCGGCTGGGTCGTGGCGAAATACGCGGCCATCCATTCCGAGCCCTTCACCTTTCTTTCCGCGCGCTTCGCGCTGTCGGCGGTCGCGTTTCTGGCGCTCTGTCTCGTCATCAGGGTGCAATGGCCGGATAGGGCGGTCATGTGGAAAGCGATCTATTCGGGACTCTTCCTGCACGGCTTTTATCTCGGCGGCCTGTGGTGGGCGATCGCCAATGGCGTGCCGGCGGGTATCTCCGGCATCATCGCGGCGCTGCAGCCGCTTCTGACGGCGATGGCCGCACCTGTACTGATCGGCGAAAGGCTGCAGGCGGTGCAGAAGGCCGGGCTCGCGCTCGGCTTCGTCGGCATCGCGATTGCCATCTCGCCGAAGCTCTTCGATCCCGCCAACGCCAATCTCGCCCATGCCCTCGTGCCGCTCGCCATCAACCTCTTGGCGATGGCGTCGGTCACCTATGGAACGCTCTATCAGAAGAAACATCTGCAGGCCGGAAATCTGCCTGCCATCGCGACGCTGCAATATGTCGGCGCGCTCATCGTCAGCGTGCCGCTGATGCTCAGCTTCGAGCGCATGCATTTCGACGGGTCGGCAACGGCGGTGGCGGCTCTCGTCTGGTCGGTCTTCGGCCTGTCGATGGGTGGCGTCGGGCTGCTTCTCTATCTGATCCGACGCGGGCAGGTGTCGCGCGCGGCATCGCTGATCTACCTGATGCCGCCGACCGTGGCGCTGGAGGCCTTCATCGCCTTCGGCGAACCGCTGACCCTGCCGCTCATTATCGGCACCATCGTGGTCGTCACCGGCGTCTATCTGACCAACCGGCAGGCGGCAGCGCCGCTGCGCGAGCAGGCGCAGTAGAGCGCTCCAGCTAGCAGATGTCCGGCATCAGGACTTCGGCGTCGTGCTGCTTTCGGCCACCTTCATGGCCTCCGCCTCGCTGGGCTTGTCGCGCTGGATATATTGCTGCACCAGCCGTTCGCCCACGCTTGGATCGGCGAAGCTCCAGATGTGGTTGCGCACGCCTTCGATGACGGCGGAATAGACCGCGAGGTCGATCGCCTGGCGCACGGCGAACTGCGTCGGCTCGTTGCGTGTCACGCCGGCTTCGACCTGCAGCAGCTTGTCGACGGAGACGAACTTGTAGACGCTGGCATTGATGCCGGTCGAATAGATCGTCTTCGTCGTCGTAACGCTCGACAGAACCTCGCCTGTTTGTACCGAGACGATGCGCACGCCAACGGTCACGACATCGCGGCGATACTGGACGTCGCCGCCGATACCGAGGAAGTTCGCGCCGACGCCGCCCGTGATGGTGTTGGCGTCGTAGGTCAGGATGCCGCCCTGGACGAGAAGGCCGGCAAACAGGATCGGCGGCAGCGGCTTTGCGATATCCTGGGTGTATTCCTGACGGGTGGCGCGGATCAGCTGGCGCTCCTGCAGGAGATCGTTGAGGCCGGTGCGCTCGACCACCGTGAACCAGTTGCCGTTGCCAGCCCGCTTCAGCGCATCGATGATGAGACCGGAGCCGCCTTGCGTGACGGCGCGCGAGAAGACCGCGACGTTCTCGTTCGGCTCGTTCTTACCGGTGAGATCCGGGAACTGGTAGACGGCGATGCTGACCTTGCGCGACGGGGGCGGCAAGTTTTCGAGATTGACCGCCGTCGGCGACGGGCGGGCCACGATCGGGCGCTCTTCGAGCGGTTCACGCTTGGGCCCCCCCTGGACGCAGCCGGCGAGAAGCATCGTGCTGAGCAGGGCGGTTACGCGGATACAGGAGACTGCCTGTTTTACAAGATGATGCATGGTGCGGTTCACGGTGCTGCGGGAACGGAGATATTGGTGACGGAGGTGCCATCGTTGATGGCGATCTGGATTTCGCCGCCGACGCGCACGAAGGAGATCGTCGTCCCGGCCAGCGTATAGGTGCCGCTGGTCTGGGCATTGGCGCCAAAGATCGCTTGGGTGATCTGGTTGGCGAGCGAGCCGTAGAGCTGGCTGGTCAGCTGACTGGCGAAGATCTGGCCGGTGGTCTGCGATGGCGAAAGCGACGAGGGACCGGCACCGCTTTTCGTATACTGGTTTTGCGCCTGGGCCTGCGACATCTGCCAGTTGCCGTTGAGAGGGCTGCCGCCGAAGGCGGGGTTGACCGGCTGGTAGACGAGCGCGCCGGCGTGGCTGCTCATTGCACTTAAAGAGAACGCTGCGAAAGCGATTACAGATACACGCATCCTCATGGCTATTTGGCTCCTGTCTGATTGATCGTGATGGATTTTCCACTCATCGTGCTGGAGATGCCGTAGCTCAGGTTGCTGCCGACCTGAGACTGCGAGACCGTATTGTTGCTGCCTGTGAGATTGAGGCTGAAGCTGTTGGAATTGCCGACCTGCAGGGTCGAGACGTTGTTAGAATTGCCGGTCAATGTCAGTGAGGAGACGTTGTTGTCGCCGATCTGTGTCTGGGTCGCGGTGTTGGCAAAGTCCTGCTGGATCAGCGCGGTCTCGTTGTTGCTGCCCGTCTGGTTGACCGATGACGTGTTGTAGCCGGTCCCGAGCGGCTGCTCGCTCTGCGGAGCCTGCACGGTTTGCGGAACCGCATCGCTGCTGCCACCGACCAGATAGCCGGAGAGGTCGGTATAGACCGATCCGTCGGCCTGTTGGGCCATGGCGCCGCCGGCGGAAAGGCCGAGCGTGACGAGGGCCGCGATCATCGCGGCGTGGATTGGAAGCGTTGCGCGGGTCATTTGGAAATCTCGTCGAAATCGCAGCTGAATTTCTGTCCGAGGCCTTCGCCGGACAGGCGGGCTCTCACGCGGGTGCCCTTGCTGAAGTCGACCTTGCTCTGGCCGGCGCCGACCGTTTCGCCGACGGACAGCGTGAAGTTTCCGGATTGCTGGACGGAAGAGCTGCCGCTCCTGCCTTCCTTGTTTATCTCGAAGATATAGCGGCCGGTCGCCGGCGAAATGCTGACGATCACGCCATGCACATTGATCGCGCCCCGAGACTTGTCAGCCTCGATGTGGCACGAGATCACCGGCGGTGTCCCCGTATCGGCGGCATCCATCCCGCACATCCCCCTCAAATCATTTGCGGAAGGTGACGGGGCGCCGAGGCGCCCCGTCTTTTGCCGTTAGTTCTGCTGGACCATAGCGATGTTGTTGTTGCCGGTCTGGGTAAGGTTCGAAGTGTTGTAATTTCCGTTCTGCGTCAGGTTCAGGTTGTTGTTGGCGCCTGTCTGAGCGTAGACGGACTCGTTGTAGTTTCCGCTCTGGGCGACGACTGCCGTATTGGTATACGAGCCCCAGCCGCCGGACTGTGAACCGGTGCTCCTGTTACCCGTGCCGGTCTGGGTGATCGTCGCGGTGGCGACATCTGCCTGGACGTTCATCAGGTAGTTGCCGGTGCCGCCGGACTGCTTGGCGACCAGAACATCCGTGCCGTACTGAAAGTTGTAAGCCTGCTGGTAGCTGTTGCTCTGGTCGAAGTCTGCAGTCGAGCCGTTGCCGGACTGATAGGTGCTGATGTAGTTCAGCGAGTCCTTCTGGATGCCGGTCACCGTGTTGTTCGTGCCAGTCTGGGTGTTGAGCAGCTGCTGATTGGAGCCGATCTGGTAGAAGGGCGCGTTTGTTCCGGGACCGACCTTGCCGAGCGAATTGTTGTAGCCGGTCTGGTACGATGTCACACTGTTGCTCGCGCCGTCTTGCCAGACCGATGCAGTCTGCGACATGCCATCCTGTCCGAGCGACATGCTGTTCCAGTCGCCGCCGCCTTGAACGGCGTAAACGAAGCCCTGCGAACCGCCGCCGCCAAGGCCCTGATTGATGGTGATGGTACCGCTGGAGGCGTGGTCGCTCGGGTAGGCTTTGCCATAGGTGGCAGGATTATTATTGTTCAGGACGCTATAGTCCGTGCCGCCGAACGCTTGACGAACGACTGCCTTCTGGTTGTCGCCTGCCTGGGTCAGATTCAGGTTGCTGTAGTTTCCGCCCTGCCAGATGTTGAAGCCGTTGTAGCTGCCGTTTTGGATGACCGACATCTTCGCGTTGCTGCCGCTCTGCAGGATATCGCCCGCAGCGCCATAGCTGTTGATCAGGCTGCCGGTGCCGTTGTACGAGCCTATCTGAAGCAGTTCGACATTGCCGCCACCAAGCTGGCTGATGCTGACATTGTTGCCGGTGCCTGATTGTTTGCTGAGGCCGTAAAGGCCAATGGTATTGCCGCCGGCCCACTGGTCAACCTTCAGGTTGTTGTAACCGTAGCCTGTTCCATTCTCCTGAACGAACGCGCTGGTGCTCGTTCCGACAGAGTTGTTGTTGTTGCTCTGTTTGATATCGGCCTTCTGCGTTTCGCCAGACTGATACAAATACACAGTATTACTGTCAGCAAACGCTGCCGAAGCAAAGATCACACCCAGCGCCGTAGTTGACGCGAAAACAATCCCTCTCATTACAAGTCCTCCTGTTTGATCGATCTTGTTGAGCCCCTTCGTCCAAGGGGTGCCGTAACTCGCTTCAGTCGCGAAACGATACAGTCGGGATATTCTTTTCACGGTTGCAATTATTAAGCAATAGTTAATGTTATGAAGTTTTCATGTATAGATAAGACTCTATTTTTGTTTGCTGCAATGCAAAATGTTATCATAAAGAATCGATCTGACATTTCGTAAAACTGTTGCTATAGATATTCATGGTATTAATGACTTTTACACTTGTGTGGTCATGTGCGTTTTTGCGTGGGGAGGGGTTAATGGTTGAATCGGCAATGTCGGTCCGTTCAAGCATGGTCGTGCGTACTGTTCTGGCTGGCGTTGTGCTTCTGGCGATCGCGGACGGCGCTCTTGCGCAGGCGGCTTCTGCACCGTCGAATGGGGGACAGGCTCAAGCTGCACCCGGTGCTGCGCCGGCACAGGCCGCGGGGTCTGCCGCGCCTTCGCCTCAGGGCTGCGATACCGCCTGCGTCATCGCCAACATGGATCGCGCCGGTCCGGCCTGCACGCGCGCGATCGAGGCAAGGGCGCCGATCGATTTCGACTGGCTCACGCGACCCTTTACCGGCGTTTTCCAGGAGGCGGACCCTGTCGGCGGCGCGTCGCCCGTCGTCGTTTATCGCGGTGATTCCATTCGCTTTCTGACGCCGCGCGGGCAGTGGGTGCGCCATACCTACGAGTGCCCGTTCGATGTCGCTGCCGGTGCCATCGGGCCGGTCAAGGTTTGGGCCGGGCGTATCGGCCAACCAATGCCGGCGGCGGCTGTCGCGGGCAAGCCTACGGCACCCGCCGCTCCGAAGAGCGCCGGCGCGGCGGATGGCAAGGTCGATGGAAAGGCGCTGGCGGCTGCAATTTCGCAGGCAGTTCAGGCACGCGGGGCGCAGGCTGCGAAACCAGCGAGGCAGCCGGCGAAGGCGCCCGCCAGGATCAAGCTTGGCGAAGTCAGCCCCGTCGAAGTCGAGCAGATGGATATGGATGCGCAAAGATAGTCTTGCGCCGATGGGCCGATAGGCGGCCGGGTTTGCGTATCGCTCAAACAAAGACCCCGAGGCCGTTTCCGGTCTCGGGGTCTTTGTTCTTCAGGCGTTTGCGGTTGCCTGCAAGGCTTTTTCGCGCATGCCGCTATTTAAACGAAGCGCTTAAACCTTACGCGCGTTCGCGACGCTGGCCGCCATTGCCGCCGCGCGAGGGGCCGCCGCGGCGGTTGCCGCCGTTGCCTTCGCGACGTTCGCCGCGTTCGCCACCGGCATTCTGCTGTGCGCCACGGTCTTCGCCATGCTTGCGGGCCGGACGACCCTGGCCGTTGCGGGGGGCATTGCGGGCGCCGCCGCCGGGCTGGTGACGGTTGGCGTCGCCATGGGCGTGGTTGCCGTGCTGCGGGCGCTGCTGCTTGCGGGCCTGGCCTGCGCCACGAAAATCCGAGGTCGAGGCGAGATCGTTGTCCGGGCCTGCCGTGACGGGCGCGACTTCGCCGCGACGCTGGCCGCGGAAGTCCTCGTTGCGCTGCGTCTGGCGTTCCGGACGGGGACGACGCTCACGGCGTTCCTCGTTGGCGCGCACTTCCTCGCCAGCTTCCGGGCGCGGACGGCGCTCGGGGCGACCGGCGCGGGCGTTGCCGCGGCCTTCACCACCACGACCTTCACCGCCACGACCCTGGCCCTGGCCACGGTTGCCGCCATTGCCGCGCTTCGGTGCCGCGTTCATGTTGGCCGGTGCTTCGCCAGAGGCAACCGCGATCGAGATGTTCATCAGGCGCTCGATATCGCGCAGCAGACGGGTTTCATCAGGAGCGCAGAAAGCGATCGCGATACCATCGCGACCGGCGCGAGCCGTACGGCCGATGCGGTGAACGTAGGCGTCGGGCACTTCAGGCAGATCGTAGTTGTAGACGTGGCTGACAGCCGGGATGTCGATGCCGCGAGCCGCGACGTCGGTCGCGATCAGTGTCTTGATCTCGCCGTCCTTGAAGGCCTTCAGCGCGCGCTCGCGCTGACCCTGGCTCTTGTTGCCGTGGATCGAGGCGACGGAGTAGCCGACATGCTCGAGATGCTTCATCAGCTTCTCGGCGCCGTGCTTGGTGCGCAGGAAGACGATGGCGCGGCCATCGGGGTTTTCGGAGAGCGACTTCTTCAGAAGGTCGGTCTTGTCGTTCTTGCCGTTGACGAAGTGGACATACTGCTCGACCTTGTCGGCAGCCTTGCCCGGAGGCGTCACTTCGACTTTGACCGGATCGGTCAGGAAGTCGGCGGCCAGATCGGCGATCGCCTTCGGCATGGTGGCGGAGAAGAGCATCGTCTGGCGACGCTTCGGCACCATCTTGGAGATCTTACGCAGGTCGTGCACGAAGCCGAGGTCGAGCATCTGGTCGGCTTCGTCGAGCACGAGGTAGCGCACGGCGGTGAGGCCGATTGCGCGACGGGCGACGAGATCGAGCAGGCGGCCGGGGGTGGCAACCAGGATGTCGGTGCCCTTTTCAAGCTGCAGCTGCTGCTTGTTGATCGACACGCCGCCAACGACGACGTTGATGCGCAGATGCGACTTGCGCAGGAAGTTCTTCAGGTTCTGGGCGATCTGGTTCACCAGTTCGCGGGTCGGCGCCAGGATCAGCGTACGGGTGGTACGGTTGTCGGGGCGGCGTTCTTCCGGGATCAGCTTTTCGATCAGCGGCAGGCCGAATGCGGCCGTCTTGCCGGTGCCGGTCTGGGCAAGGCCGATCAGGTCGCGGCCTTCGAGAAGAAGCGGGATCGCCTTTTCCTGGATAGGGGTCGGCTTTTCGATGCCGAGCTGGAACAATGTGGCGACGATCGGCTTGGAGACACCAAGCGATTCAAAATTGGTCAAGTCATAACCTTTTTAGGGCGCGCCAAAACAAAATCGCCGGAACGCGGGGGTGCGGTCCGGTGTTACTCTGGCGTCAAGCACCCCGCGTGAAGTGGGAACTTGTCTTGTTGGAAAAAGCTTTCCAGCGCTTCTGCCGCGTCCCTTGGGATGCGGTCCATTCGAAATGCGCTTTTGTCCTTCTTCCTGCATCCTATTTGCTGGCAGGGGCACGCTCACGCGGCGGCCGGAAGGTGAAAGCTGGCCTGCATTTGGTCTAGTTCGGCCGGAAAGTCAAGGGGAGGGGCGCAAAAGGCCGAGCAGGGCCACGGCGCGGGAGGCGTATCGCGCGCCGTGGTCGGGCGATCGGCTAATGTCAGTACGGGCAGACGCGAACGCGGTAGGCCTCGCCCCATCCGTTGCGCCGCCATTCGAGATGGCAGGTGCGATAGGGCTGGACATAATGCGTGCGGTAGACCGGATAGGCGCGGTAGGGCCGGTACGCCCTATAGGGATATCCGTAGCGATAGCCGTAGGTATAGGGATAACCGTAGCCGTCGGGATAGCCATATGTGTAGGGGTAGGGGCGCAGCGCCTGCGACAGCAGCACACCGCCGACGAAGCCGGCCGCGGCGCCGCCCCAGGCGTAATGTTCATGCGCTATCGCCGGCGAGGCTGATGTCAGCGTCGCCGCTGTCAGCGTGAGCAGGATAGAGCCGGTTGCCATGCTTTTATGAAGTACGGACATGTTCGCCTCCTATAGCGGAAGAGTTGTTCTTGAGGCCGGCAGCAGAAGATCGCGGCGGCCTCAAGAAATGGCTGCGATTTTAGCACGATTTTCGAGGTTTTGCTTGGCGACGACAGGAGCATCAGCCACTGCAACCACGCATGCTCTTCTTCTACTCTTCTCAATTTGCAGTGTTATTTTTATCCGGCCGGGTCATGGTTAATTCGTTGTTAAACGCCTCTCGGCTATGGTCGATGACGTAGCAATTTGCCTAGTGTTTTCATGGTGGAGCAGGTGTTTTTGGGACCGAACGGGGACATTCTCGAACTGGCATGCCGCCGGATCGCGGATCTGGACAACCCTGCCTATGTCAAGAACAGCGAACTGCGCTATGTCGCGGTCAACCAGGCCTATGCGGATTTCTTCGGCAAGGAGATTTCCGATTTCATCGGCCGCCGCAGCCGCGAGCTGTTCGATCGCCCCGACGAGCAGGACCGCGAGGACAAGGAGCGCCGCGCGCTGGTGTTCGGCAGCGAGGAAAGCGCGCTCTGCTTCGACGCGACAGGCGATCTCCATGACCGCGTGAGGATCGAGAGCTTCGCGCTGTCGGACGAACGAATCTACGTGCTCGGCATGTTCGAAGAAGCGCGTAAGACGGCGCGGCCGAAATGGCCGGCGACGCGGGCGCTCGGTGAAATCAACACGGATATCGATTTCCTGCGCGATGTGATCGAGGCGCTTCCAGTCGCCGCCTTCGTGCGCGACGAGGATCACCGGCTGGTCTATGCCAACGCATCTTACGAACAGTTGACGGGACTGCCGCGGGCCGAGGCGTTGGGCAAGACCGAGCGCGAGATGTTCGGCAAGGCGGCCGGCGACATGGTAAGCCGCGGCCATGTGCAGGCGCTGGCCAAGGGCGAGGCGCGCGATATCGAGAGCCTGGTTCCTGGCGCCAAGGGCGGGGTCTATCCGATCCTGGCGCAGATCAACCGGATCGATGGCGACGACGGTCGGCATTATACGGTCGGTTCCTTCTCGGATGTCTCGCTGCTGAAGGAGCGCGAAAGCGCGCTGATCGCGGCGCAGGCCCATACCGAAATTCTCCATCGCGACATGGCGCGCGTGCTGAATTCTCTGCCGGTCGGCGTTCTGATCCTCGAGAGCGATCTGACGATCCGCTACGGCAACCACGCCTTCTATACGATCTCGGAGCTGCCCGAAGGCCTGTTCGACGGCAAGGGCTTTGCCGAGCTTGTCGAATACAATCACACGCTGGGGCGCTATCCGCCCGGCGTGACGGCCGAGGAGATCCTGGCGCGCCGCACCGATCAGTTCCGTTCCGACCAGCCGGCGGCGGCCGAGATCAACTGGGGCGACAAGTTCCTTCTGGTCGACAGCCGCAAGATCTCCACCGACCGCATCCTGCTCACCTATGCCGATGTCTCGGCCGTGCGCCTACATGAGCGCGAAATCCACGCCGCCCGCGAGGAGCTCGAAAACCTCGGCGAGCTGATGGGTGACGCGACGCATGCGATGTCGCAGGGGCTGCTCGTGCTGCAGGATGGCGAAATCCTGCTCAGCAACGATGCGCTGGCCGGGATGCTGGACCTTGCATCCGAGCGCGTCGCCGTCGGGCGCAACTGGCGCGAGATGCTGGCCTTTTGCGGCAAGCGCGGTGATTTCTCGGAAGATGCCGACCACCTGCTCAACGATATCGGCCAGGCGCTTGCCGACGGCCAGCCCGCGTCACATCTGTTTCGCATGCCCGATGGCCGCTGGGTGCAGATGGACGTCATGGTCAGCGCGCGCCGGCATTGGGTGGTGCTGTTCACCGACATTTCGGCGATGAAGATCCGCGAAGGCGATCTCGAAAGCCTGCTCGAACGCGCCGAGGTCGCCGATCGGGTGAAGTCGGAGTTCCTGGCCAATATGAGCCATGAAATCCGCACGCCGATGAACGGCGTTCTCGGCATGGCGGAGCTGCTGTCGAAAACCAACCTCGATACGCGCCAGAAGACCTTCGTCGATATCATCACCAAGTCCGGCAATGCGCTGATGACCATCATCAACGACATTCTCGACTTCTCGAAGATCGATTCCGGGCAGATGACGCTGCGCCGCGTGACCTTCGATCCGATTGAGGCCGTCGAGGACGTGGTGACGCTCTTGTCGTCGCTGGCGGCGGAAAAGAGCATCGAGCTTCTGGTGCGCGTCATGCCAGGCTTGCCGGCGGCGATCATCGGCGATGCCGGGCGTTTCCGGCAGATCGTCACCAATCTGGTCGGCAATGCCGTCAAGTTCACCGAGCGGGGCCATGTGCTGGTCGAGCTCGGCTATGTCGCGGGTGCGGCCGATGAGATCATGGCGACGCTGCGCATCGAGGATACCGGGATCGGCATGCCGAAGGACAGGCTGGACCAGATCTTCGGCAAGTTCTCGCAGATCGATTCTTCCTCGACGCGGCGTCACGAAGGCACCGGGCTTGGGCTGGCGATCACCGCCGGTCTCGTCGATCTGTTCGGCGGTTATATCGAGGTCGACAGCGCTGTCGGCGAAGGCTCGGTCTTTACCGTCACCCTGCCGTTTACAGTCGGCGCCAAGCGGGCGGAGCCCCGGCCGCTGCCGGTCAATGTGCGCGGCGCGCGCGTGCTTGTGATCGACGACAACGCCGTCAACCGCCAGATCCTGACCGAGCAGCTCACGCAATGGGGCTTCGATGGCGCGGCCGCGGAAGACGGCGTCGAGGGGCTCGCCATTCTCGAGGAAGCATCCGCACTCGGCGTTTCGATCGATGCGCTGGTCCTCGACTACCAGATCCCCGGCATGAACGGCGCCGATATCGCCCGCCTGCTGCGCGCCGACGAGCGCTTCGCCGACTTGCCGATCGTCTTCCTGACCTCGATGGATATTTCGGGCACCGAGAAGGAATTCGCGGCGCTGAACGGCCAGGCGCATCTGATGAAGCCGGCACGGGCCAACGTGTTGCGCAACACCATCGTCGATGTCGTGCGCACCAACCGGATCAGGCTGGCGCCGACGCTGCGGCCCGTTATCGAGGCACCGCCGCTCGAACCTGAGCTCTTGCCGGAACCTCTCAACGAAAGACTGCCGCCATCCTTCATCGACGTGCTCGTCGCCGAGGACAACGAGGTGAACCAGATCGTCTTCACGCAGATCCTGCAGGCGACGGGGCTGAACTTCCTCGTCGTCAAGAACGGCGAAGAGGCCGTTGAGGCCTGGGAGACCTATACGCCGCGCATCATCATGATGGACGTGTCGATGCCGGTCATGAACGGCCACGACGCGGCGCGGCGCATCCGGGAGCTTGAGCGCGGGCAGGGGCACCGCGTGCCGATCATCGGCGTTACCGCGCACGCGCTCGACGCCGACCGCGATCTCTGCCTCGATGCCGGCATGGACGACTACATGGCCAAGCCGATCAGCCCGGAACTGCTGGAAGAAAAGATCGCGCTCTGGCTCGGCAAGGAAGGCCGCGCGAGCGGGATTTCGCTGAGCTGATCCAGATCTCGACCTAGCTCCGGGGGGCTAGCCCTCGGCGCGCTTGACGCCGCAGAGCATTTCGCGCTTACCGGCAAAGCCCGGACGACGCTCGACCGCGAAGCCGGCCGCACCCAGATTGCGCCGGACGAAACCGGCCGCTGCGTAGGTCGCGAAGGTGCCATTTGGGACCGTCTTTTCACAGACCAGCGTCATCAGTTCCTGCGACCACATGTCGGCATTTCGCGACGGCGCGAAGCCGTCCAGATACCAGGCATCGAAGCCGGCCTTAGCGGCGGCCACGCCATCGAGCGCACGGCCGCAGACGACGCTGAGCGTGGTCTGCTCGTCGAGCTTCAAGGACACGGTTCCCTCGGGCATATCCGGCCATGCAGAGGTGAGCGCGATGCGCTCGGCGTCGATCTCCGGCCAGTGCGACAGCGCGCGGTCGATCTCGTCGCGCCGCATCGGGTAGAGCTCGAAGGACATGAAGTGCAGGTGCTGGCCTTCGGCGCGCCTCAGCTTCCAGTTCCGGAATGTCTCGGCGAAGTTCAGGCCGGTTCCGAAGCCGAGCTCGCCGATCAGGAAGTTTTGCGCCACGGCCCATCGCTCGGGCAGGCCGTTTCCGGCGAGGAAGACATGGCCGCATTCGAGGCGGCCGTCGGTCTGGCAATAAAAATGGTCGCCAAATGCCGGCGAATAGGGCATATCGCCGTCGCGCCATTCAAGCGGCCGGTTCGCCATCTCAGCCTGTGCCAAGTTAATCTGATCGGGATCGATGTCTGTCATGTCAACAGCCGATAGTCCGGCCTTGCCCTCGGGTCAATCGTCCACTCAACTGTTGATCGTCGGCGGCGGCATCATGGGGCTCTGGGCGGCTGTCTACGCCGAGCGCATGGGGATCGGCGCGGTACTGATCGATGCCGGCGTGCTTGGAGGCGGGGCGAGCGGCGGCCTGCTCGGCGCGCTGATGCCGCACATGCCGGATAAATGGAACCCGAAGAAGCAGTTTCAGTTCGATGCGCTGGTGGCGCTGGAGGCCGAGGTGGCGCGGCTGGAGGTCGAGACGGGCCTGTCGACCGGCTACCGCCGCTCCGGCCGCCTGATCCCGCTGCCCAAGCCGCATCTGCGCGATATCGCGCTCGGACATTCCGCCGATGCCGACAGCCATTGGCGCGCAGGAGAGCGCCGCTTCCACTGGCATGTGATCGATACGCCCGCAGTATCCGGCTGGCCGGACGCTTCCGGTATGGAGGGCGGCTTCGTGCATGACACGCTGGCCGGCCGGGTGGCGCCACGATCGCTGACGGGTGTGCTCGCAGCCTTTCTCCGCCGCGCCAAACATGTCCGCATCGTCGAGAATTCAGCCGTTCGCGGCATCGACGCCGAGCGCGGGATCGCCGAGACCGATGCCGGTGCGATCGCCTTCGGACATTGCATCGTCGCGGCCGGTTACCAGTCGTTTCCGCTTCTGGCGCGCGATACGGCAGGGCTGACACAGCCGCTCGGCCAGCCGGTGAAGGGCCAGTCGGCACTTTTGAAGGCCGATATCGATCCATCGCTGCCGACCATCTTCCGCGACGGGCTTTATGTGGTGGCGCATGAGGGCGGGCATGTCGCAATCGGCAGCACCAGCGAGAACCGTTTCGACGCACCCTTTGCGACCGACGGGCAGCTGGATGTTCTGGTCGAGAAGGCGCGGGCGCTGGTACCCTTGCTGCGCGATGCGCCCGTCATCGAGCGCTGGGCCGGGCTGCGCCCCAAGGCGATCGACCGCGACCCGATGATTGGTCCGCATCCCGCGCATGAGAGACTGCTGGCGCTGACCGGTGGCTTCAAGGTCAGCTTCGGCCTTGCGCATCGGCTGGCCGAGGCGGTTGTGCACATGGCTATTGGCAGCGCGATACCGTTTGCGGTGCCCGAGAGCTTTCACCTGATCAATCATATTCACGTCGCTTCACGCTAAAGTGCCTCGCGATCGCTTGAATTTTCTCGTTTCGCTTACGCTTTTCCGTTTTTTGCTGTTTAATCCTGAAATCAGCAGCCACTTTCGCGAGATATTTGGCAATTCACGTTAAACGTGAATTAGCACTCGCTATCCTTCGTCAATCTGTCATGCAAATCGCCTATCTGCTTGCAAAACGGCGGCGCGCTGACGAGTCGCGCCTGGTGCCGACGGAGATAATTGCATGCGATACGCCATCTGCTTCACGCCCGCCGCGAATGACCCGCTGTCGCATGCGGCTGCCAATTGGCTTGGCCGAAACGTGTTTTCCGGCGAGATGGTCGAGCCCACGGCGATCCGCGGGCTCAGCATCCACGAGGTCGCCTTTCATACGGCGGTGCCGCGGCGCTACGGTTTTCACGGCGCGCTGAAGGCACCCTTCCGGCTTGCGGCCGAGATGTCGGAGCCGCAACTCCTGCGGGAGCTGATGCGCTTCTGCGGCACGCTCACGCCGTTTTCCATTCCGCGGCTCGAGGTCGCGCGCACCGGTAGCATCTTCAGCCTGGTGCCGTCGCTGCCCTGCGAGAACGTCCAGTATCTGGCGTCCTCGATCGTGCAGCAGTTCGACGAGTTCCGCGCGCCGCTCAGCGATGCCGATATCGAGCGCAGCGATCCGGATGGGCTTTCGGCGGCGCAGTTCGCCAATCTGCATCGCTGGGGTTGCCCCTATGTGATGGACGAATTCCGCTTCCACATGCCTTTGACCGGTCCGGTCAGCCTGATCGACATGTCGCGCATCGAGCGCTCGCTGCGCAGCGTTTTCGAGCCGGTTCTCGTCGATCCCGTGAAGATATCGAACGTGGCGCTGATGGTCGAAGAGGGCAATGGCGGGCCGTTCCGGGTGCATTCGCTGCATCCGATGGGCAAGGTCAGCGCGCGGCGCGAGCGGGTTCCCGTTCCGGCCTAAGCGATTGTGCGATAAGCGCAAAAGGCTGTTGCGCAGTTTCCGTCTCGACATTCGCTCTTGAGGTGTTACCGTTCGCCGACTTTCTGGAAGGTGATTTCATGGTATCCGAGACTTACCCGCGCAATCTCGTCGGCTATGGCCGCAACACCCCCGACCCGAAATGGCCCGGCGGCGCCAATATCGCCGTGCAGTTCGTCATCAATTACGAAGAGGGCGGCGAGAGCTGCATTCTGGATGGCGACGCGGCCTCGGAAAACCTGCTGTCGGAGATCGTCGGCGCGGCCGCATGGCCCGGCCAGCGCAATCTCAACATGGAATCGATCTATGAATACGGCTCGCGAGCCGGTTTCTGGCGGCTGTGGCGGATGTTCACCGAGCTCAAGGTGCAGGCGACCGTCTATGGTGTGACGCAGGCCATGGCGCGTAACCCCGAGGCGGTGGCGGCGATGAAGGAAGCCGGCTGGGAAATCGCCAGCCACGGCTACCGCTGGTTGGAATACAAGGATTTCCAGGAAGAGCTGGAGCGCAAGCATATCCTCGAAGCCGTGCGGCTGCACACCGAACTAACAGGCGAGCGGCCCTACGGTATGTACCAGGGCAAGCCATCTGACAACACGCTGCGGTTGGTGCAGGAGGAGGGCGGCTTTCTCTATTCGTCGGACAGCTACGCCGACGATCTGCCTTTCTGGGTGAAGGGCGTGGATGGCAAGCCGTTCCTGATCATCCCCTATACGCTCGAAACCAACGACATGCGCTTTGCGACGCCGCAGGGTTTCAACTCGGGCGACCAGTTCTTCACCTATCTCAAGGATGCCTTCGACACGCTTTATGAAGAGGGCGGGGCGGGCAGCCCGAAGATGATGTCGATCGGCCTGCATTGCCGGCTTGTCGGCCGCCCGGGCCGCGCGGCGGCGCTGAAGCGCTTCATGCAATATGTGTTGGACCACGAGAAGGTGTGGATCCCGCGCCGCATCGAGATCGCCGAGCATTGGCACAAGCACCACAGACCGGAGACCATCTGATGATCGCGCGCGACGAATTCATCTCCCGCTTCGGTGGCGTCTTCGAACACTCGCCCTTCATCGCCGAGCGGGCCTTCGACGACGGTTTCGTCGGCGAGACGCTCGACGTCGACCGCGTGCACACGGCGCTGGTGGCGATCTTCCGCGCCGCGAGCCCGGAGGAGCGCCTCGGCGTTCTGCGCGCCCACCCGGATCTCGCCGGCCGTCTGGCAATCGCCGGTGAGTTGACCGAGGACAGCAAAAAGGAACAGGCCGGCGCCGGGCTCGACCGGCTGAGCCCGGAGGAGCATCAGCGCTTCACCGAACTCAACCGTGCCTATGTCGAAAAATTTGGCTTTCCCTTCATCATCGCGGTGAAGGGTCTCGACAAGCAGGCGATCCTCGCTGCCTTCGAAAAGCGCATCGACAACAGCCGCGACGCGGAATTCGAAACGGCGACGGCGCAGGTGGAGCGCATCGCGCTGCTGCGGCTTGAGGCGCTTCTGCCCTCGCGCTGAGCGACGCCGCTTTTCTCTTGTCGGTCCGCCGCTTATAGTCGTCGAGAGGGAGCGTAGACGATGAGACCATCGGAAGTGCTGGAGAGAAATAGGCAGGCTATCCGCGAGGCGACCATGCGCTTCAACGCGGCGAACCCGCGTGTGTTCGGATCGGTGGCGCGGGGCGAGGATCGGGCGGATAGCGATCTGGATATTCTGGTGGACGCGTTGCCCGGCGCGACACTTCTTGATCTCGGTGGTTTGCTCGATGAACTCGAGCAGATGATGCTGGGTACGCCGATACACCTTTTGATACCGGGCGACTTTCCCGAAGATGTCCGGCGGCGCGTTCTCGAAGAGGCGAAGCCGATATGAATTCGACCATTATTCTTGCCGAATGGTAGCGTGAGAAGACGATGAGGCCATCGGAAGTGCTGGAGCAGAACAGGCAGGCGATCCGCGAGGCGACGACGCGCTTCAACGCGGCGAACCCGCGTGTGTTCGGTTCGGTGGCGCGCGGCGAGGATCGGGCGGATAGCGATCTTGATATTCTCGTCGACACACTGCCGGGGACGTCTCTTTTCGATCTCGGTGGGTTGTTGGAAGAGTTGAAGGATATTCTGGGGGTGAAGGTGGATCTGGTGACGCCGGGCGGCTTGCCTGAGAACATTCGCGAGCGTGTTTTGTCGGAAGCGACCCGCATATGAGCGCGGAGAGGCTGGTCGATTACATCGGTAGGATGCAGGCCGCCGCCGAGCAGGCGCGGATGCTGACCGAAGACATGGACGAGCAGGCTTTCCTGTCCGACGTGCGCACGCAGCTTGCGGTGACCATGTCGCTGGTGTTGCTCGGCGAGGCGGCATCGCGGATCGCCAGCAATCATCCGGAGTTTCCTCGTGAGCATGAGCAGATACCCTGGGCGCAGATCCGGGGCATGCGCAATCTGATGGTTCACGACTATTATCGCGCCGATCTTCCCGCGATCTGGACCACCGTGCGTCGTGACCTGCAGACGCTGATTTCCGAGCTCGAATCCCTACGCCACTGGCGCATACAAGGCGAATGACCGACGTGACAGACTTCCTCGATATCCAGCCGCTGACCAAAGCCGCCTTCGCGCCGTTCGGCGAGGTCATCGAAGCCGATCCTGATACGATGCGGTATATCAACAACGGCACCACGGAGCGGTTTCACGCGCTGGCGTCGGCCGACGTCGTGGGCGAGGGCGCGCGTGTGATCATCAACCTGTTTCGCGGGCAGCCGCGCGATTTCCCTTACACGGTTGGCATGATGGAGCGGCATCCGTTCGGCAGCCAGAGTTTCTCGCCGATCTCCGGCCGGCCGTTTCTGGTCGTGGTGTCCGAGGACGAGAGCGGCAAGCCGGGGCGTCCGCAGGTGTTTTTGGCGCGCGGCGATCAGGGCGTGAATTATGGGCGCAATGTCTGGCACCATCCCTTGATGTCGCTTGGCGCCGTCAGCGATTTCCTGGTTGTCGATCGCGACGGGCCGGGCAACAATCTGGAAGAATATTTCTTCGACACTCCCTTTATTATCAGCGAGCCCATTTCATGACCGGATTGACCACCCATGTCCTCGACACCGCCTCCGGCAAGCCGGCCGAGGGGTTGAAGATCGAGCTCTTCCATATCGAGGCCGAGGTTCGCCGGCATGTGAAAACCGTCGTCACCAATGCCGATGGCCGCGTCGATGGCGGGCCGATCCTTGTTGGCGAGAGTTTTAGGGCCGGGACCTACGAGCTTCTGTTTCATGCCGGCGATTATCTGCGTGGCACTGGTGCTGCGCTCCCGCATCCCGCCTTCCTCGACCTCGTGCCAATCCGCTTCGGCATCGCCGACGAGAGCGCGCATTATCACGTGCCGCTCCTGATCTCGCCCTATGGCTATTCGACCTATCGCGGGAGCTGAGCGATGCGTTTTGCCGCGATTGCCGATGTGCACGGCAACCACCTGGCGCTGGAAGCCGTGCTTGCCGATATCGAAGCGCAGGGGATTTCCGAGATCGTCAATCTCGGCGATTGCCTGAGCGGGCCGCTCGAGGCCGGCAAGGCGGCGGACCGGCTGATGTCGCTCGATGCGCTGACGGTGCGCGGCAATCACGACCGCTACCTGACCGAAAGCCCCGCCGACGCCATGCCCTCCTGGGAGCAGCATGCCTATGGGCAATTATCGGCCGCGCATCTCGGCTGGCTGCGGAGCCTGCCGTTCAGCGCGGTCTACCGCGACGAGGTCTATCTCTGCCACGCAACGCCTAAGCATGACGAAACCTATTGGCTGGAATCCGTCTCGCCAGACGGTCATGTCTTCCTGAAGCCTCTCGAGGAGATCGAGGCTCTGGCCGAGGGGATCGAGCAGAAGCTGATCCTTTGCGGCCACAGCCATGTGCCGCGCATGGTGCGTCTCAGCGACGGCAGGCTGATCGTCAATCCCGGCAGCGTCGGCTGCCCCGGCTACAGCGACGACACGCCCTATGAGCACAAGGTCGAGGCCGGACATCCGCTGGCGTCCTATTGCATTGTCGAAAAGACCGCGTCCGGTTTCGCGCCGCAGTTCCGGACCGTTGCGTACGACCATATGGCGATGTCGCGGCTGGCGCGGGAGAACGGGCGCGACGGCTGGGCGAGTGCGCTGGCGACGGGGTGGGTGCGCTAAATCAAGCGGCCGCGTTGCGCTCGATCTCATGCTTCGCGGCCTTGGCGAGAAAGGCGGAGCGCGAGAGGCCGGCTGCTGCGGCGACGGCGTCGATGCGGGCCAGAACATCTTCCGGCAGCGTCACATTGATGCGCACGGCCCTGCTGGACGCTGCTTTCAGCGAGACGAGGATAACGACGCCGTCCTTATTCTCCGGGTTGGCCATGACGGTTTCGAGCGAAGAGGGTTGTGGAAGCGTCTCGCCGTCCTCGATTAAACCTTCGACGTGAAATGCCAGAGCTTCTTCCGCCATTTCACGCGCCTCGTCCAGCGTCGAGCCAGCCGTGACGGCGCCGGGAAAATCCGGAAAGGAGACGCCGTAGTCGCTCCCGGCGTCCTTGTGGATGAGTCCGATATAGTTGCGCATGATCACCTCAACTTCAGGCCCGACTGCTTTTCAATGCTGCGCAGCGTCCCGATCGGAGTGTCCCGTTTGGGATGCGGCACCGTCACGCGGCCTAGCTTGTCCGCGTGCTTGAACTGGGCATGACTAAAACTGGCGATTGCTGGCCTTTGCGGCCGACCTCGAACCAGCCGGCTTTCAGCAGCAGGGCAATGACGTCGGCGCTCTTCATCGGGCTGAATTATACACAATGATGTGTATAATTCAAACCGCGCCTACTGCCGTCCCGCGATGATCGAGGAATTCACATCCTTGATGTCACGCTTGCCGCAAAGCGCCATGGTCACGTCCATCTCCTTGCGCAGGATGCTGAGCGCCAGCGTGACACCTTCCTTGCCCATGGCGCCGAGGCCGTAGAGGAAGGGGCGGCCGATGTAGGTGCCTTTGGCGCCGAGCGCCACGGCCTTCAGCACGTCCTGGCCGGAGCGGATGCCGCCGTCGAGATGCACTTCGATCCTGTCGCCGACGGCGTCGACAATTCCTGGCAGCATGCTGATCGAGGAGGGGGCGCCGTCGAGTTGGCGGCCGCCGTGGTTGGAGACGATGATGGCGTCGGCGCCGGTGTCTGCTGCCGCCTTCGCATCCTCGACATCGCAGATGCCCTTGATGATCAGCGGGCCGCCCCACTGCTCCTTGATCCAGGCGACATCGGCCCAGGAGAGCTGCGGGTCGAACTGCTCTGCCGTCCAGGAGGAGAGCGAGGATAGGTCGGAGACGTTCTTGGCGTGGCCAACAATGTTGCCGAAGGAGCGGCGCTTGGTCTGCAGCATGTCCAGGCACCAGAAGGGCCGCGTCGCCATCTGCCAGATGTGTTTGGGCGTGAACTTCGGCGGCGCCGAGAGGCCGTTGCGCAGGTCCTTGTGGCGCTGGCCGAGGATCTGAAGATCGGCGGTCAAGACCAGCGCGGAGCACTTGGCGGCCTTGGCGCGGTTGATCAGGTTCAACACGAAGTCCTTGTCCTTCATGACGTAGAGCTGGAACCAGAAAGGCTTGGTCGTCACCGAGGC
Organism: Rhizobium sp. O111; assembly: GCF_055616315.1. Lineage (NCBI taxonomy): Bacteria > Pseudomonadati > Pseudomonadota > Alphaproteobacteria > Hyphomicrobiales > Rhizobiaceae > Rhizobium > Rhizobium sp. O111. The sequence goes on along the minus strand of NZ_JBSHXL010000001.1, from coordinate 2,404,639 downwards.
GACATCCTCGATCGAGCAGATGCTCATGGTCGACAGCGTGAAGGGAACGCCCGCCTCTTCGGCCGCCTGCGCCGCCAGCATCTCACCATCGGCGTGCTGCATGCCGGTCATGCCCGTCGGGGCGAGAGCGACGGGCATCGACACCTTCTGGCCCACCATCGTCGTCTCCAGCGTGCGGTTCGTCATGTCGACGAGCACGCGCTGACGCAGGCCGATCTTGGCGAAATCGCTCTCGTTGGCGCGGTAGGTCTGTTCCGTCCATGCGCCGGAATCGGCGTAGTCGAAGAACATCTTGGGGACACGGCGCTGGGCGAGGGATTTCAGATCGGCAATGGTGAGAGGTTTGGTCATGGATAAGACTTTCACATCTGAATAATGCAACCGGCCATATCACATATAATTTACATCCGAAACGGTATCTTTCTCGCTCTGTCGGAAGCGCGTTTACGGGATCAGCAACAGGCTGCCGCTGCTCCGTCCGGCCTCCAGTTCAGTGTGGGCCGCGGCGGCATCGGAGAGGGCGAATTCGCGGGTGGGAAGCGTGAGAATGCCGAGCCGGATAGCCTCGATCGCCGCCGTCGCCGCCTCCAGATAGAAGGCCGGATCGGTGCTCGCCGCCATGATGCTCGGGTGCGACAAAGACTTGTTCGGGCGCAGCGCCTCGATCGCCACCGGCGGTATCGGCCCCGCCGCCTGGCCGAAGCTCGCGGCCATGCCAAAGGGGCGGATGCACTGGATGGTCTTCGCCAGCATCGCGCCGCCGATGCCGTCATAGCCGACATCGACGCCGCGCCCTGATGTCAGCGCCATGACGTCTGCGACCAGATCGGCATCGCGGCCGATCACCAGATGGTCGGCGCCGTTCTCGCGAGCCAGTGCCGCCTTCTCCGCGCTGCTGACCGTGCCGATGACGGTGGCGCCGAGGTGCTTGGCCCAGCGCACCAGAAGCGTGCCGAGACCGCCGGCGGCGGCATGCACCAGGATGGTGCTTTCAGGCGTCACCGTGTGGATGCGGTGGAGCAGCATATAGGCCGTCATGCCCTTGAGCATCATGGCGGCGGCCTGTTTCGAGCCGACATCATCGGGCAGGCGGATGGCGCGGTGGGCCGGCAGCAGACGCGTCGAGGCATAGGCGCCGACGGGCGCGCCCATATAGACGACGCGGTCGCCGGGAGAGACCGTCTTCACCTCGGAGCCGACGGCCTCGACCACGCCAGCACCTTCGGCGCCGATGACGGCGGGGTAGGCGGGGAGCGGATAGAGGCCCTTGCGGTGGTAGATGTCCAGGAAGTTGACGCCGGTGGCGTCGTGGCGGATGCGGATTTCGCTCGGTCCCGGCGCCTGCGGTTCTTGCGGGGTGATCTTCAGCTGGTCGATGCCGCCCGGGGTGGCGAGGGTGATTGCGATATCCATTTGTCCGATCTCCTGTGTGTGTCTGGCGCTGAAGATGGGGGATGGCTGCGTGATTGAAAATTCCCTATGATCTCACATTGCTTGGGAAAAAATGATCAATGCTGGATTGGGAAGATCTGCGCCATCTGCTGGCGCTGTCGCAACTTGGAACCTTATCGGGGGCCGCGCGAGCGCTTGGGGTCGAGCATGCGACGGTATCGCGGCGGGTGGCGCATCTGGAGCGCGCGATCGGTGCCAAGCTGGTTGACCGGCGCGGGCGACGCATTCTGCTAACGGCGGAGGGGGTGCGTGTTGCCGCGATCGCCGAGCGCATGAGCGCCGATGCCGTGACCATCGCGCGCGGCGGTATCGGCGCCGATCAGACGCACATCGGCGAGGTCCGCATCAGCGCGCCGCCGGCCTATGCGGGCGCGGTTCTGGCGCCGCCGCTGGTGCGGCTGAGGGCGCGCCATCCCGGCATCCGCGTCACGCTCATCGGCGAGACGCGCTATGCCTCGCTCGGGCGGCGGGAGGCCGATATCGCCGTGCGGCTCAATCGGCCTGAGAGTGGCGACCTGACTGTCTCGAAGATCGGCGAGGTGGGTTTCCATGCCTACGCGGCATCAGGCTATGCTGAGACGGTCGACGAGCGCGACTGGACGTTCATCGGCTATGACGAGGGGATGGCGTCGTCGCCGCAGGAGGAACGGCTGGCCGAGATCGCCGCCGGTCGGCCGATCGCGATCCGGGCCTCGACGCTGGAGTTTCAAGTGGCTGCGGTCAAGGCCGGCGGCGGCGTGGCGCTGCTACCCGATTTCATCGTGGAGGGCCAAGGGCTAGCGCGGCTTGATCTTGATGGCGCCGATATCACGCGGGATCTGTGGCTTGTCGTCCATAGCGACATCAAGGATGTGCCGCTGGTGCGGGCGGTTATGGATGCGCTGCGCGAGCGTTGACGGTGATCGTTGGTTGACGATGCATTTTGGTTCGGCAGATTGTCGGAATATGTCGGGCCACCGCGTCCTTGGGGAGAACACAAGAGGAGGAAGCGATGCGAGAGTTGATCCTGGCCATGGCGATGACGCTCGATGGGTTTGTCAGCGGCCCCGAGGGTGAGACCGAGTGGATTTTCACCGGCGACGAGGAAGCGATCGCCTGGAAGGTCGAGAACGCCTGGAATGCTGGCCTGCACATCATGGGCAGCCGCACATTCGAGGGAATGGCGCGCTTCTGGCCGACATCGACCAACGTCTTCGCACCGGCGATGAATCAGATTCCCAAGGCGGTCTTTTCGAAGAAGGGCACGTCGATCCTGCCGAAGGCGATCGACGCGGCGCCATCAGGCGAGCCGCAACCCGGCGCTGATAGCTGGAGCAAAGCCTATGTGGCGAGCGGCGATCTCGCCGAGGAAATCGCCAGGCTGAAGGCCGAAGACGGCAAGCCGATCATCGCCCATGGCGGCGCCGCCTTCGCCCGCAGCCTCATCGCCCATGATCTGGTCGATCAATATATGCTGATGGTCTATCCGCTGGCGCTCGGTCGCGGCCAGCCGATCTTCTCCGATCTGGCGCAGCCGAGGCAGTTGCAACTGCTGAGCACGCGGGTGTTTCCCAAGGGCGCCATCGCGCAGGTCTATCGGCGGGGTTAGAGAGCCGCCTTCGCCGCCACACCCGCGACATAGGTCTCGACGATGGCGCGGTCGTCGCCCATGGTCTGCAGCAGGAAGAGTTCTTCCGGCAGCGTTTTCACCACTTCCATCTTCAGCGCCATGGCCGGTGTCGCGGCGGCATCGAGCACCACCACGTCGGCATCGGTGCCCTTGTCGAGCGTGCCGATGCGGTCGGCGAGAGAGAGGGATCGGGCATTGCCAAGCGTCATCAGGTAGTAGCTTTCCAGCGGGTTCAGGCGTTCGCCGAGCAGCTGCTGGATCTTGTAGGCCTCGTCCATGGTGCGCAGCATGGAATAGCTCGAGCCGCCGCCGATATCGGTGGCGACGCCGATCCTGACCGGCTTGTCGCGGCGCATCAGCGCCTTCAGCGGGAAAAGGCCGGAGCCGAGGAAGAGGTTGGAGGTCGGGCAGTGGACGGCGATAGCGCCGGCCTCGCTCATGGCGTCCGCCTCGCGCTCCGACAGGTGGATGCAGTGGCCGAACAGCGTCTTGTCGCCGAGCAGGCCGTAGCGGGCGTAGATATCGGTGTAGTCGATCGCGTCGGGATAGAGCTCGCAGGTGAACTTGATCTCGTCGTGGTTCTCGGAGAGATGCGTCTGGATGTGGAGGTCGGGGAACTCGCGGGCGAGCGCCTGCGTCGCTTCCATCTGGGCGGGCGTCGAGGTGATGGCGAAGCGCGGGGTGATGGCGACGTGGTTGCGGCCCTTGCCGTGCCATTCCGCGATGATCTCTCGGGTCTCGTCATAGCCCATCTGAGGCGTGTCGAGCAGGCCCTGCGGCGCGTTGCGATCCATCATCACCTTGCCGCCGACCATGCGCATGTTGCGCTTCATGGCTTCCGCGAAGAAGGCGTCGGCGGAGGTCTTGTGGACGGAGCAATAGGCGACCGCGGTCGTTGTGCCGTGGCGGATCAGTTCGTCGTAGAAATGCGTGGCGATACGCTGAGCGTGCGCGCTTTCGACGAAGCGGCATTCCTCGGGGAAGGTGTAGGTGTTCAGCCATTCGAGAAGATTGGCGGCGTAGGAGGCGATCACCTGCATCTGCGGGAAGTGCAGGTGCATGTCGATGAACCCCGGTATGATGAGATGCGGGCGGTGGTCGATCTCCAGCGCGTCGGCTGCGGCCTTCGCCTTGACCTCGGCATAGGGGCCGCTTTCGACGATGACGCCATTATCCATCAACAGGCCGCCATCGGTCTCGTAGCGATAGCTTTCGCTGTCAGTCAGGCTCTGGGGTGCCCTGACGAAGGAGAGCAGGCGGCCGCGGAGAAGGGTTTGGGTCATGGGCGTTCGCCTTTATCGATTGCGTGTCGTCGTCGGAGTGGGCTCAGGGCGCCGGCTTGGCGGGGAGGGCCGCCACGGATGCGGCGCAGCCGTATAATGTCCTGTCCTGAAATACCAGCTTTGCCGCGAGATCGTAACGCTTCGCGGATGCGCCGTCGACGCAGGTCTCTTTGGTGACTGTCAGCGTGTAGCGCTGCGGCGGGTGGGTGATGGTCCATGTCGCGCTGTCTTCAGTCATCGCCATCGGGCCGGGGTTTATGGTGATGACGTCGTTCTTGCCAGCCCGGCTGAAGGTGATCTGACCCTCGCGGATGCTGAGCGCCCAGAAGGGGCCGGTGCCCAGCACATTGACCTCGCCCCATATTTCCTTGGGGGCGGTGATATCAGCGGGGACGGTTCCCGTGGTCTTCACGTCTTCCTGTTTTGCAATGGCCTCCTCGGCCCGCGCTTCCGTCCATGCCTGCCCCGAGAGGGCGATAAGATTGGCCAGAAGCAGGGGGCGGAGGCCTTTGATCATTCGCGTTTGCCCTCGACAGCACTTTCGAACCAGGCGACGAGCAGCTTGCGCTCGTCCGGCGTGATGTCGGTGACGTTCCCCGGCGGCATGGCGTGGCTGCGGCCGGCCTGGATGTAGATCTCGCGGGCGTGTGCCGCGATCTCGGCGTCGTTTTCGAGGATCACGTTTTTCGGCGGCCGCGCCAGGCCCTCATAGACCGGCTCTGCGGCATGGCACATGGAACAGCGTGTGCCGACGAGCTGCTTGACGGCCGGGAAGTGCGGATCGCCGGCGAATTGCTGGAAGGCGGGGGCGACGGTTTCGGCGGCCGCGTCCTTCTCGCCCGTCAGCACTTTCGGCACTGTCGAGAGCCACATGATCAGGATGAACAGGATCACCGTCGCCAGCCACGTCCAGGTCGGGCGGCCCTTGCGGGCATGCGTGGTGTTGAACCAGTGGCGAATGGTGACGCCCATCAGGAAGACCAGGGCGGCGATCACCCAGTTATAGGCCGTGCCGAAGGCCAGCGGATAGTGGTTCGACAGCATGAAGAAGATGACGGGAAGCGTCAGGTAGTTGTTGTGCAGCGAGCGCTGCTTGGCGATCGCCCCGTACTTCGCATCCGGCGTGCGGCCGGCGATGAGATCGGCGACGACGATCTTCTGGTTGGGGATGATGATCATGAAGACGTTGGCCGACATGATCGTCGCGGTGAAGGCGCCGAGATGCAGGAAGGCGGCGCGGCCGGTGAAGAGCTGCGTGTAGCCCCAGGCCATGAAGACGAGCACGGCATAGAGCACCACCATCAGGCCCCAGGTGTTCCGGCCGATCGGCGACTTGCAGAGCAGATCATAGACGATCCAGCCGACGGCGAGCGAGGCGAGCGAGATGGCGATCGCGACCGGGGCGCTGACATCGAGCACGTGGCGATCGATCAGGAACAGATCGGCGCCGCCGTAATAGACGATACAGAGCATCAGGAAGCCGGACAGCCAGGTGAAATAGCTCTCGTATTTGAACCAGGTCAGGTGCTCGGGCATCTGCGCCGGCGCCACCAGATATTTCTGGATGTGATAGAATCCGCCGCCATGCACCTGCCACTCCTCGCCATAGGCGCCGACGGGCAGATGCGGACGCTTCACCAGACCGAGATCGAGCGCGATGAAATAAAAGGACGAGCCGATCCAGGCAACGGCGGTGATGACGTGGAACCAGCGAGCCGCAAAGGCCAGCCATTCCCACGCTATGGCGTATTCATACATTCAGTTCCCCTATTCTCTCCGATTCAGCAGTGTGCAGAATGTTTGGGCGGGAGAAAAGGGGGATTAGGGCAACACCGCCACGTTGTGGGCGCGGAAATCACGGCTTTCGGACGTAGAGCGGGAATTAGGGTGCCCATAGCTCCCGCCGTGTGTCCCTCTACGCTGCCAACGGAACGCTGCGGCGCTCCCGCGTATCCTTATTTGGCAACCTTGTCCCGCTCGAGCGATTGAAGCAGTTCATCGGCGGTGTCGAAGACCTTGCCGTGACCGGCCTTGATAGCTCGGGCCTCCTCCATCGCGGCGATGGTCTTCGCGTTGGGACGGGCCAGTTCCACGGGCCACGCTTTGCCATGGGCGATCCTGGGCGCGATCTCATCGTCCATCAGCGCAGGCCCCAACGGCGCATTGCGCTGTCTATCTCTCGCGCGATCTCTTCGGGATGCTTTCCACTGAGCGCGTCGCTCGCCACCTGATTGATATAACTAGGATCTCGGGTGTCGTAGCCCAGCGGGTCGGCCGTCCGGCGATGAAGCGCGGGGCGGGATTGGGGTGCCTCGTTCGGCACCGCTTCCACATCGGCTGGACTCAAGACGTCGCCGAGATTTTTCTGCAGGTTGATCGGGCGAATGCTCTGCATATCGGACGCTCCCAACATTACGCAAATTTACATAATCCCGGCTCCGCGCGCAAATATTTCACGCCACTGCATTTGAATGCCCACGGTGAAGCAAAGCCGATCAAGCCGCCGCCATTGAAATGCCAAGACTTCATTACAGTTTTACTCAAGGCCGCCGAGACGAGGGGAAACCGCATCGGCGTGGCGGCGCATTCATCGACGGAGAAGATGCTGATGCGCAGTATTCTTGTGGTTGTGATGATTGCCTTTTCGTCCTGTGTCCAAATCCCCGGCGTCCAGACCAGTGGCGCCCAGGCCCATGACGCCCCGTCCGGTTGGGCTTACGAGCCCTATTGTTGCAACGGCGACAACGAGACGGGCGATTGCCAGATGATCCCGCCGAAGAGCGTCGCGATCACGCCGAACGGCTATCGGGTGACGCTTCTGCCAGGGGATCACCGGCTCGTCACCCACGCCCACGTCTTTCTGCTGCCGATGGGCCGGGCGATGAAATCGGGCGATGGCGACTACCATCTCTGCCTGTTTCCCAACGAGGATACGCCGCGCTGCTTCTATGCGCCTGAAATGGGCTACTGAGCGCTCTCTTTGTCGCGAGCGATCTCTTCGAGGATCCAGCTGCGGAAGGCCTTGATCTTCGGGACGTTGCGGCGGTTTTCGGCGTAGACCAGCCAGTAGCCGCGATCGTCGCTGCAGGTCATCTCGAAGGGCTGGTAGAGGCGGCCCTGGGTAAGTTCGTCGCCGTAGAAGGCGGGCGTCAGGATGGCGACGCCCTGGCCGGCCATGGCGGCACTCGCCTCGAAGGTCTGCGAGCCATACTGGCTGCGCGGGCGCGATTCCAGGCCGAGATCGGTCAGGCCTGCTGCCTTAAACCAGATCTGCCACCAGGGATCGGTGGCGCCGATGATCGGCAGCTTCATCAGATCCTCGGGCTTGTGGATGCCGCCGATGCTTTCCGCCAGTTTCGGGCTCAGCATCGGGGTGAAGTCGACATCGAGCAGCTTGTCGGCGATCAGCCCGCGCCAGTTGCCGTCGCCCGAGCGGATGGCGACGTCGACGGATTCGCGGGTGAAGTCGATCAGCGCTTCCGACGTCGATAGCCGCACCGCGATCGCCGGATGCCGGAGCTGGAAGGTTCCGAGGCGACGCGCCAGCCAGTGCGAGGCGAAGGTGGCGATCGTGTTGATCAGCAGCGTCGATTCGATCTCGCCGCGCGCCTCGGCCATCGCCTCGTTCAGAAGCACGAAGGCGTCGGACACTTTCGGGAGCAGCAGTTCGCCGGTGTCGGTCAGGCTGATCTGGCGCGGCCGGCGCAAAAACAGCGGCTCGCCGATATTCTCCTCCAGCAGTTTTACCTGGTAGCTGACGGCCGTCTGCGTCATGCCGAGCTCGTCGCCGGCCTTGGTGAAGCTGCCCAGCCTTGCCACGGCCTCGAAGACGCGCAGCGCATTCAGCGGAACCTGCTTGGACAGCTTCATGGATAAGTTCTCTTTATGCATGCAGACGGTTGTTCGATTGGAATTGCAGCACTAACCGGCGCAATCTGCAAGTCATCAGATCAGATTATCGAGGTGATGTCATGGCTTGCGTAACCAACGAACATATGGCCCAACGCGTGGCCGAACCGACCCATATCAGGGCTTTCGAGTGGCTGGCGCATCTGTTGCGGGGGCTTGCCGTGCGTCTGGCGCGGCCGGACCGGCTGGATCTCGAGGGTATGCCGGATCGCGTCAAGCGCGACCTCGGATTCATGGACGGGCGCGATCCCTATATCGAGGATGCGCGGACACGGTAGGCGGCGAGCGCGGTCAGGATTTCGGCCGCGGTCATGGCGGCGATCACTTCCGGCCGCTTGTCGCGCACCTGTTGGCCGCCGATCGGCAGCGTCAGCCGCTCCATCCACGCCCTCTCGCCACCCGCCTCGCGCTGCAGCCAGCTTGAGAAGGTGGCGCGCTTGGTGGCCGAACCGATCATGCCGGTATAGGCAAGATCGGTGCGGGCGAGCGCCTCGCGGGCGATCAGGAAGTCGAGGGCGTGGTCATGCGTGAGGATAACGATGACGGCGCCCGCGCGCATCTCCTGCACCAGCGCTTCGGGCATGGCGACGAGCCGGGCGTTGATACCCTCCGGCAGATGCGCGAGTTCGTCCTCACGGGTTTCGATCACGGTGACGTCGAGCGGCAGCGGCGAAAGCGCTATCGCGAGCGCGCGGCCGACATGGCCGGCGCCGAACAGCCAAACCTCCGGCCGCCGCTCCGCCTCGTCGCTGCGCCGCTCCTCCAGCTCGCGGACCACGTCCTCTGTCACACGACGAAACCGCAACTGCGTGCGCCCGCCGCAGCATTGGCCGATTTCGGGGCCGAGGGGGATATCCATCACGTTGCGGCCGTCGGCGCCCTGCAGAAGCTTGCGGGCGTTGGCGATCGCCATGAACTCGAACTGCCCGCCGCCGATGGTGCCCCAGATGGTGTCGATTGCAACCAGCATGAAGGTGCCGGTTTCGCGGGGGGTGGAGCCTTGGGTGCCGGTGATGTCGATCAGGATGGCGTCGGGGTGGGTGGCGATGAATTGGGGGAGGGTGGTCATTGTGGGATGACCGGGGGGGGGTGTGGGGATGGGGTTGTTCGCGGTGGGGCCTTTATGGGCGGAGTTTATGAAGGTGAGGTTTGTGGGTGTGATACCCCCCTCTGCCCTGCCGGGCATCTCCCCCACAGGTGGGGAGATTGGCTGGGGGCGGCCGCTCGTTTCACGCTCAATTTTTGCGAAAGCCTCGCCACTTGCCGATCTCCCCCCTTGTGGGGGAGATGCCCGGCAGGGCAGAGGGGGGTGTGCCACACCCGCAAGGCCAGCAAATCCTGCGAGCCCAGCAAACCCACCAAACCCCTTATTCCCAGTCATACCGCCTTCATCCGCTCGACCGCCATCAGCACCCGCTCCGGCGTCGCCGGCGCGTCGAGCCTCGGGCAGACCTTGTAATCCGCCACGCTCGCCACCGCCATCGACAGTGCCTCCAGCACGGAGATCGCCAGCATGAACGGTGGTTCGCCGACGGCCTTGGAGCGGCCGATCGTCTGTTCGGCGTTTTCGGACCATTCGGCCAGCTTGACGTTGAAGATCTTCGGGCGGTCGGAGGCGAGCGGGATCTTGTAGGTGGAGGGGGCGTGGGTGCGCAGGCGGCCCTTGGCGTCCCACCAGAGTTCTTCCGTCGTCAGCCAACCCATGCCCTGCACGAAGGCGCCCTCGACCTGGCCGATGTCGATCGCAGGGTTCAGCGAGCGGCCGACATCGTGGAGGATATCGGTGCGGTCGATCAGATATTCGCCGGTCAGCGTGTCGATCGAGACTTCGGTGCAGGAGGCGCCGTAGGAATAATAATAGAAGGGCGTGCCCTTTCCGGCGGCGCGGTCCCAGTGGATCTTAGGGGTCTTGTAGAAGCCGGCGGCCGATAGCTGCACGCGGGCGAAATAGGCTTGGCGGATGAAGTCGGGGAAGGGGATTTCCTGGTTGCCGACGCGCACCCGGTTGGGCAGGAAGGCGATCTCGGAGACCGGGACGTCCCATTTCTCGGCGGCGAAGGCGACGAGGCGTTCCTTGATCTGGCGGGCGGCGTCATAGGCGGCCATGCCGTTGAGATCTGTGCCGGAGGAGGCCGCCGTGGCGGAGGTGTTGGGCACCTTGCCGGTGGTCGTCGCGGTGATCTTCACATGCTCGATATCGATCTGGAAGCTGTCGGCCAGAACCTGAGCCACCTTGGTATAAAGGCCCTGGCCCATCTCGGTGCCGCCGTGGTTCAGGTGGATCGAGCCGTCCTGGTAGACATGGACGAGCGCGCCGGCCTGGTTGAAGGCGGTGAGCGTGAAGGAGATGCCGAACTTCACCGGCGTCAGCGCGAGGCCCTTTTTGATGTAGCGGCTGTCGCGGTTGAATTCGATGATCTCTCGGCGCCGCGCCTGGTAGTCGGCGCTCTCCTCGAGCTCGCCGACGATCCGCTCGAGGATGCTGTCCTCGACCTCCTGGTGATAGGGCGTCAGCGTGCGGCCGGAGCCGGGCTGGCCGTAGAAATTCAGCTTTCTGATATCCAGCGGGTCCTTGCCGACGGCATAGGCGATTTCCTCGATGAAACGCTCGGCCCCCAGCATGCCCTGCGGCCCGCCGAAGCCGCGAAAGGCGGTGTTGGAGACGGTGTGGGTCTTGAGCGGCTTTGAGGTCAGGTGCACATGCGGATAGAAATAGCTACTGTCGGCATGAAACAGCGCGCGGTCGGTGACGGGGCCTGAGAGGTCAGACGAGAAGCCGCAGCGGGCGGCATAGGTGGCGTCGACCGCGTGGATGCGGCCTTCCTCGTCGAAGCCGAGTTCGTAATCGACCATGAAGTCGTGACGCTTGCCGGTGGCCGCCATGTCCTCGTCGCGGTCGGGGCGGAACTTGATTGATCGTTTCAGCTTCTTGGCGGCAATGGCTGCGAGTGCCGCGAACTGGTTGCCCTGCGTTTCCTTGCCGCCGAAGCCGCCGCCCATGCGGCGCACGTTCACCGTCACGGCGTTTGAGGGGATGTTGAGCACATGGCCGACGATGTGCTGGATCTCGCTCGGATGCTGCGTCGAGGACCAGACGGCGACTTCGTCGTCCTCGCCGGGAATGGCCATGGCGATCTGGCCTTCGAGATAGAAGTGCTCCTGGCCGCCGATCCGCATCTGGCCCTTCAGCCGGCGGGCGGCGTTTGCCATCTCGCTCTTCGCCTCGCCGCGGCTCAGCGTCATCGGACTGGTGACCAGCGCGCCGCCGTTTTCAAGCGCGCCGTCGATGTCGCTCCAGTGGGCGAGGTCGCGATATTCGATCTTCGCCTTGCGGGCGGCGCGGCGCGCGATGTCGCGGGTCTCGGCGATCACGGCAAAGATCGGCTGCTGGTGGAATTCGACCTTGGTTTCGGCCAGCAGCGGCTCGTCGTGGCTGCCATTGGAGCTGACGTCGTTGATCCCGGGCACGTCCTTGCCGGTGAAGACCCAGACGACACCGGGGGTGGCGGCGACCTCGGAGAGGTCCATGCTGACGATCTCGGCATGCGCCCGGTCCGACAGGCCGAGCGCGCCGTGGAGCAGGCCTGCGGGCTCCGGAAGGTCGTCGATGTAATCGGCCGTGCCGGTGACGTGCTTGTGGGCGCTGTCATGGCGGCGCGAGGCGTGCATCGGGCCGGAGATGATGAAGGTGGGGTCGGGGAAGGCAGACTTGTCCATCAGGGGTTGCCTCCTGTGGTGAGGGTTTGGGGGTGGGGGGTTATTGAGGGCGTGCCGTGTGGCCCCCTCATCCGACCCTTCGGGCCACCGACCGGGGGCGGGCCGCTCGCTCCATCTTCCCTTCGCCCCATAGGGGAGAAGGTGGCCCGAAGGGTCGGATGAGGGGGCCACACGGCACAACGCTGCGTATCAGCAATCATCACGCCACCTCCTCGAACCGCCGCAACTCAGCCGGCGCACCCGTCGTCTCCAGATAAAACCGCGTCAGCAAATTCTTCGCCGTCAGCTGCCGATACGCAGCCGTCGCCCGCCAATCCGAAAGCGGCTGGAAGTCGGCGTCGAAGGCGTCTCGCACCGCCTCGATCGTCTCTTCGCTCCACGGCCGGCCGATCAGTTCGTTTTCGACGGCGCGGGCGCGTTTCGGGGTGCCGGCCATGCCGCCGAAGGCTATCCTCACATCGTTGACGTCGCCTTGCTCGTCGAGCGTCAGATAGAAGGCGCCGAGCACGGCGGTGATGTCCTCGTCACGGCGCTTGGTGATCTTGTAGACGGCAAAATGCGTGTCTTCGGCCGGGTAGGGCACGAAGAGGCTCTCGACGAACTCGCCCGGGCGGCGATCCTGCTTGCCGTAGTCGATGAAATAATCCTCCAGCCGCAGCATGCGCGTGCCCTCCGTCGAGCGCAGCTTGACGGTGGCGCCGAGCGCGATCAGCGGCGGCGGGCTGTCGCCGATCGGCGAGCCGTTGGCGATGTTGCCGCCGATCGTACCCATGTTGCGCACCTGCTCGCCACCGATGCGGGTGATCAGCCGGCCAAGCGTCGGGACCTTGCTCGCGATCGTCTCGAAGGCGCGGGTGTAGGTCACGCCGGCGCCGATGGTGATGCCGCCTTCGCCTGAGGTGATCGTCTGCAATTCCTGGAGATGGTTGATGAAGACCACGGGGTTCAGCGCCCGCATCTGCTTGGTCACCCACAGCCCGACATCGGTCGAGCCGGCGACGATGGTTGCCTTCGGCTCGTCGGCCAGAATGCGCGCCAGCGCTTCCAGCGAGCCGGGCACCAGCAGGCGGTCCTCGCCCGAGGTGATCGAGATTGTGCCCGATCCCTGCATCGCCCACAATCTTGCGACGATGTCGGAGCGCGTGCGCTCCAGTGGGTCGAACAACGCGCTGGGGCGTGTCCTCGCCACCTGTTCGGCGGCCTTGACGATCGGCTCGTAGCCGGTGCAGCGACAGAGATTGCCCTGCAGCGCCTTTTCGATCTCGCCACGATCGGGATTGCTGTTTGCGAGCCACAATCCATACATCGACATGACGAACCCAGGGGTGCAGAAGCCGCATTGCGAGCCGTGACAGTCGACCATCGCCTGCTGCACCGGATGCAGCGTGCCGTCCTTGGCGGCCAGATGCTCGACGGTGACGACATGGGTGGCGTTCAGCGAGCCGATGAAGCGGATGCAGGCATTGACGGATTCATAGTGCAACTTGCCGTCGATCAGCCGGCCGACCAGAACCGTGCAGGCGCCGCAGTCGCCCTCCGCGCATCCTTCCTTCGTGCCCGTCAGCCGGCGCTTCAGCCGCAGGAAATCGAGCAGCGTCTCGGTAGGCTTGACGTCTCTCAGCGTGACGTCTTCCCCATTCAGGATAAAGCGGATGCTGTCGTTCATGTCGTTCCCGATTTTTCTCTTTATTTTAGATGGTTATGCCGCCGTCCAGCCCCCGTCAATCGAGATGTGGGTGCCCGTCACCTGGCGGGCCTCGTCGCTGGCGAGATAAAGCGCTAAGGCGCCGATCTCCTCGGCCTTGACGAATTCATGCGTCGGCTGCGCCTTCAGGATCACCTCGGTCTTGACCTGTTCCTCGGTCATCCCGCGCGCCTTGGCGGTATCCGGGATCTGCTTTTCCACCAGCGGGGTCAGCACGTATCCCGGGCAAATGGCGTTGACGGTCACGCCCGTTTCGGCAAGCTCGAGTGCGGCCGTCTTCGTCAGGCCGAGTATACCATGCTTTGCCGCGACATAGGCGGATTTGAACGGCGAGGCGACGAGCGCATGCGCCGAGGCGATATTGATGATGCGCCCGTGCTTCTTCTCCTTCATCAGCGGGATCGTCGCGCGCATCGTGTGAAACGCGCTGGAGAGATTGATCGCGATGATCTGGTCCCACTTGTCGATCGGGAAATCCTCGATCTTCTCGACATGCTGAATGCCGGCATTGTTGACGAGCACATCGACGCCGCCGAAGGTCTTGGCGGCGGTGGCGATGAGGTCGGCGATCTCCTCCGGCTTGGTCATATCAGCAGGGTGATGGATGACGCCTGCCTTCGAGAGTGATTCAAGCCGTTCGGTTATGCCCTTGATTTCCTCGGGCTTTCCGAAGCCATTGAGGACGATGTTGTCACCCTTGCCGGCGAATGCGGTGGCGATCGCCAGGCCGATGCCGCTGGTGGATCCGGTGACGACGACTGTTCTGGCCATGAGGTTCTCCGATTTGTCCTGCGACGCGGTTGTGTGGAGCGTAGTCCGGAATCGGTTGGGCTGGCAATTGGGGGACGGTGTTGTGGGGAGGCATCGGTGTCGGGAGAGCCATTCCCGTAGTGCGGATGGGACGTGCTTAGATCCTCGGCACGAGGCCGAGGATGACGCCGAGATTTTTGTAACCGATTGAACACTAAGCGAATTCCCGCCCGCAACGTCATCCTCGGGCTCGTCCCGAGGATCTAAGCACGCCGCCAGGAATGCAACGGTGATGGGATCCTCAAGGCCGCAACGCTCAAAACCAACGGCCCAACAAATTTCACTTTAATTTCTTTTCACATTCGTTTGCCTGCATTATTCATTCAATCCGAAGCAGTTCATGGGAGGATGACAATGGCGGGGTATGTACTGGCGATCGACCAGGGGACGACGTCGACGCGGGCGATCGTGTTCGATGGCGAGATGAAGATCGCCGGCGCGGGCCAGAAGGAATTCAAGCAGATCTATCCGCAATCCGGCTGGGTCGAGCATGATCCGGAGGAGATCTGGGACAGCGTCGTCTCGACCATCAAGATGGCGATCCGCGAGGCGAAGATCAGCGCCAAGGACATCGCAGCACTGGGGATCACCAATCAGCGCGAGACCGTCGTGGTCTGGGAGCGCGAGAGCGGCAAGCCTATTCATAACGCCATCGTCTGGCAGGACCGCCGGACCGCGAGCTATTGCGACAAGCTGAAGAAGCAGGATCTGGAAAAGACCTTCACCAGGAAGACCGGCCTGCTGCTCGACCCCTATTTCTCCGGCACCAAGCTTTCCTGGATGCTGGCCAATGTAAAGGGGGCGAGGGCGCGGGCGGCCAAGGGCGAGCTCTGCTTCGGCACGATCGACACGTTTCTGATCTGGCGGCTCACCGGCGGCAAGAGCTTCGTCACCGACGCCACCAACGCCTCGCGGACGCTGATGTACAACATCGCCAGCAACGAATGGGACAAGGACCTCCTGGAGATCCTGCGCGTTCCCTCGGCCATGCTGCCCGAGGTCAAGGATTGCGCGGCCGATTTCGGCGTTACCGAGCCTCACATCTTCGGCGCCGCGATCCCGATTTTAGGTGTGGCCGGCGACCAGCATGCGGCGACGATCGGGCAGGCCTGCTTCGAGCCGGGCATGATGAAATCCACATATGGCACAGGCTGCTTCGCCGTGCTCAACACCGGCGCCGACATGGTGCGCTCGAAAAACCGGCTCTTGACGACCATCGCCTACCGGCTGGACGGCGAGACGACCTATGCGCTTGAGGGTTCGATCTTCATCGCGGGAGCCGCCGTGCAATGGCTGCGCGACGGGCTCGGGATCATCGACAGCGCGTCTAAGACCGGCGAACTGGCCGATGCCGCCGATCCCTCGCAGGAGGTCTATCTGGTGCCTGCCTTCACCGGGCTCGGCGCGCCACACTGGGACGCGAACGCCCGCGGCGCGATCTTCGGCCTGACGCGCAACAGTGGGCCGAAGGAGTTCGCGCGCGCGGCACTCGAAGCCGTCTGCTACCAGTCGCGCGACCTGCTCGACGCCATGCACAAGGACTGGAAGGGCGGCGTCGACGAGACCGTGCTGCGCGTCGACGGCGGCATGGTGGCTTCCGACTGGACGATGCAGCGGCTGGCCGACATTCTCGACGCGCCGGTCGACCGTCCCGTCATCCTCGAGACCACGGCCCTGGGCGCCGCCTGGCTCGCCGGCAGCCGCGCGGGTGTGTGGCCCGACAAGGCGGCGTTCGCCAGGAACTGGAAGCGCAACAACCGCTTCGAGCCCGATATGGACGAGAAGACCCGGGCGGCCAAGCTCAAGGGCTGGCGCAGTGCGGTGAAGCGGACGCTGAGCGAGGGGTGACGCGGACGCGCTGGCGGTGTCTTTGACGCCTTCGCCGATCGTTCTACAATGCCTGCCAATCTTGACATGTGGAGGAGCAGGCATGGTGTCGATGACGGTCGAGCTGCGCAATGTCGCGGGAACCCAGGCGGCGATGGGATGGGCCGGTGGCCATACCATCGTCGTCGACAGGCCGCAGGGCAAGGCGGGCGGGCAGGGGCTCGGCTTCAACGGCGCGCAGTTGCTGGCGCTGGCGCTCGGCGGCTGCTTCTGCAACGACCTGCGCTATGTCGCCGAAGAGATGGGGTGCGAGCTCGGCAGCATCGCGGTGTCTGTCACCGTGGAGCTCGATGGCAGCCCGCTGGTGACGACCGCCGCGCATATGCAGGTCGCCTGCGAGATGGCCGACGGCTCCAGCGCCGACGCGGTGATCGAGAAGGCAAGGGCTAGCTGCATGGTCAGCAATTCACTTCAGCGCGGCGTTGCCGTCTCGATCGAGGCGGTGCGCTAGAGCCTTTCCTGGTTAGATTGAAGCATTCTGTTGGCTCAAACGGAGTCGGATGGTCGACCGGCCGGCGCGCGTCGTAGCCAACGCATACGGCCAAGCCGGCCGGACGATCAGGCGGCCCGTTTCAGCCAACCCCCGCTGGTTTGCTTCGCAAACCGGCTAGGGGCCGGGCATCTCTCCGCCAGGATCAAAGGCGATCGGCTCGACCGTACCTGGGGTATGCCCTTCGCCAATCGCCTTTGCCCTGACGAAAACCTGCTCCGGCAGAATGCTTCAAGCTAACCAGGAAAGGCTCTAGGCTTTACGTCGCAACCACCTGCCGCTGGCGTCTTGCCGGCGGGGCATAGAGCCAGCCGGCGCCGCCGCGGTCGGCCACGGCGCGGATTGCCAGCGACAGGCCGATTGCAACGACCACCACCAGCGGCGCCGTGAGATAGCCGAGCGTTGCGCTTTCGCCGATCGCGGCGGCGATGGTGGCGACCAGGAGCGAGACGATCATCACATGGGTGACGTAGACGGGCAGTGTGTTGCGGCCGAAATAGGCGAAGGCATTGCGCACGCTCTCCCACCGAGACAAGAGGACCGCCGTGCCGCAGAGCCAGGCAAGGCCGGCGATGGAAGAGGCCAGCGCCCAGCTGCCCTTGTCGACGGCCTGCAGCCGCCAGCGCAGCACGTATAGCGCCGAGAACAGAAGGAAGCCGCCGAGCGCCGTCAGAAACGGGCGGGCGGTGATGAGGTGCACGACCGAGCGCCCGTACCAGCATCCGAACAGGAAGAAGACGAAATACTGCAGCACGTTGCGATGGGTGAAGAGATCGATCGCCAGATGGTCGCCGAAGGTGAGGATGGAGACGATGGCGGCTATGGCGATGGTGATCGCATGCGGCGTCGATTGCAGCAGCTTGGTGGCGACCATGAAGATGGCGAGCGCCCAGATAAACCAGATGCCGGTGTTCGGCGCCCACCACATTTCCAGCAGCTGATAGGGATCGCTGCCTTCCGTGGGGACGAGCGCGTTCTGCTGCACGTAGCGGAAGAACAGCCAGCGGGCGGTGCTCCAGATGGCGAAGAGGTAGACCAGCAGCCAGATCTTGCGGCGCAGGAAATCGCTCCACGGCGCGCGCATGGCCGATGCCGCCAGGAAGCCGGAGACGGTGAAGAACAGCGGCATGCGGATCGGCGTCATGATGGCGCTGAAACGGGCGTAGAGATCGGGCGCGATGGCGTGGAAGTCGTGATAGAGCAGCGTGTGGTAGATCACCACCAGGATGATCGACATGCCCTTGGCGATATCGAGCCATTCGATACGGGTCTTCTCCTGCCGCTGCTCCAAGCGCCGTCCTCCATTTTGCATTGCAGCAAATTGAAGGGGGCATTGTGGCGAAAACGTGGGATAGCAGAAATTTATGGTCGCTATCCGCAGTTGTCTTCTGTGGGAGGGCGCTCAGAACGGATTGACGTAGTTGGTGATGGCGATCTGGCGCAGCAGCACCTTGCGGATGATGTGCGTCGGCGTGACGTGATCAGTGTAGATCGCCGCATCGCCGGTGCTGCCGGCCGGCAACACGTCGGCGACGTCCTTGTCGTCGAGCCTGATGCGCACGGCAAGCGGCAG
This sequence comes from Rhizobium sp. O111, assembly GCF_055616315.1. Taxonomy (NCBI): domain Bacteria; kingdom Pseudomonadati; phylum Pseudomonadota; class Alphaproteobacteria; order Hyphomicrobiales; family Rhizobiaceae; genus Rhizobium; species Rhizobium sp. O111. The sequence goes on along the minus strand of NZ_JBSHXL010000001.1, from coordinate 2,386,204 downwards.
GGCGGCGATTTCCTTCGGCGCCACCGCCAGGCCAGAAGTCTGCGTCTGGCCGCTCGCCACCGCCTGCAGCACGCTTTCCACCTTGCCCGGATAGACCTTGCCCGGCGCGTATTTGAACGTGATCTCGACCGGCTGGCCGGGAGTGATGTAGCGCGCGTTGATCTGCGCGATCTCGATGCCGATGATGGTGTCCGACGTATCGATGAAGGCCATGACGGGTGACAGCGGCAGGCTGCTGACGCGCGCACCCTTGCGAAGCGCGAGATTGGTGACGTAGCCGTCGGCTGGTGCCCGGACCACCGTCTTGTCGAGGTTCCACTGCGCCTCGGCGATCTCGGCCTTCAGTTGGTCGGTTTGCGCCTGCGCCTGCTCGACGTCGAAGCCGCAGCCGGCGCCGGTGGTCTGCAGCCGTGTCGTCTCAGAAAGCCTCAGAGTGGCGAGTTCGAGCTGCGCCTTAAGCGCGTCGAGCTTGGCCTGGTAGGGCACGGGGTCGATGCGGAAGAGCACGTCGCCAGCCCTCAGCGGCGTGTTGGCGATAACAGGGACATCGATGACCTCGCCGGCGACATTGGGGACGATCGCCACGGAATTGCGCACGACCAGTGCCGCTCCCTGCGGCGCGCCCCAGCCCATCGGGATGAACAGGCCGATCAAGAGAAGCAGGAAGACAAGCGCCGGCGAGACCTTCCAGAAGAGGTTGAAGGGTACGATCTTCAACTTCACCAGCAGGAAGAGGATGACCAGATAGACGTTGAGGAGAACGACGATCATCGGTTCTTCTCCGCGCTTGTCACGCGTGGGACGTCAACATAGGCCCAGATCACCACCAGCGGCCAGAACGCGAAGCCGAGCAGCAGCGTCACCCAGCCGCCGACGCTGACGGCCTGAGCCCAGGGATGATTGCGCCTGCGGGCGATCATGCCGGGCAGCATCGCCAGGAAGAGGATGACCGCAAGCGTGCTGGCCGCCAGCACGATCAGCACGATCCACGCGAAAATATCGACGGCGCTCATGCGGGGTCTCCCTGCCGGTCAAGATCGACGGCAGCAGACCATGCGGCGGCGGCGGTGCGGAAGTACGTTACCGTAAATGCAACGGTGCTGTATCCGGTCCCGCCAGACCGCGAGCCCTGACCGCCGCAATTTTTTGCTGCGTCCTGTCGGCGGGCGGGTTACTCCTTCGTCATTGAGGAAGAGGAGTATGAGATGCTGTATGCGATCCTTTGCTATGCCGATGAAGAGCGGGTTTTCTCCTGGACCAAGGAGGAAGAGGACGCCGTGATGGCGAAGCTTTATGCGGTTCAGGCGCCCTTGGCCGAAAGCGGCAAGCTCGGGCCGGTCGGCCGGTTGATGCCGACCACGGCGGCGACCACGGTGCGCAAGGGCAAGGAAGAGCCGCTGGTGCTCGATGGGCCGTTTGCCGAGACCAAGGAAGCGCTGCTCGGTTTCTACGTGGTCGATTTCGACACGCTGGAGGAGGCCGTCGCCTTTTCCAAGGAGCTTTCATCAGTCAATCCCGGCTCCACATCCTATGAAATCAGGCCGTTCTACGTGTTCCGGCCGGGAGAAAGTGCGACATGACAGACATTGCCTGGATCGACGTGACGCTCGCTTCCGCCCGGCCGAAGGCGCTCGGCGCGCTGCTCAGATACTTCCGCGATCTCGATATCGCGGAAGAGGCCTTCCAGGAGGCCTGCCTGCGCGCTGTCAGAACCTGGCCGGACAAGGGGCCGCCGCGCGATCCGACGGCATGGCTGATCTTCGTCGGCCGCAACAGCGGCATCGACGCCGTGCGCAAGCGCTCGAAGACCCAGGCGTTGCCGGATGAGGAGCTGATCTCGGACACGGAGGATGCCGAAAGCGATATCGCCGAGCGGCTGGACACGTCCAACTACCGCGACGACATCCTGCGCCTGCTCTTCATCTGCTGCCATCCCGACCTGCCGGCGACGCAGCAGATCGCGCTGGCGCTCCGGATCGTATCCGGCCTTTCGGTGCAGCAGATCGCCCGCGCCTTCCTGGTCGGCGAGAGCGCCATGGAGCAGCGGATCACGCGGGCCAAGGCGCGTGTCGCCAAGGCCGGCGTTCCCTTCGAGACGCCGGATGCGGCGGAGCGGGCCGAGCGGCTGTCGATCGTTTCGACGATGATCTATCTCGTCTTCAACGAGGGCTACAGCCAGGCCGACCCCAAAGCGGAGGCCTGCGCCTTTTCCGACGAGGCGATCCGGCTGGCGCGGCTTTTGCTGCGCATCTTCCCCGGCGAGCCGGAGCTGATGGGGTTGCTCGCGCTGATGCTCTTGCAGATCTCACGCCGCCCGGCGCGCTTCAGCGCCGACAACGAGATCGTGCTGCTGGAAGATCAGGACCGGTCGCTCTGGAACCGCGAGCTGATCAACGAGGCCCTTGCGCTGCTCGACAAGGCGATCCGCCATCGGCAGCCGGGGAGCTACCAGTTCCAGGCGGCGATCGCCGCGCTGCATTCACGCGCCAAGAGGGCTGAGGATACCGACTGGGAGGAGATCGAGCTGCTCTATCGTGCGCTGGAGCGCATGCAGCCGTCTCCCGTCATCACGCTCAACCGAGCGGTCGCCGTCTCGAAGCTCAGAGGGCCGGGCGAGGCGCTGACGCTTGTGGAGACGCTTGGCGAAAAGCTCGACGGCTATTTCTATTATCACGGCCTGCGCGGCGGCCTTCTAAAGCAGATCGGCCGCCCGCGCGAGGCGCGCGAGGCGTTTGACCGCGCGATCGCGCTGGCGCATTCGGCACCCGAGGCGGCGCATATCCGCCGGCAGATTGACAGCCTGAAGATGGAGCCGGTGCTGCCGGCGGTGAAATAATTCCGAAAATCACCTTGCGCCCTGTCGGATCGGCGACATCTCACACGTTCTTGTAACAGACTGATCAAGAACAGGTTTCACGAAACAGGAGACGACACATGACCGCCATGCACGAGCTTATTCTCGTCCGCGAATTCGATGCGCCGCGCGAAAAGATCTTCAAGGCCTGGACCGATCCCGAGCTGATGAAGGAGTGGTTCGTGCCGCGTCCGTGGACGATATCGGACGCCAAGCTCGACGTGCGCGCCGGCGGCGCCAATCTGATCGTCATGCGCAGCCCCGAGGGGCAGGAGTTTCCCAATCGCGGCGTCTATCTCGAAGTGATCGAGAACGAGAAGCTGGTCTTCACCGACGCCTATACCAGCGCCTGGGTGCCATCCGAAAAGCCGTTCATGACGGCGACCGTGCTGCTCGAGGATCTCGGCAATGGCCGCACCAAATACACGGCAACGGCCGTGCACTGGACCGCCGAGGACAAGAAGACCCACGAGGAAATGGGCTTCCACGAGGGCTGGGGCAAATGCGCAGACCAGCTCGCCGAGCTTCTGGCGCGGATTTGATTTGAACAAACCGAACAAGGGGATGGGACGATGTCCGCAGTCATTGATTCAAATCCGGCGCAGCCACGCTGGCAGACAGTCACAGGCCTCGTGCTGAGCGGCCTCATCGTCGCCTTCCTCGTCTTCGACGGCGCGATCAAGCTGGTGCCGATCGCGCCCGTGACCGAGACGCTGACGGCGCTCGGCTACTCCGCCGACCCGATGCTCGCCCGTAGCCTCGGCATCATCACGCTTGCCTGCGCCCTGCTATACGCCATCCCGCGAACCTCGGTGCTCGGGGCGATCCTGCTCACCGGCCTGCTCGGCGGCGCGATCGCCACGCATTTGAGGGTCGGGAGCCCGGTGTTTTCGCACCTGCTCTTCGGCGTCTATCTCGGGCTGATGGCCTGGGGCGGGCTCTATCTGCGCCACGAGGCGGTTCGCAGGATGATTCCGTTCAGGCTTTGAAGTGCTTGAAATGAGAGTCGGATTTGGCGGCGCGCAACTTATGTAGTAACGTAGCTACAAAGAGGTGCCGCCATGACCATCATCAGCAGCCGCGAATTCAATCAGAACCGATCGAGCGCCTTCCGTGCAACGGCAAAGGGTGCGGTGATCATCACGGACCGGGGGAAGCCGGCCTATGTGTTGCTGACGGTGGACGAGTACCGGAAGCTGACCAAGCAGGAGGACTCCATCAGCGAGGCCTTCTATGTTCCGGGCGCTGACGAGATCGAGTTCGAGATCCCGAAGCTCGATGACACCGGCATCAAGCCGGTCGATTTCTCCTGATGTATCTGATCGACACCAACGTCGCCTCCGAGCTTCGAAAATTGCGAAACGGCAAGGCCGATCCGGCCTTTGCTGCCTGGTTTGGCGGTATCAGTCTCGATGTCGTCTATCTCTCGGCGATCAGCATTTTCGAGATCGAGTACGGCATTCTGCTTCTCAAGCGCCGCGATCCCATTCAGGCGGAGGTTCTGAAGGAATGGCGTGACAAGATACGCGAGCGGCTACAGTCGCGGGTCATTCCTGTTGATGAGGCGATCGCTCTTGATTGCGCCGCGTTGAATGTGCCCGTTACGCGGCCGCTAAGCGATGCCTTCATCGGCGCGACAGCGCGGACGCATGGACTTGTTCTCGTTACCCGCAACGTCAAGGATTTCCAGAACATGGGGCTCGAGGTCGTCAACCCATGGGATGGGCCGGCCTAGCTCCCCCATCAACTTTATCGAACGATCCGTTCTAGAATTTGTCATTGCGCCCCACCTCGGCCATCCTTATCTGCAATCTAAAGATTTCAACGGGATGCACGCCATGGAACTCGGCCTTTATACCTTCGCAGACGTCAACCCCAATCCTTCGAGGAGCAAGGGGGCGGAAGGGGCCGAGAGGTTGAAGCATCTGATCGAGGAGATCGAGCTTGCCGATCAGGTGGGGCTCAATGTCTTCGGGCTGGGCGAGCACCACCGGCCGGATTATGCGGCGTCCGCGCCGGCCGTGGCGCTGGCAGCGGCCGCGGTGAAGACCAAGAACATCCGGCTGACGAGCGCCGTCACCGTGCTGTCCTCCGACGATCCGGTGCGGGTGTTTCAGCAATTCTCGACGCTCGATCTTCTTTCCAACGGCCGCGCCGAGATCATGGCGGGGCGGGGGTCGTTCATCGAATCCTTCCCGCTGTTCGGCTATAATCTTGAGGATTACGACCAGCTGTTCGAGGAAAAGCTCGACCTTCTGCTCGCCCTTCGTGACAGTGAGGCGGTAACTTGGTCGGGCGAGATGCGGCCGGCTATCAACGGGCGCGGCGTTTATCCCCGGCCGCTCCAGGATCCTTTGCCGGTTTGGATCGCGGTTGGCGGCACGCCGCAGTCGGTGGCGCGCGCCGGTGCGCTCGGGCTGCCGGTGGCGCTGGCCATCATCGGCGGCGAGCCGCATCGGTTTGCGCCGCTGTTCGATCTTTATCGCGAGGCCGCACGGCGTGCCGGGCAGGATCAGGCCAAGCTCAAGACATCGATCAACGTGCACGGCTTCGTCGCCGACACGACGGATGCGGCGGCCGATCAGTTCTACGGGCCGCAGGCGGAAGTGATGAACCGGATCGGCCGCGAGCGCGGCTGGGGGCCGACGAGCCGTCCGCATTTCGACGCCTCGCGCGGGCCGAAGGGTGCGCTCTTCGTCGGCGATCCCGAGGTGGTGGCCGAAAAGATCATCGCCCATCACAAGCTCTTCAAGAACGATCGCTTCCTGTTGCAGATGGCGATCGGGCTGATGCCGCACGACCAGATCATGCGCGGGATCGAGCTCTACGGCACGAAAGTCGCGCCGATCGTCAGAAAGGCATTGACTGAGAGCGGCGAAGGGGCGAAAGCCAGCGCCTAAAGCAGGAGCTTCATGGCGTAAAGGATGAATTGGATTTCCCCCGGCGTCGTGTTCTGTTCCAGATTCGAGAGCCGGCCGACCGGCCGTAACCTTAGGGCCGGAAACGGAATTTCATGATTATCGAGACTGAAGACGAACTCCTGAAGCTCAAAGAGATCGGCCGCATCTGCGCCAATGCGATCCAGATCATGGCGTCGTCCATGGAGCCCGGGATCACCACGCAGGAGCTCGACGATATCGGCCGCAAGGTGCTCGAAAGTGCCGGCGCGCGCTCGGCGCCGGAGTTCTGCTACCAGTTTCCCGGTGCAACGTGCATCAGCGTCAACGAGGAGATCGCGCATGGTATTCCCGGTTCGCGCGTCATCCGCCCGGGTGATCTCGTCAATATCGACGTCTCGGCCGAAAAGGACGGTTTCTTCTCCGATACCGGCGCCTCCTTCGTCGTGCCGCCGTCGAAATCCAAGCTCGACAAGCTCTGCCGCGACGGCAAGCGGGCGCTTTGGGTCGGTCTCAACCAGGTGAAATCGGGCGAGCCGCTGGCCAAGATCGGCCAGGCGATCGGCGCGTTCGCGGCCAAGAACCGCTATACGCTGGTGGCGAACCTCGCCAGCCACGGCGTCGGCCGTTCGCTGCACGAGGAGCCGGGCGAACTTTCGACATGGCCGGATCCGTCCGAGAAGCGGATCATGACGGATGGGCTGGTCTTCACCGTCGAGCCCTTCCTGTCGCTCGGCGCCACATGGGCCGAAGGCGGCGACGATGCCTGGACGCTCTATGCGGATCCGCAGGCGCCGACAGTGCAATACGAACACACCGTGGTCGCGACCCGCAACGGGCCTATGATCCTGACGCTGCCGGATGGGCAGGCTTAAAAACGGCTTCGACGATCTGTCTTACGATATAACGGCCCCATAATGCGAGACGCCCTGCTCAGAGAGCAGGGCGTTTCCGTTTGGCTTGGTGAAGCCGTCGTGATTAGTCGTTCTTGGGCTGCTGCAGGATCTCGGCGGCGGCCCTTTCGAGGATGCCGGCGATGCGCTTGGCTTCGTCCTTCGACCAGGGATAGCGCAGCTTCAGCGCCGATTTCAAAAGCATGCGGGCGGCGGCGACTTCGCTCTTGTCCTCGGGGAAGGCTTCTTCCTCGCGTTCCCTGCCATAGCTTTCCGGGCCGCGGCTTTCCGGATCGAAGATACGGCGCACATGCGCCATCTTCTCGCCGATGCGCTCCAGCTTTCCAAGCGTCATTTCGATCATGGAACTGTTCTCCTCGACCTGTTTGCGGCCGCTTTCGGTGATGCGGTAGAGCTTCTTCGTGCCCTCCGCCTCGACCTCGGCGAGGCCGGTTTCTTCCAGATAGGTCAGCGCCGGATAGATGACGCCGGGGCTCGGGACATAGAAGCCGCCAGAGCGCTCTTCCAAGAGCTTGATCAGCTCGTAGCCATGGCGCGGCTGTTCGGCCAGAAGCGCCAGGATCACCAGCTGCAGGTCGCCTGCCGCGAACTTCCGCCCCATGCGAAAGCCGCCGCCACCCATCATTCCACCTCTAAAACCTCTCATCGATCACTCCTTATGATGTATCGTTGATTATGTCGTAAAACATATATCGTAAGATATGACGTTTCAAGGGCGGGCCGAAAATTTCCGGAATTGATGGGTTCATCAGAAAATCTTGATTGCGGCTCGCGGTATGCGGCGCGATAAGCGAGCCATGTTGGCTCGCAATGAACTCCCCCACGCCCCCCTGTTTCGCACGGCATTGGCCGGAATGATCGCCATGGCGGCGGCCATGGGCTTTGGGCGGTTTTCCTATACGCCGATCCTGCCTGGGATGATGAGCGGCGTGCCGCTGTCGGCTGCCGATGCCGGCTTCATCGCGTCCGCCAATTTCGTCGGTTATCTCGTGGGCGCGGTTCTCGCCGCCTATGGCTGGGCGGCGGGGCGCGAGCGCAAGGTGGCGCTGTCGGCACTTCTCGCCAATGCCATCCTGCTCGCCGCTATGGCCACGACCCATTCCGTCATGCTCTTTGCCGTCATCCGCTTTCTCGCCGGCCTCGCCAGCGCCTTCGCCATGATCTTCACTTCGTCGATCGTGCTCAGCCACGGCGCTGCCGCTGGCAACGACCATGTGCAGTCGGCGCATTTCGGCGGGCCGGGGGCGGGGATCGCGCTGTCGTCGGTGATGGTCTTCGTCATCGGGCTCATCGCGCATGGCGGCCCGGATGCCTGGCGGATCGACTGGATCGGCGGGGCGATCTATTCGGCGATCAGCCTGGTGCTCGTCTGGCTGCTTTTGCCTTCGGGTCCCGTTGTCAGCGGGCAGACCGGCAAGGAGCCGCCGATCACATGGAGCCGGCCGATGCTGCTCGTGACACTCTCCTACGGGCTGTTCGGCTTCGGCTATGTCATCACCGCCACCTTCTTGGTCACCATCGCCCGCATGGCGGCATCAGGTGCCGTGGTCGAATTCCTCTGCTGGTTCATCGCCGGATTGACGTCTGCCGTCGCGCTGTTTGCGTGGAAGCCGCTTGTGCGGCCGCTCGGGCTCGGCTGGATCTATGTCGCGGCCCTTCTGGTCGAGGCGCTCGGCGTGCTCGCGACCGTGATGCTGCCGCCATCGGTGGCGCCGCTGATCGGCGGCGCGCTGTTCGGCGCGACCTTTCTTGCCATCACCGCCTACGGGCTGCAGATCGGTCGCAAGCTGGTGCCATCAAGCCCGCGCCGGGCATTCGCAATGATGACGGCGGCCTTCGGCTTCGGCCAGATCGTCGGTCCGATCGTCGCCGGCGCGCTTGCCGAGCGCACGGGAAGCTTCGTCGCGCCCACCTATGTGGCGGCAGCCGCGCTCGTCGTCTGCGCCATCATGGTCATGCCTGTGATCAAGAAGCTCTCCTAAGCGGTTACAATTGCGTAACAATGGCGTCAGGCCATTGCCGCTTTCCGCGAACTGCCTTAATTTCCGGCGCAATCGCTCTTATAGAGCTTGCGAAGACACTCGTTCAGGAAAGCAATCCCACCCGTGTTTCTATCCTACTTCCCGAAGCCGAAACTCTTCTTCACATCGGCCGTCGTCTGGGCGCTCATCGGCGTTCTCCTTTGGTATTTCGGAGGCTCGAGCCTCGGCGCCGCGATCGGCCTGCCGCCGCTGGCACCAGGTCAGGAAGCGCCGATCGGCGTGTCCGTGTTCTGGTCGACGCCGTTCCTGTGGTTCTACATCTACTACGTCGTCTTCATCGCCATCTTCGCCGGCTTCTGGTTCACCTACAGCCCGCATCGCTGGCAGATGTGGTCGGTGCTCGGCTCGGCGCTGATCATCTTCAACACCTATTTCTCGGTGCAGGTGAGCGTCGCCATCAATGCCTGGTACGGTCCGTTCTACGACCTTATCCAGCAGGCGCTGGCAAAGACGGCGCCCGTCACCGCCTCGCAGCTCTATCTCGGCATGCTCGGCTTTGCCGGCATCGCCTTCGTGGCGATCACGGTCGGCGTGCTCAACCTGTTCTTCGTCAGCCACTGGATCTTCCGCTGGCGCACGGCGATGAACGAATACTACATGGCCCACTGGCCGAAGCTGCGCCACATCGAAGGCGCCTCGCAGCGTGTGCAGGAAGATACGATGCGGTTCTCGTCGACGGTCGAAAGCCTCGGCGTCAGCCTGGTCAGCTCCGTCATGACGCTGATCGCCTTCCTGCCGGTTCTCTTCAAGATCGGCGCCAGCATCACCGAACTGCCGCTGATCGGCGACGTCCCGCATGCGCTCGTCTGGGCGGCGATCTTCTGGTCGGTGTTCGGCACGGTGTTCCTCGGCCTCGTCGGCATCAAGCTGCCCGGCCTCGAATTCCGCAACCAGCGCGTCGAAGCGTCCTACCGCAAGGAACTCGTCTACGGCGAGGACCACGCCGACCGCGCGACGCCGCCGACGGTGGCCGAGCTCTTCGCCAATGTGCGCCGCAACTATTTCCGGCTCTATTTCCACTACATGTACTTCAACGTCGCCCGCATCTTCTATCTGCAGGCCGACAACCTGTTCAGCCTGATCGTGCTGGTCCCGTCGATTGTCGCCGGCAAGCTGACGCTTGGCCTGCTAACGCAGATCAACAACGTCTTCGACCAGGTGCGCGGCTCGTTCCAGTATCTCGTCAATTCCTGGACGACGATCGTCGAGCTGCTCTCGATCTACAAGCGCCTGCGCACCTTCGAATCCGCCATCGACGGCGAGCCGCTGCCGGATATCGACCAGCGCTATCTGGAGCGTGAGCAGGGGGTCATTCACGCCGACGGCTAGTTGGGGTGAGGTTGGGTTTGGGAGACGCCGCGTGTCTTGGATGCGCGGCGTTTTTTGTTTGTGGGGTAAAAGACCCTCTCTGCCTGCCGGCATCTCCCCCACAAGGGGGGAGAACGCTGGGGGTGGCGGCTCGCTCCACGTTTGCTGTCTGGGCGAGCGATATCCACGAGTCTTCTCCCCCCTTGTGGGGGAGATGGCCGGCAGGCCAGAGAGGGCATGACCCGGCAAAGCGCCAAACTTATCCCACCCACCACGCACACCAAAACCGCGCGCGAAGCAAAGCCTCGCGACGGTCGACGTCATAAAGCGGGAAGGGCAGGCAGTTTGTTATAGGTGGTATTGGTTGTCAGGCTGTCCGCCTGCCCGATCACCTCGGTTTTCGGTTTGCCCGACCTGACAGGAGCGTCTCTCGGATCGGTCTTGCCGGTGGATCATCGGCCCTGACGGCGTCCGATCCCCTTGGCAACCATCACCACACGCCGGATTTCGAGCGGCTGAGCATCCGGTTCGCGACCCGGCTCCCAGTGCGGTGACGAGGGGAGTATGGCGGGGTGGTGTGGGGTGGGGATGAGAAATGTGTGGGGTTGGGGTTAGGGTGTTGAGTGGGTTGAGGGATTTGTTTTCTGGGGTGGGTGGTCGTGCCCGTGCGGTGGGGTGGTGGTATGGGGAGGGTTCTACGGCGATGTCGCTAATGTCAGTGCCGAGCCATACCCCCCTCTGTCCTGCCGGACATCTCCCCCACAAGGGGGGAGATCGACTCGTGGCGTGCTCTCCATGCAAACATTGAGGTCGGAGCGAGTGGGTGCGCCCAGCCAATCTCCCCACCTGTGGGGAGATGCCCGGCAGGGCAGAGGGGGGTATCACACGGCAAAACGTTCAATGGCAGGTGGCTGAGGGCGGACACGGCAGAACGCCTACGGTTCTCCACCACCCCGCCAATCACAACCCCGAAGCCGGCGTCCCCTGCAGCTTGCCGCGCGCCTTGATCACAGGGATCGCCTCAGAATAGCTCACGCAGGCCACATCTTGGCGATGGCAGACGTCGCTCACCAGCCGGTCGAGCGCCCGCCAGTAGGCGCCGCCGTTCATCTCGACGAAGTGGAAGCCGAGCTGCAGCGGGATGCGGTCGCCCGTATACTGCTTGTCGAAGGCGCGGGAAAAGGCTGCGTAGGCGCGGTCTTCGAATTCCTTGCTGTCGGCCTTGTCTTCCTCGCCCTTGGAGTGGCGGACGAAGAGGTTGTAGTCCATGCCGACGATCGGGCGGTCGCGTGGGCCCTCGGGGATCAAGGGCAGGCCGAAGCGGATGATGCCGCCTTCCTCGACCGGCATGGCCGGACCCTTGGTGACGAGGCTGGCGTCATAGGTGAAGCCGGCCTTCTTTTCGGCGGCGATCATGTCCGAGCCAGCGGTCGCCGACAGATAAGGGGCGCGAAAGCCGTGGATGCCGTGGTCGACGAGATCCTGCCAGCCCTTCGGCTCTTCGAGGCCGACGCCCTTCCAGGCGTTCTTCAATGTCCGATGGAAGGTGGCGTATTCGTCCGACCAGTCGGCCTCGCTCCACTGGCGACCGTCGAAATGGCCGCAGGCGTGGCTGGAGATGTCGTGGCCCTCGAGATGGGCGTGCCAGATGTTGCCGAGGCGCTCGCGGATCTCGTCGTCGCTCTGGGCGAAGCCGATGTTGGAGCGCCCGGGCTTCTGGTGCGGCGCCTGATAGGCCTTCTTCATCTCCTTGTTCATCAGGAAGGTGCAGGAGAGGAAATAGGTGAAATGCGCGCCGTTCCTGGCCGCCATCTCGCGGCTCTTCTGCCACAGCGCGTTGTCGTGGGCGCCGTCGAAGGAGATCATCACCAGCTGCTTCGGCTTGGTCGCCGGGTTGGCGTTTGAGGCGCCGTCGGCGGTCTGGGCGAGCGCCGGGGCAATTGCCGGCGCGAGCAGCGAGAGGGCAAGCGACAGGGAAAGACAGGAACGAGAGATAAAACCAGACATCAAAGTAGACATGGGCACCGCGACAATTTGTTTCGGGCTTTTCTGTTACAGAATTGAGGCGAAGCTGCGGTGCCGCTGGCATTTTCCTCTTCGCGACGATAAGCCTGTCTCATAGTCAAAACAGGAATTTAGCGATGCAGCTTCTCATCTTGAGCCTCATCCTCTTTATCGGCCTTCACCTGATCCGCGTCATCGTTCCGGATTTCCGCCGGTCGATGATCGACAAGCTCGGCAAGCCGGTCTGGGGCGCCGTCCACGGCATCCTCAGCATCGTGACGTTGCTGTTCCTCGCCTACGCCTTCGATCAGGCGCGCGGCATGTATGGCACGCTCTACAATCCGCCGATCTGGATGGCGCATATCACGCTGACCCTGATGCTGATCGCGATGATCTGTCTGGTGGCGGGCTTCCTGCCCGCCGGGCATATCCGCGCCAAGCTGAAGTTTCCGCTTCTGGTGGCGATCAAGATCTGGGCGCTGTCGCATCTTCTCGCCAATGGCGAGCCGGAGGCGATCGTGCTGTTCGTGGCTTTCCTCGCCTGGGCGGTGCTTCTCCGGATCTCGATGAAGCAGCGGCTGCGCAATGGGGAAATCAAGCTGCCCGTGTTCGTCTCGGCCAAGTATGATCTCTATGCCGTGGTCATCGGCGCGGTGCTTTGGGCGGTCATCCTGTTCAAGCTGCACGAACTGGTGATCGGCGTTTCTCCGCTTGTGATGTGACGATTCTTTCACATCCCCCTTACAACGGATGCAAAATGGGGTAGAAGGCCCGACAATGTGCGTGCAACCCGCATGATTTTGCATATCCGCTGCCGGAGACGAGAATGGCATTCAACGACGATAGCTTCATTCGTGAGGTCAATGAGGAACTGCGTTCGGACCAGATGAAGGGTGCGTGGCAGCGTTTTGGCCGCTACCTGATCGTTCTGGCCGTCCTCATCGTTCTCGGCACTGTCGGCTACAAGGTGTTCCAGTATTGGGATAACAACCAGTCTTCGGGCACCGGCGACCAGTTCATCGCGGCCATGAAGCTTGCCGACGAGAACAAGAGCGACGAGGCGCTGACCGCGCTTGAGAAGCTCGAGAAGGAAGGCCATGGCGACTATCCGATCCTGGCCCGTCTGCGTGCTGCCTCCGTGCTTGCCCAGAAGGGTGACGCCACGGGCGCCATCGCCGCCTTCGACGTGATCGGCAAGGACGCCAAGGCGCCGGCACCGATCCGCGATGCCGCCAAGATGCGCGCCGCATGGCTCCTGATCGAAAACGGCACCTATGAGCAGGTCTCGGCCCAGGTCGAGGAAATGGCCGTTCCGACCAACGCATTCCGCCACTCCGCTCGCGAAGCGCTCGGCCTTGCCGCCTATAAGGCCGGCAACATGGCTCAGGCCCGCCAGTGGTACCAGGCGATCGCCGACGATGCGCAGTCACCGCGCAATGTTGCCAATCGCGCCCAGATGATGCTTGATAACATCACCGCATCCGGCAAGGCGCCCGCCGCACAGGGCTGAGTTTAGGGTATTTCAATGAGCTTTACGGTCGCGATCGTCGGTCGCCCGAATGTCGGCAAGTCGACGCTTTTCAACCGGCTGGTCGGAAAGAAGCTGGCGCTTGTCGACGACACGCCCGGCGTCACCCGCGACCGCCGCCCCGGCGACGCGCGTCTGATGGGGCTGACCTTCACCATCATCGATACCGCCGGTCTGGAAAAGGCCGAGGCCGAGAGCCTGCAGGGCCGCATGCGCGCCCAGACGGAAGCGGCGATCGACGAGGCCGATATCTCGCTCTTCGTGGTCGACGCCAAGTTCGGCCTGACGCCTGTCGACAAGGAACTGGCCGAGATGCTGCGCCGCCGCGGCAAGCCGGTCGTTCTCGTCGCCAACAAGTCGGAAGCCAAGGGCTCGGACGGCGGCTTTTACGACGCCTATACGCTCGGCCTCGGCGAGCCGGTGCCGATCTCGGCCGAACACGGGCAGGGCATGCTCGACCTGCGCGACGCGATCGTGGAAGCGGTCGGCGAGGATCGCGCCTATCCGCCGAAGGAAGACATCGCCGAGACCAACGTCAATCTTCCCCACGAGATGGAAGAGGACGAGGACTACGAGCCGGAATATGACGACACCAAGCCGCTGCGCGTGGCGATCATCGGTCGCCCGAATGCCGGCAAGTCGACGCTGATCAACCGCTTCCTCGGCGAGGACCGCTTGCTCACCGGCCCCGAAGCCGGCATTACCCGCGACAGCATTTCCGTCGAGTGGGACTGGAACGGCCGCACGATCAAGATGTTCGACACGGCGGGCATGCGCCGCAAGGCGCGCGTCACCGAGAAGCTCGAGAAGCTGTCGGTTGCCGATTCCTTGCGCTCCATCCGCTTCGCCGAGACCGTGGTCATCGTCTTCGACGCGACCATTCCCTTCGAGAAGCAGGACCTGCAGCTGGTCGACCTCGTGGTTCGCGAGGGACGCGCCGCGGTTCTCGCCTTCAACAAGTGGGACCTGATCGACGAGCCGCAGGCGCTTCTGGCGGACCTGCGCGAGAAGACCGAGCGGCTGCTGCCGCAGGCACGCGGCATCCGCGCCGTGCCGATCTCCGGCCAGACCGGCCGCGGCCTCGACAAGCTGATGCAGTCGATCATCGACACCGACATGACGTGGAACCGCCGCATCTCGACCGCCAAGCTGAACCGCTGGCTGGATTCGATCACGACGCAGCATCCGCCACCGGCCGTCTCCGGCCGCCGCCTGAAGCTGAAGTACATGACCCAGGTCAAGGCCCGCCCGCCGGCCTTCATGATCTCCTGCACCCGCGCAGACGCGCTGCCGGAATCCTACACCCGCTATCTGGTGAACAGCCTGCGCACGGATTTCAACATGCCCGGCGTGCCGATCCGGATCATGTATCGCGAGAAGGACAATCCGTACGAATCCAAGAGCGGCGGACGCCGCAAGCCGCAGCCTGCCAAGTAGCAGCTTGGCCAAGTGATATGTCGGGTGCAGCCAAGGCTGCGCCCGCTTCCTTAGCGATGAAGATGAGCTGTCTCAGCCGTCGAAGTAATAGATCGGCTCGCGGGTCAGTTCGCCGTTGCCGACGTGGCCGTAGACGTCGTTTCCAAGAATCCAGAAGCTTATCGCCTGGGTCTCCATGGAAAAAATATAGTCTCCCGATATCCAGTGCTCGGCTTTACTTCCGGATAGCGAAAACAGGTGTTCGCCGGCCTGGTACATGACCGCCTTGTGCGACTTCGAATCATATAGATAACGTTCGTCAGCCATGTTGCGCCCTGATTCTACATGGAAAGAATCTCACGCCGACCTGTGTTTGTCTAATAATCCTGATTTAATATGTATGACCATTTTTGGTATAAAGGCCGCCGGGGCTGCGCGCCGGACGGGCAATTCTTGAAAATTATGTGACAGGCTGTCGGATGCGGCCGATGTCGGACGTCTTGATGGGGAGGGCACGGATCGTCTTTTATAGGGCATCCGCGCCGGATCGGTTCGCACAGGGAGGTGCACGATGATGAGCCATTCGCATCAGGGGTCCTATCGGTGGGTGATCGTGGCGGCGGGGGCGCTGATGACCTGCGTCGCGCTGGGGGCGATGTTTTCGCTGGCGATCTTCCAGGAGCCGATCGCGCTCGATACCGGCTGGTCGCATATCGGCATCGCCAGCGCGATGACGCTCAATTTCATCGTCATGGGGATCGGTGGCTTCGTCTGGGGCGCCGCGAGCGATCGCTTCGGGCCGCGCGCCGTGGTGCTTGTGGGCGCCGCATTGCTCGGGCTGGCGCTGGTGCTTTCCAGCCGGGCGGTGACGCTCCTGCAATTCCAGCTGACCTATGGCATCCTCGTCGGCATTGCCGCCAGCACCTTCTTCGCGCCGATGATCGCGGCGACCACCGCATGGTTCGACGAGCATCGAGGGCTTGCCGTCTCGCTGGTCTCGGCTGGCATGGGCGTGGCGCCGATGACCATCTCGCCCTTCGCCCGCTTTCTGATCTCGGCCTATGACTGGCGCACCGCGATGCTGATCATCGGCATCGGCGCCTGGGTGCTGCTCCTGCCGGCAGCGCTGCTGGTGCGGCGCGCGCCAGAGAGCGCCGACGATGATGTTGGCGCGGCATCGCCGAACGGCGCGATGGCCGCTGGCTCAACGCCGGCGGAGCGGGGGAATGCGCGGCTCTCCGACGTGTTCCGCTCGCCGCAGTTCATCGTGCTCGGGCTGACCTTCTTCGCCTGCTGCGCGGCGCATTCCGGACCGATCTTCCATATGGTGAGCTACGCGACGATCTGCGGCGTGGCGCCGATGGCCGCCGTCAGCATCTATAGCGTCGAGGGGCTGGCGGGGCTGGGCGGCCGGTTGATCTACGGTTCGCTTGCCGATCGCGTCGGCGTCAAGCCCGTGATCGTCGGCGGGCTGCTGATCCAGGCGATTGCGCTGATGGGCTATCTCTTCGTCAGCCGGCTCGGCGAATTCTACGCGCTGGCGGTGATCTTCGGCAGCGCCTATGGCGGCGTCATGCCGCTCTACGCGGTGCTGGCGCGTGAATATTTCGGGCAGAAGATCATCGGCACCGTCTTCGGCGCCGCCACCATGCTCTCCAGCCTCGGCATGGCCTTCGGCCCGCTGATCGGCGGCTGGATCTTCGATCATTTCGCCAATTATTCCTGGCTGTTCATCGGCTCGGCGCTGGTGGGGCTGGGTGCGGCCGCGATCGCGCTGGCGTTTCCGCCGCTGCCGGGTGAGCGGGGGCGTCAGGTGGTGGGGGCTGCGGAGTAGGGTTTACACCATCGTCGCCGCATCCCCATCGCCGAGGCGCTTGTTGCGCGGCAGGGACTTGGCGGCGTATTGCCAGGCCTTCTTCCATTTCGGGGTGATCACCCCGTTGGCGGCGCGGATGTTGGTGATGAACTGCAGCGTTGCCGCTTCCCAGGAATATTGGACGGCGAGTTCGCGGGCCTTTTCGCGCGAGGCGGAGAGCGCCGCGAGGCAGGCGATACGCAGGTCGTCGTCGAGTGCGCCGACCTCGCTATCCTCGCCGATGATGTCGAGCGGGCCGGTGACCGGGTAGGCGGCGACGGGGACGCCTGAGGCGAGCGCCTCGAGGATGGTGTTGCCGAAGGTGTCGGTCAGCGACGGGAAGACGAAGACATCGGCCTGGGCGTAGATCGCGGCCAGTTCGGGGCCGACCTTGAGGCCGGTGAAATGAACATCCGGATAGTGCTTCTCGAGCTCGGCGCGGGCCGGGCCATCGCCGACGACGACCTTCGAGCCGGGCAGATCAAGATCGAGAAAGGCCGGCAGGTTCTTTTCCAGCGCCACGCGGCCGACCGTCATGAAGACCGGGCGGGCAAGGCCGAAGGGCTTTTCCTCGAGCTCGGCCGGGTGGAACTGATTGGCGTCGATGCCGCGGCTCCAGGGCATCAGGTTGCGGATGCCCTTTTCGGAGAGTTCGCGCGCCAAAGAAGGCGTCGCCACCATGCAGCCGGCGCCGGAATTGTGGAACCACTTGACGAAGGCGTAGAGCCAGCTCTTCGGGATGGGGAGCCGGGCGGCGACATATTCGGGAAAGCGGGTGTGATAGCTGGTGGAGAACGGCATGCGGTTCTTCAGGCACCAGCGCCGCGCCGTCAGCCCCAGCGGGCCCTCGGTGGCGATATGGACATAGGACGGCTTGTGCTTGGCGATTTCGCGCGCGACGCTGCGATAGCGGGCGATCGACAGGCGGATTTCGGGATAGGTCGGGCAGGGGATATTGCGGAAACCCTGCGGCGTCACCATCGCCACCTCGACGCCGATTTTCGCGAGTTCGCGGTTGGTGTTTTCGATCGAGCGGACGACGCCGTTGACCTGCGGATGCCAGGCATCCGTGACGATGACCAGCCGCTCCGGCTTGCCCATCGGCAAGGCGGCGACGTTTTCGCCATCGCTGGCATTTTGCAGGCGTTGCAACATGATCCGACTTTCATCCGCGCCATCGGCGCACAGCTCCGGGCGGGCGCCGGATAATCGATTCCCGCGCTCATATTCTCGCTGCTGTCGATGATGGAAATATTACAGGGTGGGCGGGTGCAGCCGGATGCAACCGGGGTGGCGATCTTTGGTTGTGTGCGGTTTGTTGTTTGCAATCGGCAATGTGCTATCCCTAGCCGAGGTTAGGGGAACAATCCATGTTGAAACGATTGCGGGTGCTGGCGTTGCTGGCGACGTCGATGCTTGTCGCGTGCGCGAGTGTGGATGCGACTGATATTCAGAAGTTTGGCGTGGCAACGGCGGCGGTGGCGCAGGCGGCGCGGGATGCCGGTACGATAAATCAGGCGATGGGAGATAAGCGCGACGTCGAGAAGGAGGCATATCTATTCACCAACGGCAACAGGGCATACGCTTTTCCGCCCAAAGGTGCGCCTTCTCAAGCTCACGTAGACAGACAATGGAACCAGCGGATCGCCTTCGCGCAGGCGCTTTCCGACTATGGTCAATCTCTCGCGAAAGCGGCTGCGGGCGTAGCGGGAGACCAGCTCGATACGTCGCTCAGCAATCTGCAAACGGCGGCGACTACCGTGGCGCCGAAGTTGACTGAAAGAAAGAACTTCGATGCCGTCTCAAGCGGAATTAGCTTGCTCGCGCATAAGGCCATCACGGAGGTTGCGTACCGGAGGATCCAGCACATTGCTGCGCAGGCGCATCCCTCGATCGTCAAAGGACGCGTGCTTCTTGCTGAGGATTTCCGTTTCATGGCCAGAAATGCCCGCTCGTCATATCTCGATTGGGCGCTGTGGCAAAAGGCTTCGCTTGATGCAATCCAATCGCGCTCAAGCGGCCGCGAGCGATACGCGGCCTATCATGACTTCCTGAAAGATCGTGGCGATATGCAGACTGCGGTGGCCGCGCTCGTGCCGCGTTCGTCGACTGATCGGCCCAGCTACGAAGTGCTTCTGGACAAGCTCGTTGCGGCTCACAAGACGCTGGCGGACGGTACGCCAGATCCCGAGAACCTTGAACAGTTCATAGCAGCAGCAAAAGAGCTGCAGGCGGCAGTCGAGCCGTTTCTCGGCGATAGGGGGTAGGGATGGTCACATACCGAAATGCATATGAACGTATCGAGCAGGCCATGTTGGCGGCCACGACCGCGAGCATAAAGTCTACGTCCCATAAAGATCAAAAGCGGTTTGCCGATCTCAGCGATATATTCAAAGCAGAGCTGAATGAACTGACGGCGAAAGCTCTTGAACATAGTTCATCGCAATACGTGCCTCAGACCGCCGCGATGCGGTGGGGGAAGACCAAACTGGACGAAGTAAGAAAGGAACTTGAAGATTGGGCGCGGGTCAGCGATGCGGCAGCGAAAATAGTGGAGGCGATAATGCGGGTTCTCACGTTGCTTTAGCCGACATCCCCACTCAAACCCCAAGCTTATCCTTCGCCACCAGCGCCCCATGCTCGCTGACAACCCGGGCCGCGACCTTGGCGGCGAAGCGGGCGGATGCGGGGGCGTCCTTTGTTTCGAGATAGTGGGCGATGAAGGCGCCGTTGAAGCTGTCGCCGGCGCTTGTTGTGTCGACGACCTGCTCGACCCGCTCTGAGGGCACGAAGGTCTCTTCGCCGTCGAAATCGAGCGTTATCCCGTCGGCGCCGTTCTTGACGACGACGTCGCGGACGCCCAGCGCGCGGTAGCGGTGGATGGTCGCCTCGATCGAGACGTCGCCGAAGTGCAGAGCCTCGTCCTCGAAGCTCGGCAGTACCAGCGATGCGGCGCGCGCGCCTTCGCTGATGGTGGCGTGCATCTCGTCATAGCCCGACCACAGGCGGGGGCGGATGTTGGGGTCGAAGGCGACGAGCTTGCCGGAGGCCTTGGCGCGGCGTGCTTCGGAGAGCAGCGTATCGGCGTCGTCGCGCGAGAGGATCGCGAGCGTGATGCCGGAGAAATAGACGACGTCGGCGCCTTCGATCGCCTGGCGCAGGAAATCCGGATCGGCGGCGAGCTGGCGGGCGGCGGAGTTGTCGCGCCAGTAGCTGAAGGAGCGTTCGCCATCCTTCAGGCTGATCATGTAGAGGCCGGGCGCCTTGCCCTTGATGCGGCGGATGCTCTGCGTGCCGATGCCGGCGTCAGCGAAGAAGGCGACCATCTCGTCGGACATGGCGTCGTCGCCGAGCGCGGTGCAGTAATCGACCGACCAATCCTGATCAAGGCAGGCGCGGGCATACCAGGCGGTGTTCAGCGTATCGCCGGCAAAGCCCTTGCGCAGCAGCCCGGCGCCGGCCTGCGACAGCTCCACCATGCACTCACCGATCGATAGAAAACGTCCGCCCAATGTCATTCTCCCGCTTGTCCTCCGTTCGCTGATACGCGCCGCGCGCGACGCTGACAAGCGCGGATTGGCCGGATATGGCGATGTCCGGCTCGCGGGCTGGCCGGTGTCTTTGCAACTGGCGCGCAAAAAGACGTGAGCGCGGTTGTCTTTTGCTTTCTGCGCTTTAGTCTCGGCATGGACACGAACATGGCGAGGATATGCGACAGATGGTGGTTCGGACGGGCGGGAATGCGGACTGGTGGCGGGGTGCTGTTGTCTATCAGGTCTATCCGAGATCGTTTCAGGATACGAATGGCGACGGGCTCGGCGATCTCAAGGGGATCACCAGGCGTCTGCCCTATATCGCCAGCCTCGGCGTCGATGCGATCTGGCTCTCGCCCTTCTTCAAGTCGCCGATGGCCGACATGGGCTACGACGTTTCAGATTATTGCGACGTGGACCCGATCTTCGGCACGATCGCCGATTTCGACGAGATGATGGTGGCCGCGCATGCGCTGGGGCTGAAGGTGATCATCGACCAGGTGATCTCGCATACCGCTGATGTGCACCCATGGTTCGTCGAAAGCCGCTCCAGCCGCACCAACGACAAGGCGGACTGGTATGTCTGGGCCGACCCGAAGCCGGATGGAACGGCGCCGAACAACTGGCTGTCGATCTTCGGCGGACCGGGCTGGGAGTGGGACGGCGTGCGCCGGCAGTATTACCAGCACAATTTCCTCACCTCGCAGCCGGATCTCAATTTCCACAACGCCGACGTTCAGGACGCGCTGCTGAAAACGGTGAAATTCTGGCTCGATCGTGGGGTTGACGGCTTCCGGCTGGATACCGTCAACTACTATTTCTGCGACAAGCTTCTGCGCGACAATCCTCCGCACGAGCCCGATGTCAGCGATGGCGGGCTGGATGCGCCGGATACCAACCCCTATGGCATGCAGAACCATCTCTACGACAAGACGCAGCCCGAAAACATCGGCTTCCTGCAGCGTTTTCGCGCGCTGCTCGACCGCTATGAGGGGCGCACGACTGTCGGCGAGGTGGGCGATGGGGCGCGCTCGCTGAAGACGGTGGCGGCCTACACCACCGGCGGCGACAAGCTGCACATGTGCTACACCTTCGACCTCCTGGGTCCGGAGTTCACCGCGGCCCATATCCGCAACTGCGTCGATGCCTTCCAGAAATCCGTAGCCGATGGATGGGTCTGCTGGGCCTTCTCCAACCACGACGTCAACCGCCATCTCAGCCGTTTCGCCAAGACGGTCGAGGAGCGGCCTGTCGTCGCCAAGCTGGCGATCTCGGTGCTTGCGGCGCTGCGCGGCTCGATCTGCCTCTACCAGGGCGAGGAGCTCGGTCTGCCCGAAGCTGATCTCGCCTTCGAGGACCTGCGCGACCCCTACGGCATCCGCTTCTGGCCGGCCTTCAAGGGCCGCGACGGATGCCGCACGCCGATGCCCTGGGAAGCAGCCAAGGCCCATGCCGGCTTCACCACGGCCGAGAAGTCCTGGCTGCCGGTGCCCTATGAGCAGGCAGCGCTTTCGGTGGATGTGCAGGAGGGCGATGCGCATTCGGTGCTCACCCACTACCGCGACACGCTGGCCTTCCGAAAAAAGCATCCGGCGCTGATCGACGGGGCGATGACCTTCCTCGATACGAACCAGGATTTGCTGGTGTTTACGCGCAGACAAGAGGGCGAGACGCTGCTGTTTGTGTTCAACCTGACACGGGAGCCGGCGTCGTTTGGTTTGCCTGTTGGCTTTGAGAAGGTATCTCCGGTGGAAATGCCGGGCTTCGTTTCGCGCATCGAAAAGGGTGTGGTGATGTTGAACGCGCTGGATGGCTTCTGCGCGCGGCTTGGCTAATCGCCGTCCATCGTCGTTTCCTCGACGAAGACAGGCTGTCCGTCGAAGGTCAGCGAAAACTGTCCGCGCCCGGTCGGCACCAGCTGGATGGGCGAGGTCTTGTCGGCGAGGCGGCGGCGCAGGAGGAGAAGCCGGGTCTCGAGATTGTCCTTGAATTCGGGAAGCCTAAGCGATGTGGAGAGGCGCAGTTCGCGGTTGGTGAAACCGGTACGGCCGCTCTCCACATGGGCGCGCAGCATGTGGTTCAGCAGCCGGCCGGCAATGCCCTTGATGATGTATTCGTCGGCAATGAAGATGCTGTCGTCGAAGGCGTAGTAGCGGATTTCGATCCGATGGGTGTTCTTCCCCGGCGGCTGCCCTGATGGCGCCGGCTTCTGGTCTTCCGGCAATGCCTGCGACAGGGCGATGATACCGGCCAGATGCTGGGCCGCAAGCGTCAGCGCTGCCTCCCGCACTGCCGCAAAAGGCGAGCCTCCGGCGGCTTTCGGCGCCGAGAACGCCGATGAGGTGACCGCCTGAGATCATCGGCACTGCAATTTGGCTCATGGTCTCGGCATCCATCGGCGGGGCGATGGTGCGGGTCAGATTTTCATTCTCGGCCGATGCCTTGACCGCGGCGCTGTAGCGTCGCGCCCGGCTGAGATCGCTGATCTTGACGATATCCCGCTCACGGGCCGCACTGCCGAAGACGCCGTCTCCGAAGGCGATCTCCGAGCCGACGCCCGACCGCTCGTAGCCCAGGCTGCCCGCCGTCGCGAGCTGGCCGCTGTTTTCGTCGGCGAGAAACACGACGGTCTGGTCGCATTCAAGCGTGTCGCGCATCCATTCCAGCGTCGCGTCAAGGGCGGTGTCGATCTGCGCGGGAAGGTGGGCGAGTGTCATGGCGAGGCTGGCGGTTGCCTCGAGCAGCGGTTCGCGCGCGACCGGCTCGATCGGGGCATCTACGGGCGAGGGGTAGATCGTGATATCGACCACCCGGAAGATATCGACGCCGCGAAGCCGCATGATGCCGGCCATGCCGACCTGCGCGCTCGTCGCATCGAGTTGGGTCGAAACGCGGCTGAACAGCGGACCGTCGAAGACGGTCTTTTCATAAACCGCGCGCAACCGGCACTGGCCGCCACGGGCGCCATCGACCAGCAATATGGCTGCCTTCGGGTTCTCCGCGAGATTGGCCATGGTCGTGTTGAAAAACTGGTTGGAGAGGCCGACGCGCTCGTCGTCCACCAGCACGACATGCGAGAGGTAGGAGACATTGGGAATGCCGTCCGCCGAGGACGTGGCGATGATCGAGGGGACGATGCCCTCGAAGAAGGTTTCCATATCGCGTAGCCGCAGCGCGATCTCCTTCATACGGGTGCTCTGATCAGCGCGCCGGCGCTGCTGCCGGGCGTCTTGATGGAGATGGTGCGGACATCGAGTATGACGGTGGCGAGATCGCGGGATGTCAGCCAGACCTCGATCATCGACGAGGGAACGCCCTGCTCGGCGAGCGCTGCGGTGACGCCGGCGATATAGCGCTCGCAGAGCGCTCGGTCGTCTTCGGTGGCGGTGCGCAGGCTGGCGCTGCCCTTCAGCTGCAGCGAGCGATAGTCGGACGGGCGCACGAAGGTGAAGGCGGCTTGCCCGGTCTCGATTATGTTGGCGAGCGTATCCGGCCACTGCCAACCGGAGATCAAGACTTCGATGGTTTCGCCGCTCGGCAGGACGCGGCAGCCGACGCCGCGGCCGACATCGGGCTGGTTGGCACTATCGCTGGTGCCGACGATCATCATGACAGGGCCGGCAATGAAACCGGCGATTTCCTCATCGAAACGCACCCGACCGATCCCCCAGATTTCCCCGCCGCCAGCATAAGCGAGGGGCTGGGCCGTTAGCAAACTTTTAGGGAGCGGCGGCAAATGGGCGACGGTACAAGCTTGGTGTCACACCAGATGAGGGATCAGGACATGTTTGACTTCGACCAATATGCGAGGCGGATCGGCCTCAAGGACATCGACATCACGTCGGCCGGGCTCACCGCCCTGCAGCGGGCGCAGCTTGCCACCATTGCATTCGAAAGCATCGACCCGTTTCTTGGCCGGGTTCCGAGCCTGCAGCCCGCCGATATCTGGAACCAGCTCGTCGAGAAGAAGCGCGGGGGATATTGCTTCCAGCTCAACTGGCTGTTCGGCGAGGCGCTGAAGCATCTCGGGTTCGAGGCGCGGCCGATCCTCGGGCGTGTGCGCATGGGCGCGCCGGTCGGCGGCATCAGGGCGCATCTCGCCTGGATCGTGACCATCGGCGGCGAGGAGTGGCTGGCGGATGCAGGCTTCGGCGGGCCGGGACCGCGCGATCCGATTGCCATCCGGCCTGGCGAACAGCTGATGGGCGGCATGACCTTCCGCCTGCGGGACGACACGGCAACCGGCGAACTGGTGCTGGAATGGCAGGGGCCGGACGGGTGGTTCCCGCTCTTCGGCTTCGATGAAAGCCCGTTTACGCAGGCCGATCTCGAAGGCGCCAACCAGCTTTGCACCGTCTGGGCGGCGCTGCCGTTCCGCGACAACCTGATGATGAGCATCCGCCTGCCGGATGCCGATGTGGCCTTGATGAACCGTGGCCTCCGGCGCGCGGGCGCGCAGGGAACGAAGAGCCTGCAGATCGGATCGGCCGACGAGCTGGCGACCTCCCTGCGTGATCTCTTCGGTCTCGATTGCGAGCCGGAAACCGTGGCGCGGATCTGGTCAAGGCTCGACACGCCGGTGCGGGCTGCCGCCTGAACCGGAAGGTGGATCTTCTTTCCGCGTGGATGTCAGATCAGCCTGAACTGGTCGACATCCACCATGCCCATGTCCGATATCTTCAGATGCGGGATAACCGGCAGCGGCAGGAAGGCGACCTGGAGGAAGGGTTCTTCTAGGGTCGTGCCGAGGGCGTAGGCGGCTTTTCTGAGGTCGTGCAGTGTGTCGCGGACGGTTTCGTAGGGTTCGAGGCTCATCAGGCCGGCGAGCGGCAGCGGGATTTCGCCGGTGACCTTGCCGTCCTCGACGACGACGAAGCCTCCCTTGATTTCGCCGAGCCGGTTGGCGGCCATGGCCATGTCGTCTTCCGAGACGCCGACGACGCAGATGTTGTGGCTGTCATGGCCGACGGTTGAGGCGATCGCACCCTTCTTCAGACCGAAGCCCTGGACGAAGCCGTTGGCGTGGTTGCCGTTCTTGCCGTGGCGCTCGATGACGGCGACCTTGATGATGTCGTTGTCGAGATCGACCGCGGTCTGGTTGCCCTTGACGGGCAGCCGGTAGCGGCGGTGCTCGGTGATGATCTTGCCCGGCATGACGCCGATGACAGGTGTTTCGCCATCGGCGACCGGCACGCTGAAGTGGGCGGCATTGACCGTTCGGGCCTTGACGCTGTCGAGGCCGACGGGGGCGACGGGCTTGCGGGTTTCGAAGAGCGCCGATGTGACCTTGCGGCCGGCGGAGAAGACCATCTCGGCCTTGCAGTTTTCCAGGCTGTCGAGGATGGCGAGATCGGCGCGCCAGCCGGGGGCGACGAGGCCCCGGTCCCTGAGACCGAAGGCGCGGGCGGCCGAGATCGAGGCGGCGCGGTAGATGGCGAGCGGCTCGACGCCGTTCTTGATTGCGGTGCGGATCATGTAGTCGAGATGGCCCTGCTCGGCGATATCGAGCGGGTTGCGGTCGTCGGTGCAGAGCGCCAGATGCGGCGACAGACGCTCGGTGATGATCGACATCAGCGCGTGCAGGTCCTTGGAGACGGAGCCTTCGCGGACCAGGATGTGCATGCCCTTGCGGATCTTCTCCAGCGCTTCCTCGGCGCTCGTGCATTCATGCTCGGTGCGGATGCCGGCTGAGAGATAGCCGTTCAGATCATTGCCCGAGAGAAGCGGGGCGTGGCCGTCGATATGCGCTCCTTGAAATGCCGCGAGCTTGGCCATGCAGACGGGGTCCTTGTGGATCACGCCGGGGAAATTCATGAATTCGGCAAGGCCGATGACCTTCTCGTGGTCGCGGAAGGGCAGGAGCTTTTCGATCGGCAGGTCGGCGCCTGATGTTTCCAGATGCGTGGCGGGGACGCAGGAGGAGAGCTGGACGCGGATGTCCATGATGGTTTGCTCGGCGGACTCCAGGAAATAGCGGATGCCTTCTTCGCCGAGCACGTTGGCGATCTCGTGCGGGTCGCAGATCACGGTCGTGACGCCATAGGGGAGCACGCAGCGGTCGAACTCGTGCGGGGTGACGAGCGAGCTTTCGATGTGGAGATGCGTGTCGATGAAGCCGGGCACGACGATCTTGCCGGATATGTCGATCTCGGTTTTTCCGGTGTAATCGCCACAGGTGCCGACGATGGTGTCGCCCGAGATGGCGATGTCGGATTGCACCAGTTCGCCCGTCACCAGATCGAAGAACCGCCCGCCCTTGAGCACGATATCGGCCGGTTCGCGGCCGGTTCCCTGGTCGATGAGGCGTTCTAGTCTTTCGGTCATGGGGCTCTCTGGTTCGGTGTCGTTGGGTGGCCACTCTAGAGAGGCGGGCGCTCGATGGGAAGGCGCGGATCGGTCTTGTCCTCGTCCATGCCGTCGCAGGGGGCGCCCCGGTTCCACGGTAGGGAAGGTTTGCGTCTACTCGCTCTTGCCGAGGGCGCCGATCAGCGTGTGGATCTGCTGGTTCAATACTTCGATCTCGGTCAAGGTCATGCCGGAGCGGCTGAGCAGCGTGTCGCCCAGGCATTTGCTGCGGGCGAGCATGTCGCGGCCTGCTGATGTCAGGAAGACGTTCACCTGGCGTTCGTCCTGGGTCGAGCGGCGACGTTCGAGGAGGCCTGCCTGCTCCAGGCGCTTTACTGGCGGGGTGATGGTGCTCGATTCCAGCGACAGCCGGTCGGCGATAGCGCCGATCGTGGCGCCATCCTGCTCGCCCAGCACATTCAGCACCAGATATTGCGGATAGGTGATGCCCATCTCGTCCAGCATCGGCTTGTAGGTGCGGTTGATGGCGAGGCTTGCCGCATAGAGCGAGAAGCACAGCTGGTCGTCCAGCGGCGGCGTGGTGGTGCCGGAGGCGGGGGGCTTATGGGAGGCGTGTATCTGATCGGTCATGCCGAGGCTCCATCTGTCTGTGCGATTACCACTATCATAAAAATGATATCGCGATAATCTTTTTCGTAGACAAGAAAATTTCAGGTGCTATGAATATATTTATCGCGACATCGATTATCGCGAAAACAAATGGAGATGAACATGACTGACGACATCGAAAATGCCTCAAGACGGCATGTTATGGTCGCAGGGCTCGGCCTCGTCGCGACGGCCGCTGCCGCCTCCTTCACCAATTCGGCTGAAGCCGCGAGCCACAAGCATTCCGCAGCCGCCGACCAGAAGACCGCTCACTCGACAGGTAAGGACAAGAACGCCATGACCAGCAGCTACATCACCACCAAGGACGGCACGCAAATCTTCTACAAGGACTGGGGCACCGGTCAGCCGATCGTGTTCCATCACGGCTGGCCGCTCAGCGCCGACGACTGGGATGCGCAGATGCTCTACTTTCTCGGCAAGGGCTACCGGGTGATCGCCCATGACCGTCGCGGCCATGGCCGCTCCAGCCAGCCGGGCCACGGCAACGACATGGACACTTACGCGGCCGATGTCGCCGAGCTCGCTGAACATCTCGATCTCAAGAATGCCATCCATGTGGGCCATTCGACCGGTGGCGGCGAAGTCACCCGTTATGTCGGCAATTATGAAAGCCGCGGCCGTATTGCCAAGGCGGTGCTGATCGGCGCGATCCCGCCTGTCATGCTGAAGTCCGACAAGAACCCGGGCGGTCTGCCGCTTGAAGTGTTCGATGGCTTCCGCACGTCCATTGCCGCCAACCGCGCGCAGTTCTATCGCGACATCCCCGAAGGTCCGTTCTACGGCTTCAACCGGCCGGGCGCCAAGGTCTCGCAGGGCGTGATCGACAATTGGTGGCGGCAGGGGATGATGGGCAGCGCCAAGGATCAGTATGATTGCGTCGAGGTGTTTTCCGAGACCGATTTCACCGAAGACCTCAAGAAGATCAAGGTTCCGGTTCTGGTCATGCATGGCACTGACGACCAGATCGTGCCGATCGCCGATTCGGCCCTGCTTGCCGCCAAGCTTTTGAAAAACGGCACGCTGAAGACCTATGACGGCCTGCCGCACGGCATGGCGACCACACATGCCGACATCATCAATGCCGATCTCCTGAAATTCTTCCAGGCCTGATCGAGGCTTGTGGCGAAGGCCATTTCGAAGGATTCGCAAACGAAAACCGGGCGCCCGCGAGGGCGCCCGGTCTGTATTTGATCGCAGTGGCGAGCCGAATTACTCGGCGGAGACAATCTTGCCGTCTTCCCACTTGTAGAGGGAGAAGCTCTGCGAGGTCAGGTCGCCGGTTTCGCCGTAGGTGAGCTTGCCGATGGCGGTTGCGATCGGCTCGCCGGCCTTCAGCGCCGTTGCGACGGCTTCGGAATCTTCGGCGCTTTTCGCCTTTTCGATGCCGGCCTTGATGACTTCGACGGCGGCGTAGGCGTTCAGCGTGAAGGCTTCGGCCGGGATGCCCTTGGCCTTCAGCGCGTCGGCGGCGGCCTTGGAGTCGGGGCTCTTGGTGGCATCGACGGCGTTGGTGAAGATGGTGCCGGCGGCAGCATCCGTGCCGATGTTCCAGAACTCGGTGTTCGACAGGCCATCGCCGCCGATGATGACGGCATTGACCTGCAGGTCATGAAGCTGGCGGGCCAGCAGGCCGCCTTCCGGGTGGTAGCCGCCGAAATAGACGACGTCGACCTTCTCGGCCTTGAGGCGGGTGGTCAGCGCGCTGAAATCCTTGTCGCCGGGCGAGAGCGCGTCGTCGAGGACTTCCTTGATGCCGCCGGCGTTGATCGTCGCCTTGAAGTTGTCGGCGAGACCCTTACCGTAAGCGCCCTTGTCGTTGATGATGGCGATGCGCTTGTCCTTGAAGTTCTTCAGGACATAGTTGGCGGCGACTTCGGCCTGCTGGTCGTCGCGGCCGCAGGTGCGCAGAACGTTGGCGAGGCCACGCTTCGTCAGGTCAGGGGCGGTCGCGGTCGGGGTGACCATCAGCACGCCGTTTTCAGCGAAGACGTCCGATGCCGGGATGGCGACGCCCGAGGTGACCGGGCCGACGACGAAGCGGATGCCGTCGCCGACGAGCTGGTTGGCGGCCGAAACGCCCTGCTTGGGTTCGCCGGCGTCGTCGGCGGTCTTCAGCACGACCTTCTCGCCGAGGATGCCGCCGGCCTTGTTGATTTCGTCAACGGCGGTCTGGGCGCCGTTCTTCACCTGGTCGCCGTAAGCGGCAACCGGGCCGGTCAGCGGTGCGATCAGGCCGATGGTGATGTCGGCATGCGCCAGCGGCGCGAAAGAGATGGAGGCAACCAGCGCCGCCGTCAGGGTCTTCAGGGTCATTTTGTCTCTCCTTGGATGGGTCTTCGACCCGCGACTGTCCTGCCGCTGCGATCAATCCAGGCCGTACAAACATCCATTTCAGGATGCGCCAAAGACGACGGATTGCGCGCGGCAAACGCGCCAATCGGCCATGTTTGGCTCGAAGGACGCATGGCAAGTTTATTAGGAATTTCGCGGTGAATGCGCAAGAAGATAAAGAAACGCAGCCTGTTTTTGCCACGATCGGCAAAAATCGCGCCGGTTTTGACGATTTTGGATCAAGTTTTTGCGATTTCTGAGTGGCGGTGAAACCACATGCGCGCGTCTTGCGCTTGAGCGCACAAAAAAGGATCGGCAAACCAGAGGTCGCCGATCCATCAATATCAAATGGTGCTAAAAATAGTCAGTCGTTCCATTGAGAAGCGACCGGAAACGGTGTGATGGGATATCAGGCCGCGGACTTGGCGCGGACGGGTTCGGCGTAGATCTGGGTCAGGGTTTCGAGAATGCGAATGACCTGATCGGAGGTGCTGGAATAGTAGATCGTCTGTGCGTCGCGGCGGGTCTTGACCAGCTTCTGGGCGCGCAGCTTGGAGAGGTGCTGCGACAGTGCCGACTGGCTGAGGCCGACTTCGGTGGCCAGCGCGCCAACGGGGATCTCACCCTTGACCAGATTACAGAGGATCAGAAGTCTCTTGGGATTTGCCATTGCGGACAACAGTGCGGCGGCAACATTCGCGTGAGCGGTCAAATCTATTGTGTCCATAATCATCTTCCCATGGAAACGGAATTCAAAAAAACGTCTGCCTGAAATTGCCGACGGTGAAAACTAGCAAGAGGGGTTCAAGATTGTATATAGCTAAATTTCAGGTATTGAGTATTTCATGTTAGATATATGTGAATAAAGTTCAACGCGGCTGCTGATCGGTGTGTCAAACTCGTGCCGCAGCAGCAAATCGCCCGAAATCACATCAAAACCGGCGCAATCGACTCCACAAATAGCCCATCTGGTGCCCGCACGGGCTTTATGCGCGATCGCTGTTTTCCTTGCCAAATCCGGTTCAAGGGCTAGCAAATCTTGCACTACCTCGGCGGCGTTTTCCGCGAGCTCCTCGTTGGCGTCCGAGCGGATGATCAGCTCCTCTCCATCAAGAATTTAGGCGCGGCCGAAGCCGCCATTGAGGCTGGCGCTCTCGGGAATCAGCCGGAAAAACCGGAAATCAGGGAAATCGACGTAGAGTTTCGCCTTGGAATGGCGGGCCAGAAAACGGTCACGAATGCGTGTGTGGGCGGCGCTGTCGCGCTCGACGGCTGCCGCACTGCACTGAGTCGTCAGCCGCGCATGGGCCAACGGGTCGCCCTTGCCGGGCTCGCCGGTCAAAAGCGAGGCGCGCGGATCGGCATCGAGCGCACGGGTGTGCGCCGAAAGACCGGAGACGAGGATGACGGGAACGCCATCGAAATCGGTGCCGAGAAGCACGCGGCTGGCGAAGGGGAAGCCGGTCTTGGGGTCGAGGACCGCAATGGCGGCGTAGCGGGCGGAACGGAGAAGAGTGCGCGCCAGCTTGCGCGCCTCTTCGTCCGTTTCCCTGATGACAGAAGCTTGATCTTTCATGTCCACTTTTTGGCGGAAGCGGAGGAGGGGATCAAGCCTGTTCTTTCTTCCTGTGCTGCGTCAGGCCGGCGACGACGTCCTGGGCGGAAATCGTGCCGATGATGGCGCCGTTTTCGACCACGCCGATGCTGCCCGGCTGGCGGGACAGCGCGTCGAGAATGTCGATCAGCGGGGTCTCTGCCTTGGCCGTGCCGCTGACGCTGGCACCGCTTGCTGCATCGCCGAGGCCCGCATGCATGACGTCGCGGGCGGTCAGCATGCTGATCGGGTTCATGTGCTGTACGAAATCGGCGACATACTGGTCGGCCGGGTTCTTGACGATGTCCTGCGGCGTGCCGCACTGGATGATGCGCCCGCCTTCCATGATGGCGATGCGGTTGCCGATGCGGAAGGCCTCGTCGAGATCGTGGCTGACGAAGAGGATGGTCTTCTTCAGGCGGCGCTGGAACTCGAGCAGTTCATCCTGCAGGCGGGTGCGGATCAGGGGATCGAGCGCGGAGAACGGCTCGTCCATCAGAAGGATCGGCGCGCCGGTCGCAAAGGCGCGGGCAAGGCCGACGCGCTGCTGCATGCCGCCGGAGAGCTCGTTGACCTTGCGATCGGCCCACTTGGTCAGGTTGACCAGCTCGAGCTGTTCGGCGACGCGCTTCTTGCGCTCGCCCTCGGCCATGCCGGCGAGTTCGAGGCCGAAGCCTACATTGTCGGCGACCGTGCGCCACGGGAGCAGCGCGAACTGCTGGAACACCATCGAGACGGTGTGCATGCGCAGGTCCCGCAGGCCCTTGGCCGAGGTCTTGTAGGGGTTGACCGGTCCCGACGACGTATTGACGGTGACCTCGCCGCGCACGACGGGGGCAAGTCCGTTGACGGCGCGCAGAAGGGTCGACTTGCCGGAGCCGGACAGACCCATGAGCACGAGGATCTCGCCCTCCTGGATTTCCAGCGAGGCATCGGCGACACCGAGGACGAGCCCGGTTTCGGCGCCGATCTCGTCGCGGGTCTTGCCCTTGTCGGCAAGGGTGAGGGCAGCTTCCGGCTTGTCGCCGAAGACGATGCTGACATTATCGAAGCGAACCGCGGTCATGCGCCGTCTCCTTCACCCGCCGCGCGGAACATTCGGTCGAGAATGATCGCCAGGATGACGATGCAGAGACCTGCCTCGAAGCCCTTGGCGACGTTGACGGTGTTGAGCGCGCGCACGACCGGAACGCCGAGGCCGTCGGCGCCGACGAGTGCCGCGATGACGACCATCGACAGCGAAAGCATGATCGTCTGGGTCAGGCCGGCCATGATCTGCGGCGTGGCATAGGGAAGCTCGACCTTGCGCAGCACCTGCATCGGGGTCGCGCCGAAGGATTCGGCGGCTTCGACCAGCGAGGGCGGCGTCGAGATGATGCCGAGGCGCGTGAGGCGGATGGGGGCGGGGATGGCGAAGATGACGGTGGCGATCAGGCCGGGCACCATGCCGAGGCCGAAAAGGATAAGCGCTGGAATCAGATAGACGAATGTCGGAATGGTCTGCATGAGGTCGAGTATCGGCCGCAGCAGCGAATTCACCCAGGGGCGGCGGGCGGCCGCGATGCCGAGGGGAATGCCGACGACCATGCTGACGAAGGTGGAGGCTAGCACCAGCGCCAGCGTCGCGGTCGTTTCCTTCCAGTAGCCCTGGTTCATGATGAACAGCAGCCCAAGACAGGTGAAGACGGCGACGACGAAGGAGCGCCTCAGCCAGTAGGCGATCGCGGTGATCGCCAGCACGACGATCAGCGGGTGCGGCTTCTGCAGGACGAACAGGATCCCGTCGATGACGTGGGACAGCACGAAGGCAAGCTGGTTGAAGAACCAGTCGGCATTGGAGGTGAGCCAATCCACGAAGGCTTTCGCCCAGGGACCAATGGGAATTTTAAAGTCGGTGATCCAGTTCAAGGGCGTGCCTATCCAGAAAGAACAACAACAGGGGCGAGGATAGCGAAAACGGGGTGGTCAGAGCCACCCCGTACTCGATATCAGAGGCCGAGGCTTTTCTTGACGGCGGCAACGCCGTCGCCGCTGCCGTCAAGCGTCTTGACGCCTGCGAGCCACGGCTCGATTGCCGTCGGATTGGCCTTCAGCCATTCCGTCGCGGCCTTTTCCGGCTCGTCGCCGTCGTTCAGGATCTTGCCCATGATCTGGTTCTCCATCGGGAGAGAGAAGACCATGTTCTTGAGCATGGTGCCGACGTTCGGGCATTCCGTCAGATAGTTGGCGCGAACGTTGGTGAACACCTTGGCACCACCGAAGTCAGGACCGAAAACGTCGTCGCCACCCGTGAGATAGGTGAGCTTGAAGTTTTCGTTCATCGGATGCGGCGCCCAGCCGAGGAAGACGACCGGCTTGCCGGCCTTCTCGGCGCGGGCAACCTGCGCCAGCATGCCCTGCTCGGAGGATTCGACGACCTCCATGCC
Organism: Rhizobium sp. O111; assembly: GCF_055616315.1. NCBI lineage: Bacteria > Pseudomonadati > Pseudomonadota > Alphaproteobacteria > Hyphomicrobiales > Rhizobiaceae > Rhizobium > Rhizobium sp. O111. The sequence goes on along the minus strand of NZ_JBSHXL010000001.1, from coordinate 2,352,527 downwards.
CTTCATGCCGAAGGTATCCTTCTCGATCATGTTCATGACGAGACGGTTGCCGTCATTGCCCGGCTCGATGCCGTAGATCTTGCCTTCGAGATCTTCCTTGTGGGCGGCGATGTCCTTGAAGTCCTTGATGCCGAGCTCGGCGCCCTTGGCGTTGGTCGCCAATGTGTATTTCGCGCCGGTCAGGTTCGGGCCGAAGGATTCGACCGACTTGTCATCGATGAAGGGACGAACATCCTTTTCCTGCGTCGGCATCCAGTTGCCGAGGAAGATGTCGATGTCCTTGTTCTTCAACGACTGGTAGGTGACCGGTACGGAAAGAACCTTCACGTCGGGGGTGTATCCGAGACCCTTGAGGATCACGGATGCGGTTGCTGTTGTCGCGGTGATATCGGTCCAGCCCACATCCGACAGATGGACGGTGGAGCAGCTGGCGGGATCAGCGGAATATGCGGCGGTTGCGACAGAGAGTGCAGCAACGGCTGTGGCAGTGATCAGTTTGAATGCGCTTGTCGTTTTCATTTATAGACTCCCAGTCTTACGTTCCCAAGCCAATCACCAATAGCCGAGTTTTACAAGCGACCTCAGTGTGTTTGCGCCGCATTGCGGTATCCGATTGCGACGTGTCGTATTTAATGGATCGCTTGAATTTTGTCAGTTTTGAAGGGGTTTTCAGGCAATTTTCTGTGATTAACGACGGCCGGGGGTTTTCTTGATCGTATCCAGCTTTCAAGAAGCGGAGAGACGGAGAATGCAATGGCGAAGCTCTACTTCAACTACTCGACGATGAATGCCGGCAAATCGACGATGCTGCTGCAGGCCGCGTATAATTACGAGGAGCGCGGCATGCGCGTTCTTCTGCTGATCGCGGCGTTCGACGAGCGGGCGGGCAGGGGCATCATCGGCTCGCGGATCGGGCTGCAGGCCAATGCGGTCGCCTTCGAGCAGGATGCCGACCTGTTGTCGCTGATCGCCGAGCAGGGGGATGCGGGCGAACCGATTGCCTGCGTTTTCGTCGACGAGGCGCATTTCATGACGCGCGAGCATATCTGGCAGCTGGCACGCGTCGTCGACCGGCTGAATATCCCCGTCATGGTCTACGGGCTGCGCACGGATTTCCAGGGCAAGCTGTTTCCCGCCTCGCAGGAGCTGATGGCGATCTCCGACGAGATGCGCGAAGTGCGCACCATCTGCCATTGCGGCCGCAAGGCGACGATGGTCGTGCGTCTCGACGGCAACGGCGCGGTGGCGCGGGAAGGGGCGCAGATCGAGGTCGGGGGCAACGAGAAATACGTGTCGCTCTGCCGCCGCCACTGGGACGACGCCATGAACGGCGAATGGGTCGCCGAGGCGGTCTGAGCAAGCTTCTTCCATTTAGGAATGAACGGCTCTAATTTGACGGCATTCGATTCCCCGGGGATATCAGGTGCGCAAGCCTGTCTCGTTTGACACCACATTTGATGCAGCCAGTGCGATTGCCGACGAACTGCCGGTGAAGGTCAAGACCTGCGCCGATTTCGTCGGCGAGTTCGCGCGCCATCCTGCCGAGATCGACGACGAGCGCTTTCTGGTCGAAAACGAGCGCTTCCAGGGCTTTGCCGCCGATGCGAGGAACCTCGCGGAGCTGCTTGCCGAGCTGGTGGCGACGCTGGATGCAATGACGGTCAGGGTGTCGTCGGATCTCGACAGTTTCCGCGGGCTGACGGCGACCGAGCGGTTTATCGGGCATTTCTCGCGCCAGCGCATGTGGCGACGCCACAGCAGCCGGGTCCGGGCGGCACCCGTGGTCGAGCGGCTGCGCGACCTGATGGTCAAGTCCGACAGCGTTGCGGGACTGATCACGCAGCATCGCGAGGTCGTGCTCACCGCCCACAAGGAGGCGGAGCGCAGGCTGGTCGATATCGTCGAGCGCCGGCGCCGGCTGGTCGATGAGATCGACATTGCCCGCATCCGCATCAAGGAGCTCAATGCCAAGGCGCTGACGACGCAGGGGCGCATCGGCGTCTATGGCAGCAAGGCGGAGTGGGAGCGGATGGAGGAGGAGCGCAAGGCGCTGAAGGCGCAGGTCGATGAGGTCTCCACCCGCGAGCACGAGCTGCGAGACGAGAGCCAGCGGCGCGAGCGCTTCATCGGGATATTCCAGCTTCTGGTGGATGGGCTGAACACCGAGATCGGCCAGTGCAACACGCTGATGCGCAAGCTGATGATCGATACGGAAGAGCGCTTGCTGATCTATCAGGCGCAGGTGGATACCGATATTCCGGGCTCCAAGGTGCAGATTTCGTCCGAGCTGTTTCCAAATATTGCCGATGCCATCGTTCTCTTCGAACGCGACATGCTGCTGCCGCAGGAGATCGAGCATCGCAAGCGCACCGCCGACGCGCAGTTCGGCAAGCGGTTTCCGGCCTATGCGCATCAGAACGAGGATGTGCCAGGTGCGCCTTTGATCGACACGATGAAGATCTCCTCGCGGCTGCGCTTCCGGATGCCACGCCTTTAGGCGTGCCGCCTCTAAACAGGGCCGAAGAAACAATAATATCAGCACGATGTTGCCGTTTCGGATGCGGATGCATATTTGAGAGCGGGTGAAACACGCGCTTTTGGATGCAGAGGGGAATGGGCGATGCTTGACGGAATCTCCGGTTTTTTCAGATCGATCGGCCGGGCGATTGGTCGTTGGGCGCGGCTTTTCGTGGCCTGGGCCTTCTGGCCGTTGATGGCCGCGCGCGGCTGGTATGGCCGGCGTAGCTGGCTGGTCAGGCTTCCCGTCATCGGCGTGCTAGCGCTACTCATCCTGATGTACGGCTATTTCTTCGTTCAGACGCAGATGTGGACCGGCTTCAACCCGTCCTTCGTCGATCAGTACAAGCTTGCCGAACGCAAGGTTCAGGTTGGCCAGGAAGTTCCGCCCGCCGAGGGGGCGACCACGCCTGCGGCCAAGACCTGCCAACGCTCGGCGATCGTCGACGTCACGGCCGATCTCACGGATTTCAACGTCAACCAGAACGCATGGATCTCCTCCATGCTGCTCTATCGTCTCGGCTTCTTCGGGATCGACTGGGACCACACGCCGTTTCTCGACAACAAGGCCTCGTTCCAACGCGGCGTGAACCAGGCGCTGCGCCGCACCTCGGCGGAGCTCGTCGATACGCTGGGCCGCGTGCGTGGGACCTCCGGCATCAACAACGACCTGCAGAGCGCGCGCGGCAACCTGCAGTTCGACGAGTACAGCTGGTATTTCGGGCTTAATCCGTTCGGCCCGAAGACGCCGACGCCGAGTTATTATCGCTCGGCGATCGACAGTCTGCGCAAGTTCAATACGGACCTCTCCAATTGCAACGCGGTCTTCGATACGCGCGCCGACAACCTCATCCAGTTCATCGATCGTATCGCCAACGATCTCGGCGGCACCGCCGACATGCTGGCGGAGCGTTCGGCCAACCATGCGAGCGGCTGGTTCGATACGCGCGCCGACGATCGCTTCTGGTTCGCCTATGGCCAGCTCTACGGCTACTACGCCATTCTGGCGGCTGCCCAGTCGGACTTTTCGCGGGTGATCGCCGAGCGCAATCTCGGCGCGCTCTATGGTGCGACGAACGCTCAGTTCCAGGCGGCGCTGCGCATCCAGCCGGCGATCATCTCAAACGGACGCGAGGACGGCTGGATCATGCCGAGCCATCTGGCGACCATGGGCTTTTATATTCTGAGAGTGCGCTCCAACCTGGTGGAGATGCGCGCGGTGCTTGGCCGCTAAGGGCGAGGCCGGCGGCGCTACATACGGCGTGGCGTCAGGTGATCAGCTTGTAGCGGATCGCCTTGGCGACCAGCTGGGTGCGGTTGACGCAATCGAGCTTCCTGATGGCGCTGGTCATGTAGGCGTTGACCGTGTGGTCCGATAGCGACAGGATCTGGCCGATCTCGATCGAGGTCTTTCCCTGCGATGTCCAGCGCACGACTTCGCGCTCGCGGGCAGACAAGGGCGGGTGCTCGCTGGTCTTGGCCGATTTCACCAGATTGAAGGCGTCGAGCGCATGCAGCAGGATCATGGTCAGTTCGTTGACCTCGGTCTGGCCAAGCGGCGCGCGGGTTCCGGAGAACCAGAAAAGCAGGCGATTGCCATCGACAGAGCAGACGGGAAAAGCAACGCCGACCTGCATGCCGAATTCGCTCTTGAGATCCTGTAGTTCGGGCGGGAAAATGTCGGACTGATCACGAAGGTTCCAGTAACGCGGGAGGACGGAACTGGACATGCCGGAGGAAAACAACGGCAGTTGCATGAAGCGCGCGCGATCGAAACGGCTGACATAGCTATCGGGCAGGTTTGTTTCGATCAGGAGGGACTTGAGGAGAAAACTCTCGGCGGTCGGGGCATCCATCAGCGTGGCATATTTGAAGCCGAAAGCTTCGGCCGTTCGAACCAGAATTTGGACGAATGCCGGCCGCGTCTTCACGCCTGTGATTTCAGCCGTGAGTAACGACTGTCTTTCCGAGGTAGTTACGTAAGACATCAACTAGTCCATTGGTGCGCACAACTCGACTAATAAGATCTACTATCTGATATATTTGCTAGTCAGAATTTGTGCGGTGCACCGTGATTAAATTAAGGTGTTATAATTTAATCACGAAATATCCGCCTGCGGTTGTTTTTAGTTTTTCTTAAATCAACCAGGTGGAGTTTTTCGTATTTTGGCGCACGAAATACGCGCAAAGGCAAATGGAAATGAAACGATTTGCCTTGCGCGATATGTCGCAGGCGGCCGGGCCGCCCGCGAATCGCTTGGCTCTAGATCTTCGACGTATCCTTGGCCTTTTTCATCAGCTGCTCGAGGAAACCGAGCATGACGGCGGAGACGACGAAGGCCAGATGCATGGCGGTCAGCCACATGATCTTGCTGTCGGTGAACTGGTTGGAATTCAGGAAGACCTGCAGCAGGTGGATCGACGAGATGGCGACGATCGACGAGGCGACCTTGATCTTCAGGCTGCCGGAATCGAGCTTGCCGATGAAGGAGACATCGGTTTCGTTGTCGTCGAAGCGGCTGACGAAATTCTCGTAGCCGGAGATCATCACCATGACGATCAGGCTGGCGACCAGCGCCGCGTCGATGAGGCCGAGCATGGCCAGGATCATCTCACCTTCGTCATAGGTAAAGACGTTGATCGCCACCTTGGAGAACTTGTAGGCGAAGGAGATCGCGTAGACGGCCAGCGACAGCGCCAGGCCGAGGTAGAAGGCGACAAGGATCCACCGGCTGGACAGAATGATGCGCTCGACGATGAGCTCGAGTGATTTCATGGTTTACCCCCGTAAATGCTGAATCAATGCGTTGGTGATAGAGGCTGTGGGCTGCTGTGCGCAACCGCCGACGCCTTCAAACTTTCGGTATATTTCACCATGCCATTGGCATAAACGTGACCTTCACGAGACGAAATAGATCTGAGGGCGGCATGGCTGAGTATAAAACCGACATCGAGATCGCGCGTGCCGCGGTGAAAAAGCCGATCTACGAGATCGGCGACAGGCTCGGGATTCCGGCGGCTCAGCTCTCGCCCTATGGCCACGACAAGGCGAAGATCAGCGCCGAATTCACGGCGGCACAGGCGGGCAAGCCCGATGGCAAGCTCATCCTCGTCACCGCCATCAACCCGACGCCGGCGGGCGAGGGCAAGACGACCACGACGGTGGGACTCGGCGACGGGCTGAACCGGATCGGCAAAAAGGCCGTCATCTGCGTGCGCGAACCGTCGCTCGGTCCCTGCTTCGGGGTGAAGGGCGGGGCCGCCGGCGGCGGCTATGCGCAGGTCGTGCCGATGGAGGATATCAACCTCCACTTCACCGGCGATTTCCACGCGATTACCGCGGCGCATAACCTTTTGTCGGCGATGATCGACAATCATATCTACTGGGGCAACGCGCTCGATATCGACGTGCGCCGCATCACCTGGCGACGCGTGATGGACATGAACGACCGGGCGCTGCGCGAGATCGTCGCCTCGCTTGGCGGCGTCTCCAACGGGTTTCCGCGTGAGAGCGGCTTCGACATCACGGTTGCCTCGGAAGTGATGGCGATCCTGTGCCTGGCATCGGATCTTCACGATCTGGAAGAGCGCCTCGGCAACATCATCATTGGCTATCGCTTCGACAAGACGCCGGTCTTCGCGCGCGATCTGAAGGCCGACGGCGCCATGGCCGTGCTTCTCAAGGACGCGATGCAGCCGAACCTGGTGCAGACGCTGGAGAACAATCCGGCGCTGGTGCATGGCGGCCCGTTCGCCAATATCGCCCACGGCTGCAATTCCGTCATCGCCACCAAGACGGCGCTGAAGCTTGCCGACTACGTGGTGACCGAAGCGGGCTTCGGCGCGGATCTCGGTGCCGAGAAGTTCTTCGACATCAAGTGCCGCAAGGCCGGGCTGAAGCCGGATGCGGCGGTGATCGTCGCGACCGTGCGGGCGCTGAAGATGAATGGCGGCGTGGGGAAGGGCGATCTCGGGCGCGAGGATGTCGGCGCGGTGACGCGCGGCTGCTCCAACCTCGGCCGCCATGTGGCCAATGTCCGCAAGTTCGGCGTGCCCGTCGTGGTCGCCATCAACCACTTCGTTTCCGATACGGATGCCGAGGTGCAGGCGGTGAAGGCCTATGTCGCGCATCTCGGCGCGGAAGCCATCGTATGCCGCCACTGGGCGGAAGGCTCGGCCGGGATCGAGGAATTGGCCTGGAAGGTGGTGGAGATGGCCGAATCCGGCGCTGCCAAGTTCGCGCCGATCTATCCCGACTCCATGCCGCTCATCGAAAAGATCGAGGAAGTCGCCGCCCAGATTTATCATGCCGGCGAAGTCAGCGTGCCGAAGACGGTGCGCGACCAGCTGAAGGTCTGGGAAGAGCAAGGCTATGGCGATCTGCCCGTCTGCATCGCCAAGACCCAGTATTCCTTCTCGACCGACCCCAACCTGCGCGGCGCGCCGGAGGGGCATGTGGTCTCGGTGCGCGAGGTGCGACTATCTGCCGGCGCCGGCTTCATCGTCGTTATCACCGGCGAGATCATGACCATGCCCGGCCTACCGAAATCGCCGGCCGCCGAGCGCATCCATCTCAACGAGGATGGCGCGATCGAGGGGTTGTTTTGATCTCTCGCATCAATTGAAGATGCTCGGTTTCTGATTCACCTAGTGCAAGCAAGCCGTTGACGCTACTGCCATTTTCAATGGCAATAGCGGTATCCGCCCTTCCTCTGCAGGACGTCGAGATGGAAGTGGGTCTCGTGGGCGGCGTCGCTTTCGGGGTCGAGCACCGTTGTGAAATAGAGGCAGCCGGCGGCGCTGACGGTGCGCTGGAAGGCGCCGATCAGGGTCGAATCTTCGCGCCTCGGCTTGACCGCGATATCCTCTCCCTTCTCGAAGCTGAAGCTTGCGATATCGACCGCGTTGCCGCGCGCGTGTTCGGAGATCTTGCCGGTCTCGGCGCTGTTGCGCAGGCGGCAGATATAGGAGGAGGCCTGGTTGATGGTGGTGATGCGGCCCTGATCCGCGGCGGCAATGGCTGCTGCCGGGATGACCGTTCCCTTCATCCAGCGCGCCAGCGCCAGCGCCACCGGGCAACGGAAGACGCCATCCGGCTTGAGCTTGATGCCGGGCAGGGCTTCGGTGACCTTGATCGGCTTATCGATACCGCAGCCGTTGCCGTCGTCGATACGGCCGAGATCGGTGGAGACGACGCCGAGCGTTTGCAGCTCCTTGACACATTCGGAGTGGTCGGCATCGCTTTCCGGCTCGATCGTCAGATGCTGGGCCTCGAGCGTCTGCTTGTCTGGAGGGTTGTTGTCTGGAAGGTTGGGGCCCTGCACCTCGCGCTTGGGCGCGGCTGCGTCCTTGGCTGACGTGTCGGAGGCGGGGGCGGGCTGGTCGCCTTCGGTGGTCTTCTCACCGGGCTTTGTGTCCGGCTTTGGAACATCGGGGCTGGCAGCGTCAGGTGCTGCCGTATCGGGTTTAGCACCTGGCTTGGGCTGCGGCTTTGGCGCGACATCAATATTCGCGGGGTCGTCGGCCTGCTGTTCGACTTGTTTGTCGCCGGGTTTTACTTCCGGTTTGGGGCCGGTCTCGGGCAGGCCGGCGCCGGTCAACATGATGAGGCAGAGAAGTGCTATCGCGATCTGGCCTGTCTTCTTCACGCATCCATCCATCGTTTTATTCCCAGCGGAATAACAACGTATGAGGGCGGATTTCGTTGCAATTTCGCAACGTTGATCGGCATCGTTAAAACATGACCATTTAGATCATGATATCTCGGCTACATATATTGACAACTATACTCATGTTTTTTATGCGGCAAGAAGAAGGCGGAATTATTCGCCTCAACACCTAGCCAGCCCCTCCAAGCGCGAATGCGTGACGACCAGCCAGCCCGGTACTTTTTTCATTGAGGGGTTGATTATGGTTATCCGACATTGGCGCTCGGCGCTTTTGGTGAGCGCGGCGTTTGTCTGCGCTGGTCAGGTCTCGCAGGCGCTGGCGCAGAGCGCGCAAACGACGACGCCGGCTGCTACTGCTGAGACGGACGAAAACGGCACGGCGCTGCAGAAGATTGTTGTGAAGGGCAAGCGAGTTGTGAACGCTGGCGATGCCGAAAACACGCCGCTCGCGACCGAGACAAACGAGGCGCAGATCGAGCGCAACCAAATCCAGAGCATCGAGAACCTTGGCCGTACGGTCGACCCGGCCGTGAATTTCAATCGGACGACGAGCTCTATCAACATTCGAGGACTTGAAGGCAACCGAGTAGCAACGCTGGTCGACGGTATCCCACTCAGCTATCTGAGGGATGGTGCACGCGGCACGAGCGGCGGTACCGATAGCTTCGACTTCTTCTCTCTTACAAGCGTCAATGTCGTGAAGGGTGCGGACAGCAGCCGTATCGGTGATGGCGCGCTTGGCGGCGCGCTGCTGCTGCGTACGCTCGAACCCGCAGACCTGATCGGCGAAGGCAAGGACTGGGGCGGCAAGGTCGGCACCGGCTTCGATACCTCCGACAAGAGCTGGTACGGTGGTGCGGCTGTTGCAAAGCGTATCGAGAACACCTCGATCATGTTCCTCGGCAGCTACAAGAAGGGCCATGAGGACCGAAACCAGGGGACGGTCGGCGGCTACGGTACGACGCGCACCGAAGCAAACCCGGCGGACTACGGTCAGAACAACCTCTTGTTCAAGCTGCGCCAGGACACCGATTCCGGACATTCGTTCGGGTTCACCGCGGAGCGGTTCCACTACGACAAGGACACCGACCTGCTGCGAGACAGGACGGCCACAGGCAACTATCGCCCAAGCGGCAAGCATACCTCTGGCGAAGAGAACGAGCGGACCCGCTTCTCACTCGACTATGAATACGAGGCTCCAAGCACCGACGGCCTGATCGACGCCGCGCAAGCATCGCTTTACTGGCAGAAGCAGGTGCGCGCGATTACCCAGGACTCCCAGCGGTTCGGTGCGTTGGCTGGTCCGTTCATCCGCCGCAACGAAATGACCGAAACAGGCGTCGGCTTCAACGGCTATATCGACAGCGGTTTCAAGACGGGTGTTGTCGATCACGTCTTCACCGTTGGAACGAACATTTTCATCTCGAAGGCTGATCAGTATTCCTCCGGCATGGACGCGTGCTACACGCTGACGCCACAGCCGGCCACTTGCGCCTTTCTGCATACCAACCAGTCGGACATGCCTGACGTCGACAGCAAGAAGTTCGGCATCTATGCGCAGGACCGGATGAGCTTCGGAGATACGGGCTTCTCGCTGACGCCTGGCCTGCGTTTCGACTGGTACGATCATAGCCCGCAGGATTCTGCCGCCTACTCCAACGGCCCGTTGTCGCCTTCGCTTCCAAGGGGATCCAGTGACAGCGCGATCTCGCCAAAGCTTCTCGCCGAATACGAAGTAGCACCGGGTGTCACGCTGTTCGGACAGTGGGCCATGGGCTTCCGTTCGCCTACGGCCAACGAGCTTTACATGACCTATGGTGGCGTCGGCACGTATCTGTCGATCGGCAATCCCGACCTTCAGCCTGAAACCAGCAATGGCTTCGAGCTTGGGGCGCGTTTCGGAGACGACGATTTCGGCGGATCGGTCAGCGGCTTCTACAACCGCTATCGCAACTTCATCGATACGCGTGCATTCACCACGGCGGAGGCTCTTGCTGCGGGCTACGATCCGGCTGACTATGGCAACAATGTCAGCGGGTATCAAAACGTCGCGCGCGCCCAGATTTCGGGTATCGAATTCAACGTCCACAAGCAGTTCGATAGTGGTATCAATCTGCGTGCCGGGCTTGCCTACACACGCGGTATCAACCTGGTAACGGACAGGTATCTTAGCTCCGTGGCACCCATGAAGGCTGTTCTGGGCGTTGGCTACGAGCAGGAGACCTGGGGTGTGGACGCCCTGTGGACAGGTGTTGCAGGCGTTTCCGACAAGTCGGCTGCGACCTTCAAGGCGCCGGGCTACGGAATTGTGGACCTGACGGCATGGTGGACGCCGGAGAAGCTGAACGGCATGCAGATCAATGCAGGCGTCTACAACCTGTTTGACAAGAAGTATTTCGACGCACTGAGCAATGCGACCCAGTCGGGTGTGACGGTTGCCAACCGCGACTACTATTCAGAGCCGGGCCGCTACTTCAAGGTTTCGCTGACCCAACGCTTCTAAACCAATCGAAAGGGCGGCCTCCGGGTCGCCCTTTTTCGTGGCCGTATTCGCCTCTTGCGCTCGACCTGATCTCACGCTAACAATTCCGCCCATGAACATGTCCTTGAACATCGCAATCTGGTGGTGGGCTCGCTAAGGCGGCCTCGACCAATCGTGTCCAAAGACGACGATGAGCCGCCCGGAAAACACCAGGCGGCTTTTTTTGTTTTTAAGGCCGCCTGTCATCCGGGCCGATAACGGAGTGAAGCAATGGTAACGATCATCAGGGATGACGGAGCGGAGATTTACGAGACCAAGGGTGGCATCACGGTCACGCGGCAGCGCCGGGCGATCCCTTATGCCGACGCGGTCTCCTCCTATATCGACAAGCTCGACGAGCGGCGCGGCGCGGTATTCTCGTCGAACTACGAATATCCGGGCCGCTACACGCGCTGGGATACCGCCGTGGTCGATCCGCCGCTCGGCATCTCCTGCAATGGCCGCAAGGTCTGGATCGATGCCTATAACGAGCGCGGCGAGGTCATCCTCGGCTTCGTCACCGAGCGGCTGAAGACGATCTCAGAGCTGGAACTCGGCGCGTCGACCAAGCGGCGGCTGGATCTCACCGTCAAGGCGCCGGACCGGGCGTTCACGGAAGAAGAGCGCTCGAAGATCCCGACGGTTTTCACCGTGCTGCGCGCCGTTACCGATCTCTTCTATTCGCAGGCCGATGCCAGCCTCGGGCTCTATGGCGCCTTCGGCTACGATCTCGCCTTCCAGTTCGACGCCATCAACCTGAAGCTCACGCGCCCCTCCGACCAGCGCGACATGGTGCTCTACCTCCCTGATGAAATCCTCGTCGTCGACAATTATTCGGCCAAGGCCTGGATCGACCGCTACGATTTCGAAAAGGGCGGGCTGACCACCGAGGGCAAGGCCGGCGATATTCCGGCCGAGCCGTTCCAGCGCACCGACACGATCCCGCCGAAGAGCGACCATCGCCCCGGCGAATATTCCGAGCTGGTGGTGAAGGCGAAGGAAAGCTTCCGCAAGGGCGACCTGTTCGAGGTTGTGCCCGGGCAGAAGTTCATGGAGCGTTGCGACAGCAAGCCTTCGGATATTTCCAAGCGCCTGAAGGCGATCAATCCGTCGCCCTATTCCTTCTTCATCAATCTCGGCAACCAGGAATACCTGGTCGGCGCATCGCCGGAAATGTTCGTGCGCGTCTCCGGCCGCCGCATCGAGACCTGCCCGATCTCAGGCACGATCAAGCGCGGTGACGATCCGATCGCCGATAGCGAGCAGATCCTGAAGCTCCTGAACTCCAAGAAGGATGAGTCCGAGCTCACCATGTGCTCGGATGTCGATCGCAACGACAAGAGCCGCGTCTGCGAGCCGGGTTCGGTCAAGGTCATCGGCCGCCGGCAGATCGAGATGTATTCGCGCCTCATCCACACGGTCGACCATATCGAAGGTCGCCTGCGCGACGACATGGATGCGTTCGACGGCTTCCTCAGCCATGCCTGGGCGGTCACCGTCACCGGCGCGCCGAAGCTGTGGGCCATGCGCTTCATCGAAAGCCATGAGAAGAGCCCGCGCGCCTGGTATGGTGGGGCGATCGGCATGGTCGGGTTCAATGGCGACATGAACACGGGGCTGACGCTGCGCACCGTGCGGATCAAGGACGGGATCGCCGAAGTCCGGGCAGGGGCGACCTTGCTCAACGATTCCATCCCAGAGGAAGAAGAAGCCGAAACCGAACTGAAGGCGTCCGCCATGCTCTCCGCCATCCGCGATGCCAAGGCCGGCAATACGGCCAAGGCCAGCCGCGACGTCGCCACTGTGGGCAAGGGCGTCAAGATCCTGCTCGTCGACCACGAAGACAGCTTCGTGCATACGCTGGCCAACTATTTCCGCCAGACGGGCGCCGAGGTTTCGACCGTGCGCTCGCCGGTGCCGGAAGAGATTTTCGACCGGCTCGATCCCGATCTCGTCGTGCTCTCGCCCGGTCCCGGCAATCCGAAGGATTTCGACTGCAAGGCGACGATCAAGAAGGCGCGGGCCCGCAACCTGCCAATCTTCGGCGTCTGCCTCGGGCTTCAGGCGATCGCCGAGGCCTATGGCGGCGAGCTGCGTCATCTGGCGCTGCCGATGCACGGCAAGCCGTCGCGCATCCGCGTGCTGGAGCCGGGCCTGGTATTTTCAGGCCTCGGCAAGGAAGTCACCGTCGGCCGCTACCACTCGATCTTCGCCGACCCCTCCACCCTGCCGCGCGATTTCATCATCACCGCGGAGAGCGAGGATGGCACGATCATGGGCATCGAGCACGCCAAGGAACCGATCGCGGCCGTGCAGTTCCATCCGGAATCGATCATGACGCTCGGCGGCGACGCCGGCATGCGGATGATCGAGAACGTGGTGGCGCATCTGTCGCGGAAGGCGAAGACGAAGGCGGCTTGAGGGCTCAAACTCTCAAGGTTTTCCGACATGGCGGACGGGTTGAAAACAGATATCAACCCGTCGCCCGATGGCAAAATCATGCTCGGCTGCGCTGCCGCTCCACCTCTTTCAGGACATCGATGAAGGCGCGCAGCGGGGATGGAACGTGGCGATAGCCGGGGTAATAAAGCACGTTGCCCGGTATGGCCGGGCACCAGTCGTCGAGAAGCGTCATCAGCGCGCCGCGCTCCAGTTCCTCATGGGCAAAGAGGTCAGGCACATAGGCTATGCCGAGACCGCCGGCCGCGCTTTTGACCATCAGGGCGTTGTCATCAAGGGTGAGGTGGCCCGGAACATCGATCGACAGATCCTCGCCGTTACGGCTGAACTCCCAGCGATAGCGTCTGCCACCCGGCAGACGCTGGCGGATGCATGTATGTTTCGTTAGGTCGTCTGGCACCGACGGTTGGCCATGCGCCTGCACATAGCTTGGGGAGGCGACGGCGATGAAGCGAATGCTGCCGCCGAAGGGCACGGCGATCATGTCCTGGGGCACGGATTCGGCCAGGCGGACACCGGCATCAAAACCCTGCTCGACGATATCGACAAGGCGCCCCTCCGAAACGAGGTCGAGTTCGACAGCGGGATAGCGCGCGAGGAATGTCGGCACCACGTTGCCCAGAAGCCATTGGCCGGCGCCCCGGTTGGTGTTGATCCGCAGGATACCCGCCGGCTCGCCGCGTTCGTCGGCTATGCCGTCGATCGCCTCTTCGAGATCGCGCAGAACCGGATCCAGCCTTTCCAGCAGCCGCCGGCCGGCATCTGTGGTGGCGACGCTGCGCGTTGTCCGGTTGAGAAGCCGAACCCCCATGTTTTTCTCGAGGTTGATCAGCGTGTGGCTCAGCGACGAGCGCGACACGCCCAGCGCATCGGCCGCCTTGCGGAAGCTGCGGTGACTGGCGACGGCGCGGAAGGCTTCGAGTTCACTCAGTGTCGGTCTGGTCATTGGTGAAAATATCACACGATCTCATGCGTAATTGGGTGACTTATATCACCAAAAGAAAAGGACGATATGGGGTCTGCTTGAAAAAAGGAGATAGCCATGAGCAAGACCTGGTTCATTACCGGCACATCGTCCGGCCTTGGCCGAGAAATGACCGAGCAGTTGCTGTCACGTGGTGACAGCGTCGTGGCGACCGTGCGGCGCGCCGATCAATTGGACGCGCTGCAGGCGCAGTATGGCGAGCGGCTTGTCGTGCTGACGCTCGACATCCTGGATACAGCCGGCATCCGCTCCGCTGTTGCTGATGCATTCCAGCGCATGGGGCGCATCGATGTCGTCGTCAGCAATGCTGGATATGGTCTATTCGGTGCGGCCGAAGAACTCGGCGATGCGCAGATCGACCAGCAGATCGCCACCAACCTGACGGGGTCGATACAGCTCATCCGCGCGGCCTTGCCACATCTGCGCCAGCAGGGCGGGGGACGGATCATGCAGGTCTCGTCGGAGGGCGGGCAGATTACCTACCCCAACTTCAGCCTCTATCATGCAACGAAGTGGGGCATCGAAGGCTTCGTCGAGGCGGTCGCCAAGGAGGTCGCTCCCTTCGGCATCGACTTCATCATCGCGGAACCGGGCCCGACCGTGACGAACTTTGGAGCAGGTCTGGTGCACGGCAAGCCGATGGATGTCTATGAGGCGACACCGGCGGGCGATGTCCGCCGCGCCGTCGCAAGCGGCAGCTTCGACATCAAGGGCGATGCGGCACGCACCGTGGCTGCGATGATCGCCGCCGCCGACATGGAGCGGCCGGCGCTCCGTTTGGCGCTCGGAAGCATTGCCTACCGCTCGATCTCCACGGCGCTCGCGGAACGGCTTGCGGCGATCGAGGCGCAGCGTGATGTTGCCTTCTCGGCGGATCGCGACGGCTAAGAGGTCATGGGAGAGGCGTGACCGGTCTCGCGCTCCTCAGCCCCGCCGCTGCACGATCTTCACATTCATCCGGCTGCGCAGCTTGAAACCTAGTTGCTCGTAGAGCGCAATCGCCGAGGTGTTGCTGGCATAGGCGTGCAGAAACACCTCTTCACCGCGCGCCGCGATCTCGCCGGCGACGAAGCGGAAGAGGAGGGTGCCGAGGCCGCGTTTCTGGAAATCGGGGTGGGTGCAAAGGCCGCTCAATTCGGAAAGGCCGGGATGGCGCATGCGCTGGCCGGCCATCGCCGCCAGGCGACCGTCGATCTTGACGCCCCAGAAGGTGCCGAGGCGCTGGGCGCCGAGCGTGAAGGGGCCGGGCTTCGTCAGCAGCGCCAGCGCCAGCATCTCCTCGGCATCGTCAGCTGTCAGCGGCTCGATACTCATGTCGTCGATGCGTTCGTACGGTCGGTCGCCGATCATCTGCACGAGCGTGCTTTCGATCAGCACGTCGTAGCCATCAGGGACTGTGATCGGGCCGGCTTCGACCAGCGCCATGATCTCGCCGGGCGCGGAAAGGGCCGCCAGCGCTGCCAGGCTCTCCGGCGTGTCGTCGCGCGGGGCGGCGAAGGGGACGATCGAGGTGGGGTAACGCATCGCGAGCGGACCGCCTTCGGCGAGATCGGCATGCACGGTCAGAAGCGCGTTCCAGGCGGGACGGTCGAGGCTGTGGGTCACTGGTGGTCCTCCCTGATCGCGTTGCGGGCGTATCCGGGACGCGGGCCGGTCCGACGCAATCATTCTTTCGCTCAATTTAGAGCCGTTTGCCGGTCAATGCCATAATGTCGATCGCTTCAATTTCCGGTCTTTGGGGTCTGCTGGGAAGGCGCGCCGCTCGGTTTGCCAGGGCTGTGGGTGTGATGCCCCCCTCTGCCCTGCCGGGCTACCGGGGCAGAGCCACGCGTCTCTGCCCGCGCTTCGCGCCCCCCACAGGTGGGGAGATTGGCTGGGTGCGCCCGCTCGCTCCAAATTTCGTTGGTTGGCGTAAACCTCGCCGCGAGTCGATCTCCCCCCTTGTGGGCGAGATGTCCGGCAGGACAGAGGGGGGTAACGCAGCCTCGACCCATGCTTTCATCCACCCATACCATTGACATCCGCCCTCAAATCAGAACGTTTCAGGAACGATCAATCGGGAATCCTGCGCGTGTCCACTGGTGAAAAGTTTATCGTGATCCCCTACCGCAGCAATCGCGGCAAGCTGGTGCCGGGCGAGATGCGGCAGGCGTCGAATCCGATCAGCGCGGAGAAGATCGCGTCCGCCATGTCGGAGCGCTTCGCGGGTGTCGCGGCCTATGCGATCACCGTTGACGAGGAGACCGGCGACATGCTGTCGCCACGGCTCTTGGCGCAGTTCGGCGAGATCGCCGATCTCAATCCGTAAGCGTTATCATGGAGACCTCGCTCTATCTGCCGGTGAAGGCCTTTCTGGAGGCGGCGGGATATGTCGTGAAGGGGGAGGTCGCGACCTGCGATGTCGTCGGCTTGAGCGAAAGCGAGCCGCCGGTCGTGGTCGTCTGCGAATTGAAGATGTCGTTCAATCTCGAGCTTATCCTGCAGGCGGTCGACCGGGCGGCGATGGCCGATGAAGTCTGGATCGCGGCAAGGGTCTCGGCCAAGGGCCGGGGGCGGGAGGCGGACAGGCGCTATCGCGATCTCTGCCGGAGGATGGGGATCGGCATGCTCGGGATATCCGATACCGGCGAGGTCAGCATCATCGTCAGTTCCGTGTCGCCGATGCCGAGGACGAACCCGAAGCGGCGGACGCGGCTTGTGAAAGAGCACCGGAAGCGACAGGGCGACCCTGCGCTCGGCGGCGCCACGCGCTCGCCGATCATGACCGCCTACCGGCAGCAGGCGCTGATCTGCGCCTCGGCGTTGCAACAGGGGCTGGCGCGGCCGCGCGACATGAAGACATGGGCGCCGCAGGCGGGACGCATCCTGCTCGACAACGTCTATGGCTGGTTCGACCGGCAGGGGAAGGGCGTCTATGCGCTCAATGAGGCCGGCGAGGCGGCGTTGTTGCGGTGGCCGCAGAGGTTGGTGTTTGGTGGCGATGCGGGTGAGGGCGGGGAGTAGTGGCGGCGGTTCCCGCTTTTTTCAGAATTGAATCTCGATCTGCTCGGGTGGCTCCTGGTTGAAATCGGAGTATCGAATCCATCGTGGCGTCGCTTTGAAGATCACGGCCCCTCTCTCGATGAACTCTCTGGCGGCCGGAAGGCTGTCGAGATAAGCCTCCTGGTATTCTTCGATATCCGCGGCAGCAACCCTTGTTGCCTCACCCTCGTTGAGCGGCCCATCAGCGCAAATGTGTATCCCGCGACGGCTCCACCGATCCCTGCAGCGATAATCAGGTTCTGACGGTCTTCGTTGAGGCCGGGTGCCAGATGCAGCATCAGTGCAATCGTGCAAAGACCGGAAACCAAACCTGCACAAGCGAATAGCCACGTGGAACTTTGTCGGGCTAGGGCGATTAGCAGGATTGAAAGTAGAGCGAATGGCAACGCAAATGGAAGTGCAACTAAATAGACCGGAGGCGTCATCATCAGCGCGACTATCAACGGCATAGGGGTACAGAACCCGTCGAGGAGCGCGAATAGAACGACCAACAACACATAGGTTCCGACGAGATGCGCGATCACCAGGTTCTTCAGCGGAAGTCTTGTTACCATCGCAATCGGTCCAATTGGGTGTTCATGCCAAGGCTGTGGTCGGCTAAGGTCAATGGAGGCCTTAACGTCCTCGATAGGTGGCGTTCACCCAGAAATTCCGTCAATCAGCGCAACATCAAGCCGATACTTGCAGCCATTGCTAGACGCAAGGGTCTGATTTGGGTGTAGGTTAATCTGCTTCGACTGAAGGAACGTCCGCTTCTGGCGTGATCCCGCCAAAGAGGCTTTCGCCCCTAAGCGGACAGAGGGTTCCTTCTCATCGGCGCTGCCGGGCTTCGCGCAGCAATCGGCATAGCCCAACACCGTTGAGTATCACGAGCATCCCAGCAAAGATCATGATGAATCCGCTGAACATACCTGCACCGAAGCCGCCAGGTCCGTCATAGAGGCCTGCTTCAAAGCCCGCGGAAATTGGGTCAAGAATCCACCTGAGCCAAAGAAATGCTCCAAGCACTTCTACACCGTACACGACAATGGCGGCGAGGCTACCGATCCTGCGCTTGATCAGTGCGATGAGAGTGTGGAAGACCAAAGCAAACGGGCTTGTGACCGTAAATACGACCAACAGAACGACGAACGGCCCGGCGACATTGACGAGTATCTCTCTCAACTTGGGTCTCTTTGCTCAGACTGTTTTTCCGAAGATAGAATGTATTCCGTTCAATCCCGCAATGGTTCCTATCCGCACAAAGCCGCTTACCGTCAAATGCGCTGGTGGCATTCCTGCGGCGGCTCATTGATCCCCGACGCGAACCTCAGTGCGCGATTACATATCTGCGTTGCACAATAAGCAGTACGCGTTTGCCTAAAACGGGAGCATAAAGCGCGCAGTGCCGCAGGTAAGGATATTTGCCATGGACTGGTTTCCCATAGTCTTCGTGATTTTCAAGGTTCTCGCGTTGGGCACGGGAATGTACTTCGCCATCAAGTGGCATTACGATCAGGTGGACAAGATCGAGAGAGGCTCGGTACTGCTCGCGGGCGGCAAGATCGCGGGAGCCTTCGTGCTGGCGCTTTTGGGCATCGGGGTCGTCGCCTTCGTCATGAGCAGCATGCTTGGGTTGGACCTGGGTCTCTGACGGCGACTTTGGCGCAAAACTAGCTAGGATTTTCCCGACATCAGAGACAGCGCGGCACCGGGGACCCTCTGGTGCGCCAGCCATTGCACCGGCGTCACGCCGACTTCGGTGCGGAATGCCGTGCGTAGTGCATGGGCATCAGGGAAACCGCTGCGCAAGGCGACGTCGTCCAGCCCGCGTACGCCGGCCACCAATAGCTCCTTCGCTCGTGCCACGCGAACGCGCCTTATCCATTCGCCGAGACTGCCTCCGGTACGGGCCCGGATATGGCGTGTCAGGCTCCGGCGGCTCATGTTCGAGCGCTTGGCCAGTTCATCCAGCGAAGGCGGCGCGATGGGATCGGCGCGCAGGACTTCGAGAAGTTCGGTCACTCGCCGATCGGCAGTCGATCCGATCGCTGGTCGCTCGATCAGTTGCGGTTGTCCGCCCGCGCGCTGAGGGGCGACGACGAGATGGCGCGCTATCCGGTTTGCTTCACCAATGCCGCAAATCCGGCCAAGCAGATGCAGGCAGCAATCCAGCCCCGAAGCGACACCGGCGGACGTCAGGACGCGGCCTTCGTCCACGAACAGCGCGGCCGCATCGACCGTTACACGCGGATAGCGGGCCGCGAAGGTCTCCGCATGCGCCCAATGGGTCGTTGCGCGCCGCCGATCGAGCAATCCCGCCTCGGCAAGGCCGAAAGCCCCCAGGCACAAGCCCACGATGATGGATCCTCGAGCATCGGCCGCCTTCAGCTTGGCAACGATATCGGGCGATACGGGCTCGTCCACGCTCCGCCAACCCGGTAAAATGACGATATCGGCGTCATCGACCGCATCCAGCCGATGGGCGGCCTCGATGATCATGCCGCCGCTCGTGTTCAGCCGGAACTGATCCGAGCACACTTGCACCTGATGTCCACCTGCAAGGAGCCCCTCGCCAAACACGGCCAGCGGCGTGGATAGCATGAATGGGCTGATATGGTCGTAAGCGATGATAGCGATGCGCATTGGCCCGATTTACACGATAAAAGGCAATCAGGCCACTCAACGGCGACGAAATCGGATGTCATCACTGTGGGCGAAACATCAAAATGGAGCCTCCGGATGACCCGCACCCTTCTCGTGATCGACGTTCAGAACGACTATTTCCCCGGCGGCGCACTGCCGCTCTGGGAGGCCGAAGAAACAGAGAAGCGGGTCGTCGAAGCGATCCGGCAAGCACGCGCAAGGGGTGACGGGATTGTTCTCGTTCGGCACGTTTCGACAGCTTCTACGGGCCTGTTTGCCGCCGGCGGTGATGGTGTTGCAATCCGCCCGGCTGTTCTGACTGCGGCTGGCGATGCTCCTGTCGTGACGAAGCAGTATGCAGATGCATTTCAGGAGACGAATCTCGCAAATCATTTGAGGGGAACGACGGAATTGCTGATCTGCGGGATGATGACACAGAACTGCGTGGTGTTTACGGCATTGTCACGCGCTGCGGAGGACTTCCAGATCAAGGTGATCGACGATCTTTGCACTGCTCCCCTGGAGGTCGTCCATCTGATCGCCTTGAGTGCCTTGCGGTCCAAGACACGGGTGATCCATTCTTTCGAGGTTTGAGGCGCGGCCAATCAGCCCGTCGACCTCCTGTCGCCACTTCCGCTTTGACAAATCGCCATTTCTGGCCCATATCCCCCCGCAACAGCCGCCTGCGCGATTTTCGCGCGGGCGGTTTTGCGTTTGAATGGCATTGTTTCTGCAATTCGTTCGCATCCGCACCGGTATTTGGAAAGCTAAGAGGCAGAGGGACAGAGATGAGCGAACAGGGAAACCTTACGGTTCGGAAGCTGGCATTCTGGGGCATTCCGATGTCGCTTGGGGTCATGGGCCTGAAGATGGTGGCCTGGTGGGTCACGGGGTCGGTGGCGCTTTTGTCCGACGGGCTGGAATCGACGGTCAACGTCGTGGCCGCCTTTATCGCCTTCTTCGTCATCCGCTATGCGCAGAAGCCTGCGGATCATGATCATCCCTTCGGGCATCACAAGGCGGAGTATCTCTCGGCGGTCACCGAGGGCGTGCTGATCGTTGTCGCAGCCCTTCTGATCGTCAACGAGGCGGTGGGGCATCTTGCCGATCCCCGTATGCTCGAAGCGCCGGTGCTGGGTCTTGCCATCAATTTCGCGGCCGGCGTGATCAATGCCGTCTGGGCGCGGCTTTTGATCACGACCGGGCGCAAGTATCGCTCGGCGGCGCTGACGGCGGATGGCCAGCATATCATGTCTGACGTCGTCACCTCCGTCGGCGTGCTGATCGGCCTGCTGCTGGCGATCGCCACCGGCTATGCGATCTTCGACCCCATCCTCGCCATTCTGGTCGCGATCAACATCCTCTATCAGGGCTGGAAGGTGATCTCGCATTCGATCGGTGGGCTGATGGACCAGGCGGTCGAGCCGCAGGAAGAAGAGGCGATCAAGGCTGCCATCGCCACGCACGCGACGGGTTCGCTCGGGGTGCATGATCTGAAGACGCGTCGCGCCGGCGCCGTCACTTTCATCGATTTCCATCTTGTCGTGCCCGCCGCAATGTCTGTAAGGCAGGCGCACGATATCTGCGATCGCCTTGAGGATGCCATTCGTGCCGTGCATCCGGGCTCCAGCATCGCCATTCACGTCGAGCCGGAGGGCGAAAAGGCCCACGGCATCCGCGTCAAAGTCATCAAGGAGGCTTGAATGCCCAATACAGACGTCTCCAGCCTGTCCATGCTGGGAAAACAGACCGAAGCGCCGACCTCGCCCGAAACGGCGGTGCTGGAAAAAGTGCCCGCCAGCAATGCCGGCACCGATTACGTGGTGCGCTTCACCGCGCCCGAATTCACCTCGCTCTGCCCGATGACCGGGCAGCCGGATTTCGCCCATATCGTCATCGATTACATCCCGAACGAATGGCTGGTGGAATCCAAGGCGCTGAAGCTCTTCCTGCACTCCTTCCGCAACCACGGCGCCTTCCACGAGGATTGCTCGATCTATATTGCCAAGCGCATCGTCGAGCTGCTCGATCCGAAATGGCTGAGGATCGGCGCCTACTGGTATCCGCGCGGCGGCATCCCGATCGACGTGTTCTGGCAGACCGGCAAGCCGCCCGAGGGCGTATGGCTGCCCGACCAGGGGGTTGCGACCTATCGCGGTCGTGGTTGATCGGCCGCGGCTGAGTTTAGTCAGCTGATTTGGCGGGATCGGGCGGGAAACTTGCCCGGTCCATGCGCAGTGGGCGCTTCTCGCCACCAAGCCAGCCACGAATGAGGTTGCGGGCCTTAATCGCCTCCAGCTTCAGCCTGAGCAGGTTCTTGCGCAGCTTGCTCGGCGTGAAGGCGCGGTCGATCGATTTGCGGATGAAGGCCGCCTTGTCTGCGCTGCCGTCGAGAAACTGCATCTGGATGACCGGGGCGGGCTCGATCTGGTAGGCCTTCAGCCAGGCGCGGTGCCACATATAGGCGTCGAGCAGGCCATAGGTCTCGGTGTCCTTCAACATGCGCGCGGCGGCACCCGGGCCGATGACATAGCCGGCCGTGCCGACGCGGTTCTGGAACA
The DNA here is from genome assembly GCF_055616315.1 of Rhizobium sp. O111. NCBI lineage: Bacteria > Pseudomonadati > Pseudomonadota > Alphaproteobacteria > Hyphomicrobiales > Rhizobiaceae > Rhizobium > Rhizobium sp. O111. The sequence goes on along the minus strand of NZ_JBSHXL010000001.1, from coordinate 2,330,147 downwards.
CGCGCCGGGCGCTATAAGTCCCGTCGGTCCAGAGCGGATGTTTCGCGACGATATGATCGCGTGGCGCGAATTCGAGATCGTAGGCGATATCGTCGCCATCGGGGCGTGCTTCGATGCCTGCAAGGGCGTCGGCGAAACTCTGCGACAGCACGGCGTCGTCTTCCAGGATCAGCATCCGCTGATTGCTATCGATGATCCTGCGCCAGGCGATGCGGTGCGAGGTGAAGCACGCGACATCTTCGCGCAGCGTCGGGCTCGGCCAGCTGTCGGCGGCCTTCTGGCACTCTTCCGGCGTCAGGTCGCGGGCCTCGAAGGCATCCAGAAACTCGAAATCGAGGCCGAGCGCCTGCATCTGCCGCGTCTGGAAGCGCCGCCTTGTTTCCTCGGCCTTGCGGCTGATGATGAGGGTTTTCAATGCTCTGTCGTCCGCTCTGCGTTTCGTGAGGTCGATGATCGCGGCGGACCTTATCGATGCGGCGAGGGCATATCAATCGGTCGCGCGTCGCATGCACTGAAAGCTTGCATCCGGCCTCGGCGCTGCAACAGCGCCACGGTCGAGCATGCGTTGCAGCAATCGGCATCGTTCATTCGTATGATGGCTCATCCAATCAGGGTAATTGCAGTCCTGAGTTTCATATCTAGTGTAGAGAAAGACAATTTGAGCGGGTAGGCAATTGCGAGCGGCGGGGCCTACTGACAGCCATTGATGCTTTCCAGAATTGGACGATCGGATGTTTCGAAATCTCGTTTTCGGATGCGCCGCATTGCTTGCGGTGTTCATCTCCGGTGGCATGAGTGCGCGGCACGAAATGTTTCCCTGGCCCCAGTTTTCAGCGCTGAAACATCAGTTCGTCGCTCCCGAACCGCCGCCTCCGAGCCGCTATACGTTCGATGACAAGGAGCGTCTGATTGGAGACGAGACGAAGACGGCGGTCGCATGCCCCGCCCAGACCGATCGAACCGCTGTTCTCCTGGTTCTCGGACAGTCGAACGCCGCCAATGACGGCGGCCAGCGGCACCGGTCGATGTATGGCGAGCGCGTGATCAATGAATTCGATGGTCATTGCTTTACCGCCGCATCGCCGCTTCTCGGCTCGACGGATACCAAGGGCGAATATTGGACGGAGGTCGGCAATTCGCTGATCGCATCCGGGCGCTATGACAATGTCATCATCGCGCCGGTTGCCTATTCCGGCTCCGAGGTGGCGCGCTGGGTCGAAGGCGGCGATATCAATCCGGTGCTTGTCGACAGCACGAAGAAGCTTCACGCTGCCGGCTATCGCGTGACCAACGTGCTTTGGGTGCAGGGCGAGGCCGATTTCGTCAAGGGTACCAGCACGGAGGTTTACGAACAGCGCTTTCTGTCGATGGTGGGGACGCTGCGCGGGCTTGGGGTCGCGGCGCCTGTCTATATCTCGGTGGCGACCAGATGCCTTGAGCCCGCCAATGGCGGTTTCAAACAGCATACGGACGACAATCCCATCCTGCGGGCGCAGCTTGCTTTGCCGAAGAGCGGCAACGGCATCGTTCAGGGCGTGAACTCGGACGCGCTGCTCACCGGTGACGATCGTTACGATGATTGCCACATCGGCGGTTCGGGCGCCGAGAAAGTCTCGGCCGCATGGCTTGATCTTCTGCTTGCGGGTCCGCAGTTGCAGGCTTCGTCGCAATAAGGATCTACGTGGTACATGTTTGGCAGGGGCCGCCTCAACGCGGCCCCTGATGCGTGTGAGGGGATCCTCAGACGTTGAAGCTGTCGTCGCTGCCGAAGTCGGACTGATCGTCGAAATTGTCGTCGTCGTTATCGTAATCGGCCTGCTGCAGGCCGCTGTCGTCGTTATCGTTGTTATCGGCGACGTTGTTGTCAGCGACTGTGCGGGTGTTGTCGGCCTGCTGGCTGCCGCCGTCATTGTTGTAATAGTTGTTGATGACGGTCTCTTCCGTCGGCGCGCTTGCTGGCGTGGCGCCCGAGCCGAGGCCAAGCGACGACATGTGGTTGCCGCTGAAGATGCCGCTCAGCGAATTGGCGAGCAGCATGCCGCCGGCGACACCGGCTGCGGTGCCGAGCGCGCCCTGCAGGAAGCTGCCGCCGGCGGATGGGGCGGACGCCTGCTGGCTCCAGGGGCCTGAGGGTTGCTGCTGCATGCGCGGGGCGGTGTCGAAGCCCTGGTTTTCACGGATCTGCTGGCGCGGGGCGCTGCCCCAGGGGCCGCTTGATGCCGCGTCCGAAGGTGCCGGCTGCTGCCGCTGCTGCGGCGGCTGGCTGCTGCCGAAGATGGAGGAGAGAAAGCCACCGCCTTGCTCGGCCTTGTGGGCGTCGCTCTGATCTGCCTCCAGCTGGCGGACGCGTTCTTCCAGCTCCTTGATATGGCTGGCGGCGGCCTCGAGGCCCTTTTCCTGCACGATCACGGCTTGGGCCAGATAATAGGCAGCATAGGGCTGCTCGCGGGTGCTTTGCTCGACCAGCTGTTCGGCGTCGCGGTCGCGCGGCGTTGCGGCCGCGGTGCGGACACGCTCGAAAAGGGCGGTCAGGAGTTGGCGTTCTTCGGGTGACATCGGCTGTCTCCTTTGGCTCTGGGCTCGCATGTGGTCTCAAGTGTGTCGCTTGAGAAGGACGTAGGAACGGATTGAGACTTTTCAAAGCCTCCACAAGTTACATTTCAGTAAGCCGATGACCCCTAACCATATCTTCACCCGTTCCGTGGCTTGTCTTTTTCACGCATTGTTTTACGCATTGAGTCGCACTATGTGCGGGGAACCCGAATTTACGTGAGAGAGGTTCGAATGAACGACGAAGACCAGGACGACAAGACGAAGGAACTGCCGCTCGGCAAGGAAACGGAGGCGAACCTTTTCAAGTCGCGTTCCATCTTCATCTATGGACCGATCAACCAGGAACTGGCGCAGAAGGTCTGCTCGCAGCTCGTGGCGCTTGCCGCGGCCAGCGACGAGGACATCCGCATTTACGTCAATTCGCCCGGCGGCCACGTCGAGTCCGGCGATTCGATCCACGACATGATCAAGTTCATCAAGCCGAAGGTCTGGATGATCGGAACCGGCTGGGTCGCCTCTGCCGGCGCGCTGATCTATGTCGCCGCGCCCAAGGAGCAGCGCCTTTGCCTGCCCAACACCCGCTTCCTGCTGCACCAACCCTCGGGCGGCACGCGCGGCATGGCGTCCGACATCGAGATCCAGGCACGCGAGATCATCAAGATGAACGAGCGCCTGAACAAGATCATGGCTGACGCTACCGGCCAGTCTTACGAAAAGATCGCCGCCGACACCGACCGCGACTACTGGCTGTCTGCCGAAGAAGCCAAGGCCTACGGCCTGGTCTCGCGCATCGTGACGTCGCAGAGCGACATCTGATCGGATTGAGATGAGAGCGCCCTTGGCTGCCGGATGGTGGGCGAGGGCGTTTTTTTGTTTTTGTGGGGGAGCTAACTCACCTCATCACGGCCTTGTGCCTGGATCCAGCCACGGTGCGCCTGTGCCGTGAAAGAGCTGCTTCAAGTTATGTGCCGCAAAAGATTCTTTCGCCGCGCGGACGCGCGTCGGCTGGATTCCCGCCACAAGGGCGAGAATGAGGGAGGTGGGGGAGGCAACCGGCCCATCTGGTCTTGCGCCCCCGTTTGCGATACGGCTGCATGACGCCATTCTTCGCTCCGAGTCCCCCGCATGCTTAAAGACTTCTCCGTGCAGGCCCTGTTCATGGGCGTTCTCACCGCTTTCGTCGGTTTCGCCAGTTCGTTTGCCGTCGTGCTGCACGGGTTGCAGGCCGTTGGCGCCACGGAGGCGCAGGCGGCTTCGGGGTTGATGGCTTTGTCGGTCTCGCTCGGGCTGTGCGCGATCGTGCTCAGCGCCACATCGAGGTTGCCGATCAGCATGGCCTGGTCGACGCCGGGCGGCGCGCTTTTGGCTGCGACCGGTGTGGTCGAGGGCGGGTTCAATGCGGCCGTGGGCGCCTTTATCATCTGTGCGTTGCTGATCGTGATCGCGGGGCTGTTCAGGCCGCTCGGGCGTGCGGTGGCGGCGATACCGGCGCCGCTCGCGAATGCGATGCTTTCGGGCGTGCTGATCGGGCTCTGCTTCGCGCCGGTCAAGGCTGTCGGGTTCAATCCGCTGCTCGGGCTGCCGATCGTGCTTGCCTGGATCGTCGTCGGTGCCTTCAAGCGGCTTTGGGCCGTGCCGGCGGCGCTGGCGGCTTTCGTGCTGGTCGTGGTCTTCGGGGTCGATGTGCCCGTGGGCGCGCTCGATACGGTCAAGCGCTCGCTGGTGCCGACAATCGAGTTCGTCATGCCGGTGTTCAACGTGCCGGCATTCGTGTCGATCGCTTTGCCGCTCTTCATCGTCACCATGGCCTCGCAGAATATTCCTGGGATCGCGGTCATGAAGGTCAACGGCTATGAGACCAAGCCTGGGTCGCTCTTTGCCTCGACCGGCTTCTTCTCGCTTTTGTCTGCGCCCTTCGGCGGCCATGCCGTCAATCTTGCGGCGATCACGGCTGCCATGTGCGCCGGGCCGGACGTGCATCCCGATCCGAAGCGCCGCTACTGGGCGGTGATCGTCTGCGGGGTCTGCTATCTCATCCTCGGGCCGCTTGCGGGTGCGGTGACCGCATCCGTCGCACTGGCGCCGCCGATCCTGATCCAGGCCGTGGCCGGTCTTGCGCTGGTCGGCGCCTTCTCCGGCTCCGCTATGGCCGCCTTCCAGGCGCCCGATACGCGGGAGGCAGCTGCGATCACATTCCTGGTGACGGCATCAGGCGTCTCCTTCGGCGGCATCTCCGGCGCCTTCTGGGGGCTGCTGGCCGGCGGGCTGATGATGGCGTTGCAGCGATTTGTGCAGATGAGGAAAAAATAATCGGGCACTTGCCAGTTTTTCGCGCGGCGGCTATACAGGCCGGCATGAAGAGCACGGGCATCATGATTTCTGAGCAGATTGCACGCGGGCGTATCGCCCTGCGCGACAATACGCGCGCCCTGACCTCGCTTCTTCTCCTCGGCCTTACGCGCGGTTGCCGGGTCCGTTGAGGAGCGCCCGGCGGCCCAAAGCCCGCCGGCCATAGCTCCTCTTCACATATCCCAAAAATCGATAAACCGGACGCTTTGCGCCGGATTCGTCATCGCCAACAGGCAAGCCATGCGCTATGACGCGGCCAGATGACGGGAATAGGAAGAGAAGACATGGACACGAAGACCCGCTCCCACGGCATGCCTGACGCGGCGATGAAGTATCGCCCTTATCCGCAGGTCAACATCCCCGATCGCACATGGCCGACCAAGACGCTGACCAAGGCGCCGATCTGGTGTTCCGTGGACCTGCGCGACGGCAACCAGGCGCTGGTCGACCCGATGGGCCATGACCGCAAGGCGCGGATGTTCCAGCTGCTGCTCGACATGGGCTTCAAGGAAATCGAGATCGGCTTCCCGTCGGCCTCGCAGACCGATTTCGACTTCGCGCGCTGGTGTGTCGAGCAGGGCAATGTGCCTGACGACGTGTCGCTGCAGGTGCTGGTGCAGTGCCGTCCCGAGCTGATCACGCGTACATTCGAGGCGCTTGAGGGCGCCAACAAGCCGATCGTGCATTTCTACAACTCGACCAGCGAGCTGCAGCGCCGTGTCGTGTTCGCCAAGGACGTCAACGGCATCAAGCAGATCGCGGTCGACGCGGCGAAGATGATTTCCGACATGGCGGCAAAGGCCGGTGGCGGTTATCGCTTCGAATATTCGCCGGAGAGCTTCACCGGCACCGAGCTGGAAGTGGCGCTGGAGATCTGCAACTCGGTCATCGAGGTGATGAAGCCGACGCCTGATAACAAGCTGATCATCAACCTGCCGTCGACCGTCGAAATGGCGACGCCAAACGTCTATGCCGACCAGATCGAGTGGATGTGCCGCAATCTCGACAACCGCGAGAACCTGATCATCTCGCTGCACCCGCACAACGACCGCGGCACCGGCATCGCTGCCGCTGAGCTGGCCTTGCTGGCCGGCGCCGATCGTGTCGAGGGCACGCTGTTCGGCAATGGCGAGCGCACCGGCAATGTCGACGTCGTGACGATGGCGCTGAACATGTTCACGCAGGGTGTGGATCCCGAGATCGACTGCTCTGATATCGTGCGCATGAAGGACGTGTTCGAATATTCCAACCAGATGCCGATTGGCGAGCGCCATCCTTATGTCGGCGAACTGGTCTACACGGCGTTTTCCGGCTCGCACCAGGATGCGATCAACAAGGGCATGAAGGCGATCAAAGTCGCCAATCACCCGGTCTGGGAAGTGCCGTATCTGCCGATCGATCCGCAGGACGTCGGCCGCTCTTACGAGGCGATCATCCGCATCAACTCGCAGTCCGGCAAGGGCGGCATCGCCTATATCCTGCAGCAGGATTACGGCCTCAACCTGCCGCGCAACCTGCAGGTGGAGTATCGCGAGGAGATCCAGCGGATCACCGACGAAGAGGGCAAGGAACTGCCGTCGAAGCGGATCTACGACCACTTCATCGAGCGCTACGTGACGCAGCCGAAGGGCCGCATCAAGTTCGTCGATCACCAGACCTTTGCCGATCCCGAGCACAAGGGCGTTCGCGTCGTTTCCGCCGAGATCACCGATAACGGTGTGACGAAGACGATCGAAGGGCGCGGCAACGGCCCGATCGATGGCTTCATCAATGCGCTCTCGGAGTATCTCGGGGTCGAGATGGCGGTGCAGGATTATTCCGAGCATTCGCTGCAGCACGGCTCGAATGCATCCGCCATCTCCTATGTCGAGACGTCCTATCCCGGCGGCAAGCTCTTCGGCGCCGGCATCAGCACCAACATCGTCGGCGCATCGCTGGAAGCGATCGTCTCGGCCGCGAACCGGGTGCTTGATGTGAGGGCTGGCAAGGCCTGATCGTAGACCACGGAATCATGAAGCGGGCGTCGCATGCGGCGCCCGCTTTTTTATGCGCGCTTTAAATCTGGCGGTTCAAATCGCGGTGGCGATCTGCATGGCGAGTTGGCTGAGTGATGCCTCGGAGGAGGGGCCGATCAGCATGTAGGAGGTGCCAGCATTGTGCCAGGTGACCAGGCCGATCTCGTCGCGGATCGTTTCCTTGAAATCCTCGGCGTCTTCAGGCTGGTTGTCCTTGCGGAAGGCGATGGTTGCGAGGTCGCCGTCGGAGCTGGTGTAGACCAGCTGGCCGACCGGGCGGCCGCCGGCGAGCGTCACGCGGGCGCCCTGGAAGGTCCATCCCTCGGAGACGAGATCGGGGACGCGGAAGGCGACGCCGACGGAGGTGGTGAGCCAGGTGGAGATCTCTTCCGGCTGCGTGGCCGGGACTTCGAAGATGTGGCGCGGCTGGCGGGCGAGTAGCCTCTGGTTGGCGAGCATGTCGCCCAGCCATTCCGTCGCTTCGCTGGTCTGCGCGGCATCGACGGCCTGCGCAGTCTGCGACGCGGTATGGCCGGCGCCGACGATATAGCCGATGCCGCAGCCGGCGATGAGAAGCACGATGGCGGCCACCAGCGCCTGCGGGCCCGAGGGCGCGAACTTGAACGGCTGGCGCGACTGGCGCGGCGCGACGGGGGCCTTGGGCGGCTGCACGCTCTTGATCGAGCGCACCAGCGCCAGCGGAACCGGCTCCTTCAGTATGTCGTCGAGCCGGCGCTTGCCGAAATCGGCGCCGTTGCGCAGCTTGTCGTAGATCCGCCGCGCGCCGTCGTCGGTTGCCAGGCGCTGTTCCAGCTCGTGCTTCTGCTCAGGCGTCGTCTCGCCATCGAGAAGGGCGGTCAGCTGGGCATCGAGCGGCAGTTTCTTGAAGTCGAGCAAATCAGAACCTGTGGGAATGGTCGTCGGCGAGGCTGGCAAAGTGCAGTTTCGCCTGCGCCAGCTGCGACATGATGAGGGTGGGGGCGACGCCCATGATGTCGCCGGCCTGCTGGTAGCCATGGCCTTCGATCGATACCAGCAGGAAGGCGCTGGCGATGCCCTCGGGCATCTCCGCGATCATCCGGTGGATCGCGTCGGAATCGATGATGGCGGCGCGGTCGCGCGTGGCTGTGCGGATATCGGTGACGTTGGTCTTGTTGACCGCATGCGGCTTGCGCTTGCGGTGGTCCTCGCTCCATTGCTGGCGCATCAGCGTGTAGACCCAGCTGTCGAGCCGGCCTTCGCCCTGCCATTGATTGCTCTTGGCAATCGCCCGCTGACAGCCGGCCTGGACGAGTTCGTCGGCGCCAGCCGCATCACCCGCGAGCGTCATCGCGAACCGCCGCAACCGGGGCAGAAGACCCACTAGATCGCGTCTGATATCGATGGTCGTCACAGGTTGACGCATGGTTTTCCCAAGGTGAATGCCTGGTATCGGGAGCCATTACGGAGCCGTGACCTGGCGCATGTGCGAATTATATCGTCTCTGTGTCCTTTATGAAACAAATCGCCGCTGCTTCGCAAGCAAAAGGCCACTTATCTCACGGGTTCCCAAAGCTTTTTTCGGGTGATCCCTCGGGCTCAATAGGTCCTGTAGCCGTGGAGCGACTGAAGGAGCGAGCGGTAGGCCCAAGTGTTCTCGCCGCCGCGGTCTCGGATCTCGACCAGCTGCACGCGCGCGCCCTGCTCATCACCCTGTTCCATCAAAGCTTGTCCCATATATGACCGTGCGAGAATATAGTTCCCGTCGGCCTGTAGCGCCTTGCGATAATAGGACATGCCAAGCTCCATCCGGCCGGCCTTGCGGTTGGCGTAGCCCAGATAGTTCAGGATGCGCGGGTCGTTCTGGTTGCGGGCGAGGTTGAGCACGGTGATGGCGTTGTCGTACTGGCCCGCATAGGCGAATTCGCGTGCGGCCTTGTAGAGATCGTCGTCGTTGAAGGTCTGCTTGTTCGGCGTGACGCATTCCTTCTTCTTCTTGTCCCAGACCTTGCCGTCGGCGCACTTGGTGGTGGTTTCGGTCTTTGGCGGCGGCTTGGTTTCGTCGGTCTCTTCGCCGGCGGCGAAGGCGGTGGCAGAGAAGGTGAGGGCGAGGCAGCCGGCGAGCGCCAGGCCTCGGAGCGTACGGGTCGTGGATGGCATGCGACGTCTCCGAATATAAGATCGCTAATATAAGGAGTGTACGCCTAGATCGGGAAATACCAAGAGGCGATCGGCGCCGATCTATCGTTTTTCGCCTGAGTTCGCGCAGTGATTCAACTTGCCGCGAAACTGATTCCGGAAATGGCGCTAAAGCCTGAAGATATCGACGCTTTCCGGGTTGATGTCGTCGCCCGAGGGGCTGAGGCTGAAGCGTTCGCCCTTGAGGCTCCAGGCCCCGGGGGAGCCGTCGATGCTGAAGAGATTGTAGGCGGCGGGCGGCTTCGAACCGCCGGGGCCTTGCGAGCCCGAGGCGATGCCGACGACGGGAACCGGTCCGGTCTGGCCGCGCAGCCAGTGCACGGTGTTCAGATGGGTGTGGCCATGCAGCACGAGCTCGGCGCCGCCGGTGGAGATGACGGCGGCGAAACGGCGGATGCCGATCATGCGCTTGTGGAAGGATGTGGCGCCACGAATGGGCGGATGGTGGATCATGACGACGCGAAACAGGCCTGCTTCACCGGCTGCGCGCAGCATGTTCACGGTCTCGCGGGCCTGTCGTTCGCCGAAGAAGCCGCTGGCGGCGAAGGGTGGCGTTGCCACCGCCGTCGAGCAGCCGACGATCGCGACTTTTCCGCGAATGCGCAGATAGGGGAAGATGTGCTTGTTTTCCTGCCATTCGGCAGGCGCGAGATCGCCGCGTACGTTATCGTACCAGGCGCGCATCGACTTTTCGTAGGCGCCGGGCACATAGGCGTCGTGATTGCCGGGCACGACGGAGTAGTCCTTGGGATCGCCGAGCTCGCGCAGCCAGCCGGCGGCGGCGCGGATTTCAAGTCCGCTTGCGAGATTGACGAGGTCGCCCGTGATCGCCATGTGATCCGGCTGCTTTTCGCGGATATCGTCGAGCAAGAGATCCAGCGTGCCGCCGAAAAGGTGCTTGCGCCGATTGCGATGCCAGTTCACAAAGCCGGTGATACGCTTGGAAAAGAGTTCACGGAAAGAGATGTGGGGCAGCGGCCCGAGATGGACGTCTGAAATGTGCGCGAGCTTGAACATGGTTGCACACATAGCTCACGGCAGCCGTATTTCAAACACATCTCCTCGCACATCTGCTTGAACGGATTGATGGAATTGGAAGACGCGTGAAAGAAATCCGCCACTGGCAATCGCGCCTGATGATGCGCGTGGTGCATATCTACTTCGCCTTCGCGCGCGGCATGACCATGGGCGTGCGCGCCGCCTGCTTCGATGACAGGGGCTATGTGTTTCTGGTGCGGCACAGCTACGTGCCCGGCTGGCATATGCCGGGCGGCGGTATCGAGCGCAACGAGACGGCCGAGGACGCGCTGGTCAAGGAGCTGCGCGAGGAGGGCAATCTCGTGATTGTCGGACGGCCGGAGCTCGTTCAGGTTTATCTCAACACCTCGGCCACGCGGCGCGACCATGTCGTGTTCTACCGTGCCAAGGTCGAGCAGACGGCGCCGAGGCTGCCGGACCGTGAGATCGTCGAATGCGGTTTCTTCGCGCTCGACGCGCTACCCGAGGGGACGACGGCGTCGACGCACCGTCGTCTTGCCGAGATCGCCGGAGAGCGGCAGCCCGACCAGGTCTGGTAGGTCGGGCGGCCTAATTAAGCGGCGGCGCGCTCGCCGCGGCCGTGCGGGCGGTCAAGTTCCAGTTCTGGGCCGACGGGGACGATACCGGTCGGGTTGATCGTCTTGTGGCTGCGGTAGTAGTGGTCCTTGATGTGGCGGAAGTCGACCGTCTCCTTGATCCCTGATGTCTGGTAGAGATCGCGCAGATAGGCCGAGAGGTTCGGATAGTCGGCGATGCGGCGGACGTTGCACTTGAAGTGGCCGACATAGACAGGGTCGAACCGCACCAGCGTTGTAAAGAGCCGCCAATCGGCCTCCGTCAGCCGGTCGCCCAGGAGATAGCGGCCCTTGCCGAGGCGGTCTTCCAACATGTCGAGCGTTTCGAAAAGCTTGAGCACGCTTTCCGAATAGGCGTCCTGGGCGGTGGCGAAACCAGCCTTGTAGACGCCGTTGTTGACGGTGTCGTAGATCAGCGCGTTCAGATCGTCGATCTCTCCGCGTAGATCTTGCGGGTAGAAATCGGTGGTCGAGCCGGTCAGCGCGTCGAAGGCGCTGTTGAACATGCGGATGATCTCGGCGGATTCGTTGCTGACGATGGTGTTGGTCTTCTTGTCCCACAGGACGGGCACGGTGACGCGGCCGGAATAGTGCGGATCGGCCTTCACATAGATGTCGGAGAGCGCCTTGGCGTTAAACAGCGGATCGCCGGTGGCGCCGTCGCCGACCTTGAATTCCCAGCCCTTTTCCAGCATCAGCGGATCGACGACGGAGACCGAAATCAGGTCTTCCAGCCGCTTCAGCTTGCGGAAGATCAGCGTGCGGTGCGCCCAGGGACAGGCAAGGGATACGTAGAGATGATAGCGCCCGGCCTCGGCCTTGAAGCCTTCCTTGCCCGACGGACCGGCGCTGCCATCCGGCGTGATCCAGTTGCGGAACTGCGAGGCGGCGCGCTTGAAGTGACCCTTGGTCTCCTTCGTATCGTACCAGACGTCCTGCCAGACGCCGTCGACCAGCATACCCATGGTGTCTACTCCTTCGATCTTTGGTTGCCCGTTAGATATCGCGCTTGGGCGGATTTTGCAGTGGGGCAATGATTGAACAGTGCGTCACGTGATGATTGCGCCCTGCGATGCGATTGCTACTTGACGCTCAAGGCGGCGATCAGCGCGCGCAGCGCCGGCGGCGATTGGCGGCGGCTCGGGTGGTAGAGGTGGAAGCCGGGGAAGGGCGGGCACCAGTCGTCGAGCACCTGCACCAGCGCGCCCGACGCGATCTCGTCGGCCACGTCGTGCTCCATCAGATAGCCGAGCCCGACGCCGGCGCGCACGGCTGCTGCCGGAAGCTCGCCATCATTGACGATAAGCGGGCCGCTGGTGCGGATCTTGATCTCCTTGCCGTCCTTTTCGAACTCCCAGGGAAGCAGCCCGCCCGAGGTCGTCAGCCGGTAGCCGATGCAGGCGTGGCGCTCGAGATCGTAGGGTGTTTCCGGTGGCGGGATGCGTGCGAAATAGGAGGGTGTGCCGACCACGACGGTGCGCAGTTCAGGCCCGACGCGCACCGCGATCATGTCCTTCGCCACCGTTTCGCCGAGGCGGATGCCGGCGTCGAAGCCTGATGTGACGATATCCGTCAGCCCGTCCTGGATGATCACCTCGACGTTGATCTCGGGATGGGCAAGCAGGAAGGCGGGGAGCTTCGGCACGAGCACCATTCTGGCGGCGTAGGCGAAGGTGGTGATGCGGACCGTGCCGGAGGGGTTGTCGCGCCATTCGGCCAGCGCCTCGAGGCCGCCTTCGATATCGGAGAGCGCCGGGTTGAGCGATTACAGCAGCCGCTCTCCGGCCTCGGTTGGCGCGACGCTGCGGGTGGTGCGGGCGAGAAGCCGGACGCCTAATCTCTCCTCCAGCCCGCGCATCGCGTGGCTGAGCGCCGAGGGCGACATGCCGAGGACGGCGGCAGCGCGGGTAAAGCTGCGCTCGCGGGCGACGGCGGCGAAGGCGAGGAGATCGTTGAGCGTTCCGCGTTCCATTACTGCATTCTGCTCACAAGTTCATGCGACAGGCAACCGCTAATCCCGTGGGGTCCGCCGGCCTAAATGGTGGGGGTGAACAAGGAGCACGGATATGGACCTTACCAGCTATCGCACCCTCGGCCGCTCGGGACTGATCGTCAGCCCGCTGGCGCTTGGCACCATGACCTTCGGCGCCGGGCGATGGGGCGCCAACGAGCAGACTTCGCGGGCGCTGTTTGACGCCTATGTCGATGCCGGCGGCAATTTCATCGATACGGCCGACATCTATTCGGCCGGCCGCAGCGAGGAGATGCTTGGCGCGTTTCTCTCCGACAGCGGGCAGCGCGACCGGCTGGTGGTGGCGACCAAATCGGGATTTCCGCGCGGCGCGGGCACACCGCTCTGGGGCGGCAACGGGGCGAAGAACATCCGCCTCGGTATCGAGGGATCGCTGAAGCGGCTGCGCACCGACTATATCGATATGTACTGGATGCATGTGTGGGACCAGACGACGCCGGCCGATGAAGTCCTGCAGACGCTCTCCGATGCGGTGCGCGCCGGCAAGATCCTGCATTACGGCTTTTCCAACACGCCCGCCTGGTATGTAGCGCGGATCGCGACGCTTGCCGAGGCGCACGGGCTGCCGAAGCCGATTGGCCTGCAATATGCCTATTCGCTGATCGATCGCGGCGTCGAGCTCGACCTCATGCCTGCCGGCGCCGAGTTCGGGCTTGGCATGGTGCCCTGGAGCCCGCTTGCGGCGGGTCTTTTGACCGGCAAATACGGCCGCGAGATGTTGGCCGAGGCCGGGCGGGCCACCGCGCTGCCGGACAAGACCTCGGAGACATCGGAAAGCGGCAGCAACGGCCGGCTGAACGGCGACAATCCTTTCGGCGGCATGCTGTTTACCGAGCGCAATTTCGATGTGGTCGATGTGGTGACCTCAGTCGCGGCCGAGATCGGCCGGTCGGCCGCCGAAGTCGCGCTCGCCTGGGTGGCGCGGCGCGGCGGCGTCTCGTCGGTGCTGATCGGCGCCAGCCGGGTGGAGCAGCTGCAACAGAACGTCGCTTCGCTGGATGTTGATCTCGACGAGGCGATGCTTGAGAGGCTGGAGCAGGCAAGCGCGCTGCCGCTGCTCAACCCCTATTTCATCTTCCAGATGCCGACCAGCCGGCTGTTCGGAGGCCAGACGGTCGAGCGCTGGGCGAGGGGATGATATCAGCTGCCGCCGCCGTTTCAGGCGGCGGTGGCATCGACCGCGACGTTTTCCCATAGACGACCGATTTTTTTCCTGCTATCGGCCTTTCCACGATTTCAGGAACCCGATTTGATGTGCGCATACAGAACCCTGCGACGACGCTGATGCTCCCGAACGCCCAAGGGCGTGTTCGAGAACCCATCATTTTGTCTATCCGGTTTCTGTCTCTTCATGCACAAGCACGATCTGGTCTACCTCACTGAGGACGCGTCGCACGACGCCGCTATCGAACACATCAACGAAGAAGCATTCGGCCCAGGCCGGCACACACGCGCCGCCGCCCGCATCCGCGAGCAGGGGCCGCATGACCTGTCGCTGTCCTTCATCTGCGCCGATGACGGCGAGACGATCGCATCGGTCCGGATGACACCCGTCATGGCCGGCGACGTGCCCGGCCATCTGCTCGGCCCGCTTGCCGTTCGCCCCTCGCACAAGAACCGCGGCATAGGCCGCGAGCTTGTGCGGATCGCGGTGGAAGCGGCCAAGCGCAACGGCTCCGAGGCCGTCATCCTCGTCGGCGATCCGCCCTATTACGGGCCGCTCGGCTTCGAGAAAGTCGCCTATAACGCGCTGACTTTTCCGGGACCGGTCGATCCGGGCCGGGTGCTTGTCGTGCCGCTCGGCGAGGACGTGCATGGCCGGCTGAAGGGCACGATCGGCTGGCGCAAATAGGCCATCTGTTCTATTGAGCTATGACGGAGGCCGCGCTTCGCGTGGTCTTTCATAGGCTTGAGGGGGGCGGGCATGAGTCGCATTTCAATCGACGAGGCGCTTGATCGCGCGGGGACCGGACCGTTTCAACGGCGGCTTCTCGGCATTTTTGGTCTCGTCTGGACGGCGGATGCGATGCAGGTGCTGGCGGTCGGCTTTACCGCTGCCTCGATCGCCGCGAGTTTCGGGCTGACGGTGCCGCAGGCGCTGCAGACGGGAACGCTGTTCTTTCTGGGGATGCTCATCGGCGCCTACGCCTTCGGACGGCTGGCCGACAAGGTCGGGCGGCGCAATGTGCTGTTGCTCACTGTCGCCTGCGATGCGGTGTTCGGGGCGCTATCGGTCTTCGCGCCGAGTTTCACCATCCTGCTTGTCCTGCGCTTTCTCACCGGTGTGGCCGTCGGCGGCACGCTGCCGGTGGATTACGCGATGATGGCGGAGTTCCTGCCGTCGAAAAGCCGTGGCCGCTGGCTGGTGGCGCTGGAGGGCTTCTGGGCGATCGGGACGCTGATCGTCGCGCTTGCGGCATGGGCTGCCAGTGTCGCGGGCGTTCAGGATGCCTGGCGCTACATTTTCGCGGTGACGGCGGTGCCTGCCATCCTCGGGCTCGGTCTGCGCCTGTTCGTGCCGGAATCGCCGCTCTATCTCTTGCGTGGGGGGCGCGGCGAGGAGGCGAAGAAGACGATCAACCGGGTGCTGGTGGCGAACGGCAGGCCCGCGCTCGGCGCCGACGACGAGCTGGTGTCGCCGTCGCATGCGGCCTCCGAAGGCGTGTTTTCGGGCGCGCTTCGCCGTCGCACCGTGATGATCCTGGCAATCTGGTTCCTGGTGTCGGTCTCCTATTACGGCGTCTTCACCTGGATGCCGGCGAAGCTTGCGGGCGACGGCTTCGGCTTCGTCCGGGGCTATGGCTTCCTGGTTTTCGTGGCGCTGGCGCAGATCCCCGGCTATGCGCTCGCCGCCTATGGCGTCGAGGCCTGGGGCCGCAAGCCGACGCTGATCGGCTTCTGCCTATTGTCGGCGGCGGGATGCCTGCTGTTCGTCGTCTCCAGCGTCGATATCATGGTCGGGGCGTCGCTGCTGATCATGAGCTTCGCGCTGCTCGGCACGTGGGGCGCACTCTATGCCTACACGCCGGAGCTCTACCCGACCGCGGTGCGGGCGACCGGCATGGGCACGGCGGGCGCGGTCGCGCGGCTCGGTGGACTGCTTGCACCGTCGCTGATGGCGCTTGTCGTCTCCGAAGGGCTCGGCGTTGCGATCGGCCTCTTCGCCGGCTTTCTCGTGATCTCGGCGCTGGCGGCCGTTGCGATCGATTCGGAGACGCGGCAGGTGTCAATCGCCTAAGGGGGCGCTTTCTTGTTCTTTGCATGCCGCAATGCCATATTGAAATAAGGCAGAAGGATCGACGCGCGTGACCGATAGCGAGACGGCAAAAATGCTGGCGATTATGGAAGCCATGTTCAATGGTCAGAAACGGACCTTGGGCATGGTCGAAGCCGCTATCGACAAGTTCAGCACCGTCGAGACAGAAATCTCCAAGCTCAATCGCAAAATGAACAGCCTGCATGAGCTTGCGCTCCGGCATCACAGCGAGACTTCAGGACGGTTGGAGGCGATCTCGGCTCGGCTTGAGGAGACCGAAAGGCTGCTTGACGACCGCGCCAACGACCTCAAGCGAACCCAGATCGATGTGGTGGGGCAGTACAATGAGGTGCTGACAGCCTTGCGCGATGCATCGCATGCATCTCGCATCGCGGAAGAGGTTCAGTCGCGATTGACCGAGGTCGAGGCCAAGATCGCGCATCTCTAAAGCGAGCGACAGGCTCCGCTATTCGGCGCCAGCACCAGAAGGCGTCAGCGCCTTGCGCAGAAACGTCCGTGTGCGGCCCTTCGGGAAGTCCGGCAGTTCGCCGAAGATCTCGTATCCCTGTTTCAGATAGGCCTTGAGCGCCGTTGGGCTGAAGGTGTCGATCCAGGCGCCGTGGCAGCCGCGATTGGCGGCTTCCTCTTCGGCCATTGTCAGAAGCCGGCCGGCGAGGCCGGTGCCGCGTTGGCCTTCGGGGATGAAGAGCAGCTGGGTGAAGAGCCAGCCCCAGGCGGTGTAGCCGGAGAGGCCGCCGATCACCGTTCCATCCTCGTTGCGGATCAGTACCGCCAGCGTCTGGCGATCGGCTGGGCCGACGTCGGCGTGGTTGAAGGCGGTGAGGGTCTCGCCGATGACCGCGAGGTCATCGGGGGAGGGTGTGGCGGTCAGTTCGAGTTGCGGCATCGCGTCAGCGGCCCTCGCGCCACCACATGGCGCCGAAGGCGAGGAGCAGGATGCCGACGCCGGCGAAGCCCGCAAAGAGCGGCAGCGTGTTGATACCCTTCAGCACCGTCTCGTTGGTCAGGCGGATCTGCATGCGGTCGTCGTCGGCGACGCGGATCTGGCCGCGCACGGGAAGGATCGGCGGGATCTCGACATTGCCGTCGGTGTCCGAGACGCGGGCGACGAGGCCTCTGGTCTTGTCCGATATCGGCTTCAGCACGTCGGGCGTCGAAATCATCGCCTTGAACTCCGGCGCATCGACGGCGCCGACATGCACGAGTGTGCTCATTTCGCCGTTGCGGATCTCGAAGAGGCCGATTTCGTCCATGCGCTTTTCGGCCTTGAAGAGGCCGGGCTCGGACTGGACGAGCGGCAGCGTCTCGGTCTTGCCGGAGGGGTAGCGCACGGCGGCGTTGCCGGGATTGTCGCCGATGGTCTGGCGGGTAATCTCGAGCGTGCGGCCGGAAGCGCGGGCGGTGAGCGCTTCCTCTTCCAGCGCCGGTTCCTTCATCAGCCAGTGCGCGACGCGGCGATAGAGCGAGACGTGCGGGCCGCCGCCTTCGAAGCCACGGGCCCAGAGCCAGCCCTGGTCGGACAGGAGCATGGCGACGCGGCCCTGGCCGGCGCGGTTCAGCACCAGGAGCGGATTGTTGTCTGCGCCGACCATGACGGTCTCGCCCTGTGGCGGCTCGACGCCGACCGAGCGGAACCAGCGGCCCCAATGCGGCGGTTCGTCGTTGGAGCCGTCGAGACCACGGGTGACGGGGTGTTTCTTTCCTTCGTCGGAGAGGCGCGGATAGAAGGCCTTTTCGACCATCTGGCCGGTCGGGGCGGCGGGGAGAACCGAGGAGAGCGGTGTCAGCGCGATCGAATCCGGGCCGGCATGCTCGGGACCTGCTGCGATCAGCAGCGCGCCGCCGTTTTCGACATATTGCGCGATGTAATCGTAATAGAGGATCGGCAGCACGCCGCGATGCTGGTAGCGGTCGAAAATGATCAGGTCGAAGTCCTTGATCTTGTCGACGAAGAGCTCGCGGGTCGGAAACGCGATCAGCGACAGTTCGTTGATCGGCGTGCCGTCCTGCTTTTCCGGCGGCCGCAGGATGGTGAAGTGCACGAGATCGACGGAGGCGTCGGATTTCAAAAGGTTGCGCCAGGCGCGCTCGCCGGCATGCGGCTCGCCGGAGACCAGCAGCACGCGCAGGTTCTCACGGATGCCGTCGATGACGTGAACGGCGCGGTTGTTGGCTTGCGTCACTTCGCCGGGAAGGGCGGCGACCGAGAATTCCAGCACATTGCTGCCGCCGCGCTCGACCTTGAAGGAGAAGGGCGTGTCGCGGCCGGGCGTTGCCTGCAGCGTGGCGATCTCGTTGCCGTTGAGCTTGACCGTCACGTCGGCGGTGCCGCCTGGGCTCGGGCCATCGTCGAAGACGCGCAGCACCAGCTGCTGCTCCTCGTTGACGATGCCGAAGCGCGGCGCCTTGATGACCTCGATGCGGCGGTCGAATTCGTTGGCCTTGCCGGTGATCAGCCCATGGATTGGGGCGTCGAAGCCGAGCGCCTGGTTGACGCCGGGCACGTCGTGGATCTGGCCGTCGGTGAGCATGATGGCGCCGCCGATGCGGGCGGGCGGCACGTCGGCGACGGCGGCAGACAGCGCGTTGAAGAGGCGCGTCGAGGGGGCGTTGGAATCTTCTGGCTCCGTGGCGTCGACATAGCGCGGTTCGACATTCGGGAAGCGGGCGAGGCGGTCCTTCAGCGCGGCCAGCGCGTCGTCGGTCATCTTGATGCGCTCAGGCGTCTGCTGGCTCTGGCTGCGGTCGACGATCACGGGGACGACCGTCGAGAGCTGCTCGCGGTCTTCCTGCATCAGCAGCGGATTGGCGAGCGCTGCCAAAAGCGCCAGCGCCGCGACGGTGCGGATCCAGGCGCCGCGTACGCCCCTGAAGATGGCGAGTGCGGCTATGGCGACGACGATGACGGTCAGGCCGGCAAGCAGTGGCCAGGGGATGAAGGGCGCGAAATCAACCGTCATGTCACTGCCCCAGCCGTTCGAGGAGGGCGGGGATGTGGACCTGGTCGGTCTTGTAGTTGCCTGTGAGCATATACATCATGATGTTGACGCCGCTGCGGTAGGCGTATTCGCGCTGCGCCTCGTCAGGGGGTACGGTCGGCAGCAGCGGGACGCCATTGTCGTCCACGGCCCATGCGCCGGCGAAGTCATTTCCCGTGATCAGGATCGGCGAGACGCCATCGGCGGTTGCCGCCGACTTGGCGTTGTTGGAGCGGTTGTCCTGGCGCGCCTCGATCCAGAGCGGGCTGCCGGCATAGCGGCCGGGGAAGCTCGACAGAAGATAGAAGGACTTGGTCAGCACGTGGTCGGAGGGGACCGGCTCCAGCGGCGGGATGTCGAGATTGGCGAGGATCTGCTGCAGGCGCTCGCCATTGGCGCTGCTGCCGCCGCTGTTGTCGAGCGCGCTGAACTGGTCGCGGGTGTCGAAGAGCACGGTGCCGCCGGCGCGCATATAGGCGTCGATGCGGTTGATCGAGGCGGCCGACGGCATGGGCGCGGTGGCCGAGATCGGCCAGTAGATGATCGGATAGAAGGAGAGCTCGTCCTTTGTCAGGTCTAGGCCGACGGGGGCGGCCGGCTCCAGCGTCGTGCGGAAGGTGAGATATTCGGTCAGGCCCTCGAGGCCGCGCTCGGAGATGCGATCGACTTCGGCCTCGCCGGTGACGACGTAGGCGAGGTGGGTGTTGTCGAGCCGCTGGAAGATCTGCTCGTCGCCGGGCTTGCTGTCGTCGGCGCGCGACTGGCCGGGCTGCACCAGGAAGGCGGCGCTGACGGCGACCGCGATCATCGCGGCCGTGCGGGCGGCCGGGCGCAGGCGCGAGAAGGCGCCGCTCATGAACATGACGATCAGGCTGTCGGCAAGCAGGAGCAGGAAGGCGATGAGGAAGAGCGAGGGCTTGGCCGACCATGTCTCGCCGCCGATCAGGCCTTCGCGCACCAGCGTCACGCCCGAGGCATCGAGGGGTTTCAGTTCGGCGTTTGCGGGCAGGACGTTCAAGGCTGTGAACCCTTCCTCGGAGCCATAAAGGCCCGGCGGATTTTCGAAGCTGGCCACAGGGGCGGCCTTGGCGTTGGGGATCAGCGGACGCGCCGCGCCGGTCTCGGTGGTGAGCGCGCCCTTGGCGGTCAGCAGCCGGAAGGGCGGCAGCGCTTCGGCGGTGGTGGCGCCGCCGGATTGCGAGGTGACACCGCCGGAGCGCGACAATTGCACGAGACGGCGTAGCATCTCGACGAAATTGCCTGATATCGGCAGGTCGGACCATGTGGCCTCGGCGCTGACGTGGAAGAGCACGATGCGGCCTGATGTCATCGGCTTCATCGTTACCAGCGGGGTTCCGTCGGCGAGGCTCGCCCATGTGCGCTCGGCGAGATCCGGCGTCGGCTCCGCCAGCACCTGGCGTTTGACGGTGACGTCGGTCGGGCGCGCCATGCCGGCGAAGGGGCCGAAATTGGGGAATTCGGCAAGCTGTTGCGGCTCGGCCCAGGAAAGCGCGCCGCCGAGCGCGCGCTCGCCCTGGCGCAGCGTCACCGGCACCAGCGGATCATCGGCGGGGGCAGCGGCGAGGCGCGGGCCGGCGAAGCGGATGAGGGTGCCGCCATTGTTGATCCAGCGCTGCAGCGGATCATAGGTCTCCTGCGGCAGGCGGCCGATATCGGCCATGACGATGACGGAGGGGTTCTGCGCCAGAAGATCGGGAATGGAGGTGGCGAGATCGGGGGCGTTCGGCTCGATCAGGTCGGCATATGGCTGCAGGGCGCGCTGGATGTAATAGAGCGGCGACAGCAGCGGTTGGAAGCTGTCGCTGGCCTCGCCGGACAGAAGCACGACACGGCGGCGCTTGAAGCCGTCATCGAGCAGGTGGACGGCGCCGGCCGTTGCGTGGTTGTCGATGCTGAGCCGCGCGAAGTCGTTGCGCATCTCGAAGGGGGCGGTGATCGAGCCTGAGGCCACCGACTGGCCGGGCTGGAAGGAGACGGAGCCCGAGGCGATGGCGCGGCCCTGCGCGTCCTGGGCGGTCAGCGGCAGGGTGGCGGCCGAGGCGCCGTCGAGGCGGGTCGCGGTGACGGTCATGGCGTCGGCGGCGTTGTTGGCGCCTGTTATTGCAACCGTCTGCGCGGCGTCGCCGGCGATCAGGCGCAGTTGGCCGGGCTGCAGGTCGGAGAGCTGGCGCACGGTCGCGTCGTTGTCGTTGGCGGCTGCACCGTCGGTCAGGAAGGCGAGCGTGCCGGGATGCACGCCGTTCAGCGCCGCACGCAGCGCCTCGAAGGCGCGCTGGCGGTCGGGGACAAGCGGCTGCGGCTCGGCGGCGCGCAGTTTTTCGCGAGCGACGGCGGCGGTGCCCGCGACGGCATCGTTGCTTGGATCGGCGGTGAAGGTGATGGAGACGGGCAGGCCGGCGCTATCGGCGTCGTCGATCAACGCCTCGGCGGTCTGTACGCGGCGTTCCCAGTCGGGCGCGGTCGCCCAGCCATTGTCGACGAAGAGCACGAGCGGGCCGCCCGCGGCGATCGAGCTGGTGCGCGGGTTGAATACCGGATCGGCGATGGCGAGGATGACGGCTGCTGCGAGCAACATGCGCAGCAGCGTCAGCCACCAGGGGCTCTGCGCCGGCGTTTCCTCGCGCTTCAAAACGGTGGCGAGGATGCGCAGTGGCGGAAAGACTTCCGTCTTCGGGCGCGGCGGGGTCAGGCGCAGCAGCCACCAGATGACGGGAAGCGCCACGAGGGCGCCGAGAATGGCCGGATAGGCAAAGGCGAAGGGAAGCGCGTTCACAGCTGGCCTCCATGCGTTGCTTTCCCGGGCATGCCCGAGAGGTGCATGTGGACGGCGACCAGCGCCTCGGAGGCGAGGTGATCGGTGCGATGGCTGATGAAGGTCCAGCCGAGGTGGCGCAGGTTCTGGCCAAGACCATCGCGGCGGCCGAGATAGGCGCGCGTATAGGCGTCGCGGATATTCTCGGCGCGGCCGGAGGTGAGCTTCGAGCCGGTCTCGGGATCAGTGAACTCGGTGCGGCCGGTATAGGGAAACAGCTCCTCGGCGGGATCGGCCACCTCGATGACATGGCCGCGCAGGCCACGTCGGGCGAGCGGGCCGATGCGGGCCATCACGGCCTCGGCATCATCGAGGAAATCGCCGATCAGCACGAGATCGCTCGAGCCGCGGATCATGGCGGTATCGGGCAGGCCGCCGGTGAGGGGCGCATGCATCAGCGCGACCGCCAGGCGCTCGGCGGCGTTGCGGGCGGAGATCGGTTCCATCACGCCGGGGCAGCCGACGCGTTCACCGGAGCGGGCAAGGATTTCAGCGAGCGCCAGCATGATGACGAATGCGCGGCTTTCCTTCGAGACGCTGCCGAAGGTCGACTTGTACATCATCGACGGGGACATATCGGCCCAGAGCCAGATGGTGTGGGCCGCTTCCCATTCGCGGTCGCGGATATAGGTGTGGTCGTCGCGGGCAGAGCGGCGCCAGTCGATGCGCGCCAGGCTTTCGCCTTCGCTATAGGGCCGAAACTGCCAGAAATTTTCGCCGATGCCACGCTTGCGGCGGCCGTGCCAGCCTGCGATCACGGTGTTGGCGATACGCTTGGCCTCGACGAGGCAATCCGGCAACAGGCTGGCGCGCTGCCTTGCACGTGCAAGGGCATCGCTGCCTGGGGTCGGAGTGACGGTCTGTCCGATCGATGCCACGCGTGAGGCTTCCTTCCTGAGCTTAGCCCTTGGCCTGCTTGACCAGCCCGGCGATCACGTCGCGCACCGACATGCCTTCGGCGCGGGCGGCAAAGGTCAGCGCCATGCGGTGCTGCAGCACGGGTTCGGCCAGCGCGTGGACATCGTCGAGCGATGGGGCGAGGCGGCCTTCATAGAGCGCGCGGGCGCGAGCGCAAAGCATCATCGCCTGGCCGGCGCGCGGGCCGGGGCCCCAGGCGACGTTCTTGTCGGTGGCGGCGTTGCCCTGGCCGGGGCGGGCGGAGCGGACGAGCGCAAGGATGCCGTCGACCACCTTGTCGCTGACGGGCATCTGGCGGATCAGCGTCTGGATCTCGATCAGGCGCTCGGCGCTCAGCACTGCCTGCGGCTTGGTTTCGGCAAGGCCCGTGGTGTCGAGCAGGATCTGCCGTTCGGCGGCGAGCTCGGGATAGTTGACGTCGACCTGTATGAGGAAGCGGTCGAGCTGTGCCTCGGGAAGCGGATAGGTGCCTTCCTGTTCCAGCGGGTTCTGGGTGGCGAGCACGTGGAAGGGCGTCGGCAGGTCGTATCGCTGGCCGGCGACGGTGATGTGATACTCCTGCATCGACTGCAGCAGCGCCGACTGGGTGCGCGGCGAGGCGCGGTTGATTTCGTCGGCCATCAGCAGCTGGGCGAAGACGGGGCCCTTGACGAAGCGGAAGGAGCGGCGGCCGGTCTCGTCCTGGTCCATCACTTCGGAGCCAAGGATATCGGATGGCATCAGGTCGGGCGTGAACTGGATGCGGTTGGCGCCGAGGCCGAGCACTTCGCCGAGCGTGGTGACCAGCTTGGTCTTGGCGAGGCCGGGAACGCCGACCAGCAGGGCATGGCCGCCCGAGAGCACGGCAAGCAGCGTGTTTTCGACGACGCTCTCCTGGCCGAAGATCACCTTGGAGACCTCGCTCCTCACTGTGGCGATATCGGCAAGCGCTTTTTCTGCTGCGGCGACGATCGCCTTTTCATCGAGGGGGGCTTCGGTCTTCATCATACCCATCAGGCATCTCTCCAGCGGCTGATCTCATTCGTCGCGAATCGTCGGACTTTTACACGTGTGCCTCATACCCGATAGAGTTATGAAGATGTTGCGGGCTGACAAGTTCGTTTCGAATGACTATCTCGTGACATTCCTGCGTTAAGTGCAAACAGAGACGGAACAATGGCAACCGAAGAGATCAAGGCAGCGACCGATGCCGCGGATTTGGCCGCGCTGATTTCGCGCGCCGCGGGCGATGGTGGCGATGCGAAACGCGGTCTTCCGCCCGTCGAGAAATGGAATCCGCCGTTCTGCGGCGATATCGATATGGAGATCCGCGCCGACGGGACGTGGTTCTACATGGGGACGCCGATCGGCCGGGCGCCGCTCGTGCGGCTGTTTTCCACGGTTCTGCGCAAGGATGAGGATGGCAAGACATACCTCGTAACTCCTGTGGAAAAAGTCGGTATCCGGATCGTCGATGCGCCGTTCCTCGCTGTCGAGATGAACGCCTCCGTCAGGGACGGGCAGGCGGTGCTGACCTTTCGCACCAATGTCGGCGATGTCATCGAGGCTGGCAAGGCGCATCCGATCAGGTTTGTCATCCACGGCGATAACAATGAGTTGAAGCCATACCTGCATGTACGGGGGCGATTGGAAGCGCTGGTGTCGCGGGCGGTCATGTACCAGCTCGTGGAACTGGGCGAGACAATCGATGTCGATGGCGTCGAGATGTTCTGCCTGCGATCCGGCGGCGAGACCTTTCCCGTCATGCCGGCGGCCGAGCTGGATGCGCTGTCGCGATGATCGAGGTTCAGACCAGAGACGGCGCGCTTTATTCCGCAGCCGAATTCAGACGCCGGG
Source organism: Rhizobium sp. O111 (assembly GCF_055616315.1). Lineage (NCBI taxonomy): Bacteria > Pseudomonadati > Pseudomonadota > Alphaproteobacteria > Hyphomicrobiales > Rhizobiaceae > Rhizobium > Rhizobium sp. O111. The sequence continues at coordinate 2,305,565 of NZ_JBSHXL010000001.1, read as the reverse complement.
CAATGCACCAAATGGGCGGGCCGGTCGACCTGTCGTGGCGCGAGCATGGCGACCATATCCTGAACCCCGAGATCGTCGCCAAGGTGGAGACCTTCAAGCTCCGCGATGCCGCTGTCCTGGTGCCTGTCATCGATGATGGCGACGAGGCGCGGGTGATCTTCACCAAGCGTACCTCGACGCTGCGCGAGCACTCCGGCCAGATCGCCTTTCCCGGCGGCAAGATCGATGGCGCGGACGAGACGCCCGAGCAGGCTGCCGTGCGCGAGGCCGACGAGGAGATCGGGCTGAAGGGTTCGTTCGTCGAGACGGTGGCGCGGCTGCCTGTTTATCTTGCCTCGACGGGGTTTCGCATCACGCCTGTGCTGGCGGTGGTACAGCCCGGCTTTGATCTCAAGCTCAATCCCGACGAGGTCGACGATGTCTTCGAGGTGCCGCTCTCCTTCCTGATGGCGCCTGGAAACCACATTCGCGACAAGCGCATGATCGACGGGCTCGACCGACATTTCTATCGCATGCCCTATGAAACCAGAATGATCTGGGGCATCACCGCGGGCATTGTCCGCACGCTTTACGAAAGGCTCTACGCATGACCAACCTTGCTCACGAAGCATGGTTCAACGACCCGGCGCTGAAGCGCGTTTTCTCGCTGCTGAATGCCGATGGCGGCGAGGGGCGCGTGGTGGGTGGCGCCGTGCGCAACAGCCTGATGGGGCTCGCGGTCAGCGATATCGACGTGGCGACTACGCTGACGCCCGACGTGGTGATCGAACGCGCCAACCAGGCCGGGATCAAGGCAGTGCCGACGGGCGTCGAGCATGGCACGGTGACGCTCGTCATCGACCGCAAGCCGTTCGAGGTGACGACGTTGCGCGCCGATGTCGAGACCGACGGGCGTCGGGCGACGGTGGCATTCAGCACGGACTGGCAGACGGATGCCGAGCGACGCGACCTCACGATCAACGCGCTCTATGTGGGCGAGAACGGCGAGGTGGTCGATCTCGTCGGCGGGCTTGTCGATATCGAGAAGCGAAACATCCGCTTCATCGGCGACGCGGCGACGAGGATCAAGGAAGACTATCTGCGCATCCTGCGCTTCTTCCGCTTCTTTGCCTATTACGGCTCGGGGCGGCCGGATGCGGATGGGTTGCGGGCGGCTGCTGCTGCCCGCTCCAAGCTTTCGACGCTGTCTGCCGAGCGGGTGTGGTCGGAGATGCGCAAGTTGCTGTCGGCGGAAGATCCGGGGCGCGCGCTGTTGTGGATGCGCACCGTCGGCGCGCTGACGGAAATTCTGCCGGAGACGGAAAAGTGGGGCATCGACGCGATCCCGGCGCTGATCGCGACCGAGAAGGCGCTCGGCTGGACGCCCGATCCGCTGCTGAGGCTCGCCGCGATCGTGCCACCTGACGCCAAGCGGCTGGAGGCGATGGCGGCGCGGCTGAAGCTTGCCAATGCGGAAGCGGCGGTCTTCAAGGCGTGGGCGAATGCAGCACCCATCAACGACGAGATGTCGATGGCGGCCTTTGATCGGTTGCTTTATCGCAATGGTGCCGAGGGCATCACAACGCGGCTGAAGCTGGCGCTTGCGGTGGCGCGGGGCAAGGCCGAGGGCGACATGGCGGAGATGGCGCGATCGGCGCGGCTGAACAAGCTGTTTGATCATGCCGCAGCCTGGGTCAAGCCGAGCTTTCCCGTCAATGGCGGGGATGTGATGGCAGCAGGCATTCCGTCGGGCCGGCAGGTCGGAGAGACGCTGGCCGCGCTGGAACAGCAATGGGTGGAGGAGAACTTCGCCTCCGACCGGGCGATCTTGCTCGCCCGGCTTTCTGATCGCGCGAAATAACGCGACCGCGTCAGATGATCAGGCCGCGTTCGCTTCGTTGCGGATGCGTGCCTTGATGTTGTCGACCATGTTTTCGCGGATGATGGTTTCGCCATGCGCGGATTTCATGTGGTCGACGGCGCGGCGTACGACTTCGGCGTCGTCGCTTGCGCGTGTGTGCCAGCTGCATCCGGGGACCAGCGTTCCACATTCGAAAAGTCTCATCGTCTCCTCCTGACTTGAGTTCTCAATGACGCTTATGCGTTTTGTGGGAATGCTCCAGGGACGGGAAGGTTCCGGCCGGTTGTCGCACCGGCCGTGGGGATCGCGTGTTTCACGCGATCGTTGATGTGTCCGTTCCCCGGACGGTGAGCCCGATTACTCGGGCATCGCCCATGCGCGGTAGCAATCCGTGTGGGCGCTGTTGTTCTGGCCCTTGGCGCGGCGCGACAGCTCCTCGGCGGACAGGCCGCCGGCGAGTTGAAGCTTGACCTGTTCCACAAAGCAGGAAAGGGGCAGATCGGAACCGCTCTTGGCTTTCAGCGCTTCGGCCAGCCTGTTGAGCAGTTCGGGTGTGTCAATTGGGCGGGGTGGCTGTTGAGCACCTGCCGTCGCCGGTGTTCCACTCTGTATCGTCATGACAATCCTCCTCCGATTGTTGAACGCGTACATGCATGAAATGGGTATCCGGTCCGCTTATTGAAAGCCTCTCACACGCAGTTTACCGATCTTTCCTCCCAGTTACGGCCAGCGAACGGCGGGGGGTAGCGATGAGAGAATGGACTCGACATTCCCACCCGTTTTCAAGCCGAAGATCGTTCCCCGGTCATATAGCAGATTGAACTCGACATATCGCCCACGGCGAATCAATTGTTCTTCACGATCTTGTTCTGTCCACTGTTTATTGAAGTTGGAGCGAACAATCCGTGGATAAACCATGGCGAAGGCGCGGCCGACATCGCGGGTGAAGGCGAAATCGGCACTCCAGCCGCCGGCTTCCTCGCTCGAATGCAGCCAGTCGTAGAAGATGCCGCCGGTACCACGCGCTTCGTTGCGGTGCTTGAGGAAGAAGTATTCATCGCACCACTTCTTGTAGGCATCGTAATCGGCAACGCCGGCGTGACTGCGGCAGGCGATTTCCATCGCCTTGTGGAACAGTCTTGTGTCGTCGTCTTCCTGGGTGCGCCGGCGGTCGAGCACCGGCGTCAGGTCGGCGCCGCCACCGAACCAGCGGCTGGAGGTGACCACCATGCGGGTGTTCATGTGCACAGCGGGCACGTTGGGGTTCACCGGGTGGGCGATCAGCGAGATGCCGGAGGCCCAGAAGCGCGGATCGTCCTTGGCGCCGGGCATCTGGGCGCGCAGGTCGGCGCTGAATTCGCCATAGACGGTGGAGGTGTGGACGCCGACCTTTTCGAAGACGCGGCCTTCCATCATCGACATGCGACCGCCGCCACCGGCGCCGTTCTCGCGCTTCCAGTCCTTGGCGACGAAACGGCCGGGCTGACGATCCGAGAGCGGCCCTGCGAGCTCATCCTCGATCGCTTCGAAAGAGGCGCAGATCTGGTCGCGCAGGCCCTCGAACCAGGTGCGGGCCATCTCCTTCTTGTCCTCGATATCCGCGGGCAGGCCGATCGGAAGTTCGGGTCGTTCCATAGTCGTCGTCTCCGGTATGCGCGCGGGCAAAATTCGAGTCACACCCGCTTCAATCGCCCCTGATAGCAGGTCGTTTGGCATAGCGCCAACAGCCGAACGGCGTTGGTGAGCAGGCTTCAGATTCGACTCGCAATATTCAGGCGCCGATACTACCTTTTGCATTAGAGGTAGGTTGTATGACGAAGATCCCAGGACCGCCGTCATTTGACGGCTTGAAACGAAGGATTGCCAAGCACCGGGCCGAGGGCACGCCGCGCAAGAACGACCGGTTCGTGCGGCAGACCTATTGTCTGGCGCTGCTCGATGCGCGCGCAAAGGCCCGCGAGTGGTTCGACGAATATCCCAAGGCCGCCTACTGGACGGAGGTCGAGAGCTGGCGGCAGCTCGACGGCGACCAGATCGAGTTCACCATGCGGCGTCTGCCATCGGCCGATTGAGAATTATTCGGCGGCGTCGCGCAGGCGGCTTTCGATCAGCAGGCCGCTCTCATCCAGGATCGGATGCGCGACCGAGACGATGTGGGCGTTGATGCGCTTCAGGTCGCGCAGCATGTCGAGATGCAGCGAGCTCGTCTGCAGGCTGTCGGCGCGGCCGTCGCGCAGGCGTTCCAGATGGCGCTCGGAGGATTGCTTCTCCATGCGGCGCACTTCCACCTTCACTTCCATCAGCTGGCGGGCGAGATTGAAATCGCGGGTGACGAAGATCGTCTGGGCGATGCGGAGGTTTTCCAGCGTCAGGTGGAAGAGCTTGCTGAGCTCCTCGTAGCCGTCCTCGGAGAACTTCAAACCGAGCGAGACCTTCTTGGCGACCTGCGGCAGCAGGCCCTTTTCGATTATGTCGCCGATATGCTCGAGATTGATGGCGTAGTCGATGATGACGATCGAGCGGCGTCCGTCCTCTTCGCTGAGGCCGCCGCGGCCGAGCTTGGAGAGGTAGATCTTCACTTCCTGCTGCAGGCTGTCGACGCGCTTCTCGAGGCTCGCGATCTCCGTCAGCTTCGACATGTTGTTGCGCTCGAAGGCGTCGGCCGCCCGTTGCAGCATGCGCTCGATCAGGTCGCCGACGCCAAGCACTTCGCGGGTGGCGCTCGCGAGCGCCACGACCGGCGTCGAGAGTTCCTGCGGATCGAGATAGCGCGGCGCGTTGTCGGCCTGCTCGTCCTCGGGGACAAGCTTCAGCATAAGGCGTGACAACAGCCGCGAGAAGGGCCAGGCAAGGGCCGCAAGCAGCAGGTTGAAGCCAAGATGGGCGTCGACCGGGAGCTTGGCGGGAGACAGCTGCAGGGTTTCGAGGAGATCGGCGCCGAAGCCGGCGAGCGGCAGCGCGATCAGGCAGCCGATGGCGCGCACGATCAGGTTACCCAGCGTGACGCGCTTGACCGAGGCCGGGCCTGAAAGCGAGGCGATGACGGGCGGAATGGCGCCGCCGAGATTGGCGCCGAGCACCAGCACGATGACAAGGCCGGCCGACAGGATGCCTGTCGAGGCCAGCGACAGGATGAGGACGACGGCGGCGAGGCTGGAGGAGGAGATGAAGGCGATGCAGGCCGAAAAGGCGAGTGCCACCGGCCAGGCATTGTCGAGCAGGCCGATGAAGGCCGAGAGCGCCGGCGACTGGCGCATCGGCTCGGTTGCGCTGCTCAAGAGGTGCAGCGACAGCAGCATCAGGCCGATGCCGATCAGCGCCTGACCGCCGCCCTGGCGGGAGGGCGAGCCGCCGCGATAGAGCACGATGCCTGCGAGGATGACCAGAGGCGACAGCCACTCGATGCCCGTCGCGACGATCCAGGCAGTGACGGCGGTGCCGACATTGGCGCCCAGAAGCACGATCTGCGCCATGCGCGGCTTGACCAGCTCGCGCTCGACGAAGGAGGCGACCATCAGGGCGGTTGCGGTGGAGCTCTGCAGCGCGATGGTCGCAACGAAACCGGAGACGAAGGAGCGCAGGCCGCTCTTGGTGCCGGAGGCAAGCCCGGTCCTAAGCCGCGCGCCGAAAGCGCGCGATACGCCATCCTTCACCTGCGACAGGCCGAACAGCAGCAGGGCTACGGCGCCGAACAGGTTGATCATGACGATTGTGGATTCCATGCGGGCTTGTCTTTTTCTATCTCTTGGCGCCTTCAGTGGCGCGTTTTTCGACTCTCTGGTTGCGGCAAATCATTGAAATATAGGCATATCGCCCGATTTTTTGTTTGCCCGGCTAAAAATTATACGCCTGATCGGCAATTTCACAACGCCGTTCGCGACATTATGCGCCGCTGAACCGGCATTTCCGTGGCGGGCTCACGACCAGACGGTCTGGCGCATGGCTTCGCCCGTGATCATCGCCGCCGATACGGCGACATTGATCGAGCGCTGGCCCTCGACCATCGGCACCAGGATGCGGGCGTCGGCGGTGTCGTGCACATGATCGGGCACGCCGGCGCTCTCGCGGCCAAAGAGCAGGATGTCGTCGGCGTGGAAGCGGAAGTCGGTGTAGCGGCCGGATGCCTTGGTGGAGGCCAGCACGAGGCGGCGGCCCGTCGTCTTGCGCCAGTCTTCGAACTGCTCGAAATTGACATGGCGGGTGAGGGCGGCGGCGGCGATGTAATCCATGCCGGCGCGCTTGAGATTGCGGTCGGAGATGTCGAAACCGGCGGGTTCTATGATATCGACGGCAAAGCCGAGGCAGGCGGCGAGCCGCAGGATGGTGCCGGTGTTGCCAGGAATATCGGGCTGGTAGAGTGCTATTCTGAGGTCCGCCATGATCGCCCCGTTTGATCGCTTCTGTCCGGCCTGACCTAGTGCAAGTGCGGTATTGGTGCAACAGCCTGCTTTTTGGGCGCGAATCTTCGGCTTTCGGCAAGTTTGGGCTGGAAAACCCATCAATTTCGCGTTATCGGTGCATATCTTCAATCGCCAACAAGGGAGCGTCAAGATGAATGCATTGCCGTATGTCAGCCTCCCGTCCGCCAATTCGCGGATCATGGCGACCCGACGCTCCTGAAGCGTCCTTTTCTTTCTGATTTCCCTTTCGTAATCCATTGCGCGGCCATGTTGGCCTCGTCCCTTGAACGTCCACTGCCCATATAAGCCGTTGCGCGTCTGTGCCGGCGAGGGCAGGAACGCTGAAGTTCGGAGCATTTTCATGTTTGGCTGGTTTGAACAGCGTCTCAATCCTTTCCCCTCCGAGGAGCCCGGCGTTCCTCCCAAGGGGCTGTTTGCCTTCTGCTGGCACTATACGAAGCCCGCGGCCCCGTGGCTTGCGGCCATGGCGGTGCTGACGATGCTGATTGCGGTCGGCGAAGTCGCGCTGTTCCAGTTCCTCGGCAATATCGTCGACTGGCTGACGCATGCCGATCCGAAGACCTTCCTCGAGACCGAGGGTTACAAGCTCTACTGGATGGGTGCGCTGATCCTGATCGGCCTGCCTCTGGCGGCGGTGGCGGATTCCGTCATCATGCATCAGGTGCTGATCGGGAACTATCCGATGATCGCCCGCTGGCAGATGCATCGCTTCCTGATGCGGCACAGCATGACCTTCTTCGCCAACGAGTTCGCCGGACGCGTGGCCACCAAGGTGATGCAGACATCGCTTGCCGTGCGCGAGACGGTGATGAAGATCCTCGACGTCTTCGTCTATGTCGTCAGCTACTTCATCTCGATGATCGTCGTCATCGCGGCGGCCGATTGGCGGTTGATGATCCCGATCCTGGCATGGCTCGGCGTCTATATCGCCATCGTCGCTTACTTCGTACCGCGTTTGCGGAAGATCGCGGCGATGCAAGCGGATGCGCGTTCGCTGATGACCGGCCGCGTCGTCGACAGCTACACCAACATCGCGACGGTGAAGCTGTTCTCGCATGCGGGCCGCGAGGAGACCTATGCCAAGGAGGGCATGGACGGCTTCCTGCAGACCGTGCATCAGCAGATGCGCAAGGTCACGATGTTCCACGCCTCTGTTTACATCAACAACTGCGTGGCGCTGTTCGTGATCTCGGGCCTGTCGATCTGGTTCTGGCTGAACGGTGGCATCTCGGTCGGCGCGATCGCGATTGCCATCGGTCTTGCCATGCGCGTCAACGGCATGTCGCAGTGGATCATGTGGGAAGTCTCGGCGCTGTTCGAGAATATCGGCACGGTCTATGACGGCATGGAGATGATGACGAAAGAGCACGACATCACCGACAAGCCTGGCGCCTCGTCTCTGACGGCCAAGAAGGGCGCGATCCACTACGACCGGATCGGCTTCCACTACGGGAAGGGCAAGGGCATCATCGAGAACCTGTCGCTCGACATCAAGGCGGGCGAGAAGGTGGGTCTGGTCGGCCGCTCCGGCGCCGGCAAGACGACGCTGATGAACCTGTTGCTGCGCTTCTACGATCTCGAAGGCGGCCGCATCACGATCGACGGTCAGGACATCTCGCATGTCTCGCAAGAGAGCCTGCGCGAACTGATCGGCGTCGTCACGCAGGACACGTCGCTGCTGCATCGCTCGATCCGTGACAACATCGCCTATGGCCGTCCGGACGCGACCGACGCGGAGATCATCGAGGCCGCCAAGCGGGCCAATGCCTGGGACTTCGTCGAAGGCCTTGTCGACATGCAGGGGCGCAAGGCGCTTGATGCGCAGGTCGGCGAGCGCGGCGTGAAGCTCTCGGGTGGCCAGCGCCAGCGTATCGCGATCGCCCGTGTCTTCCTCAAGGACGCGCCGATCCTGGTGCTCGATGAGGCGACCTCGGCGCTCGATTCCGAGGTCGAAGCCGCGATCCAGGAGAACCTGTTCGCGCTCATGGAGGGCAAGACGGTCATCGCGATTGCCCACCGTCTGTCGACGTTGACGGAGATGGACCGGCTGGTCGTGCTGGACAAGGGCAAGATCATCGAGGCCGGCTCGCATGTCGAACTGGTGGAGCAGGGCGGCGTCTATGCCGATCTCTGGAACCGCCAGTCGGGCGGCTTCCTTGCCGATCACTCGGACGAGGACGGCGTCCAGAAAGAGGCTGCGGCGGAATAACACAGGCTTCCCCCCGCTCCGCCATGCGCGCGGGGCGGGGGAACTTGACAGGCGTCAATAGTGGCGCGGCGTTTCTGCAGTGCCTCGTTGCGTCACTGATAAAAGCACGCACTGGTGGTAAGTTTTTGTTTAGCGGAGGCTGGCAGAAGGGTTTCATAGACTTAAGCGTTCTTTGAAACTTTTCAGGTGCCAGCCATGAGCTCTCTCAAGATCAAGATTCTTCTGCCCGCTCTCTTTGCCTTCATCGTCATCATCCTCATCGCCCAGGGCGCAGCCGGCATGCGGTCGGTGTGGCAGCTCAACAGCCAGGCCGAGAGCATCAGCCTGCGGATGGACAAGTCGCTGATGATCGCGGAGATGGAACGTCGCATGTCCGACGTCCGGCGCCTCTATTTGGCGCTGTTTGCCGCCGTCAGCGATGAGGAGCAGAAGGCGCTGCTGGTCAAGATCAAGACGGCGACCGCGGCCCGCGGGAACGCGATCGCGACATTCGAAGCCGCACAATCGTCCGGTCCCCGCCCACGCTTCGAGCAGCTCAAGGGGATCATCGCAGATTACGACAAGCTCGGCGACCAGGTCGCAAGCCTGCTCGTCGGCGCGCGAAGCAGCGATGCCAAGGCTGTCATCGAGAAGATGACGCCGATGGGTAACGACGCCGGCGACATGCTGCTGGGCATGATATCCGACAATCGCGCCGCCGCCGACAACGACAAGAAAGCCGCGGCCGACACGACCGAGGTCGTGACGATCGCAACGTTCGCCGGAGTAGCGATCGCCGTGCTTCTGGCGATCGGCGCGGCGGTGCTCAGCCTCGTTCGCGTGACCCGGCCGATCGGCGCGATCACGCAGTCGATGAACGCACTGGCGGCGGGTGACAACCATGCCGCCATTCCTTATGCGGGTCGCCACGACGAGATCGGCGAGATGGCCGCCGCCGTTGCTGTCTTCCGCGACAACGCCCTGGAGCGCGAACGCCTTGAGCAGGAGACGGAAGCCACCCGCTCGATGAGCGAACGCGAGCGGATCGCGCGCGAGGAGCAGAAGGCCCGCGAGGCGGCGGAGGTGTCATTCGCGGTCGATAATCTGGCGCGCGGGCTGAAGAGCCTTTCCGACGGCGACATGACCTTCCGTCTTGAACAGAGCTTCGCCGGCCAGCTGGACCAGCTGCGCACCAACTTCAACGAATCCGTTCAGGGGCTGGAGCGCGTGCTCAGCGTGGTCGGCGAAAACGCCCGCAAGATCGATGCCGGCGCCAACGAGATCCGCGCGGCAGCCGACGATCTGTCGAAGCGCACCGAGCAGCAGGCGGCTTCCGTCGAGGAGACGGCGTCGTCGCTCGAGCAGGTGACGACCGCGGTGCGGGATTCGGCTCAGCGCGCGGGGCAGGCGGGCGAACTGGTCGAGACGACCCGCAGCGGCGCCGAGCACTCCGGTGTGATCGTCGAGCAGGCGGTGGCGGCCATGGAGGCGATCGAGACGTCCTCGAACGAAATTTCCAACATCATCGGGGTCATCGACGATATCGCCTTCCAGACCAATCTGCTGGCGCTGAATGCCGGTGTCGAGGCCGCACGCGCCGGTGAAGCGGGCAAGGGTTTTGCCGTCGTCGCCCAGGAAGTGCGCGAGCTGGCGCAGCGTTCGGCAAGCGCGGCCCAGGAGATCAAGGCGCTCATCACCAAGTCTGGCGATCAGGTGCGCCAGGGCGTGAAGCTCGTCGGCGAGACCGGCCGACAGCTTTCGGTCATCGTTTCCAAGGTGCAGGAGATCAACGGCAACGTGTCGGCGATCGTCAGCACCTCGCGCGAACAGGCGATCGGCCTCGGCGAGATCAACGTGGCCGTCAACCACATGGACCAGGGCATCCAGAAGAATGCGGCGATGGTCGAGCAGACGACGGCGGCGACCCATAGCCTGGCGCGGGAAGCCGCGGCGCTGATCGAACTCCTCTCGCGGTTCAAGCTCGCTGCCCAAGAGGTTGCGGCGGTGCGTGTCGCATCGCAGGAGAGCCACCAGGCCGTTCATTCGCCGGCCCGCGCGCTCGGTGCCCGTGTTGCCCGCGCCTACGCCTGACGATTGGACCTAACTCACAATTGAAAACGCCCTCCCTGGGATATCGGGAGGGCGTTTTTATTTTGTAATCAGTCGCTTGGATGTATCTTCTCAGTGCCTGTCGGCGCTCAGGCTGTCCGCCCAGTCCATGACGCGATGGCCTTCGACCGCCATGCTGCTGGCAAAGGCGAGGGTACGCAACGCCATGAGCCGACGCTGCTCTTCATTATCGATCCAAGCGGCAACGGCTTCCGCCACGACCTGGTCGTGCGCTACGCCGAGCTGCTCTATGACCGCATCGAGTCTTTCCGCCAAAGGCAACGGTATGCTCGACACGAGTGTCCTTTTTTGCATTGTGGCCGTCTCCCGTGAAATCTCATGCTATTCCCACATTGTGGCGGGACATGTCTCATTCAACGACGATGCCGTCGATGTTACCAATCATTACCAAAATATAAGGTTGGTCCGGCGAACGGATTGCTTTCCCCATCCGGCGGATAAGCCTATATCGCAAATATGCTCCTAAATCGACTCTTTCGTGCCTTTGAAACCTGGATTGATCCCTTCCAACCGCGCGACAATATTCAGCCGCCGCGGTCGACGACGGGCTTTATCTGGTTCTACATTGGCCAGGCCAAGCTCCCCTTCATCGCCATGCTGGTTCTCGGTGGCATGTCGGCCGCGATCGAGGCGGCGCTGTTCTGGTTCGTCGGGCGGGTCGTCGATATTCTCGCCAGCATCAAGCCCGACGTCGGCTGGCACGGCCTGCTTGCCGCGCATGGCTTCGAGCTGTTCGGCATGCTCTTCCTTATCGGCCTCGTGCGCTTCATCGTGCAGCTCATAATCGCGCTGGTCGATCAGCAGGTGATCACGCCGGGATTCTACAATCTCGCCCGCTGGCAATCCTACCTGCATGTGTCGCGGCAATCGCTGTCGTTCTTCCAGAGCGACTTCTCCGGGCGGATCGTCACCAAGGTATGGTCGGCGGGGCAGGCGACCGGCGACCTCGTGACATCGTTGATGGAGAGCGTCTGGTTCGTCGGCATCTATGCGGCGACGACGCTGGTGCTTGTCGCGCGGCTCGACCTGTCGCTGGCGGTGGTCGTGCTCTGCTGGCTGGTGGCCTTCGGGGTTCTGGCGCGCTATTTCGTGCCGCGCATCCGGCGCCACTCGCGCGATACGGCCGAATCCGCCTCGATGCTCAACGGACGCATGGTGGATGCCTATAGCAATATCCAGACGCTGAAGCTGTTTGCCAGGGACGAAGAGACCGATCGCTACATGCGGCAGGGCTTCGATGCGTTTCAGGCGACCGTGCTGCTCTTCACCCGCTTCATCACCGGCGTTCGCGCCTCCATGGCGCTGCTCTCGGGCATCATGATCGTGACCATGGCCGGGCTCAGCGTGCATCTGTGGCTGAAGGGGCTTATCAGCTCGGGCGCCGTCGCGTTTTCGCTGGCGCTGGTGCTCAGGCTGAACTTCCTGCTCGGTCGCCTGATGACGCAGTTCAACGGCATCATGCGCAATCTCGGCACGATCCAGAACTCGGCGGAGCTGATCTCCAAACCGCTCGGTCTCGTCGACAAGCCGGATGCACCGGATCTCGTCATCGCCGAGCCCGGTATCCGTTTCGACGACGTGTCCTTCCACTATGGCAAGGGCAGCGGCGTGATCGATCATTTCTCGCTGACCATCGCGCCCGGCGAGAAGGTCGGCATTGTCGGGCGCTCGGGTGCCGGCAAATCGACGCTCGTGAACCTTCTGCTCCGGCTCTACGATCTCGAAGGTGGGCGGATCCTGATCGACGGGCAGGATATCGCCGGCGTCAGGCAGGAATCGCTCAGGATGCAGATCGGCGTCGTCAGCCAGGACACGTCGCTGCTGCATCGCTCGGTGCGCGACAACATCCTCTTCGGCCGCCCGGATGCCGGCGAGGCCGGATTGATCGAGGCGGCGCGTCGGGCCGAAGCGCTGGGCTTCATCCAGCGGCTGGAGGATCAGCAGGGACGCAAGGGGTTCGACGCGCATGTCGGCGAACGCGGCGTCAAGCTTTCGGGCGGGCAGCGGCAGCGGATCGCGATCGCGCGGGTGATGCTCAAGGACGCGCCGATCCTGGTTCTCGACGAGGCGACGTCGGCGCTGGATTCAGAGGTGGAAGAGGCGATCCAGACGAACCTCAACCGGATCATGGACGGCAAGACGGTTCTCGCGATCGCGCACCGACTGTCGACGATCGCAGCGCTCGACAGGCTGATCGTCGTCGACAAGGGGCGCATCATCCAGGAGGGTACGCACGAAGCGCTGCTGCGCGATGGCGGGCTCTACGCGGAGCTCTGGGCGCGGCAATCCGGCGGCTTCCTGGCGGCTGATCTGGAAGAGGTCTAGGCGTTCAGGCGGGCGCTATCAGCGATCGATGGCGATCTCTGCCATCAGCCCGTAGTGGTTGGAGCCGGCATTGTCGCCGATCTGCCTGACCGACATCAGCCGCAGCGGCGGGCGGGCGAGTACGTGATCGATGGCGATGCCGAGCTTGCCGGCTCGGGTCGGCCATGTCGCAGGCTCCGGAAAGACCGTGTTCAGGCCGGTCGCGCGGACGAAATCCTGGATATGCGGATCGATGATGGCCGAGTTGAAATCGCCGGCGACGATGAGCGGCCCGTCCGTTCTTTTGACGATCCCGCGCAAATCCCAGAGTTCATCGATCTGGAAGCCGTCGAAATAGGGCTTGGCGAGGTGGACGGAGGCGAGGTGCACCGGCGTTCCGTCGACATCGATCGTCACCTGGACGAGACGGTTGGGCCAGAGATCGCCAAGGGTTCTCACCCCCTGCTCCAGGAAAGGGCGTTTGGAGAGGACAAGCGTATCGCATCCCGGCGTACCGACGCCGCAGCCGATGCGATAGGGGTAGGTCGCGGACAGCCGGGGAAGTTCCTGAAGCAGCGGTATGGCCTCGAGGATATTGACGATATCGGCGCCGGAGGCGATCACGGCGTCGGCGATACGGCGGCTGTTTTCGAAATTGTCGTTCTCGATGTTGAAAGACATCAGGCGAATGAGCGGGCGCGACGAAGTCGTGGGCGGGGCGGCCTCGAATTCCTTCAGCATCAGGACGCCGTGGGCGGCAAGCACCACCGACGCCGTTACCAGCAGATAGGCGTACCAGTGGCGCCTGATGAGGATCAGGACGAGGCTTGCGGCAAGCCCGGCCAGCGCGAAATGGACCTGAAAGCTGTACACGAAGGCAAGCAGCCAAGTGTGCGTGAGATAACGCAAAGAAATGGCGGCAAGCAGCAGCGAGACGAGAACACTGCCCACGCAGAATAAAGTGTGTCTCATAGGATGGCACCGGGCGTGAGCGAGTAATATTTCGGCGACGTAACACGCGGCTGGATATGTTGCAACGCAACACTGTTGCAGCCACGCGATTGTCCTAAAGAATCAACTCTCAAGGGGCGCGACATTGTGCCCACTTGCCCTGCCGAGGCTGGACATAATTGATGATCGATAATAGAACGCGGCTTAGTGGGTGGGGAATCTAAGTTCGAATATCTGTATGACAGATTCGTCGCCTTGGAGGGATGGCACGGAAAATTCCGTGAAATTTGGGCAGAGGATGTTAAGCCGTGAGCGAACACGAAACGACAGGCGGGGTCTCTAGCGAGCCCACACGCCGTGATTTCCTTTATTTAACCACGGGTATGGCAGGCGCCGTCGGCGCCGTCTCTGTCGCATGGCCGTTTATCGACCAGATGCGTCCCGACGCGTCGACGCTGGCTCTGGCTTCCATCGAAGTCGACGTGTCGAGCCTCGAGCCTGGCATGTCGCTCACCGCCAAGTGGCGCGGCAAGCCGATCTTCATCCGCAACCGTACACCTGAGGAAGTGAAGGCTGCAGATGACGTTCCGATGGCGGAGCTCAAGGATCCGATCGCGCGCAACGCCAACCTCGCCGCCGATGCGCAGGCAACGGGTGTCGACCGTTCGGCCGGCAAGGACAAGGAAAACTGGATCGTCATGATCGGGTCCTGCACCCATCTTGGCTGCGTTCCGCTCGGCCAGGCCGGCGAATACAACGGGTGGTTCTGTCCCTGTCATGGCTCGGTCTACGATACGGCCGGCCGCATACGGAAAGGCCCGGCGCCGCAGAATCTCGCGATTCCGACCTATTCGTTCGTTTCCGACAAAGTTATCAAAATCGGTTGAGGGGGACTGATTTATGAGTGGCCATTCCAGCTACGAGCCATCAACCGGCCTTGAGAAGTGGATCGATGCACGCCTGCCGCTGCCTCGTCTCGTCTATGACAGCTTCGTCGCCTATCCGGTTCCGCGCAACCTGAACTACGCCTACACCTTCGGCGCCATGCTGTCGGTGATGCTGATCGTGCAGATGCTGACCGGCATCGTGCTCGCCATGCATTATGCGGCGGAAACATCCGTTGCCTTCAATTCCGTCGAAAAGATCATGCGCGACGTCAACCACGGTTGGCTGCTGCGCTACATGCACGCCAACGGCGCGTCTTTCTTCTTCGTCGCGGTCTATCTGCATATCGCCCGCGGCCTCTATTACGGCTCGTACAAGGCGCCGCGCGAAATCCTCTGGATCCTCGGCGTTCTCATCTATCTCCTGATGATGGCGACCGGCTTCATGGGCTATGTTCTGCCCTGGGGTCAGATGTCCTTCTGGGGCGCCACCGTTATCACCGGCTTCTTCTCGGCATTCCCGCTGGTCGGCGAATGGGTGCAGCAGTTCCTGCTCGGCGGCTTTGCTGTCGACAATCCGACGCTGAACCGCTTCTTCTCGCTGCACTACCTGCTGCCCTTCGTGATCGCCGGCGTCGTCATTCTGCACATCTGGGCGCTGCACGTCACGGGCCAGACCAACCCGACCGGCGTCGAGGTCAAGACCAAGACGGACACGGTGCGGTTCACGCCCTACGCGACGCTCAAGGATGCGCTCGGCGTTTCTGTATTCTTGCTGGTTTACGCCTACTTCGTCTTCTACCTGCCGAACTTCCTCGGCCACGCCGACAACTACATCCCGGCCGACCCGTTGAAGACGCCGGCGCATATCGTTCCGGAATGGTACTTCCTGCCGTTCTACGCGATGCTGCGTTCGATCACCTTCAACATTGGACCGATCGATTCCAAGCTGGCTGGCGTTCTCGTCATGTTCGGCGCCATCATCGTCTTGTTCTTCCTGCCGTGGCTCGATACGTCCAAGGTTCGTTCCGCGGTCTATCGCCCGTGGTACAAGATGGCTTACTGGCTGTTCGTGATCAACGCGATCATCCTCGGCTGGCTCGGTTCGCAGCCGGCGGAAGGCCTCTACACCACGATCTCGCAGATTTGCACGCTGCTCTACTTCGCCTTCTTCCTGGTTGTCATGCCGGTGCTGGGTCTCGTCGAGACGCCACGCCGGGTGCCGAACTCGATCACCGAGGCGGTGCTGGAGAAGCGCAACAAGTCGGTCGCTGCCGAAGCGGCCAAGGCATGAGCGGGCGGCGAGAGGGAACACACATCATGAAAAAGCTTGTTGCAAGCATCCTGTCACTCGCAGTCGTCGGCTGTCTCGGGAGCGCGGCTGTCGCACAGGAGGCAAAGCCCGCCGAACATCACGAGGCGGCGACCCCGCACTATCCGCTGAAGGAGCCGAAGGAGGTCGACTGGACCTTCGCCGGTCCCTTCGGCCACTATGACAAGGGCCAGCTGCAGCGCGGCCTGAAGGTCTACACCGAAGTCTGCGCCGCCTGCCATTCCATGCACCTCGTGCCGTTCCGCATGCTGGGCGATCTCGGCTACTCGGAAGCGCAGGTCAAGGCGTTCGCCGCCAACTACGAAGTGCAGGACGGCCCGAACGCTGCCGGCGACATGTACAGCCGCAAGGCCGTGCCGTCGGACTACTTCCCGTCGCCATTCGCGAACGCCGAAGCGGCCGCGGCCTCCAACAACGGTGCGGCGCCGCCGGACTTCTCGCTGATCGCGAAAGCCCGCGAAGTCGAGCGCGGCTTCCCGCGCTTCATCTTCGATATCTTCACGCAGTACCAGGAAGGCGGGCCAGACTACATCTACTCGCTGCTGACCGGCTACGAGAACCCGCCTGAAGGCACGACGGTGTCGCAGGGCCAGCACTACAACCCGTACTTCCACGCCGCCTCCGTGCTCGCCATGCCGCCGCCGCTGTCGGATGGCCAGGTGACCTATGACGACGGCACTGCCGGCACAGTCGACCAGTACGCTAAGGACGTCGCCTCGTTCCTGATGTGGGCCGCCGAGCCGCATCTCGTCGAGCGCAAGCACACCGGCTTCATGGTGATGATCTTCCTTTTGATCTTCACCGTGCTGATCTACCTCACCAAGCGGTCGGTCTACGCCCGCAAGGACCACTAAGCCCAAGGGCTTTCGCAGGCAGGGAAGCGTTTTCCTGCCTGCTCTTCTTTTTTCCTTTCCCGTTCATTTCAATAGGGCTTCTTCAGGCGCGTTTGCGATGCGGCTTGCGCGAGCGCTTGTTCGGGCCTATCGATGTATTCGTTGAGATATATCGATAGGTTCAGCAATGCCGCTATTGTCGGGATACCACGCCACCCATGCTCCGCTCGCCAAGCTGCCGGCGACCGCGCAACGGTCTGCGCCGTCATTTGGCGCGACGGCGAAGCGCAGCGGGCGGGCGAAGACCTGGGAGATCAGCTCGCATTTCCATTGCTCGATCATCGGAACCTGCCTGACGGCCGGTGAGCTTCGCCAGGTGCTGATCAAGGTGGGCGAGGGCGATGCGCGTAGCGCAGGCGATCATGCGCTGCATTCACGCGGCGTATGGCTCGCCGGGCAGAAAGGCGTACCGGGCAAGCTTCTCAACAAGGCGCTCGATCGTCGCCACGAGAGCATGATCCGGCGGGCGGCATCGATCGACAGTGCCGAGGAACTCCAGCGGTTCTGGCGGGAGGCGTTTGATCGCGGCGATATCTCGGGGGCCTATTGGACGGTGATGACCCACCCGGCCGCGAACGAAAAGCTGGTGCGGGAAGTCTTCGGCGAGGTGCACATGCTGTCGCATCTGGTCGGCAGCGCGAGCCGGCTCGACATCGCCCGTTTGACCGAGCTGCAGCGCCAGGGCGAGGAAAAGGACGACAAGATCGCCAAGCAGGAGCGTCGCCTGGCTGCGGCCGCGGCCGAGCGCGTCGAGATGCTGCGCGAGATCGAGCAAGTGCGGGAGGCGCTTCGGCGGGCGCAGGCGGCCAGTGACACGCTCTGGTCTTCGGGCGAGGCACGGGCTGATGAAGCGCGTGGCGGGGTGTCTTCGGCCAATGCCGCTCACTCGGAGCTGTTGGCCGAACGGTTAGCCACGGCGCGACAGGAAACACAGCGAGAACAGCAACGCGCGGAGCTTGCTGAAGCCGAACTTTCCAAGTTGCGGTTGGAGAATGACCAGATCGAGGCGCTGCTTCTTGGCGACGGGTCGAGCGTCGGCGATGACGTGACGATGCTTGCATCCGGTATGGCTTCATCCGCGGCGTCGTCCGGCGAGGGGGCGGTGCTCTATGTCGGTGGTCGCCGAAGCCTCTATGACAGACTGCGGTCGCTTGCGTCCGACCACGGCGTGACGCTGCTGCTGCACGATGGCGGCCTTGAGGACAGCACGACGCTTCTGCCGGCCGCGCTTGCGCAGGCAACGACCGTCGTCTTCCCGGTCGATCACATCAGCCACACGGCGGCCGGCATCATCAAGCGGTCCTGCCGGGAGAGCGGCAAGGCCTACATGCCCTTGCGTTCGGCGGGGCTGACGAGCTTCCTGGCGGCGATCCGCGATGCCGCGAATGCCGGCCAGGGGCGAACGCTGCGCGCCGGCGAATAGGCGACGCTGATTATCGAACTTGAGTGCTCGTGCCGCATGCCGGCGCGGCCAGAGGAGGCTGTTTTTTGTTGGAAGCGCGGCGGGCAATTGATAGTGTGCGCCGGGCTTCCAACATGCCTCTCGATAATACGGAATTTTCAATGGACACTATCGCTTCCGAGCTTGCCGCCAGCATTCGCTCGATCCGGGACTATCCCAAGCCTGGCATCATCTTTCGTGACATCACCACGCTGCTTGGTGATCCCCGGGCCTTCCGCCGCGCCGTCGATGCGTTGGTGCAGCCCTATGCGGGCACGAAGATCGACAAGATCGCCGGCATGGAAGCAAGAGGGTTCATTCTCGGCGGCGCCGTGGCGCACCAGCTTTCGGCTGGCTTCGTGCCGATCCGCAAGAAAGGCAAGCTGCCGCACGAGACCGTGCGCATCGCCTACAGCCTGGAATATGGCATCGACGAGATGGAAATGCACATTGACGCGGTGAAGCCGGGCGAGAAGGTGATCCTCGTGGACGACCTGATCGCGACGGGCGGAACGGCTGTCGGCGCGACACAGCTGCTGCGCCAGATGGGCGCCGAGGTGGTGTCGGCCTGCTTCGTGATCGACCTGCCGGATCTCGGCGGGCGCGCCAAGCTGGAAGCGCTTGGCGTGGATGTGCGCACGCTGGTCGAGTTTTCCGGCCACTGAGGCCGATTACGCAGCCGACGCTTTACTCGAATTCGAGCACGCTGCTTTCGAACCTGACGACCGGATCGCCCGCGACATAGCCTTCGCAAAGGATGGTGTTGAGGATGCGGCCCGGGCGTGAGGCCATCGGGCGGCTGGACAACAGGGTAACGGCGTAATCGACGGTTTCGCCGGCGAAGACCGGGCGAATCCATTGCAGGTCCTTGAAGCCTGCGGCCGGGCCGAGCTTGGGCGGCGTGTGCCCCTCGCGGGCGAGCTTCTTGCTCTCGGCGATCCAGTAGGCGACGAATGTCGTCATCCAGCCGGCGCAGGTATGCCAGCCGGACGCGCAGAGGTCACCGAACAGGCTTTCGCGCGCGGCTTGCCTGTCCACATGGAAGCGCTGCGGATCATAGCGCGTGGCGAAGCGGATGATGTTTTCCTCGGTGAAGGCGTAGCTTCCCGTCTCGGTCTTTTCGCCGAGCGCATAGCGATCGAGCATCCTCATGCGCCTGCTCCCGTTTGCGCTTCGGTCGCGGTGGCCATGCGGAACATGATCGGGTTTTCCGACACGCAGACTGTTTCACCGCGCTGGTTTTCGAGCTCGTGGCGGAATTTGACGATGCCGATGCCCGGGCGGGAGCGCAGGGCGCGCGCCTCGAGCACGGTCGAGTGACCGGAGAGCGTGTCGCCAGCGATGACAGGTCGGCGCCATTCCATGATGTCGATGCCGGGCGCGCCCTCGGAGAGCGAATTCAGCAAATAGCTGTCGATCATCATGCGCATCAGCATCGCCGATGTGTGCCAGCCCGATGCTGCAAGCCCGCCGAGAATGCTTGCGCGTCCGGCTGCTTCGTCGGTGTGCATTGGCTGCGGGTCGAACTCGCTGGCGAATTCGATGATTTCCGCGGCGGAGACCGTGACCGGTCCAAGCGCTAAGCGGCGGCCGGGATGAAAATCCTCATAGGCCAGGATCTGATCGGACAAATTCATCTCCGCGTCATAGGCGTTTGTTCACGATTACAATAGCATCCATTGTAACTCAATGATTCATGAGAGATTTCCGATATGCCCGAGTTGAAGTTGATCCTTGATGAGGCCGAGCGGGAGGGCATTCTTCCCGACCGCGTTGCCGATCGGCTTCTGCCGTTTCTGATCGAGCGCGGCGTCAGGGTCGATGCGGTGGTGGCGGAGACGACAGGGCAGGCCGTGGCGTTTTCCGACACGGAGACGCCGAGCTTCGTGCGTGGGTTCCACGACGTGCTTATCACCATCGGGATCGTCGTGGCGCTTGCCGGGCTCTGGGGCCTCGGCTCCATCTATGCGGTGCTGCCCGCCATCATCGTGCTTGCCGAAATCCTCGTGCGCCGCCAGCGGCTGGCGCTGCCGGCGGTGGCGCTGACTTTCGCTTTGGCGATCTGGACCTGCGTCGCGCTGGCGATGTGGACGGGAGCCGTGTCGGCGATGTTGGGAGCATCCGACATCTTCGGGCTTGGTATCCACAATGACGGGCTGCAATATACGCTGGCCTTCCCCGTCGTGCTCGGCCTCTTCTATCTGCTCTACAGGATACCGCTTGCCTTGGCGCTGGCGATCATGGGGGCGGCGGTTGTGGTGCCGAAACTCATTCTGCGCCTGTTCGACTGGCTGAGCGCCACTCCGCTCGACATGGCCACCCATGAGAGCGTGCAGTCGATGCTGCTGGTTGCCTGCGCGATCGGCCTGTTTGCGATGGCCATGCGCTTCGATCTCAAGGATCCGTTGCGCAGGACCGTCAATTCCGACATTGCCTTCTGGCTACATCTCGGCGCCGCCCCCGTGCTGCTTTACAGCATTCTGTGGTTGTCCGGCGGCGGGAGAGGGGCGCTCGTCGGGCTCGACACGGTGTCGATGCGCACGCCTGTCGTGGTGATCACCGTCATGGCGCTGATGCTGGTGGGGTTGATCATCGACCGACGTGCC
This sequence comes from Rhizobium sp. O111, assembly GCF_055616315.1. Taxonomy (NCBI): domain Bacteria; kingdom Pseudomonadati; phylum Pseudomonadota; class Alphaproteobacteria; order Hyphomicrobiales; family Rhizobiaceae; genus Rhizobium; species Rhizobium sp. O111. The sequence goes on along the minus strand of NZ_JBSHXL010000001.1, from coordinate 2,284,574 downwards.
TTCGTGACGTCGGGACTGGTATCGCTGGGGGCCGCGCTCTACGGGATCTTCCGCCAGGGCAATGCGCAGGTGGATACCTACGTCTTCATCACGCTGCTGGCGGTGGGCGTGATCGTTCTCATCATCGGCACCGGCTGGATGCCGCTTCGGCGCGCCGTTGTGCGCCGTCTGCCTGATGGCATGCAGAAGAGACTGCCGCCAGCTTAAAGCGTGTCGCGATCCTTCGGATTCGCTCGCCACGCTTTAAATTTTTGTTCTGTCGCATGTCGGTGCCGCAAAACCGCTGCACACTTTTGCGCGACCTGCTTCAGGCGGCAGTCCTGTCGTTTCGAAATCAGGTGTTGAAGCGGAAGTGGATGACGTCGCCGTCCTGGACGACGTATTCCTTGCCTTCGTCGCGGCCCTTGCCTGCTTCCTTGGCGCCGACTTCACCCTTGAAGTTGATGTAGTCGTCGTAGCCGATGGTGAAGGCGCGGATGAAGCCGCGTTCGAAATCGGTGTGGATGACGCCGGCCGCCGCCGGGGCCTTGGTGCCGCGGCGGATGGTCCAGGCGCGGGTTTCCTTGGGGCCGACGGTGAAATAGGTGATCAGGTCGAGCAGGTGGTAGCCGGCGCGGATCAGACGGTCGAGACCGGCTTCCGTGAGGCCGAGTGCCGAGAGAAACTCGGTTGCTTCTTCTTCCGGCAGCTGCGCCACTTCGGCTTCGATCGCAGCCGAGATGATGACGCATTCAGCGCCCTGCTTCTCGGCCATTTCGGCGACCGCCTTGGTGTGCTCGTTGCCGTCGACGGCATCGCCTTCGGCGACGTTGCAGACATAGAGAACCGGATGCGAAGTGAGGAGGTTGAGGCCCTTCAGGATCTCGATCTCTTCCGGTGCCAGCGTCTTCAGGAGAAGACGGGCGGGCTTGCCTTCGTTGAGGAGCTTGATGACCGCTTCCATGACCGGAAGCTGGGCCAGCGATTCCTTGTCCTTCGAGGCTGCGCGCTTGCGGGTCTGCTCGACGCGGCGCTCCAGGCTTTCGAGGTCGGCGAGCATCAGCTCGGTCTCGATCGTGTCGGCGTCGCCGACAGGATTGATGCGGCCCTCGACGTGGGTGATGTCGTCATCTTCGAAGCAGCGCAGCACGTGGACCACGGCATCGACTTCGCGGATGTTGGCGAGGAACTTGTTGCCGAGGCCTTCACCCTTCGACGCGCCGCGCACGAGGCCGGCGATATCGACGAAGGAGATGCGCGTCGGAATGTTTTCCTTGGAGCCGGCGATACCCGCCAGCTTCTGCATGCGCGGATCGGGAACGGCGACTTCGCCGGTGTTCGGTTCGATCGTGCAGAAGGGATAATTCGCCGCCTGCGCCGCCGCCGTCTTGGTGAGCGCGTTGAAGAGGGTCGACTTGCCGACATTCGGCAGACCGACGATACCGCATTTGAAGCCCATGGCTGAAACCTGCTGTTCTTGAATTCCTTGGCCGTGCGTATGGGGTAAAAGCCGCCTCCGGGTCAAGCTTTTCGAGCGATCTTGCGTGATCAAAGCGGCTTTGGCTTGAAAGCGGCGCTTGCGGTGCAATATATTATGAGGGCTGAGCATGGCTCGCCCTCTTTCCTGTCATCAACGGATGGACTGCCCGATGAGTGACAACGATGTCGCCCTGAAACCGAAAGTGAAGTCGAAGCCGAAGCTTGATCGGCCGAAGCTCTACAAGGTGATCCTCGTCAACGACGATTTCACGCCGCGCGAATTCGTGACGGCGGTGTTGAAGATCGTCTTCCGGATGAGCGAGGAAGCCGGATACCGGGTGATGATGACCGCACACAAGCTTGGCACCGCCGTGGTGGTCGTCTGCGCCAAGGATATCGCCGAGACCAAGGCCAAGGAGGCCATGGATTTCGGCAAGGAGGCGGGGTTCCCGCTGATGTTTACGACAGAGCCCGAGGAATAGGTTCAGACACTTCGTCTGATCTGGAAGCCCGTCTTGTTCTGCACGAAGCCGCAGCTCTCGTAGAAGCGATGGATGCCGGGATCGGTGCGGCCGGTGAGCAGCATCACCTTGTAGCATCCCTCCTTCCAGGCGAGCTCGATCGCATGAGCGATCAGCGCGCTAGCATAGCCGCGCCGGCGATATGGCGTCGATGTGGCGACGTTTTCGATCAGCGCGTATGGCGCGCCGCCGCGGGTGAGGTTGGGCATGATGATCAGCGTCACGGACGCGGCCAGCGCATCGTCGGTCACGCCAACCAGCACGCGCATTCCGGGATAGGCCAGCATGGACGCGAAGCGCTCTTGCGCCACCGCTGGATCGATGGCGGGGTCGCCGGGGTTCATGTCCTTGTAGAGCGCGAGAAGCGCTGTGAGGTCTCCCGCCTCGGCGGCGCGGATGGCGAGAGGCGAGGGGGACATGCTCAGTCTTCCTTGTTGCCGAACATCTTCTTCAGCATCTCGGCCATCGGTCCTGTCGTCGGCAGCTTTTTCGGCTGGGCGCTGTTGCGGGCCTGATGGATATGCGACTTGCCTGCAGGTTTCTGAGGAGCTACGTTCGCACCAGAAGGCTTGGTGGGCTTCGGCTTGTCCTCGTCTTCCTTGCCGCCGACGGCGAGCGCCAGCTTGTTCATCAGCTGCGAATCCTCGCGCTTGACCAGCATTTCGAGATTGTCGGCTAGCGCGTCGAGCATGGGTTCCAGCCACTGCTGGTCGACCTTGGCGAAATCGCCGAGCACGTAGTTGTGCACCAGATCCTTGTTGCCGGGATGGCCGATGCCGAGGCGCAAGCGCCGGTAGTCCCGGCCGCAATGGGCGTCGAGCGACTTCACGCCATTATGGCCGCCATGGCCGCCGCCGACCTTGATGCGGGCCTTGGCGGGCGCGAGGTCGAGTTCGTCGTAGATGGCGACGATGTCGGATGGCTGCAGCTTGTAGAAGCGCATCGCCTCGCCGACGGATTCGCCCGACAGGTTCATGTAGGTCTGCGGCTTGATCAGCAGTACCTTCTCCCCCGCGATCTCTCCTTCGGAGATCTCCGCCTTGAACTTCTTCGACCATGGCGAAAACGAGTGGCGGCGGTGGATGGCGTCCACGGCCATGAAGCCGATATTGTGGCGGTTGCCGGCATATTGTCTGCCGGGATTGCCGAGGCCGGCGATAACAAGCATGGCGCGTTCATTCCTGGGCGTTTCAAATTCTGAACGTGTTCACCACCGCGAAACGACGCTGAAGTCAAGCGCAAGCAGCCTACGGCGGCCAGAATTGATGAGGCGGGGTCGGAGACGCGCTATCAGTGACGTGAGTGCAGGCCGTATTTGGCGAAGATCGCGCGCTGCGTGCCCTCAGTGATCAATGCGTCGAGCGCCTGCTGCATCCTGGTCCTTATGGCCTCGGGGAAGCTCTTCTCGCAAGCTATCCCGAGCGATTGGGAAGAGAGGGTGGCGACGCGCACGAGCGGCTGATCCAGCTTGAGCTTTTCGAAGTAGATCTCCGAGATCGGCATGAGGTCGATGCGGCCGTTTATGAGCTTGCGCAGCGTCGAGGGGAAGTCGCTGGCGACGTCGATCCTGGGGAAGTCCTTTTCCTTCAGCAATTTCTCGGTGTAGTCGCCGCGATGCGTGCCGATGACGTAACGCCGGGTGTCGTCCAGATCGGTTTCGCGAATGCCCGAGGCGGCGGTGGCCACGAGAATATTGTCGTCCACCAAGAGCGGCTCGACCCATTTGAAGAGCTTGTCGCGCTCGGGGCTGTGCGCCGTGGTGAAGAGGCAGGTCATCGGCGTGGCCTGAGCCGCCGCATAGGCGCGGGTCCAGGGCAGAAGCTCGATGCGCATATCGATATCGGCCTTCTGCATCAGCAGCTGCACCTGCTCCACCGATGTGCCTTTCAGGGTATCGCCTTCGTGATAGCTGAAAGGGGGATACTCCTCGGTGACGAAATTGACGGTGGCCGCGCGCGTCGTACCGGCGAGGAGCAGGCTCAGGAGAGCAAGAAGCAGCAGTGGTTTGATCATCGGCTTCTCTCTTGCGTTTACGAGGCGCGGGCAAGCGTGTTGGCGTCCGCCAACCGGGTCATCAGCTGCTCGACGGTTTGCGGACGGTGGAAGAGGTAGCCCTGGCCGTAGTCGAGACCCATCTCGCAGAGCGTATGGCATTCCTGCTCGGTCTCGATGCCCTCGGCGATCACGTTGCAGCCCATCTTGTGTGAGAGGGTGGTGATGCTTTCGACGAGCGTGCGGCTCTTCTGCCTGATGTCCTCGTTGGCATCGTTGATCGAGCGCGTAAACGACTGGTCGATCTTGATGATGTCGACGGGGAAGCGGTTGAGATAGCTGAGCGAGGAGTAGCCGGTTCCGAAGTCGTCGAGCGCGATGCGGCAGCCGAACTGGCGGATATCGCTGACGATTTTGCGGATCTCGGGGTTGTTGTGCATCAACACCGCCTCGGTGATCTCGACGACGATCCGCTCGGGGCGAATGTTATACCGCATGAGCAGCGAGGCCAGACGTGCCGGCAGCGACGGCTCGAACTGCAGCGGCGAGAAGTTGATGGCGAGGTAGCTGTTCTCAAGGCCCGGCAGTGCCGAGAGCGTCGCCAGGTGCTCGATCGCCTTCTCCATGATGACGTTGCCGACGCGGATGATCTTTCCGGTCTCCTCGGCGACGTTGATCACCTCGGCAGGCGCCATCAGGCCCTTCACCGGGTGGTTGAGGCGCATCAGGGCCTCGAAGCCGGCGACGCCGCGACCTTTGAGATTGACGATCGGCTGCAGGTAGGCTGCGAACCAGTCCTCGATCAGGCCGATCTCGATGCAGCTTTCGATCTCGGCGCGGGCGCGGGCGTGATCCACCATGCCGCTGTCGAAGTGCTGGGCGCCGTTCTTGCCGTCGCGCTTCTTGGCATACATCGCCATGTCGGATTTCTGCAGCAGTTCGGCGGCATTGTCGGCGTGGCGCGGATAGATGGCGATACCGACGCTGGCGCTCAGATGCATGTCGGTGCCGAAGGGCTCGTTGAAGATGGAGGCGAGCATCTCGGCCATGAGGTCGGCACGCTCGGCGGCGTTGCCTGCGGGCAGCAGGATGGCGAACTCGTCACCGCCGAGGCGGGCTGCCACATCCGTGGGCGCAAGCTTGCTCTTCAGACGGCCGACGAATTCGCGCAGCGCCTTGTCGCCCTCGGCGTGGCCGAGGTTGTCGTTGATCCATTTGAAACGGTCGAGATCGACGAAGAGGCAGGCGAGCTCCTGGTTGGCGGCGTCCGCCTCGCGGATCTTGCCGTCGAGGACGGTCTCGAAGCCCTGGCGATTGAGCAGGCCAGTCAGATGGTCGGTGATTGCCTGCTTGTGGTTGCGGGCTTCCGATGCCTTCAGCGCCGTGACATCGGTCATGACCGACAGCGACAGACCGCCCTGGCCGCCGGTGGCAGTCTTCGATTCCAGGATCAGCACGTCCATGACGCGGCCGTCGGCGCAGAGGAACTTCACGGTGACATCGACAGTCGCGCCGCCATTCAGCTCACCCTTGCGGCCGAGGAAGGCGCTGCGGGCGTCCGGGGTGACGAGATCGGTGAAGCGGTTGCCGATGATATCATCGCGCTCGTAGCCGGTGGCGGCGAGCCAGTAGTCGCTGACGGCGGTGATGTGGTCGTTTTCGTCGAGCGAGAACAGCATGGCAGGCGTCAGATTGTAGATGTCGATGGCGCGGCGGTGCGCAAGCTTCAGCTCCTGCTCCTCGCTTTCCAGCTTGGACTGCATGGTGTTGAAGCTCTTGGCAAGGCGGCCCATCTCGTCGTTGGAGCGCCAGTCGACATGATGGCGCGAGCCGAGCTGGCCGGTGGCCTCGATGGCTGCGATCAGGCGCATCAGCGGGCGAACGAGGACGATGCGGTTGCCGATGAGGGCGGCGCAAAAGACGATCAGAACGGCGAAGACGAAGATCGACAGGAAGATGATCTCTTCATTCTTCAGGCCGGAGAACAGGTCCGGCGCGGGATAGAAGACCGAGATCGTGCCCAGCTTCTTCGGACCGTCGAGCGTGGTGTAGGTGATGGCGTGCGAGACTTCGATCAGCTGGCCGTTATAAGAAGCGGGGATCGTCGACTGGGTGACGTCAAGCTGGCCGGATTCATCGCGGACCTGAACCTTGACGATGTTGCCCTGCGAGACGACGGCGGCGCTGATCTGCGCGACACTGTCTTCGTCCAGATCCCAAAGCGGCTTTGCCAGCGCTTGCGAGTTGGCGACGAGAAGAACGGAGATGTGGTCGCGGATTTCCTTTTCGGCGCGTCCGGAGGACAGGAAGAGGAACAGAACAAAAAGCGGGGCTACGAGCAGAAGCAGTGCAGCGAACACAATTCCTAGAAATCTGTTCTGAACGGAATTATGCATTTTCCTGCGTCTGCCCCTTGCCGCACAATTTTTTCGTTCAGAACAGAACTTGCTCTGGAACGATGGGGCATGCTTCCACGAAATGTCTTAATCGAAGTTGAAGCGGCTCTGTCCGAACAAATGAAAAGACCCGCTTTCCGGAGAAAGCGGGTCTTATACTTTACAAAGCGTTCAAGCGATCAAATGATCAAGCTTCAGCTTCGCCAGCTTCTTCTTCTTCTTCCGATACGCCAGCTGCCGGAGCAACGATCGTAGCGATGGTGAAGTCGCGGTCGATAACCGTGGTCACGCCCTTCGGCAGGGTGACTTCGGAGATGTGGATGCTGTCGCCGATCTTCTTGCCGCTGAGGTCAACGTTGAAGAATTCCGGGATCGCATCAGCCGGGCAATGAACTTCGACGTCGTGACGAACGATGTTCAGAACGCCGCCGACCTTGAGGCCCTGGGACTTTTCTTCATTGATGAAGTGAACCGGGATCGCAACGGTAACGGCGGTGTTGCCGGATACGCGCAGGAAGTCCACGTGCATGGTGAAGTCGCGGACCGGATCGAGCTGGTAGTCCTTCGGCAGAACCTTGTACTTCTTGCCGTCGACGTCGATCGTAGCGATGGTGGTCATGAAACCGCCAGCGTGGATGCGCTTCGTTACCTCATTGGTGCTGAGGGAGATCGAAATTGGGGCCTGCTTGTCACCATAGATGACAGCCGGGATGAGACCATTGCGGCGAAGTTCACGGGCGGACCCCTTACCAACCCGTTCGCGCGCCTCGGCCTTGAGCTCGTAGCTTTCGTGGCTCATGACTTTTCCTTCCGAGGTTATTTGGAGAGCTCGGCGCAGGCATCGCCTGTCGCTGAACTGGAGGCGGGTTTCCCCATCCTCATCCGCATTGCCTCCAAGGGTGTCTGTGCGGACGCGTGCGCTATAGTCTAGTTGTGGCGGAATGGCAAGGGCGCGGCGCTTGAGAGCCGTGGCGGTGTGAACGCGACCATGCTGCAATTCTTTAGCATGAGCTGATGCAACTTAGACATCAGCCGTCAGCGCCAGTCAAAACTCAGGATCAACCACCGTTGACGGAGCATTAATGACAGTTGCGATTAGCAATCGTCAAGACTTCGCCGGCTGCCGGAAATTACCGGTTTCTTAAGCGACCGCATATGAAAGCGAAACGGCAAATTGGTCCGGATATATGATGCTTACCGTTTTTAACTGCATTGCCTACATGCATGATCTCAGGCTGGTCGTTTTGGCCGGATGCCTGTGCTTCCTGTCGAGCCTTGCTGCGCTGACACTGCTGCAGCGGGCGCGCAGCACCGTCAAGGTCGCGCGCCTGATCTGGCTTTTGATGGGTGGTGCTGCCGGCGGTTTCGGCATCTGGGCAACGCATTTCGTGGCGATGCTTGCCTATGATAGCGGCGTGGTCGTCGGTTACGACACTTCGCAAACATTGACGTCGCTCGTACTGGTGGTGGTCGCGACGCTTGCCGCCGTGGCTTTCGCTGCCGGCGCGGAGAGCAGGGTGCGGCGGGCGTTCGCCGGCATGCTGTTCGGCGTCGGCGTCACCTCGATGCACTTTCTCGGCATGACGGCTGTGCAGTTTCCCGGCAGCATGGATTGGGACCAGTCGCTCGTGCTTGCCTCGATGTCTTGCGCGGTGGTCATCTCGGCCATCGGCTTTTATATGCTCCCCGATATCAAGACCGATGCGCGCAAGCTGCTTATGCCTGCCGCAACGGTCTGCGCCGCGATCGTGGCGATGCATTTTACGGCCATGGCGGCGCTGACGATCGTGCCCGGCCCGGGACCAGTGATCGATCCGAGCGAGACCATGTCCACCGGCTTCATGGTCGTCACGCTTCTCTCGGTCTCGCTGTCCATGATCACGTCCGGCTTTGCAGCGGCGCTGTTTGCGATGCGTGCGGAAAGCTCGACGAAGGAGAGCGAGGCGCGTTTCGAGATGCTGGTGCAGGGCGTGACCGATTACGCGATCTACATGCTCGACAAGGATGGCCGGGTCGCCAACTGGAATGCCGGCGCCGAACGCGCGAAGGGATATACCGCCGACGAAATCATCGGCGAGGATTTTGGGCGCTTCTACTCCGAGGAAGAGCGCGCGGCCGGCCTGCCGCAGCGGGCACTTTTGAAGGCGCGCACCGAGGGGAAATTCGAGGCCGAGGGCAAGCGGTTCCGCAAGGACGGAACGTCCTTCTGGGCGCACGTCGTGATCGATCCCATCTGGGGCGCCGAAGGCGAGATCGCCGGCTATGCCAAGATCACCAAGGATGTGACCGAGCAGAAGGCCGACCGCGACCGCATCAAGGAAGTCTCGCGCAACCTCGATCTCGCACTTGAAAACGTCTCGCAGGGCATCTGCCTGTTCGATGCCGAGGAACGGCTCGTGCTGGCAAACCGCCGCTATAGCGAGATCTTTGAATTCGAGCAGGGAACGATCCGTCCCGGCATGAGCTACAAGGAGATCATCGCGATCGGGTACGAGATCCACTTCTCGGATCCAGAGGCCGTGGCCAAGCGCGCATCCGAGCATTACGACAAGCTGATGCGGGCGCTCAGATCCGGTGAACGCTCGATCGTGCACAAGGGCGCGCATGGCCGATCGATCCAGCTGAACCTCAACGAGCTTCCCGATGGCGGTTGGGTCGCGACCTACGAAGACATTACGGAACGGCTGATTTCGGAAGAAAAGATCGCCTTCATGGCGCGCCACGACGCGTTGACGGGCTTGCCCAACCGCTCCGAGTTTTCCGAGCGCCTGTCGCAGGATCTGGCTGTCGCCAAGCGCGCCGGTACGAAGGTCGCGGTCATCGGCATCGATCTCGACAAGTTCAAGGAGATCAACGATCAGCGCGGCCATAGCGCCGGCGATCAGGTGCTGGTCACGCTCTCGGAGCGCATGAGCCAGCTGCTCGGCGAAGACGAATTCGTTGCCCGCTTCGGCGGTGACGAATTCGCGGCGATCAAGCAGTTTTCCGATATCGCGGATCTGCATGATTTCGTGGCGCGGCTGGAGGCGAGCCTGACTGATGACTTCCAGATCGATAGTTTCGACATCAATCCCGACGCCAGCATTGGCGTTGCCATCTATCCGCAGGACGGAGCGACCGGCGAGATGTTGCTCGCCAACGCCGATCTTGCCATGTACCGCGCCAAGGCGACGCTTTCTGAGCGCATCTGCTTCTATGAAGTGGCGATGGACGAGGCGGCTCGCGACCGTCGCAAGATGGCAAGCGATCTCTGGTCGGCGATCGAAAAGAACGAGTTGCATCTGCACTTCCAGGTGCAGAAGTCCGTCTCAACAGGTGACATCACCGGCTACGAGGTACTGCTGCGCTGGGATCATGCGACGCGGGGCAACGTGCCGCCGGGCGAGTTTATCTCGGTTGCCGAGGAATGCGGCGCGATCGTTCCGATCGGGGAGTGGGTGCTTCGCGAGGCCTGCAAGGAGGCCGCGGGCTGGACGAATAAGCACAAGATCGCCGTCAACCTGTCGCCCGTCCAGATCGGTCACCAGGATATCGCCCATCTCGTGCATTCGGTCCTGTTCGAGACCGGGCTCGAGCCATGGCGCCTGGAGCTTGAGATCACCGAGTCGTCGATCATCGTCGACAAGGACCGGGCGCTGCTGACGCTGCGTCAGGTCAAGAATCTCGGCGTATCGATAGCCATTGACGATTTCGGCACGGGCTATTCGTCGCTGGAAACGCTGCGCGCCTTCCCGTTCGACAAGATCAAGCTCGATCGCAGCTTCATGAACGAGGTGGAGACGAGCGAGCAGGCGAAGGCGATCATCCGCGCCATCCTGGCGCTGGGGCAAAGCCTCAATATTCCGGTGCTCGCGGAAGGCGTCGAGACGGATGTGCAGCTTGGTATTCTGCTCGACGAAGGCTGCGACGAGGCGCAGGGCTATCTGCTCGGCCGGCCGATGCCGATGCGTTCACGCAAGATCGCTGCCTGAGGTCGCGCATGCAACTGCCGGGTTGACAGGGTGGGGGCCTAGCCTTCACATGCGACCTCAAATGGTACGGGAGAAATTCAGCATGCAACTCAAGACCCTAACGGCGACCGCTGTCGTTCTTCTTGGTTTGGTTTCGACGTCTTACGCGGTCGAAATCAACCAGCAGGGCGCCAAGGAAATCGAGGCGAACCTGTCGAAGCTCCTGCCGAAGGATGCAGCCAAGGGCTTCGTGACCGTCAACCCGGCCGGCACGCGCTACGAGATCGTTTACGACTTCGCGGCGCTGTTGAAGAAGGCAGACCCGAAGAATTTCTCCATCAAGGGCCTGAACCCCTGGTCGATCTTCGCGACGCCTGAAGAGAGCGGCCTGTGGACGATCGAGGGCAATAACTCGCTCGACGTCACCGGCTCGTTCAAGGCGCCCGGCCAGCCGAACACCGAATTCACCTATGTCATCGATTCCCTGATTTCGAACGGCATCTTCGATCCGGCGATCAGCTACCTGAAGTCCGGCGACTTCTCCAGCAAGGCGCTCCGCTTCACGTCTAAGACGGAGAAGGAAGAGGTTAGCGTCGAGACCGGCTCGTCGACCTACAAGATGACCTCGTCGGACGGCGAGCTGAAGGGCCGCACCAATTTCGCCGGCAGCGGCACGATGAACGGCTTTGTCGAGAAGATCAGCGGTAAGGAAGTCCCGCCGGTCGAAATCCGCGCCGACTCGGTGGATTTCGCAGCTGCCGTGAACGGCGTTTCCGTCAACGATTTCCGCGCGATCCTGGCCTTCATCATCGAACATGCCGATGAGAAGAAGCTCAAGCGCGCCGAGAGCGAAGAGATCAAGGAGCTAGTGCGCAAGTCGTTCCCGCTGATGTCGAGCCTCAACGAGACGGTGACCATGAACAAGGTCAGCGTGTCGAGCGTGGCTGGCAGCGGTGGCGCCGATAGCATCGATTACACGATCGGCATGAGCGGTCCGAGCGATGCGATGCGGTTCGATGTCGGCATGGCTGCCAAGCAGATCAGCTTCGACAGCGCTCTGCTGCCCGAAATGTATGCGCCCTTCGTTCCCGAAGAGGTGGACATGCAGTTCGCCTTTCCCGAGCTCAACATCGCGGCTGTCGGCGACGAGCTGATGAAGGTCGATTTTGCCGACGACAAGAAGAGCAAGGCGGAAAGCGACAAGGCTTTCGAGAAGCTCCTGACCAATGGCGAGTTCGTCGTTGCCTTCCCTAAGATTTCGGCGCGCTCCAGCGTCTATGATGCCGAGATCTCGGGTGAAGTCCGCGGCATTCCGGAGTCCACCACGGCCTATTCGTTGAACGCATCGATCGTCGCGCGCGACTTCGACAAGACGATCACCGCCATCCAGGAACTGGCCAAGAGCAATCCCGATCTCAACCAGGTTTCCTTCGGTCTGATGATGGTCAAGGGCTTCGGCAAGACCGATCCGGATGGTCGTCAGCGCTGGGACGTCAGCGTCGCACGCGATGGGTCGATCACGGTCAACGGCCAGGTGATCAAGGGCGCGAACTGAGCCCCAAGTCGTTTCCGGCCCCGTTCGTGGGCCGGAAACCTGCTGCTCGTTAGAGAGCCAGCATAATCAGCGGCGGCATTCGCCCTGACCGACGATGCGGAAGCCCGCATTGCCTGCCTCGCATGAATTCGAAAATGTCCTGATCTGTCTGCCGCGCTCGCCACAAACGGGGCGGTATTCGCGCGTGCAGATGCCGCCGGGCCGCTGCGGCGGCATCGGTTCCTCATGGGGAGGGCGCGGACGAGGCGGGCGAGGGCCAGGTCCCGGCGTCATCGGTGGCCCGGCGCGGCATTCGCCACGACCGACGATCCGGAAGCCGCTGTTGTTGGCCTGGCAGGCATTGCCGAAGGTCTGCGTGCGTCCGCCACGTTCTCCACAGACGGGCGCGTATTCCATGGTGCACATTTGCGGCTGCGGCGGGCGAGGGCGCGGCGGTGGCGCGGGACGAACCGGGCCTGGTCCCGGTCCGTAACCTGGGCCTGGCCCATAGCCGGGACCCATGTCCGCCGTGCAGGCGGAGAGGGCCGGAAGGATGACCAGCATCGCCAGTCTGATCGGAGATTTCAGTATTTTCGCCATGCCTCTTCCTCCCGTCGGCTGGATATCATTGATAATCCTAGCCGAATTGGTGCGGGGGAGGAAGGGCGGAGAGAAAGTCCTTTCAGCCTCAGTCGAAGAGGCTGGAGACGGATTCTTCCTGGCTTGTGCGGTTGATGGCTTCGCCGATCAGCGTTGCGGTGGTCAGCACGCGGATATTGTGCGCCGACTGGACAGCCGTGGTGGGCTGGATGGAGTCGGTGATGACGAGCTCGCGCAGCTTCGAATTGGTGATGCGGGTGACCGCGCCACCCGACAGAACGCCATGGGTGATGTAGGCGGTAACGCTTGCAGCGCCCTTTGCGAGCAGCGCGTCGGCCGCGTTGCAGAGCGTGCCGCCGGAATCGACGATATCGTCGATCAGCAGGCAGTCCTTGCCGGTGACGTCGCCGATGATGTTCATGACTTCGGATTCACCCGGGCGATCGCGGCGCTTGTCCACGATCGACAGAAGACAGTCGAGACGCTTGGCGAGCGCGCGGGCGCGCACGACGCCGCCGACGTCAGGCGACACGACCATGACGTTGGAGATGTCATAGTTGGCCTTGATGTCGCGCGTCAGGATCGGCACGGCATACAGGTTGTCGGTCGGGATATCGAAGAAGCCCTGGATCTGGCCGGCGTGGAGATCGAGCGTCAGGACGCGATCGGCACCGGCTTCGGTGATCAGGTTGGCGACGAGCTTGGCCGAAATCGGCGTGCGACCCGAAGCGCGACGGTCCTGGCGTGCATAGCCGAAGTAGGGGAGGACCGCGGTGATGCGGCGGGCCGACGAGCGGCGCATCGCATCGATCATGATGAGCAATTCCATCAGGTGGTCGTTCGTCGGGAAGGACGTCGACTGCACGAGGAAGACATCCTCGCCGCGTACGTTTTCCTGGACTTCCACGAAGATTTCCTGGTCGGCAAATCTTCGGACCGTTGCTCTGCCCAAGGGCACTTTAAGATAGTTGCAGATCTCTTCGGCGAGGTGCCGGTTCGAATTGCCTGCGAAAACCTTCATCTTGGTCCGCCTGTTGCCTGCTGATAGCCGCGCTTTTTAGCCAGCTTGTTTCCGAATGCAAGGGTAAACGCGACTTGCGCCTTGATATTTCCAAAAAGCTTGTGGCTTAACCGCCACGGGCGTCCCGCCACGAGGAAAACTCGGTGATCGTCTTGGACGCAATCTGCTGCATGACGGAGGCCGGTACCACGGCCCAGGGATCCTGCGCCTGCGAGGGAACGCTCTCCTGTCCCTGGATGCGGTGCAGCCGGGCGCCGCTGTTATCGAGCACATCCCAGACGTAGACCACCGTGACCTTGCCGCTGTCGGAAAAGGCCGAGAGGTAGCCCTTGAGGATGAAGGCGGTGCTGTTGTCGTTGGAGCTCTTGATCGAGAGGCCGTGCGAGCGGGCCTCAGCGCCGAGCTGCCGCGACAGGGGCGTCACGGCTTGAACCGGCGCGCCGATGATCGGCAGGAAGCGGACGGTCGATGCGCTAGATGGCGTCAGCATCGCCGTGCGCTTCGGCTCGGCTGCCTTTTCCTTGGCTTCCGCGTCGGCGATGTCCTGCTCTTCGGCCTGGGCGTTGGATACAGGTTCCGAAACGGTGTCGGAGACCGGCTCGGAAAGAGGCTGGCTGCGGATGGCGGCAGACGCTCTTGGCGATTGTTCGGTCTGGCCGTCGAGCGCATAGGCCTGCGCCTGCATCGTCGTCGGCGGAGCGCCGCGACCGGATATGGGGCCTGATGTGGTGTCCTGCTCGACATAGGCGGGGTGGTAGCCGCCCTCGCGCGGCGAAGACGCAAACGTCTGGCTGCGGCGCGGCGTGCCGGCCATGCGCTCGACCTCGCCCTGGGTGACCGGCGTCGAGCGGATGCTGCCCGAGGTGTCGCCAATGTCGACGAGGGGCGTCAGGGCATCCGTGGTGTTGCAGGCTGAAAGCAAGGCAAGGCAGGCGATGAGCGTGGGCGCTGTCGCAAGTCGCGTCATCCCTCGTGTCATCCTTCTTTCCGTGCGCGTGTCGCCACGCGGCATATGCCCCGGCAAACTTTATGACGGTCGGGGCACTGCAATGTCAATTGTCGATTCTAAAGGGTACCCACTCAGAGGTTGATGAAGTCGAGCGGGTGGCGCGACAACGCCTTCGGCTCGTCGGCCGTCGTGAGGTAGGTCTGGCCGAGGCTCATGGCCGTCCCGCTGTCGGAATCCATGATGATCATGTGGACGAAGAGCGACATGCCGGGTTCGATCGGCTGTGGATTGCCGACGTGGAACATCTGGTGTTCCATCCAGGAGGGCGAGAAGCGGGCGCCGAGCGAATAGCCGCAGGCGTTCAGGCGATGACGCGAGAGGCCGCGCTCCTCCATGATCTTCGAGTGGACGTCGAAGACATCGCCGAAGGTGTGTCCCGGCTTCAGCACGGTTTCGATGGCCTGGATGTTTTCAAGGCAGGCATTGTAGAGCTCGCGGTGGCGGTAGCTCGGCTCGCCGATAACGATCGTGCGCATCATCGCGGCGTGGTAATGCGCGTAGGCGCCAGCCCATTCCAGCGTCAGCTGGTCGTTGGCGTCGAGCCTGCGGCGGCCGGCCTTGTAGCGGCAGAGCAGGGCATCGGCGCCGGAGCCGATGATGAATTCGTTGGCGGGATAATCGCCGCCACCGGCAAAGACCGCGCCCTGCATGCCAGCCAGGATCGCGGCCTCATCGGCGCCTGCCTTCGTCAGCGAAAGGGCTGCGTCCAGCGCGTCGTCGGCAAGGGCTGCCGCGCGCTCGACATAGGCGATCTCCGTCGGGCTCTTGATCAGGCGCAGGCGGCTGACGAGGTAGGACGCGTCGGAAATCTGGCCGAAGGCCATCAGCTGCGTGTCGAGAAGCCTTGCGATGCGGCCGGTCATGCCATGTGTGTCGTATTCGACGCCGATGCGCGCGCCGAGCAGATCCATCTCGACCAGGAGGTTCTTGAGATCGACGGTCGGGTCGGCGTTGACCCGATCGACCCAGATATGAATGTTTTCGATGATCGACGTCTGCCGCGCCTGGCGCAGATCGGCCGAACGGGTGAGAAGCGCCATGGTGCCGTCGGCCTTGACGACCAGCGTCTGGAAGAAGCAGTAGCCGAAGGTGTCGTAACCCGTCAGCCAGTACATGCTTTCTTGGGCGAAGAGGAGGAGGGCATCGAGCTTCTCCTCCTGCATCTGTTGCGTCAGCCGCGCGAGGCGATCGGCGAATTCGGAGGTTTCGAAGTGTAGGCCCATACCGGTCACATCTCCCTTATGGCAATCGCCGAAATCTGTCGGCCGTAGTCCGGTTCCTGGCTGTGTGTCGTGCGTCGGTACGAAAAGAAACGTTCGCTGTCGGGATAGGTGCAGACGCCGAGGCTTTCGGCCTTGACGCCGGCGGCGCGCAATCGATCGATGGTGAAGGACGGGAGGTCGAACATCGAATGGCCGGGCTTTTCCGACTGGGTGAAGTAGCGCTGGTAGTCGCCATTTTCGCTGACGAAGCGCTCGACGAATTCGGGACCGACCTCGTAGCTCGCCTTGCTAATCGATGGGCCCAGGCAGGCGACGATCGCCTCGCGCTTGGCGCCGAGCCTGATCATGGCATCGATGGTGTTTTCGAGCACGCCGGTGAAGGCGCCCTTCCAGCCGGCATGGGCGGCGCCGACCACCCTGTTTTCCGGATCGGCGAAGAGGATTGGGCCGCAATCGGCGGCGAGCACGCCGAGCGCGATGCCGGGGGTTGCGGTCACCAGCGCATCGGCCGGCTGGCGGGTGCCGTCATAGGAGGCGTCGACCACCACGACGTCGGGCGAATGCACCTGATGCACGGTTGCCAGCCGCTCGACCGGCAGGTCGAACCAGCCGGCGACGCGCCTGCGGTTTTCCTCGACCTTGGCGCGCTCATCGTTGGAGCCGAGGCCGACATTGAGGCCGCGATAGATGCCGTCGGAGACGCCGCCCTGGCGGGTGAAATAGCCGTGCTGGATTGTGTCGCCCGTCGCTTCGTTCAGCAGCGCGCTTTGGATCGGTTCCGGGGAGGGCGCATGTGTCATCGGTCATTCCAAGATTTGTTTTAGCGACGCCCAGACGGTGTGCCGGACGAAGCGCTGTCGATTGCGGCGATGTTGACCCCGCCGCGCGCGCCCTGTCAATCCACGGAGCGGAACGGCATCAGATCGATGGCGGGATGGGAAACGGCCATCACCTTGAAGAGTTCCCCCATCTTTCCCTCGCCTTCGCCGGCCAGGCGGTCGACGGCGGCTTGGATGATCTGCTGGGTGCGGGGTTCGCGGTCGCGGCCAAGGGCGGCGGCGCGCTCGAGGATGCCGAGGCCCACCAGGAAGTCGCCCTGATGCAGCTGGCCGTTGACGTGGAGCCCGGCTGCCACGGCGGTCTCGCCGAGCGCTTGGAAATCGACGTGGCTGGTGAGATCGGCTTCGCCGGGGTGGGCGAGCGGCGGGTCGAATTCGTGCATGCGCACGGCCTGCAGCGTATCGCCGAAGCCGGTGATGAGGTGGCCGTAGTCAAGTGCCAGCGCCGTGCCGCCAAAGGCCTTCAGCCGATCGGCGATGGCGACCATGACGGATTCACGGGCAGGGGCGATCTCGAAGAGGGTGCCAAGCGGCACGGTCGCTGCTTGCTCCGGAAGCAGTTGCGGATCGATGCCGGCGACGCCGGTTCCGAAGGACAATTCGTCATCGACGTCGAGGCCGACCATGCGTTCGCGAAAGCCGGTCGCGGTCTTCACGAACTGGCGGATGGGGATTGCGTCGAAGAGTTCGTTGGCTGCGATCAGGGTGAGGCCCGGCGGGATCTCGTCGAAGCCGTCGTGCCAGCTGATCCTGCCCTGATAGGCGGCGAGCGTTTCCGCCTGCACCTCGCGCAGGCGCGGGCTGGTCTCGACGAGGTGAACGCTCATCGTTTCGAAGAGTGGCGGCGCGAGGCGCTCAATGACACGCAACATGTCCGACATCATCGTGCCGCGTCCGGGGCCGATCTCGACCAGCTTTACATCCGACGGCGTGCCGTGGCGCTGCCATGCGTGGACGATGAAGACGCCGATCATCTCGCCGAAGAGCTGGCTGACCTCGGGCGCGGTGACGAAGTCGCCGGAACTGCCGAAGGGTTCCTTTGTCTTGTAATATCCGTATTCGGGGTCGGCGAGGCACAGCGAAAAGTAATCGGTGACGCTGATCGGACCGTTCGCCTGAATGATAGCCTTGATCTTCTCACCGAGTGCGGTGGTCATGTTCTCCTCCTCCGGTGCCGCGATCAGGACTGCAGGGCAGCCTGACGACGGGCGCGGATCATGGCCCAGAGGCCCAGCAGGATCATCGGCGACGACAGGACCATGCCCATCGTCAGCCAGTTGGTGCCGAGAAGGTAGCCGAGTTGTGCGTCAGGTTCACGGAAGAACTCGACGAAGATGCGCGACAGCGCATAGCCGCAGACGAAGACGCCGGCGACGAAGCCGGGGGTCTTCAGCGCCTTCATGCCGTAGATGAGGGCGGCGAGCACGAGAACCAGCACGATGCCTTCGAGGCCCGCTTCATAAAGCTGGCTCGGGTGGCGTGCGAAAGGACCACCTGTCGGGAAGACCACGGCCCACGGCACGTCCGTCAGCCGGCCCCAGAGCTCGCCGTTGATAAAATTGGCGATGCGGCCGAAGAAGAGGCCGACGGGAACGACGGCGGCGACGATATCGAAGAGGTTCCAGAGCGGGATCTTGTTGCGCTTTGCGAAGATGATCATGGCGATCGTCGTGCCGGTCAGGCCGCCATGGAAGGACATGCCGCCGTTCCAGATCTGGATGGCGCGGATCGGGCTCTCGATGATCGCGGGCATGTCGTAGAACAGGATATAGCCGATGCGGCCGCCAAGGACGACGCCGAGCGCCACCCAGACGACGAAATCGTCGAGCTGCGCCTTCGTGATCGGCGAGACATTGCCGGGCCAGAGGCTGTCGTTCGCGGCGATGAGGCGCGCGTAGTACCAGCCGATCATGATGCCGGCGACATAGGCCAGGCCGTACCAGTGAATGGCCACGGGCCCGATTGCAAAGGCGATCGGGTCGATATTGGGGAACGGCATGATGGCCATAAGGTCGGCAGCTGTCTGCAAGGTAATCCCATCCGTTGATGTGGGCGGAAGATGGCCTTGCCATAACAGCGGGTCAAGTTGATTGTTAGTGATGCGAGATAAGTGCGACCGCTTATCCAGTGCAAAGCGCTTGCATCCTTAACGGCGAAGCCCTACCTCATTCCTGAGGGCCGAGAGCGGCCGGAAGCCATTATTTCAAAGGGAGTAAACCGCCATGACGACAGGCGCAAACCGCATCATGGACGAGTTCGCAAAGCTGATGACAGATGCCGCAGGTGCCGCCCAGGGCGTGCGCAAGGAAGTCGAGACGATGTTCAATGCGCAGGCCGAGCGCTGGCTGAACAGCATGGACGTGGTCAAGCGGGAAGAGTTCGAGGTCGTGCGCGAGATGGCGATCAAGGCGCGCGACGAAAATGATGCGCTGCTGGCGCGTATCGCCGCGCTCGAGGCGAAGCTCGAATCCAAGCCTGCCGCCAAGGGCAAGTAAATCCCGTTTGGGGACAGGGCGCGGTGTGGCCTTTGAGAGACACACCGCTGCTTCGGCCAAAAAATCGGGTGTGTTTATCCACCTGTGGACACTGCCAAAAAAGCCAATGGGCAGAGTCGTTTATACCCTCCTTCTGAATCCAATTCCCAACACCTTTCCACAGTGGCGTTCCCTAAAACGGCCCTCAGGGGGCTGGCACACCACCGGGTGCGTTATACACTGATTTTAAATGATGATTCGAAGCAGTTGGTAAGCTCCGGGCAGGTTCACTGCGTAAGTCTGGTAGCGGTTCAACGGTCATCTGGGTTGGTGGTTTCCGGGTTAGTTGCGTGTGTTCGCTTGTGTCTCGTTGGACGAAGTCGTTACGCATTCACTCCGGTCAAGAAGGTGCTGCATGAGCCTCATGGAATTGGAAGTCGAGCGTCAATCGAACCCGGTCGATATGATCGAGTACGTCGCCGCCCACAACGACTGGGCTTTCGAGCGGTCGGGTGACGACGAAATCGCGATGACGGTCGAGGGCAAGTGGACGGATTATCACGTCTCCTTTTCCTGGATGGAGGAATTCGAGGCGCTGCATCTCGGCTGCGCCTTCGACATCAAGATCCCCGAACAGCGTATGAATGAAGTGACGAAGCTTCTGGCCGGGATCAACGGTCAGGTGCTGATGGGCCACTTCGACGTCTGGCGTCAGGAGGATGTGATCATCTTCCGGCAGTCGCTGCTGCTTGCCGGCGGCGCGGAGCCGACGAACCGTCAGGTCGAAGTGCTGCTCGCCAGCGCGCTCGATACCTGCGAGACCTATTATCAGGCGTTCCAGTTCGTGATCTGGTCCGGCATGGACGCCAACCGGGCCATGGAAGCAGTTCTGTTCGAAACCGTGGGTGAAGCGTAATATGTCCGGTCTGTCGTCCTCGGGTCCAATCGTTCTTGTCGGCGCCGGCAACATGGGGGGCGCGATGCTCTCCGGCTGGCTGAAGAATGGTGTGCCCGGTGCCTCCGTCGTCGTCGTCGATCCCGGCCCCTCGGCCCAGATGATGGCGACGATCAATGAGGCGGGCGCCAGGCATGTGACGGCGCTTCCCGCGGAACTGAAGGCCGGCGTGCTGTTTCTGGCGGTGAAGCCGCAGGTGATGGACGCCGTGCTTCCCTCCGTGAAGAGCGCTGTCGGCGACGATACGGTCGTGGTTTCGGTCGCGGCGGGCAAGACGCTCGGTTTTCTCGAATCCCATCTCGGCGAAGCGGCGATGGTTCGCGCCATGCCCAACACGCCGGCCATGGTCGGCCGTGGCGTCACCGGTGCTTTCGCCAATCAACGCGTTGGCCAGAACCAGCGCGATCAGGTGCATGCGCTGCTCAGGGTTTCCGGACCCGTGGAGTGGGTGCCTTCCGAATCCGATATCGATGCCGTTACAGCCCTTTCGGGCAGTGGTCCTGCGTATGTGTTCTATCTCGTGGAGTGCATGGCAGAAGCAGGCCGCAAACTTGGCCTGCAGGCGGACCTTGCCATGCGGCTTGCACGGGAAACTGTCGCGGGGGCTGGTGAACTCTTGCACCAGTCCCCCGACGACGCATCGAAGCTTCGCCAGAACGTGACGTCTCCGGGCGGAACGACGGCGGCGGCGCTCTCGGTGCTGATGGCTGACGATGCGATGCAGCCGCTGTTCGACAAGGCTCTTTCGGCTGCCCGCAAGCGCGCCGAGGAGTTGGCAGGCTAATTCGAGGCTATTTTCATGACCGAAGAAATTACCTATGGCGATTTCGAGCGGGTCGACATCCGTGTCGGCACCGTGATCGAGGCCAATCCGTTTCCCGAGGCGCGCAAGCCGGCCTTCAAGCTTTTGATCGATTTCGGACCCGAGATCGGCGTCAAGAAGTCCTCGGCGCAGATCACCGTGCACTATACGCTCGAAAACCTCGTCGGCCGGCAGGTGCTGTGCGTGGTCAATTTCCCGCCGCTGCAGATCGGGCCGTTTCGCTCCGAGGTTCTGACGCTCGGTTTCGAGGACGAGGCCGGTGCCATCGTGCTCGCGGCGCCGGACAAGCCGGTGCCAAACGGCAAGAAGATCATGTGATTGGTGGAGCGCCGCCATGGCTTTGCGCCCGGCGTTTCATTGCCGACATTCTAGTGAATGTCGCGCGAGGGCGGGTCCGAGAGGCTGAAGTCGTGAAACGTGGCTTCGAAGCCGGCGCGTTGCGGTGAGCAGAAGACCGGGCCGACCATCAATTCCGCAAATTTCGGGTTGAACCAGGCGAGGCGCGCCATGCGCCAATCCGTCATCATGTCGGTCCTGTACTGGATGAACAGCGCATCGCCATTGCGCGTGACTCGCACCGACAGCCTTGCGAAATCATGGTCGATGCGAAATGCCGACCAATCGGAATTGTCGTTGGTGACGACGACGCTGAAGTGGCAGGCGCCGTCCGTATACTCGATCCCGCATTTCATCCAATGCGTCGCGTCGGCGCGCAGCATGATTCCGGCCTGATCGTAGAGCGCCTGGTAGTCCGCCGAAAAGTTCAGTTCGGCGGTGAAGTCGCCATGGCGGGACCGATGAAGGAAGTGGCCGTCGTCGCGGTGGAAGCCGTAATAGGTTCCCTGCCAGAAATCGGTCTTGTCGCCGGAGCGCACGTGTAGGCCGTCGTCGCGCTGCTCGGCAGACGGCGGTGGGTTGAGCCAGGTCATATTGGTGATATCGATCGCCATCGTATCTCAGGCCGGGATGCGGATGACGGCGCGCAGGCCGCCGAGCGGGCTGTCGCCAAGCGTGACGTTGCCACCATGGCTGCGAGCGATGTCGCGGGCGATCGCAAGGCCGAGACCCGTTCCCGACGCATCGAGATTGCGCGCCTCGTCGAGACGGAAGAAGGGCTTGAAGACGTCCTCGCGGTTCTGTTCGGGGATGCCGGGGCCGTCGTCGTCAAACACGATCGTCAGCCACTTGGCGCCGTGCTTGGCCTCGATGTTGAGGGTCTTGGCGTAGCGGCGCGCATTTGAGGCGAGGTTGGTGACGAGGCGTGTGAAGGCGTTCGGCCGGACCTCGATGTCGTCGTCGCCGTCGATGGAGTAGGTGAGCGTCTTGTCGTGCAGGGCGAAGTCCGGCTCTAGCTTCAACAGAAGCTCGCTGAGCTTGAGCTCGCCGACATCTTCCTCGACCTCGCTGCGGGCAAAGGCCATGTAGGCCTCCAGCATCGACTGCATGTCGTTGACGTCGTCGCTCATGCCTTGAAGATCGGGATTGTCGCCGGCGAGCGCCAGCTGCAGCTTGAAGCGCGTGAGGATGGTGCGCAGGTCGTGGCTGACACCTGTCAGCATCGCCGTTCGCTGCTCCATCTGGCGTTCGATGCGTTCGCGCATGAGGATGAAGGCGAGGCCGGCGCGGCGGACTTCGTCGGCGCCGCGCGGGTAGAAGTTTTCGGCCTTCTGGCCCTTGCCGAAGCTTTCGGCGGCGGCCGCGAGTTTCTGGATCGGGCGGATCTGGCCTCTCAGGAACAGGATGGAGATGGTGATCAGCACCAGCGATGCGCCGACCATCCAGACGATGAAGATATGGGTGTTGGAGGCGTAGGTCTGATTGCGCTTGGCAAGCACGCGCAGGATCTTGCCGTCGAGTTTCACCCTGACCTCGACGAGATTGGAATCGCCGACCGTGTCGATCCAGAAGGGGCGCTTGATCTGGTCGCGGATCTCGTCGCTCAGAATGCCGTCGAGAATGGAGAAGAACGGCTTGATGCGGGGCGGGGGGAGCTCGCCATCGGGCTCGATCGAGATCTGCAGGCCGAGCTGGTCGCGGGCGATGCGAGTAGCCTCGCTGTAATCGGTATCCTGCGGGTAAGTCTCGATCATCTGGATGATCGCGGCAATATCGGCGGTCACGGCCATCGACAGGCGCTGGGTGACCATCTGCCAGTGCCGCTCCATGAAGACCGCGGCGACGACGGACTGCAGGAGCACCATCGGCATGATGATGATGATCAGCGAACGGACGTAAAGGCCCTTGGGCAGCTGGCGGCGCAGCAGGCGCGTGAACCAACGCCAGCCGGAAACCGGCGAGCGGTCCTCGCGTCGCAGGGAATCGAATGTCACCATCTAATGCCTTTCCGGGTCCCGGATCATCAATCGATGCTCAGGCGGTATCCTATACCACGAACCGTCTGGAGCCAGACCGGATTTGACGGGTCGTCCTCGATTTTGCGGCGCAGGCGGTTGATCTGCACGTCGATCGTGCGCTCGCCGACATCGACATCGTTGCCGATCAGTTCGTGGCGGGGGATCGTGTCGCCGGCGCGCTTGGCGAAAAGCAGCATGATTTCCTGCTCGCGATCCGTCAGGCGCACGATCTCGGCAGCCTTCTTGAGCTCGCGGCGGGTGAGCGAGAATGTGTAGGGGCCGAACATGACCTGTTCGATCTTCGGCGCATCGCCGGAGACGTTGCGGCGCAGGATGTTGTTGATGCGGAGAACGAGCTCGCGCGGGTCGAAGGGCTTGGGCAAATAGTCATCGGCGCCGGCCTCGAGACCGGCGATGCGGCTGTCGGATTCGGCAAGCGCCGTCAGCATGATGATCGGCACGTTCTTGATAATGCGCAGATCCTTGGTGACGTCGATGCCGGATTCGCCGGGCATCATCACGTCCATGATGATCAGATCGAAATCGAGGCCGCCAAGCTTGCGGCGTGCTTCGGCGCCGTCGGCCGCGACGGTCACACGGAAGCCGTTCTCGCTCAGATAGCGGTTGAGCAGCGCGCGAATGCGCGTGTCGTCATCCACAACGAGCAAGTGTGCCGCATCGTCCGAAATCACTATCTTCGCCGCCATTCAGTCCGCTTTCGAGTTTTGTCTGTTCTGCATGCCACTCAGGAAGGCTTTCACACCCGCTCTGACCTCCGGGGAGGCTCCGTCGAATGCTCTCTCAATACGGCGCGATTGCGGCTCGGCGAGTGCAAGCGCCAGATCCCTGCCTGTTCCGGTGGGATAGAGCTTGCGCTGACGTCGGTCCTCAGGCCCCGCTTTTTGTTGAATATACCCCGAATCGATAAGCTGTTTGAGTACCCTTGCGAGACTCTGTTTGGTTATCTTCAACGTATCCAGGAGATCGGCAACGGTCATGCCGGGGTTTCGGTTAACGAAATGCACCACGCGGTGGTGCGCACGTCCAAAGCCGCTCTTCGCCAGGATGGCATCAGGATCGGAGACGAAGTCCCGATAGGAGAAAAACAGGAGCTCGATGATGTCGAAGTCGATGGTTTCGGTGTTTTCCAACGGCTTGGTCAAAGGCTCCGGCTTGGGCTCCTGCCTGCCGGCTCTCGGGCTGCTCTGTCGTGCCAATTTGGCATTTCCTTTCCTAGTCTGCGCCGCTTGACCGACAGCGCGGAAACATAGGTCAGCAATCATGACATATGTTCCAGTGTCTGTCGGTTTTCGGCTTTCGCGCGTGCAAAGAAGATCGGTGTTGTCAGTCGAACCGAGATGCCTCCGCGCAAAACTCCCCATGCGATACGCAATTCCCCTGCGTGATTGGATTAAGAGGCATATTTGCGGCAACAATCAACAGGCATGACGCGAGCGTTGCGGCGAGTTCACAGCCGACTGGCGAGCGCGCATGAAAAAGGCGGCCGGGTGGCCGCCTTAGCTGTCCATGATTTCAGGTCTTAGTTGTAGACGTAGACGATACGGCGCGTGCCCGGATCGACCAGTACAGGACGGTCGTTGATGCGGGCGTAGCGGTACTGATAGTCAGGGATTTCCTGGAAGGTCACCGTGCCGGGCACCTGCGCGCCGACGACGACGTCACCGCCGACCTCGACCGTGCGGCCAGGGTTGCTCTCGATATAGGTGGTGACCGTCTGCGGCGGTTCGATCGTCTCGACCGAGCCAACCGGGCCGAGCAGTTCGTCGCCCGGAGCGGGTTCGGCGGGGCCGGTCGCTGCCGTGGTTTCATAGGTCACAACGGGGATATCGAGATCGGACTGGTGCTGCTGGACGATCACCTGGTTGCCGTCCTGATCCATCTGCAGGTACTGGGCATAGACCCAGCCGCGCATGCCGTTGACATCAACACGGCACCACTGGCTCCCCGCGACGCAGCCGTCGAGGATGGTTTCGGAGCCGCGCGTCGCAACGCCGACAGCGGGATACTGCTCGCCGGGGCCGGCGTGAATGGTCAGATCGTTGATGGCCGTTGCGGCCATTTCCGCGCGGGCGAGGCCGGCGGTCGCCAGAACCATTGCGCCTGCCAGGAAAAGATTTCGCTTCATGGTCATCGTGGGTCTCCTTTTATAGACGGGTTGGTAACGCCCGGAATAAGGGGAGGTTCCGCCAAGCGCGATCACAGGAGATTACACTTGTCGTTGCGGCGTGACGGAGGGCTCGGCAAAATCAAGGCTGCACGTGCCGGCGTTTGCGACTATATCGACATCGAGACGGACGAACTGCGCAAGACACAAAGCGAGGCACCCCATGAGCATGCTCCAGGCCGGGATCATTCCGGTGACAGCGTTCCAGCAGAACTGCACGATCTTTTTCGACGAGGCGACGAAGGAAGGCGTAGTCATCGATCCGGGCGGCGATGTCGCCAATATCCTGCAGGGGATCGAGCAGAATGGGCTGAAGATCAAGGCGATCTGGCTGACCCACGGCCATCTCGACCATGCCGGCGGGGCCAAGGAGCTCAAGGAAGCGCTTGGCGTCGATATCATCGGCCCGCACGAGGACGACCTGCCGCTGTTGCAGCGGATCGAGACGCAGGCGGAGAAATACGGGCTGCCTTCCGGCCAGATGCAGAATGTCGAGCCGGATCGCTGGCTGAAGGATGGCGATACGGTGTCCTTCGGCGAGCATGTCTTCGAGGTCTATCACACGCCGGGCCACGCGCCGGGGCATGTCATCTATTTCAACCGGGCGCAGAAGTTCGCGCATTTGGGCGACGTTCTGTTCAACGGCTCGATCGGCCGCACCGATCTTCCCGGCGGAAACCACCAGCAGTTGCTGGATTCAATCCGCGACAAGGTGCTGCCGCTGGGCGATGAGGTCGGCTTCATCTGCGGCCATGGCCCGGGCAGCCGGATCGGCGACGAGCGGCGCGGCAATCCCTATCTGCAGGGGCTTTGAGCCGGGCAGGGGATCAGAGCGGGCAACGCCCGCACAAAACAAAAGCGCCGCTGAAAAGCGGCGCTTCGTGCATGAGCGTTCAGTATTCGATCAGTTCGCGACGCAGAAGTGGCTGCGGCCGTCATTGCCGATGAAGGTGCCGCTGCGCGGATCGAACGAACGGTAGCGGTAGGAGCAGTAGCGTTCCCACTGCGGGGTCCACGGCTCGACGCCGACGCGAACCGGAGCCGGCTGGTAGTAGCGTACCGGTGCCGGGCGGTAATAGCGGGGAGGTGCTGCGTAGACCGGACCGTCGTCATAGGCGTAGGGCGGGTCGATATAACGCGGTTCGTCGTAGCGCGGTGCATTGGCGATCGCCGAGCCGACGATCAAGCCTGTGGCAAGGCCGACAGCGCCGCCGACCCATGCATCGTTGTTATGGTGGTGGCGATAGCGCCAGTCGTCAGCCGATGCGACACCGATCGAGGAGAATGTGATGGCAGCCGCGGTTGCCGTCAGAAGAAGGGTCTTGGCAAGGCTATTCATGTGTTCTGTCCTGTTCAAACTCTTGGCCGGTTTTGCACCTTGATGATGGCAAGTTAACGGCTGGCGGCTGAATGCAGGCTGAACGATAAAACCCGGCGGCCCGCCGGGCTTCAACTCGATTGCAAAGGTAGGCTCTATCAGCCGTCGATCTGCAGGTTGACGGCCTTCGGGCCCTTGCCGCGACGATCCGGTTCGGTGTCGAAGCTAACCTTCTGGTTTTCCGTCAGTCCGGCCAATCCGGAAGCCTGCACGGCGGAAATGTGAACGAAGATGTCCGCGCCGCCCTTGTCAGGCTTGATAAAGCCAAAGCCCTTGTCGGTGTTGAAGAATTTTACAGTCCCAGTCTCGGCCATGCGTCAGGTCCTTTGATCTCTGCCCGCCATCCACACGGGCAGCATACTGATATTGCCTCCTCACGGAGACGCTAACAGGCAATTATTGAATTGTGAGAAAAAGGTCCCCTCTAAATCAGTATAGTTCTCCGCAGAACTTCCGCCTGCTTTTTCAGAACCTACCGACCGGAGTATTAGCGTCTCCGGCGCGCACAATCTTAAGGACTTCCCATGCTCGCAAAATGCCCGAACGCCACGAGATTGCTGCGATTATTCACTTTTGGCAAGCAAAAGTTTTCCGACGCAACGCTGCCTCGCGCGCCAATTCCGGGTGGGTTTTGGCCTTTGACGAAAAAAAGCACTCATCAGCCGCCGCTGAATAACGTTTTGTATCGTGAGCAATATATTTTAGGAGCAGATTTTGCCAAAATTACAACGTGCGCGCGACCTCGCGAACGTTAAACTTTTTTTCATATTTTCGGCTTCAGCCCGGATTTTGGCCGATAAGCAGGCCGTTTTGCCGACGTCGGCGGGCTATCTCGGGGACGATTTCAACTAGAAGCATTGCCGCGAACATCAGCGCGCAGCCGACATAGCCGAGAGTGGAAATCTTCTCGCCCAGCACAAGAGCGCCAAGTGCCGCGCCAAACAGCGCTTCGGACGACAGGAAGATGGCTGCTTGCGAGGAGGTGGTGTAGCGCTGGCCGATGATCTGCAGCGAGAAGGCGACGCCTGAGGAGAAGATGCCGACATAGAGGATCTCTGGCGCTGCGTCCCAGATCGCCGCCAGGCTGATGGGTTCGACAATGACGGCGGCGGCCAGCGCGCAGACGGCGGTGACGGCGAACTGCGCCACCGACAGCGTCAAGGCTCGGCCGGTCTCGGAGACGATGATGCCGGCGAGTGTGATCTGGCCGGCGGAGAAGACCGCGCAGAAGATCGTCAGGATATCGCCGCGCGACAGGGCCGACATGTCGCCACCCGACAGAAGGTAGATGCCGGTCAAGGCCATCAAGGCGCCCGGCCAGACGATCCAGTGCGGCGCCCGGCGCAGGAAAACCACGGCGATGATCGGAACGATCACGACGTAGAGCCCCGTGAGGAAGCTTGAATTGGTCACCGTCGTCGTCTGGAGGCCGATCTGCTGGGTGATCATGACGCCGAAGAGGGTGAGGCCTATCAGCAGATAGAGCATCGCGTGGCGCCCGGTGGTCTTGACCTTACTCTTGCGCGCCTCGATCAGCGCGAAGGGGAGCACGGCGACGGTGGCGATGGCGAAGCGCAGGCCGACGAACCAGAGCGGACCGATCGTTTCCATAGCCGTCGACTGCGCGACGAAGCCGCCGCCCCAGATGGCGCCAGCCAGCAATAGAACAAGGTTCGCCTGTATGCGCGTCATGTAAGCCTCAATCTGGGAGGTCGGCCAGACGGGGTTAGCGCTTTGCGGCCGAAAACGGAGTGGTCGAGATGGGCGACCGTTACCAGTTTCGTTCGACCGCAGCAAGACGACGCCTGCCGGCGACATCAGCCGCTGTTATCAGGTGCCCGGGAGACGCGCAGCAGCGCACCATCGTCGTCGTCGGTGACGATCAGAAGCGCGCCGTCGGGTGCCACCACGATATCGCGCATGCGGCCATAGGCGCCGTCGAAGATCCGCTCCTCGGCCACGAAGGCGCCGCTGTCATCGCGCTGCATGCGTGACAGCAGCTGGAATTTCAGGGCGGCGACCAGGAAGTCGCCATTCCATTCCGGAAACATCTTGCCGCGATAGATGGCGACAGCGCCCGGTGCGATCGAGGGATCCCAATAATAGAGCGGCTGCTCCAGCCCCTTCTTGGCGGTGCCTTCGCCGATCTCGGCGCCGGAATAGTCGCGGCCGTAGGTGATGATCGGCCAGCCGTAGTTCTTGCCCGGCTCGATGCCGTTGATCTCGTCGCCGCCGCGCGCACCGTGCTCGACGGTATAGAGCTTGCCGTCGGCGCTATCGAAGGTGATGCCCTGCGGGTTTCTGTGGCCCTTCGACCAGATTTCCGGCAGCGCCTTGGCGCCGTCCTTGAAGGGATTGTCATTGGGGATGCTGCCATCGGCATTGATGTGGACGATCGCGCCGGCATCGTCCTGCCAGTCCTGCGAGCGGTCGCGATCACCGCGGTCGCCGATGCTGATGAAGAGCGAGCCATCCTTGGCGATGGCGATGCGCGAGCCATACTGAATGCTGCCGCTGGTGAACTTTCGCATCTTGTAGATCGACTTGACGTTTTCGAGCGTGGTTCCGTCGGCCGAAAGCGTGGCGCTGAAGGCTTCGGTGCCGGAGCCGCCATCACCTTGGGTCGATGCCGTGAGATAGAGGGTCCGCGAGGTGGCGAAATCGGGTGCCAGTTCCACGTCCATGAGGCCGCCCTGGCTTCTGGCGTAGACTTTGGGCACGCCGGATATTGGTGCGGAAAGCTTGCCGTCGCGGACGATCCGCAGGCGGCCCGGGCGTTCGGTGACGAGATAGCCGCCATCGGGAAGGACCGCGACCGCCCAGGGATGTTCCAGTCCCGAGGCGATCGTTTCGACCTGAACCTGCACCTTCTTGGTCTCGACCGTGTCGGCTGCCATGACAGGGGCTGATTGGGCGATGACCGCAGCTAGCAGCATGCCGATCCCTGGCGCTCTACCAATCCGAAGTGTCGAAACTGATCTCATTCCCCATCCCCTACTGCCAACTTACAAATGTCAATCCGCCTGAGAGTTGGAGGAGCAGGCGCCTTGCTTCAACCCTCAAGGGGTGTGGGATAACGGCATTGTGTTTCGGTTCTGAACCGAACCGGTCGTTTTCGCGTCGACGAGTTCGGCATCGACGATATAGCGCAGCGGCCCGCGTTCGGTAGCGCCGAAGGGCCAGCAGGTCGCCAGCACGAGATGACGACCATGCGCTGAGGGGTCGATGCCGCTGTTGTCCCAGGAGACGACGCGGCCTTCGCCTGCCTTGAAGATCAAGCGTTCGCCGTCGCGGCGCGTCACCTCGATCTCATCGCCCGGCTTGACGTCCTTCAGCCAGCGGAAGTGGGTGTCGCGATGGGCGGCGATGACGGATGTGCCTTCGTCGCCGGGCTGCGGCGTGTTGGTGAGCCATGCGGGCCCGAAGGCAAGGGCTTCGCCGGAGGCGCCGGAGAGAACGATCGCCTGCTTGCCGAGGCGCGGGGCGCTGACCTTCGCCTCGGTGGTGAAGTCGGCCCAGGGCCAGGGCTTGGCATCCTCGCCGCGCAGTTCGGCCGCGAAGGCGCGCGCGAGCAGGAATTGCGACAGCTGCGCCTTCGCCTTGATGTAGATTCCGTCGCCGATCAGGATCATCCCGTAGAGCGCCAGGATGGCGATGCCTGCAGCGATCACCTTTTCGACTGCGGAGAAGCGGGGCCATAGCGCGGAGGGCTGCTTGCTATCAGGTGTATCGAAGGCGGTTGCCGCCGCCGTCGCCATGGCGAGTTCCAGATAGGTGGGAAGCGGGCCGAAATCATCGGCCGGCCCGGCTCCGCTGGTTCTGCCTGTTCTAATGGCCACGGCGGGTCCCTCCCGCCATGGCGTTGCGGCGCTTCCACGCCATCAGCCCGGTTGCGGCCAGCAGTGCCAGTACCATCATGGTCACGCCGCGGGCGATCTGCTCGTCGGCGCGGGTGGCGGTCTGCGGCAACTGGATGGAGGCCGAGCGCTGGGCGATCAGGTTGGCGGCCTTGGGTGTCGGGGCGGCCGCCATGCGGGTTGCCGCGAGCTCGGCCACCTGCTGCAGCGGTGCGGCCATGGCGTGGTCGGGTCCGTTGCCTGACGGGGCCTGCGGGGCAGGGGCGGTTTCGCCGTAGACTTTCTCGAAGTCCCAGCCATCAGGGAGGTTGAGCGGCAGCTTTGCCGAATCCAGCGGCTTGTCTGAAGGGCGCGACGGGGTGACATCGACGGCGACGAGGCTGGTCATGCGCGAGACGAGGTGATGGGCGAGCGCCACGGTCTCGACGTCCTTGTCGAGTGCTGTCGGGTCCTGCCGCTCATAGGCACGGGCTTCGAGGTCGTCGATCTTGCGGCGCGCCCAGAGCTTGGAGATGCCCTGGCCGTCGGCGGCATTGGCGATATCCATCTCGACGCGCCACGGCTGGACGCCAGTCTTGCCCGTGATCTGCAGCTTGCCTGATGGCTTGGCGTCCGGCAGTTCTGCTGTCAGCACCACGGGTTCGCCGGTGTAGAGGTCGGGCATGGGGTTGGGGGTGATGTCCTCGGCCTTGGCGTTTTCGAAGGTCGCTGCGATATCGGTCATCGCCGGGTTCTGCAGCTTCTGGAACAGCTCGGCCATGCGCGTGGCGATCTGGTCGGTGGAGCCGATCTGGGTGAAGGTGCCGCGGCCCATCTCGGCCGCCTTGGTCATGAAGTAGGAGTTGGGCGCCGAGCCGATGCCGACGGTGAAGACACGGGCGTCGCCACGGTTCTGTGTGATCTCGGTGAAGAGCCGCTGCTCGTTGCCGATCGCGCCGTCGGTGAGGAAGACGACCTGGCGCAGCGCGCCCGCCGCGACCGAGCCCTGGTTGCGCAGCGCATCCTGCAACGCCGGCAGCATCTCGGTGCCGCCATCGGCGTTCAGGCTCCTCACATAGGATATCGCCTTTTCGCGATTGTCGGGGGAGGCGGCGACGAGGCCGTTGAAATAATCGGTCATCGTGTCGTCGAAGCGGATCACGTTGAAGCGGTCGTCGGCGTTGAGCCTCGAGATGGCGAGTGCCAGGCTCTCCTTGGCCTGCTCGATCGATGGGCCGGACATGGAGCCGGAATTGTCGATGACGAAGACGACCTCGCGCTTTAAGGGGGCTGCATTCGCATCCGGCGTCGCGGGCGGGGTGACGAAGGCGAGAAGATAGGTCTTGCCGTCGCGCACTTCGCGGAAGAGGCCGGCGCTCGGCGTCTTGCCGGGGGCGGCCTTCCAGGTGAGTTCGAAATCCTTGTCGGCCGGAACGGTTTCATTCTTCAGCGCGATCACGCGGTTCTGGTCGCCGTCGGTCTTGATATCGACTTCGTGGAAGGAGGATTTGACATCGCCGAGCGGGAAGCCGGCCTTCAGCTTTACGGTCAGCGCGACGGGGTTGATCTTGGCGTTTTCGCGCGGATCAAGCACCGGTGCTGCGATCTTCTCGCGGTTTTCGACGGGATCGGACGGGACGGCGAAGCCGGCGCCATTGTTGAATTCGACGGTCTGGACGATCGGTGCCGGATTGTAGCGGGGTGCCACGACCATCGGGAAGCGCAGCGAGAACTCGCCGCCGGACTGGTGCACCGTCTGCTGGTATTCGACCTGCACGACGATGGTTTCGCCGGGGCCGATATTGGCGACCTGGTTGGTGAAGATGTTGGGGCGTTGCTGTTCCAACAGCGCGGTCTTCTTGCCCTCGGCCTTGGCCTGCTCGTAGATCTCGCGGGCTTCCTGTCGCGGCTTGATCTGGCCCTCGATGAAGCGGTCGCCGATCTGCATCTTCAGGACGTCGACGGCGGAATTTTCAGGCAGCGGGAAGACGTAAGTGCCCTCGACCCAACCCTTGCTCGGGTTCTGGAAGCGCTGGGTGACCTTGACGCGGGCGATGGGGCCGGTGACGTCCATCTCGACGTCGGTCTTAAGCCTCGGCGCCTCGACGAAGAAGCCGGGTTCCTTGGCGGGAAAGAGCAGCGAGCCGCTGTTGACGTCGTTCGGCTTGATCAGGCCGGCGAGCTCGCGGGCTTTCGGCTGGCTTTCCTCGGCGGCATAGGCGGCCGTCACCAGTCCTGATGTGACCAGGATGGAGGCGGCGAATGCCACGAATGCGATCAACAGGGATATGGAAACGCGGGCGGCGCGCAGCCGCCTGATGGTGACTTCATCTTCCAGAAACATGGCATGCCCTCAGTAACCAATTTCGGAGATGCAAGAATGCGGCTTCGATCTCGGCGGGCTCGCGACCGAATTGCGGCATGCCACGGCATTTGTTGCGGCCAATTCGTGGCGAAGGGCCGATTTGGCGAAGTTTTTGATTTCAAGGCGTAAATCGGGATCGCGTCGACGATACGGCTTCGGATTATGCGAATCACGATCTCGATGGCGCGAATGATCACGAAGAATCATCCGATTCATCACCCCTTTGGCCTTGAAAAGCCTGCCTACATTGGACATAGACCGTAGCGCAGAAATCCGGCCCCGGCCGTCTGCTAAAATCAAACCGTATAGGACCGATATCATGGCCTTTCTTGCCGATGCTCTTTCCCGTGTGAAGCCTTCCGCCACCATCGCCGTTTCCCAGAAAGCGCGCGAGTTGAAAGCAAAAGGCCGTGACGTGATCGGTCTTGGCGCCGGTGAGCCGGACTTCGATACGCCCGACAACATCAAGCAGGCGGCGATCGACGCGATCAACCGCGGCGAGACGAAGTACACGCCGGTTTCCGGTATCCCTGAACTGCGCAAGGCGATCGCCGCGAAGTTCAAGCGCGAGAACGGCCTGGATTACTCCTGGGAGCAGACGATCGTCGGCACCGGCGGAAAGCAGATTCTTTTCAACGCCTTCATGGCGACGCTGAATGCCGGCGATGAAGTCGTCATCCCGGCTCCGTACTGGGTGTCGTATCCTGAAATGGTGGCGCTGTGCGGCGGTACGCCCGTCACGGTCATGACGACGCAGGAAAACAACTTCAAGCTCCAGGCAGCAGATCTCGACAAGGCGATCACGCCGAAGACGAAGTGGTTCATCTTCAACTCGCCGTCCAACCCGTCGGGTGCCGCCTATACGCATGACGAACTGAAGGCTCTGACCGATGTGCTGCTCAAGCATCCGCATGTCTGGATCCTGACCGACGACATGTATGAGCACCTGACCTATGGCGACTTCAAGTTCGTCACGCCCGTCGAAGTCGAGCCGAAGCTCTATGACCGCACGCTCACCATGAACGGCGTCTCGAAGGCCTACGCGATGACCGGCTGGCGTATCGGCTACGCGGCCGGCCCGTTGCAGCTGATCAAGGCCATGGACATGATCCAGGGCCAGCAGACCTCGGGCGCATCGTCGATCGCGCAGTGGGCGGCTGTCGAGGCGCTGAACGGCACGCAGGCGTTCATCCCCGAGAACAAGAAGATCTTCGAAGGCCGCCGCGACCTCGTCGTGTCGATGCTGAACCAGGCCAAGGGCATTTCGTGCCCGAACCCGGAAGGCGCCTTCTACGTCTACCCGTCCTGCGCCGGCCTGATCGGCAAGACGGCGCCGACGGGCAAGGTCATCGAGACGGATGAGGACTTCGTGTCCGAGCTTTTGGAATCGGAAGGCGTTGCCGTGGTTCACGGCTCTGCATTCGGCCTCGGCCCGAACTTCCGTATCTCCTATGCGACCTCGGAAGCACTGCTGGAAGAAGCCTGCAAGCGCATCCAGCGCTTCTGCGGCGCCTGCAAGTAAGCAGTCTTGCTTTGAACTTCGAAACCCGCCGGCGACGGCGGGTTTTTTGTTGCGGGTGTGTTTTGCTCCCGCCCATTTAAGGATCGCTAATGACTGGCGTCTATTGGTGCGGTGTTTTTATAGATTTCATTGCCTCCGGATCATGACGCTTCAATCCTTCCAGCTCGACCTCGCAACGGTTCTCCTGTTGCATCAATGCTCGTTTCTCGTCGGCGCTCTCTGCTTTCTCTATACGCGCTGGCAGTCGAAGCGCGGCGAGGGGTTGGGCACGCTGGCGATCGGCTTCCTGTCGCTGGCGATGTCGTCGACCTTGGCGGGGCTGGGCGAGCGTTCGGTGCTCTCCCATGAAATATGGACGTTCGGCACCTTCGTATTCGGCCTTATCGGCTATTCGGTTTTCTGGGTCGGCATGCGCCAGCTCAGCAGCGGCCGGCGGCGGCGGATCGATTGGCTTGTGCTGATCATTCCAGCGGTGCTGATTGTGACCGCGATCGTCACACAATTCTACCTGGTCGACTCGCTTCGCGGCGCGGTCGGGAATTTCGTTTCCTTCCTGTCGCTTGCGGCGGCCACGGCCACCGTGCTGCACGATCGGCGGCCGGAACAGCTGCCGGTGCGGATCGTGCTGTCGGGCGTGATCGCGCTGTCGTCGCTTCTGGCCTTGCTTATCGTCATTGCCATGCTGACGCCAGCAATCGCTCCGATGACGCCGCGCTGGGCGTTCTTCATCCGCATCATCTGCCATTTCGCGATCGCGCTCTTCGTCATCATCCTGGTGAAGGAGCGCGCCGAGGCGGCGCTGCGGCATGTGGCCGATACGGACATGCTGACCGGCGTCGGCAACCGCCGCTGGTTCACCTCGCGGATGCCGAAGGTCATGCGCGCGGATGATGCGCTGCTGTTGATGGATCTCGACCTATTCAAGCAGGTCAACGATCGTTTCGGCCACGATACCGGCGATCAGGTGCTCGTCAGCTTCGCCGATGCGATCCGCTGCAACCTCAATGCAAGCGGCAGCTTTGCGCGTCTGGGCGGCGAGGAGTTCGCGGCCTATCTGCCGAAGACGAATGCCTTGGAAGCCATGAAAGCGGCCGAGCGTCTGGTCGATCTGATCGGCAAGCTCGAAGTCGACAGCAACGGTCAGCGCGTGCCGCTCACCGTCAGCATCGGCGTTGCGACGAGCGCGGATGCGGGCCGCTCCTGGAGCGATCTGCTCAAGATGGCCGACGCGGCGCTTTATGCCGCCAAGGATGGCGGGCGCAATCGCGCCGTTCTCTACGACAAGATCGCGGCGTAATCGCTTTTCTCAGTTGGCAATCCGATTCAGCTTTTCGCCGTAAGGCGTTGATTTCGGATTCTATCTGCCGCTGAGGTTCTCGATCTTCATAACCCCAGGCTCGCCAGCATCAGGAACGTCGCGAACAGGATGAAGTGCGTCATGCCCTCGATGGCGTTGGTCTCACCATCGTTGAGGTTGATGGCGGCGGCGATCAGGGTGATCGTGACCATCACTGTCTGCACCGGCGTCATTGCCATGATGAAGGGCTGGCCGGTGTAAAGCGCGATCGCTTCCATGACCGGCACGGTCAGGATGACGGTCGAGAGCGAGGCACCCATGGCGATGTTGACGGTTGCCTGCATGCGGTTCTTCAAGGCTGCGCGAAGCGCGGTCAGGATCTCGGGCGCGGCCGATATGGTCGCGACGACCAGCGCGGTGAGGCCGATCGGCGCGCCAGTGCCCTTGAGGCCCGTCGTCATGAAGGCCGACATGAATTCGGCCAGCAGGCCGATGATGACGACGCCAGCCAGGATCGTGGCGATCGAGACCGCCGTCGACCCTTCGTCGCCATGCTCCTCCGATGCGTCCTGCTTGCGCTCGGCGCGGGGGTAGCTGTAGCTGAAGAAATAGCTGTGCTGGCCGACCTGCATGCGTAGGAAAAGCGCGTATAGCGCGATCATCGCCACGATGGTGAAGGCGGAATAATAGTGCCACTTCTCATCGGGCACGAATTCCGGGACGATCATCGAAATGCCGATCGCCGTCAGGATCATCACGCCGTAGGTCTTGCCGGAGTTGTCGTTATAGGGCTGCTCTCCATGCTTCAGGCCGCCGAGCAGGGCGGCGAGGCCGAGGATGCCGTTGATATCGAGCATCAGCGCCGAATAGATCGTGTCGCGCACTAGCGTCGGCGAGCTTTCGCCGGCCATCATGATGGCGAGGATGATGACCTCGACGGCGACAGCCGAGAGCGTTAGGATCATCGTGCCATAGGGATCGCCGACCTTGATGGCGAGGATTTCGGCGTGATGGGCCACGCGCATGGAGGCGAGCACGATGGTCACGATGAGGGCGGCAGCGGCAATAAGGGCCGCGCCCTGGCCCATCTCCATGATCGCGTGTTCCGACAGAAAGGCCGCCACGCCGACCGCAATCGCGATCAGCAGGTACCGTTCGGTTTTCAGGCGTGACACTATCCCCAACGTCGAGCTCCGATCTTGATTCATGTATCAAGTCTAAGGCGATGATTTCACATATCAAGTCGGCGATTGCGCGGGGCAGGTTTGCAGTCTTGGGCATTTAATGGAATACTGCCTCATCGGTCAGCCGGAAGCATATCGCGGCGCCTCTCGTCTTTTTGCCAGATGGCACCGCGCTAAACAGGATCCGATCCTGTCGGTTCGGTGTGTTGAACCAAGCAAAAGAGGAGTGAAGTGCATGGTCAAGGTGGTCTATGAAGTCGTCCAGCACGATGGCGGCTGGGCCTACCGGCTGGGAAACGTGTATTCCGAGGCCTTCCCGACACATTCCGAAGCGCTTGAGGCGGCCCGTATCGTCGCGGCCGAGCAGCAGGTCGGCGGCGATTCCGCCGAGATCAGCTGGCAGGACGACAAGGGCAAGTGGCACGAGGAATATGCCGAAGGTGGCGACCGTCCGGAGACCGAGGTGGTCGATGGTAACTGGAAGACCCACCAGGCCGCAACGTCGCCACGCGCTTGACCGATCGCACTCTTCATGAGGCGTTCCATCAGTCCCGGCGGCCGAGCGCTCCTTCCCTGATATAATCGAGCAGGCCCGTGACCAGTGCATCGAAGGTGACGCGGTAGCGTGGCGAGGTTCTGATCGCCTCGTGCATCACCACCCAGGTCGCGAGCGGGATTTGAAACGCCTGCGGCAGAACGTGGACGAGATTCTCATCCGACGTCGTCAGCCCTGTCTGGCACATTCCTATCCCCAATCCCGAGCGGATCGCCGCCAACTGCGCCAGCGTGCTGTCGGCCTTGAAGCCGAATGTGAGGTCGGCGAAGACTGGGTAGCGTTTCAGCATCGTCCTGACATAGCCGGTGTGCCGGTCGAAGCCGATCAGGCGGTGGTTGCTTAGATCGGCTAGCGTTTGTGGTGTTCCGCGTTGATCGAGGTAGCGGCGATGGGCGTGGAAGCCGAGCGGGATATCGCCGATGCGGCGTACCACCAGCGCGTCCTGTGTCGGTTCGCTCATGCGCACGGCGATATCGGCTTCGCGGCTCAGCAGATCCTCGACCGCGTCGGAGGCGGAGAGCTCGATCTCGAGCTCCGGGTACTGCCCCATCAGCGGCGCCAGGATCGAGGGCAGCACCTCGACGCCGATCACCTCGCTGGCACTGATGCGGACTGGGCCGGCGATGCGGTCGCGATGGCCGGAGGCGGTGCGCAGCAGGGCGGCGGAGGTGGATGCCAGCGTTTCGGCGTAAGGCCGGAGTTCGAGGGCGGCTTCGGTCGGCATCAGGCCGCTCTGCGAGCGGACGAAGAGTTGCGTGCGGACGATCTCTTCCAGGGCGTCGATATGGCGGCCGATGGTCGGCTGCGTCAGTCCAAGCTCGCGAGCGGCGGCCGATAGCGATCCGTGGTGGAGCACGGCGAGAAGGGTGCGGTAGAAATCCCAGCTTGGCTCTGTCATTCAAATACGTATAGATGAGATACGAATTTCGTCAATTTCGTTTATCTCTGCGGGAGCGCATCATCTGATCATCAACAGATGGAGACGATGATGACACAGCAGATCGCACTTGTACTCGGAGCAAGCGGTGGCATTGGCGGCGTGGTTGCCCGCAAGCTTGTTTCGCGCGGCTGGAATGTCCGGGCGCTCAACCGCAATATAGAGAAGGCGCGCGCCGCCGAGCCCTGTTTGAACTGGGTGCAGGGAGACGCGATGCGTGCGGCCGATGTGATGGCCGCCGCGCAAGGGGCGAGCCTGATTGTGCACGCGGTCAATCCGCCCGGCTATCGCGACTGGGAAAAGCTGGTGCTGCCGATGCTGGACAATACGATCGCGGCCGCCAAGGCGGTCGGCGCAACGATCGTGCTTCCAGGCACGGTCTACAATTTCGGGCCGGACGCGTTTCCTGTTCTGCGCGAGGATAGCCCGCAGCATCCGGTGACGAAGAAGGGTGCCATCCGCGTCGAGTTGGAGAAGCGACTGGAGGCCGGATCGCGAGAGGGCGCGCCCGTTATCATTGTCAGGGCCGGCGATTTCTTCGGGCCGGGGGCGGGGAGCAGCTGGTTCTCGCAGGGCATGATCACGCCGGGCAAGCCCGTCTCCACCGTGACCAACCCGGCACGCAATGGCGTGGGGCATCAGTGGGCCTATCTGCCTGACGTGGCGGAAACGATGGTGCAATTGGTCGAGCGCCGCGAGCGGCTGCCTGGTTTTGCCGTCTATCACATGGACGGCTTCTGGGATCGCGATGGGCAGCAGATGGTCGAGGCGATCAGGCGCTCCGTTGGCGGGCGGGTGAAGGTGCGGGGATTTCTCTGGTTTGTCGTGCCCTTGGCGGCACCCTTTGTGACCTTCATGCGCGAGCTGAAGGAGATGCGCTATCTCTGGCGCGAGCCGATCCGGATGAGCAATGAGCGGCTGGTGGCCGAACTCGGTTTCGAGCCGCGGACGCCTGTCGATGAGGCCGTCAGGACGACCTTGCTGTCGCTCGGCTGCCTTGAGGGGCGGATGGACGGTGAGGTGGCGGGCGCAGTGGCGCCGCGCGGTTAGCCTTGGCTGAGTTCCGCGAGCGCGATGCGGGCGACCGTTAGCGGGCTCTGCGCTTCCGACTGCATGCCGTCGTCGAGAAACCAGGCGGCGGAGAGGCCGCAATAGGCGGCGATCCAGCGTAGTAGGCGCTCAGGCTCGATGTTGGCCGCGGCCGATATGATGGGGAGTTGGCGCCGGAGGCGATCGGGATCGGTGACCGTCGAGAGTTCCGGGTTGGCGAAGATGTTGGCGTAGTCGAAGCCGCGCTCGCCAACCAGGCCCTTCGGATCGATCGCCAGCCAGCCGTGCTCTTCGAAATCGAGGACGTTGCCGTGGTGGATATCGCCGTGCAGGACGGTCTCGTCACGGGGGTCGGCGAGCAGGGCGGTGGAGATCTCGTGGCACTCGGTGAGCACAGCGCCATATTTTCCGGCGGCTGGAGCGAGGTCGCGGAACCATCGGGCAAGGGGAATGAGCGACGGCTTCGATGCATCGCGCGGCGCATGCAGTTTGGAGACGGTGTCGCAGAGGATGCGGCTTGCCTCGTCATCCTCGCCTTCAGCGGCCATGGTCAGTAGTGAGCGGCCACCTTGGGCTCGTTCGAGCACGATGGCATCGGCGTCGTGGCAGTAGACCCTCGCCGCACCGTTTCCGTCCCACCAGTCCATCACGGCGGCACCCGAGCGCTCGGCTTCGTCGGCGCTCAGCTTCAGGATGGCCGGCTTGCCGCGCCACAGCACGGGCAGGAGGTTGCTGGAGTGGGTGACGACAGGCTCGCCGTCAGGGGTGAGATGCCAGCGGTCGAGATAGGGCTTGAACATGAGGGGATGCTAGCCGGTCGCGGCCGGAAAGGGAAACGAGGTCGCCTAAAAAAGAAATCCCGCCGGGTGGCGGGATTTCGAGGCTCGGGTTGATCAAGCGACCGTTTCGAGGGCCGGGTAGTCGATGTAGCCCTTCGGGCCGCCGCCGTAGAGGGTGGCCTGGTCGATTTCGTTGAGCGGGGCGTTGGCCTTCAGGCGCTCGACGAGATCGGGGTTGGCGATGAAGGGCTTGCCGAAGGCGATCAGGTCGGCCTTGCCGTTTTCGGCGGTGTCGATGGCGAGCTGACGATCGTAGCCGTTGTTGACCATCCAGCTTGCCTTGCCACCGGCCTTTTCATAGGCGGCGCGCAGGCCGGCATAGTCGAAGGGCTTGTCGCCCTGCTGGAAGTTGCGGTCGCCGCCGGTCGCACCTTCGATGACGTGGATGAAGGCAAGGTCGTATTTTGCCAGACCCTCGACGACGTAGTCAAAGAGCGGCTGCGGGGCGGCGTCGGATGCGTCGTTGGCGGGGGTGACCGGCGAGATGCGGATGCCGGTGACGCGCGGGCCGATTTCCTTGGTGATCGCGTCCACCACTTCGAACAGGAAGCGGGCGCGGTTTTCGATCGAGCCGCCGTACTGGTCGGTGCGGTCGTTGATGTCGGCGCGCAGGAACTGGTCGATCAGGTAGCCGTTGGCGGCGTGGATTTCGACGCCATCGAATCCGGCATCGATCGCGGCGCGGGCGGCCTTGCGGTAATCCTCGACGATGCCAGCAATCTCGGCGGTTTCAAGCGCGCGGGGCTCGGAGGTCTCGGCGAAACTGCCGGTGCCGTCGGCGTTGACGAGGTAGGTCTTCGATTTGGCGGTCTTGTTGCTCGAGGAGACCGGCTTGCCGCCGTTCGGCTGCAGTGTCGTGTGCGAGATACGGCCGACATGCCACATCTGGACGACGATCTTACCGCCATGGGCGTGCACGGCGTCAGTTACGCGCTTCCAGCCGTCCAGGGCTTCCTTGCTGTAGAGGCCGGGGACGTCGGCATAGCCCTGGCCCTGGTGGGTGATCGCGGTCGCTTCGGTGACGATCAGGCCGGCGGAGGCGCGCTGCGTATAATATTCGACGTTGAGGTCATTCGGCACGGCGCCCGGCGAGCGGTTGCGGGTCAGCGGGGCCATGACGATGCGGTTCTTGACGGCGATGTCGCCAACCTGCGTCGGTTCGAAGAGCTTGCTCATGGGAAGTCCTTTCGGTGTTTATGATGGTTTGGGGGCGTTGGAAGGATCATTCAGCCGGGGCGGGCATGGCTGCCTTGCCCTTGGCGGAGAGATAGGTAAGCGCCGTGACGACAAGGCCGATCAGGGCCATGAAGGCGGCGACGAGCGGTACGCGGGTCATGTTGAAGCCGAGCTCGATGGCCATGCCGCCCGCCCAGGCGCCGAGCGCGTTGCCGGTGTTGAAGGCGCCGATATTGATCGTGGAGACCAGATTGGGCGCATCCTTGCCGAAGTGCACGACACCGACCTGCAGGGCGGGGACGGCGGCGAAGGTCGCTACGGCCCAGACGAAGAGGGTGATTTCGGCGGCGGTGAAATAGGGGCTGGTGAAGCCGAAGGCGACCGAGGTGACGGCGATCATCGCGAAGACGCCGGCGAGCGTCGGCCCGAGCTTCCAGTCGGCGAGCTTGCCGCCCAGCAGATTGCCGACGGTGAGGCCGAGGCCGATCAGGAACAGCGTCCAGGTGACGCCCTGCGGCGACAGGCCGGTGACATCACGCAGGAGCGGCGCGATATAGGTGAAGAGCGCGAACATCGAGGCGGAGAAGAAGACGGTGGTCGACAGCGCCAGCCAGAGGTGGCCGTTCTTCAAGGCGGCGATCTCGCGGAAGATGTTGCCCTGTTCTTCCTGTTTGTCCCTGGGGAGCACGGCGATCAGGCCGGCGATGGTGATGACGCCGAGGACGGTGACGACAGCGAAGGTCGAGCGCCAGCCGAATGCCTGGCCGATGGCGGTCCCAAGCGGCACGCCCAAGACGTTTGCGAGCGTCAGGCCGGTGAACATCAGTGCCACGGCGCGGGCGCGGCGATCCGGCGCCACCAGGCTGGCGGCGACGACGGAGCCGATGCCGAAGAAGGCGCCATGGCAGAGCGCGGTGACGACGCGGGCGATCATCAGCACCCAGTAGCTCGGCGCCAGCGCGCAGAGCAGATTGCCGGCAATGAAGAAGGCCATGAGCGCGATCAGCGCCGTGCGGCGCTTCAGATGCGCGGTCGAGACCGCCATGACAGGGGCGCCGACGGCAACGGCGAGCGCGTAGCCGGTGACGAGCCAGCCGGCCTGCGGGATCGTCACTGCAAGGTCGGTGGCGACTTCGGGCAGCAGACCCATGATGACGAATTCGGTCGTGCCGATCGCAAAAGCGCTGAGCGCCAGGACGAGGAGGGCGAGGGGCATGTCTAGAGATCCTGTGCCAGTTGCTTGAGGAAGGCAGCGATGGTTTCTTCGTTGCGCTTGTAGAAGATCCACTGGCCGACCCGGCGCGTGGTCACGAGATTGGCGCGGCTGAGCGTGCCCAGATGGGCGGAGACGGTTGATTGCGAGAGGCCACAGCGTTCGAACTGGCTGGCACAGACACCCATTTCGAGCGGATGCTCCTGCGAAGAGAAATGCTCTTCGGGATTCTTCAGCCAGTTCAGAATCTCCATCCGCTTCGGATGGGATATCGCTTTCAGGATTTCGTCGTTGTCCATCGTCGTTTGCCGAACCATAAATCGTTTCTGATCGATATATGGATCGACGGTTTTCGATGTTCAAGACATGCGCGAACGGCGCGTGCGATTTTTTCCGTGGTTAAATTTTAAGCAAAAAAAGAGGGCCACCGAATGAACGGGGCCCTTTAAGGTGTGAAGGTTATTCAACCTCCAGAGGGGAACAGCTAATGCAGCGGCACTGGGAGAGAACCGCCATGTGCATCAACTGAGTGCGATATGATGCTTTGGCGGGCAGATTTCAATGCCCGTTTGCGCATGCCTGCTATGCAATGCAGCATTTTATGCTGCGATGCGGAAAATTAGGGCAAATCAAGGCAAAAAAAGAGGGCCACCGAAAGCTCGGGGCCCTTTATAGGTATGAAGGTCTAAACCTCCAGAGGGGAACAGCTAATGCGGTGGAACTGGGAGGAAAAGCCACCGTGTGCATCAGCTGAGGTTGATATGGTGTTTTAATGTGCAGTCGGCAACCAATTTTTGTGCATGTCAGACATGCGTGAACTGCACGGCTGCGAATTTTGTCGCAAAAACAGTTAGAAACTCCAGTTTCTGGCCTTGCTGACGATGAAGTCGCGGAAAGCCTTGAGCTTGGCGGCGTTCTTCATTTCGTCGGGGTAGCAGAAATAGGTGTCGAAGGACGGCACGTCGGCGTTGATCGGCAGCTGAATCAGGCCCGGGTCGCGGCCGACGATGTAGTCGGGCAGGCAGGCGACGCCCATGCCGAGCAGGCAGGCGCGCTTGATCGAGGTCTGGCTGTTGATCTGCAGGTGCGGAATGCGCTTGTTGTCAGACGAGCGGCCGGCGATTTCGAGCCAGTTCACGTCGAGCAGGTAGTTTGGCGCCGGTTCGCCGAAGGTGATGATTCGGTGGTTGTCGAGATCCTCGACCGCCTGCGGCTCGCCATATCGGTTGATATAGGAGGGGGCCGCGTAGACGTGCATGTGCACGGTAAACAGCTTGCGCTGGATGAGATCTGATTGCTGCGGCTGGCGAAGACGAATCGCGCAGTCGGCGTAGCGCATGTTCACATCCACTTCCTCGTTGTCGAGGATGAGCTGGATCTGGACATCCGGATAGAGCTGCATGAACTCCTGAATCTT
Organism: Rhizobium sp. O111; assembly: GCF_055616315.1. Taxonomy (NCBI): domain Bacteria; kingdom Pseudomonadati; phylum Pseudomonadota; class Alphaproteobacteria; order Hyphomicrobiales; family Rhizobiaceae; genus Rhizobium; species Rhizobium sp. O111. The sequence continues at coordinate 2,240,470 of NZ_JBSHXL010000001.1, read as the reverse complement.
GTCCGTGAGCCAGCCCTGGCCGAGACCGACCGTGGTGGTGACGCGCAGCTTGCCCGACGGCGTTTCCGTCGTCTCGGTCAGCTGCATCTTCACGGTTTCGAGCTTCAAGAGCACGTCATGGGCGGTGCGGTAGAGCAGCTCGCCCTGTTCGGTGAGGATGAGGCCGCGGGCGTGGCGGTGGAACAGCTTGGTGCCGACATCCTGCTCCAGCGCGCTCACCTGACGGCTGATCGCGGATTGGGACAGATGCAGCTTGTCGGCCGCGTGCGTGAACGAACCGGCTTCGGCAGCTGCGTGGAAAATACGCAGCTTGTCCCAGTCCAACGGCATTCCACCACCCCTCATGCCGATATTACTCCGCAGCTACGGCGACGGGCACAAGGCCCGTGAGATAACGTTCGGCCTCGAGCGCTGCCATGCAGCCCATGCCGGCGGCGGTGATCGCCTGGCGGAAGGTGTCGTCGGTGACATCGCCGGCTGCGTAGACGCCCTCGACCGAGGTCGCGGTCGAATCCGGCGCGGTCCAGAGATAGCCGTTGTCCTTCAGCTTCAGCTTGCCCTTGAAGAGCTCGGTTGCCGGCGCATGGCCGATCGCCACGAAGACGCCGTCGATCGTGTGGTCGGCAACAGTGCCGGTGCGCGTGTCGCGCAGGCGAACGCCGGAGACGGACGGCGGCATCGGCGGCTTGGCCGGCGCGCCGGTGATTTCGGCGATCTCGGTGTTCCAGAGGATATTGACGTTCTCCTTGGCGAAGATGCGTTCCTGCAGGATCTTTTCCGAGCGGAAGCTATCGCGGCGGTGAACGACCGTCACGGTCTTGGCGATGTTCGAGAGATACAGCGCTTCCTCGACGGCAGAGTTGCCGCCGCCGACCACGATCACGTCCTTGTTGCGATAGAAGAAGCCGTCGCAGGTGGCGCAAGCGGAGACGCCGAAGCCCTGGAAGGTCTGCTCGCTCTCGATGCCGAGCCACTTGGCCTTTGCGCCGGTGGCGATGATCAGCGTGTCGGCGGTCCAGACCTGGCCGCTATCGGTGCGGGCGACGAAGGGGCGCTGGTTCATCTCGACTTCGGTGACGATGTCGTTGACGATCTCGGCGCCGACATGCTTGGCCTGCTGCAGCATCTGGTCCATCAGCCAGGGGCCCTGGATCGGATCGGCGAAGCCCGGATAGTTCTCGACGTCGGTGGTGATCATCAGCTGTCCGCCTTGCTCCATCCCTGCGATCAGGACCGGCTTCAGCATCGCGCGCGCCGCATAGACGGCAGCGGTATAGCCGGCGGGGCCGGAACCGATGATGAGCACCTTGGTGTGGCGGGCGGACATGAGACTTCCTTTCAACTGGCTGGACGCGCTGGATATAAGGCGAATACGGCCATCACGCGTCCATGCGTTATTTATGAACGACCAATGCTTTTATTCAAGGGCAGCCTTGCGTTACCAACAAGGCATTCGGTGTGGATGTGCAAGATTCCGTCATCTCAGGGAAAGATTCTTGCGTATTGTGCCGCTTTATATAGAAGCTGGATTCACGATTTTAAAGAAAGGCACTCGCTTGGTTCGCGCTGAACTGGACGCCATCGATATCAAGATCTTGCGTGAGCTGCAGGCGGATGGCCGCATGACCAACGTCGAGCTCGCCGACCGGGTCGGCATCTCGGCGCCGCCCTGTCTTCGGCGTGTGCGCAAGCTGGAAGAGTCCGGCGTTATCGAAGGCTACCACGCGATGCTGAACAGCCCGAAGCTGGGCTTCGATCTCGTCGCATTCTGTATGGTCGGTCTCAAGCATCAGTCGGAAGCCAATCTCAAGGCGTTCGCCGCAGCGACGACACAGTGGCCGCTGGTGCGCCAAGCCTGGATGGTCTCGGGCGATAGCGACTTCCTGTTGCATTGCGTGGCTGAAAACCTGACGCGGTTCCAGGACTTCGTCATCGAGGTGCTGACCGCCAACGAGCATGTCGACACCGTGCGCACCATGCTGACGATCCGCCAGATCAAGAAACTCGGATTGACCGAAGTCTGATTTGTCTCAGCCGAGGCTGTCGTAGATAGCCTTCAGCTTCGTGGCTTCGCCTTCGATGCGGAAGTTTTCCATGACATGCGTCTGGGCATTGGCGGCGAGCCGCGCCAGGCGGCTTTCATCATCCATGAGTTCCGAAACGGCCTTTGCCATCGCATCGAGATCGTCGCGGGCAATCAGCACGCCCGCGCCGTTATCGCCCGTGGTCACGATCTCCGGAAAAGCGCCGACATCGGTTGCGACGACGGGGACGCCTGTGGCCATGGCTTCGAGCGGGGTCAGGCCGAAACCTTCCCAGCGCTGCGGCGCAACGAACAAATCAAGCGCGCGGTACCAGTCGTTGATGTTGGTGTGTTCGCCGACGAAGAGGATGCGGTCGGAGAGGCCGGCGGCGGCGACCTTGGCCTTCAGGCCGTTCTCGAACTCGACATGCTGGGCCGTGGCGCGGCCGGCGATGATGGCGCTCCACTCAGGATGATCGGGGAGAAGCCGCAGCATGGTGTCGACGAAGAGGTCGGTGCCCTTCTGGTGGCGGACGCGGCCGAAGCAGCCGGCGATCTTCTTGTCCGGGTCGAGGCCGCATTCGCGCTTGGCCTGCGCCTTATCGGATGGCGGCGAGAAGCGGGCGGTGTCGATGCCGTGCAGGATGACGGTGCTGGGCACTTCCAGATAGTTGGCCGTCTTGCCCGAGGTCGCGATGACCGCGTCCATCTTCGAGACGAGGAACTTCGTCCAGCCGCTGTGTTTGCGCTGCGATGCGGAGGTGAAGACGATCTTCAGCTTCATGCGCAGGAGGTCGCGCATGATGAGGGCAGGGAGCATCTCGATGTTGCGGCGCGCATGCCAGACGCGGAAGGGCCGGGTCGAGGGCGCGCGCCATAGTTTCGAAAGGTCGCGAAAGCGGATATGCGGGATCGATTCCGGCAGGCCCGGCCCGAGCGCCGCGATCTTTTGACCGAGCGCCCGCTGGACCGGGATAAGCTGGATGATCGTCGAGGTGACGCCTGACAGACGCTTCTTGAAGTTCGGCGCTACGATTTCGACGTCAGCGATATCGACGATGTGCGATCGGCCGCGATCCGCCAAGGTCCTCAGCCCCAGGTGATGGCCAGAACTTCGTAAGCCTTGGAGCCGCCGGGCGCGTTGACCTCGATGGAATCGCCGACTTCCTTGCCGATCAGCGCGCGGGCGATCGGGGAGGAGATGGAGATGCGGCCGGCCTTCACGTCGGCTTCCTGGTCGCCAACGATCTGGTAGGTCTTTTCTTCCTCGGTGTCTTCGTCGACGAGCTTCACCTTGGCGCCGAACTTGATCGTGCTGCCGGACATCTTGGAGAGGTCGATGACCTCGGCGCGCGCCGTCAGATCCTCAAGCTCGCCGATGCGGCCTTCGTTGTGGCTCTGGGCTTCCTTGGCGGCATGGTACTCGGCGTTCTCCGAGAGGTCGCCGTGTGCGCGGGCCTCGGCAATCGCCTCGATGATTCGCGGGCGTTCTTCCTGCTGACGCCAGCGCAGCTCTTCCTGCAGCTTGACGAAACCACCCTGCGTCATCGGTACCTTATCAACCATTTTCTTGTCCTTCAGTCTTTGTGTCGGCTAGGCAGAGACACAAAAGAAAACAGGTCCCGAAGGGGAACTTCGGAACCATGCAAAAACTCTATCTGCTTCGTTTATAGCAGATTGCCTCCGTCGATTTCCAGAGAATTCGATGAAGCGACTTGCAACCCCTCATGGCTTTTCGCGTCAAACTTGAAAAACATCGATCCATGGCGGCTTTTCTTGACTGTTAGCGATAGAACATATAGTGAACATAGGCATGAAGAAGTCACTCGAAGAGCGGTTGGCCATCCTCTCGGACGCGGCCAAATATGACGCCTCCTGCGCCTCCAGCGGAACCACCAAGCGCGATTCCGGCAAGAGCGGCGGGCTTGGTTCGACCGAAGGCGCCGGCATCTGCCACGCCTATGCGCCGGATGGGCGATGCATTTCGCTGCTGAAGATCCTGCTCACCAACTTCTGCATCTACAACTGCGCCTATTGCATCAATCGCTCGTCCAGCAATGTGGAGCGGGCGCGGTTCACGCCGGAGGAGGTTATCTGGCTGACGCTGGAGTTTTATCGGCGCAATTATATCGAGGGGCTTTTCCTGTCGTCTGGCATCATCCGCTCCTCCGACCACACGATGGAGGAGATGGTGCGGATCGTGCGCGAGCTTCGCACCACGCATAACTTCCGGGGCTACATTCATCTGAAGTCCATTCCCGAGGCCTCGCCGCATCTGATCGAGGAAGCCGGGCTCTATGCCGACCGTTTGTCGCTCAACATCGAGTTGCCGACCGATCGCGGCATCGCGCAACTGGCGCCGGAGAAGAAACCGGCCAGCATTCGTCGGTCGATGGGCGATCTCAGATTGAAGATCGAGGCGGCCTCCGAGCCGACGCTGCAGACCAAACGGCGCAAGCGTTTCGTGCCTGGCGGGCAGAGCACGCAGATGATCGTCGGCGCCGATGGCGCCAATGATGCGACCATTCTGGGAACCAGCGCGCAGCTTTACGGGAGCTACGGGCTGAGGCGCGTCTATTACTCGGCCTTCAGCCCCATTCCCGACTCGTCGAAGAACCTGCCGCTGATCAAGCCGCCGCTGATGCGCGAGCATCGGCTTTACCAGGCGGACTGGCTCTATCGTTTCTATGGTTTCGGGATCGACGAGATCACGTCCTCGCAGGAGGGCGGGATGCTCGACCTCAATCTCGACCCGAAGCTTGCCTGGGCGCTCGGCAACCGCAACGATTTCCCCGTCGATATCAACAGGGCGCCGCGCGAGACGCTGCTTCGCGTGCCGGGGCTGGGGACGAAGACGGTGAAATCGATCCTCTCGGCGCGGCGCTTCCGAAAGCTGCGGATCGAGGACCTGACGCGGCTTGGCGTGTCGATCAAGAAGGTGCAGGCGTTCATCTCGGCCGAGGGTTGGTCGCCGCGCCGGCTGATCGACCGACCGGATCTGAGGGCGATGTTCGAGCCGAAGCCGGAACAATTGTCGTTGCTGTGATGATTGCCGTGTTGCTGGAGGGCCGGGGGGAATTGGCCGAGTGGCGCGACGCGGCGCGGCGGTTGGCCGCATCAGGTGTTGCGCCCGAGGAGATCGACTGGCGGGAGCGATATCGCGAGACGGATCTGTTTGCCGCGCCCGAGACCGTGCCGAAGCTGCCGGCGCTGGATGCTTCCAAGCCGCTGACGGTGCCGCCTGCCTTTATCGGGCTTGCGGAAGCGGTGATCTGCCATAGCGATCCGATGCGCTTCTATCTGCTCTATCGGCTGCTCTGGCGGCTGCAAAGTGACCGGTCTTTGCTCGACGTCGCCTCGGACGAGGACGTGGCGCGGGCGCGCGCCATGGACAAGAGTGTGCGCCGCGACGCCCACAAGATGACGGCCTTCGTGCGCTTCAAGGAGGTGGGGTCGGGGATCTCGCTCAACGGACGGCGGAAGTTTCTCGCCTGGTTCGAGCCTGATCATCACATCGTCGCCCGCAAGGCGCCGTTCTTCCAGAAGCGGTTCAACGACATGGACTGGGTGATCGCGACACCCAAGGGGTCGGCTGCCTGGGATGGCGAAAAGCTGACCGTCAGCCATGATCCATGCGAGAAGCCTGATCTGACCGACCCGGCCGACCAGCTGTGGCGGACCTATTATGCCAACATCTTCAATCCGGCGCGCCTGAAGGTGAAGGCGATGCAGGCGGAGATGCCGAAGAAATACTGGAAGAACCTGCCCGAGGCCGATCTCATTCCCGGCATGATCGCCGATGCGGAAAGCAAGGTTCTGGAGATGGCCAAACGCCAGGCAAGCGAGCCGCTGCCGTTTCACGACCGGCTGCAGGAAGCCGCGCGTCGGGTGCCCGCAGCACCAAGGGCGCCCGTGGGCACGCTGGCAGCGCTGCGCGAGGAAGCAGCCGTCTGCATGCGCTGTCAGTTACATGAAAAGGCGACGCAGACGGTGTTCGGCGAGGGGCCTGAAGATGCGAAGGTGATGTTCGTCGGTGAGCAGCCGGGCGACCAAGAGGATCTCGCCGGGCGGCCGTTTGTCGGGCCTGCGGGCAAGGTGTTCGATCAGGTGGTCGTCGACGCCGGGATCGACCGGCAATCGGTCTATGTCACCAATGCGGTGAAGCACTTCAAATACGAGCCGCGCGGCAAGCGCCGCATTCACCAGCGGCCGAACATGGGCGAGGTCACGCATTGCCGCTGGTGGCTCAATCTTGAGATCGAACTCGTCAAGCCGAAGCTGATCGTCGCCATGGGCGCCACCGCGCTGACGGCACTGACGGATACGAAGCACAAGCTGTCCGATATCCGAGGACAGCCGATCAGGATGGGCAAGGAGCGAACACTGTTCGTCACCGTCCACCCGTCCTATCTGCTGCGCATCCCCGACGAGCGGCTGAAGGCGGAGGAGATGGCGCTGTTTCGGGCGGATATGGTGCGGGTGCGGGAGCTGATGGCGGGCATGGCGGCCTGACGATCGCTCGCCTTGCGAATTGCCATGGCGCTTCGGCGCGAATGTTGTAGCGTTGCCGGCAAAACAATCTGGAGACCGTTTATGTTCGATCATGTGTCGATTGGTGTGAAGAGCCTTGAGAAGTCGCAGGCGTTCTACGATGCCGCGCTGGCCCCGCTCGGCTATGAGCGGCTGACGAATTTCGGCAATGTCAGCGGCTATGGCGCTGATCGGGTGGGGCTCTGGGTCGGCGAGGTGGCGCGGCCGGTGGTGCCCGACATGGAATCCGGGCTGCATTTCTGCTTCGTGGCGCCGAGCGAGGAGTCGGTCGATGCGTTTTACGCGGCCGGGCTTGCCAATGGCGGAACCGATAATGGTGCGCCGGGCGTGCGGCCGGATTACAGTCAGTTCTACTACGCAGCCTTCATCATCGATCCTGACGGTTACCGGCTCGAGGCCTATTTCAAGCGGCCGGAGTAATTGAAACAACCTCCGAATCTTCTGATGGTGGCGGGCCGTCGTTGCTCCAGGGCTCGGTCTCGAAGCGTAGCGGCAGGTTCGGCGGGGTGTAGGGCGGCGCTGTCGTCGACGACAATCGGTCGATGACGGATTGGTGCAGCGAGGCGCTGTCGGGGATGAAGCGGCGGTCGGCCAGCGGCAGGTAGATGCGCGTCGTGTCGCCGCGCTTGCGCCAGGAGGTGATCGGCACGCGCCTCGGCACATATTCGAGCAGCCTCCACGCCCAGTTCATGGAGTCGTGCAGTGGTGCCGTTGGGGCAGGCCGGACATAGCTCTTGGTCGGGTTGTCGCCATGGACGAGTTCGTTGACGGCGTCCTCATTGTAGTTGAGGCCGGTGTTTCGGGTCTCGGCGATCATCCAGGCGAGCGGTATCTTGATCGCCGCACTCTCTGCTTCCGGATAACCGCCGCCGATATCGCCATGGACACCGGAGAACCAGACTTCCTTGATATTTTGCGGGGGCGGGGCCGGCGGCTTGAAGGGGCCGCCCCAATAGTCCTGTCCCTGTCGCCATGGCAGCGGATTGAACATGGTTCGCCGCTCGTCGATGGCGAGCGCGTGGCGCACCACTTCGACGCTCGGATTGCGATCGGTAAAGGGAAGCGTCAGGAGCTGCGGGCGCCATTTGCCCCAGACGATGACCGAGGACACACTGTCGAAGAGGCCAAGCAGCTTGATCGGCGGGCGGTCGGTCTTCAGCGTGCGTTCGTAGAGGCGCATGGTCTTGAAGGCAGAGGGCGCATCCCAATCGACATCGGCGGCATCCGCTCCGCCCTGTTGCTGCTCGCTTTCGGAGATGCCCTTGTAGGTGTTGTAGGCGTAGTCGATCAGGTTGACGTGGTACTTGCTCATCAGACCGAGCGAATGGACGAAGCCTGCGAGAACCCGTGCCGTATAGGCGCCGCGGCTGAAACCGAAGATGTAGATGTTGTCGCGGTCCCGATACTCTTGATCGTCTCCGGGTTCGCCGGGCTCGTAATTGTCGACGAGGAAGCGGTAGGCCTCCTTGACGTTCTGGTCGAGGCCCCATCCGGTTGCCAGGCCCCAGAGTTCGACCGTCTTGCGGTAGGCGTTGGACCAGGCATTGGCGGCGCCGAAGGTGCCGACGCCGGGATCGTAGTAGACGATCTGTTTGTCGCTACGGTCGAGAACGCCGCATAGCCTCAGAATATTGGTGCGGTCGGCGGAGATTTCGTTCGACGTGCCATCGAACAGAATGACGATATTCTTGCCCATCGATGCCCCTCACGTGTGGGGACATCGTAACATGATCGCGAAGGGTTTGAAATCTCAGGTGGATTGTCGCGTTTTGCGACACTTCAGCGTGTCGTCGCGTTGGCCGTCGTGCGGCGGAAAAGCCGGCCGTGAAGGGTCACGGCCGGCCTTGATATCTTAGGCGAAGTAGCTCTGCAGCGGGCGAACCTCGAGGTTGCCGGCCTTCAGCGCCTTGATTGCCTGGGCGGCTGCCTCGGCGCCGGCCATGGTGGTGTAATAAGGCACCTTCTGCATCAGCGTCGCGCGGCGCAACGACTTGGAGTCGGAGATCGCCTTGTTGCTATCGGTCGTGTTGATGACCAGCTGGACCTGACGGTTGCGGATGGCGTCCTCGATGTGCGGACGGCCCTCGAGCACCTTGTTGATCTTCACGGCCTCGATGCCGTTTTCGGCGAGGAAACGGGCCGTGCCGCCGGTGGCCAGAACCTTGAAGCCCTGTTCGACCAGCATGCGGATCGCCGGAAGGACGCGCGGCTTGTCGTCGTCGCGTACCGATACGAAGACCGTTCCGTCACGCGGCAGTTCGACGCTGGCGCCGAGCTGCGACTTGGCGAAGGCCAGCGCGAAATCGGTGTCGAGACCGATGACTTCGCCGGTCGAGCGCATTTCCGGGCCGAGCAGCGTGTCGACGCCGGGGAAGCGGGCAAACGGGAAGACGGCTTCCTTGACGGCGATGTGCTTCAGGTTGCGCGGATCCGGCTTCTCGCCATAGGCGGCAAACAGCGGATCGAGCTTTTCGCCGGCCATGGCGCGGGCGGCGATCTTGGCGATCGGGGCGCCGATGGTCTTGGCGACGAAGGGAACGGTACGCGAGGCGCGCGGGTTCACTTCGAGCACGTAGACGGTGCCGTCCTTGATGGCGAACTGGACGTTCATCAGGCCGACGACGTTGAGAGCCTTGGCCATCGACTTCGCCTGGCGCTCGAGCTCGTCGATCATCTCGGCTGAGAGCGTGCGTGGCGGCAGCGAGCAGGCCGAGTCGCCGGAGTGAATGCCGGCTTCCTCGATGTGCTCCATGATGCCGGCGATGAAGGCGTCCTTGCCGTCGGAGAGGCAGTCGACGTCGACTTCGATGGCGTTCGACAGGTAGCTGTCGAAAAGCAGTGGGTTCTTGCCGAGCAGGGTGTTGATCTGGCCGGTCTTGTCGTTCGGGTAGCGCTGCTTGATGTCTTCAGGCACGAGTTCCGGAACGGTGTCGAGCAGATAGGTCTGCAGCATGCTCTCGTTGTGGATGATCTGCATGGCGCGGCCACCCAGAACGTAGGACGGGCGAACGACCAGCGGGAAGCCGATTTCGGTGGCGACCAGGCGGGCCTGCTCGACCGAGTAGGCGATGCCGTTGTTCGGCTGCGTCAGGTCCAGCTTGATCAGGAGCTTCTGGAAGCGATCGCGGTCTTCGGCGAGGTCGATCATGTCGGGCGCGGTGCCGAGGATCGGGATGCCGTTCTTCTCAAGCGCTTCGGCGAGTTTCAGCGGGGTCTGGCCGCCGAACTGCACGATGACGCCGACGACTTCGCCCTTTTCCTGCTCAGCGCGCAGGATTTCGATCACATCTTCTGCCGTTAGCGGCTCGAAGTAGAGGCGATCGGAGGTGTCGTAGTCGGTCGAGACCGTTTCCGGGTTACAGTTGATCATGATGGCTTCATAGCCGGCGTCACGCAGAGCGAACGCGGCATGGCAGCAGCAATAGTCGAACTCGATGCCCTGGCCGATACGGTTCGGACCGCCGCCGAGGATGACGACCTTCTTGCGGTCGGAGATCTCGGCTTCCGAGCGGGCGGCGCCGACGAAGGGCGTCTCGTAGCTCGAATACATGTAGGCGGTCGGCGAAGCGAATTCGGCGGCGCAGGTGTCGATGCGCTTGAAGACCGGGCGGACGTTCAGCGAATTGCGCAGCTCGGCCACTTCCTTCGGGCGCTTGCCCGAAAGCGTTGCGAGGCGCGCGTCGGAGAAGCCCATGGCCTTCAGCGTGCGCAGGTTTGCGGCGTCGGTCGGCAGGCCGTGTTCGCGAACACGGGCTTCCATGTCGATGATCGCCTTGAACTGGGCGATGAACCACGGGTCGATCTTGCAGCCTTCGTGTACTTCCTCGGGGCTCATGCCCATGCGCAGTGCCTGGGCGACCATGCGCAGGCGATCAGGCGTCGGCGTGCCGATGGCGGCGCGGATGGCGTTCTGGCTGCCTTCGCCTTCCTCGACACCGGGGATTTCGATTTCGTCGAGGCCGGTGAGGCCGGTTTCGAGGCCGCGCAGGGCCTTCTGCAGCGATTCGGCGAAGGTGCGGCCGATCGCCATGACTTCACCGACAGACTTCATGGCTGTCGTCAGAACCGGCGAGGCGCCCGGGAACTTCTCGAATGCGAAGCGCGGGATCTTGGTGACGACGTAGTCGATCGACGGTTCGAACGAAGCGGGCGTTGCGCCGCCGGTGATGTCGTTGTCGAGTTCGTCGAGCGTGTAGCCGATGGCGAGCTTGGCGGCGACCTTGGCGATCGGGAAGCCGGTGGCCTTCGATGCGAGAGCCGACGAGCGCGAGACGCGCGGGTTCATTTCGATGACGACGAGGCGGCCGTCCTTCGGATTGACGGCGAACTGGACGTTCGAGCCGCCGGTTTCAACGCCGATCTCGCGCAGAACCGCGATCGAGGCGTTGCGCATCATCTGGTATTCCTTGTCGGTCAGCGTCAGTGCCGGCGCGACGGTAATCGAGTCGCCCGTGTGGACGCCCATCGGGTCGATGTTTTCGATCGAGCAGATGATGATGCAGTTGTCCGCCTTGTCGCGGACGACTTCCATTTCATATTCCTTCCAGCCGAGAACCGATTCCTCGATCAGCACTTCTGTCGTCGGGGAAGCATCGAGGCCGCCGCCGATGATTTCGAAGAACTCCGAGCGGTTATAGGCAATGCCGCCGCCGGTGCCGCCCATGGTGAAGGACGGGCGGATAATGGCTGGCAGGCCGACGACGTCGATCGCCTGTGCGGCAATCGCCATGGCGTGGCTGATGTAGCGCTGCTTGCGGTCGGTCTCGCCGAGGTTCCACTGGTTTTCCAGCGCGTCGAGCGCCTTGTCGAGTTCGGCACCCGAGAGGCTTTCCTTCAGCTTGTTGCGCTCGGCTTCATGCGTCTTGCGGTCGGCATCCTTGATGTCGGTGGCGTTGGCGAGCATCGAGCGCGGGGTTTCGAGGCCGATGCGGTCCATGGCTTCACGGAACAGGGCGCGGTCTTCGGCCATGTCGATGGCGGCCGGCTTGGCGCCGATCATCTCGACATTGTAGCGATCGAGAACGCCCATGCGCTTCAGGGAAAGTGCTGTGTTGAGCGCGGTCTGGCCGCCCATGGTTGGGAGCAGCGCGTCCGGGCGTTCCTTGGCGATGATCTTGGCGACGACTTCAGGGGTGATGGGCTCGACGTAGGTTGCGTCGGCGAGGCCCGGGTCGGTCATGATGGTGGCCGGGTTGGAGTTGACGAGGATGACGCGGTAGCCTTCCTCTTTCAGCGCCTTGCAGGCCTGGGTGCCGGAATAGTCGAACTCGCATGCCTGGCCAATGACGATCGGTCCTGCGCCGATGATGAGGATCGATTTGATGTCTTGGCGCTTCGGCATGGGCTTTTTTCCGTTTCCTAGCTGCGCAGAAAGCCGGCCAGGGTGGGAGGCACCGGCCGGGTCGCGCATATGATGGTCTTTTCAGGCTAGAAGCGGCTTATAGGCAAATGTATCCGTGAACGGAACCCCATAATTTTCGGAATCGACAGGAATCGGAAGGGGCTAGCCAAGACCTGGCAAAACGAGCGCTCGAATCTCGCCCGGACGCGCCGGATTGCTGATCGCTTCCACTGCTTCGGCAAGCCCGATACGGCGCGATATCAGGGGCTCCACCTTGATAACGCCCGAGGCAACCAGATCTGCTGCGCGCCTGTGGGTGAAGGGGTTGATGAAGGAGCCGATCAGCCTGATTTCGCGAAACAGCAGGTCGAAGGGCTCGATCGACACTTTCGCGCCCTGCGGCATGACGCCGAGAATCACGACCGTGCCGCCATGACGTGCAAGGGCAGAGGCCTGCTCGACGGTCTCGGCGACGCCGGCGCATTCGATGACGATGTCTGCGCCGCCCGGCAGCAGACCATTGGGCGCGGTGATGTGTTTGATGATGTCGCCATCACCAGGGTCTGCGGTCACTGTCGCGCCGAGGCTTTCTGCCAGCCGCCGCTTGTCGGCGCTGCGGGTGACGAGCACCACGTCGGTGGCGCCGGCGAGCCGCGCGAGTTGCACGACCAACAAGCCGATGACGCCGCCGCCCAATACGACCACGGACGAGCCGGTCCGGATGTCGGCCAGATCGACACCGTGCAGGCAGCAGGCGAGTGGTTCGCAGAAGGCGCCGTGGACGGGATCGAGGTCGTCGGGCAGGGCGAAGGCCTGCTTTTGCGGGACAATCACATACTCCGCGAAGCCGCCGTCGCGGCTGATGCCGATTGCCTGCAGGTTGCGGCAAAGATTGACGCGGCCGCGCTGGCACTGATCGCATTGGCCGCAGGAGATGTTTGGGTCACCGGTGATGCGCATGCCCTCGCGAAAGCCGCTGACGGCGGGGCCGATCTCCTCGATGATGCCGGTGAATTCATGGCCGAGCGTGATCGGCGGGCGGGATGGAAACTCCCCATGAAGCAGGTGCCTGTCGGTACCGCAGATGCCGCAGGCCTCGACGCGGACCAGCACCTCGCCCGGACCGGGGCTGGGCTTTTCCACCTCACTAAGCGAGAGTTTCCCGATTGCTTCCAGCCGCACTGCCTTCATGCCCAGTTCTCCTCCGATATCTCCCTCGTTCAGAAGGAGCGAAAGTAGGGCGCGCGTCAAGCGCTTGTCGCGGCCGCGAAGGGCGCGTGAGCGTAGCTGAAATCGGCTGGAATTTCCCATTCCCCCGGATATATAAGGGATGAGAGAGCAAGCAGTCTCTGCGGGGAGATCATCATGGAATGGAAAGGCCGGCGTCAGTCCGACAATATCGAGGATCGTCGCGGTGATCCTTCCATGGGTGGATTGGGAAGAGGTGGCGGCTTCAGCTTCCCGTCCGGCGGCGGTATGGGCCGGCGCGGTGGCGGGCTCAGCATCGGCACCATCATCTTCCTCGTCGTGCTCTATCTCATCTTCAAGGCCATGGGCATCGACCTCCTGCAGGTGATGGATGGCGGCATGTCCAGTGGGCCGGGTTACGAGCAGAGCCAGTCCGGCGGCAGCCAGACACCCGCCAACGACGAGATGACCGCCTTCGTGCGCACGGTGCTCGCCGAGACCGAGGATACGTGGCAGGGCATCTTCCAATCGATGGGACGCGAATACGAAGATCCAAAGCTGGTGCTGTTCTCAGGCCAGACGCAGTCGGGCTGCGGCTTCGCATCCGCCGCGACGGGGCCGTTCTATTGCCCGCAGGACCGCAAGGTCTATCTCGACACGGCCTTTTTCAACGAGCTTAGCCGCAAGTTCGGCGCATCGGGCGATTTCGCCGAGGCCTATGTCGTCTCGCACGAGGTCGGCCATCACGTGCAGAACCTGCTCGGCATTCTGCCCAAGTTCAACGAAGCGCGCCAGCGCATGAGCGAGGCCGACGCCAACAAGATGTCGGTGCGCGTCGAGTTGCAGGCCGATTGCTTCGCCGGCATCTGGGGCAAGTTCACCCAGCAAAAGGGTATCCTGGAAGCGGGCGATCTCGAGGAGGCGCTGAACGCGGCGCAGCAGATCGGCGACGATACGCTGCAGAAGCGCAGCCAGGGCTATGTCGTGCCCGAGAGCTTCAACCACGGCACTTCGGCGCAGCGCGTGAAATGGTTCAAGCGCGGCTTCGACACCGGCCAGATGCAGGCCTGCGACACCTTCTCCGGTCCAGTCTGACGGTTGCAGGTCCCGTCTCCGGCGCCGCGTCCACCGGCTTTCGTCTTGTGCATCCTTGTGCGATAGTTCGGCTCAATTTGAGCCGATCGTGCGGGAAAATGCACAATGGATGATCTTCCACTCAGCGACCTCGATGCCTTCACGGCAATCGCGACGGAGAGAAGCTTTCGCGCGGTGGCGCGCAAGCGGGGCGTTTCGGCCTCTTCGCTCAGCGATTCGCTGCGGCGGCTGGAAGAGCGGCTGGGGGTGCGGCTTCTCAACCGGACGACGCGCAGCGTGACGCCGACGGAGGCCGGGCAGCGGCTTCTCGAACGGCTGGCGCCGGCGTTGGGGGAGGTCGCGTCGGCGCTCGGGCAACTCGACAGCTTCCGTGAGGGACCATCCGGAACGCTCAGGCTCAACGTGCCGACCATCGCGGCGCGCTCCTTCCTGTCCGATATCATCAACCGTTTTCTGAAGGCCTATCCGAAAGTGCGGATCGAGGTGATCGGCGAGGACAGTTTCATCGATGTGCTCGGTGCCGGCTATGATGCGGGCATTCGCTACGACGAGCGGCTGGAGCGCGACATGATCGCGGTGCCGATCGGTCCGCGCCGGCAGCGCTATGTGACGGCTGCGTCGTCCGATTATCTCAAGCGGCGCGGGATGCCGAAGCATCCGCGCGATCTCATCGACCACGATTGCATCATCCACCGGTTCCGGAGCGGTACGACCGCGACGCCTTGGGAGTTCGATCGGGACGGCGAAACGCTGATGATCACGCCGACGGGGCAGGTGTCTGCCAATGCGCTGGAGATCGAGGTGGGAGCTGCGGTTGCCGGCCTCGGCATCATACGCACCTTCGAGGAGGTGGTCATGCCCGAGGTTGAGGCCGGGCGGCTGGAGCTCATTTTGGAGGAGTGGGTGACGGAGTTTTCCGGACCGCTCCTCTATTACGCCAGCCGTCGCCACATGCCGGCAGCGCTGCGGGCCTTTATCGACTTCATAAAGGCGGAGTAATAAAAGGTCCCGAAGTCCACTATTTGTTCCTGTTGTCTATCAATATAAGTCTTTAGCCTATCAAAACAATTGAAATGTTCACGTATTGTTTCCATTCTCCCGGCTATGTAGCATAGCGGCGGACGAGATCGTCCTCTGGAACACGTACTGATTTAGAGATGCAGCATGCTTGATCCAAAATTCGTCCGCCGTGGACTGTTCCTCGTCTTCATGATCCTTTTTCTCGACGTGATCGGGATCGCGATCATCATGCCGGTGCTTCCTGTTTATCTGGAGCAGCTCACCGGCGGTTCCGTCAGCGATGCGGCGCTCGATGGCGGCTGGCTGCTTGTTGTCTATGCCGGCATGCAGTTTTTGTTCGCGCCGTTGCTCGGCAATCTGAGCGATCGCTTCGGGCGGCGGCCGGTGCTGCTGCTTTCGGTTCTGACCTTCGCGATCGACAATCTCATCTGCGCGGTGGCGACCAGCTTCTGGATGCTGTTCATCGGGCGCATGCTGGCCGGCTTGAGCGGCGGCAGTTTCGCGACCTGTTCGGCCTATATCGCCGATATCAGCAACGAAGAAAACCGCGCCAAGAATTTCGGCCTCATCGGCATCGCGTTTGGCGTCGGCTTTACCGTCGGTCCCGTCATCGGCGGTTTTCTCGGCGAGTTCGGGCCGCGCGTGCCGTTTTATGGCGCGGCGGCGGTGTCGTTCCTCAATTTCGTCGCGGCCTGCTTCCTGCTGCCGGAGACGCTCGATGCCAAGAACCGGCGCCGTTTCGAGTGGAAGCGGGCCAATCCGCTTGGCGCGCTGAAGCAGATGCGAAACTATTCCGGCATCGGTTCGATCGCTGCCGTCATGTTCCTGTTCTGGCTGGCGCATGCGGTCTATCCGGCTGTCTGGTCGTTCGTCACCAGCTACCGCTACAATTGGAGCGAGGGCCAGATCGGGCTTTCGCTCGGCATTTACGGGATCGGGGCCGCCGTCGTCATGGCGCTGCTGCTGCCCCGGATCGTGCCCGTTCTCGGCGAGTGGAAGACGGCGGTGGTCGGGCTCTGTTTCTCAGTGGTGGGCCTCACGGGCTATGCATTCGCCTGGGAGGGATGGGTGGTCTATGCGGTCATCGTGCTGACCGTGATGGAGAACATCGCCGACCCACCGCTTCGCAGCATCGCCGCCGGCAAGGTGCCGCCCTCGGCGCAGGGCGAGCTGCAGGGGGCGCTGACGAGCCTTTCCAGCATCACGACGATCATCGGCCCGCTGATCTTCACGCAGATGTTCGGCTATTTCACCAAGCCGGATGCGCCGATCACCTTCGCGGGTGCGCCGTTCCTGATGGCGGCGTTCTTCATCCTGATCGCCACGCTGGTGTTTCTTCTCAGGGTGCGTATATCAAAGACAGACAAGGCGCTCGGTCAGGCGGCCGAGTGATCGATCAGAATCGATGATGTGATGATGAATATTTCATCATCTGCATGTTTTTGGGTGTCGTTTCCTCGGGATTTCGGCTAGAGCCTTGGTCATATTGTCGCGATTTGCGGCCATTTGCATCAACTCACAGGACACCGTCATGGATACGCCGATCGACGCGCGAAAGCTGGCGCCGGTAACCGATAACCGTTGGAGCGCGCATATCCGCGCGACGCTGGCGCTCGGCGTGCCGCTGATCGGTGCGCAGCTGGCCCAGCTCGGTATCAACACCACCGACGTGATGATCGTCGGGCGGCTCGGTGCAGAGCATCTGGCGGCGATGGTGCTGGCCGGCCAGTTCCTGTTCACGATCCTCGTCTTCGGCTCCGGTTTCTCGATCGCCGTTATCCCGATGGTGGCGCAGGCCTATGGCCGTGGCGACGTCGTCAGCGTGCGTCGGTCGCTGCGCATGGGCCTGTGGGTGGTTCTCGTCTTCTGGGTGCTGATGCTGCCTGCCTTCTTCAATTCCGAGCACATCTTGCTTGCCGCCGGGCAGAAGCCCGAGGTGGCGGCGCTGGCGCACAGCTATATCGTCATCGGCCAGTTCGCCGTGCTGCCGGGCCTGCTCTATAACGTGCTGCGCGCGCTGGTCAGCGCCATCGGCAAGGCGGCTGTGATCCTCAACGTCACGATCGCCATGCTGGTGCTGAACGCCGTCTTCGCCTATGCGCTGGTGCTCGGCCATTTCGGCCTGCCGGCCATGGGGCTGCGCGGGGCGGCGATCGTCTCGGTGCTGGTGCAGACGGCGGGCTTCTTCTTCATTCTGGCCTATGTCCAGAGCCGGCCGGAGACACGGCGCTACGAGATCCTGGTTCGCTTCTGGCGGCCGGACTGGAAGGCCTTCTTCGAGGTCGTGCGCCTTGGGTTGCCGATCAGCGTCACCATCCTTGCCGAAGTCAGCCTGTTCACGATGGCATCACTGTTGATGGGCCGGATCGGCACCATCGAGCTTGCCGCGCATGGTATCGCGCTGCAGTGGGCATCAATCGCCTTCATGATCCCGCTCGGCCTGTCGCAGGCGGCGACGGTCCGGGTGGGTGTCGCACACGGGCAGGGGGATCGTGTGGCTCTGGTGCGCGCGGCCGTGTCAGTGTCGGTACTCGCCTGCGTGATCTCGGCTATCGGCGGGTTGCTGTTTGCGATCATGCCCGGTTTTTTCGCGGGCTGGTTCCTCGACACGCACTCGGCCGAGGCGCCGCAGGTGCTCGAATATGCCGGACCGCTGATCGTGATCGCCGGGCTGTTCCAGCTCGTGGACGGTCTGCAGGCGATTGCCAATGGTCTGCTGCGCGGGCTGAAGGATGCGCGCGTCCCGATGATCCTGGCGTTGATCGCCTATTGGCCGATCGGCTTCTTCCTGGCCTGGGCGCTGGCGTTTCCGCTGGGGCTCGGCGGCATCGGCATCTGGCTCGGCTTCCTGATCGGATTGTTCACGGCCGCGCTGATGCTCTGCGCGCGGTTCTACATCCTGATGCGGCGCGAGGTTTAAACCTGGCGTCGCTTAGCTGCGGGTGTTTGGCTGCGGATTGGCGAAGACCTTCGACCCGCGTTGATGCCAGAGCGATACCAGCGCCCGGCGGGCCGGGGTCTCGATGCATTCGTAGCTGATCCAGGCGATCAGCAGGGCGGCGGCGAGTGCCGCCGGGACGACGATGTAAAGCGGCAGCGACGACGACAGCGCATTGCCCATCAGGAACATCACCGGCACGTGGAAGAGATAGAGCGAGAAGCTGATCTTGCCGAGAAAGCGCATCGGCGCGGCGGCGAAGACCACTGCTGAAATCCGATGCTCCTGCGCCACCAATAGAACGGCGAGCGCGCCGGCGAAGGCGGGCGCCAATCCCCAGGCATTGTCAGCATTGGGAAACAGGTCGTTCGAGATCAGGATGACGAAGGGTAGCGTCAGCGCCAGCACACCCGTCAATGTGCCCTCCAATCGCTTGTTCAGCAGCGGTTGCAGCCTGCCGACGGTGGCGCCGAGAAGGAAGAAAGCGAGCTTCGAGACCAGCAGGATGCCGGGGCCGGGGAAGCCGTCTAGCGCGTCGAGCGCCAAAAGGCCTGCAAGCACCACGCCGATTGCCTGGTATCGCCTCATGTCGCTGAAGAAGAGCCAGATCACCGGAAAGAGCAGATAGAACTGGATCTCCGGCGGGACCGACCATAGGACGCCGGTCGAGCCCAGAAGAAAGACATGGCGCAGGATTTCCTTGCCGCCATGGATCGGGTTGATGAAATCGAAGCCCGGAATGCTCGACAGAACCGCGACAACAAGCACCGCAACCAGATAGACCGGATAGATGCGCGAGAAGCGGCTGACCAGGAAGTCGGCCACTGCCTTGCGGCTGATTGGCCGGTCACCGTAGAGATAGGCCATCAGGAAGCCGCTGAGGGCGAAGAAGATGGCGACTGCCCGGCCGCCGACGCCTGTTATCATGTAGGGCGCAAGCGAGGGGAAGATCAGATCGAGATGCGAGAAGACCACTGCCGCAGCGGCCATGCCGCGCAAGCCGTCGAGACTGGCTATGTGCTTCTTTTCCTGCATCGATGGCACCTTCGGCCGACGTCGCGCGCGCCTGGGTGCGGATCATGAAATGCCGGCCTTAAATTGCGATTAACAAATGCCGCAAGACCATGCCCAAGGCCTGATATGAAAAGAGCGGCGCCGTGGTTTTCGGCGCCGCTCTCTTTAATCTCTGTCTATCCGCTCAGCGTTCGGCCAGTGCCGCTTCGCCCTTCTTCTCGCGCACCATGTTGATGAAGCGGCGGAAGAGGTAGTGGCTGTCCTGCGGGCCGGGGGAGGCTTCCGGATGGTGCTGGACGGAGAAGATCTGCTTGCCTGAAACACGCAGGCCGCAGTTCGTGCCGTCGAAGAGCGAAACGTGAGTCTCCTCAACACCTTCGGGCAGCGACTTCGTGTCGACCGCGAAGCCGTGGTTCATCGAGACGATCTCGACCTTGCCCGTCGTATGGTCCTTGACCGGATGGTTGGCGCCGTGGTGGCCCTGGTGCATCTTTTCGGTCTTGGCGCCGAGCGCCAGGCCCAGCATCTGGTGGCCGAGGCAGATGCCGAAGAGCGGGATATCCGTCTTGATCAGCGACTGGATGACCGGAACGGCATATTCGCCGGTTGCGGCCGGGTCGCCCGGGCCGTTCGACAGGAAGATGCCGTCGGGCTGCATGGCGAGCACTTCCTCGGCGCTCGTCGTTGCCGGCATGACGGTGACCTTGCAATCGAGGCCGGCGAACAGGCGCAGGATGTTACGCTTGACGCCATAGTCGAGGCAGACGACGTGGTACTTGGCGTTTTCGGCCTTCAGTTCGCCGTAGCCTTCGTTCCAGACCCACGGGGTCTGCGACCACTGCGAGGACTGGCCGGAGGAGGCGATCTTGGCGAGGTCGAGGCCTTCGAGGCCGCTCCAGGCCTTGGCTTCGGCCTTCAGCGTGTCGACGTCGAAGACGCCGTTCGGATCGTGGGCGATGACGGCGTTCGGAGCGCCGTTCTCGCGGATCCAGGCGGTCAGCGCACGGGTGTCGATGCCGCAGAGGCCGATGACGCCGCGGGCCTTCAGCCAGGCGTCGAGATGCTTGGCGGCGCGGTAGTTGGAGGGGTCGGTCATGTCGGCCTTGAAGATGACGCCGACCGCGCCGTGGCGTGCTGCCGGCGTCAGGTCTTCGATGTCTTCTTCATTGGTGCCGATGTTGCCGATATGCGGGAAGGTGAAGGTGACGATCTGGCCGAGGTAGGAGGGATCGGTCATGATCTCTTCGTAGCCGGTCAGCGCGGTGTTGAAGACCACTTCGGCCTGGACCTTGCCGGTCGCGCCGATGCCCTTGCCTTCGATCACTGTGCCATCCGCCAGAACGAGCAGGGCGGTCGGCTTTTCGGTTGTCCAGGGTGCTGTCGCGGTCATCTTCATCCCGTTTCCGGCCGCCAGACGTCCTTGGGCAACGTTGGCCGGCCATTTTGGTTCGCAAGCGTGTACGCGCGGCAAGGCGCGCGCTCTCAGGCCTGATCACGAATTTTGGTGCAGGTGGCGGTAAATAGCCACGCTATTTCCTGAGGTCAATCTTTGTACCGCAGATTCTAAGGGTTTTCTGCCGCTTTATGTCGCGCGTTTCGCAATTTATTTGATCCCACGCATTCGTCTGGTTTATGAAGCGGCATTCAAACAGGAGTGTTTATGATGTTGCGCGATCAACTCGCCGCCGCCCTCAAGGATGCGATGAAATCCAAGAATGCCGAGCGTCTTTCGACCGTTCGCCTGATCCAGGCCGCGATCAAGGACCGCGATATCGCCAATCGCGGCGCCGGCAAGGAAGAGGCCAGCGACGACGAAATCCTGCAGATCCTGGCCAAGATGGTGAAGCAGCGCGACGAATCGGCGAAGATTTACGACGAGAACGCCCGCCCGGAGCTCGCCGCCAAGGAGCGCGCCGAAATCAAGGTGGTGCAGGACTTCATGCCGAAGCAGCTCTCCGATTCGGATGTGCGCGCCAATATCGCGGCGATCATCGCCGAGACGGGTGCCGCCGGTCCGAAGGACATGGGCAAGGTGATGGCGGTGCTGAAAGAGCGCTATGCCGGGCAGATGGATTTCTCTAAGGCCTCGGGCGCCGTCAAGGAACTCTTGAACTGATCGATCAAGTCATTCCCACTCAGGCGAGGCGCGCGGTCTTCGGGACCGCGGGCCCCAGCACGCTTGCTGCGGCCGCGTCGATGACGGCGAATTTCGCGGCCTGATAGCCCCAATATTCCCGCACGAACTTCTTCGACATCCAGGTCTCGCCCTTGAACGAGGCCTCCGACCAGCCGATGCTGCCCATCTCGGCTGCCTGCGACAGCAGTCGCTTCAGGTGCGTGTTGGAGATCATGAACTGGTCGCGGATTTCCTTCAGCGACAACCTCCCGATCGCGATGCGCTCCATCGATTTGTCGAAAGAGGTTATCCGCGTCATCAGCAAGTCCATGACGAGCCCGCCGGAGTTCGCCCAGTTGAAGAGATTGTAGGTGGCGCCGGGATCGCGCACCGCGTCGCTGTCGATGATGCCCTTGGCGATCAGCGGCTGCATGCGGGCAAAGACCATCGGATCCTTCATCGCCGCCTCGAGGCGATGGCCGCCATCGAGGTTGTCGAGGATCATCAGATGGGCGGCGAGCCATTTGTGGAAATGCTCGAGCGCCGTTTCGGTCGGCTCCAGCAGGCGCGTACGCTTGTCGGATGGGCTTTCGACGGGGCGCAGGAAACGATAGGCGAGCATTTCCTGCATGAAGGCGGCCGCCGTGTTGCGGCTGGCGATCTTCTTTTCGATCGCGAATGAAATGAAGCGGCCGGAGTAGAGGCCGCCCTTGGGATCATCGGGATAGCCGAAATAGAGAGCGAATCCGAGTTGCGCCATCAACCAGCGCTGCTGGGCGGCGAATATCGACGCGATGCGTGGGCTTTCGCGGTAGATCGCGAGCATCTCGCGCGCGAATTCCAGAACCAACGCGAAAAATGCGTCACTCTCTAAAAATTCTTCAACCTTATGTGGCATGCTTGGCAACCATCCGAAGTTGCCGCCTTCATTGGACTTGCGACCAACGACTGTCAATCAATTGCTGGTGGAATCTGCCTGTGATTGGCAGCTTGGAACCAAAATATAAAACGTCAGGTAGAAATTAAAGAAGGCAGGAACTGGGGGCGTTCCTGCCTTCTTGCTCTTTGCTCCGGCTGACGACGCAGGACCTGAGTCCTCATCAGCGGGTATTTGCAAAGGCACCCTTGCAAGGCGGCGCCGGGGGTAGGGATGGTGCCTTGCGAGGGGATCGCTTTGTTGAAACTGACGTTATTGCGATGCGGCATCGGATTCAAATTACAAAAAAATAATAATTGGCGGGAATCGCCGCCTTAAAGCGAACACCAGTTATGCCGTCCGGCTCGCAATCGGAATCGAGTCTCGGCCGTAAGGCCTTGTTTTGCTTATAGAGGGCGAGGGCCCCGCACCGCTGTTGCCTTCGTTCTGTCTGCAAACGCGGCAGCAGCTAACAGACGAGGGACTTCAACAGTCACGCTTTGTTGAATGTATGACGTGGCCGCTTGGTCGGGTGCCGGTCATCGAAGCAACCTGTGTATAGCGTGGCTATCGGCCAAAGTTCGTGGCATGCGCCCGGGAACTTGCTTATATGGAGGATAGCCAAGAGGTAGAAATGCGCTTTTCAAACTCCTTTCTCGACGAGATACGCGACCGCGTCCTGATTTCGGACGTGATCGGCCGCCGTGTGAGCTGGGACAAGCGCAAGACCAATGTCTCGCGCGCCGATTACTGGGCCTGCTGCCCGTTCCACGGCGAGAAGTCGCCTAGCTTCCACTGCGAGGACCGCAAGGGCCGCTATCATTGCTTCGGCTGCGGTGTGACCGGCGACCATTTTCGCTTTCTGACCGAGCTCGAAGGCTTGAGCTTTCCCGAGGCAGTGCAGACGATCGCCGATATGGCCGGCGTCGCGATGCCGGTCGCCGATCCCGCCATGGAGAAGCGCGAGAAGGAGCGGACCACGCTTCTCGACGTGATGGAGATGGCGACGCAGTTCTTCCAGGACCAGCTGCAGACGGCGAACGGCGCCCGGGCCCGCGCCTATCTGCGCGACCGTGGGCTGACGGGGCGGACGATCGAGACCTTCCGTCTCGGCTTCGCGCCCGATAGCCGCAACGCGCTGAAGGAACACTTGGCCGGCAAGGGGGCGTCCAAGGAGCAGATCGAGGCTTGCGGGCTGGTCGTACACGGCCCGGAGATCCCGGTGTCCTACGATCGCTTCCGCGATCGCATCATGTTCCCGATCCTGTCGTCGCGCGAGAAAGTGATCGCCTTTGGCGGCCGCGCCATGTCGCCGGACGCGCCGGCCAAGTATCTCAATTCCAACGAGACGGAGCTCTTCCACAAGGGCAACGTGCTCTACAATTTCGCCCGCGCGCGGCGCTCGACACAGGGCGCCAATGGCGAAGGCACGATCATTGCCGTTGAAGGCTATATGGACGTGATTGCGCTCTATCAGGCGGGTGTCGAGAACGCTGTGGCGCCGCTTGGTACGGCGCTCACCGAAAACCAGCTGGAGCTCCTCTGGAAGATGACGCCGCAGCCGGTGCTCTGCTTCGATGGCGACGGCGCCGGCATTCGCGCCGCCAACCGCGCGGCCGATCTGGCGCTGCCGCATATCAAGCCCGGTCGCACCGTGCGTTTCGCGCTGCTGCCTGATGGCAAGGACCCAGACGATCTCGTGCGCAACGAGGGGCGGGCGCCGTTCGACAAGGTGATGAGCCAGGCCAAGCCGCTGGCCGAGATGATCTGGGGCCGCGAGTTGAAGACCGGCTCGTTCGAGACGCCGGAGGCGAAGGCCGAGCTAGAGGCGCGGCTGAGGCAGCTGGTGGCCGTCATCGCCGACGAGGATGTGCGCCGGCACTACCAGCAGGACATGCGCGACCGGCTGAACGGCTTTTTCCGGCCGCAATTCCAGAACCGCGACGGCGGTGAGCGGCGCAATTTCGATCGCGGCGGCTTCGAGCGTGGCGGTTTTGAGCGTGGAGGTGGGCAGGGGCGCGGACGCGGAAACGATGGCCCGCGCGGTGCGCGTGTTTCCGGCGGTGGTATTTCGGATCGGCTGGCCCGCTCCGGGCTGGTGCGCGGACACCAGGAGACGCCGGCGCTGCGCGAGAGCGTCTTGGCGCTGACCGTCGTCAACCACCCGGCGCTGATGCAGGACGAATATGATGAGATTGCCTCGATCGATTACGACAGCCGCGAACTGCAGCGGCTCTGGTCGGGCATGCTCGGGGCAGCCGCGGCTGTCGCCGGTCCGCATCTCACGCGCGACTATCTGATCGAGCGGCTGGACGAGCAGGGCTTCGGCGGGCTGATCCAGACGCTGGAGCAGCAGATCCGCAATGCGCGGCTATGGATCGCCACCGAGCAGGCGGCGATGGAGGATGCGCG
This sequence comes from Rhizobium sp. O111, assembly GCF_055616315.1. NCBI lineage: Bacteria > Pseudomonadati > Pseudomonadota > Alphaproteobacteria > Hyphomicrobiales > Rhizobiaceae > Rhizobium > Rhizobium sp. O111. The sequence goes on along the minus strand of NZ_JBSHXL010000001.1, from coordinate 2,215,856 downwards.
CGAGGGGTATCGCCAGGCGCTTGCCTTCCATAAGCGCTCCAAGGCGCTGCGCTGGCAGAAGATCGAGCTGGAAAAAGAGATCGCCGAAGCCACCGAAAGCGGCAACGAAGAGGTGATCGACCAGCTGATGCGGGCGCTGCAGGAGGTTCACTTCGAAGGCCTGCGGCTTGAGAACCAGGAAGCGATCATTGATGGCTTCGGCGTGCTCTCGGGTCGCGTCAAAGGGGCTGCGAGCCATTGATGGACGCGGCGGATACACGGTTTTCGGCGGGTGACGCGCTGTTTGGTGTCGAGCGCACGCCGCTCGGCATTCTCAACCACGTCTATGGCTACCCGGCCTTTCGCGGCAAGCAGCAGGCGGTCGTCGAACATGTGGTCGATGGCGGCGATGCGCTGGTGCTGTTTCCGACGGGCGCCGGCAAATCGCTCTGCTTCCAGATTCCCGCGCTCTGCCGCGATGGTGTCGGCATCGTCGTCTCACCGCTGATCGCGCTGATGCGCGACCAGGTGGAGGCGATGAAGCAGCTTGGCATCCGGGCGGCTGCGCTCAACTCGTCGCTGACGCGCGAGGAGTATGTCGAGGTTCGCCGGGCGATCTCGTCGGGCAATCTCGACCTGCTCTACGTGACGCCGGAACGCATCCTGATGGAGGGTTTCCGAGATATCATCGGCAATGCCCGGATCGCGCTCTTCGCCATCGATGAAGCGCACTGCGTATCCCAATGGGGCCACGACTTCCGGCCGGAGTATCGCGAACTCGGCAAGCTCGGCGAGCTTTATCCCGGTGTTCCCCGTATCGCGCTGACGGCGACGGCCGATCCGCATACGCGTGACGATATCGCCGCACGCCTGGGGCTCAACGGCGCGAAGATCTTCACCACCAGCTTCGACCGGCCGAACATCAGCTACGAAATCGTCGAGCGCGACCAGCCGCGCCAGCAGTTATTGCGGTTTCTCGCCGGCCACAAGGGCAATAGCGGCATCGTCTATTGCCTGTCGCGCGCCAAGGTCGAGGATACGGCCGAGTGGCTGAACGGCCAGGGTATCCAGGCTCTCGCCTATCACGCCGGTATGGACCGCGCCGTGCGCGACGCCAACCAGGATGCCTTTCTCAAGGAAGAGGATCTCTGCCTCGTGGCGACCGTCGCCTTCGGCATGGGGATCGACAAGCCGAACGTGCGCTATGTCGCGCATCTCGACCTGCCGGGGTCTGTCGAGGCCTACTACCAGGAGACCGGCCGCGCCGGGCGCGACGGTCTGCCCTCCGAGGTGTGGATGGCCTACGGCATGGCTGACGTCATCCAGCGCGGGCGGATGATCGACGAAGGCGGTGCCGCCGACGAGATCAAGCGCGTGGAACGCTCCAAGCTCAACGCGCTGCTGGCCATCTGCGAGACGGCGTCGTGCCGGCGGCAGGCGATCCTGTCGCATTTCGGCGAAAGCCATGCCGGCAATTGCGGCGGCTGCGACACCTGCCTGAAGCCGGTCGAGACCTGGGATGGGACGGATGCCGCGATCAAGGCGCTGGCGGCGATCTATCGCACGGGCGAACGCTTCGGCACGGGGCACGTGGTCGATGTCCTGATCGGCAATGTCAACGAAAAGACCGAGCGCTTCGGCCACACCGAGATGCCGGTTTTCGGCGCCGGCAAGGATATCGCCGCGCGCACCTGGCAATCCGTGTTCCGCCAGCTTTTGGCGATGGGGCTGGTGCGTGTCGACCACGGGGCTTTCGGCGCGCTGAAGCTGGAGGAGGGTGCGCGCGCCGTGTTCAAGCGAGAACGCGAGGTGTTCTTCCGCAAGGACCGCCCGGCCTCCGAACGGCGGCCGAAGAGGGCGGCGCAAGCGGAGCGGCGCTCGGTTCTGTCAGGCTCCGACGACGCGCTGTTCGAGGCGCTGCGCGCCGAGCGCACCGCCATCGCCCGATCCCTCAGCGTCCCACCCTACGTCGTCTTCCCCGACACGACCCTGATCGCCTTCGCAACCGAGCGGCCGCGCACGCACAAGGAACTGCTCGGCATTTCCGGCGTCGGGCAGTCGAAGCTGGAGCGATATGGGGACGCGTTTCTTGAGGTGATTTTGGGGTTTGACGGGTGATCCGATAACGGACTGGCCTTGGTCTCGCCAAGACAAACGGATGCCGATGTGCTAGTGCGATGGCATCGGGAAGTCTCAAAAAAGGGCCACCAATGACCTCGCAGTTCCTCTCCCATTTGCGCACCGAGCTTGCCGGCCTGAAGGAGGCCGGGCTTTATAAGGCGGAGCGTGTCATCACTTCGAAACAGGCGGGCGAGATCGCGATTTCATCCGGCGAGCGGGTGCTGAATTTCTGCGCCAACAATTATCTCGGCCTTGCCGACAACGCGGAGCTCGCCGAAGCCGGCAAGAAGGCGCTTGATCGCTATGGTTATGGCATGGCCTCGGTGCGTTTCATCTGCGGTACGCAGGAGGAGCACAAGCAGCTCGAGGCCAGGATTTCGTCGTTTCTCGGGATGGAAGACACGATCCTTTATTCCTCCTGCTTCGATGCCAATGGCGGCTTGTTCGAGACGCTGCTCGGCGAAGAGGATGCGATCATCTCGGATGCGCTGAACCATGCCTCGATCATCGACGGCGTGCGTCTCTCCAAGGCCAAGCGCTTCCGCTATGCCAACAATGACATGGCAGCGCTCGAGGAGGAGTTGAAGAAGGCCGAGGGCAGCCGGTTCAAGCTGATTGCCACCGATGGCGTGTTTTCGATGGATGGGATCATCGCCAATCTCAAGGGCGTTTGCGATCTCGCGGAAAAGTATGGCGCGATGGTGATGGTCGACGACAGCCATGCGGTCGGTTTTGTCGGCAAGCATGGGCGCGGTTCGGCCGAGCATTGCGGCGTCGAGGGGCGGGTCGATATCATCACCGGCACGCTCGGCAAGGCGCTGGGTGGTGCGTCGGGCGGCTATACGTCGGCGAAGGCGGAGGTGGTGGAGTGGCTGCGGCAGCGGTCTCGGCCCTATCTGTTTTCCAATACGCTGGCGCCTGTCATCGCGGCGGCGTCGCTGAAGGTCTTCGACCTGATCGATCATGGCGATGCGCTGCGGGCGCGGTTGTCGGCCAATGCGGATCTGTTTCGTTCGGAGATGACGAAGCTCGGCTTCACGCTTGCGGGCGAGGGGCATCCGATCATTCCCGTCATGCTGGGGGATGCGAAGCTGGCGCAGGATATGGCGGCGCTGATGTTGAAGAAGGGCGTTTACGTCATCGGCTTCTCTTTCCCTGTGGTGCCGAAGGGGCAGGCGCGCATCCGCACGCAGATGTCGGCGGCGCATTCGGTCGAGGATGTCGAGCGGGCGATTGAGGCATTTGCCGAGGCTGGGCGGGAGTTGGATGTGATTTAGCTGAGAAGCTCGCACAGACGCATTGGCAATTGGGAGGAATTGAATGTCGAACATGATGAAGGCGCTGGTGAAGTCGAAGTCCGAGGTCGGGCTGTGGATGGAGCAGGTGCCGGTGCCCGAGGTCGGGCCGAACGATGTGCTGATCAAGGTCAAGAAGTCGGCGATCTGCGGCACAGACGTGCATATCTGGAACTGGGACCAGTGGGCGCAGAAGACCATTCCGGTGCCGATGGTGGTGGGGCATGAGTTCTGCGGCGTGATCGCCGAGGTGGGCTCGGCGGTGACCAAGTATCATGTCGGCGAGCGGGTCTCGGGCGAGGGGCACATCGTCTGCGGCAAGTGCCGCAACTGTCGCGCCGGGCGCGGGCATCTGTGTCGCAACACGCTGGGCGTCGGCGTCAACCGTCCTGGTTCCTTTGGCGAGTTCGTCTGCATTCCGGAAGCCAACGTCGTGCCGATCCCTGATGATATTCCCGATGAGATCGCGGCGATCTTCGATCCGTTCGGCAATGCCGTGCATACCGCACTCTCTTTCGATCTCGTGGGCGAGGATGTGCTGGTGACCGGCGCCGGTCCGATCGGCATCATGGGGGCGCTGGTCGCAAAGCGGTCGGGAGCGCGCAAGGTCGTGATCACCGATATCAATCCGCACCGGCTCGATCTCGCCCGCAAGCTCGGCATCGATCATGTCGTCGATGCGTCGAAGGAAAACCTCTCCGACGTGATGACCTCGATCGGGATGACCGAGGGCTTCGATGTCGGGCTGGAGATGTCGGGGGCGGCACCCGCCTTTCGCGATATGATCGACAAGATGAACAATGGCGGCAAGATCGCCATTCTCGGCATCGCGCCCGCCGGTTTCGAGATCGACTGGAACAAGGTGATCTTCAAGATGCTCAATTTGAAGGGCATCTACGGCCGCGAGATGTTCGAGACCTGGTACAAGATGATCGCCTTCGTGCAGGGCGGGCTTGACCTTGCACCTGTGATTACCCACCGCATCGGCATCGACGATTTCCGCGAGGGCTTCGAGGCGATGCGGTCGGGCAACTCCGGCAAGGTGGTGATGGACTGGTAATGGGAGGAGAATGATATGAACTATGAAGGAAGCTGCCACTGCGGCCAGATCGCTTTCGACGTCGAGGGCGATTTCACGTCGGCGATCGACTGCAACTGTTCGCTCTGCCGGCGTCGTGGCGGATTGCTCGCTTTCGTGCCGCGCGACAAGTTCAGCCTGAAGACGCCGCGCGAGGCGTTGTCGACGTATACGTTCAACACTCATGTGATCCAGCATCACTTCTGCAGCAATTGCGGCGTTGGCCCGTTCAGCGAGGGCAAGATGCCGGATGGCACGGAGATGGCCTGCATCAATCTGCGCTGCGTGCCCGCCGTCGATCTCGCGACGATCGAGATTCAGCCCTGGGATGGCAAGTCGCATTAGTCTGTCGGTTGGCTAGAGCCTCGGCGTGAACGGAGGTCGGGCCGGGGTGGTGTGCGGGATATGTGCGACAACTGGTCGTTTCAGAAGAATGCGGCACGCTCTTGTCTTCCCGTGGTGACATCCTATCTATGCTTGGCAACCGCTTCGGCGGCTTGTGGCCTGTGGATAAGGCCTTTTCCGAGTTTTCTCGCGCTTTTTTGCTGGAAAAGCTTGACGAGAACTAAAATTGTGGGAATCACCGTTCGACTTGAATAGCGGTGAACTGGGTCAAGGGCAGATCGCACAACCATGGCCGGACATTTGGTGACATATGAACTCTGTCGTCCGGCGCCGGCAATCGTGGTTAATCAGGCATTAAATGTCATCCCGTTATTTGGGATCAGGTGATTCGAGACGGCCGTTTGCGGCGCGCCGGCTTTGATAGGGCCGTTTTACCGCAGCGAGTTTGAATAGCGTCAGGAAGGCGACGATATACATGGCAACGAAGGTCAAAGAGAACGAAGAAGCGGAAGTCGAACGCGACGGCGGTACCGACGGCCCTCTTCTCGATCTTTCCGATGACGCGGTCAAGAAAATGATCAAGGCCGCCAAGAAGCGCGGCTATGTGACGATGGACGAGCTCAATGCCGTTCTCCCGTCCGAGGAAGTGACATCCGAACAGATCGAAGACACGATGTCGATGCTGTCGGACATGGGCATCAACGTCATCGAAGATGAGGAAGCCGAGGAAGCTGGCGGCAACGACGGCGGCGACGACGATTCCAGCTCCGACGACGAAAGCGAAGGCGGCGAGCTTGCTCCCTCCGGCGGTACCGCACTTGCGACCGCCAAGAAGAAAGAGCCGACCGACCGCACCGACGACCCCGTGCGCATGTATCTGCGCGAAATGGGCTCGGTGGAGCTTCTGTCGCGCGAAGGCGAAATCGCCATTGCAAAGCGCATCGAGGCCGGCCGCGAAACGATGATCGGTGGTCTCTGTGAGAGCCCGCTGACCTTCCAGGCGATCATCATCTGGCGCGACGAACTCAACGAAGGCACGACGCTGCTGCGCGAGATCATCGATCTCGAAACGACCTATTCCGGTCCCGAGGCGAAGGCTGCTCCGCAGTTCCAGAGCCCCGAGAAGATCGAGGCTGACCGCAAGGCTGCCGAAGAGAAGGAAAAGACCCGCCGCACCCGTTCGGGCGACGACGACATCACCAATGTCGGTGGCGAGGGCCTGCCTCCGGAAGAGGAAGAAGAGGACGAGGACGAATCCAACCTGTCGCTGGCCGCCATGGAAGCGGAACTGCGCCCGCAGGTCATGGAAACGCTCGACATCATCGCCGAGACCTACAAGAAGCTGCGCAAGCTGCAGGACCAGCAGGTCGAGCAGCGACTGGCTGCGACCGGCACGCTGTCTTCCGCTCAGGAGCGCCGCTACAAGGAGCTCAAGGATGAGCTCATCAAGGCGGTGAAGTCTCTGTCGCTGAACCAGAACCGCGTCGACGCCCTCGTCGAGCAGCTCTACGACATCTCCAAGCGACTGATGCAGAACGAAGGCCGTCTGCTGCGTCTGGCCGAATCCTACGGCGTCAAGCGCGACTCGTTCCTGGAACAGTACCAGGGCGCCGAACTCGATCCGAACTGGATGAAGTCGATCGCCAATCTGGCCGCACGCGGCTGGAAGGAATTCGCCAAGGGCGAAAACACCACGATCCGCGACATCCGCCAGGAGATCCAGAACCTCGCAACGGAAACCGGCATCTCGATCGCCGAATTCCGCCGCATCGTGTCGATGGTGCAGAAGGGCGAGCGCGAAGCGCGTATCGCCAAGAAGGAAATGGTCGAAGCGAACCTTCGTCTCGTCATCTCCATCGCCAAGAAGTACACGAACCGCGGCCTGCAGTTCCTCGACCTCATTCAGGAAGGCAACATCGGCCTGATGAAGGCGGTCGACAAGTTCGAATACCGCCGTGGTTACAAGTTTTCGACCTATGCGACGTGGTGGATCCGTCAGGCGATCACCCGCTCGATCGCCGACCAGGCTCGTACGATCCGTATTCCTGTGCACATGATCGAAACGATCAACAAGATCGTTCGTACCTCGCGCCAGATGCTTCACGAGATCGGCCGCGAGCCGACGCCGGAAGAACTGGCCGAGAAGCTCGCCATGCCGCTCGAAAAGGTCCGCAAGGTCCTGAAGATCGCCAAGGAGCCGATCTCGCTCGAAACGCCTGTCGGTGACGAAGAAGATTCGCACCTCGGCGATTTCATCGAGGACAAGAACGCGCTTCTGCCGATCGACGCGGCCATCCAGGCGAACCTGCGCGAAACGACGACGCGTGTTCTCGCATCGCTCACACCGCGCGAAGAGCGCGTGCTGCGCATGCGCTTCGGCATCGGCATGAACACCGACCATACGCTCGAAGAAGTCGGCCAGCAGTTCTCGGTTACCCGCGAACGTATCCGTCAGATCGAAGCGAAGGCGCTGCGCAAGCTGAAGCATCCGAGCCGCTCCAGGAAGCTCCGCTCGTTCCTCGACAGCTAAGTCGCGGACATATGTCATTCGAAAAGCCGGGCCCTTGGTCCGGCTTTTCTCGTTTCTGACGGTGTCTGGCTGGGGATTATGTGCCCTGGCGTTCACGCCCTTGTCAGGTGTGCGTGTTTTTTGCCTTTAAGGCTTGATGATGCCTTCTTAAAAGGCCACATCGACAACTTGTCGTTCAGCATCGCGTGGGTATGGCCAAGGCAACGGAAAAGCAATTGGGAGTGTTCGGCTGGGGCGTCATCGCCTCGGTGCTGCTTCATATTGTCGTCGTTGCCGGCTTTCTGATCAAGCTGCCGCAGCCGGCGCCGCCTCCTCAGGAGGAGACGGTCAATATCGAGATGGTGCCGCCACCGGAAGAGCAGAAGCCCGAAGAGAAAAAGCCGGAGGAGCAGGCTGCGCTGAAGGTGCCGGAAGAGCCGAAGCCCGAGGAGAGGAAGCCCGAGCAGCCGGCTGCGGCCGAAAAGCCCGCCGACGAACAGAAGCCGGAAGAAAAGAAGGCCGAGCAGAAGCCGCCGGAACCCAAGCAGGAAGAGGCCAAGGCCGAACCGCCACCGCCGCCGCCAAAACCGCCGGAGGAGAAGCCGCCGGAAGCGCCCAAACCACCTGAAGAAAAACCACCTGAGCCGCCGCCGCCTGAAAAACCTCCGGAAGAAAAGCCGCCCGAGGAGAAGAAGGCCGAGGAGCCGCCGAAGCCTGATCCGGCCGAACAGGCAAAGGCCGACCAGCAGCCGAAGGGACCTGACGGCAAGCCGCAGCCGATCCAGCCGTTGCGCCCCGTGTTCGAATTCGGCGACAAGGCGAGCGGCCCGAGGAAGGCCGATGATGGCGATGCTTCCACCGAGACAGGCAAGCCCGCGGGCGCGCCCGATGCGGAGAAGCCCACGGATGATCCCGCATCGGCTGGAAAGCCCAATGCCGACGACAAGCCGCCGGCCAAACCGATGCCTGACGATATCAACCTGCCGCAGGTCGATGTCGCCGATGCGCATCAGGAAAACAACGGACCGGCCGCCGAGGCAACGGGTGTGGTGACGACCGAAATCACGCAGGCCAAGCCGAAGGAGATCGCCAAGGCGGATCCCGCCGCCAGTGCCGCTCCGGCGGCCGATCCGCTGACAAAGGTGAAGAAGCTCTATTCGCAAAACGATACGGGCGGCGACGTGGCGCGGACGGCGATCGACGGCATGCCGCGCGGCATGCGTGTTGCCGAGCTCTGCACGACGGAACTGCGCGAGCAGCTCAGGCACTCGCCGCAGGGGTTCCGGCCGGAGCTCTTGCCGTCCTATCGCCTGCAGCAGGGCAATGTGCTGGAGATCAAGCGCGGCGCGTTCCGCGCGAGTGCGCGCTGGTACGATATGAGCTTCCGCTGCGAGGTCGATACCGACGGAACCAAGGTGCTAAATTTCGCCTATGACGTGGGCGCCGCAATCCCGAAGTCGCAGTGGCGCAGCCGCGGGTTCCCCGATTTCTGATGGGTGGCTGCGGGCGCCGTTGTAGCCCCCGCAGGCCTGATCGAGACCTACTTGTTGCTGCCCGCTACTAGTGACGGGAGTTCGGCGAAGAGGGCGTCGCGGGCGCGAACACCTGCCGTGCCTTCCATCTTCTTGTCGTCCTGGATCAGGCGGGCGAAGACCACGGTTTGGTCGCCCTTCGTCGCCCAGCCGACGAACCAGCCCCAGGGGTGCTCCTCATCGAACGTGTAATCGGGCAGCCTCGGATAGGCCATGCCGGTCTTGCCCTGCACCGACCAGCCATCCGGCAGCTCGGTCTTCTCGACGACCTTCAACGTCATGTCGGTCGCGTGGGCGCTGACGGGAAGCTGGCGGTTCACCAGCTTGCGCAGGAACGCCACCTGTTCCAGCGGCGATATCTTCAGCGACGAGGCGATCCATGCCCGGTCGAGGCCGTTGTTCTTGCCCTTGTCGCCGGAGAAATCGGCATTGCCGTAGTTCAGCTTCGTCGCGTAGTCGTGCAGCGTCTTTTCGCCGAGCGCGTGGGTGATGCGCTGGGAGAACCAGACGACCGAGTATTTCAGCCAGCGAACGGCATCCGTCGGCTTCTTCCAGTTCTCGCCGCCCCAGTCGGGGTCGCCCTTGCGGAAGTTCAGGGTCGGGGTGTGCTCGTCCTTCAGGAAACCGCTTTCATAGCCCATGACGCTCAGCGCCACCTTGAAGGTGGAGGCCGGCGTGACGCGACCTCCGCAATCGCCCTCTTGAACAATCGTCTTTCCGGTCTTGGCGTCGGCCACGACAGTACAAATAGTTTTGGCTTGCGCGGCCGTGCCCATTGTGGCGATCGCTGCGGCGGCAAGCAGGGTGGAGCGGAGATGCATGGAATGGCCCTTTCTTGGTGGCTTTCGCAGGATAGCTACCAGTCGTTTGACCCAACGACAAAGGACCAATACTAGATGAAGCCATTAGAAAAATTGGGGGCTCATCATGGTTCGGTCATATCTACCGCTGAACGCCTTCCGGGCTTTCGAAGCGTCTGCGCGGCATCTGAGCTTCACCAAGGCGGCGATCGAGCTCAACGTCACGCAGGCCGCCGTCAGCCACCAGGTGAACGCTCTTGAGGCGCAGCTCGGAGTGACGTTGTTTCGGCGGCTGCCGCGCGGGCTGATGATCACGGCGGAGGGTGACAGCCTGCTGCCGGTGCTGCGCGACAGCTTCGACCGCATGGCTGATGCTGTAGAGCGGTTGCGCGACGGGCATGTGCGCGAGGTGCTGACGGTCGGCGCGGTCGGGACTTTCGCCGTCGGCTGGCTGTTGCCGCGCTTGCCGTCTTTTCAAGAGCGCTATCCCTATGTCGACCTCAGGCTTTCCACCAATAACAACCGGGTCGACTTGGCCGCCGAAGGGCTCGATCTCGCCATCCGCTTCGGCGGCGGGGCGTGGCATGCGACGGAGGCGACGCGGCTCTTCGAGGCGCCGCTGTCTGTTCTCTGCAGGCCCGATCTCGCGGACGGGCTTAAGCGGCCGGAGGATCTCATGGGGCAGACGCTCCTGCGCTCCTACAGGCCGGACGAGTGGACGCGGTGGTTCGAGGCTGCCGGCGTTTCGCATCCGGGGCTGATGCAGAAGAGCATCGTCTTCGACACCTCGCTGGCGATGATGGAGGCGATCCAGCAGGGGATCGGCGTTGGACTTGCGCCGCCGAAGATGTTCGAGCGCTATCTGGCGTCGGGCCTGGTGGTGCAGCCGTTTTCCATCACGGTGTCGATGGGCAGCTATTGGCTGACGCGGCTGCATTCGCGCCCTGTGACGCCCGCGATGGCGGCGTTCTCCGCGTGGATGACATCGGTGATTGCACAAAATGATGAGGCAGGATGTTAGGGAAATAACAGAAGTTTTGCTGAACGGTCTGGAAGCGTTTTCGAAATGCGCTAAGTTGGGTGTGTCGAAGTGAAACGGAATCGTTAATCGTTCTCCGCTCCAGTCCGACACAAGCATGACCGCCTAGCTTTGTCCCATCGCCGGATGTTAGCGGCACAAGAGGGGACAATGACATGTCGAACGAAATCGAGCGCTTTTTCGAACAGCAGGATGAAGCCACCAAGGTGGCGATTATTGAAAGCCGTGGCGACGAGTTGACCGACATGCTGGTATCCGCGCTGGAAGACGCGCTTTCCATCCTCCACGGCGAAATGCAGCCCGAAACATTGCACTGATCGCCGCAGCCTCGATCGAGGCGAGCACAACTGCCTGAGGCCTTGCTTGGCTCATCCCGTTGCATTGGACAGCTTCATTGCAGGCTATTCCTGGGATCGTGATCCCGTGGGCCGGTCTCCCTCCGAAGTGTTTCGCCTGGAGCGCGAAGGTGCGCCTGCGCTCTATCTCAAGCGCGAGGCGCAGAGCGCCTATGGCGAGTTGGCGGATGAGGCGGCGCGTTTGCGGTGGTTGTCCGGCCAAGGGCTTCCGTGTCCCGAGATTATCGCTTCCACCACGGACGATGGTTATGATTGGCTGCTGATGAGTGCCCTGCCAGGCCGCGATCTCGCGTCGGATTCGGCTGTGGATGCCGAGGCGCGGGTGGTCATGCTGGCCTCCGCGTTACGCGCGCTTCATTCTCTCGACATTGCCTCGTGCCCCTTCGATCACCGTTGGTCGAAGCGGCTGGCCGTCGCCGAGCGGCGTATGCGTGCCGGGCTGGTCGATGAAGAGGATTTCGACGAGACACGGCTTGGGCGCAGCGCCGCCGATCTTCATTCAGAGCTTTGCCAGATGCCTGTCGGCGAGGAGGATCTGGTCGTCACCCATGGCGACGCCTGCCTGCCGAACTTCGTGGCATCAGGTGATGCCTTCGCTGGCTATATCGATTGCGGACGTCTCGGTGTCGCGGATCGCTACCAGGATATCGCGCTCGCCTGCCGCAGCATCGCTGCGAATTTCGGTGAGGCGTTCGTTGAGCCGTTTTGTCGGCACTACGGCATCGTGTCGTTGGATGCTGTTAAAATGCTGCGGTATCAGATGCTTGACGAGTTCTTCTGAATGATTGATTCAGGCTGATCACGCTGCAAGCTCGTTTCGATCACCGCAACGTTATGCCGTCTTGCCTGCAAATGAGCGCGGCGCTCCCCATATGGATGTCATGAGCATTCAGGGAGCCTCCAATGTCCGCCCAGCCGATGAAGATCCCCGGTCCGGGGCATCCGATTACGATTACGCCCAATCCGAAGCGTGTGATGGTCACATGGAACCGCCGCGTGGTCGCCGATAGCCGCAAGGCATTGACGTTGAAAGAGGCGAGCTATCCCGCCGTCTTGTACATCCCACGCAGTGACGTGGATATGACCTTGCTGACCCACAGCACGCACAAGAGCTTTTGCCCCTATAAGGGCGAGGCGTCCTATTACAGCATCGCGTCGGATGGCGAGCGTTCGGAAAACGCGATCTGGAGCTATGAAGATCCCTCGGATGCCGTCAGCGAGATCAAAGGCTATGTCGCCTGCTACCCTGATCGTGTCGATTCCATTGAGGAGCTGACGATATAGGGGAGGCGAGACGCCGACGGCTTAGGGAGACGTGGGTTCGGCGATCGGTCGCTGCAAACCTGTCTCTGAAAAATCAAGGATCGGTCCGGCAGGGAAACCGGACCAATCCCCGTAACTGATCGGAGGTCAATCGGATCAGAAAAGGCAAACTTGTGAAAGGTGCCCCGGCCTAGACCGGGGCGCCGATAGTCAAATTAGAAAGCGCGCTGCAGGCGGAAGAAGCCCTTGGTTACGCTGTCTTCGTGGTCAACGTCGGTGTAGTCGACGGTAGCCTTGGCGTAGAGGTTGTCTACGATCTGGTAGTCAACAGTTACGCCGACCTTCCAAGCGTCGTTAGACGAGAAGTCGGTGTCCGTTGCATTGTGGCCGTAGTTGCCGAAGTACTGAGCCATCGGTGTGATGGTCCACTTGTCGGTAACCTTAGCTGCGTATTCAGCAGCAACGGTCCACTCGGATTCGTCGTAGTAGCTGTTGATGCCGGTTGCGTAGGCAGCGGCCAGGCCGAGCGTGCCAGGTCCGATGTCAGCGAAGAGCATGCCACGGATCGCGCCGTCTTCGGTGTCCGTGTCGTAACCGCCGATGAGCTGGTAGGATACTACGCCAGCCTTGCCGCCGATTGCAGCAGCGATACCAACAGCGTTGCCGGAGTTGGTGCCGCGCTCTGCGCCAGCGCCGTCTTCCAGTTCGTCAACCGAAATACCAGCGTAGAAGTCGCCGGATTCGTACTGGTAACGAATGGAGTTGTGCAGGGTCTGGTAGCTGGACAGAACGTCCGGCTCGCCGCTCAAATCGTCATCCCACCAGCTGTAGAACAGACCGGCGCGGATGCCAGCGATGTCGATGTAAGCCGAGTCGAGCGTGGACGTCGTCGAGGAGTTGTCGCCGTTGTTACGGAGAACGATAACGCCGGTCAGAGGACCGTATTCCGTGTCGCTCTTGGCGGTGAACTGAACCTGAGCACGCGTACGAGCGTTCCAGTCCGAGGTACCGTTCTGGTTCGGGCCGCCGTATACTTCAAAACGCAGGTAACCGCTGACCTTGAGGCAGGTTTCGGTGCCCGGGATGTAGAAGTAGCCGGTGCCGTAAGCGTCGCAGACGCGAACGTATTCTACTGCTTCAGGCTCAGCTGCTACGATAGCGTCGGCAGCGAAGACGGGGGACGCGGCGGCAGCGAGAGCTGCTGCGGACGTCAGCATAACCATCCGAATGTTCATTTGAAATCCATTTCCTTTTAGAAGAGACCGTCGCCACACACTGGGAGGTGATAGGCAACCGTTCCGGTAACAGCCTTTCGGCACGCGGATCAGCGAACCGCTGACACTCTTCTCTCATCCCTCAGTAATTCTATCAATTCAGATAGTGCCGAAATCGTTGTTTGTGAAACTTCTTAGGCATGAAATGTGGCGAATATGCCACAATATCAAATAGTTAGACAAATAGACGCAATGCCCCGGCAGCTGCGGAGCAACATAATATCAAAGCCATTTCGGTTGCTCCGGAGAGCACAGTAATGCCGCCATGCAAACACATTGACGCCAATGTCGGCGAGATAATGTCGCGCCGCAGCAAAATGAAGAGGGGCGATTGGAACGCTATGTTCCAAATTTGGAACGAAAGGTTTTCAGGCGGCAGTTGGCATCTTGAGCTAAGCGGCGTAAGCGACTCGCCCAGGGAGGCATTTTAGCAGCCCGTTGCAAAAGGAATAACTAATGCCGGCGGCTGACAATATTTTCCCGGACATGAACGATTTTGCTTATTTTGCAGCGGTTGTACGCTACGGTGGCTTCTCCGCCGCGGGGCGCGTGCTTGGCTTGCCGAAGTCAAAACTCAGCCGGCACATCAATGCGCTCGAAGATCGGCTGGGGGTCCGATTGATCGAAAGAACGGTGCACAGGTTCCGTGTAACCGAGATTGGTCAATCACTATATATTTACTGTGAGAACATGCTCCGTGAAGCGGAACGGGCCACGAAAGCCGTTGCCGATGTCAATGGTGAACCGCAGGGCACGATTAGACTCAGCGTTCCCACGGGCCTGCTCGAAGGGTCGCTTGGTGCAATCTTCCCCGAATTCCTGCTGCTTCACCCGAAGATCCAGCTGCAGATTCTCGCGACCGACCAGCGAGTCGACATCATCAATGACCGACTCGATCTCGCAATCCGGGCGCAATTGACCGAAGAGACCGATGCCGAGCTGACGATGCGGGTTCTGAGCAAGGTCGATCTCATCCTTGTCGCCAACAAGGAGATGGCGGCGCAGATGCCAAAGGGGGAGGGTATTGAATCGCTTGATGGCGTGCCGACCGTTTCGTTCACCAGCGGCATGGCCGAGTGGCGCGAGGTCGATGTCTGGGACTTCACCGGCCCCGATGGTGCACTGCACAGGCATGAGCATCGACCGCGCATGAGCTGTCGCAGCGTGCCCGCCGTTCTGGAAGCGATTCATGCGGGTGTGGGCGTCGGGTTGCTTCCCGACATCGTTTGCGCAGAGGGACTGCGGCACGGAACGCTGGTCCGCCTGTTGCCTGACTATCAGATGTCGCAGGCGACCATCTATCTGGTGTTCACGGCATCGCGGGGCCTGCCGACGGCGGTGCGCACGCTTGTCGATTTCCTTGTCGAACGCTTCCGCACCTTCAACGCGGCCATCGAGGGCGACCGTGCGGGCGCGGCATGAGTCGATTCTGCTCCTCACGTCCATATCTTGTCCAACGCGTATGGCGCCTATTTTGAAAGAGGTGTCGGTTCGGGTGCGTCTCGTTCGTCCTTGAAGCGATGCCAAGGTTCAAGGGAGAGAGAGCATGTCCTATGTCGACGGTTTTATCGTTGCCGTGCCGAAGAAGAATATAGAGGCCTACAAGGCGCTCTCGGCCAAGGCCGGCGCGATCTGGAAATCATATGGCGCCAAGGATTATGTCGAATGCGTCGCGGACGACGTGCCGTATGGCGAGCTGACGTCATTCCCGCGTGCGGTTCAGGCGACCGATGACGAAGTCGTGGTGTTCTCGTGGATCACCTATGATTCTCGCGAGCAGCGCGATGAGATCAATGCGAAGGTCATGGCGGATCCCGAACTGCAGGTCACTGAATGCCTTGATATCTTCGATGCCAAGCGGATGATCTACGGCGGCTTCGTTCCGCTGCTCTGGCTTTGATTTTAGCCCATCGCCGGCATTGACATGTCGGCGGGTGCGCGCGACCTCTGGGCGAAGTTTCATCGTCCGGAGGTGCACCCCATGCCACAAAAGATTCTCAGCCTGCAGACCCGCGGGCAGGGCCTTTATGAGTTTACCGATCAGATCGCTGCCTTCGTGCGCGCCGCCAATATCGAATCCGGGCTGCTTACCGTTTTCGTGCGGCACACATCCTGCTCGCTGCTAATCCAGGAGAATGCTGATCCTGATGTGCGCACCGATCTCAACGGATTCTTTCGCCGTCTCGTGCCGCCATCGTCCGATCCGTCGATGCGCTGGATCGTGCACACGATGGAGGGACCGGATGACATGCCCGCCCATATCAAGGCGGCGCTGACGCAGGTTTCGATCGGGATTCCCGTGATGGACGGGCGGCTCGTGCTGGGCACCTGGCAGGGGATCTATCTGTTCGAACACCGCGAAACTCCGCACCGGCGCGAGGTCGTGCTGCATCTTAGCAACTGAACCAAATGTGAACGGGCGGTTCGAACATCGTTCATTTTCAGGCGTTTATCTTTTGTCCAATCCCGCAAGGGAGACCATCGATAACAAATGAAAGCATGAACATGACCCATTTTATCGCCAAAGCTTCGTTCGCCGCCATCCTTGCAATTGCGTCCATTCCCGCGACGTTCTCTGTTGCTTCAGCCGCCAGCCCCGAGCGTGCATCGGTCATCGAGATTCAATATCACCGTCCCGCTCCGCCGCGCGCATGCTCGCCGATCCGTGCTGTCGAGAAGGCGCGTTATGCCGGTCTGCGCAATGCGCGCGTCACCGATATCACGCCGCGCCGCGTCGTCGTTTCCGGCCGTGGCTATCGCGGCCATTGGGACCGGATGTTCTTCGCGAATGTTCGCGGTTGCCCTGAGATCCGCCGCTGATCCGGCCTAGCCAACTATAGAGACTGCATCGCCTTGGCCGCGCCATTTTCAGGCTGCTTTGTGCGAATCGCATAACAATGCGTTTATCCGGGAGGGCCGATCTTCTGACCGGCCGAGAGAATCGAAAAAGGAGCGCGGTCGCAACCGCGTGATATGGAGATTTCGATGATGCAGTTTCTGACCAAGGCGGGGATTGCCCTGGTACTGGGCGTCGGCACGCTTGCCGGCGCTACGGTTCCGGCCTCCGCTCAGGTGGACATCTATATAGACGATGGTCGTCCACCACCGCCTCCGGGCTACGGACGCCCACCACCGCCTCCAGGCTATGGCCGTCCGCCACCGCCGCCGGTTTATGGCCGCCCACCGCCGCCACCGTATTATGGCGGCCGGCCGCGCGGTTGCGATCCGCGTCTCGCCGAGGACAAGGCGATGGACTACGGGTTCCGCCGCGCGCGTGTGGTCGATATCACGCCGCGCCGGGTGATCGTGCAGGGCTTCACGCGTCGTGGGCCTGATGAGATCACCTTCGGCAACGTTCGCGGTTGCCCGGTCCTGCGCTGACAGGCCGGCTTTCGCCAATTTGAAATGAAGCCACCCCTGCCTGCGTGGAAACGCGGACAGGGGTGGTTTTCGTTTTGGGGTGATGTTTCGGCTGCCGCCGATGCCTGTCAGGCCTTCGGCGCGCTCGGACCTTCGCCGGCGGCCGAGGTCGCAAGCGGCGCCTGGCTGTCGGAGGAGACGACGGATGTCGGCAGGGGCGTGCCGCGCTTTCGTTCGCGCGCCAGCGTCAGCAGGCCGGAGCAGATGATCAGCAAGATGCCGCCCGCCATCGGCAGGTCGATCGCGTCGTCGAAAATCAGGTAGCCGAAGGCGATCGCCCAGAGCATTTGGCTGTATTGCGGTGGTGCGACGAGATTGGCGGGCGCAATGCGCGCGGCGGTCATCAAGAGTACGTTGCCGGCTGCGCCGAGCAGTCCGTAGCTTGCGATGAACAGCCACTGCCGCGGTGTCGGCATGACGAATTGCGAGGCCATCAGGACGCCGCTGACGATGATGGTGCCGAGCAGGGCGGCGCCGTACAGCGACAGGCGCTTTTCGGCCGGACCCATCTTTCTAAGGACAACGATCGAGATCGCCGCCGTCAGGCCGCCGATGGCGGCCGCGAGATGGCCGACCGAGAGCTCGCGGAAGCCGGGGCGCAGCACCACCAGAACGCCGAGGAAGCCGACGATGACGGCCGCCCAGCGCTGCCAGCGGACATCTTCCTTGAGAAAGATGACGGACAGAATCGTCACGAAGGAGGGCAGCAGGAAGAGCAGGCAGAAGGCCTCCGCCATCGGCAGCAGCGTGAAGGTGATGATCGAGGCAATGGCGCCGATCGCGCCGCAGACGAAGCGCAGCAGCCACAATGTGCGGTTCGTGGTGCGCACGACATCCAGCCAGGAGTCGTCCTTGGCCTTGATGAAGGGCAGGGCGGCGGTGCCGAACAGCGCGCCGATGAAGGCGATCTCGTAGGATGGGATGCTGCCGTGGAGGATTTTGATCGAAGCGTCGCTGAACGCGAACACGGCATAGGCGGCAAACGCGATGAGAACGCCGCGCGCGGGCGAATGGGGAGCAGTCATGGGAGCAGTTTCAATTTGAAGAGAGCTTCGGGCGCCGGGGCATCGTTGCCGACAACAGGCGGTATAGTTGAGAATGCTGCCCTGCACAATTGAGGAGAAGGCCGCGCCTATCTTAAAGCGAAGGGTGTGATAGCCGCGCCACGCTGTGCCTGCGTGGCGGCGATCCGCCACCACGTATGATTGGCTATATCCTCAGTTGGAGCCGCGTCGGAGCGCCGGCCCATAGTCGCGGTAGATGCTGAGGCAATCGGTGTAGCTCAGCGATTCGTTGGCGCCGTAGATCACATGCGCGCTTGATGCGTTGGTAGACGCTTCCTCCGATACGAAGAGGATGGCCTCGCCCAGCGACTTGCCGGTGATCGGCGCATCGGTGCCATCGTCGAGCGTTATTCCCTTTATGACTGCGGCAATCTCGCGGTGGCTGAAAACTGCCTGTCTGTCTTCCGGTGTCATTGCCTTTACCTCGAACTGAAAATGGATGGTTCTATCGTTGCCGGCCAATACCTGCGCCGACGGTCGCGCGATGCCATCGCCTTGCGGGTTCGATGGCAGGCAGACGTGCGCGAGCACGGCCTTTTCGCATCTGTATTCGTCGACCGGATGCCGCCGGCGGCCGCGAGCGTCGGATATCCGATCGACATATTATGGACATATGGCCCGATCGCCGCCGGACAAGATCGCTTCCTTCAATCCCCTGTGAATTTGAAAGGAGCCGGCGTGAATTCGCGCGGTGATTGCCGGCTAGGCTGCACAGTGGCGAATTGGCAAGTGTGGGGCGGATCGCTATATCAAGCCAAGTGCCATGCACTGCTGAAAGGTGAACCGACATGTTTCAAACGGCGAAGATCGATCAGGCCGACAAGAAGGAATTCTATCGCGAGCTCGCGCAGCAGCTGACCGGGCTGCTTCATGGCGAGCGCGATGTGATCGCCAACGCGGCCAATACATCGGCGCTGATGTTCGAGATGATGCCGGAGCTCAATTGGGCCGGTTTCTATTTCCTGAAATCGAAGGACGAGCTGGTGCTCGGGCCGTTCCAGGGGCGCACCGCTTGCGTGCGGATCGCGGTCGGACGCGGCGTCTGCGGGGCCGCTGTCGCAAAGGGCCAGTCGATCCTCGTCGAGGACGTCCATGCCTTTCCCGGCCATATCGCCTGCGATGCTGCCTCGCGCTCGGAACTTGTCGTGCCGCTCAGCCACAATGGCGAGATCCTCGGCGTCATCGATCTCGACAGCCCGATCCCTTCGCGGTTCGATGCGGACGATCAGGCGGGGATCGAGGCGCTGGCCGACATCTTCGTTTCGGCCAGTTACTGACGTCAATTCCATTCAGTGAACGAGAAGAGGCTGCGCCCGGATCGAGCGCAACCTCTTTTGCTTATCCTGTCACTCAGGACTTCTTCTTCTTGGCCTCATCGTCAATCAGCTCGTACCACATGGCGTTGAGGACGGCGAAGGCGGCCGCGAGCGGCAGGCCAAGGATCCATGCGAAATACCACATCCTATTTCTCCTTCAGTATGCGTGACCGCTTTTGTCGGTGACCTGCTTCTCGTCGACCTTGCCCCAGAGCACTTTGTAGACCCAGGCCGTGTAGGCCAGGATGATCGGCAGGAAGATCAAGGTGACGACGAGCATGATGAACAGCGTCAGGTGGCTCGACGATGCATCCCAGACCGTCAGGCTCGACTTCGGATCGAGCGAGGAGGGCAGGATGAAGGGGAACATCGAGACGCCCACGGTCGAGATGATGCCGAAGATCGACAGCTTGCTGAAGAGCAGCGTGCCGACCTCCAGCCTGGCGCGCATTGCGATCAGGGTGGCGACGGCACCGGCGAAGCCGGCGACCGGGGCGATCATCATCCAGGGGTAGGTGCCGTAATTGGCGAGCCACGAGCCCTCATGCGCCGCCGTCTTCAGGAGCGGGTTCGAGGGGCCGTCGGGGACGATGGCGCTGGAGATCGTGTAGCCGTTGACACCAAGCGCCAGGAAGACGCCGCCGAGCGCGAAGAGCACGATGACGAGGATGGCGGCAATGCTGCCATAGCCACGCGCGCGCTCCGCGACCGGTCCGCTCGACTTCAGCACCAGCCAGGCGGCGCCGTGCATGCTGAGCATCGCTACGGAGAGCAGACCACAGAGCAGAGCATAGGGGTTGAGCAGGCCGATGAACGAACCCTCGTAGAAGATGCGCATGTCGGCAGGATCGAAGCGGAAGGGCACGCCCTGCAGCACGTTGCCGACGGCGACGCCGAAGATCAGCGACGGAACGAAGCCGCCGATGAAGAGCGCGAGATCCCAATTGCCGCGCCAGCGGGCGCTTTCCCGCTTCGAGCGGTACTTGAAGGCGACCGGCCGCAGGATGAGCGCAAGCAGGATGGCGAACATCGCCAGATAGAAGCCGGAGAAGGAGACCGCATAGAGCGGCGGCCAGGCGGCGAAGACGGCGCCGCCGCCGAGGATCAGCCAGACCTGGTTTCCTTCCCAGACCGGGCCGATCGTGTTGATGGCGACGCGCCGCTCCGTATCCGTCCTGGCGACGAAGGGGAGCAACATGCCGACGCCGAGATCGAAACCATCGGTGACGGCGAAGCCGATGAGGAGGACGCCGAGAAGCAGCCACCAGATGAGGCGCAGGGTTTCATAGTCGATGAGTTCGTGCAGGATCATGATCAATCACTCCGCGGCAGGAACGAGGGTTTCGGAAATCAGCTCGGCTTCCGGCTCGTTGTCCGGTTCCGGGCCTTTCTTGATGGCCTTCACCATCAGTGTCATCTCGATGATGATCAGCACCGTGTAGAGCGCCGCAAAGCCGAGGATCGTCAGAAGCACGGTGCTGGCGCCGAGGCTCGAGACCGCGGCGGCCGTCGGCAGCACGCCTTCGATGATCCAGGGCTGGCGTCCGACCTCGGCAACCACCCAGCCGAACTCGATGGCGATGAAGGGCAGCGGGATCGCCAAGACGGCGACGCGCAGCAGCCAGGGATGGGCGTCGAGGCGACGGCGGGCCGAGAGCCAGAAGAAGGTCGCCGTCAGCACGATGAAGAATACGCCGAGACCGACCATGATGCGGAACGACCAGAAGAGGGTCGGCACATGCGGGATGGTGTCTCGGGCCGCCTGGTCGATCTGCTGATCGGTGGCGGTGCGGGGATCGTCGACATAGCGCTTGAGGAGCAGGGCATAGCCGAGCTGGTGGCCGAGATCCTCGAAGGCGCTCTTGGTTTCCGCGGTGATCTTGTCTGGCGAGCCGGCGGCGCGGATCTGCATCAGCGCGTCGTAGGCCTTGATGCCCTCGCGGATGCGGGTCTTTGCGTGCTCCTCAAGTTCGTTGATCCCGGGAATGACGGTATCCAGCGAGCGGGTGCCGATCAGGCCCATGACCCATGGGATATGGACGGCGAAGTGGGTCTCGCGTGCCTGTTGATCAGGAAAGCCGATGGCGGTGAAGGGGGCCGGTGCCGGCTCCGTTTCCCACATGGCTTCGATGGCGGCGAGCTTCATCTTCTGGTTTTCGGTGGCGAGATAGCCGCTTTCGTCACCCAGCACGACGACCGAGAGCGCGGAAGCCAGGCCGAAAGAGGCGGCGACCGTCATCGAGCGCTTGGCGATCTCGATGTGCCGGCCGTTGAGCAGATACCAGGCCGAGACGCCGAGCACGAAGATGGAGGCACAGACGTAGCCGGCCGAGACGGTGTGGACGAATTTTGCCTGGGCGACCGGGTTGAAGACCACGTCGAAGAAGCTGGTCACTTCCATGCGCATGGTCTGCGGGTTGAGCGCCGATCCCACCGGGTTCTGCATCCAGCCGTTGGCGACGAGAATCCAGAGTGCTGAGAAGTTCGAGCCCAGCGCCACGCACCATGTCGCCACGAGGTGACCGACCTTGGAGAGTTTGTCCCAACCGAAGAAGAACAGGCCGACGAAGGTGGCCTCTAGGAAGAAAGCCATCAGCCCTTCGATCGCCAGGGGCGCGCCAAAAATGTCGCCGACATAGTAGCTGTAGTAGCTCCAGTTCATGCCGAACTGGAATTCCATGACGATGCCGGTGGCGACGCCGATGGCGAAGTTGATGCCGAAGAGCACGCCCCAGAACTTCGTCATCTGCCGCCAGATCTGGCGGCCGGTCATGACGTAGACGGTCTCCATGATGGCGAGCAGCACGGCGAGGCCGAGCGTCAGCGGTACAAAGAGGAAGTGATAAAGCGCTGTCAGCGCGAATTGAAAACGCGATAAATCGACAATGTCTAGTTCCATAGTCTTTCTCCCACGCCCCATGGGGGTACGAAGATTTTCCGCCGGGCCGGATTGCCTGGCGGTCATGCACGCGCTCAGTCCGGTCTCAGCCGATTCAGAGCTTCTTCGAACGCCGTCTCTCCGCGGCGCGAAGTGCTGGCGATGCGGCCGCCATCGAGCGTGGCGATCACATCAGCGATCTCCGCCTCACGGCGGATATGGGTGGCGATAACGAGCGAGCGAGCGTTCGCCCTCTCGCACAGGCGGGCCATGACATCGAGTGCTGTGGCGCGGTCGAGGCCCTCGGTCGGCTCGTCGAGCAGCCAGAGCGGCGTGTCGCGCAGGAAGAGGCGGGCAAGCGCCAGCCGGCGCGACTGGCCGCCCGAGAGGCCCATGCCGCCTTCGCCGAGACGGGTGTCGAGGCCATCGGGCAGGGCGGCGATATCGGCGAGAAGGCCGGCGGCGGCGAGTGCTGCCTTGAGATCGCTTGCCGTGGCATCAGGCCAGGCCAGACGCAGATTGCCGGCGACCGTGTCCTGGAAGAGTTCGGTGCGCTGGGTCAGCAGGGTTGCCGTGTCGTTGGCGACCGTGCCCTCGAGCGGTTCGATCTCTGCAGCGAGCAAGGCCAGCAGCGTCGACTTCCCGGCACCGCTGGTGCCGATGACCGCAAGCTTTTCGCCCGTTTTCAGCGCGAGGTTGATGTCGACGAGAACAGGCGCTGCGGCTGCGTCATAGGCGGCGTTGACGCCGGTGAGTTGGGCTGCCAGGTCGGCGGCCGGGGCCGGGTGTTGACGTGCGGATGCCTCGTGGGCGAGGCGCGGGCCGATGCGCTTTGCCGCCAGCAGCGTGCGCCCGAGTTCCAGCGCACCGCGACGCAACGCGCCGAAGGGTTCGACAGCGGCGAAGGCGATCAGGATGCCGAGGGCGGCAACCGGTGCGGTGATCGTGCCGGCGCCGGCCAGCGCCGCGACGGCCAGCAACGAGCCCGTTAGAAGGAGTGTCGAGGCGATGCCGAAGCCGAAGGTAACAGTGCTTTCGATCCGGTTCAGCTTGTTGTCGGCATTGGCCGAATAGAGATTGGCGGCGGCTATGGCTGCCGCTTGCGTCTCGATCCTGCCTGCCATCAAGAGGTCCGACTGACCGGCGAC
Source organism: Rhizobium sp. O111 (assembly GCF_055616315.1). Lineage (NCBI taxonomy): Bacteria > Pseudomonadati > Pseudomonadota > Alphaproteobacteria > Hyphomicrobiales > Rhizobiaceae > Rhizobium > Rhizobium sp. O111. The sequence goes on along the minus strand of NZ_JBSHXL010000001.1, from coordinate 2,192,439 downwards.
GAGATCGATGGTGCGGGCGCGCAGCGCCTCGATGCCATGGGCGCGGCGCCGGGCATGGGTGGCGGCAAGGCGGCCGGCGCAAAGGGGGATGCCGAGGCCGGCGACGATGAGGAGCATTGCCGCCGAGACGCCGAACAGAGGATGCATCAGGCCGAGCGCGATGCCTGTGGCGATGGCGGCGAGGATTGCGACGCCTGCGGGTAACAGCACGCGGAGATAGAGAGAATCGAGAGCATCGATGTCGCCGGTCAGGCGAAAGAGCAGTCGGGCCGGGCGTCTTGCGAGGTCACGGGCAGCACCGGCCTGCGCCCAGCCGCGAAACAGGCGTTCGCGCAGGGCGGCGAGCACGGCGAGCGTCGCGTCATGCGTCGTCAGCCGCTCGCCATAGCGCGAGGCGGTGCGGCCGATCGCCAGCAGGCGGATGCCTGCCGAGGGAGCGAAGACATCGAAGGTGATGGCGGTTGCAGCCGATGCGCCTGCGATCGCCGTTGCCGTGATGAACCAGCCGGAGAGGCCGAGCAGCGCGATGCCGGCACCGGCCGTCGCGGCCGACATGACGGCGCCCAGCAGCAGGCCGCGCTTCTTCTCCCTGGCGAAGAGCTTGAGGATGGGCTTCAGATCGGTCAGCGACGCGCTCATTCGGCGGCCTCCCGTGCGAGTTCCGGATTGAGATGGATCGTCCTGCCCATGCGAGCGGCAAGGCGGGGATCGTGGGTGGCGACGAGCAAGGTCTTGCCTTTGGCAAGCGCAAGCAGGCTCTCGGTGATGTCGTCGGCGGTTGCGCTGTCGAGATGAGCGGTCGGTTCGTCGGCGAGGACGATCAGCATCTCGGGGTCCACGGCAGCGCGGGCGATGGCGAGCCGCAGCGCCTCGCCGCCCGCCAGGCCGGCTCCGCTATCGCCGAGCGGACGGTTGCGGTAGGCGCTTGTGAGCCGTCCGAGCCGGGCGGCTTCGAGTGCGGCGGCGGCCTGTTGAGTGGAGACCTGCGGCCGGCCGAGCGTGACGTTGCGGGTGATGCTGCCGGCGAAGATATGCGGCTTCTGACCGATCCAGGCGATGCGTGTCCGCGACGATTGACCGGCCGGTTGCCCGCCGATCTCGACGCGGCCGCTTTCGCAAGGTGCCAGGCCGGCGGCGAGCGCCAGCAGTGTCGACTTGCCCGAGCCGCTTGGGCCCAGCAGCGCGACGTGTTCGCCGGCGCGGATATGGAGATCGAAGTCCTCGATGGCCGAGGTATCGCTGCCGGGATAGCGGAAGGTGGCGGTGTGGAAGCGGATATCCGCGCCAAGGGGGCCTTGAGCGGCCTCTCCCTGCGGCAGCAGCATCCCGTCTTCGCTGAGCGCATCGAGCACCTTCATCGCCGCTTCGCCCGAGGCGCGGTCGTGCCAGACGGCCGAGAGTTCGCGCAGCGGCTCGAAGAAGGCGGGTGCGAGCAGCAGCACGAAGAGGCCTGATGTCAGGTCCAGGCCGCCAGTCCAGGCGCCGAAGCGGATCTCGCCGAGCAGCGAGAAGCCGACATAGACGGCGACCATGGCGACGCCGAGCGCGGCGAAGAGTTCGAGAACCGCCGACGACAGGAAGGCGATGCGCAGCACGGCCATGGTCCGGGTCTTCAGGTCCTCGGCATCGGCGCGAAGGCGCGTTGCCGTGGCATCGACGGCATCAAGCGCGCGGATGGTGGCAAGGCCGCGCAGGCGATCGAGCAGGAAGCCGTTGAGGCCGCCGGTCGCGGCCAGCTGCTTTTCGCTGGCTGCCTGCGCGCGCCAGCCGATCAGCGCCATGAAGACGGGGATGAGGGGCATGGCGAAAAGCAGCACGAGGGCTGCAATCCAAGAGATCGGGAAGACGCAGGCGAGGATGACCATAGGCACGGCGCTGGCCTTGAGGCGGGCCGGCTGGAAACGTGCGAGATAGGGGACGATGAGTTCGGCCTGTTCGCCGACGATGCTGGCGACCTCGCCCGATGTCTGGCGGGTGCTGTCGACCGGCGACCGGCGCGCAAGGGCCGCGACCGCGCGGGCACGCCTCAGGGTGAGTTCGGACCGGGCGGCGCGGAAGGCGAGGCGGCCTCCTGCCGCTTCGAGACAGCTTTTTAAGACACCGAGCAAGGCGATGATGATCGCCGGCCAGATGACGGCCTCGACCCCGCCGCCATTGGCGATGCGGCCGATAGCGACGGAGAGAAGACCGGCCTGCGGGATCCAGAGAAGGGCGGCAAGCGTCTGGACCAGCGCCGCGTTCCGCAGGCCAGACGGTTGGCGGGCGCGCTTGCGCCGTCCGTCGCGGGCCTTATCTTGCTTGGCATCGAGAAAGGCACTGGTCATGGCGCTAACTCTTGTTCGCAGGATTGGGACGGCGGCCACGGCCGAGCGAGATGACCCGGTCCTTGGCCTCAAGCAGCTTCGTCACTTTCGCGCCTAGCGAGAGTAGCGTTGCAAGCCTTTCTGTTTCAAGTTGTTTCACATCGTCATACCAATGTGTCAGCTGTTCAATCAGTGCATGCATTTCGCTCATGCGTTCCTGGGCATGACGCTCGGCCTCGCTTGCCGGCCGCTGCATCAGGATTTCGCGCAATACCGATAGCGTCGGATCGACCTCGCGCTTCTTGCGTTCCTCGGCGAGCGTGCGCAGGATCAGCCAGACGTCGTCGGGCGTGGTGAAGAAGTCGCGGCGGTCGTCCGGCCGGTGCCTGAGCAGCACGAGGTTCCAGGTCTGCAATTCGCGCAGGCTCATCGAGACGTTCGAGCGCGAGATGCCGAGCGCGTCGGCGATCTCCTCGGCGCAGAGCGGCTGCGGGGAGACGTAGAGCAGCGCGTAAATCTGGCTCACCGTCCTGTTGATGCCCCAGCGCGAGCCCATCTCACCGAAGTGCAGGACGAAGGATTGGACGAGCGGCGCAAGGTTCATCATCTGGTTTCCGTTATGTCTGTGATTTCAGAAATTTCTGAAATCACTATAACTGGCAGTGCATGGCTAACAATCGGCAAGCCGGGGCTGCGACAATTGGCGCCGGATTTGACGATAGTCAGCTTTTCGCGCGAGTTTATTGATTCAGATCAAATGGCCGAGGAATGTTTGGCCTTGCCCTCAGCGAGGTAGCGATCGAACTTGGCGGCGATGGTGCGCACGAAGGGGCGGCCTTCATCGGTAACCACGAACCGGTCGCCGTCGAAGGAGACGAAGCCATCCTCGTTGAAGCTCGCATGCAGGGCGTCGTTGCAGGCATCGTCGGCGGCCTTGCCGAAGCGGGCGCGCAGCTCGGTGACCGAGAAGGCGTATTGGCACATCAGCTCCTCGATCGCCTGCGCGCTGGCGCGGTCGGCATCCGAGAGCGCGAAACCCCGGGCCACGGGAAGGCGGCCTTCCGAGATCGCCCGGCAATATTGTCCCGTTGCGACGATGTTCTGGACATAACCCTCAGGCAGCTTGCCGATCGAGGAGGCGCCAAGGCCGATCAGCGTATCGGCGCCATCGGTCGTGTAGCCCTGGAAGTTGCGCCTCAACGCGCCGTCGCGCAGCTTGCGGGCCATGCTGTCGTCGGGCTTCGCGAAGTGGTCGATGCCGACGGCGTCATAGCCTGCTGCAAGGATGGTGTTAGCACCGGCTGCGGCCATCGCGAAACGGTCGGCGGGGCCGGCGAGCGTTGCGGTATCGATCACCGACTGGTGCTTCTTGACCCAGGGGACGTGCGCGTAGCCAAACATGGCGATGCGATCCGGCTGCATCGACAGCGACAGCTCGATCGTGCGCAGCAGCATGTCACGATCCTGATGCGGCAGGCCATATACGATGTCGAGATTGATCGAGCCGATGCCGAGCTCGCGCAAGGTCCGCACGACCATCGCTGTCTGCTCGAAGCTCTGCGGCCGGTTGATCGCGGTCTGGACGATCGGCTCGAAATCCTGCACGCCGACGCTTGCCCGCGTCATGCCAAAATCGCGCCAGGCCCTCAGCTTCTCTGCATCGACATGCATCGGGTCGATCTCGACGCTGATCTCGCAATCCGGGCCGATGTCGAAATGGGCGTCGAGCGTGGCGCGCAGGTGCATGAGGTCGGCGGGGCTGACGATCGTCGGCGAGCCGCCGCCGAAATGGATGGCTGCGACCTTTCGCCGTAGCGGGAGATATGTCGCAACGAGCGCGATCTCGCTATTCAAGGCTTCCAGGTAGGTCGCGATGGGGTCGTAGCGGCGCACCTGCTTGGTATGGCAACCGCAGTAGAAACAGAGCCGGTCGCAGAACGGAATATGCACGTATAGCGATAGTGAGCCTTGCGAATTTGCTTCGAGCCACTGCCGGTAATCCGGCTCGCCGACGCCCTCGTGGAAGTGCGGCGCGGTCGGATAGCTGGTGTAGCGGGGGACGGGGGCGGAATAGCGGGCGATGAGATCGGCGTTCATGAGCGTGTCCTTTCAAGGACCGAAATAATGGGGGTTTTCGATGACTGCCTTGATCTCGATCAAGAAAACGCTGTTCTCCGAAGATGAGCTTGGCTATGCTTCAGGCGGAGCCGGGTGTATGCGAAAAGATATACATAATTCTAATATTCCAGTACGTTGCGTCAGTTGCGAGGTCCGCCACAAGGGGATGTGCGGGGCGCTGACGTCTGACGAATTGCTGTTGCTGTCGGCCCATACGCGGCTGGTCACGCATGATGCCGGCGAGGAACTGGCCGGCGAAAAGATGCCCGTCGAATCCTACGCCACCGTCATCAGCGGCGTAGTGAAGCTGACGAAGACGCTCGAAGACGGACGCCAGCAGATCGTCGGCCTGCAGTTCGCGCCGGATTTCCTCGGCCGGTTGCATGCCAATGAAAACGGCGTCTCGGCGGAGGCCGCGTCCGACGTGCATCTCTGCCGGGTTCCGAAGGCCGCCATGGAGCGGCTGGTCAAGAGCACGCCGGCACTCGCTGAAAGGTTGATGGACCAGACGATGCGCGAGCTCGACGAAGCGCGCGACTGGATGGTGACGCTGGGGCGCAAGACGGCGGCGGAGAAGGTCGCGAGCTTCCTGTTTCTGATCGCGACTCATCTCGATCCCGAAGCGAAGGGCGATAGCCGTCGCTTCGACCTGCCGCTGTCGCGCGCCGATATCGCCGATTTTCTCGGGCTGACGATCGAGACGGTGTCGCGGCAGATGTCGAAGCTGAAGAGCGAAGGCGTCATCTCCATTGTTGCTAACAGGCATATCGAAGTGCCCAAGCTCTCCAAGCTCAAGGCTTGCTGCGGCGCCTGACGGCGTTCACCGCGCGCCCTGCGAATGCGTGTTGCCGAGGCGGGGTGTTTTGTGCAGGAGTGATGGTTTCAATCATTGATTTGAGAGCCTCCATGCCCGCCGCTGAAGCCAATCTCCTCGTCTCCCGCCTGTCCCCGCCGCCCATCCCATCGGTGCTTGCCTGGGCACGCGAGTACAAGGGCGCCAAGGGGCCGCTGGTCGATCTCTCGCAGGCGGTTCCGGGCTATCCCGCGCATCCCGAGATGCTGCGGCTGCTGGGTGAGGCGGCGTCATCGCCCGCGACAACCGGCTACGGACCGATCGAGGGCGAGAGCGTGCTGCGCGAGGCCTATGCCCGGCAAATGTCCGAGGTCTATGGCGCGCCGGTCGCTGCCCGTAACGTCCAGATCACCGCCGGCTGCAACCAGGCCTTCATGGCCGCCGCCATCGCGCTTGCCAGGGCTGGGGACAGCGTGGCGCTGACCAATCCCTTCTATTTCAACCAGGAAACGACGCTGTCGATGCTCGGGATCAACAGGGTGCTGGTCGAATGCGATGCCGGGAACGGCTTCCTGCCCGATGTCGCCTCGGCCGAGAAGGCGCTCGCCTCGGGCGCCAAGGTGCTGGCGATCGTGACGCCGAACAACCCGACGGGAGCGATCTATCCGCCGGAACTGTTGCGTTCGCTGTTCGACCTCTGCCGCAGCCATGGGGCGTGGCTGATCGTCGACGAGACTTACCGCGACTTCCTGCCGGAGGACTATGGCGCGCCGCATCCGCTGCTTTCGATCCCCGGCTGGGAGGAGACGCTGATCCTGCTCTACAGCTTCTCCAAATCCTTCTGCATTCCCGGACACCGGCTGGGCGCGATCACCGCCGGGGAGCGTGTCATCACCGAGATCGTCAAGGTGATGGACAACATGCAGATCTGCGCGCCGAGGGCTGCGCAGGTGGCGGTTGCCGAGGCGATGCCTGTTCTGGCCGACTGGCGGGCCGCGAACCGGCTGGAGATCACCCGCCGGGCCGATGCGCTGCGGGCGGTGATGGCGGAACTGCCCGGCTGGGAGATCGGCGCGCTTGGTGCTTACTTCGCGTTTATCCGGCATCCGTTCGAGGATCTGAGTTCGTCCGAGGTTGCCGAGCGGCTCGCCAAGGAGGCGGGCGTGGTTTGCCTGCCGGGGAGCTATTTCGGGGTGGGGCAGGAGCGGTATCTGCGGTTGGCGTTTGCCAATGCGGATGCGTTGTCGATCGGGCGGTTGGTGGAGCGGTTGCGCTGACGTTGCCCTAGGTGGGGCGCGCTAGAGATTGGGCGTGGTGCCGTGTGATACCCCCCTCTGCCCTGCCGGGCATCTCCCCCACAGGTGGGGAGATTGGCTGGGGGCAGCCGCTCGCTCCACCTTCATTGTTTGATTGGGGAGCAAGCCACGAGTCGATCTCCCCCCTTGTGGGGGAGATGCCCGGCAGGGCAGAGGGGGTTAACGCAAGGCAAAACCTCTCTTTAGGCACCTCACAGCCGTATGCTATGTTTCAGCACACGACGCGTCATCACAGAGGTCCCCATGCCCCGATTTCTTGCCGTCTACACCATGAAGCACGAGGATTTCGACGCTTTCCGGCGTCTTCCCAAATCCGAGCAAGACGCCATCGATGCCAAAGGTGTGCCGCTGTGGATGGCCTGGGAGGAGCGGAACGCCGCGGCCATTCTCGATCGCGGCGGCATGGTGGGGAAGACGACGCGGATCAACAAGGATGGCATCGCGGCGGCTTCCAATGCGCTCTGCGGCTATCTTGTCGTCGAGGCGGAAAACGCCGAGGCCGCGGCACGGCTTTTCCTCGACCATCCCCATATCACCGTCTTTCCTGGCGATGGCGTGGATATCATGCCGTTCGTGACCTGATGTCGTTGCAGGTTTTGATCTAGGCGATCATCGCCCGATCATCCGGAAAGTCTCGCAGCGCCGGCGTCCTGTTGATCGCGCCGCGGGTTCTATTACGCCCCGCGCTCTTGGCTTCGTAAAGCAGCTTGTCGGCCAGTTCATAGAGCGTTGCGAAATCCTCATCGCCGACGATGCCAGTCACGCCCATGCTCGCGGTCACCGGCCGTTTGAGGCCCGGTACCGTCCGGGCGACGATGGCGGGAATGGCCTGGCGGCGCAGTTCAGCCTGGGTGTCGGCGTCCTCGCCGCGCAGGAGAAGTACGAATTCCTCGCCGCCGAGGCGGTAGGCGCGAACGATCGGGCCGGGCTGGAGCGCCTTAGCGACGGCCTTCAGCACCTCGTCGCCGACGCTGTGGCCGTTGATGTCGTTGATCGCCTTGAAATGATCGATGTCGATAACGGCAAGGGCCACGAAGCCTTTGGCTCGGAGCTGCTCGAATTGTTGTTCGATCGCACGCCGGTTCAGCAATCCGGTCAGCGGGTCGGTTTCGGACAGGCGTTCGAGCAGTTCGGCGTCATTGCGGGCGCCGTCGCGCTCGCGCTTCATGGTGACGAAGCGCTCGGCCACGCCAAGCGTCGTGAACACGACCTCGCACATGCAGCCGATATAGAAGAGCAGGGTGGCGTCGGTGCTGTGCAGCCAGGGAACGATACCCGTCACCAGACGGATCAAGCCGACCACGACCATCGGCGTGTAACCGACCGCCTGGAACCGCGCGGCGCGGCTTCCGCGACGTAGCGCATCGATCATCGACAGGATGAAGATCGCAAGCACCGGCGCGAAGGCGGCCGTATAGGCGCTCGACTGAATGGGGCGGGCGACGAAGGGGAAGGCGGCGTGAAAGACGCTCAGCGCTATCGCCCATGCCGCGCAATAGGGGAGTACGCGGCGCAAAAGCGGATGCATCAGGCCGGGCTCGACGAAGCTATAGGTGAACATCGCTCCCGACGCGATGGTCATGCCGAAGATCACCGTCGTCATCCAGCTCAGGGTCATCGCCGGCGGATCGAAGAGCATGACTGCCAGGCCGGATGTTACCAGAATGGTCATCAGCAGCGAGAATGTCAGCGCCGAGTGCCAGAGAACGAAGGGTTCTCGCAGCGCCCGGTAGAAGGCCGCATTGAAAATCAAGGGCATGACGAGCATGCCGGCAAGGCCTGCCAGCACAAGCATCAAGCGCATGTCGCCGATGCCGCCGGCCGCGTCCGTCGGCGCCAGATAGGCGCGCTCCAGCGTCATCCGGTGGCTTGGGAGGTCGATCACGGCGATCACCTGCCGCGTCTCGCGTGTCACATCGGGCAGGGGCGCCTTGAAATAGCCGCCGGCCATCGAGCTTGCGAGTGCTGCGGCGGGAATGCTGTCCTGGCGGATCGCGCCATCGCGATCAATGGCAATGAGATGCACCGCCTGAAGTGCCGCGCGCCTGGAGAGCAGATAGTGGGGAAGGGGCGCGCCCGCGTTGATATCGAAGCGCAGCAGCACTCGCTCGGCATCGATGGAGCGGGCTTGGTCGCCGCAGGACCATCGATCCTGGTTCCTGGCGATCGCGACCACGTCTTCAGACAGGCTGGCGGATGCCCAGCAGGAACTGCGTGTCTCGAAAGAATCCGCCGGGGCAGCCGATGCGGCGCTGAATTGCAGCAGCATCACCAGGAACAGAAGGGCCGCCGGAAGGCTATTTCGAAATCCACTCGAAGTCATGGCTTTAGCCTAGGGCGGAAAGCTTTTGATGCCGTTAATCGGAGCCATCGACTTGGCGGAGCGGTCGATCACGTTATTGGGAGGGCGAGCAATCAGTCGTTAACACCGCCCCAACAAATGGCCTCGCCGGGATCGCCAAGCAATGTCACAATCCTGTTCGATTTGATGTTTAGAGCGCAGGAATCGGCACAGAGGATCGTCGGATGGCAGAAGAGAAGTCGCTTGAGTTCGCCGGTGGGATCGTGGATTTCGATGCCGGGCACGGCGAGGCCGCCACCGTCGAGATGAAGGACTACAGCGACAGTCTGGAACGGGCCAAGGCGAAGTCCGTGCGCCTCGTCGATGCGATCACCGGCGCTGCGCTCAAGAAGAAGGACGCCATCCACTTCGACGATCTGCGCCCTGCGCTGGCCGAGTTCATGCGGCAAAAGCATCCGGGGCTGCACTCGGATGACTACATCAATCGCAAGGTGGTGGACGATTATCGCGGCCAGTACATCGCCGAATTGTTGCGCGACGAACGCGGCGAGCTCTCCAACCTCGAGGACGAGGTCGTCGAAAGCCTTCGCAGCCACGATACGCTGGCCGAAAACATCGAAGAGGACTACGAAGAGCATCGCTCGATCGGCGACCGCGTGGCAGATGTCGTCGCCACTTTCGGCGGCAGTTGGACCTTCATCATCTCCTTCTGTCTTTTCCTGGCCGTCTGGATGGGCATCAATCTCCTGATGGGCGAGCGGCAGGCCTTCGACGCCTATCCCTTCATCCTGCTCAACCTCATCCTCTCGACCATCGCCGCCCTGCAGGCGCCGATCATCATGATGAGCCAGCGGCGCCAGGAATCGAAGGATCGCCTGCGCGCGCTCAACGACTACAAGGTCAACCTGAAGGCCGAACTGGAAATCCGCCATCTGCACGAAAAGGTCGACCATCTTCTGAACCGACAGTGGGAGCGGCTGACCGAAATCCAGCAGATCCAGATCGAGATGATGCTGGAGCAAGCCAAGGCCGCCAACCGCGCGCTGAAGCTCAGCAAGGCGCAGAAGACCAAGACCAGTGCCTTGAAAAACCTCTTCAGCGCCGCGCCGAAGACGGACGAGGCGGACGGCTAGCGCGGAGTGCCGCCGGCGTGATCCTCATTGTAGAAGTGCCCCAAAATAGCCTATAAGATTCCGCTAGATAGCTGCTCCTGATGGCTCAACATCAGGTGGCGTTTTCGATGCTGATAACGGCAAATTGTGGGAGGAATAGACGATGAAAACGGTTATCATTGCAGCAGCCTTGATCCTGTCGGCCGCGACGGCTCATGCCGCCGATACATGCGCCTCCAAGGCAGTCGACAAGAACGGCAAGCCGCTGGCCGGCGCCGCCCTCACGTCGTCGATGAACAAGTGCCAGAAGGACGCCGCCGCCGCTTGCGACATGTCCGCCAAGGACAAGAACGGCAAGGCGCTGGCAGGTGCCGCGAAGACCGCCTACACCAAGAAATGCGTCAGCGATGCCGTCGGCGGCTGATGCTGTCTGAGACGAGCACGACCGCTATCGGTCGCGGGCCGCTTAGATTTGGCCGGTTATCGGGCGCGTTTGTCTAGCGGTGATCTGATCGCTGGAAGATGTGGGCTGCGGATATGCGGGTTGTCCGGATCGTCGGGCTGACCAAGGCGCTGAGGTTTTCGATCAGCGCTTTGGCTATCTTTGGCTGCTTTTCTGGAGCCAAAGCCAGAAAGGGCGAGAGGCTGCGATGAAGGGCGACGAAGCGCTCGACACTGTAGTCCTCGGCTGTCTCCACGTGGCAGAAGAGCTTTTCGGTAAAAACTGCCTTCTGTAGCGGCTTGGCAAGTTTCCAAAACACATGGGCAACCTCGTCGCGGGATTGCCGCTCGATCGGCTGCGGGTAGCCCGAGCGCCGGAATGCCTCGTCAACGGCCTCGACCTGCTGCGCGACGGGCTGGGGTTCCTTGTTCCACAACAGCACGACAAATCCGTGCGGCGCGAGCAATTCCTCGATCCGCTGGACACCGCGCTTCTGATCGACCCAGTGAAACGAGGATGCCGCGAGAACGATATCGAACGGACCGGCGAGATCGGCCTGTTCCAGCGTGCTCGTCTGGAAGCTGATATCCGGAAAACGAGCCAGAACGTCACGGGCAATAGTGACGAAGTCGGCGTTCGGTTCGACACAGGTAAATCGGCCGCCCAAGGCGGCGAAGTCCTGCGTGGCCGTGCCGGGGCCGCTGCCGATTTCGAGGACACGGCTGTCTTGCCGCCACTCCGCGGCCGCTGCCGACGCGGTTATCAGGGCGGGAGGATAGCGTGGTCGCCCTTCGACATAAAACCGTGCGCCGTTGGAATACCAGCACGCCTTTTCGGAGTCGGTCTGTTCGTCGTAGATCGCCATGTTTGATCCTCCGCGTTGGGGATGCGGATAAGGTAGTTCACGAGTTGATCCTGGCTATATTGGTTCTTTGATCTCAGGCAAGTCAGGTCTTAAACCCCTTGGAAATTCCGCGAACTCAAGACAAGATCGTCTCGCTTCAAATTTGGGGAGAGACTTCGATGGAAGGCCATGAGCCATTTTTACGTGAGGCGATTGCGCTCTCAATATCCGCGATGGAGCGCGGCGATGAGCCGTTTGGTTCGGTGCTGGTGAGGGAGGGTGAGGTCATCCTGCGCGCCGAAAACAGTGTCTTCACCGGCCACGACATGACGAACCACGCCGAGATGAACCTGGTCAAGCTGGCGGCGCAGCACTACGACACCGCTTTCCTCGCTGACTGCACGCTCTATACGAGCACGGAGCCGTGCGCGATGTGCGCCGGCGCGATCTATTGGTCGGGCATCGGCCGCATGGTGTTTGCATGCTCGGAAGTCCGGCTTGGAGAGATCGCCGGGATCGGGCTGAACCTGCCGAGCCGGGCGGTCTTGCAAACTGGCGCGCGGATCGTCGAAGTCGTTGGCCCAACGGATCTAGAAGATGAGGCTGCGGACGTGCATCAGCGGTTCTGGCCGAAGCATCTGGGCAAGGGCTGAGGTTTCGCAGACCAGGCAGCAAGGCCCGCTCTCGCGGGCCCTGCATCCTCAATCTACCCTTACACCACCACCGTCAGCGGCGGGATGCGCTTGTCGGGGGCGCTGTCCTGCTCTTGCGCGGCCAGGAGGTTGAGCTCGCGGCGTTCGCGTTCGGAGACGATCGCGAGGTCGATGACCTTCTGCAGGTTGGCGGCGTGGCGGAAGGTGGGGTCGTCCTGTTTGCCGGTGCGTACGGCCTCGGCGAAGCGCTGGTAGTTGGTCAGCACTGGCGGCACCTCGATGTCGCGCCAGGTGGCGCTTTCGATATCGTCGCCGAAGCAGCCGCGGAGATCCGAGCCATCGGGGCGATGGGTGACCTCGAGGCTGCCCTTTTCGCCGTAGATGCGCAGCTTCAGCTCGTTGAGGTGGCCGGTCGCCCAGCGCGTGGCGTGGATGACGCCGAGCGCGCCGTTGGTGAAGTCGACAGACATGGTGAAGCTGTCGTTGGCATCCAGCAGATATTCGCCGATCTGGCCGCCCGGCGCCTTGTTGAATGTCTTCAGGCGGGCGAAGACGTGGTCGATGTCGGTGGCAGCGCCATAGGCCGCGAAGTCTAGGATGTGGATGCCGACATCGCCGAGCACGCCGTTGGAGCCGTGGCCGGTGGACAGGCGCCACAGCCAGCGCGATTCCGTGCGCCAGTCGCCCCATGCGCGGGACACGAGCCAGCTCTGGAGATAGGAGGCCTCGACGTGCCTGATGGTGCCGAGTTCGCCAGCCAGCACCATCTCGCGGGCGCGCTGCAGGGGCGCGACGTTGCGGTATGTCAGGTTGACCATGTTGATGACGCCGGCGGCTTCCGCCGCTTCCGTCATCTCCAGGGCGTGGTCGTAATGCTCGGCCAGCGGCTTTTCGCAGAAGACGTGCTTGCCGGCCGCGATCAGCGCCAGGCTGGTCGCGTAGTGGATGCGATCAGGCGTGACGTTGGTGGCGCTGTCGAATTCGCCCCATTCGATTGCTTCTTCCAACGTGCGGAAGCGCTTTTCGATGTGGAAGTGATCGGCGAATTCGGTCAGCCGTGCGAGATCCGTATCGACGGCGCCGACAACCTCGACGCCATCGATGGCGAGAAAATTGGCGACCTGGTTTTTGGCCATGACGCCCGTGCCAAGAACGAGTAGACGCATTGCTGTTCTCCTCAGCGGTAACCGGCTTCGCCGGCCTGGTGCAGTCTCGGGCCGCGTTCGGTGATCGGCTCCAGCGCCTTCTCGACCGGGACATTCGGGGCATCGGTGATGCTCTTCAGGTCGCCCTCGGGATTATAAGCCCATTTGACGCCGTTGATCAGCACCTTCTGGACGTTGGCGTCGTGGTAGGTCGGATAGGTCTCGTGGCCCGGGCGGAAGTAGAAGATGTTGCCGGCGCCGCGGCGCCAGGTCAGCCCCGAGCGGAAGACTTCGCCGCCCTGGAACCAGGAGATGAAGACGGTTTCGAGCGGCTCCGGAACGGAGAACTGCTCGCCGTACATCTCTTCGTTTTCGAGCACGAAGTTCTCGCCGATGCCGGCCGCGATCGGGTGGCGCTGGTTGATCGTCCACAGACGCTCGCGCTCGCCGGCCTCGCGCCACTTCAGCGCGCAGGGTGTGCCCATCAGGCGCTTGAAGATCTTCGAGAAGTGGCCGGAATGCAGGACGAGCAGGCCCATGCCTTCCCAGACGCGCTTGGCGACGCGCTCGACGACGACGTCGGAGACGGCGCCGTGGTCCTTGTGGCCCCACCAGGTCAGCACGTCGGTTTCGGCGAGACGCGCTTCGGTGAGGCCGTGTTCCGGCTCCTGCAGCGTCGCCGTCGTGGCGCTGATATCAGGATCGGTGTTCAGCGCGTTGGCGATCGTCGTGTGCATGCCATCGGGATAGATGCCGCGGACGATCTCGTTGGTGTTCTCGTGGATGTTTTCACCCCATACGATGGTGCGAATAGCCAAAGTCATGCTCCTTCATGCGCGTGGTGGATCGAAACCGTTGGGAAGCGGCCGGGATCCGGTTGTTTGGGTTGGTTTCAGGCGGCGCCCTTCAATGGGATACTTTCGAGCGCGCGTCCGGATGGGTCGAAACGGTGGATGGCGCCGGCGACGGGCGAGACGCCGAGATTGTCGCCGGGCTGGTGGCGCGAAACGCCTGTTTCGCGAACGACCAGCGGTTCCGGTGTGCCGATATCGAGATAGACGAAGCTGTCGGAACCGAGGATTTCGGAGTGGATCACCGTGCCCTTCCAGGCGGGTTCTCTGCTGGTGATCTCGATGTGTTCGGCGCGCACCCCGATCGTGTGGGCGTTGTAGGGTGCGGAGAATTCGCCGGTGAGGAAGTTCATCTTCGGCGAGCCGATGAAGCCGGCGACGAAGAGGGAATTCGGGGTTTCGTAGAGCTCGAGCGGCGTGCCGATCTGCTCGACGACACCATCGCGCAATACGCAGATGCGGTCGGCGAGCGTCATCGCCTCGACCTGGTCGTGGGTGACGTAGATCATCGTCGTGTCATGCATGCTGCGGTGAAGCTTGGCGATCTCAAGCCGCGTGGCGACGCGTAGTGCGGCATCGAGGTTCGACAGCGGCTCGTCGAAGAGGAAGACCTTGGGATCGCGGACGATGGCGCGGCCGATCGCGACGCGCTGGCGCTGGCCGCCGGAGAGCTGGCGGGGCAGGCGCTCCAGATAGGGCGAGAGCTGCAGCATGCCGGCTGCCTGCTCGACGCGGGCCTTGCATTCTTCCTTCGTGCGGCCCGACAGTTTCATGCCGAAAGCCATGTTGTCGAAGACGGTCATGTGCGGATAGAGCGCGTAGGACTGGAAGACCATGGCGATGCCGCGCTTGGAGGGCGAGAGCTGGTTTACCGCCTGGCCATCGAAGGAGAGCGTGCCCTCGGAGATGTCCTCCAGGCCGGAGATCAGCCGCAGAAGCGTGGACTTGCCGCAGCCGGACGGGCCGACGAAGACCATGAATTCACCCTTGCGGATATCCATGGTGACGCCCTTGATGACTTCGAGAGCGCCGAAGCTCTTTCTGATATTGTCGAGTCTAATCTGTGCCATATCGTGCTTTCTTCAACCTTTGACGCCGCCGGCGGTGAGGCCGGAAATGATCCGGCGCTGGAATATGAGCACCAGGACAACGACAGGGACCGTGACGATGACGGATGCCGCCATGATGTTGCCCCACGGAATCTCGAACTGGCTCCCGCCCGACAAGAGGGCGATTGCGACCGGCACGGTTCGCTGCGCGTCCGAAGACGTAAAGGTTAGGGCGAAAAGGAATTCGTTCCAGGCCGTAATGAAGGCGAGCAGGCCGGTCGTGACCAAAGCTGGCCACATCAGCGGCATGAAAACCTGCGTGATGATGACCCATGGAGAGGCCCCATCGACGATCGCTGCTTCCTCGATTTCGATGGGCAGATCGCGCATGAAGGTGGTCAGAACCCAGACCGTGAAGGGCAGGGTGAAGATCATGTAGGAGAAGATCAGCGCGAACGGCGTGTTGAAGATGCCGATCCAGCGGATCAGCTCGAACAGGCCGGCCAGCACCGCGATCTGCGGGAACATCGAGACCGAGAGGATCGTCAGCATCAGCAGCGCGCGGCCGCGGAAATGCACGCGGGCGAGAGCATAGGATGCGGTGACGGCGAGCAGCAACGAGGCGGCGACGACGCAGACGGCGACCAGCAGCGAATTGCCGAGGCTGTGGATGAAGCTGCCCGTGGTGAGCACGTTGGCGTAGTTCGCAAACGAGATCGAGGTCGGCCAGTATTCGATTGCGAACAGCGCCGTGCCGGATTTGAAGCTGGTCAGGATCGCGTAATAGAAGGGGAAGACCGCGATGATGACGATGATGCCGACGAGGAGATAGAAAAGGGTGTTTTTCGTGGCTGTGAGAAGCATCAGCGTTCACTCCCGCCGAGGTTGACGCGGCCGAGCCACATGTAGAGCACGGTGACGGTGGCGATGAGCAGGAAGAGAACCGTCGAGGCGGTGGCGCCATAGGCGAACTTGTCGAAGTCGAAGAGGTTCTCTCTCGCCATCACCGACATGGTCTTGGTCTGCGCGTTGTTTGGCGTCAGCACGTAGATCAGGTCGAAGATGCGCATGGCGTCGAGCATGCGGAAGATGACGGCGACCATGATCGCGGGACGGATCAGCGGCAGCGTCAGGCGCCAGAAGACCTTGACCGGGTTGATGCCGTCGATCTTGGCGGCCTCGTAGATATCGCCGGGCACCATCTGCAGGCCGGCGAGGATGAGGAGCGCCATGAAGGGCGTGGTCTTCCAGACGTCGACGATCAGGACAGCGATCATCGCGGTTTCAGGATTGGCGGTCCAGGCGATCTTCTGGCTGATTAGGCCGAGCGCCATGAAGAGATCGTTCAGGATGCCGAACTGGTCGTTGAGCATCCAGGCCCACATCTTGGCCGAGACGATGGTGGGGATCGCCCAGGGGATGAGGATTGCGGCGCGCACGATGCCGCGGCCGACGAACTGGGCGTTTAGGACAAGAGCAACGATAAGGCCGAGGGCGGTTTCGATCAGCACGGAAAGCACGGTGAATTTCATCGTGTTCCACACCGCGTTCCACCAGGCGGGGTCGGCGAGCAGGCCCTTGTAGACGGTGCGGCCGCTCTTCAGCGTGATCCAGGTGAGGTAATTGTCGAAGCCGACGAACTTGGCGTCGCCGAGACTGGTGAGCGAGGCGTTGGTGAAGCTGAAATAGATGGTGCGAAACAGCGGCCAGCCGGCGACGACGGCGAGGATGAACAGCGTCGGCGCCAGGAACATCCAGGCGGAACGGACGCGGTCGGCCTTCAGGTCCGACGAGGTGGCCCTGGCGCGCGTCTGCGCTTTCAGGCCTTCAGATACTGCAACTTCACTCATGAGATACCCGCTTCCTGAGACGATTGACGGTGGCGTCCTTCGGAGCGCCGGCAGCGGATAGCCTGCCGCCGGCGCATCGATGGATTACCAGTTGTCGCCCTTAAGCGACGTCAGGTCGGCTTCGAGAAGCTCGAGGTTTTCAGCGGCCGTGCCATTGCCCGACAGCGTGTTGTGGACGGCGGTCCAGAACTTGGCCGAGACCTCGTTGTACTTGACCTTGGCCGAAGCCGAGGGGCGCGGCACGGCGTTTTCGAAGATCGGCTTCCAGTTCGGCATGAAGGGGGCTGCTGCAGCGATGTCCTTGTCGTCATAGAGAGCGGACAGCGTCGGCAGGTTGGAGAGCTCGATGGCGCGCTGCTTCTGGCTTTCCTTGGAGGTCAGGAACTTGACGAGTTCGATCGCGACCTCGGGGTTCTGCGAGTATTTGGAGACGGCGAGGTTCCAGCCGCCCAGCGTCGAGGACGGCTTGTCGCCATCGGCCGCTGCCGGAAGCGTGGTTACGTCGAACTTGCCCTTCACGGCGCTGTCAGGGCCGTTGCCGAGCGCATAGGCATAAGGCCAGTTGCGCATGAAGACGGCGTTGCCGGTCTGCCAGACGCCGCGTGATTCTTCTTCCTGGTAGGCGAGCACGCCGCCTGGAGAGATGGTGCCGACCCAGCCCTTGGCGCGCTCGATGGCGGCCGCGGCCTTCTCGTTGTTGATCGAGATGGTGCCGTCGGTCTCGATGATCTGGCCGCCGCCGGAGGATTTGATCCACTCCAGCGCGTTGCAGGTCAGGCCTTCATAGGCGTTGCCCTGGAAGACGTAGCCCCAGAGGTCCTTCTGGCCGCCTTCGCGCTCCTTGTCCTGGATTTCCTTGGCAGTCGCGGCCATCTCGTCCCAGGTCTTCGGCGGCTGCTTGCCGTACTTGTCGAGCAGGTCCTTGCGGTAGAAGAGGGCGGGCGCGTCGGTATAGAGTGGCATGGCCACGAGGCGGCCGTTAACGGTCTGCGACTGGATGATCGAAGGGAAGAAATCGCCCACGACGTCCTTGGCGGCATCCTTGAGATCGAGGAACTGGTCGGCCAGCTGCGGCGCCCAGATCACGTCGGTCTGGTAGACGTCGACGTCCTTGTTGCCGGCGGCGAGCCACAGGCGGTACTGCGAGAACTGCTCGGTCGACGAGGACGGCATGGTGACGATGCTGACCTTGTTGCCGGTCGCCTTTTCGAAGGCGTCGAGCTGCTTGCGGAACAGGTCGAGGTTTTTACCGGTGGAGCTTGCAGAGATGCTGATGTTGGCGGCGTAGGACGGCATGGCCACGCCGATGAGCGCGGCCGCGATGACGGCCGTCGTGAAACGAAACTTCATGATCTTCCTCCCAAAAAGAACCATTGCGTTCTCAAATTTGAAAACGATTTGGTTGGAAAAAATTGTCAGAAGCGCGATATCAAGTCAAGCGGGTAGTTTGGTGATGGCTTTGACTTGCCGAAATCGGCGATTTCTCATTTAAAAACAATGGAATGCGGCAATGCGTGGATGTGGAGAACGTCGGGCGCTGTGTGTCGATTGTAATTGAGCATTGAAATCGGTTTGGCTGATGTGCGGTTTTTGTGCCAAATATCGACGGATTGGCTTATAGGGTGTGTGAGGGGTTCAATAGCGGGCGATGAAAGACGTGTCGGTGCATGAAGCTTAGAGAGTTCGCAAAACAGCTCGGATTGTCGCCGACGACGGTCAGCCGCGCGCTGAGCGGCTATCCGGAAGTGAGCGAAGTGACCCGCGCGCGGGTGGCGGAGGAGGCCGTTCGGCTCGGCTATCGGCCGAACGTCAACGCCGTCAGATTGAAGACCGGGCGGGCAGGTGCGATCGGCGTGGTGATGGGGCGGGCGGGTGAGTTTCACTTCGCCGAGTTCATGGCGGGGATGGCCGAGAGGCTGTTGACCGAGGACACCGACATTCTCGTCATTCCGATGGCCGATCCCGATCACAATGACGAGATGCAGCTCTATCGGCGTCTGGTGGAAAGCCAAAGGGTCGACGCGATCATCGTGCATTCGCCGCGCCCCAACGACGAGCGGATCGCGCTGCTGCACAAGCTTGGCATGCCGTTTCTGGTCCACGGCCGCTCCGATATCGACGTGCCGCATGCTTGGCTCGACATCGACAACGAGGGTGCTGTGCGCCGCGCCACCTCGCATCTCATCGATCTCGGCCATACCAGGATCGCCATGATCAATGGCCGCCCGGGCGCGACCTATGCACTGCATCGCGACAAGGGCTACCGCGAGGCGCTGCAGAGCCGGGGTATCGAACTCGATCCCCAGTTGATCGCCAGTGGCAATTTCACCGACGAGCTCGGCTTCCGCTTCGCCCGCTCACTGCTTGAGCAGTCCAATCCGCCGACCGCGATCGTCGCCGGCTCGATGATGACGGCGCTTGGTGTCTATCGTGCGGTTCGCTCGCTCGGGTTGCAGGTTGGTCGCGAGGTTTCCGTCATCGCTCATGACGACGTGTTTCCCTATCTGACGGCCGACAACATGGCGCCTTCGCTCTCGGCGACGCGCTCGTCGATGCGCGCGGCGGGCACGCGGTGCGCGGATCTGGTGCTGCAGCTGGTGTCCGGCCGGTCGCCGCTCGACATCCACGAGCTGTGGCCGGTCGAGCTTATCCTGCGCGAATCAACGGCGCCGGTGCAGCGCTGATTTTGGCGGGCGACGCAGGTCGCTGAACGCCCGTTTGCTGGGTTGCAACCTGAAAGTGGTAAATTATCCCTCGTTTCCGGGCGGATCTGGAAATTTGATTTACGTCCCTCGATAAATTCAGCCGCCAATTGATTGAATTTTTACGATAGGGGACTAATATTACCTATAGTTGCTTATGCAGTCGGCCGGCCCGCTGGCCGATGACGCAACTGTTCCCCTCTGGAGGTTTTGAAGACCTTCATGACTACGGCCACCGTCACGAGCGGTGGCTTTTTTTTGGCCGCGCGATGGCGCCGGCCGTTAGCGGAACTTTGTCCGATGGCCGCCGTTGTCTCCTCAGATATGCAAAGGAGACAGTTCATGCAGGTCATCGGCACGCAGGTCATTCCGGAGCAAGGCGGGAGACGAGGATTTACGGTCGAGTTCGTCGGCAAGGGCGGCGAGGTCGTGTCCGTGCTGTTGCGCAAGGACATGGACCGGACGCTGACGTCGAACAATGCGATCGATCGGGCCAAGGCGGTCATGGGCGAGTTGGCGTCGTTCGATGAGACCGCCGCGCTTTCGAGCGTGGAAACCGGCGCGGCACAGCCGAGCGCCCGGGCAGCCGGCGATGTGGACGAGATGGAGGATCAGCTGGCGCAGGGGCTGGAGGACAGCTTCCCGGCAAGCGATCCGGTTTCGGTCACCTCATCCGCCATCCCGACGGGCAAGGTGCGCAAGCACTAGACTGCTCTCTCCACGCCTGGGATCGCGCAGGCCTCTCCACCGCCGAACATGCGCGAGCGGGTGAGGAAGCGCTTTTCCCGGCCGTTATCCAGCGAGAACATACCGCCGCGACCGGCAACGACGTCGATGATCAGCTGCGTGTGCTTCCAGGCTTCGAACTGGCTGGCGCTGATGTAGACCGGCACGCCCGATATTTCGCCAAGCTTCACGTCATGGTCGCCGACGATGAAATCGTCGGCCGGGTAGCACATGGGCGAAGACCCGTCGCAGCAACCGCCGGACTGATGGAAGAGGATGTCTGGATAATCGCGCCTGATTTCGTCGATCAGGGCGACGGCGGCGTCTGTTGCGAGAACGCGGAGTTCTCCATTGACTGTGGTGTCCATTGCGTTCTCCTCTGTATGCGGTGTGTTTCTCTCCTCCATATGCGTTCGTGGCCCCCTCATCCGGCTGCCGCCACCTTCTCCCCGAGGGGAGAAGGGGAATGCCGCGCTGGCCACGAGTCCCTTCTCCCCAGCGGGGAGAAGATGCCGGCAGGTCAGGTGCAACGCGTTGCACCGGAGATGAGGGGGCCACGCGCACGACTTCAAATAGAGCCCATCTCCGCTCGTGGAAGCCTCGTGGAGAAAGAGGCAAGGAGGGGTGTTGCGGATGCCCTCCCTGCTGTCGAAAAGCCTCAGAAGAAACCGAGCTTCTTTTCGCTGTAGCTGACCAGCATGTTCTTGGTCTGCTGGTAGTGGTCGAGCATCATCTTGTGGGTCTCGCGGCCGATGCCGGATTGCTTGTAGCCGCCGAAGGCCGCGTGGGCCGGGTAGGCGTGGTAGCAATTGGTCCAGACGCGGCCGGCCTGGATTTCACGGCCGAAGCGATAAGCGCGGTTGCCGTTGCGGGTCCAGACACCGGCGCCGAGGCCGTAGAGCGTGTCGTTGGCGATCGACAATGCTTCGGCTTCGTCCTTGAAGGTGGTGACCGACACGACCGGGCCGAAGATCTCTTCCTGGAACACGCGCATCTTGTTGTGGCCGGCAAAGATCGTCGGCTTGATGTAATAGCCGCTTGCCAGTTCGCCGCCGAGGTCGTTGCGCGAACCGCCGGTCAGCACTTTTGCGCCTTCCTGCTTGCCGATGTCGAGATAGGCGAGGATCTTCTCCATCTGCTCGTTGGATGCCTGGGCACCGATCATCGTGGCGCTGTCGAGCGGGTTGCCCTGCACGATGGCTTCGACGCGCTTGACGGCGCGTTCCATGAAGCGGTCGTAGATCTTTTCATGCACCAGCGCGCGGCTCGGGCATGTGCAGACCTCGCCCTGGTTCAGCGCGAACATCGCAAAGCCTTCCAGCGCCTTGTCGAAGAAGTCGTCGTCCTCGTCGGCCACGTCGGCGAAGAAGATGTTGGGCGACTTGCCGCCGAGCTCGAGCGTGACGGGGATCAGGTTCTGGCTGGCATATTGCATGATCAGCCGGCCCGTCGTGGTTTCGCCGGTAAAGGCGATCTTGGCGATGCGCGGGCTGGATGCCAGCGGCTTGCCGGCCTCGAGGCCGAAGCCGTTGACGATGTTGAGAACGCCTGGTGGCAGCAGGTCGCCGATGATCTCGGCCCAGACGAGCAGCGAGGCAGGGGTCTGTTCGGCCGGCTTGATGACGACGCAGTTGCCGGCGGCAAGAGCGGGCGCCAGCTTCCAGGCGGCCATCAGGATCGGGAAGTTCCAGGGAATGATCTGGCCGACGACGCCGAGCGGTTCATGGAAGTGATAGGCGACGGTGTCGTTGTCGATCTCGCCGATCGAGCCTTCCTGGGCGCGTACGCAGGAGGCGAAATAGCGGAAGTGGTCGATGGCGAGCGGAATGTCGGCGGCCATGGTTTCGCGGATCGGCTTGCCGTTGTCCCAGGTCTCGGCCTGCGCCAGAACTTCCAGCTTGTCCTCCATCCGCTGGGCGATCTTCATCAGGATATTGGCGCGCTCGGTGACCGAGGTGCGGGCCCACTTGTCCTTGGCGGCGTGGGCGGCATCGAGCGCTGCGTTGATGTCCTTTTCGCTGGAGCGGGGAATTTCGCAGAGCTTGCCGCCGGTGACGGGGGTGATGTTGTCGAAATACTTGCCTTCGATCGGCTCGCGCCATTCGCCGCCGATGTAGTTCCCGTATTTCAGCTTGAACGGCGACTCGACGATTTTCTGATGCAGCATGTCATCCTCCCTTGAGATGAGCCAGGTTCGGACGTGAACCCGTGGGAGGAAATCTGCGCGTCTTTTGTGTCGAGATACAGCGCCACCGAGCGATACCGCAGCGCACAGTGTCGCATCGCTGCTACATCAGTGCAGCCTACAATAGGATCAGTGCAGATTGAGCTTCTTCATCTTGCGATGCAGCGTGGCGCGGCTCATGCCGAGCGCGATCGCGGCCTGCGAGACGTTGCCGCTGGAGCGCGTCAGCGCCCTCAGCAATGCCGCGCGTTCGGCCTCGATGAGATCCTCGTCGTCGGACATGCGGGTCTCGTGCAGGGCATCGGCGGCCGGAATGCCGGCGGCGATGCTGCGGTCGTCGAGCTTCAGTGCCAGGCGTGCGGCGCGGGTGGCGCCGAGTACGAGGTCGTGGCGATCGACGGCGAGAAGGGCCGCCGCCGGGTTGGCGCCTGCGGGCACCATCACGAAGCGAGCGCCTGCATAGGCGCTGCGGAAGAGGTTAATCTCGATGCGCATGGCGGCGTCGCGCACCATCTGCGCGAGAATGCCGAGCGTCATTTCGTTGACGTCCTCGCGGCAGGTGGAGATGTCGAGCGCGGCCGCGAGTTGCCCGCGATGATCGCGGATCGGCGATGTCGTGCAGCTGAGCTTGATGTTGGAGCAGAAGAAGTGCTGGTCGCGGAAGATCGAAACCGAGCGCTCGTCTGCCAGCGCCGTGCCGATGCCGTTGGTGCCGATGCTGGCTTCCGTCCAGACCGAGCCGGTCCAGAGGCCGAGATCGTGAAACTCCTTGTCGTCACCGATGGCACCGCGGCGCACAAGCGCGATGCCGTCGCGGTCGGTCAACAGCAGGCAGCAGCCGGCTTTGCCCGCTGTGGTGAAAAGGCGGTCGAGCTCGTCGGTGGCGTTGGCGATCAGCTGCTCGGATTGTTCACGCGCCCGCTTGAACTCCTGGTCCATGAGGCGCAGTGGCGTGCGCCGCTCTTCGGGCGCCAGCTGGTGCATGGCGATGCAACGGCGCCACGAGGCGACCACCGAAGAACTTGCCGCGGCTGAATCGCGCTGCGTGCACGTATAGACATGCTCCGCATGGGCAGAGTGTTCGTGCATCGGGGTTCCTCCCATCAAAGAGCTGCAGCTCCTACCACCACAGATCATCGACAGGAGTGTGACGAAAATACATGTTCTTGGCAACTCGCGGCAATGTGAGCGTTCGCTTGGACTTCACGGCGCGGAGCGCACCTGTCTCAGATCTGCGACAGTTGGACGTGTGAGGACTACGCGGAACTTTCCTGCCGCTGCGCTGTTTCTGCTCCAATCGGCAAGGGAGGCAGGTTTCGATGACGCATGTCCGCAAGACCGAGCACAAACGCAGCCATTTCGATGCGCGCGATCGGCTGATCGTCGCGCTCTACGCGCAGCTGAAGGCCGAGCGTGAAACCCGCGAGACGCTGGAGTGGGTGATCCGCCACGGCGCGCTGTCGAGCGAAGTGCTGGAGGCGATCGCCGGCGATCCGGTTCCTGTCGTCACGAGCGAGGATATCGCCTCGGTGGAAAAGATCGTGGCGCTGGACCAGCGCCGGCGCAACAAGGGGCGGGAGGAATAGACATGGCAGCGCGGGCGAGCTGGAAGGGGCATCTGAAGGTGGGCGATCTTGTCTGCGCGGTGGGGCTCTACACCGCGGTATCGGTTGCCGACCGCATCTCCTTCAACATCATCAATCGCAAGACCGGCCATCGCGTCGAGCGCCAGTTCATCGACAGCGAGACCGGAAAGCCGGTGGAGCGCGACGACCAGGTGAAGGGCTACCGGCTGGATAGCGGCGACTATGTCATGATCGAAGGCGAGGAGCTTGCCGCGTTCGCACCCGAGAGCGACAAGCTTCTGACGGTGCAGGGGTTCGTTCCCTATGACGAGATCAACAAGCTCTATTTCGACCGGCCCTATTATCTGGCGCCAGTGAGCGAGGACGACGAGGAGGCGCTGGCGCTGATCGCGCGGGCGATGCGCGACCAGAAGGTCGCCGCACTGGGGGAGGCCGTTCTCTTCCGCAAGACGCGTACCGTGCTGATCAGGCCGCAGGACGACTGCATCGTGGCGACCACGCTGAACTACGATTACGAGGTGCGCAACGCCGAGACGGTGTTCAAGGATATTCCGGACATCAAGTTCGACAAGGAAATGATCGAGCTCGCCGGCCATATCATCGGCACCAAGAAGGGCAGCTTCAATCCCAGGGATTACGAGGATCGCTATGAGGCAGCGCTCGCCGAACTCGTGCAGGCAAAGATCGAGGGCAGGGCGCTGCCCAAGCGCAAGTCCGAACCGAAGGGCAAGGTGATCGACCTGATGGAGGCGTTGCGCGAGAGCGCGAAGATGAGCGGCAAGGCGAGCGGGAAAGCGACGGGCAAGACCGCTGCCAAGAGTGCTGCGCGCGGTAGCGGCGGCTCGAAGAAGGCGAGCTGACCATGGCGCTCGAGACCTATCACGCCAAGCGCGATTTCAAGCGGACGCCGGAGCCACGCGGCGGCAAACGCGCCAGTGCGGCGCGCGACAGCAATGCGCTGAGCTTCGTGATCCAGAAACACGACGCGACGCGGCTGCATTACGACTTCAGGCTGGAAATGGACGGGGTGCTGAAAAGCTGGGCGGTGACGCGCGGGCCGAGCCTCAATCCCGACGACAAGCGCCTGGCGGTGCATGTGGAAGACCACCCGCTCGACTATGGCGACTTCGAGGGCATCATTCCAAAGGGCGAGTATGGCGGAGGCACCGTCATCGTCTGGGATCGTGGCACATGGGCGCCGCATGGTGACATGCACAAGGCCTACAAGAAGGGCCACATGGAGTTCGACCTCGATGGCGACAAGCTGAAGGGGCGGTGGCATCTGGTGCGGATGCATGGCAAACCCGGCGAAACCAGGGAGAACTGGCTGCTGATCAAGGCCGAGGACGAGGAGGCGCGCGCCAAGGGCGATATCCTGAAGCTGCGGCCTGAATCGGCAAAGACCGGCCGGAAGATTGAGGAGGTGGCCAAGAATCCCGATGCCGCGTGGCACTCGCGACCCAAGGGTGCGGCTAGCGCGAATGACAGCAAGGCGTCCGCTCCCCGACCGAAGGCCGCCAGGGCCAAGGCGGCTTCGCGCCAATGGCCGGATGGCGCGGTAAAGGCTGATCTGCCTGACTTTATAGAGCCCGCGCTTGCCAAGCTGAAGCCGAAACCGCCTGCCGGCGACGAGTGGGTGCACGAGATCAAGTTCGATGGCTACAGGCTGCAGATCAGGATCGACCACGGCAAGGTGACGATGCTGACCCGCACGGGGCTGGACTGGACGGCGCGGTTTGGCGAGACGCTTGCCAAGGCGTTTTCGGAGCTGCCGGTGCAATCGGCCTTGATCGATGGCGAAGTGGTGGTCGAGCGCGACAATGGCGCTTCGGACTTCTCCGCGTTGCAGAGCGATCTCAGCGACGGGCGCAAGGACCGTTTCGTGTTCTACGCCTTCGACCTTCTGCATCTCGATGGGCATGACATGCGCGAGGTATCGCTGCTCTCGCGCAAGGCCTTGCTGGAGACGCTTCTCTCGCCCGACGATCCGACGCTGCGCTACAGCAGCCATTTCACGGAGAAGGGGTCTCTGGTGCTCGACCACGCCTGCGGGCTGGGGCTGGAGGGCGTGATCTCCAAGCGCGGCGACAGCACCTATAGCTCGGGGCGCACGGGCGAGTGGATCAAGTCCAAATGCTCGAAACGGCAGGAGTTCGTGATCGGCGGCTTCGTGCCCTCGACGGCGACGAAGAACGCCATCGGTTCGCTCGCCATGGGCTATTACAAGGACGGCAAGCTGCACTATGTCGGACGGGTCGGCACCGGCTTCTCGGTCGCGACCGCCAAGATGCTGCACGAACGTCTCTCGGAGGACACTCAAACGAAAACCGCCTTCGACGATGCGCTTTCGGCCGAGGCCCGGCGCGGGCTTGTGCACGTCAAGCCGAAGCTTGTGGCTGATGTGGAGTTTCAGGCATGGTCGGCGGACGGCAATCTGCGGCATGCGGCATTTCGCGGGCTGCGCGAGGACAAGGCGGCGGGGGATGTGATGCGCGAGACCGAGAAGAGCAAGGCCGAGCCGGCGCCGCAATCGAGCGTCACGCTCACCCATCCGGATCGCATCTACTGGCCGGACGAGGGTGTCACCAAGCAGGGACTTGCAGACTATTACGCGCAGGTCTGGCGCTTCATGGAGCCATTCGTGGTCAACCGCCCGCTGGCGCTGCTGCGCTGCCCCGATGGTATCGCCGGGCACCAGCGCTTCTTCCAGAAGCATGCCTGGAAGGGGATGAACGCCCATATCGAGGAGATCGCGGACCCGAAGGACAGGGGCGGCGAAAAGCTGCTGCGGATCGGCGATTTCGACGGGCTCGTCGCGCTCGTGCAATCGGCCGTCCTGGAGATCCACCCCTGGGGGGCGACGACCGCGAGCTTTGAGAAGCCCGTCATGATCACCATGGATCTCGATCCGGCCGACGATGTTGCCTGGGCCGAGGTGATCGCGGCGGCCGAAGAACTCAAGCAGCGGCTCGAGGCTGCGGGGCTGGCGGCCTTCGTCAAGACCTCCGGCGGCAAGGGTCTCCATGTGGTGACACCGCTGAAGCCGAAGGCCGGGTGGGTGCAGGTGAAGGCCTTCGCGAAGGGGCTGGCGGACGCGATGACGAAAGATCAGCCGGACAGATATCTGGCGACCGCCACCAAGTCGAAGCGCAACGGCAAGATCTTCATCGATTATCTCCGTAACGGCCGCGGCAACACGGCCGTCGCCGCCTATTCGACCCGCGCGCGGCCGGGTGCCGCCGTATCGATGCCGCTCGATTGGAGCGAATTGACCGAGGAGATTGGCCCGGCCTATTTCACGGTCGACAACACGCCGTCACGGATGAATTCGTTGGCAAGCGATCCCTGGGCGGATTTCTTCAAGGCCGCCGCGCCGCTTGAAAAGCGCAAGCGAGGCTAGCCTGGCATTCTCGCCGAGCTAGTGCTTCGGCCGTCCGCCATCCTTGGCGATGCTCTTCTTCAGCGCGTCCATGATGTTGACGACGTTGCCGGTGGATTTGACCGGCGTGCGCTTCGATGCCGCCACGGGCTTCGGCAGGCTCTTCTGCTTGGCGCGGATCATCGCCCGGATACGTTTCTGCACCGGGTCAGTAACCATCGAGGGTTTCCATTCCTCGGTGCGGTCCTTCACCAGCTTGCTCATCAGCGCGAGCACCTTCTGATCCGCTTTGGCGGCAAGATCGACCGTGCCAGCCGGCTCGCGGACCTCGTCGCCGAAGTGCAGCGTCCAGAGCACGATGCCCTTGCCCTGCGGCTCGAGCAGCACGGCGCGTTCGCGGCGGTAAAGCACGAGGCGTGCGATGCCGACGACATCGTTTGCCTTCATCGCCTCGCGGATGACGCAGAAGGCCTCGACGCCGACCTTGTCTTCCGGCGCCAGGAAATGCGGCTTGTCGTACCAGATCCAATCGATCGAGCCGCGCGGCACGAAGCTCGATATGTCGATCGTGCGGGTGCTCTCCAGCCCGACCTCGCTGATCTCGTCGTCCTCCAGAATGACATAGTCGTCCTCGCCACGCGGATAGCCCTTGACCTGGTCCTTGTCAGAGATCGGCTTGTGGGTGACGCTGTCGACGTAGCGGCTTTCGACGCGATTTCTGGTCTTGCGGTTCAGCACATGAAACCGCAGCTGGTTACTGTCCGTGGTCGCCGGCGTCAGCGATACCGACGCGGTCACGAGCGACAGCTTGAGATAACCCTTCCAATAGGTCTGACGCGCCATCCGATGCCGGCGCCTTGGCGCCCCTCCAAGCCGCAATACGGCGATGCCGCTTCAACGGTTGGAACGCGGATTTTGTTCCCTCGATTGGTGCTCGGCGCCGCATCTCCCAAGGGCGTCGAGCATCATATGGAGGTCAGCGGATCAGCTGAAAGCGCGTCTCGAACTCTCAGATCCAGCGAAATGTCGCGTTGCCGCGTTTATCGACCTTGCCGAGTTCGATAGAGGCCCATCTTCCGCTCGACGTGTCAGCGAGACGGACGCTCGGCTTCCCGAAAATCATCCCGAGAAAGCGTGGACAGCCGCGGATTTTTCCGCCGCCATCATCGGCTGTGAAAATGCACTGACGGGACATGGATGTCCCGGATACTGCTATTATTCCAGTCTTTGGCATGTGTGGTTCCCGTCACTATCATGCTCCCGACACGAATAGTTGCGCGGCTTTTTCCCGATGGCAAGCGTAAAATTCACGGGTTTGTCATATTCAGATACTTCGTATGAAAGCAAACGTTAACCTTCAACTATGTTCAAGCACATAGCCGGCGGCTGCTGACAATACACCCAATTGGATGATGCGGTGCAGCATCAATGGGAGAAAATGCTGCGCCTGCGGGTTGAGGTGATTTGCGCCAACAGCTATCTGGTGCCTGAATGTGCGGATGATCCGCAGACAAGAGGGCGCCGCTACATGATTCCTGAATTTCTCGTCACGCATTCCGGTGGCTTCCACGCCGACGAACTGCTGTCCACCGTCGTTCTGACCCGGCTTTTTCCCGAGGCGCGCATCATGCGCAGCCGTGCGCCGGAATGGATCACGCCCGGTCCCGACAGGATCATCTACGATGTCGGCGGCGCCTATGAAGCGGACGCTGGTATCTTCGACCATCATCAGCGCGGCGCGCCGCTGCGTGACGACGGCCAGCCCTACAGCTCGTTCGGCCTGATCTGGAAGCATTTCGGGCGCGACTATCTCGCCGCATCGGGTGTTCCAGAGGCTGACATCGACGATATTCACGCCTCCTTCGACGGCAGCTTCGTGCTGCCGATCGATCTTACCGACAATGGCGCGCTCAGCCCTTCCGGACCGCTGGCCGGGCTGACGCTGCCCGCACTTCTGGAAACGCTGAAGCCGGTCTTCGACGAGACCGATCCCGGCGCGGACGACCGCGCCTTTCACGCCGCACTTGCGATTGCCCGCAGCTTCGTCGAGGCGCGGATCGGCAAGAGTGCCGCGAAGCGCAGGGCCGAGGCGCTGGTGCACAAGGCGATCGTCGCCGCCGGCGACAACCGCGTGCTGGAACTGCCGATGGGCATGCCCTTTCGCCCCGCTATCATCAAGGCCGGCGCCGACCACCTGCTCTTCGTCGTCCACCCGCGCGACAAGGACTGGTGCGTGACCGGCATTCGCCGCGAGGAAGAAGGCTTCGCGCTGCGCGCCGACCTGCCGGCCGCATGGGCCGGCCTCACCAACGGCGACCTCGAAGCCGCCTCCGGCGTCCAAGGCGCCAGCTTCTGCCACAACGGCCGCTTCATCGCGGCGGCCAAGAGCCGCGAAGCGGCGCTGAAGATGGCGGAGATTGCGGTGGCTGAGGCTGTGGGGGAGGCATAGGGGGGAGTGCGAGAGGGACGTCTTCGTTTGCCTCACTCGGTACCTTCAAATGTTAATCGTCAGCAAGGTGCCAACTGACCACCACTAAGAGGAGGACTCGCATGCACGAAAACAAGGTCTTGGCCGCAATCAGAGACGCGCTCTATCGCAACCTTCCGCATATGAAGGAGACGTCCGAGGGGCGCTCTGAGATCGAGAAGATCGCAGTCGAGGCAATGACAAACATCAGGGAGCAAGCCATTATTTTTGCTTCCGCTGGCGAAAAGCCGAACCGGTGAGGCCCCTGCGTTTGCCACGACGCAAACCGCCCCTCAAATCGCCTTCAAGACTGCCTTGGCGGTAACTGTAGTTGCTTGATTATTTCCGGAATTGAAGGCCGAGATTCTGACAAGGACGTCCAGCCACACCGTGGATTGGGGTTGAAAATAAAAAAACAGATACTTCAGTGAGTAAATGGTGGGCCCGGAGGGACTCGAACCCCCAACCAAGCGGTTATGAGCCGCCGGCTCTAACCATTGAGCTACAGGCCCTGGCGGCCTTTGCGGCGCCGTGCAGCGGCGCAATGGTTCGCCGGTGCTCGTTGCGTCTAACGCAATTTCAGAGCGGTCACAAGTCATTGCCGCAATAGCTTCACAATCAAACGGCAAGAGGGATCGGTAAGTCACAATCGGGGAGTGAAACAATGCCATTGCTGAACACCAAGAGCTTTGCCGCCGGTCTCTTTCTCAGCCTGCCGGTGCTTGCTGCTGCAGGCCTGCCCGCATTTGCGGCCGATGCGCCGCGCCAGGCGGTCATCACCGTGATCGGCGAGGGGCGGGCGACGATGGCGCCGGATATGGCGGTCTTGACCTTCTCCGTCGTCAAGCAGGAGAAGACCGCGCGCGAGGCGCTCGACAACAACAACAAGGCGATGAGCGATGTGCTCGCGGCGCTGAAGACGGCCGGTATCGCCGAGCGCGATCTGCAGACCTCGGGCTTTTCCGTGCAGCCGCAATATCGCTATCCGCAGGGGACCGACGGGCAGCAGCTGCCGCCGGAGCTCATCGGCTATCAGGTTTCCAACGCCCTGACGGTGCGGGTGCGCGATCTCTCGAAGCTCGGCGGGATCATCGATCAGTCGGTGACGCTCGGCGTCAACCAGGGCGGTGATATCCAGTTCACCAATGACAAGCCCGACAGCGCGGTCGAAGAGGCGCGCAAGAACGCGGTGGCGGATGCCATCGCGCGGGCTAAGACGCTTGCGTCGGCCGCCGGCGTCAAGCTCGGCAATGTCATCGAGATCAACGAAAACGGTCCGCGACCGCAGCCAATGCCCGTCATGCGGGCGGCTATGATGAAGTCGGAGGCCGATTCAGCCGTGCCGATCCAGGGCGGCGAAAGCAGCTACAATATCCAGGTGAACGTTACATTCGCGATCGCCCAGTAGTCCGATCCGTCCCTTCGTTAATCTAAGTTACCAAAAGATTGCCGTTGATATTCGCTTGGATATCAACGGCTTATCTTTTTGTGAACACAGCTGTGGCCAGGCTGCGGCAGAAAAGCGCTTTATCACGCGTAT
Source organism: Rhizobium sp. O111 (assembly GCF_055616315.1). NCBI lineage: Bacteria > Pseudomonadati > Pseudomonadota > Alphaproteobacteria > Hyphomicrobiales > Rhizobiaceae > Rhizobium > Rhizobium sp. O111. The sequence goes on along the minus strand of NZ_JBSHXL010000001.1, from coordinate 2,161,076 downwards.
ATTACACTATAACATCGATCGTGTTATTCGGTCCGGCCGGGAACTTGAGTTCTGCTTTCGGCGTTAGTGCGGACCGATGAGGAGGAATTGGCTTTATCCCTGCAAAGAGGAGACAGACATGTCGAATGCCTTGCCGCCACTTCACAATGGGCACGCCCCGTTCACCCTTCAAGAGCTCTTTCGCGACGCTCTTTATGCGTTTGAAGAGTGGGATGCGGAACTGACCGAACCGATCGTCACGTTCGAAGGCCGGGTGGTTCCGATCAGCAGCGTCTTCGAGGCCATGCGCCAATGCGACGACATCGTGCCGATGAATATCGTCGGCGCCGTTACCGAGCGACTGACGAAACCCTGGGAGGGCGAAGGCCCGCTTGACCAGATGACGTTTTCGACCGCCGCCCGCGTCATGGGCGTGCTGGTGCGCAAGCGCCTGCACGTGACGGGAACGCCCGATATCGTGGCCGTTGCCGCCGTTCCCGATGAAAGCCGCTCGCGCGGTTGATTTTTCGATGCCGCGGTCGCTTCGGCGGCCGCGTCTCGCACTTGAGTCCTGAAGATTTGGGCTCTTTCTGGTGCTCGATTGATGCGCCACACGCGACCTAGAGCCTTTCCTGGTTAGATTGAAACATTCTGTTGGCTCAAACGGAGTCGGATGGTCGTCCGGCCGGCGCGCGTCGTAGCCAACGCATACGGCCAAGCCGGCCGGACGATCAGGCGGCCCGTTTCAGCCAACCCCCGCTGGTTTGCTTTGCAAACCGGCTAGGGGCCGGGCATCTTTCCGCCAGGATCAAAGGCGATTGGCTCGACCGTACCCGGGGTATGCCCTTCGCCAATCGCCTTTGCCCTGACGAAAACCTGCTCCGGCAGAATGCTTCAAGCTAACCAGGAAAGGCTCTAGAGGTCGAACGCTTCCTTCAGTCCCTGTCCCTTGCGCTCACGCAGATCGAGGTCGGCTTCGATATGCGCGATGTGATGCAGCATGAGATGACAGGCGCGGTCGAGATCCTTGGCTTCGATCGCCGAGACGATGTCGCCATGCTCGTTGTGGCCGCAGCTCGATATGGTCGACTGGCCGTAGAGCGCGATGACAAGCGAGGAGCGGGCCACGAGTTCCTCCATGAAACGCTGCATGATCGTATTGCCGGAGATGGCGGCAAGCGTCAGGTGAAAGTCGCCGGATGCCTTGATTTCGGCACGCCGGGCCGTCTGGCCACGCTCGCTTATCAGGCGGCTTTCTTCCAGCAGCAGTTGCCGCAGGTGCTGGATCTCTGATGTCGTGATCCTTGCTGCCGCCTCGCGCAGGATGCCGGGCTCGATCAGCCGGCGGGCGGCAAAGATCTGGCGGGCTTCATCGGGAGAGGGGTAGGCCACGAAGGCGCCGCGGTTCTTCTCGACGCTGACAAGCCCCTCATAGGAGAGCGCCTGCAGGGCCGCGCGCGCCAGTGTGCGGCTGACATTGAAGAGATTGCCGACATCGCTTTCCGACAGCTTGGTTCCCGGCGACAGGCGGCGCTCGACGATCGCGTCGCGAATGGCGTCGCGAATCCGCTGCGCGCCGGTCTCGGTGGGCTCTTCGGTCGTCAGAAGCGCATTGGCTGCGGAGTTCATGAGGCGGGATGTCCTGTGATCGGCCGATGATAGCCATATTCAGCCGAAAAGTTAAACGGAATTTGCGAGCAATGCAGCGGTCAAATTGTATACGATTATTTGCGCAAATTGCAGACGAAAGCCTATTTCATGTGCAGGCATATCCGAGGGTCGAATTTTAGTCATTTTGATATTTCCAGGAAAATTCAATATTCGTAATGACTTGATGCACTGCGGCAGAAACTGGCACGGCGAATGCATCGTATTCCTCGAACAGGGGAAGACACGATGTCGAAAGCGGCAGAGATCGATATAGCATCCGTTTCGAAGGTGTATGGCGCCACCACCGCCGTGCACGCAATCAGCCTGAAGATACCGGCTGGTTCCTATTGTTGCTTCCTGGGGCCATCGGGCTGCGGCAAGACGTCGACGCTTCGGATGATCGCCGGGCATGAAAGCATTTCGTCGGGCGATATCCGCCTCGGCAATACCGTCGTCACCGATTTTCCGCCGGCCAAGCGCGGCACGGCGATGATGTTCCAGTCCTACGCGCTCTTCCCGCATCTCGACCTGATCGACAATGTCGCCTTCAGCCTGAAGATGAAGGGTGTGGAGAAGGAGGAGCGTCGCGCCAAGGCGCTGGAGATGCTGAAGCTTATGCAGATGGAGGCCTATGCCAACAGGCGTCCGGCGCAGCTTTCCGGCGGCCAGCAGCAGCGCGTGGCGCTTGCCCGCGCGCTGATCACCGATCCCGAGGCGCTGCTCCTCGACGAGCCGCTGTCGGCGCTCGATCCGTTTCTCAAGATCCGCATGCGCGCGGAGCTCAAGAAGCTGCAGAAAACGCTGGGGATCACCTTCGTGCATGTGACGCACAGCCAGGAAGAGGCGATGGCGCTCGCCGATATCATCGTGATCATGAACGACGGCAAGATCGAGCAGGCGGCGACGCCGCGCAAGGTGTTCGAGGAGCCGGCCACCGCCTTCGTGGCGCGGTTCATGGGCGATCACAACGTGCTGACGGGCCGCGTGACTTCAGCCAAGGACGGCCTGATCACGCTCGATGTTCCGGAGGGGCAGAGCTTTACGGTGCGCGGCGCGGGCAGGGAGGTCGGCGAGGTCGTCGATATCGGCATCCGCACGGACCGGGTTCGTCTGGCCAGCGCCACCGACAAGACGCTCGGCTTCAACGGCATCATCTCCAACATCGAATATCGCGGCGCCTCGGTGAAGATCACCGTGGTCGGCGCGGGCAGCGATGACTTCACGGTCATTGCGTCCGACGGCGATTATTTCGCCAACCCCGCATCCGTCGGCGATGCGGTGTCCCTGAGTTGGGCTCTGGAGGACGCCGTTCTCCTTGGCCGCGTTTCGGCATGAATCTCAATTACCACAAAAACCAGAGGGAACTGACATGACTGATACAACGAAAACCACCAAGAAGGGTCTGCTCGACAAGGGCGTGTCGCGCCGCGGCCTGCTGAAGACGGGTGCTGCCGCCCTTGGTGCGGCCGCAGGCTCCGGGCTCATCACCGGTTTCCCGACCATCTGGGCGCAGTCGAACATCACGCTTCGCCAGTTCGGCACCGGCGTTTCCAACATCAACGCCATTGCCGAGCAGTGCAAGAAGGACCTCGGCATCACGCTCGAGATGACGGCGACCGATTCCGACGCCGCCGCCCAGCGCGCCGTCACGCAGCCCGATAGCTACGACATCGCCGACATCGAATACTGGATCCTGAAGAAGGTCTATCCGACCGGCGTCATCCAGCCGATGGATGTGAAGAAGCTGAAGTATTACGACAAGGTCGTTCCGCTCTTCAAGAACGGCAAGCTGAAGCCGGATAGCGTGATCGCGCAGGGAACCGCTCCGCACACGGTCGGCTATGTCGAGAGCGCGGATGCCAAGACCTTCGCCAAGGGCGAGACCGAGCTCTTCACCATGATGCCGACGATCTACAATGCCGACACGCTCGGCATTCGTCCTGACCTCGTCGGCCGCGAGATCGGCAGCTGGGCCGATATCATGGACCCGAAGTTCAAGGGCAAGACCTCGATCCTCAACATCCCGTCGATCGGCATCATGGATGCCGCGATGATCATGGAAGCGCTCGGCAACATCAAGTACGCCGACAAGGGCAACATGACCAAGGAAGAGATCGACAAGACGATCGAATTCCTGATCAAGGCCAAGCAGGACGGCCAGTTCCGCGCTTTCTGGAAGTCGTTCGACGAGTCCGTCAACCTGATGGCATCGGGCGAAGTCGTCATCCAGTCCATGTGGTCGCCGGCGGTTGCCGCCGTCCGCTCCAAGGGCATCGCCTGCAAGTATCAGCCGCTCAAGGAAGGCTACCGCTCATGGGGCGGCGGTCTCGGCCTTGCCTCGCACCTCAAGGGCGCCGAGCTCGACGCGGCCTACGAGTACATCAACTGGTACACATCCGGCTGGGTCGGCGGCTACCTCAACCGCCAGGGCTACTACTCGGCCTGCATGGACACCGCCAAGGGCTTCATGACCGAGGACGAGTGGGGCTACTGGATCGAAGGCAAGGCCGCCAAGGGCGATATTCTGTCGCCCGAGGGCAAGGTCATGGAGAAGGCCGGCGCTATTCGCGACGGCGGCTCGTTCGAAGAGCGCATGGGCCATGTCGCGTGCTGGAATTCCGTCATGGACGAGGACCGCTACATGGTTCGCCGCTGGAACGAGTTCATCGCGGCTTAAAGGCGATCTGGGATCTCTCCTTCCAATCGCGGGAGGGGAGGTTCTGCCGTGGGTTACCCCCCTCTGTCCTGCCGGACATCTCCCCCACAAGGAGGGAGATCGGCTCGTGGCCTGCTCCCCACCCAAGCAACGAGCGTGGAGCGAGCGGTTGCGCCCAGCCAATCTCCCCACCTGTGGGGGAGATGCCCGGCAGGGCAGAGGGGGGCGCCACGCAACGCAATGCCAACCGGAAAAGGGATCAGCGATGGCGACGATCGCTTCAGCAGAGACAAACGAGACGACCGAGCGGGTGCGCAGCCCGGGCTTTCGGCTGGCGCCGTGGGCGGCCTCCTATCTCCAGGCGACGCCGCTAATCCTGATCCTCGGCTTCTTCTTCATCCTGCCGATCGCGATGATCGCGGTGGTCAGCTTCTGGGATTACGACTTCGCCGGTCTCTATCCCGATTTCCTGACGATGAACTACACCGAGACGCTCGGCTCGTGGGTCACGTGGAAGACCTATCTGAACACGCTGAAATTCACCGTCATCGTCTGGGCGCTCACCGTCTTCATCGGTTTCTGGGTCGCCTATTTCCTCGCCTTTCACATCCGCCGCACGTCGACGCAGATGATCCTGTTTCTGGTCTGCACCGTGCCGTTCATGACGTCCAACATCATCCGCATGATCTCCTGGATCCCGGTGCTCGGCCGCAACGGGCTGGTCAATTCGGCGCTGATTAAGATGGGTATCATCCCGCAGCCGATCGAGTGGCTGCTCTATTCCGATTTCGCCGTGGTGCTTGCCATGGTGCATCTCTACACGTTGTTCATGGTGACGCCGATCTTCAATACGCTGATGCGCATCGACCGCTCGCTGTTCGAGGCGGCGCGCGACGCGGGCGCCAGCGGCTGGCAGATCCTCTGGAATGTCGTCATCCCGCTTGCCAAGCCCGGCATCGCCATCGGCTCGATCTTCGTCGTCACGCTCGTGATGGCCGATTTCTCGACGGTGCAGGTCATGTCCGGCGGGCAGAGCGCCTCGGTGGCGCTGATGATGAAGAACCAGATGTCGCTGCTGCAATATCCGGCCGCCGCCGCCAATGCCGTCGTGCTTCTGATCGTCGTGTTGATGATGGTCGCCGCCATCCTGCGCGTTGTCGATATCCGCAAGGAGCTTTGAGATGAGCCACGAAAAGCGCACCTGGGAATTCTATCTTCTGGCCGCCTTCTTCATCGTCTTCGTGCTGTTCCTCTACGGCCCGCTGTCGGCGATCCTGATCCTCTCCTTCCAGGGGCCGGATGGCGGCCTGACATTCCCGCTCAACGGCGTCTCGGTCCACTGGTTCTTCAACCTGTTCGAAAAGCAGGCGGTGGGTGACTTCGGGGCATCCTTCCGCCGGTCGTTCACGCTCGGCTTCATGGTGATGATCGTCACCGTCGTGGTGTCGCTGCTGGCGGGGCTTGCGTTTCGCCGCCGCTTCCGTGGCGCCACCTTGCTGTTCTACGCGACGGTCGCCAGCCTCGTGGTGCCGTCGATCATCATTTCGCTCGGTATCGGCGTGGTGTTCCAGCAGGGCGGGCTGAAGCCGGCCTGGTACTCGTCGGCCTTCGGCGCGCATCTGACATGGACGCTGCCCTTCGGCGTGCTGATCATGTTCGCCGTCTTCAACCGCTTCTCGCCGGCTTACGAAGAGGCGGCGCGCGATCTCGGGGCGACGTCGTGGCAGACCTTCGTGCATGTCGTGCTGCCGATGATCGCGCCCAGCCTGATCGGCGTCGGCCTGTTCGGCTTCACGCTCTCCTATGACGAATTCGCCCGCACGCTGATGACCTCTGGCAGCTACAACACGCTGCCGCTGGAGATCTACGGGATGACGACCAACGTGACGACGCCGGTGCTCTATGCGCTCGGCACGGTGACGACGCTGTTTTCCTTCACCATCATTCTCGTCGCGCTCGGCATCATGATGATGCTGCGCGGGCGCCAGGCAAAGACAAGCTGATCTCATGCGCATCCTCATCGTCAATCCGAACACGACATCAAGCATGACCGAGAAGGCGGCGACCGCCGCACGGCTCGTTGCCGCCAGCGGCACCGAGATTATCGCCGCCACCTCGAGAATGGGGCCGGTGTCGATCGAGGGGCATTATGACGGGGCGCTCGCCATTCCCGGTCTGCTGACGGAGCTCAAGGAGCGGGCAGGGACCTATGACGCCGCCGTCATCGCATGCTTCGATGATACAGGGCTTGAAGCGGCGCGCAGTTTCGCCGACGTGCCGGTGCTCGGGCTCTGCGAAGCCGCCGTCGCCACCGCCGGCTTCCTGGCGCAGCGCTTCACCGTGGTGACGACGCTGGAGCGCTCGCGGGTGCTGATCGACAATCTCGTGCGTCGCTATGGCATGGGCGATCGGGCAAAGGTCCGGGCGTCTGACATTCCGGTGCTGGAGCTCGAAGACGAGGCGTCGGGCGCGATCGGCAAGCTGCGCGCGGAGATCGAGCGGGCGCTTGATGAGGATGGCGCCGAGGCGATCGTGCTCGGCTGCGCCGGGATGACCGATCTGGCGCGTGAGCTGCAGGAGATCTACGGCGTGCCTGTCGTCGATGGCGTGGCGGCGGCCGTCAAGCAGGCCGAGGCGCTGGTGTCGCTTGGTCTGTCGACGAGCAAGCGCGGCTCCTACGCGGCGCCGCTTGCCAAGCCCTTTATCGGCGAGATGAGCCGGTTCGCACCGATGCAGGCAGCGGGCTGAGGCCTGCCGCGAGACCGTCGCCTCACATAGTGTATCACCACGATTCCGCTTTACTTTTTCGCTCTCCTGACGATGCTCAGCGAAAAGCATTTAAGGAGAGGAAGTAGACATGACCATGCCGGACGACGACCTTGCGCGCATTGCCGAACAGGAAAAGGTGCTGAGCTTCGACAGTTTCGATCTGTCGACCGCATGGCAGCTGGGCAAGCTGCTGCAGGAGCTGGGTTCTGAGCGTGGCCTGGGTATCGCGATCGATATCAACCTGCATTCGATGCCGGTCTTCTATGTGGCACTTCCCGGCGTGACGCCTGATAACGTGCAGTGGGTGCGCCGCAAGCGCAATCTGGTGCTGCGCTATTTCCGCAGCAGCTATGCGATCGGCCTCGACCTGAAGGCCAAGGGCAAGACGGTGGCGGACAACGGTCTTTTGGACGCCGATTACGCGCCGCACGGCGGCAGCTTCCCTATTAACGTCAAGGGCACAGGCTGCATCGGCTCGGTGACCGTCTCCGGCCTGCCGCAGCGCGACGACCACAATCTCGTCGTAGAGGCGCTGGCGCTGATGCTGGCCAAGGATCTGGACGCGCTGCGTCTCGCGTAAAGCGTCGTACGGAAAGGTTCCGGCCCGCCATGCCGATCGGGCCGGAACCGTTCTACGTCTTCTCGACCACCCAGACGGTCGGGGCGCCGAGGATGCCGCCGGTGCGCATCGCTGATCGCAGTTCCTCGAGCTGCATGAAGGCCTTCGCGGCCTCTGATGTCGCGAATTCATGGGTGACGGTGATGTCGTTGGGGTTGTCGGCGGATTGGTAGACCGCCTCTGATATCACGCCGTTTGCCGCCTGCACCGAACGGAAGCCGTCATACACCTTGCGCCAGGCCGTATAGTCCGAAACCTCATGCCGTACGAACACTGTCGTCATGTTCCGCTCCTGCGTTGCATTCACATGTTTCGTTGGGATGCCCAGGCGTCAGCGTATCACCGATGCGGGGTTCGCGCGCGTGGAAATCGGCTCGCGGGTATTGCGCATCGCATGCCGCTGAAATTGCATGTATGGTGACGACATCTCGATCAGGGAACAGGATCGATGACGCGTCGTTTGCGCATTCTTGCGGCGTTGCTCTCCCTGGCGCTGATCAGCGCCGGGCCGGCGGATGACGGGCGGTGGTATGCTGGGGACTACTCGTTTTCCGATGAACTCGGCGGTTTCCGCATCCTCTCCATATCAGGCGCGGGAACGCTCGAGGATCCGATCGAGATCCGCGAGGCGTTCGACAGCCTTGCGCCGGTGACGCTGGTGATCCGCTTCGCAAAGCCTTCCGAGCTGAAGACAACCGTGCCCGGCTCGTTTCATCTGCGCGTGGTGGCGGTGAACCGTAGCGGGCTCGCGTGGATAGGTTTCGGCTTCGAGCTTCAGGAAATCCGCGGCAAGCCCAGCGATTTCTATGACGGGCTGTCTTTCGGGCAGGCCGATCCCAATCCGTCGCTGATCTCGTCCAGCCGTTTCATGCATTTTGAAAGCCGCTTCGAGAGCTTCGATCGTCTGAATTTCGATGAGGGGCATCTCGATCCCGGGGAGCAATCGAGGTTCGGCTTCTTCGTGTCCGATGTCACGCCGGTCCCGGAGTTCTATCTGGTCGAGGAGCCGCGTATTCCGTCGTCGTGAAATAAAGGCGGCGCCGTGGATGCGGCGCCGTCTTGTTCAGTGTCAGATCTTGCCACCGGCTTCGGGGATCACCTTGGTCAGGCTGCCGGTCGCCGGGAAGAGGGGGATAAGGCAGGCTTGCAGGGCGTGGTAGATGTCGCCCTTGCCGGGGAAGATGGTGTGGGCGGGGACCATGTCTTCCGTCAGTTCCTCGTGCCAGCCGCCGTTTTTGTGGTCGATGAAGCGGCGCTCGATCACGTTCCAGATCTTGCGGTAGCTTTCCTCGTGGTAGTCGCTCGGCAGGTGTTCGTTGAGGTAGTGGGCGGCAGCCGCACCCTCGCAGGCGGGCCACCACATCTTCTGGCGCTTGTCCGGGCGGTCTTCCCAGTCGAGCGTGTAGAAGAAGCTGCCGTTCTCGTCGTCCCAGCCGAGCGCCATCGCCTGCGAGAACAGGCCCTTGGCGGCATCCGGCAGCCATTCCAGCTTCTTGCCGCCGAGCGCCCAGAGCTGCAGCAGCAGACGCGCCCATTCCAGCGAGTGGCCGGGCGTGGTGCCCGCGGGGCGAAACATCTCGTTGGGGTGATAGTAGTTCTTGTCGAGCTTCCACTCTGTGTCGAAGTGCTCGGCGACGCGCCAGTCGACGGAGCCGGCGGCGCGGCGGATGACGAGGTCGGCGATGCTTTCGGCCTTGGTGAGGTAATCGCGGTTGCCAGTTGCCTCGAAGGCGGCCATCAGGGCTTCGGTCAGGTGCATGTTGGAATTCTGGCCGCGATAGGTGCCGCCGTCGAGCGGCTGCCAGTCGGCGGTGAATTCCTCGGCGATGGCGCCGTGCTTTGCTTCCCAGAAGCGTGTGTTCAGCACCTCGGTGATATCGGCCAACATGCCGTCGGCGAGCGGGTGGCCGATGGTCTTGGCGGAGGAGGCGGCCAAGAGCACGAAGGCGTGGCCGTAGCCCTGCTTGTTGGTGTCGACGGGGCCGTCATTGTTCAGCGACCAGAAATAGCCGCCGTTCTTCCGGTCCCGGTGGTGGTTCCAGATGTACTGCATGCCGTGGTCGACGACATCGGATGCGCCGGGGCGGCCGAGCAGGGTGCCGATCGAGAAGCAATGGACGGCGCGGGCGGCGATATGGATGCCGCGCACCTGGCCCTCCGCGTCGAGCGGCTTGCCGGTGTCGTCAAGATCGTAGAACCCACCCTTGGGATTGATGGAGTCATGCTGGAAGAAATCGAACAGGCCGTTCGCCTGGGCGACAAGCCAGTCGCGGTGGTAGGTGCGCGTCGTCCAGTTGCCGAGCGCGGCGTCGCCGATTGCAGGTGCCATGATACTCCTCCGATTTCATACACAATGCTTTGAAATTGCCTATATAGGGGGCGTTCGAGTCTGTCATCCGCCGCGCGCCGGCAATGGCGAAATTGTCGCTGATATATTGACATAAAGATATCTTTATGTGATTTGGGCGGCTTGTCTTTGTAATGACGTCAAGGAGTCCGCCCGTGTTCAACAATCTGTTTGGCCCCGAAGGGGAAAAGCGCGACGGCAGTGAAGTGTTTGCAGCGCTCAGGAAAGCCGCCAGCGAACGCATTCTCGTCCTTGACGGCGCCATGGGCACGCAGATCCAGGGGCTGGGTTTCGACGAGGACCACTTCCGCGGCGATCGCTTCATCGGCTGCGCCTGCCACCAGAAGGGCAACAACGACCTTCTCATCCTCTCGCAGCCGGATGCGATCGAGCAAATCCATTACAAATACGCGAAGGCCGGCGCCGATATTCTCGAGACCAACACCTTCTCCTCCACCCGCATCGCGCAGGCCGACTACGCGATGGAAGGCGAGGTCTATGCGCTGAACAAGGAAGGTGCCGAAGTCGTGCGCCGCGCCTGCATCCGCGCCGAGCGCGAGGATGGCCGCCGCCGCTTCGTGGCCGGCGCCATCGGCCCGACCAACCGCACGGCCTCGATCTCGCCTGACGTCAACAATCCGGGCTTCCGCGCCGTCACCTTCGACGACCTGCGCATCGCCTATGCCGAACAGATCGACGGCCTGATCGATGGCGGCGCCGATATCATTCTGATCGAGACGATCTTCGACACGCTCAACGCCAAGGCTGCGATCTTTGCCTGCGAGGAGCGCTTCGAGGCCAAGGGCATCCGCCTGCCGGTCATGATCTCGGGTACGATCACAGACCTTTCCGGCCGCACGCTGTCGGGCCAGACGCCGTCCGCCTTCTGGAACTCGGTGCGCCACGCCAATCCGTTCACGATCGGCCTCAACTGCGCGCTCGGCGCTAACGCCATGCGTCCGCACCTGCAGGAGCTGTCGGGCGTTGCCGATACCTTCATCTGCGCCTATCCGAATGCCGGCCTGCCCAACGAGTTCGGCCAGTATGACGAGACGCCTGAGTTGATGGCGGCGCAGATCGACGAGTTCGCCCGCGAAGGCCTCGTCAACATCGTCGGCGGCTGCTGCGGCTCGACGCCTGAACATATCAAGGCGATCGCCGAGGTTGTCGCCAAGTACAAGCCGCGCCCGATCCCCGAGCATCGTCCGTTCATGTCGCTGTCGGGCCTCGAGCCCTTCGAGCTCACCAAGGACATCCCTTTCGTCAACGTCGGTGAGCGCACCAACGTCACTGGTTCGGCACGCTTCCGCAAGCTGATCACCAACGCCGATTACACGGCAGCGCTCGATGTCGCCCGCGACCAGGTCGAAAACGGCGCGCAGATCATCGACATCAACATGGACGAAGGCCTGATCGATTCCGAAAAGGCGATGGTCGAGTTCCTGAACCTGATCGCCGCCGAGCCGGATATCGCTCGCGTGCCCGTCATGATCGACTCGTCGAAGTTCTCGATCATCGAATCCGGTCTGAAGCGCGTGCAGGGCAAGCCGATCGTCAACTCGATCTCGCTGAAAGAGGGCGAAGAGAACTTCCTTGCGCAGGCGAGGCTGCTGCATGCCTATGGCGCGGCAGTCGTCGTCATGGCCTTCGACGAGACGGGGCAGGCGGATACCTATGACCGCAAGGTCGAGATCTGCACGCGCGCCTACAAGCTGTTGACCGAAAAGGCGGGCTTCCCGCCTGAGGACATCATCTTCGACCCGAACGTCTTTGCTGTCGCGACCGGCATCGAGGAGCACAACAATTACGGCGTCGACTTCATCGAGGCGACGCGCACGATCCGCAAGACAATGCCGCTGGTGCATATTTCGGGCGGTGTTTCGAACCTCTCCTTCTCGTTCCGCGGCAACGAGCCGGTGCGCGAGGCGATGCATGCCGTGTTCCTCTACCACGCCATCCAGGCGGGCATGGACATGGGCATCGTCAATGCCGGCCAGCTCGCGGTCTACGACCAGATCGACGCGGAGCTGCGCGAGGCCTGCGAGGACGTGGTGCTGAACCGCCGCGCCGATGCGACCGAGCGGCTGCTCGAAGTGGCCGAGAAGTTCCGTGGCGGGGCTGCCCGCGAGGGACGCGTGCAGGACCTCTCCTGGCGCGAATGGTCGGTCGAGAAGCGGCTTGAACACGCTTTGGTCAACGGCATTACCGAATATATCGATGCCGATACGGAAGAGGCGCGCCTTGCCGCGGCCCGTCCGCTCCACGTCATCGAAGGCCCGCTGATGGCCGGCATGAACGTCGTCGGCGATCTCTTCGGCTCGGGCAAGATGTTCCTGCCGCAGGTCGTCAAGTCGGCGCGCGTGATGAAGCAGGCCGTGGCCGTGCTCCTTCCCTACATGGAAGAAGAGAAGCGGCTGAACGGCGGCGACGATCGCAAGTCGGCCGGCAAGATCCTGATGGCGACCGTCAAGGGCGACGTTCACGATATCGGCAAGAACATCGTCGGCGTCGTGCTCGCCTGCAACAATTACGAGATCATCGATCTCGGCGTCATGGTGCCGGCGACGAAGATCCTGGAGACGGCGGTGGCCGAGAAGGTCGACGTCATCGGCCTGTCGGGCCTGATCACGCCGTCGCTCGACGAGATGGTGCATGTGGCGGCCGAAATGGAGCGCCAGGGTCTGGACCTGCCGCTCCTGATTGGCGGCGCCACGACCAGCCGTGTGCATACGGCCGTGAAGATCCATCCCGGCTACAGCAAGGGCCAGACCGTCTACGTCACCGACGCCAGCCGCGCGGTCGGCGTGGTCTCTTCGCTGCTCTCGCCGGAGAACCGCGATGGCTACATCACCGATATCCGCGCCGAATACGCCAAGGTCGCCGCGGCCCACGCCCGCAGCGAGGCCGAGAAGGTCCGCCTGCCGCTGTCGCGTGCTCGCGAAAACGCGCAGAAGGTCGATTGGGCCGCTTACGCGCCCGCCAAGCCAAGCTTCCTCGGCACCAAGGTGTTCGAGGATTACGATCTGGCGACGCTCGCCGAATACATCGACTGGACGCCGTTCTTCCAGACCTGGGAGCTGAAGGGCCGATATCCCGCCATTCTCGAGGATGAGAAGCAGGGTGAGGCGGCGCGTGCGCTCTGGGCGGATGCGCAGGGGATGCTGAAGAAGATCATCGACGAGAAGTGGTTCCGTCCGCGCGCCGTCATCGGCTTCTGGCCGGCCGGCACCGTCGGCGATGATATCCGACTGTTCAAGGATGATAGCCGCAAGGAAGACCTCGCGACCTTCTACACGCTGCGCCAGCAGCTTTCGAAGCGCGACGGCCGGCCGAACGTGGCGCTGTCGGACTTCGTGGCGCCTGTCGACAGCGGCGTGCAGGACTACGTCGGCGGCTTCGTCGTCACGGCCGGTATCGAGGAAGTGGCGATCGCCGAGCGCTTCGAACGCGCAAATGACGATTACTCGTCGATCCTCGTCAAGGCGCTGGCCGACCGTTTCGCGGAGGCCTTCGCCGAGCGGATGCACGAAGAGGTTCGCCGCGAATATTGGGGCTATGCCAAGGGCGAGGCGTTCAGCAAGGAGCAGCTGATCACCGAGGAATATGCCGGTATCCGCCCGGCGCCCGGCTATCCGGCGCAGCCCGATCACACCGAGAAGAAGACGCTGTTCGCGCTTCTCGATGCCGAAAACGCCGCCGGCGTGAAGCTCACCGAGAGCTACGCCATGTGGCCGGGCTCGTCCGTCTCGGGCATCTATATCGGCCACCCCGACGCCTACTACTTCGGCGTTGCCAAGGTTGAGCGGGATCAGGTCGAGGATTATGCCGGACGCAAGGGCATGGAGATCGCCGAGGTCGAGCGCTGGCTCGGGCCGGTGCTCAACTACGTGCCGTCGAAGCCGCGCGAAGACGTGGAAGACGCGGCCTGATCGGGCGCGTCTTCAGGCACTGATTTAATTGCCGGAGAAAATGATTCAGGATCATCGACCAAGGGTCTGATCCTGAATCGGAAATTGCCGTTTCGTCGGTCTGATGTCAGGTCGTGAGTTCGACCAGGATCGCGGTCGTGTCGTCGCTCTGCTTGAAGCGCGGATAGCGCAGGCCCTCAGGATCGGTCTCGCGCTCGAAGCGCCGGAGTTCCTCGATCATCGGGGCGAGGCCCTTGTCGCGCGCTGCGCGCACCAGGCTTGCGGCGTCGTAGGCTTCGTAGAGCACGACAAGATCGGCGAAGCCGTCGCTGCAGATGATGGCGTGAGCCTTGCCCTTGATCTTCAATTCTTCCGACACAAGATGATCGGCCGATTCAGGCACGAGGCCCAGGGTCCAGATGCCGCCTGCGGTGTTCTGGCTTTCACGGTGGCGGCGCAGAGCCGCGAGCGTTTCGGCATTGCCGAGCGCGCCGCCATCCTTGGTGATGCCGCCGGTGCGGGCGATATGGCTTTGTGCGTGTGCCTGCTCCCTGACATAGGCGTCGAGAAGGGCCATGTGAAAGCTCACCGATCCATCTTCCTGCAAGAGGAAGACGCAGGAATCGCCGAGGCCGTAGAAGGTCAGGCGATTGTCGGTGGCATGGATCATCGAAAAGGCGGAGAGCGGCCAGGCGTAGCGCGGGGCATCGGGGTTGTTGCCTAGGAATGTTGCCCTGGCATCCTGTGACACGGCGCGCGCGACATCCGAGACCGGGGTCTCACGCGTGATCTGCTGCCTGAAACCATCCGCGAAGCGTGCCGCGACCCAGGCGGCGTCGCTGCCGGATGCGTCCATGTATTGGCGGTCGCCAAGGCCGGTTGCGCCATCGATCACGAAGGCGCAGGCCTCGTTATATCCGAAGCGGTCGTCGTTTGGTTTGGCCGGGTTTCCCGGTACGGAGAGCGCGTCGAGGATCTTGATCTGAGGTGCCGGCATCGTTCTTCAGTTCCTCGTCATGGGAGCCAATGGAAGGCCGAGCATGTCGGCCTTCGCGAATTAGGTGACGTCTCGGTCAGCCGAGAACCGGGCGCATGAAGCTGCGCTCATAGCTGATGATGCTGCGGTTGCGCTTGTCCAGATCGAATGCCGCCTGGCACTCGGGATCGACGGCCATGCGGGTGCGGTAGTCTTCGTATGCGGCGAGGCTCGGGAAGGAGAACAAGGCGACCGCGATGTTGTTGGCTCCTTCGGAGGGCAGGAAATAGCCGTGGTGGTTGCCGCCCATGCGGTTGACGATGGGGATCCAGAGCCTGGCGTATTCCTCGAATTCGGCGAGCTTGTAGGGGTCGATGACATAACGCAGATGGCAGGTAATCATTGAAATATCTCTCGTTGATCGGGCCGGCTGAAATGCCTGCCGGCCCGCTATTGGCTTATTGTGCTGTTCTCAGGCGCCGGCGGCGAGGCGCTGGTTGAGTTCCTCGATGCCGACATCGGCCTCCACCGTGTCGCCCTTGACGAGCAGGTAGACGCCGAGCGCGAAGGCAAGGGCTGCGATGAACAGCAGGTAATAGGCATGCGCCATCGGGTTCAGCGGCAGCAAGGAGGCGACCGCCAGCGGCGTCAGGCCGCCGAAGATGGCGTAGGAGACGTTGTAGGAGAAGGAAAGGCCGGTGAAGCGGACGCGGGCCGGGAAGGCGCGGACCATCACGTAGGGTACGGCGCCGACGAGGCCGACGGAGAGGCCCATGATCGCGTAGAGCACGAAGAGCACGGTCAGCGATGTCGCGGCGTAAGTGTAGAAGGCGAAGGTGGCGGCGCCGAAGAAGATGCTGGCGACGATGAAGAAGCGGCCGGAGCCGACGCGATCGACGATCGCGCCCGCGGCCGCCGTGCCGAAGATCAGGAACAGCGTGCCGAAGCTGGTCGCAGCCAGCGATTGCTGCGCGGTGTAGCCGTAGAGTTTCTGCAGGAAGGTCGCGGTCATCAGCGTGGTGACGACGATGCCGGCCGAGAGGATCCAGGTGAGCAGCATCGAGATGATGACGCCGCGCGGATAGTCGCGCAGCACAGCCTTCAGCGGCAGTTCGCGCATCAGCGAGCGGCTCTGCTTCATTTCGGCGAAGATCGGCGTTTCCTGCAGCCAGCGGCGAAGATAGACGGCGACGAGACCGAAGATGCCGCCGAGGAAGAAGGGGATGCGCCAGGCGTAAGCCGCGACGTCCTCGGGCGTGAAGGCGGAGTTGATGATGGTGGCGATGAAGGAGCCGAGCAGGATACCGAGCGTCAGGCCCGAGCAGAGGAAGCCGCAGGCAAAGCCGACACGGCGGAAGGGAACGTGTTCGGCAACGAACGTCCAGGCGCCGGGCACCTCGCCACCGATCGCCGCACCCTGCAGGACGCGCATCAGGATCAGCAGGATTGGTGCCGCGATGCCGATCGTAGCATAGGTCGGCATGGCCGCCATGCCGAGCGTCGACAACGCCATCAGCATGATCGAGAAGGCAAAGACGCGCTTGCGGCCGAACATGTCGCCGAAATGGGCGAGCACGATGCCGCCGATGGGGCGCACCAGATAGCCGGCGGCGAAGATGCCGAAGGTCTGGATCGTCACCAGCCAGTCCGGCATGTCGGGCGGGAAGAAGAGGTGGCCGATCACGCTGGCGAAGAAGACGAAGATGATGAAATCATAGAACTCCAGCGCGCCGCCAAGGGCGGAGAGGCCGAGCGTCTTGAAATCCTGGGCGGTGAGGCGGCGAGGGGCGGCTGCGGGCGTCGTGGTGGGGGACATGATGCGGGCTTCTTGCGGTATGACTTCGGTTGTGCCGTCGTCGCGCAATGGGGTGGGGATTTCAAGCGTTTTCTGGTGTTTTCGCGTCATGTTGCGGCGTCGGCGCGCCCGCTGTGGCAAAGCCGCAAACAGAAAAGGCGCCGCGATGGGCGACGCCTTCAAGATCGGAAAGTCCGGTGATCAGTCCCGGATAACCAGCAGATCCGCCGCCATGAAGCGCAGGGTCACCGTTTCGCCGGTGGCCGGCGGCTTGACGCCGGGGCTGTTGAACATGTCGAAGGAGATGACGTTGCCGCCGACGTTCATGCGGGTGCGGATGACGGAGCCGAGGAAGTGGGCGGAGACGACTTCGCCCGTGAGCTTGGTGTCGCTCGGTGTGCTTTCGGCAAGCGATCCCGCTTCCGGGCGCAGCGCCAGCGAGACGGTGTCGCCGGCTTTGTAGGTGGAGATGTTTTCGCGGAGCGTCACGCCCTGGTCGCCGATCTGGATGCGGTTGACCGAGGGGTCTACGACCTTGGCCTCGATGATGTTCAACGTGCCGACGAAGGATGCCACGAAGCGCGTGGCCGGCGTGTTGTAGATCTCGAATGGGGTGCCGATCTGGTCGGCGCGGCCGCCGTTCATGACGACGATGCGGTCGGAGATCGACAGCGCTTCTTCCTGGTCGTGGGTCACGAAGATGGTTGTGATCCCCAGCGACTGCTGGATCTGGCGGATTTCCTCGCGCAGCGAGACGCGGATCTTGGCGTCGAGGGCCGACAGCGGCTCGTCGAGCAGCAGCACCTGCGGCTTGGCGGCAAGGGCGCGGGCAAGCGCCACGCGCTGCTGCTGGCCGCCCGACATCTGGTAGGGATAGCGGTCGGCGAGGTGGCCGAGGTGGATCAGCGCCAGCATTTCCTTGACGCGAGCGTCGATCTCGGCCTTCGGCTTGCCGGCGATCTTCAGGCCGAAGGCGACGTTGTCATGCACCGTCATGTTCGGGAAGAGCGCGTATGCCTGGAACACCATGCCGATGTTGCGCTGATTGGGCTTCAGCGGTGCGATGTCCTTGCCGGCGATGCTGAGATTGCCGCCGGTCGGGTTCTCGAAGCCGGCGATCATGCGCAGGACTGTGGTCTTGCCGCAGCCCGAAGGGCCGAGGAAGGAGACGAATTCTCCCTTCTCGATGTTCATGTTGAAGTTCTTGACGACCTGAACCTGGCCGAAGGATTTCTGAATGTTGGTCAGCGAGAGAAATGACATGTCGAAATACCTTAAGCCTTGGCCGGGCGGGATCTGCCGATGCGCGAGACGAGATTGAGCAGGCCCATGCTGAGCCAGGTGATGGAGAATGCGATCACGGCGAGCGCCGAGGGCTCGTAGGCCCGGTTGGCGCCGACCAGCTGCAGGTAGGGGCCGAAGGCCGGACGGCTCAGCAGTGCCGCGAAGGTGAATTCGCCCATGACGATCGCCAACGTGATGAAGGCGCCGGAGAGGATGCCGCTCATCACGTTGGGGAAGATGCACTTGAACATGATCGTCCACCAGCTGGCGCCAAGGCTCTGGGCGGCTTCGGTCAGCGTTCTGACGTCGATGGCGCGCATGGCGGTATCGACGGAGCGGTACATGTAGGGCAGCGACAGCGTGATGTAGGAGAAGACGAGCAGGATGTTGGTGCCCGTCGTCGAACCGGTCATCGGCAGGAAGGACGAGGAGTTGTACATCCTCAAATAGCCGAAGACGATGACGATGGCCGGGATGACCAGCGGCAGCAGTGTGATGAACTCCACGACCTGACGCATCTGCGGCATGCGCAGGCGCACCCAATAGGCGGTCGGCACGATCAAGAGCATGCCGAAGACGATGGTCAAAAGCGCCATCATCATCGAATAGCCGAAGGTCGCGCGGAAGCGCTCATCGGAGAAGACAGAGAGGTAGGCGTCGAAACTGTAGGCATCGCGGCGCATGCGCAGCGAGAACTCGATGGTTCCGAGCAGAGGCACGATGAAATAGGTCGCGCCGATGGCGATGGCGATCCAGGCGCCGAGTTTTTGAGCCTTCATTTCTGCCACCGTTCAGCGCGCATGCGCAGCATGAGATAGAGGATGTTGGACACGCCGGTGATGACGATCATGCCGAGCGCGATCGCATAGCCGAGGTTCGCATTGTGAAGGACGTCGCCGCGGATCTGCGCATAGAGCAGGATCGGGACGATGTTGAGCGAGGAACCGGTCAGCGCATAGGCCGTCGCGATGGCGCCGAAGGCGTTGGCGAAGAGCAGCAGCGTGGTGCCGAGAAGGCTCGGCCAGAGGATCGGAAGGGCGACCTTGGTCCAATATTGCAGATTGCTGGCGCCGAGGATTTCGGCCGCTTCGCGCCATTCCTTCTTCATGCCGTCGAGTGCCGGCGTCAGGATCAGCACCATCAGCGGGATCTGGAAGTACATGTAGGTGATGGTGAGGCCGAAGAAGGAGAGCAGGTTGAAGCCGGTGCCGTAGAGGTTGAAGCCGAACCAGTCCCTCAGGAAAACCGTCACCAGGCCGGTGCGGCCAAGGGTTGCCAGGAATGAGAAGGCGAGCGGGATGCCCGCGAAATTCGAGGCGACGCCGGAGAAGGTCAACAGCGTCGAGCGCACCGAAGTGGGCAGGCCGCCGAGCACGACAGCCCAGGCGAGGAAGAAGCCGATCAGCGCGCCGCCGAGTGCCGAGGCGACCGAAACGCGGATACTGATCCAGTAGGCGCTGAGGATCGACGGGGTGAAGAGATCCCCGATGTTCTTCAGCGTGAAATTACCCTCGGGCGTCAAAAAGGCGCCGACCACAAGGTAGAGCGTGGGAATAATAAGAAAAAGCAGGGCAAAAATAATGAAGGGTGTAATGCCGAGCCAGTCGATCACGCGGTCCTTGGTGATCAGCGGGGCCGTGCTCACCACGGGCGTCGTCGAAACAGTGCTCATTGAAAAAGCTCTTCTTGCGGCGTCGGAGGGGCAAAAGCCTCCCCGCCATAAGACGGGGAGGCCGGTTTCATATTGTATTACTGGACGTTGGCGCCGACGACGCTATCCCACTTGCCGGTGATAGCGGTCTTGCCGGCTTCCTGCTCTTCGAGCGTCGGGAAGACAGCCTTTTCATAGGCAGCAGCCGGCGGCAGCTTGTCGAGAAGGTCCTGCGGGATCTTCTTGTTCTTCGCCAGGTCGTTGAAGCGGATCGGGTGGCAATAGCCCTTCAGGTAGCCGAGCTGACCTTCGTCCGAATAGAGGTATTCCATCCAGAGCTTGGCAGCGTTCGGGTGCGGAGCGAAAGCGGAGATCGCCTGGACGTAAACGCCGGCGTTGACGCCCGATGCCGGAACGACGACTTCAACCGGCGGGTTGCCCTTCAGCGTATCGCGCCAGGACAGGCCGTTGTAGTCCCATGCGATGACGATCGGGGTCGAGCCCTGTGCCAGCGAAGCGGACTTGCCGATGACAGGAACGAGGTTGCCTGCCTTGTTGAGTTCGCCGAAGAAGGCGAGACCGGCTTCACCAGCCTTGGTCGCGTCCTTTTCACCAGCAGCGATGCCGGCAGCATAAACAGCCTGAACGGCCTGGTTGGACGCGCGCGGGTCACCGGCGAGAGCAACGCTGTTGGCGTAGTCCGACTTCTTCAGGTCGGCCCAGTCCTTCGGCACTTCCTTGACGATGTCGGTGTTCACGACGAAGGAGAGAACGCCGTAGTAATCGCCGTACCAGAAGCCGTCGGCATCCTTGGCGCTGTCAGGGATCGAATCCCAGGTCGAAACCTTGTAAGCTTGGATCAGGCCGTCAGCCTTTGCGGTCGGGCCGAAGGAGAGGCCGACGTCGATAACGTCAGGAGCCTGCGGGCCGGTGTTGCCCTTGTTGGCCTTGATGGCTTCGATTTCGTCGCCCGAGCCAGCGTCCGGGTTCAGTTCGTTCACTTCCAGACCATACTTCGCCTTGAAGCCGGCAATGACGTCGCCATAGCCGCACCAGTCGTGCGGGAGAGCGATCGTGGTCAGCGTGCCTTCCTTCTTGGCGGCGGCGATGAGTTCAGCGCTTGGCTCTGCGGCAGCAATTGCGGTTGAAGCCACAACAATTGCTGTAGAGAGCGAGAGCAGTCGAGAAAGATTAGAGATCACTGTTGTTCTCCTTCGGGTTTCAGTGTCCGACGATGCTGTTACTGACGTTACGTGAAGCTTGTGTGACAGTTGGATGACGCTATTTTTTCTTTGTATCGCGGGCGTTTGGCAAGGATGTTTCGATTGCGACACGTCCTTGTTTGCTGCCCGTTACATCTTCGCTGTCGTAATTGTCCCTCCTAACCAAGTTTGCGGAAGAGCCGCGTCTGTTCGAAAAGGCCTTCCAATGTCTTCATGCGCTCCTTCGTCTCGTCCCATGTCGAGTTCTGAACCGCTTCGATCAGCGCCTCGACGATGAAAAGGGTGACGACGGAGCTGTCCCATGCCGACGGCGCCTCGATCTGCACGCGAAACGTATGGCGTGCCAGCTTCGCGGCGGGAGAGGCCCACTGGTCGGTGAAGATGATGATCTCGGCGCCGCTGTTCTTGGCGGCGGTGGCGAGGCTGACGAGCTCCTGCTCGTAGCGCCTGATGTCGAAGATGATCAGGAGGTCGCCGGGGTTCATGTTCAGGACATATTGCGGCCAGCTGCTGGAATTGGCCGACAGAAGCGCCGTATTGGGGCGAATGACCTGCATATGCGTGAAGAAATATTCGGCCAGCGCGCCGGTGATGCGGCCGCCGACGAAATAGAGGTTGCGCTTGCGGTCCGACAGAAGGGTCGCGACGCTATCGAAGGTCGCGGTATCGAGACCGGTCAGCGTCTGGCGCAGATTGTCGATGATGGCGTCGGCGAAACGGTTGAGGATGTGAGTTCCTGGCGCGTTGGACGCCCAGCGGTCATGCTTGGCGATAGGATTGGAGATCGTCGCCTCGACCTCCTGGTGCAGATGCGCCTGGAAATCCGGATAGCCCTTGAAACCGAGTTTCTGGACCATGCGCACGACCGTCGGGGTCGATACGCCGGCGTTTTCGGCGATCGTCGTGATGCTCCCCAGTCCCGAGACAGGGTAGTTGTCCAACAGACTTTCAGCCAACTGCTTTTCGGCGCGCGTGAGCACGCCAAAATGCGAGTGGATTACGTCCGAAACTGTCTTCGACGCAACGGTCACGCGATCTTGCTCCCCGGGATTGGTCTTGTGCCACTTTCCCACTCAAAGTTAACAACGCTGTCACAATCCATGTCAACCACTGTCATGAAAAGATTTTTTCAGTACGTGCTTGACACTTATGGAAAGCTGAAGAATTCTTTTCTTAATAAGTATTTTATTAACAGTTGTGGTGGAGCGACTGTGGTGCTTGCTCGGTTGGAAGTGCTCGGCAAAGGGGAAGGGGAGTGCGTCGCGGTCGAAAGGCCAGATGGCGCCAGCCCGGTGCTTATCGTCTGCGAACATGCATCGCGGGTTCTGCCTGCCAGCTTCGGAACGCTTGGTCTTTCCGAGGAGGCGCTCAACAGTCACATTGCCTGGGATCCCGGCGCTCTTGCTGTCGCCAAGGGCATGTCCGAGGCGCTCGATGCCACGCTGGTTCACCAGCGGTTTTCACGTCTGATCTACGATTGCAACAGGCCGCCGGAATCGGCCGGCGCCATGCCTGAGAAAAGCGAGGTCTATGACATCCCGGGAAATGCAGGCCTGAGCGCGGAAGAAAAGACGGCGCGCACCGAGGCTCTCTACATCCCGTTTCATGACGCCATTCGCGCACTCATTCGTGAACGCCAAGCGCGGGGACAGGAGACCGTTATCGTCACCGTCCACAGCTTTACGCCTGTCTTTCACGGAAAGACGCGCGCGGTCGAGGTGGGTGTCCTGCACGACGCCGACAGCCGGCTGGCGGATGCGATGCTTGCCGCTGCGGGTCGGACGACGCACTATAGAGTTGAGCGCAACGAGCCTTACGGCCCCTCGGATGGCGTGACGCATACGCTGATCCTGCACGGGCTGTCGAACGGATTGCGCAATGTAATGATCGAGGTCCGCAACGACCTCATCGCAGACCCGGCTGGCCAAGGGGTCATGGCCAGCTATCTGACAAGGCTGCTCCAGCAGAGCCTGGACGCCTGACGACGAAAGATAAGACCCCAGGGAGCAGTCTAACTGCGATCCGCCCGCAGGCGAATACGTCGCGGGCACTTTGGCACTGGATAATCAGCCGCAATTCCGCGGTTGATGGCTAAACAGGGGGACGTCATGTCCGATTATTCGGAACTCGACAAGAAGCAGGATGTGCACATCCTGCATTCCATGGGCTATGCCCAGGAACTCGAACGGCGCATGAGCTCGTTTTCGAATTTTGCCGTTTCATTCTCGATCATTTGCATTCTTTCCGGCGGTATCAATTCGCTGGCGCAGGCAACGGCCGGCGCGGGTGGTGCTGCGATCGGCATCGGCTGGCCGATCGGTTGCTTCGTCTCGCTGGTGTTCGCCGTCGCCATGGCGCAGATCAGCTCGGCCTATCCGACGGCCGGCGGTCTCTATCACTGGGGTTCGATCCTCGGTAACCGCTTCACCGGCTGGCTGACGGCATGGTTCAACCTGCTCGGCCTCGTCACGGTTCTCGGCGCCATCAACGTCGGCACCTATTACTTCTTCATGGGCTCGTTCGGCACGACCTATTTCGGCCTGACCGATACGACGACGGTGCGCATCCTGTTCCTCGTGATCATCACCGGCGCGCAGGCGCTCGTGAACCACATGGGTATCGGCCTGACCGCGAAGCTCACCGACTTCTCGGGCTACCTGATCTTCGCATCGGCGATCGCGCTGTCGGCCGTGTGCCTGTACTTCGCGCCGTCCTACGAGATCGGCCGCCTGTTCACGTTCGCCAACTATTCCGGCGAAGCGGGTGGCAATGTCTGGCCGGCAACGTCGGGCACCTGGGTGTTCCTGCTCGGCCTTCTGCTACCGATCTACACGATCACCGGCTACGACGCTTCCGCGCATACCTCGGAAGAAACGGTCAAGGCCGCTCATTCCGTTCCGCGCGGCATGGTCTCTTCCGTGCTGTGGTCGGCGCTGTTCGGCTACATCATGCTTTGCTCGTTCGTGCTGATGCTGCCGAACATGGATGATGCCGCCAAGCAGGGCTGGAACGTGTTTTTCTGGGCGATGGACACGCAGGTCAACGCGACCGTCAAGGATATCCTCTACTTCGCTATCCTCGTGTGCCAGTGGCTGTGCGGCCTTGCGACCGTCACCTCCGTCTCGCGCATGATCTTCGCCTTCTCGCGCGATGGCGGCCTTCCGGCTTCCAAGGCGCTCGCCAAGGTCAGCCCGAAGTACCGCACGCCGGTTTCGGCGATCTGGACCGGATCGATCCTCTCGGTGCTCTTCGTCTGGGGCTCTTCGCTCGTTTCGATCGGTGACACGCCGGTTTACACGATCGTCGTTTCGTGCACGGTCATCTTCCTGTTCTTCTCCTTCGCAATCCCGATCACGCTCGGTCTCTTCGCCTGGGGGACTTCGAAGTGGGACAAGATGGGTCCGTGGAACATCGGCGAGGGCATGTACAAGCTGTTCTCGGTGCTGACCATCCTGGCGATGATCCTGATCTTCGTTCTCGGCGTGCAGCCGCCGAACGGCCCGGCGCTCTATGTGACCGTCGGCTTCCTGGTGCTGACCGCGATCGTGTGGTTCGGCTTCGAAAGCCGCCGCTTCAAGGGCCCGCCGATCGGCGAGGAAGTTGCGCGCCGCCAGGCCGAGATCGCGGCTGCCGAAAAGGCTGTCGGCGAAGGCTGATATATTCTTCCAAGAAAGCGGGGCCGCGTCCGGCGGCCCTGCATTGCGGTTGACCGACATTAGACTGCGCAGTCCGGCGCGGCATTGCCGCACGGAGCATGCCGTTTCGTTGGCCCGATTTCAGTTTAAATTTATGGGGAGGTCCATATGAGCATCTATACTCTCGACGATCTGAAGCAGGACGTTGCCGACGGACGCATCGATACCGTGCTGGCATGCCAGGTCGACATGCAGGGGCGGCTTATGGGCAAGCGTTTCCAGGCCGAATACTTCGTCGAAAGCGCCTGGAAGGAAACACACAGCTGCAACTATCTCGTTGCCACCGACATGGAGATGGAGACCGTCTCTGGTTACAAGGCGACCAGCTGGGAAAAGGGCTACGGCGACTACACGATGAAGCCGGATCTCTCGACGCTCAGGCGCATTCCCTGGCTTGAGGGGACCGCACTTGTGCTCTGCGACCTGCTCGACCATCACACACACGAGGAAGTGCCGCATTCGCCGCGTGCGATCCTGAAGAAGCAGGTCAAGCGGCTGGAAGATATGGGCATGAAGGCCTTCATGGCATCCGAGCTCGAATTCTTCCTGTTCGACCAGACCTACGAATCCGCGCAGGCATCCGGCTATCGCAATCTCAAGCTCGCCAGCGCTTATAATGAGGACTATCACATCTTCCAGACGACCAAAGAGGAAGAGGTGATGCGGGCGATCCGCACCGGGCTGCAGGGCGCCGGCATTCCCGTTGAGAACTCCAAGGGCGAGGCTTCGGCAGGCCAAGAGGAGATCAATGTGCGCTATGCCGATGCGCTCGCCATGGCTGATCGCCACTCGATCATCAAGAACGGCTGCAAGGAAATCGCCTGGGCCAAGGGCAAGGCGATCACCTTCCTCGCCAAGTGGCACTACAATGCTGCCGGCAGTTCGTCGCATATCCACCAGTCGCTGTGGAGTGCCGACGGCAAGACGCCGCTGTTTGCCGACGACAAGGGCAAGTACGGCATGTCCAGCCTGATGGAAAACTACATCGCCGGCCTGCTCGCGCATGCAAGCGAGATCACCTATTTCCTGGCGCCCTACATCAACTCCTACAAGCGCTTCATGGCCGGAACCTTCGCGCCGACCAAGGCGATCTGGAGCAAGGACAACCGTACGGCTGGTTATCGGCTTTGCGGTGACGGCACCAAGGCGATCCGCATCGAATGCCGCGTCGGCGGCTCCGACCTCAACCCCTATCTCGCCTTCGCCGCATTGTTGGCGGCAGGGATCGACGGGATCGAGAACAAGATGGAGCTGGAAGCGCCCTTCGTCGGCGACGCCTATGGCGCGCGCAAGGTGCGCGAGATTCCGCGGACGCTCCGGGCCGCGACCACGGCCATGACAAAGTCCAAGATGCTGCGCAATGCTTTCGGCGACGACGTCATCGATCACTATACCCGCGCGGCGGAGTGGGAGCAGGAGGAGTATGACCGCAGGATCACGGACTGGGAGGTAGCGCGCGGTTTCGAGCGAGCATGAGATAATCGCAACACTCGCTCTGATTGTTGCGTTGGTCGCATTGTGCTAATGTGCTCCGGCGTTTCCAGAGGAGATCGACATGGGTGTGATCGACAGCGCATGGTTCTACGAAAAGCTTTCACAGCGCGACGCTTCGCTTCGCGACATGGCCCGGTTCATGGGGCTTGAGCCGAGCGCCGTGTCGCGCATGCTGAGCGGCGAGCGGAAGATGAGCGCCGACGAGCAGGACCAGATCGCGGATTATCTCAGCGTTCCGTTGGAGGAGGTGGCAGCGCATCGACGCGGTGACGCCGCCGGCTTCGCGGAGAAGAAGCAGGCGGCCTATGAGGGCGGCGGCACCGCACCGGTTTTGGCCGACGAGCCGCCCGTCAAGATGTTTACGGAGGACGATGTCATCTACAAGGATGGCAAGCGCTGGATGGAGCTGGAGGATGGAACGCTGATCGAGGTGCACCCGGCCTGGGGCTGCATGAAGGGGACGTTGACCATCATGCCGGGGGTCGATCTGACCGCGCCTGCCGATCCGGATTGGGGTAAAGTCTACGACGATGACTGACCGCTTCCTCCTCGATACCTGCACGGTTCTCTGGCTTGTCGAGGGAGCGCCACTCAGCAGAGAGGCGAATGTTGCGCTTAGTAGTGGACGTGAAAAGCGCGGCCTGTTTGTTTCGTCGATGTCGGCGTGGGAGATTGGGATTTTGATCAGCAAGGGGCGGCTGCCAACGACGAAGGATGCGATGTACTGGTTTGAAGACGCTATGGAACTGATCGGAGCGCAGACCGCTGATGTTTCTCTGCAGGCGCTTGTCGCGTCATCTTTTCTACCGCAGCCCGTTCACAACGATCCAGCAGACCGCATCCTCATCGCCACGGCGCGGGAGAACGACCTGACCATCATCACGCGCGATCGCGCGATCCTTTCCTATGGCGTCGCGGGGCATGTCCGCACGCTGGCCTGTTAATGACTGGAGTTTGGAAATGACTGTAATTCAATGCATATCGCCGATCGACGGATCGGTTTACGCCGAGCGTCCGGCGCTGTCGCTGGAGGCAGCGAAGGAGGTCGTGGCGCGGGCGCGCAAGGCGCAGAAGGCCTGGGCAAGGCGACCGCTGGAAGACCGTGTCCAGCTGGTGCTGAAGGGTGCGGCGCGACTGAACGAAATGTCCGACGTCGTCGTTCCCGAGCTTGCCTGGCAGATGGGGCGTCCGATTCGCTACGGCGGCGAGTACAAGGGTTTCAACGAGCGCTCCAACTACGTCGCCTCGATTGCCGCCGATGCGCTGGCGCCGCTGGTTGTTGAACAGAGCGACAAGTTCGAGCGCCGCATCGAGCGCGAGGCGCATGGCGTCGTCTTCGTCGTGGCGCCCTGGAATTATCCCTACATGACCGCGATCAACACGATCGCGCCGGCGCTGATGGCGGGCAATACGGTTGTGTTGAAGCATGCTTCGCAGACGCTTCTCGTCGGCGAGCGGCTGGTACAGGCCTTCGTCGAGGCCGGCGTTCCCGAGGATGTGTTCCAGAACGTTTTCCTCGACCATGAGACGACATCGGCGCTTATTGCCGCCGGCAGCTTCAACTTCGTGAACTTCACCGGTTCGGTCGAAGGCGGGCGCTCGATGGAGCGGGCGGCGGCAGGCACGTTTACCGGGCTCGGCCTCGAGCTCGGCGGCAAGGATCCGGGTTACGTCATGGAAGATGCCGATCTCGATGCGGCGGTCGATACGCTGATGGACGGAGCGACCTACAATTCCGGGCAGTGCTGCTGCGGGATCGAGCGCATCTATGTCCATGAATCCCTTTATGACAGCTTCGTCGAGAAGTCGGTCGCATGGGTGTCGAACTACAAGCTCGGCAACCCACTCGATCCGGAAACGTCGCTCGGTCCGATGGCGAACAAGCGTTTCGCCAAGGTCGTGCGCGAGCAGATCGCCGATGCGGTCGGGAAGGGTGCCAAGGCGCTGGTCGATCCGAAGCTCTTCCCTCAGGATGATGGCGGCGCCTATCTCGCGCCGCAGATCCTCGTCAATGTCGATCACTCGATGGCCTTCATGCGCGAGGAGACCTTCGGTCCCGCCGTCGGCATCATGAAGGTGAAGAGCGACGACGAGGCGCTGGCTCTGATGAACGACAGCCAGTACGGCCTGACGGCCTCGCTCTGGACCAAGGATGCCGAGCGGGCAGGGCGGCTTGGCCGCGAGATCGAAACCGGCACCGTGTTCATGAACCGCGCCGACTATCTCGATCCGGCACTGTGCTGGACCGGCGTCAAGGAAACCGGTCGCGGCGGCTCGCTGTCGATCATCGGCTTCCAGAACCTGACGCGTCCGAAATCTTACCATCTGAAGAAAGTGACAGCATGAGCGCGCATATCACAGCCAACTGGAGCTACCCGACTTCATTCAAGCTCGGCCGCGGCCGGATCAAGGAACTGGCGGATGCCGCCAAGAGCCTCGGTATGAAGAAGCCGCTCCTCATCACCGATCGCGGCCTGGCGACGATGGCGATCACCACGAACGCGCTCGACATTCTCGAAGCGGCTGGGCTTGGCCGGGCGATCTTCGCCGATGTGGATCCGAACCCGAATGAGAAGAACCTTGCGGCCGGCGTCAAGGCGTTCAAGGATGGCGGCCATGACGGCGTCGTCGCCTTCGGCGGCGGTTCGGGCCTCGATCTCGGCAAGTGCGTGGCCTTCATGGCCGGCCAGACGCGTCCCGTATGGGACTTCGAGGACATCGGCGACTGGTGGACGCGCGCCTCGGTCGAGGGTATCGCGCCGATCGTGGCCGTGCCGACCACGGCGGGCACCGGCTCGGAAGTCGGTCGCGCCAGCGTCATCACCAATTCCGAGACGCATGTGAAGAAGATCATCTTCCATCCGAAGTTTCTGCCCGGCGTCGTCATCGCCGATCCGGAGCTGACAGTCGGTATGCCGAAGATCATCACGGCCGGCACCGGCATGGATGCCTTCGCGCATTGCCTGGAAGCCTATTCCTCGCCCTTCTACCACCCGATGTCTGCCGGCATCGCGCTTGAGGGCATGCGTCTGGTCAAGGAGTTCCTGCCGCGCGCTTACAAGGAAGGCACGGATCTCGAAGCCCGCGCCAACATGATGTCGGCCGCCGCCATGGGCGCTGTCGCGTTCCAGAAGGGGCTCGGCGCCATCCATGCGCTGTCGCATCCGATCGGCGCCGTCTACAACACGCATCACGGCATGACCAATGCTGTCGTGATGCCGGCCGTGCTGCGCTTCAACCGCGCCGTCATCGAAGACAAGATCGCCCGCGCGGCCGCCTACCTCGGCATTTCAGGCGGCTTCGACGGGTTCTACGATTACGTGCTGAAACTGCGCTCCGAACTCGGCGTGCCCGAGAGCCTCTCGGCGATGGGCATCAAGCCCGATCGAATCGATGAACTCTCGGCGATGGCGATCGAAGACCCGAGCGCAGGCGGCAATCCTGTTGCGATGACGCTTGAGAACACCAAGGCGCTGTTCAAGGACTGCTTCTGATACAAAATGCGGACCTGAGATTTGGCCCGGAAAGCACTGCGCTTTCCGGGTCTTTTTCGTTGTGCTGCAGGGCGTCCGGGGGCGAATGGCGAAGGCTGCTGCAAGAAATGCGGGCCGGGATTTCGGATGCCTTGTTTAGATATTGTTAACCATGTTTGGAAAGGATGCAGTAACCGCACGATGCATCCCGATGTGCGCAATAGAGCGATCCCGGCTCGCGACATTTCCCCCGAGGAACGAACATGGCAGTCATCACATTTGCAAACACCAAGGGCGGCGCCGGGAAGACCACCGCTGTTCTGTTGCTGGCCACCGAGCTTGCCCGCAAGGGCTACCGGGTCACCATCCTCGATGCCGATCCGCAGCACTGGATTTCGCGCTGGCACGAAATCTCCGGCCATGTGCCCAACGTCTCGGTGATCGACTTCGTGACCTCGGCATCGCTGCCGCAGCATATCTCCGAGAACAAGCACAACACCGACTATTTCATCATTGACCTGCCGGGCGCCCGCAATCCGATGCTGGCAACGGCGATCGGTCTTTCGGATCATGTCCTGATCCCGATCCAGGGCTGCGCCATGGATGCGCGTGGTGGGGCGCAGGTGTTGGAGTTGCTGCAGTATCTCGACGAGAAGGCGGGTATCCGCATCGGTCACTCCGTTGTGCTGACGCGCGTCAACTCGATGGTGACGACACGGGCGCTCGCGATCGTGAAGACGTTGCTCAACCAGCGGCAGGTGCCGGTGCTCGATACCGCGATCATCGAGCGTTCGGCCTTCCGCGATATCTTCGATTGCGGCGGCACGCTGCACACGCTCGATCCGGCGCGTGCCAGCAACCTCGACAAGGCGCGCGAAAACGCCCTCTGTTTCGCCGAAGAGATCATGCGCAAGCTGCCGGTGAGACTGCCGGCCGCGGCGCGCATGACCGGTCCGCTGATCCGTTCGGCTGCCTGATCACTCATTTTGTGATTGAAAATGCGCCCCGGTCCGCTGGGGCGCATTTTCATTGATGCAAGGTCGGTTTCCTCGTTTCGACGCGACCATGTATCTCCGCATCAGTGCCTGCTTTTCCCTCGGGTGGGTATCACCCGAAAAGGGTAATTTTCGTTGTTTCCAGAAGCTTTACACTGGTATCCTCGCCTGCGGTGCGGGCGCTTGCCGGGGGAACAATGATCGTCGCTGAAGATACCTATGACAGTCTGGTCGACACCATCTACGGTGTAATTTTCGGCGAGGCCACCTGGGACATGTTTCTTGGCCGATGGAACGACATCGTTCCCGGCGGCAAGACCACGCTGTTCTACCACGACCCGATGCGGGCGGAGGGCGCGTCTCATATAGACAAGGGTTTCAGCGATGAATGGGTTGAAAGTTACTCCGATCATTTCGCGAGCATAAACCCCTGGGCGCCGGCCATGAGCGTGATGCCGATGTGGCGCGGCTTCCTGTCCGAGGAGTTGCTGCCGCGTGAGCAGTTCGTGAAGACAGAGTTCTACAACGACTTCTGGAAGCAATGCGGCGAGACCGCAATCGGCATGGCGCTGGTGAAGCGAGACGGCCGGATGTTCAACATCTCCAGTTCGATCGCAAACGGCGGGCCCGAGGAAAACAGGGTTTACGCCGATACCTTCACGCGGCTTGCGCCGCATCTGCACCGGGCGGTGCGCTATTTCGAGGCTGGAAAGGGCGAGAAGAGCGCGGATGAGCTCGGTGGTCGGCTGTTCGACGCGATCGGCGTCGGCGTTTTATTGGTTGGGGACGGCGGCAAGCTGCTGTCGGCCAGCGCGGTCGGGGAGCAGGCATTGACCGAGGGGCGGTCCGTACGCCTCGACCTACAGGGAAAAGTCTGGCTCGCCGATGCCGACGCCAATGCGTGCCTCGGTCGATTGCTCTCGCAATGGCGTGACGGCGAGCGGCAGCAGGTGCTTGATGTGAATGGCGTCAAGCTTACCCTCGTCCGTCTGCAGAAGAGTGCCCGCATTCAATTCTTCGATGCGCCGAGCATTGCCATCATCATCGAGCCATCAGCCAAGCCCGTGGCGATGGATGTGCCGGGGCTTGGAGGCAAATTCGGGCTGACCAGGGCGGAGATCAAGATCATGCAGGGGCTGCTGCACGGATCATCGATCACCGATATCGCCATCGAGAGCAACAGGTCGCGCGAGACGATCCGCAGTCAGCTGAAGTCGGTGTTTGCGAAGACAGGGGTCAATTCGCAGTCGGAATTGTTGCGGCTCGTCTATTTCAGCGAGCAGGCGCGCCGCAACAACTAGAGCCTTTCCCGCTTAGATTGAAGCATTCTGCCGGAGCAGGTTTTCGTCAGGGCAAAGGCGATTGGCGAAGGGCATACCCTGGGTACGGTCGAGCCGATCGCCTTTGAACCGGGCGGAAAGATGCCCGGCCCCTCCGGGGTTGGCTGAAACAGGCCGCCCGATCGCCCGGCCGGCTTGGCCGTATGCTTTGGCTACGACGCGCGCCAGCCGGGCGACCATTCGACTCCGTTTGAGCCAACAGAATGTTTCAATCTAAGCAGGAAAGGCTCTAGCGCTTATCAGTCCACGAACTCGACGGTGACACCGGGCTTGACCATCTTGGCGAGTTCGGTGGCGTCCCAGTTGGTCAGGCGGATACAGCCGTGGCTCTGGGTGCGGCCGATCTTCGAGGGTTCGGGCGTTCCGTGAATGCCGTAGGTCGGCTTCGACAGCGCCATCCACACGGTGCCGACAGGGCCGTTCGGGCCCGGCGGGATGTTGAGGATCTTGTCGTTGGCGCCCTGCTGGAAGTTGATCTTCGGATTGTAGGTATAACCGGGATTGAAAGCGACGCGCTCGACCGTCACCGTGCCCGAAGGCGAGGGCGTGTCGGTGGAGCCGATCGAGGCCGGGTAGGCGGAGATCAGTTTGCCGGAGGCGTCATAGGCGAAAACCTGCTTCTTGCCCTTGTCGGCGATGATGCGGGCCACACTGCCGGTCTTGACCTCACCGGGATTGACCACCTTGATGATGGTGCCGGGGACGGTGAAGTCGGCGCCTGCGTTCAGCTCCTTCAGGAAGCCTTCGTCCATGTGGAAGCGTTCGGCCAGAGCCTCGGTTACCGAGGTGAAGGCGAGCGAGGTCATCTGCGACTTGTGCGCATAATCCTCGGGGATCTCGGCGACATAGGGGCCGGCCGCGTCTGCGGGCGTGATGGTGTAGCTGACGACAGGCAGGCCGCCGGACATGCGCAGCTGCTCGAGGATCGCGTCGGTATTGTTCGGATCGAGCGTCTCACCGGTCATCTGCTCATAGGCGTAGACCGCCTTGGTGACGTTAGCGCCCATGTGGCCGTCGATGGCGCCAGGCGAAACGCCGGCGCGGTCGAGGAAGACCTGCAGCGCGACAATCTCGGATTTCGACTTGTTCTTCAGCGTGATGACGGGATCGGCCGGACGGGTCGGCTGCGTGACCTGCGGCTGCTGCTGGTCTGGATCGATCGATGCGTAGTCGCCATCGTTCTGCGGGTAGGGCTGATCCAGCTGCTGGCGATCGATCGATGCCTCGCGCGGGATGGCGCCAGTGACCGCGCCGCGCTCGGAATAGCGCGTGTCGCCGTACTGGTCTTCGCTGTAATAAGGATCGTTGTTGTAGACATCGCGGCCGTAGACCTGGCGCGAGGGCGGCGGCGGATAGTAGCCGCGTGAGCGCGCCTCTGTGGCGATGATGTTGCCGTAGCCGTCGACCAGCACGCGGTTGCCGGCGCGATCGCGCGTGTAGCCGCTGCCTTGAGGCATGTAATCGAGGATCTCGCCGTTCGGCGTGACGAAGACGACGCTGCCCTGGCGGCGATATTGTTGCGCGGACGCATCCTGAACCACTGCCGACATGGCCAGCACGATAACGGTCCCAGATAATGCCGATTTCAGAAAGCGATTCACGTCTTCGTATCCTTCAGTGACTTGGCGACACACACCCGCGAATTTTGACGCTAGTGTGGAATTTATGAAATCGTGCTGAACAAAAAATGAAAAAACCAATAAATTTCCCTTTACTCATAAACATTTGAGAGGGCCAGCTGGTTCCAATCAAAATCTCGTTGGCGGTGGCGACACCTTGGATTGACGAAACAGCGGGTGCCGCCTAACCCTACGGAAGTTCATTTTGAGGGGGAGACGGGATCATGATGGAATTCGCAGCCGCGACGGGGCCGAAGCTGATGCTGGACGAGACGTCGCTGATGGATATCGGTGGCTGCTTGGTCGAGGGCATCGATATCGCCCCGAAGCAGGCCGTTCCCGACGACGGCGATGAGCGCATCTCGCATTCGGTGCAGGGGTTCCTTTTTACCTGCGGGCCCGACCACATCCGCCATCGCGAACCGATCCCCGGCCGCTCCGACGGCAAGGTCTTTCCGCTGCACGGCTCGGCCGCCGGCCATGCCGCCAAGGTGCTCTGGACCAAGTTCGAAAACGGCAATGCGGAATGCCGCGCCGATATCGACATTGTCACCGTTGAGGGGTTGCCTGCCCGGATCGAGCGCCATTGGTTCATCGACGGCAAGACCGGCGAGGCGCATCTGAAGGACAAGGTGATCAACACCAGCGACCAGACCGTGCCGACGTTCCTGATGTATCATATGAACATCGGCGGCAAATGGTTCGACGAGGGCACGCGGCTCGAAGGCGCAATGCTTGAGAATGGCGGCTTCCCCTGGCGTTTCGGCAAGGATGGCGGCGATATCTTCTGCGTGGAAGCGCCGGCAACGCGCGATGGCCTGGCGGAAGTGCGGCTTGGGCCGATGGCTTCAATCGGCGGCAAGACGCTGCGGGTGCGGGTGAAGGCCGATACGCTGCCGCATCTGCAGGTCTGGCGCAACCAGACGGCGCCGGCCGATGTGCTCGGCATCGAGCCGGTCTCGCACCGTTGGGTGCCGCGCGCGGAGCTTGAGGAAGCCGGTGAATTCAACATGCTCAAGCCCGGCGAAAGCCGCGAGTACGGGCTCAGCTTTGCTTTCGTTTGACACGCAAATCAACAGGCTGATTCAACCGTGTTGTGCGGTTGACGGCATTGATCGGGCGGCGTAGTCATTCAGCCCACGATTTCAGGAGTATTTGCGATGGACATCCGCCAGATCGACGACGAATATTCGGTTTCCGGCCAGATCACGGTCGATGAGCTCGACGAGATCAAGGCCATGGGCTTCAAGTCCATCGTCTGCCATCGTCCGGACCAGGAGAGCATGGACCAGACGCCGTTCGCCGATATCGCCGCGCGCGCCAAGGAGCTCGGTCTTGAGATCGCCCATGTTCCCGTTGGCCCCATGGGCGTGACGGAAGAGGCGGTCGCCGGCATGGTCGACGCGCTGGACGAGTTCCCGCGCCCGATGCTCGGCTACTGCCGCTCCGGCGCCCGCTCGACGGCGATCTACCAGAAGACCCATCACATCCGCACCTGATTCAAGGCGCGGGCTGTAAAGTCCGGCGCTGCGCTTGCGTGCGGCGCCTCTTTCATTTCATGACAAGGAGAACAACATGAGCATCAAGCGTATCGACGCCGGCGCCCGCATGAGCGGCGCGGTCATCCACGGCAACACCGTTTACCTCGCCGGCCAGGTTGGTGAAGGCGCAACCGTGACCGACCAGTGCAAGGACGCGCTTGCCGAAGTCGATCGCCTGCTGGCCGCTGCCGGCTCCGACAAGTCGAAGATCCTGCAGACGCTGATCTATCTCTCCGACATCTCGGATTTCGCTGAAATGAACGCTGCGTGGGAAGCCTGGGTCGACCCGGCCAACACGCCGGCTCGCGCCACCAGCGAAGCCAAGCTGGCCGCTCCGAAGTACAAGGTCGAGTTCATCGTCACGGCTGCGATCTAATATCGTTTCCATTGCGATTTCGAAAGCCGGTGAGGAGTTCAGCTCCTCACCGGCTTTTTATTTGTGCGATTTCCGAGAGCGTGCGGGTCGGGGTGATCGCCTCGGGGTCGAGCTTGATCTCGATGATAGCGGGCAGGCCGCTTTCGCGGGATCGCTCGAAGGAGGGGGCGAAGTCTTCGGTTTTCTCCACCGTCTCGCCATGGCCGCCATAGGCGCGGGCGAGGGCGGCGAAATCGGGGTTGGTGAGACCGGTGCCGCTGACGCGGCCGGGATATTCGCGCTCCTGATGCATGCGGATCGTGCCGTACATGCCGTTGTTGATCAGAAGCGTGATGAAGGGCAGCTTGTAGCGGATGGCGGTGGCGAATTCCTGGCCGTGCATGAGAAAGCAGCCGTCGCCGGCAAAGCAGATCACTTCGCGATCCGGAAACAGCGCCTTGGCAGCGACGGCTGAGGGGACGCTGTAGCCCATGGAGCCCGATGTCGGGGCTGCCTGGGTGTTGAACTGGCGGAAGCGATGGTAGCGATGCTGCCAGGTTGCGTAGTTGCCGGCGCCGTTGGTGAAGATGGCGTCGGGCCGTGTGTTCTCTTCGATCCAAGCCATGATCGGCCCCATGTGGACGTCCCCCGGTCCCGTTTGCGGCGGTGTCGACCAGGCGAGATAGCCTTGATGCATGCGCTCCGTGCGGTCCGCCCATCGCGCTTGCGTGGGGGCTTCGAGATCGGCAAGGGCTGCGACGAAATCCTGTGGGCTGGCCGCTATGGCGAGATCCGGGCGATAGATACGGCCGAGCTCGGATGGGTCAGGATGGATGTGGACGAGCTGCTGCTGCGTGTAGGGGATATCGATCAGCGTATAGCCCGAGGATGGCATTTCCGACATGCGGCCACCGAGCAAGATCAGCAGATCGCTCTCCTTGATCTCCCGCGCGAGTTCGGGATTGATGCCGACGCCGATATCGCCGGCATAGCCGGGATGCAGATGATCGAACAGCATCTGGCGGCGGAAGGAGCAGCCGACCGGCAGGCTGAAGCGTTCGGCGAAGGTCTTGAAGTCGGCCACCGCATCGGCATCCCAGCGCGAGCCACCGAGGATGACCATCGGGCGTTCGGCCTTCAGCAGGCGCAAATAGAAGTCGTCGACCTGGCTGCGGCCGGGATGGGCTTCGACGCGCGAGTAGCGCCTGGCGCGCGGTGCTTCGACCATATCGCGCAGCATGTCCTCGGGCAGTGACAGGACGACGGGGCCGGGGCGGCCGGAGGTGGCGAGCGCGAAGGCACGGGTGACGAATTCGGGGATGCGGGCTGCGTCGTCGATCTCGCCCACCCACTTGGCGTATTCGGTCAGCGCGCGGCGAAACTCGACTTCCTGGAAAGCTTCGCGTTCGCGGGCGTCGCGCTGGACCTGGCCGATGAAGAGGATCATCGGGATGGAGTCCTGCTTGGCGATGTGCAGTCCTGCCGTCGCGTTGGTGGCGCCGGGGCCGCGGGTGACCATGCAGATGCCGGGCTCGCCGGTGAGGCGGCCCCAGGTGTCGGCCATCATCGCGGCGCCACCCTCCTGGCGGCAGACGATGACCTCGATGTCGCTGTCATGGAGCGCGTCGAGGACGGCGAGGAAACTCTCGCCGGGAACGCAGGAGAGGCGTTTCACCCCATTTGCCTTCAATGCCTCGACGATCAGTTCTCCGCCTGTCCGTTTCATTTTTTCCCCTCCCATTGGATGAGTTCCGCGAGCACCTCCTCCTGGTGCTCTCCCAGTCTCGGACTGGGTCTTTCATAGCTGAGCGGCGTCCGCGACAGGACGACCGGGGTTCGGACACCGGGAATGACGGTGCCGGCGCTATCCTCGAGATCGATGCGCAGGCCGCGTGCGACGATCTGCGGATCGTTGAACATGTCCTCGATGGTGTTGATCGCGCCCGAGGGGACCGCATTCGCTTCGCAGGCCGCAAGAAGATCGGCCTTCGCCCATTTCAGCGTTTCGGTCGAGACCAAGCGTCTCATCTCGTCGCGATTGGCGACGCGGGCCTTGTTGGTGGCGAAGCGTTCGTCGTCGGCGATCCCGCCGAGGCCGAGGATGGCGCATAGGCGGCGGAACTGGCCGTCATTGCCGATGGCGAGGATGAGGTAGCCATCTGATGTGGGGACGACCTCGTAGGGCGAGATGTTGGGATGGGCGTTGCCGAGGCGCGTCGGCGGGCGGCCGGATATGAGGTAGTTCATGTTCTGGTTGGCGAGCACGGCCGACTGGACGTCGAGCAAGGCCATGTCGACCAGCTGGCCTTCGCCCGTCTTCAGGGCGTGGATGAGGGCTGCCTCGATCGCCGAGACCGCGTAGATGCCGGTGAAGATATCGGCGATGGCAACGCCCGCCTTCATAGGCTGTCCATCGGGCTCGCCCGTGATCGACATGAAGCCCGACATGCCCTGGACGATATAATCGTAGCCCGCGAGGCTCGCATAGGGACCTGTCTGGCCGAAGCCGGTGATCGAGCAATAGACGAGCTTGGGATTGATCTGGCGCAGGCTTTCGTAATCGAGCCCGTATTTGACGAGGCCTCCGAGCTTGAAATTCTCGATGACGACATCGGCGGTGGCGATCAGCCGGCGGACCAGCGCCTGGCCTTCCTCGCTGCGGAGATCGGCCGTTATCGAGCGCTTGCCGCGATTGGCGGCGTGGTAATAGGCGGCCGAGAGGTTTTCGCCATCGGCACCCTCGACGAAGGGGGGACCCCAGTGCCTCGTATCGTCGCCGCCATCGGGGTTTTCGACCTTGATCACGTCGGCGCCGAGATCGGCCAGCATCTGGCCGGCCCAGGGGCCAGCCAGGACACGCGCGAGTTCGATGACACGAATGCCTGCGAGCGGCGCTCTGTTAGGCTGGGTCTGCGTCATGTTCCTCCCACGATAGATCAGGGTGCCCGCGTCTCCTCAGATGTATCGGATACGGGCTTGGATGCAAAGCGCCGCTCGCGCCAGATGATATAGAAGCCGGAGCCCATGATGATCGATATGCCGAGCCATTTCAGCGCATCCGGGAAATCGCCGAAGACCAACCATGCGAAGGCCGTGGCGGAGACGATCTCGAAATATTGCAGCGGGGCCAGCGTCGAGGCCGGTGCCGAGCGATAGGCATAGACGCCGAAGATGCCGGCGATCGCTGCTGTGACGCCGACGCCGAGAAGATAGAGCCAGGCGCGGGTGTCGGGGATGACGGGGTCGAGTATATCGGAGCCGCTGCCATGGCCGAGATAGAGCAGGACGGCGCAGATGAGCAGGCCCCAGAGGCTCATGTGGAACTGCATGACCCACGGGTCTTCGCGCTGCGCCAGCGCCCGGTTCATCATCGCGGAGATGGCGATGCAGACCGCACAGACGACGGGCAGAAGTGCGACATAACCGACCTCCTGGAAGCTCGGCTGGATGATGAGGATCGCGCCGAAAAAGCCGACGCCGCAGGCCGTATATCTGCGCCAGCCGATTTTTTCCTTGAGGAAGATGCTGCTCAGGATCGTCAGGATGATCGGCTCGACGAAGAAGATGGCGATGGCATCGGCGACCGCCATGTATTTCAGCGCGGTGACGAAGGAGATCATCGAGACGGTGATGATGGCGCCGCGGATGGCGTGGAAGAAGCTCTGCTTCCAGGTGATGTCGGTGAGGTTGTGACGCCAGAGCACGATGGGCAGCATGCAGAGCGCCTGCACGCCGAAGCGCGCCGCGGTGATCTGGGCTGAGGGGACCGTGCTGATCGCAAGCTTGGAGAAAATGTCGATGATGGGCGACAGCAGCACCGAAATGAACATCAGGATCAGCCCCATCATCACTTCCGATGGGGTGTTGCTGGTACCGGTTGCCGCGTTGCTGCTCATGACGGAATTCTCTGATTGGGGTAGGGGACCGGGATCAGCCGTTGACGGGACGAGCGGTTGCCTGATCGCACCAATCGGCGAATGCCGATATGGCCGCGTCGGCGCCGATCTCGTTCAAGGTCTCGTGGCGCATGTCCTGATATATCTCAGTGCTAATACGGGAGAAGCCATGCGTTTTCAAATGGTTTGAGAGCCAGAGAATGGCTTTTCCATTCTCCGTCGCCGGATCCTTGCCGCCGCCGACCAGATGGATCGGCGTCTCGGTCGGCAGGCGGGCGAGATGTTCTTTCTGCGGCGCCCTGAACGTCAATTCGAAGAGGTCGAGCCAGAGCGAAACGGAGGCGCCGAAGCCGCAGAGCGGATCGGCCACATACTTGTCGACTTCAGCGGGATCGCGCGACAGCCAGTCGAAATCCGTGCGGCGGTTGGCGACCGATTTCGCCCAGGTGCCGAAGGTCAGCTTCGGCAGCAGGTCGCTCGGGACGTCGGAGCCTTTCAGCGCGCGCTCGATCAAGAGGATCGCCTGCGCGGCGCGGCCGGCGAGGCCGGGATTGAAGTTCGAGTTCCAGACGGCGACGGCGTCGAATTTTCGCGGGTAGGTGACGGCGGCGTTGAGGGCGATCAGCCCGCCCATGGAGTGGCCGAAGAGAATGATCGGCAGGCCGGGATGCTCGGTCGCGGCCTCGTCGCGCATCGCCTCGATATCGTCGACGACGTAGCTCGCGCCATTACGCCTTGCGAAGCGACCGATCGGCGCGTCCGGCGCGGTGGTCTCGCCGTGACCGCGATGGTCGTGGGCGTAGACATGGTAGCCGCGCGCGGCCATCGCTTGCGCAAAGCGCTGAAAGCGTTTCGAGTGCTCGGCCAATCCGTGGCTGATCAGCAGGATGCCGCGCTCAGTGCCTTCGGGCTGCTGATAGTGATAGGCCAGTGAAGCGCCCGCATGGTCGAGGCGCCGGGTTTCTGCAAACATGATTTCCTCCGTGGCGGGAGAAGACCAGAACAGCGGTCAAATGCAACAGGCGGAGCGGGTTGTGCCGGAGATTTTCGCTTGCCTCGTTTTGCCGCTTGCCTGCCGATGCGCCGCGTGCTTTGATGTTCATGAATTGTTCTTTCGTGGGGATGGGTATGGGCAATCTCGGTTTTCGTGTCATCGCATTGTTCCTGTTGTCGATCATGGCCGGCTCCGCTTTTGCGCAGGAGGGCGGCGGGCGCACGCGCTTCATTCTCGCGGCCAGTTGGCAGCCGGCCTTCTGCCAGACCAACCAGCGCAAGGCTGAATGCTCCAGCCAAGGCAGCGACCGCTACGACGCCAAGAACTTCTCGCTGCACGGGCTCTGGCCGATGCGCAAGGATTATTGCGGCGTTTCCGACGCTGATCGCTCCGCCGACAAGGGGGGCGACTGGAGGGACCTGCCGGAGGTGAAGCTCTCGGCCGAAACGAAGTCATCGCTCGACAAGGTCATGCCCGGCACGCAATCGGCGCTCGAGCGGCATGAATGGATCAAGCACGGCACCTGCACCGGCATGAGCGCCGACGCCTACTTCGCCGATGCCGCAAGGCTGATTGAGGACCTGAACGCATCCGCCGTCCAGGAGCTGTTCGCCGCCAATATCGGCAAGTCACTGGCTGGAGACGCGATCAAGGCGGCCTTCGACAAGAGCTTCGGCCCCGGCGCCGGCGACCGGGTGAAGATGAGCTGCCGCCGCGCCGGCAACAGCCGCGTTATCAGCGAACTGACGATCGGTCTGTCCGCCGATGCGACGGATGGGAAGGGCAAGGATCTCGCCGATCTCATCCAGGGCGCGGGCCGGACATCCTTCGGTTGCAACGAGGGCATCGTCGACGCGGCGGGATTTTGAGGTCGTAGGATAATCTCAATTTTTGACGTCTATCGTCTCGAGCTGGCGGTGACCAATAGCATGAGTGGCGACTGATGTCCGAGATGGTGGCATGTGAAAGCGATCAGACTGCTGCAGGCGAGATGCCGTTATGGCGCATGTTCCTGATCGTCTACGCGACCGCCCTGGCAATGGTGCTGTTCGATCTCGTTGATGGGATAAGGTTCGTCAGCGATATCGACGATCAGTTGCGCGAACTCCAGATTCGGCACCTGATGTCCCCGCAGGGGCACTGGTTCGATCTGTCGCTTCCCTTCATCTCGATGCCGACGACTTACGTGTCGCCATGGTCACGGCTGGTCGATCTTCCTTACGTGGCGATTGCCTGGTTGCTGCAGCCCTTCATGCCGACCGCGCAGGGGCTTTCCGTTGCCTTCCAGGTGTGGCCGCCGATGTTGCTCTCGCTATGCTGCCTGCTGGTCGCAACGACCGCACGGCGCTTGCTTGCGGGGTTTTCGCTGACGGAAACGACGCTCACGCTGTCGTTGATGCTCGCCACCGTTCTCATGAGCATGGGCGTGCTGGAGTTCACACCGGGTCGTATCGATCACCATAACGTCCAGATCGTCGCTCTCATGATGATCATCGCAGGGCTCGTTCGATGGGATCGGGCAGGGGGGCTGATGATCGGTGCCGGTGCTGCGATCTCGACGGTGATCGGGCTCGAGTGTCTTCCGCTCGTCGTGATCGCCTATGCCGGGCTCGTTGTCTGCTACATCGGAAATGTCGCCGGGGTGCGCACCGTCCTTGTCGCCGCATCCGTCTCGATGGTGATCGTCACGCTTGTGTCCGCCATGGCGTTCCTCGGCCCCGCCGCTGCCGTTTCGACGCAATGCGACGCCTTCTCCGCCCCCTACATCTTCCTGCTCTCGGCATTTTCCGCCGTTCTCGGTGCGGGCGTGGCGATCCAGAGTGATCGCGCGGGGCCTTTCATGCGGCTCGTTGCCCTGGCAATTCCGGCCGTCGCCGTTCTGGTCGTCGCCGCCTACCTCTTTCCATCCTGCATTTCGGGGCCCTACGGTATCATAGACCCGGTGTCGCGGGAGCTGTGGTTCGATCGGGTATGGCAGGAAAAAAGCATCCGGTATTTCTACGAGAACGGTCAATATGATCTGTTGCTCCTCCTGGCATTGACGGCTGCCGTCGGCGCCTATGTCGGTCCGCTCGTGTGGTTCAAAATGCGGGAGCGGTCGTTTGGACCAGCAATCGCCTATCTCATGGCGTTGGGCGCCCTCGTTCTCACCTGCTTCGTGACGCGCAACATTCGCTTTCCGATCGCGCTGATGCCGGTGTTCCTTCCCGTCGTCATCGCGACGATGACGATGAAATCACAGGCTTTCTACAAAATGTACCGGTTTTCCGCGGTGGCCGCTGCTGCCGTTGCGGCCGCGCTTTGTGTCTTCTTCGTGCTGGTGCCGTCGGTTCAGCATAAATTCGACGAGGTCGACTATATGGTGGCGAGCGAGTGCGAGCGGCAGGATTTCTCCGTGCTTCACACTGTCCCGCCGGGCCGCGTCGCCGCGCCGCAAGGGATCGCCATGCCTCTGATCCTGGCGGCGCCATCGGGCTTTTCGGTCGCCGCCATGCCGTTCCATCGTGCATCGCCCGGAATGAAGCGGATGTTCCAGGCGTTCATGACCTCGGATCCCCAGCTGCGTCGCGCGGCGCTGGCGCCTTTCGATTACGTCGCCGTCTGCCGCTTCCCCCTCGAAGCCGATCCGAAGCAGGCGCCGCTTTATGCCGCATTGGCGCGTGGGGATGGCTGGCCGGGGCTGGAGCGGGTCAATCCGCCCACACGCAGCGATTTCCAGCTTTTCCGGATCGATCACGCCGCCTTGCAATAGAGCGGGCTGATTTTCAGCCTCAAACTGCGGGTGATCTGCGACAAAGCGGGTGGATTTTGCCGCTGGCGCGTTGCCCCCGGGCGCCAATTCGCCTACATAGCGGCAAACCAATTTCCCCCGGAGCAGAATTACCGATGGCACGTCAGTTCATCTACCACATGTCGGGACTGAACAAGTCCTACGGCGCCAAGAAGATCCTCGAAAACGTCAACCTGTCGTTCTACCCGGATGCCAAGATCGGTATCCTCGGCCCGAACGGCGCCGGTAAGTCGACCGTGCTACGCATCATCGCCGGCCAGGACAAGGAATTCACCGGGGAAGCCTGGCTCGCCGAAGGTGCGACCGTCGGCTACCTCGAGCAGGAACCGCATCTCGATCCGGCCAAGAACGCCTTCGAGAACGTCATGGAAGGCGTGGCCGACAAGCAGGCCGTGCTCGACCGCTACAACGAACTGATGATGAACTATTCCGACGAGACCGCCGACGAAGGCGCCAAGCTCCAGGACATCATCGACAGCCAAAATCTCTGGGACCTCGAACAGCAGGTCGAGATGGCGATGGAAGCATTGCGCTGCCCGCCGAAGGATGCCGACGTCACGCTGCTTTCGGGTGGTGAGCGTCGTCGTATCGCGCTCTGCCGCCTGCTGCTCTCGCAGCCGGACCTGCTGCTCCTCGACGAACCGACCAACCACCTCGACGCCGAAACGATCGCATGGCTTGAAAAGCACCTGCGCGATTATCCGGGCGCCGTGATGATGATTACCCACGATCGCTACTTCCTCGACAACGTCACGGGCTGGATTCTCGAGCTCGACCGCGGCCGCGGCATTCCTTACGAAGGCAACTACTCCGCTTACCTGCAGGCGAAGGCCAAGCGCATGCAGCAGGAAGCCCGCGAAGAAGCCGGCCGCCAGAAGGCGCTGTCGCGTGAACAGGAATGGATCGCT
The DNA here is from genome assembly GCF_055616315.1 of Rhizobium sp. O111. Taxonomy (NCBI): domain Bacteria; kingdom Pseudomonadati; phylum Pseudomonadota; class Alphaproteobacteria; order Hyphomicrobiales; family Rhizobiaceae; genus Rhizobium; species Rhizobium sp. O111. The sequence goes on along the minus strand of NZ_JBSHXL010000001.1, from coordinate 2,117,118 downwards.
TCCAGCCCGAAGGCTCGTCAGGCGAAGTCGAAGGCCCGTATCAAGGCCTACGAACAGCTGGTCGACGCGGCCGAAAACATCCGCCCCGGCGATGCGCAGATCATTATCCCTGTGTCCGAGCGTCTCGGCCAGGTCGTCATCGAGCTCGAAGGCATCAACAAGGGCTTCGAAGGCCGCACGCTGATCAACGATCTCACGATCAAGCTGCCGCCTGGTGGTATCGTCGGCATCATCGGCCCGAACGGCGCCGGCAAGTCGACGCTGTTCAAGATGATCACCGGCCAGGAAAAGCCGGATGCCGGCTCGATCCGCATCGGTGACACCGTTCATCTCGGCTATGTCGACCAGAGCCGCGATGCGCTCGACGGCAACAAGACCGTCTGGGAAGAAATCTCGGGCGGCGCCGAAGTCATCAAGCTCGGCAAGTTCGACATGAACTCCAGAGCTTATTGCGGCGCCTTCAACTTCAAGGGCGGTGATCAGCAGCAGAAGGTCGGCAATCTCTCGGGTGGTCAGCGCAACCGCGTTCACCTCGCCAAGATGCTGAAGGCCGGCGGCAACGTTCTGCTGCTCGACGAACCGACCAACGACCTCGATACGGAAACGCTCGGTGCGCTGGAAAGCGCGCTCGAAGCCTTCGCCGGTTGCGCCATCATCATCAGCCACGATCGCATGTTCCTCGACCGCCTGGCGACGCACATCCTGGCCTTCGAAGGCGACGGTCATGTCGAATGGTTCGAAGGCAACTTCGAAGACTACGAAGAAGACAAGGTTCGCCGCCTCGGTCCCGACGCGCTGAACCCGGGCAGCCAGGCCTACAAGCGCCTGACGCGATAAGCCTTCGCTCGGAAGAGCAACTGCAAGAAAAGCCCCGGTTCGCCGGGGCTTTTTTGTGAGGAGAGATGTCGCGATTTGCGCAGGGAATTTCGTGAACTGATCGAAATCCCGCTTGCACGACCAAATCATTTCACATAAAGATATCTTTATATGTTGATTGGATCGGATATGGGTGAGCCCGTCAGGCTAGGTTTGGATGCGTTGGTGGACGTGCTGCGGGCGGCGGGCGAGCCGACGCGCCTGCGTCTTCTGGCGCTGCTGGCTGCCGGCGACGTGACCGTCACCGATCTTACCGAAATTCTCGGCCAATCCCAACCGCGTATCTCGCGCCATCTCAAGCTGCTTGGCGAAGCCGATCTCATCGATCGCTACCAGGAAGGCGCCTGGGCCTATTTCCGGCTGCGGCAGGAGGGGAAGGCGGCGAGCTTCGTGCGCAATCTTCTGGCGCATGCCTCCGACAACGATCCTGTCATCCTGCGCGATGGCGAGCGGCTCGATGCCGTCAAGCGCCAGCGCTCGGAGCGGGCGCAGGCCTATTTCAGCCGCAACGCCGCCGAATGGGATGAGCTTCGCCGCCTGCACGCCGCTGACGAGGAAGTCGATGCCGCCGTGATCCGGCTGCTCGGCAACCAGCCGATCGATTCGCTCCTCGATCTCGGCACCGGCACCGGCCGCATCCTGGAGCTTCTGTCGGGGCTCTATCGTCGCGCGATCGGCGTCGATGCCAGCCGCGACATGCTGAGCGTCGCCCGCGCCAATCTCGACCGGACAGGCATCACCAAGGCCTCGGTGCGCCATGCCGATATCCTGAACCTGCCTTTCGAGGCGCAGGATTTCGACCTGGTGACGATCCATCAGGTGCTGCACTTCTTCGACCAGCCGGAAATCGCCATTGGGGAAGCGGCACGCATGCTGCGCCCGGGCGGACGGCTCGTCATCATCGATCTGGCGCCTCACACGCTGGAATATCTTCGTGACGACCACGCGCATGTGCGTCTCGGCTTCTCGCACCAGTCGATGACCGACTGGCTGCGCAAGGCGGGGCTCGATATCGAGCAGGTCGTCGATCTTCATCCGGGGCACGAGAGCGGGCAGGGGCTAACTGTTACCATCTGGCTCGCGCGCGACCCCAGGCGCCTGATGGCCTCCGCCGAGAGCGATCACGCCGCACCCACATTTGCCGGGAGAGACTGACATGGCTTTGAACCAGGACGCGCGCAACAGGATCGGCATCTCGTTCGAATTCTTTCCGCCCAAGTCGGAAGAGGCCGAGGGCCAGCTCTGGAAGACGGTCAGCGAGTTGCAGGACTGGAATCCCGACTTCGTGTCGGTGACCTACGGCGCCGGCGGCACGACCAAGGCGCCGACGCTTGCGACCGTGTCGCGCTTCATCAGCTCAACGCCGCTTGCCACGGCCTCGCACCTCACCTGCGTGGGCGCCACCAAGGAAGAGACGCACAGCGTCGTCGAGAGCTTCCGCAAGGCTGGCGTGAAGCACTTCGTGGCGCTGCGCGGCGATACGCCCGATGGCGTCGGCGCGCCCTATACGCCGCATCCGGGTGGTTATGCCAACGCCTCCGAGCTGGTCGCCGGCCTGCGCGAACTCGGCGATTTCGAAATCTCGGTCTCGGCCTATCCGGAAAAGCATCCTGAAAGCCGCGACGTGGCCGCCGATATCGACATGCTGAAGCGCAAGGCCGATAACGGTGCCAACCGGGCGCTGACGCAGTTCTTCTTCGACAACGACAATTTCGAGCGCTACCTGGAGAAGGTGCGGGCGGCCGGGATCACCATCCCCGTCGTTCCCGGCATCATGCCGATCATGAACCTGACGCAGCTGAAGCGCTTCGCCGGCGCCTGCGGCACCGTCATCCCGGCATTTCTCGACGAGCGCTTCGAGGGCTATGACGACAAGCCGGAAGAGCGCGCCAAGGTCGCGGCCGATGTCGCCGCCGAGCAGATCGAGGATCTGGCCCGTCGTGGTATCTCGGATTTCCATCTCTATACGATGAACCGCGCGCCGCTGGTCTCGGCGGTTCTGACGAACCTCGGCTTCAAGCGTAACGCAGCCAAGAGCGCGGGTGCCGCCGCCTGATCAAGGCGAAGTTTACAGTCTATAGAACTGAAAAAGCGCAGACCGCGATGGCCTGCGCTTTTTCTGTTTCATGAACTCTGCGCTATCTAGGAGTTTCGGCATAGTCCGTTTGAAGCGGCATCCTGTGTCAGATGAAAAGCATCGACAGCACGAAAAGAAACGCCGCACCGATCAAAAGGACATTCAAGGATCGTGTCAGTCCCATGTCTGTCTCCTCGCGTTAACGAGCTGATAATATGTCGGGACTGTGGCAGTTGGAAAGCGCTTTTTTTGCTGCGATGCGGCGAAAATGTCACATCTCCCACTGGTGACAAAAGCTACTTCGCTGAATTTTCACGACAAAATCGGTCGGAAAAATATTCACACATTTTAACGGAGCGTAAAAAAGGGCGACCCGCCGTTTACGCCTGTGGCGGATTGCAGGCGCGGTACAGGCCGCTGAAAACGCTCACGAAATCGGAAAACGAAAAAGCCGGGCGCTTGGCCCGGCTGTTGTCGTCGTTTTCAGCTTTCTCGCGGGCGCTCAGAGCGCGTTGAGGAGGGCGGGCGTTGCCCAGCCGTCGGCCGGCATGCCGAGACGCTGCTGCTGCTTCTGGATGGCGATGCGGGTGCCGGAGCCGAGGATGCCGTCGATGGCGCCGACGTCGTGGCCCATCGTGTCGAGCTTGGTCTGCAGTTCCTTCATCTGGTCGTTGGTCAGGCCCTGCTCAGGCGTGCCCTTGAGATAGGGCTCGGCGCCGGAGAGGCGGGTCGCGAAATAGGCGGCCGAGGTGGTGTAGATGAAGGACTTGTTCCACTCGAGATAGATGCCGAAGTTCGGATAGGCGATGAAGGCCGGTCCGAGGCGGCCCTGCGGCAGGACGAGATCGCCGCGCAGCGTGCCGAAGTTGGTGTCGCCGTTGCGCGGCTTGACGCCAAGCGCGAACCATTCACCTGCCGTCATCGTGCCGCCGAGGCCCGACTTCTCGAAGGGCAGATCCTGCGGGATGGTGACTTCCTGCAGCCAGGGCTGGCCCTTCTGGAAGCCGAGGTGCTGGATGAACTTGGCGGCGGTCAGGATGGCATCAGGGCCGCTCTGCTTCAGGCGCACATGGCCGTCGCCGTCGCCGTCCATGCCGTAGGCGATGATATCGCGCGGCAACATCTGCACCTGGCCGATTTCGCCGGCCCAGGCACCCGTGTTGGTCTCGGGGTCGAGGTCGCCGTGCTGGACCATCTCGATCAGCGCGATCAGCTGCGGGCGGAAGAGTTCCGGACGGCGGCAATCATGGGCGAGGGTGACAAGCGCGTTGCGGGTGTTGAAATCGCCCTGCACGGCGCCGAAATCGGTTTCCATCGCCCAGAAGGCGGTGATGACACCAGGGGGCACGCCGTATTCCTGTTCGGCGCGCGAAAAGACGTCGGCGAACTGCTTCATCTTCTGGCGGCCGATGTCGAGGCGGGCCTGGCTGACGGTGCGCTGCGAGAATTCGAGGAAGGTCTGCTTGAACACGCCCTGGGCGCGGTCGCGGCTCAGCACCTTCGGATCGATCTGGGCACCGGCGAGCGCCTTGTCGGCGGCTTCGGCGGAAGCGCCGGCTGCGATCGCTTCGGCCTTGACGCCGGCGAGGAAGGTGGAGAGATCGCCGTCACATGCGACAGCCGGAGCGGCGGGGGCTGCCGCCGTCGCGGGCGCCTGACCGGCCGGTGCGGCCGGGGCCGGTGTTTGCGCTGCCGCGCTGGTCGCCAGACCAGCGGCAAGGAGGAGAGCGAGCGCAGAACGGCTTGCAGGCGTGCGGTGCATGGAGTGTATCCTCGTCATTGCTTGAATTGCTGTCGATGTCCCAAATGATTGTGACAGAAGCAAGAAAGAAAACGGGACGTTACTAAGAATTCCTATCCTTGGATACGGCAGCGACCCAGTTATTCCAGTTCTTCGCCGAACCCGCGAACACGTTAATGTCAGTCGGGCCCTTGATCCCAGGGATCACGCCGGTCGAGGTGTACTGCCAGAAGGCCCAGCGACGGTTGGCATAGGTGACCTCGGGGTGCTTCGCGACGGAGCGAACCCAGAAGTGATAATCCTGGAAATAGCCGTCGAGATTTTCGCGGTGGAAGTCGACCGAGGTGTAGATGATCGGCCGCTTGCCGTAATAGGCTTCGAGCCTGTCCATGAAGCGCTTGATCTCGGAGCGCACGGTCTCGGGATCGGGGCGCGTGCGGCAGGTCTTCGATTCACCGTTCCACTCGACATCGAGCACCGGCGGCAGCTTCATGGATTCCTTCGGCACGTTGCTGATGAACCAGTCCGCCTGCTCGTCGGCGGACGAGCAGAAATAGTAGAAGTGATAGGGGGCGTGCGGAATGCCGACCTGGCGGGCTTCCTGCCAGTATTCGCTGAAGCGCGGATCGATGCGGTCCTTGCCTTCGGTCGCCTTGATGAAGGCGAAGTCGACGCCCGACTTGCGCACCGTCTGCCAGTCGATATCGCCCTGCCACTTGGAGATGTCGATACCGTGGATGGCGTTTTGCTGCGGATGCTTAGGCCCGAAATCCTGCGGATCGGTGTCCTGGAAGCGCATCTTCGGCTTTATCGAGGCGGTGGAGAGATAGTCATAGCCCGAGGAGGTGCAGCCAGCGAGCATGAGGGCAAGGGGCAATACGCATAACAGAAGCCGGCGCATGGATGTTCCGTCGTGAACCGAATGATCTTTTTGCCCCACAGCCTGACCTTCGAATTGACGCGTCCAGCGCTTAGATGCCCTCTCTATTCACCATATCAACGTAAAAAATCGGTTAGTTTCAAGCTAAATATTAGCGGCCTTAATTATTATCGCGCGCCAGGCATAACCGCCGCCGATCGTCTTGAAGATCAGCTGGGCATTTTCCTGTTCAGCCTTGGCCTGCAGGACCTCTCGCAGCGTCGCGCGCGGCGTGACGTGGAACTTGTCGAGCCAGGAGCGCAGCAGGGCGCGGAACCAGCCGGGCAAGCCTTCCTGTTGGCCGAAATCGACGATGTGCAATTGGCCGCCGGGGGCAAGCGCCGCGAGCGATGCGTCGATCGCGCGCTCCCAATCGGGGATCATCGACAGCGCGTAGGAGATCATCACCCGGTCGAAACCATCGACGCCGAAATCGCGGGCGTCAAAGGCCGTGGCGTCGGCGACGCGGAAATCGGCTGAGGTGTTCAGACCCGCAAAGGTCTTGCGGGCCGAGATAAGCATTTCCTGCGAGATGTCGAGGCCGTAGAGCCTGGCCTGAGGATAGTGCCGGTGGGCCAGCGCGAGATTGCGGCCGGTGCCGCAGCCGACCTCGAGCAGCGTGGCGCCCTGCTCAATGTCGAGATTGCGGATCGTCTGGTCGCGGCCAAGGAGATAGTATTTGCGCGTCAGGTCATAGATATGGCGCTGGTAGCGATACATGCCGTCCATCAGGTCGGCATGTTTCTCAGAGGGGGCGTCCACCGGGCTCATATCTGTCTGGCTCATGGCTTCTTCACATAGATGTGGAAGCCGCCGTAGATCGCCGAGCGGTCGAGCGCGGTCAGTTCGAGCGAGCGGTCCTCGAGATATGTCCACTGGTCGCGGATGGCGGGCGAGAGACGGCCTTCGATGATGCTCTTTTCGGCGGCGGTGCGGAAGATGACGCGGGCGCCGTCGCGGGCGGTGCGCGAAATTTCCGACCAGACGTCGTTCAGCTGCTGGTCCGTCATCCAGTCCTGCGCGTCGAGCAGGATGTAGCGGTCGCGCGAGGCGGCCGGCTCGCCGGCCAGCAGTTCGGTGAAGCTTGCGTGATGGACGCTGACGCGGTCGACATTGGCGCGGATCGCCTCGTAGTGCTCCGCCTTCAGGTAGGTCGGCAGCGGACCTTCGCCTTCATCGGCATAGCGGCGGGCGAAGGCCTGCCAGGCGAAGTAGTTTTCCTGCATGGGGAAATGACAGGTGAGCTTTTCCAGGCGGTGGCGCAGAACCGGCGCGATCGAATTGTCGGCGGCGAGGCTTGCGAGCTCGTCATACTGCTGTGGCGGAATGCCGAGGCCGAAGAGCGAGCTCTTGCGGCTGGTGATCCAGCGCACGACAGGCTTTTCGAACAGAGGCGCGATCTTCTCGTCGAAGAGCTGGCGCTGTTCTTCCATCGTCTTCGCCTTGGCGACGCCGGTGAGGTCGATGCCGTGGACGCGGGCGAGAAGGTGGGCGGCGCCGATGAAGCGGCCGAGCAGGCCCGTCTTGTAGATGTTGCGATCGAAGACCGTGATGCGGCGGCGGCCGAACTTGCGGCCGTTCCAGTAGTTGCTCGTGGCCTCATCCAGATTGGCCGAGAGGAAGCGATCGAAGGCCTGGCTGTTTGCGGACTGGTTCGGTCTTGCCAGGAAGCGAACGAGATCGGCATGGGCGGGAAGGTGGCGGAAGGCGCCAAGCTTCAGCTTGTTCAGCGCGATATGATGCGGGTTGAGGTCGACGACGTCGATCGAGGCCGGGCTCTGCGAGAGATAGGCGAGCATGTTGCAGCCGCCGGAGCCGATGGTGACGATGCGGTGATGAGGCTCGAGCTCCATCGCCTTCATGTCGAGATCGGGATCTTCCCAGATCTGCGGATAGACGAGGCCGGAAAAGAGCAGCCCGAAAAGACGTTCGGACAGACCCTCTTTCGAAAAGGCCTTGTGGCGGAGAAGAGCTGCCTTGAGTTTCCGGTTCTTGCGGAAGCCGGCATCCGGGGCAAATTCCGTCATAAGTGAGTCTCTCAACATTTAGCGTTCAGGGCGTTTAACGCGGCGGCGCTACAGTTTGATGACGTTGCCTGTGGGCGGCCTGGCTGCGGGCGCCTCGCGCAATTGGGAACGGCCGGGACTTGACGGGGCTTTCTAAACGACAATTTTCCTGCTTCTCTATCGGTTCGGAGGGGCGCTTATGGGACGTGTTCTGCGTATCTTGAAGGCGGCGGCTGCAGGCGTTGCCGTCATCGTCGTTGCGGGTGCTGCCTGGCTTTATGTCAGGCCGCCGGAGCTGCTGAGGATCGGCGACGGCTATGCCGCGAAGATCGTCTGCTCGAATGTCTTCCTGGCCGGGCGCGACGCAAACACCGTGCTTGCCGAAGATGTCCAGGCGCCCGGAAATCCCCTGCTGAGGCTGATTCGCGTGCATGTCGATGAGGCCGGCAAGCAAGTGACGGCGCGCATCCTCGGGCTGTTTGCCGCCAATTATGCGATCTACCGCGATGGTCTCGGCTGCACGGCCGTGCCGGATGGCGATTTCGCCGCCGCGAGAAAGGCGGTGCCCGAGCCCGTCGTCACGAAGCCTTCTGAAGACGCCCCCGTGCTGCCGATCGAAAACGATGCGGCGATCTCAGCGCTGCTCGCCGACCCCCGTTTGACCGGTGAAAACATGCGTGCGGTTGTCGTCGTCCATGATGGCAAGATCGTCGCCGAAAGCTACGGCAAGGGCTTTGGTCCGCAAACGCCATTGATCGGCTGGTCGATGACCAAGACGGTCAATGCCGCGCTCGTCGGCCGGTTGATGCTCGACGGCAAGATCGATGCCGGTGATGCTGGGCTGTTCCCGCAATGGCGCGACGACAAGCGGTCGCAGATCACCCTTGGGCAGCTGCTTGGGATGGAGAGCGGCCTCAGGTTCAACGAGAACTACGGCACGGTGGCTGACGTCACCCGGATGCTCTATCTCGACGCGGACCAGACGGCGCTGCCGGCAAGCCTTGATCTCGACGAGGATCCCGGCACGCAGTTCAATTATTCCAGCGGAACATCCGTGTTGATCTCCCGCATCTGGATGGATCGCTTGGGCAACGAGAAGCAGGCGATCGATTATCCGAGGACGGCCCTATTCGATCCGCTCGGCATGTCGAGCGCGGTGTTCGAGGTCGATGCGCGCGGAACTTTCGCCGGTAGCTCCTATCTCTATGCTACGGCGCGCGATTGGGTGCGGTTCGGGCAGTTCCTGTTGCAGGATGGCGTCTGGAACGGTGAGCGGCTGCTGCCCGAGAGCTTCATGAGCATGATGCGCACGCCGACGGCATCCTCCGGCGGCATGTATTCGCATGGCCAAGCCTGGCTTCGTCCGCCCGGCAGCGGTAGGAGCGGGGAGACCGGCATTCCGGACGACGCCTTCTGGCTGGAAGGACATGACGGGCAGAGCATGGTAATCGTGCCGTCGGCCAGTCTCGTCATGGTCAGGCTCGGGCTGACACCGAGCTGGCTCAGATACCGGCCGGAAATTCTGCTGAACGAGATACTGGCGACGCTGCCGCCGCCGACCCGATCGGCGTCTGCCGATCCCGCGCAATAGAGCCTTTGGGGCTGTAGGGCTTAGTAGTTGCCGTGGGCGATGTCGTCCATGCCCTTGCGCTTGGCGTCGTAGTAGTAGCCGCGGGCATAGAGCCTGACGGCGTTGTCTTCGCTGTTGTCGGACACCAGCCATGCGCCGCGGAGATACTTCGCGGCATATTTGATGTTGGTTTCGGCGTCGAACAAGCCTTCAGGCTGGCCGTCGTAACCCATCGACTTGGCGGTGTTGTACTTGATCTGCATCAGGCCGAAGTAACCGCGCTTGTTGTAGGCCTTCGGGTTGTACCGGCTTTCGCGATGAACGACGCGGTGAAGCAGCGTGGCGGGCACTTTGTAAATCTGCGAATACTTTTCGATGATCTTGGTGATCGCGCTCTTTTCGACCGTCGGCGCGCCATCGTCGTCGCTGTCATTGTCGCCGAACATGGGCGGCGCGGTCGGCGGGTCCATCGGGCCCGATGTGTCGAAGCCGTAGTCCATCATCGAATGCGGCGTGGTGTCGATCGCCGAAAGGGCGGCAATGGCATTGTTCTGCGGGCTGGCGGCGAAAGCGAGTTCGGTCGACGGAGCACCCGGTCGCGGTGTCGGCACCACGGACTGGATCGCGGTCATTTCAGGTGTCAGCGGGATCTGGCCATAAGCGGCGGGCTGCAACTGCGCGGTCTGCTGAGCCGAATCGACTGCCGGCATGGCGGCGGTTGCCACGGACGCAGCGGTCTGGTCGCCGCCGATCTGAGTACCAGGTGTGCCTTCGCCTGCTGGAATGGCCGCGAACATCGCGTCTTCGCCGGGCTTTGGCGTTGGGACGACGACCTGCTCGGCCATCAAATCTGCCTGGGATGTGTATTCGACGCTCGAGCAGCCAGCAGCAACGCAGCACAGCATCGTGGATACGATGAGATTGCGTTTAAAGCCGGAAAAACCGATCGCTGCCATACTCTCACTCTCGTGAAAACGCGCCACCCCGGCAGCGTCAAAAGTTACCAAAAACCTTAAGCCCTGAATTGCCAATTAACCTATTCGTTGCTTTGCGGCAACCCACGGAAAATTTCTTGAGCTTTTCGCGGTCGGTAACCTGAGATTTTCAGGCAGCGATGCGGCGATATCCGGCGGTCACGGCGCCGGCTGCAATCAGCAATGTGCCGCCCGTGCGATTGACCGCGCGCTGCACGGCAGCCTTGCGAATCAGGCCCCGCGCGGCGTGCGCGGCAAGCGCGTAAGTGGAGGCGTTGATGGTCGCGAGCACCAGGAAGGTGGCTTCCATGATCAGCATCTGGCCGAAGAACGGAAGTGCCGGGTTGAGGAACTGCGGTACGAAGGCGACGAAGAACACGATGCTCTTCGGGTTGAGCGCGGTCACCACATAGGCGTGGAGGAAGATCTTCAGCGATTTTTCCTCAGGCAGATTGTCATTGTCGGCCATCGGGCCGTCAATGATCGGCGCCCGCCAGAGCTTGATGCCGAGCCAGATCAGATAGGCGCCGCCGATGAACTTCAGGACGGTGAACAGCGTCGCCGATGCGGCCAGCAGCGCGCCGAGGCCGAACAGAGATGCCGTCATCGCGGTGAAATCGCCGAGCGCCACGCCGCTCACGGTCGCAAAGGCTGTCTTGCGGCCGTGGCCGAGCGCATAAGATACGACGAGGAGGATCGTCGGCCCTGGGATAGCCAGCATGATTGCCGATGCGGCAGCAAATGCTAGCCAAGCTTCGAGCGACATGGAATCTCCTCCTCTTTCATTAGAGGACAAGCAAAGACATCATATCTCGCCTGCGTCAATCATGCGTCTTCGTATTTCTGGCCGATCTCGTCCATCAGTTCGCCGAACCACTTGACGGAGGTGTCGAAAGCCTTGCCGCCCTTGATGCGCGGGAATTCGATGGTACGCAGCTTGCCGTTCTGGCCCTCGTCGTGGCCGGTGACGCCCGAGACCTTGTTCAAGGCGCTCTCGACGGCGAGGTCGGTCATGCTCTGGATCAGGCGCAGATCGTCGCCATTGGCAGGCGCGGAGCGGGCGAAATAGCCGGATTTCTGGACCAGCGAACGCTCGGCGTTCAACAGGCTCGCGAACTGCTTCTGGAACCAGCCGCCGACATTGATCGTGTCGATCTTCACGTGGCCGAAGGCGTCGCGCTTGACGGTTTCGCCGGCTGCCTCGCGCTCGGCGACGATGGCGTCGAGGCACGCGCCTTCCGAGACGAAGACGGTCGCATGGCCGGTGCGGTCCATGATTTCCTTTAGGCGCGCCGATTCTTCTTCGAGGTCGAACAGCGTTTCAGGCAGATAAACCGCGTCGATGCTCTTCATGCCGGCATTGGTCATCATGCCGTCGACATATTCATTGTTGCGGGTGCGCTTCAGGTAGGCGCGGGCGGTTGCCGCCGTCAGCCAGCCGCAGTGGCGGCCCATGACTTCATGGATGATGAGGGTGCGGGGAGCGGCAGTCTGCTCGTTGCTGACATTGTCGAAGAAGTGCGCGCCGACTTCGGCCGCCGTCCAGGCGCCGAGCGACTGGCGGATGGGGACAACGTCGTTGTCGACGGTCTTCGGCAGGCCGACCACCGTCAGGTCGTAGCCGTTGGCGGCGAGATAGGCGGCGAGGTCGGCGGCCGTCGTGTTGGTGTCGTCGCCGCCGATCGTGTGGAGGATGCTGACGCCATCATTGGCGAGGCGCTCGGCCGCGACCCGGAGCGGGTTTTCGCCTTCCTTGACGAGGCCGCGCTTGACGCAGTCGGCGGCGTTGGTGAGCTTGACGCGGCTGTTACCGATCGGCGAGCCGCCGTAGCGATGCAGCAGATAGGCCTTCTCGCGCATCTCAGGGGTGATCTTGATGCTGTCGCCCTGAAGCACGCCCTGGTAGCCGGAGCGGTAGGCGATCAGTTCGTGATCGGGAGCAATGTCGGTGTAGCGTTCGATCAACCCGCCGACGGCCGAAGAGAGGCAAGGCGCAAGGCCTCCTGCCGTGAGCATTGCGACTTTTTTCTTGGCCATGGGTGTCTCCGCTATCCGTGTCTAAACTTGGTTCGGTCGTGCATGGATGCGGCAGAGCGCGGATGGTGTAAAGTGTTGTTTCTGTGAAAAATGCGTGTTGCAGCGCGGTCAAGCAAGCAAGTCGCCCGCAGGCGCTGATCTAATCGGTTCAAGCCGCAACCGCGATTTGGATTGGATTGTGGAAATCGTCAGCGCGTCCGTTCCAAGACGTCTCGATGCGGCGCGACAAAGCGTCACGAGGTCATCGGGCGGGTGGCCGGCAAAGAGCGCGAATGTTTCGGTTACATGCGACCATTACCGAATTGTGAAAGGTGTTTTCAACCCTGCGGCCAATCCCCGTCTTGCAAAGGCAACCTTTATTTGTTCAAGGTGTTTCTCCTTTTATTAGACGAGAGACCTGATGTCCTTCTGGGAAAAACTGCTGAACGCCATAGGCAACGCTGCGGGAAATGCGCTTTCCGCCGTGGTCGAGGCTGTTCGCACGGTCTTTGAAGGCGATCCCGAGACCCGGCGCAAGGTGGCGTTTTCGGTCGCGATCATCGCGCTGTCGGCGAAGATGGCGAAGGCCGACGGGATCGTCAGCGAGAAGGAGGTCCAGGCCTTCCGCGAGATTTTCGAATTCCCCGACGATCAGGCCGCCAACGTCGCGCGTCTCTATAATCTCGCGCGCCAGGATGTGGCCGGCTACGAGGCCTATGCGGAGCGACTTTCGACGCTGTGCGTGACCTGCGCCGCCAATTGCCCGGTTCTGGAAGAAGTGCTCGATGGCCTATTCCATATCGCCAAGGCCGATGGCGTCATCCATGAGAAGGAATTCGCGTTCCTGGCGCATGTGGCCGAGATCTTCCACATGAGCGAGCAGCGCTTCGAGCAGATTGCCGCGCGGCATGTGTCGATCGGCGGCGATCCCTACAAGGTGCTCGGCGTTTCGCCGTCGGATGATTTCCCGACGATCCGTCGCCGTTACCACGGTCTCGTCAGCGAGCATCATCCGGACCGGCTGATCTCGCGCGGCGTGCCGGCCGAGTTCCATGCGATTGCCAATGAACGCATGGCGGCGCTCAATGCCGCCTACGAGGCGATCGAGAAGGAACGCCGCGCCGCATGACCGCCTTTGAGGCAGACTACACCAAAGCCAGCGTACGGCCGTCGCCGAACCATGGCGAGCGCGTCGACGGGCGAAAGCCCGATATGATCATTCTGCACTATACAGGCATGCCGACCGCGGACGGAGCGCTTGATTGGCTCTGTCGCGAAGAGAGCCAGGTCTCGTGCCATTACTTCGTGCATGAGAATGGCGACGTCGTGCAGCTCGTTCCAGAGGCGCGGCGCGCCTGGCACGCCGGCAAGAGCATCTGGCAGGGCGAGACCGATATCAACTCGTCTTCGATCGGCATCGAGATCGCCAATGCGGGACATCCGGGCGGTTGCCCCGAGTATCCGCAGGCGCAGATCGATGCGGTGATCGAATTGTGTCGCGACTGCGGCGAACGTTGGTCAATCACCCCGGAAAGGGTGCTTGGGCACTCCGATGTCGCCCCTCGGCGCAAGCTTGATCCGGGTGAAAACTTCCCCTGGGGATTGTTGCACTCGAGGGGCGTCGGCCACTGGGTGGCACCGGCCGCGATCACCGGCGGACGCTTCTTCCAGCGCGGCGACCAGGGCCAGCCTGTCGAAGCGCTGCAGTCGATGCTGTCGCTCTACGGTTACGGCACTGAGATCACAGGCGAATTTTCCGACAAGATGGCCGGCGAAATCGAAGCCTTTCAGCGCCATTTCAGGCCGGAAAGGGTGGACGGGATCGCCGATTTCTCGACGATCGACACGCTGCATCGGTTGCTATCGGCCCTGCCGCGCTACGGCGCCTGAGACCGGGGCGATTTGCCGGCATATACCCCTAGATTTTACGGGTTTGCCGCGCTGCCACATGTTTTCCCTATTATCTCCTCAATGCGATGGTCTAACCGCAGTCGCTAAACGGCGCCGGTTGTTTTGTTGTGTGTTGTCGACCGCCGTCAATTGAAACAGAAAAGAAATATCGCTGATACTTTGAGTATTGATGCGAATTTATGCTGCGTTCGGATTTCATTTATACGCGGCTTTTCTTTTGCTTGGAGTATCTGGACTACATGAGAAAGATTATTTCTGCTGTGGTGTGCGCCAGCACACTGCTGATGGGATTCAATTGCGCAAACGCAGGCGAATGGGGCAATAGAGCGCAAGCGACAGAGACGACGCAGACACTCAAGACGCAAAAGACAGAGAAGGCCAAAACGGCCGAAGTGGCCTCGAAGAAGGCTCCGAAAGTTCACAAGACCCAGAGGGTGCAGAAGGTCGCCAAGACCGATAAGGCCCAGAAGACCGTGGCACTCAACACCGTCGACCGTACGTCCGGTTTCGCGATGCCCGACATGCCCGGCAGCAAGTATGCGGCGATCATCGTCAAGTACGCCAAAGAGTACAACGTTCCGGTCGAACTCGCGCATGCCGTGGTTCGCGTCGAAAGCAACTACAATCCGAATGCTCGCGGCAGCGCCGGCGAAATCGGCCTCATGCAGATCAAGCCGGCGACGGCTCGCATGATGGGCTACTCGGGTTCCAGCAAGGGCCTTTTCGATCCCGATACCAACATCAAGTATGGCATGAAGTATCTGGCGGCTGCCCATACGCTTGGTGGCGGCGAGACCTGCGATACCATCCTCAAGTACAATGCCGGCCACGCGGCGACCCGCATGAACCCGGTTTCCAAGGCCTATTGCGGCAAGGTGCTGGCGATGATCAACTGATCGCCAGCGTGGGATAGCCACGGGCGAAAGCGCTTGTGGCTGAATCACCTGAGGGCATGACTTAACAATATGATTCAACTTGCAGATCGTGCTATCTCACCTTGAAACGAGGTGAGACATGGCATGTGATTTCAAGGCGATCATAATCGGGCGCGGAATGATGGGCGCGGCTGCGGCCCGCCATCTCAGCGCGATGATCGAAGCGGTGGCGCTGATCGGCCCGAGCGAGCCTGTCGAGCGCAAGAGCCATCACGGCGTGTTCGCGAGCCACTATGACGAGGCGCGCATTACCCGCACCTTCGACGACAATATCGTCTGGGCGACGCTTGCCGCCCGTTCTCTCGACCGTTACGCCGAGATCGAGGCGAAGAGCGGCATCTCCTTCTTCACCGAAGCCGGATGCCTGTTCGCCGGCCCGGTGCCGCAGCCGGGGCAGGGCTATCTCGGACGCGCGATCGAGGTCTCCGACGGGCTCGGCGTCGAGTATGAGGTGCTGGATCCCTCCACCCTGCGCCAGCGTTTTCCTGAGTTCACCCTGAGGGAGAGCTTCAGCGGCTATTACGAGAAACGCCGCGCCGGCCATGTCAATCCGCGCGCCCTGGTGCGCGCTCAGGCGGTGCTTGCAGAGGCGGGCGGCGTCACCATCATCGATGCGACGGTAACCAGCGTCCAGGATACCGGCTCCCATGTCGAGGTGAGCGTCGGCGACCGAATTTATACGGCGGAGCGCGTGCTTGTCGCGGCCGGCGGTTTCAGCAATTTCAATCAGCTTCTCCCTGCGCCCGTGGATACCCGCGTCGCGGCGCGAACGGTCGTGTTCTACGAGCTCGGCGAGCGCGAAAAGGCGATCTTCGGCGGCATGCCGTCGAGCATCGTGTTCGGCGATCGCGACGAGGATCATGTCTATATTCTCCCGCCGGTGCTTTATCCCGACGGCAAGACCTATCTGAAGCTGGGCGGCGATACCGAGACGCGCAGCTTCGATACGCTTCAGGATGCCGGGGCCTGGTTCCGGTCGGATGGCGACTCCGCCGAGCGCGACCTGCTGGTGGCGACAGCGCTGGAACTGATGCCCGACCTTGGCGGTTGCCCGGTGACATCGGCGCCCTGCGTCGCGACCTTCACGCCGACTGCGTATCCCTATGCCGGTTTCACCTCATCGCCACGCATCGCGGTGCTGACGGGCGGCAATTTCGTCGCCGCGAAGTCGTCCGACGAACTCGGGCGGCTGGGTGCGGTGCTGCTTGCGGAAGGCGCGCTCGGAGAGGCCGATTTCGGCCGGCAGTTGACGCCTTCTTTTCGATAGATGGGGACGGTCATGAGCGTGGATTTCAAATATATCATCGTCGGCCGTGGCATGATGGGTGCTGCTGCCGCCCGACATCTGGCGAAAGCGACCGATGGCGTTGCCGTCATCGGCCCGGACGAGCCTGAGGATCGCAAGCGGCATGACGGCGTCTTCGCCAGCCATTACGACGAGGGGCGCATCACCCGCACCATTGATCCCGACCGTGATTGGGCGCTTCTCGCCAATCGCTCGATCGGCCGCTACGCCGAGATCGAGCAAGAGAGCGGCGTTTCCTTCTATACGCCCGCCGGCTGCCTTGTGGTCGGCCCCCGGCGCGGCGGGGCTGATACCTATGTCGAGCGGACATCGGCGGCAGCCCGGTCGCTTGGTGTCGAGACGGCGCTGCTCGACGATGCCGGCCTGAAGGCGCGGTTTCCGTTCTTTGCTTTTGCCGACGGTACCGAGGGTGTTCATGAGCCGACGGGCGCCGGCTACATCAGCCCGCGCAATCTGGTCAGGGCGCAATCGATCGCCGCCGAGAGGGCCGGGGCTTCGGTCATCCGCCAGGTCGCGGTGTCGATACGCGACGAGGGCGGTCTGGCCGCCGTCGAGACGGCCGACGGTAAGGCATACCGGGCTGAGAAGGTGCTGCTCGCTGCCGGCGGTTTTTCCATTGCGGAGAATCTCTTGCCGCAGCCTGTTGATCTGAGGGTTTATGCGCGCACCATCGCTTTCTACGAGGTCGACGAGGCCGCCGCCGCACGGTTTGCCGGCATGCCGTCGCTGATCTCGCATGGCGTCGATGGTCTCGACGATTTCTACATGCTGCCGCCGATCCGCTATCCCGACGGCAAGGTCTACATGAAGATCGGCGGCGACCCCGATGATGTCAGGCTGGACCGCGAGCCTGAGCTGCGGGACTGGTTCAAGACCGATGGGCGCGAGAGCGTCCAGTCGCATCTGACGCGGCTGATCGAACGGGTCGTGCCGGAGCTTCGGCCTGTCTCCACCTCAAGCGGCTCCTGCGTCGTCTCGTTTACGCCGAGCGGGCATCCGATGATCGGCTATACCGCGTCGCCCCGCATCGGCGTTCTCACGGGCGGTTGCGGCACGGCTGCCAAGAGCTCGGACGAGATCGGCCGGCTCGGCGCGTTGCTGCTGCTCGAAGGTCGAATCAACGGACAGGGCTACGCGACGGATTTCAAACCGTATTTCCGCGAAGCCTGACGCGATATTTTGTTGGCATTCGCTCCCAGTCTCGGTTAAGGGAGCCGGGCCAGTTGGCCGGGCAGCCGCGCTTTACCAATGTCGAAAGACGGTAGGGTGAGGAAAGTCCGGGCTCCACGGAAACACGGTGCCGGATAACGTCCGGCGAGGGCGACCTCAGGGAAAGTGCCACAGAAAGCAAACCGCCTGCTTCGGCAGGTAAGGGTGAAAGGGTGGGGTAAGAGCCCACCGCGTCTCCGGCAACGGCGATGGCAAGGTAAACCCCACCGGGAGCAAGACCGAATAGGGATGACGCGGACGGCGCAAGCCGTCCGGCTGGTTTCCAGGCCAGTCATCCGGGTGGGTTGCGAGAGGCAACGTGCAAACGTTGTCCCAGAGGAATGGCTGCCACGTTCCGGTTTCGGCCGGAGCCATACAGAACCCGGCTTACAGGCCAACTGGCGATTGTCTTTTCATCGACGTCCATACGATTTCACTGGCCCTTTAGGGCTCAGTGAGACGTTGGTGGCTGGCGAAGACACTCCTCGCAAACGGTGCTGCTCAGCGAAAGTGCCGACCATCGCTTGAGTAGTTTTCCACAGTTTACACACTGAATTTCAGAAGTCATGCCGACTTTCTTCAGTGGAGGCTGAGTATTCGGCGACTTCATTCCAGCCAACATTCCCTTGAAGCTAAAACTCGCCATGGATTTTCTCCGTGCTTTCTTAGTTTGTTCTGCAAATGGATATGTTTTTGTCTTTGTGTATGCATGATATCTAAAATACATTATTTTCCGTTAACGACATAGTAGGCATGAAATGCCGGATGAACACATGCGGGTGAACGGGGAGGTGGTTCGAGGTGTTCACGACCAGATGCGCATTTAAAGTTGAGTTTTTCGATTTTCACCTGCGCGGCGTGTTCGAATTCATTTTCCGCAACCGGGGATGTTTTTCGCCGCAAGATGCGGTGCCGCTTTGGGGCGCTTCGGAGCCTGAGAATTCGGGTGTTCATAACCCTTTGTTAAACTTAACAGCTTATAAATTTTCGATACTGCGCTCATCGTGAGACGGGCGTTTCCCATTGACGCCCATATGGTCCCATGTTATCCCATTCCTGCACTGCGCAAGGGCAATCAAGTGCCCACCAATCGCAAAGTAAAGGCGTACTCCTCACCGGAGACGCTGGATGGAATGTCGTCCATCCAGCTGGCGAAGCTGTGTCTGAGAAATGGGGTTCGGGGCGCCTAATCGCTGTCCGGGCTCTTTCGGGAACGGATGTTTCGTGTCATGGGCCGCTTCCTTTCACATGCGACCAACAGGATCGATTCCAAGGGCAGGGTCTCCGTGCCCGCGGCGTTTCGATCGGTGATGGCGCAGAGCAACATCCAGGATTTGTACTGCTTCCAGGATTTTGTGTTTCCGGCGATCAGCGTCGGCGGTTCGGACCTTCTCGAAAGGTTCGAGCGGCAGATCGCTGCGGAAGATCCGTTTTCGCCGGAAGCGAACGAGATGTCGCTTCTCATTCATGGGGGCGGGGTCTTCATGAAGCTCGACGCCGAGGGGCGGTTGATGGTCACGGATTTCATTCGCGACTTCACCGGTATCTCGGACGAAGTGACCTTCGTCGGTCGGGCGGATCATTTTCAGCTGTGGCAGCCGAAGGAATTTCAGGCTGTGCAGCAACGAGCACGAGAGGAGCGCAGGCTGGCGGGCAAGCGTTCCTCGTAACACGAGGGAACGGAATGGCGGCGAATCCTGGCGAAGGTTCAACTGATGCCGGTGGCGGACCGGTTCGCCACATTCCGGTTCTTCTCAACGAGGTGCTGACGGCGCTGGAGCCTGCTGCCGGCAAGGTCATTGTCGACGGCACCTTCGGCGCAGGCGGTTACACGTCGGCCATCCTGTCTGGTGGTGCCGAGGTGATCGCGCTCGATCGCGATCCGACGGCGATCGCGGGCGGGCAGGCGCTGGTCGAGGCGCATGGCGGTCGCCTGAAGCTCATTCACTCGCAATTCTCGCAGCTGGCCGATCACGCGCCGGCCGGCGGCCTCGATGGCGTCGTGCTCGATATCGGCGTGTCGTCGATGCAGATCGACGAGGCCGATCGCGGCTTCTCCTTCCAGAAAAACGGACCGCTCGACATGCGCATGTCGGCATCCGGCGTTTCCGCCGCCGATGTCGTCAATCGCGCCAAGGTGGCCGAACTCATCCGCATCTTCCATTTCCTCGGCGAGGAGAGCCAGTCGCCGCGCATCGCGCATGCGATCGAGAAGCGCCGCGCCGAGAAGCCTTTCGAGACGACGCGCGATCTGGCGGGCCTGATCGAGATCGTCACGCCGCGCAAGATGAAGGACAAGATCCATCCGGCGACGCGGGTGTTCCAGGCGCTGCGCATCTTCGTCAACGACGAACTCGGCGAGCTGGCTCAGGCGCTGTTTGCGGCAGAGCAGGCGTTGAAGCCGGGTGGCCGTCTCGTGGTCGTCACCTTCCATTCGCTGGAAGACCGCATCGTCAAGACCTTCTTCTCCGATCGCGCCGGCAAGGCATCCGGCTCGCGCCACATGCCGATCGCGCACGAGCGCGCCGCCACCTTCGACCGGATCGGCAAGCCGATGGTGTCGGCAAGCGACGCGGAAGCCGAGGTCAATCCACGCGCGCGTTCCGCCAAGCTGCGTGCGGGTCTCAGAACCACCGCGCCTGCGGAAGCCGCCGACATGTCGATCTTCGGACTGCCCAACCTCGCAAGCCTCGGAAAGCTCGGAGCCTGATATGCTGAGAACCTTCGACCTCGTTCTTGTTGGCGTCATGACGGCCGCGGCCGCCGTGACCTATACGATCAAGCATCGGGCCGAACTCAAGCTCGAGGAGGTTCACCGCCTCGAAGCGGAGATCAAGCTCGAGAAGGACACGATCGATCTCCTGAAGGCCGACTGGGCGCTGCAATCGCAGCCGAACCGCCTGGAGCGGCTGGTCAACAACTACAATAGCGAGCTGCAGCTGCAGCCGACGGTCTCGACCTCGCTGGTGCATGCCAAGGAGCTGCCGATGCTGAAGGCGCAGGTGCCCGTGCCGGAGATTGCCGACGCCAAGACCGGCAAGCCGAAGCCGAAGGTCGTGGCGAAGCCCGTCGAGGAAGAAGACGAAATGACAACCGGATCTGTGGAGTAGAGATGTCCTTTCTTTCACGCATCATGGTTGCCAAGAGCCAGGCCCATTTCTCTTCCGGCGTCTACAGCCGGTTCGGCGGTCCATCAGGCAGCGTGTCGATCCAGGGCTCGCGCAAGAAGCGCAGCGGCCAGGCCAAGAGCCGCGTCGGCCTTCTGGCCTTCGCCTTCGTCTGCGTCTACTGCGTCATCGGCGGACGTCTCGTCGAATACGCGGTGCGTGACCCCGACGTCGTATCCAGCATCCTGCCGCCCGACCGCCTGCTGGCGTCGCGCCCGGATATTCTCGATCGCAACGGCGAAGTGCTGGCGACCGACATTCGCACCGTCTCGCTGTTTGCCGAGCCGAACAAGATCGTCGATGCCGACGAGGCCGTCGAAAAGCTGACGACCGTGCTGCCCGATCTCGACATGAAGGGCACCTACAAGAAGCTCGCCAACCGCAATTCGCACTTTGCCTGGCTGCGCCGCCAGCTGTCGCCGAAGCAGCAGAGCCAGATCTTGGCGCTCGGCATTCCCGGCATCGGCTTCCGCCCGGAGAAGCGTCGCTTCTATCCCGGCGGCGCGACCGCCGCGCATATCCTCGGCTACGTCAACATCGACAATCGCGGCGTTGCCGGCATGGAGAAATACATCGACGACCAGGGGCTGGCCGATCTCGCAATGGTCGGCATGACCAGCGACCAGCCGCTGGAGCCGGTGAAGCTGTCGATCGATATCCGCGTGCAGAACATCGTGCGCGATATCGTCGTCAACGCCGTGAAGAATTACGAGGCCAAGGGTGCGGGCGCCGTCGTCCTCGACATCCACACGGGCGAAGTGCTCGCCATGGCATCGGCACCGGATTTCGATCCGAACAACCCGCTCGAAGGCGCCAAGGAAGGCTGGCTGAACCGCATGTCGAACGGCACGTTCGAGATGGGCTCGACCTTCAAGACCTTCTCGCTCGCCATGGCGCTCGATACCGGCAAGGTCAACCTCAACTCCAGCTTCGACGCGACGCAGCCCTTGCATATCGGCGGCTTCACCATCCACGACTTCCACGGCCAGCGCCGTTGGCTGACGCTGCCTGAAGTGTTCCAGTATTCCTCCAACGTCGGCACTGCCCGCATCATCGACATCGTCGGTATCGATGCGCAGAAGGACTATCTGACGAAGCTTGGCCTGCTCACCAAGATGAAGACCGAGCTACCCGAGGTGAAGATGCCGAGCCAGCCGAAGGTCTGGAAGAAGATCAACTCGGTGACGATCTCCTTCGGTCACGGTGTTTCGACGACGCCGCTGCAGACGGCTGTCGCCGGTGCGGCACTCGTCAATGGCGGCAAGCTGATCGAGCCGACCTTCCTGCCGCGCAATCGCGACCAGGCCGACGAAGTGGCCGAGGTGGTCGTCAAGAAGAGCACCAGCGACGACGTGCGCTATCTCTTCAAGGTCAACGGCGTGAAGGGCTCCGGCCGCAACGCCGATGTTCCCGGCTTCAACGTCGGCGGCAAGACCGGTACGGCCGACAAGGTCGTCAACGGCCGCTACGCCACCAACCTCAATTTCAACGCCTTCCTGGCGGCATTTCCGATCGAGAACCCGCAGTATGTCGTGCTGACCTTCTGCGACGAGCCGCACAATGGCGAAAAGGGCCAGAACATCGCGGCTTATACCGCCGCACCGATGGTCAAGAACATCATCTCCCGTGCGGCGCCAATCCTCGGTGTGGAACCGAAGTTCGGTGACGACGGATCGGCCATGTTGGTGTCTTATTGAGTCTGGATGAATGTCGCAGCCGATTCGCCATGGGGGCTCGACGGCTCGAGAGAAAAGTGTGCGTTCGATGAAACTGAGGGACATCGCCGGAAATGCGTTTCCGGAATTGAAGGAAGAACTGAACGGCCCGGTGGGCGCGCTGGAGATTTCCGGCCTTTCCGCCGACAGCCGAAAGATCGCGCCCGGCATGGCCTTCGTCGCCGTCGCCGGCACCAAGGCTGACGGCGCGGGCTTCATCGCCGATGCTGCCGCGCGCGGTGCCGCGGTCGCGATCGCCTCGCATCCGACCGAAGCCTCCATTCCCGTTCTCGTCGTCAGCGAACCGCGCCGCTTCCTGTCGCTCGCAGCCGCCAATTTCTACGGCAAGCAGCCCGAGACGATGGTCGCCGTGACGGGAACCGCCGGCAAGACGTCGGTCGCTTCCTTCACGCGGCAGATCTGGGCTTTTGCCGGCCACCCGGCGGCGATGATCGGCACGACGGGCGTCGTCTCGCCGACCCGCAACGATTACGGCTCGCTCACCACGCCCGACCCGGTGTCGCTGCATGCGCTGCTGGCCGAGCTGACCGATGAAGGCGTGACGCATGCCTCGATGGAAGCGTCCAGCCACGGTCTCGACCAGTCGCGCCTCGACGGCGTCAAGCTCGCCGCAGCCGCCTTCACCAATCTCGGTCGCGATCACATGGATTATCATCCGACGATCGAGGACTACATGGCTGCCAAGATGCGGCTCTTCGATACGCTGCTGCCCAAGGGCAACCCCGCCGTGATCTTCGCCGACGATGCATGGTCGGAGCAGGCGATCAAGGCGGCGATCGATTCAGGACATGTCGTGCGCACGGTCGGCCGCAAGGGCGAATACCTGACGCTGAAGCGCGTCGAGCATTTCCGCCACAAGCAGGTCGCCGAAATCCACGCCGAGGGGCAGATTTTCGAGGTCGATATTCCGCTTGCCGGCGATTTCCAGGTGGCCAATGCGCTTGTCGCCGCCGGTCTTGCCATGTCCACAGGCGTGCCGGCCAAGGTCGCAATGGCCGCGCTTGAGAAATTGCAGGGCGCTTCTGGCCGCCTCGAGCTCGTCGGCCACACCAAGGACGGTGCGCTCGCTTATGTCGATTACGCCCATAAGCCCGACGCACTGTCGAATGTGCTGGAATCCGTGCGTCCGTTCACGACGGGCCGCGTCATCGTCGTCTTTGGCTGCGGCGGAGACCGCGACCGCGGCAAGCGGCCGATCATGGGCGAGATCGCCTGCCGGCTCGCCGATGTCGTTGTCGTCACCGACGATAATCCGCGTTCGGAAGAGCCCGCATCGATCCGCGCCGAGATCATGGCAGCAGCCCCTTGCGCCACCGAGATCCCCGACCGCGCCCAGGCGATCCGCGAGGCGGTCGCGATGCTGAACTCCGGCGACACGCTGATCGTTGCCGGCAAGGGACATGAAGAGGGGCAGACGATCGGTGGCGTCACGCTGCCGTTTTCGGATCACGCCGAGTTGCGCAAGGCTTTGGAGGAGCTGAAATCGTGAATTGGCTTTGGACAACGCAGGACATGATCACGGCCATGGCCGGGCGCCCGTTCGGCACCTTGCCGGAGGGGATTACCGGGATCGCGATCGACAGCCGCTCGATCCAGCCGGGTGAGGCCTTCTTCGCGATCAAGGGCGATCGGGTCGACGGTCATGACTACGCGTCGATGGCGATGGCCAATGGTGCTGCGCTGCTCGTCGTCAGCGAGGCGCGTCTGCCGGCCATGGGGCGCCTGACCGTGCCGATGATCGTCGTCGAGGACGTGCTTGTTGCGCTCGGCAAGCTCGGGCTTGCGGCGCGGGCGCGTTCGCGTGCGCAGATCATCGCGGTCACCGGCTCCGTCGGCAAGACAACCACCAAGGAGATGCTGCGCCGGGTTCTCGCGCCATCGGGCAAGGTGCATGCGTCGGTCGCGTCCTTCAACAATCACTGGGGCGTGCCGCTGACATTGGCGCGCATGCCGCTCGACACCTATTTCGGCGTCTTCGAAGTTGGCATGAACCACCCGGACGAAATCCGTCCGCTGGTCAAGATGATCGAGCCGCATGTCGCCGTCATCACCACGATCGCGCCGGCGCATCTCGGCAATTTCAAGAGCATCAAGGAAATCGCGACCGCCAAGGCCGAGATCTTCGAGGGCGTCGTGCCCGGCGGCCATGCCGTGCTCAACCGCGACAACGACCAGTTCAATTTCCTCGACCGCACGGCGCAGGCCTGCGGCATTCAGCACATTCACTCCTTCGGGCAACACGCCAAGGCCGATTTCCGCATGGCGGAATTCAACGGCGGCGACCAGAGCTCGACCTTGTGGATCACCATCGACGGCGAGACGCACGAGGTCGCGATCGGCGCGCCCGGCAGACACATCGCCGAGAACGCGCTGGCAGCCCTTGGCGTCGCCAGGATCGTCGGCGCCGACATGCAGTCGGCGATCTCAGCACTGGCAACATTGCAGGCCGAAAAGGGCAGGGGGCGTCGCCACAAGCTCTCGATCGGCCACGGCAGCTTCACCGTCATCGACGAAAGCTACAACGCCAATCCGACATCGATGCGCGCGGCAATCGCGCTGCTCGCCAGCTCCATGCCGACAGGATCGGGACGGCGGATCGCCGTGCTCGGCGACATGCTCGAGATGGGCGACTATTCGCAGAAGGTCCACACCGATCTCGCCGGGCCGCTGCTTGCCGCCGGCATCGAACATGTCTGGCTCGCCGGTCATGAGATGCTGGCGCTGAAGGAATCACTTCCCGAGAGCGTTTCGGTCGTGCATCGCGCGCAGACCGACGAACTCATCGACCACGTATTGAACTCTGTCGCGGTAGGCGACGTGCTGATGGTAAAATCGTCATTGGGCATCGGTTTCGGCAAGATTATTGCCGCGCTCCTTGACAAGTTCCCGCCATTTGCCGACACGCAACGCGAATTTTGAGCGGGTAAACAAGGGGCCCTGAATGCTGATTTGGCTAGTCGAACTGTCGGAACACCTGAAATTTCTGAACCTGTTCAGATACATTACGTTCCGCACGGGCGCCTCTCTCTTCACCTCCGCGCTGATCGTTTTCCTGTTCGGACCGATGATCATCAATTCGCTGCGCATCCGCCAGGGCAAGGGTCAGCCGATCCGCGCCGACGGGCCGCAGACGCACTTCAAGAAGGCCGGTACGCCGACCATGGGCGGCCTGATGATTCTCGCCGGCATCGTAGGTTCGTCGCTTCTGTGGGCGGATTTGTCGAACGTCTATGTCGTGGCGACGCTGCTCGTCACGCTCGGTTTCGGCGCGATCGGCTTCTATGATGACTATCTGAAGGTCAGTAAGCAGAGCCACAAGGGCTTCTCCGGCAAGGCGCGTCTCGGCATCGAGTTCGTCATCGCCGGCATTGCCGTCTATTTCATGATGCGGGCGTCGCTGGCCTCCGGCCCTGCGGGCTCCACCTTCGGTTCGTCGATCGCGTTCCCGTTCTTCAAGGACTTCCTGATCAACCTCGGCATCATGTTCGTGGTCTTCGGCGGCTTCGTCATCGTCGGCGCCGGCAATGCCGTGAACCTCACCGATGGTCTCGATGGTCTCGCCATCGTGCCCGTCATGATCGCGGCGGCCTCCTTCGGTGTCATTGCGTATCTCGCCGGTAACGCCGTCTTCGCGAACTACCTGCAGATCAACTTCGTGCCCGGCACGGGCGAGCTGTCGGTCGTTCTTGGCGCCGTCATCGGCGCCGGCCTCGGCTTCCTCTGGTTCAACGCGCCGCCCGCCGCCATCTTCATGGGCGACACCGGTTCGCTGGCGCTCGGCGGCACGATCGGCACGGTTGCCGTCGCCACCAAGCACGAGATCGTCATGGCGATCATCGGCGGCCTGTTCGTCATGGAAACGCTGTCTGTCATCATCCAAGTCGGTTTCTTCAAGATGACCGGACGCCGTGTGTTCCTGATGGCGCCGATCCACCACCATTTCGAGAAGAAGGGCTGGACCGAAAGCCAGGTCGTGATCCGCTTCTGGATCATCGCCGTCGGCCTTGCCATGCTCGGCCTCTCGACGCTGAAGCTGCGGTAATAAGATCATGATCCCGGTCACCACGCTTTCTGGAAAAAAGGTCGCGCTCTTCGGGCTCGGCGGTTCCGGCTTCGCCACTGCGCGCGCCCTGATCCTTGGGGGCGCAGAGGTGACGGCGTGGGATGACAACCCCGATAGCGTGACCAAGGCTGCGGCCGAGGGCATCCACACCGCCGATCTCCGAACGATCGACTGGAACGCGCAGTCGCTGTTCGTGCTGTCGCCGGGCGTGCCGCTCACGCATCCGAAGCCGCACTGGACGGTCGATCTGGCGCGTGCCGCCGGCGTCGATATCGTCGGCGATGTCGAGCTCTTCGTGCGCGAGCGCCGGGCGCATGCGCCCGATGCGCCGTTCATCGCCATCACCGGCACCAATGGGAAGTCGACCACCACGGCGCTGATCGCCCATATCCTGAAGTCGAGCGGCCGCGACACGCAGCTCGGCGGCAATATCGGCACGGCGGTGCTGACGCTGGAGCCGCCGAAGGCTGGTCGCTTCTATGTCGTAGAGTGCTCCTCCTACCAGATCGATCTCGCGCCGACGCTCAATCCGTCGGCCGGCATCCTGCTCAACCTCACGCCCGACCATCTCGACCGCCACGGCACGATGCAGCACTATGCCGACGTCAAGGAGCGGCTGGTCGCCGGCAGCGACGTCGCCATCGTCGGCGTCGACGACAGCCATTGCGAGATGATCGCCGACCGCATCGAGCGGGCAGGCGGCAAGGTCACGCGCATCTCCCGCCGCCATGTGCTCGCCGACGGCATCTATGCCGAGGGCACGATGCTCATCCAGGCGCATGCGGGTGCCGCACTGCCGATCGCCGATCTCGACGGCATCCCGACGCTGCGAGGCAGCCATAATGCGCAGAACGCGGCGGCAGCCGTCGCTGCCTGCCTTGCGGCCGGCGTCTCGGTCGAGGATATCCGCGCGGGGCTTGCATCCTTCCCGGGCCTGAAACACCGCATGCAGCCGGTGGGACGGCGCGGCAATGTGGTGTTCGTCAACGATTCCAAGGCGACCAACGCCGATGCGGCGGCACCGGCTCTGTCGAGCTACGACCGCATCTACTGGATTGCCGGCGGCCTGCCCAAGGCGGGCGGGATCACGACGCTTGCGCCGTTCTTCCCGCGTATCGCCAAGGCCTATCTGATTGGTGAAGCGGCCGCGGAATTCGCAGCCACGCTCGGCGAGGCGGTGCCCTACGAGATCTCGGGAACGCTGGACCAGGCGGTCGCGCATGCGGCCGAGGATGCGGCAAAGGACGAAAGCGGGCCATTGGCGGTCATGTTAGCACCGGCTTGCGCAAGCTTCGACCAATATAAGAACTTCGAAGTCAGGGGCGATGCATTTGTGAGCCATGTGGCAGCGCTCGACGGAATCACCATGCTGATCGGTTCGGCAACAGGAGAGAAGTGACATGGTAAGTCGTGCGGAACGCGGGGCATTGGCCGATTGGTTCTGGACCATCGACCGGTTCTTCCTGGCGATGTTCATCTTCCTGATGGGCATCGGCTTCATGCTGTCGTTTGCCGCATCGCCGGCGGTGGCCGAGCGCATCGGGCTTGAGCCGTTCCACTTCGTCAAGCGCCACGCGGCCTTCATGATCCCGTCGCTGGCGGTGATGATCGGCCTGTCGTTCCTGACGCCGCGGCAGGTGCGCCGCACGGCGATCCTTCTCCTGATCGTCGCGATCGCGATGATGCTCTTGGCGCTGTTCTTCGGTGTCGAGGTCAAGGGTTCGCGCCGTTGGGTGACACTTGCCGGCATCTCGATCCAGCCGTCGGAATTCATGAAGCCGGCCTTCGTGGTGGTCTGCGCCTGGCTGTTTGCCGAGCATGCGCGCCAGCCGGAAATCCCGGGCAATCTCTTCGCCATCATCCTCTTCGGCATGGTCGCGGCGCTTCTCGTGGCGCAGCCCGACCTTGGCCAGACCATCCTGACGACAGCGGTGTGGGGCGGCATGTTCTTCATGGCCGGCATGCCGTGGCTGTGGATCATCGTGCTCGGCGCCGGTGGCGTCGGCGGTCTCGTCAGCGCTTATTACGTCTTCCCGCACGTGGCGCTGCGTATCGACAAGTTCATGACCGGCGAGGGCGATACGTTCCAGATCGACACGGCGCGCGAAGCGATCATCCGGGGCGACTGGTTCGGCCAGGGTCCGGGCGAGGGCATCGTCAAGCGCATCATCCCGGATGCGCATACCGACTTCATCTTCTCGGTCGCGGCCGAGGAATTCGGCATCATCTTCTGCATCGCTCTGGTCTTGCTGTTTTCGGCGCTCGTGCTGCGTGGTCTGTCGCATGCCTACAAGGAGCGCAACGACTTCAACCGTTTCGCCGTCGCTGGCCTCGTGCTGCAGATCGGCATACAATCCATCATCAACGTGGGCGTCAATCTCGAGCTGCTGCCGGCGAAGGGCATGACCCTGCCGCTGATTTCCTACGGCGGTTCGTCGATGGTCGCCATCTGCGTCACGGCCGGGTTCATTCTCGCGCTGACGCGCCACAGACCGGAAAAGCGTGCGCAGGAGCGGAGCCTGTTTCGCGTCGCGCACGGCATTCCGGCGGAGTAAGACTATATGAGCAAAGGCATCGTTCTGCTTGCCGCCGGGGGAACCGGCGGCCACGTGTTTCCGGCGGAGGCCCTGGCCTACAAGCTGAAGGAACGCGGCTATTCCGTGCATCTGGTGACGGACAGCCGGGCGGAGCGCTATGCCGGCAAATTCCCGGCCGACGAGATCCATGTCGTACCGTCGGCGACGATCGCCTCGAAGAACCCGGTCGCCGTCGCGCGTTCGCTATGGAACCTGTGGAGCGGCATGCGGGCGGCCAAGCGGCTGATCGGGCGGCTGAAGCCTGTTGTCGTCGTCGGCTTCGGCGGCTATCCGACGGTGCCGCCGCTGCTCGCCGCCACGCGTCTCGGCGTGCCGACGATGATCCACGAGCAGAACGCCGTGATGGGCCGCGCCAACAAAGCGCTCGCCAATCGCGTCAAGGCGATCGCCGGCGGCTTCCTGCCTGAGAATGGCGGTGCCTTTCCCGAGAAGACGGTGACGACGGGCAATCCGGTGCGCCCTGCTGTCATCGAGGCGGCGAAGACGCCCTACACGCCGTCGCATGCCGGCGAGCCGTTCAATCTCGTCGTCTTTGGTGGCAGCCAAGGCGCGCAGTATTTCTCCAAAGCGATGCCGACGGCGATCAGCCTGCTCGACGACGATCTGCGTGCGCGGCTCCGGATCACCCAGCAGGTTCGCCCCGAGGACATGGGCATGGTCGGCGATTGTGTCGCCAAGCTTCAGATGGGCGCGGCATCCGACATCGCGCCCTTCTTCACCGACATGGCCGAACGGTTGGCCAAGGCGCATCTCGTCATCTGCCGCTCCGGCGCTTCGACCGTTTCCGAGATCTCGGTGATCGGCCGTCCGGCGATCCTGGTGCCCTATCCGCATGCGCTCGACCACGACCAGGCGGCCAATGCCGCGTCGCTGGCGGCTACCGGCGGCGCCAAGGTGATCGTGCAGGCCGAACTCTCGTCGGAGAAGATCGCCTCGATCCTGACGCACACGATGAACGACCCGGAAAAGCTGGCGCGTATGGCCGCCGCCGCCAAGCAGGCGGGTAAACCTGACGCCGCGAACTTGCTTGCCGACATGGTAGAGGCTATTGCGGCGGGACGTACAATTGCAGAGTTCAAGGGGAAAAGCGCATGAAAATGCCGAAGGCCATCGGCCTCGTCCATTTCATCGGCATCGGCGGTATCGGCATGAGCGGGATCGCCGAGGTGCTGCACAATCTCGGCCATCGCGTCCAGGGATCCGACCAGGCCGATAGCGCCAACGTCCAGCGTCTGCGCGACAAGGGCATCGAGGTCTTCGTCGGCCACAAGGCCGAGAACCTTGGCGATGCAGAGGTCGTCGTCGTTTCGACCGCGATCAAGAAGGACAATCCCGAGCTCATCGCCGCGCGCGAAAAGCTGCTGCCCGTGGTGCGTCGCGCCGAAATGCTGGCCGAGCTGATGCGCTTCCGCAATGCGATCGCCATCGGCGGCACGCACGGCAAGACGACGACCACCTCGATGGTCGCGACGTTGCTCGAAGCCGGCGGGCTCGATCCGACCGTCATCAATGGCGGCATCATCAATGCCTACGGCACCAATGCCCGCATGGGCGAAGGCGAGTGGATGGTGGTCGAGGCCGACGAATCGGACGGTACCTTCCTGAAGCTTCCGGCCGACGTTGCAGTCGTCACCAATATCGATCCCGAGCATCTCGACCATTACGGCAATTTCGACGCCGTGCGCGCCGCGTTCCGCCAGTTCGTCGAGAACGTGCCGTTCTACGGCTTCGGCGTCATGTGCCTCGATCATCCCGAAGTGCAGGCGTTGGTCGGCCGTATCGAGGACCGCAAGGTCGTAACCTATGGCGAGAACCCGCAGGCCGACGTGCGCTTCATGAATGTGCGCATCGACGGCGCGCGCTCGACCTTCGACGTCGAGATCCGTCGCCGCCGCACCGGCCAGGTCATCAAGCTCGACAATCTCGTTCTGCCGATGCCCGGCCGCCACAATGTTTCGAATGCCACCGCCGCGATCGCCGTCGCCAATCGCCTCGGCATGTCGAGCGAGGATATCGCCAAGGGGCTTGCCTCCTTCGGTGGCGTCAAGCGCCGCTTCACGCTGACCGGCGAATGGAACGGCGTGCAGATCTTCGACGACTACGGCCATCACCCGGTCGAGATCAAGGCCGTGCTGAAGGCCGCGCGCGAGGCGTGCAAGGGCCGCGTCATCGCAGTGCACCAGCCGCACCGCTATTCGCGCCTGGCGAGCCTGTTTGCGGAATTCGCGGCCTGCTTCAACGATGCGGACAGCATTTTCCTGGCGCCGGTCTATGCCGCAGGCGAAGAGCCGATCGAGGGTGCCAACGCCGAAGCGCTTGTTTCGCTGATCAAATCGGGCGGGCATCGCGATGCGCGCTTCCTCGCCTCTCCCGAGTTGTTGCCTGAAATGGTCGCAGAGATTGCAAAGCCAGGCGATTTCGTGGTTCTGTTGGGGGCTGGGAGTATCACTTATTGGGCGGCAGCACTGCCCAAGCAACTGGAAGGCCTTTCGGGTAGATCCGCATGAAACAGGTGAATGGGCAAAAGCTTCTTGCGTCGCTGGGCGACGGTGTAAAGGACATCCGCGGGAGGATTACACCGGATGCGCCGATGGACCGCGTCACCTGGTTCCATGCCGGTGGCCTTGCGGAACTGATGTTCCAGCCGCACGACGAAGAAGATCTGATCGCATTCCTGAAGATCCTGCCCGAGGATGTGCCGATGACCGTGGTCGGCGTCGGCTCGAACATTCTGGTGCGCGATGGCGGCATTCCCGGCGTGGTTCTGCGTCTTTCGGCCAAGGGCTTCGGCTCGGTTGAACTCGCGGGCGAAAACCGCGTGCGCGCCGGTGCCATCTGCCCGGACAAGCATGTCGCGGCCATGGCGATGGACAACGGCATCGGCGGTTTCCACTTCTACTACGGCATTCCCGGCAGCATCGGTGGCGCCGCGCGCATGAACGCCGGCGCCAATGGCGGCGAGACGCGTGATCGCGTCGTCGAGGTCACCGCGATCGACCGCAAGGGCAACAAGCACGTGCTGTCGAATGCCGACATGGGCTATGAGTATCGCCATTCGTCGGCCGCCAGCGACCTGATCTTCACATCGGTGCTGTTCGAGGGCTATGCCGAGGACCGCGCGAAGATCCGCGCCGACATGGATGCCGTGCGCAGCCATCGCGAGACGGTGCAGCCGATCCGCGAGAAGACCGGTGGCTCGACCTTCAAGAACCCCGAGGGTCACTCCGCGTGGAAGCTGATCGACGAAGCGGGATGCCGCGGTCTCGTCATCGGCGGCGCGCAGATGTCGTCGCTGCATTGCAACTTCATGATCAACAACGGCCAGGCGACCGGCTATGACCTCGAATATCTCGGCGAGCAGGTTCGCCGCGAGGTGTTCGAGAATTCCGGCATCAAGCTGGAATGGGAAATCAAGCGCCTGGGCCTGTTCATGCCGGGCCGCGAAGTGCGTCCGTTCCAGGGCGTGACGAGCGAGTAAGCTCCATGCCTGTCGGTGCCGCGCAGTTGCGGCACCACTTGCGCGATGTGCCTTAGCCGAAACGTTTGGTGAAGGCGGTGGTGAAGGTCACCCCGCCGACATCGTCGCTGGCGTCACCGATCGCCACATCCATCACATTCCCCTTGATACGCACGAGGCTGAAGCCGCCCATGAAGGCGGCGCGCGCCTTGAAGACGTCGATGCCGCCGGCCTGGTAGGCCATGCGCGTGTCGTGCTCGTGGCCGTGGAAAATGCCGATTACGTTGTAACCTTCAAGGGTTGCGAGCAGTTGCTGACGTTCTGATTCACCCCACCAGTGCGGCGCGCCGCTGCCCTCAACGGTGAAGGTGCTCTTTTCCGGGTCCCAGCGTTCGAGCGAGAACTTGTCCCATCCATAGTGCTGGAAGATCACCACCGGGCGGCCGTCGGCGGCATAGGCTGCGAGGTCGCGCTTCATCCAGTCGAGGCTGTTGGCGGTGCCCTTGGTGTTGTCGCCGCCATAACGCTGCGCCTGGATGAGGTGCAGCCCGCCCCAGTTCCAGGAGTAGTTGTCGGAGGCCTCGTCGTAATTGTCGACGGGCACGACCGGCTTGAAGAAGACGCTCGGCTTGTGGTTCAGCTGCACGTAGTCGCGCAATTCGTCGCGGTACCAATCGACCTGCGGCGGATGGCCGTCCTGGTCGAGATCGTGGTTGCCGAGGCCGACATAGACGGGGAAGTGGATGTGGTCGGCGCCTGGTCCCTGCTGATAGCGATGCGAGAACTGCAGGAGCTGCGACCCCTCCGCGAACTCCGCCATCTGGCCGCCGCCGTCGTCGGTGACGTCGCCGCAGACGATGACGCCCTGCGGCTTGGCGATCGGCTTACCCGCGAGAGCAAAGCCGGTCGGCTTTCCCGATATCGCTTCCGGCCAGGTCTGGTGGTGGATGTTGTTGAGCGCCCTGATGTGGCGCAGCAGGTTGGCGTCGGTCTTGCCCTCGGCCTCGCAATTGGGGCTGAGGCCGTCGCCGATGCGGCAGGCGTGGATGTCGTTGATGACGAGGAAGGTGACGTCGGTATCGGGGACGCCGGCAGCGCGGGCGAGGGGTGGGAGAGATAGCGACAGGCCAGCGCCCAGGCCATGCGTCAGCAGCGATCGTCGTGTCAGCATTCGTCTCTCCCCAGCCAGATTCTCGCATCGAAAATAGTGGCAGGGCGTTAACAGACAACAACGAAAAAGGCCGCGGCGGTTTCCCGTCAAGGCCCCGAATTTGCGATCAACGCTTCGATCAGACTTCGTCGCGACCGGAGGCCAGGATGCAGATCAGCGTGATGACGGCGGAAAGGCCGAGATAGTAGCCGACGTAGAGCATGCCGTAGTTCGCCTGCAGCCAGGTGGCGATATAGGGCGCCAGCGATGCGCCGAAGATGCCTGCGAGGTTGAAGGTGATCGACGAACCGGTGTAGCGCACGGCGGTCGGGAAGGGGGCTGCGAGCGCCGTGCCGATCAGGCCGTAGGTCATGCCCATCAGCGCCATGGCGACGATCGCGAAGACCAGGATGCTGCCTTCGCCGCCAGCCATCAGACCGGGGAGCAGGAAGGAGAACAGGCCGATCAGGACGGTCGTCAGGATCAGCATTTCGCGGCGGCCGAAGCGCTCCGCAAGCTTGCCGATGATAGGGATGAAGATGCCGAAGGAGATCGAGCCGACGATCTGGATCTCAAGCGCGTCGAGGAACGGGATCTTCAGGACCTTGACGTTGTAGGAGAGCAGGTAGGCCGAGCCGATGTAGAACAGCACGAAGGTGGCGAGGGCCACAAAGGTGCCGAGGAACAGGCTGCGCTTGTGCTTGCGGAAGACTTCGGCAACAGGAACAGCGACGCGCTCCTGCTTGTCGATGGCCTTCTGGAAGTCAGGCGTTTCGGTGATCGAGAGACGGACCCAAAGGCCGATGACGATCAGGACGATCGAGGCGATGAAGGGTACGCGCCAGCCCCAGGCGAGCAGCTGTTCCTGCGGCATGAACTGCAGCAGCACCCAGAAGATGCCCGAGGACAGGAAGAGGCCGAGCGGTGCGCCGAGCTGCGGGAACATGCCGTACCAGCTGCGCTTGCCTTCCGGTGCGTTTTCGGTTGCCAGCAGCACCGCGCCACCCCATTCGCCGCCGAGGCCGAAGCCCTGGCCGAAACGGCAAAGCGCGAGAAGCAGAGGTGCTAGAACGCCGATCGATTCATAAGAGGGGAGCAGGCCGATGATGACGGTGGAGATACCCATCGTCAGAAGCGCTGCGACCAGCGTCGTCTTACGGCCGATCCTGTCGCCGAAGTGGCCGAAGACCACGGCGCCGAGCGGGCGCGCGAAGAAGGCGATGGAGAAGGTCGCGAAGGAGGCGAGCAGCGCGGTGGTCGGATCGCTGTTCGGGAAGAACAGCGTCGGGAAGACCAGCACGGCGGCCGTCGCGTATACGTAGAAGTCGAAGAATTCGATGGTGGTGCCGACGACGCTTGCGATCAGAACGCGTGCCGGCGAGTTGAGCGGTGCACTGTTCGATGAAGCTGATGTCGGCGATACTGGAGATATCGCGTCTGACATTTTCATTCCAATCGGGATTTCGGTTGTATGCCTTTGGGAGGCTAGGGGCTCATAACGCAATTTTAGTTCGGCGCAAACGTTAATCGCGCAATAAACCGACAAAAACTAGGGTGCTTCCTTTTGGGGCCGGAACGCCGGGCGCCCGATCGTGCTCCAATCCGTGTTTCCAGCGGGTGCAGGCGCGATTTGAGGCCAGATTTGCGCCGGCGCAATTCCTGCTGCGCCCGGCGTTCGCGGCCTGCTTGGCACGATCGCTTAAACTTTTTGTTTCGCTTTGACATATCGGCGGTAGCGCTTGGCGCTGCGGGGTTTTCACGTTTCGCCGGCTGCGCCCGAGTGTCACAATTCATGCCACTGCAGCCAGGAAGTTAACAAAAGTAAACGCTTCGTTAACCATAATGACGCTCTAATACACGTGCGCCAGGCGAGCCAGATTCGGAAGAAAGCCAGCTTGGTGCAAGCCTTGGAATGCAAAGTACGGATTATTTTGGGGGTATCTATGAGTCGCAAGCATGTCGCTGTCCTTATGGGCGGATTTTCCTCGGAGAGGCCTGTCAGCCTTTCGTCCGGGGCGGCGTGCGCGGATGCTCTCGAGGCTGAAGGCTTCCAGGTGACCCGTATCGATGTCGATCGCGACGTCTCCGCCAAGCTGTCTGCTCTGCGTCCCGATGTGGTGTTCAACGCGCTGCATGGGCCGTTCGGCGAGGACGGGCTGATTCAGGGTATCCTCGAATACCTCGAGATTCCCTACACCCATTCCGGCGTTCTGGCCTCCGCACTTGCCATGGACAAGAGCAAGGCAAAGGGTGTCGCTGCTGCTGCCGGCATTCCTGTCGCGCAGTCGCAGGTGATCAACCGCTTCGCTTTCCCCGCCGAACATCCGATGAAGCCGCCTTATGTGGTGAAACCGGTGCGCGAGGGTTCAAGCTTCGGCGTCGTCATCGTTCAGGAGGATCAGTCGCGTCCGCCGCAGATCATCGGCTCGGCCGAGTGGCGGTATGGCGAGGAGGTTCTCGTCGAGCGTTACGTGCATGGTCGCGAGCTGACCTGCGGCGTCATGGGCGATCAGGTGCTGGGTGTGACCGAGATCGTTCCGCAGGGTCACAGCTTCTACGACTATGATTCCAAGTATGTGGCCGGTGGTTCGAAACACGTCATTCCGGCGAAAATTTCACCGAATATTTACCAAAAAATACAATCATTGTCCCTAAGGGCGCATCAAGCAATTGGTTGCCGTGGAGTGAGTCGGTCGGATTTTCGGTACGACGATCGCTTCTCCGAGGACGGCGAAATCATCTGGTTGGAGATCAATACTCAGCCAGGCATGACTCCAACCTCGCTTGTGCCCGAAATGGCCGGTCATGCCGGCTACTCGTTTGGTGAATTTCTTCGTTGGATGGTGGAGGACGCTTCTTGTTCTCGGTAACGGTCAAAAGGATGGGGCGCCCAAGCCATCAAGCCGAGCCTTCCTATGCTGAAGGCGATGGGCGCATCGTGCTGCCGCGGCCTCTGCGTCGCGTCGTCCGCTTTCTTGTGAGCCTCGGTAGCGGCCGCATCTATATTCCTGCCCATACGGGTACGGTGTCGGCGCTGGCGTTCTTCGCCGCGACGGGCCTCTACGGCATGTCTCTGGGTGGTCACACGGAAGTCGTTGCCCAGGCGACGACGGCCGCTGCCGGCTTTGCTGTCGAGGACGTGAAGGTATCCGGCAACTCCGAGACCTCCGAAATCGATATCCTTCAGCTGATCGGTCTCGACGGCACGACCTCGCTCGTGGCGCTCGATGTGGATGCGGCGCGTCAGAAGATCGCGAAGCTCCCCTGGGTCGAAAGCGTCGAGGTCCGCAAGGTCTATCCGAAGACGATCGAGGTGAAGCTGAAGGAGCGCGAAGCCTACGCGATCTGGCAGCATGGCGCCGAGCTCTCGCTGGTCGAGAAGGGTGGCGCGGTCATTGCACCGCTTCGCGACAACAAGTTTTCGCAGCTTCCGCTGGTCGTTGGTCGCGGCGCCGAAGTGGCTGCCGCTTCGCTCGCAGACGAGTTCTCCAAGTGGCCCGATATCAAGGCGCGCGTGAAAGCCTATGTCTGGGTCTCCGGTCGTCGCTGGGATCTGCACATGGATAACGGCGTCGTCGT
Organism: Rhizobium sp. O111; assembly: GCF_055616315.1. Classification (NCBI taxonomy): domain Bacteria; kingdom Pseudomonadati; phylum Pseudomonadota; class Alphaproteobacteria; order Hyphomicrobiales; family Rhizobiaceae; genus Rhizobium; species Rhizobium sp. O111. The sequence continues at coordinate 2,079,829 of NZ_JBSHXL010000001.1, read as the reverse complement.
CAAGCTGCCGGAAGACGATGTTGACCAGGCGCTGGCGCGCCTTTCGAAATTCAACGGCGAGCAGGCGCTTCTCGATCGCGATATCGCGGCCGTCGACCTTCGCCTCTCCGACCGTATGGCCATCCAACTGACGCCTGAAGCCATGGAGCGCCGTCAGCTTGTTCTCGATCAGCGCACCAAGGATTTGAAGAAGGCGGGGCAGAATATATGAGCTTGTTCGGTTCGTCCCATTTTGGATTGCCGCGCCTGAAGCCGCTTTCGTCCAAGCGGTCGCACGTCGTTTCCGTGCTCGACATCGGTTCGACGAAAGTCGTCTGCATGATCGGCCGGCTGACGCCGCGCGAGGAGAGCCAGATCCTCCCCGGTCGCACGCATAACATCGAAATCATCGGCATCGGCCATCAGCGTTCGCGCGGTATCAAGACCGGCGCGATCTCGGATCTCGATGCGCTGGAAAGCGTCATCCGCCTGGCGGTCGATGCCGCCGAGCGCATGGCCGGCCTTACCGTCGAGAGCCTGATCGTCAACCTGACGGCCGGACGCCTCACCAGCGACATCTACACCGCCACCATCGATCTCGGCGGCCAGGAAGTCGAACTGAACGATCTGAAGAAGGTTCTGGCGGCAGCCTGCCAGCAGTCGCTGCGCCAGGATCGCGCCGTGCTGCACTCGCTGGCCACCGGTTTCTCGCTCGACGGCGAGCGCGGCATTCGCGACCCGTTGTCGATGTACGGTGACGTTCTCGGCGTCGACATGCATGTCGTGACCGCAGAGCGCACGGCTCTGAAGAACCTCGAGCTCAGCGTCAACCGCGCGCATCTGTCCGTCGAAGGCATCGTCGCGACGCCTTACGCCTCCGGTCTTGCTGCCTTGGTCGACGACGAAGTCGAACTCGGATGTGCTGCCATCGACATGGGCGGCGGCACGACGACGATCTCGGTTTTTGCCGAAGGTAAGCTGGTGCACACGGATGCCGTCGGTCTCGGCGGTCATCACGTCACAACCGATCTGGCTCGTGGCCTGTCGACCCGCATCGAGGACGCCGAGCGTCTGAAGGTGGTTCATGCCTCGGCCATGGGGAACTCTTCCGATGAGCGCGAGCTGATCTCGATCCCGCCGATCGGCGAGGACGATCGCGATCTGCCGACGCAGGTGCCGCGCGCACTGGTGTCGCGGATCGTCAGCGCCCGCATCGAGGAGACGATGGAACTCATTCGCGACCGCATCCAGCGCTCGGGCTTCAGCCCGATCGTCGGCAAGCGCGTCGTGCTGACAGGCGGCGCAAGCCAGCTGACCGGCCTTGCCGACGTTGCCCGCAAGATCCTTGCCCGCAACGTCCGTATCGGCCGCCCGATGGGCGTCTCGGGTCTCCCGACCGCTGCCAAGGGTCCGGCCTTTTCGACGGCGGTCGGCCTGATGATCTATCCGCAGGTTGCGGACCAGGAAACACATGCGTCACAGAGCGGTCTGCTCATGTCGCTTGGCGGAAATAGCAGCCGCTTCGCCCGGATGGGCCAGTGGCTGAAGGAAAGCTTCTAGAAATTGAGTGAATTGGCCGGCGTGGCGATGCGGCCATAAAGAGAAGGAACGGGTACCATGACTATCAAGCTGCATACGCCAGATATCACTGAGCTGAAGCCGCGCATCACCGTGTTCGGCGTCGGCGGTGGCGGTGGCAACGCTGTCAACAACATGATCTCCGCTGGTCTCCAGGGCGTCGACTTCGTCGTTGCCAACACGGATGCCCAGGCACTGACGATGACCAAGGCAGAGCGCATCATCCAGCTCGGCGCCAGCGTCACCGAAGGTCTCGGCGCGGGTTCGCAGCCGGAAGTCGGCCGTGCAGCTGCTGAAGAATGCATCGACGAAATCGTCGATCACCTGAACGGCACCCACATGTGCTTCGTCACCGCCGGCATGGGCGGCGGCACCGGCACCGGTGCGGCTCCGGTCGTTGCCCAGGCTGCCCGCAACAAGGGCATCCTGACGGTTGGCGTCGTGACCAAGCCGTTCCACTTCGAAGGCGGCCGCCGCATGCGTCTGGCCGAAGCGGGCATCCAGGAACTGCAGAAGTCGGTCGACACGCTGATCGTCATTCCGAACCAGAACCTGTTCCGTATCGCAAACGACAAGACGACCTTCGCCGACGCATTCGCGATGGCCGACCAGGTTCTCTACTCGGGCGTTGCCTGCATCACCGACCTGATGGTGAAGGAAGGTCTCATCAACCTCGACTTCGCCGACGTTCGTTCGGTCATGCGCGAAATGGGCCGCGCGATGATGGGTACCGGCGAGGCTTCCGGCCAGGGCCGCGCGATGCAGGCTGCGGAAGCCGCGATCGCAAACCCGCTGCTCGACGAAACCTCGATGAAGGGCGCACAGGGCCTGCTGATCTCCATCACCGGCGGTCGCGACCTCACCCTCTTCGAAGTCGACGAAGCTGCTACCCGTATCCGCGAAGAAGTCGATCCGGATGCGAACATCATCCTCGGCGCGACCTTCGACGAATCGCTTGAAGGCATCATCCGCGTTTCCGTCGTCGCCACCGGCATCGACCGTGCGATGAACCAGGACGCCGGCAAGACCTTCCAGCCGGTCCAGAAGCCGATTATCCGTCCTTCGGCGGCCGTTGCTCCGGCTCCGGCCGCAGTCCAGCCTGCCCCTGTCATGCAGCAGGCACCGAAGGCCGACCAGATCGCGCAGACCATCCGCATGGCCGAAGCCGAAATGGAACGCGAACTCGACATCCACGCTCCGCGCGCGGCTGCCCCGGTTCACCAGCAGCCTGCTCCGCAGGAAACCTTCCGCCCGGCGAGCAAGATCTTCGCAGCTCCGGAAGCCGCACCGGTCATCCGTCCGGCTCCGGTCCAGCAGCAGGCACCCGTGATGCAGCAGCCGGCTCCGCAGCCTGTGATGCATCAGCCGGCGCCGGTCATGCAGCAGCCTGCTCCTGTCATGCAGCAGCAGCCGGTCCGCATGCCGAAGGTCGAGGATTTCCCGCCGGTTGTTCAGGCCGAGATCGATCATCGTTCGCAGCCGGCACCGGTGTCGCATGCGCATGAAGAGCGCGGTCCGATGGGTCTCCTGAAGCGGATCACCAACTCGCTTGGTCGCCGCGAAGAGGAAGTCGCGCCCGAGATGACGTCGGCTCCGGCAGCGTCCTCGCAGCAGCGCCGCCCGCTGTCTCCGGAAGCAAGCCTCTATGCTCCGCGTCGCGGAAACCTGGATGATCAGGGCCGTGCCGTACCGCAGGCCCGCATGATGCAGGAAGACGATCAGCTCGAAATTCCGGCCTTCCTTCGCCGCCAGTCGAACTGATAAAGACACGCAGAATCGCCACGCAACAGCCCGGGAGTTCGCTCCCGGGCATTGTTGTATCAGGCACTCCGATTTGCGCCTGATTGCCTTGTGATTTCAGATGCATGCTTTCGTAACAATGCGAAAGAAACAGTGATTTGGATTGCGGAGCGGGCACACGTATGTATGGGCTGACAAACCGTCTACGTGCGCCTTGACGCAGCACTGCGATGGAGAGAATAAGCCTTGGCGGATGAGTTTCGGCATACGGGTCGTAGCGGATCGCCAGGGATAATAAAGGCAAGATTAATGGTTATTGGCATGTTGGGTTTTCAAACGACGGTATCGCGTCCGGTCACTCTTTCGGGTATCGGCGTTCATTCTGGTGCCGACGTTTCGATTACCTTCAACCCCGCTGAAGCCGACACTGGTGTCGTATTCAATCGCATGCATGACAACGGCGAAGTCACCGAGCTTCGCGCTGTTTCCTCGCAGGTCGGCAATACCGACCTGTGCACTGTTCTCGGCTTTTCTCCGGCGCGCTCAGTCGCGACGGTCGAACATGTGATGGCCGCCGTCTACGCGCTTGGCCTCGACAACGTCGTCATCGAAGTCGACGGCGCCGAAATGCCGATCATGGATGGCAGCTCGATGCCGTTCATCGATGCCATCGAGCAGGTGGGTCTGGTATCGCTGGGCGTCAAGCGCCGCTACATCCGCATCACCAAGCCGGTTCGTATCGAGCATGGCGGCTCCTGGAGCGAGTTTCGCCCCTATGACGGCATGCGCTTCGAAGTCGAGATCGATTTCGACACGCCGCTGATCGGCCGCCAGAAGTGGGAAGGCGACATGACCGCCGCCACCTTCAAGTCTGAACTGTCGCGCGCCCGCACCTTCGGCTTCATGCGTGACGTCGAACGTCTCTGGGCCTCGGGCCACGCGCTCGGCTCTTCGCTGGAAAACTCGGTCGTCATCTCCGACGATCACACCGTCATCAACGTGGAAGGCCTGCGCTACGCCAAGGACGAATTCGTGCGTCACAAGACGCTCGACGCCGTCGGCGACCTTTCGCTTGCCGGCGCTCCCTTCATCGGCTGCTACCGCTCCTATCGCGGCGGCCACAAGATGAACGCCAATGCGCTGAAGGCGCTGCTCAGCGATCCGACCGCCTATGAAGTGGTCGAGACCTCGGCACCGCGCCAGCGTGTTGCCCCGCGCGATTTCATCCGCGTCAACGCTCCTGAATTTGCTCCCTGGTCGGCTTGACCTCCATCGCATTCTTTAGGCCAGGGCCGCCTCCTTCGGGAGGCGGTTTCTTTATGTGCAACAGCCAAGTGTGATTCCCGATAGACCTTTCGCGGCAGATATTTAGCTGGGCATAATCGAGAATTATCCGGACAAAACAGACGATTATGGGCGGGGTCGCCACAAAAATGCGTTAATGCATCATCAATGCGTTGCTCTGGCCATGCATTTGTGGCTAGAAACGCCAGCGAGGCGTGGCTGCCGTTGAGGGATGGCGGCTCTTGGGATGTTCCGATGGGTTATGCAGGGTCTGAAAGTATGATGAAGACAGCGCGTGCTTTGTTCGCATCGCTCCTGGTGCTGAGCGCAGGTGCCTTGATTTCCGGATGCCAATCGGACCCCGATATCGATATTACCAAGCTCGGCCTGCAGAGCGATCCGCCTGATGTTCTCTACAATCAGGGTCTGGCCAACATGAAGGCCGGCAACATGGCGGAAGCCGCGCGCAAGTTCGATTCGATCGACCGCGAAAATCCGTTCTCGGAATGGGCCCGCAAGGGTCTGGTGATGAGCACCTTCGTGAAATACCGCCAGGGCCGCCTCGACGAAGCGCTGGCCTCGGGCAACCGCTACATGGCGCAGTATCCGAAGTCCAAGGATGCCGCCTATGTGCAGTATCTGATCGGTCTTACCTATTCCAAGCAGATCGTCGACGTGACGCAGGACCAGCGCGCTGCGTCCAGAACCGTCGAGGCCATGCAGGCCGTGATCGACAACTATCCAGATTCCGAATATGTCGACGACGCGCAGGCGAAGATCCGCTTTGCCCGCGACCAGCTCGCCGGCAAGGAAATGCAGATCGGCCGCTACTACATGGAGCGCAAGGAATACCTTGCCGCCATCTCGCGCTTCCGCATCGTCGTCGAAAAGTACCCGAACACGAACCAGGTCGAAGAGGCGCTCGCGCGTCTGGTCGAAGCCTATTACGCGATGGGTATCGTCGAGGAAGCACAGACAGCAGCCGCCGTTCTCGGCCACAACTACCCCGACAGCCAGTGGTACGCGGATTCCTACAAGCTCTTGAAGAACAACGGCGCCGAGCCGCGTGAAAATCAGGGCTCGTGGATTTCGCGAGCTGGCAAGAAACTCCTCGGTACCTAAAGCCGATGCTGATCCAGCTTTCGATCCGCGATATCGTCCTGATCGAGCGGCTGGATCTTGCCTTCGAGGCGGGTCTCTCCGTTCTGACGGGGGAGACCGGCGCCGGCAAATCCATCCTGCTCGACAGCCTGTCGCTCGCCCTTGGCGGGCGCGGCGATGGCAGTCTGGTCCGCCACGGCGAGGACAAGGGGCAGGTGACGGCCGTTTTCGACGTCGGCCCCGACCACCGGGCGCGCGTGCTGCTACGCGACAACGGCATCGACGATGACGGCGACCTGATCTTCCGTCGCGTGCAGAGCGCCGATGGCCGCACCAAGGCCTATGTCAACGATCAGCCGATCAGCGTGCAGCTGATGCGCCAGGCCGGCCAGATGCTGGTCGAGATCCACGGACAGCATGACGACCGCGCTCTGGTCGATACCCACGCCCACCGTATCCTGCTCGACGCCTTCGCTGGCATCGCCGACGAGGTGGCTGGCGTCTCGCAGCTCTATCGCGTCTGGCGCGACACCGAGCGCACGCTGAAGAAGCACCGCGAGAAGGTCGAGGCGGCTGCCCGCGAGGCGGATTACATTCGCTCGTCCGTCGAAGAACTCGACAAGCTGGCGCCACAGGACGGCGAAGAGGACGAGCTCGCCGAACGCCGCCAGAAGATGATGAAGGCCGAGCGGATCGCCGGCGATATCGCGGAAGCCTCCGAATTCCTCAACGGCAATGCCTCGCCCGTGCCCCATATCGCCTCGCTGGTGCGCCGGCTGGAGCGCAAGAGCCATGAAGCGCCGGGCCTGCTCGAGGACACCGTGGCGCTGCTTGATGCGGCGCTTGACCAGCTGTCCAACGCGCAGATGGAAGTCGAAGCCGCACTTCGCAAGACTGAATATGATCCCAAGGAACTCGAGCGCGTCGAGGAGCGGCTTTTCGCGCTGCGCGGCGCCTCGCGCAAATATTCGGTGCCGGTCACCGAGCTGCCGGCGCTCGCGATCCGCATGAGCAATGATCTGGCCGATCTCGACGCCGGCGAGGAGAAGCTTGCCAAGCTCGAGGCTGAGGTCGGCGTCGCGAAGGTCGCCTATGAGGCTGCCGCGCAGGTGGTCTCGGCCAAGCGTCAACAGGCCGGCGAAGCGCTTGCTGGCGCCGTCATGGCGGAGCTTCCGGCGCTGAAGCTCGAGCGCGCCCGCTTCATGGTGGAGATTGCTTCCAACCCTGAAGAGGCCGCGGCCGAGGGCATCGACGTCGTCGAATTCCACGTCCAGACCAACCCGGGCACGCGCCCCGGCTCGATCATGAAAGTCGCATCCGGCGGCGAGCTCTCGCGCTTTTTGCTGGCGCTCAAGGTGGCGCTTGCCGATCGCGGCTCGGCGCCGACGCTGGTTTTCGACGAAATCGACACAGGCGTCGGTGGCGCTGTCGCCGATGCGATCGGCCAGCGGCTGAAGCGGCTGTCGGCGAAGGTGCAGGTGCTGTCCGTCACCCACGCGCCGCAGGTGGCCGCACGGGCTGCGACGCATCTTTTGATCTCCAAGGGGCCGGCTTCCGAGGGATCCGAAAAGATCGCCACCCGCGTGGCGACGATGGAGCCGCACGACCGCACCGAGGAAATCGCCCGCATGCTGGCCGGCGCTTCGGTAACGGAAGAGGCGAGGGCGGCCGCCAAGCGGTTGTTGACGGCGGGCGAGTAGGTCGCGGGCGAGAGCGTCGGCAGTGACGGTCCCTCCAGTTAATCATTGGACTGATCTGCAACCAGTTGCTGACAACCAGAAAGCGGCGCTTTTTCCTCGGCGAGAATTGCTCTAGAAAACGACTCCTCACAGGAGCTCCGCCATGTCCGCCGCCAATCAAACGCCCGTCGAAACCCTGAGCGAAGAACAGGCCGCCGCAGAGCTTGCCTTTCTGGCGGCCGAGATCGCCAGCAATGACGAGCTCTATCATGGCAAGGACCAGCCGGCGATTTCGGATGCCGAATACGATGCGCTGAAGCGGCGCAATGATGCGATCGAGCAGCGCTTTCCCGAACTCATCCGCGACGACAGCCCGTCGCGCCGGGTCGGCGCCGCACCGCTGCCGACCTTCGCGCCGATCACCCATTCGCGGCCGATGCTGTCACTCGACAACACGTTTTCCGACGAGGACGTGCAGGATTTCATCGGCTCGGTCTATCGCTTCCTCGGGCAGCTGCCCGACGGCTCCATCGCGTTTACCGCCGAGCCGAAGATCGACGGCCTGTCGATGTCGATCCGCTACGAGAACCGCAAGCTGGTGAGTGCCGCAACCCGCGGCGACGGCACGACGGGCGAGAACGTCACGGCGAACGTGAAGACCATCAAGCAGATCCCGAACACGCTGCCTGCGGACGCGCCCGATATCGTCGAGGTGCGCGGCGAGGTCTATATGGCCAAGAGCGACTTCTTGGCGCTCAACGCGCAGATGGAGGCCGAGGGCAAGCAGACCTATGTCAACCCGCGCAACACGGCGGCGGGGTCGCTGCGCCAGCTCGACGCCAAGGTGACGGAGAGCCGCAAGCTGCGCTTCTTCGCCTATGCCTGGGGCGAGATCTCCGAGATGCCATCGGATACGCAGATGGGCATGGTCGAGACCTTCGGCAAATGGGGTTTTCCCATCAATCCGTTGATGAAGAGGCTGTCCTCGGTCGAGGACATTCTCGGCCATTACCGCGAGATCGGTCTTCAGCGGCCGGATCTCGACTACGATATCGATGGCGTCGTCTACAAGGTCGACCGGCTCGACCTGCAGCAGCGCCTTGGCTTCCGCTCGCGCAGCCCGCGCTGGGCGACCGCCCACAAGTTCCCGGCCGAGCAGGCATTCACGACTGTCGAAAACATCGACATCCAGGTCGGCCGCACCGGCGCGCTGACGCCGGTGGCGCGGCTGATGCCGGTTACCGTCGGCGGCGTCGTCGTCACCAATGCGACGCTGCACAACGAGGATTACATCAAGGGCATCGGCAATTCCGGCGAGCGCATCCGCGAGGACGATCACGATATCCGCATCGGCGATACCGTCATCGTGCAGCGGGCGGGCGACGTCATTCCGCAGGTGCTCGACGTGGTGATGGAGAAGCGGCCGGCGGGGGCTGAGGCCTATGTGTTTCCGAAAACGTGTCCGGTTTGCGGGTCGCATGCGGTTAGGGAGCGCAACGAGAAGACCGGCAAGCTCGATTCCGTCACCCGCTGCACCGGCGGCTTCGTCTGCCGCGCGCAGGCGACCGAGCACCTGAAGCATTTCGTTTCGCGCAACGCCTTCGACATCGAGGGTTTTGGGACCAAGCAGGTCGATTTCTTCTTCGAGAGCGAGGACGAGGCGCTGAAGATCCGCACGGCGCCGGATATCTTCACGCTGAAGAAGCGGCAGGAGGCGTCGACGCTCACCAAGCTCGAGAATATCGACGGCTTCGGCAAGGTGAGCGTCAAGAAGCTGTTCGACGCCATCGACGAGCGCCGCTCGATCGCGCTCAACCGCTTCATCTATGCGCTCGGCATCCGCCATGTCGGCGAGACCACCGCCAAGCTGCTCGCCCGCCACTACGGCACCTACGAGGCTTTCGAGACCGCGATGAAAGAGGCCTCGTCACTTAGTGGTGACGCCTGGCAGGACCTGAACAATGTCGAGGGCATCGGCGAGATCGTCGCCCGCGCCATCGTCGAGTTCTACAAGGAGCCGCGCAATCTCGATGTCGTCGGCCGCCTGCTGGACGAGGTGACGCCCGAGGCCGCCGAGCAGATCGCCGCCTCCGACAGCCCCGTCGCCGGCAAGACCGTCGTCTTCACCGGCAGCCTGGAGAAATTCACCCGCGACGAGGCGAAGGCCCGCGCCGAAAGCCTCGGCGCCAAGGTCGCCGGCTCGGTCTCGAAGAAAACCGACATCCTGGTCGCCGGCCCCGGCGCCGGATCGAAGCTCGACAAGGCAAAAGAACTCGGCGTCCAGACGATGGATGAGGATGAGTGGCTGGCGTTGATTGGTGGGTGAGGTATCAGGCGTTTGATAGACGGTGATCGGTTGATTGCCGACCACCGTACCCTCATCGCAAGCGCCCCATGGCATAGGCGTCGACATACTCGCCGGCGCGGTATCCGAAGGATTTCAGCAGCCCTTCCTGCTCGAAGCCGAATTTTCGGTAGAGCGCGATGGCGGGTTCGTTGTCGGTGTAGACGGTGAGCTCAAGGCGCTTGATGTCGAGCCAGTCATCCGCCGCCTCGACCATCGCCGCCAGCAGCCTTCTGCCGAAACCGCGGCCGACGAAATCATCATGCACGCCCATGCCGATGCTCGCGACGTGCTGTCGGCGTCCGGAAAAACGGTTGAGACCTCCGGTGGCGACGATCCTATCGTCGAGCGTCACGACGAGATTCAGCGCGTCGGGCGAGGGGTTCTCCGCGCGCTTGCGGACCTCGGTCACCGATGGGTAGGGCAGACGCAGCGTGCCGGCGCGAAAACCGGGAAGGTTCGTCAACTCGGCGATTGCTTCGGCGTCCGATGAAAGCAGGGCGCGCACGCGGATGTCTCCCGCCGGTGCGGCTTTATTAGGCTGCGGATTTTCAGGATCTCTGGGCATTCTGGCTCTCCTTTGTTGATACGAGGAGAGCCGGTACCCAAAACCCTGCTCGCCTCGGCAGGGTTCTCGGGATGATCGCTATGCGTTCAACACAGCACAGCACCCGCGCACCCTTGATGGGGCGTGGTGATATGAAGGGTCATCATGGTTGCGCTGGCGATCATGGCGCGAGGTTGCGATATGTCGTTACCTTTGTCAACTCATCCGGGTATTTGCCTCGCCGGCCGGCTGCCGGTATGTCTGGGAGATACCAGAGAATCGGACATCCCCTTGAAAACCATCGCCATCGATTTCGAAACCGCCAACGAGCAGCGCGGCAGTGCCTGTTCGGTCGGGCTTGCCTGGATCGAGGATGGGGTGGTGACCAGGGTGGAGGAGCGGCTGATACGGCCGCGGGAGATGCGGTTTTCCGGCATGAACATCGCCATCCACGGCATCCGGCCTGAACATGTCGAGGACGCGCCGGAGTTCCCTGAAGTGATGGACGAGTTCATCGATGACTTCAGGGGGGCGACGATGATCGCGCATAACGCTTCCTTCGATTTCAGCGTCTGGCGTGCCTGTCTCGATGGCTACCGGCAGGCCTATCCCGAGCTCACCTATCTCTGCAGCCTGAAGATGTCACAGCGGATCTGGCCGCATTTTCTGTCGCATCGGCTGAATATCCTGGCCGAGCATCTCGGCCTGCGTTTCGTGCACCACAATGCCGCCGAGGATGCAGCCGTGTGCGCGCAGGCGGCGATTGCCATGGCGCGGCATGTGGGGGCTGCGGCGGTGCATGCTATCCCCGAATTCATCGGCATGAAGCCGGGGCGGCTGACGTCGCGCGGCTACGAGCCCTGTACCTGCCGCAAGGGCTAGCTGCGCGGGCCTCCTGCTGGCGGTGAAGCCGGCGTGGCGTGTCTCTCGTCATGGGCTCGATTCATGGGTATGGGGTTTCTTGCCATGCGGCAGGCCCCGCCTATCTTAGCTTGCGCAACATTGAAGCGCCGCTGAGGGAATATCGCCATGTCCAGACTTCGCAATCTCGTCCTTTCCGCAGCCGTTCTGGCTGGTGTGTCCGCAGGTGCCGCGTCCGCGGATGTCGTCGGCAAGGTGGGGGTCGACTGGATCGGCAATGATATCCTCGTCGATGCGGTGGCCGACCCCGAGGTGAAGGGCGTCACCTGCCATGTCAGCTATTTCGACCGCAGCGTGATCGATCGCGTCAAGAACGGCAACTGGTTCGAGGATCCTTCGAACAGCGCCATTTCCTGCCATCAGACCGGGCCGATCGAGATCGGTGATATCGACCTGTCGAAGGGCGGCGACGAGGTGTTCAAGTCGGGCATCTCGCTGGTGTGGAAGAAGCTCGTCGTCACCCGCATCTACGACAAGCAGAACGACACGCTGATCTATCTGGCGCATTCGCGCGAGCTCACCAACGGATCGGCGAAGATGGCGATCTCCACCGTGTCGCTCTACGGGCAGACGGTGACCTGGAAGAACGGCAAGCCGCAATAGGACGCGCAACTTTCGGTGAAGCCCGCTCTTGTCGTCTCGTGCGATATGGCAATCGTCATGCGGCGCGGATAAGGTCCGCGCCGGAGATCATATGGAAGAGGACTGACGATGCCTGAGACCACCCGGATAGCAAACGAGTTTCTGAGCGTCGACGTGTCGTCGCTGGGTGCCGAGATGCAGGCGCTCGATACCAGCGATGGCCGTTCGCTGCTGTGGAACGGCGATGCAGCCTTCTGGAGCGGGCGGTCGCCGATCCTGTTTCCGATCGTCGGCAAGGCGCCTGATGATGCGGTCGAGATCGAGGGCAAGAGCTATCCGATGAACCAGCATGGCTTTGCCCGCCGCGCCGAGTTCGCGCTGGCTGCGTCCAGCGATACGATGTGCCGCTACGAACTTGCGGCGTCGGAGGCGACCAAAGCGATCTATCCTTTCGATTTCGTGCTGGCGGTCGAGCACAGCCTTGAGGGGCGCAGGCTGACGGTTGCCGCAGAGGTGAGCAATCGCGACACGCGACCGATGCCCTTCGGGCTCGGCTTTCACTCCGCCTTCGTCTGGCCGCTGCCGGGTGCCGAGGGAAGCGATCATGTGATCACGCTCGACAATGGCGCCGAGCCCGCGCTCATCCGCCTCTCCGGCGGGCTCTTGTCGTTCGCCAAGCATCCGTCGCCATTCAAGGACGGCCGGCTGGTGCTCGATCACAGCATGTTCGATGAAGACGCGATGGTCTTTCCTGAGGGAGCCGGCGAGGGGTTGCGCTATAGCGCCGAGGGCGGACCGACCCTGCATTTCAGCTTCGAGAACCTGCCCAATCTGGCGCTCTGGCAGAAGCCCGGCGCGCCCTTCATCTGCATCGAGCCCTGGCATGGCATGGCGGCCGAGAACGGCGGCTCCAAGGCGCTTGCCGAGCGGCCCTACAGCCAGACGCTCGAAGCGGGCAAGACCGCGCGCTTTGCTTTCTCCGTCGAGATCTCGGGCTAGGCTCAGGCTGGCTGCCGGTTGAAATGAAAACAGCCCGCGACGGATGCCGTCGCGGGCTGTTTCGTGTCGAGGTGCTCGATCAGGCTTACGCGGCTTCGCGGGCCAGTTCGTCGGCGATGACTGTGTCGAGGTTGAGGAAGCAGACCATGGTCTTTTCCAGGGCCACGATGCCGCGGCAGAAGGCGCGCTGTTCTTCCGGAATGATTTCCGGAGCAGGCTGCAGGTCTTCGCTCTTGATGGTCATCATGTCGGAGACCTGCTCGACCAGCAGGCCGACCAGCTTGCCGGCGATGTCGGTGACGATGATGGCGGAGCGCTCGGAAGGCTCGGTCATCTTCATGCCGAGGCGGCAGGCCATGTCGATGACGGGGATGACGGCGCCGCGCAGATTGATCAGGCCGAGAACGTAGGGCGGCGTGTGCGGCATCGGGGTGACCGGCGCCCAGCCGCGGATTTCGCGGATCGCCATGATGTCGATGCAGAATTCCTGCTCGCCGAGATGGAAGGACACGATCTCCAAATGAGAACCGGTCTGGTTGATGACAGTGCTATTCATGATCAAAATTCTTCCCAGTTGTCTCCGGCCGGAGCGGCCATGGCTCGTGCGGCGCTGCCGCCGCTGAATGCGCCCGCGACCTTGCCGATGAGGGCTCGGGCGGGAGATGATTTCGGATGCGAGGCTGCTGATGCTTCCCGCGGCGTGTGACGGGCATTCATGCCCTCGCCGATATTGAACGTGCCGATCAGCTGGATCAGGTGGTCGGCGTCGGTGGCAAGCGTATGGCTTGCCGCGTTCGTCTCTTCCACCATGGCCGCGTTTTTCTGCGTGACCTGGTCCATCTGGCTGATGGCTGTATTGATCTCGTTCAGTCCTACCGATTGTTCGCGTGCAGAGGTTACGATTGATTTAACATGTTCGTCGATCCGCGAAACATCTTCGCCGATTTCGCGCAAAGCCTGTCCCGCCGCCGTCACCAGCTCGCCGCCGGTCTTCACTTCGGCGCCGGATTTGCCGATCAGCGTCTTGATGTCCTTGGCGGCGTTGGCGGCGCGCACGGCGAGTTCGCGCACTTCCTGAGCCACGACCGCGAATCCCTTGCCGGCTTCGCCGGCACGCGCCGCCTCGACGCCTGCGTTCAGCGCCAGCAGATTGGTCTGGAAAGCGATCTCGTCGATGACGTTGATGATCTGGCCGATCTCACGAGAGGCGGTCTCGATGCGCTCCATCGCCGCCATCGCGTCGTTGACGACGATGTCGGATTTGGCGGTGTTCTCACGTGTGTGGGCTACCATCTGGCCGACGCTCTCGGCACGGTTGGTGGCGTTGCGCACCGTGGTGGTGATCTGGTCGAGTGCGGCCGATGTCTGCTCCAGCGAGGCTGCCTGCTGCTCGGTGCGCTTGGCGAGGTCGTCTGCTGCCGAGCGCATCTGCCGGCCATTGGCCTGGATCGATGTGCCGTTGCGGGTGATCTCGGTCATCGTCTGGCGCAGCGTCGCGGTGGTCTGGTTGAAGTCGGCGCGCAGGCCCTCCAGCTCCGGCTTGAAGGCGTTTACGATCGTCGCGGTCACATCGCCGGCGGCAAGGCGCTTCAGGCCCTGGCCGAGCGCTGTGACGGCGGTGCTGAGCGCTTCGGTGTCGGCGAGCTTGGCGGCGTCGCGGCTGCGGCGCTCAGTGTCCGATTGCTGGCGTTCGCTTTCGCTGCGCTGCTCCAACGCGCGCTTGTCGATCGCCGCCTGGCGGAAGCCTTCGGCGGCGCGGGCCATGTCGCCGATCTCGTCGCCACGTTGGGTGGCGGGGACGGGGCTGTCGAGATCGCCATTGGTGATCCGCTGCATGCTGGCGCGAACGCTCTCGATGCCGCGGCGGATCGAGCCGCCGTGGATGTATTGGAGGCCGGCCATGCAGAGCATGGCGATGATGCCGAGGCCGATCTGGATGTAGACGGCGTTCTGGGAAATGACGTTTGCCTGCTCGATGCGTTTCTTGGCGATCGCGCCGCCATCCAGCGCCAGCTTGTCAAGCGTTGTCGTCAGCTTGTCGCCGCCGCTATCTATGGCGTCGTCCAGCTGGTCGAAGGCGGCTGGCGGAGCACCTGTCTCGACGGCATTCCTGAGGTCGCCGAGGATGCTCTGCTTGAGGGCGGCGACATCGCCGTCGTAATTCGAGACGAGGCTGGTGGCGTTCATTTCGTCGGCGAGCAGGCGCATCTGGCTGGAGCCGCTTGAGAGCTGGGCGATCGAATCGTTCATCAGCTTCAGGCGTTCCGCCGTGACCACCTTGCTGTCGCGATCGACGATGGTGTCCATCGCGGCCAGAATGAGGGTGAGGTTGGCGGTGCGCATCTCGTTGATGTAGTCGACGCTTGCCTGGATTTCGTTGGCCCGATCGAGCGCCTTGCGCACCGTGATGTTTTCATACCATCCGATGCCCATCATCGCGCCGAAACCGATCAATGCCGCGCCGGCGAGCGTTCCGAGCCTCTGGCTGACGGAAAGGCTCTTACGCACTGTCATGTCTGTCATGTGAAGACTTGTCCCCTCCCGCGATGAGCGCGGTCATGTTCTCATTCGCCAGCAAGCGGATATGCGGGATCAAGCTCCAGCCGGACATCATGTCAGTCGAACGGCGAGCGTCCTATCCGGGGCTAAATATGCCAATGATTTTTTAAGTATTTGCTAACGATAAACGGCCGGTCTGCGATTGCACTCAGCATGGGGTGAGGCAATTCATCACGGCTCGAAAAACGTCTTGTTGAATTGCGCGGCCGCCGGCGACGCGATATCAGGCAAGGGGACGGGATTGCTTTCCCGGGCGAGGAAATTATCGATGAAAACAGTGCGTATCGCCGTGTGGGTTGCCGTGTTCCTGATGGCCGGTATCCTGGGATGGCTGACCTTGAACGTGACGCAGACCAAGGAAGTGGCCTCCGATGGTCCGTTCGGCGTGCCGTTCACGCTTGTGGCCCAGGATGGCAAGCCGATCACCGAGCAGGCGTTTCGCGGCAAGCCGTCGGCGGTGTTCTTCGGCTTCACCCATTGCCCCGAGGTCTGCCCGACGACGCTGTTCGAGCTGGATGGCTGGCTGAAGCAGGTCGATCCCAATGGCGACAAGCTGCATGCCTATTTCGTCAGCGTCGATCCCGAGCGCGATACGCCCGATGTGATGAACCAGTATGTGTCGAATGTCTCCAAGCGGATCGTCGGCATTTCGGGCGCGCCGGACAAGGTGGCGGACGTGATCAAGGGTTACCGCGTCTACGCCAAGAAGGTGCCTGTCGACGAAAATAACCCCAATGGCGACTACACCATGGATCACACGGCCTCGGTGTTCCTGCTCGATTCCCAAGGGCGTTTCGCTGGAACGATCGCCTATGGCGAAAATCCCGATACGGCGGTAAAAAAGCTGGAGAACCTCGCCAACAAGGGATGAGATCATGGCGCCGGGGCATCGCAGCATTCTGATTGCAGGCGCCGGCACGACCGGTCTTACCGTTGCCCTCGAACTCGCCCGACGCGGCTTTCGGCCGCGTGTCGTCGACAATGATGTCGGTCCCGTTCCGCTTGCCGAAAGCAGGGCTCTCGGCGTCAATGCGCGGACGCTGACGCTGCTTGGTCCATCGCGGGTGACGGATGCCATCCTGCAGGAGGCGCAGCAGATCGCGCAGTTTCGCGCGACCTCAGAGGGGCACCGCCTGGCGACGGTCGACACGACGAAGCTGCCGGGGCGCTTCAGCGCCATTTATGCGCTGGCGCAAGGTCATACCGAACGACTGCTCTTGAGCAAGCTCGATGATTACGAGGTCGATCCCGAATGGCAGACCGCCATCGAGAGAGTATCCGGCGATACCAAGCCTGTCGTCACGCTGCGCAAGCCTGACGGGACGGTCGAGACCGCCACGTTCGATATCGTCATCGGGGCGGATGGCGCGCATTCGGTGGTGCGCAAGGCTGTCGGCATCGGCTTTCCGGGCGAGGCGCTGGAGAGCAGCTTCTATCTCGCCGACTTTCGCTACAAGAAGGAGATAGACCCGCATTTCATCGAGATGCAACTGGTCGATCCCGGGATGATCGGCAGGATCCCGGTCGAGCGCGATGTGCTGCGGTTCATTTCGACGCTGCCGGATTTCGAGACGAAGATCGTCCATCCCGGGCCGGTGGCGGAGCGTCTCTGGGCCTCGGAGTTTCGCATTCATTTTCGGCATGTCGAGGAGATGGCCAAGGGCAATGTGTTTCTGGCCGGCGATGCCGCGCATATCCATTCGCCAGCAGGCGCGCGCGGCATGAATCTCGGGGTCGAGGATGCCTGCTGGCTCGCCTATCTGATCTCAGAGGGGCGCGAGAGCGAGTACAGCCGGCTGCGGCTGCCGGCGGTGAAGACCGTGCTGAAGCAGACGCGGCAGCTGACAAGGCTGATTGCGATGCGCAATCGACTGGCTATTTCGATCCGGAACCTTGCGGTGCCGGTGCTTTTTAGACTACCTGCATTCCAACGAAGATTGCTGACCGGCGTTGCGGGATACGACACGCCGCCGCCGCCGTGGATCGACGGCGCGTTGTAACGGGAAAGACCGACCTTGAGTGAAATCCGCCTCTATGTGACGACGACAGAAGTGCTGGCCGGGGATGTGCTCGACCTTTTGTCCGAGGTGTTCGGCGAAGAAGACTTCGCCATCGCCACCACCGAAATCGACGAGAAGAAGGACATCTGGGAAGCCTCCGTCTACATGATGCAGGTCGACGAGGATGATGTCCGCGTCCGCGTCGAGGCGGCGCTTTCCGAAGCGTTCCCCGATATGACCGTCGAGCGCGAGGTCATTCCCGATGTCGACTGGGTTGCGAAATCGCTTGAGGGGCTGAGGCCGGTGCGGGCAGGGCGGTTCCTGGTGCATGGCTCGCACGACCGCGACAAGGTGCGCTCCGGCGATATTGCCATCGAGATCGATGCCGGCCAGGCCTTCGGCACCGGCCACCACGGCACGACGGCGGGCTGCCTCGAGGTCATCGACCGCGTGGTGCGTTCGCGCCGCGTCCGCAACGCGCTCGATCTCGGCACGGGCAGTGGCGTTCTGGCGATCGCGGTGCGCAAGCTGAAGAACATTCCGGTTCTCGCCACCGACATCGATCCGATCGCCACCCGTGTCGCGGCCGAGAACGTCCGCCGCAACGGCATCGCGTCGGGCATCGTTACGGAGACGGCGCCCGGGTTTCATTCGACGGCGTTTTCGAACCACGGTCCGTTCGACCTCATCATCGCCAACATCCTGGCGCGGCCGCTGATCAAGATGGCGCCGCAGCTCGTCACGCATCTGGCGCCGGGCGGATCGGTGATCCTGTCGGGTATTCTGGCATCGCAGCGCTGGAAGGTGCTGGCAGCCTATAATGGCGCGCATCTGAGACATGTGCGCACCATCTGGCGCAATGGCTGGGTGACGATCCATCTCGACCGGCCGTAAGGTCAAGGATTCTAAATCCCGAATCAAAAAAGCCCCGAGCGCCTGAAGGCCTCGGGGCTTTTGCATTTCTTGTCGCGTCACATCGCGACAAAAAGAAAAGGCGGCGCCGATGGCACCGCCTTGCGACCGGTTTCCCGATCATGTCTGCGAGCTTGATGAGGAGGAGTGCTCAAGCAGACGTCTACTTATTCTGATCGCCGTTCCGGTGAGGGAGGAGGAGAGCGGAGCGGCGCGTTGCTCAGAATGCGTAGCTTCTTGCGGCGCCCGCGAGAATGGTGCGGGGGCCTTCGTTCAGCGGGCGACGAGCGCCGATGATATGACGGACAGTCTGGCGCTCGCCAGCCTGTACCGGGCTGCTGTAAGCGGAGCGCGACAGAGAGGCAGTCATTTCAAAATTCCTTTTGTTTCCGGTTCACTTTGAACCATTCGATGAGCGCCTTATAGCCGATTGAAAAAATCGAGGCAGAGGGTTTGTCTCATGGGAGCCATGCAGCCAATGCATAAAGCGTGCCAAGCCGGTGAATTACGCCTCATTTCCGCCCAAATATTACGCGGCTTTCGGTTGTCGGCGAGACGCGGTTTTTCTCCCGTTCGCGTGAAATTCCGATAACATAGCGGCATTCCGCCTGCCGGATTCGTGTTGAATGTCGGACCAAACATCAGGTTTTTGAGCATGTACCAGTCTTTCGAAGTCACCTCCACGCCACAATTCGGCCGCGATCGCACCTCTGCGCTGCGTGCAAGTTTCGACGATCTTGCGATCGACGCCTTTCTTGTCCCCAGGGCGGACGAGTTCAACGGCGAATATGTGCCGGCATGTTCGGAACGGCTGGCATGGCTGACGGGCTTTACCGGCTCGGCCGGCATGGCGCTGGTGACGCGCGCTGAGGCGATCGTGTTCGTCGACGGCCGCTATGTGACGCAGCTTGCCGAGCAGGTGGACGGTTCGGTCTTTACGGGCGGCGATCTCGTCAACGAGCCGCCGCATCTGTGGCTCGGCAATCACGGCGCCAAGGGCCTGCGGCTCGGGATCGACCCGTGGCTGCATTCGGGCGCCGAGGTCAAGCGGCTGGAAAAGGCGCTGGACGCGATCGGCGGCTCGCTGGTCATCCTGCCGCACAATCCGCTCGACAGGCTCTGGGCCGACCGGCCGCAGGAGCCGCTGGGCGCCGTGGCCATCCAGAACGTGGCGCAGGCGGGTATTCTCGCCGATGAGAAGATCGCCAAGATCGCGGCCGATCTTAAAGCCAAGGATATAAAGGCGGTTCTGATCGCCGATCCGTCGTCGGTCGCCTGGATCTTCAACATTCGCGGCGCCGACGTGCCGCACACGCCGCATCCGCTGGCGCGCGCCATCATCTACGCCGACGGCAAGGCCGACCTGTTTCTCGACAAGCGCAAGACCGGGATCGAGCAGGAGGCCTATCTCGCGCAGATGTGCGTGCAGCTGCCGCCCTCGGCGCTCGAGGAAAAGCTTTCGGCGGTCTCCAGGGATGGCGGTCGGGTGCTCGTCGATCCTGATCTGACCTCCTACGGGCTTGCCAGCATCATCCGCACGGCTGATGGTGTCGTCGTCGAGGGCAACGATCCGGCAAAGCTGCCGCGTGCTGTCAAGAACAGCGTCGAGATCAACGGGTCTGCGGCGGCGCATCTGCAGGATGGCGCGGCGATGGTCGAGTTCCTGTGCTGGCTGGCGCAGACCAAGCCCGGCACGGTGACCGAGATCGAGGTCGCCGAGAAGCTTGAGGCGGCGCGCGCCAAGGTCGGGCAGAGCATGCAGAACCCGCTGAAGGACATCTCCTTCGACACGATCTCCGGTGCCGGACCGCATGCGGCGATCATGCACTACCGGGTGACGACCGAGAGCAACCGCAAGCTTGAGGCGGGCGAGCTGTTCCTGATCGATTCCGGCGCGCAGTACATCAACGGTACCACCGATATCACCCGCACGGTGGGCGTCGGCACGGTTTCGGAAGAGCAGAAGCGGTTCTTCACGCTGGTGCTGAAGGGGATGATCCAGATCAGCACCGCGCGGTTCCCAAGGGGTACGCGCGGCTGCGATCTCGATCCATTGGCGCGCATCGCGTTGTGGCGGGCAGGGGCCGATTTCGGCCATGGCACGGGGCACGGCGTCGGATCGTATCTCTCGGTGCACGAGGGGCCGCAGCGGATCTCCCGGATGTCGACGCAGGAGCTTTTGCCGGGGATGATCCTTTCCAACGAGCCCGGTTACTACCGGCCGGGCGCTTTCGGGATCCGCATCGAGAACCTGATCTATGTGCGCGATGCCGAGCCCGTGGAGGGTGGTGACATGCCGGTGCTGAGCTTCGAGACGCTGACCTTCTGCCCGATCGACCGCAGCCTCGTCATTCCGGAGCTGCTCACCCATGACGAGCTGCACTGGTTCAATGACTATCACGTGAAGACGCGTGAGGCGCTGATGCCGCTGATCCATGACCACGAGGTCAAGGCGTGGCTGGAGAATGCGACGCTGCCGCTGGAATATTGAGAACTATTGAAACTGTGGGGGCGGCGACCGTTTGATCGGTCGCCGCGTCAGCCGCCGATCGTGTGGCGCCAGGCCATGACGACCGCCCAGGCGGCGACCAGCATCCATGTGTGCGAGACGCGCAGGCCGACGAGTAGGGCGACGACCAGCGCCAGCTTGGTTTCCCAGCCGCCGGTGAAGAAGGCGGGGGCGACGAGCGTGGTCAGAACCGCTGCCGGCACGGCGGCAAGGGCTGCTTCCATGCGCGGCGGGATGCGCTTCATCGTGGTGATCAGAATATAGCCGCCGATACGCGTCGCATAGGTTGCGACGGCGGCCGCCAGGATGATCAGCAACATGTGGGGATCGAAGGTCACGTCACACCTCGTGCAGATCGGATTCGAGTTCCTGCGCCGTCGGCGGCGGCGGGAACAAAGCGGCAAGCAGGATGCCGGCGGCGGCGCCCAGGCTCACATGCCAGGGCGAACCGACATAGTGATAGGCGACGACCGAGGCGACGGCGCTGACGGCTGCCACGGGAATGAAGTTGTCGCGGTGGCGGAAATCGAGAACGATGCCGAGGAAATAGGCCGGCAGCAGGATGTCGAGACCGATCGACTTCGGATCGCCGATATAGCGACCGAGCGTGCCGCCGAGCAGGCTGACCAGCGTCCACGGGACATAGATGATCAGGCCGAAGCCGAGATACCAGGAGAAGGTCACCGGCTTTCCGGCTTCGCCGCGCTTGACCGTCTCGGCGAACTGCGGGTCGACGAGCAGGAAGAAGGTGAAGAACTTCTGCAGCTTGGTGAAATGCTTGATGTAGGGCGCGATCGCCGCCGAATAGAGCACGTGGCGGAAATTGACGGCGAGGATGGAGGCGACGATCAGCCATGCCTGGACGTCATGGCCGAAAAGCTCGAGACCGACCATCTGGCTCGCGCCGGCATAGACGGTGGCGCTCATGAAGGTCAGCTCGAACAGCGACATGCCGTGATCGGCGGCCAGAGCGCCGAACAGCGCGCCAAACGGGGCGGACGCAAGCGCAATGGGGAAACCGCCGCGCAGGCCGTCGATAAAATTCGCGCGTGACATCGGCGATCATCCTCCTGGAATTTGGAACCCCTCTAAGGGGAGGCGGCTACGGCGGCAAGCGAATTTCCTTGATTGACCGATCGATTTCGCTGAACGGTGCCAATGCAGTAGCCGTGAAGCCAATGAGGGGACGATGAAGCCGATCGAATTTTCCAAGGACGAGAAGGCGGCGCTGATCGCGCGCATCCAGCATCACTTCGACCGCGAGCTCGACCAGCCGATCGGCCTGCTGAAGGCCGAGCTGGTGCTCGATTTCTTCGCCAAGGAGGTGGGGGCTGCCTATTATCGCCAGGGCATCGACGATGCACAGGCGGCGCTGGCGCGGCGCATCGATGATTTCTCGGATGATGTCTATCAGTTGCAGCGCGATGCCGGCGATTAGTTTTCGATCAGCTGCTCGCTGGTGACGATGTCGATGCCGCTTTCGCGCATCTCCGTGATCGCGGTGGCAACGCCTTCCGGCGTGATGCCGCGGCTGGCGTCCTCGATGAAGCGCACCTTGACGCCGGGTAGCATTTCCAGCGCATCGAGGGCCGAGAACTTGACGCAGTAATCGGTGGCGAGGCCGCAGAGGTCGAGCTCGGTGACGCCCTGTTCCTTGAGATAATCGGCAAGGCCGGTGATGGTGTGCTGGTCGTTGTCGCGGAAGGCGGAGTAGCTGTCGACGTGGTGTTTTTCGCCCTTCTGGAAGATCACATCGATCTCGGGCACCCTGAGCTCGGGATGCAGTTCGGCGTCTTTCGTGCCCTGGACGCAATGATCCGGCCACATCATCTGCGGCTTGCCTGAGAGCTCGTGGAGCTCGAAGGGTTGCTTGCCTTCATGAGAGGAGGCGAAGCTGCCGTGGCCTTCCGGATGCCAGTCCTGCGAGGCGACGATCAGGTCGTATCGGTCGCTTGCGATCAGCCGGTTGGCGATCGGGACCACCTTGTCGCCATCGGGAACGGCGAGGTTTCCGCCGGGGCAGAACCCGTTCTGGATGTCGATCAGCAGCAAGGCCTTCATCGGCAGTTTCTCCACCTATTGTTGCACGGCAACATGCCAAGACGTGTGTGATGGCGCAAGAATGGAAACGCCCCGCCAGGACGGCGGGGCGCGATTTTATCGATCAGGCGTGACGCGCGATCTGGTGCGATACCGGGCGGTGACCCTTCAGGCCGTAGAAGACGATGTATGCATAGCACACGATCGGCATCAGGAAGGCGAGGTGGATGCCGATGGTGTCGGCAAGAACGCCCTGGAGGACAGGAAGGAGCGCGCCGCCGACGATCGCCAGGCACAGGATGCCGGAGCCCTGGCTGGTGAACTTGCCGAGGCCATAGAGACCGAGTGAGAAGATCGTCGGGAACATGATCGAGTTGAACAGGCCAACGGCGAGGATCGCCCACATGGCGGTGTGACCGGTCGTGAACACGGTGACGAGCAGCAGGATGATGACGGCGGCCGCGTTGAAGGCGAGCGCCTTGCCATCGTCGACATAGCGCATGGCAACCGCGCCGATGAAGCGACCGACCATGGCGCCACCCCAGAAATAGGAGACGTAATGGGCGGCGTCGGCCTCGGAGAAGCCGGCGATGTCGGGCTGGCTCATGAAGTTGACGAGGAAGCTGCCGATGCTGACTTCAGCGCCGACATAGACGAAGATGCCGATGGCGCCGAGCACGAGGTGGCGGAACTGCCAGGCGGAACCACCGCCGACGATCGGTTCGATCTCCTCATCGCCTTCGACCTGCGGCAGCTTGAGGGCCGCGAACACGGCTGCGAGCACCAGGAAGGCTGCTGCGAGCAGCATGTAGGGGAACTTCACGGCGCCGGCTTCGGCGACTCTGATCGCGTCCAGCTGTTCGGGCGTGGCGCCGGAAACGGCAGCGGTGGCCGCCGACAGGATCAGGAAGGCACCGAAGATCGGCGCGACCGTCGTGCCGAGCG
Source organism: Rhizobium sp. O111 (assembly GCF_055616315.1). Taxonomy (NCBI): domain Bacteria; kingdom Pseudomonadati; phylum Pseudomonadota; class Alphaproteobacteria; order Hyphomicrobiales; family Rhizobiaceae; genus Rhizobium; species Rhizobium sp. O111. The sequence continues at coordinate 2,056,110 of NZ_JBSHXL010000001.1, read as the reverse complement.
CGTTGAAGGCCTGGGTCATGGTCAGGCGGCTGGCGGCGGTATCCGGCGGGCCGAGAACGGTAACGTATGGGTTGGCTGCGACCTGCAGCAGCGTGACGCCGCATGCCAGCACGAAGAGCGCACCGAGGAACAGGCCGTAGACGCGGTAGCTTGCGGCAGGAACGAAGAGCGCGCAGCCGATGGCGGCGACGATCAGGCCGAGCACGATGCCCCACTTATAACCGATGCGCTTGACGATCGCGCCCGATGGCAGCGAGGCGATGAAATAGGCGCCGAAGAAGCAGAGCTGAATGAGCATCGACTGCGTGTAGTTCAGCTGGAAGACGTTCTTCAGATGCGGAACGAGAATGTCGTTCAGGCAGGTGATGAAACCCCACATGAAGAACAGCGATGTCAGGGCAATGAGCGCAAACTGATAATTGGCTGCCGGAGACGAGGACGTCTTCGCAGCATTGCTTGTTGTTATACTGGCCACTTTGGTACCTCCTGTTGTGGACGCCGGGTATTTTCCTTTGAATGCCGTTGTCAAAACGGGCCGGCGGTGGCTCGGCGGGGCGCTCTGGGAGAAAGCGTGCAGCAAGCCACGATGCGTCATATACGCGCAATTCCGAGATTTCGATAGTATTCAAAGTATTTTGTTGTGCTTTGCGGTAAAATGTTTCGCATTTGCGAGATGAGGGTGGGGAGAGGGTGGTTTTTGGGGCGGCGGGGCCTCTCTGTTGTGCCGTGTGTTACCCCCCTCTGTCCTGCCGGACATCTCCCCCACAAGGGGGGAGATCGCCCCGCGGCTTGCTCCCCAACCAAACAATGAGCGTGGAGCGAGCGGGCAAGTCCAGCCAATCTCCCCACCTGTGGGGGAGATGCCCGGCAGGGCAGAGGGGGGTATCACACGGCAGAACGCTAACCGTCATCCAGACCACGCACGCACACCAAATCCGCGCGCGAAGCAAAACCTCGCGACGGTCGGCGGCATAAAACGGGAAGGGCAGGCGGTTGTTATAGGTGGTATTGGTTGTCAGGCTGTCCGCCTGCCCGATCACCTCGGTTTCCGGTTCGCCCGACCCGACAGGAGCGTCTCTCGGATCGGTCTTGCCGGTGGATCATCAGCCCTGACGGCGTCATATCCCCTTGGCAACCATCACCACACGCCGGACTTCGAGCGGTACGGGCTTCCGGTTCGCGACCCGGCTCCCTGTGCGGTGACGAGGGGAGTATGTGCGGGGTGGTGTGGGGTGGGGATGAGAAAAGTGGGGTGACGGGGTTAGTGTGTTGAGCGGGCTTGCGGATTTGTTTTGTGGGGTGGGTGGTTGTGCCCGTCAGGTGGGGTGGTGGTATGGGGAGGGTTCGATGGCAATGTCGCTGATGTCAGTGCCGAGCCATACCCCCCTCTGTCCTGCCGGACATCTCCCCCACAAGGGGGGAGATCGACTCGTGGCTTGCTCTTAGCCAAACAATGAGAGTGGAGCGAGCGGCAGCGTCCAGCCAATCTCCCCACCTGTGGGGGAGATGCCCGGCAGGGCAGAGGGGGGTATCACACGGTAAAACCTCACCTACCGACACACCAAAACCCCCACACCACCCCAAAGCTCGCCCTCACGGCCCCGAAAAACGCGCCTCGGCAAGATCAGCCTCACGCACCAGCTTCTTCATCAGCTCTTCCGAGAGCTTGCGGTTCCTGGCCAGCCGGAAGAACTCGGCGCGTTCGGCCTTGACGCCGGCCAGCCGGAGCTTGCGTTCGATCTCTTCGCTGCGGCGGGCGAGCATGGCGTCGTCGCCGGTCTTGGAGCGGCCGGCGATGCGCTGGCGGTAGATGTCCATCAGGCGGGCGCCGGCGTCGGCGTAGAGGTCGGCGTCGGCGCGGCCTTCGCCCATGTCGTGCTGCAGCTGCTCGATCGCCTTGATGGCGGCCTCGGCGCCGCGGATGCGGGCCTCGTCTTCCTCGCGCTGGTGGGAGGGTTCTGCCGGCACATGAAGGTTCTTCAAGAGGAACGGCAGGCCGATGCTGGCGGCCAAGAGCGAGACGATGATGACTCCGGCGGCGAGGAAGATCGCGAGGTCGCGGCCCGGGAAGGGGGAGCCATCGCCCATGGTCAGCGGCAATGTCAGAACGCCGGCAAGCGTGATGGCGCCGCGGGCGCCGGCAAGCGAGGTGGCAGCCACAAGGCGCCAGCTCGGGCGGGTGAAGTCCAGGCCGTTTCGGGCAGCGCGATAGAGCGTGAAGCGCAGCGATACCCAGACCCAGGAGAAGCGCAGCACCCCCAGCGCCACGTTGATCGCGACGATATAGACGATGAGCCACAGCGGGTCGTAATGCCCGGTTTCGCGCACGATATTGATGGCGCTGGAGGCGATCTGCGGCAGCTGCTCTCCGAGAAGCACGAAGATGACGCCGTTCATGGCGAACTGGACCGTATCCCAGACGGCGGTGCGGCGCACGCGGGTGACGGCGGATGCGCGGCCGCTCTGCTCGCCGAAGCTCATGGTGATGCCGGCCGCGACCGCCGCCAGGATGCCGGAGCATTCCAGGTGTTCGGCGATCAGATAGGCGGCAAACGGCAGAAGCAGGCTGATGAGGATCTGCGAACCGGTCTCCTCGCCAAGCCGGCGGGTGAGGAAACGCTGCAGCTGCATGACCGCCCAGGTGACGCCGATGCCGATCACAATGCCGCCGATCGCCACCCAGAAGAAGGTGCCGACCGCATCCGTGAGCGAGAATGTGCCGGTGAGGGCGGCTGCGACCGCAAAGCGCATGCAGACGAGGCCGGACGCATCGTTGAGCAGCGATTCCCCCTCGAGAATGTGCATCAGACGGTTGGGGATCGGTACGCGGGCGGCAATCGCGGAGACGGCGATCGGATCCGTCGGCGAGACGACTGCCGCAAGCGCGAAGGCGACCGCGAGCGGCATGGAGGGGATGAGGAGGTGAACGAGGAGACCGACGCCGAGCACGGTGAAGATGACGAGGCCGAGCGCCAGCTCGAGGATGACGGTCTTGTCGCGCAGCAGGCCTTCCTTGGGGATGCGCCAGCCATCGAGAAACAGCAGCGGCGGCAGGAAGAGCATGAAGAAGAGGTCGGGATCGAGGCTGACGCCGAGATCGGCCACCGAGGCGATGACGGCGCCGAGCGCGATCTGCACGAGAGGCGGCGGGACCGGGATCGGGGAGAGCCTGGTGAGTGTTCCGCTAACGACCACTGCAAACAGCAGGATCAACGAAACGCTGATGCTTTCCATGAAATGCCATGTCCTTCGTTCTTACCGTCGAAGTTCGGTTTTGCGGGTTTTTGGCTGTCGTTGCAACGGTCGTGGACCCTGTTTCGGGCCACCTGCGACATTGCGCCATCGGCGCGTGCGCTGCGGTCAAGTCCTTGATGACGATGGATCCGTTTGCCCATACACGGCGGGCGGTATCGAAAGGACAGGCTGTTTCGGCTCCCCCGGCGGAGCCGTGTTGCACGCCAATCAGGCGGTCTTACGAGTCAGGCAGTCTGGTCAATCACGCGGTCTGGGTCGTGTCGGTATCGGAGGCGAGTGAGGCGCCGTAGGTGGTCTGGTAGGCGCGGATCGCGGTCTGCATGTCGGTGAGGACCTGCGTGACGGCGGTGTTGTCGCCGGCGCCGGCACTTTCGGCGATCTTCGACGGATCGGCGGAGAGAACTTCGCTGGTCGTGAGCTTGCCGTCGTTGTTGCTGTCCATCAGCGCCAGAATGCCCTTCGGGCTGTTGCCGGAGAGGCTGCCGTCGTCGCTGGACCCATCGTCGCTTTCGCTCGACTGCTGCAGCTGCAGCATCAAGGAGAGGATATCGGCTGCGATCTTCTGGGTAACGCTGGCGCTGTCGGCGGTGCTATTTGCCGTCGAGGCCTTGGTCGTCGCTGTCGCGGTCGTGCTGCTGGTGTTGGCTGCGGCCAGCTCGTCGGCGGAGATGATGCCGTCGCCGTTCTTGTCGAGGCTGGAAATATACTGGGCGCTGTTGCCGCCCAGGGAGGAAACACTGGTCACTTGAATCTCCTTTGCGAGTCCATCGTGAAAGCCGTCCTTCATGGACGAACAGGGACGGGCTAAGGTGATTTGCCGGTGACGTCAAAAGGGGAATGTTGTGATGAATTTCAGCCGATTGACCGAGGTCGACGGGTGGGATTAAGATTTCGTTTACGCTATGTGTGGGCGATTCGGGGTGGCAACCGGCAGCCGATTGTTTTCACAGCGAAAACCCCATTCGTGACGTCATCCTCGGCCAAGGTGCCGAGGATCTGAGCACGTCGCCGAGAGTTTAACGGTGCGGCTGTGGCTGGACGGCGGCAAGCACCCGCAGCGCTGTCTTTCCTCGCGTCCATTCCCGTCGAGCAAGTGGGATGCTTGGTAGATACCCGGGACGAGCCCGAGTATGACGCGGAGAGTGGAGTGACGGTGCACCCATACATCGGGTGTCAGCCACCAACCATTTGTTTCCGCAGCGAAAACCACATTCGCGACGTCATCCTCGGCCAAGGTGCCGAGGATCTAAGCACGCCGCCGAGAGTACGACGGTACGGCTCTGGGTGGACGGCTGCGAGCACCCGCAGCGCTGTCTTTCTTCTTGTCCATTCCCGTCGAGCAAGTGGAATGCTTAGCAGATACTCGGGACGAGCCCGAGTATGACGCCGAGAGTGGGGCGGCCGCTCGCGACGCACTGGATAGTGGTTGCCACCAACCGCTTGTTTCCGCAGCGAAAAACCCACCCGCGACGTCATCCTCGGCCAAGGTGCCGAGGATCTAAGCACGTCACCGAGAGTGCAACGGTGCGGCTTTGACTTGGTGCCTGCGAACACCCGCAGCGCCGCCTTACCCCGTGTCCATCCCCGTCGGCATCGTGCCGCGCCTTAATCCCCGTGCGTCTCGTGGAAATCGGCCTGGCCGCGCTTCCAGTAGCCGGCGGCCTTGATCCAGGGTTTGGGGTGCCCGCGCTCCTCGACCATGACGACACGCAGGCGCTTGGCGAGCACGGTTTCGCAGGCGATCCAGACATAGCCGTCGCCTTCAGGCAACATGATATCGCGCAGCACCTGTTCGAGATCGTCCGTGGTGCCCGCCGGCTGCGCGCCGCGGTGCAGCCAAGTGACGGAGAGGTCGGCCTTGCTGGCGAAGGGCTGCTCTTCCTCGGGACCGGCGACTTCGGCGATGACGATCGCCTTGGCGCCTTCCGGCAGTTCCTCAAGGCGGCGGCCGATGGCGGGGAGCGCGGTTTCGTCGCCGACCAGCAGGTACCAGTCGAAATCGGTGGAGACGACGAAGGAGCCGCGTGGGCCGCCGAGGCCGAGCCTGTCGCCGGGCTTGGCGTTGAGCGCCCATTCGGTGGCGGGGCCTGCCTCGTGCAGCGCGAAGTCGATGTCGAGTTCACCCGCCACGGGATCATAACGGCGGGGCGTGTAGTCGCGCAGCGACGGGCGGTTTTCCGGGTCGATCAGCAGCTTGCCCTCGGGGCCCATTTCCGGAAAAGCCGGCTCCTCGCCGGGGCGGGGCACGAGGATCTTGACGTGGTCGTCATGGCCGAGGCTGACGAAGCCTTCGAGATCAGCACCCTCGAGCGTGACGCGCAGCATTTGCGGGGTGACATATTGGACGCGGCGGACGGTGAGCACGCGGCGCTTCAGTTCATGGCGGACGCGTTCGATCAGGTGGCGTTTTTCGGTGGGGGATGGCGTGGTATTGGCCGTCATCTTTGGTTCCTTCTTCAGAACCGGGACGCTCAGGACGCAGGCACGCCGCGCCGCTCGCACCCCGGCTTCGGGTTCGATCAGCGCGTTGGTTGACGTTAACGCTTACGTGCGGCGCCGCTTCTCAAGAAGCGGATGCGGCAGATGTGTTTCTTACCTAGCGGGGGCCGAGAAGGCTGGCAAGATTAAAACATGATTTTTAAGTGAAGCTTTTGTAATCTTCGGCCGCTCTTGCCGTTTCGCGCGATTTCTGCCTTGCTTCGATCAGCCGTTCAACCGAAAGCCAGAGCCATGCCCGAGCCGGATCCGGAAGAAAAGATCGACGCCACCTTCCGCAACGGCTCGCTGACCGCCGCCGGCATCATCCTCGGCTTCTGCCTCACCTTCATCAGCCGCTGGGTCTCCAACCCGAACGACTGGAGCCCCATCGACATCCTGCCGATGCTGCTGCTTGTCGTCGGCATCGCGCTTCAGGTGAAAGTCTTCGCCGATCTCTTGGCGCGGGATTCGCTGATCGCCGCCAAATACGACCGTTCGCGACGGCTGTTTCTGATCGGGCTTACGATCGTGGCGGCGGGGATCGGGCTGGCGCTGCTCAACGATATATTGGGACTGGGGTCGATGCCGATCTTGGGGTGAGGGGTGTAAATGCATTATCCAGGTTGAATTAATCCAAGATACACCCTTGCTTCTGTGATTGGTACCGATCACTTTATTGGCATTTGGCGAGGGTCTTTTATGCGGCTGCTTATTACGGATGTAACGGAAATGAGTACGGGCAATTTTTGTGTTGCCGGCTGGGATGTAAATCAATTGCGGATGGTGCGACCACTACCAGGTGGTAGAAACTGGACAGCAGCTTTGCTCGCACAATATGCGGTCGTACCCGGTGCTCTCATCGAGTTTAGCCCGACGGGAGTGGCGCACAACAGCTCTTATCCGCATTTAACCGAAGACACGCAGGTCGATATTATGGCGACCATCACTCTCAACGCGCCCGCTGCAAATTGGTTTGGACAAAATGCACCACCGGCAAGCGCCTCAGTTGCAGCTGTGTTTTACGACAACGTAATGTGCAATTCCATATGGAACGGAAGGCATCAAGGTGCATACGTTCCAATCGGAGCGCCCATCGGTTCTCTCGGCACCGTAGTGTTGCCTCGGTCAAACATCTCCTTTGAGGAGGCGTTCGGCAAATTGAAGGCGGTGGTCAATGATGGGAATGTAGAGTATGTCCTCGCTGTCAGTAGCGTGGTATTAAAAACTGCTTGGCGACAGGGTGGGTTGCTAGCCGTTTCAAATGCTTTACCGGCTTCGCCGTTCGTCCACGTCCGTTTAGGTCTGGCGCGCGCATTCGACCAGCCACTGCACAAGTGCTATCTGATGGTGAACGGAATTCATGGATAGATGATGTCTGGCGATAACAGAACAATATGGACGGTAGGTCACTCCACTCACGATTATGAGCGATTTTTTGGGCTGCTCAGAAGCGCACAAATCACTGCGGTTGCCGACGTTCGTTCCGTTCCGCATTCGCGACATTTCAGCCAATTCAATAGAGATACATTAAAAGATCAGCTGCGGATGGATGGTATCGCCTACTCTTTCCTGGGAGAGGAGCTAGGGGGGCGGCCAAAAAGCAGCGCGTATTATTGCGACGGCATCGCCGATTACGAGAAAATGGCTCTATCAAAAGATTTCAGTGCTGGCATTGAGCGAGTAATAGAGGGAGCGGGCCGTTACCGCATCGCGTTGATGTGTTCCGAGCACGATCCTTTGGACTGCCATCGCTGCCTGTTGGTTGGCCGCAGCCTTGCTGAGCGTAGCCACAATGTCGAACACATCCTTTCGGACGGAAACATCGTCTCACATAAACATATCGAGGATCAACTGCTGGATATGGCTGGTTCACGTGATGGCGATCTGTTTCTTCGCCCGGTCGATCGTCTCACTGCAGCATATAGAAAGCGTGCGTTGAAAGTTGCCTATACGGATGTTTCGGCGCGATCGTACGGACAGACAGCCTGAGATGAGCATTTCCGTATCAACCATCGGATTCACAAAGACTTCGGCCGAGAGCTTTTTTGGACGATTAGCTGAAAGCGGAGCCAAAAAGGTCTTGGACGTTCGTCTTCACAACACCTCACAGCTCGCCGGTTTTGCGAAAGCGGACGATCTCGCCTACTTCCTGCGTAAGATAGCTGGAATTGAATATGCGCATCAGCCTCTCCTTGCGCCTACTGACGAGATGCTGAAGGCCTTCAAAAAAGACAAAGGCGATTGGTGCGTTTATGAACGCCGTTTTATGGATCTGATGTCATTGAGGAAAATAGAACAGCGTCTGAAACCGGAGATGTTTCGAAACGTTTGTCTCTTGTGCTCCGAAGACAAGCCACATCAATGCCATCGGCGGCTCGTCTGCGATTATCTCAATAGTCATTGGGATGCAAAGCTCAAGGTTCGTCACCTCTAGAAAGACGCGTGAACCTGATCACCTTCTCTGACTGACTTTTGTACATTTGGAAGTGAGCGGGCTCGCACCCGCTCACCCTATTCATTCAGCTGATCACGTCCCGACGATCTTGTTGCAAGCGAGCGCGATCGCCGGGTTGCCGACGATGGCCAGTGCAAGGGACATTGCGATCAGGGATAGCGAGTAGCGTTTCATGGCATCCTCCTATTTAGGCCCGTGATTATGGTGCGGGCGCGGGGAGTATGCGGGAGGTGGGCGTATATGCGAAGTCACGAAAGGGTGACGGCGGCTTTGGGCCGCCGCGTGTTCTCTAGCCGACCGCCTCGACGAACCCGTCCAGCACCCGCTTCTCGCCGGCCTTGTCGAAGTCGATCGTCAGCTTGTTGCCCTCGATCATCTTGATGTTGCCGTTGCCGAACTTCATGTGGAAGACGCGGTCGCCGATGGTGAATTTCGAAGGTTGGGTGGCTGTCGACTTGGCGACGAGTTCGCCGTCGATGGTGCGGGTCTTCGGGCCGCTTTCGCCGTAGCCGATGCGCTCGACCGAATGGCCGGAGCGGGAGCCCCAGTTGTCGCGGGTGGCGTCGTTGCGGTTTTGCTGGGCGCGTTTCCAGCCGGGGGTGGAGTAGCTGTTGGCGAAGGGCTCGGCCTTGTCGAAGCGCGACTGGCCGTAGCCGCCGCGGCCGTAACCGCCATAGCTCTGCTCGACTTCGGCGACCTCGACATGGGTATCGGGCAGTTCGTCGAGGAAGCGTGAGGGGATGGTCGATTGCCACAGGCCGTGGATGCGGCGGTTGGAGACGAACCAGATGTGGCAGCGGCGCTTGGCGCGGGTCAGCCCCACATAGGCCAGTCGGCGCTCTTCCTCCAGCCCGGCGCGGCCGGTTTCGTCGAGCGAGCGCTGGTGCGGGAAGAGGCCTTCTTCCCAGCCCGGCAGGAAGACGGTCTCGAATTCGAGGCCCTTGGCCGAGTGCAGCGTCATGATCGAGACGGCGTCGAGATTCTCGTTCTGCTCGGCGTCCATGACCAGCGAGACATGCTCGAGGAACCCGCGCATGGACTCGAAGCTCTCCATCGAGCGGATGAGTTCCTTCAGGTTGTCGAGGCGGGCGGGGGCGTCGGCGGTCTTGTCGGCCTTCCACATGTCGGTATAGCCGGACTCTTCGAGGATCTGCTCGGCGAGCTCGGTATGTGATGTGTTTTCAAGCCTTTCCTGCCATCTGCGGAAAGATTGAATCACATCGAACAGCGCCTTGCGGGCCTTCGGCTTCAGTTCGTCCGTCTCGATCATGTCGGCGGCTGCCGCCAGCATCGGGATGTCACGGGCGCGGGCATAATCGTGCAGCGCGCGCACGGTGGTGTCGCCCAGGCCGCGCTTGGGGGTGTTGATGATGCGCTCGAAGGCGAGATCGTCGGCCGGCTGGGCGACGAGGCGGAAATAGGCCATGGCATCGCGGATTTCGAGGCGCTCGTAGAAGCGCGGGCCGCCGATGACGCGGTAGTTGAGGCCGAGGGTGACGAAGCGATCTTCGAACTCGCGCATCTGGAAGGAGGCGCGCACGAGGATCGCTATATCGTTCAGCTTGTGCTGGTTGCGCTGCAGCTGTTCGATCTCGTCGCCGATGGCGCGGGCTTCCTCCTCCGAATCCCAGGAAGCGTGGACCTGCACCTTGATATCATCGGGGTCGCGGCGGTCGGTGAACAGCGTCTTGCCGAGGCGGCCTTCATTATGGGTGATCAGGTGCGCGGCAGCGCCCAGAATATGGGCGGTCGAGCGGTAGTTGCGCTCGAGCTTGATCACCTTGGCGCCGGGGAAATCCTTTTCGAAGCGCAAGATGTTGTCCACTTCGGCGCCGCGCCAGCCGTAGATCGACTGGTCGTCGTCGCCGACGCAGCAGACATTCTGCGGCTCGCCCTTGGGGCGCTGGGCGAGCAGGCGCAGCCACATGTACTGCGCGGTGTTGGTGTCCTGATACTCGTCGACCAGGATATAGCGGAAACGCTGATGGTATTCCTTGAGCAGATCCGGGGTCTTCCTGAAGATCGCGATCGGATGCATCAGGAGGTCGCCGAAATCGCAGGCGTTCAGCGTCGAGAGGCGCTGCTGGTAAGCGAAGTAGAGTTCGCGACCCTTGCCGTTGGCGAAGGCGCGCGCGTCGCCCTCGGGGATGTCGGCGGGGCCCAGCCCCTTGTTCTTCCAGGTGTCGATCATCCCGGCGAACTGCTTGGCCGGCCAACGCTTGTCGTCTAGGCCTTCGGCCTGGATCAGCTGCTTGACGAGGCGCACGACGTCGTCGGTGTCGAGAATGGTGAAATCGGAGCGCAGGTTGACGAGCTCGGCGTGGCGGCGGAGCAGCTTGACGCCGATCGAGTGGAAGGTGCCGAGCCATGGCATGCCCTCGACCGCGCCGCCGACCAGATGCGCGATACGCTCCTTCATCTCGCGGGCGGCCTTGTTGGTGAAGGTGACTGCCAGGATCTGCGAGGGGAAGGCGCGGTTGGTGTTCAGGATATGGGCGATGCGGGTGGTCAGCACGCGCGTCTTGCCGGTGCCGGCGCCGGCGAGCACGAGGACCGGGCCTTCAAGCGTTTCGACTGCCTCGGTCTGCTCGGGATTGAGGCCATCCAGATAATCCGGCCGCTCTCGAGCGCCGCCACGGGCGGCCATGGCGCGGGCGGCGAGACCTCCCGAGGCCGGGGCCGAAACGGGCGCTCCTCGTGCGGGAGCTGCGGGGGCCTGCTGCTTGCGCGGCGCTTCGCCCGGCTCCTCGTCGAAGAAGGGCATATCGTCGAAACTGTTGCTCATGCCGCGTAATGTAGTGATTCGGATCGGAAAGACCAGAAAAGATGTTCTGCTTTCATTCCCGGTCCACGGGATGTTTGTCGTTGTGGGGTGGTGACGACGAGGAGCGGGTGATACGCGGGTTGCGCCTCGCGTCCATTCACGTCGAGCAAGCGGGACCGTGGTTAGATCCTCGGGACGAGCCCGAGGATGACGGTTGAGGGTGGGGATGGCGTTGGTAAGCTATTGATGTGGAAGCGCTTTCTCCTTTCTCTGCGTCATCCTCGGCCTTGTGCCGAGGATCTAAGCACGTCTCCGCGAGTTCAACGGTGCGGATGAGCGTCAACGCTTCAAAGGCAATGGCGCGGTGCGGCGCCAAGTGTCCATTCACGTCGAGCAAAACGAGGGCTTGGCAGATCCTCGGGACGAGCCCGAGGATGACGGTGGAGCATGGGGTGGCGCTTCGTAACCAATTGAAGTGGAAGCGCTTTCCTCTCGCTCGGCGTCATCCTCGGCCTTGTGCCGAGGATCTAAGCACGTTTCCGCGAGTTCAGCGGTGCGGATGAACCTCAAGCGTCCAACACCCGAGGGCGCGGCGGGCCGATCACCCCTTGATGAACGCCAACACGTCCGCGTTGAAGCGTTCAGGCTCGACCTGGGCGAGGCCGTGGCTGGAGCCTTCGTAGACCTTGAGCACGGCGCCCTTTACGATCTTCGAGGACTTCAGGGCGGCAGCGACGATGGGGACGATCTGGTCGTCGTTGCCGTGGATGAAGAGGGTCGGCTTGTCGATCTTGCGGAGGTCGTCGGTGTAGTCGACCTCGGAGAATTCGTGGATGCAGTCGTATTCGCCCTTGATGCCGCCGGCCATGCCCATCAGCCAGAAGGTCTCGCGCAGGCCTTCGTTGACCTTGGCGCCGTCGCGGTTGAAGCCGTAGAAGGGCATGGAGAGGTCGCGGAAGAATTGCGAGCGGTCGAGCGCGGTGCCCTTGCGGATGCCGTCGAAGACGTTGAGCGGCAGGCCCTCGGGGTTGGCGTCGGTTTTCAGCATCAGCGGCGGAACGGCGCCGACCAGCACCACCTTGGCGACGCGCTTGGTGCCGTGGCGGCCGAGATAGTGGGCGACTTCGCCGCCGCCGGTGGAGTGGCCGATCATGATCAGGTTCTTGAGGTCGAGATGCTCGATCAGTTCGGCAAGATCGTCGGCGTACTGGTCCATATTGTTGCCGTCCCAGGTCTGGGAGGACTTGCCGTGGCTGCGCCGGTCATGGGCGATGACGCGGTAGCCGTTCTGGCCGAAATAGAGCATCTGCGCTTCCCAGGCGTCGCCCGAGAGAGGCCAGCCATGCGAGAAGAGGATCGGCTGGCCGGTGCCCCAATCCTTGTAGAAAATCTTCGTTCCGTCCTTGGTGGTGATCTTCGGCATGCTCGTCATCCTCTTTGCGTTCGCGTTTGAATGAATGGAGCGGCGGGCGCGCTTGCGGCCCATTGCGCGACGGCAGAGAACATCGGAATGATCAGAAACGAAAGCACTATTTGCCGGTCCGGCGGACATTTGCTCCTGTGGGTCTAGTCTTTTGCGAAGACGGCAACGTCAGGGTGAGATGACTGACATTCGCCGGTCACCAACAGTTGACATTACAATGCTGTAATGGGCGGCCAATTTGCTTGCCGCTGACCTGCAATCGGACAATAATTCCGGCGTTGCGCGGCGATTTGCCACGTATGCGCCTCTTTCGATCGACCCTGGACAACCTCGAGTCCCTCTGGAGACGTGAATGTCATTTTGGAAGCAGTTTGCGATCTGTCTTGTCGTTATCGCCGCTGGCGTTACCGGATGGGCTGTCTTTGTGCCTGGCGCGCGCGATACGCTGCGCAATGCCGGCGTTCCCGAAGCACTTGTCGGTAAGGCGATCGATCCTGACAATGCAGGCCGCGCGGCGGCGCCTACAGCTGGCGGCGAGCAGGCTGGCAACCGTCGCCAGGGCGGCGGCAATGGCGGCGGTGGCGGTCGCAACGGCGCTGTGCTTGTCGTCACGCAGGCCGTGGTTCCTGGCGTGGTCAACGACCGGCTGGGTGCGATCGGCACGGGGGATGCGATCCGCTCGGTGGTGGTGACGCCGCAGGCAAGCGGTCTCATCCGCGAGATCCTCGTCAAGTCCGGCGACCGGGTCAAGCAGGGGCAGATCATCGCCAAGCTCGACAGCGAGGAGCAGGTGATCGTCAAGGGGCAGGCGGAAGTCGCGCTGAAGTCGGCGGTCGAGAAGTCCAGCCTCTACAACAATATCAAGTCCAGCGTGTCGCGCATGGACGTGTTCGATCAGGAGATCGCCGAGCAGAACGCGCGGCTGCAATTGCAGGCAGCGCAGCTGAGCCTCGACCGTCGCAACATCCTGGCGCCGATCGACGGTATCGTCGGCATCATGCCAATCAATATCGGCGACAACGTCTCGACGACGACGCCGATCGTAACGCTCGATGATCGCACCGAAATCCTCGTCGACTACTGGGTGCCGGAGCGTTTCGCCAATACGGTCAAGGTCGGCCAGGCGGTCGAGGCGACGTCGGTGGCGCGGCCGGGGCAGGTGTTTTCGGGCGCCGTCGAGGCGATCGACAACCGCGTCGATCCGGCGAGCCGTACGCTCCGGATGCGGGCGCGGATCAACAATGCGGCCGATGAGCTGAGGGCAGGGATGTCGTTCAGCGTCGGCATGCGGTTCGATGGCGACCAGTATCCGGCAGTCGATCCGCAATCGGTGCAGTGGGATTCGCAAGGGTCCTTCGTGTGGCGCGTGGCCGAGCAGAAGTCGCACAAGGTGCGCGTCAGCATCGTCCAGCGCAATCCCGACTATGTGCTGGTCAAGGGCAACCTCGATAATGGCGACCTGATCGTCACGCAGGGGCTGCAGCGCGTGCGCGAGGGCGGGCCGGTGCGCTCCGAAGGGGGCGAACTTGCCGCCAAGGAGCCCGTCACCTGATGAGCGACAGCGGCACCCACAACAACACGCCATCGGGCAAGCAGACGTTCACGGCGCTCTTCGTGCGCCGGCCAATCCTGGCCCTGGTGTTCAACACGCTGATGATCGTTGCGGGTCTCGCCGCCTATGTCGGCATCGAGGTGCGCGAACTGCCTGACGTCGACCGGCCGGTCGTGACCGTGCGCACCACCTTCGACGGCGCGTCGCCGCAGACGATCGACCAGGAGGTGACCAAGGTCATCGAGGGCGCATCGGCGCGCGTCAGCGGGCTGAAGTCGATCTCGTCGAGCTCGCAATTCGGCCAGAGCCGGGTGACGCTGGAGTTTTCCGATACTGTGGACCTCGCGGTCGCCGCCAACGACGTGCGCGATGCGATCGGACGGATCACCGACCGGTTGCCTGACGACGCCGACGCGCCGCAGATCGTCAAGGCGGATTCGGATTCGCAGCCGATCATGCGTCTCGCCGTCACCTCCACCAAGCTCAACATGGACGACCTGACGCTGCTCGTCGACAATGAGGTGATCGACCGGCTGGCCTCCGTCGACGGTGTCGCCGATGTCGAGAGCTACGGCGACCAGGAGAAGGTGTTTCGGGTCGATGTCGATCAGTCGGAGCTCGCGAGCCGCGGGCTGACGATCGGCGATCTCACCAATGCGCTGTCAAATGCAGCACTCGACGTGCCGGCCGGTTCGCTGAAGAGCCCGACGCAGAATATCGTGGTGCGCGCCACCGCCAGCCTGCAGAAGCCCGAGGATTTTGCCAACGTCATGTTGCTCGACCGCGTGCGTCTCGGCGATGTGGCGACGGTAACGCTCGGGCCGCGCGACGGGCAGACGGCGCTGCGCTCGAACGGGGTGCCGGGCATCGGCCTCGGCGTCATCCGCCAGGCGCAGTCCAATACGCTGAATATTTCCAACGGCATCAAGGCCGCGGTCGAGCAGCTGTCGACGACGTTGCCCGAGGGTACCAAGATCGCCATCACCAGCGATGACGCGGTGTTCATCCAGGGCGCCATCCACGAAGTGGTGCTGGCGCTGGTGCTGGCCGCCGTCATCGTTACCGCCGTCATCTATCTCTTCCTGCGCGACTGGCGGGCGACGATCATTCCGGCGGTGAGCATGCCGGTGGCGCTGATCGGCACGCTGGCCGCGATCTACATGGTCGGCTTCTCGATCAATATCCTGACGTTGCTGGCGATCGTGCTCGCGACCGGTCTGGTGGTCGACGACGCCATCGTGGTGCTCGAAAACATCGTGCGCCGGCGCGCGCAAGGCATGGGGCCGCGCGCGGCCGCCGTGCTTGGCACACGCGAGGTGTTCTTCGCTGTTATCGCCACGACGGCGACGCTGGCAGCCGTGTTCATTCCGCTGTCGTTCCTGCCGGGGCAGGTGGGCGGCCTGTTCCGTGAGTTCGGCTTCGTGCTCGCATTCTCCGTCGGCCTGTCGTCGCTGGTGGCGCTGACGCTTTGCCCGATGATGGCGTCGCGCATGCTGACCCGGGAGATGAAAGAGGATCACGGGATGCTCGGCCGCTTCGGCGACCGGTTTTCCAGCGCCTATGAGTGGTGCCTGCAACGCTGCCTGAATGCGCCTTTCGTCGTCATCGTGTTCTCGGTGATCTTCGCCGGTGCCGCCGTCCTTGCCTTCACCGGTGTGAAGAGCGAGCTGACGCCCAACGAGGACCGGGCGATGGTGATGATGCGGCTGACGACGCCGCAGGGATCGAGCCTCGAATATACGCGCGACAAGCTGCAGCTGGTCGAGGAATATCTGCAGCCGCTGGTCGATAGCGGCGACATCCGCAACGTCTTTTCCATCTCCGGCCAGAACGGGCAGGCCAATAGCGGCTTCATGGTGCTGACGCTGGCACCCTGGGGCGAGCGCGAGCGCACGCAGGGCGAGATTGTCGCGGATATCAATCGCGCCGCGCTGAAGGTGCCGGCGCTGCGCGGCAATGCCATCCAGTCCAACAGCCTGCGCATTCGCGGCGCCGGCAACGGGTTGCAGATGGCGCTGATCGGCAGCGATTACGATGCGCTCACGCAATCGGCGCTGAAGCTGGTGCAGGCGCTCGACGCGACCGGCCGCTACGACACGCCGCGCCTCGCCAACGAGCCGACGCAGGCGCAGGTGTCGATTTCGATCGATCGCGAGCGGGCGTCGGATCTCGGCATCAACATCACCGGCCTGTCGACCGCCATCCAGTCGCTGCTGGAAGGGCGCTCGGTGGTCGACGTGTTCGTCAAGGGCGATGCCTATCCGGTGCTTCTGACCTCGAACACGCGGCCGCTCGACGATCCGACAGATCTTGAGAACGTCTTCCTGAAAACCGGCGACGGCAAGATCGTGCCGATGTCGGTTATCGCCTCGCTGCAAGAAGGCGCCGTGGCGCCGCAGCTCAATCGCGAACAGCAGCTGGCGTCGGTGGCGATCACGGCGGGCCTCAAGGATGGCGTGTCACTTGGCGATGCGGTGAAAGAGGCCGTGACGCTGGCCGCGCCGCTACTTCCCTCGGGTGCGCGGTTGATGCCGCTTGCGGAGGCGGCGACGCTGGAAGAAAACGCCAACGGCATGGCGCTGACCTTCGGTTTCGCGATCATCATCATCTTCCTGGTGCTGGCGGCGCAGTTCGAGAGCATGCTCTCGTCCGTCATCATCATGTCGACGGTGCCGCTGGGGCTTGCCTGCGCGGTCTTCGCGCTTGTGATCACCGGTTCTAGCCTCAACATCTACAGCCAGATCGGCCTAGTGCTGCTTGTCGGCGTCATGGCCAAGAACGGCATCCTGATCGTCGAGTTCGCCAACCAGCTGCGCGATGAGGGCGAGGATGTCAGGGCGTCGATCGAGAAGGCCTGCGCGCTGCGGCTGCGTCCCGTGATGATGACGATGATCGCCACCATCCTCGGCGGCGTGCCGCTGGTGTTCGCGCATGGCGCGGGTGCGGAGGCGCGCGTGGCGCTCGGATGGGTGATCGTCGGCGGACTTGGCTTCGCGACGCTGGTGACGCTGTTCATCACGCCCGTCGCCTATCTGTTGATCGCCCGCTTCGCCAAGCCGCATGCGCATGAAGAGGCACGGTTGCATCAGGAGATGGAACATGCCGAGCGGCCGAAAATCGTCGCCGCGCCGGATCAGCTCGAAGCCGCCGAGTAACGAACGCCGCCCTACAATCGTGCCTTCGCGGCGGTTGCGGGCGGCGTTTTCGTATAGTTTCCGAATGGTTGCATAACAGGCTAAATTAATTGCGACTTTTAGCTGTTTTTTAAGCATAGTCCGTAATCATTGGCATCGATACCGATGGTCTTCCAGCGTTTCGGGAGGCTGCACGGCGCCGCTGTTTGGCGCCCCCGGACATGAGTGTTCGCGGCACCGGTTCATTTGTACCTGTTGCGTATTGTTGTGTTCGGAGTTCAGTATCCGTGAGTATTTATCGGCGCACTTCGGTGGATGCCGCGCTTTATGTATTGCGCGACATCGGGAATAAACTGACGACGACCCAGAGGCAGGTCTCGACCGGCCTCCGGGTCGAACGCGCCTCTGATAACGGCGCCTATTGGGCAATCAGCTCGACATTGAAAAGCGACCAGAGAGCGCAGTCGGCGGTGCGCGACGCGCTGGGGCTGGCGGCCGCGACGATGGACACGGCCTATACCGCCGTCGGCGAATCGACCGATCTCGTCAGTCAGATCAAGGCCAAGCTCGTGGCCGCGACCGAGGATGGCGTCGACAAGGACAAGATCAATCTCGATATCACCCACCTGAAGCAACAGCTGCGGGCCGTCTCCGGTGCCGCCAGCTTCAACAACGACAATTGGGTGGCGATCGACGATGCCGACGATCCGGCGAGACCGCGCGAGATCCCGGCGTCTTTCACAAGGCATCCCGACGGAAGCGTCGAAATCGGAACGTTGAGCTACGAGGTCGATATCGCGCCGGTGGGGTCGACGACATCCAAGGACGCTCGCTACCTGATCGACGATCGGACAACGGGATCAGGTGAATACGGCGCGTTGACCTCGCAATATTTCGCGACGGAGCTTGGCGCCTCGCAGAACTATGTGATGCTTGCCAGCGCCGGCAATACGGCAGGGCAGGTCGAGATCGGGGTGTCGTCGAGCACCACCACCGCGGAGGTGAAGGAGATGGTCTCCGTCGTCGACAAGATGCTCGGGCAGATGACGACGATCGGCTCGTCCTTCGGCGCGCTGGAAAAGCGCATCAGCCTGCAGAGCGATTTCGCGCAGACCCTGGGCGATGCCTTCGCGCGCGGTATGAGCAGATTGATCGATGCCGACATGGAGGAGCAATCGAGCCGGCTCGCGGCACTGCAGACGCAGGAGCAACTGGGCCTGCAATCGCTCAACATCGCGAATGCCACCTACGATACGGTACGTCAGTTGTTCCAGAACTTCTGACGTGTCACCGTTTGTAGCGGCCGCCATTGGCGACCGGCGTCGCCGACGCCGGTGACTTTTTCGGGAGTTCTGGCTCTAAGGCTGTGCAATCCATCGATTTTCCAGTATTCAGGGCACGCGCTTCATCTTCTTGCCGCATTCCTTAATACTGCTCGCATCACCATCGAATTGGAGATACGCCTGTCCATGATCAAGAAATTCATCCTTCTCGCCGTTGCCGCGACCTACCTCAGCGCCTGCACGACGACGGATCCGTATACGGGCCAGCAGAAGATGTCGAACACATCGGGCGGCGCGCTGCTCGGCGCCGGTGTCGGCGCATTGGCGGGTCTGGCCGTGGGCGGTTCGCCGGTTGGTCGGCGTAACGCGGCGCTGATCGGCGCCGGTGTCGGCGCTCTCGCCGGCGGCGCGATCGGCAACTACATGGACCAGCAGGAATCGGAACTGCGCGCGCAGCTGCAGGGCACCGGCATCTCCGTTACCCGCAACGGCGACAACATCATCCTGAACATGCCGTCGAACATCACCTTCGATGTCGACCAGGACGCCGTGAAGCCGGGCTTCTACCCGACGCTGAACTCGGTGGCGATCGTGCTGCGCAAGTTCAACCGCACGCTGATCGACGTCAACGGCCACACCGATTCGACCGGCAGCCTGCAGCACAACCAGGATCTGTCGCAGCGCCGCGCCGAGTCTGTCGCAGGCTATCTCGGCGGCCAGGGCATTGACCAGCGCCGCATGTCGGCCGTCGGCTTCGGCCCGTCGCAGCCGGTTGCCTCCAACGCCTCGGAAGCCGGACGCTCGCAGAACCGTCGCGTCGAAATCCAGATCGCGCCGATCACCCAGAGCTGATCGGGCTCGATCGAGAGTTAAAACGGCCGGGCTCGATGCCCGGCCGTTTTGCGTTAGAGTAGTTTGAATTACGCAATTCCGGACGGAAAACCGCTTCACACTTTTCCTGGCATTGCTTCAAGGGTGCATGACAGCGCCCTTGGTGATCTTGTCGACGATCTTCTTGTCGGCGCGGATCGCGATGCCGACGACCTTGGCGTCATCGGGCGCGTATTTTTCGAAGACGGCGCGGTTGGCGGCGTCGTGGCCGGTCGCAAACATCTCCTCGATGAAGAGTGACGCGGTGATGCCGCGCTCCAGCGTGCGGCGATGGATGGTGGACATGGTCTCCTCGGGCGCTGCAAGCACGATGATCGGCTGGATCGAGAGCGGGTTGTAGAGATTGCCCGAGCGGTCCTTGTAGGCGTCGCCGATGATCTCCGGGTTCTGGCCGGTGATCCCGCTCATCAGGAAGGCGGTGACATTCAGCGTCTGCCAGGATGGAAGATTGTTTCGCAGCACGATCGCAATTTTGGTATCAAACATTCCAGTCTCTTTTCATGCGGGTTTCGACGTCGGTTGGATGAGGATCTAAGCCATCACGCCCTTGAGGGTCTTGAACGTTTGTGCACGGAGCCGGGTGCGGACGGGCGCGCGGTCGCTTCCGGTGCGATTGCACATGGCGCGATTGCGCCTGGGATCGTGACCGCGCCGGCCTTTCCTGGCATCGAGCGCATCGAGGCGCAGTTCGCGGGAAATGCGTTT
This sequence comes from Rhizobium sp. O111, assembly GCF_055616315.1. Classification (NCBI taxonomy): domain Bacteria; kingdom Pseudomonadati; phylum Pseudomonadota; class Alphaproteobacteria; order Hyphomicrobiales; family Rhizobiaceae; genus Rhizobium; species Rhizobium sp. O111. The sequence continues at coordinate 2,036,170 of NZ_JBSHXL010000001.1, read as the reverse complement.
GAGCCGCATCGTCACGATACTTATGCGCTTGGGGTGACGATCAAGGGCGTGCAGACCTTTTCCTATCGCGGCGAGCGGCGTTTCAGCATGCCGGGGCAGGTGATCGTGCTGCATCCCGACGAAGAGCATGATGGCGGGGCGGGCACGGATCACGGGCTGCAATACCGCATGCTCTACCTGGAGCCGGCGCTGCTCTTCGACTGTCTTGAAGCGGCGCGCATCGGCTTGCCCTTCGTCGATCAGCCTGTCTTCAACGATCCCGTGCTGGCCGGCACGCTTCTGGCGGCGCTCGGTGAGCTCGACCGGGAACTGGACGAGCTCTTCGTCGACGACTTCGTGTCACGCGTGGCGGATGGTCTGGCGCGGCATGCGGGCGCTCCGCCCCGGGCGCTTGGCAGCATTGCCTGGCAGCGCGCGAGGCTGGCGCGGGATTATCTGGAGGCGCATGCGACACGGCCGGTGACGTCGGGCGAGCTGGAGGCGGTGACGGGGCTCGACCGGTTTCAGCTGGCGCGGCATTTCCGGGCGGCATTCGCGACCAGCCCACACCGCTATCTGTTGATGCGGCGGCTCCAGCAGGCGCGCGCGATGATCGGGGGCGGGGAGGCGCTTGCGGAAGTGGCGTTCGCCACAGGCTTTGCCGACCAGAGCCATTTCAACCGGCATTTCAAGAAGGCCTACGGCATGACGCCCGGGCAATGGGCGGGGTTGAGGCGAAATCCCTCTACGCCGGATTTTCCGCAAGGCCGGAGCGCTTGGCGATGAAGCGCGCGAGCATCGGGCCGGTCAACAGGATGATGAGCAGGCGGCCGATCTGCATGGCCATAACGAAGGGCACGTCGACATTGCTGGAGGCGGCGATGATGGCGACGGAATCGGCGCCACCCGGGCTGGTGGCGAGATAGGCGGTCAGCGGATCGACGCCGGCGAAGACATGCAGCGCATAGGCCATGCAGCCGCACAGCGACATCAGGATCAGGATCGAGGCGGTCACGCGCGGCAGGGCGCGGGCGGCATGGGCGATGATCCCGCGCGTGAACCGCAGGCCGATGCTCCAGCCGATCAAGGCATAGCTGATCGCCAGCAGCCACATGGGGAGTTCGATCTTCAGGAGGCCGAGGCCCTGCAGCAGCGAGCCCGTGAACAGCGAGACGATGATGGTGCCGCCGGGAATGCGGAAGCGCGTGGCGCAATAGGCCGAGAGACAGGTGAGCGCGACGGTTGCGGCCAGGGCCGGCCAGTCGATCGGCGGAAACAGGATGAGCGGCGGCGGCTCGCCGCCATCGGCTGCCACCCACAGGCGGGCGACGACGGAGGCGGCGACGGCCACGAAGACGACGCGCAGATATTGCATGAAGGCGACGAGGCGCGCATCGGCGCCATAGGCTTCCGACATGACGACCATGGCCGCCGCGGCGCCCGGCGATGAGCCCCAGACCGCCGTCGTGCCCGGCAGCACCTGCCAGCGGGTCAAGAGCCAGCCGAGCAGGCCCGCGGCGGCGATGACGGCGAAGATCATGGAGAGGAAGAGGGGGGCGTCGCTCGCCATCGTCTGCAGGATATCGACGGTGATGGCACGGGCCATCATGAAGCCGACCAGCGCCTGGCCGAAAAGCAGCGGCCAGCGCGGGACACGCAGCGAGCCTTTGCCGACCGAGACGGCGAGCAGGATCGCGGCGACCATCGGGCCGATCAGCAGCGAGGCGGGCAGGCCGAGCATTTCCAGGCCAACGACAAGAATGGTGGAGAGGGCGAGCAGCAAAGCCCAGCGCGGCAGGCTGGCGGTTCGGAACTGGCGGCTGGCGTCTTTCAACGGCTTATCCGATGCATGTCTTGCCAATGCTGATGACGGGTCGATGCGACGTCTGGGGGAGCGGCAGAGGCTTTGCTGGAAAATCGGCGGGCGCCGATGGCGTGCCGTGGATATAGGCGCGGGCGGGGCCGGGGGTCAATTGCGAATTCTTGGGCTTTTACATCCTGACGTTAGCGGCGAGGAAATCGAGGAGCGCGCGCACCCGCGCCGGCAGCGGGCCGCCCTGGCCGATATAGACGGCGTGGAATTCCTCGGTGTCGTGGGGATTGAGGTCTTCGAGAAGCGGGATCAGGCGGCCGGCCTCGATATCGGCGCGAACGGTGAAGCGGGCGAGGCGGCCGAGGCCGGCGCCCGACAAGGCCATGTGCCGCATCGCCTCGCCATCGGCGACCTGGATGCCCGGCGTGAGAGGTAGCCGCATGACGTCGCCGGCATCGCGCATCGGCCATCCCTCGACGCTGCGGGCATAGGAGAGGCCGATGCGGCGGTGGTGTTCGAGATCGGACACGGTGGCGGGTGTGCCGTGTGTTTCCAGGTAAGCGGGCGAGGCGACGATGACCATGTCCGTCGCCCCAAGCTTGCGGGCGATCAGCGTCGAGCTTTTCAGCGGTCCGGCGCGGATGGCGACATCGGCGCGGTCGTCGAGCAGGTCGACGACCTTGTCGGTGTGGGAGATATCGAGCGTGATCCTGGGGTGCAGCGCGAGGAAGCCCGAGACGAGCGGCGCCAGGATGTGATTGCCGAAGGAGGCGCTGGTGTTGATTCGGACCGGACCGGCGGCAAGTTCTCCAGATGATGCGGAACGCTCAGCTTCGGCGATATCGGCGAGAATGGTGACGCTGCGCTCATAAAAGGCGCAGCCTTCGGGGGTCAGTTGCAGCTTGCGGGTGGAGCGGTTGACGAGGCGGGCGCCGAGCCGGGCTTCCAGCCGCGCGACCAGCTTGCTGACGGCCGACGGCGTCATACGGCAGGCGTGGGCGGCGGCGGTGAAGCCGCCCAGTTCGACGGCGCGGACGAAGACTTCCATCTCTCCGGAGCGGTTAATGTCCTGTCTGCTCATGATGACTTCAATTCATGAATTGTGTGCCTGAAGGCAATCTATTTCATCGCGTGTGGAGTGTCTATCTCTAGTGAAACAACAGGAGACTTGCCATGGAATACAGACAGCTTGGTGCATCCGGCCTTCGCGTGCCGGTGTTGAGTTTCGGCGCGGGCACGTTCGGCGGATCGGGGCCGCTGTTCGGTGCCTGGGGCAACACGACGGGCGCCGAGGCGTCGCGGATGGTGGATATCGCGATCGAGGCGGGAGTGACGCTGTTCGATACCGCCGACGTCTATTCGGCGGGTGCGTCCGAGGAGGTGCTTGGCCATGCGATCAAGGGCAGGCGCGATCAGGTGTTGATCTCGACCAAGACCGCGCTTCCTGTCGGTGACGGACCCGGGGATTGGGGGACGTCGCGTGCTAGGCTGTTGCGGGCGACGGATGCGGCGTTGAAGCGGTTGGGCACCGATTATATCGACCTGCTGCAGCTGCACGCCTTCGACGCATCGACGCCGATGGAGGAGGTGCTGTCGACGCTGGATCAGCTGATTGATGCCGGGAAGGTCCGCTATATCGGCGTTTCCAACTTCTCCGGATGGCAGCTGATGAAATCGCTCGGCGTCTCCTCTCAGCATGGCTATCCGCGCTATGTGGCGCATCAGGTCTATTACTCGCTGGCCGGCCGCGACTACGAGTGGGAGCTGATGCCGCTTGGCGCCAACCAGGGTGTGGGAGCGCTGGTGTGGAGCCCGCTTGCCTGGGGGCGGTTGACCGGGAAGATCAGGCGCGGGCAGCCGCTGCCTGAAGGAAGCCGGCTGCACCAGACGGCGGAATACGGGCCTCCCGTCGACGATGAGAAGCTCTACGATATCGTCGATGCGCTCGACATCGTGGCCGAGGAGACCGGCAAGACCGTGCCGCAGATCGCGCTCAACTGGCTGATCGGCCGCCCGACGGTATCAAGCGTGATCATCGGCGCGCGTAATGAGGAGCAGCTGCGGCAGAACCTCGGTGCTGTCGGCTGGTCGCTGTCGAAAGAGCAGGTCGAGCGGCTCGACAAGGCGAGTGCCGTCAGCGCGCCCTATCCGTATTTTCCGTATCAGCGGCAGGAGGGTTTCGCGCGATTGAACCCGCCGCTCGTCTGAGCTCGGCAATGGCCGTACCGCTGCGGCTATTCTGCTACTAGACAGCCGCCATCTCTTGTCTCATACCAACGTGCCCTCGGGCAACGACGGTAAGGAGATCAAAGAGATGGCGCTCAAAGACGCAAAGGCCGGCACACGCAACGAGGCGGGTATCGCCAGCGTTCTCGGCATCCTGAAACAGAGCTTCGGCGAGCGCTTCCAGACCGGCCAGTCGTTTCGCGAGCAGCATGCGCACACGACCACCTACATTCCCTCGCAGCTGCCCGATGGCGTGCTCTTTGCCGAGAGCGCCGATGATGTGAAGGCGGTCGTCAAGGTCTGCGCCGAGCACAAGGTTCCTGTCATCGGCTTTGGTACTGGTTCGTCGCTGGAAGGGCAGGTCAATGCGCCGAATGGCGGCATTTCGATCGATTTCAGCCGGATGAACCGCGTGCTCGAGGTCAATATGGAAGACCTCGACTGCACCGTCGAGCCGGGCGTCACCCGCGAAGACCTGAACACCTATCTGCGCGATACCGGCCTGTTCTTCCCGATCGATCCCGGCGCCAACGCCTCGATCGGCGGGATGACGGCGACGCGGGCATCCGGCACCAATGCGGTGCGCTACGGCACGATGAAGGACAACGTGCTCTCCGTGACCGCCGTTACCGCCAATGGCGAGGAAATCCGTACGGCGCGCCGCGCCCGCAAATCCTCGGCCGGCTATGACCTGACGCGGCTTTTCGTCGGCTCCGAGGGTACGCTTGGGATCCTGACCTCGGTGACGCTTCGCCTGCAGGGCATTCCGCAGAAGATCGGCGGCGGCGTCTGTGCGTTTCCGACGGTGCGTGCCGCTTGCGACGCGGTGATCATGACGATCCAGATGGGCGTGCCCGTCGCGCGCATCGAGCTTCTCGACGCCCTGCAGATCCGCGCCTGCAACGCCTATTCGAAACTGAACTACGACGAGAAGCCGACGCTGTTCGTCGAGTTCCACGGCACCGACGAAACCGTCGCGCTGCAATCGGCGCAGTTCGGCGAGATCGCGGCGGAATGCGGGGGCGGCGAGTTCGCCTGGACCGTCAACGCTGAAGAGCGCAGCAAGCTCTGGAAAGCCCGCCACGATGCCTATTGGGCTTCGCGCGCGCTAGCGCCGGAGATGGCGGCGCTGTCGACCGACGTCTGCGTGCCGATCTCGCGCCTGGCCGATTGCATCGGCGAGACGCAGGCCGATATCGAGGAGCATGGGTTGCTGGCGATGATCGTCGGCCATGCCGGCGACGGGAACTTTCACGTCCTCTTGCTGTTCGATGACAAGACGGAGGCGGGGATCGCCGTTGCCGAGGGCTTCGTGTCGCGGCTCAACAAGCGGGCGCTTGAAATGGACGGCACCTGCACCGGCGAACATGGTATCGGCCAGGGCAAGATGGCGTTTCTCGAAGAGGAGCTTGGGGGCGCTGTCGACATGATGCGCCAGGTCAAGCATGCGCTGGACCCGGATAACATCTTCAATCCGGGCAAGATTTTCCATTCTGCCTGAAAATCAACACTCTGTTTTGATCTTGGCTTGCTTGCGGCATGAATGCCGATAGGGATTGAGAACAGCGTAGCGAATCGGAGCGCCGCCGGTAAAGCGCGGGCGTAACAAGGAATTGCGCGGTTTGTTGCCTGAAAGCGGCTTCACACGCTTCGGGTTGATGATCTAGGGTCAAAACTCGATCGGGTTTCCTGATCGAGTTTGGCCTTGTGTCCGCGGTGTAGCCCGAATGGAGAATGATTGACTTGGTAGGCCGGTTTCTCGTCGTACTGGGTGGTGTGGTTGTCGTGGCGCTGTTCGTGGCGCTGTTCGCGCCTATGTTCATCGATTGGACGGGCTTCCGACAGAATTTCGAGGATCAGGCCAGCCGCATTATCGGCAAGAAGGTCGTGGTCCACGGCGCGGTCGATGCGCGCCTTTTGCCGTTTCCCTCGGTGACGATGCATGACGTGCGCGTCGGCCAGGAGCAGGACGGCTCGCCGATCGTGCAGGTCGAGCAGTTTTCCATGGATGCGGAACTGGCGCCGTTCCTCTCGGGCGAGGCGCTGATCTTCGACATGCGCGTGGTCAACCCCAAGGTCAAGCTGCGGCTCTTGAAGGACGGTACGCTCGACTGGACGCGCGGCAGCCAGCCGGAAATCCCCGCCAAGACCGTCGTTCTGGAGAACGTGCATGTCAGCGGCGGCGATGTTCAATTCATCGACGATCAATCGGGCCGCACGCGGCTCGTCACCGGAATCAACGCCGAGATGTCGGCGAAATCGCTGGCCGGGCCGTGGCGGATCGAGGGTGACGCGGCGCTTGACGGCGAGCACGGCAACTTCCTCATCTCCAGCAATCAGCTGGACGAGAACGGCGTTCTGAGGATGCGCACCCGGCTGCAGCCGGACAAGCATCCTGTTTCGGTCGATCTCGATGGCGAGCTGAAGCTCGTCGACCGCAAGCCCAACTACCAGGGCACGATGTCGGCGCAGATCGAGCGCACGGGCACCAACCAGGCCAAGGGTACCGACAAGAGCCAGCCGCCGCGGCTGAAGGGCAAGTTCGAGCTTACCAACGAGAGCATCCGCATCCCCGAATACCGTCTCGAGATCGGCGCGGTCGAAGACCCCTATGTGGTGACCGGCGAAGCGACGCTCGATACCGGCGTGAAGCCGCAATTCCTGCTCACGGCCGATGGCCAGCAGATCGACGTCAACCGCATCGGCAACCAGGGCTCCGGCGGCAAGACCTCGCGCGATCCGAGCCTGTCGGCCAAGCAGCGGCTGAACGCGCTGATCCAGATCGTCTCGCAGATCCCGGTGCCGCAGGTGCCCGGCAAGGCGAGCGTGCGGCTTCCGGCGATCGTGGCCGGCGATACCACCATTCGCGACGTACAGCTCGACCTGGAGCCGGCCGGCAGCGGCTGGACGATCGACCACGCCTTCGGCACGCTGCCGGGACGGACGCTCGTCGAGGGCAATGGGCAGCTGACACTGCAGGGCCAGCCATCCTTCAAGGGCGCGATCACCGTCGCCTCGAAGCAGCCGACCGGGCTTGCCTCGTGGCTCTCGGGTGATGTCGATCCGGCGATCCGGTCGCTGCAGCAGGCCGGCTTTTCGGCGAATGTGAATTTGACGCATGAGCGGCAGACGTTCGATGATCTCGAGATCGCGGTCGGTCCGGCGACGCTGAAGGGCAGGCTTGACCGCCAGGCGGTGCCGAACCAGGCGCCGACGCTGGATGTCGCCCTTGCCGGCGATGCGTTGGATCTCGATGCTCTGAGAGCACTGACCGGCCTGTTTACCGGGCAGGATGCGGGTAACAATGTTCTCGACCACAAGATCAAGGCAGAGCTCAAGGCCGACAAGTTCACGGCGTTTGGTGTCGAAGCGGGCGATGTCGAGACGAGCTTCACGATCGCCGACGGGGCGCTCGGGGTGGACAAGCTTTCGGTAAAGAACCTGGCGGGCGCGGAGTTCACGGCAACCGGCCGCGCCGAAGGCTCGCTGCTCGACTACAAGGGCTCGGGCGAGATCACCTTCAAGGCGGCCGATCCCGGTCCGTTCTTCACGATGCTTAAGCAGAAACTGCCGCAGCACCCCGTCATGGACCGGCTGGTGCGCAATGCGGCCTGGTACACGAATACGGCGCTGCGCGGCGCCGTCACGCTTGGCGGTGATCAGGGCGATGGCCTCTCGGTGACGCTGGCCGGTGTCGCCAATGGCAGCCGCGTGAACCTCGATTACCGCATGTCCGACCTTCTGGCGCTGACCGGCAAGGGCACAACGAGCCTCGAGGCGACGCTTGAAAACAATGTGACCTCGGTGCTGTTCGGCCAGGCGGGGCTTGATCCGTTGCCTGTCGATGCGGATGCCAACGGCCGCATGACGCTGAAGGTGCAGGCGGAGGGGACCGATCCGGCCGACGCCAACCTGACATTTGCCACGGACCGCACCTCGTTTACAGCCGCCGGGAAGGTCGATATCCGGCCGCAGAGCTTCATGAACGGGCAGCTGGCGCTGTCGCTGGAGAGCGCCGATCTCGACCCCTATCTGGTCATGAATGGCATCGGCGTGCCGCAGATGGGCACCGGGCTGCCGTTCAAGCTGACGACGACGGCGGCGATCGATGGCGACAAGGTCGCTTTCGGCAACATCGCCGGCCATGCGGCGGACAATGAATTCACCGGTGCCATGACGCTGGATCGCAAGGCCGAGCGGACGACGGCCTCGGGCGAACTTGCCCTGACGAAGGCCGATGCCACCTGGCTTGGCGAGGCGGTCTATGGGCCGATGACGGATCCCGCGAATGGCAATCTGCTCGCGGCGCCGCTCGGCATTCCCGTGTTCAAGGACATGGATGTCAACCTGAAGCTTAACGCCAAGCAGTTCTGGCTCGGCTGGTCGAACCCGATCACCGACTTCACCTCCAACGTCGCCTACAAGGGTGACGAGCTGCAGCTGAACGACATGAAAGGCAATTGGGACGGCGGCACTGTTGATGCCAATGTGAAGTTCACCAATGCCGATGGAACCGGTTTCCTGCAGACCAAGCTTGCGCTTGCCGATGCCGATCTCGGCGGCGTCGTCTGGCAGCGGGATGGCGGTTCGCCTGTGGCCAGCGGCAAGTTCGGGCTGGCGCTGTCGATGGAAGCGTCGGGCAAGTCGATGAAGGATATCGCAAGTTCGCTCAACGGTTCCGGCGAGATGAAGCTGGGTGATACCAGCGTGCGCGGTCTCAATCTCGGCATGCTGGCGCCGCTTCTTTCGGCGACCGACCCGATGCAGGATCAGCTGAACGCAGGCAAGGTGCATCCGATCGTCGAGACGCTGCTCAACAATGGCGAGGCGAAGCTGCCGGCGACGGCGGTGCCTTTCAATGTGACAGACGGGGTGCTGAGGGTTCAGAACGTGACTGTCGCCACCGACCAGGCGACGCTAACAGGCAATGCGCAGATCGACCTGCCGCAGGAGCGGATCAACGCGTCGCTCGACATCAACCTCAATCCGATGGGCGAGGCGCTGACCGGTGCCGACCCGTCGATCCGGCTCGATTTCTCCGGCGTTCTTGGATCGCCGGGCCGGGTGATGGATGTCACCGATATCACCGGCTACCTCTCTCTGCGCGCCTTCGAGCGCGAGCGTCGGCGGGTCGAGAAGCTGCAGTCGAACGTTCTCGAACAGCAGAGGCTGCGCCGCGAAGTGTCGCTCGCCAAGTTCAACGATCAGGAGCGCGAGAAGGCCGCTGCGATCGAGGCACAGCGCAAGGCGGAAGAGGAGCGGCTGAGGCTGCTTGCGACACAGCAGGCCGAGCGCGACCAGGCGGTAGCAGCCGCCAAGGCCGAGGCGCAAGCCAAGGCGCAGGCGGAAGCCGCCGCCAAAGCCAAGGCGGAAGCGGATGCCAAGGCCGCGGCCGAGGCGGCGCGCCGGGCGCAGGAGCAGCTGATCACGCCGCCGCAGAACTCGCTGAACTTCAATACGGTGCCCGGATTGCCGGGCGTGCAGGTTCCGCAATAGCGTCTTGCGCTGCCGGTGCCGGCTGTGGGTGAGGTCTCAGCGCTGCTGGCCGGCGCGGGCGACGATATCGTCGACGAAGGCGGCCTTGGCGGCGGTGTAGCCGTCGCCGTCATATTCGAAGTCGTGAGCCAACTTGAGCTTCAGCGCTTGGTAGTCGGCGGCGGCTTGCGGGTGGGTTCTCAGATAATCGCGAAACTGCATGCGCCGGTGGTGCGTGTCGTGGCCTTCGGGGCATAGGTATATCCTCTGCTTGGGTGCTGCGGTGCGCTTCATGAAGGCGAAGATATCCGCGTCGTAGCGATTGCCGCGCGGCTCGTAGCCGGCCGCTTCCATCAGCGGGCAGGCGTCGATCACGTCGGCTGCGGTGGGCATTATCACATCGATATCGATCAGCGGCTTGGCGGCCATACCCGGGATCGAGGTGCTGCCGATATGATGGATGTCGAGTGCGCGATTGCCCAGCAGGGTTTTCAGGATGGCGGCGATTTCGCGGAAGCGTGCCGGCCATGCCGTGTCATAGGGGACGATCTCAACGCGCTCCGGCATCCGCTGTTTCCCTGTCGCCGTCCTGGCCCTCCGGTAGTGCAGTGCCCATCGCTTTCAGCCAGGCGAGCACGTGGAGACGCAGTGCCGAGGAGAGGTTGCTGTCGGCGTCTCTGTTGTCGTCGATTTCGGAGATCAGGCCGGCGAGCGGGATGGTGCGGGCGGCGGCGATGGCGGTGAGCTCGGTCCAAAACTCGTCTTCCAGAGACAGGCTGGTGCGGTGGCCGTGCAGCGTGATCGAGTGCTTGCGGATCATTGCGCGTCGTGTTCGGAAAATGATTCCGCAAACGCACACAAGGGATTGATCGCGCAGTCTTTTTCGCGGTTGCGCGCAGTCATTCGGCGTCGTCGTTCTTGTCGATGCGGCCCTGGTCGTGAGCGCGCTCGGCCTTGTCGTTTAAAGCCTTGGTGAGCTGCTTTTCCTGCTTGGTGCGGCCGAATGAGATCCGGTTCTGCTCGGCCTGCTTCTCCTTGTCGGAGCGGGCCTGCTTCTTCTTGAACTGGCGGAGATTGACGATTTCGGCGCTCACGGGACACCTACAATATAAGAACAGGCGATATGAAAAAGGGAAGCGATTGCTTCCCTTTGGTTCTTACTGCTTCTTGCGGAAGGCGTCGAGAGAGACGACCGATCCGGCTTTCTTCTCGTCGCCGTCGGCAGGCTTTGCCGCCGCGTCTTCGGTCTTTTCCGCCTTTTCGGGGGCGACCGGGTAGGCGGTGATCTCGGCTTCCGGCAGTTCGTCGCTATCGGCCAGCGGCACGTCGAACTCGAGCTCGAAATTGACCGACGGATCGTAGAAGCCGCGGATGGCGTTGAATGGGATGAAGAGCTTTTCCGGAACGTCGGAGAAGGAGAGGCCGATCTCGAAGCTCGATTCGGTGACCTTCATTTCCCAGAACTGGTGCTGGATGACGATGGTCATCTGCTCGGGATACTTGGACTTCAGGGCCTGCGAGATGCGAACGCCGGGAGCGCCGGTCAGAAAGGTGATGAAAAAGTGATGCTCGCCCGGCAGGCGGCCGGTTGCCGCAACTTCCGACAAAACCTTGCGGATGACGCCGCGAAGCGCGTCCTGTGCCAGAATGTCGTACCGGATATGATCCTGCCCCATGCTTTCCCTGTCTTTCTTTCGTCCGTACGTCTGTTCCAAGCCTATATGCCATGCTCAAGCGGCTTGGAAAAGCCCGCAGCCGAGTCATGCTTTCGCAAATCATACATGATTTGAGCTTGGGGGAGAAGGTGAAGGCTTCTGTTGCCAGGTGCCTTCGGACCCCGCCTTAAGGTGCGAACCTTCAGGACTTAATTTGAAGTGTCACACCGCGATTAAGCAGCGAGACGAGCTTCCGCATAGTTGTCGTTTGCAACTACAATTTTAGCCCGATAACGGCGGTACAATGCCGAGCAAAAAGACGATCTTTACACCCTTGTCGATCCTGTTTCGCCCCCATCAAAAGCCGGCCATCTCTTTGTAAGGCCGCCGGTTTTTGGTGGAGGCGCCGGGTACCGCCCCCGGGTCCAATAGGCTTATTACACCGCTCATTTATCGCCATAGCCAATCCGAAGACTGGCAAGCGTGATATAGTGTTTTCCTGAGCGCATGGGAAGAGCCATCGTCACAAAAGCATCGTGGTCTTTCAAGGAATCACCGGGAAAAACACGGGGGCGTGATTGGTTTTGCCGGTCGATGGGCTTAAATATGGGAAAAATGGAATCGGCGGCGGGCGATGAAGCAATATCTCGATCTCTTGAACCACGTGATGGAAACCGGAACCGACCGCGGCGACCGGACCGGAACCGGCACGCGTTCGGTGTTCGGCTACCAGATGCGCTTCGATCTGCAGGAGGGCTTTCCGGTCCTCACGACAAAGAAGCTGCACCTGCGCTCGATCATCCATGAGCTCCTGTGGTTCCTGAAGGGCGATACCAATATCGCCTATCTCAAGGAGCATGGTGTCTCGATCTGGGACGAGTGGGCCGACGAGAAGGGCGATCTCGGCCCTGTCTATGGCGCGCAGTGGCGCTCCTGGCCGGCGCCCGATGGCGGGCATATCGACCAGATCGCCAACCTGGTGTCCGGCCTGATCAAGAACCCGAATTCGCGCCGCCACATCGTTTCGGCCTGGAATCCCGCCGAAGTCGACAACATGGCGCTGCCGCCGTGCCACTGCCTGTTCCAGTTCTATGTGGCCGACGGCAAGCTGTCGTGCCAACTCTATCAGCGTTCGGCGGACGTATTCTTGGGCGTGCCCTTCAATATCGCCTCCTACGCGCTGCTGACGATGATGGTCGCGCAGGTGACCGGTCTGAAGCTCGGCGACTTCGTGCACACGCTTGGCGACACGCATATCTACCATAACCACTTCGAGCAGGCGAAGCTGCAGCTGACGCGCAAGCCGAAGCCGATGCCGTTCATGCGCATCAATCCCGAGGTGAAGGACATCTTCGGTTTCAAATTCGAGGATTTCGAGCTGGTCGGCTACGAGGCCGATGCCAGCATCAAGGCGCCGATCGCGGTCTGATTAAGGGGTCTCATGTCCGATATCCGCAAGACGATCGTGGTTGCCGCTGCGCGCAACGGCATCATCGGCCGGGACGGCGACATGCCATGGCGGCTTTCGACCGATCTGAAGCGGTTCAAGGCGCTGACAACAGGCAAACCCGTGATCATGGGGCGCAAGACCTATGATTCGATCGGCCGCCCGCTGCCGGGACGGCCGAATGTGGTGATCTCGCGTTCGACGGTCATCGATCACCCCGATGTCCGCACCGTCGGATCGCTCGACGAGGCGGTGGCGCTGGCCGAGAGGCTAGCGGTGGAAACCGGCGTGGACGAGATCTGCATCATCGGTGGCGGGCAGATCTACGGCCAGGCGATCGATATCGCCGATCGTCTCTGCGTGACGCATGTCGAGACCGATGTGGACGGCGATACGTCGTTTCCCGCGATCGATCCCGCGATCTGGCGTGCCGGCGAGACCCTTAGCGTGCCAGCGGGCGAGAAGGATACCTATCCGACCCGCTACGTCGTTTATGACAGGCGCTAAGCGGCGAAAAGAAACTATTTTCCAATAAACATTGCCAAGTTCCTCATGCTGCGTTGAAAGCCGATGCAGCGATACCTATAACGGTTTCGAGCGCGAATATCCGTCGCCCCCGTGGGTTAAGCGATCGCAGAGTGTAACGAACAACGAGGTTTTGATGCCCTGGAGCAATCAGAATGGCGGCGGCGGCCCTTGGGGCGGCGGCGGCGGTGGAGGAAATAATCAGGGACCATGGGGGCAGGGGCCGAACCGTCCACGCGGTGGTGGTGGCGGCGGAAAGGGCGGACCTCCCGATCTGGAAGACATGATCCGTCGTGGTCAGGACCGGCTGCGCGGCGTCGTGCCCGGCGGGTTCAACACCGGCGTTCTCTTGATCGTCGCGGCTGTCATCGTGGCTTTCTGGCTTTTCCAGTGCATTTACATCGTCCAGCCGGACGAGCGCGGCGTGGAACTGCGTTTCGGTAATCCGAAGCAGGAAGTGGCCGCACCGGGCCTGCATTTCCACCTGTGGCCGATGGAAACGGTCGAAATCGTCAAGGTCACGGTTCAGCAGCAGAATATCGGCGCGACGTCGTCTTCTTCGTCGAACGGCCTGATGCTGTCTGGTGACCAGAACATCCTCAACGTCCAGTTCTCGGTGTTCTTCACCGTGACGGATCCGAAGGCCTATCTCTTCAACGTCGAGAACCCGGCAGAAACGCTGCAGCAGGTCGCCGAAAGCGCCATGCGCGAAGTCGTCGGCCGTCGTCCTGCCCAGGACGCGTTCCGTGACAATCGTCAGCCGATCGAAACCGAAGTGGCCGCCATCGTGCAGGGCACGATGGATCGCTACAAGAGCGGTATCTCGATCAATGCGATCACCATCCAGGACGTCGCGCCGCCGCGTGAAGTCGCCGATGCCTTCGAAGAAGTGCAGCGTGCCGACCAGGACAAGCAGCGCCTCGTCGAGGAAGCGAACCAGTATGCCAACCAGAAGCTCGGTCAGGCCCGCGGTGACGCGGCGCAGATCCGCGAAGCGGCTGCCGCATACAAGGATCGCGTCGTGAAGGAAGCGGAAGGTGAGGCGCAGCGCTTCAGTTCCGTCAACGACGAATACACGAAGGCTCCCGAAGTGACCCGCAAGCGTTTGTTCCTGGAAACCATGGAACAGGTGCTGAAGAACTCCAAGAAGGTCATCATCGATGAGAAGCAGGGGGTTGTGCCCTATCTGCCGCTCAACGAAATCGGCAAACCGGCGCAGCAGGGAGGTTGATCCATGACGTCGAATAAACTTCCCATCTTTCTCGTCGTCTTCGCCGTGGTTCTCATGGTGCTCTACTCGTCGATCTTCGTGGTCAACGCGCGTGAGCAGGCGATCGTCGTCCGCTTCGGTCAGATCCAGTCGGTGAAGACCGAGCCCGGCATCTACTTCAAGCTGCCGTTCACCTTCATGGATGCCGATCGCGTCCAGATCGTCGAGAAGCAGGCGCTTCGCTTCGACCTCGACAACATCCGCGTGCAGGTTCGCGGTGGCGCGACATTCGATGTCGATGCCTTCGTGATCTACGACATCCGCGACGTTCGCCGCTTCCGCGAAACGGTATCGGGCGATCGCGAATCCGCCGAAGCACGTCTCCGCACGCAGCTCGATTCGTCGCTGCGCCGCGTCTACGGTCTGCGTGATTTCGATGCCGCTCTTTCCGAAGAGCGCGTAGCGATGATGCTCGAGGTGCGTGACGATCTGCACAAGGATGCCGAGGCGCTTGGCCTCAACATCCAGGACGTGCGCATTCGCCGTACGGATCTGACGCGCGAAGTCGCGCCGAAGACCTATGACCGCATGCGCGCCGAGCGTCTTGCCGAAGCCGAACTCCTGCGCGCGCAGGGTGGCGAAGAAGGTCAGCGCCGTCGCGCCATCGCCGACAGACAGGTTGTCGAAATCACCGCCGAAGCGCAGCGTGATTCCGAAATCCTGCGCGGTGAGGGCGAAGCGGAACGCAGCAGGCTCTTCGCCGACGCGTTCAACAAGAACCCCGCGTTCTTCGAGTTCTACCGCTCGATGGCGGCCTACACCACGGCCATGTCCTCGCAGGACACGACGCTGGTGCTCTCGCCGGACACGGACTTCTTCCGCTACTTCAACAGCGCGACCGGCCAGCCCGGCCAGGTTCCGTCGGCAGCACCAAGCCTGCCTCCGGTTCCGGCAGCGCCGGCGAACTGATCGACTTGATCTGAAGACCTATCGGGGCCGGCATCTTGCCGGCCCCTTTATTTTATGGGGATTTCACCGCGGTTCCCTGAGTTCACGAACACCCCACGCAGATTGCACGGGATTTCGCGAAAAGGTGATTTCACCCTCCATCATTACGCCTTATGCTCATGATCAGAGTGCGTTTTTGACACACATGAGGATGCTTGATGGCCCCCACGATCCGCCCGACCTTCAGACGATCGCTCGCGCTTCTGGCCGGGGCAGCAATGCTGGCTAATGTCGGCTTTGCCGGGGTTGTTCATGCACAGACCACGCCGCCGACCAATGGTCCGGCGTCGGTTGCCGATCTCGCGGAAGGACTGCTCGACGCGGTCGTGAACATCTCGACATCGCAGAACGTCAAGGACGACGAGGGTGCCGGTCCGGCACCGCGCGCGCCCGACGGATCGCCGTTCCAGGAGTTCTTCAACGACTTCTTCAACAAGCAGAAGGGCAAGCCCGGCGGCAACCACAATGTCAGCTCGCTCGGCTCCGGCTTCGTCATCGATCCGCAGGGCTTCATCGTCACCAACAACCACGTGATCGAAGGCGCCGACGATATCGAGGTGAACTTCGCCGACGGTAGCAAGCTCAAGGCGAAGCTGATCGGCACCGACACCAAGACCGACCTCTCGGTGCTGAAGGTCGAGCCGAAGGCGCCGCTCAAGTTCGTCAAGTTCGGCGATTCCAGCGGCATGCGCATCGGCGACTGGGTGATGGCGATCGGCAACCCGTTCGGCTTCGGTGGATCTGTGACCGTCGGCATCATCTCTGGGCGCGGACGCAACATCAACGCCGGGCCCTACGACAACTTCATCCAGACGGATGCGGCGATCAACAAGGGCAATTCCGGCGGCCCGCTCTTCAACATGAAGGGTGAGGTTATCGGCATCAACACGGCGATCATCTCGCCGAGCGGCGGCTCGATCGGCATCGGTTTCTCGGTGCCGTCGGAACTCGCGGCCGGCGTCGTGCAGCAGCTGCGCGACTTCGGCGAGACGCGTCGCGGCTGGCTCGGCGTTCGCATCCAGCCTGTCACCGACGACGTGGCCGACAGCCTTGGCCTCTCGAGCGCCAGGGGCGCTCTGGTCGCGGGTGTCATCAAGGGCGGCCCTGTCGACGACGGCTCGATCAAGGCTGGCGACGTGATCCTGAAATTCGACGGCAAGGCCGTCAACGAGATGCGCGACCTGCCGCGCGTGGTGGCTGAAAGCCCCGTCGGCAAGGCGGTCGATGTCGTGGTGCTGCGCGATGGCAAGGAGCAGACCGTGAAGGTGACGCTCGGCCGTCTCGAAGACAGCGACCAGGCGGCGGCGGACAGTTCTGACAGCAACGGCGGCGTGATCAACCCGGATCCGCAGGAAAACCAGGACATGGATGAGCCCGACAGCGATCAGGCCCAGCCTATGCCCGACGGCAAGGGCAAGCCAGCCCAGCCGGCGCCTGATGTCGGTGACGCGAAGAACGTGCTCGGCCTGTCGCTATCGGCGCTCAATGCAGATAACCGCAAGAGCTTCGGCATCGCCGAGAGCGTCGACGGCGTTCTCGTCTCCGAGGTCAAGCCGGGCTCGCTTGCGGCCGAAAAGGGTCTGAAGGCCGGCGACGTGATTGTCGAAGTGGCGCAGGAATTCATGCGGTCGCCGGAGACCGTCGTCGCCAAGGTGCAGTCGCTGAAGCAGGAAGGCCGCCGCAACGCGCAGATGATGATCGCATCGGCGAATGGCGACCTGCGGTTTGTCGCGGTGCCGATGGAGTAGGGCGGGGCGTCAGCCAATCTAGCTATGAATATCTGAAAGCCGGACCCCAGTGGTCCGGTTTCTGTTTTAAACCGTCACGAAATCCGTCTTGCGGTAGCCCTGGATGTAGAGAAGGGCACTGAGGTCGGCGTGGTTGATCTGGATCTTCGCTTCAGCGGCGACGGCGGGTTTGGCGTGGAGGGCGACGCCGGCGCCGGCGAGATGCAGCATGCCGAGATCGTTGGCGCCATCGCCGACGGCCATCGCCTCTTCAGGGGAGATGCCGAGTTTCTTGGAGATATCCTCGAGCGCATCGACCTTCGCCTGCTTGCCGAGGATCGGCTCGGCGACGAAGCCGGTGAGGTGGCCGTTTTCCTCGAGAAGGATATTGGCGCGGTTCTCGTCGAAACCGAGCGTTGCGGCGATGCGGCTGGTGAAGACGGTGAAGCCGCCGGAGACGAGGGCGGTGTAATAGCCCTTCGCCTTCATCGTCGCGATCAGTTCCATGCCACCCGGCGTCAGCGTGATCCGCTTGGCGATCACCTCGTCGACGACCGAGATCGGCAGGCCCTTCAGGAGCGCGACGCGTTCGCGCAGGGCGGGCTCGAAGGCGATCTCGCCGTTCATGGCGCGGGCGGTGATCGCGGCCACCTTGTCCTTGAGGCCGACTTCGGCTGCCAGTTCGTCGATGCACTCCTGGCCGATCATGGTCGAATCCATGTCGGCGATCAAAAGCTTCTTGCGGCGCGTGTCCTGATCCTGGATGACGAGATCGATCGGGGCGCTGCCGATGACGGATGTTATCGCGGCGTGGGCGGCCGTCGCATCGGTGCCGTCGCGCAGCGCGATATCGCAGGCTACTCCGTCGGCCAGCCAGTAGAGGCCGGATGCCTTGGCGGCGTCGGCGGCCTTCTCGGCGATGGCGGCTGTCAGAACAGGATTTGACGGATTGGCAACAAGCGTGGCAACGAGAGCCATGATGGAAAACCTTCTGAACGCAATGGACGCGATCCTGATAACCGGGCCGACGGCCAGCGGCAAGTCCGCGCTGGCCGTTGAGCTTGCGAAACGTCACGATGGCGTCGTGATCAATGCCGACAGCATGCAGGTCTACGACACGCTGCGGGTGCTGACGGCGCGGCCGTCGGACGAGGATATGCAGGGCGTGCCGCATTATCTCTACGGCCACGTGCCCGCCGCGACCGCCTATTCGACCGGCGCCTGGCTGCGTGATGTCACCGAACTTCTGCCGCAACTGCGGGCGGAGGGGCGCCTGCCTGTCTTCGTCGGTGGAACGGGGCTCTATTTCAAGGCGCTGACCGGTGGGCTGTCCGACATGCCCGCGATCCCCGAGGATATCCGCACGCGGCTCAGGGCGCGGCTGATCGACGAAGGGGGCGCGGTGCTTCATGCGGAGCTTGCGGCGCGCGATGCCGATGTGGCGGCGACGCTCAATCCCCAGGATGGTCAGCGGATTGTTCGGGCGCTGGAGGTGCTGGAGGCGACGGGGCGGTCGATCGCCGAGCTGCAGGGGCGGTCCGGTCCTGTCGTCATCGATCCGGACAGGGCGCGAAAGATCGTGGTGTTGCCCGAGCGCGCGGTGCTGCATGACCGGATCAACCGGCGTTTCGAGCTTATGCTGGCTGAGGGTGCCGCGGATGAGGTCAGCGCGCTCCTGGCGCTGTCGCCTGCACCTGAGATGCCCGTGATGAAGGCGATCGGCGTGTCGCAGATCGCGGCCATGCTTGATGGCGCGATGTCGCGCGAGGATGTGCTGGAAAAGGGAGCGGCTGCGACGCGGCAATATGCCAAGCGGCAGATGACGTGGTTTCGCAACCAGATGGATGATAGCTGGGAGCGGCGGAGCTAAATCGGTCCCGCCTGCTCAATCCTTGTCGTAAAGGCTGCTCAGCGGCTTCTTCAGGATGCTCTCGCGCAGTGACACGCCGGGTTCGCGACGAATGCTTGTCGGCTGCGCTTGTGGGTCGGCGGGGCGCGGGGCTGGATTTTGTTCGCCGCGCATTTCGCGTCGCAGCGCTTCGAGGCGGCTGTCGATCGAGGTGTCGGCTGCGACGCCGAAGGATTCGCGCGATGATCTCGGCGGTGCTGGCGGTTCGCGCGATACCGGGGCTGATGGCAGCATGTCGCGGCGGTAGGGCTCGATCGGGGCGAGCGGCGGTGTGATCGGGATCGGCGCCGGGATGATCGGCGGATAGACGTCGGCCGCGAAGACCTGGTTGTAGTCCGCGTCCTCTTCTTCCCCGAGGTCGAGGCCGGCGTTCTTGACGCTTTGCTGGAAGGCCGAGATGTCGGGGCCGCTCACCGCGCGCATGCGGGTGACGATCTTGCGCAGGTCGACGTTATCTGGATCTTCCTCGGTGAACTTCGGCGTGGCGCCATTGGCCTTCGGCAGCAGGTCTTCGCTGACGCGCGAGAAGCGCATGCGCATCGGCACGCTGATCGCCTCGCCGAAGGCAATGGCTTCGCCGTTGCCGATCGAGGAGATGAAGCTCGTCGTCGATATCGACGAGTTCGGGATGGCTGAGCGAATGATTTCCTGGTCGCGGTCGTTGGCAAGGCGCATGGCAAACAGCGTCGAGCACTGCGACAGGATGGTCTGGTCGAGTTCGCCCGGGCGCTGCGTGATGATGCCGAGCGACACACCGTATTTGCGGCCTTCCTTGGCGATGCGGGCAATCGCCTGACGGGTCGGGAAGAAGCCGAGCGTGGGGTCCGACGGAATGTAGCGGTGCGCCTCTTCGCAGACGACGAGCATGTGGATGGCGCCATCGCTCCACAGCGCGATTTCGAACGCCATGCGGCACAGCACCGAGGCCACGGAATTCACGACCTCGGAGGGGATGCCCGAGAGCTGGAAGGTGCAGATCGGCTTGTTGTCGCCGGGCACGCGGAAGATCTCGGCCACCGTCTCCATGATCGTGTCCGAGATCGTGTTGTTGGAGAACATGAAGTGGTAGCGCGGGTCGTTGATCGCGGCGATGATGCGCATCTTCAGCGACCGCAGGAACGGCTTTTCTCCGCGCCCTTCCAGGCGGCCGATGCGCTCGTCGATCAGCGCCAAGAGATCGGCCATGCGGTAGGGGACCGGCGTGTCGGCGGTGATCGAGCTCTTTTCGGTGGTGCGGCGAACCAGCGAATTGTCGCTGCCGCGGAAGGCGCGCTTGGCTTCCGGCAGGATGTCGCGCAGCATGTCGAGCTCTTCCGGCACCGGCGTGCGGCCACGGAAAACCACTTCGGCGAATTCTTCCAGGCGCATCAGCCAGAAGGGCAGGTCGAGCGTATCCGTATCGACGACGACGGAGTGCTTGGGGAAGGCGGCGGCGAATTCGTTGTGCGGATCGAGGATCAGGACGCGCAGCTTGGGGTCGGCCTCGATCGCCTTGTGGAGCAGCAGCGATACGGCCGTCGATTTGCCGACGCCGGTTGAGCCGACGATGGCGAAGTGTTTCGAGAGCATGGAGGGGACGTGGATCGATGCATCGATGCTGTCGTCCTGGGTCAGCTTGCCGATGACGGCGGTGGTTCCCGTGCCCGCGTCATAGATGCGCATCAGGTCGGCGGAGCGGATGCGGTGCGCGACGGCGCCGAGATAGGGGTAGCGCGAGATGCCGGTCGAGAATTGCTCCGTACCGTCCTCGTCGACGCGGACCTCGCCGAGCAGCTCGGTCTCGATCTTGAAATAGTTGTCTTCGCCTTCGCCCCAGGCATGTGTGCCCGTGTTCATGGAATAGACGAGCGCCACGACGCGATTGCGACCGACGGTGATCGAGATCAGGCGGCCGACGGACCAGAGCTCGGTGAGGTCTGTGCCGCCGGCTTCGGCGACCGCTGCGATGGTGGCGCGGGACCCGCTGCACGCGACAACGCGGCCGAGGAAACGGTTTCCCGGCGCTAGTACATCGCGGCGGTCATGCTCGCCCGCGCTGCCTGACGTCTGCAAGTCGTTGTTCTGCAAAGGGCTACTCCCTGAGATTGCAGGGCAGGATATTAGCGAACGTTTAATAAAACCTTTGCCGCAAGGGCTTCTGCGGCCATGTTTATTACCGACAGCGCATGCTCGGCTTTTTATTGCTTTAAGCGTTGACGCTGCGAAATTTTCTGTCTATCACTTCCGGCCATGAAGATAGCAGCAATTCTTATTGTGGTGGGACAGCGCATGGGCAGGATGGTGTAACCATCCGGCGATAGCCACCCATGCGCTAGATAACAGGCTCCCCAAGGGGCCTTTTTTTATGCCTGAAATTCAGGCTCGCCGCTAAGACCTTCAAATCCCAGCAGTCAAAATGGAACAAAAACATGACGGGCACGGACAAGCAGACGGACGAAAATCGGATGACAGGCGCGGAAATCGTTATCCGCGCGCTCAAGGACAATGGTGTCGAACACCTGTTCGGCTATCCCGGCGGCGCCGTGCTTCCGATCTATGACGAGATCTTCCAGCAGGACGACATCAAGCACATCCTCGTTCGCCACGAGCAGGGCGCCGGCCACGCGGCCGAAGGCTATGCCCGCTCCACCGGCAAGGTCGGCGTCATGCTCGTCACGTCAGGTCCCGGCGCGACCAATGCAGTCACCCCGCTGCAGGACGCGCTGATGGATTCGATCCCGCTCGTCTGCCTCTCCGGCCAGGTTCCGACCTCGCTGATCGGCTCCGACGCCTTCCAGGAAGCCGATACCGTCGGCATCACGCGCCCCTGCACCAAGCACAACTGGCTGGTCAAGGACGTCAACGATCTGGCGGCGATCATCCATGAGGCCTTCCGCATCGCGCAGTCGGGTCGTCCGGGTCCCGTTCTGGTCGACATTCCGAAGGACGTCCAGTTCGCCACCGGCACCTACACGCCGCCGGCAGCGCATGCGATCCAGAAGAGCTACCAGCCGAAGGTTCAGGGCGATCTGAACCAGATCCAAGCTGCGATCGAGCTGATGTCGAAGGCGCGTCGTCCGATCATCTATTCCGGCGGCGGCGTCATCAACTCCGGGCCCGAGGCTTCCAAGCTGCTGCGCGAGCTGGTCGAGCTCACCGATTTCCCGATCACCTCGACGCTGATGGGTCTCGGCGCCTATCCGGCATCCGGCAAGAACTGGCTGAAGATGCTGGGCATGCACGGCTCCTATGAAGCGAACATGGCGATGCACGATTGCGACGTCATGGTCTGCATCGGTGCCCGCTTCGACGACCGCATCACCGGCCGCCTCAACGCGTTCTCGCCGAACTCGAAGAAGATCCACATCGATATCGACCCGTCGTCGATCAACAAGAATGTGCGCGTCGATGTTCCCATCCGTGGCGACGTCGGCAATATTCTGGAAGACATGGTTCGCCTGTGGCGAGCCCTGCCGAAGAAGCCGGAGAAGAGCCAGATCGCCGATTGGTGGGCCGATATCACCCGTTGGCGCGCGCGCAACTCGTTTGCCTACACGCAGAACAACGACGTGATCATGCCGCAATATGCGCTGGAGCGCCTCTATGCGCTGACCAAGGATCGCGACACCTTCATCACCACCGAAGTCGGTCAGCATCAGATGTGGGCGGCGCAGTTCTATGGCTTCGAGAAGCCGAACCGCTGGATGACATCGGGAGGTCTCGGAACGATGGGCTACGGCCTGCCGGCAGCGCTCGGCGTGCAGATCGCGCATCCGGAGAGCCTCGTCATCGACATCGCCGGCGATGCGTCGATCCAGATGTGCATCCAGGAAATGTCGGCCGCCATTCAGTATGAAGCGCCGATCAAGATCTTCATCATGAACAACCAGTACATGGGCATGGTGCGCCAGTGGCAGCAGCTGTTGCACGGCAACCGCCTGTCGAACTCCTACACCGAGGCGATGCCCGATTTCGTCAAGCTGGCGGAAGCCTATGGCGCCGTCGGCCTGCGTTGCGAAAAGCCCGGCGATCTCGACGCGACCATCCAGGAGATGATCGACGTCAAGAAGCCCGTCATCTTCGATTGCCGCGTCGCCAATCTCGCCAATTGCTTCCCGATGATCCCGTCGGGCAAGGCGCATAACGAGATGCTGCTGCCGGACGAAGCCACCGACGAGGCCGTCGCCAACGCCATCGACGCCAAGGGTCGTGCGCTCGTTTGATCGAAGCGAGGGGACGCGCTAGATTGATCGCGTCCCTTCCTTGAGGAGCAGGTGCCATGGCCAGAGTGAGGATATCGGAGAACGGGAGCGTACCACTGCCACAGGCGGTTCGTGATGCGCATGGCTGGAAGCCGGGCGCCGAGCTCGAGATCGTCGATGGCGGGCGCGGGGTCGTGTTGCAGCCGGTGGAGGCGGAGCAGGAAGTACCTGCCAAGAAGAAGCTCACGATCGAGGAGTTTCTGGCGATGCGGCCCAAATACGACGGGCCGCCGATCACAGACGAGATGATCGAGCAAGCGGTTCTGGAGGAGGCCAAGCGGCGCTGGGATGAGAAGAATAGTCGTTGATACCAACGTCTTCGTGCGTGCACTGGTGAAAGAAGCGTCAGAGCACGGCCGTATCGCCGAAGCTTTGCTGTCATCCGCTACCCTTGTGGTGACGCCGACTGTTTTGCTTGAAGGTGAATGGGTGATGCGCGGGATCATGAAAATCTCGCGTCAGACAATCAATCAGCTTCTGTCTGCGGCTCTCGAGATCGGCGCTTTCGAATTTGAACAGCATGCATCCGTGACGGTTGCCGTTCGCGCTCATGCAGCGGGCATGGACTTCGCCGACGCGCTGCACGTCAGCCTCACCGCTGCCGGCGAGACCTTTCTCACCTTCGACAAGGGTCTCGTCAAGCTTGCTCAAAAACACATCAATTCCGTCAGCGTTGAGCTGGCGTCCTGACATAATCTGAGGAACGGACCAAGACATGAACGCACACCTACAGCCGACGGGCTCCGCCTACTTCATTTCGCCGGAAACGGCGGCAATCGAGAACCACACGCTTTCGGTTCTCGTCGACAACGAGCCGGGCGTTCTTGCCCGCGTCATCGGCCTGTTTTCCGGCCGCGGCTACAATATCGAAAGCCTGACGGTGTCGGAGACCGAGCACCAGGCGCATCTGTCGCGCATCACCATCGTGACGCGTGGTACACCGCAGGTGCTGGAGCAGATCAAGGCGCAGCTCGAGCGCATCATTCCCGTGCATCGCGTTGTCGACCTGACGGTGCGTGCCCGCGAACTCGGCCAGGAGCGGCCGATCGAGCGGGAAGTGGCGTTGATCAAGGTGGCCGGCGATGGCGAGACGCGCGCCGAGACGCTGCGCCTGGCCGATGCCTTCCATGCCAAGGTCGTCGATGCGACGGTCGAGCACTTCATTCTCGAATTGACCGGCAAGTCCTCGAAGATCGACCAGTTCGTGGCAATCGTGAAGCCGCTCGGCCTGATTGAGGTCTGCCGCACCGGGATCGCGGCGATGAACCGTGGTCCGCAGGGCATGTAAGTCCTGACACCTAAGTCCGTTGGATAGGAAGCCGCTGGAGGTCAGAGCATCTCCAGCGGCTTTTTTCTTGATGGCGGCGGGAAGGCGGCGTCGAGGGCGGCGAGGTCCTCGTCGCTGAGATCGAGCGAGACGGCGTCGCGGTTTTCTGCGACGCGGGTGGCATTGGAGGTCTTGGGGATGGCGATAACGCCTTCGCGCTCCAGAAGGAAGGCCAGCGCCAGTTGGGCGGGCGTTGCCTGGTTGGCCTTGGCGATGCGGATGATCTCGGGGTGGTGGATGATGCGGCCCTGCTCGATCGGCGAATAGGCCATGACGGGAATGTTGCGCTGCTGGCACCAGGGCAGGAGATCGAACTCGATGCCGCGACGGCCGAGATTGTAGAGCACCTGGTTGGCGGCGACATTTTTGCCTGCGGGAACGGTGAGCAGTTCCTCCATGTCGTCGGTATCGAAGTTGGAGACGCCCCATTGGCCGATCTTGCCTTGAGACTTCAGCGTCTCGAAAGCCTCGACGGTCTCGGCCAGCGGGTGATTGCCGCGCCAGTGCAGGAGGTAGAGATCGATGCGGTCGGTGCCCATGCGCGACAGGCTGTTTTCGCAGGCCTCGATCGTGCCGTTGCGGCTGGCATTCCAGGGATAGACCTTGCTGACCAGATAGACCTCGTCGCGGCGACCACGGATCGCTTCGCCGACAATCTTCTCGGCGCCGCCTTCGGCATACATCTCGGCGGTGTCGATGAGCGTCATGCCGAGGTCGAGCCCGGCGCGCAGGCTTTCGATCTCGCGCTTGGCCTCCGAGGCTTTCTCGCCCATGTTCCAGGTGCCTTGACCAAGCACGGGCACTTCCTTGCCATCAGGCATGGTGAGCGTTGGGATCGGGTCGTCTTGCATGGTCGGCCTCGTCGTGTTCGTCGTGAATTGTCTACATCATCGATGACGGATGGCTCATGACATATGACATGCGTTCCGAATTCAACCGCGGCAATCCTGTCACCATGACAATATGCAAGTGGCCCCGCCGATTTAGGTCAATTATGCTGACCTAAATTAACAAGGCTCGTGGCGATGATCGCGGGCCACGGAGGTTGCCCCATGCCGCTGGATACGTTTCTGGCACTGCTTCTCTTTGCCTTTACCACATCGATCACGCCCGGCCCGAACAACATGATGCTGTTCACCTCTGGCGTAAATTTCGGCTTTCGCCGGACAATCCCGCATATGATCGGCATCGGCGCCGGGTTCTTCTCGTTGTTGATCGGCGTCGGGTTGGGGCTAGGCGCGGTGCTGCATACGGTGCCGGCGGTCTATACGGCGCTGAAGTTTGCGGGTGGCGCCTATCTGGTTTGGATCGCCTGGAAGATCGCGACGTCGCGGTCGCTGAGCGAAGGCAAGGGCGCGGTGAAGCCGATGTCTTTTCTGTCGGCGGCGGCGTTTCAGTGGGTCAATCCGAAGGCCTGGGTGATGGCGGTGACGGCGATGGCGACCTATACGATCCAGGATATCTATTTCGTCAGCGTCATGATCGTCGGGCTGGCCTTTGCCGCCGTCAATGTGCCGAGTGTTTCCACGTGGGCGGGTTTCGGCTCGGCCCTGCGCGACTGGCTGTCCGATCCTGTGCGGCTTAAGTGGTTCAACATCACCATGGCGGTGCTTCTGGTGCTTAGCCTGTGGCCGATGCTGAAATAGGCCGATCGCGTCGGTCGGGGCTTGGCGTTCGCTCCGTGAGTGCCTAAGGATAGGTCGACAATGGCGGAGGGTAGTCTCTTGCACGACGACCACGAACATCACGACGATAACCATGATCACGACCATCATCATGGCCATGATCATCACCACGACAACCACTATTCCGACATGCAGGCCCGCGTGAAGGCGCTGGAGACGGTGCTGACGGAGAAGGGGCTGATCGATCCGGCGGCGATCGATGCGATCGTCGATACCTACCAGACCAAGGTCGGCCCCAGGAACGGCGCGCGGGTTGTCGCCAAGGCGTGGAGCGATCCCGATTTCGCCGAATGGCTGAAACGGGACGCGACGGCTGCGATCGCCAGCCTCGGCTACACCGGACGCCAAGGCGAGCACATGCGCGCGGTGTTCAACACGGCGGAGACGCACAATCTCGTCGTCTGCACGCTGTGCTCCTGCTATCCATGGTCGGTGCTGGGGCTGCCGCCCACATGGTACAAGGCGCCGGCCTATCGTTCGCGGGCGGTGATCGATCCGCGCGGGGTGCTCGCCGAATTCGGCGTGAGCCTGCCGGAGAAACAGAAGATCCGCGTCTGGGATTCGACGGCGGAGCTGCGCTATCTCGTCATTCCGCAGCGGCCCGAGGGCACGGAGGGCTTGAGCGAGGAGCAGCTGGCCGATCTCGTCAGCCGCGATGCGATGATCGGCGCCGGCCTTGCCGCAGCACCGGGAGCAGCGGCATGAACGGGCCGCACGATCTCGGCGGGCAGATGGGCTTCGGACCTATCGCGCCGGAGAAGAACGAGCCCTATTTCCACGCGGAGTGGGAGAAGCGGGCGCTGGGGCTGACGCTTTCCTGCGGCGCCTTCGGCGCCTGGAACATCGACGAGAGCCGGCATGCGCGCGAGAGCATCCCGCCGGCCAACTATCTCTCCGCCAGCTATTACGAGATCTGGACGCGGGCGCTGGAGGTGCTGCTCGAGCGGCACGGCTTTACCAGCGCCGACGAGGTCGAGAGCGGCCACAGGCAGTTCGACGGCGCTGCGCCGAAGCGGGTGCTGAAGGCCGACATGGTCGCAGGTGTTCTTGCCAAGGGTGGCCCTTGCGATCGGCCGCTGGATCAGCCGGCGCGGTTCGCTGTTGGCGACAAGGTGAAGACGCGGAACTTCAATCCGACGACGCACACGCGGCTGCCGCGCTATGCGCGCGCCAAGGTCGGGGTTATCGAGGCGGTGCAGGGCTCCTTCGTGTTTCCTGACGATAACGCCCATGGCAAGGGTGAGAACCCGCAATGGGTCTATACCGTCGTGTTCGATGGTGGCGAGATCTGGGGCGAGGGGGCTGATGCGTCGTTGACGGTGTCGATCGATGCCTGGGAGAGCTATCTTGAGCCAGTGTGACACGCGCTCGCCGCTTGCCCAATCGCCGCAGCTGCCACGCTCCCACGACGGTGAGCCGGTGTTTCCGGAGCCGTGGGCTGCCGAGGCGTTTGCGATGACGGTGCATCTGCATGAGCGGGGGCTGTTTACGTGGACGGAGTGGGCGGAGGCTTTGTCCGGTGAGCTGCTCAAGCCCGGCCGGGCCGCCGATGGCAGCGACTATTTCGATTGCTGGGTGGCGGCGCTGTCTTCGATCCTCGTCGATCGCGGTGTGGCCGATGCGGAGACGATTGCCGCTTTGCAGCAGAGTTGGCAGCGGGCGGCGGAGGCGACGCCGCATGGGAAGCCTATTGAGCTTGCCAATGATCCGCAGCGCTAATGGTTCGATCGTCTCCTGGTGGTGACATCACGATGGAAACTGGCGGTAGCATTCCTCGGCGACCTTCCTCAACTCCTCGCGTGAAATCTCGCCGGTGACGGCGTAGCCGAGTTCGCCGTCGATCCAGTAGAAGGTCTCGATGTTGTCTGCTGAGGCGAAGCGGAAGCTGGTGGTCTTGTTCGCCGTGTTGCGGCCGACGAGGACGGTGAGGCGTTCGCCGGTCTGGTTCTCGTACATGAACATCGCGCCCGGCTTGCCGTCGACAGGCAGCAGGCGGCCGCCGACGAGATGGTAGTTCAGGCTCGTGAGATCGGGGACCTTGAGGTTCGATATAGCCAGGCGCTTGCCAAGCCATGTGGCGAGGTGGGCTTCCTCGTTGGCGAAGACTTCGACGGGGTGGCGGACTTCGCTGGCGTAGATGAGGAAGGCGTTCTGGGCTTCTTTCGGAAAGGTCTCCTGCGCCGTCAGTTGCAGTTGGGGGCGCTCGAAGAGAGCGGGGCCGTAGTGGCCGGCAAGCGTGCCGGCGGCGAAGATGGCGACGGTTGCCGCGACGGCGGCGAGGCGCTTCAACGAAGGGGAGAGCGCGGGTGGTTTGCCGATCATGTCGCCGTCGCCGGGCCTGCTCTTTTCGTAGCCTGAGAACATTGCCTTGATGCCGGCGTTTTGCGCCTGCCATTCGGCTATTCTTGCGGCATCCTCGGGATTGTCTCGCAGCCAGGCTTCGATGCGCGAACGGTCGGCATCGGCGAGCAGGCCATCGGTGTAGGCGTGGAGGTCCGCTTCGGTCACGGGTTGGTCGGCGGCGTTCATTTCGGTCTCCGAAGCGTAATGACGTTGTCTGATTTCATGTGTTCGGCCAGTTGCTGGCGCGCGCGCGACAGGCGCGACATGACAGTGCCCAAGGGTATGTCGAGCATGTCGGCCACTTCCTGGTAGGTGTAGCCCTCGATGACGACAAGCATCAGCACGGCGCGGTGATCTTCCGAAAGACCGTTCAGCGCGTCCTCCAGGCGGGAGCGTTCGAGCGGGTCGGTTGATTCTTCGGGTGCGGCCACGTCGATCGCACCATCTATGTCCACGAGGTTACCGCGCACGATGGTGCGGCGCTGGTTGCGGTAGAGGTTGGTCATGATCGTCAGCACCCAGCCGCGCAGGTTCAGGCCGCGCCACTGCGTGCGGCGGGCGAGCACTTTCTCGACGCAGTCCTGCAGCAGGTCCTCGCCATCGCTGTCGGAGCGCGTCAGACTGCGGGAATAGCGCCTGAGCGACGGGAGGAGGGCCAGGATCTGGCCCTCGAATGTTTCGGGTGCGGGTGGCTTCATGCGATCAAGCCTGCCCAGCGCTTATGGCTTTGCGACATCCCATACATCCTTGACGCCGTCACCGGTGATATCGCCCATCTTCTTGTCCTTGACCCAGAAGTAGAGTGGCATGCCGTCCTTTGCCCATTGCTTCATGCCGTCCTTGCGGTCCACGATCGAGTATGCCCCTTCCGGCTTGGCATTTCCATCGGCCATCAGCGGCGGCCAGTTCTTGGCGCAATCGTCGTAGCAATTGGAAACGTCCTTGGTGTCCTTCTTGAAGGTGTAGAGCGACATGCCGTTTTCGCCCGCGAGCACCTTGCCCTTGGCGGAATCGACCGTCTTGACGGGCGGGGCGGCGAGGGCGGCGGTGGCGGCTGCGGATGCGAAAGTGAGAGCGATCAGGAATTTCGCGGATTTCATCGGGTGTCTCCTCGGGTTGGGCGCACGCGGTTTGCGTTGCCTGACATGAGACAAAGCGAGGGGCGATTTTATTCCCTGGTATCGGCGATTTTTTTCGACAGCGCACGAGGGTCGACCGTCTCGCGGCATTTTGCGGTTGCCTATCGCTGACGAATCCTGCCAAGTCGATGGATCATGCAATTTGCTCCGCAACAAGACGAAGCCCTGAAAGCCGTTGCCAAATGGCTGAAGGAGGGCAAGGCCCCGATTTTTCGCCTGTTCGGCTATGCCGGCACGGGCAAGACGACACTTGCGCGGCATTTCGCCGAGCATGTCGATGGCGAGGTGCTGTTTGCGGCATTCACCGGCAAGGCGGCGCAGGTGTTGCGTACGCGTGGCGCCAGCAATGCGCGCACGCTGCATTCGCTGATCTATCGTCCACGCGGCGAAGAGGCCGTCGAGGACGAGGAGACCGGCAAGACCTCAATCGCGCCGATGTTCACCATCAACCGCCAGAGCCCCGTTGCCAAGGCGGCGCTGATCATCGTCGACGAATGCTCGATGGTGGATGAGGCGCTGGGCAAGGACTTGATGAGCTTCGGCACGCCGATCCTTGTTCTCGGCGATCCCGGCCAGCTGCCGCCGGTCTCCGGGGGCGGGTTCTTCACCAACCAGGAACCCGACTATCTCTTGACCGATATCCACCGGCAGGCGCGCGACAACCCGATCATCGGGCTCGCCATGCAGGTGCGCGAGGGCAAGGAGATCATGTATGGCGATTATGGCGCGGCGCAGGTGATCTCGAAGAACGAGGTCAACCAGTCGCTGGTGCTCGATGCCGACCAGGTGCTTGTCGGCACCAACCGCACGCGGCGGCGCTATAATCAGCGGCTGCGCGAGCTGAAGGGTTTCTCAGCCGATTATCCGCAGACGGGCGACAAGCTGGTCTGCCTGCGCAACGATCCGGCCAAGGGGCTGCTCAACGGTTCGCTCTGGCAGGTGATGACGTCGTCGAAGGAGACGACGAAGCCGGGGATCAACCTTCTGATCCGGCCAGAGGATGACGATATCGATCGCGGGGCGGCGAAGATCAAGCTGCTGAAGCAGGCCTTCGAGGATGTCGAGGGCGAGATTCCCTGGAATACCCGCAAGCGCTACGACGAGTTCGATTTCGGCTATGCGCTGACCGTGCACAAGGCGCAGGGTTCGCAGTGGAACAATGTCGTGCTGTTCGATGAAAGCTGGGCGTTTCGCGATACGAGGGAGCGCTGGCTCTACACGGCGATCACGCGCGCGGCTGAAACGTTGACGATCGTCCGCTGATTTTAAATTTGCACGATACCGAGCAGGACCGCCTTGGCGATTGCCTGGAAGCGGTTGTTGGTGTCGAGCTTTCTGATGATCGCGGCCTCGATCGACTTCGCGTCGTCCTCCTTGAGATCAAGCGTGCGGGCGATGCGTTGGGTCGATAGTCCCTCGGTCATCAGCACGAGGCAGCGATATTCCTGTTCGGTGAGCGTGCGCTCATGCTGGTTGTCGTTGAGCGGCGGCTCGTCGCCGGGGGCGGTGTTTTCGAGCAGTTCGGTGACCTGCTGAAGCTGGCGGTGCAGCGTCGACATTTCCGCCGTCAGTTCGCGCTTTCGCGAGGCAAGGGCGGCGGCGAAGACGGCGTCGGCATCCTGCTGCGAGGTTGATCTGCAGAGATCGGCCATCAGTTCCTGAATGACGGCCACCGGCATGCCCGCCTCGCGGCAGACGTTGATGACGGCCATGCGCCTGATGTCGGCGTGCTCGTAGACGCGCATCAGCCCGATGCGGCTCGACGCTATCAGCCCTTTCTCCTCGTAGAAATGCAGGGTCCGGTGGGTGACGCCGAAGGCGTTGGCCATGTCGGCGATCGCGACCTTGCCGCCGGGCAGGCTTGCCGGGCGGGCGACGCGCGGCAGGAACCTGAAATCGGGAGGTGCCTGGGGCGGAGCGTTTGGTCTTGCAGCCTGCTTATGTCGTTCGGACATGAGCCCTCCTGTTCTACGCATGATCAAGTGCGCGCATGACACGGATACGGGCGCGGTCGAGCGGTTTTGACGATGCATTCCCGGTCGGCATGCAAAGCAACGGATCCTCGATTTGGTGATCCATTGCGATCAGACTATGCGTTAAACGACTGATTTGTTATCCTTAAAAATAGTCACTTGTAAATAATAGTCGAATGTACATGCGACAGCACTGCAACTTCTGAACGAATCATCGGGCGCGTTTCGGTCCCGGATGCTTAATCGTTTTTCTGATGCGTCTTGCCGTTGGCGTTACTTTGCTTGCGGCGATGTGGCGACGGTGAGCCATCAATCAGAAATTCACATGCAATCATGCACGAATCTCGTTGGCCGCGACGGCGTCCTTGGCTTAAAAGCGGGGCAGCTTCTTTCATTGAATGGAAACTCGCCATGCCCACCACGCTTTCCGTCAATCTCAACGCCATCGCCATGCTGCGCAATCGCCGCGATCTGCCCTGGCCAAGCGTCGAGGCGCTGGGGCGCATCGCGCTCAAATCGGGCGCGAGCGGGCTGACGGTGCATCCGCGCCCCGACGAGCGGCACATCCGGTTTTCCGATCTGCCTGTCATCCGCAACCTGATCGACGATGAATTTCCTGAAGCGGAGTTCAACATCGAGGGCTATCCGACGGATGAGTTCCTCGACCTCTGCGTCAAGGCCGCGCCCGAGCAGGTGACACTGGTGCCGGATCATCCCTCGCAGGCGACCTCCGATCACGGCTGGGACTTCCGCAAGGACCGTGAACTGCTCACGGATGTGATCGCGCGGCTGAAGAAGATGGGTACGCGTGTATCGCTGTTTGCCGATGGCGACGGGGACGAGGAGGCGGTGGCGATTGCCAAGGCGGTCGGCGCCGATCGGATCGAGCTCTACACCGGCCCCTACGGCGGCTGTTACGACGCGCCGGAGCGGGTGGGGCCTATCCTCGAGGCGCTCGGCAAGACGGCGGATGCCGCGCTGGCGATCGGGCTCGGCGTCAATGCCGGCCATGACCTCACCGTCGCCAACCTGCCGCCGCTGGTCAAGCGCATCCCGAAGCTTGCGGAGGTCTCGATCGGCCACGGGCTGACGGCGGATGCGCTGGAGTTCGGCATGGCCGAGACCGTGCGCCGCTTCTGCCGCGCCTGCGGCCAGAAGATCTGAGCCTAGCCAGACAAACAAAAGCCCGCCCCGGTGGTGCGGAGCGGGCTGTGGCTTCAGGGAACGCGCTGTCAGGCGACGAGCGCTGCCTTGTTGGCCACGAAGTAGTCCTTCAGCGACTGCGGCTGCTTGCCGGTCAGTTTGTTGAAGTCCTCGGTCACGTGATCGAAATTGCCGGCGCGGACATTGGCGTCGGCCGAAACCAGCATGTCAGCGACAAAATCAGGAAGACCGGCGCCGAGCAGGCCCTGGCGCAGTTGGTCGTCCGTGACCTTCACGGCGGCGAGCGGCTTGCCGACGGCTTGCGAGATGGCGGCGGCGATCTCGTCGGCGGAAAGCGACTGCGCGCCGGTCAGCGTGTAGGTGGCGCTGTCCTTGGTGTCCGATGTGAGGGCCGCGGCGGCTGCAAGGGCGCAATCGTCACGCGAAATGTTCGGCACCTTGCCGTCGCCCGATGCCGTGTACCAGCTGCCGCCCTGCAGATTGTGCGGCATGGAATGCATGTAGTTGTCGAGATACCAGGCGTTGCGGATGATCGTGTAGGGCAGGCCGCTTGCCTTGACGGCGTTTTCGGTGCCGAGGTGATCGGGCGCGAAGGTGACGAGCGACTTGTCGGGCGAAGGCATCGAGGTGTAGGCGATGTGCTTGACGCCCGCCTTGACGGCGGCGGCAACAGCAGTCGTGTGCTGCTTCAGGCGCTGGCCGGGAACGGCGAGTGCGTCGGTGCTGATGATGAGCACGCGATCGGCGCCCTTGAAGGCTGTTTCCAGCGAGGCGGCGTCGTCGAAATCGGCCTTGCGGGTCTGAACGCCCTTGGCGGCAAGGTCAGCCAGCTTGGAGGTGTCGCGGCTGGCGGCGATCAGGTTGGCCGCGGGAACCTTGTAGGTCTCGAGCAGGTGATGGATGACGCGCTGGCCGAGCTGTCCGGCGGCACCGGTGATGAGGATCGTTTCGCTCATGTCTGTAAACCTCTAGGTTCGATTGCTGGTCTCGAAAAGAGACTAGGGCTAAAATAGGGATTGACCGGCAGCTGTAAAGGAGGCAGTTTTTGCGCCGTAAGTTACCAAAAGGGAACCAGCAGAATGGCCGGCACCGTCGTCAACCTGAAGAGCAAGGCCGAGCCGCGCGTGCGGAACGAGGTCGATCTCTCCAAGCTCGATTTCAACAATTGCCCGGTGCGGGACATGATGCAGCAGATCGGCGGCAAGTGGTCGACGCTGATGCTGGAGGCGCTGTCGCAGCAGCCTTACCGCTTTGGGGAGCTTCGCCGGATGATCCCGGATATTTCGCAGCGCATGCTGACGCAGACGCTGCGCGACCTGCAGCGCGACGGTTATATCGAGCGCGAGGTGTTTCCGACCAAGCCGCCGAGCGTCGAGTACCGGATGACGGATCTCGGAAACTCGCTCTACCAGACGCTGGCACTGCTTTTGAACTGGGCGGAGAACAACCATGAGGCCGTTCGCTCCGCCCGGGTCAAGTTCGACGCATCGGGCGCGTGACGCTTGCGTGCCTTGCGGCGCTCATTGAAGCGTCACGCCGTTCCCGATCGTGATCAGCGCTTCCGCAGCCCTTCCGTGAGGAAAAGCAGGAAGGCGAGGCTGGGGAAGCAGAGGCCGATCCAGGCAGTCAGCGTCCAGCCGCCGGTGGCGAATGCCCAGCCGCCGATGGCGGAGCCGAGCGCACCGCCGGCGAAGAAGGTTGCCATGAAGAGGCCGTTGAGGCGGCTGCGGTGCTCCGGGCTGATCGCGTAGATCGCCCTCTGGCCGACAACGAGGTTGGTCGTTACCCCGAAATCCAGAATGATCGCGGCCGCTGTCAGTAGCGTCAGCGCGAGCGCCGAGCCGTCGGTCGCGAAATGGCTGATCAGGAAGGCGGTGATGCCGCAGAGCATGGCGATTGTCGAGGCGATCCTGGTGAGGCCGCGGTCGGCGAGGCGGCCCGCGATCGGCGAGGCGATGGCGCCGGCGGCACCGGCAAGCGCGAAGAGCGCGATGCCGTTCTGCGTCAGGCCGAAGGCGGGGCTGGCGAGCAGGAGCGGCGTCGTCGTCCAGAACAGGCTGAATGCGCCGAACATGCCCGCCTGATAGAGCGCACGGCGCTGCAGGACGCGGGAATGCAGGGCGAGGTGCGCCATGGAGGCCAAGAGCGCGCCATAGCTCAGCCGAGTGTGCGGGGTGCGCACGGGCAGCTGGACGCGCAGGATGGCGGCGAGCAGGATCATGACGACGGCCGACGCGTAATAGACGACATGCCAGGAGGTGGCTTCCGCGAGGAAGCTTGCGACCGGGCGGGCGAGCATGATGCCGCAGAGCAGGCCGCTCATGACATTGCCGACGACACGGCCGCGCGAGGCATCGGGCGCCATGTTGGCGGCGAAGGGGACGAGGACCTGAACGGCGACCGAGCCCATGCCGATACAGAGCGAGGCGGTGAGGAACATGGTTGGCGTCGTCGACAGGGCGGCGCCGATCAGCGACACGGCCGAGGCGGCGACCAGGGTCAGCACCAGCCTGCGGTTTTCCATGAGGTCGCCCAGCGGCACGATCAAAAGCAGGCCGAGGCCATAGCCGATCTGCGTCAGCGTGACGATCAGGCCGGTGGCGGCCGGGCTGAAGCCGAGCGAGGCGCTGATCGGGCCGGCGAGCGGCTGGCCATAATAGAGATTGGCGGCCACGAGCCCGCAGGCGGCGGCGAAAAGGAATGTCATCAAAGGCGAGATCGTTGGCGCGGCAACGGTCTCAGGTGTGGTGGACGAAAGGCTCATGCTGGGCTCCGGTGGGGCAGACGGACAGTAGAGGTGATCGAGGGCGCGGTTTTGCGCGCTCATGGGAAAACAATCAGGTCAGAAGCTTCATCGCCTCGCGGGCGACGGCGTCCATATCCGGCGCGGTGCGACCGGTCTTGCCGACGATACGCATGCCTGCGGTCAGGCAAAGCAGGGTGCGCGCGGTGGCTTCGACATCGAGCGTGGCTGAAATGGAGCCATCGCTCTGGCCGAGGCGGATGAGTTCGACCAGGTGCGCTTCATTGGCGTCGAAGGCGTCCGAGACACGTCGCGCGGCTTCGCCGTCGAAGATCGCGAGCTCATTGGCGCTGCCGACCACGAGGCATCCTCGCATGCCGGACGCACCATGCGAAGACGATGCGTAGGAGCTCAGAAGCTCACGGACCTTGTCGCGGCCGGTGGCGGCTTCTTGAAGGCGGGCGTCGAGCAGGGCGCGGCGGATGCGCCTATAGCGGTCGAAGGCGGCGAGGAAGATGCCGCGCTTGTCCTTGAATGCCTTGTAGACGCTGCCCGAGGTCAGCTGCATCGCCTCGGTCAGCTCGCTGATCGAGGCGGCGTGATAGCCGCGTTCGGAAAAGACGTCGAGCGCCTTGCCAAGCGCTGCGTCCATATCGAATTCACGCGGGCGTCCGCGCGCTCGGCCGGTGTCGATGAGTGCGTGTGTGGTCATGGATCGACTGATTAGGAAATGATCGTTTCCAAATCAAGCCGAAACTTGCGGTTTCGCAATTTAGTCTAAAGATCGAGAACCCAGGTCTGCCCGTTGAGCTCGGGGCCGAACATGCGATGCTTCTCCTCGGATACGAGCTGGAAGCCAGCCTTCACGTAGATGGTGCGCGCGGTAGACAGGATGTCGTTGGTCCAGAGCGAGATCTGCCGGTATCCCTTGGCTCTCGCGAAGCGGATGCATTCGTCGACCAATGTCTTTCCAAGGCCGAGCCCGCGCGCCGACTTGTCGATGTAGAGGAGCCGCAGCTTGGCGATGCCGTCGCCGCCGTTGGTCATCAGGACGGAGCCGATGTTGATGCCGCCGCGCTCGGCGATCCAGCCGTATTCCATCGCCGGATCGAAGTTGGTGAGGAAGCGCCCCGCAACTTCGGCGACAAGGCCCTCGAAGCGCATGTCCCAGCCATATTCCTCGCTGTAGAACTTTGCCTGGCTCTCCACGATCCAGCCGATATCGCCGGAGCGGTGCGGGCGGATGACCAAAGGCGGAAGCGTCGCTTCGGGATCCAGCAGGGACCGGATCGTCTTCATCGCCGCGACGACATTCTGCGGTTCGCCTGCCGCCAGTTTGTCGAAGCGTCCGGCGATCTGGGCGTTGGAGCGCCTCACGAGGTCCTGGAACTGTTGGCGTCCCTGGTCGGTGACAGAGATGATCTGGCTTCGCCGATCGTCGGGATCGGGCGTTGTCTCAATCAAGCCTTCGGCCTTGAAACGCTTCAGGATGCGACTGAGATAGGCCGGGTCCAGGTGAAGGTCGCGGACCAGCGCCACGGCGCTGACGCGTTCCTGCGAGCCGACTTCGAAGAGTACGCGGGCGTCTGTCAGCGTGAATTGTGTGTCGAGATAGGCCTTGTTCAGGACCCCCAGGAAGTTGGTGTAGAAGCGATTGAAGTCGCGGGCGGCGTCGATAAGGGCGGAATCGGACATGGATCAGGTCTCCTGTTGAGAGACCCTGTCCTTCAATTGATTGACTGAGTCAACTAAATTGTTGCGGCTAGGCTGCCGACTTAGTTTTGCTTCTGGCCCGCGCGCTGATTGGTCGCAGCCTCGTCAACGCAGGTTAGCTATGCTGAAACGGTGGTTGAAACGGGGGTATGTTAGATGACATTGATCAATTCTTATGCAAATTACCAAAAGGGTAACTTATGGCTGATCATCACGTCGTCGTTGTTGGAGGAGGCTTCGGAGGGCTGCAACTCGTAAACGACCTTAAAGGCGCTGGTGTCCGTATTACGCTCGTCGATCGGCGCAATCACCATCTGTTCCAGCCCCTGCTATACCAAGTCGCCACAACGATTTTGTCGACCTCCGAGATCGCCTGGCCGATCCGCCATCTCTATAGCGACCGCCCCGAAGTGACGACGCTGCTGGGCGATGTCTCGGGCGTCGATACCGGCACGAAGTCGGTCACGCTGCGCGATGGCAACGTCCTGAAATACGATACGCTGGTGCTCGCCACGGGTGCGACCCATGCATATTTCGGGCGCGACGACTGGGCGCCGGTGGCGCAGGGCCTGAAGACGCTCGAGGATGCGACGACGATCCGCCGCCGTGTACTCCTGGCCTTCGAACGTGCCGAGACCGCACGCGATCCGGCGGAGCGCGATGCATGCCTGACGTTCATCATCATCGGCGCCGGCCCGACCGGCGTGGAGCTTGCGGGCATCATCGCCGAACTGGCGCACAAGACGCTGCCGCGGGAGTTCCGCAATATCGACACGCGCAAGGCCAAGGTCATCCTCGTGGAGGCCGGACCGCGCGTCCTGCCGACCTTCGTGCCTGAACTGTCCGAATATGCCTTGAAGGCGCTCAACGATCTTGGCGTCGAAGTGCGGCTTGGAAAGCCTGTCACCGAATGCACGGCCGAGGGTGTGCAGATCGGCGAGGAGTTCATCCCGAGCCGGACGATCAGCTGGGCCGCCGGCGTTCAGGCGTCGCCGGCCGCCAAGTGGCTGGGCATCCCGGCGGACCGCGCAGGGCGCGCGATCGTCGAGAAGGACCTTACGGCACCGGGTTTGCCCGAGGTCTTCGTCATCGGCGACACCGCCTCGGTGACGCAGGAGAGCGGTGCGCCGGTACCGGGTGTCGCGCCCGCCGCCAAGCAGCAGGGCGCCTTTGTCGCCAAGGTCATTCACGCACGGATGAAGGGCAAGACGCCGCCGGCCTTCAAGTACAAGCACCAGGGCAGCCTGGCGACGATCGGCCGGAGTGCCGCGATTGCCGATTTCGGCAGGATCAAGCTCAAGGGTGGGCTCGCCTGGTGGATCTGGGGCATCGCCCACATCTACTTCCTGATCGGCACGCGTTCGCGCTTTTCGGTCGCCTGGAGCTGGCTGTGGATCTTCCTCAGCGGCCAGCACAGCGCCCGACTGATCACGCAGCGCGAGACCATCGCCGACGAGAAGTAAGCCCCGTCGGACTATCGCGACGACCATTCCAAAGCCTCCGGTGCGAACCGGGGGCTTTTCTGTTTCTGGCGTACGCAATGAAAAAGCCCCCGCCAGATAACGGGGGCTTCGGTTTTCGACTGATGGAGCGGACGAAGCCGCTATCCGTTCGATCAGGCCGCCAGCGAGGCGATGTCGATGACGAAGCGGTAGCGAACGTCGCTCTTGAGAACGCGTTCGTAGGCTTCGTTGACGTCCTGGATGTTGATCTTCTCGATTTCCGAGACGATGTTGTGCTTGCCGCAGAAATCCAGCATTTCCTGGGTTTCCTTGATCGAGCCGATCATCGAGCCGGACAGGCTCTTGCGGCCTGGGATCAGCGAGAAGGCGTGAACCGGGATTGCATGCTCCGGCGCGCCGACGATGACCATCGAGCCGTCGACCTTCAGCAGGTTGAGATAGGCATTCCAGTCGATGGCGACGCCAGCCGTGCAGATGATCAGGTCAAAGGTGCCGGCGAGCTTTTCGAAGGTCGATGCGTCCGAGGTCGCATAGTATTCCTTGGCGCCGAGGCGCAGGCCGTCTTCCTTCTTCGAAAGCGTCTGCGAGAGAACGGTGATGTCGGCACCCATGGCCGCACCGATCTTCACGCCCATGTGGCCGAGGCCGCCCATGCCGACGATCGCGACCTTCTTGCCGGGACCGGCCTTCCAGTGTGCGAGCGGCGAGTAGAGCGTGATGCCGGCGCACAGCAGCGGTGCGGAAGCGTCGAGCGGCAGGTTATCCGGGATCGACAGGACGTAGCCTTCCTTGACGACGATCGAGTCGGAATAACCGCCCTGGGTCGCCGTCTTGCCGTCGGCTTCGACGCTGTTGTAGGTCTGGACGAGGCCCGGCATGTAGTGCTCGTTGTCGACGTCGCGGGTGGCGCAGCCGACGCAGCTGTCAACGAAGCAGCCAACACCGACGCGGTCGCCGACCTTGAACTTGGTGACGTTGGCGCCAACGGCCGAAACGATGCCGGCGATCTCGTGGCCCGGTACGATCGGGTAGACGGCATTCTGCCATTCGTTGCGAACGGTGTGAATGTCGGAGTGGCAGATGCCTGCAAACTTGATGTCGATGACGACGTCGTCCGCGTTCGGTTCCCGACGCTCGAAGGTGAACGGCGTCAGCGGCTTGGAGGCGTCTGTAGCAGCATAGCCTTTTGCGATAGCCATGGGAAAACTCCATATATTTAGAGGGGTGGTTCGGACGAGGGCATTTATGCCGCAACGCAGTAAGAAGCGTTAGAGCGATCCTCTCTGGTTTTTGCACGATCCTGCAAAAGTCGCTTGGCCTGCAAAAGTCGCCTGGCCCGCAAAAGTCGATGGGCGATCTATTTGCGAAGCGGCAATTCCATTCTACATAAGCCTCCAATACGGCGACGAGGCCGTTCCCACCGGAAAGTGCGACTGATGAGCTTGCTGTTTAACCGCTACCAGGAGATCGCGTCGATCGCGGGCCGTTTCGCGCTTGCCGAAGGCGAGGTGCAGACGGGGATCGACGGGCTCGGGATAAGCCGCCGCACGACACCGAGCGCGCCTTGCCACAGCAGCTACCGGCCGTGTTTCGCCATGGTCATCCAGGGGGCGAAAAGCCTGCAACTGGGCGGGGATACGATCAACTACGGAGCGGGCGACTATCTTCTGACTTCAGTCGATCTGCCGGTCACATGGCGGGTCGTGGAGGCGAGCGCCGAGGTTCCGCACCTGTGCATCACGCTTGCGATCAATAGCGAGAAGCTGCTGCATCTCCTTAGCCGCTCGACCATCCAGCGCAGCGCAGCACCTCCATCCGGCCAGCGCGGCATCGTCGTCAACGTGGCGACGCCAGAGCTTCTCGATGCGGCCGTGCGACTTCTGCGCTTGCTTGATAGTCCGGCCGATATCGCGGCGATGGCGCCGCTGATCGAGCAGGAAATCCTCTATCGCATCCTCACGGGACCTGCCGGCGACCAGCTGATCGATATCGCGATCGCCGACAGCCAGGGTAACCGGATCGCCCGCGCCATTGCCTGGCTGCGCGAGAATTTCGCGCGGACGCTGCGCATCGAGGAACTTGCCGAGCACGTCAACATGAGCGTCTCGTCGTTTCATCATCACTTCAAGTCGATCACGGCGATGACGCCGGTGCAGTATCAGAAGCAGATCCGGCTCCACGAAGCACGGCGTCTGATGTTGATCGAGCGGCTGGATGCTGGCACTGCGGGCCACCGCGTCGGATATCAGAGCCCGTCACAGTTCAGCCGCGAATATAGCCGTCTATACGGGATGTCGCCGGCGCGCGATGTGGATGCCGTGCTGAACGCTGCCGAATAAACGAGCGCGGCACGCCGAAAATTTATGCTTCTGCCTTTTGCGGGCTCTTGACGAGAGAGTGCTTCTGGGCGATAAGCGCTCACGAACCGTACCGTACGGTACTTATCGGGAGCGAATGCCGTGTCTGTCGAAAACTTGGAGCCCAGCGAATTCTCGCCGCGCCAGAACGCCGTTCTGGAGCAGGCGCTGCGGTTGCTCGTCGATGGCGGCGAAAAGGCACTGACGACATCGGGCGTCGCGCGCGCGGCCAACTGCTCAAAAGAAAGCCTCTACAAGTGGTTTGGCGACCGCGACGGCCTGCTGTCGGCGATGATCGCCTACCAGGCGAGCAAGGTGCGCACCTTCGAGCGCAACGGCGAGCGGCTGACTTCGGCCAGCCTGCACGACCATCTCGTTATTTTCTCGCGTGATCTGCTGGAGGTTCTGGCGGGCGACGTGTCGCTGGCGCTGAACCGGCTGGCGATCGGCCAGTCGCCGCGCGACGGCTCGAAGCTCGGCAAGCTTTTGCTCGAGCGCGGCCGCCGGCAGATCGACCGCCGCGCCATGGGGCTGATCGATTCAGGCAAGCGGGCAGGGCTGCTGCGCTTCAACGATGCCGACGAAGCCTATCACACACTCTACGGCCTGATCGTTTCCGACCTGCATGTGCGCATGCTGCTTGGAGACACCACGGGCGTTACGGATACCGCGCGCCAGGCGGAAAAGGCGGTGACCGCCTTCCTCCGGCTCTACGGGACGGAGAAGGCGCTGGCCGACATGCCGGCCGTCGTCTGACGACAGATTTACCGAATACTGACAGTCTACAAGACAAGCAAAGGGAAGGACAATTCAAATGCGCGTCTATTACGATCGTGATGCAGACCTCAACCTCATCAAGTCCAAGAACGTCGTCATCGTCGGCTACGGCTCCCAGGGTCGCGCCCACGCGCTGAACCTGAAGGACAGCGGTGCTGCCAACGTCGCCATCGCGCTGAAGGCCGGTTCGCCGACCATCAAGAAGGCCGAAGCCGACGGCTTCAAGGTCATGACCGTTGCCGACGCCGCCAAGTGGGGCGACCTGATCATGATGGCGACGCCTGACGAACTGCAGGCCGACATCTACAAGGCCGACATCGCCGGCAACATCCGCGACGGCGCTGCCATCGCATTCGCACACGGCCTCAACGTTCACTTCGGCCTCATCGAGCCGAAGGCTTCGCTCGACGTCGTCATGATCGCGCCGAAGGGCCCGGGCCACACGGTTCGCGGCGAATACCAGAAGGGCGGCGGCGTTCCTTGCCTCGTTGCCGTTCACCAGAACGCTTCGGGCAACGCTCTTGAACTCGCTCTCTCCTACGCTTGCGGCGTCGGCGGCGGCCGTTCGGGCATCATCGAAACCAACTTCCGCGAAGAGTGCGAAACCGACCTCTTCGGCGAACAGGTCGTTCTGTGCGGCGGTCTCGTCGAGCTGATCCGCGCCGGCTTCGAAACGCTGACGGAAGCTGGCTACGCGCCTGAAATGGCCTACTTCGAGTGCCTGCACGAAGTGAAGCTCATCGTCGACCTGATCTATGAAGGCGGTATCGCCAACATGAACTACTCGATCTCGAACACCGCTGAGTGGGGCGAATACGTCACCGGTCCGCGCATCATCACCGAAGAAACCAAGGCCGAGATGAAGCGTGTCCTCAAGGACATTCAGACCGGCAAGTTCACCTCGGACTGGATGCAGGAATACCGTGCCGGCGCTGCTCGCTTCAAGGGTATCCGCCGCGTCAACGACGAGCATCCGATCGAAGAAGTCGGCGCCAAGCTGCGCGGCATGATGCCTTGGATCGGCAAGAACAAGCTCGTCGACAAGGCCGTCAACTAAGCGGCTTGCCGATCCAGTGCATCTTTGTTGATGCGCGCCTGCGGCGACGCGGGGATCGGCAAGAACAAGCTGGTCGACAAGGCTGTCAACTAAGTGGCTTGCCGATCCAGTGCATCTTTGTTGATGCGCGCCTGCGGCGACGCGGGGATCGGCAAGAACAAGCTGGCCGACAAGGCCGTCAACT
Organism: Rhizobium sp. O111; assembly: GCF_055616315.1. Classification (NCBI taxonomy): domain Bacteria; kingdom Pseudomonadati; phylum Pseudomonadota; class Alphaproteobacteria; order Hyphomicrobiales; family Rhizobiaceae; genus Rhizobium; species Rhizobium sp. O111. Next base: position 1,993,030 of record NZ_JBSHXL010000001.1, on the reverse strand, counting down.
AAGCTTTTCTGCTATCGCAGATATGGAGGCCGGTGCGAAAGCTCCGGCCTTTTACTTTTGGGCGCGCATCGACAGCCAGCGTGTCGGCTTGCCGTCGTAGCCGCTGCCGTCTCCCTCGCTGATGACGACGCTGTGCCAGCCGGCTGCGCTCAACAGATCGGACAGAAGTTCGGCGGACAGGTAGTTGTAATAGCGGCCGAAGCCGTCGTGTCCCTCGTCGTCGCCGGCCTTGAAGGTGGCGTGGAAGTGTCCGCCGGGCTTCAGTGCGCGCAGGATACGAGCGAAGACATCAGGCAGTTGGGCGCGCGGCACATGCAGGAGGCTCGCCTCGGCCCAGACGCCGTCAAACGCCTCGTACTCGTCCAGCTCCTCGAAACGCATGATCTCGACCGGGCGACCGAGCAGGGTTTCGGCCTCGCTTGCAAGCTCTGCGGAGCCGTCCGTCGGCGTGACGTTGAAGCCCTTGGAGAGCATGTAGGCGCTGTCATGGCCGGCGCCGCAGCCAAGTTCCAGAATGGCTGCACCCGGCTCCAATTTCGAGAGAAAGGCATCGAGACGGCGGATCGGCAGCGTTCTCTCACGGGCGGCGTAGGTCGCGGCGTTTTCTTTGTAGAAGGATGAGGTCGGTTCGTCGGACATGATGCCTTGCCTCGTCAGATGGGAGGCAAAGCATATTGCAAAACGTATATATAAAACGTTGCGACGCGCCACGCACGGCCGGACGCTCCGTCCTAGTTCGAAGCGTCACACCGATCTGCGGCCATTCACGGCATGATACAGCCACAGCACGACGACCGCGCCGATGACGGCGACGACGAGGCTGTAGATGTTGAAGCCGGTGACGCCGGAGGCGCCGAAGAAGGTGAAGATGACGCCGCCGACGATGGCGCCGACGATCCCCAGCACGATGTCCATCAGCATGCCGGAACCGGTCTTGTTGACGATCTTGCTGCCGATGAAGCCGGCGATCAGCCCGAGAATAATCCACCCGATGACAGACATCTTGTTTTCCCCTCCTTGAATGGGCGGACAATCCGACCATCTTTCAGCATCAGCTAAAGTTGTCATGGCGGAATTCAAGGCTCTAGCGGGCCTCATGTTGTGTTTTTGCTCTTCGTTTCAAAACAACACCGAAGGAGAATGACATGGGATTGTTTGATGACGCCGTTCCCGGTGGGAACATCTCGAAGCCGATCATGATCGCGCTCGGCGCGCTTCTCGTCGGCAAGCTGCTTGGCGCTGGTGGCAAGAGCGAGCCGGAACAGCCACAGCAGCCGAACCAGCAGGCCAATACCGGCGCCGACGATGGCGGGCTGCTTGGCAATCTCGGAGGACTGGCGGGCAGCCTTGGTGGTCTCGGCGGATTGGGCGGTTTGCTCGGCAAGCTGGCTGAGGCCGGGCAGGGGTCGGTTGCCGATTCCTGGGTGAAACCCGGGCAGAACCAGCCGATCGCGCCCGGTAATCTGGAAAGCGCGCTCGGCTCGCAGACGATCAGCGATCTGGCGCGCCAGGCCGGGATCAGCGAGCAGGAGCTCTTGGCTCAGCTTTCCAAGGTTCTCCCTGGGGTCGTCGACAAGCTGACGCCGCAGGGGCAGATCCCGAGCCAGGCCCAGATCGCGGCACTTCTGCGCTCCTGATTGTCAGAAATGAAAAGGCCGGCTGAGGTGGAAACCTTGCCGGCCTTTCGTGGTGATCGGATATGTCGGGTGGCTTACGCCATGATGCGGCGGGTCCAGCCGCGCTGGTCGTTGGTGACGCCCTTCTGCAGGCCGACCAGCTCGTTGCGCAATTCCGTCGTCAGCTTGCCGGTCTCACCATTGCCGACCTTGAACTCACCGCCTGCGTGGCGGACGAGGCCGATGCCGGCGAGTACCGCGGCGGTGCCGCAGGCAAAGGCTTCGACCAGCTTGCCGCTGGCCGCATCAGCCTGCCACTCCGCAAACGAGTAGGGGCGCTGCTCGACCTTGAGGCCCTTTTCTTCCGCGAGAACGATGACCGAGGCGCGGGTGATGCCCGGCAGGATCGTGCCGCCGAGCGGCGGGGTGACGACGGTGCCGTCGTTCATCACGAAGAAGACGTTCATGCCGCCGAGTTCTTCGACCCAGCGATGCTCGGCCGCATCGAGGAACACGACCTGATCGCATTCCTTCTTGGCAGCCTCTGCCTGCGCGACGAGGCTGGCTGCATAGTTGCCGCCGCATTTGGCGGCACCCGTGCCGCCGGCGGCAGCGCGCGTGTATTCGGTCTCTACCCAGAGCGATACAGCCTTGGCGCCGCCCTTGAAGTAGGCACCGACAGGCGAGGCGATGACGCAGAAGATATATTCCTGCGCTGGGCGAACGCCAAGGAAGGCCTCGTTGGCGAACATGAAGGGACGCAGGTAGAGGCTGCCGTCGCCCGACGGGATCCAGTTCTTGTCGATACGGACGAGCTCTTCGACCGCCTTGAGGAACAGGTCTTCGGGCACCGGCGGCATGGCCATGCGCTCTGCCGACTGGTTGAAGCGGCTGGCGTTCTGTTCCGGGCGGAAGAGGAGGATGCGGCCATCATCGGCCTTGTACGCCTTCATGCCCTCGAAGATTTCCTGGGCGTAGTGCAGGACAGCACTTGCCGGATCGAGTTCCAGCGGGCGGCGCGGGGTGACCTTGGCATCGTGCCAGCCCTTGTCCGATGTCCACTTCGCCAGCACCATGTGATCGGTGAAGACCTTGCCGAAGCCGGGTGTTTCCAGGGCCTTGATGCGGTCCGCGTCGGAGACCGGCGAGGTATGGAATTCGATCTTGATTTCGGGAGTATTCGACGACGCGGTCATTTCCTGGCACCTTCATAGCCTGTGGGATTTCGGCGGCGACACTACTGCCGCAGCGTGTGCTTTGCAAAGGCCGATTTGGCCTGTTTTCGGATTAAAATTGCGGAAAATTGTCACGGTAGCAAACAAATAGGTCAGTAATGTTGACTTATCATTTATTGCGTGATCTTGTCCAGTAAAGACAAAAAATTACGAGGAAGCGCACCCATGCTCAACTGGGATAACATCTTTGCAACCCGCTCGTCGCGCATGCGCGCTTCGGAAATCCGTGAACTTCTGAAGCTTCTCGACCAGCCCGATATCATTTCGTTCGCGGGCGGAATTCCCGATCCGGCGCTGTTTCCGGACAAGGATTTCAAGCAGGCTTACTCGGACATCTTCGACAGCACGGCGGTCAACTCGGCGCTGCAGTATTCGGTGAGCGAAGGCTACAAGCCTCTGCGCGAATGGCTGGTGGGCGAGATGGGCAAGCTCGGGATTGCCTGCGGCCTCGACAACGTCTTCATCGTTTCCGGCTCGCAGCAGGGGCTCGATTATCTCGGCAAGCTGTTCCTGTCGCCCAACGACACGGCGCTGGTGACGTGGCCGACCTATCTCGGCGCGCTGCAGGCATTCAACGCCTATGAACCCGCCTACGACCAGCTTACGCCCAACGGCAACCGTACGCCGGCCTCCTATCAGGCGCAGGCGAAGGAAGCTGGTGGCCAGGTGAAGTTCGCCTATCTCTCCGCCGACTTCTCCAACCCGACCGGTGAGACCGTCGACCTTGAGGGCCGCCAGAAGCTGATCAAGCTTGCCGACGAGATGGACATCGCCATCATCGAGGACGCGGCATATCAGTCGCTGCGCTATGACGGCGAGGCGGTCGCGCCTATCCTGTCGCTGGAGATCGCCGAGAAGGGCGATATCGACAAGACCAGGACGATCTATTGCGGATCGTTCTCGAAGACGCTGGCGCCGGGCCTGCGCGTCGGCTTCATCGTCGCCAACGCGCCTGTTATCCGCAAGCTGGTGCTGATGAAGCAGGCGGCCGATCTTCATTCCTCGACGATCAACCAGATCGCCATCGCCGAGGTCGCGCGCAAGGGCTTCGACGCCCAAGTCGCCAAGATCAAGGCAGCCTACAGCAAGCGTCGCGACGCGATGCTGGCTGCGCTCGAAAAGCACATGCCCGAGGGTGTGAGCTGGACGAAGCCTGAGGGCGGCATGTTCGTCTGGGTGACGCTGCCGAAGGGGATGGACGGGGCCAAGCTGCTGGCGAAATCGATCGAGACCGTCAAGGTGGCCTTCGTGCCGGGCCGCGCCTTCTTTGCCGATGGTTCGGGCGAGAACACCTTGCGCATGAGCTTCTCGTCGAGCAACGAGGAGAAGATCGAGGAAGGCATCGCGCGGCTCGGAAAGCTGATCGCAGGCGAGATCGGCGGCCACTGAGCCGCCGACCGTCTCGGTCTTATTGATTGAGGTGGGGGCCGAGCAGGGATAGATCGGCCTCGCCAAGCCTGTCGCTGGCGGTGTTGCGCTGGTGCCAGTAGGGATAGAGCAGCTGCGGCAGGCTGACATCGTCGAGCCGTTTGCGCTCTTCCGCCGACAGCTTCAGGTCGGCTGCTGCCAGATTATCCTTGAATTGCGCTTCCGTGCGCCCGCCGATGATCACCGACGTCACCGCCTGGCGACCAAGCAGCCAGGCGAGCGCCACCTGGGCTGCCGAGACGTTGCGGCTTTCAGCGACCGACACCAGCGTTTCCACGATGTTCCAAAGCCGGTCCTCGTCGCGGATCGGCGGCTCGGTCCAGCCGGCGAACTGGCGGGTGCCTTCGGGTGCCGCCTGGTTGCGGCGGTGCTTGCCCGACAGAAGACCGCCGGCGAGCGGGCTCCAGACCAGCACGCCCAACCCCTGGTCGAGGCTGATCGGCAGCAGCTCGAATTCGGCATCGCGGGCTTCCAGCGTGTAGTGGATCTGCTGGCTGACGAAGCGCTCGCGGTGCTCGCGTTCGCTGATCCCCAGCGCCTTCATGATGTGCCAGCCGGAGAAATTGGAGCATCCGACGTAGCGGACCTTGCCCTGCTTCACCAGCGTATCCAGCGCCTCCAGTGTTTCCTCGAGCGGTGTCTGGCCGTCCCATTCGTGCACCTGGTAGAGGTCGATGACATCGGTCTTCATGCGCTTGAGGCTGGCTTCGCAGGCGCTGATGAGGTGGTAGCGCGAATTGCCGGCGTCGTTCGGGCCTTCGCCCATCGGGAAGCGCGCCTTGGTGGCGATCAGCGTGCCGTTCTTCCTGACGCCGCCGAGGATTTCACCGATGATCTCCTCCGAAGCACCGGCCGAATAGACGTCGGCCGTATCGATCAAGTTGACGCCGGCGTCGATGCACATGTCGACCAGGCGACGGGCTTCCGAAACGCCGAGGTCGCCCACGGTCTTTGCCCAGCCCTTGCCGCCGAAGGTCATGGTGCCCATGGTGAGGGTCGAAACTCTGAGGCCCGAACGGCCCAATTGACGATATTCCATAAGACTTCCTCCTGTCCCGAAATCGAAAATCAAAACGCGGGCTAGAAGATAGGGGTGAGGGGAACGGGTCAAGGGCGGACGGCCCGTGATTGGCGAATGCCAACTGTCACAATCGTGTTAATCCAGATGTCTAATGAACGGCCTTCCATCACCGAGGGCATTATCCATGAAGACCATCGTTTCCGCCGCAGCCCTTCTCGCTGCAAGCCTGTTTGCCATTCCCGCATCCGCCGAAAACCTGGTGCTCTACACCAGCCAGCCGAACGAGGATGCGCAGGCAACCGTCGATGGCTTCATGGCCGCCAACCCCGATATCAAGGTCGACTGGGTGCGCGACGGCACGCCGAAGATCATGGCCAAGCTGCAGGCAGAAATCGAAGCCGGCAATCCGGTTGCCGACGTTCTCCTGATTGCGGATACCGTCACGCTCGAGCGCCTCAAGGAAGCCGGCAAGCTGATGGCCTACAAGTCGCCTGAGGCCGCCAACTACGACGCCTCGCTGTTCGACGCCGACGGCTACTACTATTCAACCAAGCTGATCACGACAGGCATCATCTACAACACGTCCGCTTCGCTGAAGCCGACGAGCTGGAAGGACCTGACGAAGCCGGAAGCCAAGGGTCTTGTCACCATGCCGAGCCCGCTGACCTCGGGTGCCGCACTCATCCACGCGCAGACGCTTGCCGGCGTCGATGGCCTCGGCTGGGACTTCTACAAGGATCTCGCCGCAAACGGCGCAACCGCTGCCGGCGGTAACGGCGGCATCCTCAAGGCCGTCGCCTCGGGCGAAAAGGCCTATGGCATGATCGTCGACTACATGCCGATCCGCGAAAAGGCCAAGGGCGCGCCGGTCGAGTTCGTCTTCCCGACGGAAGGCGTGTCCGCCGTGACCGAGCCGGTCGGTATCCTCGCCAGCGCCAAGAACGCCGACGCCGCCAAGAAGTTCGTCGATTACGTGCTCTCCGAAAAGGGCCAGGAAGGCTTCGTCAAGCTCGGCTATATCCCTGCTCGCAACGGCATGAAGCTGCCGGAAGGCTTCCCGGCACGTGACACGATCAAGGTGCTGCCGATCAACGCTGCCGCCGCGCTCAAGAACACCGATGCCGACCTGAAGACCTTCTCGGGCATCTACGGCTCGAACTGATCTCATCTCGATGTACGGATATGTGCGTCCCGGAAACAGCCAGCCCGTCTGGCTGTTTCCTTTTATCGTTCTGATCGTTCTCATTCTCAGCGTGCTGCCGCTTGCGCGGCTGGCGATGACGGGTGTCGCCGCACTCGCCAATGGCGGTGCGATTGCGGTCCTCTCCGATCCCGCTCTCTGGTCGGCGACCTATTACACGCTCGTTACGGCCGTCCTCGGCACGGTCATCTCGCTTGCGATCGGCTGCGCCTTCGCCTTCCTGCTGACGCTCACCGATATCAGGGCCAAGGGGCTGATCAGCTTCCTCTTCGTGCTGCCGATGATGATCCCGCCGCAGGTGACAGCACTTGCCTGGGTGCAGATGTCGGGGCCGTCGAGCCCGCTTCTGAAGGCGCTGCATATAGCGCCGCCGCTGGGCTCGCCGCAGCCGCTCTATTCGATCGGCGGCATTGCGCTGCTTTATGGTGTGCAGCATGCGCCGCTGGTCTATCTGGCGCTGCGGGCGAGCTTGATGTCGCTGCCGCGCGACGGGGTCGAGGCGGCGCGTCTTTCCGGCGCCTCGAGCTTCCGGGTGTTCCGCGACATCATCCTGCCGCTGTCGCTGCCTGGCATTATCGCGGGCGCGGCGATCTCCTTCGTGTCCTGTACCGGCAATTTCGGCATTCCCGCCATTCTCGGCATCCCGGCCTCGATCTATACGCTGCCGACGCTGATCTTCACCAAGTTCTCGGCCTTCACCAGCCGCACCTTCGGCGATGTCGCGCTGCTCTCGGCGATCATCGCGATCATCTCGGTGGCGGGGCTCGCTATCCAGGACCAGGCGTTGCGCGGCCGTGATTATCGCGTGCTCGGTCTTTCCGGCGCGACCGCCACCTTCGAGCTCGGATACTGGAAGCTCCTGTTTGCGCCGCTGCTCTGGATCGTCATCTTCTTCATGCTCGCTGCACCCTTCTTCGCGTTGCTCGCAGGCGCGCTGGTGCCGGCCTATGGCGTGCCTTTGACCTTCAAGACGATGACGTTCCATGCCTTCTCCGAGATCCTGTTCAAGCAGGCGGTGACGCGCACGGCCTTCGTCAATTCGCTGTCGCTTGCGTCGGGCACAGCCTTGTGTCTCCTTGTGGTGACCGTGCTTGCCGCCTATGCGCTGACGCGGCGCAGGGACCTGCTGGGGCGCGTCGTCGCCAGTGTCATCGAGATCCCGTATTCGCTGCCGGGGATCGTCGTCGCGGTGTCGTTCATTCTGGTCTTCGCCGCACCGATCCCGCTGATCAACGTGACGATCTACGGCACCGTCTGGATCATCCTGATCGCCTATCTCTCGAGCTTCTTCGCCGTCAGCCTAAAGCCAGTGGTCAGCGCCTTCCACCAGCTCGATCCGGCGCTGGAAGAGGCGGCGCGGCTGTCGGGGGCGGGGTTCTTCCGGCGGCTGAAGGATATCATCGTGCCGTTGATCGCGCCGGCGGCCGGCGCCTCGGTGATCCTTGTCTTTTTGATTGCCTGCAACGAGCTCACCATCTCGGCGCTGCTCTGGTCGGCGGGTACGCAGACGCTCGGCGTCGCCATCTACAATCTCGATGACAGCGGTAGCTCCGATCTCGCTTCGGCGCTGTCGGTGCTCGTCGTTCTCATGGTCGTTTTCATGATGCTGCTTCTGGAACTGATGGCAAAGCGGCTGCCGAAGGGAGTTGTGCCGTGGCGAAACTGATCCTCAATCGCGTCGCCAAGGATTTCGGCACCGGCCGGGCCGCCGTATCGAACCTCTCGATCGACGTGCGCGAGGGCGGCTTCCTGGCGCTGCTCGGGCCGTCCGGCTGCGGCAAGACGACGGTACTGCGCATGATCGCCGGTTTCGAGACGCCGACGGATGGGGCGCTGCATCTTGGCGAACGGCTGCTTGCCGATGCCTCACAATCGCTGCCGCCGGAAAAGCGCAACATGGCGATGGTGTTCCAGTCCTATGCGCTCTGGCCGCATATGAGCGTCGCCGACAATGTCGGCTATCCACTTAAGGTGCGCGGCATTTCCGGCGAAGCCTATCGCAAAAAGGTTGGCGAGGCGCTTTCGACCGTCAGGCTCGAAGCCTATGCGGAGCGGCGGCCGGCCGATCTCTCGGGCGGGCAGCGGCAGCGCGTGGCTTTGGCGCGCTGCCTCGTCACGTCCCCCGACGTGGTGCTGCTCGATGAGCCGCTCGCCAATCTCGACCGTCACCTGAAGCAGGAGATGGAGGAGACGTTTCGCGAGTTCCACCAGCGCTCCGGCGCGACGATGGTCTACGTCACGCACGACCAGAGCGAGGCGATGGCGCTGGCGACCGATGTCGCGGTGATGTCGGAAGGGCAGCTGCTGCAAGTGGCGCCGCCGGATGAGATCTATGCGCGGCCGGAAGGGCGCGTTGTCGGCGGTTTGATCGGCCGTGGGGCGATCGTTTCACTGAAGTCTCCTGATGGTGACGTCAGGCAACTGGATTGGGCGGCGGTTGAACCGCTGTTTGCGGGCGAGGGTGGTTCGGCCTCGCGGTCGGATATTCTGGTTCGGCAGGAGGATGTCATTCTCGGCGGCGAGGGGATCGCGGCGACGGTCGAATCTGTTCTCTACGAGGGCGAGCGATATGCCGCCCGGCTCAGGCTTGCGGATGGGCAGATCCTCAGGGCTTTCAGCCGGTCGAAGCTTCACGTCGGCGATGAGGTCCGGGCCATCGTGCGCGGCGCCTGGCGTCTATGATCGACGAAGCGGGCTTTCCGAAGCGGCATTTGCTCTCTAGTGTTGGCGCAAAGCCAACCGGAAGTGCCTGATGTCTTTACGCATTGCCACCTTCAACGTCGAAAACCTCATGACGCGGTTCGACTTCACCGGATTTCGAAACCAGCTGCGCCAGGACCGGGTGATCAAGCTCTTTGAGGTCCACAACGAGGGCGTCTACCAGCAGCTGGAACAGGCGCGGGTGATCGCGTCCACCGACGATACCCGGCAGATGACGGCGCTGGCGATTGCCGATGCGGATGCCGATATCCTCTGCCTGCAGGAAATCGACAACATGGAGGCGCTGCAGGCATTCGAATACGGCTATCTGTTCCGCATGGTCGGCAATGGCTACCGGCAGAAATATCTGGTCGACGGCAATGACAGCCGCGGCATCGACGTCGCCGTGCTGATGCGCGAGGAAACCCGCGACGGGCAGAGGATCGAGCTTGTCGAGATCAAGAGCCATGCGATGACGACCTATCGCGATCTTAATCTCTTCAACGACGAGCTCGCGGAGCATGCGCATCTCGATGACAAGATCTTCAAGCGTGACTGCCTGGAGCTCGATCTCAGGATCGGCGGCGTGCCGGTGACGCTTTACGTCGTGCACTTCAAGTCGATGGGCGGGCCGCGCGAGGGTGTGGATGGTCGACGTTACACGATGCCGGTGCGCCGGGCCGAGGCGAAGGCGGTGCGGGGGATTATCGAGGGTCGATTCGGAGCCGGTAACACCGACGGCAAGCGCTTCGTCATCTGCGGCGACATGAACGATTACCAGGAGCGCGTCGACGTGATCGGGCGGCGGCGGACGGGCTATTCGTTCAAACATGAGGACGAGAGCGAAAGCGCGCTCGACGAGTTCAGCCGCGACGGCTTCGCGGAAAACGTCGTGCGCCGCCGCGATCCTCTCGACCGCTGGACGCTCTATCACGCGCGCGGACCGGAGGAGCAGTGGCTTTGCCAGCTCGATTACATCTGGCTGTCGCCGGCGCTGGCTAAGACAAATGCCGGGCGGCTGCCGGAGATCATTCGCAACGGCCAGCCCTATCGCACGGTGTTTCCGCCGGGCCAGGAGGTCGAGCGCTATCCCCGCACCGGCTGGGACCGGCCGAAGGCGTCGGATCATTGCCCTGTTGTCATGGAACTCAATTTGACATGAATGGATTTGAGATGGATTTTTCAGAGGATTTCGCCGGTTGGCCGGAGCCGCGCACGGTGTTTCCGATCGCGGGCGTCGATCTCAGGGTTCTAGCGGGCGACCATCCGTTCTACAGCGCCAACCGTGAGGCGATCGCCGAGAACTGGGTCAGCGAGACGGCGGCGAACCCGCATCTTTTCGATGGCCAGATGATTTTCCAGAAGCGGCTGGCGTTAACCGGCGACGGCCTTGTGGGCGAGGGGCACATGATTCCCTTCTCCACCTTCATGTATTGGCGCCGGCAGCCGGAGCGGCAGGGCGGCATCCATCTCTTCGCCTATCCCGTCATCGAAAGCAGCGATGGAGCGCTGGTGGCGATCCGCATGGGGGCGCATACGGCCAATCCGGGACAGGTCTATTTCGCGGCGGGTTCGCTGGAACCTGAGGATACGTTCGACGGGCGCTGCGACCTAGAGCACAACATGCGCCGCGAGGTGCTGGAGGAAACCGGTCTCGAACTTCACGATGCTCAGGCAGGCGACGGATATTTCGCGACCTATCATCGGCGCACGGTCACCGTGCTCAGGATGTACCGATTCGACCTGACGGCCGACGAGATCGTCGAGCGGATCCACGCGCATATGCTGGTTGCCGACGACAAGGAAATCGCCGGCGCCGTTGCCATCCGTTCGGCCGATCCGGAGGCCTATTCCTATAACTTCGCGATGCTGCCCGTCATCGACTGGTACTTCCATAAGTCTTCGCTCACCTAACGCCTTGCGCTCGCTCAAGCGGTCGGGCAGGTTGGCGACACGAGGATCGATACAAGGAGGCCGATGTGGCGCGCAGCTACAGCGTCTATGACGTATTCACCAATCGCAAGCTGACGGGCAACCCGCTGGCGGTCATCTTCGATGGCGATGATCTGAGCGACGAGGCGATGCAATCCATCGCCAAGGAACTGAATCTCTCCGAGACGGTCTTCGTACAGGCATCCGGCAATCCGGCCCATGTCGCCAAGATCCGCATTTTCACGCCTGGCCGGGAACTGCCCTTTGCCGGGCATCCGACCGTTGGAACCGCGATCGCGCTCGCGGAACGCATCCATGGCGGCGCGACGATCGATCTTGTTTCGGTGCTGGAAGAAAACGTCGGCCCGGTGCGCTGCGCGGTGCGGCTGAACGAGGGGGAGGCGAGCTTCGCGGAATTCGACCTGCCGCGCAAATCGCAGCAGATCACCATGCCGCTCGATCGGATCGGCATCGGCAAGGCGCTGTCGCTGAAGACGAGCGAGATCGGCTTCGAGAATCACGTTCCCTCGCTGTGGACGGCCGGTGTGCCGTTCCTCCTGGTGCCGGTGCGCGATATCGGCGTGGCCGAGCGGCTGGATTTTGATCCGCAGCTCTGGGAGGCGACGGTGCCCTTCGTCGATGGGGCTCTGGCTTCCGCCTACATCTATTGCCGCGGTGGTGTGAACCACGTCGCGAAATTCCATACGCGGATGTTTGCCAGTGGGATGGGGATCGTCGAGGACCCGGCAACGGGATCGGCTGCAGCGGCACTGTCAGGCGCGATCCACCATTTCGACCGGCTGCCGGATGGTCATCACGACGTCATGATCGAGCAGGGGGTGGAGATGGGGCGCCCGTCCTTTATCCACCTGCATATGGATATCGAAGGCGGGACGATTTCGAACGCCCGGATCGGCGGCCAAGCGGTGCGGCTTGCGACCGGTACGCTGGACCTTTGATTTCATTGGATTTCGGCAACGCACAAAAAAATCGCGTTTGTTGAAAGAATTTTCGGAAGGGCGCTAGACAAGCCGAACGATCCTGTTTATACGCCCTCTCACACCACGCAACACAGCGCGGACGGGTGATTAGCTCAGTTGGTAGAGCAGCTGACTCTTAATCAGCGGGTCGTAGGTTCGAGCCCTACATCACCCACCATTCTTTCAAAGAAATCAAAGTATTGCAGATGCAACACTCGCTTCGGCGAGTGCCGCCGGGAAGGCGTGGCCTGCACTTTATCCGACGTTTTTTGATCTTCGTTCAACCGCGCGAATCACAACTCTCGTGCGTGTGTCAGTCATGCTGAAAAGCCTGTTCCAGGCCGATTCGAATCGTGATTTTTTCGCAGTGCATGATTTGCCGGCTCAGCGATTTGCTGTGCCCTAGCGAACGCCAGCGACGGTCGCGAGAATTCTTTTTTCGAGCATGCCGTCGTTATTTAGGCCGCGCTTCCGGCGCTCGCATCGGTCGGCTGGTCGGCGCGTCTGCGGCTGGGCAGCGACTTGATCGACAGCAGCGCGTAGATGATCAGCGGCAGGCAGATGAGGTAGGCGATGCGCATGCCGGCATGGTCGGCGATGAAGCCCAGCAGCGGCGGCGCCAGGAAGAAGACCACGAAGGACATCTGCGCTACGGCCGCGACGTTGACGTGTGACGGGCGATCGGTGCGCTGTGCGGCTGCCGAGACGCTGAGGGGATAGACGGCGCTGCAGCCGGCGCCCATCAGGCCAAAGCCGAGCAATGCCACGAAGGGGTGCGGTGCCGCCCAGACGGCGATGACGCCGGCGGCGGCCAGCACCAGCAGAACCGTCGCCACCGCGCGTGCGCCAAAACGGTCGACCTGCGGGTCGACCAGCAGGCGGGCGGCGGCCATGAAAAAGGTGAACGAGGTGAGGCCCAATCCGCCGATGAATGGTTCGGAATTGAAGACGTCGCGCATGTAGATCGCCGACCAGTCGATGCCGGCGCCCTCGATCAGGAAGGCGGCGATGCCGATGCCGCAGAGCGGCAGCAGGGCTACCGTCGGCAGCGCGATCAACGGCGCTTTCGTCTCTTCATGGTGCGTGACGCGCGCGGGCGCATTGCGCATGCCCGAGATGACCCAGGTGCCGACGATGAGCACGAAAGCGAAGGTGATGCCGAGATGGATATGCATCGGCACGCCTGCCTGGCGGATCCCCGAAGCGGCAAGTGCTGTCAGAAAGAAGCCGAGGCTCCAGAAGCCGTGCGCCCGGTTCATCACGCCGCGACCGAGCTGCGCCTCGATGCGGTCGATCTCGACATTGAGGTTGATTTCCAGCGAGCCGGCCAGCAATCCCTCAAGAATGAGAATGCAGAACACCAAAGGCGCGCTTGCCATCCACGGCACCGTCGCGATCAGCGCCGATGTGCCGAGCACGGTGATGAAGGCTGTCGTGCGGGCGCCCAGGCGCTCGATGATGGGGGAGGCGAAGGTGAGCGCGGTCAGCGCACCCACGGCCGCGCCGATCAGCGTCAGGCCCAGTTCCGAGCGATCGACGCCGAGCGCCAGCTGCAGGTCCGGCATGCGGGCGAGCAGGGCGCCCATCGATACGGCGAAGAGGAAGAAACAGACATAGATTCGGTGCTGCGGCGCGAGCTGCATTGGTGTCTCCAGATGGGTATGCGCAGATCGGCGCTGGCAATATCCTAGTTTGGGATTTCGCCGACACAATCAAAAATAAACATGATGCGTGTATTTTGCATGAAAACTATCGCTGTGGTTTGTAAAATTGCGGCGGCGAGTCTAATGCTGGCGCGGATGGTTTGGCGCGCTTACAGTCCGGGCAAATGGCTCGGATCGCACCGTCTGCCTTGCCGAAACGAAGTGAGATGTCATGAAGCTTTCTGCCTGTATCGAATGGCTTTTCGCCGATGAAGCCGAGACCTTTGCCGATCGTATCAGGCTGGCGCACCGCCATGGTGTCGAGGCCGTCGAGTTCTGGCGGTGGACCAACAAGGATGTCGGCAGCATCGAATGGGCGTTGAACGAGACGGGCATCGAGCTTGCAAGCTTCGTGGCCGAGCCGATGATCCCACTCACGGACCGCGCCAACCAGGCGGCGTTTCTCGAGGGGCTGAAGCGGACGATCGAGGTCGCGCGGCGGCTTGGCGCCAGGACGTTGATCGCACAGGCCGGCGACGATCTCGCCGGTAAGACCCGCGAGGAGCAGCGGGCGGCGCTCACCGAAACCTTGAGCCGCGCCGGCGAGGTGCTTGCGGACAGCGGCGTGCGGCTCGGCGTCGAGCCTTTGAACACGCTGATCGACCATGTCGGCTACTATCTGGAATCGACGCGGGAAGGGCTCGATATCGTCAAGGAGACGGGCAGGCCGGAGATCGGGATCATCTACGATATCTACCACTCGGCCGTCATGGGCGAGGATACGGCCACAGTGATCGGCGGCGATATCGACAAGGTCTTCCACGTTCATATCGCCGATCATCCCGGCCGCAACGAGCCTGGCAGCGGCTCGATCGACCTGAAGGCGCGCGCCGACTGGCTTGTGGCTCAGGGCTATCGTGGCGCCCTGGGGCTGGAGTACCGGCCGACACAGCCAAGCGCGCAAACGATCGAGCAGACACGGCGGTTGCTTGGCTGATCGATAGGACTGGCCGAAACTTTTTCCGTTAGCTGTTGCCGATAAGGCATTCCATTCCACGACCGGCCACCCCATTTAGCTGGCGTAGGAATGATTTTTTGTTTTGATGTTGAGAAGGCCGCGGGATCTCGCGGAGTGTAGGGCGATGCAATTTCAATCAAACCCGGCTCCACAGCCTTCAGAGCTGAGCGTTGGCCAGTGGCCGAGGCAGAGGACAGCCAGCCTCGACTGGCTGGTCAACGAGACCCGCAACGAGCGCTATATCGACAATCTTCTGGTCCAGCTCTGCGACCGGCTGCGCGACGAGGGCATTCCCGTCAGCCGCGCCACGATGCATTTCAGGACGCATCATCCGCAATGGCTGGGTGCGCGTATTCTCTGGCAGACCGGGATGACCGAGGCGAAGATCACCACCTTCGACTATGGTATTGAAAATACGCCGCAGTTTCTGCGAAGCCCCGTCAACGAGATCTTCAGCGGTGCCAGCGAGGTGCGCAAGGATATCGAGGCGCTGCGCCCCGGCGACGGGCATGCCGAATTCTATGACGACCTGAAGCGCGAGGGCGTGACGGAGTATATCGCCTGGCCGATGGAGCATACGCTGGGCAAGCGGCACATCGTGACCTTCGCCAGCGATCGTCCCGGTGGCTTCCTGGAAGAGCATGTCGATTATCTGAAGGACCTGCTGCCGGCGCTGACGCTGGTGACCGAGATCCGGCTGAAGAACATCATGGCGCGCACGCTGTTGCAGACCTATGTCGGCCCGCACGCCAGCGAGCAGATCCTGGCCGGTGCCACGACGCGCGGCAGCGGCGCCACGGTGGAAGCCGCGATTCTCATCTGCGATCTTCGCGATTTCACCACGATTTCCGACCACTGGCCGCGCGACGACGTGATCGAGCTCCTCAACGGCTATTTCGACGCGATGTCGGAACCGATCGAGAAGCATGGCGGCGAAATCCTGAAATTCATGGGTGACGGCATGCTGGCGATCTTCCCGCTCACCAATCCTCAGGCCTGCGAAAACCTGTTGCAGGCGATCAAGACCGCCGAGGCGTCGATGGTCGAGCTCAACGCCGAAAACAAGCGCAAGGGCCGCGAGGTTCTTCGCTATGGGATCGGCGTGCACGTCGGAGAGGTGATGTACGGGAATATCGGATCGCGCCGGCGGCTCGATTTTACCGTGATCGGTCCGGCGGTGAATGTCGCTTCGCGGCTGGAAAGCCTGACGAAGGAGATCAAGCGGCCGGTGCTTCTGTCCCGGGCATTCGTGGAGATGGCGGGCCAGGAAGACGAGATGGATAGCCTGGGTGCCTTTCCGCTCCGCGGGCTTGGCGAACCGGTCGACGTGTTCGCGTTTCCATTGAAATAGCGGGATGGCTTTGGCGGTCACGGCGGGGGCTGCTCGATCCGCGATCGTCGCAAGTTGTTCTTATCCGCGGCAAATTCGCGCTTGCTGCGGATTTTCTGTTTCTAGCGCGTCCCGCCGGCGCTAGACCATCTCGCAAGATAACTACCATCCGCGAGATCCTCTATGCCCGGTCCCTATGTCGTTCCCGTTCATGGCGATGAAACGCTTCCCGATGCCTGCGATGTCGTGGTGATCGGCGGCGGGATCGTCGGGTGCTCGACGGCGCTGGAACTCGCCGAGCGCGGGCTGAAGGTCGTGTTGTGCGAGAAGGGCGGCATCGGGCAGGAGCAGTCGAGCCGCAACTGGGGCTGGGTGCGTATCTCTATGCGCGATCCGCGCGAGGTGCCGCTGATGGCAGAGGCGCTGCGCATATGGGACAATCTCGACGCGCGGACAGGCCGCGATACCGGCTTCAAGCGCGCCGGCATCATCTTTACCTGCGCCAACGAGAAGGAACTGTCGGATCATGACCGCTGGCGCGCCAATCTCCAAGATCATCAGATCGACACGAGGATGCTGAGCGCCCGCGAGTTCGGCGATCTCTTTCCCGGCTCGAAGCTACCCATGGCCGGCGCGCTCTACACACCCGCCGACGGCCGCGCCGAGCCGCAGAAGGCGGCACCCGCGATTGCCGAGGCCGCGCGCGACAAGGGCGCCACCATCCTCACCGCATGCGCGGTACGCGGGATCGAACTGGCTGCGGGCGCGGTCTGCGGCGTGGTGACGGAACGCGGGCCGATCGCCTGCCAGGCGGTGGTTCTCGCCGGTGGGGCCTGGTCCAGCCTGTTTTCGGGCCGCTTCGGGATCGATCTGCCACAATTGAAGGTGATGAACAGCGTTCTGCGGACGAAGCCGCTCGAGGGCGGGCCGGAGCAGACGATCTGGGCCAACGACTTCGCCATCCGCAAGCGCCAGGACGGCGGATATACGGTGGCGTCGGGCTACGACAATATTGTCGACATCGTGCCGGCGTCGTTTCGCCATGCGATGGATTTTCTGCCAGCGCTGCGCTCGGAGTGGAAGGCGCTCTCCTTCCGGCTCGGCCTGCGCTTCCTCGACGAAGCCCGCATCCCGCGCCAGTGGTCGCTCGATGAGGCAAGCCCCTTCGAATATAACAGGGTGCTCGATCCCATCCCATCCAGGCGCAAGCAGGACAAGGCGCTGGCGGAGCTGAAGGCCGCGTTTCCCGTGTTCGAGAAGGCCGAGATCGCGCAGCGCTGGGCGGGCTATATCGACGTGACGCCGGATGCGGTGCCTGTCATCTCCGACGTCGAGGCCATTCCCGGCTTCCACATCGCGACCGGCTTCTCCGGCCACGGCTTCGGCATAGCGCCGGCAGCCGGGCGGCTGATGGCCGATATCGTGACGGGCAGGGCGCCTATCGTCGATCCCAAGGCATTCCGGCTGTCGCGGTTCAGCGATGGGTCGAAGATCGAGTTGATCAGCGGGGTTTGATTGGGGGATACCCGCAGGCTAGTTGTGCGTGATCGGGCATCCGCTGGGCTCTTTGCTATGACGCCTCAAGCTGCTTTCAGAGGAACGATAGCCTCGAGTTCCGCGCCCGCGTTTGCTTCAGCCGTTGAGAGGTCGAACGCGGTCTGCATATTGGTCCAGAACTCCGGCGTCGTGCTGAACAATCTGGCCAAACGCAAAGCGGTGTCGGTTGTAATCGGGTTCTTTTCAGCAACAATCCGTTCGATGCGGGCGCGCTGTACGTTCAATAGCTTAGCCAGCGTATAAGCCTTGAGGCCGTTGGGCACCATGAACTCTTCGCGAAGTATCTCGCCGGGATGAATCGGTGGGTGGAAGCGAGTTACCATTGTAGCTTTCCCTTGCGACGGATTGCACGCGTGTCGTAACCCGATTTTCATTCAGCAATATGGATTGGGAATGGCTGTTCTTGACGATGCAGTTACCGTACATCAATACAGCGGAAATTTCGTATTCATTTCAAATGATTACGAGAGAAGTGGCACGCCCTAGGGGAGTCGAACCCCTCTTCCCAGAATGAAAATCTGGTGTCCTAACCGATAGACGAAGGGCGCTTCCTTCGTGGTGGCGCCCTTATAATCAGGCACTTGGATTCCCGCAAGCGGCAAGAAGTGATTTTTTGCAAAAAAATGACAAGAAAAGTCAGCGTGTGGAAAAACGCGCGTATTGCCTTGAAATCAAACGCCTAAACGCAAGCGTCGTCCGGTGCCGGGAGAGGCAACGGGCGGCTGTGAGTGGAATGAGCTTGATATCAGAGCGCGCGGGCGAGGGTGGCGGCGGCCGGTTTGCCGCCGCAGCCCCAGTTCCAGTCGCGGTTGCGGCCGGTGTCGAGATGGATGGAATCGGTGTGGCAATAGGTGCCGACACCGCCGCGGTCGGGCAGCGACCTGATATAGCTGGCGATATCCCATTTGGAGACGCCGTCGATCTGGATGTCGGCCGCATCGCAGCTCATGTGCATCGATTCCTCGGCGCCGCCGACCATGCGGTTGTGTTCGGGATCGCGGTAGCCCGACGTGACAACCACAGGCTTGCCGAAATGGGTCTCGACCGACTTGATCACCTTCAGAAGGTTCGCCTTGAAGCAGCCGACCTCGACCTTGTCGTTCTGCAGATGCAATCCGTTCGGCGCGATGCGGGTCATGCCGGGGAGTGACGCTTTCTTGATCAGGCCGGAGAGGCTGGTGAGGAGGTTCTGCTTCGGCGCGGCGTAGAGCGCGTTCATGCTCTGGCCGGGAAGAGAGCTTGTCGCCAGCGAGGCGGTCTGCACCGGATCGACCCTGGTGCTGGTGTTCTGCGAGGATTGCTGCGGCTGGAGCGTTTGCTGCTGTGGCGCTTCCTCGACCGGCAGCTGGCTCGAATAGACGCTGGAGCGCGTTGCGCCGACGCCGGTCGAGGGCTGCAATGTGGTCGAGGTCGGGTTGTTCTGGACCTTCGGCTTGACCGAGAAGATGCTCATCGCCTGGGCGTTGATGCCGGTCGATTGCATGGCTAGGCCGCCGATGTTGGCGGGAGCCATAGCTTCCGGCGTTGCCGATGCCGGCTGGCCGGGTGCTTGTGCCAGATTGGCGGCTTGCGCGCCGGGGGCATTGGCCATCCCGGAGACATTCGTCATCCCGGAGACGTTCGTCATCCTGGGGTCGCGGTAGCCGGCCTGCTGGGCGGTCGCTGCAGTCGGCGCAGCGTTTGCGGCCGTCTGCTGATCTTGCGCGGGCACGGGTTCGGCGGCGGCGGATGCGAGCGCGTCTACGGCGGGCTTGTCGGACACGCAGCCCGACAGCGCCAAGGCGGAGGCGGCGATCAGAAGTGCCGCCTTGATGGGCGTGCGCTTTTCAACAGCGAGCAAGCGAGCATTCTCCAAAATGAAGGCGAGGGCTATGCAAAAAGCACGTTTCCCCTCGAGTCATCTGGAGAGTGCCCGCAGCAAAGTTGTGCGGCAAGGACGATCCGGACGCAGTGACCGGAAATCGAAAAAGCCGCAAGCCTCGCAAAAGCCTCGGCTTACCAGGCGCCGGTGTTGCCCATCGATGCCCATGGTTCGGCCGCTTCGAGGCTGCCGCCCTTCTGCAGAATCTCGATCGAGATACTATCAGGCGAGCGCACGAAGGCCATGTGTCCGTCGCGTGGCGGGCGGTTGATGGTGATGCCGTTGTCCATCAGCTTCTGGCAGGTCGCGTAGATGTCGTCGACCTCATAGGCGAGGTGGCCGAAGTTGCGGCCGCCTGTGTAGTCCTCGGGGTCCCAGTTGTAGGTCAGTTCCAGGCATGGCGCGCCCTTGGCGGTGGCGTCGGCCTTGTCGCCCGGGGCTGCCAGGAACACGAGGGTGAAGCGGCCCTTCTCGTTGTCGATGCGGCGGGTTTCTTCGAGCCCGAAGAGGGTCGCGTAGAAATGGAGCGATGCATCCAGATCCTTCACTCGGACCATGGTGTGGAGATAACGCATTCTGTTTCCTCTCTAAATGCTGGCGTGCCCCTTATGTGGCGGAACGTCAGGTTCAGGCAAGACTAGGGGGTAAGATTGGCAGCTGCGAATAAACGAAAAGTAGGGCTTGCGCTAATCCGTTACCAACATGTTAATCTTGATCTCAAGAATCAGTTAACCGTAACAGTGTGACGCGTATTGAGGGGCTGGCGAAATGGCTGACAGGATTTCATCGACGGAATTCACTGACCTCGAACAACTCGCGGGCGATGCGGTTGACCTCATCGAAATCACCGGTGTCGTGAAGTGGTTCGACGTCGCGAAAGGCTTCGGTTTCATCGTTCCTGACAACGGCATGCAGGATGTGCTTCTGCACGTGACCTGCCTGCGCCGCGACGGTTACCAGACCATCCTCGAAGGCACGCGCATCGTCGCTCTCATCCAGCGTCGCGATCGTGGATACCAGGCCTTCAAGATCCTCTCCATGGACCAGTCCACGGCGGTTCATCCGTCGCAGCTGCCGCCGGTTCGCACACATGTGCAGGTCACGGCGACGAGCGGTCTGGAGCGCGCGCTGGTCAAGTGGTTCAACCGCACCAAGGGCTTCGGCTTCCTGACGCGCGGCGAGGGAACCGAGGATATTTTCGTGCATATGGAGACGCTGCGTCGCTTCGGACTTACCGAGCTTCGTCCCGGCCAGGTTGTGCTCGTTCGCTTCGGCGATGGCGACAAGGGGCTGATGGCAGCCGAGATCCATCCGGATGCGCCGACGCCTGTGAGCCGGGCGCACTGATGAACATGGTTTCGCACCGGATCAGAAGCGCCTTTTTGGCGCTTTTTTTCATGCTGGCGCTGCCGGCGTTCGCCCAGTCTGTCGTCAAGTTCGACAAGGAGCCGCTGGTCATCGAGACGACGGCAGGACAGAAGTACAACTTTACCGTCGAGATTGCCGATACCAACGAACAACGCCAGCGCGGGCTGATGTACCGTCAGGACATGGCCGCCGACGAGGGCATGATCTTCGATTTCGGCGCGTCGAAGCGTGTGCAGATGTGGATGGAAAACACGGTCCTGCCGCTCGACATGCTGTTCGTCGATCGGGCGGGTATCGTTCGCGGCGTCAAGCAGAATGCGGTGCCGTATTCCCGCGATATCATCGATTCGGTGACCGCGGTGAAGTACGTGATCGAGCTTAATGCGGGGGCTGCAGCCAAGCTCGGCCTCAAGGCGGGCGACCGCGTGACCAGCCCGACAATCACCAAGTACAAGTAGCCTCAGATCGGCTCCTGTTTCTTCCGTTCCGGCAAAAAAAGGCTCGTCCCGCGGTATCGCCAGGACGAGCCAAGTTGTACGGTTATGAGCGACGTGCATGAAGCTCATGAGCGGACAATAGCGCGGCTCGCCGTCGCCACATTGATCTGCATCAAACGTTGCGATTCGGCACACATATCTCCGCTGCCTACGCCTTTTTGAGGAACTCCGTCTTCAGCACCAGGCCTTTGAC
The DNA here is from genome assembly GCF_055616315.1 of Rhizobium sp. O111. Taxonomy (NCBI): domain Bacteria; kingdom Pseudomonadati; phylum Pseudomonadota; class Alphaproteobacteria; order Hyphomicrobiales; family Rhizobiaceae; genus Rhizobium; species Rhizobium sp. O111. The sequence continues at coordinate 1,971,450 of NZ_JBSHXL010000001.1, read as the reverse complement.
CTGCTTGGTGTTGCATTCCACTTCACCGGGGTTTCCGTTGAGCCGGATGTTCTTCACCAGCGTTCCGCGCTTGATCGTTTCCGATGTGCCCTTGACCTTCAGGTCCTTGATGAGCGTGACGGAATCGCCGTCGTTAAGCTCGGCGCCGTTGCTGTCTCTTACAATTGGTTCGTCGGTCATTTTGATCTCGCCTTTCAAAATTGCTTGTTGGATATGAGGGATATGGCGCACCTGCGGTTCCCGTTACGTGATGAACGTCACGTAGGGTTATCGAGCCTGCGCCACGCAACTTATGATGCTTCCCTAGAGGCTGGAGCCGCCAAAGTAAAATCAATTGGTTGGACACGGTCTTTGATCAGCGCTGGCTGAATGTCTCGCTGCTGATATGAGGGCGCTCGATGCTGTGGCACTGGCAAAGATGACGTCGAATCCCTATCTGTAGGCCACGCGGCGAGTTGCCTTTGCAGGTGGCTCAGGCAGGATGGGTGGAGACATTCAGGCTGCTACCCGACGAATTCCGTAACGAACCTCAGGGAATGGAGATATTCGATGACTATCGAACGCGCAGTGCTTGCAGGCGGTTGTTTCTGGGGGATGCAGGATCTGATCAGGCGTATGCCGGGTGTCGAGACGACGCGCGTGGGCTACACCGGCGGCGAGGTCGCCAACGCGACCTATCGCAATCACGGGAACCACGCCGAGGCGATCGAGATCCTCTTCGATCCCGCCAAGACCAGCTATCGCGACATTCTGGAATTCTTCTTCCAGATTCACGATCCCTCGACGCCCAATCGCCAGGGCAACGATCTCGGCCCCAGCTACCGCTCGGCCATCTACTACGCGAACGATGAGCAGAAGCGTGTTGCCGAAGACACGATCGCCGATGTCGATGCATCCGGCCTGTGGCCGGGCAAGGTCGTCACCGAACTCGCGCCAGTCAGCGATTTCTGGGAGGCGGAGCCGGAGCATCAGGATTATCTGGAGCGGATTCCCAACGGCTATACCTGCCACTTCGTCCGCCCAGGCTGGAAGCTGCCGAAGCGGCAGTCTTCCGCGGCTTAAAAGAGAGCCGCTCCTTATCAGCGCCAGGTCGAAAGGCCTGGTGTTTTGCGTTTCGGCCGCGTGCAGACGCGGCTGCCTTCAGTCAAGTCTGGCGTTGAAGCGCCGATTCAAGACAGGCGAGGAGGTGCTTGATATCAACGGGCTTGCCGAGAACGGCGAAGGCGCCGCCATCGAGCGCTGCCGATCTGGTGCGCTCGTCGCGATAGGAGGTCATGAAGATGATCGGCGGTCTCGGCGGTGTCTTGTTCAGTTCGGCTTGCAGCTCGATACCGCTCAGGCCGGGCATGGCGACATCAAGAAGCATGCAGTCAATCGAGGCGCGATCCTCGTAGGCCAGAAACTCCTCGGCGTTGGCGAACAGCTGGCTTTGATAGCCGCAGGACAGGACGAGATCGTCGAGCGCCTCCCGGATGGCTTGGTCGTCGTCGACGATGGCAATGGTGGAAATGTGGGGCAAGAGAAGGGACCTTGATATGGGTATTCCGGTACGTGGGTATTTCGGACTCGGATGCTTGCTTGTTTCCCCTAATATGCGCGTCGACACCGCGAAACGGTATCATACAAGGGTTTAGGTTGTTCACGTCCGCCGCGCGCTGGTCGTGACGCACAACCGGCTGCGGCGGCGGGCGGTTACAGATGTGGATCCTCGATCGGTAGCGTCATCCTGAACACCGCGCCGCCATCGGGATGATTGAAACCATCGAGCCTGCCGCCGCGGCTTTCCAGCGTGCTGCGGCAGATAGACAGCCCCATTCCGAGCCCCGAGGCCTTGGTGGTATAGAAGGGCGTGAACAGCTTCTCCATTCCCTCTGGGCTGATGCCCGGGCCGCTATCCCTGACCGACACACCCACCATGCCATCCGTCGGCTCGATTTCCACGATGATCTCGCGAACAGGGCACTTGGCGCCGTTGATCGCCTGGATGGCGTTGGTCATCAGGTTGATCATCACCTGCTGAATCTCCACCCGCACGCTCTTCACTCGCGGCACGCCTGCGCCCGGGCGAACGGTGACAGTGATGCCATCGCGCTTCAGGTCGTGCTCGACCAGCGAGCGGGTTTCATCGATCAGCGTCGGCAGGTCGATCCACTCGGCCTTGCTTTCCTGCTGGGTGAGGAGGTTGCGGGTGTTGTGGATGATGTCGCTGGCACGCTGGCCGTCGCGGATGATGCGTTCGGCGGAACGGCGAATAGCCGAAAGATCCGGCGGATCGCGATCCAGCCAGCGAAGCAGCGTCTGCGCGTTGACGGCGATGGCGCCGAGCGGCTGGTTCAGTTCATGCGCCAGCGAGGCGGAGAGGGCGCCGATGGTGGCCGCTTTCGACGCCTTGGCGAATTCGGCGCGCGCCTCTATCAACGCGGCCTCCGTCATTTCGCGCTGGGTGATGTCGACCATGCCGACGACGACGCGGTTGAAGGCGGCGATGTCTTCAGGGAAACTGATGCTCAAAAGCACCTGCCTGACTTCGCCGCCGTCGGTTGTGATCGTGCCCTTGCCTTCGAAATAGGATTGGCCGTTGAAAATGGCGTTCATCACGCGCAGGAACGTCTGGTCTCCGGCCGCGATGAAATGGACCATGGAATCCCGCACTTCGCCGCCGGAGGTGGTGCCGAGAAGCTCTCGAGCCGCTTCATTCGCTGCAACGGTGCGCAGCAGGCCTATGCAATCGTCGATGACTTCGGGATGTCGGCTCGCGTGTTCTTCAAGATCGGAGATGCCTGATGCCTTCAGCCCCATCAGGTAGGCGCGCAGCTGCGAGTAATCCCTCTCCCAGAGCGCCACGCGGGCACCGTCGAAAATCGAGCGGTAGCGGGCTTCACTTTCACGGATTTCGGCATTTCTTTCGATCAGTTCGGCGCGGAAGGCGTCGTTTCTCAACAGCAGGGCCATGGTGATGGCGAGCGCGGCCAGAGCCACCGCGAGCCGAATGAAGGTCTGCAGGTCGGGATCGGGACCATGGGTCAGGAAATAGGAGAGGACTGTCAGGAAGATGCAGACGATCGACGTCAGCAGCAGTCCGGTGCGGGTCAGGATCTCCGAGCCGAGCAGAAGAGCCATGACATAGAGAACGGCAATCGCGCCTTCGATATCGGTGAAGGTATCGATCACAAAGACGATCGCCATCAGGAAGGCTGATATCAGCGCGACTGTGACGCGATGGCCCGTGCCGCCACGTTGGTTGAACAGCACACCGGCTCGTTCCGCGCTCATGATATGATCCCCATCTACCTTGGCGCGCATGATAGCGATCGCGACCGTCATTCTAACCTATACATAGGTGTCGTTTGCGCAAAAGGTGGTTTTGCCTTCTGTTTCAAGTGATTGACAGTGTTCGCCGCCGACCCGGCTGGTGCCGGCGCCAAGCCGCCGTTCTTTGACGAGGACAGACCGCCCGGTCCGGGCCTATAGTGCGTGCCGAGCGGAGCGCTACCCGGCTATGCCGCGTTGTTCAGGGAAGAGCAGAGTGAATATCAGTTTCGTCGATAGCCGAGCGAGCCATGAAGCGGTGCAGACGATCGCCTTTCGGGGCGGGGTTGTAGTGCCCGCGACACGCAGCGTTCCCGAGGAAGTGGCGATCGCCTTTTCCTATGGCGGCAGCTCGCATGCGGTGATGATGGCGACGCCGGATGATCTGGTCGACTTTGCAGTCGGCTTCAGCCTCACCGAAGGGCTGATCGATAATGTCTCGCAGATCGAGGCGATCGAGGTGGTTCAGGACGAGATCGGCATCGACGTGCAGATCACGCTTGCCGACGATGTCGAGGAGAAGCTGCGCGCGCGCCGCCGGCATATGATGGGGCCGGTGGGGTGTGGTCTGTGCGGCATCGAATCGCTGGAGCAGGCCGTGCGCACGGTTCGGCCCGTGCTGTCCTCCGATCTCACGGTCACGCCTGACGATATCGCGCGCGCGGTGGCGAGCCTCGGCGATCACCAGCAACTTAACCACAAGACCCGCGCGGTCCATGGCGCGGGATTTTTCGTGCCGGGGAGCGGGCTTCTGGCAGTGCGCGAGGATGTCGGCCGGCACAATGCGCTGGATAAGCTCTGCGGTGCCGTCGTCGCCTCGGGCGTTCCCGGCGGCAGCGGCGCGGTTGTTGTGACCAGCCGGCTTTCGATCGAGATGATCCAGAAAGCCGGGTTCCTCGGCAGCCCGATCCTAATCGCCATTTCGGCGCCGACGGCCTATGCGATACGCACGGCCGAGGATGCCGGAATCACCATGATCGCCGTTGCTCGCGGAGAGGATTTCGAGATCTTCACGCATCCGCAGCGGGTGATTTTCTAACTTCACCCCAAAAAGGAAAGACCGCCCCGGGGTAGGGGGCGGTCTCTGGCGGATCGAGGGGGAGCGATCCGCGGCGTCGATGCGGGGGCGGCATCGACGACAGGTAGCGCTCGGCGCTACCGCCTCACGGAGGGGACGTGAGGCATGAGAGGAAGCTACTCCGTTCCCATCCGCTCCATAACTATACTTAGGTGTGGTCGGACTAGACGACCATAGAATAGGCCGGCCGAAGAAGGCCGCCTAAGCTCCAGCCATATTCACCGGATTGGAGCCAATCCCATGTCGTCGTTCAAGAAGACGTTTTCACTGTCAGCCAAACAAGTTGCAGCCAGCCTGTCGGCGCAGCTGCCTCAGGCGGAGCGGCCGAAGCGGATTGCGATCACCGTCGATCACGACGAGACGCGCCTGCCGGTCCTGCTGATAGCGCCGACCATTCATTGATCCCATCCACGTTCATCACACCATCACCAGGAGACGACCATGACCTATCAGCCCGCATCCAGGATCCAGCGCGCGGCGCTCGCCACCCCGACCGATCTCTCCTCGAACGCTACGACCGATATCGCGGCGGCGCTGACGGCGCTGCTTGCCGATGTGTTCGTGCTCTATCTCAAGACAAAGAATTTTCACTGGCACATGTCCGGCCCGCACTTTCGCGATTATCACCTGATGCTGGACGAGCAGGGCGAGCAGATCTTCGCCATGACCGACGACATCGCCGAGCGCGTCCGCAAGATCGGCGGCACCACGCTGCGCTCCATCGGCCACATTGGACGGCTGCAGCGGCTACTGGACAACGATGCGGATTACGTGACGCCGGAGGATATGCTTGCCGAGTTGCGCGACGACAACAAGCAGCTTGTGGGCCTGATGCGCCAGCTGCATGAACTGACATCCGAGCATAATGATGTCGCAACGACGAGCCTCATCGAAAACTGGATCGACGAAGCCGAGCGCCGCGCCTGGTTCCTGTTCGAAAGCACACGCCGCGGCGCGTAAGCTTATGCGTTTACCCTAGCGCCAGCCATCCCCGACCTTGCCGGTTGGGGATGGTTTTTTGCTTCGCATGCGCCCGGCTATTCGAGCGGATATGCCCCGCGTGCAGCGGAGCCCATATGCGCCTTGGCCGCTTGCGTCTCGTCGACTGAATGGCGAAGACACATACCTTGGTATGGTCGCAGCTACACCCCAATAGGATTTCGAGATCGCGGCCCTGGCCCTAGGCTCCTCTCAGAGAACGAAAGGGGATGCGTCATGACCACCCAGGCATTTCGCGACAGCATCGCATGCCAACCGTCATCCGGGCAGGCACGGCCATTTCCTTCGATGCCGCTCGAGGCGCTGCTCGATATGGATCCGGATGCGTCGCTCTGGGAACGGCTCTACTGGCAATTCACGCTTCCGGCGTTCCTATGCACGGCGCTCGATAGCCTGCGAGAGGATTGCGGCGGACAGTCATAAGGAGGGAACAGGAATGGCGAAAGACTGCATGCCACTTGTCGAGGTGTCAATTCAAAGGGATGGCCGGCTGATTCCGCTCGGGATCATGAGCCTCGCGCAGGCACTCGATCTGCCGCATCATCGGGACTTCGTGTTCGTCCATCTCGCGGGTAAGGCCGACGGCTCTCACGATGAGCGACCGAGACGCCGGTAGCGACGCGCGGCCGGTCGCACGAGGCGTTTGCCTTGTTGTTTCGATCAAATTTTCAGGGAGATTTACAAGCTATTTCAGCGTGGTGATGATGGTCGGAGTGGAGAGATTCGAACTCCCGACCCTCTGGTCCCAAACCAGATGCGCTACCAGACTGCGCTACACTCCGTGCCAACGAGGAGCGCAATACACGGTTCGATCGTGCGCTGCAATAACTAAAATGGTGTTTTCCCACGGATCGTCTTTCCGAGGCTTTCAGGTTGATGTCAGTAAGCAATGCCATCCCCGCCTGGTTGGCGTGGCAGCCTTGGCTGGTGCGCGCTCTGGCATTGGGATGCATTTTGGAAAATACGGGTTCATCGAGTGCGCGGGTCGGCTATCGGCCGAAGATCGGAAGTGTCACGCTGTCGGTTCTGACGGCGGTCTACATTCTGGCGGTGGCGAACCAGACATTCTGGGTGCGGGCTTTCGGCTATCTGGCCGCCACGCCAATGGCGTTCATCGCCTTCGTGCTCGGGATTTTCGCAATCACCATCGCCGCGCTGACCACATTTTCTGTCAAATACCTGACCAAGCCGGCGCTGATCTTCTTCGTTATGGTGGCGGTGGTATCCTCCTGGTTCACGGATCAGTTCGGCGTGATCCTCGACAAGGAGATGATCCGCAACGCCGCAGTGACCACGCGGGCGGAATCGGCGCATCTGATCACCTTTTCCTTCGTGCTTCACATTCTCCTGTTCGGCGTGCTGCCGTCGCTTCTGATTGCCTGGGTCAAGATCGTTCACAGGCCGTTTTTGAAGAAGTTTGCCTGGAACATGGCCGTTATTCTGCCGTGTCTGGCGATTTTCGTCGCTGCCGGTCTCGGCTTTTCGCAGACCTATGCCGCGGTCGGGCGTCTTCACAAGGATATCATGCTCACGCTGAACCCGTTCATTCCGATCGGGAACGCCGCGCGCTTCGTCTTCGCCACTGAGAACGACCGCACCGTCGTGCGCCGGCCGCTGGGGACGGATGCGCATCAGCGCACGGTGAGCGCCAATGGTAAGCCCCGGGTGACGATCATCGTTGCCGGCGAGACGGGCAGGGCGCAGAATTTTTCGCTCGGCGGTTATCCGCGAGAGACCAATCCGGAGATGAAGGCGCGCGGCGTCATCTATTACAAGAACGCGACGAGCTGCGGCACCTCCACGGCGGTGTCCTTGCCCTGCATGTATTCGGTCTATACGCGGGCGGACTACACGCACCGCAAGGGCCTTGAGACTGATAACCTGACGGATATTCTCGGCCACGCCAAGGTCGACGTCGAGTGGTGGGACAATGATACCGGCAGCTATGGTGTCGCCAATCGCATTCCCTATCGCTTCCTGCCCGATGCCGCCGACCCGCGCTTCTGCACGGATGGCGAATGCCTGGACACCGTGCTGCTCGACAAGCTCGGCGACTGGCTTTCGAATGTGAAGAGCGACAGCGTTCTGGTACTACACCAGCTCGGAAGCCACGGGCCGGCCTATTACAGGCGTTATCCGGACGATTTCCGCCGCTTCACGCCGGATTGCCGGACGCCGGAATTCGGCGCCTGCAAGCCGGAAGAGATCGTCAACGCCTATGACAACACGATCCTCTTCACCGATCACGTGGTGGCCAAGGTCATCGATTACCTGAAGAAGCATCAGGACACGATTTCGGCTTCGATGCTCTATGTCTCCGACCATGGCGAATCGCTGGGCGAGAACGGGCTCTATCTTCACGGCGCGCCCTATATCATTGCGCCGGCGGAGCAGACGCGGGCGCCGATCATCGTCTGGCTGTCGCCTGATTTCAGCGCGGCCTCCGGCATTGACACGGCCTGCCTTGCGGCGAGCGCTTCCAATCCGGTGTCGCACGACAATTTCTTCCACAGCGTTCTCGGGCTGATGGATGTCGAAACCAGCGTCTATGACGCGAAGCTCGACCTGTTCTCAGGTTGCCGTAAGGCGCCGGACAAGGCGGTTCAGACGACATCCAAGGGGTAGGCCGCCGGCGAGTGGTCTCCATGGCTTTTCGCTTGAAAAGGAAGGGATTCGCCGCTAAGCAAAATTCATCTATCTGTGCGATCGTAGATGAAGATGCCCCGCACGGGGGTAGTCCATTGATTGCGAAAGCCATAATTCGGAGGCGTGCAGCTATGTCTGCCAAGATCTATCGTCCAGCAAAGACCGCCATGCAATCCGGCAAGGCAAAGACTCATCTCTGGGTGCTGGAGTTCGATCAGGAAACGCCGCGCACGATCGACCCGATCATGGGCTACACATCGTCGTCGGACATGCGCCAGCAGGTGAAGCTGAATTTCGAAACGCAGGAACTGGCCGAAGCCTATGCGCAGCGCAACGGCATCGAATACCGGGTGATCGCGCCGAAAGATCCGCAGCGTCAGACGGTGGCATATCCGGATAATTTCCGCTATACGCGCACGCAGCCCTGGACGCACTGATTTCTTCCAGAGCCCATGCCTTCGATGCGCGCTTGCGCATCGGCAGTGTGGCCCCTTAGCTCAGCTGGATAGAGCACCTGCCTTCTAAGCAGGTGGTCGCAGGTTCGAATCCTGCAGGGGTCGCCAAACCATACTCTAAGTATCTGATTTTATTGTAGGTGGGACCAAGCGGGGACTTGGGTGCGACCTACATTCTGTTCGACAAGCGTTCTGACGCGCCCCGAGCGAGCTTCTTCTTGTCAGCTTCCTTCGTGTAAATCTCAGCCATAGCCAAGCGCGACCACCCGAACATTGCCATCAATTCGTGCGCTGTTGCGCCTTCATCGGCAGCTATCGTCGCACCAGCTTTTCGCAATCCGTGGGCTCTGCACTCATCCGGCAGCTTTGCGGCCTTGCACTGCTTGGCAAACCAATTCCCAAACGATGCTCCTGAACTGAATGGCTTCCCGCGTTCCGTCGTCAGGAAAGCCAAATCTCCGGTCGGCGTTGCCTCGATCGATTCGAGCAGCTGCTTGAAGACGGGCAGGTAGACCCACTGCTTCGTCTTCTCCGTTCGAAGGGAGATTATCCCGTCCTTCAGGTGCTGGCGGCCGACGACGACGGCGTCACCGCGGCGAAGGCCAAGGAAGAGCAGGATATCGATCGCCAGCCGGGGCTTCGTGCCAAGCTTGTGCTTCGCCCGATATTGCTCGACCTGCTCGACCGACCATGTGTGAAAGCCATCCGATTTGACGTTCGTTTTGCTGACGCCGATGACAGGGTTAATTTCCAGGTGCTCGGCCTCGACCGCCCACTTGAACAGGTGGCTCATGGTCTTGAGGAAGTTGTTGGCAGCGTTCGGCGTGGCCGCGCGCTTATCTACCCCGGCCTTGATCTTCGCCTTCGTCAGATCGACGAAGGGACCATCGGCGTTCTTTGGGTCATCGAGAACCTTCTTCAGGATGTTGTCGCGTGCGCGCCTGGTGCCAGGCGCCAACTCCGCCCAAGCGGCACTACGCTTGTATTGGTCGACGAGCCACTTCAGGGAGCCTGATTTTGCCTTGGGTGCCTGGGGCGCGGTTTCGGAGCCACTCAGCGCTTTCTCATAGGCGGCAGTGAACTCCGCGGTCCCATAAACGTCGGGCAGCCGGACGCGCTTCCCCTTCCGCTTGAAGTACCAAGCCTTCTTTCCGTGGCGAGTTGTCTCGTGCGAGAGGAATGGTTTGCGCGGCATGTCCTCCATCAGAGGTCAAAGTCCTCGTACCGCGCAACCGACGCCGGCCTGTGATTATCGGGGATATCGGGGGAAACGCGAACGATTTTCCCATTGACCTCCACCTCGACCCGAACGCCATCGCGCTTGGCAATCTTCGCCATGCGGTGCAGGTCGGATTCCTTGACGAGTGCTGCTCTGGTCATTCGCTGCCCTCCCTCGAAACGGGCGCTGGTGACCTAGCATCCATCATCTCGCGGGTTTCAAACATGGGATGCTGCAGGCGCGGGAAGAAATCACGCTGCCAGCCAGCGCTGTTGATGGGGTCGAACTCGATCTGCTGGCGGCAGTCATCGCAGTACCAGGAGAACGAGCCGTGGTTATACCAGCGGGCCGGGGCGCACTGGCAGCGCGTGCGGTTGCAGCTTCCGCCTTCGTGACCCTTGTCGGGCTTGTTCGGTCCGTCGTAGTCGCCGTAGGCCATTATGCTACCTCTCCAACTTCGTTGACGTACTCGGAGGCGATCAGCTTGGTGGCTGCGGCTGTCCATTCGTAGCCGGGTGTCCCATAAGGAACCTCGATGTAGTCGAGCAGCCAGCGAATGGCCTCGGCGTTACTCACGTCGGGCCAGATAGCGCGCAATGAGAGCGCCAGCGCCCAATTGAATCCAATCTGCGTAAGGGGCTCGTCCGGCTTGTTCTTGAACCGGTCGATCAGGATATCTTCGATGATCGCGGGCAGACGCTTATCAAGCTCGCGCTCAATCCCGGCCTTGACCAGATCCGACATTGACTGCCGAACGGCTGTTTTCGCGATGCTCTGGCCTATGCGGCGGAAAATATTCATTCCCCGCCTCCCATAGGAGAGGACAGAGCGGCGGGGAGGTCGGCGGCTATCTTATCCGTGTTGTCGAGAATGAATTTGAGGACGGCAGCGTTCTCGCCGTAGGCGCGGATAGCCTCGTTGCCCTGCCAATCTCGCGCTTCCCACGAAAAGCCCCTGTCGGTACGCGGCATAGCATCGATCAGCTTGAGAAGTTTTTGCAGGGTTACAGCCCCAACCGAAAGCTCAGCGGGAGCTTGGGGAGAGGCGTACAACGGCACACTGATCGTCAAGCCGGAGGGCAAGCCCCACATGTAGCGCGCCTCTTTTGGGGTAGATGCCAGCGTTTCGAGGTTGCCCTTGGTCGTCCAGGCGACGGGCTCGCTCCCCACCGAAAGCTCTGAGGGCGATGGGGTGCCGTCAGCGCGAGAAAGTCCGCGGACATCATCGACGAACTTGACGCAAGTGGCTTTCTGGCCGGGTGTACGGCTATCCCAGAAGTCCATAGAGCCGCCTTTTTGGTCATAGGCGTACTCGTGGCTCCATATAGCCATAGCGACACGGGCTTCAGCGTGCGGGTTGAGGTTGCGGTCGCTCATATCACTTGCCTTTCTGCTGGGGAGGGAAAATCAGACGATGGGCCTCGATAAGAGCTATTTCCTGTTCCGACAAAATTGGCTGCAGAATTTCTGCCTCGACCTGTCCTGCATCGATGTCATCAGCGCGAGGAAGCTTGCGGATCTTGTCAACAAAATCGACGCATGCAGCTTTTTGGTCTGTCGTAAGGCTATCCCAGAAGTCGAGTGAATTACCCGTTTGCCGGTATGAATACTCCAGGCTCCAGATGGCTTTAGCTGCCAATGCCTCAGCGTGAGGGTTAAAATTGCGCTCGATCATATCACTTGCCTTTCTGCTGGGGTTGATCGGAGAGGTACCAGTCGACGATCACGTTGAACTGCTCGCGCGGGATTTCGACCCAGCCGACCCACTCGCTGTTTGCTGGCGGGTGCAATGAAACCTTGTCTTCGAAGTTGAGGATCGACCACCGCTCAGGATCTTGCGGGTGGTTGTCATTGGTCATAGCCAGAAGGTCAGTCTCATTGGAGACATCGTAAGGTCTCATCGTCTCGTCTCCTGTATCGGGGCGTAAAGCTGGGCGGGTGGCAAAATCGTCATAGCGTGTCCCTCGAAGGAAGGCGGTCGTTGGCAGCGAGGCCGGAAAGTATCCGCGACGTTGCGCGCTCTGTCGCCTCATATTCCTCGTAGTCGCTCCATAGGCCGAACAAGGTGTTGGCCAGCTCGTGCGGGTTTATGCCTACGGAGTTCCAATATGCGGGTTCGTTCATGGAATGCTGGCGGGTATGCTCGGCCTCACAGAGAGGAAGAGCGAAGCGGTCTGGCGCCTTCGTGCCTTTCCCTCGGCCATAGTGGCCATGCCAAGGAGACGCGAAGGAGACATGGGCCGCCTGCACCGTTGACTGGCCGGTCACAACGCAAGGCAGCGTGTGTATCCAAGACAGGTAGCCTTTGCGCTTCTGTGGCCGGCGCGACGGGATAGGGTTGAGTGGGCGCGGGGCGATCTGGAAAGCCATCAGCCGATCCTCGCCATCAGCGCCGCGATCCCTCGCATCATCTTCCGCACGGTGGTCTCGCTCCTCGGGCGGGAGGCCATCCCCTTGGCGGCTATCTCGCGCTGAAGCTGCTCGACGGTGGCGGCTACCTTTTCCCGGTGGGCTATGGTTGCCGGACGAGCATGCGGTCGTTTCTGTAGATATTCGGCGGCGGTCCTCATGCCGCGCCTCCCTCTTTCTCTACGATCTTGAAGGTGATGGAATTGAGCTGCGACTCGACAGCAGCGCGGAACTTGTCCTTGTCCGGAACGCCTCCTGCTTCAACCACGGCTATGGATGCGATCGTCCAGGCGGAGCGGATCAGCATATTTGCGACGATCGAAGTTGCTTCGCGAGTGGACTGGCCGGCAGTGATGAATTCGCCAGCCTGATCGAAAGCGAAGTCGTCGATGATCTTCGCCATGGTCGGGATGCGGACGCGAGCCTTCTCGGTCGGCTCGATTGTTTCGGCGGTATCGGTCATGGGTTCGCTTCCTTCGCCTTTGCCATCATCCGCTCAAGCGGAGACAGGTGATTTTCGGCAGCCTTCGCCTTCTTTGGCGGCAGGCCGAACTTTTCGAGGTAGGTACGGGAGTGTTTTGCCCATACCTTGCGGCCCCAGCTGGTTGATGCGAATTCCCAAGGCCGAGCAGCACGCAAGGCACGCTTGCGGGTGGAAAGGTCGGCGTCGGGCGGCAGGTTCCGGTGAACCTCGCCTATGGTGTGAGAGGCGGTGGCTTGCCAGTTGATCATGAACGGCCCTCCGCCTTCGCAATAACCGGCGTGGCCATCTCAATTGCCGAGACCATGGCCCGATGAAAAATCTCCGGCGTGTCGCCGTTGTTCATCCCGTAGACGTAGACGATACGGACGAGAGCTTCCAAAAGCTCGGGCGCGGCGGCTATGAGACGAGCGTCTGCGCAGTCGATACCGCGAACATTGTAGCGATAGACGCTCCCATCCTTGCGAGCCTCCTTCATACCCAAGATAGACCTGTCTCCCACCTCAAACTGCAGAAGATCCTCCGCCTTGGTCATGATCCCTTTCCCGGGTTGGAACCGCGGCTGCGCGCCGCGCATACCCCAGCGAACGAAGTCCATGACGTAGCGACGGCCGCTGTGAGTGGTTGCTAGATAAAGGTCGTTGTGGTCGGCACTACCAAACCAAGCCCAAGGGCCTGGTGTGTGCTTCGGGCTTTCGGTCATGCCGCCCTCCGGTTCTTCAAGTCTTCGGGATTGGTGAGGATGACGCCCATCTCGGAGTAGTGCCGGTGGATGGTATCGAGGTAGGCCGTCTTCTGGCGCGTCGTCATGATGGACGTGATGGGAAGGCTGATAGGCTCCATCATCAGCGCAAGCTTGCTGGTGTAGGGCAGAGGCTTGATGTGCGCGTCGTATTCCAGCCGGAACGCCTCGTTCTCGGCGCGGAGGATCGGCACGCCGAACATCAGCTTGCACTCGCCTCGCGCTTCCTCAGGCGTCCGATCTCCAAGCTGGGCGGCAATCTCCGTCATCCATAGCCGCTGCAGCTTGTTCTGCGGATTACTCCGGTGGGCGCCATCCGTAATGCTGCAGGTGAATGGCATGGTCTTACCCATGATGAACTTCACCAGCATGTCGCGGGCTTGCTCGGTGTCGACGATGCGGTTGTTGGTCGCCATCAACGAGGCCTCCTATTCGCGGCCTGCTCCTTGGCGGTCGCCCAGCGGCAATTCCCCGGCTCGTAGTTGCCGTTGACATTGATGCGATCGATCGAGTGCGATGGCGATGGCTTAGGACCCATGTCCGAAAGGAACCGTTCGAAGGACTCCCAAGCCTCGCTTACTTTGATGCCCCGACCGCCGTAGTAAGCATACGACACGTCATCAGGGTAGTTGCATCGCTTCCGCATCCCCATCCACGTTCGGTATTCAGGCGACGTGGTGACCTTCCTGCTTCTGGCCCCATGTGTCGTATGACCGCGCTTCCCGCTGGATTTCTGGTACTCAATGCGCGCGCAGCCGCAGCTGACTGTTTTGCCGATAGTGACGTTCCGGCGCTGCACCTCAGCCGTTGCGCCGCAAGTGCACAAGCAGATCAAAGTCCCGCGCTTTTGTCCCGATGCGGACACGCGGCACCCAAGGCGAAGAACGGTTAGCTTGCCGAATGTATCGCCGGGTGAAATCTTGGAGGGAGTGAGTTTGTCCATGATCATCAGACCGCCAGAGCATGATCGATGAACTTCGTATCGGCATTGGCCGCGCGCTTCTGGCGGGCTGCTTCCAGCCGCTTCTTCAATTCGTGAGCATCGCCTGGATGGCGGGCCCAGAAGAGCCTGAGGCTGTCGCGGTTGGTGTCTTCCCACTTCGCTACGGCGATTGGGTCCAGACCGGCGATGTGCTCGACGACAGCGTCGAAGAACCGGCCATCCGGCACATTCTCGAGCGAAAAGTCGTTGCTCCACCAAACAGTGATCGCATCCTTGCCGCCGACCGCGCGCAGCCGGCTCTCCTGCTGTTCCTGATGGACCATTTCGGTAGCCGTTAAGTCGATCGCCTTGGCGCGGTCGAGCTCCGCCTCGTCATAAAGACCGGTGAACTGCTCGGGCCAGCCGGCCCGAAGCGCCTGCATCTCGGCACACTTCGCGATCATCAGGCGCGGCATGCGGCACCAGTTGCCGGAATCGTCGAGCGTCTGCTTGCCGGTCTTGTAGTTTTTGCCCGTCTGGTCGTTTGTCGCCCACTCATCCTTGATCGGCGCGAATTCGTCCCAGAACGATTGTCCGGCGACTTCGTACCACTCGCCGGACTTCTGATCCTGCTTCCAGAGATAGGTGGTTGCGGAGATGATGCCCTGCGGGTTGAGCGGGCTCATAAGGTCTCGGTCGACCTCATAGACCGGTGGCTTGCTGGCTGGGCGATAGTCGCCGCAACGCTGCGCGATGACGCGCTGGCCGTCGCGGCTGATAATGATCGTCATATTCCGCTTGGCGGCGTTGTTCTTCGAGAAGACCATTGGAATGATCTGCTTGAGGAACGGGTCAAGCCCTTTTGCCTTGGCGACTTCGCAGAAAAGGTTGAACTCCTCGTCATTGCAGTCCTTCGCGATCGTCTGCTTGACGAGCGTGAGCTGCTTGGGCGTGAGGTCGAATTTTGTGGCGACAGAGTTCATTACTTCCTCCGAACTGTGAGAGACAGCGAGCCGTTGTCGAGCGTCGCGCCGGGAACTTCTTCATTTTCCTTGAGGGCGGCGGCGAGCGCCTTCTTGTCGAGTTTCGGAGCTGGGCGCTCCTGCTCGACCCAGAAGCGGGCCGGGATGTCCGCTTCATTGGTGACCACAAGACCGGGCGCTCGCTTGGTCAGTGACAGCGTTGCCGTGGCGAGCCGGAGCGACGTCTGGTCGGTCATGACCATGGCCTGCTCGATCATGGCGCGGATGCGATCGGAGCCGTCCTTCATCATCTTCTTGCGGGCGTCGAAGGTCTTGATCTTCTCATCAAGGCCAGCGATCAGGATGTCGCGCTCGTCTAGTTCAGCGAGGGCCGCCTCGATGGCTTCGAGAAAGTTGGTTTCGCCCTCGATGCTGTCCGCGACGAGATCGGCGTCACCGTCGACACCCTGATCGCGAAGCGACGAGATGAGAGATTTTGCTGCCTCGGACTGGCGGCGAAGGTCGTATTCTACTTCTGCCATGTGACGCTGGCCTCCTGGTTGATGAACGCGTCCGCCTTGAGCTTCTGCTCTGTCGGCGCGATTGAGATGATGGTGAGGACGCCGACGAGGGCGATCGACAGGATGACGACCACAGCCTGATTGAGGCCGGCGATCATCTGCTGGCGGGCTGCTTCGTGCTTGGCGTTGATGGCCTTGGCGCGATCGACGAAGGACTGGGCGGCTTCGAGGTCGGTCATGACCTTCCCTCCGCCTTGGCGATGATCTCGGCAACAGCGGCACGATCAAGCCAGACCACGATGCCTAGCTTTTCCATGCCATTTGGCCCCGGCATGGCGTCGGTGCCAAACTTGATTGTGGTCCCCTTTTTGTGGTGGTAGTCGATCGCGCTGGCGCATTGATCAAGGTTCTGGAACTGAACCTTGTCGTCGCCATAGGCCGCAAGCAATTCAGACAGTTTCATCGTCGCTACTCCGCAGCTTGGGAAAAGTGGGCGGCTTCGAGGTCAGAAGGGGAGGTCACGATCGAGATCCCTTTCTGACCGCTTGGCGTCGGCGGCATCTTCGAGGCCAACCACGTGCTGGTCATGAGCATTGTCCATCAGCCAAGCCTTGAAACTGTCGGTGCT
Source organism: Rhizobium sp. O111 (assembly GCF_055616315.1). Taxonomy (NCBI): domain Bacteria; kingdom Pseudomonadati; phylum Pseudomonadota; class Alphaproteobacteria; order Hyphomicrobiales; family Rhizobiaceae; genus Rhizobium; species Rhizobium sp. O111. Next base: position 1,955,080 of record NZ_JBSHXL010000001.1, on the reverse strand, counting down.
GGTGATGCGATCCTCGATCGACCACGGAAGGTCGATCGGCCCGCTGCCATCCTCGAACGAGACCCTGTTGACCTCGACGCTCGGCTCTTCACCCGGATCAGTCAGCGTCTGCTTGCAGCCCGGATGAACCGTGAAGGCGACCGACATCTTGAGGTTCACCTCAGTGCCGCAGCTATCGCCGGTGATGGTGACGGTCTGGGAGGTGTGGAATTTGCGGGTCATGACCGGCCCTCCGCCTTGGCCCGAACCGCATTGACGCGCCGCATCACTTCGATGCTGGCTTCGTCCTGCTTGTTCCAGAGAAGGCAACCGACAACGATATCCAGCGCTTCCAGCATCTCGGGAGCGGCCGCGATCAGACGAGCATTGGCTTCTTGCTCAGGGTAATTTTCGGAAACCTTTGCAACTTCTGCCCACCTTCCAAAGCTTGGAGGTTCGGACTTCGTTGGATAGACTTCGAGGTCGCCCATGAACGAATGCTCATCGACAGCCCAAGGGCCCGGAGTGTGCTTGCTCATCAGTACGCTCCCACAAGAGCGGCCAGACCGGCGCGGCGCTTGAACATAGGAACGACAGGCGTGTTGCCCTCGACGAAGTCGCCCCACTCAAGGGCAGCTTGGCGCCCGTGGACAGTCTTCTCGTCGTAGAGAACCTTCTCGATCGCAGCGTAGAGCATCTGCTCGAATGTGCCGCCGCCGCCCCGGGGCGAGCGGGGAAGCCACTTGCCGCCGATCTGGATATCCTCGACGCGGAACTCATCCGGATAGCGCTCGTCATTGGCGACCAGTTCGGCCTTGCCGTAAAGGAGCATGCCCTCGCCGAGGCCGGGGATTTTCAGTTCTTCGAAATGGTAGGTGCAGGTCATTTCCGTCCTCATCCTCGTCGCCGGGGGCGTTTCGTTGATGAGGAGAATGTACGCAAATCATACATTACCGTCAAGTGGGAATGAACGAAAAACGTACATTCAGTTTTTTAACCGTATGACTGAGAAACGACTCGACTCACGCCTTCCATTCTGGCTTCATGAGAACAGAAGGAGAACAAAATGGGCTTGGGAATGTTGAAAGAGCGGTCGCCGCTGCGGCTGCACATCCGTTGCGAAAACTGCATGCGGGAGAGTTCGAGAGAGCTCGAAGTCCCGAGCGGCGAATATGTCCCAAACGACCCGCTGGAATTGGCCGGCGAGGGGTACTTGGATGGAATGAGGTTTCACTGCGGCCATTGCGACAGCTCGATTGGCCGTTTGTTCGCGATCAGCGGAGGATCACGCTATGAGTAAAGATGTCCTAGAATTCATTATCGTCCCGCCCTACCAGAAGCGGGAAGAGGTCGATGCCGCTAAAGAGCGGCTGGCGGCATACCTGGGCTATAGGTTTCCCGGCTACACGTTCAAAATCGGTCGTTTTGTTCCGATCGGCGATGAAGACAGGTTTTGCGTCCTGCCCGTCATGAACTTCGTGGGTGATGACGGCAAAAGCTATATGTGCGATGCCCCGAAGCGCTGGTTTCTGCAAGAGATAGCCGACGCTTGCGCGATGTTTGACCTCAAGGGCAAACGTAGTTTCGCTGCGTAGGTCTAGAAGCCAGGCATGGTGTTCATCACCATGCGCACCACTCCAATCACCTCCACCGACACGCCGTCGTCTGCATCGAATTGCCGAGTGACGATGATGGGTTTGTGCTTCGGATTGCTTGAGCGGGGATGGAATTCCGTTCGATCTTCATAGATCTCGATTTGCTTCACGGACCATTCCCGCATCATGCCGGCGTCACGCGACCGTTGAACCACAACGACCATGCCGTCGCGCAGCACGACGCGATGGGCAATATCTTCGTAGGCAGTACAAACCACCGTGTCCCCAGGCAGGATAGGGCGCGGCCGCAGCTCGTTCATGCTGTCGCCTTCTACCTCGAACGTCATCTGCCTGGCGCTCGGAAAGTTCTCGTCGACTGGAACGGTGATCTCTTCGTGCTCTGACTGGTCGAATTCGTCGACCTCGCGGAAGAGGCCAGCAGCGACAATCCCCACCTTGCGTGCCTGAACCCACTTCGCCTGCGATGGCCTGACCTCGCCACCTGGCGGCTCCACTTCCAGATAGGCCGCGATCTTCGGGATCTCATTGACCTTCAGCTTGCGCTTGCCCTTGAGCAACTGGGTTATCTGCGGATGAGCGATGCCAAGGTGTGCCGCCAAGCCGACCTGCGTCTTGCCCGGCTGTTTCAGCGCTTCCCGGATCCAGTCCAGGTACATGTCAGAAGGTGCGTCATTCATTGTACAATTTTCGCACGGCGCGTTGAAAGATGCATTTAGCAAAATCGTACATTTGCTATTGCATTGGCTGTATGAATATCGTACATTGCCCACATGAGATGCGAACCCGCCAACACGATCATCAAGAAGTTCAAAGGCTTGAAGCCGCTGGCTGAGGTCACGAACGTCAAGGCCCACACGGTCATGCGCTGGCGCATGCCGAAAGAGAAAGGTGGGACCGGCGGCGTCGTGCCCCACTGGCACATCCCGGCGATCATAGAAGCCGCCAAAGAGCGCGGGCTCGACATCCGTCCATCTGATTTTGCCCCGGTCATGGAGACCGCAGCATGAGCGCCGACACCCAGATCAAAGCTATCTTCGCGCGTTGGGAACGCCTCGAAGGCGAGAAGAAGGCTATCAGCGATGACCTCAAGGAGCTTTTCTCCGAGGCGAAGCATGCCGGATACGACGGCAAGGCTCTGCGCGCTGCGTTCAATCGCAAGGTCAAGCAGGATGCCGCGACCCCTGAGGATGCGCATTTCGATGCTGTCGTTGATGTCTACCTCGACGCGTTGAACGGTGTAGCGCGCGATGCGCGCATGCACGCACGAGAAAACATTGAGAAATTTGACGCCGAAACCGGCGAAATCCTCGAAGACAAATCCGAAGCGAAAGCATCCGGCGAACAAACGGAGGGGACTACCGGCCTTCAGGCTGCCGGCCCTCGACGGGAGATGCGAGTAGGCGAGGCACCCGCGCGAGTGTCTGCAACGTCTGATGATGGACGTGACAGCGTGGAGAGACACGCACCAAATTCCGAGATGGACCGCGCCACGGAAGGCTCTTTCGAGACCGGAAGTGAGGCAGCGGAAAAGGGGCGGAAGGCAACTGCGACTGTAGCAGCACCCGCTGACCTGAACCATGCTGGAGGCGGTGAAAGCCCGGCAACCCTTTCCGAGATCGATCCGTCTGAGGATCGCAGCGAAGGCCAAAGCCTCGGCGGGGGAATGAATTCCGTCGACGCCAACATAGTAGGCGATCATGTAACCGCACCCGAGTACGCCGCAACACATCAGGCCGGGGCCTCGTTCAAAGCACCCCCGGCCAAATCCATCCGACCGAACTGCTTGAGACCTGACAACTGTGCCGGGTTTGGTTCCAACCATTGTTATTCCTGCGGGAAGGCCGCGAAGGCGGACGAGGTGGCGGCATGAACGCGAAAGAATTCCGTGAGGCTCTGATCAAGATCATGCCGGGTTACGACTGGACGGTGCACAAGACGCCGAAAGGCTTCACGTACCTGTCCGCTACCGGAACCCAAAGCAGCGGCTTCAACCGTCTTTCCACCGTGTCGGTCGTCCGACGCGATAAGGATGGCGTTGTCACTTTCGAGGCCAAATCTGCTGGATTTGGGACGCGAGCGAAATGGCTTCACACCCACAGCGACGGAACCTTGGCCCGCGCGCTTCGAGGACTTCAAGACCATTACGAGCATATGGCGAACACCTACGGCGGCCATGCTCGAGCTCTCCAGAACGCACGAAAGACGTCTGTCGAGGAGGCCGCATGACCAGACCTTCATCAGGAGAAGACCGTATCGCTCAGAACGCGATTGAGCATCGCACCGGTCATGACCGGGCGATGGTGGCAAGGCCGGGGAGGGATCAATGACAATCGCAATCGGCATCATCGCCCTCATTCTTATCTCGCTTCCGCTCGCCTTTCTCGTGGCCCGAGTGGCTCGATACGCCCCTTGACGGCGCGGCACCCCCAAGCCCCGTCAAAGCCGGTCCCGGCCTACTCCTCCCGGTCGGGACCGGCAACCTTCAACCTCAGGCGCTTATTCGCCGTCCTCAATACGACGGCTTGAGTGAGCGTCCCGAGGGAATGAAACGCTGACGGCAACGGCGGATTGCCGTCAGCTACCGTCCCTGACGAAGCGGCGGAACGGGGTCGGAATGGAATTACTGCGGTTGGCCCAGGCGGACCGGAGACCAAGGGCGGGAGCCCGGCAAGGCTGCTTTGCCCTTGGTCTTTCTCATCATCTCTCCGGTGCATCTGAAGGCTCCTACTGAACAAGGAGATTCATCGCACAGGAGATTTCGGAAATGTCCGAAAAGGGTTCGGAGAAATCAGAAATGAGTACAGTCGAGTTTTGTCAGAAAGCTTTGAAGGAGGAAATTGCGCCTCCGTCCATCGGGAGCGTGTCAGCGCGCATCCGAGCTGCGGCCCGTGAGCTTGGCTGGTCTTACACCAGAACCAAAGACACTTGGTACGCCGATCCACGAATTTCGATCAAGCCCCAAGAGCTGTTCCGCGTCGAGGCGGTCAGCGGGCTCACCTACGACGCAAGGCAGGAGATGCGCAAAAATGACCAAGCAATTGAAAGAGCCGACGCTCTCCTTGGTGGGCCAGATACGCGTCTCGTTCGCACGCTGGTTGCTGCGGTACGCGAGGCATTTGGCCTACGCGATCGCGCCTGAGATCCGAGAAGAGGGGAAGTGAAATGCAGAACAGCGTTCCTTTGATCGTGGATAGCTTTGCCGGTGGTGGCGGTGCTTCGACCGGCATTGAGATGGCACTTGGCCGGTCGCCTGACATCGCGATCAACCACAACGCCGACGCGCTGGCGCTGCATGCTGCAAATCACCCCGAAACTCTCCATTTGTCTGAGAACATCTTCAAGGTCGATCCGCTCGACTACGTCGCCGGAAAGCACGTCGGCCTCGCCTGGTTCTCGCCAGATTGCAAGCACTTCTCCAAAGCCAAGGGCGGTAAGCCGGTCGAGCGCAATATCCGCGACCTCGCATGGGTAATCGTCCTCTGGGCAGAACGCGCCAAGCCTGACGTTATCATCATGGAAAACGTCGAGGAGTGGAAGGAGTGGGGGCCGCTGATCGAGACCGATCGGGGCCTGATGCCTTGCCCCGATAGCCGTGGCCAGACTTTTCAGAAGTGGTGCAAGGCCATGAAGCGGGCAGGTTACAAGCTGCAGCATCGCGAGCTTCGCGCCTGCGACTACGGCGCGCCGACCATCCGCAAGCGCCTCTTCGTCATCGCCCGCCGCGATGGGCAGCCGATCGTCTGGCCCGAGCCGACGCACGGCGCACCGACGGATCTCGAGGTAATCGCCGGTCGTAAGCAGCCTTGGCGGACGGCGGCCGAGATCATTGATTGGTCGCTGCCATGCCCTTCAATCTTCGATACCTCATCCGAGATCATGGCGAAACACGGCTTGCGGGCGATCCGCCCACTGGCGGATGCTACGATGGCACGCGTGGCGCGCGGTACGAAGAGATATGTTCTCGACGCGGCCCGCCCATTCCTCGTCCAAACCGGATATGGCGAGCGGAAGGGGCAGGAACCGCGGTGCCTTGATGCCGATGCTCCTCTCGGCACTGTCGTCGCTGGCGGCGTCAAGCATGCGATCATCTCACCCTCAGTGACGCGCTTCAACACCGGCGCGACCGGCTCCGCGATGGATGAGCCTACGCCCACCGTCACGGCCAACAGCTACATAAAGAAGCCAGGCGATGCAGCGCCACTCGGGATCATCGCCCCCAGCCTAAACGCTTTCTATGGTCCCGGTGCTGGCGGCAAAGATCGCTCGGCGAGCATCGAAGAGCCGGTTCGCGTCGTCACCACTGAAAACCGCCATGCCGTCGTCGCGCCGCATCTGATGACGATGCGTAATTCCGGCAAGCCGTTCAATGGTGCGGACGAGCCAACCCATACCATCACCGCCGGCGGCGCTGGGCTTTCTATCGTTGCGCCTGTCCTGACCTACGCTCAGCAGGGAGGCGCAAATCGTTCGGTCGAGGATCCGCACCACACGATCACAGCCAGCAAGAAGGATCAGAACGCGGTCATCATCCCGACGCTTGTCGGATGCGGCGGGCGTGCCGGTCAGAGCCGCCCCCGTGGCGGCGATGAGCCAATGGCAACGGTAACGGCCAAAGCCGACGTCTGCACTGCAGCCGTTTTTATTGCTCAGCACAACGGTGATCCTCGCAAGGATGGCCAAGACGTCGCGAGGCCCGGGCGTTCAATGGACGAGCCGATTTCGACCGTCACGGCTACCGGTGCCCAACAGGGCGTCGTCTCTGCCTTTGTATCCCGCCAGTTCGGTGCAAGTGTCGGCCATGGCGCAGAAGAGCCGTCGGCCACGGTCACCGCAGGCGTTAACAAGTCGGCGCTCGTAGCCCCACACCTGCATGCCTATTACGGTTCCGATCAGGACACACCCGAAGACGAGCCGTTCCACACCATAACTACAAAGCCGCGCTTCAGTCACGTTGAGGCAGCCATCGGTGCGCCTCCTTTCACGCCAGATCAGTACGAACGCGCCCGCGAGGTTGCCGCCTTCCTCCGCTCCTACGGCTTTTGGGATGAGCGGGAGTTCGTAACACTCACCATAGGCGAGGCAGATTTCGTTATCGTCGATATCGGCATGCGCATGCTTACCCCGCGCGAGCTTTATTCCGCTCAAGGTTTCCCGGCAGATTACAAGATCGATGCGGATGCAGATGGCCGGCCGTTCCCGAAAAACGTTCAGGTGTCCTGCGTCGGCAATTCGGTGTCTCCGCCGGTGGCCGCTGCCATCGTGGCGGCAAACTGCCAGCACCTGGTCGAGTATCGCGAGGCGGCTGAATGACCGAGCCCGATCTCCTCCGCGAAGAAATCACCGTCCAGACGGACATAGCCGAAGGCCTGCGTTCTCGAATGGCCACCCAGGACAACGGCTACCAGCAGCACAAGCTCAGATGCGTCACACGGACGCTCGATCGCCTAAAGCGGTCGCTGGCAGCGCATGAGCGAAAAGGGGATGCGGCATGACCGGTCCTTTACTCGCGAGCAGTGACCAATTCGACCGCCTTCCTTGCGTCTTCAGGCCGAGTTCGACCGTCAATGACGTCTCGACAGGCCTTCCATGCGCGCTTCCATTTGGGAGTGTCCTGGTTGGGCTCGTGGATGAGCCAGTTGATAGCCTCCTCAGGGGAGCCGACTACAATCCGTATGCGGCTGTCTCCCAAGACAAGGGGGACATTCCACCGATGAACCATCATGGCCGTTCTCCATTAGCTGGGGCCCCAAAGAAGGTTAATTCTCGGGTGCCTTTCATCGTTCCGGGCCGATCGAGAAATACTTTCGATGCGGCTGTCTATCTCCGAGCCTGCGCCAAACGGCAGGAAGATCAGCGCGACGAGGTGGCGGCATGACGTGGTTCTTCGACCCACTCCTCCCGCTCCACTACGAGCATATCGTTATCGATCCGCCGTGGGGTTTCGATCTCTACAGCAGGGAAGGCGCGAAGAAGTCGGCGCTGGCGAAATATGAGCTAATGACGGACGCCGATATCCTCGCTCTTCCGGTCGGTGAGCTCGCCAGCATGGACTGCCTCCTCTATTGCTGGGCCACGGCACCTCAGTTGCCGCTCGCGATCGAGTGCGTGAAGACATGGGGTTTCGAATACAAGTCACTGCTCGTGTGGCGGAAGACGACCGTCGGCGGCAAGATCCGCATGGGTACAGGTTACCGCGTTCGCACGACCGGCGAGGTGGTCGTCGTCGCCACGCTCGGCAACCCCAAGCAGGGAGCGATCCCCCAGACCATCTTCGACGGCATAGCCCGCGAGCACAGCCGCAAGCCAGACGAGTTCTATGCCCTCTGCGATCGCGTGATGCCGTATGCGCGCCGCGCTGACGTCTTCGCTCGGGAAACCCGCGCCGGATGGCACTCGTTCGGTAACGAGGCAACCAAGTTCGACGAGGTGGCCGCATGATGTCAATGAATGCTCAAGAGCGATCAACGCCTAAGGATGCCAGCTTCCTCGGCCGCACGAATGAAGGCGATCTGTGCTTGTTCTCTGGCGACCTTCCCATCGATCGCGCCGAGACAGGCTCGCCGAGCAGCAGAAAAGGATTTGCCTCCTTTTGTGGGCCAAGAGGTCATCAGACACGCCAATGCGTCCCGCGTGCCGGTGACGCTCCGGAAATGATCGGAGTTTTCGATCATCAATTCGATTGGCTTGTCCCACAGATCGTCGCTCATTTTGTCACCTCACGCGTGGTCGTCGCGGATGATGAAATACGCTGCCTACCCACTTGTTCCGGCTATCGGACTGAGGTCCGGGGTGTGCCTGCGACTGAAGTCCACGAGGTGTGCCTATGACCTTCCTCGAAGCCTTCACCAAGTACGGGCCTGACGTCGAGCGTGTCGCCGAGGCTCTCGGCATCACCCCACCCGAAGCCGATCGCCTCATCAACGAGGCAATGGACCGTCGGCACCAGAAGCGCATGGCTTATCGCAGGAGACCTGCATGACGGAGCGCATGTCAGCAAAGCAATATCGCGAGCAGTTCGTCGAGCCGAAGGCCGTCTCGTCCGCGCGCATCCTCATCAGCACCATGCCGCCATCGGCAAACGGCCTCCGCAAGAGTTTCATCAAGGAAGGCAAGGTCGTCAGCGTGAAAAGCGACGGCTACACCGACTGGCGTAAGGCCGCGGTTTCAGAGATCAAGTCTCAGACCGTCGGCAAGGTCGAGGGATCGTATCGCCTTTCGATCGTCGCCCAGCGCCATTGGCGGTCAAAGCGTGCCCGCGACATCGACAACATCATCAAACCCATTTCGGATGCGTTGGTGAAGGCCGGCGTCGTGGTTGACGACAGCCTGGCCGAGTGTGTCACCGCCCGGTGGGTTGATGATCTGCAGGGCCATGCCGTCGTCGTTGATGTCGAGGTGTGCCCATGAACGATTGGTTTCGCTCATGGCATGGCGCTCCGACAGATCCGAAGTGGCTTGGCATTGCCCGCCGCGCCGGGGTCGCGCCTGGAATCGCCGTTGCTGTTGCATGGGCGCTCATGGATCGCGCGTCTCAGTCTTCCGATCGTGGCTCGATCGCCGGCTATGATGCCGAGGGCCTTGCGTATTTCTACGGCTGCGAGCCGGAGCAGGTAGAGGCAATCGTCTCTGCCATGGCCGACAAGGGCATGATCACCGACGGAAGGTTTTCAAGCTGGGAAAAGCGCCAGCCAAAGCGCGAGGACGGCGCGGCCGAACGCGCCAGAGAGTGGCGCGAACGCAAACGAACGCAAGCGAACGCATCTGCAACAACAGATACAGAGACAGATACAGATCCTTCGGAAGACGCGAGCGCGCCCGAAGCCAATCCTGATTTCGAAAGATTTTGGGATGCCTACCCCAACAAGACCGGCAGGCCTTCGGCGGAGAAGGCTTTCTCCCAAGCCATCAGGCGCACCAGCCTCGGCGAGATCATGGCAGGTGTCGCGGCATATGCGGCCAAGACCGACGATCGCCAGTGGTGCTCGCCTGTCCGCTGGCTGTCCGATGACCGGTGGAAGGACCAGCCGGCAAAGCCGCCTGACAAGCGCCCTCAGAGCCCATCCGGCTTGTCTCACCTGACCAAGCCTCAATCCCGAGAAGAGTACCTAGCCGCCGAGAAGGCAAGATCCGAAAGGAGTTTCAGATGATCGTCACAGCAAAGGAATTCGAACCACAGTCGGGGCGCGCCGCCCAGATCTCCCATTATGCGGAGGTCCGCAATCGGATAGCGCGCCTCGATGCGAAGCCGGTTGCCACAGCGGCTAAGACGGCGGCGTCAGATGCGCTGATCATCGGAGAGCTCCGCGAAGAGAACGCTGGACTGAAACGCGATCTGGCACGGGCACGGAACAGCCTACGGTTTGTAGCTGACCGAGAGCGTAGACACCGCGAGATCGATGCACGGCTTCAGCGCTTGGAGCTTGACCTGGCTGACGCTCGAGCGCGGATCCTTACGCAAGCCGAGATGCTTCGGTCTATCGACGATGATGGAGACCAGCCGGTAGATCATCGCCGGTCGGTTCCCGAAATCGTCGCAGAGGTTCTGCAGGACTATCCAGATGTGACATGGGAAGACATCAAGGGCATCCGCCGCACGCGCAACCTTATTGCGCCTCGTCATGCCTGCATGAAGGCAGTTTACGAAGAGCGGAAGGATCTGTCTCTTCCTCGCATCGGTAAAATCTTCCACCGGGACCATTCCACGATTCTGAACTCTGTCCAGAAGACGGATGCGAAGCGGGGTGAAGCATGACCAACCGCTACAACGCTTATCCGTATCGGATTCCAGGTGGCGTCGGCTTCTACGCCATGATCCGCCTCTGCCGCGATAGCGAGCCATCTCCGGTCATGGGCACGGGCGATCGCCCCAAGGTCTTCGGCAGTGAAGGCGAGGCGGCCAAGGAATGCCTCAAGCACATGGTTGCCTTCATGAACGGCCGCGAGATCCGCGGCGAGACGTTCGACTTGGTGAAGCCGATGACAGCGGCGCGCGCCAAGGCCGAGCAGCTCTTCATGGGCGGCGGCCGGGTCGTGGAGGTGGTGCGGTGACGGACGACAACATCACCAAGCTCCCGATCAAGTTCAAAGCGCCGCCGTCGGACGATGGTCCAATGCTCAAGATCGTAGACCGGTACGATCGCAACTCCTGCAATCACAGTTGGTCATACGTGAACGGTCGGCAGGTCAACGCGAAATATCTCATCCGAGAAGGCGAGACGGAGGTCGAGTGCAGCCTGTGTGAGGCCAAGCTCGACCCGATGTTTGTCCTCCGTCGCCTCGCTCACGAGGAAACGCAGTGGGAGCGATCGCGCAAGACCTACCACGAAGAGATGGCACGCCTGAAAGAGCGGAAGGCCACCAAATGCGAGCATTGCTCGAAGATGACCAGGATCAGCAGACGATAACCGAGCGGCGGCTAGACACGAGGGAACGAGAATGGCGGAACTGAAGAAAGCACGAAAGAAGCCCAGCAGAACCTTCAAGGGACTGACCGTGGCAAACACCAGCGAGTTCGCTGGACTGGGCAACCAGCACTCCAAGGTGAAGCTGGTAGAGATCGACAACCCTCACTACAGCAAGGTTCACGCCGGTGCCTCAGGCAATCCGAAGACGGTGACGGCTGCCCTGAACCTCCGCGAGAGCCCGGTCGCCATGATGGCGGCCAAGGGGCATCTCGAAGCGCACCAGGTTGAGGCGGCAATCATGTTTCGCCGCCTCTGGGAGGCGCTCGGCGGATCAGGCGCCGGATCGTTCGACTACAGCCGAGAGCCCGTCGACGGCGGTGGTGCACGAGAGCCAATCTCAGACCGCCAGATCGACGCCGGCATCCAACTCAAAGGCTGCCGAGATCTACTCGGTCGACGCCATTACGATGTCGTCAGCATGGTGGCAGGCGAGGGACGGACGATTGCCGAGATCGGCACATCGAAGCGTGCTCGACACACTCTCGCCGACTACCTCAAAGACGCCTTAGAGGATTTGGCTGTGCATTGGGGCTTCCAGAAGCGAAAAACACCACCGAAATAGCATTCGGTGGTGTTGCTAAGGTAAACCTTGAAGGGTATGTAGTGATTATTGTGGTGATTTGCGCCAGAGGCAGAGAAATCGCCGAGCGGTGATCAAGCGCGTCCCGGCGCGGTAACCACGGGATTAGTCGTCAATTGTCGCACGACTTCACCAGCTAGTTCCGTCACATCATAGACGATCGTCGCTCCGTGAGCTGCAGTCGCGGTCGTGATGATTTGCGTTCGATCCGGTAAGGCAACCAAAGACACAACCTGATCGGGGTTGATAAAGACAGGGATTGCAGCCTGTCCAATCAGAGTGAATTGCACAAGTCTCATGGTCTCTCTCCGGTTAAAGAGGGCTACCACGGAGAAACGCCCAGACGTGTTTTGGGTTCGAAGTCAAATCCGCATCCGGAGGTATCGACCGCTGGCTGGATCTTAGCGAAGCGCTGCCTCGCCTTTTCCCTCAAACAGCCGCACGTTAAGTGCGTGGAGCCTTGTGAAAACATCCTCTCGGCCAAGTGCTTTCGAACTGAAGCAGAACGCGATGATGGTTCGTTCGAGGTAGTGGGGGAATTGCTTCTTGATCGACATGAGCGGTGCAGCCCCGCCGGGAAGCGAGGTTACGAACCTCCTGCCATTGTAAACGTCCATAGTGTGTATCGCGGCCCCATGCACGAAGCCGGAGTAGGCTCCCTCGATCACCTCTGCCACTGCGACCGCTTTGCTTACTCCGTAGAATTGGAGTAGGTCCTAGCGACGTAGGCTCGAATGTGCTTGCGGCTTACCCGATCGCGCTTAATCTGCGATGAAACGGGGTCGGCGGACCCGAATTCCTCTTGGAAGAGTTCCTTCAAATACTTCTGATGCCGCTCTTCAGCAGGGAGCTTGAACAGTGTTGGGCCAGCCAAGAACATTATGTCCAGCCCGATTTCATCTGAAATCCTCATCAACGAGCCAGCGTCCAGCATCAGGCCTTGGTGAAGTAACGCCCTCAGTGCTTTCAATGCGCTGAGCATCCGCACACATTTCACGACTAGTGCCTCTCCGAAGGTCGGACGGGGGAAGCGATAAGAGGTCTGGCTGGATGGCGTGAGCGTTGGCACGGGATGGTCAACCGAAGCCGTCAAGTCGTCTAGAGCTCTGTCCAAGGCTTCGACGGTGACCCCGTATTGTTGATCGTAAGCATCCATCCCGCCTCCTAACATCTCAACGACAATGCACCGGGTAGAACTATGGCCGCCCTACAAAATCCCCGGCATGAGAAATTCGCCCAAGCACTCGCCAAAGGCAAGACAGCAGATGACGCATATGCTGCCGCTGGCTTCAAACCTGACCGTGGGAATGCTTCTCGCTTACAGCATAAAGACAACATCGTACAACGCGTCTCAGAGCTTTTGGAGTGGGAGCAGGTAGTAGAGCGAAAGGCCACCGAGAAGGCCATCGACAAGCTCGCCATCACCAAAGAGCGGGTTCTGGCTGAGCTGGCCAAGATCGGCTTTGCTGACATCCGCAAGGCGATCAAGTGGCAGGGCACGCTGGTAACCGAGGAAGACAATCCGGAAGGTGGCGACACGCTAGTCATCAAGAACGTCGTCACCAACAACGTCCAGCTAATCGCCAGTGACGAGATCGACGATGACACGGCCGGCGCGATTGCTGAGATTAGCCAGAACTCGACCGGCGGCATCAAGCTGAAGCTTCACGACAAGAAGGGCGCCCTGGTCGATATCGGCAAGCACCTTGGCATGTTCGTCGAGCGCCACGAGCACACCGGCAAGGACGGCGCACCCATACAGACCGAGACGAGAACATGGCGGGAAGTGCTGCGCAGCGAAAAGAGCTAGACGCTACCACCCACCTGACCAACCCGGCACTGCATGATTTTTGGGAGCAGGTCTTTCTCGGACAGGCTGACATCGCTGTCCTTCACGGCGGCCGGTCGAGCTCGAAGACGAGAGACACGGCTTGCCAATTGGTCCGCCTGGTCGATCACGTTGGCGTCCGGATGCGCGTTCTATGCATCCGCCGCTTTCAGAACCGCATTCAGGATTCGGTCTACACCGAACTGAAATGGGCGATTGCTCATCTCGGGCTAGAAGCCGCATTCGATGTCCAGAAGACGGTGATCATCCATCGCCGCACCGGCGCTGAGTTCATCTTCTACGGCATCGAACGAAACCTTGAGGACATCAAGGGCACGTCCGACGTCGACATCCTCTGGGTCGAAGAGGCGGAGAAGCTTACCGAGGATCAGTGGACCGTCATCGGCCCGACGATCCGCAAGGAAGACAGCTTGGCGATCCTGCTGTTCAACCCGAAGCTGGTCACCGACTACGTCTGGAAGAACTTCGTCGTCAACGTGCCGCCTCACTGTGTGGTCCGGAAGATCGACTATACGGAGAACCCTTTTCTCTCGTCCAAGGCACTGCGCGACATCGCGGCGATGCGGGAAAGAGATCCGGAGAAGTTCGAGCATGTCTATGGCGGGGTACCGCTCGGCGACAGCGAGCTATCGATCTTCAAGCGCAAGTGGCTCGATGCCTGTGTCGATGCCCACAAGGTGCTCAAGATCGATGTCACCGGTCGGAACATCATCGGTTTCGACCCAGCCGACGATGGCGAGGACAAGAGCGCAACGGCCGACAAGATCGAAGGCGTCTTCACGGATGCCGAGGACTGGGCGTCGGGCAAGGATGAGCTGGTGCAGAACGCGAAGCGTGTCTGGGCCAAGGCCAAGCATGCTGGCGCGACAGTGTCATATGACACGATCGGCGTCGGCGCCTTCGTCGGCGGCTACATCGACGAGCAGAACGAAATGAACGAGGCCAGCGTCCAGCACTTCGCCTTCCACGCTGGCGGCGGTGTCATGGACGGCGACAAGCCGAGTGATCCGCAGAACAGCAACAGCCCGCTGAACAAGGACGAGTATCTGAACCTGAAGGCGCAGGCGTGGGCGAACACCGCCCGCCGCGCCATGCTCACGTTCAATGCTGTCGTCCGGGGGCAGCCGATCAAGCCTGAGGATATCCTCTCGTTTTCTTCGCAGATGGGCAAAGACAAGCTGGACGCCTTGTTCACTGAGCTCTGCGTGCCCTGGTGGGTCGAGAGTGAAGGAAAGAAGCGGGTCGTGCCGAAGCTGAAGCTCAAGAAGGACTTGGGCGTGAAGTCGCACAACCTCGCTGATGCGGTGATCGCCGCCGACAACGTCAACATCGCGACCGGCCCGTCCGTCGCCATGTTCCTGAGGAAGAAGAACCGATGAACCAAGTTGTACGGCTGGCCAACTATGTGCAGCGCCGCCTCGACAGCATGTTCCCGGCCTTTTTCCCGGGAACGACGCCCAAGCACGACCACTACAAGGATTTCGGCTATCCTGAGAAGCTGACGTTCGATCAGCTCTACCGGATGTATTCCCGCAACGGCATCGCCGCGGCCGGCGTCGACAAGACGATCCGCAAGACGTGGCAGGACAACCCCTTCCTGCTGGAAAAGGAACGCGACGGCTCGCAGAAGGGTACGGCGAAGGAAACGCCGATCGAGAAGCAGATCCGCCAGCGCTTCGACGATCTCCGCCTGTGGACCCGCCTAGCGGAAGCCGATCGCATGTCTATGGTCGGAGCGTATGCTGGCGTCATCCTACGCTTTGCCGACGGTCAGGCATTCAACCAGCCGGTGACATCGGTGACCGGTGGCCTGATGGGCCTCGTCGAGGTTATCCCGGCATGGGAAGGCCAGCTCAAGGTTTCGGAGTGGGACACGGTCGAGACGTCAGAGACCTACGGCCAGCCGAAGATGTTCCAGTTCAGCGAGTCCGCTGTCGACACGAACAAACAGCAGCCGCGCCACATCATGATCCATCCTGACCGTGTGATCGTCTGGTCAAAGGACGGCTCGGTCAACGGCTCGTCTGCTCTTGAGCCTGGCTACAACTCCCTGATCGACATGGAGAAGGTGAGGGGCGCCGGCGGCGAGGGCTTCTGGAAGAACGCCAAGAGCGCGCCTGTCCTCGAAGTCGACAAGGAAGCCAAGATTACCGAGATGGCCAAGGCCATGGGCGTGGGTGTCGAGGATCTCGCCGACAAGATGAACGAGCAGGTCGCCGACTGGAATGCCGGTTTCGATCAGCTGCTCATGATTATGGGCATGCAGGCCAAGACGCTGAACATCACCCTGCCGTCGCCTGAGCACTTCTATGCCGTGGCACTGCAGGATTTCGCCGCCTCTATGAACATTCCGGTGAAGGTTCTCGTCGGGATGCAGACTGGAGAGCGCGCGAGCCAGGAAGACGCGGACGAGTGGTCTCAGACCTGCATGTCGCGCCGCGCCAACCAGACAGTGCCGAACATCCGCCTGCTGATCGATCGCCTCGAGCAAGTCGGTATCCTCGACGAGAAGGACTGGTTCATCGATTGGGCCGATCTCACCGAGGCGTCCATGTCCGAAAAGGTCGATCGCGCCGACAAGATGGCGGGCGTCAATCAGAAGATGGGCGGCTCTGTCTACGTCTTCACCGACGACGAGATCCGCGCGGCAGTCGGCTACGAGCCACTGAGCGATGCCGACAAATTTCGCGATGACGTGACCGACGACGAGATCGACGCGGCCGTCACACCTCCGAAGCAAGAGGATGCAGCATGAAGCACTACGTGACCACAGGCGGCACCTTCTTCACCGAGTGGGGGCAGGCTTCCACCGCTGAATTAGTCATCGAGAAAGATCGCCAGGTGAAGAAGACCGGCCTTCTCGACGCCTCGGGCAATGACATCTTCTCCGTAGAAGAGACCGGCCCGATCGGGTTCGTTCCGCTGCGCAATCGCAGCAAAACCTAAAGGAAATCCCATGCCCAATCAGGTGCGTGTGAACGTCAGGACACTGGCGAACGTGAAGGCTGTCCGCAAGGAAAAGCGCAACGGCCGCGATCTGGTGATCGTCCCGTCGGCCACCCTGCCGGACAACATCATCATGAACGGGATCAAGTACCCGGCCGAGGAGATCGCCAAGAGCTACCAGACGCTCAATCGGTCGCCGGCCCCACTTGGACACCCACTGGTGAACGGCAAGTTCGTCTCGGCTCGCGACCCGGAAGGGCTGAACATTGGTTACATCGGTGCATGGAACGAGAACGTGCGCCAGGAGGGCGGTCGCGTCCTGCTCGACAAGGTGATCGACGTCGAGGTGGCCAATCGCTCGGAAGGCGGCAAGGCGGTCCTCGCGGCGATCGAGGCCGGCGGCCCGATCCACACCTCGACCGGCCTCCTCGCCATTATGGAAGCCGTCAACGCCGACGATCACAAGCGCGTCGCCCGCGCCATGGTGTTCGACCACGACGCCATCCTGCTCAATGAGGACGGCGCCGCGACCCCAGACCAGGGCGTCGGCATGCTGGTCAACGCCAAGGGCGAATTCGAAGAGATTGAGGTCATCAACTCCGCCATGACGGACGCTGCTGACCAGGAGATCGACTGGGCGGGCACCCGCCTCGTCGAAGCTCTCATGCGCCGACAGAACATCAGCGTCTGGGAGAAAGTGAAATCCGCAATCATGGACGCCATCGGCTCCGGGCGGGAACCCTCAACCAACACGAAGGAAGACGACATGCCTGTCACCGACGAGCAGTTCAAGTCGCTTTCCGATGAGGTCAAAACCCTCTCGGGAAGCATGGCCAAGATTGGCGAGACGATCGCCAACTCCGTAACCGCAGCCCTCAAGCCAGTGCTCGATGCACAGGCCGAGATCGTCGCCAACCAGAAAGCCAAGGACGATGCCGAGCACGCCGAGCTCGTTACCAAGATCGTCAACGGCAAGGTGCTGGACGAAGCCACGGCAAAGGCCACGCCGCTCGCTACACTGCGCGCGCTGGCGCCCAAGGCCGACCCCAAAGGCGCTGCTGCCCTCAATTCCGCATTCAACGGCGGCGGCACCAAGACCGACGGTTTCAAGCTGCCGTCTGACAAGAAGGAGGCCTAATCATGGGTCGCTATTCCCGAATCCACCTTGGGCCTGCTCGTCGCAAAGATCCGCAGGTCCGCGAAGCTGAAGCCGGCGCGGCGATCACCCCCGGTTCGCTCATCGTCCTGTCCTCGGGCCGGTTCGTCCTGGCCGGCGCGACTACCATCGGAAAGGTCTGGCTGGCGCAGGAAAACTACCTCGCCATGAAAGGCGTCGATGCCGCCTATGCCGCATATGCCGCCGGACCCCCGATCGTCCGTGGCGATACTGTGCTGGGCCTTGAGATGGAAGATGACACGCACTATGCGGCGCGCATCGCCACCGGCGTCAACATCACCGCTGTCGGCACGCCGCTCACCCCCGGCGCCAATGGCACTCTCGCTATCGCCGCATTGAGCGACCTCGTCGTCGCCTATGCGGACGAGATCTACAACAACAACACCGGTGCCTCGCAGCTCGTTCGGATCCGTCCGGCCGCCTCTGCAAGCTACCTGTCGGCGGCATCGTAAGGAGGCTCCCAGATGCGCTATTTTGACGAACAGCTCGTCGCCAATTCCCGGCCGCACCGTCAGTGGTGGGCCGAAGTCGGCGCGCAGCGCGAAACCTTCCATGTCAATGAGGCCAACCTCGCTGATCTGGCGGCCAGCACAGGCCTCGTGACCAACGCTGCGGCGGTCCTGCCTCGCGATGCATGGCTCGAGATGGACACCATCACCCGTCGTGTCATGCGCGACGACGAAGGCGAAAACTTCATGCGTGACCTGATGGCGCTGGCCCGTCCGGTCAACATCGGCAAGATCGCCTTCGGGTATCGCGTATCGAGCGACGCCGGCACGGTCCGTCGTTCTATCTCCGGTCAGGTGCCGGAAGTGCTCGGCAAGACCGAATACGACTATCGCCAGACGATCGTTCCGATCTTCAACACTGGCTATGGTCGCTCCTGGCGCGAATGGAACACGATGCAATCCGAGAATTTCGACGCGCTGTCGGATGATCAGGAATCGCACACGGCCGCCATTCGCCGCGACATGGCGACCTATGTCCTGAATGGCGATACCAGCATCACCTTCCAGGGTTCGGTCGGCTACGGCATCCGGAACCATCCGAATGCAAAGGCGATCAACCTCGGAGCTGCTGCGGGTGGCTACAACATCGACCTGACCTCCGCCTCGACCACGGCGGACCAGATCGATGCATTCCTCACCAACGGCATTGGCGGCGCCCTTCGCGCCAACAAGCTGAATGGCCGCAAGGTCAATCTGTATATCTCGGGCGAGATCATGCAGAACTGGTCGCGCAGCTATTCGGGGTCCGAAGGCTTCAAGGGTGGTCGCCTCATCGACTACCTTCGGACCCACCCTAATATCAACAAGATCGAAGAAACCTCGCTGCTCTCGGGCAACGCGTTCTTCGCCTTCGTGCCGGATGCGACCTTCATCCGACCGCTCGTCGGTATGGCCGCCAATACCACGGCCATGGTCCGTACCAACCCTGTCGATGATTACAACTTCCTGATCATGGCGGCGCTGGGCATCGACATTCGCGCGGATTGGAACGGCGCTTCCGGCGTCTTCTACTCCACCGATATCGATTAACGAGTGTGCCTCGCCTTCGGGCGAGGCGTCCCGCAACTGGAGATCATCAACATGAAGATCGAAATCACCGGCCGTGGCATCTACGGCGCGAAGGGCGAAGTTCCGGTCGGTACGCAATTGACCGTCGAGAAGGAGCCGAAGGGCTGGGAAGGGCGGTACCGTGTCGTTTCTGGCGGTCCCGCAGAAGGCAGCGAAGGCGTCAACAACTCCGCCTACAAGGTTGAGACCAAGGGCGGCGGCTATTACGTCATCACCAAGGATGGCGAGCCCGTCACCAAGAGCCTCCGCAAGGACGATCTCGAAGGCTTCGACGGCATGTCCGAAGAAGACAAGGTCGCTTTCGTCGAGCTGCACAAGAAGGAAGCCTGATCAATGGCAGGCTACGGCGACGATACGGGCTTTGCATCCTGGCTGACTGATAACGGCTACGTCCTGCCGGGAACCGCGCCGTCGCCGGCCGTCCTTCGCAATCGCGGGAGCCAATACATCGATGCGGTGTATGGCTCTCGCTTCCTTGGCAGTGTGGTAGACCCGCTGCAGGAGCGCCAGTGGCCGCGCGAGGGGGCGGTCGTGAACGGCAAGCTCCTGCCGTCCGATGTTGTCCCGCCTGCCGTGATCAACGCCTCATACCAGGCCGCCTATCAGGAAGGCCTGAAGCCGGGGAGCCTCACGGCGATCGGCACGTCCTCTGGCGCGGTCAAGCGCGTGAAGGTTGGCCAGATCGAAAAAGAGTACCAACAGGCAAAGGACGACGGCACGGCCTCGGCCATCACGCCGCTGATCTCCATCGTCGATGGCATGCTGGCGCCGTTCCTCAAGGATGAGGATCTTGTGTCGCTAGGCATCTGGTCGGTGGGCTGCTGATGGCCAAGTTCGACTATGCCGAGATCCAAGCGGTCGCCCATGAGCTGATCGAGGAGTTCGGCCAAGAGGGCGCCGTCAAGCGCATCACGCCTCCCGACCCGGTTCTCGGCGGTGACGGCATAGAAACGAGCTACCCGGCCACGCTGGTGCCGATGACCTATGACCAGCGATACGTGAATGAAACCAAGATCTTGACCAGCGACCGGCAGATCTACATCTCCTCGGTCGGCCTGGCTGTCGTGCCACAGGTCGGTGACATCGTCTCCGCCGGCGGGGTAGAGTACCACGTGATTGCAAACGACCCCAACAATTACGATGGGGTCGTAAACGTCGTTTTCATTGTGCAGGGGCGTTTGGCATGACGTTCGAAGAGCTGCTTGCGCAGTACGAGCCGCGCATCGCCAAGGCGTTCCGCGATGCCATCGAGAGCATTAAGTCAGGCGTACTGATGAAGACGGTAGTGGAGCGCCTGGAGCGCGGCGACATCTCCGGAGCGGTCGCGGCTATCCAGTTCGACCCGGAGGCATTCGCATCACTGGAGCTTGCCCTGCGGGAAGCCTTCAATACTGGCGGCGTCAGCTTCGTTCAAAGCTTGCCTTCGCTGGTTGCCGCGGACGGTACGCGCGTCTTGTTCCAGTTCGGTGTGCGCAATCTGGAAGCCGAGCGCCTCATCCGCGAGCAGTCGTCGATGTTGGTGACCAATATTACCGAAGATCAGCGCCAAGCACTCCGCATGGCCTTCGAGGCCGGGCTCACCCAAGGGAAGAACCCTACGGCTACTGCTCTCGATGTCATCGGGCGCGTGAACCGCGTAACGGGGCGGAGGGAAGGCGGGACGATCGGCCTCACGTCTCGGCAGGTGAATTTCATCACCAGGGCTCGAGAAAACCTTCAATCGGGCGACCCAACATTGATGAAGGCGTATCTCGACCTTAAGACGCGCGATAAACGGTTCGACCGATCGGTGACAAAGGCAATTCGCGAGGGAAGGGCAGTCGACGAGACGCTGATCCAGCGGATGATCGGTAGGCTATCCGATAACAATCTTCGCCTGCGTGGCGAGATGATTGGCCTTGAGGAAACCAGGTCGGCGCTTTTCGCCGTTCGCGATAACGCCATCCGGCAGCAGATCGGGAGCGGGAAGATCGCCGCTCAGGATGTCACGAAGCACTGGCTGCACTCTGGATCAGAGCATCCGCGAATGCAGCATATCGAGATGGCGGCGCGCTATAAGGCAGAGGGTGTCCCGCTCGATCAGGCTTTCGTTGCGTCGGACGGCACGTTGCTGATGTATCCGCATGCCCCAGGCATCCCCGCGAGACACAAGATTGGCTGCAGGTGTCGCCTAGAATACCGCATCGATTACATCGCGGCCGGCCTTCGCCGGTACCGAGCGCGGGCCGCCTGATGGCTAACTTATCCTTCGGCGCCGCCGTAGCGCGCTGGGCTGAAGCCGTACCGGAAGCGATCGAGGCCGTCAGAAACGAAAGCGCTCAAGAGGTCGTCAAGGAAATGCAGACCATCGATGTGGATGGTGGTCGGCTTCCATACGATACTGGCTTCCTCTGGGCATCTCTAATGGCATCGACATCTGCCATGCCGGCGATCAACCCAAAAGCCAACCCAACTGGCGGGCAGACGTACGCCTTCGACTTCGGCACGGTCGAAGCAGTAATCGCTGGCGCGTCACTCGATGACGACTTGTATTTCGGATACACCGCCGCTTACGCGGCACATCAGGAGTATGGCGCCAATGGCCGGCCGCCGGCCGCATTCGTCCGCTCAGCAGCTCAGAACTGGGACGCAATCGTCAATCGCAATGCGGAGAAGGTTCGGAAGGCGTTTGGTCTGTGACATGCTCGCCCTTCATGGTCATGGCCATCTGCAACGAGAAGATCGCCAGTCGAGCAGCTTTCAGCGTGTTGTTGCCGAAATCGGTCTGACCTTCCTCGCGCGCGAGCTTCAGCCAAACCTCCTGCAGGAGGTCATAGATCTCGCTGTCCGGAATGGGCGGTTTCTCTGACATGGGTTAGCGATACATGGCGGTCACAACCGACGCAATCATATTCGAGGCCTTGCAAGCCCGCCTGCGGACAATGCCTGGCGTTCTGCCGATCGCGGGTCCGAACGTCACCTTTCCAGCTGCGGGACAGACCAAGCCAGACAAGTACCTGAAGGTCGACTTCCTACCCAACCGGACGCGACAGGTAACGCTGGGCGATGACCCACAGCAGAAGATCGGGATCATGCAGGTGTCGGTCATGTGGCCGGTCGGCAAGGGCATCCTCGATGGGCTTGAGGT
Source organism: Rhizobium sp. O111 (assembly GCF_055616315.1). Taxonomy (NCBI): domain Bacteria; kingdom Pseudomonadati; phylum Pseudomonadota; class Alphaproteobacteria; order Hyphomicrobiales; family Rhizobiaceae; genus Rhizobium; species Rhizobium sp. O111. Next base: position 1,932,765 of record NZ_JBSHXL010000001.1, on the reverse strand, counting down.
GGCTGGCGCAATCGTCAACCGCTTCAAGAATGAGACGCTATTCGCTTCTGACGTGAGGATCATGATCAGCAGTGAGCCATGGGCCGCAAGCCCGCTTCAAGATACTGACCGGCTCATGATCCCGGTCAGTATCCCCTACATCGCTTTTGAACCGGAGGCCTAGAAATGGCAAACAAGACGACAAAGAAGGGCAGCAAGGTCTATGTCTGCGAAGACCCGCAGAATACGGATCTTACATCCAGCACCTATGCGGCACTGACCTGGGTGCTGGTCGGTAAGGTCGGAAACATCGGTGACCTTGGCGCGACCTCGAACATCAACGTCTACAATACCCTCGACGAGGCTGTTTCGCAGAAGCAGAAGGGCGTTGCGAACGCTGGCGATCCTCAGATCGAAGTCGCCGATGTGGCAGATGATGCAGGTCAGGTGATCCTTCGCGGCTTCGGCGACCCCCTGAACCAGAACAACTGTGCCATCAAGATCGAGCGCAACGATGCACCTCCCGGCAAGACGAACACCATCTTCTACAGCCGCGGCGTTGTCTCTGGCCCGCTCTACCCAGGCGGTGGCTCCGACGACTTCGATCTCGCCCGCTACACGATCGGCCTCAACCAGCTGCCGATCCGCGTCGATCCCGTAACCACTCCGTAAGGTGACCAATGGACATTTCCACCCTTGTGAATGCTGAAGACGTGTTCGAGCTCAAGCTCGTCGATCCCGTCAGCGACGAGCCGCTTGGCATCCGCTTCATGATCCGCTCGGCCGAGTCCGATGCGGTCAAGAAGGTCATTCGGCAGCACAGCGACAAGTTCCTCGCGAGCCGCAAGAAGAAGCTGACCACTTCTAAGGTCGAGGCCGAATACCTCGACAAGGCTGCCGCATCGGTCGCATCGTGGGACTGGGGCGATCACGACTGGAAGGGATCGAAGCCGGAGCTGAGCTTCGAGACGGCGAGGGAAGTGCTTGAGGAGGCTGGCTGGATCTATGACCAGGTAGCGGCAGCTTCCGAGGATCGCGCAAATTTTACGAAGACCTCGGCGAAAGGCTCTGCGAAGCCGTAGCCGTCGTCGGGCGATACGATTCCGTCCGCGATAAAGATGGAGAGACGCGCCGCGAGAGGAACGAGGCCTTCGAGACGAATAGTCCCAAGGTCGATGTCCCTCAAGACGGCGCGCTTCTCTGGGATTGGTTCTGGGATATCCGGCAAGGCCTGACGCCGGGCTTCAACGGTCCGGCGGCTATTTGCAGCTACGAGTTCATAGCTTGGTGCCAAATAACCGGTAACATCGTCAGACGTGAAGAGATTGCCATCCTCAAGTCGATGGATACGACGTTCCGGTCAGCCGTCGATGCCGAGAGTGAGGCGATTAGGGAGCGTGAAAGACCGGCGGACTAATGTCAGCCAATCACGAGCCGCTCTTTTTTGATGCCTCTGCCACGATGGTTGCGACGCGTTGTGCAAGCATTTCCATTTGGTCATCAGCGATCGTAGGAACGTAGGGCAGAGGCAACTTCGGTAGTTCCTGCAGGTCTTTGGCAAGCTTCTCGGACAAAAGCTTGTAAATTTCTACATCGTGCCGCAACTCCCTCAGTTCAGCGTCGATAGTGTCGACCTTGTCGAGCCCAGGGATTTCCGGGAGATCAATCCAGCCGATCGACACCTCCAGCCGATGGACGATCTCAGCGTTCAGGCTTCGGCCACTTTTAGCGGCAAGCTTTTTCAGGTGGTCGCGCATCCCGTCGGGAAGGCGGAGCATAAACTTGTCGCTTTCGCGGCTTGTGGCAGAGGACATCGATAATACCTGCAAATAAAAGTCACGGTGACGCATCGCGGCGCTTGACGCAAGGATGGCACCGTGACATCTTTCGTTTGTGTCACGGTGACACTGTGGAGACGAAATGAAGAAAGCGCAAGAAGCAGACAAACTGATGCTTCGCCTTCCGGAAGGGCTCCGGAAGGCTATCAAGCTCGCTGCCGTTGAGAATGAGAGAACCATGAACGCTGAGGTCGTCTATCACCTCAAGCGAGCATACGCTGAAACAGAAAAGGCCGGGGCATCCGCTTAAGAGCGCCCCGACCTTCGGAAGCATGCCGACGTTGGCGCGTCGGAAAGCAAATTCACCAAGGAAAAAGGACTTCCTCAATGAATGACATCATCAATACCACGCGGGGCGGCGCCCTGACAATGTCGAGCCGCGAAATCGCCGAGCTTACAGGTAAGGAGCATAAGAACGTCATCCGGGATATTCGCCTCATGCTTATCGGCCTTTATGGCCAAGAGCACTTGGTGAGGACGATCCCGGAGAACTACCGCAACCGACATTCCGAATATGTCCGCGAAAATTCGGGGGCCATCTTGGACGCGATAGTTGGCGATGGCTCCAAACGGAGCCATCCTAATGACGCTACCTTCCCAGGGGTTTCATGGGAAAGGGACACTCGCGGGTATGTTGCCGTCTTTCGTCTCGATCAAAGCCACTCGATGACGCTGGTATCTGGGTATGACGTCCAGCTTCGAAAACGTATTGTCGATAGATGGATGGAGTTGGAGACCGATCACCACCCGGTGACTTCCCCAAACCTGAACGATCCTTCACTGTTGCGTCACCTCCTTCTTGAGAATGTCGAGAAAGTCATTGCGCTGGAGACCCGTGTCGAGGAAATGCAGCACGACGTTGACGCTCTTGAGCAACTTACTGATGCGACCGGCACATTCAGTCGCACCGAAGCGGCGAAAAATCTTGGAATCCCGCCGCAGATACTCATTCGCTGGATGAGGACCAACGGCTGGATCTATCGTCGAGCAGGCGCAAAGGAAGATCTCGCTTACCAGTCGAAGATGGCCGCTGGCTATCTTGAGCACAAAATCTCGACGGGCCCCCGCCCTGATGGAACAGAGTGGATCTCCACGCAAGTACGGGTTACCGCAAAGGGACTGGCTGTTCTTGCTAAGGCGTTTCCGGTGTCGGCGAGGGCAGCGTAATGAACCGCCGCACAGCGCTAAAGGGCGGAATAGCATTGGCATTGACGGCACACACCGCAGCCGTCGCGCCTGTGCTCGCTGCGGACGACCGCGAACTCGTCGCACTTGGGGAGCAACTCAAGTTGTCTTGGGCAGAAGAAAGGAACTGTGACCGCGCCGGCTCTCACCAGGATGATTTTGAGAAGGCCTACGACATAAGCGACAGGATCGTGGACGCGATCGAGGCTTTGCCAGCGCAAACACTCGCCGGGCTTCAGGTGAAAGCGCTTGCGGTTGCTTGGTGCTATGGAACCGACAACATCGAGTTGGAGGGAGACACGACCGATGTTCGGATCTCTGCATCCATTATCCGCGATCTTCTAAGCTACAGCGCGGCGGCATAGTCCTAGTAAAGAGGTAACCAGAGGCGGCTTTGGGCCGCCTCATCTTTCAAGCCGCCGTCAGCTTTTCTCCGGTGAGAACGATTTCAAAATGGCCTTCATCTACAAAATTGACGTCACTACCGTCTAACAGAAACATTTCTTTCGTAGTCGGGACGTTTTGCGTCCTGCCACTTAACGGTGTGAACGACCTGAAATTTTGGAATTCAATGACCGTGTAACTGCGGCCACTCGTTCCAATACATGCGATCCTGCGAATTTCTTGTCTCATGATCTCACTTCTCGGTGTCATCAGGGTTTAGATTAGTAGCTATAACCGAGGACGCGACAATTGGTGGCGACGCCAAAGGCAATTTCATTGTCTTTTAGATCGCCATCCAACCGCTCATTGAGTTGTTTGCAGAAGTCTCGAACTTTATCGACCTCGTTCGGCTCGGCTTTTGCGAGTTCGAACAGCTCCTTTACCGCGCCGTCTCGGCGCTCAGCTCTTGCTTGCCGCTCTCGGTGAGCACTCCACTCACTCCAGGCGTAGAACGCTCCGCCTGCGATAATCACGGCGCACGCGCTGGCAATCAATATCTTCAACCAACCGTCCATTTATCCCTCCCGAATCTCATTCGGGTAGCAAGATAGGTGTGCTGGCAGGAAAGAGTAAACCCATGGACGTATCGCTTGGCATTTCCGTGACGCAAAAAGGCGTCAAGGAGGCTGCAACCGGCCTAGACGCGCTGACGACGTCGGCCGAAAAGGTCGAGCGCGCTACCGGTGCTGCGGCGCGAGCCACTGAGACAATGGCGAGCGGTGTCGCGCAGACTAAGGGGGCCACTGCGTCCGCCGCTGCATCGGCTACCTCTCTTGCGCAAGCGGAAGAGCGAGTGGCATCGAGCGCGGGCAGGGCATCAAGCTCGCTAGTCAGGCTAAACGCTACTGCGAACGACAACAGCAGAGCACTTAGGGGGCTTGCCGGACAGACGGGGAATATTGCTGCTCAGTTCAATGATATTGGTGTCCAGTTGGCCGGCGGGCAGTCACCCTTCCTGATTGCCCTACAGCAGGGTACGCAGCTCAACCAGATCTTTGGCGGTCAGGGGCTTCGAAGCATTATCGGCGGCCTGGCAGGTGCCTTTGCATCGTTGGCGAACCCCGTCAGCATTGCAACGATCGCCATCATCACACTCGCGGGTACCGCCGTTCAGTATTTCACTGAGTTGTTCAGCAACGGTGAAAAGTCGGAAGAGACGCTGAAGCGACAGGCAGACCTGATCGATCGTGTCGCGCAGACTTGGGGAGATGCCGTCCCCGCCCTGCAGAAGTATGTCGACGAACTGGAGCGCGCCCGAGATGTCGCAGAGCTTCAGGAGACGGTGCAGGTCCGCACAGCATCGGTAATGGATGATGTCCGCGCGAAATTCGATGAGTTTTCGTCGTCACTGGTTGGCGTCACAGACCTCCTTTATCGCGCGTCCCTCAGCCCGCAGGCACCTTTGCATGAGCTGGGCGTGGCGTTCGAAAGCCTTCAGGAGAAAGTCGAAGCAGGCAAGGCAACTGCTGAGGACTTCCAGCGAGTGACGGACGCGACCGACGCGGCCACGGCGTCGGGGATCAAAGGGCTTGATAAGTTTCGGGACGCCTTTGCTTCACTTGCTCAAGGTGTGCTGGGGACGATCGGCGCGCTCAAGACCTTCCAGAGCCAGGCCGCCGGTGCGATTGCTACCAAGTATCCAAGCCCTGGAAGCTACGCGAACGTCGACAGATCGGCCGACGGTCCGATCCAGAATGAAAGCTTCCCGTTACCTGAAATTGGTCCGCGCATCGGCGAGAAGCCGTCAACGGAAAGCATGTACCCCGGCGGAACATGGAACAAGGGCAGCACAAAAGCAGCGGCGCAGGACGTCTATAAGAGCGCGATCCTGTCGGCACAGGAGCGTACCAAGGCCATCCAAGCAGAGACCGCGGCGCAAGCATCACTCAATCCGCTGGTGAACGATTACTCGTACGCGGTCACCAAAGCCAAATCTTCTGCCGACTTGTTGGCTGCGGCAGAGAAGCAAAAACTGGCGATTACGCCGGAACTTCTCTCCCAGATAGACAAGACGTCCAGCGCACTTGCTGCCGCAACTGAAGCCCAGAACCGCCAGACGGAGGCAATCCAGAAGGCGAAGCAGGCCATGGAGTTCGTGAAGAACACCACTCTCGGTTTCGTCAACGATCTGCGCGACGGGCTGAAGAACGGCGAGAGCTTCTGGAAATCGTTCGGCAAGGCCGCGCTAAACGTCCTCGACCGCATCACCGACAAGCTGCTTGGCGATGTGATAGACGCTGTCTTCAAAGTCGGCAGCGCTGGCAGCGGCACTGGTGGCGGGGGAATCTTTGGGTTCCTTGGCGGTCTATTCGGCGGCGGGGGCAGTTCCAGTGGCTTCAACCTCGGCTCGGGTGCTACGGCATATACCGGGTCACTGCCCGGGTATGCGACCGGCACGTCTTCGGCTCGCCCAGGTATTGCCTGGGTGGGCGAGAAGGGACCGGAGCTTATTCGCTTCAAAGGTGGCGAGGAAGTTGTGCCGAACCATCGTCTGCAGGTTCCAGCTAACCAGAACGCTGGCGGGCAAAACGGCAATGTCAACATCAGCATAGCCCCAGTCTTTAATGCGGCAAATGCGGACGATGCAGCGATTGCCGCTCTGCGCAGCGACTTCGCCAAGTTCCGTGCCGATGTGCCTGCCACCATTGTGAGCACGGTCAAGGATGCTCAGAAGAGACGGATGATTTAATGGCGATATCATTTCCTCGTCCGCTCCCTGGTATCGCTTGGGTGAAATGCGACTTCGTGCTCGATGATCCCGTCAAGGCTTCTCGGTCTGGATCTCGCCTCACGAACTACACCCAGACCGAGGATCCGACATGGGTTGCCGATATGGCCACTCGGCCCCTGTATCTCGATGAGTATTCCGAGATTGAGGCTTGGTGGCTGTCTCTCCGCGAAGGGCTCCGGACGGTTCTCTTCCGCCACCCAACGCAGGGCTATCCCAAGGCCCACCGAGAGAACCACGCTCCGGCCGACGATCCCGGCAATCTGGTATCCTTCACCGACGGAAATATCTTGTCGGTCAACAGCGTGGATGCTGGACTGGTGCTGTCGATAGGGGATCGCATCGGGATCGAGCGATCTGGCCGGTATTATATTGGCCGGATCACGGAAGTGTCCGGATCGGGGGCGACGAGGTCGATCACCGTCGAGCCGCCGCCCTTCGACACTGTCGCCCAGGCAGGGGCGGTTGTGCGTTTCGCGAACCCAGCGCTGGTCATGCGGCTGGTGCCTGGCAGCTATCAGGCGCCGGGTGAGGGGCTGTTTCGCACCGTCTCGTTTCAATTGAGGGAAAGCCAATGAATTGGTTTCGTCGCCGGGTCATCCGCTGGCTGCTGAATGATGCTGTCTTCCGTGCCACCATCATTGATGTGATCAAAGACGCGCAGCGCAGGCGTTTGATCTGATGGCTCTCTCCGCAGAGGTCAAGGCGCTGTACGACGCCGGCCGGATCTCGACGCGCCAGATGGTGCGCGTCCAGCTTGGCTCGGGCATCTATGGTTTCATCGCGCGCCGTGAGCCATTGACCTATGCCGGCGTCACCTACCAGCCTTTTGGCCTGATCGAGGTGTCAGATATCGGCGGCGGTACCGGGACGGCGGCAGACGGCGGTTTCACGCTCACACTGGCAGAGAGCAAGGATTTCGGGCTAACGCCAGAGATCCTCACCCAGATCGAGAACGAGGATTACCGGGACCGGCCCGTCGTTGTCTACGACGCCCACTTCCATCCGGACACGATGGCGCTGATCCAGGTCGAGCCCGTCGCTCGCGGCTACCTCGATGTCATCGAGCACAACACCGACGACACGCGCGGATACTACCTGACAGCGCGGTGCGAGGGCAGACAGCTTGATTACTCTCGGCAGAACGGTCGGAAGCGGACGGTCGCCGATCAGCAGCGCCGCGACCCCGGAGACAGGTTTTTCGAGCATGCGGCCACCGCCGGCCGTGTCGATATCGCGTGGGGCAAGGCGGTCGGTTCTGCCGTCAATGCAGCGAAGAGCGCAGCTGCGGGCGCGGCGCGCGCTATAGGTTTCAAGGGACTATAACGACATGACCAGACTTCCCGGCTGGGAGAAGCGCCTCAACGCGGTTGTGGCGAAGCATCAGGCGTTGCCTTCGGTTTACGGCACATCGGACTGTTATCTGATCGCTGATGATGGCGTCGAGGCCGTCACGGGTGAGCGGATGTACGCCGATGCCCTCGGATACAAGACAGAAGCGGGCGCTGCCAAGAAGCTGCGCAAGCACGGCTTCGAGACGGTCCGAGATGCCTTCGCCGCCAAGTTCACGGAAATCCCTCCCAGCATGGCGCAGCGAGGCGATATCGGCATCGTCGATCGCGATGGTGTCCTCTCGGGTGGCCTCTTCACCTCGATCGGCTTCATGGCGCGCGGCGCTGATGCCGTCGAGTTTCTGCCGGCTTCGGCTGTGGCGCATGCATTCAAGGTGATCTAATGCCCTTTCTCGCACCTATCGGAGCCGCGATCGGCGGTTTCTTTGGCTCGCTTGGCATCATCGGCAAGGCGATCATCGGAATCGGCCTCAACCTGCTCGTCAGCAAGATCCAGAAGAACCAGGCCAAGAAGAACAGCGCGGCCGTCGGCGGCGTCGAGTTCGAGCGGGAGTATGGTGAAAACGTTTCTCGCAAGGTCGCCTGCGGCCTCGTCGGGATCGCCGGCCACGATTGCTACGTCAACACCTATGGCAGCTCGAACAAGTATCTTGAGCAGGTATATGTGCTGTCCGACTTCCCGTGCGACGGCCTGTCGCGGATCTGGGCGGGTGGCTCGCTGCTGTCGCTGAGCGTCATCGGCGGCGATGCCTTCAAGACTATCTATTCCGTGGTCAGCGGCGACTATGCCGGCCTGATACGCTTCACCTTCTATTACGGCACCCAGACGGCGGCCGACGTCGACATGATCAATCACTCCAATCCCTTCGGGCGCTGGACGGCTGATCACATCGGGACCGGCATCTGCTGGATCAAAGCCGAGTTGACCTATGACCAGGACAAGCTCGGTCAGTTCCCTGACTTCTTCTTCGAGTTCCGCGGTGCCCGCCTTTACGACCTTCGCAAGGATTCGACGGTGGGCGGTTCTGGCGGGCATCGGTGGGATGACTACTCGACGCACGAGTTTTCCGAAAACCCGATCGTCCAAAAGTACAATTACCGGCGCGGCTTCTCGGTCAATGACGATATGTTCTGCGGCATGGGCATGGCATCGGCGGACTTGCCGTTCGACCGCTACGCCACGGCCATGAACATCTGCGATGAGGATGCAGGCGGTGAGCGCCGCTATCGCTGCTCGGTGCTGTTTGATGCCGATGCCCAGCACGGCGACAATATCGAAGCCGTGATGACAGCTTGCGGCGGCATCGTCATCGATGACGTGACCGGCTCATGGCCGCTGATCGGTACCGACCAGCCGATCGTCGAGACGTTCACCGATGACGATCTGATCGCAGGGGAGGCTGTCCGCTTCCAGCGCCGTCGCTCGATGGCTGATCTCGTCAATGCCGTGTCGGGCACCTATCCGGAACCCGAGAACATGTGGTCGCCGGCCGGGTACGATACCCAGACGAATGCCGGATACGTTTCACTCGATCGCCGGACGCGCGATGTGAACCTCGACTTCCCGCAGGTTCGCTCGAAGCGGCAGGCCAATCAGCTCGCCTCGATCTACTTCAATGAGAACCGGTACGAAGCCACGGCCGATATCGTCATCCGTCCTCGCTTCCAGACCATCAAGGCGGGTGACTGGGTACGATGGAACTCGGCCCGATACGGTGACCGCGTCTACATGGTGCAGGCTCGATCGATCAGGGCGCTGACCAGCGACGGGCCGCGCAACGTCTCTCTGTCGCTGCAGGAACGTGACGGCGGCATCTATGACAGTGTCACCGTCTTGCCGCCGACGATCCCGATCCCGAACGGTGAGCCGGTCTATCTGAATGAGCTGCAGGACTTCTCGATCGCGGCTGTGATCGGGATTGGGTCTGATGGGCGGTCATACCCGGCGTTTCGCGTGTCCTGGTCGTCAGTCGAGGATGTTACCGTGACGGATATCGTCATCGAGTGGTGGATCAAGACCGAACCGGGCAACAAGTTCTCGCGAACGGTGAAGGCAGACGCCAACATCGCCTTCATCCAAGAGGGCATTCTCAGCCTCACAACGTACCAGTTCCGCCACCGCCTGGTTGCTGACCGCACGACGAATTGGTCCGTTCCGATCGACATCACCTCGCTTGATGGTGGGAACGCGGATCTTGAGATCGGGCTCGGTAACCTGAAGGAAGAGGTACTCGACGTCTTCAAGGATCTTTATGCCAGCTTGAACCGCAACGAGTCCCTGCTGACCCAGATCGAGCAGAACTACCAGATCACCACGAGCGTCTCGCAATCGATCGGGCGCAAGGTCTCGGTGCAAGGGGCGAGCTTCAATGAGCAGATCGTCGTCCTGCAGTCCGATATTGCCAATGTCGTGGAGCAGACCACCGAGCTGATCGCTCAGTTCAACGAGAACCTAGCGGACGGCATGGTCGCCTTCCAGGCCGTGGCGGCGCCAGAGGGGGTCAACGTTCGTTATGCGATCCTGCTCAAAGGTTCGATCGGGGAAGCCTTCAAGGAAAGCGGCTTCTTCATCGAGCTTTACACGCAGGGCGGCGTCCTGAAGTCCCGTGCATCGTTTAATGTCGATCAGTTCAGCGTGACGGACAATGCGACGACGTCCTACCCTCTCGTATATGAGGGCGGCGTCCTGAAGCTGCAGGTGGCGAACATCGGGACCGTGCTGACGGCCGACATCAACCTCGGCAATGGCAAGGTCCGCATCAACGAGACCGGCATCACAGTGAAGAGCGGCTGATGGCGATTGCAGCATTCATAGGCGTCGATAGCCAGAACGCAGGATGCGTGAAAATCATGGCGTCGGATATCTACAATCCTTATTCGACGCCAGACACCGACTACGCGAAGTTCCTCTTCAACAGCAAATATCAGACGATGCGCTTTGCGGGCATCGTGGCAAGGAACTACACTGGGAGCGGCCAAGCCTTCACTCCCGCCGGAACCGGGACGTCGAATTTCCAGACCTTCTACGATGGCTACCTGACCAATATCGCCAACTATTTTATCAGGTCGAATGCTTTCCCATTGCTGGAGTACGCGGTCCCCCTCTTCGACATCAAATACAAGGATGCCTCCGGCGTTGTGAACTACGGCGCTCGCGTGACGCGCTACTATACGGGGTATCAAAACCGAGCTGCTTTGTTCACCACGCCTGGATATGGCGAGGAAGGCTGGCTCACCGGTTTCAGCGGCACCGGAACCTACGCGTTCAACATGGCGCAAGGCTTCGCTACGCATTTCTTCAATACTGAGTTCGCTCAGATCTACAAGGAGTTCGTGGTCTGGAACCTGCCGGGTAATGGCGCTCCGGTGAATAGCCCGCCCTTGGCGCCTGTCGCTGGGCAGGTCGCCGTCGAGATTACGCGGACGGCATGCCGCGCCGCGAAGCCTGGCTATGACGTCAGGACAGCAACGCCATCGCAGTTGAGCTTCGACAGCTCCAGCCTTCCAGCGAAGGTGGTCGCGGCTGGCGATATCGCGCTGCCGCCTGGCACGACCGTCTACCCGCTTTCGACGCTTGCAGGTGTGGCGATCGGGCAGCTGAGAGCCGACGTTATTGTCTACCAGGGCGGTACCGTTTTCTACCCGACGAACCCTCTCTCGACCGAGACCGAGTATGGTGCCGACTATTATTTCAGCGGGGCCAATTTGATTTTCTCTAATCCGTTCGGCGCGGCGCGGGCTCGCTTCATCGTCTACGCTCTGGACGATTCCGCGCCATCTGCTGGTGATAACGATGTGTGGCGGGAGTTCAACGACGGCACTCGCGACGTACTGCAGTTCCTTCGCCCAGGTGCGGCGAACCCGCCTCGGCTGTCGGATATCATGGTGGATAGCCGCTGGCCGCAGGTTAGGATGCTGGCCGAGGGGTACATCGATGTAAGCTCGCAGCCGAACGGCGCGCGTCAGTGGCCGATAGCATTCAACGGGGCCGGTGTCTTCCCCTTCGTCAAATACGTCACGGTTCACGGTGGCGGCTCGAACATCAAGCTTGGCAACTTCAACGGCACGATCTCAAGCCGGGTGAAGGCGCCGTACACCGTCTACGGGTACTATGACCCCGTGAGCGTCGGAAAGCAGTACTACACGGCCGGCGACAGTACCTACTGCCAGCTAACCACGTTCGAAGCCCGCTTCTTCACCTTTAGGGGCAACCCAACCCGCATCTACCTTTCAGGCAGTAGCTCAAACGTCGTCTCTGAATCTGATCCGACGCCGATCATTGGAATCCGCTACTACATTCTTGGCATCCCAGCTTAGGGGCTCCTCAACATGACCATTGCTTATACGACAGGGCAAATCACCCTGACGAACGGCTCTGCCGTGGTTACTGGCATCGGTACCGCCTGGCAGGTGTCGCTGATCGCCGGTGGCTTCATCGCCGCCGAGGCAGACGGCAACCCCCTGCCGATCGAGAGCGTCGACAGCGATACCTCGATCACCTCCGCCATTGAGTGGAAGGGAGCGAGTGGCACGTACGATTACGCCCTGGTGCGCGACACCGCATACCTGCAGCAGCTGAATGTCAACAGTAACACGCTGGCGAGGCTGATCGCGGAGCTCGATGCTGGCACCATCTTCAAGTACGATGCCTCTGGCGACCTTGCTGGACGTGATACCTATGACGAGCGAGGCAAGGGCTTCTCCTATCTCGTGTTCATTGGCGTCGATGAGCCGGTGCTGTACGTCAAGGCCTCGGCTGCGGCAGGGGACTGGGACGGTCCTTTTGCTTACGGTACCGGTCCGGTGGGCCCGATGGGGCCGGCAGGCTATGCTAACCCGCGCGGCACCTACAGCGCGGCGACCGTCTACGCTCGCAATGACGCGGTGCTCTACAACGGCTCTTCGTTCGTGGCGCTGCAAGAAACCACCGGAAATGCGCCGCCGACCTTGCCAGCGACCGTGAATTCCTTCTGGCAGCTGACCGCGATCAAGGGGACGGACGGGGCGGGTACCGGCGACGTCGTCGGGCCCGACAACGTCGTGGATGGCTATGCGGCTGCTTTCAATGGCGTCACCGGAAAGATAATCAAGGGACTGAGCCCGGCGCAATTTCGGACATGGCTGGCACAGACCGCCGCAAGCGTGTCCTTCTCGAATAGCGTTGCTAAACTTCCCGGCAACCCGGCAACCGCTCAGACGGCAATTGAAGCGGTTATTGCTGTTACCTTCCCGAACTTCGTCAAAGGTCTTATCACCAGCAAGAGCAGCGCCTATGTCGTCTCGATCGGAGCGGGATCGGCGAAGGGTAATGGCCTGTTCGTAACCAACCCCGGCGCTTTCACGAAGAACCTGAATGCAGTGTGGGCAGCAGGTTCCGGAAACGGGGGCCGTGATACGGCTGCGGCAATCACAGCAAACACCACATATCACCTGCATGCGCTGATCAATAACACGACGGGCGACTTTGACGCTCTGTGGTCTCTGTCTCCGACCGCCCCAACCGTGCCATCGGGTTTCTCTTTGGTAACTCGCATCGACTGGGCTTACACCAACGCAACGCCAAACGCGATTTTGGACTACACTCAGATATTCAGCGTCAAACATTTTCCGTCACAGACGTGGACCAACACCACGGGCGGTTTCGCCGATGGTTTGTATGTGGTCCCTGTTTCTATTCCGGTCCCGCTGGGTATTCCAACGAAGGTTCTTGCGAGCTTGGCGGCGGTAACAAGCGCGACGGGAACGATCATCGGCGCGATTGGTAATCCAGCCGGTTTCGGTGTTGGCGGTGTCTTTGACGGGTATGTCAGATGCGGTGCCACGACGGCGGGTGCCGTGGCAGTTGACGCATGGGTGCAAACAGATACCTCGCGCCAGCTTCGGGCATTCTCTAGCTTTAACACGACGGGAAGTTATGCGAGCGCCCTCGGCGCTGTCGATGACTTCACCATCAACAGGATTTACTAAGATGGCCTATGTGAGACGCGAGAACGGCGCGATCGTTACCTTTTGCCCCGACTTCGTTGAGGGGATGGCGGAAGACTACATCGACAACAATGATCCAGAGCTTCTGGTTTTTCTCAAGCCGCCGCCTGCGGCTGTCCCTGAGGAGATCAGCCGTCGGCAGTTCTACCAGGAATTGGCAAACCGGGAGATGATCACGAAAGAAGAGGCGCTGGCGGCGATCGTCGCCAATACGCTCCCGGCCGAGTTCGCGTCGATGGTCGATGCCATCCTCGACGAGAATATCCAGTGGCAGGCGAGAATGCTTCTTGCCGGCGCCACCGAGTTCAAGCGTAGCAACTGGTTCGTCGACTTCTTCGCTGCCATGAAGTCGCTTTCGAGCGAATACATGGACGGCTTCTGGCGCGCTGGCGCTCTTCTGGACTGATCCTAGCCGCTGTTCGCGGCAGAAACCTTTTCAAGATTTTGGAGAATTCAATGACCGTGCAGGTAACTGCCGCGCATCTGCGCGCGGCTGCGTCCGGTCATCTCTAGCCGCCTCATCAATCGGAGTTCAACATGCTCGTCAGCAACTGGCGCGCAGTGCTGGCCCGCGCCTGGTCGGTGCGGTTCATGGCGCTGGCGTTCCTCTTCATCGTCCTTGAACCGATCTACAACTTCGTCGCTGCGACATGGGTGTCTCGGAACATCTGGATCCAGCTCGGGATGTCGGCGGCCACGGGCCTCCTCACCATTGCGGCGATCATCGCCCGCATCTTTGTCCAACAGAAAGTCTCCGGAGATCTCGCCAATGGCAAGCCGCCTCAAGAAGGGTAGCGCGATCGCTGCTGCCGCGATTGCATGTGTCAGCACGTTCGAAGGGCTGCGCACCATCGCCTACCGTGATCCAATCGGCATTCCGACCGTCTGCTTTGGCGAGACGCGCGGCGTGAAGATGGGGGATAGCTATACCGTCGCGCAGTGCAAAGAGATGCTGGGCGACCGCCTCGTCGAGTTTGAGACCGGCATGCGCGCCTGCCTCAAGGCTCCTGACGCCATCCCGGCCGGCGCGTATGTGGCGTCTCTCTCCATCACCTACAACATCGGGAACGGCGCGTTCTGCAAATCCACCTTGGCTCGCAAGCTGAACGCCGGTGACATTGTCGGCGCCTGCAATGAGTTTCCCAAGTGGGACAAGGCGGCCGGCATTCGACTTCCCGGTCTTACGAAGCGCCGCACGGCGGAGCGCGCTCTTTGCCTGAATGGGATTCCGACCTGATGACGGTTCTTTACGCAATCGCCCGATATCTCGGCGTCGCTGGCTGCGCCTGCCTTCTGCTGCTCTGGCACTACGAGGGCATCCCCGGAGCCGCCAAGCTCAGGTTTCCCGAGACTTGGCCAATCGTCGGCGGCTTTGGCCTCGTCGACGTGCCGCTGGTCGGTGATCTGACCGTCGGCAAGGTGGAAAGCTACGCGGCGGAGCAAGTGCGCATCGCCAAGGCGACCATGGTCTCGGCCTACGAGTACGGCGCTCTGGAAGCTCAGCTCAACAAGGAGCGCGATCTACGGCTGAAAGGCTCTCAGGCCCTTGAAGAGTATCGCAAGCGCGCCGACGCCGCTCTCAGCGCCGAACAATCCGACAATGACCGCATGGAACAGGAGATCGCGGACTATGAAGCGAAACTGGCTGACGCTAACCGCTGCCGCATTACTCCCGATCTTCGCGAGTGGCTGCAGTCCAAGTGATCGCATGAACGCCGCGGCCGAGATCAAGGGCCAGGCGCAGGCGAACGTTCCGCTTCCTGACTATCCGGCGGACTGCCGCAGGAAGGAAGCTCACGCGTCACTGCCGGATAATGGCGAACTGGCTTCTGCACACAAGCGGGAGAGGGGCGCTCTCGATCGGCAGAACGCGCGAACCGATCGGTGCGCCGCTTTCTACGACAACCTGCAGAGCAAGTTGGGCCTTCGCTGAGCAGGTGGCGAGGGCCCGACCTCTACGTCAGACCGGACCCTCCCGTTGCCGCCTAGATGAGACAGGAAGCACGGCGGCGGGGATTTAGTCGATCGGATGACACCGGTCAAGCATGGCATTCGATCGAAAGGGCATACGGGGTTGCTAGGGAACATTGATATGGCGGAACACACTCCACAACGGCTCGAAGAGCTTCCACCGGATACCAGGGATTGGCTTGCCGATCTCCGGCCGGACGAACTGAAGACGCTTCAGGCGGTCGTCGAGCTTCCTGCCGATGACGTCAGGCAGGCATTTAAGATGGTGCACGATATTCGAACAGTCGGGCGGTTCACGAAATGGCTGGTGATAACGTTCATAGGCATCTTTCTGGGAACGGTGGTGCTCTACGAGAACATCATCAAGGTGATCGGGTACATCCGTGGAGGGCCAGCCCATTGAAACGGACCCTTTGGAGATTTGTCGGCGCCGTCGTCTTCTCGCTCGCCATCCTGGGTTCGGTGAACCTCGGGCTTTGGGTTGTCGATCGCGAACCGCCCATCGAATACGAAAGCGCTGTCGCCTTGTCGCCGACGGTTCCCCAGGGCGGGGCGCTCGAGATCGAGTTCTCTGTCTTCCGGAAGCGGATATGCCCGCTCGTCACCAAGCGGTGGCTCTATGATGCCGCCGGCGAGCGGCACTCGATCCCCCAGTTCACGACGGGCCTCAAGCTGCTGGCGGGGAGGGAGACGTATAAGCGATCAATCACAGTGCCGACAGCCGCGACACCTGGACCGGCGCGCTACGAGGTGACGCTTGACTACATATGCAACCCGCTACAGAGCTGGATAGGCCCAATCCACGTTGTCTCGCCGCCAATCAAGTTCACGATCACGCCCAGCGACCCTGCTGTGCCCAGCCCTCCTGGGCCGGATGGTTAGACTAAAACCAACCGATTTCCATCAATCAGCCGAATTATCTTCTCGTCGTGTAAAGCGAAAAGGACAGAAACGATATCGTGTTGGTTGAAGCCAGCGTCGAGAAGAGGGATCCCGATGTCATAGAGGCTGATCGGAATCTCAGGGAATGCGCCTAGCTCGGTGAGGAGCCTTAAAAGGGCTTCCCTGATCTCTTGATGGCCGGCGCTCACTGTTTGCTTCCCTTGGCCCCATTCGCTGCCACGAAGGTATGATAGTATCCCTCAGATTAGGCCATCGCTGTCAATCAAAAAGAAACCCCGCACAAAGGCGGGGTGAATTGGAGAGGGGTAGCCGCGCGGGAAACGGGGGACAGGCGCGGCTGTCTTCAAAACACGTGATCGAAAAGAACGTTCCCTGGGGCCGATGATTTTCTCGCTGGCTTCGCGTTCGCAAACAGTTCTTCGTTGCAGCGCAGATCTCTAATATAGTTGCCGAGCCTGTTAGCCGGGGTTCATCTTTGTGCCTAGGCTGGCAGCTATCGCTGTCGCTTCCGACCGCGCAGTTGTCTCCTTGTGCGGATAGTGCTCAAAGCACCACCAGCGTGTTTCGACATAGCGGCCAGTCGAGAAGCCATGGCCACCCCACTTCTTGCATCCACCGACAGAGCATAGGTGGACCTGCGGGCCCGACATTGTCTGCATTGGTCTGTCTAGATCACTCACTCAACCACCTCCAGCTTCCAATCGGCCGGCAGAGACTTCCAGCCTTTGGCGGCCGCTCTCTGATCAGCCTTCCTCTTCGCCAGCTTGCGAGCCTCGCCAACCCCAGTCGCCCAGACGGTCACCCGGAAGGTGGCTGCTTGGAAGACGAAGCGTCGAAGGTGTTTCTTGCAGCCTGCCGCATAGCCAGCACGGAAGGCCTGCTTTGCGACACGCAGATCCATGCCATCTTGCTTTATGGTGTCCCACCAATCATCGAAGGGATCGCGCTTCTGTGGTTTGGTGCGATCGAGCATACTCAGCTCCAAGGTTCCTTTTCGTTCTATATTTGTTCTATCATTGTTGGCGGTGGTGAGTCCAGCGGCGGTCGCTTTCAGTGCACTTGTAGCTCATAGCCGCGCCATGATGGCCGCCAGCTCTGGAAGGTCCGTCTCTTTGGGAAAGTACCGGCCAATCGATATCAGGTATCCGGCGATCGCTGCGACCAAATGATCGCGGCGACCATACCGGTCGCAAATCTCCTTTAGCTTGGGCGAGACGATCTCGTAGTCTTCCGGCGAGAGTTCTGCATCACCGATCAGGTATCCGCCGCTTCCAAGAATAGCGGTTATGTCGCAGCCAATATCAGCAACTTCTTGAACAAAATCGGGTATTTGGTCTTCGGTCATCATCTTCATTATGGGCTCCGTGTATGCCTGGAGGGTTACCGTCCTCATGAGCATGGCGCCATTAGCAGAATTGGCTAGTCGCAGATGTGCGAGTGATGCGACAGGGTGCTTGATGCGTTCTTGACAAGTCATTGATTTGATTCGGAACGAATCACTTCGTCGTCAGTTGATTCGCATCCACTGTCAGCCGAGGTAGCGCGTCATGGCCAGCTTATCCCTTACCCCGATTGAACCGCTCGAAGTCGAGATCCGCGGCCTCGGGCAATATGCTCCCGCCGAGACCGTCGAGGAGATGATCGCATTCCTCACGTCGGAATGGCCGGATAAGACGAAGCCGGGATTTCACAGCGCGCTGGCCCGGTCGATCGACGCCATGGTGATGGCCGCCGAGCCCGCCGCCGCCCGTGCCGCCTTCGTCGATGCTGCCCACGCGGCCGGCATGCACATTCTCCCCGACGATATGGCCGAGATCCGGAAGGCGAGCTGATCGCCATGGTCCGAGCTAAGCCTCTCCAGACGAGCGACAAGCCGCTCCGTAGCCGCGCGCGCAAGCCTCGCGACCCCGAGCAGCCGAACCTTCCCCTTGACCCTATGCCGGCTCGTATCGAGCCGTGCCTCGCTCTGCTGAAGCAGAAGCCTCCCGTCGGACCCGAGTGGGCATTCGAGGTGAAGTGGGACGGTTACCGCCTGGCGGTCCACATCGAGCCTAACGGCGTCCGTATCTTCACCAGAGGCGGCCACGAGTGGACGCATCGCTTCCCCCTGATCGAAGCCGCCGCGAAGGCGCTGCCGGTCTCCACAGCCATCCTCGACGGAGAGGCGGTTGTCATGGACGAGCAGGGCCGGTCGGATTTCAACATGCTGCAGCAGTCGCTCGGCGGCCGTGGCGGCAAGCTCACTGCCCGCGATGCCATATTTATGGCCTTTGATCTCCTCTATTTCGACGGCCACGACTTCACCAACACCGAGCTATCGACGCGCCGGCACCTGCTCGAAAGCTTGGTCCCGGCCGGCGGACACGGTGCGATCCGACTTTCTGAGGAGTCCGACGCCGACGGGGATCAGCTCTTCCAGGCGGCCTGCGAGCATGGCCTTGAGGGCATCATCGCCAAGCGGCTCGACAGCACCTATCGCTCGGGAAGGCTCGGCGACTGGCTCAAGATCAAATGCGTCCAGTCCGACAGCTTCATGATCGTCGGCTACGAGCACTCTATGTCGGCGCGGGGAGGTATCGGGAGCCTGCTCCTGGCGGCCCGTCGTGATGACGAGCTGGTCTATGTCGGCTCGGTCGGTACCGGCTTCACCGAGAAGGTGGCGAACGATCTGAGGAAGAAGCTCGATCGCATCAAGCGCAAGACGCCGCCGATCGCCTACGCCGGCCGCCGCAAGGATCTGGTATGGGTTCAGCCGACCCTGATCGCCGAGATCGAGTATCGGGCTTGGACGAGGGACGGGAAGCTGCGGCACGCCTCGTATAAGGGGCTGCGCGAGGTACAGGACGACGCGACGATTTTCGAGATATAGACGCGATTACGCGTCTTTCTTATCCGACTTTTCTTCTTTGCGGAACCGCTCGGAGACTACATAGGTGAGCCAGCCTATGCCTCTGACTGCCCAGTCCACACCCATGCGCGTTGCTAGACCGGTCAACATTACCAGCTCGAAAAGAAACAGGATGATCGACATCATCGTGTTGTCGAGAAGCTTGAAGCAGATAACCGAGCTGAGAAAAGCGATAGCCGCGATATATATGAACTCCTTCTCGCGCCGATCTTCACGCTCTGCGATCAGATCGGTTTCGAGGCGGGCAATCGCGGATGTGAGCTTCTCAATATCGTCGGTGCCAGCGTTTTCAGGTACACCAAAACCGGCACTGACAGATACTTCAGGCTGCGGGAGCGACGCTGGCGATTCTGTTTCTGTACTCATCCGCCATATCGCCTGCGTTGATCTTGATGCCCTTGGCCCCAGGAACGTAGCGCTTCACCCAGGCTCCGCGGGTCCAGTGTGTATTCTCGACCAATTGGCCGGGCGACATGCTCCTCAGGTTATCCCAAGCAGCTTGCAACATGGCAGCTTCCGGAGTGCCGCCAATGTTATTGGCGCCCCAGAACACGTTAGGCACAGCGCGAGCGCCGAACGCTTTGCACGTATGGTACAGGGACGGAAGAACAGGACCGTAATCCCATGCTTCGAAATCCTCGTTGATCATGCGTTGACCGTGTTTGCCGACAAAGTTCATGTCTGCGAGATAGAGCATTTTCTGCAGCTGCAAATTAGACAATTGCCAGCCGCTAACTTCGCAGAGATGCTTTGCAGCTGATGAAGTCGAGATCATCGCGAACACCTCCATGATTCTTGCGTTTCACTTCTCGTATAGATGGCTATGCATGTTTGCAATTCAATCTTGCCCCGCGCTGATTACGATATCGTAACCTTCGTTAGCCGAACGGGTAGGAATTCACCCTGTACGTGAGCTTCTTGGTTGTTGCATCCTAGGATTTTGGTAACGCCAATCGAATAGAAATTGGCTCGCATAAGCATGATTAGAGGATCCGATGGAATACGCGAAAAGGTCAATTAATGGTGACGCAGGCGAATACTTGGTCGCCTTCACAATTACCCGAAAGCTGGGGTGGGCTTGCAGGCTGTACGGCGTTGACCTCGGCGTGGATGCAGAGGCAGAAATAGTTGGTCAGGGGACATCTGACGGCGACATAATCAAAATCCAGGTAAAGTCGTTTGATCATCTCGATGGAAGCGATGCCGCTGCAGTCTACGTTGATGATCGACACATCCGTTACTGGCAACGCTTCAGCGCCCCCGTAATCGTCTGCTGCGTCGATCTCGCAACGCAAAAAGTATACTGGAAGCCCATCAACGCAACCGAAGCGTACGCTAGTGGCGGGGTATCAAAAAAAATATCCTTTGATCTCCAAGATGATGAGCTCACAATTGCTTCGATACCTAAGCTCGTTGCGCTCGTGTCGCCGCCGGAGCTAAAGGAGCTGAAAGATGATCTTTCGTCCATCAAAAAGTTTTTGGAGAGCCCTGAGAATGACGGCTTCGCTTGCGGTGATTTTTACACTATCCAGAAACTTGAAGATCAATGTGATGAGATAGATTTGCTTATCGCTCGGGTCGTTGAAATCGGGAAAGTCTTCCCTTGGCGTCTAAGTGAAATGGATGGGAAATTTCTACCCTGGGCGAAAAGAGAGGTGCATCGCATCCGCAGTAACTGCTCTCATCAACGAAACAACCTGATAGAGGGCTAACCGGCGACCCTATATAAAGGGGTCAGGAGCCACAGGAGGTTTCCCAACTTTTTACCCGCGACAAGGGGAAAGCCGGCGCGCCAGCAAAGCGGTCGAACGCAAGAACGTGTTAAACGACTGCATGATCTGGAAGGAAGAATGTGGAGAGCCGAGGGAGTTACAGGCGCCCCAAGGCCCTCCACGTGCCGAGCAAGACGTTGGGAGACTATCTCAGCGGCGAAGAAACCAGCGCAAAGCCGATTAGTTCCACGGTGGCTAGAACCTTCGACCCGTACTGGGTCGGCGTTCATGTTAACGCCACGATAACGTAAAGCCGACCCAGCAACAGGGCGGCGAAGGGCCGTCAGCAACGAAAAGCCCTTCGCCTTGCCGCCACAATGGAACTGCAAACCACCTGTAGCGGCCTGTCCAAACATTCATTACTGCGAGAAGTTCCCGAAGGCTTCACTGGGCTGCCATGGCGTCAGGCGGAAGCTTTGCCAGCATGTCGAACCATGCATTCTCCGCCGCTCCATAGAAATCGCCGGCCGCAGTCTCGAGGCCTGGTCTATCGGTTATCTCGACAAAGCCTCTCTTTGATCGGATCCAGTGCTCGCCTTCAAAGATGTGCAGCCAGTCAGTGACACTCGCGCGGCGGGCGTTGATGTAGGCGCCGAGTTCGTCATGGGTGGCAACGATGACGTCACCGTCAATCCGGTCATGCATCATGAGGAGCTCTCTTGCGAGGTTCTGTTCGATGTTTCCCACCCGCCCGCTGGCGGCCAGCATAGCGGTTTGGACCGAACGCCACTCGCGATAGCGTTCGATACGGTCTCGCAACTCTTCGTCCCTCCTCACGAGCGCCATCAAGGCATCCGCTTGGATCTCGTATGCCCAGCCGTCAATCCGCGCCTGCGCGACAAAAAGGGCCGGAGATACCCCGGCGAGAAGGCTAGTACCTGTCATGCCGTCGCGTCCAACCATTCCTATCTCTACATCGATGGCAGAGGAGAGAGAAAAGACGACAGCGATTACACCCTCCTCGACGAAAAGCGCACTTCGAATAGCGTCGGGAGGATTTTCTATCCGCTCTCCACGATGAAACTGCCGTTTCGTCAAGAACGGTTGAAGAGACTGTCTCACATCAAGGGACAGCACATTCAGCAGGCGGTTTTGAAATGAAAGCATAATGTGGCGATATAGGGCGCTTCGACGCGAGCGACCATTTGGTACGAAAGCGTACGCTCGGCTTATTCCTCCGAATGAAGGATTCGCTTAGGCGGAAAAATCAAAAGTTCCCACGTAAGTGCCGCCCGAATGCCGTTTCGACCGTAATAGGGCGGTGGGGAGCGCCTAGAGAGGCATCTCCCCACCCTTCCAACTGCGGTCAGAGGCGGTGAGCCTGCCAAGGTCACCCCGCAGTCAGTGGACAAACATCCCTGTCGATAGTCTGTTCCAAGGGGAATGTGGAGAGCCAACCAGCGTTGAGGGACTTTAAGCTCTCCAAAAGCCGAGCGCGTCGTTGGGTGACTATCGCGGCCTTGCGATGACATGTTTGATACGCTTGTCGCCGATATTGAGCTCGCCGTAAGATACGACCATATCCACGCCAGCTTTTTCGGCTTCGGCAAGAGCCTCGGTCAGCCGGATCGCGTGACGCACGACGTCTTTTATGACAGCCAGTTGTTTATCGCCTCGCCCGTCGCTGCTCATGAATCGGATTCCTTTAGGGCCGCCTCCAAACCAAAGCTGACGTTCGTCACGGTGCGGTGCGGTTAGCGGTGCGGATAAAAATCGTCAGACCTTGCGCGAACCTAACCCTTCGGTCACTCGCTAAGCCGACAGTCGGGCCCGCATCGTCAAGTAGTACGACGTTTCCCGTTCGATTTCGGTGATAAGGCGCTCATACTCGGTGATGTGTTCGGTGTCTGGGCCAAGTTTTCTCAACTCGCGCAGGTGGAGCACGGCGATGCTGTAGGCTTCACACATCTCGCCGATCGATTGGCGGTGCTTAGACAGCGCACGGATCTCGGGAATTCGTAGCGCCAGCAAAGCCCAGCCATGGGAAACGTGGTCGATCTCGGTTTTCATCTCAGCGACACTCGTAGAACGCAATGGCAAATATACTGGCAAAGCCGACACGGTCCAAGATGGCCAAAAGTCTGACGCGGGCTCACTCGACCAGAAGGGGTTAGTAGCGGCGAAGGATGCACGGAGAGTGTGGGGTGACCCTTCGCCTAGCTGGTGCGGCCAGATACGCAACTCGCACCAGCTAGGCAGACAACATCAAGATGCGAAGTTAGTTCCGGGCTGGTTCTGCTCATGTGAGTGGCTTCAGAAGGACGAGCCGATTACCGTTCGGCAGGTCAATCAGACCCTCATCCTTGATGGCGTACAGCGCGTTAACGATTGCGTCCTGGCTGATGCCTTGGCCGACGAGGGGCGGGCCAATCTCGTAGAGGCTGAGCGAAACCCCAGGTTCGAGATTCATCTCTTTCAGCAGCGTCAGAAGCGCGGATCTTGCGTCGATATCGGTCATTGATCAAATCTGCCCACAGCTAGCCAGTTTGGCAAGCCTGCCCGTTTCGTACGGCGCCAGTGGTATTGAGGTTGATAAGGTAAGACCTAGCAATCTGAATTCCGCAATAATATCAATGGGCCGCATTTTGGTCCCACCATCCGCTAACTATATGATTTTGGCCAATCCTCGCACAACTGCAGGGGTCGCCATTTTTCGGGAATTTCCCTCCCGGACTTGAATTCGCCACATTGACCTCCCATATGAAGCCCATCGGCATTGCTGGTCAGTGTTCCACACAGCGAACGCTCGCAGTTGCCGGTATCGCGTTTATGCTTTTGACCACGGATGTACTGGCACTGGTGTGAGATGCGAATAGGAAGGTCGGTGCGGTTTCGCCCCGGCCTTTTTTATTGTCTGGAATTCAGACGCCCAAGCTCTTCACATGATATTCAAAGACAAAAGGCCGAAGCGGGTGCTTCGGCCTTTTGTGGTTTTGATAATGTTGCGGCTTTGCTTCTGCTATTTCGCTGATGTTGCGTGACGCCGGCCTTTGCCGAGGTCCGGCAGGAAGACGGTGAGCAGGCCGAGCAGCGGCAGGTAGGAGCAGATGTTGTAGACGAACACGATACCCATGCGGTCCGCGACCATGCCAAGTGCCGCGGCGCCGATGCCGCCGATGCCGAAGGCGAAGCCGAAGAACAGGCCGGCGATCATGCCGACACGTCCGGGCACCAGTTCCTGCGCGAAGACGACGATGGCCGAGAAGGCCGACGCCAGGATGATGCCGATCACGAAGGTCAGCACGATCGTCCAAGTGTAGCCCGCATAGGGCAGCGCCAGGGTGAAGGGCAGGGCGCCGAGGATCGAGAACCAGATGGTGAACTTCGTTCCGAACCAGTCGACGATCGGGCCGCCGGCGACCGTGCCGATGGCGACAGCACCCAGGAAGACGAAGAGCAGGATCTGCGCCTCTTTGACCGACACCTGGAAGCGCTCGATCATGTAGAAGGTGTAGTAGCTCGAAAGGCTGGTCATGTAGACGTATTTCGAGAAGACCAGCATGGCGAGGACCGCGATCGACATGATCACCTTGGCGCGCGGCAGCACGACGGCAGGCACCGCGGCCTTGCGGCCGGCATTGGTGCGGCGGTGGTTCGAATACCAGACGCCGACACGCCACAGGATGATCATGCCCGTCAGAGCCGCAACCGAGAACCATGCGACGCTGGTCTGTCCGCGCGGCAGCACGATGAAGGCGGCGGCCAGCGGGCCGATGGCCGAGCCGAAATTACCGCCGACCTGGAACAGCGATTGCGCCAGACCGTGGCGTCCGCCGGACGCGAGGCGCGCGACGCGCGAGGATTCCGGGTGGAAGACCGCCGAGCCGAGGCCGACGACGCCGGCGCCGACGAGCAGCACCCAGTAGGCATGCGCATAGGCGAGCAGCACCAGACCGATCAGCGTGAAGCCCATGCCGATCGAGAGCGAATAGGGGAGCGGGCGCTTGTCGGTATAAATGCCGATCAGCGGCTGCAGCAGCGAGGCCGTGACCTGGAAGACCAGGCCGAGCAGGCCGATCTGGGTGAAGTCGAGACCGTAGCCCTCCTTGATCATCGGATAGAGGGCCGGGATGAGCGACTGCATCGTGTCGTTCAAGAGATGGCAGAAGCTGACTGCCATGATGATGCTGAAAACCGTCTGTTCCGCGGAGTGTTTCTCCGCCGTCATTGTACCTGTCGTCACGATGTTCCTCCTGAGAAACTGACTATCCGCATAGTCTCCTTGCGGTAGTCCCGCTTTCGTGTTTTGGTCTCATTCTTTCGCGATTGGGCCAGGGCTTATGAAAGCATTGCAAAATATGACGTCTGCGCAACTGGCGAAGCTCCATGTCGAGCGGTTGGCGGCCATCGAGGCGGCGTCCGAGCCGGTTCACACGATCCCGTCCGAATATCCCTCGGGCTATCACGTGGCCCCCCATCGGCACAGCCGCGCGCAATTCGTCTATGCGCGCACCGGCGTGGTCATGGTGTCGTCGCGACAGGGGCGCTGGATGGTGCCGCCGGAGCATGCGCTGTGGATACCGGCCGGGCTGGACCACTCGGTGGACATGCTGGGCGAGGTGACGATGCTTTCGGCCTATATCAGTTCGGATGCGCTGGTTGCCCTGCCTGAGGCCATACGCGTGGTCGTGCTCACTGATCTCGCGCGAGCGCTGATCATCGAGGCGGTGTCTCCGAGTGGTGACCTCAAGGGTTCGCGGCGGCAGCGGCTGGTGGTGGCGCTGCTGCTCGAGGAGATTTCGCGGCTGCCGGACCGCTCTCTCGGTCTGCCCATTCCCGGCGACGCCAGGCTTGCGGGGCTTTGCCGCGCCTTTCTGGCGAACCCGACCGCGCGGCTCCTGATCGACGATTGGGCCGAGCAACTGAACATGAGCCGGCGGGCGTTTACGCGCGCGTTCCGGCGCGAGACCGGCATCAGCCTTTCGACATGGCGGCAGCAGGCCGCCTTGTTTACGGCGTTGCCGCGGCTGGCGGCGGGCCAGCCTGTGACAACAGTTGCGTTCGATCTCGGTTACGAAAGCGTGGCGGCGTTCACCACCATGTTCAAGCGCATGCTCGGCGCGCCGCCGCGCGCGTATTTCAGGGTTGCCGAGCCCAATTGAAATTCCTCGATAATTTCGAATGCAAGCGTTTCGCGCTGTCACACGCCCGACATCGGCGCGCGCCATAACTGTGCGAAACATTCGTTTGACATTCGAATGAGTTTCGCTTTAACTGTTTTCACTTTCGCAATTGCGTTGTCTTGTTTGCGTTGCGGCATTTTCTGGGGGCATGGGACGCGTGAGCGGTCAGATTCACGATCTTTTCGTTATCGGTGGCGGCATCAACGGCTGCGGTATTGCGCGTGACGCGATCGGGCGCGGCTATTCCGTTGCGTTGGCCGAGATGAACGATTTCGCCTCCGGCACGTCCTCCGGCGCCACCAAGCTCATTCACGGCGGCCTGCGCTATCTCGAGCATTACGAGTTTCGTTTGGTGCGCGAATCGCTGATGGAGCGCGAGATCCTGTGGGCGATGGCGCCGCATATCATCTGGCCGATGCGCTTCGTGTTGCCCTATCACAAGGGCGGCATCCGGCCGGCATGGCTGATCCGGCTGGGGTTGTTCCTCTACGACCACCTCGGCGGCCGCAAGCTCTTGCCGCCGACCAAGGTGCTCGACATGCGCCGCGATCCGGCGGGCAAGCCTTTGAAGTCGCTATTCTCGAAGGCGTTCGAATATTCCGACGGCTGGGTGGATGACGCCCGCATGGTGGTGCTGAATGCGCGCGACGCAGCCGACAAGGGGGCGCTGATCATGCCGCGCACCAAGGTCGTCTCGGCGCACCGCGAGAATGGTGTCTGGGCGATCGAGACCGTGGATAGCGTGACCGGCGAGAAGCGGCACTTTCAGGCGCGGATGCTGGTCAACGCGGCGGGTCCATGGGTCGATCACGTCATTCGCGCCGCTTTCGGGCAGAACGAGGCGCGGCATGTGCGCCTCGTCCAGGGCAGCCATATCGTCGTGAAGAAGAAGTTCAACGATCCCCGGGCCTATTTCTTTCAGAACCCGGACAACCGCATCATCTTCGCGATCCCCTACGAGCAGGACTTCACGCTGATCGGCACCACCGATCGCGACTACAAGGCCGATCCGAAGGATGTGAAGATCTCCGACGAGGAGACGACCTATCTCTGCAAGGCCGCGAGCGAGTATTTCAACGAGCCGGTGCGGCCGGAAGATATCGTCTGGACCTATTCGGCCGTGCGTCCGCTGTTCGACGACGGCGCATCCAAGGCGCAGGAAGCGACGCGCGATTACGTGCTGAAGCTCGAAGGCGAGGGTGCACCGGCGCCGTTGCTCAATGTGTTCGGCGGCAAGCTCACCACCTATCGCCGGCTGTCGGAACACGCGCTGGAGAAGATCGGTGCGGCGATCGGCGCCAAGGGTGCCCCGTGGACGGCTAAGAGCCATCTGCCCGGCGGCGATTTTCCGGCGCAGGGATACGAGGCGGAAGTTCGCAAGCTGAAGGGCAGCTATCCGTTTCTCATCGATACGCATGCCCGCCGCCTCGTTCGCCGCTACGGCACGAAGGCTGCGGTGCTTTTGGGACAGGCGCGCGGGACCGAGGATCTCGGGCGCTGTTTCGGGAGCGACCTCTATGAGGTGGAGGTTCGCTACCTGATCGAGCGCGAATGGGCGAGACACGCCGATGATGTGCTCTGGAGGAGAACGAAGGAGGGCTTGCGCCTGACGAGGGAGCAAGCCGCGGTTTTGGAGGAGTACATGGCCGCGCTACCGGCTCAGATGGCCGGATAAAAGAGCGGCATGTGGTCCCCGCTGTGAGGAGGCACGGGAACCTGAATGCTGGAATTGCGAAACATCGCAAAGACGGTGGGCGCGGATACGCATATCCACGCGACCGATCTCGCGTTTGAACGCGGCACGCTGAACGTGCTCCTGGGGCCGACCCTGTCTGGCAAGACGTCGCTGATGCGGCTGATGGCCGGGCTCGACCGGCCGACCAGCGGGACGATCCATTTCGATGGCGTCGATGTCACCGGCATGCCGGTGCAGAAGCGCAATGTCGCGATGGTCTACCAGCAGTTCATCAACTATCCCGCCTTCACGGTCTACGAAAACATCGCCTCGCCGATGCGCATATCCGGCAAGGATGCCGCCACCATCGATCGCGAAGTGCGCAAGGCCGCCGATCTGCTGCGGCTGACGCCCTATCTCGACCGCACGCCGCTCAATCTCTCCGGCGGCCAGCAGCAGCGCACCGCGCTTGCCCGCGCGCTGGTCAAGAACGCCAGCCTCGTCTTGATGGACGAGCCGCTTGCCAATCTCGACTACAAGCTGCGCGAGGAGTTGCGCGCCGAGTTGCCCAGGATCTTCGCGCAATCGGGCGCCATCTTCGTCTATGCGACGACCGAGCCATCCGAAGCGCTGCTGCTTGGCGGCAATACGGCGACGCTGTCCGAGGGGCGGGTGACGCAGTTCGGGCCGACGATTTCGGTCTACCGGAGCCCACGCGATCTCACCACCGCCAAGACCTTCGCCGATCCGCCGCTCAACTTCATCGACGTGGTGAAGGCGGGCGCGACGTTCCAGCGCGACGGGCGAGCGGTGTTTACTGTTCCGGCGCATCTGGCCGGCATGGCCGACGGGCCGGTGACGGTGGCGTTTCATCCGCATCATCTCGGGCTTGCGGCGCAAACGCCGGGCGCCGTGCAACTCAAGGCGCGCACGCAGCTTTCCGAAATCACCGGCTCGGAGAGCTTCGTCTATCTCGATTACGAGGGCGTGCGCTGGGTGATGCTGGCGCATGGCATCCACGACATCGATCCGGACACCGATATCGACGTGTTTCTTGATGGCCGCCACCTGATGGCGTTCGACACCAGCGGTCGGGCGATCTCGTCCGGCGCAACGGCTTGAAGGGGTAGGGACATGGCACGCATCACGCTCGACCACATCCGTCACGCCTACGGGCCGAACCCGCAATCAGACAAGGACTACGCGCTGCGCGAAGTCGACCACGAGTGGAACGACGGCGGCGCCTATGCGCTGCTCGGGCCGTCGGGCTGCGGGAAGACGACGCTGCTCAACATCATCTCCGGCCTGCTGCAGCCCTCGCATGGCCGCATCCTGTTCGACGGCAAGGACGTGACCAATCTCGCGACGCAGGCGCGCAACATCGCGCAGGTGTTCCAGTTCCCCGTCATCTACGACACGATGACGGTCTACGACAATCTGGCCTTTCCGCTGCGCAATCGCGGCGTATCGGAGCCCGAGGTCGATCGTCGCGTTCGCGAAATCCTCGAGATGATCGATCTGACGCCCATGGCGCGGCGCAAGGCGCAGGGGCTGACCGCCGACCAGAAGCAGAAGATTTCGCTCGGTCGGGGATTGGTGCGCAGCGACGTCAACGCCATCCTGTTCGACGAGCCGCTGACGGTCATCGACCCGCATATGAAATGGGTACTGCGCTCACAATTGAAGCGGCTGCACAAGCAGTTCGGTTTCACCATGGTCTATGTCACGCACGACCAGACGGAAGCGCTGACTTTTGCTGACAAGGTCGTCGTCATGTACGAGGGCGAGATCGTGCAGATCGGCACGCCCGCCGAGCTCTTCGAAAAGCCGAGCCACACCTTCGTCGGGTACTTCATCGGCTCGCCCGGCATGAACGTCCTGCCGGCAAAGCTCGATGGCAACAGAGTGACGATGGGGGCTGAAAGCGTGACGCTCGACTACGCGCCGAAGGCCGCCGCGGGCGCCAAGACCGAGCTCGGCATCCGGCCGGAGTTCATCCGCCTCGGGCGCGAGGGCATGCCCGTCACCATCAACCGGGTCGAGGATATCGGCCGGCAGAAGATCGTGCGGGCGGATTTCGCGGGCCAGCCGATCGCCATCGTGTTGACGGAGGATGCCGAGATCCCCGCGGAGGCGCGGGTCACCTTCGATCCCAAGGCCATCAACATCTATGCCGATTCCTGGCGCGTCGGCAGGGAGGGCTGAGCCATGAACAAGACCTGGAACAACAAGGCCTGGTTTCTGGTGCTGCCTGTGCTGGTGCTCGTCGCCTTCTCGGCGGTGATCCCGCTGATGACGGTCGTCAATTACTCGGTGCAGGACACGTTCGGGAACAACGAATTCTTCTGGGCGGGCACGGACTGGTTCGTGCAGACGCTGCAATCCGATCGCTTCTGGGCGGCCTTGCAGCGCAATCTCGCCTTCTCGCTGATCATCCTGGCGCTCGAGATCCCGCTCGGCATCTTCATCGCGCTCAACATGCCGAAGAAGGGGATCGGCGTGCCGGTCTGCCTAGTGCTGATGGCTTTGCCGCTGCTGATCCCGTGGAATGTCGTCGGCACGATCTGGCAGGTGTTCGGTCGCGTCGATATCGGCCTGCTCGGCCATACGCTGGAAGCGATCGGGCTCGACTACAATTATGTCCGCGATCCTGTCGATGCGTGGATCACCGTCATCGTCATGGACGTCTGGCACTGGACGAGCCTTGTGGTGCTCCTGTGCTATGCCGGCCTCGTGTCGATCCCGGATGCCTATTATCAGGCGGCGAAGATCGATGGTGCGTCGCGCTGGTCGGTGTTCCGCTACATCCAGCTGCCGAAGATGAAGCGCGTGCTTCTGATCGCCGTGCTGTTGCGCTTCATGGACAGCTTCATGATCTACACCGAGCCCTTCGTCGTCACCGGTGGCGGTCCCGGCAACTCGACCACCTTCCTGTCGATCGATCTGGTGAAGATGGCCGTCGGTCAGTTCGACCTCGGTCCGGCGGCCGCGATGTCGATCATCTACTTCCTGATCATCCTGCTGCTCTCATGGATCTTCTACACCGTGATGACCAGCGGCGACGAGAACGCGTGAGGAGGAGAGGACCATGGCCCAAGCAACAACACAGACGATGAAATACAAGCCGGCCGGCAACTTCTCCTGGGTCGTCTCGACCGTTTACATCATCTTCCTGCTCTTGCCGATCTACTGGCTGGTCAACATGAGCTTCAAGGAGAATGCCGAGATCACCGGCACCTTCTCGCTCTGGCCGCAGAACCCGACGCTCAGGAACTACACGATCATCTTCACCGATCCGTCGTGGTACAACGGCTATATCAACTCGATCACCTATGTGGTGATGAACACCGTCATCTCGGTACTGGCGGCGCTGCCCGCGGCCTATGCCTTCTCGCGCTACCGGTTCCTCGGCGACAAGCACCTGTTCTTCTGGCTGCTCACCAACCGCATGGCGCCGCCCGCCGTCTTTGCGCTGCCGTTTTTCCAGCTTTATTCGGCATTCGGCCTGATCGACACCCACATTGCTGTTGCGTTGGCGCATTGCCTGTTCAACGTGCCGCTGGCGGTCTGGATCCTCGAAGGCTTCATGTCCGGCGTACCGAAGGAGATCGACGAGACGGCCTATATCGACGGCTACTCGTTCCCGCGCTTCTTCATCCGCATCTTCATGCCGCTGGTGGCATCGGGGATCGGGGTGGCGGCCTTCTTCTGCTTCATGTTCTCTTGGGTGGAGCTGCTGCTGGCCCGCACGCTGACGACCACGGCGGCCAAGCCGATCTCGGCGATTATGACGCGCACGGTTTCCGCCTCGGGGATGGACTGGGGCGTGCTGGCGGCCGCCGGCGTGCTCACCATCATTCCCGGCGCGCTCGTCATCTATTTCGTCCGAAACTACATCGCTAAGGGCTTCGCGCTCGGCCGCGTCTAAAAGGGGAGACCAGACATGAACTTTTCCTGGATGGCGTGGACGCTGCCGACCGCATTGTTCTTTCTCACGATCCTCGTGCTCCTGATCGGCATGAGCATCTGGGAATATCTGGCGCCGGGCGGCTCGCCGCGTGTGGGGGCCTTGAGGTTCGAGACCACGCGGGGAGACCGTCTCTTCATATCGCTGCTGGGAGCAGCGTTCATTCATCTCGCATGGCTGGGTCTCGTCGGGCCCAACCTGTGGTGGGCTCTTGGGCTTGCCGTAGTCTACGCCATCGGCGTGTTCCGCTACGTGTGAGGCCAGGGAGATACAGATGGCCGGGGGTACTGGCCGCCTGACGTGAAGACTGCAATCGCAAACCTTGGGAGGATATCATGCGACGGCATCTACTAGCGACAACAGCAGGCATCTTGCTGGCCATGGCGGGCTCCGCCTATGCCGGCATGGACGAGGCGAAATCATTCCTGGACAAAGAAGTCGGCGAACTCTCGTCGCTTTCGCGCGCCGATCAGGAAAAGGAAATGCAGTGGTTCATCGATGCCGCGAAGCCCTTCGCCGGCATGGATATCAAGGTCGTTTCCGAAACGCTGACGACCCATGAATATGAATCGAAAGTGCTGGCGCCGGCGTTCACCGCCATCACCGGCATCAAGATCACCCACGACCTGATCGGCGAAGGTGACGTCGTCGAAAAGCTGCAGACGCAGATGCAGTCGGGCGAGAACATCTACGACGCCTATGTCAACGATAGCGACCTGATCGGCACCCATTGGCGCTACCAGCAGGCCCGCTCGCTGACCGACTGGATGGCGAATGAAGGCAAGGATGTCACCAACCCGGGACTCGACATCAACGACTTCATCGGCACCAAGTTCACGACCGCGCCGGACAAGAAGCTCTACCAGCTTCCCGACCAGCAGTTCGCGAACCTCTATTGGTTCCGCTACGACTGGTTCAACGACGAGAAGAACAAGGCGGACTTCAAGGCGAAGTACGGCTACGACCTCGGCGTTCCGGTCAACTGGTCGGCCTATGAGGATATCGCCGAGTTCTTCACCGGCCGGGAAGTCAACGGCAAGAAGGTCTTCGGCCATATGGACTACGGCAAGAAGGACCCGTCGCTCGGCTGGCGCTTCACCGACGCCTGGCTGTCGATGGCCGGCAACGGCGACAAGGGCCTGCCGAACGGTCTTCCGGTCGATGAATGGGGCATCAAGGTCGACGAGAACTCGCGTCCTGTCGGTTCGTGCGTCGCGCGCGGCGGCGATACCAACGGTCCGGCTGCCGTCTACTCGATCCAGAAGTATCTGGATTGGTTGAAGGCCTATGCACCGCCGGCAGCGCAGGGCATGAACTTCTCCGAATCCGGCCCGGTGCCGGCGCAGGGCGAAGTGGCGCAGCAGATCTTCTGGTACACGGCGTTCACTGCCGATGCCGTCAAGCCGGGCCTGCCTGTCGTCAACGAGGATGGCACGCCGAAGTGGCGCATGGCACCAAGCCCGCATGGCGTCTACTGGAAGGACGGCATGAAGCTCGGCTATCAGGACGTCGGTTCCTGGACGCTGATGAAGTCGACGCCTGACGACCGCGCCAAGGCCGCATGGCTCTATGCGCAGTTCGTGACCTCGAAGACGGTCGACGTGAAGAAGAGCCATGTCGGTCTCACCTTCATCCGCGAATCCACCATTCGCGACAAGAGCTTCACGGAGCGTGCTCCGAAGCTCGGCGGTCTGGTCGAGTTCTATCGCTCGCCGGCGCGCGTGCAGTGGTCGCCGACCGGCACCAACGTTCCTGACTATCCGAAGCTGGCACAGCTTTGGTGGCAGGCCGTCGGCGATGCATCCTCCGGCGCCAAGACCGCCCAGGAAGCCATGGATTCGCTTTGCGCCGAGCAGGAAAAGGTCCTGCAGCGCCTGGAGCGCGCCAAGGTGCAGGGCGATATCGGTCCGAAGCTCGCCGAAGAGCATGATCTCGAATACTGGAACAAGGACGCGGTCGCCAAGGGCAACCTCGCTCCCCAGCTGAAGATCGAGAACGAGAAGGAAAAGCCGGTCACCGTCAACTACGACGAACTGGTCAAGAGCTGGCAGTCCCAGTAACGGGCGCCACGGCCGGGGCTTTAAACCCCGGCCAATCTCCATGCCGGCGGCACGCGAAGGCTGTCGCCGGCTCTCTCCATTTTCAAATCCATGTTGGCAACCTGCCGTTCGAGCGGCGGGAACGGTACTCCTATTCATTCGGAACACATCATGGGCGGGTTCATTCTGGCGATCGATCAGGGCACGACGTCGTCGCGGGCAATCATCTTCGACGACAGAATGACGATGGTCGCCTCGGCGCAAATGGACGTCCGGCAGCACTATCCGCAGGCGGGCTGGGTCGAACATGATGCCTGCGAGATATGGGAGAGCGTCGTCGCCACCGCGCGGCAGGCGATCGACAAGGCGGGCATCGCGGCTTCGGCGATCGCCGCGATCGGGATCACCAATCAGCGTGAAACGACCGTGGTGTGGGACCGCAAGACCGGCAGGCCGCTTTACAGGGCAATCGTCTGGCAGGACAGGCGGACCGCCGAGATCTGCGACAGTTTGAAGGCGGATGGCTACGAGAAGCTGGTTCGCGCCAAGACAGGGCTGCTGCTTGATCCCTATTTCTCCGGCACCAAGCTGCGCTGGCTGCTCGACAATGTCGATGGGCTGCGGGAGCGCGCTCGGATGGGCGGTGTTTGCTTCGGCACAATCGACAGCTGGCTGATCTTCAACCTGACGGGCGGGCGGGTTCACGCGACCGACGCAACGAACGCTTCGCGCACCATGCTCTACAACATCACCGATGCGACCTGGGACGACGAGCTTTTGGGCGTGCTCGCAATACCGGCGCCGCTGCTGCCTGACGTCAAGGATTGCGCTGACGATTTCGGGGCCACGGAAAGGTCTATCCTCGGAGCGGCAATCCCGATCCTGGGCGTTGCCGGAGACCAGCAGGCGGCGACGATCGGTAACGCCTGTTTCGATCCTGGCATGATGAAATCGACCTACGGGACGGGTTGCTTCGCGCTGCTCAACACAGGCCGGGATCGTGTCGCCTCGTCGAACCGGATGCTGACGACGATCGCTTATCGGCTGGACGGCGAAACGACCTATGCGCTCGAAGGGTCGATCTTCATCGCGGGTGCCGCCGTGCAATGGTTGCGCGATGGGCTCGGCCTCATTTCGCGTGCTTCCGACAGCGGCGCCTTGGCTGTTGCGGCCGATCATGGGCAACGCGTTTACATGGTGCCCGCATTCACCGGTCTCGGCGCGCCCTATTGGGATCCGCAGGCGCGCGGCGCGATCTTTGGATTGACCCGCAACAGCGGGCCGGCGGAGCTGGCGCATGCGGCGCTTGAATCGGTCGCCTACCAGACGCTGGACCTGCTGGTGGCCATGCGCAAGGATTGGGGCGAGCGTCGGATCGGGACCGTGCTCAGGGTCGATGGCGGCATGACGAATTCCGACTGGACGATGCAGCGCCTCGCCGACATCGTCGCCAATCCCGTGGATCGCTCCGCAGCGCAGGAGACGACGGCTCTCGGTGCTGCATGGCTTGCCGGGTCTCGGGCGAGTGTCTGGCCGGATCGCGCCGCTTTCGCGAAAGCATGGCACAGCGACCGCCAGTTCCTGCCGACGATGCCGGACACCGAACGACAGGCGAAGATCGCCGGCTGGCGTGATGCCGTATCGCGAACGCTTTCGCGCCCGCTCAGCCCGTGATCTTCACATCCGATCCGGCCAGCAATGAGAGGTCGCGCGCGGCCTGTTGCAGCATGACGATCGTCCCGTCGATATCGGGTGCGTCGGGCGCGTTGACCAGGCCGATATAGGGGCAGGTGAGGGCGGCGATGACGCGGCCGTCGGGGCCGAGGATCGGGGCCGACAGGTTGTGGACGCCGGCGGTCTGGGCGCTCGGCATCTTCTCGTAGCCGCGTTCGCGGATGTCGCTGAGGCGTTGGTAGAACTCCGGTCCCGGCCGCTTGGTCTTGGGATCGCGGGCGTGCTCGGCGATCATCATCTCGCGCTCTTCATCGGTGCGGAAGGCGAGCAACACGTGGCGGGAGCCGGTTTCGAGCAGGCTCATATGCGAGCCGACGCGGATCGAGATGCCCCAATAATTCGGCGCTTCGTGCTGGGCGATGACGACGGCGGAACCCCGATCGAAGACCACGAGATGGTTCGCCTGGCGGGTGCGTTGCGCGAGGTCGCGCATCAGCGGCATGGCGAATGAGGCGAGGCGGCGGGCAGGGGCGTGCAGCTGCGACAGGCCGAAGAGCTTGAGCGTCAGCGTGAAGCGATCTCCCTCAAGCTTGGTGACATATCCACGGCGCACGAGACGGTCGAGCATGCGGTAGAATTCGTTGGGGCTGCGGTCGAGGCGCTTGGCGATTTCCGCTTGGGTCAGCCCCTCCTCGACGCTCGCCAGAAGCTCGAGGATATCAAGCCCCTTGTCCAAGGCAGGCGCCCGGTACCGGTCGGCTTCATCCGCTTCCATGCTGTTCTCCTGTGAATATGCCTTTACATATACAAATAAGCCCTAGCCGAAAAGCGAAAGTTCGGCGGCGATCCCGGCAATCCGGGACAACTTCCCCGTTTCACGAAGCGGCTTGCTACCCATCTCTGGCGCACATAGCATGCAGCTGATTTGCAGGATGACGCCGATGTTTCTGACGCAGGAAGAGCTTTCAAATATCACCGCGTTTCGCCGCGAGCTTCACCGCTATCCCGAGGTGTCAGGCGAGGAGGTCGAAACCGCGCGCCGGGTGCAGGAAGCGCTGCTTCTGGCAAAGCCCGATCGGATCGTGTCGAGCCTTGGCGGCCACGGTGTCGCGGCGGTCTATGACGGGGCCATTCCGGGGCCGACGGTGCTTATCCGCTGCGAGCTCGATGGATTGCCGATCGAGGAGATCTCCGACGAGGAGTACCGGTCGACGATCCCGGGCAAGGGACATCTTTGCGGTCATGACGGGCACATGTCGATCCTGATGGCCGTTGCGACGGCGCTCGGGCAGAAGCGGCCGAACAAGGGGCGTGTGATCCTCCTGTTCCAGCCGGCCGAGGAGAATGGCGCCGGTGCCGCCGCGGTTCTCGCTGATCCTCAGTTCGCGACGCTGAAGCCCGATATGGGGCTGTCGCTGCATAATCTTCCGGGTGTGCCTTTGGGCCATGTGCTGCTGCGTGAAGGTCCGGTCAACTGCGCGTCGCGCGGGATGAAGATCGTACTCAACGGCAAGACCTCCCATGCCTCCTGCCCGGAGGATGGCGTTGCGCCGACATTCGCGCTCGCCAGTCTGCTTGGCGGCTTGACGGCGCTAGGGAGCGTCGCACCTGTCGGTCCCGACTTCGCGCTGGTGACCGTCACCCACGCCCGGCTCGGCGAGCCTGCCTTCGGTATCAGCCCCGGGCGGGCCGAGATATGGGCGACGTTGAGGACGCTGACCGACGAGCGCATGGCCGGGCTGGTGCAGCGCGCCGAGATGCTGGCGAAGAACGTGGCGGATGCGGCGGGACTGTCGATCGAGATCACATATGAGGATGTGTTTCATCAGTGCTTCAATTCGCCGGAAGCGGTGGATGCACTGCGGCGGGCGCTGGATGACGAGGGCGTCAGCCATCAGAGCGACAGCCGCCTGCTGCCGATGAAGGGTTCGGAGGACTTCGGGCTGTTTCGAACAGTCGCGCCATCAGCGATGTTCTTCCTCGGGTCGGGCGAAACGCATCCGCAACTGCACAACCCGGATTATGATTTTCCCGAGGCATTGATTCCGATCGGGGCCGGCGTGTTTTTGCGCGCGATCACCAATATCCTCGGCTGATGCTGCCGCAGATTTGATCGATGTCATGTGCGCCGGCTCATCGAAATTGCCCGCGCCGGTCGTTTTTCCCTTTCCCACTCGGCGGGATGGGCCTATCTACGATCGGGTCGACCGACGCCCCACGCCGCACGTGCTGTTGCCGGCCGTTTGATCCAGATTTCACATTGGCAGATTGATGACAGCAGTTGAGACGGTCGAGGCGGATGGTGACGCGGGCAGCGCGCGCCGTTCGAAAATAGTGGCGCTGGTCGTCGCGGTATCCTTCTTCATGCAGATCCTTGACGGCACGATCGTCACCACCTCGCTGCCGCAGATGGCGGCGAGCTTCGGTGTTCCCACGATATCGATGAGCATCGGCATCACCGTCTACATGCTGACCATGGCGGCATTCATTCCGCTGTCGGGCTGGCTTGGTGATCGCTATGGCGCACGGCGCGTCTTCATGGCGTCCATCGCCGTGTTCACCGTCGCCTCGCTGCTCTGCGGGCTTTCTGAGAATCTGACCGAATTCGTGCTTGCCCGTGCGGTCCAGGGCGCCGGTAGCGCGCTGATGACGCCAGTGGGGCGGATCATCGTGTTGAAGAACGCGCGCAAGTCCGAACTGGTGCAGGCCATCGCTTTGATTACGTGGCCGGCGCTGACGGCGCCCGTCATCGGGCCGCTGCTCGGAAGCGTCATCACCACCTATGCAAGCTGGCACTGGAACTTCCTGATCAATCTTCCGATCGGCGTTCTCGGCATGGCGCTCGTCTGGCGTTTCGTGCCGGAGCAGCGCGAGGAGGATGCCGGACGGCTCGACGTGCGTGGCTTTATCCTGAGCGGCGCCGGGTTGACGCTTCTTCTGGCGGCGCTGGAACTGTCGGCGAAATGGCATGGCGGTCTTTTGCCTGTCGGCGCCATGCTGGTTGCCGGTATCGTCCTGTCTTTCATGGCCTACCGGCATTTCATGCGGGTCGACAATCCGCTGCTCGACCTCTCTTCGTTCAAGGTCCAGACCTTTGCGATCGCCACCCTGTCGGCCGGAACGGCAAGCCGCACGTCCATCAACGCGCCGCCGTTTCTGCTGCCCCTGTTGTTCCAGCTTGGCTTTGGGCTGAGCTCGATCGAGGCGGGCATCTACCTGCTGGTCTATTTCCTCGGCAATCTGAGCATGAAGACGGTGACGACGCCGTTGCTTGCCCGTTTCGGCTTCCGGACGGTGCTTTTCTTCAACGGGTTG
Organism: Rhizobium sp. O111; assembly: GCF_055616315.1. Lineage (NCBI taxonomy): Bacteria > Pseudomonadati > Pseudomonadota > Alphaproteobacteria > Hyphomicrobiales > Rhizobiaceae > Rhizobium > Rhizobium sp. O111. Next base: position 1,893,907 of record NZ_JBSHXL010000001.1, on the reverse strand, counting down.
ATCGCGGCGCTGACGATCGCGGCTTGCGGCTTTCTCGTGCCGGAGACGCCGCGTGTGGTGATCTATGCCCTGCTGTTCGTCACTGGCCTGTCGCGCTCCATGCAGTTTACTGCGCTCAACACGATTGCCTTTGCCGACATCAGCGGCGCGCAGCGAAGCTCGGCTTCGACCTTGTCGAGCATGCTGCAGCAGGTGTCGATGTTGCTGGGTGTCGCTATTGCGGCTGCCGTTCTCAACGTGTCGGCGGCGGTTCGCGGGCTTGGCGATCCCGGACTTGTCGATTTTCGCTGGGCTTTCGTTGTCATCGGCGCGATCGGCGTCGTGTCGACGCTGCGCTTTTTGCAATTGCCTCATGATGCCGGTGCCGAGGTTTCGGGGCACAAGCGTCAGCGGTAGTGCCTAGACGGTGATCCAGGTGCGGCCGATTTCCACGTCGCCGCCAGGACCGTGACGTGATAGCGAGGGCTCAGATGATTGCTTCGAGCCGCGTCGCCTTTCTGTCGCCTTTCTTTCCTATGAAAAGCGGGCGCTCGTTCTTACTACCAAAGTTGCTACCAAACCTGGCGGGGATACCTTGCGGCTGACACGTTTTCTGCTTCAGAGCCTATTGTTTGTCTCGCTGGCCATGGCCGGCGCTGGTTCCAGCCATGCGCAGACACCGCCGCCCGCCGCCCCGGCGCAGAGCGCTCAGCCGGCTGTCGAGCAGAACGCCGCCACGCAGAGCGGGCCGGGCGATCAGGCCGCCAAGCATATGGCCAAGGCGAAAGCCGATTTTGCGGCACTTCAGGAGAGCGTGAAGCAGAGCGTCGACGACGATGACGGGCTGGTAGCGCTGGCGGGGCGGGCCGATGAACTCAATCGCGGCGTTGCCGGGATTTCCGGCGGTATCACGCCGCGTCTTGATCAGATCAAGGCGCGCCTGGCCGAACTCGGCGAGCCGCCGAAGGAGGGGCAGCCGCCCGAGGCCGAGATCGTCGCCAACGAGCGGAATGCCTTGATGGCGGAGCGCGCGCAGCTCAACGTGGTGCAGGGTGACGCCGAAACGCTGACCGCCTCGCTCGGCCGGATGAGCAACCAGATCGCGGAACTGCGTCGCAAGCTGTTTGCCGCGACGCTGCTTCGCCGCAGCGACATTTCCGCCTCCGTGCTTGCCGACGCCGGCACCGCGTTTGTCCAGGAAGTGGGTGCGTTCCAGCAGGCGCTGGGCAGCTGGCTGGGCTTCGTGCTGAAGTTCAAGGCGTTTGCCTTTGCTGCGGCCATCTTCATGTCGCTCGCAACGGCGCTGATCCTTCTGTCGGGCAGCTACCGGCTCTTCGGGCACTATCTGCAGCGCAAGGAGAGCGATGAACCGCCCTCCTATATAAGCCGGCTGTCGATCGCCTTCTGGTCGACGCTGGTGAGGACGCTGTCGCTCGCGACGCTCCTGGTCACGTCCTATCTCTTCCTCGATAGCTTCAACGTTCTCAGACCCGACATCGCGCCCGTTGTGGCGGCGCTGTTCTCGACGATCGGCGTCATCTATTTCGTTCGGCGCTTCACCAATGCCGTATTCGCGCCACGCGATCCGCAGTGGCGTCTCGTCCGCCTGTCCAATCGTGGCGCGAGCTCGATCAGCGCCTGCCTATTGGCGATGGCGATCGTCCATGCGCTGGACTTCTTCTTCGGCAGCATCAGCGAATCGATGGGTTCGCCTCTGGTTCTGACCGTCGTCAGAAGCTGGATCGCGGCCTTGATCATCGGTCTGATCCTGATCGCGGCGTCCTTCGGGCGACCGATGATGGCGAAGAGCCGCGATCCCGATGCGCCCGGCCGGCATTGGCCGAAGGGGCTGGCGATCGTGCTTCGCGTGCTCGGCGGCGGTCTCATCTTCGCGGCGCTGACCGGTTATGTCGGTTTCGCGCGCTTCATCGCTTCGCAGCTGATCTTTACCGGCGCGATCGGCGTCACGACCTATATCGGCCTGCTCTCGGGCAAGGCGATTTCGCGAACGGAAACCTTCGGCGATACGCGGCCTGGCCAGTATCTGGCGACGCGCTTCAAGCTCGGGCCTGTCGTGATCGACCAGGTCGGGCTGCTCGTCGGCTTCTGCATCTATGGTGTGGCGCTGGCGACCGGTATTCCGCTTATCCTGCTGCTCTGGGGCTTCCATGTGCAGGACCTGCAGCTGATCGCCTACCGCCTGTTCACCGAGGTCAGGCTTGGCGGCATCAGCATTTCGCTGGTCGGCATACTCACGGGTATCCTGCTGTTCGCTGGCTGCTATCTCCTGACGCGCTGGATCCAGCGCTGGCTTGATAACAACGTCATGGCCCGCAGCCATGTCGACCTTGGCGTGCGCAACTCGGTCAAGACGGGCATCGGCTATCTGGGCGTCGGCATCGCGGCGCTGATCGGCGTGTCGGCCGCGGGTATCGATCTGTCGAGCTTCGCGCTGGTCGCCTCGGCACTGTCCGTCGGTATCGGTTTCGGCTTGCAGAACATCGTGTCGAACTTCGTGTCCGGCCTCATCCTGCTGGTCGAGCGGCCGTTCAAGGTTGGCGACCACGTCGTCTCGGGGACGGCCGAGGGTATCGTCAAGCGCATCTCGGTGCGTGCGACGGAGATCGAGACGTTCCGCAAGCAGTCGATCATCGTACCGAACTCGGAGCTGATCAACGCCAATGTCGGCAACTGGACCCATCGCAACAAGATGGGGCGCTCCGAAATCCCTGTTTCGGTGAGCTACGATTCCGATCCGCAGAAGGTGATGGATATCCTGCTCGAGCTGGTGAACGCCGTGCCGCTTGTGCTGCGCAATCCGGAGCCGCATGTCGAGTTCCTGCGCTTCGGTCCTTATTCGTTGGATTTCGAGTTGCGCTTCATGCTCGGCGACATGGGCGACGGGTTGAAGGTGCGCAATGATCTGAGGATCGCGATCCTCAAGCGTTTCCGCCAGGAGGCGATCGAAATCCCGCTGCCGCAGAGCGATGTGGTGTTTCACCGCCAGCCCGATACGGTCACGCCGGATGCGGCGATACTGGCGCCTGAGCCCGTGGCGGACGAACCAGTCGATAGCCGTGATATCGAGGAAGGTGATGGCAGGGTGCGCCGTCTTCGTGGGAAGTCTGAAGGCTAGATCAATGCGGGCACAGGCTCTGCTTGTGCTCGTTGTTGACTGCACGTGATGTAGTGAACCGATCACTAGGTTATAGATTACAACACGCTGAATAGTCCTTTAATCATGTTGCCAAGAAAGCCGCGCTCTTTGCGCCGGACGCTAGTTTGTCCGGTCAAGAACGTGTCCGTTTAATACTTATTCAAACACCCTGATGTAGCGATTTGAACCAAGCAGACGATTTTCTTCTTGGGGTTTTGAAATGGCTTTTTTGGGTATTTCCGGGATGCAGTATTCCGGTGGCACGTTTGAGAATGTACGTATTGTTGTCGCCGAAGACTCCAACGTCTTCACCTCGATGATCAGCAAGCGCCTGAAGGAGCTTTTCGACATCGAGGTCGAAATCTGCCGCAACTTCGAAGAGTTGCAGCTCTGCTACGACAAGTCCTCCCAGGAAATCACACTCGCCATTTCCAATATCAACCTGCCGGGCGCCGAAAACGGTGAGGCTTTGGAATATCTGGTGGATCTCAGTATCCCGACGATCGTGTTCACCGGCACCTTCCAGGAAGGCATGCGCGACAAGCTGGTCGCCAAGGAGATCGTCGACTACATCCTGAAGGACAATGTCTTCGCCGTCGATCTCCTGGCTGAATCCGTCTGCCGCTTCCTGACCAACCATCGTCACCACGTGCTGATCGTCGATGACAGCCCGACGGCGCGTGCGCTGCTGTCCAGCCGCCTCAAGCGCTACAATTTCCGCGTCAGCACGGCCGATAGCGGCGCCAAGGCGCTCGAAACCCTAAAGGCAAACCGCGATATCGGCCTGATGATTACCGACTACAACATGCCCGATATCGACGGCTTCGAGCTTACCCGCCGCATCCGTTCCAGTATCGGCTCGCATGAGCTGAGGATCATCGGGGTCTCGTCGTCTTCCAACCGTCTGCTCTCGGCGCGCTTCCTGAAGGCCGGCGGAAACGACTTCATGCTGCGTCCGTTCATCGACGAAGAGTTCTATTGCCGCGTCAATCAGAACCTCGACACGCTTCTGCAGATCCAGTCGATACAGCCGGTGCGCAAGAGCGCCTAAGCGGCCGCATCCGCTAATCCATGCACCGGGGTGCAGGCATCCCTCCCGGGAGTGTGATTGCACTCCCGGGAGTGCTGTCCACTCCCATACCCAACCGATGAAAATCGCTTTTCGCGCCCCGCCTGCGGTCTTTTGACCGGATGCGGCGCGGGACGCATTTTTGTTCGCCAGGCAAAGCCCAACAAGGCGGGTGACCGACATGAAATCAGACATTCTGCGTGAACGACAGGCCTCGCAACGCGAGGGGCGCACGGTTCTTCTGGTCGAGGATTCGCGCATGTTCTCGTCCGTGCTATCGCACCGTTTCGAGACGGAGCTCGGGTTGACGGTGACGCATTGCGGATCCCAGGAGGCGCTCGATGCAGCGCTTCTGGAGGCCGAGGATGGTTTCAGCATGGCAGTTGTCGGCCTCAATCTGCCCGGCGCGCGGGATGGAGAAGCGCTTGACCAGATTCTTGCGCATGACATCCCGGCCATCGTCTTTACCGGGTCGTTCAATGCCGACGTGCGCAACCGGATCACATCGCGCAATGTCATCGACTATGTCTTGAAGGATAACGAGTTTGCGCTCGACAATCTGATCGCCGCCGTGCGCCGCGCCATCTCCAACCGGAGAACGCGTGTCCTCGTCGTCGACGATATCGTTTCCGCCCGAAGTGCGCTCGTCGAGCTGCTGGAAGCGCAGCAGTTCAAGGTGTGTCAGGCCGGTACCGGCATCGAGGCGCTGGAGGTGCTGGAGAAGCACGCCGATATCGAGCTCGTTCTCACCGACCATCACATGCCCGACATGGACGGATACGAACTGACGCGGCGGATCCGCAATCGCTACAGCACCGAGCGGATCCGGGTGATCGGTATTTCCTCGTCGGGAGACCGCTTTCTGTCCGCGAGCTTTCTGAAGGCCGGCGCCAGCGATTTCGTCTATCGTCCGTTCGTGCCCGAGGAACTTCAATGTCGCATCTCGCACAATATCGAGACGCTGACGCAGATCAAACAGCTGCGGGCTGCAGCGGCGAGCGACTATCTGACCGGGCTCTACAACAGGCGTTATTTCTACGACCAGGGACCGCGGATCATCACGGAGTGTCTGCGCGGCTCGCGACCCGCCTCCGTCGCCGTTCTCGACATCGACCATTTCAAGCGGCTGAACGACACCTATGGCCACGAGATCGGCGACCGGGTGCTGAAGGCGGTTGCGATGCGGCTGCAGAGCGAATTTATCGGCACTGACAATCTCCTGTCGCGCGTGGGTGGCGAGGAGTTCGCTATGCTTTTCGCCGGGCTGGACTCAGCGGCCGCGACGGCGCTTTGCGACCGGGTGCGCGAGGAAATTCAAGCGCTGAAGATCGTGGCCGAGGACGAAGACATTTCTGTCACCGTCTCCATTGGCGTCGCCGAAATCGGCGGCTACGAGACGTTCGAGAACTATCTCAACGCCGCCGACCAGTATCTCTACATGGCCAAGCATCATGGGCGTAACCAGGTCTATTCCGACGCGCGCGTGGTGACGAACGCGGCGGAGTGATGTCGCATCCACGATAGCGGTTTACGGCCGCTATCGTGGACACTTGTCGTAAGGCTCAGGCCGCGATCGCCTGGCGCGCGGTCGCCATCGTCATCTTCCGCTCGGCGCGCTCCTGCTGCGGCGAGCGGTGGTAGAGTTCGCGATAACACTTGGAAAAGTGCGACGCGGACACGAAGCCGCAGGCAACAGCCACTTCGACAACAGGCATCGACGATTGCACCAGCAGATGACGGGCGCGATCAAGCCGGATTTCAAGATAATAGCGGGCAGGGGAACGACCCATTTCCTGGCGGAACAGGCGTTCGATCTGTCGGCGCGACAGGCCGGCGCCGTCGGCGATCTCCAGAAGCGACAGCGGCTCGGCGAGATTGCCTTCCATCAATTCGATGATCGACAGGACCTTGCCGTTCTGGACGCCGAGGCGGGCGCGCAGCGGCAGGCGCTGACGGTCGTGCGGGCTGCGTACGCGGTCGGTCAGATGCTGCTCGCAGACGCGGTTCACCAGCGTCTCGCCGAAATCCTCGCCGATAAGGTTGAGCATCATGTCGAGCGAGGCGGTGCCGCCGGCGCAGGTGTAGAGATTGCTGTCCACTTCGTAGAGATCGGCATAGACCTCCGCCTGCGGGAAGGCTTCGGAGAAGCCCGGCAGGTTTTCCCAGTGGATCGCGCAGCGCTTGCCATTCAGGAGACCGGCCTGGGCAAGCACATGCGCGCCCGTACAGAGGCTGCCGACGGCGACGCTGCGATTGTAGGATTCGCGCAACCACGCATTGACGGACTTGTTGTTGAATTCCTCGACGTCGATGCCGGAACAGACCAGCACCATGCTCGGGCGGTTCTCGCCGCCGAGGTTGCGACGCTCGTCGGCCAGCGACGTGTTGGCCTCGACGCCGATGCCGCAGGAGGAATAGACCTTTTCGCCATCCACCGATGTCAGGCGCCAGGTATAGGCCTGGTAGCCCAGCATGCGGTTGGCGATGCGCAGCGTATCGATCGCGGCCGAAAAGGGCAGCATCGTAAACTGCGGTACCATGAAGAAGACGATGGAGCGTTTCTTATGCGACATCTTGCTCATGCGAGAAATCCATGATGGAGGGCCAATGCGCTATTGGTGCTTGGATTGCGCCGCTTAGATATTCAGAAAGCGACATTCTCATGGAAAAATGCGGCCGCAAAGAGCAAAAATGCGACATTGCTTGAATTGACGTCGGTCAATTGGCTTTTCACAAGAACAAATGTTCGCCAAAAGCCCCTTTTAGAAATACATGTTCCTGATATTCAAGATTAAATCACGAGGGGCCTAAAACGACGAAAGCGGCGCTGCGGGTAAGCAGGCGCCGCTCTCATGCGGGGAGGTATGTCGCATCCATTACATCGCCTTGTGGTCGTCTACATTATCCGCCGACGGCCAGCCGAAATCCTTGCGCATGTCGATCGGCATGGCTTCGATTTCGCGTGCGGCCTGCCACTGATGCCATGCGCGCGCAACCTTGCGGGCATAGGCTGACAGGGAGTGGTCATGATGAGCCACATGGGGCAGCTTGTTGTCTCTGAAGGTGATCGTGGTCATGTCGAATGTCCTTTCTCGTATCGACCGACGTCTCTCGGTTGTGAATTCGTTGTTACTGATATGGTCCTTTGTGGCCCATCAATCAAACGAATAGAGTTTATGGCTATCATCAATCATTTTGAATGATTGGCCGATCATGTGGATCGGGCAGCCGATGGCGCTGACGATCACGACGGTGATGCCCGCTGGCGCATACCGGCGCGGCACGTTTACGTCGGCGGCAAGGTGGCCGGGCTGGCGGGCGATCTGCTCGATGGCGGTGCGTCGCATCGCCAGAACGCGGCGGCGGGCGATGAAGTCGCGCAGGCTCTCTATCAGGGTTCGAGTGGTCATCGGTTTGTCTCCTTCATCGAAGTGATCCGATGCCAACCAGATTGAACCTTGGTTGACTTTCAATCAAACAAAATGATATTGTGTTATGTATCAAGAAAATTGAAAGATGAGATGATGACAGCTCCGCTTCGCCGTCCCATTCCGCTCCTCGACAACGATGTGCTGCGCACCTTCGTGGCGATCGCCGAGACCGGCAATTTTTCAACGGCTGCCGAAGCCGTCTTCCGAACGCCGTCGGCCGTGTCCATGCAGATCAAGAAACTCGAGGAGCAGCTCGGCGCGACGCTGTTTCTGCGCGACGCGCGCTCGGTTTCGCTGACGCAGCATGGCGAGGTTCTGCTGTCGTACGCGCGCAACATGCTTGCTCTCTCCAATGAGGCCGTGTCGCGCTTCATCATGCCGGAGCTGAGCGGCGTCGTGCGGCTGGGCGCGCCGGAGGATATCGGGGAGCGCATCCTGCCCGGCATCCTGAAGAATTTTGCCGAGAATTTTCCCGGTATCATGGTTGATGTGACCATCGACATGAGCCTGGGGCTTCGCAAGCGCATGGAGGAGCAGAGGCTCGATCTGGCGCTGATCAACTGCGCCACGCGCCCGCTGCCGACCGATGGCGAGATCGTCTATCGCGAGCGACTGGTCTGGGCCGGGGCCAAATGCGGCACCGCGCATCGCCGCGAGCCGCTGCCGATCTCCATCTGGGAAGAGGGATGCATCTGGCGGCTTGAGGCGCTTGCGCAGCTCGAGCGGATGAAACGGGATTTCCGCGTGGCGTTTCTCAGCGGCCACACGATGGCGCAGCGCGCCGCCGTGGTCTCCGATCTCGCCATCGCGCCGCTGCCACGCTCCTATGTCGGAGAAGATATGGAAATCCTCGGCGCGCAGGACGGGCTGCCCGAGCTCGGCTCCTTCGATATCCGCCTGTTGACCATCTCGCAGATGACCGCGCCTATGAAAACGGTGGCCGAAAGCATCCGGCTTGCGTTCAGCGAAAAAGCCAAGGCGATCGCCGCCTGAAGGTCATCCGGGCACGAGGTTCGTGCCCGGCTAATATCGTTCATTTAAAAAAGAAAAGTCCGGCTGAAACCTTTTTGGGTTCAGTGCGTTATCAGCGCGCAGCAGTCGTGCGACTGGCTGCGGAGAGCGGTTTTTAAACAAGGGATTTCCGACTATGACCACCACGGTAAAGATTGGTGCTGCCATCATGCTTCTGTTCACTCTGGCCTCTTGCGCCAACACCATCCGTGGCGTCGGTCGCGATACGGCGAACGCCGTCAACGCCACGCAGGATGCTGGACGCAACGTCAATCACGCCGCGCAGCGCTAAGCCGGCTCAGATCTTCGCCTGCGGATAAGCTTTCTCCAGCCCACCCGATGCCGTCAGGCCCTTGCGGAAGGCGGCATAGGTCGGATGCTGGCTGGACTTGGAAGCTTCCATCAAACGAATCTGGAGACGCGGCGGTGCTGCGTCCCCAACCCATTTTCCCAATGCCTCGAGCTTCAGCGTGTTCAGGAACGGTGCGCGCGACGCATTGTCGAGGTGGCGATGGATGCCATCTAGCAGGCTGTCGTCCTGCGCCGGGTTTTCCATGATCAGCCCAAGATAGGACTTGTCCTGTTCGCCCAGCGCGGAAAACTTGGCGGCGATCGTCTCGGAATCGGGAAACGGGGCTGAGGTCATCGTCATTCTCCATGTCGTGTCATTCGTCGCTTGACGCGGCGAGTCGTCTTTGGCGACTTATATGCAAGGTGCTTGCTTGCGGAAACCTGTCGCCCGTGCGGCAGCCTGTCTCAACCCGCTCATATCGTTGCCGAAACAAAATCGCCAAAAGGGCGCGAATTCATATTTGGTTAAGTGCTCACTAACCATCCGGTAACAATGTGGCGCTAAGAATAGCGACGTGGCGGGGGACAACCGCTGCTTCTCCGGATCAGGTACTGCGTCCCGGGGAACGTGAGCTTCGCCGTGTATGGGCAAAGCGCCAGCGTATTTCGGCAAGCCGCGCGACCTCGGGTCTGCGCGGCTTTCGCATTTAGAACGGTTGCGATCGGGCTGTTGCGATTGACCGGGGCTGAAACGCCGTTGTACGCCGTCTTCAGTTTTGAGGAGCGCCGCGTCAATGACCAAAGCCATCATGCTGCAAGGAACCGGCTCGGATGTCGGCAAGACGGTGCTCGTCGCCGGCCTTTGCCGGCTGGCGGCCAATCGTGGCATCTCGGTGCGCCCGTTCAAGCCGCAGAACATGTCGAACAATGCCGCCGTCGCCGATGATGGCGGCGAGATCGGGCGGGCGCAGTGGCTGCAGTCGATGGCAGCGCGGGTGCCGTCTTCCGTGCACATGAACCCGGTGCTCTTGAAACCGCAATCGGATGTCGGCAGCCAGATCATCGTGCAGGGCAAGGTCTGGGGGCAGGCCAAGGGCCGCGACTATCAGCGGCTGAAGCCGCAATTGCTCGACTATGTCACCGAGAGCTTTCAGAGGATTTCGCGCGGGGCCGATCTCGTCATCGTCGAGGGGGCGGGGTCGCCGGCCGAGATCAATCTGCGGCCGGGCGATATCGCCAATATGGGGTTTGCGACGCGCGCCGGCGTGCCCGTGGTTCTCGTCGGGGATATCGATCGTGGCGGTGTGATCGCCTCGCTGGTCGGGACGCACACGATCTTGTCCGACGAGGATCGGGCGATGATCTCGGGCTATATCATCAACAAGTTTCGCGGCGACGTGTCGTTGTTCGACGACGGGATCGCTGCTGTCGGGCGTTTCACAGGCTGGCCCTGTTTCGGCGTCGTGCCGTGGCTGAAGGCCGCCTCACGGCTGCCCGCCGAGGATTCGGTGGCGCTGGAGCGGCTGTCGCGGGGGCAGGCCGGGGCGCTGAAGATCGCGGTTCCCGTGTTGCCGCGGATCGCGAATTTCGACGATCTCGATCCGTTGCTGGCGGAGCCGGATGTGGAGCTGGTGTTCGTTCGTGCCGGTGAACGGTTGCCTGCCGATGCGCAGCTGATCATTCTTCCTGGGTCGAAATCGACCATTTCCGATCTTGCGGATTTCAGGGCTCAAGGCTGGGATACGGAACTTGCCGCGCATGTCAGGCGCGGTGGACGGGTCATCGGAATCTGCGGCGGTTACCAGATGCTAGGGCGCGTGGTGCGTGATCCGCTGGGCATCGAGGGGAGCGTGCGTGAGATCGGGGGCCTAGGGCTGCTCGACGTCGAGACCGTCATGGACGCGGAGAAGACGGTGCGCAACAGCGCGGCGGTTTCGGCGGAGAATGGCGAGGCACTCTCGGGCTACCAGATCCATCTCGGGATCACCGAAGGCGCCGACCGCGTGCGCCCCTTCGCGATCGTCGACGGCAAGCCTGATGGCGCGATATCCGGGGACGGGCGGGTCGTTGGGACGTATCTGCACGGGCTGTTTGCCAGTGACGGCTACCGGTCCCGGCTGCTTGCAAGCTTCGGCCTCACAGGCCAAAGCCGCGACTATCGCGCCGGCGTCGAGCAGGCGCTTGACGAGGTTGCCGCCGCGCTGGAAACGCATCTGGACAAGCGCTGGCTGGACAACCTGTTGGGTTAGATTTCGCCCGAGACCTCGCGGCGGCGGCGGTCCAGTTCTTCGCTGTAACGGCGCAGCGTGTGGGCTTCGCTGAGCTGGCCGACCACGGTGCGCTCGACGAGGTTGTTGACGACGGCGAGCGCTTCGCTCTCGGTCTTGTCGAAGATCGCCGCGGCCTGCTTGGCGTTCATCTGCGGCGTCAGGAAGTCGTTGCGGTAGCGTACGAATTCGTCGAGGCCCTTGCTCTCGTCGGCGGTGTCGGTGAGGTTGGCGTAGATATCGGGCACGAGCACGAGGCCGGCATATTTGCCGCTGTCCTCGACCAAGATCACGCGCTGGGCCGAGCCGATCGGGAAGCTTTCCTTGAATTGCTCGATGCTGATGCCGACCTTCGCGGTCTTGACGTCGGCGCGCATCAGCTTGTTGACCGTCAGATTGCGGATCCAGCCGACATCGTGGGCGCTGCGGATGCTTTCGCCGCGCAGGTGAAAACGCCATGTCGCGAAGGAGTAGCCGAAGGTGCTGCGCACGACCAGCGACGAGGTGATGACGGCGGCCAAGACCAGCGCCGTGATCGGGAAGTCGCCTGTGATTTCGAGCGCCAGGAAGGTCATGGTCAGCGGCCCGCCGATGACGGCGACGGCAAGCGAGCTCATGCCGACGACGGCGTAGATGATCGGCGTCAGCGTTGCGTGCGCGAAGTAGGGAGCCGAATAGGCGAAGAACTTGCCAAGCAGCGCGCCCATGAACAGCGAGGCGAAGAACAGGCCGCCACGGAAGCCGGAGCCGATCGAGATCGCTGATGCCAGCGCCTTGAGCAGGAAAAGTCCGATCAGCACGGGAATCACGACTTCACGGTCGAGATTGAGATGCAGCGCGCCATGGCCTGCCGACAGCACCTGCGGTGTCACCAGCGCGAGCAGCCCAACGATGATGCCGCCAAGCGCCGGGCGGAAGGGGAGCGCGATCGAGCTGCGGCGTGCGAGCTCCTCGATAAAGGCGACGCCCTGCATGATCAGGATGCCGATGCCGGCGCAGAAGGCGCCGAGCAGGATGGCCGGCACGTAATCGGCCGGCATGACGGTGCCGAAATCGCCGACATCGATGATGAAGTCGCTGCCGGCCAGCAGCCGGGCGACCAGCGTGGAGACGAGCGCCGACACGACGACCGGTGTGAGCGACACGATCGTGTAAGTGCCGATGATCAGCTCGAAGGCGTAGAAGGCACCCGTGAGCGGCGCGTTGAAGGCGGCCGCGATAGCGCCGGCGGCGCCGCAGCCGACGAGAACGCGCAGGTCGGCGCGGCGCAGCTGCAGCTTGAAGCCGAGCTTCGAGGCGATGCCGGACGCCAACTGCGTGTAGCCGGCTTCGAGGCCGACGGATGCGCCGAAGCCGTTGGAGATCAGGTTCTGGATCGCGACGATGATGCTGTCGGTCAAGGACAGGCGGCCGCCATGCAGCGCGTTGGCCTCGATCGGGTCGACCATCGGCTTCTTGCGGGTCTTCGCCAGCACATACATCAGAAGACCGAGAAGGATGCCGCCGCAGACGGGGGCCGCCATCAGCAGGAACTTGTCGTCGATCTGAGAGGAGCTCAAACGCTCGACATCGCTGATCCCGAAGATCAGACTGTGCATCTCGCGCGAAATCAGGCTCATGCCGGTGACGGCGAGGCCAGACGTGACGCCGATCAGCGCGCCGGCCAGCACCATGCCCATTTCGCTGCGCCTCAGGAGCGCGCGCATGCGCCCCGCATCGAGCAGTGTGTGTAGCGGGCCGAGCCGTCTAAGATTGATTTTCAGGCGCATGATGGGGAAACTAGGCGGGCGAAAGCCCGTTCAAGGGTGGCGAAGGAGGGGACATTTGCGGTGCTGCGCCGCATGCGCTGCAAATGCGGCAAAAACCCGGCTGACGCAACAAGTTTTTATGACATTAAGTGCCTGATTATAGACGATAAATTTGGTAGAGATGATCGTCTTGAGGGTTGATGTCAATCAATTTGGCTGGTGGCCGCGATTGGCGGTCGATTGACTTCGCTGTCGCGCTTGCCTAACCATGGATCGATAACGGATGGTTCCGGATCGCCAAAAGCGGTGCGGATGAAAAGGGAATGTGACGGGGTGGACCCAACCAGGGCGCCTTCATCACAGCCGACCCCGCGACTGTAGAGCGGTCAGGGTCTTCCGTCCGGCGTCGGATGTTCTCTTGCCGGCTGCCTGCGTGGTGCAGGCGGGCGAGGGGCGGAAGACGGCGGAAAAGCCACTGGCAATGCAAGCCATGATCAACCGGGGTTGGACGCCTCTAAATCTACGAATCGTCCGCCTTTTCATGATTGCAGCCGGGAAGGCGAGGAAGAACCGATGGCACGATCGGGATGGCCTGCGTGGCTATCCCGATCGTCGCCTGGACCCGCGAGCCAGGAGACCTGCCAATCGTGCCGGGCGCAAAGCCCAACCCTGGGCAAATGTGCCCAATGCCAGCACGGAGGTTGTCATGGCAGACAATGAGATTTTGGCGTCGGCGTCAGGCCGGACGCGCTCCTGTGAAGTCGTCCACGCATGACGACGGTATCCTCTACGCTTATTTTAGGTGGCGCCCGTTCCGGCAAGTCGCGCTTTGCCGAGCAGCTCGTCATCGACAGCGGCCTCGAGCGCCACTACATCGCCACCGGCCGCGCCTGGGACGAGGAGATGCGTGCACGGATCGAGCAGCACAAGGCCGATCGCGGCGACCTCTGGACGACGCATGAGGAACCGCTCGATCTCGCAGGCCGGCTTGCCGCGATCGATGGCGAGGGGCGGGCGGTGCTTGTCGATTGCCTGACGCTCTGGGTCACCAATCTGATGATGGATGAGCGCGACATGGCGGCGGCGTTCGCGGCACTGGCCGCCTATCTGCCTCAGGCGAAGGCGCGCCTCGTCATCGTTTCCAATGAAGTCGGCCTCGGCATCGTGCCCGAGAACCGCATGGCGCGCGAGTTTCGCGACCATGCCGGGCGACTGCACCAGATGATCGCGGCGGTCGCCGCGGATGTGTATTTTATCGCGGCGGGACTGCCGCTGAAAATGAAGGGTTGAATTGATGAACCAGCAGAAGATCCCCGCCACCGTCATCACCGGCTTCCTCGGCGCCGGCAAGACGACGATGATCCGCAACCTGTTGACCAATGCGGGCGGCAAGAAGATCGCGCTCATCATCAACGAGTTCGGCGATCTCGGCGTCGATGGCGAAGTGCTGAAGGGCTGCGGCGCGGAAAACTGCACCGAGGACGATATCATCGAGCTCACCAATGGCTGCATCTGCTGCACGGTGGCCGACGACTTCATCCCGACGATGAGCAAGCTCCTGGAGCGCGAGAACCGGCCGGATCATATCGTCATCGAAACCTCCGGCCTCGCCCTGCCACAGCCGCTGGTCGCCGCCTTCAACTGGCCCGACATCCGCACGCAGGTGACGGTCGATGGCGTGATCACCGTGGTCGACAGCGCCGCCGTGGCCGCCGGCCGCTTCGCCGACGATCACGACGCCGTCGACGCCCGCCGCGTCGAGGACGAGACGCTCGACCACGAGAGCCCGATCGAGGAACTCTTCGAGGACCAGCTGACCTGCGCCGACCTGATCGTGCTCAACAAGACCGACCTCATCGACGGCGCCGGCCTTGCCCGGGTGCGTGACGAGGTCGCTTCGCGCACGGCGCGCAAGCCCGCGATGATCGAGGCGAAGAACGGCGACGTGCCGGCAAGCGTGCTGCTCGGCCTTGGCATCGGCACCGAGGGAGATATCGGCAACCGCAAGTCCCATCACGAGCTTGAACATGAGGATGGTACGCCGCACGATCACGACGAGTTCGATAGCTTCGTGGTAGAGCTCGGACCGATCGCCGATCCGGCCGCCTTTGTCGAGAGCCTGAAGGGCATCATTGCCGAGCACGACGTTCTGCGCCTCAAGGGCTTCGTCGACGTTCCCGGCAAGCCGATGCGGCTGCAGTTGCAGGCCGTCGGAAGCCGTATCGACCACTATTTCGACCGTGCCTGGGCTGCCGGCGAGGCGCGCGGTACGCGGCTGGTGGTGATCGGGCTGCATGAGATGGATGAGAGCGCGGTGCGTCAGGCGATTTCGGCGCTCGCATAAGGCAAGACGATGCATCTGCTTCTAGCCCAGCAGGGAACGATCAGCGACGGCGAGGAGGCGATCGATCTCGGTCAGTCGCCCGGCGACATCCTGTTTCTCTCCGCTGCCGACACCGAACTGGCGGCGGTAGCAGCCGCGCATCGTCAGCGAGGTGGGGGACGGTCGCTGCGCATCGCCAGCCTGATGAGCCTCAAGCATCCGATGTCCGTCGATGCCTATGTCGAGCGCACGGCGAGGCATGCGAAGCTGATCATCGTCAGAGCGCTCGGCGGCGCCAGTTATTTTCATTATGCGCTGGAGGCGCTACATGCGGCGGCGGCGCGTCACGGGGCGCTGATCGCGGTGCTGCCGGGAGATTCGAAGCCGGATGCGGGTTTGACGCTGTTTTCGAATGTGCCGCTTGAGGATCTCAACGCGCTCTGGGCCTATCTGATCGAGGGGGGCGATGCGAATACGCATGCGTTTCTCGACTATGCCGAGGCGATGTTGTCGGGCGATGAGAAGCCGGAGGCGGCGGCGCCGTTGATGAAAGCCGGGATCTGGTGGCCGGGGCGGGGCGTTGTTGGGGTTGAGGAGTGGAAGTCTCACGTTGATCTCCTCTTCTCCCCAGCGGGGAGAAGATGCCCGGCAGGGCAGATGAGGGGGGCGAACGACGCAAGGAGTGAGCAGCAGTACGGCGATGGCATCACTTGTGGCGCCGCCCCCTCATCCGACCCTTCGGGCCACCTTCTCCCCGTGGGGGAGAAGGGAAGACCCACCATCGCCATCTCCTTCTACCGCGCCCTCGTGCAAAGCGGCGAAACTCGCCCGGTCGAGGCGCTGATCGAAGCGCTGATCGCCGAGGGGGTTCGGCCGCTGCCGGTCTTCGCCTATAGTCTCAAGGACCCCGTCTCCAAGGGCATCCTCGAAAGCGTCTTCGCGGCCACCAAGCCGGATGTCGTCATCAACACTACAGGTTTCGCGGTCTCGGCGCCCGGTGCGGAGCGGCAGCCGACGGTGCTGGAGGCCAGCGACGCCGTGGTGCTGCAGGCGATCTTTTCCGCTTCGTCGAGGGAGGCATGGGAAAGCTCTTCGCAAGGACTGTCGGCGCGCGATCTCGGCATGAACGTAGCGTTGCCCGAGGTCGATGGCCGGGTCCTTTCTCGCGCTGTCTCGTTCAAGTCGGCGGCGCGGTACGATGCGCTGGTCGAGGCCAATATCGTCGCCAGCGAACCGGATGCGGGGCGGATGCGCTACACCGCGCGGCTGGCCGCCCACTGGGCGCGGCTGCGGCATGCGAAGCCGGCCGAACGGCGGGTGGCGCTCGTGATGGCGAACTATCCGAACCGCGACGGCAGGCTCGGAAACGGAGTCGGGTTGGATACGCCCGCGGGTACGATCGAAGTGCTCCAGGCGATGCGCAAGGCCGGCTATCCGGTCGCTGACATCCCTGCCGATGGTGATGCGCTGATGCTCGAAATCATGGACGGGCCGACCAATTCCGGGCGTGATGGGAAGGTTGTCCGCGAGGCGCTTTCCGTGAGTCGTTACAGGGATTTCCTCGCAACTCTTCCGAAAAAGATTCAAGATGAGATCGGCGCGCGCTGGGGCGATCCGGCGGCTGATCCCTATGTCGTGGACGGCGCCTTTGCGCTGCCGTTCACGCGTTTCGGCGATGTGCTCGTCGGTATCCAGCCGGCGCGTGGCTACAATATCGATCCGAAGGAAAGTTATCACTCGCCTGATCTCGTGCCGCCGCACGGCTATCTGGCCTTCTATGCCTTTCTGCGCCAGGAATTCGACGCGCATGCGGTGATCCACATGGGCAAGCACGGTAATCTCGAATGGCTGCCGGGCAAGGCGCTGGCGCTGTCGGAGAGCTGTTACCCGGAAGCGATCCTCGGGCCGCTGCCGCATCTCTATCCATTCATCGTGAACGATCCCGGCGAGGGAACGCAGGCCAAGCGCCGCACCGCCGCCGTGATCATCGATCACCTGACGCCACCGTTGACACGGGCCGAGAGCTACGGGCCGCTGAAGGATCTGGAGGCGCTGGTCGATGAATATTACGAGGCCTCGGGCGGCGATCCGCGACGGATCCGGTTGCTCGGCAAGCAGATCCTTGAGTTGGTCGCCGATATCGGGCTCGATCAGGATGCGGGGATATCAAAGGGGGAGAGCGAGAGCGAGGCGCTGAAGAAGCTCGATGCCTATCTGTGTGATCTCAAGGAGATGCAGATCCGTGATGGGCTGCATGTGTTTGGGGTGTCGCCGGAAGGGCGGTTGCTGACGGATCTGACGGTGGCGCTGGCGCGGGTGCCGCGCGGGCTGGGTGAGGGCGGCGACCGGAGTTTGCAGCGGGCGATTGCTGGGGATGTTTTTGGCAGTGTCGGTGGCATGGCGGAGAGCTTGGTGGGTGGATTACCCCCCTCTGTCCTGCCGGACATCTCCCCCACAAGGGGGGAGATCGACTCGCGGCTTGCTCCCCAACTAAACGATGATGTTCGAGCGAGCGGGCAAGCCCAGCCAATCTCCCCACCTGTGGGGGAGATGCCCGGCAGGGCAGAGGGGGGTAACCCACCCACCAGAGCAACCTTCGACCCCCTCGACTGCGACATGGCTGCCGCATGGATCGGGCCACGCCCCGATATCCTCGTGGACGTCTCGTCCGACCCGTGGCGCACCCAGGGCGATACCGTCGAGCGTATTGAACTACTGGCCGCCAAGTTCGTGTCCGGCGAGACGCCATGCCCTGACGATTGGCACGCCACCCGCGCCGTCCTCGACGAGATCGAAACCCGCCTAAAGCCCGCCATCCTCGCCTGCGGCGATGCCGAGATCGAAGGCTTGCTGCGTGGCCTCGATGGCCGCTTCGTGCCGCCCGGTCCCTCGGGCGCGCCGACGCGCGGGCGGCCGGATGTTTTGCCGACGGGGCGGAATTTTTACTCCGTGGACAGCCGCGCGGTGCCGACGCCGGCGGCCTATGAACTCGGCAAGAAATCGGCTGAGCTTTTGGTGCGCCGCTATGTACAGGATCACGGCGAATGGCCGGTTTCCTTCGGGCTGACGGCCTGGGGCACGTCGAACATGCGCACCGGCGGCGACGATATCGCCCAGGCGCTGGCGCTGATCGGCGTCAAGCCGGTCTGGGACATGACATCGCGGCGGGTAACCGGCTACGAGATCATTCCGCAGGCTCTGCTGAGGCGACCGCGGGTGGATGTGACGCTGCGTATTTCGGGCTTCTTCCGCGATGCCTTTCCGGAGCAGATTGCGCTGTTCGACAAGGCGATCCGGGCCGTCGGGGCGCTGGATGAGGATGCGGAGGATAACCCGATTGCAGCACGCATGCGCGGAGAGGCGGCGCGGCTTGAAGAGGCTGGGCTTGATGCGGCGCAGGCGAAGAGGCGGGCGGGCTACCGGATTTTCGGGTCGAAGCCTGGGGCTTTCGGCGCCGGGCTGCAGGCGTTGATCGATGAGAAGGGCTGGGAGCGGCGCGCCGATCTGGCGGAGGCCTATCTGGTCTGGGGCAGCTATGCCTATGGCGCCGGTGAAGAGGGCCGGGCTGAGCGCGGCGTGTTCGAGGAGCGGCTGCGCTCCATCCAGGCTGTCGTGCAGAACCAGGACAATCGCGAGCACGACCTGCTCGACAGCGACGACTACTACCAGTTCGAAGGCGGCATGGCGGCGGCGGCGGAGACGCTCGGCGGCAACAGGCCGTCGATCTATCACAATGATCACTCCATGCCGGAGAAGCCGGTGATCCGCTCGTTGGAAGAGGAGATCGCCCGCGTGGTGCGCGGCCGCGTCGTCAATCCGAAGTGGATCGACGGCGTCATGCGCCATGGCTACAAGGGCGCCTTCGAGATTGCCGCGACCGTCGATTATCTCTTCGCCTTCGCGGCGACGACAGGCGCTGTCGGCAACCATCATTTCGAAGCGGTCTACCAGGCCTTCGTCGCCGATCAGCGCGTGCGCGATTTCATGATCGAGAAGAACTCGCACGCTTACGACGAGATGAGAGAGCGGCTGCTGGAGGCGATCGAGCGGCGGCTCTGGACGCCGCGCAGCAATTCGGCGCAGTTCGATCTTGCTGCCACAGACCATACACACGACAGATCAGGCGGTGCCCACACCGCCGACCGATTGAAGATTGCATCCGGGGAAGTTTGATATGACTGAGGAAACCACCGAGACCACGACGGAGGCCACTGGCCACGACGACGCGCGTCACAGCGAGAAGATGGCCAAGAAGAAGGCCGCGCGTGACAAGATCATGGCGACGAAGACGGGCGAGAAGGGCCTGATCATCGTCCACACGGGCAAGGGTAAGGGCAAGTCGTCTTCGGCCTTCGGGATGATTTTCCGCCACATCGCGCATGGCAAGCCGTCCGCTGTCGTGCAGTTCATCAAGGGTGCGATGTGGACGGGCGAGCGCGACCTGATCGAGAAGCATTTCTCCGATGTCTGCCAGTTCCACACAATGGGCGAGGGCTTTACCTGGGAAACGCAGGACCGTGCCCGCGATGTGGCGGCAGCCGGCGCTGCCTGGGAGAAGGCCAAGGAGTTGATCCGCGACGAGCGCAATTCCATGGTGTTGCTCGATGAGATCAACATCGCGCTGCGCTACGACTACATCGATATCAACGAGGTCGTGGAGTTCCTGAAGACGGAAAAGCCCTATATGACTCACGTCGTTCTCACAGGGCGCAATGCCAAGGATGAGCTGATCGAGATTGCCGATCTGGTGACGGAGATGGAACTGATCAAGCATCCGTTCCGCTCGGGTATCAAGGGGCAGGCAGGCGTGGAGTTCTGATGACGCAGAGTTGGGTTTTCTGGGCGGTCTTGTCCGCCTCTTTCGCGGCGCTGACGGCGATCTTCGCCAAGATCGGCGTGGCCGGTGTCAATTCCGATTTCGCGACGCTGATCCGCACGGTGGTGATCCTGATCATCATCAGCGCCATCGTGCTGGCGAGTGGGCAGTGGCAGCCCTTCTCCAGCATCTCGTCGAAGACATGGCTGTTTCTCTGCCTTTCAGGCGCTGCGACGGGCGCGTCTTGGCTTGCCTATTTCCGTGCCTTGAAGATCGGCGATGCCGCACGCGTCGCGCCGATCGATAAGCTGTCGATCGTGCTCGTCGCCATCTTCGGCGTCGTCTTCCTCGGCGAGAAGCTGAACATGATGAACTGGCTCGGCGTCAGTCTGATCGCCGGCGGAGCGCTGCTTCTCGCGCTGTTTTGAGGTTCAGAGCCCCAGCCAGACGCGCAGCGGATTGGCTGGGTCGGACAAGAGCTTGATCGTAAACGCGATGCAGACGACGACGAGCAGTGGCTTGATCAGCTTCGCGCCGATGCGCATGGCAAGCCGCGAGCCGAGCTGGGCACCGAGAAACTGGCAGACGCCCATCATCAGGCCGAGTTTCCAGAGCGTTGCGCCGAAGGAGGCGAAAACGATGAGGGCGCCGAGGTTCGAGCCGAAGTTCAAAAGCTTGGTGTGGGCGGTGGCCTTCAGCATGCCGAAACCGGCCAGTGAAACGAAGCCGAGCATGAAGAACGAGCCGGTACCGGGGCCGAACACGCCATCGTAGAAGCCGATGAGAGGCACGAGTGTCAGGCCGAAGACGAAGGGCGTCACGCGGCGGTGCTTGTCGACATCGTCGAGATTGGGCTTCAGCGCGAAATAGAGCGCGATGACCACGAGCAGCACCGGCATGACGGCGCGGAGCACGTCGCCGGGCACGATGGTCGCCAGCGCCGCGCCAAGCGAGCCGCCCATGACCGCCATCAGCGCCATCGGCAGCTGTTCACGCAGATTGACGTGTCCCTTGCGCGCATAGGCGATCGTCGCCGATCCGGCGCCGAACAGGGATTGCACCTTGTTGGTGCCCAGTGTCTGCAGCGGCGGAATGCCCGCGATCAGCATTGCCGGAACGGTGATGAGACCGCCGCCGCCAGCGATGGCATCGACGAAACCGGCAAAGAAAGCAGCGGCGGCAAGGAGGAGGATGAGGTGAGGGGCAAGGTCGTACAATGGAGGAACCTGTGGGACTGCGAATGCACTGTGTTGGCGCGCTTGTTGCATTTACCGGCTAGGGCTGCAATGGCTTGCGAGATACAGGCAACCGGCTTTTCCATCGCATGACCGCACTCTCCTTCGATACCACCCGCCGCTACGTGCTCGGTCTCGGCTGCGAGCGCGCGACGTCGCCTGAAGAGGTCATGTCGCTCGTGTTTTCGGCTCTGGAGATGGCGGGTATCGAGCCCGGTCAGGTGGCCGGGCTGGCTTCGATCGATTCCCGTCGCGACGAGCCGGCGATGGCGGTGGTTGCCGCGCGCCTTGCGGTTCCCTCGGTGTTCTTCGACGCCGAAACGCTGGAGAGGGAGACACCGAGGATCAAGAACCCTTCCGATGTCGTCTTCGCGCGGGTGGGCTGTCATGGGGTTGCGGAATCCGCAGCATTGGCTGCTATCGGGCCCGATGCCGAGCTTGTGCTGCCGAAAATCAAATCGGCGCATGCGACGGCCGCGATCGCACGCGCCCTGTTGCGGAAAGAATAGCGCTCGCTATGGTGACCGCCGATGCCGCCGCAGCGGTTCTGTCGCGCGGCTGCCAAATACATGACATGAAAACATGCAAGAGGGACGATTATGCATAAGGTGATTTACGATACGGATCCGGGTGTTGACGATGCGATGGCGCTGCTTTTCCTGCACCGTCATGCCGACATCGATCTGATCGGCATCACGACCGTGTTCGGCAACGCCTCGATCGAGACGACGACGCGCAATGCGCTGTTCCTCAAGCGCGAATGGAACATCCCGGCACCCGTCGCCAAGGGCGCCAGCGTCACGATCGATCCGTCGCGCAAGGAAGGCGCCTGGCCGACCTTCGTGCATGGCGATGACGGGCTCGGCAACATCAACGTGCCCGAAGTCGTCGACGTGCCGCTCGATCCGCGCCCGGCCTACAAGTTCATCATCGACACCGTGCGCGCCAATCCTGGCGAGGTTACGCTGGTGGCCGTCGGGCGGATGACCAACCTTGCTCTGGCGTTGAAAGAAGACCCAGAGATTGCCGGCCTTGTGAAGCAGGTCGTCATCATGGGCGGCAATTTCTATGTGCCTGGCAACGTGACGCCTGTCGCGGAAGCCAATATCCATGGCGACCCAGAGGCCGCCGATATCGTGCTCACCGCGCCCTGGCAGGTTGTCGTCATCGGTCTCGATGTCACCGCGATCACCACGATGAGCCGCGGTTATCTCGGCGAGATGGCTGCCAAGGGCGACAAGGCCGTGCAACTGCTCGACAAGCTCTCGCAGTTCTACATCGATTTCTACAAGCATGCCGTCGAGGACGGGATGATGGTGCATGACAGCTGCGCCTGCGTCTATGTCGTAGCGCCGGAGCTGTTCACCACGATCTCGGGGGCCATGCGCGTCGTGTGCGGCGGTATCGCCGATGGCCAGACGATCATCAAGCAGGACGGTCGTCGTTTCCCGCCGGGCGATTGGGACGGGCTGCCGAGCCAGATCGCCTGCACCGGTATTCAGTCGCAAGAGGTCATCGACCTGATCCGCGACACGTTGCTCAACGCTTAGTCGGCAATCGTAACCGGTATTTCGGCGCAAGCGCATTGGCGAATCCATTCAGCCGCTTGCGCCGATATCCTCATATTTTGAGTCCGCTTTGGGGGCCGCAATCGGCGTAATCGTGATAGGCATCTTCGCCGCGTTTGCGGCGTTGACGTCGTGGTCCGCCGGGCATAGATCATCGTCATGATCGAAACGGTACTTTCTCACCTCCCGGCGATGGATCCCGGCAGTGTCTGGCTCGTGGGCGCGGGGCCCGGCGATCCGGGTCTTTTGACGTTGCTTGCCGTCAAGGGGCTGATGGAAGCCGATGTCATCGTGCATGATGCGTTGGTCGATGCCGAATGCTTGAAGCTGGCGCGGCCCGGCGCCGTTCTCGAATATGCGGGAAAGCGCGGCGGCAAGCCGTCCGCCAAGCAGCGCGACATTTCGCTTCGCCTCGTCGAGCTCGCGCAGGCGGGAAATCGCGTTCTCCGGCTGAAGGGTGGCGATCCGTTCGTCTTCGGGCGTGGCGGCGAAGAGGCGCTGACACTGGTCGAATATAACGTTCCGTTTCGCATCGTGCCGGGGATATCGGCGGGGATCGGCGGGCTCGCCTATGCGGGCATCCCCGTGACCCACCGCGACATCAATCATGCGGTGACGTTTTTGACCGGCCACAATTCATCGGGGCTGGTGCCGGACGCGATAAACTGGGATGCTATAGGCAAGGGCTCGCCCGTCATCGTCATGTATATGGCGATGAAGCATATTGCCGAGATCAGTGCCAACCTGATTGCCGCGGGGCGCTCGCGCGATGAGCCTGTCGCCTTCGTCTGTAACGCGTCGACGAGCGCGCAGCAGGTGCTGGAAACAACGCTCGGCGAGGCACCGGCCGCGGCGCTGACGTCAGGTATCGAGCCGCCGGCGATCGTGGTGGTCGGCGAGGTGGTGCGGTTGCGTGGTTCTCTCGATTGGCTGGGTGCGCTGGCCGGACGACGGTTGCATCCCGATCCGTTCCGGAGGTCCGGCAGTAAGGAGACGGAATGAGTGGTCTGTTGATTGCAGCCCCGTCCTCCGGGTCGGGAAAGACGACGGTGACGCTTGGGCTCCTCCGGGCGCTTCGCAAGCGCGGGGTGGAGGTCGCGCCTGGTAAGGCGGGGCCTGATTATATCGATCCTGCCTTTCATGCCGCGGCGAGCGGTGTCGCCTGCCTCAATTTCGATCCCTGGGCGATGCGCCCCGAGCTGATCGCCGCCAACGCGACGCTGCATCGCTCCGGCGATCGGCTGCTTGTCATCGAGGCGATGATGGGCCTCTTCGACGGCGCGGCCGACGGCAAGGGGACGGCGGCGGATCTGGCGGCGATGCTGGGGCTCTCCGTCGTGCTGGTGGTCGATGCGTCGCACATGTCGCAGTCCGTCGCGGCGCTTGTGGCAGGCTTTGCCGGGTTCCGCGCCGATGTGCGGATCGCCGGCGTCATCCTCAATAAGGTGGGTGGCGATCGGCATGAGATGATGCTGCGCCAGGCGCTCGAAGCGAGCCGCATGCCTGTGATCGCCGTCGTGCGACGCGACGCCGAGATCGCGCTGCCGGAGCGGCATCTCGGTCTGGTGCAGGCCGGCGAGCATGAGGCGCTGGAGAAATTCGTCGAGCATGCGGCGCAGGCGGTCTCTCAGAACTGCAATTTCGACTTTCTTATGCGTGTCGCAAGGCAAGGGTTCGCACGGCCCTCGACCGCCAATATCGACCGTTTGCCACCGCTCGGCAGCCGGATCGCCGTGGCGCGCGATATCGCCTTTGCCTTCTGCTACGAGCACATGCTGCTCGGCTGGCGGCGTCGCGGCGCCGATATCTCGTTTTTCTCGCCGCTCGCCGACGAGCCGCCGGAGCGCACGGCCGATGCCATCTATCTCCCCGGCGGTTACCCGGAACTGCATGCCGGACGCATCGCCGCCGCCTCGACCTTCCGCGAGAGCATGCGCCAGGCGGCCGAAGGCGGAGTGCGGATCTATGGGGAGTGCGGCGGCTATATGGTGATGGGCGACGGGCTGGTGGATGCCAGCGGCGAGCGCCACGAGATGCTCGGGCTGTTGCCGCTGGTTACCAGCTATGAGGAACGCAGGCGCCATCTCGGCTATCGGCGGGTCTACCCCATCAATGGCTCGTTCTTCACGCAGCCGATGACGGCACACGAGTTTCACTATTCGTCGGTGGTTTCGGAAGGCGAGGCGGATCGGCTTTTCAAGGTGACCGACGCATTGAACAACGATCTCGGCGCGGCCGGCCTGCAGCGCTGGCAGGTGGCCGGATCCTACATGCATCTCATCGATGTGGCGGCGCAGGTGAGCGGACCGACGGGCAGCGCGGGCGGACCGGCACGATGAATGCGCCGATCATCCATGGCGGCGGCATAACGGCCGCCGCAGCACTTTATGGCGGCAAGCCCGAGGATTGGCTCGACCTTTCCACCGGTATCAGCCCGTTTCCGGCCGTCCTGCCTGATATCCCCATGCGCGCCTGGCACCGGCTACCGGATCAGCATCTCGCCCACGAGGCGCGCGAGGCGGCGCGGGATTATTACGGGAGCGGCGTCAGCCTGCCGTTGCCGGTGCCCGGCACCCAATCGGTCATTCAGCTTCTGCCGCGTTTGATTGCGGCGGGCGGGCACGTCGCCATTCTCGGGCCGACTTACGGCGAATATGAGCGGGCCTTCGTGATGGCCGGAGCGGCTGTCGATCGGCTTGATGGGATCGACGAGGTCGGCGACAATCACGCGCTTGTGGTCATCGTCAATCCGAACAATCCCGATGGCCGGATCTACCAGCCCGAGTTGCTCCTCAATCTTGCGCGTCGGTTGGCAGCGCGGGGAGGGCTTCTCGTGGTCGATGAAGCGTTCGGCGATACGGTTGGCGAGGCCAGCGTCGCTGGCCATGTCACGGATTACGCCAATCTCATCGTCTTTCGCTCCTTCGGCAAGTTCTTCGGTCTTGCCGGGCTGCGGCTTGGTTTCGTCATTGCGGCGCGGGAGCTTCTCGATCGGTTCGAGAGCCTGCTCGGTCCCTGGGCCGTCTCCGGGCCGGCGCTGTCGATCGCCGCTTCCCTGCTGCGCACCGACACCGAGCCGCTGCGGCGCGCGATCGCTCAGCGGAGCGAGGCGATGCGCGAGGTTCTGACCAAAGGCGGGCTTCGCATTCGTGGCGGTACCGCGCTTTTCTCGCTGGTCGAAGACGAGGCCGCGGATGCGTTGCAGGCACATCTGTGCGTGCACCACATTCTGGTCCGCAAGTTCGATTATGCCCCTTCCTGGCTGCGCTTCGGTGTGACCGCGGATACCACTGGCGACCTCAGGCTCGCCGATGCCCTGATGAGCTTCAATCGATGATTTTTGAACTGAATCTTCTCGTGCTGGTGCTTGCTCTGATGCTCGACAGGATCGTTGGCGATCCGGATGTGCTGTGGGCGCGGCTGCCGCACCCGATCGTGCTCTTCGGCAAGGCGATCTCTCGGATGGACACTTTGTTCAACCGGACGGAACTGCCAAGCAAGAGCCGCCGTCGCAACGGCATGCTCGTCATCGCGGCCCTGCTACTGATCGCCATCGTCGCGGGTGTCGCGTTACATCTCTTCTTCGCGCTGTTCGGGCTCGCGGGCATCCTGCTCGAGGTTCTCTGCGTTACGGTGTTCCTGGCGCAGAAGAGCCTTGCCGATCATGTCGAGGCGGTTGCCACCGGTCTTCGGCAAGGTGGCCTCGATGGTGGGCGGAAGGCTGTGTCGATGATCGTCGGGCGCGATCCGGAAACGCTGGACGAACCGGCCGTTTGCCGGGCGGCGATCGAAAGCCTTGCGGAGAATTTCTCCGACGGCGTCGTGGCGCCGGCGCTGTGGTATCTGGTGTTCGGTCTGCCGGGGCTGCTGGCCTACAAGATGCTGAATACGGCGGATTCGATGATCGGCCACAAGTCGGAACGCTATGTCGATTTCGGCTGGGCGTCGGCGAGGCTGGATGATCTCGCGAACTGGCCGGCGGCGCGACTGTCGATCGCGCTGATCGCGGCGGGCGCCTGGCTGAGACGCGGCGGCGATGCCTGCCGCGAGGCGTTCAAGATCGCGATGCGCGACGGCGGCATGCATCGCTCGCCGAATTCTGGCCGCCCGGAAGCGGCGATGGCGGGTGCGCTCAACGTGCAGCTTGCGGGGCCGCGCGTCTATTCCGGTGTCGTGGTGATGGAGCCGATGATCAATGGCGGCGGACGAGAGACCGCTGTTATCGAGGATATCGAGAGCGCGGTCTCCGTCTTTTATGCCAGCTGCTCGGTTCTTGCCTTCGTTGCGCTAGTGATCTTCCTGTTTCTTCTGTAGATCAGCGCGATACTGTTATCATATTGATTACCATGCTCCTTAAGCGGATGTAACGTCTCCCGTCGTAGTCTTGTTCAACTGTATTCATGCAGAATGAACGAGGGGACGATGAGAACTATACTTGCAGGAGCTGCGGCAATCGCCTTGCTGCAGTTATCGGCCGTTGCTGCCGAGGCCTCGACCTTGATCGCGAAGATCAGCATCAGCTCGCAAACCATGACGGTGACTGAAAACGGCTTCGTCAAATATCGCTGGAAGGTTTCGACGGCGCGCTCGGGTTATAGGACGCCCGTCGGTTCGTGGAGCGCCAAGTGGCTGTCGCGTGACCACCGCTCGAAGAAGTATGACGATGCGCCGATGCCATACGCGGTGTTCTTCAATGGCGGCTATGCAGTGCATGCCACCTTTGATCTCAAGCGTCTCGGCCGCCCGGCATCGCACGGATGCATTCGCCTTCATCCCAATAATGCCGCGCAGTTTTTCGACATGACGCGGCAGGCAGGCTTGGCCAATACGCGGGTCGTCGTCACTAACTAGGCGAGGCGAAACGTCGCGGAAACGGGTGCTGGCTGCCTTTGCGTGCATGCTGTTTGAGCAACAGTGCCTGCGCAAATTGCGCCTCGGGCTGGACGAAAGCATTGGCTTTTGAAATGGATTTGCCTATGAGGGGGAAAACTATCATTTCCAAGAGGTACAGGCGTGACCGCTACATTCGATAAAGTTGCCGACATCATTGCAGAAACCAGCGAGATCGATCGTGATACGATCACGCCGGAAAGCCATACGATCGACGACCTCGGTATCGACAGCCTCGACTTCCTCGATATCGTTTTCGCCATCGACAAGGAATTCGGCATCAAGATCCCGCTCGAAAAGTGGACGCAGGAAGTCAACGAGGGCAAGGTTTCCACGTCGGAATACTTCGTGCTGAAGAACCTCTGCGCCAAGATCGACGAACTGCGCGCCGCCAAGGCCTGATCGATACGCACAATTTTTTTCTCCGCCCTGTCGCCATTCACCATGGCGGCCGGGCGGTTTTGTTACTAAGTAGGCCCACAGGGTCGCGGTTTGCGAAATCGGCTCCGATTTTCGCGAGGTTCGGTCCTGTCGATTAAAAAATGATAGAGCGTCCTTTGTGCGTCCAATCGGATGCACGGCGCTCTAGCCGACGGCATGTTGCCTGTGCGGCCGGAGGATCAGATGCTCCTGGAATACTTCCAGATGATCGATCGCGTCGAGGCGGTCGACCTTCAGACCAAGACACTCAAGGCACGCTCCGTCGTGCCGGCTAAGAGCCCGGTGTTCGAAGGTCATTTTCCCGGCATGCCCCTTGTCCCGGGCGTGCTTCTCATTGAAACCATGGCGCAGGCATCCGGCATGCTGGTGCTGGCGGCGACCGATTTCGCGGCCATGCCGTTCCTGATGTCGGTCGACGGTGCGAAGATGCGCACTTTCGTCGAGCCGGAGGCGGTCCTCGATATCGAGGCGTTTCTGGAGCACGACGGCTCGGGCTTCGCGGTCACCAAGGCCAAGATCACAAGCGGCGGCAAGAAGGTTTGCGACGCGCAGCTGAAGCTGCGCACCATGCCTTTCAGCGAAATTCCGCTTGGTGACATCGTCAAGAAACGCGCCAGTGAAATCGGCCTGATGGATGCAATCGCTGCGCAGGGAGTGAATGGATGAGCAAGGCTCAGAATGATGTCGTCATCACGGGCGTCGGTATCGTAACCTGTCAGGGCGTCGGCAAGGAGCCGCATATCGCGCTGCTTAACGCCGCCGAAGCACCGAAGACAGTTGTCGAGACCGAGAAGTTCAAGCCCTATCCGATCCATCCGCTGCCCGAAGTGGACTGGTCGCTGCAGATCGCCAAGCGCGGCGATCAGCGGCAGATGGAAAACTGGCAGCGCATCGGCGTGTTCGCGGCGGGCCTCGCGCTCGACGATGCCGGTCTCAAGGACAATGTCGAAGCCTGCGGCACGATGGACATGATCGTGGCGGCCGGCGGCGGCGAGCGCGACATCAATGTCGACACGCTGATCGTCGATGAAGGCCTGAAGCGCAACGACCGCGAAGTTCTCTTGAACGAGAAGCTCACGACCGAGCTTCGCCCGACGCTCTTCCTGGCGCAGCTCTCAAACCTGCTCGCCGGCAATATCTCGATCGTTCACAAGGTCACAGGCTCCTCGCGCACCTTCATGGGTGAGGAATCGGCCGGCATTTCCGCCGTCGAGACCGCGTTCTACCGCATCAAGTCGGGCGAATCCTCGCATGCGCTGGTTGGCGGCGCGTTTTCGGCCGAGCGTCTCGACATGGTTCTGCTGTTCGAGGCGATCGGCTCGCATTCGCGTGGCGACTGGCAGCCTTTGTGGTCGCGCAAGGATGGCGGCATCACCAGCGGTTCGCTCGGCGCGTTCCTGGTGCTCGAATCGCGGGCGCATGCCGAATCGCGCGGTGCCCATATCTATTCGACGATCTCGTCCATCGAGGGCGATCGCGGCAATCGCGGCGCCGGCAATCTCGAAAAGCGCCTTGAGCGGCTGCTCGAGCCGGCAAAGGGCCTGCCTGCCGAGAGCACGGCGATCTTCTCCGGTTCCTCCGGCATGCCCGAGCTCGCGTCGCGCGAGAAGGCGGTTCTGGAGCATCAGCTGCCGGGCGCTGCCATCCGCGGCTTCGGCGGCGTGACCGGCCATGGGCTGGAAGCGCACTTCACCCTCGGGCTGGCGCTGGCCGCCCTTGCCATCGACGGCGAGGCCAAGGTTCCGGCATTCGACGGCACCCATGAAAAATCCATGAGTTCAGGCACGAAGGCCGCTGTCGTCACGACGGTCGGGCATCAGCGTGGCGAAGGCGTCGCCGTTCTGTCGGCGGACGCGTGAGGAGCAGGCACATGACGGATCAAGCTTACAAGGATCATCTCGGCCGCCCGATCGTGGCTGTTACCGGCGTCGGCATCATGACCTCGCTGGGGCAGGGCCTTAAGGACAACTGGTCGGCGCTGATATCGGGCAAATCCGGTATCCACGACATCAACCGCTTTCCGACGGACGGTCTGTCGACGCGCATCGCCGGCACTGTCGATTTCATCGACGTTCCGGCACCGAACGCCGTCGAGCGCTCCTATGCCTTCGCGCGCGAGACGACGATCGAGGCACTGGCTGACGCCGATATATCAGGCGATTTCAACGGCCCGCTGTTTCTCGCCGCACCGCCGATCGAGCCGGAATGGATTGCCCGCTTCGAACTCGGCGATCGTTCGCCGCCGCCCTCGCAGCCGGGCGATGCCTACGACCGCTTCCTGACCGCGATGCGCCAGCGTCCCGATCCGGCTTTCCATGAGGCGGCGCTGTTCGGCGCCATCTCCGAGCGTCTTGCCGATCGTTTCGGTACGCGTGGTCTTCCGGTGACGTTGTCGACGGCCTGTGCTTCGGGCGCGACCGCGATCCAGCTCGGCATCGAGGCGATCCGCCAGGGGCGCACGAACCGCGCGCTTGCCGTTGCGACCGACGGCTCGGTGAGTGCCGAGGCGTTGATCCGCTTCTCGCTGCTCTCGGCCCTGTCGACGCAGAACGACAATCCGACCAAGGCTTCCAAGCCGTTCAGCAAGGACCGCGACGGTTTCGTCATCGCGGAAGGTGCCGCGACGCTGGTGCTGGAATCGCTGGAATCGGCGATTGCGCGCGGTGCGAAGGTACTTGGCATCATGAAGGGTGCCGGCGAGAAGGCCGACAGCTTCCATCGCACCCGGTCCTCGCCCGATGGCGGCCCGGCGATCGCGACGATCCGCGCGGCGCTTGCCGATGCCGGCATGGATGAAGGCGATATCGGCTACATCAACGCCCACGGCACCTCGACGCCTGAGAACGACAAGATGGAATATGGCTCGATGCTCGCTGTCTTTGGCGACCGCATGGCGTCCATTCCGCTGTCGTCGAACAAGTCGATGATCGGCCATACGCTGACGGCGGCGGGTGCCGTTGAAGCCGTGTTCTCGCTGCAGACGATGCGCACCGGCACGCTGCCGCCGACCATCAACTACACCAACCCGGATCCGGCGATCGTTCTCGACGTGGTGCCGAATGTGAAGCGGGACGCGCAGGTCAATGCCGTGCTTTCCAATTCCTTCGGCTTCGGCGGCCAGAACGCCAGCCTTGTCATGGCGCTGGAACCGGCTTAAGCGGTTTGCGACCATAAATTCCATTGTTGCGGCCGCGCCCGGCAAGGGCCTGCGGGACGCAACAGCAAACATAAACGCGCATCGGCCGTCTGGCTGGTGCGACCGCGAAGGATTTTGCCATGCGCGCTCTGCAACTGATCGACGACCGCAAGCTCGAGATCACCGATCTGCCTGAACCCGATGCGCCCGGCGCCGGCGAAGTGACGCTGCGCGTCAAGGCGGTCGCGCTCAACCATATCGACGTCTGGGGCTGGCGCGGCATGGCGTTTGCCAAGCGCAAGATGCCGCTCGTCATCGGTGCCGAGGCATCGGGTGTCGTCGAGGCGATCGGTCCCGGCGTGTCCAACGTGCTTCCGGGCCAGCTGGTCGCCGTCTATGGCGCGCGCACCTGCGGCCTCTGCCGTCCGTGCCGCGAGGGGCGCGACAATCTTTGCGAACACGTCTCCGGCGTTCACGGCTTCCACCTTGATGGCTTCGCACAGGAGAAGGTCAACCTTCCGGCGCGCCTGCTGGTGCCTGCACCTCCTGGCGTCGACGCTGTTGGTGCCGCCGTCGCACCGGTTACCTTCGGTACCGTCGAGCACATGCTGTTCGACAACGCCAAGCTGGAGCCGGGTGAAACGATCCTCGTGCATGCCGGCGGCTCCGGCATCGGCACGGCGGCGATCCAGCTTGCCAAGAAGATCGGCTGCACCGTCATCACGACAGTTGGCTCCGACGACAAGATCGAGAAGGCCAAGGCGCTCGGCGCCGATCACGTCATCAACTATCGCACGGACCGCTTCGAGGGCGTGGTGCGCAAGCTCACCAAGAAGAAGGGCGTCGACGTCGTCTTCGAACATGTGGGCAAGGATACCTGGGCGGGCTCGATGCTCTGCCTGAAGCGCGGCGGCCGTCTCGTCACCTGCGGCTCGACATCGGGCGTCTCCACCGACATGAACCTGATGATGCTGTTCCAGCAGCAGCTGAAGCTGCTCGGCTCGTTCGGCTGCCGCATGGAAAACATGGCCGACGCCATGCAGAAGATGGGCCGTGGCCTCGTGCACCCCGTCATCGACACCGAAGTCAGCTTCGACGATATCGACCGGGCGCTGGAGCGCATGGAATCGCGCCAGATCTTCGGCAAGATCATCCTGAAGATGGATTGATCCCTTGGAGCTGTTCATCACCCGGATCGTCCTGAAACTGGACCATTTTCGCCAGTGGCTGATCGCGCAGGTGATGTTCGGCTTCCTGAACTTCCTGAAGATTTTCCCGGCCGACGGGGCGATCAACTTCATCGACTGGCTGATGCGCAAGATCGGCCCGAAGATGAAGCGCCACAAGCTCATCCTCGCCAATCTCCGCAACGCCTTTCCCGAAAAGAGCGACGAGGAGATCAACCAGATCGCGCTTGGAAGCTGGGCCAATATGGGCCGGCTTGCGGCAGAGTACGTGTTTCTTGACCGGCTGTTCGATTTCGATCCCGAAAAGAGCGAGCCGGGCAGGGTGGAGGTGTCGGGCATCCCGATCTTCCTCGATCTCCTGGAAAATCCGCGTCCCTTCATCGTCTTTACCGGCCATACCGGCAATTTCGAGCTTTTGCCGGTCGCCGGTGCCGCCTTCGGGCTCTATGTCAGCGTCCTCTTCCGGCCGCCGAACAATCCCTACGTGGCGCAGAAAGTGTTCGACTTCCGCAGCGCCCGCATGGGCAAGCTGGTGCCGTCGCATGCCGGATCGTCGTTTGCGCTCGCCCGCCAGCTGGAAGCGGAGCAGGGGGTCGGTGTGCTTGTCGACCAGAAGTTCGGTCGCGGCCTGAAGACGGAATTCTTCGGCCTGCCGGTGAAGACCAATCCTCTGCTCGGAAAATTGGTGCGCCAGTTCAACTGCGAGGTCTACCCGGCCCGCTGCATCCGCCTCCCCGGCAATCGCTACCGGCTGGAAATCGAGCCGAAGGTGGAGCTGCCCCGGGATGAGAAGGGCAATCTCGATCTGACGGCTACGGCGCAGTTGCTGAACGACAAGGTTGAAAGCTGGGTGCGTGAATACCCGGAGCAGTGGCTCTGGTATCATGACCGATGGGAAATCAAGCGACAGATCATGTAGAGGGGAATCCCTCAAATCTTGTCATTGAAAAACAAGCCTTCTTCGTCATTGAACATGAAGTGGCGTCATGTTACCGATTTCTGACAGGAAGGATTATGAACGGTAAAGGTGCCGTCATGATCATTTACATCGAAGCAATTCCCTCACGGAAATCGGCATGGGAGGTGTCGTGCTCGGGCTTTTTCAGGCGTTCTCGTTGCGATGTTCGCAAATTGACGAGGCCATACGGGTCGGTGATGATGCGCGGGTGAGCAGTCTCGACAGCTCGATCGATGCGCTTATCGACACCATCCTCGGCTATCGCGCCACCAATCTGTTCTACGCGCACATGCAGATGCAGTTCGTCGGCTGCCTGATCGATCAGTATGCCGAAGACAGCGAATCCGTGCGTGAGCATGTGAAGCTGCTTTCCTACCTGATGGAGCAGTATCTCGGGTCGACCGTTCCGCGCTGGCAAATGCCGCCGCTGGAGCGCATGGACCGGGAGCGGGTGTCGGCGCCTGCCGCCTATGTGCCCAATACAGACAACGGCAATTTCCTGAACTCGGCCATCCTCGAATCCCTGCCGGATCGGGTCGCGGTCGTGACCAAGGACTATCGCTACCTCTACGCCAATGCCGCGAGTGCCGCCTACGCCAAGCGCAAGCCGTTCGAGATGGTCGGGCGGCATATCAAGGACGTGCTGGGCGAAGCGCGGTTCGTGGATTGCGTCAAAGAGATGCTCGACGCGTGTTTCGCGGGCGGAACATGCGATCAGATTTATGAACGGCGCGAGGAAAACGTCGTTCAGAAAACACGGTACCGCATGTCACCGCTGCGCGATTCGTCCGGCTATATCATCGGGGCGCTTATTGTCTCGCAGGATGCCGGATCGTCATCCTCGGCTGCCAATCTCGCCGCCTGATCAGGCCTTCGTCCACACCGCCAGTTCGTATCCATCGGCATCCGCGAAGTGAAAACGGCTGCCGCCCGGGAAGCCGAAGATCGGGCGCACGATCTTGCCACCCGCGCCTTCGACTGCTTCCAGCGCGGCCGGCAGGTCATTGGCATAGAGGATAACGAGCGGGCCGCCGGGGCGAGGTGCCTCGAGGTTAGTGAAGCCGCCCTTCAGGCGTCCATCGTCGAACTCGCAGTAGTTGGGGCCGTAGTCAGTGAAACGCCAGCCGAAAGCCTTGCCGTAGAACGCCTTGGAGCGCTCGATATCGGCGACGTTGAATTCGACATAGTCGATGCGAAGCTCGTTGTTCACTTGTGTCATCGGTGCTTCCTAGATTTCCATCAGCTTCTTCAGCGATTCAAGATCGCGCGCGACATGCGCCGCGTCGGCCTCGAATTGCTCGTCGGTCATATCCGGCAGGCGCAGCAATGTGAACATCACCTCGCAACCATCGCCGTTCGGGACGATCCTGAGCGCGTTATAGACGCGCAAGCCGTTCGCGATCGTGACGGTATGGTCGAGAACGCCGAATTCGTTGTGGGGAGCGAAGCTGACGCGCACCGTGCCGAGGACGCCCGTGGCGACCCAGTCATCTCCGCTTTTCTCCAGGCCTGAGGCGAGGCCCGATGCCCAGAGCGGCATGTTCTCGGGCGCACCGGCAAAAGCCCATACGTCTCGCCAGTTTCTCTGGATGGACCTGTGAATGATTCTCGCCGGCATTGTCGCCATCGCTTGCTCCTCCTTTATTTTCGTGGGCGGCTTAACGTCGCATATCTGCCGCGCATCGTTGCCGCTCGAATGCCGCCGACGCCAAAATAGCCGACAACCGAGCCTCGTTGGCAATATGGTTCACTTCGCGCCGCTCGCAATACGCGACCGATCCGGGGCGAATCGAACTTGCCGTATGAGCCAGAGAGTGCCACAACACCGGTCCAATTTGACTAAAGCGCCTCGCGATCTTTCAGATTCACTCGTTGCGCTTTAGATCTTTGTTTTACCGCATGTCGTTATCGCAAAACCGCTTCACACTTTTGCGCGACATGCTCTAACCGGAGAGATATTGTGGAAAAGGCAGAAATCGGGCTGATCGGCCTTGCGGTCATGGGTTCCAACCTCGCTCTGAACATCGCGGAAAAGGGCAACAAGATTGCGGTCTTCAACCGCACGCCCGACAAGACGGACGAGTTCTACGAGAGCGCCGGCGATCTGAAGAAGCAGATCATTCCGTGCAAGACGATCGAGGAATTCGTCGAGGCGATCCGCCCGCCGCGTCCGATCATCATCATGATCAAGGCCGGCGAGCCGGTTGATCAGCAGATGGAGCTGCTGCGTCCGCATCTCTCCAAGGGCGACATCATGATCGATGCCGGCAACGCCAACTTCCGCGACACGATCGCCCGCTTCGATCGCCTCAAGGACACCGACCTGACCTTCATCGGCATGGGCGTTTCCGGTGGCGAGGAAGGTGCGCGTCACGGCCCGTCGATCATGGTCGGCGGCACGGAAGATTCGTGGAAGCGCGTCGAGCCTGTGCTGACCTCGATCGCCGCCAAGTACAAGGGCGACCCTTGCGTTGCCTGGCTCGGCAATGACGGTGCCGGTCACTTCGTCAAGACGATCCACAACGGCATCGAATATGCCGACATGCAGATGATCGCCGAAATCTACGGCGTCCTGCGCGACGGTCTCGGCAAGAGCGCCAAGGACATCTCCGGCATCTTCGGCGACTGGAACAAGGGTCGCCTGAACTCCTACCTGATCGAGATCTCCGAGAAGGTTCTGGCCGCGACCGACCCGATCTCCGGCGGCGCCATGGTCGACATGATCCTCGACAAGGCCGGCCAGAAGGGCACCGGCAAGTGGTCGGCGATCGAAGCGCAGAACATGGGCATCCCGGCAACGGCGATCGAAGCGGCCGTTGCCGCCCGCAGCCTGTCGTCGATGAAGACCGAGCGCGAAGCCGCCGAGAAGATCTTCGGCAAGCCGGAATACAACTTCCCGGTCGCTTACGGTCCCGAGCTCGTCAAGGATCTGGAACTGGCTCTGTTTGCCGCCAAGATCGGCGCCTACGCGCAGGGCTTTGCGGTGATGGCGGAAGCCTCGCGCGAATTCAAGTGGTCGCTGCCGATGCCAACTATCGCCAAGATCTGGCGCGACGGCTGCATCATCCGTTCGCAGTTCCTCGACGAAATCACCTCGGCCTTCACCAAGGCGCCTGACGTCGCCAACCTGATCGTGACGCCGGCCTTCGCGGATATGGTCAAGGAATCGCTGCCGGCGCTTCGCCGCGTTGTCGGTGCAGCGCTTCAGGCTGGTCTGCCCGTTCCGGCGCTGACCTCGGCGCTCACCTACTTCGACGCCTACCGCCAGGGCCGCGGCACCGCCAACCTGATCCAGGCGCAGCGCGACTTCTTCGGCGCCCACGGCTTCGATCGTCTCGACGGCAAGGACTTCCACCACGGCCCATGGGGCAGCGGTGCGGCGACCTTCTAAGGTTCGCTTTCTGAAAATGACGACAGCCGGGCCATTGGCCCGGCTGTTTTGCGTTTATGCCAGTTGACTTGGTTCAGAACTGGATCTCGGCGGCGGGGCGGACAATCGACAGCGCCGATCCGGCATCGAAATCATCCAGCGTCTCGTTATGGTGGGCGACGATCTCGGCGAAGGTCAATGAGCCCGAATCGGCGGTCGTGTGGCCGTCGGCGATAAGGGTGACGTTGTAGCCAAGCGAGACGGCGCGGCGCACCGTGGTGTCGACGCAGAACTGCGACATGCAGCCGCCGATGACGAGATGGGTCACGGAGCGTTCCGTCAGCCGCTCGACCAGATCGGTCTCGAAGAAAGAATCGGCGCTCCTCTTGTGAACGACGGTATCATCGCTGCTGGGTGCGAGTTCCTGCCTGATTTCCCAGCCTTTCGTGCCGACCGCGAGGCGATGGCCCGGATCGCCGTCGTGCTGTACGAGGACGACGGGGACGCCGCTATGCCATGCGCGTTCCCGGAGCGCCGCGAGGCGCGCGACGGTCTCATCAAGCGCGGCGTCGATTGATGGCTGCCGTTCGGGCGTGCCTTTGCCCGCAACGATGGCGTTCTGCACATCGATGATGAGGAGGGCCTTGGTCATGCGTTGTCTTTCCTCGTTGACTTCCGTCAGCTGCCCGGTCGTGTCCACACCGGCTGGCTGACACTCTGCAGCATCTCAGGCTCGACGCCGTCGATGCGGGCGATGACGGCCTTGGCCATCTCGCGGCCGGCATGGCGGACGTCTTCATAGGCGGTGATGATCTCCGGGCGGATCCAGTTGAGGATCGGCGCGGATTCCTTCGAGGCCATGTCGACGTCGTGGCCAAGGCGCTTGCCGGCGGCTTCGATGCCGGCGTTGACGGCGATGGCGGCGCTGCCGGCGAGACAGACGATGCCATCGGGCGCGTTGCTGGAGCGCATCATCGTCTCGACGGCGTTGCGGATCTCGTCCAGCGGCGTGTCGATGGTGACGCGCAGCGGCACTTCCTCGGCACCGTAGTCATGCAGGCCGGTCTGGAAGCCGATGCGGGTGTGCGTGTAATAGGTGAGCTTGCTCGGAGGCTGGAGGAGGGCGATGCGCCTGCGGCCACGCGCGACCAGCTTCTCGACCGCCTGGTGGGCGAAGGCTTCGTTGTCGAAGTCGTGGAACGGGTGCATCAGCCCGGCATCGGTGCGTCCATGCGTGGCGAACGGCATGTTGCGTTCGCTGAGCAGGCGCACACGAGGGTCATCCGGCTCGATGCGGGAGATGATGACGCCGTCGGCCGAGCCCGTCTCCAGGATGTAGCGGACAGGCAGCATCGGGTCCTTGCTGTGCGAATGCGGCGTGACGACGATGTGATAGGGGGTGCCGGTCAGGACTTCGGAGATACCGAAGACCAGCTGGCTCGAGAAGCCCATGATCTCCTCATCGATGCTCAGAACGAGCGCGATGACGTTGGTCTTGCCAGTCCTGAGGCGCACGCCGGCGCGGTTCGGCTGATAGCCGAGCTGGCTTGCCACCATGCGCACGCGTTCCTTGGTCTCCGCGCCGATATCAGGCGCATCCTTCAACGCACGAGAAACCGTAGTGATGCCGAGGCCGGTCATGAAGGCAATCGTCTTCAGTGTCGGTCTCTCCCGAGATGCCTCGGTCACCGTCGCCCCGAAATTCGCTTTGTTTTTCATCCCTCTAGGCCGTCCTACGCGATTTGGTTCGCTTATAGATGCTTTTCGCAGCGCTGTAAGCCTGAATACACAAATGCCGTTCCCTCCCACGGGCCTTGAAATCTGTAACGTTACAGTGAAAATGTCGAGCGCTTTTTGCGATGGCTCCAACCCAATCACCCTCATTGGTTGAATCGGTGATTTTTGCACGAATTTTTTGCGTCTGCGAACGCGATCTGGAAATTATGTCATGATACCTGTGAAATAAAGATATATAAAACAATGTTATAATCGAAGTGTGCAGGTGCACATCGGTTTGCTGATCGCTTGTGCAGCCTTGCGGCGACGGTGCCGTTTCGGCAGGCAATGGTAGCAAAAGATAGTCGAAAAGAAAATTTTAAGGGGTGGCTGTTGCGCGGCAATATCGATTGGCTTAAGTTTTTCCGGCAACGTTTCAGTGAGGGAGGAGAACTCATGAATATTCGTTTGATGGCGGCAGCGCTGTGCGCATCCGTCGCCCTGCCGCTCGGTGCGGCACACGCCACCGATCTCGAAGTCACGCATTGGTGGACCTCGGGCGGCGAAGCCGCTGCCGTGGCCGAACTCGCCAAGGCATTCGACGCGACCGGCAACAAGTGGGTCGATGGTGCCATCGCCGGTTCCGGCGGCACGGCACGTCCGATCATGGTCAGCCGCATCACCGGCGGCGATCCGATGGGCGCCACCCAGTTCAACCACGGCCGTCAGGCGGAAGAACTCGTTCAGGCTGGCCTGATGCGCGACCTGACCGATGTCGCGACCGCCGAGCACTGGAAGGACATCATTCGTCCGGCAAGCCTGCTCGACAGCTGCACGATCGATGGCAAGATCTATTGCGCGCCCGTCAACATCCACTCCTGGCAGTGGCTGTGGCTCTCGAATGCCGCCTTCAAGAAGGCCGGCGTTGATGTGCCGAAGAACTGGGATGAATTCGTCGCGGCCGCTCCGGCGCTCGAAAAGGCCGGCATCGTGCCGCTCGCCGTCGGCGGCCAGCCGTGGCAGGCTGCAGGCGCTTTCGACACGCTGATGGTGGCGATCGCCGGCAAGGACACGTTCAACAAGGTATTCAAGGACAAGGACGCCGACGTGGCTGCCGGTCCCGAGATCGCCAAGGTCTTCAAGGCTGCAGACGACGCCCGCAAGATGTCCAAGGGCAGCAACGTCCAGGATTGGAACCAGGCAACCAATCTGGTCATCACCGGCAAGGCCGGCGGCCAGATCATGGGTGACTGGGCGCAGGGCGAATTCGCTCTGGCCGGCCAGAAGGCCGGTACCGATTACACCTGCCTTCCGGGGCTGGGCGTGAACGAAATCATCTCCACCGGTGGTGATGCCTTCTACTTCCCGCTGCTCAAGGACGAAGCAAAGTCGAAGGCGCAGGACGTTCTCGCCAAGACGCTGCTCGATCCGAAGACCCAGGTTGCCTTCAACCTGAAGAAGGGCTCGCTGCCGGTTCGCGGCGACGTCGATCTCGAGGCTGCCAACGACTGCATGAAGAAGGGTCTCGAGATCCTGAAGAAGGGCAACATCGTCGAAGGCACCGACCAGCTGCTTTCGGCCGACAGCCAGAAGCAGAAGGAAGACCTCTTCTCGGAGTTCTTCGCCAATGCCTCGATGACGCCTGAAGACGCACAGAAGCGCTTCGCCGAAATCATCGGCTCCGCCGACTGATCGTCTGCTCGTGCTGCCGCGATCCGATTTTCCGCCCAGGAACGGGAAGCCGGATTTGCCCTAATCGCCAGTGGCGGCGGGTTCGCGGCAGTGCTTTCCCGATGAGTTCCGGCCGCAGACGATGCGGCCGGGACCATCCGGGGGCAAGAGACGGGAGCGGTGTCCGGCATCGGCCGCTGCTCTCGGTCACAGAAGCAAGTGCGTGTCAGGAGGAAACACAATGACGGGTCCAGCGAAAGCCGGCCGGCCAAATCAGTTGCTGCGCAATCTGAATTCCAAAATTGCATCCATCCCGATGATCCTTACCGCCCTGGTCATCTTTCTCGGCGGTACGGTCTGGACGGTGTTCTATTCCTTCACCAACTCGAAGCTCCTGCCAAGGATGAGCTTCGTTGGTTTCGACCAATACAAGCGGCTCTGGGCCGCGCCGCGATGGATCGTATCCATCGAAAACCTCGCCCTT
Organism: Rhizobium sp. O111; assembly: GCF_055616315.1. Classification (NCBI taxonomy): domain Bacteria; kingdom Pseudomonadati; phylum Pseudomonadota; class Alphaproteobacteria; order Hyphomicrobiales; family Rhizobiaceae; genus Rhizobium; species Rhizobium sp. O111. The sequence goes on along the minus strand of NZ_JBSHXL010000001.1, from coordinate 1,853,159 downwards.
TACGGCGTTTTTTCCCTGATCTTCAGCCTGGTGATCGGCTTTACGCTGGCTGCCCTGATGGATCAGAAGATCCGGTTCGAGAATGCGTTCCGGACGATCTTTCTCTACCCCTTCGCGCTGTCCTTCATCGTCACCGGCCTTGTCTGGCAGTGGGTGCTCAATCCCGAATTCGGCGTGCAGTCAGTGGTGCGTTCGCTCGGCTGGACGAGCTTCACCTTCGACCCGCTCTATACGCCGAGCATCGTGATCTACGGCGTGTTGATCGCAGCACTCTGGCAGGGAACGGGCCTCGTCATGTGCCTGATGCTGGCCGGCCTGCGCGGGATCGATGAGGACATCTGGAAGGCCTCGCGTGTCGACGGCATTCCGATGTGGAAGACCTATCTCTTCATCGTCATCCCGATGATGCGTCCCGTCTTCATCACCACGCTCGTCATCATCGCGTCGGGTATCGTCAAGGTCTACGACCTCGTGGTGGCGCAGACATCCGGTGGACCCGGAATCTCATCGGAAGTGCCGGCCAAGTATGTCTATGACTACATGTTCCAGGCGCAGAACCTGGGGCAGGGCTTCGCCGCCTCGACCATGATGCTGATCACGGTCGCGATCATCATCATTCCATGGGCTTATCTGGAATTCGGGGGAGGGCGTAAACGTGCCTGATACCATCGCTCTCAAGACGGCAGACGTCGCACTGGCACCGGTCAAGTCCTTCGACGGACCGAACGGCAAGAAGCCGAAGCGGGTGCTCTCGCCGCGCAACATCATGCTCTACGGCACGCTGTTCGTCGCCGCCGCCTACTACCTGCTGCCGCTCTACGTGATGATCGTCACGTCGCTGAAGGGGATGCCCGAAATCCGCATGGGCAACATCTTCTCGCCGCCGATGGAAATCACCTTCGAGCCATGGGTCAAAGCCTGGGCCACGGCCTGCACCGGCCTCAACTGCGACGGTCTCTCGCGCGGTTTCTGGAATTCGGTGAGGATCACGGTCCCATCCGTCATCGTCTCGATCGCGATTGCCTCGGTCAACGGCTATGCGCTCGCCAACTGGCGCTTCAAGGGATCGGAACTGTTCTTCTCGATCCTCGTCATCGGCGCGTTCATTCCCTACCAGGTAATGATCTATCCTATCGTCATCGTGCTGCGTGAAATGGGGATCTACGGCACGCTTACAGGCCTGATCATCGTGCACTCGATCTTCGGCATGCCGATCCTGACGCTGCTCTTCCGCAACTACTTCGCATCGCTGCCGCAGGAGCTCTTCAAGGCCGCGCGCGTCGATGGCGCCGGCTTCTGGCAGATCTTCCTGAAGATCATGGTGCCGATGTCGCTGCCGATCTTCGTTGTCGCCATGATCCTGCAGGTCACCGGCATCTGGAACGACTTCCTGTTCGGCGTCGTTTTCACCCGGCCGGAATACTATCCGATGACCGTGCAGCTCAACAACATCGTCAATTCCGTCCAGGGCGTGAAGGAATACAACGTCAACATGGCCGCAACCATCCTCACGGGTCTGGTGCCGCTGATCGTGTATTTCGTGTCCGGACGTCTGTTCGTCCGCGGTATCGCCGCCGGCGCAGTGAAAGGCTGATCCATGAATTCAAGCGTTTCCATCAAAGACCTTTCGCTGAACTTCGGCGCCGTCAGCGTGCTCAAGGATCTCAACCTCGAGATCAACGACGGCGAGTTCCTGGTGCTGCTCGGCTCGTCCGGCTGCGGCAAGTCGACCTTGCTCAACTGCATCGCCGGCCTGCTCGACATCAGCGAGGGACAGATCCACATCAAGGGCCGCAACGTCACCTGGGAAGAGCCCAAGGATCGCGGCATCGGCATGGTGTTCCAGTCCTACGCGCTCTATCCGCAGATGACGGTGGAGAAGAACCTCTCCTTCGGTCTGCAGGTCGCCAAGATCCCGCAATCCGATATCGACAAGCGCGTGGCCCGTGCCTCGGAAATCCTGCAGATCCAGCCGCTCCTGAAGCGCAAGCCGGCCGAACTTTCCGGCGGCCAGCGGCAGCGCGTGGCGATCGGCCGTGCGCTGGTGCGCGATGTCGACGTGTTCCTGTTCGATGAGCCGCTCTCCAACCTCGACGCCAAGCTGCGTTCGGAGCTGCGCGTCGAGATCAAGCGGCTGCACCAGTCGCTGAAGAACACGATGATCTATGTCACCCACGACCAGATCGAGGCGCTGACGCTCGCCGACCGCATCGCGATCATGAAGAACGGCGAGATCCAGCAGCTTGCCGATCCGACGACGATCTACAACAAGCCGCGCAGCTTGTTCGTGGCCGGCTTCATCGGCTCTCCGTCGATGAACTTCCTGCGCGGCGAAATCGCCAAGCGGGGCGATGCCACCGTGTTCACCGCCAATGGCGTCGATTTCAACGTCGATGCCTATGAGGCGAGCGGGCCGCTGCAGGCGGGCCGGAAGGTGACGCTCGGCGTGCGGCCGGAGCATATCAAGGTCAACGAGAACCTCGGTGCCGAGACCCACGACGCGACCGTCGATATCGAGGAGCCGATGGGCGCCGACAACCTGCTCTGGCTGAAGCATGCCGGACACACCATGTCGGTGCGCATCAACGGCGCCCGCCGCTTCAGCCCGGGTTCACAGGTCAAGCTCGGCTTCGACATGTCGCTGGCGTCGATCTTCGACGCCGAAACGGAACTGCGCCTTTAGACGACTACGCTGCGGGCGGGGCCGTCCCAAGCGGTTTCGCCCGTTCTTCCAATACCACATTCGGTCGCAGCCCGGTGACGGGCCTTCCCGAGAGCGGCCTGATCGGACAGTGCTATGACATCCTTGCCCACCAACGGGTTCAACCTCGACCTCTCAGGCTCGTGGAAGCTCACCTCCACGGATGGTGAAATCACCGCGCCGATCACGCTTCCCGGTGACGTGCATTCGGCGCTCCATGCCGCCAAGCTCATCCCCGATCCCTATTTCGGCCGCAACGAAGAGGTCGTGCAGTGGGTGGCGCATCGCGACTGGTCGATCGAGCGCAGCTTCACGGTGTCAGAGCCGGATGGCGACTGGTATCTCGACATCGACTATCTCGACACGGTGGCCGCCGTCTTCATCAACGGCTCGCCGGCGCTCGTGGCCGACAACAGCTTCCGCCGCTATCGCCCGGATGTTAGCAGCCATCTGAAATCGGGCGAGAACGTCATCCGCATCGTGCTGCATTCGAGCATCGCGGCGGGTGCCGACCGGCAGGGCAAACAGCCCTTCTACATTCCCTATTCGACCGGTAACTCGCCGATCCCCAATGGCAACATGCTGCGCAAGCCGCAGTGCCATTTCGGCTGGGACTGGAACATCGCGATCGCGCCGCTCGGGCTATACGGCACGATCGCGCTGCGCCGTCTCGACACCGCCCGCATCGAGCATGTGACGACGCAGCAGGTGCATAATCTCGACGGCTCCGTCGATCTCAAGGTCTCAGCGACACTGTTTGCCAAGAACCCAGGCATCGTTCCCGTGCATTTCTCGCTCGATGGTGAGCGGGTGCGCCTCGATGTCGGCGTCGGCGCCGGCGAGACGGTCGTCAACCACGTGTTCGAGATCGCCAAGCCGCGCCTCTGGTGGCCTGCGGGTAGCGGTGAGCAGGCGCTCTATGCGCTGACCGTCGATCTGCCTTCCGGTGCGGTCACCAAGCAGATCGGTCTGCGCACCGTCGAGCTCATCACCACGCCAGACGCGGCCGGGGCCCGCTTCGCGCTGAAGGTAAACGGTCGCGAGATCTTCTGCCGTGGCGCCAACTGGATCCCGGCCGACGCGCTGTTTTCGCTGTCGTCGCCCGAGAAGACCGAGGATCTGCTGCAATCGGCCAAGTCCGCCAACATGAACATGATCCGCGTCTGGGGCGGCGGGTTCTACGAGCATGATCATTTCTATGATCTCTGTGACCGTCTCGGCCTCATGGTCTGGCAGGACTTCATGTTCGCCTGCAACCTCTATCCCTCGACCGAGGATTTCCTCGACAATGTCGCGCTCGAGGTCGACTACCAGGTCCGCCGCCTGAACTCGCATCCGTCGATCGCGCTCTGGTGCGGCGACAACGAGCTCGTCGGCGCGCTCACCTGGTTCGAGGAATCGCGCAAGGACCGCGACCGCTATCTCGTCTCCTACGACCGCCTCAACCGGGTGATCGAGCAGGCGATGAAGAAGGCGGCGCCGGATGCGATCTGGTGGCCATCGAGCCCGGCGTCGGGCTATCTCGACTTCGGCGATGCCTGGCATGCCGATGGCTCCGGCGACATGCACTACTGGTCGGTCTGGCACGAGAACAAGTCCTTCGACAATTACCGTTCCGTTCGCCCGCGCTTCTGCTCGGAATTCGGCTTCCAATCCTACACCTCGCTGCCCGTCATCAAGACCTATGCCGAGGCCAAGGACATGAACGTCGCGTCGCCGGTCATGGAGCTGCACCAGAAGAACGCCGGCGGCAACGAGCGCATCGCGGGCACGATGTTCCGCTATTTCAGCTTCCCGAAGGATTTCCCGAATTTCGTCTATCTCAGCCAGATCCAGCAGGGTCTCGCGATCAAAACGGCGGTGGAATACTGGCGGTCGCTGAAGCCGCATTGCATGGGAACGATCTACTGGCAGCTCAACGACACCTGGCCGGTGGCCTCGTGGTCGAGCCTTGATTACGGCGGTCGCTGGAAGGCGATGCACTATCTGGTCAAGCGTTTCTTCCAGCCGGTCGCGGTCGCCGCCATCCCATCGGACGACGGCAAGCAGATCCGCTTCTCGCTGGTCAACGACACGCTCGATGACGTCAGCGTCGACCTGTCGATCTCGATCATCGACATGCAGGGCGAGCGCAGGCACCTCAAGGATGTGCAGGCAGTCTGCACGCCTGACGCTGCGGTGACGGCTGATAGCATCGACGTTTCCGAGATTCCCTCGGGTACGCTGCTTGCCTGGCGCTTCACGGCGTCGAACGGCATGGGCGGCGAGGGGCATTACGTGCACGGCACCTACAAGGCCTTGGAGCTTGAGCCCGCCGGCCTGATGGTCACGCACGAATATGTCGAGGAGGACGGCTCCGTCTGCCTCAACGTCACCGCCAAGGGACTTGCGCTCTTCGTGATGATCGAAACCGAGACCGACGGCAAATATTCCGACAATGCCTTCGATCTGGCGGCGGGCGAGACGCGCCGCATCACCTTCACCCCGGCCACGCCGCTTGCTGATGGCGCCTTGCCGGACTTCCGTTTCTACGACCTGCAATCCTGTCAGTCCGTGGATTGATCCCGATTAAATGAATGGGCACGAGGCCCGAGGAGGATATTATGACGAAACTGAGTTTCCAGCTTTATAGCGCCCGCAACTTCCAGCCCTATTCGGCGATCTTCGAAAAGCTCGGCAAGGCCGGCTATCAGGAGGTCGAGGGCTTCGGCGGCATCTACGCCGATCTCGACGATGCCGGCCTCAAGGGCCTGCGCGCCGAACTCGACAAGAACGGCCTCACCATGGCGAGCGGCCACTTCAGCCCCGACTTTCTCGACGGCGAAGTTAAGAAGTCTTTGAACATCGCCAAGATTCTCGGCATGGATTCCATCTATGCGCCGCATCTGGCGGCCGATGAGCGTCCGACCGATGGCGCCGGCTGGCTGGCATTCGGCAAGCGGCTGCAGGAAATGAGCAAGCCCTACAAGGATGCGGGCTACGAGTTCGGCTGGCACAACCACGACTTCGAATTCGTCAAGCTCGCCGACGGCTCGCTGCCGATCGAGCGCATCTTCGAGGGCGCGCCCGATATTTCCTGGGAAGCGGATATCGCCTGGGTCGTTCGCGGCGGTGCCGATCCCTTCGCATGGATCGAGAAGCTCGGTTCCCGCATTACCTCGGCGCACGTCAAGGACATCGCGCCAGCTGGCGAGAACAAGAACGAAGACGGCTGGGCCGATGTCGGCCACGGCACGCTTGATTGGCCGAAGCTCGTCGCGGCGCTGAAGGGCACCAAGACCAAGCACTACGTCGTCGAGCATGACAATCCTGCTGATATCGATCGCCTGATCACCCGCTCGATCGCATCCTTCAAGACCTACTGAGGACCATCATGACCAAGGAACTTGGCGTCGGCATCATCGGATGCGGCAACATCTCCACCACCTACTTTTCGCTGGCCCCGCTGTTCAAGGGCCTCAAGGTCGTCGCCTGCGCCGACCTCAACATGCAGGCCGCCGAAGCCCGTGCCGCCGAGTATGGCGTCAAGGCGCAGACGATCGAGGACCTGCTCACCAATGAGGAGGTTGACGTCGTCGTCAACCTGACGATCCCGGACGCGCACTTCCCCGTGTCGAAGGCGATCCTTCTTTCCGGCAAGCACGTCTATTCGGAAAAGCCGCTGGTTCTCACCCTCGAGCAGGGTGAGGAGCTGCGCCGCATCGCCAAGGAGAAGAACCTCTCCGTTGGTTGCGCGCCCGACACCTTCCTCGGCGGCGCGCATCAGCTCGCCCGCAAGTATATCGACGAGGGCGGCATCGGCCGCGTCACTTCCGGCGCGTGCTATGTCATGAGCCCGGGCATGGAAATGTGGCATCCGAACCCGGACTTCTTCTTCCTACCCGGCGGCGGCCCGATCCTCGATCTCGGCCCTTACTACATCGCTAACCTGATCAACCTGATCGGACCGGTGAAGCGCGTCGGCGCCATGACCTCTATGGCGTCGCCGACCCGCACGATCACCAGCGAGCCGCGCAACGGCGAGACGATCCCGGTGAAGACGCCGACGACGATCCAGGCGATCCTGGAATTCGTCAACGGCGCCACCGTCACGCTGACCGCGAGCTGGGATGTCTGGTCTCACCGCCATGCCAACATGGAGCTCTACGGCACCGAGGGTTCGCTCTACGTGCCTGATCCGAACTTCTTCGGCGGCGTGGTCGAGGCGAGCGGCAAGGACAAGGACATCAAGCCGCTCGATGGCTGGGAGCACCCCTTCGGCATCTCCAACCAGGAGAGCCCGCAGGGACCGCGCGCCAACTATCGTACGGCGGGTCTCGCCGACATGGCGATGGCGATCATCGAGGGACGCGATGCGCGTTGCTCGCTCGATCGCACGCTGCATGGCGTCGACGTCATGACCTCGATCCTGAAGTCGGGCGAGGAAGGCCGCTTCATCGAGCTGACGACGACCTGCACGCAGCCGGCCGCACTCGGCATCGAAGAGGCCCAGGCTCTGTTGAAATAATGGGCGCTCTTGAAGTACGTGCCTAAAGGTCTATGGTCCGGCGCGGGCGAGGAGCCCGCGCCGTTTCTACACGAGGGAAGAGAATGATGAGCTGGCAACCGGCTTCCGACCGCTACTCGAAAATGAAGTACAACCGCACGGGCCGTTCCGGCCTGAAGCTGCCGGCCGTTTCGCTCGGCCTCTGGCACAATTTCGGCGGCGACACGCCGCATGACCGCAAGATCGACATGTGCCGCACGGCCTTCGATCTCGGCATCACCCATTTCGACCTTGCCAACAATTACGGCCCACCTCCCGGCAGCGCCGAGACCGCCTTCGGCGAGATCATGCGGACCGAATTTGCGGGCCTGCGCGACGAACTGATCATTTCGTCCAAGGCCGGCTACGACATGTGGCCGGGCCCTTACGGCGAGTGGGGCAGCCGCAAGTATCTGATCGCCTCTTGCGACCAGAGCCTGAAGCGGATGGGTCTCGACTATGTCGATATCTTCTATTCGCACCGCTTTGACCCGGACACGCCGCTGGAAGAAACCTGTGGCGCGCTCGACCACATCGTGCGCTCCGGCCGCGCGCTCTATGTCGGCATCTCGTCCTACAATGCGCAGCGCACCCGCGAAGCCGCCGCCATCCTCAAGGATCTCGGCACGCCGTGCCTGATCCACCAGCCGAGCTATTCCATGCTCAACCGCTGGGTCGAGGACGACAAGCTGCTCGATGCGCTCGATGAGGTCGGCATGGGCTCGATCGTGTTCTCGCCGCTGGCGCAGGGCATGCTGACAACGAAGTATCTCGGTGGCATCCCTCAGGACAGCCGCGCGGCGCAGAACCACTTCCTGAAGAAGGACTTCATCCGCCCGCAGATCATCGACAACATCCGCAAGCTCAACGAGATCGCCGAACGCCGTGGCCAGACGCTGGCGCAGATGGCGATCGCCTGGGTGCTGCGCGGCGACCGCGTGACCTCCGCGCTGATCGGCGCCAGCCGCTCGTCGCAGATCGTCGACTGCGTCAAGGCGCTCGACAATCTGGAGTTCACGGCCGAGGAGCTGAAGGAGATCGATGGCTACGCCCGCGAGGCGGACATCAATCTCTGGGCGAAGTCCGCGGAACGCGAATAACCTGATGCGCCCGGAACAATCTTCCGGGCGTTTTTCATATATGATGTGATGTACGTGCCGCAAAATGCACGCCTGTGGGAGGAGACGTCACCATGATCCGCAATCCAATCCTGCCGGGCTTCAATCCGGACCCGTCGATCTGTCGTGTCGGCGAGGATTACTATATCGCGACCTCGACCTTCGAGTGGTATCCTGGCGTGCAGATCCACCATTCGCGCGATCTGGTGAACTGGACGCTGGTGCGGCGGCCGCTGGAGCGGGCGTCGCAGCTCGACATGCGCGGTAATCCCGATAGCTGCGGCATCTGGGCGCCCTGTCTCTCCTATGCCGACAGGCTGTTTTGGCTTGTTTATACCGACGTCAAGCGCTTCGATGGCAACTTCAAGGATGCGCATAATTACATCGTGACCTCGCCTGATATCGAGGGAGAGTGGTCGGAGCCCATCTACGTGAACTCGTCGGGATTCGATCCGTCGCTGTTTCATGACGAGGACGGCCGCAAGTGGTTCCTCAACATGCAGTGGAACCACCGCACGGAGAGCTTTGGCGGCGCGCCGAAGTCTCCGGCTTTCGACGGCATCCTGCTGCAGGAGTGGGATGCGGAGACGAAATCGCTGAAGGGGCCGATCCGCAACATCTTCGCGGGCAGCTCGCTCGGGCTGGTCGAGGGGCCGCATCTCTTCAAGCGCAACGGCTATTACTATCTGACGACGGCCGAGGGCGGCACCGGCTATGACCATGCCGTGACGATGGCGCGGTCGCGCGACATCGCCGGTCCCTACGAGATGCAACCGAACAAGCACCTCATCACCTCGAAGGATCACCCTGAGGCCATTCTGCAGCGGGCAGGGCATGGGCAGTATGTCGAGACCCCAGACGGTCAGGTGTATCATACGCATCTCTGCGGCCGGCCGATGCCGCCGAAGCGTCGCTGCACGCTCGGCCGCGAAACCAGCCTGCAGAAATGCGTCTGGAAGGATGACGGCTGGCTCTACCTCGAAAATGGCACCACGGTTCCCGACGTCACCGTACCGGGACTTGGTGATGCCGTGCAGGCCGAAAAGCCGATGCGCAGCGAGTACAGCTTCGATGGCGGCACGCTGCCTGCTGATTTCCAGTGGTTGCGGACGCCGAAGCCGGAGCGGATATTCAACCTCACGGAACGGCCCGGTCATTTGAGGCTGATCGCCCGCGAGAGCATCGGCTCATGGTTCGAACAGGCGCTGGTGGCGCGGCGGCAGGAGCATCACAGTTTTCGGGCCGAGACGGTGGTCGAGTTCGATCCAGACACCTACCAGCAGGTGGCGGGGCTGACGCATTATTACAACAGGCACAAGTTCCACGCGGTCGCGGTGACGCTGCACGAGAAGCTTGGACGCTGCGTGACGATCCTGTCCTGCGACGGCGACTATCCGAATGGCCGGCTGAGCTTTCCCGCAGGCAGCGGCGAGGCGCTTCCCGCCAGCGGCCGTGTTCAGCTTGCCATGGAAATCCGCGACAACGACCTGCAGTTCTTCTGGCAGACGGAGGGCATGGGCGCGTGGCGGGCGATCGGTCCGGTGCTCGACGCCGGCGTGGTTTCAGACGAAGGCGGGCGCGGTGAGCATGGCTCGTTTACCGGCGCGTTTGCCGGCGTCTTTGCCTTCGACACGTCGGGGCGGGCGAAGACGGCCGATTTCGACTGGTTCAATTACGACGAGCTGTGAACGGGAGCGACATCACCTTGCGCCGGGTGATGTCGCATTTGCTAATTTAATATATGCTTTCAAGCATGTGTTTTTATTACTGAAGTTTAATTTAACTTTCAGTTTCGGTTCATCATTTCAGGTCTAGGTTCGGGGCGTGTTCAACACGAGGAAACCCCAATGAAAAAGATGTTTGCCGTTCTTCTCTCCGCTTCTTTCCTGGCCGCGCCGCTGGTTGCCGCGACGGGTGCAAGCGCGCAGGAGCATCATCGCCGCCCCGTTCACGTCGAGCGCGAGGTGCATGTCACAAAGTACAAGTGGAGCCGCGGCCATCGCATGAGCCCCGCCGAGCGCCGCAACATGCGCGAAGTGCGCGACTACCGCCGCTACCGTCTGGCGCCTCCGCCGCGCGGCTATCGCTGGGTGCAGGTCAACAACGATTACCTGATGATCAGCATTGCGAGCAATGTGATCTCGAACATCGTCGTCGGCCGCTGATCGCTCGACGTGACTTGTGTGGAAAGGGCGGCTTCGGCCGCCCTTTTTCATGTCTGTCTTTCGGGCGCATTACGTCCTAGCCGCGCCGCCAATTTGCTGAGAACGCCGGCACCCGGCTTGCGCTCTTCGGCCTCGGGTGGCGCTGCCAGCCCCTCGATCGGCGGCAGCGGGTCGCATTCCTCGCAGACGCATTGATATCTCCTGATCGCTTGCGCCTTCATGCGGCCTGCTCTCCCCAGCGGGCGAACGGATCGGGCATGTCGCGCCATTTGTCCGGAGTGAACTCCTCGGCGCTGACAAGACATGCGTCGAGACGCTCGCGGATCCAGGCTTCGTTCATCGGGTCGGCGCCGATGAACACGATCTCTTGGCGGCGGTCGCCCCAGACGGGGTGCAGATAGGGACCGATCGCGGTCATGAAGCGCGGATCGTCCGGCCAGCGCTCCCTCGGCACCGCCGACCACCACGTGCCCATGCGGCTTGTGCGCAGGATGGCGCCGGCCTGGCTGACCTCGCCGACATGGTGCGGGCGGGTCGCCAGCCAGAAGAAGCCCTTGGCGCGGACGACGCCCGGCCAGGCCGTGTCGAAGAAGCGCTGCAGTTTCGCCGGATCGAAGGGGCGCTTCTCGCGATAGACGAAGGAGCGGATGCCGTATTCCTCGGTTTCCGGCACATGGTCGTTGAAGCCATGCATCTCCTTGTACCAGAGCGGATGGGTCTCGGCCTTGTCGATGTCGAAGAGGCCGGTGCCGAGCACCTCCTGCGGCCGGACCTTGCCGAAATCGGCCTCGATCAGCCGGGCATCCGGGTTCAGGCCGACGACGATCTGGCGGGCGGCCTGCAGCCGTTCGGCGGTGGCGGTCCCGACCTTGTTGAGGACGACGACGTCGGCGAATTCGATCTGCTCGACCAAGAGGTCGATCACCGTTCTGACATCGCCTTCGCCGGCGGTTTCGCCACGGTCGCCGAGGAAATCCGTCGAGGCGTAGTCGGCAAGCAGGCCGGCGGCATCGACCACCGTGACCATGGTATCGAGTTCGGCGACATCGGACAGGCTCAGGCCGTCCTCGTCGCGGAACTCGAAGGTGGTGGCGACGGGCAGGGGCTCGGCGATCCCCGTGGATTCGATCAGCAGGTAGTCGAAGCGGTTCTGCTCTGCGAGCTGGCGAACCTCCTTCAGGAGGTCGTCGCGCAGCGTGCAGCAGATGCAGCCGTTGGTCATCTCGACCAGTTCCTCATCCGTGCGCGACAGGTTGGCACCGCCGTCGCGCACCAGTGCGGCGTCGATGTTGACCTCGCTCATGTCGTTGACGATCACCGCGACGCGCAGGCCATCGCGGTTCGCCAGTATGTGGTTCAAAAGCGTCGTCTTGCCGGCGCCAAGGAAGCCGGAGAGGACGGTGACCGGCAGTTTCCTGTTCATTGCGATCTCCAGTTAATGTTATAATATTACATCTATTGATCTGAAAAAGGCGGACTGTGCGCCCGCCTTTTCGATATGCGGTGGGGCCGGTCTCAGCTTTCGCGCGACAGGCAGTCCTTGAGATTGTTGGCGATCCCGCGCATCAGCTTGAAATAGAGATCCGGGCCGGCATCGAGCGTTGCGGCTTCAGGATCGAGCACGCCGGCCTTGGCCTTGGTGCCCTCGAGCACGACATCGACCAGTTTCGGCTGGAACTGCGGTTCGGCGAAGACGCAGGTTGCGCCGAGGTCCGCCACCTTCTTGTGGATCTCGGCGATCCGTTCGGCGCCGGGGATGGTTTCCGGGCTGACGGTGATCGAGCCGGCGACGCGCACCTTGTACCGGTTTTCGAAATACTGGTAGGCGTCGTGGAAGACGATGAAGGGCTTGTCCTTGACCGGTGACACGATGCCGGAAATTTCCGTGTCGAGCGCGTCGAGCTTGGCGTTCAGCGCCTCGGCATTGGCCTGGTAGGCAAGGGCGTTGGCCGGGTCGGCGGCCACCAGCGTGGTGGTGATCTCGGCGGCCATGGCTTTGGCGTTTTCGGGGTCGAGCCAGAGGTGGGTGTCGAAGGCGCCGTGGCCGTGGTCGTGATCGTCATGTGCCTCGGCGGCGTGATCGTGATCATGACCGGCCGCTTCCGTGGCGTGATCGTGTCCACCGGCCTCCTCGGCATGGGCGTGACCGGCTTCATGCGCATCGCCATCATGATCGCCATCGTCATGAGCTTCGAAGGCGCCGCCTTCGCGGAACTTTAGCTTGGTCAGGCCCGGCGCCTTGTCGAGCTCGGCGACGCTGGCATCATCTCCGAGTGCTTCCAGCGGCTTTTCCAGGAAGGCTTCCATGCCCGGGCCGACCCAGAAGACCACCTTGGCATCCTGCAGCGCCTTGGCGTTGGAGGGCTTCATCGAATAGGTGTGCGGGGAGGCAGCGCCATCGACGATCAGTTCCGGCGTGCCGACGCCCTGCATGATGGCTGCGACCAGCGAATGCACCGGCTTGATCGAGGTGACGACCACGGGTGCGTCCGCGCCGCGGGCCGTGCCGGCAAGGAGGAGGGCCGGGAGTGCGAGGCCTTGTAGCGTCAGGGAAAGGCCGGTCGCGAGTTTCATGTGCATGCTCCGCTTGAATTGCATAGGTAATGTTATTACATAAATTGAGTTATGCTATAACGTGTGCGATAGCAGGGCGCAACAGCACTTTCGGAAAAATGATGCCATTACCCGCAAATTCCGAGGCGAGGCCGCTCGTTTCGCTTTCCAATGTCGGTGTCCGCAGAAACGGCCGCTGGCTGGTTCGCGGCGTCGATTTTTCCGTCTCGCGCGGCGAGATCGTGACGCTGATCGGCCCCAATGGTTCCGGCAAATCGACGACGGTGAAGACGGCGATCGGGGTGATGAAGGCCGACGAGGGCAAGGTGACGCGCGCCTCCGGCCTGAAGGTTGGCTATGTCCCGCAGAAGCTCGCCATCGACTGGACGCTGCCGCTCACTGTGCGCCGGCTGATGACGCTGACGGGGCCGCTTTCGGCAAGCGACATGAACGAGGCGCTCGATGCCGTCGGGCTTTCCCACATGCGCGATGCCGAGGTGCAGCATCTCTCCGGCGGCGAATTCCAGCGAGCGCTGATGGCGCGCGCCATTGCCCGCAAGCCCGATCTGCTCGTGCTCGACGAGCCGGTGCAGGGCGTGGATTTTTCCGGCGAGATCGCGATCTACGAGCTGATCAAGACGATCCGCAACAGGACGGGATGCGGCATCCTGCTGATTTCGCACGACCTGCATGTCGTCATGGCGGCAACCGATACCGTCATCTGCCTCAACGGCCATGTCTGCTGCCGGGGCACGCCGCAAGCAGTGACGCAGAGTGCGGAATATGTGCGGCTGTTCGGCAGCCGCGCGGCGCAGTCGCTTGCCGTCTACAGTCACGATCACGATCATACGCATCTCCCCGATGGCCGCGTGCTGCATGCGGATGGCTCGGTGACGGATCACTGCCATCCTGAGGATGGCCACCATCACGGCCATGATCACGCCGGCCACGATCATGCGCCCCATGATCATTCGGGCCACGCACATGATCATGCGCATCATGACCACGGACATGCGAGCCATGGCCACGGGCATGCTGACCATGACCACCATCATCATACGGCCGATGATGGACACGGGCACAAGCATCCGGCGGGAGAGCGCCATGTTTGACGATTTCTTCGTCCGCGCCATCATTGCCGGCGTTGGTCTGGCGCTGACCACGGGGCCGCTCGGCTGCTTCATCATCTGGCGGCGCATGGCCTATTTCGGCGATACGATCTCGCATTCGGCGCTGCTCGGCGTGGCGCTGTCTCTGCTCATGCAGTTCAACCTGACGCTCTCGGTCTTCGTCGTGGCGGCAGCCGTCTCGATCCTGCTGCTCTTGCTGCAGAAGCGGCAGGCGCTGTCGGCCGATGCGCTGCTTGGCATTCTCTCGCATGCGACGCTGGCGATCGGGCTGGTCATGGTCGCCTTCATGACGTGGGTGCGCATCGACCTCATCGCCTTCCTGTTCGGCGATATCCTCGCCGTCTCCAAGGCCGATATCGCCTTCATCTGGGGCGGCGGCATTCTGGTGCTCGCTGCGATCGCCTGGCTGTGGCGGCCGCTGCTTGCCTCGACCGTCAATCCCGAGCTGGCCGAGGCCGAGGGGCTGAAGCCGGAGCGGGCGCGGCTGTTCTTCATGCTGTTGATGGCCGTCGTGATCGCGATTGCCATGAAGATCGTCGGCATCATGCTGATCACGTCGCTGCTGATCATTCCGGCCGCCGCTGCCCGGCGTTTCTCGTCGACGCCCGAGATCATGGCGGTGCTTGCCTCGCTGATCGGGGCGGTTGCCGTGGTCGGCGGGCTGTTCGGTTCGCTCACCTACGACACGCCGTCGGGCCCATCGATCGTGGTCGCGGCCCTCATTCTCTTCATTCTCAGCCTGCTGCCCAAATTCGGGCGGGGTCAGGCCGCCACGGAAGGACAAGGCTCATGAGCGCACCCGCACTGACCAAGAACCAGGCGCTTGTCTTCGATGTTCTGGAAAAGGCCGACGGCCCGCTCAGCGCCTATACGATCCTCGACAAACTGCGCGACCACGGTTTTCGCGCCCCGCTGCAGGTCTACCGGGCGCTTGAGAAGCTGCTCGAATATGGTGTCGTGCACCGGCTGGAGAGCATCAACTCCTTCGTCGCCTGCGCGCATCCCGGCGAGAACTGCCACAGCCACGGCATCGTCGCCTTCGCCATCTGCGAGAGCTGCGGCCAGGTGATGGAATTCCACGACCACGAGGTCGACCACCGCCTGACGGACTGGACCAAGTCCAAGAAGTTCAAGGCCGAGAAGACGACGATCGAGATCCGCGGGCTTTGCGAGGCTTGCGCCGCGTAATTGCTTGTTTCGGTGAAATGCGATGCGGCCCACAGCCAGTTCCATTTTCGACTGGCGGTGCGCTGAGGAGTAGCAGTCGTTCTACTTCCCTTGCTGTTTGCGCTTCGATTAGGAGTTTGTCGCTCTGATATCGCACGCATCTTTTGCTTCGTGCGATAATCCATACACGCAGCAGGTAGAATGAAAGCCCAATCACCGTCGATGGCGGGCCGTAGGCGGATAGCAAGTTGAGCATCTCTGTCGTCATAGCCGCGTCTCGCACGTGAACAGTTGTCCACATCTATGCGCGCGCTGCTAATATCACGCAAAGCACAGGTGTAGGACGGCATGGTCTGGTGCTTTGAGGGTCGTTCAGTGCGGAATGAGTAGAAATATCTCGCTGCGTTGAAAACCAACAAGCGCAGACTGATTCCGACGTTTCGCCCTGAAGATTCGCGGGGTTAAATGCGAACTTCAATCGCTGCTGGTGTTAATCCAGCCGCTTCAAATCGCGCGCAAAACGCTGCCAGTTGGCGACGTACTTTTCCGCCGAGCGCTTGAGGCTTTCGATCGCCTTGTCGTCGAGGGTGCGGATGGCGCGGGCGGGGGAGCCGACGATGAGGGAATTGTCGGGGAATTCCTTGCCTTCCGTCACCAGCGCATTGGCGCCGACGAGGCAGTTGTTGCCGATCTTCGCGCCGTTCAGTACCGTGGCGCCCATGCCAACAAGCGAATTGTTTCCGATCACGCAGCCGTGGACAATCGCATGATGACCGATGGTGCAGCCTTCGCCGATCGTGACGGGATGGCCGGGATCGGTGTGCAGCATGGCGCCTTCCTGGATATTGGTCGCCGCGCCGACCGTGATCGGCTCGTTGTCGCCGCGCAGCACCGCGCCGAACCAGACGCCGACATCACTGCCGAGCGTCACCTTGCCGATCACATGCGCATCGGGCGCGATCCAGTAGGTGCCTGATGGCGGCAAATCCGGTTCGTGGCCCGAGAGCGCATAGATCGGCATGGTCATTCCTCCTTAGGCGACGTCGATGGACAGCTTGGCGACACCATCGATGCCGCAATCGATATGGTCGCCGCGCTTGACCGCGCCCACGCCCGCCGGCGTGCCGGTCATGATCACGTCGCCGGGGGCGAGTTCGAACAGCTTCGAAAGCTCGGCGATGATTTCAGGCACCTTCCAGATCATCTGGTTGAGATCGCCATCCTGCACGCGCTTGCCATTGAGATCGAGCCAGACTCGGCCGGCATCGGGATGGCCGAGCTTTGCGGCCGGGACGATCGCCGAGACCGG
Source organism: Rhizobium sp. O111 (assembly GCF_055616315.1). NCBI lineage: Bacteria > Pseudomonadati > Pseudomonadota > Alphaproteobacteria > Hyphomicrobiales > Rhizobiaceae > Rhizobium > Rhizobium sp. O111. The sequence goes on along the minus strand of NZ_JBSHXL010000001.1, from coordinate 1,836,491 downwards.
AGCGGAATGTTCGAAGGCTTTCGCCAGCTCCCACGGGCGGCCGAGCTTCTTGGCTTCTGCCTGCAGATCGCGGCGGGTGAAATCGATGCCGACGGCATAGCCGTAGACGCAATCAAGCGCGTTTTCGAGAGCGATATCCCTGCCGCCCGATTTCAGCGCCAGCACGCATTCGACCTCGAAATGGACGTCGTTCGACAGCGGCGGGTAGGGGAAGTCCTTGCCGTCAGCAAGCAGGTTGTCGGCGTTCTTCTGGAAGAAGAAGGGCGGCTCGCGGCTTGGATCATGGCCCATCTCGATGGCATGGTCGGCATAGTTGCGGCCGACGCAATAGACGCGGCGCACCGGAAAGCGATCGGTGGTGCCGTCGACGGGGAGGAGGACGGGCGCGGGAAGGGAAATGACGGTGCCTGCGGCTGGGGCGGAGGAGGTGGTGGACATAGGACGGGGATGCTCTTGCTGTTTTCGTGAGTCCGATCATCTTAGCCGCAAAAGCGAAGCGGGGGAAAGCTTGGAAGGCGGTGCTGCGGTACGCGCGTTCCGGCATTGCTGCCCTGCGCGGGGAAACTGGCGTTTTCGCGCGCTTTGCGCTATGAGCGCGGCATGACAACATCGCATTTCTACAAACAGGCGCTCGAAACGAAGCGGCCGGTCTTCGCCGTTGCGCCGATGATCGACTGGACGGATCGTCACTGCCGTTATTTCCACCGGCAGATCAGCCGCAATGCGCTGCTCTATACGGAAATGGTCGTCGCCGACGCGATCATCCATGGGCCGCGCGAGCGGTTGCTGTCTTTCGACGCCGCCGAGCATCCGGTGGCGCTGCAGCTTGGCGGGTCTGATCCGGAGAAGCTGGTGAAGGCGGTGGAGATCGCGGCGCCTTACGGCTACGACGAGATCAATCTCAATGTCGGCTGTCCCTCGGACCGGGTGCAATCGGGCACGTTCGGGGCTTGCCTGATGCTGACGCCGGATGTGGTCGCGGATTGCATCCGGGCGATGAAGCAGGTGTCCTCGGTGCCGGTTACCGTGAAGTGCCGGATCGGGGTGGACGAGCAGGAGCCGGAGAAGGCTCTTCCCGATCTTCTCGACCGGGTGCTCGATGCCGGCGCCGACGCGATCTGGATCCATGCCCGCAAGGCCTGGCTGAAGGGCTTGTCGCCGAAGGAAAACCGCGAGATCCCGCCGCTCGATTACGACATCGTCTACCGCACCAAGCAGGCGCGGCCGGATGTGTTCATCGGCATCAATGGCGGCATCCAGACGCTGGATCAGGCCGAAGAGCATCTGCGGCATGTCGATGGCATCATGCTGGGGCGTGCGGCCTATCAGAATGCCGGCGTGCTTGCCGATGTCGACCATCGCTTCTTCGGGGCGGAGGCGCAAGCCTTCGACTGGGAGCTTCTGCGCGACCGGATGATGGATTACGCGGCGCGGCATGTCGCTGATGGCGGCCGGCTGCAGCAGGTGGCGCGGCATATGGTGGGGCTGTTCACCGGGCTGCCGGGGGCACGGCGCTATCGGCAGATATTGTCGACCGATGCGGTGAAGGCGGGGGCCGGGCCGGAGGTGATTGCGGCGGCGTTCGCGGCGGTGGATTTTTCGGGTGTGGTGGAGGATGCGGTTAGCGCTTGAGGTTTGACTGCCTGCGTTTTTGAGCGTGGTGCCGCGGGATACCCCCCTCTGTCCTGCCGGACATCTCCCCCCACAAGGGGGGAGATCGACTTGTGGTGGCGGCATCCCCAAGCAATGAGAGTTGAGCGAGCGGCTGCCCCTAGCCAATCTCCCCACCTGTGGGGGAGATGCCCGGCAGGGCAGAGGAGGGCGCCACACGGCAAAACCGTTCGATGGACACACCACCCCGTCCGTTCGCTGTCCCCTACAAACTCCGACAAAACGCCAACGACGGCATGAAGAAATACTCGCCGCCCTTCATCGTCACCGCTTGCGGTGTCGCGGTCGTTGTCGCGGTGGTGGTGCCGCCCCATTCGACCGGACAGTCGATGTCGGGGCGTGGGTTGGGGCTTTGGCCGATCACGAGGTCGAGGCCAGGGGCGCCTGCGCCCGGGGGGACGCGGGGGAAGCCGGGGTTGTTGGCCCAGGTCGATTGCGCGAACTCGAACTGCTCGGCGATATCGGCGTTGAAGGCCATGAACAGCAGGCCGACATCCTTGCTCGGCTTGTTTTCGATGCGGCCGTCATTGGGCTGGTCGGTGCGCACGCCATAGGTCTGGCCGCGCCGCGCCATGATGTGCAGGCGTTCGCCGTCGACGGGCTCGAAGCCACCGGAGCCGCGCGGGTTGACCTTGCGGATATGGGCGAAGAACGGACATTTGGCGCCGTTGGGATCGCTGTCATAGTCGAAGTCGTTGGGCACCGGGTGGTGGTTGCCGTCTGCGAACTGGGTGGTGAGCGGCGTGCCGTCCTCGAAGCGGCCGACCAGCATGGCGCCCGCCCGTTCCGCATCGTCGCCCTTCAGGTGCAGCCGCTTGGCCAAAGCCTTTTCCTGCTTCTTGAACTGCTTGACGTTCTGCTCGAGCTTGCGGAACACGAAGTAGCTGCCGAAATGCTTCGTCGGATCGGGGGCGGCGGTATCAGGGACGATCACGCGGTTCAGCGCGAAGGCCGGGTCCCAGTTGGTGGCGCCGTCGGCCGTCAGGCGTTCGTCGTCGATATCCTCGGTCAGGAACAGCGGCTGGCTGCGGCCATCGACATAGCCGAAGTGCTCTATGCCGTCGCCATTGCTGTTGTGCAGGCCGTGGCCCTTTTCCTCGCCGAGAATATGGACGCCGTGGCATGCCTGGATCAGGTGGCGCACGGCCGTCAACGCCTTGTTGCGTGGGCCGGACATCTGGTCGCCGACGAGGATGACGGCGTGGATGACGTCGCGGAAATGCGGTTCCCAGGTGCCAGGCGCCGGGTCGTTCAGGCCGGCGTTCTTCATGCCGGAGCGGAACGAGGTGTCCGGCGGGATCTTCGGGGCGGGGATCTGCAGCGCCTCGTAGCCATCGCCGGTGAGGCCTACGCTGACATAGGGCGTGCCCTTGGTGCCCGTCGCCTTGAAGGCCTTGACCTCCTGCAGATGGGTTTTCGCCGATTTCAGGAGCGGCGTGCCTGTCGGTGGCTGCGACAGCGCCTTCAATAGCGCGCGGCCGCCAGCGGGGTCGGTAAACTTCAGGAACAGGATGGTCAGGAATTCGCGGGTGTGGGCCTTGACGATATTCGGTTGAAGTTCGTCGAGCATCACGGCGGCGTCTCCCGCAGCGCTCTCCCATGAAAGCGGTTGGGTCAGATCGAAAGGCATGGCTCCTCCTCCTCGGGGCTGGTCGGCCTAGGATGTCTTCATGCGCATAGCTGGAACTGCTCAGACCGACGGTTGATCTGCTGTTGTCTTGCTCAGGTCTAAACTCATCGATTTTTCGCAAGCGGTATCATCGCCGCCAGAGACTGGCGGGCGCATTGCCGGTATGGATGCAATCTATCTGTGCTTGCTTTTTATGGTTGCGTATGCAACCTGACATTTATATCTCACATTTTGCTAATAATCGCAATAGCTATTTAGAAGCAGGTACTTGGCCGGAATTTTTGCGCCAGAATGAAACGCTCGCCCTTTGGTGGTCGCTTCTCAAACGGTTGCGTGTGGCGCCGACAAGACCATCCATGGGCAAGGCGCGATCACGACAAACGTGATGGAACAAGGGCAGCGTTGCTGACGTTTCGAGAACGCTGCCTGTCACAGCTCCACCCCGCCCATATCAGGGCGATCCCTCTCTTCGACGGCATCCGGATTTGCCCCGCTTCGCCGCCGCTTTCGGACGGAGGATCCGTTATGTCCCCATTGGAAAGCCTGCGCCGGCTGACGCCGCAGCAGCGCAATACCGTTATCGCCAGCTATCTCGGCTGGACGCTCGATGCCTTCGATTTCTTCATACTCGTCTTCGTTCTCAAATATATCGCCACAGAATTCAAAACCGACGTTCCCGCCGTCTCGGTGGCGATCCTGCTGACGCTCGCCATGCGCCCCGTCGGCGCGCTGCTGTTCGGTCTGGCGTCCGACAAATACGGGCGGCGGATCACGCTGATGGTCAACGTGCTGCTCTATTCGATATTCGAATTCCTCACCGGCTTCTCCACCGGGCTCACCATGTTCATCGTGCTGCGCGCGCTCTATGGCATTGCCATGGGCGGCGAGTGGGGTGTCGGTGCGTCGCTGGTGATGGAGACCGTGCCGGAGGAGAGCCGCGGCATCGTCTCCGGCATCCTGCAGGCTGGCTATCCCTCGGGCTATCTCCTGGCCTCGATCGTGTTCTTCCTGCTCTTTCCCATCATCGGCTGGCGCGGCATGTTCTTCGTCGGCGCAGCACCAGCGCTGCTGGTGCTCTATATCCGCCGCAGCGTCGAGGAGAGCCCGGCTTTCCTGAAGCAGCAGGAGCGGGGACGCCGGCCGTTCCTGACGGTGCTCAGGGAGAATATTCCGCTGTTCATCTGGTCGGTACTGTTGATGACGGCGTTCAATTTCTTCAGCCACGGCACGCAGGATCTCTATCCGACCTTCCTCGAGACGCAGCGCAACTACGACAGCTACACTACGGGTGCGATCGCCATCGTCTACAATATAGGGGCGATCTGCGGCGGACTGTTCTTCGGGGCGCTGTCGCAGCGGATCGGCCGCAAGAAGGCGATCGTCATTGCCGCGCTGATCGCCGTGCCGGTGGCGCCGCTGTGGGTCTATGCGCCGGGTCCGGTGCTGCTTGCGATCGGCGCCTTCCTGATGCAGTTTTTCGTGCAGGGCGCCTGGGGCATCGTGCCCGTGCATCTCAACGAGCTTTCGCCGGATGAGGTTCGCAGCACCTTTCCGGGCTTTGCCTACCAGCTCGGCAATCTGCTGGCGTCGGGCAATGCCACGATCCAGTCCGGCCTCGCGGCTCACTGGAATGGCGACTACGCCTATGCGCTTTTGATCGTCGCCGGCATCGTGGCTGTTGTCGTGGCCGTGCTGGCGGCGTTCGGCTACGAGAAAAAAGATGTGCGCTTCGGCTCGGAGGATGCCGGAGAGCCGCACCGCGCCCTGCGCGCGTGAGCGGCAAGGGGCGGCCTCTGACAATCTGGGGCTGCCCCTTGCACCCGTATCGATCGATATGTAGTCTACCGCAGGTAGGCTTTTGTTAACGTTGAGTGGCTAGCGCTTTTCATCGAGGCGGTGTTTGCGCACCGGGCCTCGTCATCATCGTTCGATGGGTGCCGCAGTGAATTTTGCCTTTATGCTTCCGGTCATGATGTTGACCTTCGGCTGCACCTTCCTCGTCGTTTCAAGGTTCGGATCGCGCGAAGCCAGCCTTTGGGCGGTGGGTTTTCTCTCTGCTGCCGTCGCCTTCTCCGTGCCGATGTTTTTCTCCTGGCTGCCGATCCCCGTTCAGGCGCTCAGCGCCGATGCGCTCTTTCTCTCCGCGTTCTATTTCTACAGTGGCGCTATCCTGAGGCGCTTTCGCCGGCCGTCGCGTACCGCCTTGCGCCTCAGCGTCTGCGTCGCGGCCTATGCAGCGCTCGCCTATGCGGTGCTGGTGCTTGAGAGCCTGCCGGCCGAGCTTCTCATCAGCGATATCGCCTGCTCGGCCTTGCTGATCTTCGCGATCGGCTCCTCCTCGCGCAGCACGCGCCGAGCGATCGACCGCATTCTGCTCGGCGTCGCCTCGCTGATCGTGCTCGAGACAATCGTCCGCAACGCCATCCTGCTGGTGATATTCTCGCCCGAGGGCGGGCTGGAGAGCTTCGGCGCCTCCACTTACGCGTTCGTCATGCAGGCGGGCGCTTCCGTCATCGCGCTGCTCTTTGCGCTTTCGGCGCTGGCTGCAACGACGCTCGACACGATCGAGCGCTACCGCGATGCGGCCGAGAGCGATTCCCTGACCGGCCTACTGAACCGGCGCGGCTTCGAGGAAACGGCGAGGCGGCTGAAGGCGCGCGGCGCGCTCAAGGGCGCAATACTCCTGTGCGACATCGACCACTTCAAGCGGATCAACGACACGTTCGGCCACGCCGCCGGCGACAGCGTGATCGCGGTTCTCGCCGAACTGTTGAAAGCGCGCCTGCCTGAGGGCGCTTTTGCCGCGCGTTTCGGCGGCGAGGAGTTCGTGGCGTTCCTGCCAGGCGCGGAGCTCGCCGATGGCGGCAAGGTCGCGAATGCGATCCGGCTTGCCTTCTCGGCGGCCGGACAACCTGATGTCGCGGGTGTCGGCAAGATCACCGCAAGCTTCGGCGTTGCCTGCGTGGCATCAAGCGACGCGTCGCTGACCGAAACGATCGGTCGCGCGGACGCAGCCCTCTACGCGGCGAAGGATGCCGGGCGCAACCGGGTGATGCTGGAAGGCACGCCGGCGCGCGAAGCCCCCGCCATTCACGTGGCGTCCTAGGTTTGCGTTACCTTCGGTTCGGCGTCGTTGAGCTTTGCCGATGCGCGCGGCGCGATTGCCTCTCGGCCGTGCATGAAAAGCGCCAGCGCGAAGAGCGCGACGCCGCCATGCACCCAATAGGCGAGGCCATATCCGCCCCGGTCGGTCAGCCATCCGGCGACCACGTTGCTCAGCGATGCGCCGATGCCTTGCACGGTCATCACCGCGCCGAGGCCGACGTTGAACCGGCCGGTACCGGCGAGAATCCGTTCGGCCGCGATCGGTGTCGCGATCCCGATCAGGCCGGCGCCGACTCCATCGAGAAACTGCACCGGATAGATCGAGCCGAAGCTCGACACGCTGCCGGCGATCGCGCCACGCAAGGGTAAAGCGCAGAGCGCGATGATGAAAACGGATGCCAGGCCGAAGCGCCTGATGAGGACGGGGGCGAGCAGCGCCATTGCGATCATCGACAGTTGCGACACGCCGGTGACGATCGCCGTAGTGCGAAAAGGCGTGCCGAGCTGGATCGAGAAGTTCTGGGCGATCAGCCGGCTCATCGGGGCATTGCCGAAGTGAAAGACCAGCAAGGTCAGCGCGAGCAGGACGAGGCCGCGCGAATTCGCCAGCACCGAATAGCCGGAAGGGCTGGCTGTTGCGGCAGATCCATCGTCCGGGTTCTTGTCTGTGGTCAGGCCGCGGGCGACGTCGTTGTCGATATCCTCAGGGCGGATCGCCAGCGTCGCGATGATCGCGGCGAGCGCGGTGATGAGCATCAGGCCGATCACGCCGTTCAGCCCCCAGAATATGGTAGCGGCGTAGACGCAGGCGAGCGAGAAGACGTTGCCCGCGTGGTTCCAGAATTCGTTGCGGGCGACCTGTGCGGAGAATGCGCTTTCGCCGACGAGGCCGAGCGTCAGGCCCATCAGCGCCGGGCCGATCACCGCGCCGACGATCGCGGTCATCGACTGGCCGCCGAAAACCGAGGCATTTCCGGGACTGGCCAGCGTCCAGAGTGCCGCCGCCGTGACCAGCGTAACCGGGATGACGATGAGCAGGCGCTTGTGCGGCGAGGCGTCGACGAGGGCGCCGAACAGGGGCGTGGCGATCAGGCCGAGAACGCCGCCAAGGGTTGCCACGATACCCAATGTCATCGGGCTCCAGCCGTGGGTCGCGAGGAAGCCATCGAGAAAGGGGCCGAGGCCGTCGCGGGCATCGGCGAGGAAGAAATTCAGAACCGCGAGCGCCACCAGCGAGCGACCGGACAGACCACTGTTCGAAACTGAGTTCACGCCATGTCTCCGCCAAAGGGTCTGTGGACCGCGATTGCCAGAGACATCATTCGGGCTGCCTGGCTTCCGGTGCTGCCACAAACGGCCTGTCCGGTGAAATGTTCCGGTTCGCGTGACGTTCTGATGCCTTGGCGACGATATATTTCGCGGAGGCTCCCCGACCTCTTGAAGCCTTTCGGTTCAGCGGTACATGCTGGCGCCAGCTTCAACTCTCGGGAATCACATATGCCCTTTGCCCTCAGCCCTGCGGCCATCTGGCCGATCGTCATGCTGCTTGCCTCCAACGTCTTCATGACATTCGCCTGGTACGGGCATCTCAAGCACAAGGGGACGGCGATTTTCGTCGCCATCATCGTCAGCTGGGCGATCGCCTTCTTCGAATACTGCCTCGCGGTGCCAGCCAACCGGATCGGCTCGGCGGTCTATTCGACGGCGCAGCTGAAGACGATGCAGGAGGTGATCACGCTTCTCGTATTCTCCGGCTTTTCCGTGTTCTGGCTGGGCGAGAGCCTGACCTGGAACCACGCGATCGGATTTGCGCTGATTGCCGTCGGAGCGTCCTTCATCTTTCGCGGATGATTGCGATTCCGCCTGATGGGACCGGGTAAGTCCTTGAATTACAAATTGTCCATGTCACGTCTCTGCCTCAATTTCCGACGGTTTTGACCGCAGCCTGTCACCATCCAGGGATATGGAGGTGACAGGTCATGAGTCTTTCCTTTCCGACGATGGCGGCAATCCGCTTCGGCTATGGCTTTCGACCGGGCGAGGCGGCGGCGCAGAACAAGGACGACCTGTTGCGGCAGGTGAACGCGGATGCGCGGGCACCGGTCGCGTTTCCCGTCGGCGGTATCGAGCAGCGGCATCAGGTGATCGCCGACCTGCAGGCCAACCTGCGCGATCTCAGACAAAGCGACGACGATGACCAGACGCGTCGCGAGCGGCGCAAGGTTCTGCAGAAGCAGGCGCAGCGCAGCTTCCAGCAGGATGCGAATGCGCGATTGCTGCAGGCGGTGATGTCACCGAACGGCTTTTACGAGCGGCTTTCAACCTTCTGGACCAATCATTTCTCCACCAGCGCCAACAAGAGCCTGCCGATGCGGCTGCTCGTGCCGCTTTACGAGGCCGAAGCGATCCGGCCGCATATCGGCGGGCGCTTCGCCGATCTGTTGCGCAGCGCGACCGAGCATCCGGCGATGCTGATCTATCTCGATCAGGCGGAGTCGCTCGGACCGGATTCCAAGGGCGGCATGCGGCAGAAGAAGGGGCTCAACGAAAACCTCGGCCGCGAACTGCTGGAACTGCATACGCTTGGGGCCGGCAGCGGCTATACGCAGGCCGATGTGCGGGCCGCCGCCATGGTGCTGACCGGGCTGACGATCGATCGGCAGGAGATGGACATGGCGTTTCGCCCCAACATCGCCGAGCCCGGCCGTCATGAGGTTCTCGGTGTCAGCTATGGTGGCGACAGGCGGCGGCCGGGCGACTATCTCGCCATGCTCGACGATCTCGCCGCCAATCCGAAGACGGCGGCGCATATCTGTCGCAAGCTGGCGGTGCACTTCGTTTCCGATCAGCCCGATGACGGGATGATCGCCGCGATGACCGGCGCCTGGAAGAAGACCGACGGCAATCTCAAAGCCGTCTATGGCGCCATGCTCGACCATCCCGCCGCCTGGGCGAACGAGGGCGCGAAGGCGCGTCAGCCATTCGATTTCGTCGTTGCCGGTCTCAGGGCGCTGAATGCGGGCTCTGGCGATGGCACCGTCGTCGCCTTCTTCAAGGACAACCAGCAGGACGATGACGGGCAGGCTATGGGCGCGCAGGGGGCCTTGGCTCCGAACGCTCCCGATATGGGCGGCGCGATGAATGGTGGCGCCAAGGAAGATATGAAGGGCGCAGACACCGCCGCTGGCGGCGGGCCTTCGATGATCGATCCCGGCGACGAGGACAGGGTGAAGCGCCGCAAGGCGATGCAGACGGCAAGGGCGCTCGGGCAGGGGGCGCTCAGGCGCATGGGGCAGCCGATCTGGTTGCCGCCGAGCCCTGCCGGCTTCGAGGAGAGCTTTTCGGCCTGGATCACGGCCAGCCAGCTGGCGGAACGGCTCGGCTGGGCGCGGCGGGCGACCGCGCAGTTCGGGCAGGGGCTCGACCCCCGCGAATTCCTGAAGGCAACGCTTGGCGATGCCGCGCGCGACGACACGATCCGCGTCGTCAGCCAGGCACCCAACAAGACAACCGGGCTGATGCTTGCGCTTGCGTCGCCCGAGTTCAACCGTCGATAGGAGCTTTGAAATGACCGATTTCACGCTATCGCGCCGCGGCTTCCTTGCTTCCGCCTGCTGCCTCGCTGCGGCCCCGATCCTCACCCCCGTCACCTTCGCGTCGATGCCGGGAGACAAGCGCTTCGTCACCATCGTTCTGCGCGGCGCGATGGACGGGCTGGCGCTTGTGCAGCCTTATGGCGATGCCGGCTTTGCCGCGTTCCGGCCGACGCTGGCGCTGACGCCGGAGACCGGGCTCATCGATCTCGACGGGCATTTCGGTCTCCATCCTTCCGCCGCCGATCTGATGCCGCTGTGGCGAAGCCGCGAGCTCGCCTTCGTGCACGCGGTGTCGACGCCCTATCGCGACCAGCGCAGCCATTTTGACGGTCAGGACATGCTGGAATCGGGCGGCGAGCACGTCTCGGAGGAAAAGACAGGCTGGCTCAACCGGGCGCTTGCCGTCATCCCGCGATCGGATGCTCGCAAGGCGATTGACGTCAACACGTCGACGGAGCTGATCCTGACGGGGCCGAACAACGTCGACGTATGGGCGTCGGATTCCAATCTCGGGCCGGCCCGCGACGAGACGCAGTTCCTTCAGCGGCTTTACGCCGGCGACCCCGCCTTTGCCAAAGCGATGGAGGAGGCGACGCGCGCCAACAGCGCCTCCATGGTCGCCGAGCCCGGCGGGCCGCGCGGACAGAAGGTGGCGGATGTGGCAGCCCTGGCCGGCAACATGCTGAAGGGCGATTACCGGATCGCCAGCTTCTCCATTACCGGCTGGGATACGCATGTCGGTCAGGTGGGCCAGTTCAAGCGTCCGGTGCAGGATTTGACGGAGGCGATCACCACGCTCAAGTCGACGCTGGGGCCGGATATCTGGTCGAAGACCGTGGTGCTTGCAATGACCGAATTCGGCCGGACGGTTCGGGAGAATGGATCCGGAGGGACCGACCATGGCACGGGCGGTTGCGCTGTCCTGGCGGGCGGGGCGATCAATGGCGGTCGCATCCTTGGCCGCTGGCCGGGGCTTGGCGATCAGCAGCTGCTCGACGAGCGCGATCTCGCGCCGACCGCCGATGTGCGGGAGATCGCCGCCGCCATGCTCTATCGGCAGTTCGATGTGACGGTCGATAATCTGACGGCCAAGATATTTCCGGGTGTCACCTTCGACAAGGGATCGCAGTTTCTGCGGGCTTGAGCAGACAAGCTATTGTGGTCAGCGCTCGACGAAGGCGCGCAGGCGTTCCAGCGCGTCGTCCCATTGGCGGGAGACGCCGTCGAGATAGGCGCGCATGATGTCGATGCGGTCACGCCGGAAACTGTAATGGCTTTCGCGGCCGACCTTCATGCTTTCGACGAGGCCGGCTTTTTCGAGCACTGCCAGGTGCTTTGTGATGGCCTGGCGTGTCAGCTCCGTGCCGCCGGAGAGGCCGGCGATCGAGGACGGGCGGCCGTCGCTCAGCGCTGTCAACAGAGACAGGCGGGTGGGGTCGCCGAGAGCCGCGAAAAGTGCGGCGGCGTCTCGGCCGGCCGTGGTGGCGCCAAGGTTCGGCATTTGATCAGCGTTCGACATGGGCCTTTACGTTCTTGATCTGCTCAGCCCATCCGCCATCGTTCATGCGGAACGCCTCGGCGCGGCGGTATTCGGGCACCTTGTCGAAGCCGGATTCGGTGATGGTCAGCCGGGTGCCCTTCGATATCGGCTCCAGACGGAATTCGACCAGCGTCGGGATTTCGGCGGAATAGTCTCTATCCGGATCGACCGCATAGGGGAGCCAGGTGAACGAAAACAGCGTTGGTTCCTCGATGCGCTTGACGGTGACCGTCCAGCGGAGATGCTCGTAGCCGGGATAGAGGATCTTGCCGGTGGCTTCCTCTCCGGCGACGAAGGGCGCGTCGATCTTGACGCGGAACCATTCGCCGAATTCGCGATAATCGCTGATGGCCTGCCACACGCGGGCGAGGGGAGCATTGAGTTCAATGGTCTTTTCGATGCGATCGGACATATTGGCAACCTCCTGGTTGCCTTTTTATCGCTCGGTTCGCTGAGAAAGGCAACCGAAAAGTTGCCTTTCTCTTGTTTCAGTCTATTCGGCCGGAACCGGCTTGGGCTGGCCGTTCTCGTCGAGCGCCACCATGATGAAGGTGCCGGCGGTGACTTTTTCCATCTTGTTGTAGCGGGCCCGGGTCGCCCAGGCCTCGATACAGAGGGTGATCGAGGTGCGGCCGACGCGTTCGATCTCGGTATAGATGGACAGCGTATCGCCGATCTTCACCGGCAGGGCGAAAGCCATTTCCTTGACGGCGGCGGTCACGACGCGGCCCTTGGCGCGCTCAGCGGCGGAGATGCCGGATGCAAGGTCCATCTGCGCCATGACCCATCCGCCGAAGATGTCACCGGCCGGGTTGGCATCGGCAGGCATCGCCATGGTCCTGAGGGTCAGTGTGCCTCTCGGCTTGGGGGCTTCGGTCATTGGCGCTCCTTTGCATGCGGGTTTTCTGATCGATTCCTGCGGAGCCTAGCGTATCGGCTGAAAAACCGAAATCGGAGCGTTTCGGCAAAAGTGTCGCGCCCTTGCGACCATACATCTCTTCCTGCTCAGTAATCGCCATTTGATCGCCGTCAGCGAGCAATCCTGCTGATCTCGCTTGAGTTTTCGCCCTCCGGTAGTAAGGTCGCGGTGGGACATTGAAAATGGGGGCTTTCGATGCGGCTTTTGGCGATGGGTGTGGCGACCGTGGGCCTTGCGCTGCTTTCCGCTCTCTCATTCATGCCTGGACGGGCCGCTGCGGCCGATTTCGACAACAGCAGGATCGCGCCGGAGCGCGAGTGGGCCGTCATCGTCAGCCCTTACGTGTGGGCCGCATCGCTGAATGGCAGCGGATCGCTGGCCGGTTTCGACACGGATGTCGACGTTCCTTTCTCCGACATCTTCGACCATCTCGATTTTGCTCTCATGGGCAATATCGAGATCACCAATGGCCAGTGGGGCGTCTATTTCGACGGCCAGCATGTAAAGACCAGCCAGGACGAGCAGGTGTTCTCACACGAGATCGGGCTCGACATCACCACGACCACGCTGTCGGCGGGCGCCTTCTTCAAAGCCTATGAGGCGGTTCTCGGCGGCGACACGGTGTTCGGCAAGCCGCGAACGCTGTCGATCGAGCCGACCGCCGGCGTGCGCTGGACAAAGCTTGAGGCTGATGTCGAGGCTTTCGGCCTTCGCGCGTCGAAGAGTTCCGACTGGACCGATCCCTTCGTCGGCCTGCGGATGAATGCCGATCTCACCGAACGCTGGAACCTGTTTGCCGAGGCCGATGTCGGTGGCTTCGGTGTGGGGTCAAAGGTGAGCGTCAACGCTCAGGCCTATCTCGGCTATCGCACCATGATGCTCGGGCATCCGACCGTGCTCAGGGCAGGGTACAGGCTTCTCTACCAGGATTACGAAAACGACGATTTCACCGGCGCGAACAAGTTCAAATGGGACGTCAGCCAGCACGGCCCTGCGATCGGGTTTTCCATGCGCTTCTAGCTTCCGCGATCAACGATATTGGAGAAGCCCCGTGTCTTCGAACCGCCGTCCATCTCGTTTACGCGCGCGCACGGTCGCGACCGCCGTCATCGCGTCCGCGCTGCTTTTCGCCGACGTCGCCGATGCCTGCACCCGCCTCGTCTATCTCGGCCCCGATGCGAACGTCATCACCGCGCGGTCGATGGACTGGAAGAGCGATATCACCACCAATCTCTACATCCTGCCGCGCGGCGCAGAGCGCAGCGGCAAGGCCGGGCCGAACTCCATTCACTGGACCTCGAAATACGGGAGCGTCGTCGCGACCGGCTATGACGTATCCACCACCGATGGGGTTAACGAGGCGGGGCTGAACGCCAACCTCTTGTGGCTGGTCGAATCCGAATATCCGCCCTTCGACAAGTCCAGCAAGCCCGGCCTCACCATCGCGGCCTGGGCGCAATATGTGCTCGACAACTTCGCCACAGTCGATGAGGCCGTGAAGGCGCTCAGCCAGGAGCCATTCACCGTTGTCACCGATAATGTGCCCGGCGAAAACCGGCTGACGACGCTGCATCTGTCGATGTCCGACGCGACCGGGGATAGCGCCATCGTCGAATATATCGGTGGCAAGCAGGTCATCCATCACGATCGCAAGTACCAAGTGATGACCAATTCGCCGATCTTCGACCAGCAGCTCGCCTTGAACTCCTATTGGAAGCAGATCGGCGGCACCGTCATGCTGCCCGGCACCAACCGGGCGGCCGACCGCTTCGCGCGCGCCTCCTTCTATGTCAACGCGATCCCCAAGGATGAGAGCCCCAACCGGGCGCTCGCAAGCGTCTTCAGCGTCATCCGCAATGTCTCGGTGCCCTATGGTCTCAACACGCCGGAGGAGCCGAACATTTCGTCGACGCGTTGGCGCACCGTGTTCGATCACAAGCGCAAGCTCTACTTCTTCGAGTCGGCGCTGACGCCGAACACGTTCTGGGTCGACCTGAAGACGATCGACTTCGCCAAAGAGACCGGCAAGGTGAAACGGCTCGACCTCGGCGAGAGCCAGGACCATACCTATTCCGGCAACGCGACATCGGAATTCAAGGATGCCAAGCCCTTCGTCTTTCTCGGCCTTGGTGAGTAGAAGGCGCGCGGCGCAGGGCTTATCTTCGTCTGAGATCGCCGTCGGTCGTTGCGGCTAAAGGTTGGGGAGTTGCATGAGACGTCTGCTCGGTGGTCTTTTTCGCTCTCTGTCGGTGATCGGGCTGACGCTCGCCTTCGCCTTTTTCGCCGCGTCGCTGACGCCGACGCTGATGCCGCGATCCTACATCGTGCAGGGGGCACTGTCGGGTATTTGCGCGGCCGTCGGCTATCTCATCGGGGTCGCCGTCGTCAGCCTGTGGAAGTATCTCGAACTGCCTTATCGCGGGCCGCTTCTGTCGCAGCGGATAGCCGTGCTGATCTGCGGGCTGATCGTGGCCGTCGTCTTCCTCTGGCAGGCTGCGGGCTGGCAGAATTCGATCCGCGAGCTCTGGCATATGGAACCGCTCGAAAGCGCCGAGCCATTCAAGCTCGGAGCGCTGGCCTTCGTCGTCTTTCTCGTCGCGGTGCTGCTGGGTCGCCTGTTCCTGTTGACCTTCCGGTGGACATCGCGGCGGCTCGATCGCTTCGTGCCGCGGCGCGTTTCCAATGTCATCGGTTTCGCGATCGCAGTGGCAGTCTTCTGGTCGGTGGCCGAAGGGGTGCTGATGCGCGGGGCGCTGCATGCGATCGATTCCTCGATGCAGCGGTTGGATGCGCTAATCGAGGATAACGTGCCGATGCCCGCCGATCCGGCGAAGACGGGGAGCAAGGCGTCTCTGGTCGCCTGGGATGGTCTCGGACGGCAGGGGCGGCACTTCGTGGCGTCGGGGCCGAGCGCTTCCGATATCAGCGGCTTCTGGAAGGGCGAGGCGCGCGAACCCATTCGTGTCTATGTCGGCCTCAACAATGCCGATACGATCGAGGCGCGCGCCAAGCTTGCGCTCGAGGAGCTGAAGCGGGACGGGGCGTTCGAGCGATCGATGCTCGTCATCATCGCGCCGACGGGCACCGGCTGGGTCGATCCGGCGGCGATGGATACGCTGGAATATCTGAAGCAGGGCGATGTCGCGAGCGTGGCGCTGCAATATTCCTATCTCTCAAGCTGGCTTTCGCTGCTGGTTGAATCGGAATATGGCGCGCAGTCGGCCAAGGCGCTGTTTCGCGAGGTATACGGCTACTGGACGACGCTGCCGCACGACAGGCGGCCGAAGCTCTACCTGCATGGCTTGAGCTTAGGCGCGCTGAACTCGCAGCTATCGGCCGATATCTTCGACGTGATTGCCGATCCGTTTCAGGGCGCGCTCTGGAGCGGCCCGCCGTTCGAGAGCCGGATGTGGAATGCGGTGACGGCGGGGCGCAATCCGCAATCGCCGGCTTGGCTGCCGACCTTCCGCGACGGCTCGATGATCCGTTTCACCAATCAGGAGAACCATCTGGACCTTCCGGACGCGGCGCAATGGGGGCCGATGCGGATCGTCTATCTGCAATATGCAAGCGATGCGGTGACGTTCTTCGATCCGCACTCCTTCTATCGCGAGCCGGCATGGATGCAGGCGCCGCGCGGGCCGGACGTTTCGCCGAGCCTCAGGTGGTTTCCCGTGCTGACCATGTTCCAGCTGCTGTTCGACCTGATGATCGCCACGACGTCGCCGATGGGCTACGGCCATGTCTATGCGCCCGAACATTATATCGATGCCTGGATCGCCGTCGCCGGATTGACGGTCGATCCGGGCGAGGTGGCGGCGCTGAAGACGCGCTTCGCGCAAGTGGCCTCTCAAGGCGGGAACGACTGAGATCGCGCTCCCGCGATGGCGGTATGTCCGTTTTCGGCTGTTCATAAGCGGGAATATGATCGCGATTAACCACGTTCATTATGGGTTCGTTTAGGCTCTCGTAGCAGTTTGCCCCGGAGTGGCTGGGAAACCACATCTTTGAGGTTCAAACTGATGACCTATAGCGGGTTGCTTCTTTCCGCCGTCGTTGCCGGCCTGATCACGATCCTTGCGATCGGCAGCCGTCCTGCATCCGAGACCGCGTCCAACTGGCCTCAGATGGAGCTGACGAAGACCGATCGCATCGTCACCGGAAGTGTGCCGGCGCGATAATTCTGTGCGATCCGGCGAAGCCGCTTCGGGCGGCTTTGCCAATTCATCAAGGCTAACTTTGCCTGATCGGGCCCGACTGCAATAAATTACCCATTTGTTTTTGTGGGTGGCGCAAGTAAACGATTAATTTACCGCAACCTAAGAGAGTGGGGTAATAAAGGCGTTACCCGATGAATAGCTCCAGACCCCGTTACGATGTCATTTGCGATCCGCTCGATATGTGGATGGTCTGGGACCATCAGGCGGAGGAGCCCGCATGCTTTGGCGGTCAGGTTCTTAACGGACTGACCGAAGGCCATGCCGTCGAGGTCGCCAAGATCATGAACGAGATCTATGGGGGCGGCCGTCCGGTTCGTCGCGCCGCAATCAATCCGTCCGACGACAAGGAACTGCGTTACGTCAGCTGACGCCGCGGCTCGTCCGCTCTGCAGTTCCCGTCATGCTGTTCGCAGCACCTCTTTCCAGTCTCACAAGCAAATCTGCGCACGCGTCGCCGATCGGTGATTATCGCGCGCTGATCCCGGATTTTTTCGACCCGGAATAGGGCTTTTGTTTCAAACGCTTCCGCAATCGTGATCGGCCGGGCCGGGCTTGTCCGGGCTGGGGGTAAGGTTTCGTTCACCGCTTTTTATTAAATTTGCACCGAAGTTTTTTGGTCACTGCCGATCTTCGGAAGCGATGAGAGTATGGCGTTTGTTTCCATCATGCGGCGTTATGTGCTGCCCGTGCTGCTGTCGACAGCGCTGACGACGTGCTCGACGGATGCGCTCGTTCCGCCCGGCAGCGTGGATAGTGGCACGAAGGTCGGCTCCATCTCGCCGCCGCGGCGCCAGGCGCCGGTCAACATGCCCTCCAGCGCCATCGATCAGGCCTATCCCGCCGGCAGCCAGCCCGTCCAGGGTTCCGTCGATTATATGAATACGCCCAATCTTGCCGGTCGCGGCCAGGCGAGCGCAGCCCCTCCGATGACCAACGATCAGGCGTCGGCCGGTGCGCGTGGTGCAGCCGGCCAGTTCAGCGGCCAGCCGGCCACCTGGGGCGGGACGCAGACGCTTGCCGTGCCGCCCGAGGGCGTGAACATGGATGCCGAGCTTGGGGCGGAGCCGGTCACGGGGCTCGCGCAGGAAGAGCAGCAGCAGATCGCCGAGGGGCAATCGGACCAGCCCGTCGTCGATGGTATCGGCACGGACAATCCGACGCAGATGAACCGGATGCGCGCGCCACGGCCGGCGAGTCAGGCGGCGATGGGGCAACCGACGATGCGGCAAGAGCAGGTCTGGAGCGACGGCAGCGCTGTCGTGGCGCCGGCGCGCGTGCCTGAAGAGAGCGAGCCGCAGGAAGTGGCTATGCTGCGGCCGAACAATCCGATGGATAGCGAGCCGCAGATGAGCCAGCCGGCACCGGCGGTGCCCGGCGTGATGCCGAGTTCGGAGCTCTCCTGCCGGCGTGAGTTGAAGCGCATGGGGGTGGTCTTTACCGACAAGCCGCCGATCTCCAACGGGCCGGCGTGCCAGGTGCCTTACCCGATCTCGCTGCAGGGTCTGTCCGGCAATATCGGCGTTCGCCCGGCGGTGACGCTGAACTGCCAGGTGACGCTCGCCTTCGCCAAGTGGGTGAAGAACGAGCTCGCGCCATCGGCACGGTTTCGCTACTGGTCCGGCATCAAGACGATCCAGCCGCTTGGCGGCTACAGCTGCCGCCGCATGAACAACAGTCGCCAGCGCTACAATCCGATGTCCGAGCATGCGCACGGCAACGCGATCGACGTCGGCAAGTTCGTGTTGAAGAGCGGCCACGAGATCGATGTGCGCAAGAAGGGGCTCTTCTCCTTCCGCGAGGGCAAGCTGCTGAAGGCCGTGCGTACCGACAGCTGCAAGTATTTCAACACGGTGCTCGGCCCCGGCAGCAATCCGGAGCACTGGAACCACTTCCACTTCGATCTGCGCGAGCGCAAGAGCGGCAAGGTCTATTGCGACTGACAGCATGAGCGGCCTGGCATCGACGCGGCCGCGGGAATCTCTTTAAACGGGCTCCCTATCAGTAAGAGGAGATCGTTGTGGCCGAGAGAAAGCGCCCAAATATTCTGTTTTTCATCGCGATCGTGGTGGTCGCCGCCGTCGCTGTGTTCGGCGGCCGTTGGTATGCCTATGTGGCCTATGCGAGCGATCCGTTCGATGAAGTGGGGATCAGCCTCAATATCAAGATGCCCGATTTCATTCGCGCCAGGGGTTGCGAGATGCTGAAGGCGCGCTTCGAAGGCAAGACTTTGCCGCCGGCTGGCTGCAGCGTGAACGGCGCCTGGTAGGAAGATTGTGGAGCCTTGACGTCCCGACGATCGGGGAACGGCGTTTTCAATTGCATCATTTTCGAGCAAATGAATACTCTGTTCGCAGCGGGTGGGATGTAAAACTGTCGCGGAGCGGCTATATAGCGGCGAAATCCTTCCTTTCGTCTGCAAGAGCCCTTCATGGCACCCATCATTTCCATCCGCAATCTCACAAAAATCTACGGTAACGGCTTTCAGGCGCTAAAGGGCATCGATCTCGATGTGGAGAAGGGCGAAATCCTCGCGCTTCTCGGCCCGAATGGCGCCGGCAAGACAACGATGATCTCCATCGTCTGCGGCATTGCCAATCCGAGCGGGGGAACCGTGCTTGTCGGTGGCCACGACGTGGTCAAGGACTTCCGGGCGACCCGGTCGATGATCGGCCTTGTGCCGCAGGAACTGACCACCGATCAGTTCGAGACGGTGTGGAACACGGTCAGCTTCTCGCGCGGCCTGCACGGCAAGAAGGCCAATCCCGCACATATCGAAAAGGTGCTGCGCGACCTGTCGCTGTGGGACAAGAAGGACAATACGCTGCGCCAGCTTTCCGGCGGCATGAAGCGGCGCGTCCTGATCGCCAAGGCCTTGAGCCACGAGCCTGAAATCCTGTTCCTCGACGAACCGACGGCCGGCGTCGATGTCGCGCTGCGCAAGGACATGTGGCACGTCGTCGAGAAGCTGCGCGAGGCGGGCGTCACCATCATTCTGACGACGCATTATATCGAAGAGGCCGAGGAGATCGCCGACCGCGTCGGCGTGATCAATGGCGGCGAGTTGCTTCTCGTCGAGGACAAGACGGCGCTGATGGCCAAGCTCGGGCGCAAGCAGCTGATCCTGGAATTGACCGAGCCGCTTGAGGCGCTACCGGCAATCTTCACGGGCAACGGGCTTGCGCTCACCGCCGGCGGCAATCGCCTGACTTATGAGTTCGACGCCGAGAACGACCAGGAAAGCATCGCCGCGCTGCTGACGCGGCTTGCCGAACACAACATCCATTTCAAAGACCTGTCGACGCAGCAGAGTTCGCTCGAAGATATCTTCGTGGCGCTCGTGGGAGGCGCAAAATGAACTTCGAAGCCGTCAAATCCATCTATTTCTTTGAAATGGCCCGCACACGCCGCACATTGCTGCAGAGCGTGGTTTCGCCGGTCATTTCGACGTCGCTCTACTTCATCGTCTTTGGTGCGGCCGTCGGGTCGCGCATTCAGGAAGTCGAGGGGATCTCCTATGGCGCCTTCATCACGCCGGGCCTGATCATGCTGACGCTGCTTGGGCAGTGCATCGGCAACGGTTCCTTCGGCATCTACTTCCCGAAGTTCACCGGGACGATCTACGAAGTGCTGTCTGCGCCGGTGGCGATGGCCGAGATTTTGCTCGGCTATGTCGGGGCGGCAGCGACCAAGGGGCTGATGATCGGGGTGATCATCCTGCTGACGGCGAATTTCTTCGTTGAGGTCAGGATCGAGCATCCCTTCATGATGGCGCTGTTCTTCGTCTTGACCGCCGTGACCTTCAGCCTGTTCGGCTTCATGATCGGTCTCTGGGCAAACAATTTCGAGCAGCTGAACCTGATCCCGATGCTGGTCGTGCCGCCGCTGACCTTCCTCGGCGGCAGCTTCTACTCGATCAACATGCTGCCGCCCTTCTGGCAGGCGGTCAGCCATTTCAATCCGGTGCTCTATCTGGTCAGTGGCTTCCGCTGGAGCTTCTACGGCATCGCCGACGTCAATCCGCTGATCAGCCTCGGGATGATCTCGCTGTTCCTGGCGATCTGCCTGGGAACGCTCGGCTGGATGTTCCGGACCGGCTACAAGCTGCGCAACTGATGCAGCTTCATCGCCGATCGATGGCCTCGCGCGACGGGGAATCCTCGTCGCGTTCCGGTCGGGCACTCAGCGTCATGTAGGTGACGATGACCACGATCGCGCCGAGGAAGAGAAGGCTCGTGTAGATCGTCCCAAATCCGAGGCCACCATACTCGACCGGCTGTGACAGCAGGTCGCCCAGGGATGCGCCAAGTGGACGCGTGACGATGTAGGCGAGCCAGAAGGCGAGAATGGCGTTCATGCCGCCGCGATAGTATGCGAGTGCTATCACCGCGATCACGCCTGCGAATAGCAAGGCTGTGCTGAGGTAGCCGAGCTCCATCCGTTCGGCGACGAGGTCGCCGGCGGCTGTGCCGAGCGCGAAGGTGAACAGGATCGCCAGCCAGTAGAGGGCTTCACGTCGCGTCGTGAAGATGGTGTGGATGGAGAGCGTGCGTTCGAGCGCGTACCAGCCGAGGAAGGTCAGAAAGAGCGCGATCGAAAAGCCGATGGTGGTGACATCAAGCGGGACGCCGAAGTTGTCGACCAGATTGTCGGTGACCAAGGTTCCGACAATGCTGATCAGCACGACGGCGGCCCAGTAGGCCGATGGGACGTATCGCGTCATCGAAAACTGGATGGCGATGGCGGCCGCGAGGATCGCCGCCATGATCACGGAGGTCACGGTCAGGCCGAGCCCCAGATTGACGGCGAGATAATCGGCGGCCGTCTCGCCCATGGTGACGGCCATCAGCTTGATTAGCCAGAAATCGACCGTCACGTTCGGGACGCGGTTGGCGGGCTCGTGGCCCGCTCGAATGGCGTTTGTCATCACGATGCCTCGCTTCTTACTTGCCCATGATCTTCATGGCTTCGGCCAGAAACTTGTCGGAGCGCGCGTCGTCGTCGGCGTTGCAACGTTCGACGGCCTTTGTCTCCAGGTCGTTCACCTTCTTTGCGTCGGCATCCGCGAGCTTCGCGGCCGCCTTTGTGGCGCGCATGTCCTTCAGCATGTCCTCGCAAGGTGCCGGTGCGGCATGCGCTGGCATCGAGACGAGAACGAAGCCCAGGGCGACGAGGGCGTTCAGGATGCCCGCTGCGGCGATGGTCTTCATGATGTGTTTCCTTCTGGTGAGTGGTCGTGTTGAGCGGTGCGAGGCTTTGCTCGCCGATCCGCAAAACGGACACTAGGGGCAGGGACATACGCTGGCCTCGCCGGCACCATACGTTTTCGTAAGGTTTGCAAAGCGCGATGGCATTCCCGCCGGAAACGGGTAGCTTGGCGATGCCGAATTGTAGGCGGAAGCAACGGACTTCAGGCATGTGGGTATTGGTGGTCGAAGACGACCGGCGGGCGGCCGATTACGTGGCGAGAGGGTTTATCCAGGCTGGCCATTCTTGCGATGTCGTTCATGACGGGCGCGATGGGCTGTTTCAGGCTACGCGCGAAGCCTATGACGTCGTCATCGTCGACCGCATGCTGCCCGGGCTTGACGGCCTGTCTCTCGTCAAGGCTTTGCGGGCCGCGCGCGTCAGCACACCGACGCTATTTCTGACTGCTGTCGGCGGCGTCGATGATCGCGTGGATGGACTGGAGGCGGGCGGGGACGACTATCTGGTCAAGCCCTTTGCCTTCTCGGAACTTCTGGCACGCGCGAACGCGCTGGCGCGGCGGCCGCGTCTGCAGGAACAGAAGACGATGCTGCGTGTGGCGGATCTGGAGCTCGATCTCCTGCGCCGCCAGGTGACGCGGGCAGGGCAGGTCATCGACCTGCAGCCGCGCGAGTTTACGCTGCTTGAAGTGCTGATGCGCGGCGAGGGGCGCGTGGTGACACGGACCATGCTGCTGGAGCGCGTATGGGACTTCCATTTTGATCCGAAGACGAGCGTGGTCGAAACGCATATCAGCCGCCTGAGGGCAAAGATCGACCGGCCGTTTCCGGTGCAGCTGCTGCATACGGTGCGCAACACGGGCTACAGTCTGCATGCGCCGCGTTAATCTCTTGCGCAGCACGCCCTTTCGGCTGGCGATGACCTTCGGCGTGCTTTTCGTCGCCGCCTTCCTGGTTGCCGGCGCGATCACCTATCACATGCTCAACAGCGGTCTCGAACGCCAGCTGGATGATACCGTCAACGAGATCTACAGCGCGATCGCCTCGACCTATGCGCAGAACGATGTCGAGGACCTGATCGCGGCGGTGAACACCTATTCGAGCCTGCGCTCGCCGGATCAGGGCGTGTTCTTGCTGAGCGATCCGAACGGCAAGCGGCTGGCGGGCAATCTGGCGCTTCCCGTGACGAGCGAAGGGTTGTCGAGCGTCGCTGCGGCGGCGTTGGGGTTGCCCGACGGGCATTCCTATCGCGTGCGCAGCGGTCTCGTCGGCGGCAACCGGCTGGTAGTGGGCCGCAGTTTCGCGGAGAAGGAGAGGCTTGGCGAAATCCTGCTGGTGAGCCTTAGCTGGGCCGCCGGCGTCATCGTGCTGATCGCAGCCGGAGGCGGCGCCTTCCTGGCGACCAGAGCCCAGCGGCGGCTCGACGCGGTGGCGCGCACCATGATCGATGTGTCGAATGGCGAGCTCGCAACGCGTATTCCGTTGCGGGGTAATGGCGATGACATCGATCTGGTGTCCGAGAAGATCAATCATGCGCTCGACCGGCTGTCGGGGCTGGTGGAGGGCATGCGGCAGGTGAGCGCCGATATCGCGCACGAGCTCAAGACCCCGCTCAACAGGTTGAAGATGACGCTTGAGGACGCGGCGGAGCGAACGGACCGCGGTGAGCCGGTCGGGCAGCAGATCGCGGACGCCTGCATGGAGAGCGATCAGATCAACGCCACTTTCGAGGCGCTGCTGAGGATTTCCCAGATCGAGGCCGGTGCCCGGCGAGCCCGTTTCCAATCCGTCGATCTGGCCGACGTCATGTCATCGGTCACGGAGATCTATCGCGACGTGGCTGTCGATGCCGGCCAGACGTTGCGTTTTGTCGCGGTTGATTGTGCCGGCATGCAGCTGATGGGGGACCGCGAACTGCTGGTCCAGATGTTCGTCAACCTGATCGAGAACGCCATCAACCACAGTGGAACAGGAACGCTCATCGAACTGTCGCTGGCGCGCCGCGACAATCTGCTTCTGGCCGGTGTGGCGGACAATGGCGTCGGGATTCCCACCGCGGAGCACACGAAGGTGTTTCGCCGGCTCTACAGGCTCGACAAGAGCCGCACATCCGCGGGCAGCGGTCTGGGGTTGAGCCTCGTCAAGGCTGTCGCCGATCTGCATTCGGCCGAGGTGATGCTGGAAGACAACCAGCCTGGAACGCGTGTCCTGGTCCGCTTTCCCGCGCTGCGCTAGCCATGCAGCTAGTCGCGCATCCTGAGTTCGTCGGTCTGCATCTGCAGCGATCCCAGCGTCTCGAGGAAGCTCATGCCGAGCAGGCTCTGGTCCAGCCGTCCGTCCTCGGCGACGCTGCCGGCGACGTTGTTGCGCACGATGGGGCCTATCGCCACCTCGGACAGCGTGACGGGTGCTGCCTGGGCGCGGCCGTTGGCGGTCATCACGCTCATCGAATAGGTGAGGTTGTCAGGGATGATGCCGACACGCTCGGCGTCCTCGCGCGACAGCGCGATCATGCTGGCGCCGGTGTCGACCAACATCGTGATGGTCTGGCCGTTGATCTCGACATCGGCCTCGAAATGGCCGTTCAGCAGCTTGTGCAGGATGACTTCCTTGCCGCCCTCGCTGGTGGTCACGACCACGGCGCGGCCGGGAATGAGGCCGGCCAGCAGACGGTTGCCGACGCTGAGCGCGTCGTAGCGATAGAGATAGACGGTGGCGAGGCCGAGGATCAGCACCAGCCAGATCATCATGTGGCGCATCGTCTCGCCGACGCTGATGCGCCGTCCCCATATGCCGGCGGCCAGCATGAGCGCGATGGGCAGGAGATAGAGCATGCGGCCGAAATCGTCGGTCCTGACGCCGAGAATCTTGGGGCTGTCGTGGTTGAAGAGCAAAATGAGAAGGCCGATGCCGATACCGCCAAGTCCAATCGTCAGCCTGTTCATGCGGTGAGCTCCGTGCTTGCCATCGTCCCGCGCGATGCCGCTGATGGGATCGCTTTCATTCTGGCGGGCAGCAGGCGCATGAGCGCGTGCCTCTCTTCATCCGAAAACGCCGCCCAGCCAACAATTTCCTCGATCGTTCGGCCGCAGCCCGCGCAAAAGCCGCTGGATGAATCAATGGAGCAGATGTTGATGCACGGGCTTATCATGACAAATGATATCGTTGTTTCACAAAGCCATGGCAAGAGCACACAGCGCCGCCATCTCGGAAATTTGAGCGGTCGCGCCCAGCGTATCGCCGGTATGGCCGGAGAGGGCCACGCGGGCCACTCGGGTGAAGATCATAGCGCTGAGGCCGCAGGCGAGCAGGGCGCAGATGAGCGGCAGAAGGCCGAGGCTTGGCCAGATCAGCAGCGCCGCCAGCGCGCAGGCCGAGACGACCGCCATCTGCATGACGCCTTCGCTGGGCTGGCCGACGGCTGCGGCCACGCCATCCGCCTTGGCCGGCGGCAGGCGGTGCCAGTGCCAGACGAGCGCGCCGCGGCTGATGCAGCCGATGGCGGGCAGGGCGAGTGCGGCGGCAAACGGCACGACGCCGCGCGCAATCGCGGCGATGGCGGCGGCGCGAATGGCGAAGGAGAGGATCAGCGCGATGGCGCCATAGGTGCCGATGCGGCTGTCCTTCATGATCGACAGCCGCTGGGCGCGGTCGCGGCCGCCACCGATGCCATCGGCGCAATCGGCGAGGCCGTCTTCGTGCAGGGCGCCTGAGACGATCGCCTGTACCGCCAGCGCCACCAGCGCCGACATCAGCCGATCGGCGCGAAGGCCGAGCATGACCAGCAGAACGAACGCGGGCAGCAGGCCGATGATGATGCCGGCGACCGGGAAAGCGCGCGCGACGCGACCGAGTTTTCCGTCATATCCCGCAAAGGCCGCTTTCGGCATGGGAATGCGGCTCAGGAATGCGACGGCGCGCGCGATATCGGCCACATAGGTTGCGATGTTCATGCGCGTCCGCTCCCGGGGATGATGTCTGGCGCTTTTTAGAGTTGTTCCGCTTCGCGGCTGGATTTAAGAGTGGCCGCGAAAGAAGCTGATTTGCAGCCATAAGACAAGTTTACAGACGAGACAAGGAAGCCGCATCCATGAGCGTTTCAGGCCTGCCGTTCGACGATTTCCGGACACTTCTGCGCGATCTGCCAGGGCCGGATCCAAGGGCGCTGGTCGCTGCCCGCGAGCGCGATGCCCAGTTGACCAAGCCGCCGGGCTCGCTCGGGCGTCTTGAGGAAATCGCTTTCTGGCTCGCCGCCTGGACGGGCCGCACGCCCGCCGTCAACCGGCCGCTGGTGGCGATCTTCGCCGGCAACCACGGTGTCGTGAAGCAGGGCATTACGCCGTTTCCGCCGACGGTAACGCAGCAGATGGTCGAGAACTTCGCGGCCGGTGGAGCCGCGATCAACCAGATCTGCGTCGCCTATGATCTCGGGCTGAAGGTGTTCGACCTGGCGCTCGATTATCCGACCGGCGACATTACCGAGGAGCCCGCGCTCTCGGAGCGTGATTGCGCCGCCACCATGGCCTTCGGCATGGAGGCGATTGCCGGCGGCACCGATCTGCTCTGCATCGGCGAAATGGGCATCGGCAATACAACGATCGCCGCGTCGATCAACTACGCGCTTTACGGTGGCAATGCCCGCGACTGGGTCGGCCCGGGAACCGGTTCGGAGGGCGAGATGTTCGAGCGTAAGGTTGCCGCCGTCGAAAAAGCGGTGGCGCTGCACAGTGATCATCTCGACGATCCGCTCGAGATCATGCGCCGCCTCGGCGGCCGCGAGATCGCCGCGATGGCGGGCGCGATCCTGGCTGCCCGCGTCGAGCGCATTCCGGTGCTGATCGACGGCTACGTGGCGACGGCCGCCGCCGCCATCCTGCAGGCCGCCAACCCTTCGGCGCTCGATCACTGCCTGATCGGTCACGTCTCCAGCGAGCCGGGCCATCTGAAGGCGATCGAAATGCTCGGCAAGACGCCGCTTCTGGCGCTCGGCATGCGGCTCGGCGAAGGCACGGGGGCAGCGCTGGCCGCCGGCATCGTCAAGGCGGCCGCGGCATGCCACTCCGGCATGGCGACCTTCGCGCAGGCAGGTGTGACAAACAAGCACGAACACTGAACTCATCGCTCGGGTCCAGGGGCAGCGTTCAGGTTCGTGACAGGTTTATGACAGATGGCTTGCGACGCGAGCGTGTACACGCTATTCGCATTTTTCTGATATGAAGCGGCAGGCATTGCCGCCATCTACCTGACGACGAGGACGCCTGATGAAACCTGCCGTGACCAAACTCACCGGCATCAGCCACTTTTTTGCCGCCGCCAGTTACTCGCTCGGCGGCTTCAAGCGACTGATCAAGGAGGCCGCGTTCCGGCAGGAGCTACTCTTCGCCGCCGTCGCGCTGATCCTGCTTCTGGCGGTGGGCGCGACGCTGGTCGAACTGATGATAGCGGTCGTCCTGTTCCTGATCGTCTTCGCCATCGAGGCGCTCAACACCGCCATCGAGGAAGTCATCGACCGCATTTCGCCGGAGATTTCAAGCGTCGGCAAGCACGCCAAGGATCTCGGCTCGTTCGCCGTGCTCTGCATGCTGACCGCTTGCGGCATCTTCATGCTGTTTACGATCGGCAAGCATTTGATGTTCGGCTGAGGGGCGGTTTCTAGTCTATGATGTAATCGGTTGTATTTACGCCGTAAGTGCATCTTTTGGGTGTTTTCGATATCCGCCATGCTGCCCTTTCCAGAGTAGGGAGAGGGAGGCGGTTGTGGCTGTAAGCAGCGTTTACGAAGCTGAGCGGAACGAGCGTGAAGAGGCTGAGCGAAACCGACATGCGGTTTTGCTCGCGATTGTCGGCGCTGTCGTAACGACCGCAACGCTTGGCTTCATGGCTCTGGCGCAACTCGGCGATTGGGTTGCCGCGATCGGTATCGGCGGACTGATCGTGTTTGTCGGGATTTCTATCGGCGGATTGCTGGGCTTTCTCTTTTCCGTTCCGCGGATACTTGCAAAGGACAATCCGTCACCGGCGCCTGCCGCCAAAGAGACAACATCTCGGACGAAAGCCGCAGTGGCCAATACGGCCCTGAAGAGAGAACGACTGCTGGGGTCGAATACCAACCTAGAGCGAATATCGGAGTGGTTGACGACGATGTTGGTCGGCGTGGGGCTGACGCAGATAGGCTCGCTAGATCGCGCGTTTAACCAGTTCAGCGACTTCTTGAGCCGCAAGGCACAAGTCTTCATCATTGACGGACAAGCCAGCGCAGGCGCGCTTCCCGCCGTGGGGCCGTTTCTTCTCGTCTGCGGTCTCGTTAGTGGCTTCATTTTCTTTTACATCTACACCCGCATCTACCTGTCGCCTCTCTTTCAATATGTGGAGATCAGGCTCTCGGAGGAGATCGGCGACCTGCCGCTGAAGACGGATGTCCCAGATTTCAAGGACGCGGCGGCGATGATTGGGGAGGCGTCAATGAGTGTGCCGATGGCCTACACGTCGGTTGCTGACGAACTCTCGATCAACGACAGTCTCGAGATCATCAAGAATGTGCTCTATCAACCGCAGGGCTATCGGAACGCAATCACGCTCGGCAACAAGCTCGTGAAAACACCGGCGGTCAAGATTGCCTACTACTGGTACTTGATGGCGGCCGCTTACGGCCAGAAATTCCATGCGCTGCGAGAATCGGGAGCCCCGGAAGGCGAGCAACGGCTAGCGCGTCTGGCGGTGCTTGATGCCGCTCGAAAGGCTGTGCGTTTGAATTCGCACTTCAAGACGGCACTTGCCGAACTCGCGGATGCAGCCAGCTACGACAACGATCTGCAGGACTTTGCCAATGACAAAGATTTTAAGGCGATCGTTCGATAACCCGCCTCAAGCAAAACTGCGGCGCTTGCGGGAGACGGCCTGCGCATCCTCAACGGCCGGAACCGACTGCAGCACGCGCCTTGCCGGCAGGATGGCGATGACTTCGGTGCCTTCGCGCAGCTTGGATTTCAGGATGAACTGGCCATCGTGCTTGGCGAGGATCGCCTGAACGATCGGCAGGCCGAGGCCGGTGCCCTGTTCGGCGCTCTTGATGGCGATCGAGCCCTGGCCGAAGGCGGAAAGGACGACCGGGATTTCGTCTTCGGGAATGCCCGGACCGTTGTCCTTGATCGAGATGTACTGGCCGCCGCCGGCCGTCCAGCCGACCTTGACCATGATCTCGCCGCCCTGCGGCGTGAACTTCACGGCGTTGGACAGAAGATTGAGGATCACCTGACGCATCGATTTCTCGTCGGCCCAGACTGCCGGCAGCTCTAGCTCGAACTGCTGCGAAATGGTGATGTTCTTGCCACGTGCGCGCAGCTGCACCATGCCGATGCAGTCTTCGGAGATATCCAGCAGCGAGATTGCCTCTTCGCTGAGCTCGTATTTGCCGGCCTCGATGCGGGAGAGGTCGAGGATTTCGTTGATCAGGTTCAAGAGGTGCTGACCCGAGCGGTGGATGTCGCTGGTATATTCCTTGTAGGTTGCGTTGTTCAGCGGTCCCATCACTTCCGCCGACATCACCTCGGAGAAGCCGAGGATGGCGTTCAGCGGCGTTCGCAGCTCATGCGACATGGATGCGAGGAAGCGGGACTTGGCGAGGTTTGCCTCTTCGGCCCGGCGACGGGCTTCGTCCGACATGGATTTGGCGACTTCGAGCTCGGCGATCAGGTCGTCCTTCTCCGCCTGGTAGGAGAGGATGCGCAGGTTCTGCCGGAAAAGCCGGTCGCTGATATAGTGGAAGAAGATGACCGTCGTGGTCAGCGTCGCGGTCAGGCTGATCTCGAGGATTTCGCGAGAGATGCCGGATTTGGCGACGAGCGCGAAGACGACGGGCGAGAAGGTCACAAGGACGCACAGCGTCAGCATGTAGTTCCACATCGCCGTCAGCGACAGCGCGATCAGAAGCGTCGCGCCCTTGTAAAGCACGAGGTTGGCCGGCTCGCAGGCGGCGCAGTCCTGAATGGCGAAATACGCCCAGCAGCAGCCGATCAGGAACTGGCCGAGCAGCAGCAGGCGGCGCCATTTGCGGGTGCGGATCGCCGTCATCTCGCGCTTGCGGGCGCGGCGCGCGAGAAACACGTTGGCGGCATGCGCCGTCAGCGTCAATATGGCCCAGAGCACGATCTGGGTGTCGCCGGTGAAATAGATGCCAAGGATCGCGATGATGATCACGAACAGCGGGATGATCGAGGCGCCCTGAAGCACGGCATTAATATAGAGGTTCAGCACATCGCGATCGAATGCGCCGCTCGGCGCATGGCTCGATTGCAGGCGCTCACGCGTCACCCGCACAGCCTTTGCGACGGGCTTGTTGCGGTGACTCCGTGATTTGTCGACGATATTCTTATCTGTCGATGTGCTTACGCCGTTACTCATTATACACGTGACGCTTGATCTGCGGGTACGTGAACATTAGAGCTCAAATATTAAGAAGTTGTTTGCCAATTTTCCCAAGGGTTTGTTTTTGAAGGAGGCGAAACCGTGACGCGGGGTTTCAGAACCGTTCGTGACGGTGTGACGGCCTTTGCGCTGCTCGCGTTCATCTGGCTGATCGCCGCCAAGCTGAACGATGTGCCCGAGATTTCCCACTCGGGCCGTTTCCACGCCGCCGATGGCGACAGCCTTGCGATCGGCGAGGAGAGGATGCGATTGAAGGGTATCGATGCGCCCGAGCTTGCCCAGACCTGCGAGCGCGGCGGGGCGCGGTGGCCGTGCGGGCAGGAGGCCAAGCGGCTGCTGCAGAGCCTTGTTGCCGGTGATGATGCGCGCTGCGTGGGAACCGAGAGGGATCGCTTTCAGCGGCTGCTCGTCGTGTGTCATGCGGGCGGTACGGATATCAATGCGGTGATGGTGCGGCGGGGCATGGCGGTTTCCTACGGCGCTTATGGTGACGAGGAGGCCGAGGCGCGGGCGGAGAAGGCTGGTCTTTGGGCCGGCTCTTTCGAGAGGCCACGTGACTTCCGCGATCACAGGCAGGATGTCGAGCGCTCAGGCGGCGTCAGAGGATTTTTCGGATGGTAGGCGCGGCTGATGGACTGGACGAAATGCGCGAGGCGATCGCGGGCTGCCGGCTCTGTCGCGACGAGCCGTTGCGCGGGCCGGATCATCGGCTGCCGCATGAGCCACGGCCGGTGGCGGTGATTTCGACCAAGGCGAGGATACTGATCGCGGGGCAGGCGCCGGGGCTGAAGGTGCATGAGAGCGGCATTCCCTTCAACGATGCGTCGGGCGACCGGCTGCGCGAATGGCTGCAGGTCGATCGCGACACCTTCTACGATCGCGACCGCTTCGCCATCGTGCCGATGGGCTTCTGCTTTCCGGGTTATGACGCCAAGGGCAGCGATCTGCCGCCCCGGCGCGAATGCGCGCCTCGCTGGCGGTCTCCCGTGATCGCGGCCATGCCGCAGATCGAACTGGTGCTCGTCATCGGGCAATATGCGCAGGCTTGGCATTTGGGGAGCGAGCGGCGCGGCAGCGTGACCGAGACAGTACGGGCATGGCGGGAGATCCTGTTTGCCAATCGCGCACCGGCCATTCTGCCGCTGCCGCATCCGAGCTGGCGCAACACGGGCTGGATCAGGCGTAATCCGTGGTTCGAAGAGGAATTGCTGCCAGCCTTGCGGGCGCGCATCACAATGCTTGTGAACTGAAACAAATTTCTTTCCACTGGCCGGAATCGCGCTATACATAGAAAATAATTCGTAGGGGTGGGGTAAATGGACCGTCTAGATCGCAAGATTCTGCGCCTTTTGCAGGAAGATTCCACATTGGCGGTTGCCGATCTCGCAAAGAAGGTCGGCCTTTCCACGACCCCTTGCTGGCGCCGTATCCAGAAAATGGAAGAAGACGGCGTCATCAAGCGCCGTGTGGCCATCCTCGATCCTGAGAAGGTCAACACCAAGGTCACGGTTTTCGTTTCCATCCGCACCGCCACGCATTCGATCGAATGGCTGCGGCGGTTTTCGGAAGTGGTGGCGGAATTCCCTGAAGTCGTTGAGTTCTACCGCATGAGCGGCGACGTGGATTACCTGCTGCGCGTCGTCGTGCCCGATATCGCGGCCTATGACGCCTTCTACAAGCGGATGATCGCCAAGATCGAAATCCGCGACGTCTCCTCGGCTTTCGCGATGGAGCAGATCAAGTATTCGACGCAGCTGCCGCTCGACTACATGATCCTCGACAACTCGAAGTCCAACGAAGACTGAGTTCAGCCCTTGAGGACTGAGCCCTTCTTTTGAACGCGGGCGAGAATTTTCTCGCTCGTCAGTTCCCCTGCCGCATCCTTGCCGATCCATCGGGCGGTCTTGTCCGCGTCGGCGGCCAGCCGTTCCGCCAGCGTCAAGGCAAGGGCATGGCAATGCCGGTTGCGCTTGCCGACGTTGCGGAGCGCCCAGTTGACGGCCTTGCGAACGAAGTTGCGCGGATCGGTGGCGTGGCGTTCGATGAGCGGCAGAAAGCCGATGAGCGTCTCGTCCGGCTCCGTCTTCATGTGAACGGCGGCGCTGGCGATCATCGCGAAGGCAGTGCGACGGACGAACTCGCGATCATCAGCCGCCATATCTGGGATGAGCGACAGCAGCCTTGCCTTGATAAAGAGGTCGGCCGCGGTATCGACGATCTCCCAGGAGCGGAAGTCATCGGCCCATTTTCGGGCCTGTGTCTCCGTCAGCTGCTTCGGGTCGGCCGTGTAAAGCGCGAGCAGGCGTGCTTCCCTGATATCGCTTTGCCACAGTGCCAATGCCCGCGCGTGATCTTTCTTCACCGTGCGGGCGATTGCCTGCATGACCGGGTTGGAGATGCCGAGCGCCGTATCGGTCACGATGCCGAAACGGCGCATTCCTGCGATTGCTTCCTCCGAGCGCAACGCGCGCAGATGCGCGATCAAATCCGCTGCGCTGGAGGAGGGGCAGATCATTTTTCGAGGCGGGCGAGCAGCGAGGACGTGTCCCAACGATTGCCGCCCATGGCCTGGACGTCGCCGTAGAACTGATCGACGAGGGCGGTGAGGGGCAGCGTGGCGCCGTTGTGGCGCGCTTCGTCGAGGACGATGCCGAGATCCTTGCGCATCCAGTCGATGGCGAAGCCGAAGTCGTACTTGCCCTCGTTCATGGTCTTGTGGCGGTTCTCCATCTGCCAGGAGCCGGCCGCACCCTTGGAGATGACGTCGACGACCTTCTCGATATCGAGGCCGGCGCGCTTTCCGAAATGGATACCCTCGGCGAGACCCTGGACAATGCCGGCGATGCAGATCTGGTTGATCATCTTGGTGAGCTGTCCGGCACCTGGCGCGCCCATCAGCCCGACCATGCGGGCGAATGCGTCGATGATGGGCCTGGCCTTCTCATAGACGGCGTCCTCGGCACCGCACATGACCGTCAGCACGCCATTCTCTGCGCCGGCCTGGCCGCCTGATACGGGAGCGTCGATAAAGCCCACGCCTTTTTCCTTGGCGGCGGCGTAGAGTTCGCGAGCGACATCGGCGCTAGCGGTGGTGTTGTCGATCAGGATCGCGCCTGCCTTCATCGTCTGCAGAACGCCATCCTTGCCTGAAGTCACCGAGCGGAGATCGTCGTCATTGCCGACGCAGGTGAAGACGAAATCGGCGTCGCGGGCGGCTTCGGCCGGCGTCGGGGCCGATTTGCCGCCGAATTTCTCGGCCCAGGCGGCCGCCTTGGCGGCGGTGCGGTTATAGACAGTGACATCATGGCCGCCTTTCACCTTCAGATGACCTGCCATGGGAAAACCCATGACGCCGAGACCGATGAATGCGACTTTTGCCATGTACCTATCCTTTCATGAACGCGTGCTTGAGGAGTAGCCCAAATAGGCCGGGGCGAAAAGCCGCCGAAATGATGCGAGGCGTTCGCTGTTGGAACAAAATTCCGCTCAAGGCCCGAAATCGGGTCAGGATAATTTCGAGCGGGCCGAAAATCACAAACATAGTTGTCGATATAATTTATAGATTTCAGCAGAATTTCCCCATCGCAAACACAGCGGCTTCGGAGATCGGACCCGAAACACGCTGATCGAAAGGGGACGGCTATGATTTCTCGTCGACAGACACTGGGTCTGCTTGGGGCTGCTGCTGCAACCGCCGTACTGCCCGCCATCCGGCCGGCGCGCGCCGCTGCCACCGAGTTTCGCATCGGCTGGCAGAAGAACGGCGTGCTGGCGCTCGCCAAGCGCAGAGGGGCGCTGGAAAAGCGGCTTGCCGACAAGGGCATCACCGTCAGCTGGTCCGAATTCACCTCGGGGCCGCCGCTGCTGGAAGCGCTGGGGGCCGGCGCGCTCGATTTCGGGGCAACGGGCGACGTGCCGCCGCTATTTGCACAGGCCGCCGGCGGCCAGCTCTATTATGTCGGTACTTATCGGGGCAGCGCCGCCGGCTCGGCGATCGTTGTTCGCAAGGATTCCGATATCAAGACGGTCGAAGACCTGAAGGGCAAGAAGGTAGCCTTCAAGCGCGGATCGAGCGCGCATAACGTGACCGTCAAAATACTCCGCAAGGCCGGCCTCAAGATCGACGACGTCGAGCCTATCGATCTGTCTCCGCCGGACGCGGCCGCCGCCTTCAAGAACGGCAGCATCGACGCCTGGTCGATCTGGGATCCCTATCTCGCCATCGTCGAGGCCGACCCGCAGACGCGTATCCTGTCCACCGCCGAAGGGATCGTGCCGTCCTACAGCTACTTCCTCGCCAATGCCGGTTTCACCGATGCGAACGGCCAGGTCGTCAGCGATGTCATCGATGAACTCGCCAAGGTCGGCCGGTCCGCGCAGGGCAAGCTCGACGATACGATCAAGGAGCTTTCCGAGATAACAGGCGTTCCCGTCGATATCACCCGTGTGACGCTGACACGGGCTGGCGCCGATCTCGGCGGCGTGTCGACCATCAGCGACGATGCGGCGGCATACCAGCAGGCGCTGGCCGACGAGTTCTACAATCTCGGCATCGTGCCGAAGCAGCTGAAGACCGGCGATATCGTCTGGCGGCCGAAGGCGAGCTGATCACCGAGGCGAAATGGGACTTCGTGACGTCGCGGCACGGGCTGTTGGTCTGTGCCGCGAATATGGAAAATTATTCCCCACATTGGTTTCGACTAGAAAATTTATAATGTCGATCTAATTGGTAGTCTATGAAATCATTGCCTCATGAAAACGGCCTGAGAGCGCGAAGCGCGGCCATGAGGAGAGAGCCCAGCATGTTCACCCGCAGACAGACATTCGGCCTTTTGGGGGCCGCTGCCGCGACCGCGATTTTGCCTCAGGTGCGGACGGCAAGAGCCGCTGAGACGACGATCAGGATCGGCTGGCAGAAATTTGGCGTGCTGGCACTGGCGCGGCGCACCGGCGCATTGGAAAAGCGGCTGGCCGCCAAGGGTGTGAGCGTCGAGTGGAACGAATTCACCTCGGGGCCGCCTTTGCTCGAGGCCGTTGGCGCCGATGCGCTGGATTTCGGCGTTACCGGTGATGTGCCGCCACTCTTCGCGCAAGCCGCCGGCGGCAATCTGCTCTATGTCGGTGCTTATCGCGGGCCGGCGGCGTTTCATGGATTGCTGGTCCACAAGGATTCGCCGATCCAGACGATCGAGGACCTCAAGGGCAAGAAGGTCGCCTACAAGCGCGGCTCCAGCGCTCATAACTTCGCGCTGAAGGTGCTCGCGAAGGCGGGGCTCCAGCTTTCCGACATTACCGAAATCGACCTGCCGCCGCCCGATGCGGGTGCGGCCTTCAAGAACGGGGCGATCGACGCCTGGGCGATCTGGGATCCGTTCTTCGCCGTGGCCGAGGCCGATCCGCAGACCCGCGTGGTCACCACATCCGAGGGTCTGCTCGACAATTGGGGCTACTTCCTCGGCAACGCTACCTTCACCGAAGCGCATCCCGACGTCATCGCCGATGTCATTGACGAACTCGCCAAGGTCGGCGCGGCGGCGCAGGCGGACCTCGACGGGACGGTGAAGACACTGGCCGAAATCACCGGCGTTCCCGCCGATATCACCCGGGTGACGCTGACGCGTAGCCAGGCCGATCTCGGCAAGGTCTCGCTCGTTCCGGATGAAGCACTCACCTACCAGCAGGCGCTTGCCGACGATTTCTACAAGCTCGGCGTCGTGCCGAAGCAACTGACCGTCAGCGACATCGTCTGGCATCCCGCAAGCTGACCCGAATTTTCGAGATCAAGAGGATCATTTCCATGAGCAACAAGCACGATCCCATCAATTTTCTCTGGTTCATCCCGACATCGGGCGACGGTGCCTATCTCGGCTCCAACGATCTGAACCGCGCGCCGGAATTCGACTATCTCACGCAGATTGCGCAGGCGGCCGACCGTCTCGGCTATTCCGGCGTACTTCTCCCCACCGGGGTCTCTTGCGAGGAATCCTTCGTGACGGCGGCAGCGCTTGCGACCAAGACGGAAAAGCTGCAGTTCCTGGTCGCCATCCGTCCCGGCACGGCGTCGCCCGCCTACTACGCGCGGCTGACGACGACGCTTGACCGGATCTCGAACGGGCGGCTGCTGCTCAATATCGTCGTTGGCGGCAGTCCGGGCGAGCTTGCCGGCGACGGCATCACGCTGGCGCATGATGAACGCTACGCCCATGCCGACGAGTTCTTCACGGTGTTCGAGGAGCTGCTGGAGAAGGGCGTCGCCAGCTATGACGGCAAGTACATCAAGGCGACCAATGCGCGCCTCGGGTTCCCCTCCGTGCAGAACCCGCGTCCGCCGCTCTATTTCGGTGGCTCCTCGGATGCCGGTATCGATTTCTCGGTCGGCCGGGTCGACAAGTACCTGACATGGGGCGAGCCGCCGGCGCAGGTGGCGGAAAAGGTTCAGAAGGTGCGCGCCGCCGCTGCAGAGAAGGGCCGCGAGGTCAGCTTCGGCATCCGCCTGCATTTCATCGTGCGAGAAACCGACGAGGAGGCGTGGGCTGCGGCCGACCGGCTGATCTCCAAGCTCGACGACGAGACGATCCAGGAGGCGCAGCAGCGCTTCGTCAACGAGTCCGATTCCGTCGGCCAGAAGCGCATGGCGGCGCTGCATGGTGGACGCCGCGACAAGCTCGAAGTGTCGCCCAACCTCTGGGCGGGTGTCGGGCTGGTGCGTGCCGGCGCCGGCACGGCTCTGGTCGGCTCGCCGAAGACGGTGGCCGCGCGGCTGCGCGAATACCAGGATGTCGGCATCGATACGGTGATCGGCTCCGGCTACCCGCATCTGGAAGAGGCCTATCGCGTCGCCGAACTGCTGTTCCCGGAACTCGGCATCACCCGCAACGAGCAGCGCCACGGTTTCGACAGCGACTTTGGCAAGCGCCAGGTCTTCGGCGGCGGCAGCCATGGCGGCAATCTGAAGGTGGTCTCCGGATCCTGATCGAACGGATGCGCTGCCGGCCACGCGCGGGCAGCGCTTCAATGAACGCATGCATGTCTGCCAGCGGGCTTGAGGCCGTGGCGACACAGAGGCGAGGAAGAACTCGATGTCGACATTCGATACGCCGATCGGCCGCGCGCTGACGGAGCGGACAGCGGGCAGGACGGCACAGAAGCCAGGTTTCCGGCTGCCGGTGCCGGGGCGCGACCGGTTGCTGCCCTATCTGGTGCCGCTTGCCATCATCGCGGCGTGGCAGCTTGGCTGTTCGCTGGGGTGGATCTCGTCGCGCATCATGCCGTCGCCGGCGGATGTCGCCGTGGCCTTCTGGTCGACGACGCTTTCAGGGCAGCTGCCGCACGATATTCTCGTCAGCGCCGGCCGGGCCTTCGCGGGGCTCATCGTCGGTGGGGCGATCGGCTTCCTGCTCGGGATCGCCAATGGCGTCTCGAAGCTTTCCGAACAGCTGACCGATACGACGCTGCAGATGCTGCGCACCATTCCGCATCTGGCGATGATCCCGCTCGTCATCCTGTGGTTCGGGATCGGCGAGGAATCGAAGCTGTTTCTGACCTCGCTCGGCGTGCTGTTTCCCGTCTATCTCAATACCTATCACGGCGTGCGCAATGTCGATCGCGATCTGATCGAGATGGGCCGGGTCTATGGGATGAGCAACTGGACGCTGTTTCGCAAGGTGGTCTTTCCCGGCGCGCTTCCGTCGATCTTCGTCGGGCTGCGCTATGCGCTTGGCATCATGTGGCTGACGCTGATCGTCTCGGAATCGATCGCCGCGTCGTCGGGGATCGGCCACATGGCCAATAATGCCCGCGAGTTCATGATGACCGATGTCGTCGTGCTGGCGCTCGTCATCTACGCGCTTCTCGGCAAGCTCGCCGATGTCGTGGCCCGTTCGCTCGAGCGCCGGGCGCTCAGGTGGAACCCGGTCTATCAGAATTAGGAGAGCGGCCATGACCCTCATCGCACATGAGCGCTTCCAGGGCGTTGCCGATGCACCGGAATATACGCATGACGCACATAGGCCTGCGCGCAGCGGTGCCGCCGCGATCACCCTGAAAGGGCTGGAAAAGAGTTTTGGTGCCAACAGGGTGCTGCGGGGGATCAACCTGCACATTCCGGCCGGGCAGTTCGTAGCCGTGATCGGCAAGAGCGGCTGCGGCAAGAGCACGCTTCTGCGCACTCTCATGGGCCTGGATGAGCCGACGTCGGGTGAGCTCACTTTCGATACGCCTGATGGCGGCGAGGCCAATGCGCGTATCGTCTTCCAGGAGCCGAGGCTGCTGCCATGGCTTGATGTTGCCGATAACGTCGCGGTCGGGCTTGGCGACAAGGTCGACCGGCGGGTGGCGGCGCGGGAGGTAGAGGCCGTGCTCTCGGAAGTGCAGCTGGCGGAGAAGGCCGGCGAGTGGCCGGCGCGTCTTTCGGGCGGACAACGGCAGCGCGTGGCGCTTGCCCGCGCGCTGGTGAGCCGTCCCGGTGTGCTGGCGCTGGACGAACCGCTCGGCGCGCTCGATGCGTTGACGCGGATCAGCATGCAGGAGTTGCTTGCGCGGGTGTGGCGCGAGCTTGGCTTCACCGCCGTGCTGGTCACGCATGATGTCAGCGAGGCGGTGCATCTGGCGGACCGGGTGATCGTGCTCGACGAGGGCAGGGTGTCGCTCGACCTCGCCATTCCCTATCCGCATCCGCGCCGGCATGGCAACGCCGATCTGGCGGAGTTAGAGGGTCGGCTGCTGTCGGCCATTCTCGGAACTGATGGCGGTCACTGATTGGTGACGGGCCCACTTCAGGCTTCGGTGTCGCTGGGCCTGAAGCGGGCGGGCAGGTTTTCCTTGTAGGGATAATATTTGAAATAGGGCATGGCTTCCTCGAGCACCCTGGCCACCGACGGGCGCTCCATCAGGCGCTGATGATAGGCTGCAAGCTTCGGGACATCGCTGCCATAGGGGACCAGCGTCTCGGCGTAGAACAGTCCGGGTGCGGCGGCACAATCGGCTATGGTGAAGCTCTCTCCCGCGATCCAGCCTTCAGCCGCAAGCTTGCCCTCGATCACGGCATAGGCGCGCTTCAGCGCATGCCGGGCCTCCTCGGCCCTAGCCTCGCTCCCATCGGCGCGCATGCGCTCGCTGACGATCTGCTGCATCGGTTCCTGAACGTAGTGATCGAAGAAGCGGTCCCACAGGCGCACATCCAGCGCCGCGTCTAAATCGTCGGGGATCAGCCGCGCGCTGCCGGGATGATAGCGGTCGAGATATTCGATGATGATGGAGGTCTCGAAAACTGTGCGCCCGCGGCTTTTATCCTCGAGCGCCGGCATCTTGCCGAGCGGCGAGAGCGCCAGAAAGGCCGTGCGCGAAGCTTCGTCGCCGAGATTGACGAGCACGCGCTCGAACGGCGTGCCGCTTTCGTAAAGCGCGATCAGCACCTTGTGGCAGAAGGAGGCAAGCGGATGCTGATGCAGGACGAGTGTCATGAGAACGGATCCTTCGCGCCATTCCGGGATGTCGAATGGCGCGATATCAGCATGTCGTCATGTAAGCGGCAAGCGATTATCCGTCTGCGGACGCTTTAGCGCAGCTTCGCGATCACCAAATGTCCCGGCGTCGGCTGGCCGTCTTCCATGCGGACGTTGATGTTGGTGATCTCGATTAGCTCGAAGCCGGTGGCGTCGAGGCGTTCGCGGACATAGGCCTCGGAATGCGCGAAGCGCTGGTGCGGGCCGACCATGTAGGCGCGGCCGGCGAGTTTTTCGGCGGGCAGTGTCTCCGAGGAGAAGATGAAGAGGCCGCCAGGTGTCAGGTTCTCGGCGGCGCCGAAGAACAGGGGCTCGAGGCCACCCAGATAGGGCAGGACGTCGGTGGCGGTGATGATGTCGAAGGGGTCTTCGTCATTGTCGTCGAGGAAGTCTTCGACCTCGGCGACGAACAGGGTTTCGTAGAGGTCCTTTTCATGGGCGATCTCGACCATGTTTTCCGAGAGATCGATGCCGGTCATCTCCTCGCAGAGATCGCGCAGCGTGCCGCCGGTCAGCCCAGTGCCGCAGCCGAGATCAAGCAGGCGCTTGAAAGGGCCGAGGTTCAGCGCCTGCAGGCGCTGGCGCACCAGCATCGGCACGTGATAGCCGAGCTGCTCGACGAGAACGTCCTCGAAGACTTCGGCGTGCTGATCGAAGAGGGTTTCGACATAAGCGTCGGGGGCCTTCGCCGGCGTCTCGCCGCGGCCCATGGCGGCGATGCGGACGGCAGCGCCGCCGTGATCGTCGGGATCGATCGCCAGGACTTCCTCGTAGGCCTTCACGGCGGCATCGACATCGCCGGCCTTTTCCAGGGAAAGGGCGCGGTTATAGGCTTCCGCGAGTGCCTCTTCGTCGATCTTCTGGGCCATGTCTGCTCACCATCATTCGTTTGTTGCCCTGCCTCTAAGGCGAGCGGCCCGGTTTTGCAATGGTGACGTTGGTGGCGACGGCTCAGTTGATGATGAACTCGCCTTTCAGCGCGCGCCATTCCGTGGCCGAGATCAGCTTGCGGTGAATGTAGCGCACCGAGTGCAGCGGTCCGTCCAGCGTCTCCTGCCAGAACTTCAGGAAGCCGCGCATTTCGGGAAAGTCGGGTGCGAGATCGTAATCCTGCCAGATGTAGGTCTGCAGGATCGCGTGATGATCCGGCATGCGATAAAGGATCTGGGCCGTCGTCAGGCCATAACCCTGAAGCTGTCTTTCCATGTCCTTGTGCATTTGATGCCTCGCTGTTCCCATTCGGCGCTTATTAGCGTCCGTTTAAATGAGAACATGACATGGTTACGCGAAGCTTGCGAAAAGGCTACAAGAAAATGGATATCATTATTTATGATCAATAGCTTGGCAGCTCTCCGTCGAGAGTGCTGCCAAGATACTTATCGCTTCAGGTGGCGGGTGAGGCGGCGCTCGATCCAGTTCCACAAGTGCCTCAGGCTTTCGACCATGGCGAGATAGAAGATCGCCGCCCAGAGATAGGTCTGGTAGTCGAAGGTGCGCGAGAAGGCGTAGCGTGTCTCGCCCATCAGATCGAGCACGGTGATGATGGCGACGACGGCCGATCCCTTGATCAGGAGAATGATCTCGTTGCCATAGGGGCGCAGCGCGACGATCAGCGCCTGCGGGAGCACGATCTTGCGGAAGGCGATGATCTTGTGGATGCCGAGCGAGGAGGCGGCCTCATGCTGGCCGCGCGGTACGCTCTCGATGGCGCCGCGCAGGATCTCGGCCTGATAGGCGGCGGTGTTGATTGTCATGGAAAACAGGCCGCAGTACCAAGCGTCGCGGAAGAACCACCAGAGGCCCACGGATTCCAGTTGCGGCCGGAACTGGCCGAGGCCGTAGTAGATCAGGAAGAGCTGGGCGAGAAGCGGCGTGCCGCGGAAGATGTAGACGTAGCAGAAGGCGAGCCCGTTGATGACCTTGTTCTTCGACATGCGCGCGAAGGCGAGCGGAACGGAGAGGACGGCGCCGCAGACGACGGAGACGGCAACCAGCACGATCGTGGTCATCAAGCCGTGCAGATAGCGCGGGCCGTAGCGGGTGAATTTCTCGACATCCCAGCCCTCGATGATCATGCCGATCAGCGCGATAGCAAGGACGATCCACAGGGCGACCACGAGGCAGCCCATGACGCGGGCGAGCGTCAGCGGCTTGGCGAGGTTTTTCGGGGCCGGCTGCGGGGGGATCAGGACCTCTGCGTGGCTCATCGGCTGATCTCCGAGCGCTTCGCCCAACGTTCGATATAGCGCAGGCCGAACGAGGAAATGATGGCAAGCCCGAGATAGATGCCGCAGGCCAGCGTGTAGAACAGAAACGCCTCCTTGGTGACCTTCACCGCCACGCCCGTCTGGCGCAGCACGTCGGCAAGGCCGATGATCGAGACGTAGGAGGTATCCTTGAGCAGGATCATCCAGAGATTGACGAGGCCGGGAAGGGCGATCCGCACCAGCTGCGGCAGGATGATCAGCACCATCGTGCGGCCGCGATGCAGGCCGAGCGCGTCGCCGGCTTCGTACTGGCCCTTGGGAATGGCGCGGAAGGCCGACAGCAGCACTTCCGAACAATAGGACGAGAACACGACGGACAGAGCGATGACGCCGGAGACGAAGGCATTGATCTCGATGCGGCCGTCATAGCCGACCCAGGCGAGCAGCGACTGGAGCAGGATCTGCATGCCGTAATAGATGATGAACAGCGTCAGCAGCTCGGGCAGGCCGCGGAAGATGGTGGTGTAGATGCCCGCGGCAAGGCGTACCGCCTTTTCTTCAGATTGCTGGCCAAGCGCCACCATGAAGCCGATCAACAGGCCGATCGGGAGCGTCACGAGGGCGACGGCGACCGTGACCTTCAGGCCGGCGGCGATCTCATCGCCCCAGCCGGTGTCGCCACAGGCCAGAATCGTCGATTGGCCGAGCCATGTGAAAATGCCGACGGGTCCGCATAGCGGGTCAAACACATATCCAATCCAGGTCCAGAGCGAACCCAGTGCGGAGGACAATCCGCCCATGCCAAGTTTCCCCTCGCGGCTTTTGCCGCCTTGATATTGCACTCTTTGTCAAACAAAAATGGCGGAAGGGCAAGCCTCCCGCCATCGCATTTATTAGGCCTACAGCTTATTCGGCGCCGTAGACGTCGAAATCGAAATACTTGTCCTGGATCTTCTTGTAGGTGCCGTCGGCACGGATCGCCGCGATCGCTGCGTTCAGCTTTTCGCGGAGCGGATCGCCCTGACGAACAGCGATACCGGCGCCAACGCCGTTGATTTCCTTGTCGACCGGCAGGGTCGTCAGGATCTTGCAGCATGCGCCGGCATCCGACTTGACCCACTGCGACAGAACGACGACGTCGTCGATGACGGCATCGATACGACCGTTGGAGATGTCGAGCTTGTACTCGTCTGCCGTCGGGTAGAGCTTCAGCTCGGTGTCGGCCAGGTGCTTTTCAGCGTAGTTGGCGTGCGTGGTCGAGGTCTGCGCGCCGATCGTCTTGCCCTTGAGGCCGGCAACGTCGGTGACGGTGGAGTCCTTCGGCACGGCGACTGCCGGCGGGGTGTTGTAATACTTGTTGGTGAAGTCGACGAGCTTCGAACGCTCGGGCGTGATCGACATCGACGAGATGATCATGTCGAACTTCTTGGCGTTGAGGCCGGGAATGATGCCGTCCCAATCGCTGCTGACGATGGTGCAGTCGGCCTTCATCTGCGTGCAGAGCGCACGGGCGATGTCCATGTCGAAGCCGAGGAACTGGCCGCTTGCGTCAACATATTCGAAGGGCGGGTAGGTCGAGTCCGTACCAATGACATACTTCTCGCCATCGGCCATTGCCGAGCCCGCGAAAAGAGACATCGCGGCGATCGAGGCGGCTGCGAGAAAACGGGTGGAGATATGCATGTGAGTCCTCTCTGTTGGTTACCGCATGCCATCCCTTTGTTTTTTTGGTGGCATGAAGCAGGACGCTGCTTTGCAACGCCTTGCCGGGATAATCAAACCTTTTTTACGCGGATTGCAACTGCTTTCACTGCCTTGTCGTGCCGGCCAACTATGGCGAAGCTGAACGTTTGCAGACCGTCATATTCATACCGGGTTAATGCGGCAATTCTTAAGACCGTGGAACGAATCCTGGCGTGCTCAGTTTAGCAAGGCTTGTTTGCGTGCCGAAAAGAGACGTCGTTGCGAACGCGAAGAATAAACAAGAAACGAGGAAACCTTATGGGAATGAAATCCAGATTGTTTGCCAGCGCGGCCTTTCCGCTTCTGTCCCTGTCGCTTGTGCTGCCCCCGGCGCACGTGTTTGCGGCAGCGCCGAGCGTCGAAGAGGTCGGAGCAGGCCATCGGGCCGTCGCGGGCAGCTTCGAGGTAGCGCAGGATGCGACCTCCGAAGAGGAGATTCTGAAGAAGCGTCAGCAGCAGGAACAGGAACAGCAGCAGGCTCCGGCCGAAGCGCCGAAGGCCGCTGAACCTCCCGCCGAGGCGCCGCCGGCACCCAAGCAGGAAGCGCCGGCCGAGGCTCCACCGGCTGCCGCCGAACCGGCGCCGCAGGCCGAAGCACCTGCCGAGAAGCCGAGAAAGCGCCAGCCCGCAGCAGAACAGCCTGCCGCTGAACCGCAGGCCGCCGAGCCCGCCCAGCAGGAAGCCCCTGCCGAAAAGCCGCGCCGCCAGAAGCAGCCTGCCGCCGAACAAGAGCAGGCAGCGCCGAGTGCCGAGCAGCCGGCTGAACAGCCGCGCCGCAAGAAGCGTGACCAGCAGCCGCAGCAGGAAGAAGCCGCGCCGCAGCAGCCCGCCGAGCAGGCCGCCCCGCAGGCTGAACAGCCGCAGGCCGAGCAGGCACAGCCCGAACAGGCAAAGCCACACAAGAAGCCAACGGCCGAAGCACCGCAGGCCGAGCCTGCTCAAAAGCCTGCCGCCGAAACCGCACCCGCAACCGAGCAGCCAGCTCCCGATAACGCCGCCAAGCCGCAGGAAGCACCCGCGGGCAAGACGCCCGTTCCGGCTCAGCAGCCGGCTGAAGCGCAGCCCCAGGTGGCGCCCGGTCAGGCCAAGCCCGGCGAAGCGCCGGCTCAGCAGCAGGGCGAACAGGTCGCTCCGGGCCAGCCGGGCGCGCCAGCCGGTCAGCCCGC
Organism: Rhizobium sp. O111; assembly: GCF_055616315.1. NCBI lineage: Bacteria > Pseudomonadati > Pseudomonadota > Alphaproteobacteria > Hyphomicrobiales > Rhizobiaceae > Rhizobium > Rhizobium sp. O111. The sequence goes on along the minus strand of NZ_JBSHXL010000001.1, from coordinate 1,791,563 downwards.
TGATCAGGCCGGCCAGCCGCCGGCAGGTCAGCCACCTGTTGCCCAGACCGAGCAGCCGATCCCGGCCCCTGAGAAGGTGACGCCGCAGGAACTCGAGCGCCGCAAGGAGATCGCCGCCGATCCGAGCAAGAGCACGGAGACCGTCGTTCTGCCGGTGCAGAACGGTGCCGCCGTTCTCGACAGCGACAAGGATGCGGATCGTTCCGGCGGTGTGCAGTCGCGCCGCGATCGCGACAAGCAGCGTGGTCAGGAGCAGCAGGTGCGCGTGCCGAAGTCGGACGCCGACGCCCAGTTGGCGGCGCCGGGTGCCGCAAAGCCTGCGCCCATCAAGATCGAAGCGATCACCGCCGAGCAGGGCCAGCGTCTGGACCAGCGCCCGCAATTCGCCCGTCCCGACGGCGCGAACTTCGGCCAGCGTGGCGACGACAACCGCGTCATCATCCAGTTCAACAACCAGACCTATGTTCGTGGCGATGACGACCGCCGCTTCCTGCGCGACGGCGAGCGGCCGATCTACGAGCAGCTGCCGCGTGACCGCTATCGCGAGACGATCGATCGCGACGGCTACCAGATCGTGACGGTGCGCAACCGCTACGGCGATATCATCCAGCGTTCGCGGATCGACAATCGTGGCCGCGAGCACGTGCTCTATTACACGCCTGACCTCTACGATAATCCCGACCGCGACTACTTCGAGGATCCGGGTGCCGATCTGCCGCCAATGCGCCTGCGCATTCCGCTGCAGGACTACATCATGGATACCAGCAGTGACGACAATCGCGACTATTACGACTTCCTGCGTGAGCCGCCGGTCGAGCCGGTCGAGCGTGTCTACTCGCTGAACGAAGTGAAGTATTCGGCACGTATCCGCGACAAGGTTCGCCGTATCGACCTGGATACCGTCACGTTTGCGACCGGTAGCGCCGAAATCCCGATGAGCCAGGCGCGCAGCCTGCGCAAGGTGGCCGACGCGATCAACGAGGTGCTGAAGAAGGACCCAACCGAAACCTTCCTGATCGAAGGTCATACGGATGCCGTCGGCTCCGACCAGAGCAACCTGATCCTGTCCGACCAGCGCGCGGAATCGGTCGCCAACGTGATGACCGACGTCTATGGCATCCCGCCGGAAAACCTTGCGACCCAGGGCTATGGCGAGCGTTACCTGAAGGTCAACACGCAGGGACCGGAGCAGGAAAACCGCCGCGTCACCATTCGCCGCGTGACGGCGCTGGTGCGGCCGGTGGCCTCGCGCAACTAAGAGCGCGCAGCAGTATCGAGAATGGAAAGGCCGCCGAGCGATCGTCGGCCTTTCCTGTTTCAGATGCGCTTATTTCAGCGGCGGAAGAGCGACGGTTGCCGCGATGAAATCGGCGATGGCAAGCGTGTCGTCGAGGTTGAAGACGGGCAGCGTGGTGTCAGCGACCGGATGATCGGCAGCGATGGCGACAATGTGGGGATCGCCTGACGCCAGCGGTTCGCGGTTTGCTGATTCCAGCCGACGGGCCTCGATCTTCGGGATCGGCTCGCGCTTGTAGCCTTCGATGAGGACGAGATCGCAGGGCGCGATGCGGGCGAGGATCTCCTCGAATGTCGGTTCGGCGGCGCCGCGCAGCTCGTGCATGATGGCGTAGCGTGTGCCGGAGACGATCGTCACCTCGTGCGCGCCCGCCTGGCGGTGGCGGTAGCTATCGGCGCCGACCTTGTCGATGTCGAAATCATGGTGGGCATGCTTGATCGTGGAGATGCGATAGCCCCGGCGGGTGAACTCTTCGACGAGGCGAACCGCAAGCCCTGTTTTGCCGGAGTTCTTCCAGCCGGAAATGCCGAAGATCTTTGGCCGCTCGCTCATGTCAGTACCTTCATCCAGCGTTCGGCCTCGGCGAGGTCGTCGGGTGTGTTGACGTTGAAGAACGGGTCGAGGAGGCTTGCCCGCGTTGGGCGCAGCGGGAAGGCAACTTCCGTAACGTCATGCCGTAACAGGAAGTCGCGAACACGGCGTTTTTCATCGGTTGCGATCCAGCTTTCTAGGTCGTCGGCAAGCGCTACCGGCCAGAGGCCGAAGACGGGATGGCTGCGGCCCTCGGAGGTGGCGATGGCGATCTTCATGGGGGTGTCGATGGCGGCCGCCAGCCAGTCGATGAGATCGTGCGGGAAGAATGGGCTGTCGACGGAGACGGTCGCGACATGGGTGACGGCAGGCAAGCTTGCGCCATGCGCCATGGCGGCGTGGATGCCGGCCATCGGGCCGGCCTTGCCGGGGATGATATCGGGAATGAATGGGCGGTTGCAGCGATCTGGTGCGGCGTCGGCATTGACGGCAACAGAGAGGACCTGCGGCGACAGCTGCTCGATGACGCGATCAAGCAGCGTGCGGCCCGACAGCGTGACGCCTGCCTTGTCGCGGCCCATGCGCGAGGAGCGCCCGCCCGCGAGCACGACGCCTGGAATGTTGGATCGGTCGAGCGCGAAGCTGCTCGTGGGGATTGGTGCGGTGGCCATCAGACCGGTACTCTCGGTTCGGATTCCTGTGCGACCGGCGCGCCGCGGCGCTTGGCCTCACGATAGAAGGTGTAGAGCCCGGAGGCGATGACGATCGCAGCGCCGATCACGGTCCAGCTGTCGGGGACTTCGAAGAAGAAGAGCCAGCCGAGCAGCGCCGAGAAGATGAGGCTGGTGTAACGCAGCGGTGCGACGAAGGAGATTTCGCCTGTGCGCATCGCGGCGATGATGCATTGATAGCCGACCAGCACCGTGATCGCAGCCACTGCGATATGCGAGAAGGACGTGGCGGTGACAGGCTTCCAGCCGCCGAGAACGGGCGTCAGCAGCGCGCCGAATACGGTAACCGCCATCGCGGTGATGACCGTTATCATCAGCGAGGGGATTTCGGGATCGATCTTGCGGGTGGCTAGGTCGCGACCGGCGGTGACGAGCACGCTTGCGATGCAAAGGAGGGCTGCAGCCGTAAAACCATCGGCATCAGGACGGACGATGATCATGACGCCGATCAGGCCGGCGAAGATCGCCAGCATCCGCCGCCAGCCCACCGGTTCGCCGAAGAACAGGACCGCGCCGAAGGTGACCACTAGAGGTAGCGACTGGAGAATGGCGGATGCATTGGCAAGCGGCATCATGCCAAGCGCGGTGATATAGGTCGCGGCGGCTAGAATTTCGCAGATGACGCGGGTGGCGACCATGGGCTGCAGCAGTATGCGCCAGGAACGAAGCGCGCCCATGTGGCGGGCGATCAGCCAGACCAGCGCGCTGGTTATGACGCCGCGCATGCACATGATCTGGCCTGCGTTCATTTCCGTTATGACCGATTTCGACAGCGCATCGCCCGCAGAAAAGAAGGCCATCGCGATCGTCATGTAGATCGCACCCTGAGTATTGCTTGACCGCGGCATAAGGCGATTCCGATTCCATCCCGCGCTCTTGTAGAGCGAGAGCGGGACGATTGGAATCGAATGCTGGACACAGCCGTCATAATTCGATTGCGCAGTGCACAATGACGCTGCTCAACCTATCGCGCGCAGAAGGTCACCCGCCGGTGACGCTCATGTGGCGGCTAACGGCGGGGCGGTTATGGGTGCGGTCGATGATGAAGTCGTGACCCTTGGGCTTGCGGGAGATCGCCTCGTCGATCGCGGCGTAGAGCAAGCCGTCGTCTTCGGTGGCGCGCACGGCTGAGCGCAGATCGGCGGCGTCGTTCTGGCCGAGGCACATATAGAGCGTGCCGGTGCAGGTGAGGCGCACGCGGTTGCAGCTCTCGCAGAAATTATGGGTCATCGGGGTGATGAAGCCCATGCGGCCGCCGGTTTCCTCGACGGTGACGTAGCGGGCAGGGCCGCCCGTGCGGTAGCCGATTTCGCTCATGGTGAATTGCTTCTCGAGATCGGCGCGCAGCTTGGAGAGCGGCAGATAGCGATCGGTGCGGTCTTCCTCGATCTCGCCCATCGGCATGGTTTCGATGACGGTCAGATCCATGCCGCGACCATGGGCGAAGCGGATCATCTCGGGCATCTCGAGGTCGTTGAAATCCTTGAGCGCGACGGCGTTGAGCTTGATGTGAAGGCCAGCCTTCTGGGCGGCGTCGATGCCTTCCATCACCTTGTGGAAGTCGCCCCAGCGGGTGATCTCGCGAAACTTGTCGGGGTTGAGCGTATCCAGCGACACGTTGATGCGGCGAACACCGCAATCATAGAGCTCGTCGGCATAGCGCGCGAGCTGCGAGCCGTTGGTGGTCAGCGTCAGCTCGTCGAGACCGGAGCCGATCTGCTGGCCGAGTTGGCGCACGAGATGCATGATGTTCTTGCGCACCAGCGGCTCGCCGCCGGTCAGTCTCAGCTTGCGAACGCCCTTGGCGATAAAGGCGGAACAGAGCCTGTTCAGCTCCTCCAGCGTCAGAAGATCCTTCTTCGGCAGGAAGTTCATGTTCTCGGCCATGCAATAGGTACAGCGAAAATCGCAGCGATCGGTCACCGAGACGCGCAGATAGGTGACGGCCCGCTGAAACGGGTCGATCATGGGTTTCGCATCGGCCACGAGGGGCGCGGCGTTGGCGATTGTTCCAACCTTGCTGTTCACTACAGTCTCCAATCTTCCGACAATGTGCGTACTGTGCACCGCAACGTCAAGCAAGAGGCCACTCGCTTACAATAAATTGAACTTGCCTCGCACAGGCGCATTGCCTACTCCTCAAAACGAAGAGGAGCAGCATATGAGCGACATCTGGCCGACGGAGCTGAAGGTATCGAAAGACCGGCAACATCTGGTCATCACCTTCAATAATGGTGAGAGTTTCACGCTCAGCGCAGAAATGCTGCGTGTCCTGTCGCCGTCGGCGGAAGTGCAGGGCCACGGGCCGGGTCAGAAGGTCACGGTGCCCGGCAAGCGCAACGTCGCGATCATCTCGATGACGCCCACAGGCAATTATGCCGTCAGGATCGGTTTCGACGACATGCACGACACCGGTATCTTCACATGGTCGTATCTGCGCGAGCTCGGCGAGCGCGGCGAAGAGCTTTTCGCGGTCTACGAGAACGAGTTGCGGGAGAAGGGCATGAACCGCGACACATCGGAAAAGCCGCGCTGAGCGCGACCGCGCGTCTACCCCCAAACGAGATGGCGCATGTCACGCCAGCGTCATTTTAGGCGGCTAATTACTGCGGAGAAACAACGCGATGGAACGGCCATGAAAATCATCGAGACCGTCGAAGAACTCACCGCCATCTATGGCGGCGGCTTGTCGGAAGCTTCCGTGGCGAAGGTGACGAAATACCTGACACCGCTTTACCGGCAGATGATCGAGGCTTCGCCGTTCGTTGCGCTGGCAACCGTCGGTCCAGAGGGGCTGGACTGTTCTCCGCGCGGTGACCTCGGTGGCGTCGTGCGCGTCATCGACGACAAGACGCTGCAGATGCCTGACTGGCGCGGTAACAACCGCGTCGATTCGCTGTCGAACATCGTGCGCGATCCCAGGCTCGCCTTGATGTTCCTCATTCCGGGGTCGAATACCACGATGCGGATCAATGGACGCGGTGTCGTTTCCAACGACGAGGCGCTGCTGTCCTCCTTCGAGATGGACCGCAAGCATCCGCGCACTGTTATCGTGGTGACGATCGACGAGGTCTATTTCCAGTGCGCGCGGGCGCTGATCCGCTCCGAGCTCTGGAATCCCGACAAGTTCGTTGATCCGAAAGGCCTTCCAACGCCAGGCCTGATGCTGAAGGCGGCGACGGAAGCGTTTGATCACGAGACCTATGATCGCGAATGGGCCGCCCGCGCGGCCAGGACGATGTGGTAGCGATCGATATCGGGCCGCGGTGCGTCGCGGCTCAAGCCTTGTAGATCAGCCAGCTCTTGGTGAATTCCTTCTGCATGCCGTCCTCGAAGAGGATGCTGCAGTTGCGGCCGGCGTTCTTGGCGCCGTAGAGCGCAACGTCGGTCTTGTGATAGAGCTCACCTGCATCCTCGGCACTCGATGCCATGCAGATGCCGACCGATACCGTAACCGGTCCGTAGTTGATCCGCGTGCGGGAGTTCTTGAACGGCGTTGCTTCAAGCGTGCGGCGAATGCGCTCGGCGACGGCCATGACTTCGTCGGCCGTGTTGCCCTCGATGATCAGCGCGAATTCCTCACCGCCGGTGCGGGCGACAAAGACATCACGGCGCACGTTGGCGCGGATGACGGAGGCGACAGTCGCGAGAATCTTGTCGCCGACAGGGTGGCCGTAGGTGTCGTTGATCTTCTTGAAGTTATCGATGTCGGCAAGGACAAGCGCGGTGATCGGGCGCATGGACGGGTTGTTGAAGACGGCGGCCAACCGGTCGTCGAAGGCGCGGCGGTTGGAGAGCCGGGTCAGCGAATCCGTATTGGCGATGCGCTTGTATTCGTCGAGCTCCTTGCGGACCTGATCCATTTCATTGGAACGCTGGACGACGTTTTCAACCGTACGCTCGCCGTGCGCCATGGTGTTTCCGGTCGCCTCGGTCAGAAGATGCAGGGCATTCTGAATGAGGTCGGCGCTGGATGTGTTCTTCGAGGTGATGCGGTTGTAGGTCTCGCCGAGCAGCCTGTTGTAGCTTTCGAGCGATGTCTGCTCCTGGCGCAGAACGCGCAGCACCGATTCTAGTTCGGCGGCGATGCGGGTGTGTGCGTCATCGAAGACGCGGCCGGCGCCGTGGCTGAAGTGCTGGCTGCCCAGCGCATCCAGTTCTTCCTGCGTCGCCAGATTGCCAAGAGCCGCGAGATCTCGGGTCAGCGCCGGGTTCGAGCCGATATAGGCCTCGTAAAAGAGTTCGTAATTCCGCGGAATGGGCGCGACACCCATGGAGCGCATCGCAAAAGTGATCTGGCTCGCCACATCGGGGACCTGCGTCTTTGGCGCCACAGCCGTCGTCATTCGGCCACTCCTTTGGTACATCTCAAAAGTCTTCTCTTATTTCTTAAGCTACAATTGTTTTGAAATGATTAAGGTTGGATATACCAGAGATTACATGTGAATTTTATTCTGGTTTCCGGATCTGTTCTTATCTATATGATTTTTTTATCGGAATTCACGCGACGTCGGATGGGGGCTGCGCGTTCTGATGGTATGTTTCTTTAAATTAACTGGGCGAGATATTCGCCGTGCTTGGCGTCGTCAATAATTCATTGACAATCGGTTGCTGATCTCGGCTCTTTTGTGAACGACAATAAGGTGGCAACTTACGCTTCAAGGCACCGTAGCGGTGTCAAGAGAAAGCAACAGGCCATGCAAACGTCCCACAACTCGCCTCCAGCCGTGCTCGCTGCCGCTGTTATTGCCGGATCTCTTTTTCTGATCCAGCAACAAGGCTTCTTTCATGGTGCATTTACTCCGGAAATACTGGCAAGCGTCAATGCCGAAGATGTGCTTGTCGCGAGTGATTACATCGCGACAAGCAAAAGCGACGTGGCTGGCGGCCGCGTGGCCGCAACTGCCCACTGAAAAATCAGCCGAGGTTGAATTCCTGGAAGAAGTCGTTGCCCTTGTCGTCGGTGACGATAAAGGCGGGGAAGTCCTCGACCTCGATCTTCCAGACCGCTTCCATGCCGAGTTCCGGATATTCCAGCACCTCGACCTTGCGGATGCAATCCTGCGCCAGGCGGGCGGCCGGGCCGCCGATGGAGCCGAGATAGAAGCCGCCATGGGTCTTGCAGGCCTCGCGCACCGCGCGCGAACGGTTGCCCTTGGCGAGCATGATCATCGAGCCGCCGAAAGACTGGAACTGATCGACATATGAGTCCATGCGGCCGGCCGTGGTCGGGCCGAAGGAGCCTGAGGCGTAACCGGCAGGGGTCTTCGCCGGGCCAGCATAATAGACTGGGTGGTTCTTCATGTAGTCGGGCATGCCTTCGCCCTTTTCCAGGCGCTCGCGGATCTTCGAATGCGCGAGGTCACGGGCGACGATGATCGTACCTGTCAGCGACAGGCGTGTCTTCACCGGATGCTTGCTGAGTTCGGCAAGTATATCGGCCATCGGCTGGTTGAGGTCGATCTTGACCATCGATTCCGACAGCTTCGCCTCGTCGATTTCAGGCATGTACTTGGACGGATCGGTTTCCAGCTGCTCGACGAAGATGCCCTCGCGGGTGATCTTGCCCTTTGCCTGGCGGTCGGCGGAACAGGAAACGCCGAGGCCGATCGGCAGCGAGGCGCCATGGCGGGGCAGGCGGATAACGCGGACGTCATGACAGAAATACTTGCCGCCGAACTGCGCGCCGACGCCCATCTGCTGCGTCAGCTTATGGATTTCCTTTTCCATTTCGACGTCGCGGAAGGCGTGGCCGCTTTCCGAACCCTCGGTCGGGAGATCGTCGAGATAGCGCGTCGAGGCGAGCTTGACGGTCTTGAGGTTCATCTCGGCCGAAGTGCCGCCGATGACGATCGCCAGATGGTAGGGAGGACAGGCTGCCGTACCCAGCGTGAGGATCTTCTCCTTAAGGAAGTCGATCATCCGGTCGTGGGTGAGCAACGAAGGCGTGCCCTGATAAAGGAAGGTCTTGTTGGCCGAGCCGCCGCCCTTGGCGACGAAGAGGAAATTATATTCGTCCGTACCTTCCTCGTAGATGTCGATCTGGGCCGGCAGGTTGTTCTTGGTGTTCTTCTCCTCGAACATCTTGATCGGCGCCAGCTGCGAGTAGCGCAGGTTCTTCTTCTCGTAGGCGTCCATCACGCCCTTGGCCAGCGCCGAATAGTCCTCGCCCTCGGTCCAGACGCGGCGGCCCTTCTTGCCCATGATGATCGCAGTGCCTGTGTCCTGGCACATGGGCAGGATGCCGCCGGCGGCGATGTTGGCGTTTTTCAGGAGGTCGTAGGCGACGAAGCGGTCGTTGTCGGTTGCCTCGGGATCGTCGAGGATCGAGGCGAGCTGCTTCAGGTGGCCGGGGCGAAGCAAGTGGTTGATGTCGGCAAAGGCGGTCTCGGCTAGCAGACGGATGCCCTCGGGCTCGACGGTCAGGATATCCTGGCCCTTGAAGCTGTCGACAGAGACATGGTCGCTGCTGATCTTGCGGTACTGGGTGGAGTCTTTGCCGAGGGGGAAGAGATCGTCAGCCATCGAATGACCTTTCATGCGGGCCGGAATGGAAATCGCAGACGGTCTATGCGGGCGATGTGCGAATTGCAATCATTCTAAAACCTTCGAAAAACGGTCAAGAATGCACGAAAAAACACCGCCACGGAGGCCGTGGCGGTGTTTGGTGGTCCATCGATGATCCGGGATGGCGCTTACTTTGGGCCGATCATTGTTTCTGGGCGGACATACTGGTCGAACTCTTCGTTCGTCAGGTAGCCGCCGCCGACGGCTTCCTCGCGCAGCGTCGTGCCGTTCTTGTGGGCGGTCTTGGCGATCTTGGCGCAGATGTCGTAGCCGAGGCGGCCGTTCAGCGCTGTCACCAGCATCAGAGAGTTCTCGACGCCCTTCTTGATATTGTCTTCACGGGCTTCGATGCCGACGACGCAATTGTCGGTGAAGGAAACAGCGGCGTCGCCGAGCAGTTGTACCGACTGCAGGAAGTTATAGGCCATCATCGGGTTATAAACGTTGAGCTCGAAGTGGCCCTGGCTGCCGGCGAAGGTGAGCGCGGCGTTGTTGCCGAAGACGTGGGCGCAGACCTGGGTCAGCGCTTCCGACTGCGTCGGGTTGACCTTGCCGGGCATGATCGAGGAGCCGGGCTCGTTTTCCGGCAGCGACAGTTCGCCAAGGCCGGCGCGTGGGCCGGAACCGAGGAAGCGGATGTCGTTGGCGATCTTGAAGAGGGCCGCGGCGGCCGCATTGATAGCGCCATGGGCGAAGACCATCGAGTCATGCGAAGCCAGCGCCTCGAACTTGTTCGGCGCGGTGACGAAGGGCAGGGCGGTGATGGTGGAGATCTCTTCCGCGACCTTCTCCGCGAATCCGATCGGCGCGTTGAGGCCGGTACCGACGGCGGTGCCGCCCTGGGCGAGCTTGGAGAGTGCCGGCAGCGTCAGTTCGATATTGGCGATCGCGGAGGCAACCTGCGCGGAATAGCCGGAGAATTCCTGGCCGAGCGTCAGCGGCGTCGCGTCCTGCGTATGGGTGCGGCCGATCTTGATGATGTGGCTGAACTCGGTGACCTTCATGTCGAGCGCGGCATGCAGGTGCTTCAGGCCCGGCAGCAGGTGGTGGACGATCTGCTCGACGCAGGCGATGTGCATGGCCGTCGGATAGGTGTCGTTCGACGACTGGCTCATGTTGACGTGGTCGTTCGGGTGCACGGGCTTCTTCGAGCCCATGGTGCCGCCGAGCATTTCGATCGCGCGGTTGGAGATCACCTCGTTGGCGTTCATGTTCGACTGCGTGCCGGAGCCGGTCTGCCAGACGACCAGCGGGAAGTGGTCGTTGAGCTTGCCGTCGATCACTTCCTGGGCGGCGTCGATGATGGCGTTGCCGACTGCCGGTTCCAGCTTGCCGAGCGCCATGTTGGCGCGGGCGGCGGCCTGCTTGACGATGCCCAGCGCGCGCACGATCGACAGCGGCTGCTTCTCCCAACCGATCTTGAAATTGCCGAGCGAGCGTTGCGCCTGTGCGCCCCAATACTTGTCGCTTTGTACTTCAATCTCGCCGAAAGTATCGGTTTCGATACGGGTGGAAGTCATGGCCATGCCTTTCTTTCGCGTGAGCGGCTGCGGAGATGCCGTCTTATAGGTCTCAAGCCAACTTAAGAAAACAGCGGGGATCAAAAAAATATGAGCCGAGAAGTCATATTAGCGACTGCGCTATACGTGGTTTTTTGGCCACGTCTTATTTTTTATCCAACAACGTCTTTTGGGGGACTGTGTGAGCAAGCGAAAATAAAGTAAAAAATTAACCAATAATTTCATAATTTTGTGTGAACTGCCGGGAGGCGGCGGGTTTGCTACGTTACGGAAGAGTGAGTTCTTCGAGGCTGGCGGTGGCGTCCCGTTTCTGCCATGTCACCTGACAGCGACGGGTGGTTGAGAGTTTTGAGCTGGGCGATGCCCATGACCGAAGACAGCATGAGACTGGGACTGGAAAAAGCATGACATTCTTCTTGAAAGGTGCGGTTTCCGCACTGGCACTTTCCTGCGGCATGGCCGCTATGGGTGTCGCACCCGCGCATGCCTATACGCTGATGGACATGATCCGAGGTGATCGTGCCCGCACCCAGAGCACCATCATCAATCCGGCTCCCGAAGTGCTGCCGCCGCAGGCCAATACCAGCGCGCCGCTGCCCAAGGTGTCCGCACCGCGTTACTACACCTACAAGGTGGATCCGATGCGGCTTGTCGATACCGGCAAATTCACCGATCCGGTTGTCACCGGCGCGGTCGCTGCCGTCGGTACGCCGAGCGATGCCACGCCGTCGGTACAACGCCGCTATCTGATCGATGCCAAGGTCCGCGCCCCTGTCGAAGTCGCCAAGGCGCTTGAGACTTACTACGGCGACACCAAGAACGAACTGGTCTGGCTGACAGGCACCGAGGTCAACGATCGCGCCAAGGCAGCGATGGCGTTCCTCGCCAATGCCGGCTCCGTCGGTCTCGACCCGGCCGACTATGCCGTCGAGGTTCCCGCTGTCGATCCGGCCAATCCCGATCCTGCCATGCGCGACCGCGCGTTGACGCAGTTCGAGCTGGCGCTGTCGGCCAAGGTTCTGGCCTACGTGCAGGATACGATCCGTGGCCGCGTCGACCCGAACAAGCTTTCCGGTTATCACGACTTCGCCCGCAAGACGGTCAATCTCGATCCTGTGCTGAAGCTGGCGCGGATGAGCCCCGACGTCGGCGCCTATCTCTCGAGCCGCACGCCGAATGGTCCGCAGTTCGCAGCATTGCAGGCCGAGCTTGCCAAGCTGAAGGGCGAGGGCAATGGCGAGCAGCCGATCAAGATCGAACTCAGCGGCGTTCTCCATCCCGGCGAAACCTCTTCGGAAATCCCGAACATCGTCAAGGCGATCGACAAGCACGGCTCGGCCGCGCTGAAGAGCGAGAACGCCGCGACGCTGGCAGCCTACACCGGCGGTATCGATTACTCGCCCGAGATCGTGACGCTGGTCGAAGCTTTCCAGAAGGAACATGGCCTGAAGCCTGACGGCATCGTCGGCCAGGCGACCGTTCGCACGATGACTGGCGGCGACAGCAACAGCTCGAAGATCGAGAAGGTTGTTGTGGCGATGGAACAGGCCCGCTGGCTGCCGGCCGATCTCGGCTCGCGCTACGTGTTCATCAACCAGCCGGCCTTCATGGTCTACTACCACAACGACAACAAGGAACAGTTGTCGATGCGCGTGGTGATCGGCCAGCCGTCGCACCAGACGTTCTTCTTCCAGGACCAGATCCAGACGGTCGAATTCAACCCGTTCTGGGGCGTGCCGCAGTCGATCATCATCAACGAGATGCTGCCGAAGCTGCGCTCCGACCCGAACTATCTCGACCGCATGGGCTATGAAGTCGCCGTTGGCGGCCGCGCCGTGCCGTCTTCGAGCGTCGACTGGTACGGTTCGACGGCGAACGTCTCCGTGCGCCAGCCGCCGAGCGGTGACAATGCGCTTGGCGAACTGAAGATCCTGTTCCCGAACGCACATGCGATCTACATGCACGACACGCCTTCGAAGAGCTTCTTCAAGCGTGACATGCGTGCACTGAGCCACGGTTGCGTCCGTCTCGCAGATCCGCGCGCGATGGCGGCTGCCGTTCTGAACACCACCGTCGACAAGATCGGCCAGGAGATCGCGACCGGCAAGAACCACGCGGTGCAGGTGCCGCAGAAGTTCCCCGTCTACATCGCCTACTTCACGGCCTGGCCGGACAAGAACGGCGTCGTCCAGTATTTCAACGACGTCTACGACCGCGACACCTACGTGCAGAAGGCCTTCGACGCCACGACCAAGGCACGCGGCGCCCAAATCTGATTTTAGACGCCGCGCGGCCCATCGGTCGCGCGGCGTTTCTATGTTCGATGAATTAACCGGCGTGCAGGAAGCGGATCGCTTCGTCGCGGCGGAAGAGATAGAGCAGGGTGCGCACGGCGTTGCCCCTTTCGGATGTCAAGTCCGGATCACGCTCGATCAGATAGGCCGCATCCTTGCGGGCAATCTCCAGCAAATCGGCATGTGCCTCAAGGCTCGCAATCCTGAAACCCGGGGTTCCCGACTGCCGCGTTCCCAACAATTCGCCTTCGCCGCGCAGCTTCAGATCCTCCTCGGCAATCCTGAAACCGTCTTCCGTATCGCGCATGATCGTGAGACGCGCGTGCCCGGTTTCGCCAAGTGGGCCGCGATAGAGCAGGATGCAGGTTGATGCCTCGTCGCCACGTCCGACTCGACCGCGCAGCTGGTGGAGCTGTGCCAGACCGAAACGCTCGGCATGCTCGATGACCATGATCGTTGCATCCGGCACGTCGACGCCGACTTCCACGACCGTTGTGGCGACGAGGAGGCGAATCTCGCCTGACTTGAACGCCATCATCACCGCGTCCTTTTCCGCGCCGCTCATGCGGCCGTGGATCAGGCCGATGCCGGGCCCGAGTGCGGACACCAGCGTGGCGTGACGCTCCTCGACCGACATCAGGTCGCTCTCTTCGGATTCCTCGACCAGCGGGCAGATCCAGTAAGCCTTCTTGCCATCGCTCAACGCCGCCTTCAGGCGTCCGACGATATCGCCGATGCGTTCGGTGGGGATGGTGATCGTCTGGATCGGCTTGCGGCCAGCGGGCTTTTCGGTGAGCTTCGACACGTCCATGTCGCCGAAGGCGGCGAGCACCAGCGTGCGCGGGATCGGCGTTGCTGTCATGACCAGCATATGGGGCGTGATGCCCTTGGCGGTCAGGCGGAGGCGCTGGTGGACACCGAAGCGGTGCTGCTCGTCGACGACGGCCAGCATCAGGTTCTTGTAGTTGACCGTATCCTGGAACAGCGCGTGGGTGCCGATGACGATCTGCGCCTCGCCGGAAGCGATCCTCTCGAGGATCTCGTCGCGTTCCTTGCCCTTGGTGCGGCCGGTCAGCACCTCGATGCGGATGCCAGCGGCGGCCGTGTATTTGGCGATGGTCGCGTGATGCTGGCGGGCGAGGATTTCGGTCGGTGCCATCAGCACGGCCTGGCCGCCGCTTTCGATGACGGCTGCCATCGCCATCAGCGCCACCAGCGTCTTGCCGGAGCCGACGTCGCCCTGCAACAGGCGCAACATGCGGTCGTCGCCGGCCATGTCCTTCAGGATCTGCGCGATCGCCTCGCTCTGGCTGCCGGTCGGCGAAAAGGGCAGGGCTTCGAGGATCTGGCGGCTGAGATGGCCCGTCGCATGCACCGGCTGGCCAGCGACCTTGCGCAACCTTTGTCGGACCAGCGCGAGAGACAGCTGGCCGGCCAGGAACTCGTCATAGGCAAGACGGCGGCGGGCCGGCGCCTGCGGATCGATATCGGCGGGGTCGCGTGGCTCATGCAGGCCGTGGAAGGCGTCGGCGGTCGAAGGCAGGCCCTGCTTCTGGGCCAGCGCCGCATCGATCCATTCGGGGAACTCGGGCGTCTTCGACAGGGCGGCTTCGATGATCTTGCGCAGCGTCTTCGGCGAAAGCCCCGCTGTCAGCGGGTAGATCGGCTCGACCAGCGGCAGGTTTTCCGCTTCGCTGGCTTTGACGATGTAATCCGGGTGGACCATCGAGACGCGGCCGTTGAACCAGTCGATCTTGCCGCTGACCGTGACCTCTTCGTCGAGAGGCAGCTGCTTTTCCAGCCATGTCGACTGGCCGCGGAAGAAGACGAGCGTCAGCTCGCCGGTCTCGTCGTGCAGGAAGACACGGTAGGGGACGTTGCTCTTCTTGTTCGGCGGCGGCTGATGGCGGTCGACGCGGCCAGTGATGGTCACGATGGCGCCCTGCGGCGCGCGCGCGATGCCCGGCTGGTTGCGCCGGTCGATCAGCGAGTGCGGCGCGTGGAAGAGCAGATCGACGACACGGCAATCCTCCGGCGTCTCGCGGCCGAAGAGCTTGGCGAGCAGTTCGGCGATCTTCGGGCCGACGCCGGGCAGGCCGGAGACGGAGGAAAACAGCGGATCGAGAATGGCGGGGCGCATGCCGGCAAAATGCGACGAACAATGCGTGCTTGGCAAGGCTGACAAGCCGCTTTCGAGGGTCTATAGAGGCGCATCAACAGGAAGCTATGCCATGACAGGTGTCACACTCTCGAGCGCCGATCTCGATCCCCGCCGCCGCCGGATACTGTTCCGCTGCTGGCATCGCGGCATCCGCGAGATGGATCTGGTGTTCGGCCAGTTCGCCGAGCGCGAGATCGCGGGCCTCTCGGATGAGGAACTCGACGAGTTCGAGACGATCATGGCGGAAGAGGATAATGATCTGGTGCGCTGGATCATGGGAACCTGGCCGATCCCTGAGCGTTTCCAGACGCCGATGTTTACGCGCCTGTGCGCCTACAAGCCCGATTTCGAATGCCCCGCCGACAGCCTGCCCAGGAATGGATGATGATCCCCGGTTTTGATGCGAAGAAGCTGACGGCGCTGAACGTGCCGCTGACGATAGGCAATGTGCCGGCCGGACTGGAGCCGATGCTGCTGGCCGAGCTTGCCCGCGCCGGTGCGCCAGTTGCATACGTGCTCTCGGACGGGCAGCGCATGGCCGATCTGGAGCAGATGCTTGGTTTCGTCGCGCCCGATATCCCCGTTCTGACGCTGCCTGCCTGGGACTGTCTGCCCTACGACCGCGTGTCACCGAGCGCAGACACCTCCGCGCGAAGGCTGGCAGCACTCGGTGGCTTGATCGCGCACCGGAAAAAGCCGCATGCGGCAATCGTGCTGGTGACTGTCAATGCCATGCTGCAGAAGGTGGCGCCGCAGGATGTGATCGAGAGCCTGACCTTCTCTGCGCGGCCGGGCAACCAGGTGCGGATGGACGATATCGCCGGACGGCTGGAGCGCAACGGCTTCGACCGCGTCGCCACGGTGCGCGAAGTCGGCGAATACGCTGTGCGCGGCGGCATTCTCGATGTCTTCGTTCCGGGCTCGGAAGAGCCGGTGCGGCTCGACTTCTTCGGTGATACGCTGGAAAGCATCCGCAGCTTCGATCCGGCCAGCCAGCGTACGACGGGGCAGGTGCGCTCGCTCGACCTCAACCCGATGAGCGAAGTGACGCTGACGCCGGATACGATCAGCCGCTTCCGCAAGAATTATCTCTCGACCTTCGGTGCCGCCACGCGCGACGACGCGCTCTATCTCGCGATCTCGGAGGGGCGGCGCTATCCCGGGATGGAACACTGGCTGCCGCTGTTCTATGACCGGCTGGAGACGGTGTTCGACTATCTCAAGGGCTTCCGTTTGGTCACCGACCATACGGTGCGGGAAGCTGCCGAGGAACGCTCGAAGCTGGTCTTCGACTATTACGATGCACGCCTGAACTCGGGCAAGCCGGTGAAGGGCATGTCGCAGGGCACGCCCTACAAGCCCGTGGTGCCCGGACAGCTCTATCTCGACGGCAAGACATTCTCGGCAACGCTCGACGCCTTCGATGCGATGCGGATCACGCCATTCAACGAGCATGAGGGCGAGGCGCGCCGCGTCGTCAACCTCGATGCCCGCCAGGGTGAACGCTGGGCGCGGCCGAGTGCCGAAGGCGGTGGCAATGCCGAGCGCGTCAATGTGTTCGACGTCGTCGTCAAGCACATCGCCGACAAGCGAGCGAGCGGCGCCAAGGTGCTGATCACCGCCTGGACGGAGGGGTCGCTGGAGCGGTTGCTGCAGGTTCTTTCCGAGCATGGGCTGGCGCGGGTCAAGCCGATTGCGGCGCTGAAGGAGATCGACAAGCTTGAGCAGGGCGAGGCGGCCGCAGGCGTCTATAGCCTGGAGACGGGCTTCGAGGTCGGAAATCTCGTCGTCATCGGCGAGCAGGATATTCTCGGCGACCGCATGGTGCGTCGCTCGAAGCGCCGCAAGCGGGCCGCGGACTTCATCTCCGAGGTCGCAGGTCTCGATGAGGGTTCCGTCGTGGTTCACGCGGAGCACGGCATTGGCCGGTTCATCGGACTCAGGACCATTCAGGCGGCCGGCGCGCAGCATGCGTGCCTGGAGCTGCAATATGCCGATGAGGCAAAGCTGTTCCTGCCGGTCGAAAACATCGATCTCCTGTCGCGCTACGGCGGCGAGGGGACGGAGGCTCAGCTCGACAAGCTCGGTGGTGGCGCATGGCAGATGCGCAAGGCCAAGCTCAAGAAGCGCCTGCTCGACATGGCTGACGGCCTGATCCGCATCGCCGCCGAGCGGCTGACGCGGCATGCCCCGGTGCTGACGACGCCTGAGGGGCTCTACGACGAGTTCGCCGCGCGCTTCCCCTATGATGAGACGGAAGATCAGGACAACGCCATCGAGGCGGTGCGCTCCGATCTGGGCGCAGGGCGGCCGATGGACCGGTTGGTCTGCGGCGACGTCGGTTTCGGCAAGACGGAGGTTGCGCTGCGCGCGGCCTTCGTGGCGGCGATGAACGGCATTCAGGTCGCGGTCGTGGTTCCGACGACGCTTCTGTCGCGCCAGCACTTCAAGACCTTCTCCGAGCGCTTCCGCGGACTGCCGGTGCGCGTGCAGCAGGCCTCGCGCCTCGTCGGCTCCAAGGAGCTGGCGCTGACGAAGAAGGAGATCGCGGACGGCAAGACCGATATCGTCGTCGGCACGCATGCGCTGCTCGGCTCCGGCATCCAGTTCGCCAATCTCGGCCTTTTGATCATCGACGAAGAGCAGCATTTCGGCGTCAAGCACAAGGAGCGGCTGAAGGAGCTGAAGAGCGACGTTCACGTGCTGACGCTCTCGGCGACGCCGATCCCGCGCACGCTGCAGCTGGCGATGACGGGTGTGCGCGAGCTCTCGCTGATCACCACGCCGCCGGTCGACCGCATGGCGGTGCGCACCTTCATCTCGCCGTTCGATTCGCTCGTGATCCGCGAGACGCTGATGCGCGAGCACTATCGCGGCGGTCAGAGTTTTTACGTCTGCCCGCGTCTGGCGGACCTCGAAGAGGTTCATGCCTTCCTGCAGTCCGATTTGCCGGAGCTGAAGGTTGCGATCGCCCACGGCCAGATGCCGCCGGGCGAGCTCGAAGACATCATGAACGCCTTCTATGAGGGGCGTTACGATGTGCTGCTATCGACGACCATCGTCGAATCCGGTCTCGACGTGCCGACGGCCAATACGCTGATCGTGCATCGCGCCGATATGTTCGGCCTGGCGCAGCTCTATCAGCTGCGCGGCCGCGTCGGGCGCTCCAAGGTGCGCGCCTTCGCGCTGTTCACGCTGCCCGTCAACAAGGTGCTGACGGCGACGGCCGAGCGGCGCCTTAAGGTGCTGCAATCGCTCGACACGCTCGGCGCCGGCTTCCAGCTTGCGAGCCACGACCTCGATATTCGTGGCGCCGGCAACCTGCTGGGCGAGGAGCAATCCGGCCACATCAAGGAGGTCGGCTTCGAGCTTTACCAGCAGATGCTGGAAGAGGCGGTGGCCGAGGTGAAGGGCGTCGACGAGATCCAGGACACCGGCTGGTCGCCGCAGATCTCGGTAGGGACATCGGTGATGATCCCCGACGGCTATGTGCCGGATCTGCATCTGCGCATGGCGCTCTATCGGCGTCTCGGTGAGATCACCGAGCTCAAGGAGATCGATGCCTTCGGCGCCGAGATGATCGACCGTTTCGGGCCGATGCCGATCGAGGTGCAGCATCTGTTGAAGATCGTCTACGTCAAGTCGCTCTGCCGCATCGCCAATGTCGAGAAGGTGGATGCCGGGCCGAAGGGCGTGGTCATCCAGTTCCGCAACAAGGAATTCCCGAACCCAGGAAATCTGGTGGGCTATATCGCCAAGCAGGGCTCGATGGCGAAGATCCGCCCCGACCACAGCGTGTTCCTGACCCGCGACCTACCGACGCCGGAAAAGCGGCTGCAGGGGGCGGCTGTGATCATGACGCAGCTGGCGGAGTTGGCGAAGGGCTGAAACGAATTCGGACGGAAAGCCTGAGCTTTCCGTCCGAATTTGCATGCAACAATATCGAAAAATCAGTCGATCAGTTCATCCCGGCGCGGGCTTCGGCCTTGGCCTTGGCGATATCACGCAGCGCGCCGGCGATGACATCAGGGGTCTGGGCGCCGCTGACGGCGTATTGCTGGTCGAAGATGAAGAAGGGGACGCCGTTGACGCCCATCTTCTGCGCCGATTCGATTTCCTCGACGACGAGACCCTTGTCGGCATCCGACGCGAGCAAGGAAGCGGTCACGGCCCGGTCGAGGCCGGACTTCTCGGCGATATCGAGCAGCACGGCGTGATCGCCGACATTCAGACCCTGTTCGAAATTCGCCTTGAACAGGCCATCGACCACGCGGTCAGCCTTGTCGCGGTCCTCGATCATCGCCCAGTGAATGAGGCGGTGGGCGTCGAGTGTGTTCGGGCCGATCTTGATGGCCTCGAAATTGAAGTTGATTCCGACCTCGCGGCCGAGTTCGGTCAGCATCTTGTGTCCCTCAGCGACACGCTCGGCGCCGCCAAGCTTCTTCTCAAGCGCTGCCTTCTGGTCGACGCCTTCAGGCGGGTAATCCGGGTTGAGGCGATAGGGGCGCCAATTGACGTCGACGCCGACTTCGTCCTGGACTTCCGCGATCGCGAGCTCCAGCCGCGCCTTGCCGAGATAGCACCAGGGGCAGACGACATCCGAGACGACGTCGATGACTATGCGTTCCATGTGCTTTCCTTTTCTGAATTGCTGGCCCTGAAAGGGCGTTTGAAGCCATCTAGTCGCTGAGGGTGGCCAGTTCAACCAGGCAGGAAAAGAGAACCACCTTATTGGGCGCTCTGGTCCCACCAGGCCGGCAGCTGGTAGCCGTAGAGCGGCACCTGGTCGGGGTGACCGATGCGCTTGCTGCGGGCGACCCACTGGTTGTCGACATGGTAGAGCGGCAGCACGTAGTGACCCGACAGCAGCAGCCGGTCGTGCGAGCGGACGGCGGCGGTGAAATCCTCGGCCGAACGCGCATTGAGGATGTGCTGGATCAGCGTATCGACATCCGGATCGGCAACGCCTGCGAAATTGTCGGTGCCGTCGCGGTCGCGTGAGGCCGACGACCAGCGACCGACCTGCTCGATGCCAGGCGATAGCGACGAGGTGAAGGATTTGACGATCACATCGTAGTCGAAGGTGTTGGTGCGGCTCTGATACTGCGAATCATCCACTGTACGGATCGAGGCGTTGATGCCGAGCAGTTGCAGCGAGCGCTGGTAGGAGACCGCGAGTTTTTCCTGGTCGGTGTTCTGCGTCATGATCTCGAAGGCGAGCGGGCGGCCGTTGGCGTCGCTCATCTTGCCGTTCTTGATCGTGTAGCCGGCCTCCTTGAGAAGCCCGACCGCCTGCTTCAGCACATTGCGGTCGCGGCCGGAGCCGTCGGTCACGGGAAGCTTGTAGGTGCCGTCGAGGATGGCGGGATCGATGCGATCCTTGATCGGGCCGAGCAGCTTTAGTTCGCGCTCATCAGCCGGTACGCCGAAGCTGGAGAGCTCGGAGTTCTGCCAGTAGCTCTCCGTCCTGATATAGGCGCTGGAGAAGAGGTTCTTGTTGGCCCATTCGAAATCGAAGATCAGCGACAGGCCCTCGCGCAGCTTCACATTGTCGAAGAGCGGCCGGCGCGTGTTGAAGACGAAGCCGAACATGCCTGAAGGCAGCTTCGGCTGGAAGGTGTCCTTGACGACATTGCCCGATGTGACGGCCGGGAAATTATAGGCGCTCGCCCAATGGCCGGGGCTGCCATCCGGATAGATATCGACATCGCCCTTCTTGAATGATTCGAACAATGTCGTGTCCTGCAGGAAATACTGCACGGTGATCTGGTCGTAATTGTCGAGGCCGACCTTGGCCGGGAGATCCTTGCCCCAATAGTTTGGGTCGCGCTCGAAGGTGATGCTTTCGCCTGGCTTCAGCGACTTGATCTTGTAGGGGCCGGAGCCGATCAGCGGCTTCAGCGTCGAGCGGTCGAAATTCTCCGCGTCGATCGCGTGTTTGGGGAGGATCGGCGTCGAGCCGGCGAGTATCAGCGGGAATTCGCGGTCGGCCTTGTCGTTGAAGGTGAAGCGCACGCTGTGATCGCCGACCTTTTCCATCTTCTCGACGGCGTTGAGGCGGGTGCTGAAGGGGACGCGACCCTTTTCCTTCAGGATGTTGAAGGAGAAGATGACGTCATCGGGTGTGACCGGCTGGCCGTCCGACCATTTGGCGGCTGGGTTCAGGTTGAACTGGATATAGGTCCTGTCGTCGTCCCATTCGACGGATTGTGCCAGGAGGCCATAGAGCGTGAAGGGCTCGTCGCGCGAGCGCAGCATCAGCGTTTCATAGACCAGATTGCCGTATTCCGGGTCCCACATGCCGCGCGCCGTGGTGCGCATGCTCTTCAGGATGAAGGGGTTCAGGTTGTCGTAGGTGCCGACGACGCCATAGGAGATCTTGCCGCCCTTCTTCACGTCAGGATTGACGTAGGGGAGGTGCTTGAAATCTTCAGGCAGAGCAGGGGCGCCGTGCATTGCGATTCCATGCACGGGTTCGGCAACGGCTGCCCCGCAAACTAGGGTGAAGACGACGGGGAGAACGATCCGGAGCATAGTCGAAATCCTTTCCGGAAAACGGCGCGATTCGGCGGCAGACTAACATGCCAGCCGCGCAATTCACTATCAGGAGCAAATTCTTTCCGGCGACACCCAAAAGGCCAAAGAAACACTGGAAATCTCCAGCAACGCGATGTAACAGGGACCCCGAAGTCGGGGGGTCATGCATTTGCCTCATTGTTTTAAGAGGTCAGATGCGAACAACCCTGTTGGTGAGGACGGCAAATGGGCTGTCCCAACGGGATATCAGGAGACGGAATTCGTTATGATGTTCAAGTCTGAAAAGAAAACACGGGCAGCCCTGTCCGTAATGGCAGTGATGCTT
This sequence comes from Rhizobium sp. O111, assembly GCF_055616315.1. NCBI lineage: Bacteria > Pseudomonadati > Pseudomonadota > Alphaproteobacteria > Hyphomicrobiales > Rhizobiaceae > Rhizobium > Rhizobium sp. O111. Next base: position 1,769,600 of record NZ_JBSHXL010000001.1, on the reverse strand, counting down.
GGCGCCGCAGTGGCTCCGGTGTCTTCTTATGCGCAGGATGCGTCTGCCGACGCTGGCGCACAGGCTGCTGGCGCACCGCGCCTTGGTTGGTACAAGACCTGCAACAAGCAGGAAGACAATGACGTCTGCGTCGTGCAGAACGTTGTTCTGGCCACCGGCGGTCAGCTCGTTACGGGCGTTGGCCTCATCACCGTTTCCGGCAAGGTGAACAACAAGAGCCTGCAGGTTTCCGTTCCTCCGGCACGTCTGATCCCGCCGGGCATCGGCATGCAGATCGACGGCGGCAAGCCGCAGAAGATCGACTATCTGATGTGCATGCCGGATCGCTGCGTCGCGCAGATCCCGCTGACGGACGCCATGGTCGCCAGCCTGAAGAAGGGCACCGATCTGGTCCTGACCTCGATCAACTTCCGCCGCGCTCCGAACCCGATCAAGATTTCGCTTGAAGGCTTCACCGGCGCATTCGACGGCGAAGCGGTTTCCGCTTCCAAGCTCGCCGAAAGCCAGAAGAGCCTGCAGGACAGCATGCAGAAGAAGGCCGACGAAGCGCGCAAGAAGCTTGAAGACGCCCAGAAGGCTGCCAAGGCCCAGTAATATAGATCCTTACGGATTGTCGAGAAACCCGGCTTCGCGCCGGGTTTTTTGTTGCCTGCAGGCCGTGTTCAGGCCAAAGAAAAACCCCGCTGGGAGGGCGGGGTTTTGAAATGGATATGCAGCGGCTTAGTGGGTGAAGCTCATCTTGGGTTTGAACTGTCCCGTCGGTGCCATATCGAAAATCTGGTAGACCTGTTCGTTACGAAGCGGTTCGCCGCTTTCATCATTCATCAGGTTCTGTTCGGATACGTAGGCGACGTATTCGTTTTCTTCGTTTTCGGCGAGCAAGTGGTAGAAGGGCTGGTCCTTGCTGGGGCGCACGTCGGCGGGAATAGAATTCCACCATTCTTCCGTATTCGCGAATTCCGGATCGACATCGAAGATGACGCCGCGAAACGGAAATACCTTGTGCCGAACCACTTCGCCGATACTGAACTTAGCTAGTCTTTCTTTCATGGTACGACTTCCTTTCATCACCTGATTTGGTGATTGATCTCACTCAAATCAAGATTTGTGCGAGAACTCGTCACATGAGTGTCACATCAACCCGAGGTTTTCGTGACGTCGGATAGACGAAAGCCCCGGCGAACCGGGGCTTTCTGAGGGCTTACGCCGAGTAGTACATGTCGTATTCGACCGGATGCGGGGTCATGTCGTAGCGCATGACCTCGATCATCTTCAGCTCGATGAACGAGTCGATCTGGTCATCATCGAAGACGCCGCCAGCGGTCAGGAACTTGCGGTCCTTGTCCAGGCTTTCCAGCGCTTCACGCAACGAACCGCACACCGTCGGGATCTTCTTCAGTTCCTTCGGCGGCAGGTCGTAGAGATCCTTGTCCATGGCCTTGCCGGGATGGATCTTGTTCTTGATGCCGTCGAGGCCGGCCATCAGCATGGCGGCGAAGGCGAGGTAGGGGTTCGCCATCGGATCCGGGAAGCGGACTTCGACGCGCTTTGCCTTCGGGTTGCTGCCGAACGGAATGCGGCACGAGGCCGAGCGGTTGCGCGCCGAATAGGCGAGCAGAACCGGTGCTTCATAGCCCGGGACGAGACGCTTGTAGGAGTTCGTCGACGGGTTGGTGAAGGCATTCAGCGCCTTGGCATGCTTGATGATGCCGCCGATGAAGTACAGGCAGCTCTCGGAGAGGCCTGCATATTCATCACCCGCGAAGCTCGGCTTGCCGCTCTTCCAGATCGACATGTGGACGTGCATGCCCGACCCGTTGTCGCCGAAGATCGGCTTCGGCATGAAAGTTGCCGTCTTGCCATAGGCATTGGCGACCTGGTGCACGACGTACTTGTAGATCTGCATCTTGTCGGCGTTGCGAACGAGCGTGTCGAACTTGATGCCGAGCTCGTGCTGGGCAGCGGCAACTTCGTGGTGGTGCTTTTCGACGACGACGCCCATTTCTGAGAGAACCGTCAGCATTTCGGAGCGCATGTCCTGGCAGCTGTCGATCGGCGGAACCGGGAAATAGCCGCCCTTGACGCGCGGACGGTGACCGAGGTTGCCGGTCTCGTATTCGGTGTCGTCGTTGGACGGCAGTTCGGTCGAATCGAGCTTGAAGCCGGTGTTATAGGGGTCGGCCTTGTAGCGAACGTCGTCGAAGATGAAGAACTCGGCTTCAGGACCCACGAAGACGGTGTCGCCGATACCGGATGCCTTCAGATAGGCTTCGGCCTTCTTGGCGGTGCCGCGCGGATCGCGGTTATAGGCTTCGCCGGAGACCGGATCGAGAATGTCGCAGAGGATGACCATGGTGGACTGCGCGAAGAACGGGTCCATGTGGACCGTTTCCGTGTCGGGCATCAGTACCATGTCGGATTCGTTGATCGCCTTCCAGCCGCCGATCGAGGAGCCGTCGAACATGACGCCATCGGCGAACATGTCTTCATCGACGCAAACCACGTCCATCGTGACGTGCTGCAGCTTGCCCTTTGGGTCGGTAAAGCGCAGGTCGACGAACTTGACGTCGTTATCCTTGATTTGCTTGAGGATTTCGCTTGCGGTCGCCATAAAATGGTTCCTTCATTTGAGAAGACGAGACGATTGCCTCGCCTGGACCAAACAGGTCAGATCGCATCGACACCGGTTTCGCCGGTACGGATACGAATGACTTCTTCGATATTGGATACGAAAATCTTGCCGTCGCCGATACGGCCGGTTTGCGCGGCCTTGCGGATCGCGTCGATGACGGCCTCCGCGTTCTCGTCGGCGAGGACGACTTCGACCTTCACCTTCGGCAGGAAATCGACGACATACTCCGCGCCACGGTACAATTCCGTGTGGCCTTTTTGGCGACCGAAGCCCTTTGCTTCCGTGACTGTGATCCCCTGCAGGCCAACTTCCTGAAGGGCTTCCTTCACTTCGTCCAGCTTGAAGGGCTTAATGATCGCTTCGATCTTTTTCATGAGAAAATGACTCTCCGCTTCTCCCGTTATAGCAGGCTCATACCCACCCCCCGATAGAATGCAGTTATCGTGCCAGTTGGAAAGCGGAATCTTCGTGGAAATGGCAGCCGGAGACCGAAAGTCGAGCGATTTTCAGCAATTTCAACGATTTTTTTGTCAAAAACGGCGCGGGTTGCAAGCGAAAAGCTTAAATTTCGACCGAAATGAGGAATATTCGCGATGTCTCATGCTTTCTTTCTGGCTTGTTGCGTCGATTAAAATATATGCAAATGAACAAATAATGATCTTCCAGATTTTGCGCCAATCGGTTGTTTTTTAGGCGGATTCTGCTTCAATGGCTGAATGGACAATCAACTCGCAGACCTTCTCCTCACCCCCGCAGAAATGACCGCGGTCGATGCCGCCGCTGCGGCCTCGGGCATCGACAGTTTCGGGCTCATGCTGCAGGCAGGCGCCGGGGTGGCGGCGATGTTCCTACGGCACTACCCCTATGCGCGGCGGGCCGTCGTGCTGTGCGGTCCCGGTAACAATGGCGGCGATGGGTATGTGGCGGCGCAGTGCCTGCAAGAGAGCGGTGTCGAGGTCGCGGTGTTTCATCTGGGTGATCCCGCTCGGCTGAAGGGCGACGCTGCGCGGGCTTTTAGCGGTTGGTCGGGTAAAGGGGCGCCTATCGAGGAATACCAGCCTGCCGAAGGTGATGTTGTTATCGACGCGCTCTTCGGGGCTGGGTTGACGCGGGCGGTGCCCGAGGCGGTCATAGCGGTGATCGCAAGAATCGAGAAAGCTCGCGTGACGGTGCTTGCCGTCGACCTGCCATCCGGCATCGACGGCCGGACGGGCATGATGCTGGGGGCGGCATTTGCCGCCGAGCGCACGATCACGTTCATGACACGCAAGCCGGGGCATCTGCTGATGCCGGGTCGGGAGCTTTCCGGCGTGCTTGAGGTGCTCGATATCGGTATACCTGCACGCATCGTGCGTGGGCAGGCATCGGGCAAGCTGGCGGAGAACCGGCCGGAACAATGGCAGCGGTGGCTGCCGTCATCTGGGCCGGAGACGCACAAGTATAAGCGTGGCCATCTCGTCGTCTTCTCAGGCGAGAAGGGCAAGACGGGTGCTGCGCGGATGTCGGCCATGTCTGGATTGAAGGCCGGCGCTGGGCTGGTGACGATCGCCTCGCCTGCGGATGCCATGGACGAGAACGCGACGCATCTGACGGCCGTGATGCTGCACGGTATCGATGGGGACGCCGATCTTTCGGATTGGCTGAAGGATGAGCGGTTGCGCAGCTTCGTGCTCGGGCCGGGTTTCGGAGCCGGCGAGAAGGCGCGTCATTTCGTGGCAGCAATTTCTCGTCGGCATCTGGTTCTGGATGCCGACGGTATTACATCGTTTCGCGACGATCCCGAGGTGCTGTTCGCATTGTTCGCTGAGGGCGAGACGCGGCTCGTTCTGACGCCGCATGAGGGAGAGTTTTCGCGGCTGTTTCCCGATATCGCCGCCGACCCCAATCTCGGCAAGGCCGACAAGGCGCTGGCGGCCGCGGCGCGGGCCAATGCAGCCATCGTCTACAAGGGGCCCGACACCGTGATCGCCTCGCCGGATGGTCGGGCGCTGATCAACACCAATGCGCCGATCTGGCTCGCCACCGCCGGATCCGGCGATGTGCTGGCGGGGATCATCGGCGCGCTGATGGCGCAGGGGCTGCCGGCTTTCGAGGCGGCCGCCGCCGGCGTCTACATGCATGGCGAAGCGGGCAACCGGGCCGGCAAGGGGCTGACGGCGGAAGACCTCGCCAGCCACGTCTTGCCACTCTGATTGCTTGTCACGCTGATTCCTTGGTGCTCTGACTACTTGCCGACCTCTTCTTGCAGCGCGATGGCGCCGAAGGGAGCGTTGACCTTGCCTTCGTGGATCATGAAGGCGAAGACATCGCGCGGCTCGACCTTGACCTTGCGGTCGCCATCGATAAGCGGCAGATCATCCGGCACCTTGCCCTCGGCCCATGTCTCCAGGCGCTTGGCCCAGGCTTTCAGCTCCTTCGGCGGGTAGCAGGTCCTGATTTCGTCCGAGCCCTTCTGCAGGCGCGTATAGACGAAATCGGCGGTGACATCGGCCACCATCGGGTAATCGAAATGCTCGGCGACGACGGGTGCAACGCCGTATTTCGCCAAGAGCGCCACGAACTCCGGCACCTTGAAGCTGTCGTGGCGTACTTCGACGACATGCTTCAGCGGCAGGCCATCCTGCTTGTCCGGCAAGAGCTTGAGGAAGCCCTCGAAATCCTCCGGCTCGAACTTCTTCGTCGGCGCGAACTGCCAGAGGATAGGGCCGAGATGCGGACCGAGTTCGACGATGCCTTGGCCGAGAAAGCGCTCGACTGATTCACCGGCCTCAGAGAGAATCTTGCGATTGGTGCTGAAACGGCTGGCTTTGAGCGAGAAGATGAAACCTTCAGGGACATCGGCGGCCCACTTGGCGAAGGTCTCGGGCTTCTGCGAGCTGTAATAGGTGCCGTTGACCTCGATGACCTTCAGCTGCCGGCTGGCATAATTCAGCTCGTCCTTCTGCTTCAGCGTGGACGGGAAGAAGTGGTTACGCCAAGGCTCGAAGGTCCAGCCGCCGATGCCGACGCGAATGGTGCCGGGTTTTGTCATGACTTCAATCCATCCTGTTCGTTTTCGCCAAAACCGCTCTTCGGATAGTCAGCCTCGCGCGGCACGAGCCGGTAAACGCGTCCATCCTTCTCCGCACGTTCGAAATCATGGTCTCGCAAGGCGCGACGTACGCGATCCAGTTTGCGGATGTCCTCCGGGCTTACCGTCGGGGACCATTCGCCACCGTCGTCGTGAAGCTCCACGATGACCTCGGCGGCATATTCCCCCTCACGAATGAGCTGCGACGCCCGTCTCGTCATTGCGGTCTCCTCCTGGTGAAATCGTCATCCCAACGATCTGGATCGGGAATGTATGCTGTTATCAACACCGCCGGCTCGGATGCACCTGATGGGATGCCCCAAAGCAAATGTATGGGGCGTTGGCGTTCATCCGTCTGCAGGACCAGAACACAGGGTCCCTTGTGATACTCAGGATACTCCTCCACGACGAGCGCTGATGCTATACCCATCACTAACGGCTCGATCAGCAGACCGTCGTTCAACAACTCCTGCAGTGCGTGTGCCGAGACCCTGAACTTGCCGTCAGCGATCAGCACACGCACCGTGGAGAGGATATCACTCACTCCGCCGCCTGCACCTTCTTCACCGGCCGCCGCTCCAGCAGTTCCTTCAGGAACTGGCCGGTATAGGACCGCTTTTCCTTGACGATCGTCTCTGGTGTGCCTGAGGCCACGATCTCGCCGCCGCCGTCACCGCCTTCGGGGCCGAAGTCGAGGACCCAGTCGGCGGTCTTGATGACTTCGAGATTGTGTTCGATGACGACGACCGAGTTGCCCTGGTTGACCAGTTCGTGCAGCATTTCCAGCAACTTGGCCACGTCGTGGAAGTGCAGGCCGGTGGTCGGCTCGTCGAGAATATAGAGCGTGCGGCCGGTCGAGCGCTTCGAGAGCTCCTTGGCGAGCTTGACGCGCTGGGCCTCACCGCCCGACAGCGTATTCGCCTGCTGGCCGACCTTGATGTAGCCGAGGCCGACATCGAAGAGTGCCTGCAGCTTGTCGCGCACGGCGGGGACGGCGGCGAAGAACTCGACGCCTTCCTCGACAGTCATGTCGAGCACGTCTGCGATCGACTTCTGCTTGAAGGTGACGTCGAGCGTTTCGCGGTTGTAGCGCTTGCCGTGGCAGACGTCGCAGGTGACGTAGACATCAGGCAGGAAGTGCATCTCGATCTTGATGACGCCGTCGCCCTGGCAGGCTTCGCAGCGTCCGCCCTTGACGTTGAAAGAGAAGCGGCCAGGCTGGTAGCCGCGCGCCTTGGCTTCCGGCAGGCCGGCGAACCAGTCGCGGATCGGCGTGAAGGCGCCGGTATAGGTGGCCGGGTTGGAGCGCGGGGTGCGGCCGATCGGCGATTGGTCGATGTCGATGACCTTGTCGATATGCTCGAAGCCGTCGATACGATCATGATCCGCCGGGATTTCGCGCGCGCCCATGACGCGGCGGGCGGCGGATTTGTAGAGCGTCTCGATCAGGAAGGTGGACTTGCCGCCGCCGGAGACACCCGTGACCGCTGTGAAGACGCCGAGCGGGATCGATGCCGTGACGTTCTTCAGATTGTTGCCTCGGGCGCCGACGACCTTGATTTCCTTGCCCTTCTTCACCTTGCGGCGCTCTTCCGGCACGGTCACGCCGAGTTCGCCCGACAGGTATTTACCGGTCAGTGACTTCGGGTTGGCCATGATATCCTGCGGCGTGCCGTGTGCTATGACCTGGCCGCCATGAATGCCGGCGGCGGGGCCGATATCGACCACGTCGTCTGCCTGCAGGATGGCGTCCTCGTCGTGCTCGACGACGATGACGGTGTTGCCGATGTCGCGCAGGTGTTTCAGCGTTTCGAGCAGGCGGGCGTTGTCGCGCTGGTGCAGGCCGATCGAGGGCTCGTCGAGCACGTAAAGAACGCCCGTCAGGCCGGAGCCGATCTGCGAGGCCAAGCGGATGCGCTGGCTTTCGCCGCCCGAGAGCGTGCCGGAGTTGCGCGAGAGGCTCAGATATTCGAGGCCGACATCGTTCAGGAAGCGTAGGCGGTCCCTGATTTCTTTCAGGATGCGGACGGCGATCTCGTTCTGCTTGGCGTTGAAGCTGTCCGGCAGCGTTTCGAACCAGTCGCGGGCGATGCGGATCGACATGTCGGTGACCTGGCCGATATGCAGCTTGTTGACCTTCACGGCCAACGCTTCCGGCTTCAGGCGGAAGCCGTTGCAGGACGGGCAGGGGGCTGCCGACATGTAGCGCTCGATCTCCTCGCGCGCCCAGGCGCTATCGGTTTCCTTCCAGCGGCGCTCGAGGTTGGTGATGATGCCTTCGAAATTCTTGTGCGTCGTGTAGGAGCGTGCGCCGTCGACGTAGTGAAACTCGATCTTTTCCTCGGTGCCGTTGAGGATCACGTCCTGCGCCTTGGCGGAAAGGTCGTTCCAGCGGGCGCCAAGCTTGAAGCCGAAATGCTTGCCAAGCGCTTCGAGCGTCTGGTTGTAATAGGGCGAGGACGACTTGGCCCATGGGGCGATGGCGCCGTCGCGCAGCGTGCGCTCGGGTTCCGGCACGATCAGGTTGGCGTCGATCTTCTGCTGGGCGCCGAGGCCGTCGCAGGTCGGGCAGGCGCCGGCCGGATTGTTGAAGGAGAAGAGACGCGGTTCGATCTCCGAAATGGTGAAGCCAGAGACCGGGCAGGCGAATTTTTCCGAGAAGAGAACGCGTTCGTGCGTTTCGTTGAGCGACTTGTTGGCCGAGCCGCCGGCGGCGGTTTCCTCCACTGGCAATGGCTTGTCGGCGAATTCGGCGATGGCGAGGCCGTCGGCGAGCTTCAGCGAGGTCTCGAGGCTGTCGGCCAGACGCGCCGAGACATCGGCGCGCACGACGACGCGGTCGACGACGATATCGATGTCGTGCTTGTACTTCTTGTCGAGCGCGGGAGCGTCGGCGATCTCGTAGAACTGGCCGTCGATCTTGACGCGCTGGAAACCCTTTTTCATGAGCTCCGCGAGTTCCTTCTTGTACTCGCCCTTGCGGCCGCGTACGAGCGGGGCGAGGATGAAGAGGCGCGTGCCTTCCTCGAAGGCGAGGATGCGGTCGACCATCTGGCTGACGGTCTGGCTCTCGATCGGCAGGCCGGTGGCCGGCGAATAGGGAACGCCGACGCGCGCGAAGAGCAGGCGCATATAGTCGTAGATCTCGGTGACGGTACCAACAGTCGAGCGCGGGTTACGCGAGGTCGTCTTCTGCTCGATGGAGATCGCCGGCGAGAGGCCGTCGATCTGATCGACATCGGGCTTCTGCATCATCTCGAGGAACTGGCGGGCATAGGCCGACAGGCTCTCGACATAGCGGCGCTGGCCCTCGGCATAGATGGTGTCGAAGGCGAGCGAGGATTTGCCCGATCCCGACAGGCCGGTCATGACGATCAGCTTGTTGCGCGGCAGATCGAGGTCGATGCCCTTCAGATTGTGCTCGCGCGCGCCACGGATTGAAATCGTCTTCAGTTCGCTCATCGTCTTCTGCTTCAATGTCTCGGGGGGATAAGAAGAGCCTTTATGTAGTGATGCCGGCTGGCGAGTCGAGGCTGAATATCCCTGTGGTTCACGCTTTTCGATTCCGTTGACACGATGATAATGATAAAATAGAACAAATAAAGAACAAATTTCGTTGTGGATTAACGAAGCTCAACCGCACACCGGCGAAGTCCGATGGGGTAAGGTGTTGTCAATTTCGTTGCGCATGTTGCGGGTTTCGCAATATCGGCAACACGACAAGAAGGTGAAAAGTATGGCTGGCAGCGTGAACAAGGTAATTCTGATCGGAAACGTGGGTGCAGACCCCGAAATCCGTCGGACGCAGGACGGCCGGCCGATCGCCAACCTCCGCATCGCGACATCGGAGACCTGGCGCGACCGCAATTCGGGCGAGCGCCGCGAAAAGACCGAGTGGCACACCGTCGTCGTCTTCAACGAAGGCCTGTGCAAGGTCGTCGAGCAGTACGTCAAGAAGGGCGCCAAGCTCTATATCGAAGGCGCGCTGCAGACCCGCAAGTGGCAGGACCAGCAGGGGCAGGACCGTTATTCCACGGAAGTCGTGCTGCAGGGCTTTGGCTCGACGCTGACGATGCTCGACGGACGCGGCGAAGGCGGCGGCGATCGTTCTGGCGGCGGTTACGGCGGTGGCCGTGGCGGCAATGCCGGCGGTGGTGATTTCGGCGGTGGCGGCGGCTATGGCGACGATTACGGTTCGCCTTCGCAGTCGTCCGGCCGGGGCGGCTCGGGCGGCGGTTCGTCTTCCGGCGGCGGCGGCAATTTCTCGCGCGATCTCGACGACGATATTCCGTTTTGATCGGAAGACAGACCGCATGGTTTCAGACGGCGCGCCTCGGGGTGCGCCGTTTGCGTTTTAACTGAAAGCTCAGACGGGCGAGGGAACGAGGTTCATCGCCGACTTGATGCCATCGACGACGAACTGGGTCGCCAGCGCCGCCAGGATGACGCCGAGCAGGCGGGTCAGGATGGCGCGGCCGGTGACGCCGAGGAAGCGGTCCAGCCGATCGGCGATCAGGAGCGCAAGGAAGAGAAGCAGCAGGCTTGCGGCGATCACGATGATCAACTGCGCCAGTTCGAAGGCTGTCTGCATCGAGCCCGCGATCAGGATGGTCGCGGAGATGGCGCCCGGGCCCGAGATCAATGGGATGGCCAGCGGGAAGACGGCGATGTTCTGGATGTGGTCGACGGTGATCGCGGCCGTGCCGGTCTTCTCCTTGCGATCCTGGCGCTTCTCGAACACCATTTCAAAGGCGATCCAGAAGAGCAGCAGGCCGCCGGCGATGCGGAAGGCGCCGATCGAAATGCCGAGCACGCCAAGCACGCTTGATCCGAAGAGCGCGAAGACGGCGAGAATGATGAACGCGATGATCGTGCCGCGCAGCGCGACCTGCTTGCGCTGGGCTCTGCTCATGCCAACCGTGAGGCCGAGAAAGATCGGCGCGAGACCCGGCGGATCGATCGTCACGAGCAGGGTTGTAAAGGCGTTGATCAGTTGGTCGGCGCTTGCCATCATGTCTCCGTATACCCATATCCGGGCTTGGTTTTCGCGCGATTGTGATGTGGGCAAACCGATTTTGCAAACGGCGCGGCGTGCGTGGTGGCGATTGGGGCCGATAAGCCCCGTTTTGCCCTGATTAGACCGTAAAAGCCTGTTCAAAACTTCCTGCAAAATTGGCTTAGGAACAGCCTTTCCGCTATAAATCTTCAAGTGATTCTAGAAGAGATGTGATCCATTTTGACTGAGCAAACACCCCCCGGCGGCGGGAAGCTCCCGCCAGGCATCGAGCCCATCTCCATTATGGAGGAAATGCAGCGGTCGTATCTCGATTACGCGATGAGCGTCATCGTCAGCCGCGCGCTTCCTGACGTGCGCGACGGCCTCAAGCCCGTGCACCGGCGCATCCTCTACGGCATGTCCGAGCTCGGCATCGACTGGAACAAGAAATACGTCAAATGCGCCCGCGTGACCGGGGACGTGATGGGTAAATACCATCCGCACGGCAACACCGCGATCTACGACGCGCTGGCGCGTATGGCGCAGGACTGGTCTCTTCGCCTTCCTCTCATCGACGGCCAGGGCAACTTCGGCTCTGTCGACGGCGATCCGCCGGCGGCCGAACGCTACACCGAATGCCGTCTCGAGAAGGCCGCGCATTCGCTGCTCGACGATCTCGACAAGGAAACGGTCGATTTCCGCGACAACTACGACGGCACGCTCTCCGAGCCCGTTGTCGTTCCCGCGAAATTCCCGAACCTGCTCGTCAACGGCGCCGGCGGTATCGCCGTCGGCATGGCGACCAACATTCCGCCGCACAATCTCGTCGAAGTCATCAATGGCTGTATCGCGCTGATCGACGATCCGGCGATCGAGCTGCCCGAGATGATGCAGATCATTCCGGGTCCCGATTTCCCGACCGGCGCCAAGATCCTCGGCCGCTCCGGCATTCGCTCGGCCTACGAGACGGGCCGTGGCTCTGTCATCATGCGCGGTGTCGCGACGATCGAGCCGATGCGCGGCGATCGCGAACAGATCATCATCACCGAGATCCCGTATCAGGTGAACAAGTCGACGATGATCGAGAAGATGGCCGAGCTGGTGCGCGACAAGCGCATCGAGGGCATCTCCGACCTGCGCGACGAATCCGACCGCCAGGGCTACCGCGTCGTCGTCGAATTGAAGCGCGACGCCAATGCCGACGTCATCCTGAACCAGCTCTATCGCTACACGCCGCTGCAGACCTCGTTTGGCTGCAACATGGTGGCGCTGAACGGCGGCAAGCCGGAGCAGCTGCAGCTGCTCGACATGCTGCGCGCCTTCGTCTCGTTCCGCGAGGAAGTCGTTAGCCGGCGTACCAAGTTCTTGTTGCGCAAGGCTCGCGAGCGCGCGCACGTCTTGGTCGGTCTGGCGATCGCTGTCGCCAATATCGACGAAGTCATCCGCGTCATCCGCCAGGCGCCGGATCCGCAATCGGCCCGCGAAGAGCTGATGACCCGCCGCTGGCCGGCGCACGACGTCGAAAGCCTGATCCGGCTGATCGACGATCCGCGCCACCGCATCAACGACGACATGACCTACAACCTCTCGGAAGAGCAGGCACGGGCCATTCTCGAGCTGCGTCTCGCCCGTCTGACGGCCCTTGGTCGCGACGAAATCGGCGACGAACTCAACAAGATCGGCGAGGAAATCAAGGATTACCTCGATATCCTGTCGTCGCGCGTGCGCATCCAGTCGATCGTCAAGGACGAGCTTGCTGCTGTCCGTGACGAGTTCGGCACGCCGCGCCGCACCGAGATCATGGATGGCGGCCTCGAGATGGACGATGAAGATCTCATCGCCCGCGAGGACATGGTCGTCACCGTCTCGCATCTCGGCTACATCAAGCGTGTGCCGCTGACCACCTACCGCGCGCAGCGTCGCGGCGGCAAGGGCCGCTCCGGCATGACCACCCGTGACGAAGACTTCGTTAGCCAGCTATTCGTGCTCAACACGCATACGCCGGTTCTGTTCTTCTCGTCGCGTGGCATCGTCTACAAGGAAAAGGTCTATCGTCTGCCAATCGGCACGCCGACCTCTCGCGGCAAGGCGATGATCAACATGCTGCCGCTCGCTCCAGGCGAGCGCATCACCACCATCCTGCCGCTGCCGGAGGACGAGGACAGCTGGGCAACGCTCGACGTGATGTTCTCGACGACGCGCGGCACCGTGCGTCGCAACAAGCTGAGCGACTTCGTCCAGGTCAACCGCAACGGCAAGATCGCGATGAAGCTCGAGGAAGAGGGCGACGAAATCCTCTCCGTCGAGACCTGCACCGAGCATGACGACGTGCTGCTGACGACGGCGCTCGGCCAGTGCATCCGCTTTGCGGTCGACGACGTCCGGGTCTTCGCGGGCCGCAACTCGATCGGCGTACGAGGGATCAACCTCGGCGATAACGACCGCATCATCTCGATGACGATCGTCGGCCATGTCGATGCCGAGCCGTGGGAACGCGCCGCCTATCTCAAGCGCGCCGCCAACGAGCGTCGCCTGACGACGGGCGAGGCCGAGGAAATCGCGCTTGTTGGCGAAGAAGTCACCGAAGAGGGACAGCTGAGCGATGAGCGCTACGAAGAGCTGAAGGCACGCGAACAGTACGTGCTGACGGTTTCCGAGAAGGGCTACGGCAAGCGGTCTTCCTCTTACGACTTCCGCATCTCCGGCCGTGGTGGCAAGGGTATCCGCGCCACCGATACGTCGAAGACGGGCGAAATCGGCGAACTCGTCGCTGCCTTCCCTGTCGATGACAACGACCAGATCATGCTGGTTTCGGATGGCGGTCAGCTCATCCGTGTGCCTGTCGGCGGTATCCGCATCGCCAGCCGCGCGACCAAGGGCGTGACCATCTTCTCGACCGCAAAGGACGAGAAGGTCGTGTCGGTCGAGCGCATCCGCGATCCGGAAGACGAGGTCGAGGAAGGTGCCGAGAATGGCGAGGAAACCACCGTTGTGCCGGGCGAAGAGCCAGCCGCAGAGGCTGGTGACGAAACGCCGCCGGACGCCGAGGCGTAAGAGTTTCCGCGCACCGGGTTTCCGGTGGGTGGATCTGAATTGAAATAGAAGGGCCGGACCTTATGGGTTCGGCCCTTTTTGTTTGAGTTGCGAAGGCCTTGGCACCGCTCTCCGAGCTTTGCGCGCGGATGTCGATGCTCTGCGGGACGGCAAAAGAGATATTGTTTTTCCTGATAAATCCCTGGGTTGCAGTCCTCGTTGTTTTTGGTGAGTATTCCTCACGATGCAACCAAATGGCGATTCGCGGACAAGATGGAGGATCTGCCCGCCGATCGCCCAAGGGCCAGTGAGGAGGATCCAATGCACCCGTATTTGCTGAAATCGCAAGAGACCGCTCGAGCCTCGGATCGCCTTGACGTGGCCGACAGCGCCCAGAAGCGGATGCTCGTCATATCGGCCGCGAGAGCGATCCACCGCATGCATGCCGAGCTGGGTATTGATATTCCCCAGAACGAGCTGCGGCGCGGCCATATCGTCTACGACCTCGCGGAGCTTGCGACGCTGATCGACGACAGCGTGCCGGATCATGTTGTGGCATCCGGGCTGAAGGAGGCTGCTGAGGTGATGGCAAGTCTTTGCCATTTGATGACGGAGAATGCTGCCGCCGAATGAATTTCCGGCGCCGCTATTTGGTGCGGCGGTGGTCGTGGACATTGAGCGTTCGGCCCAAGCCGACAGAACAAAAAGGCCGCATCGTTTCCGATGCGGCCTTTTGTTTGTCTCTCGTTGCGCCTTAGTTCAGGCGGCCTGCCGCGTGGGCGAGCATGGTGTAGACCTTGCCGGTATCCGACGTCAGGTAGGACTGAGTGATCGTCCGGTCGCGGTCGGTGCGGGCGACGTCGGCGAGCAGCTTTTCGAAGTCGGCGATGTAGCGGTTGACGGCGGTGCGGAATTCCGGCTCGCGGTCATACTTGTGCTTGATCTCGTCGAAGGTCTGCTGGCCCTTCAGCGTGTACAGGCGGCGCGTGAATACGTCGCGCTCGCCGCGCTGGTAGCGGCGCCAGAGATCGACCGAGGCATCGTGGTCGATGGCGCGGGCGATATCGACGGAGAGCGAGTTCAGCGATTCCACCACGTGGCGCGGATTGCGGTTGTCGCCGGCGCGCGGCGCCTGGGGTGCCGGTGCCTCTACGCGGGGCGCCGGCTGGCGGGCAACTGCTTCCTCGGCGCTCTCGTCGCGCGATGCGCCGCGCAGCAGGTCGCTGATCCAGCCGCCGGATGCCGGCGATGCGGCAGGCGCCTGTGTTACGGCAGGAGCGCGCTGCGGGGTTGCCGGCGTTGCTGCCGCAGTGCCGAGCGAACCGCGCAGGCCGAAGCCTTCGATCGAGGAGGGCGGGATGGCGGCGGCGGCCGGGGTCGGCAGCGGCGCGGGGGCCGGGGCCGGAACGGGAGCCGGTTGCGGCTGCTGCTGGATCGCGGGCTGCACCGGCGCCTGGCGCGGCGCAGCTTGTGGCTGCGGCTGCTGTGGCTGGGCCAGCGTGCGGGCGGCGGGCTCGGAAACTTCGAGCTGCTGCGTCGAGCGGCCGACGATGTGCGAGATGTCCTGCAGCGCCTTGATCTGCTCGGAGACGGCGCGGCGCATGGCGGCCGCGCTCTCCTTGGCTTCCTCGGGCAGGTCGAACGCGCCGCGCTTCAGCTCGCTGCGCGTCATGTCGAGTTCCTTGCGGATATCGCCGGCGGAGCGGCGGATTTCCTCGGTGGCGCCGGAGAAGCGGGCGACGGCTTCGTCTACGGCTTCGCGCAGCGATTCACGCATCTGCTGTGCCGCGCCATCCGACAGGCGACCAGCGTCGCCCATCATGCGCTCGACTTCCGACAGCGACGCCGTCAGGCCGCCGCGAACGCGGTTGGCGAGTTCGCCGGAGCGGCGCTCTGCATTGCCAAGCGTGGTGTCGAGCGTCGCGTTGACGTCTTCGCTGGCCTTGCTGACGCTGCTGCGCATCGCTTCGGCTGCCTCGGCAGCGCGCTTTTCGGCATCCGAAAGCGTGGTGCTGATATCGGCGAAGGAGGACTGGACGCCCTGGCGCAGATTGTGGCTGACCTGGTTCGAGCGCTGTTCGGCGCGATCGAAGGCCGAGTCGACCATGCTGCCGAGCGCACGCATCGTCTTTTCGATGTCTTCCGAGCGCTGGACGAGCCCGACCGACAGCGTCTGAAGCGCGGATTCGCGATCTTCCAGCGTCGAGACGAGGTTGGACTGGGCAGCGCCAAGCAGGCTGGAGGCCTGCGTCAGAACCTTGGAGTGCTCGTCGAAGCGACCGATGATGCTGCCGACCTGCGACAGGGTCTGGCCGGAGATGTCGGAGAGGCGATCGACCTTGCCTTCGAGAAGGCGGGTCGAGGCCGCGACCATTTCAGCGGCCTTGGAGGCCGAGTCGGTGAAGCGCGAGGTGGTGTCGCCGAGGCGGCCATCCACTGCGCTCAGCTCTTCGGCCGCGCGGCTCATCATCTGGCCCATGACCATGCTGTTGTCGGACAGGCGGTCGATCAGGCGGTTGACGTTGGAGAGCAGGCTGTTTTCGATCGCATCGACGGCCGATGTGGCGCGCTCGGTGCGGGCGTTGATCGCGTCGATCAGAGCGGTGTTTTCGGCGCGCAGGCGCTCGGCGCTCTGGTCGCTCGCCGCTGTGAGTTGTGCGGCACTCTGCTCGCTGGCGGCGGTGATCTGTGCGGCACTCTGTTCGCCGGCAGACGTGATCTGCGCTGCGGCCTCGCGGCCGGTCTGCGCGTAGCGATCGATCATCGGACGGGCGGTCTCGTCGAGAATGCGCGACAGTTCAGTCGTGCGGCCTGCGAGCATGGAGTTCAGCTCGCGGGTGCGGTCGTCGAGAGCGGCGCGGATGGAGCTGCCGCGTGCTTCGAGCGCCTGCTCAACCGTGTTGAGCGTGCCGTCGAGTTCGCGCGAGCGCTCTTCAAGGCCGCTGCGGATCGCATTGCCGCGTGCTTCGAGCGCACGGTCGACATCGGCCATGGTGGAGGCGATCTCTTCGCTGGCGCTTGCGATCGTCGTGCGGATATCCGTGCCGTGGCTGGCGAAGGTGTTCTGCGCGTCGTTCAGTGCCTTGGAGATGGCGCCGACCTGGCCGCTGACCAGCGTTTCAGCCTCGGCTACCTTGTTGATTATGGCGTTGCCCGCTTCGGAGAATGTCTGAGCAACGGCTGCTGCCTGGCCGGCGAGGCGGTTCTGTGCCTCGGAAACGCGGCCGACGATCTGCTCGGAGCGCTCGCCCATCGAACGGGCGAAATCGCTGCTCTTGGCGTCGAGGCCTTCGGCGAACTGCTGGCCGGTCTGGCTGAGGGAGGCCGCGGCGCGCGTGGCTTCCTCATCCATGCCCTGGGTGGTGTCGGCGACAGCGCTGCGCAGCGAGGCGGCGAGGCCGGCGGCCTTGCCTTCGATGGTGCGGTTGACGGCGTCGAGGCCGACGTTGAGCGCGCGGTCCATGGTGGACAGGCGTTCGTCGATCTTGGCGGTGCCACGTTCCATGGCTTCGCCGATGCCGGCGGTGCGGGCGTCGATACCGTCAGTCAGGCTGGCGGCGCGGCTGTCGATCTCGGAGGCGAGGTGGCTTGTGCGACCATCGATCGTCTCGGAGAACTTGGCGATGCTGTCGTCCACGGCGGATGCGATGCGGCCGGAGGTTTCGTCGCTCAAAGCGCCGAGCCTGGAGATGCCATCCGTCAGCGTGCCGGTCAGGCGTTCGCCCGCGGCATCAACCTGCTGGGCAACACCGCCAACGCCGTCGCGGATGCGGTTTTCGAGCGCTGCGAGGCCGGCTTCGACGCGCGAGCCGGTGTCGGCGAAGCGGCCCGTCATGCCTTCGATCGACTGGTCGAGGTGCGAGGCGAAGCTCTCGGTCGAGCGGGAGATTTCGTCGGCCGCGGTCTGGAAGCGACCGGCGATGTTGCCGGTGCTGTCGCGCAGGCGGTCTTCGAGCGACTGGGCGCTGTTGTCGATCGCCTGGCGGATCGAGGCTTCGCGATCTTCCAGCGACATTTCGAGCATACTGACGCTTGCGGCGATCGAGGCGCCGATCGTCGTCGCCTGGTCGGAGAGCGTTTCGCCGATCTGGTTATGCGCTTCGTTGAGCGTCAGGTTGATCGCCTGGGTGCGGTCGTCGAGCGTGGCGCGGATGCGGGCATGCGCCGAGACGAGGCCGTCTTCCAGCTTGGTCGTGGCATTGCCGGTCAGCGCCTCGAAGCGGTCGGCGGCGGAGGTCAGGCCACCTTCGATGCGATCAGTGCCATCGGTGATGGTGCTGGAGATGGAGGAGGCGTGCTCGGCGAGCGTGCGTTCCAGGCGCTGCTGGTTTTCGGTGTAGGCGCCGCGGATTTCCTGGGCCTTGTCGGTGAAGGCGCCGGCGACGCGGGCTTCGGCTCCGGCGACGCTATCGATCAGCGCATTGGTGCGGGCATCCAGAACCTCGTCGAAGCGGCTCTGGCTGTCGCCGAGCGAGATGGCGAGCGCCATGGACTTTTCGGCCAGCGTGTCAGCGAGGCGGTCGTGGACGTCGGCAACCGTGTCGTTGATCGACTTGGCGTTCTGCGACAGCGTGCTTTCGATGCGGTCGTGGCCGCTGACGAGCGAGTTCGCGATGCTCTCGGCATGGTGGCCGAGCGTGTCCTCGAGGCGAGAATGACCTTCGTTGAGCGCGATCGCGAGACCCATCGCCTTGTCGTCGAGGGCTTCGTTGATCCGGTCGTGGCCACTGGCGAGAGAGGTCGCGATATTGCCGGCATGGCGGCCGAGCGTGTCTTCGAGGCGCGAGTGGCCTTCGTTGAGCGCGATCGCGAGGCCCATGGACTTGTCTTCGAGCGCTTCGCTGATGCGGTCGTGACCGCTGGAGAGCGAGGCAGCAATGCCGTCGGCGTGGTGCGCCAGCGTATCGGCGAGGCGGCCCTGGCTGTCGTCGAGCGAAATGGCGAATGCCATGGCGCGGTCGTCGATCGCTTCGGTCAGCTTCTCCTGGCCGGCGGCGAGCGACTGCGAGATGGCTTCCGCGCGGGTGTCGAGCGCGGTCTCGATCAGGCTGCGGCCTTCATTCATCGAGGCGTTGAAGGCGGCGCTGCGTTCGGCAATGGCGTCGGCAAGCTTGCGTTCGCCTGCTGCCAGCGACTGCGAGATGGCGCCGGCATGCGAGCCGAGCGTGTCCTCGATGCGGCTGTGGCCTTCATTGAGCGAGATCGCGAGCGCCATGGCGCGGTCGTCGAGCGTTTCGGCAAGGCGATCATGGCCGGACGCGATGGAGCCGGCGATGGCATCGACCTGCGTGCCAAGCGTTTCCTCGAAGCGGCTCTGGCTTTCGTTGAGCGAGATCGCGAGCGCCATGGCCTTGTCATCAAGCGTATCGGCGAGGCGGTCATGGCTGCCGGTGACGGCTTCGATGATCGCTTCCGAGCGGCTGGCAAGGGTGTTTTCAAAGCGCGACTGGCTGTCGGACAGCGCGCCCAGGAAGACGCCGCTGCGCGCTGACATGACGTCGTCGATACGCTCATGGGCGGAATCCAGCGCCTGGGTGATATCCTCAGCGCGTTTGGAGATCGTGGTGTTTAGCTCATCGGCGCGGCCGAAGGCCGAGGTGATCTGGTCGGTACCGGCCGAAACCGCCGAGCTCAGATCCGACGTCGTCGACAGCAGGGTGTCGCGGAATTCGGTGGCGCGGGCCGAGAGGTTGTTGTGGAGCTCAGAAGTGCCGGAGGCGAGCGCCAGCGAGATTTCGGAGGTGGCGTGGCTGAGCGCCGAGGTCATTTCCGTGGTGCGCGCGCCGATGGCGCTGGCCACTTCGTCCACCTTGTCGGTGAGGGTGCTTTCCAGGATTTCGCGTCCGGTCGAAAGCGCCGTCGTCAGCGCGAAGGACTGGTCGGTCAGCGACGAGCCGATGCGCTCGATGCTGGAGCTCAGGATGCCGTTCAGCGAGTCCGAGCCGCCGGTCAGCGTGTCGTTGATGCGGTTCAGGCTCTCCATCAGCTTGGTGTCGAGCGTGCCGGCGCGCTTGTCGAAGGCGTTGGCGAATTCGGCGACACGTTCGTCGAAGGAGGTGGACAGCTGGGCGACGGTTGCCTGCAGGCGCTCGTCGAAGAAGCCGGAGCGCAGGTCGAGGTCCATGATCGTGTCATCGACGCTGGACTGCAGGCTGTGGCGGAAGCTGGTGCCGCGTTCGTCGAGCGTGCTATTCAGCTTGGCGAGAACGTCGTCGAGCGTGCTTGTGATGGTGCGTTCGCCGCCGGTCAGGCTCTCGTTGATATCGCGGGTGCGCGCGATCAGGATCTCGTTCAGCTGGCGGGCGCGGTCGTTGAGGGCGGCATTCAGCTTCTCGGCGTTGCTGTCCATGGTGGACGCACGCGTCTCGAACTGGCTGAGAATGGTGTTGCCGTGGTCGCTCAGGCTAGACGTCAGCGAATCCAGGCGGTTATCGAACTCGTTGGCGAGCGCGAAACCGGAAGAGGTCAGCGTCTGCAGCAGCGAATCGGTCTTGGCGGCGAGCAGGGTGCCGAGCGACTGGATCGCGGATTCCGACTTCTCGGTGATCGTGGCGGCGCGCGTATCGATCATCGAGGCGAAGGCTTCGCCCGAGGTCGCGAGGCGCACGGCGATTTCTTCGGTGGCCAGCGACAGATCTTCGCGCAGCTGGTCGTGAACGCCGACGATCGAGGTGCGGATGCGCTCGGCGTGATTGACAATCGCCTCGCGCTCGGAGCCGAGTTCGTGGACGAGACCGCGCACGCGCAGTTCGTTGTCGGCGTAGCTGCGCTCCAGCGCGTTGACTTCGGAGTGGACGAGGGTTTCGAGCTCGGAGGCGCGGGCGATGGTGCGCTCGATGCCTTCGTTCATGGCGGAGACTTCACGACGAACGGCCTGGCCGACCGTCATGATGCGTTCCGACGCGATGGTTTCCGGCTCGGAGAGGCGCAGCGCCACTTCAGCCATCGAGCGGGCGGCGTTTCGCATGTCCTGGGCGCGCGCCATCATGATGGCGAAGGCGTAGAACAAAAGAACCGGGATGATGATGCCGACGAGACCGGCGATCACGCCGGGCAGGGCGACGAGGTCGGCCAGCGAACGGATCTGCCAGATTTGCGGCGAATAGAGGAGCGACATCAGGCCGAGGCCGCCGACGATCCACAGAAGCGAAACGAGCGTGGCGTTGCGCAGCGCCGGACGGGCGGAGCCGTTGTCTAGCGACTTCAGCAGCGAAGCGGGGCTCACCCGGCTGCCGTCGTTGGCGGCAAAGGCCGGCGCGCGCGATCCCTGCTCGGGAGAGCGAGGTGTAGCGGCGCGCTGCTGCTTGGCATCGTCTTTACGCTGATTGCGGACAGTTGGCTTTTCGGACACTTTTGCCTCCGAGGCGTCTTGCTTCCTGACTTGTGGAGACGGCGTTTCATCGTCCTCGAAGTCGATCTGCAGGGCTTCATCCAGCGCCTTGAACGCCTTGTCCTCGATCGATTCGTTGTACTTGTTGTTCGCCATTCCGTTACGCCTCGTTACATCTCAGCCGGTCTACACGCATCCAGGTTTCCGCGTCACCCGAACAAACCTTGCCTCTGAACCTGTCCGCCCGAAATTCGTAGAGCGGATAAGTATGTCATTTCAGAGTGGATAGCTGCTTTCGCACACTTACGGTATCAAAACATTACCATTATCCACTTGGCGAGCAAAAGCTTCCACAACCCAGCTCTCCCAGTCGTATCGTAGTGACACATCCGGGCCTGCTAGACAATTAACGCCTTCGGTCAAATGCCGAGTTATTAACGCTTGATTAACCCGAATTAACGCCAGCGCGGCCTTGAAATCCAATGTGTTAGAAGTGTTTGACGGGCGTTAACCATACGACGAGAAATTCGCCCTGATTGCGCCCGAATTTAACGCGATTGGCACTGCGCCCCCGCAACATCATTCAAACGGCGGGACCTAAGACGGGAGAATTGGCATATGGCAGCAGTCAGTATTGCGTTCGCGGCGCCAGATCATGGCAAGGGACAGGTTCCCTCGCAACAGCGGCCGGTCGATCTTGTTCATCTGGCCAACCAGACGATGGGCGACAAGGCGCTTGAACTTGAAGTCCTGCAGATGTTCGCGCGCCAGGCGCGCGCCTGCCTGCACGACATGTCTTCCGGCGACGGCAAGGCGATCGCAGCCGCCGCCCACAAGCTCAAGGGCGCGGCAAGCGCTGTCGGCGCCTTCAGGGTACGCGACGCCGCCGAAGCGCTTGAAGGCAATTGCGGCGATGCTTCGAACATGGCCGCCGTCGGCGTCGCCGTCATCGAGGCGGAGAATTTCATTCTGAAGCTTTGCCGCTAGGCGGCAATGACGCCATCAGGTGTTCGATCATGGGACCCGTTGCACCATTGCGGAGCAGCGGGTCTTTTTATTGCTCTTGGCGTGGCGCAATCTGACAAGCGTGTCGCTTCCAAATCTGGAATGAAGAGCGCAAGGGCGGTCGTTGTTGACTGCCTCGCGTAATTGTTGGAAGTAAAAATCCAAACCCATCCCATTGATGATCACCGGAAAACACCATGCCCAAACTGACCATTGTCGCTTTCGACGGTACGCGCTTCGATCTTGATGTCGATCAGGGATCGACCGTCATGGAAAACGCCGTGCGCAACTCCGTGCCGGGCATTGAAGCCGAATGTGGCGGCGCCTGCGCTTGCGCGACCTGTCATGTCTACGTCGACGAGGAGTGGACCGAGCGCGTCGGTCCGCCCGAAGCGATGGAAGAAGACATGCTCGATTTCGCCTTCGACGTTCGCCCGACCTCGCGTCTCTCCTGTCAGATCCGCATGAAGGCGGCGCTGGACGGACTGACCGTGCATGTGCCGGAGCGCCAGGCTTAATTCTCCCAAGCATAATCATCCCGAGGATGAACCGGCCAAAAAAAGCCTCGCTTGCCGATGTGACGAGCGAGGCGAGGTAGGCGCATTACCTACGGCCAAGGGAGGATCGACCGCGGCTTCGCAACGCGCCAGGAGAACCCAGAAAACGAAAGTCTCGGCTAACGGACCTGAACTTTCGAATGACTGAATATTAGCGCGTTGTGTTTCACAAATCTATGGTGAGAAATTACCATTCATTGGCTGGGGCCGTGCCGGTTTCGCACAATTTTCATTGCGCGGCTAATGTTCAGTCGTCGATTTTCGCCTGAGAATCAGCTATTTTTCGCCGCCCGATGGTTTCAGGCGGTTGTTGAGCAGGCGCAGCATGCGCTTCTGGAAGTTGACCGCCTCGACCTGATCGAATCGCGCCTGCAGCCTGTCGTGCTCGGCAATTCCCCGCGTCGATACCTCGGTCACCAGCTCCTGCATAGCTTCGCAATTGGGCTGCGGCGGGAGCGCCATGATCTTGCGTTCCATGTTGCGCGCCTGGGTTCGGGCGATCTCGGCATGGCGTTCCTCATGCCGCTTGATGTCGCTCGACAGCGTGTCCCAGATCATCGACAGCTCGGGGCTGGCGCCACGGCGATTGTTCCAGCGCGGCAGGATGATCTGCGTATGCACCGTAACGCGCGCGGTGCTGACGCGGCAGCGGCCGTTTTCCTCGACATAGGTGGCGTCGCCGCCGAAGCGGATCTTGGTAGCGCCGGGGTGGCGGGCCGACGAGCCGTTGGCCGTCGGGCCGCGCGTGCTCAGCTGCTCGTCCAGTTCGTCGGCGGTTTTGCCCTTGATGTTGAAATAGGAATAGCTCTTGGTGGCCACCACGGCGGCGCTTGCGGGATAGCCAGCGGACAGCGAGACGGAAATGGCGAGGAGGAGCGGCATATAACGCGACACGGACGGCATTCTGCAAATACTCATGTTGAAGTTTGCGGGAGCTTGGGGCATAGCCACCGCTAGCGCAATATGATGACGCTGTTTTTTCGATCGATAGGATGAATGCAGGTGGTAAAGCTTGGCAGCAGTTTCTGGCGTGTCGGGCACGGCCGCGAGATTGAGCTCGGCTCGACCGCGGTCATCATGGCGATCGTCAACGTGACGCCTGACTCTTTTTCCGACGGCGGTCGCTACGACAGCGTCGACAAGGCCGTTGCGCATGCGCTTGATGCGGTCGAGGCCGGTGCCGGAATTATCGATATCGGCGGCGAATCCACGCGGCCGGATGCGGCGAGCGTCGATGCGCGCGAGGAGCAGGCACGGGTGTTGCCCGTCATCGAGGCGCTGCGTGGCAAGACCGATGCGCTGATTTCCATCGACACCTATCGCGCCGAGACCGCGCGCCTTGCGGTGGAGGCCGGTGCGCATATCGTCAACGATGTCTTCGGGCTGCAGAAGGAGCCTGACATCGCCGATATCGCCGCCAAGACTGGCGCGGGGCTCTGCGTGATGCACACGGGCCGTGACCGCGACAAGCTGGATGATGTGATCGCGGATCAGTTTCTCTTTCTTGAACGGTCCTTGGAGATCGCCGGACGCGCCGGCGTGGCGCGCGACCGCATCGTTCTCGATCCCGGTTTCGGCTTTGCCAAGGATACGGATGAAAACCTCGAACTGATGGCGCGTTGCGACGAGCTTCAGCGTCTTGGTTTTCCGATCCTGGCCGGCACGTCGCGCAAGCGGTTCGTCGGCGCGGTCACGGGCCGCGAGGCGGCCGATCGCGATGCCGGCACGGCGGCCACCAGCGTGCTTTTGAGACTGAAGGGCGCCGCTATTTTTCGGGTACACGATGTCGCAATCAACAGGGACGCACTTGCCGTGACTGATGCTATGCTGAAGGCACGCGACGCATTCGAGCGGAAGGGCACATTATGAGCACCACCTACACCATCACCTTGCAGAATTGCGCCTTCTTCGCTCGCCACGGCGTTCACGACGAAGAGGAGTTTCTGGGGCAGCGTTTCTTTGTCGATGCCGAGCTCGATGTCGTGACCGGCACCGCGCTGGAGACAGATTCGATCGATGATACCGTCAATTATGGCATCGCCTTCACCGTCATCGAGGAGATTGTCACCGGCAAGCGACGTTATCTCATCGAGGCGCTGGCGCTCGATATCGCCAAGGGGCTCTGTCAGAAATTCCCGCAGATCAAGCGGGCGAAAATTACCGTCCGCAAGCCGAACGCGCCGGTTCCTGGCGTGCTTGATTTCGTCCAGGTGAGCGTCGAACATTTTGTCTGACATGGCTTTTGAGACCGCCACGCTTGGGCTTGGCGGCAATATCGGCGATCCCGTCCACTCCATGGCGCAGGCGCTCAAGGCGCTGGATGCGCGGGCGGATTGCCGCGTCGTCGCGGTCTCCCGGCTTTACCGGACACCGCCCTGGGGCAAGACGGATCAGTCGTTCTTTTTCAATTGCTGCGCCGAAGTGGAGACGTCGCTTCAGCCGGAATCGCTGCTCGATGTCTGTCTCGACATAGAGCGCGGCATGAAGCGGGAGCGCATCGAGCGCTGGGGGCCGCGCACGCTCGATATCGATGTGCTGACCTATGGTGACATCAGCCAGGACGCGCCGAGGCTGGAGCTTCCTCATCCCCGAATGACGGATCGCGGTTTCGTGCTGATGCCGCTCGCTGACTTCGCGCCTGATCTGATCGTCAAGGGTAAGGCGGTGCGCGATTGGCTCGCTCGCGCCGATATCCAGGGGATCGAGGTTGCCGATCAGAACATGGGTTGGTGGCGTGACGCCTGAAACGAAAGAAGCGGCCGTGTGGCCGCTTCGTCGTGTGCTTGACTTGTGTCTGTTGATTATTCGACCGAGCCGACGGTCATTTCGTCGACCTGGCGCGACAGCGTCAGACCGATCACGGGGATCATCTGGCTTTCGACCTTTACCGAAACCGTGACGTTCATCGTCTTGTCGTCGCGGACGCGGGCGATCATCGCGCCGTTGAGCTTGGCACGGTTGAGGCCGACCACGACGGTGTCTTCAGTTACGGTGCCAGAGACGACATCAAGACCCTTGCCGGCGGCGCCGTCAAGGAACTTTCCCTTGTAGCTGTTGCCAGACTGGGTGATCAGCGCGCTCATCGGCTGCTTGAAGACGCCGACGCGGCAGCTGCCGTCGAGCTTGACGCCGGTGCCGTCGGTGACGGGCTCGCCGATCAGGTTGCAGGTGAACTTGGTGCCCTTGTACTTGCCGGCGACGATTTCGCCCGGACCTCTCCAGGAGCCAGCGACGGATTCGAAGAATGCCTTGTCACGCGTGGCGGCGGTGGCTGCTGGAGCCGTTTCGGCAAATGGCGACAGGGCGATTGCCGCGAGACCGAAGAGATAGAGAAACTTGCGCGAGTACATGGATTTTCCTTGGCGAACCATATCGCTTAACTGGTGCCAAGTTTTGCCGAAAAATGGTTAATGCTTGGTTTCTAATGGGGTGAAAACGCCGCGTCCGCGGGCTTTTTGGTGCCGGACGCGCGCTGGCCTGTCTCACGTAAGCTATTGAATCACATCGGATTCCTGAAGTCGACTCTTTGGAGCGAATGGTTTACGGATCTCGGCTCAATTGCGCCCGTTGCTATCACTCTTCGTCATCGACGGCGTGAGATCGCCGATGAAGTCACCGATTCCCGGGCGCTTCAGCGCGCGGAACGCCAGCGGCCGGCAGAGGTCCATGGCGGCGATGCCGATGCGGGCGGTCATCAATCCATTGATCACACCTTCGCCGAGACGCGCCGAGAGCCTGGATGCCAGGCCGTGGCCGAGAACCTGCTGAACGAGGCTGTCGCCGACGGCGATCGATCCGGTGACGGCGAGATGGGCGAGAACGTCGCGCATCAGCCGCAGCATGCCGAATGTGCCGGGACGGCCGCCGTAGAGATCGGCCATGGCGCGGATGAGCTTGGCGGCCTCGTAGAGAACGTAGAGCAGGTCGACGATGGCGCGCGGGCTGACGGCGGTGACGACCGAGACGCGTTTGGAGGCGTTGAGGATGAGGCTGCGGGCCTGGCGGTCGAGTGGCGCGAGCAGTTCGCGTTCGGCAAGCGCCACCAGATGCGGGGCGTCGATGATATCGGTTTCCGCTGCCTTCAGCGTGGCGCGGCCGCGCGCGGTCTCCGGCTTGTTGGATAGCAGATGCTCCAGGCTCTTGACGAGCGCGCGCGCCTTGGCGGGTTTGGTCTCGAGGATTGCAGCTTCCGCCTCGGCCTTGATCGTCTGCACCGCCGCCAGCCGCATCATGCCCGCCGTTTCCCTGACGACCATGGCGATGACAGCCAGGATGCCGATGCCGACGGCGGCAAGCGCGGTGTAGCCGAGCCAATCGGCGCGGCTGAAGAGGTTGCGGATCAGGCTGTCGGTCCAGAGCCCGAATGCGAGCGAGAACAACACACCAAAAGCACCGAGAGCGATCTTGCCGAAGGAGGTGCCGCGTTTGCGCGGCTGGGCGACGGGCAGGGCCGGGAGGTCCTTGTCCGGATTGATGAAGGGATCGTCCTCGTCCGGTGTCAGCGTGATCTCGCCCGAGAAAGAGGCCGGCTTGCGGGGCTCCGCCGTCGGCCGGCCGGCTTTGGTCTCCGGCTGCTCGCGCTCGTCCTCATAGGCGAAGGCCGCAGGCGCGCGGCGCGGGGGCTGGTCGGCGGGCGGCTTGATCATGCGAGGCGATCTCCGAACAGAAACTGCATGGCCCGGTCGAGCCGGATGTGCGGCACCGACAGCTTGATGCCACCGCCGGTCTCCTCAAGGCTCGGCGGGCGAAAGCGGACGACGTTCACGTCTGGCAATTGCACATTCTCGTCGCCCGACTCGATGCTTGCGAACAGGGCGGAAGGGTCTTCGGGCAGGTCACCAGGGAAGATCGCGGTCTTGCGGATGCCGTCGAAGGTTTCGCCTGATATCGTCTCGCCCTCGATTGGCGTGCCGACGATGACGGGCAATTCATGACCATCGCGCTTGACGGTCGCCTCGCGTGTTGCCCGTACCGAGGCAACCGCCATGACATCGATGCCGGCGCCCGCCATGCCGATGCGCTGGATGGCGCGGTCAACGAGGCGGCGCGTCAGGGCGTCGAGGCGATGATGGCTTTCGTGATGCAGGTGGTCAGCCTTGGTGGCGGCGACGAGAACGCGGTCGATGCGGCGACCGAGCAGCGACGACAGCAGCGAATTCGTGCCCGGGCGGAAGCAGGCGAGCACGTCCGTCAGCGCGCGCTCCAGATCCTGCACGGCCTCAGGGCCGCGATTGATCGCCTGCAGCGCGTCGACAAGGACAATCTGGCGGTCGATGCGGGAGAAATGCTCGCGGAAGAACGGCTTGACGACCACGGACTTGTAGGCCTCGTAGCGTCGCTCCATCATTGCCCAGAGCGATCCTTTTTCGGGCTTTCCTGTCGGCGGCAGCACCAGCGGCGCAAAGGTGAGCGCCGGAGAGCCGTCGAGATCGCCGGGGAGGAGAAAGCGGCCGGGCGGGAGCGTCGAGAGAGAACGCTCGTCGGCTTTGCAGGCCTTGAGGTAATCGGCGAAGGCGGTGGCGAGTTCGCGGGCGCGCATTTCGTCCGCCGAGGCGTTGATGTCGCAATCGTCGGTCAATGCCAGCCATGGCCTGGAGAGCTCGGTGCGGATGCCGGTGCGAGCCAGCGCGATCGTCTCCTCGCTGAAGGTGCGGTAGTCCTTTGCCAGCAGCGGCAGGTCGAGCAGCCATTCGCCGGGATAGTCGACGATGTCGATCGAGAGTCTGCCTGGTGAGAAGAAGCGGCTCCAGCCGCTGGCGCTCTGGTAGTCGATGGTCAGCCGAAGCTCTGAGATTGCGCGTGTGGAATCGGGCCAGATGCGGTCTTTCACCAGCGCCTTGATGTGATCCTCATACTGGAAGCGCGGCACGCTATCGTCGGGCTGCTCTTCGAGGCGGACGGCGGAGACGCGGCCCGACTGGACGGCCTCGAACAGCGGCAGGCGGCCGCCATGCAGCAGGTTATGGACCAGCGAGGAGATGAAAACCGTCTTGCCCGCCCGCGACAAGCCGGTGACGCCGAGGCGGATCGTCGGGTTGACGAGGCCGGAGGCGCGGTCCGACAGGGTGTCGAAGGCGATGCGCGCGTCGTCGGTGAAGGATGTCATGCTTGGCGGCAAGGCGAAATTCCGATTGCTGGTAAACGCCATATAGGAACCGGCACGCCGAAGAAAAAGAAGGTTGCGCGCCTGTCAGTCGATCATAAAGTCGATCAGGCGCCAGCTGTTGCGGCCCTGGTCGAAATCGAGCACGGCCAGACCACCCGGCGGAAAGCCGTTCGGCAGCGCCTGCGCCAGCAGCTGGTGGCCGATCAGCGCTTCGAGCGTCTGCTCGATGACGGGATTGTGGCCGACGAGCATGACAGAGCCCATGTCCTGCTGCGCGCCGAGGATATCGAGATAGATTTCGGGCGTCGCGTTATAGAGCGCGTCGACGAAGCGGATATCGAGGTTTTCGCCCATCGCGCGGTGCACGGCATCGGCCGTCTGGCGGCAGCGTATGGCGGTGGAGCTGACGACGAGGTCGGGCTTGTAGCTTTTGTCGGCCGCGTTCTCGGCCAGGATCTCGGCTGCGGCATAACCGCGCTCGCTCAGCGGGCGGTCGAAATCGCTCTGGCCTGGGGCGGGAAATGCCGCTTCGGCGTGTCTCAAAAGATAAATCCGGGAAGGCGGCGGCACGATTGCGGTCATCGGAAAGTCCCCGGTCGTTTGATCTATTTCAGTAGCGCCAGCCCGGTGTCTTCGTCAACCGGCGCGCGGAATCCAGTGGGCAAGTTGCACAGGCGCTGCTACTTCAGCTGGCAAGCTGAAACGGTGGCTTTGAAAAATAGTGACGTAAAAATAGCCTGTTAGCTCAAAATTGTGACAGATTTAAAAATGTGTTTACCTAGCGGATTGGGCTTGAATCGGACGCCGTGGTCGGGATATACAGCCGCCAGATGAGATGTTCTTCAGGAGAATCGCGTTGAGTGAGAAGATCGATCTTAGCAAATACGTGCCCTCGGAAGAGGAAGAGTTCATGAACGGTAACCAGCGCGCCTATTTCAGGGCGAAGCTGATTGCCTGGAAGAACGACATCCTCAGAGAGGCGCGCGAAACCCTCGAGCATCTTGCCGAGGAAAGCGCAAACCATCCGGATCTCGCCGACAGAGCGTCGTCCGAGACGGACAGAGCCATCGAGCTGCGCGCCCGTGACCGCCAGAGAAAGCTGATATCCAAGATCGACGCCGCACTGCAGCGTATTGAGGAAGGCACTTACGGCTATTGCGAGGAAACCGGTGAACCGATCGGCCTCAAGCGTCTCGACGCCCGCCCGATCGCAACGCTGTCCATCGAAGCGCAAGAACGCCACGAGCGTCGTGAAAAAGTCTACCGGGACGAATAATCCCGGTTACATCACAAACTAAAAAGGCACCGCCATCGCGCGGTGCCTTTTTTGTTTGCAGGAAAGGGGCGGCCGTTGCCGCCACCGATCATTTGTCGCGGTTGACGCTCATTTCACCGAAGATGCGGGCCACTTCGTTTTGAAGGGCGGCGTCGGCGCCTGTGATCGGCGCCATCTCTGGATCGCGGCGCGGCATGTTGGAGGGTGCGGGGCGAGCAGGCGCGTTCTGTACCGGTGGTGCATTGTGCATGGGAGCATTATGCGCTGCCATAGGCCGTTCAGCAGCCAGATTGCTCGTTATTTCCTCTTCCAGGACACGCTGGAAGTCGCTGGGCTGGGCCGAAGGCGCCGGGCGAGCGACGGGTTGGAACGCGGCCGGCTGCGGCGTTGGTGCCTGTGGTGCCGGCGGATAGAGGTCGACGCGCTGCGGCGGCGTGGGCGGGCTCATCACCTGCGGCTCGATCCTCTGCGGGGTCAGGACGCGCTGGCGTGCCGAATCGAGAATATCGACGGCTTCGGCCGTTTCGATCGTGGCCGGCTCAGGTCGCGAGAATACGGGAGGCTGCGCGCGCGGCGCGACTGGCGTGGGCGCTATCGATACCGGCGCGACTGGCACGGGCACAGGGCGCGGCGTGGGTTCGATCTCGGGCTCGAAGACCTGATGCTGTGGAGCCGGCGGTGGCGCGATCGGTGGGGTGTCCAGGCGCTCGGCGCTCGGCGCGAACTCTTCGATCGGCGACAGGCCGCGCGTTGGGGCCGGTCGCGGTGCCGGCGGGACAATGACCGCGGGCTCGGGTTCAACCACGGCTGCTGTCATCACAGGCTCCGCGGGCCGCTCGCTGGGGGCGGCTGGCAGCGGTGCTTCCGGGCGTGCCGGCTCGCTGGTGGTCTCGACCTGCCCATCCGGCAGGATGCGGCTTTCGATGACGATATCGGATGGTCCGCCGATCATGATCAGATGTTCGACATCGTCGCGGCGCACCAGCACAAGGCGGCGTCGGGCGTCGACTGCTGCGGCGTCGAGAACCTGAAGGCGTGGCTGGCGGTTGCGGCCGCCGCGAACGAAGGGCGAGGATGCCCGGTTGCGCATGATCCAGAGGACCGCGACGAGCAGCAGCAGGGCGATGGCCACGCCGCCCGCGGCAATGATGAAGCGGCTGCCATAAGATTCCATGATGCCATCGAACATAGTCACGTACTCCTTTGCGGCGTTCAACCACATGACGACTTTTAAGCTTCCTAGACAAGGGGGAGGCGGCTTGTCCAGTCACCGAAAGGTGCGACGCAATGTCTGTGGAACGTCTCAATCTACATTTAACGGCAAAACTGGCGCTGTAGCTTGTGAATTCAATCACTCTTCATGGAGTGTGGTGTTTTTGGTGAGGCAGCAAATTGCTAAGAAGGAAGAGGCGCCTGATTCCTGCTTCGTCTGTTAGTCACGAATGAAGGCCGGCGGGCAATGCGAGGAAGTACATGACGAAATCCCGTCAGGCCGACAATTTTAGCGAACCGCTCGTGGACCGTGGAGGGCGCGCGGGAACCGCCGTGCGGATCCTGCTTCTGGCGCTGGTGCTGATCGGCGTCGCCGCCGCCTTCGTGGTGTTCAAGACCTCGCTCGACAACGAGATGGTGCTCGGCGTTCTCGGTGTGCTGGCCATGGTCGGCATCTTCTTCCTGGTGTCGTCGATCATCGGCTTCATCGAGGTGATGCCGCAGCGCCAGTCGGACAGCCTTGCTCGCGCCTTTCTCAACAGCCATCCCGATGGATCGCTGATCACCGACGAAAAAGGCCGTATCGTTTACGCCAATGCTGCCTATGGCGCGCTGACCGGCGCTCGCAAGCCGACAGAGGTGCAGACGCTGGAAGCGCTTCTGTCGCGCCACCGCGAATCCAACGAGGCGCTGTATAGGCTCTCCAACGGGCTGCGCGAGGGCCGCGAGGGACGTGAGGAGTTCCGGCTGCTGCGCGCGCTCGGGCCATCGCTGAACGGATCCGGCGCCCATTGGTACCGCCTGAAGGCGCGTATACTGCAGAGCGAAGAAAGCGGCGGCCGGCCGCTGCACATCTGGCAGATCAGCGACATCACGTCGGAGCGCGACGACCAGGAACGGTTCTTCAAGGAACTACAGAACGCCATCGATTATCTCGACCACGCGCCTGCCGGCTTCTTTTCGGCGGGCCGCAAGGGCGAGATCTTCTATCTTAACGCGACGCTTGCCGAGTGGCTGGGGATTGACCTTACCAAGTTCATTCCCGGCTCGATGACGATCGGCGACATGGTGGCCGGCGAGGGGCTGGCGCTGATCCAGTCTGTGCAGGCCGATCCCGGTCTGCAGAAGACGGTGACGCTCGATCTCGACCTGAAGAAATCGAACGGACAGGGCGTTCCGGTGCAGATCGTTCACAGCGTCACCTCGATGCGCGATGGCGCACCCGGCGAGAGCCGCTCGATCGTTCTCACGCGGCGCGACAGCACGGCTGGTGATCAGTCGGCGTCGGCTGCATCGATGCGTTTCACGCGCTTCTTCAACAATACGCCGATGGCGATCGCCTCCGTTGATGGCGACGGCCGCATCCTCAGGACCAATGCGCCGTTCCTGAAACTCTTTTCCGGCATCGTTTCGCGCGATGACGTCGAGAACGGCGCGCTGTTCGAAACCATCGTGCAGGATGTCGACAAGCCGAGGCTGCAGGGGGCACTTGCCGCCGCCAAGGACCGGCAGGGCGATATTCCGCCGCTCGATTCCAAGACGCAGGCCGACGACAACAGGCATTTCCGCTTCTACGTCAACGCCGTCATCGATCAGAGCGACGAAGCGCCGGAAGAGGCCGCGATCGTCTACGCCGTAGAAGTGACCGAGCAGAAGGCGCTCGAGGCGCAGATGGCGCAGACGCAGAAGATGAACGCCGTGGGCACGCTCGCCGGCGGCATCGCGCACGACTTCAACAACGTCTTGACCGCCATCCTTCTATCGTCCGACCACCTGCTGCTGCAGGCGCGACCGGCCGATCCTGGTTTTGCGGATCTGATGGAAATCAAGCGCAACGCCAACCGCGCCGCCGTGCTGGTGCGCCAGCTGCTCGCCTTCTCGCGCAAGCAGACGATGCGGCCGAGTGTGCTCAATCTCACCGATGTGGTCGGCGATCTCAGGATGCTGGTCGACCGGTTGCTGTCGGGGACCAACGTCAAGCTCGATGTCGAATACGGGCGCGATCTCTGGCCCGTGAAGACCGACCTGTCGCAGTTCGAGCAGGTGCTGATCAACCTTTGCGTCAACGCGCGCGACGCGATGCCCGAGGGCGGCAAGCTGACCGTGCGCACGAAGAACGCGACGGCCGCTGAAGTCGCCGCCTTCAACTATTCCTACATGCCGCATGAGGATATGGTTCTGGTCGAGGTGTCGGACAACGGCACCGGTATCGCGCCCGAGATCATGGACAAGATCTTCGAGCCCTTCTTCACCACCAAGGAGGTAGGCAAGGGCACGGGTCTTGGGCTTGCCATGGTCTACGGCATCGTCAAGCAATCCGGCGGATACATCCAGCCGGAATCGGAAGTCGGCAAGGGCACGACCTTCCGTGTCTTCCTGCCGCGTCACATCGTCGAGCCGGCGATCGCAGCCGAAGCCGATGCGGTCACGCCGAGCGCCGACAACGTCGTTGCCCTGTCGCCGGCCAAGCCGGAGCAGCCGGAGGATCTGACGGGATCTGCCGTCATCCTCCTGGTCGAGGACGAAGAGGCCGTGCGTCGCGGCGGCAAGCGCATGCTGGAGACGCGCGGCTACACGGTTCACGAAGCGGGATCGGGTGTCGAAGCGCTCGACATCATGGACGAGCTCGATGGCAAGGTGGATATCGTCGTCTCCGACGTCGTCATGCCTGAAATGGACGGGCCGTCGCTGTTGCGCGAACTGCGCAAGAAATATCCTGATCTGAAGTTCATCTTCGTCTCGGGCTATGCCGAGGACGCATTCGCCCGCAACCTGCCGCCGGAATCCAAGTTCGGCTTCCTGCCGAAGCCGTTCTCGCTGAAGCAGCTGGCTGTGGTGGTCAAGGAGACGCTTGAGGGGTGAGGTGAGCCGGGGCGTTTGCGGCGTTGTGCCGTAGGGGTTCCCTGTATAGGGCGGGCCGTGTGAGCCCCCCTCTGTCCTGCCGGACTGCCGGGGCCGAGCCGCTTGTCTCGACCCGTGCTTCGCGCCCCCCACAAGGGGTGAGATCGGCTAGGGGCGGCCGCTCGCTTCACTATTTGCGAAGACGGTCGGCTAATGGGGCATGCCGTGGCGGCACACCCCATCAAGTGTCAGGCGTTGAGCGCAACCGCGATTTCGCCGGCGAGGCGGGCGTTGTTTTCCACCAATGCGATATTGGTCTTCAGGCTCTGGCCGTCGGTCAGGTCGAAAATGGTGCTCAGCAGGTAAGGCGTGACCGCCTTGCCGGAGATTTCGTCGCGTTCGGCGCTGTCGAGCGCGCGCTGGATGTAGATTTCCATCTCTTCGGCCGGGATCTCGTCGGCTTCAGGCACCGGATTGGCGATCAGCATGCCGCCGTCGATGCCGAGCTGTTCGCGTACCGTCTGGAAATTGGCGATGGCAGCAGGGCTGTTCAGTGTCAGCGGGCTGCGCAGGCCTGATGAGCGCGACCAGAAGGCTGGGAATTCTTCGCTCTCGTAGGTGACCACAGGAACGCCAGCGGTTTCCAGCACTTCCAGCGTCTTTGGCACGTCGAGGATCGCCTTGGCGCCGGCGCAAACGACGATGACGCCGGTGCGGGCGAGTTCTTCGAGGTCGGCGGAGATGTCGAAGCTCTCTTCCGCACCGCGATGCACGCCGCCGATGCCGCCGGTCGCGAAGACCTTGATGCCGGCGCGTTCGGCGGCGATCATCGTGGCGGCGACCGTGGTGGCGCCGTGACGGCGCTCGGCGATCGCGAAGGCGAGGTCGGCGCGCGAGACTTTCAGCACATCCTTGGCCTTGGCCAGCTGCTCTAGCTCTTCGGCTTCAAGCCCGATGTGGAGGGTGCCGTGGATGACGGCGATGGTGGCGGGGACGGCGCCCTGCTCACGGATGATCGATTCGACGCTGCGGGCCATCTCGATATTCCCGGGGTAGGGCATGCCGTGGGTGATGATCGTCGATTCGAGCGCCACGATCGGCGCGCCGCGCTGCTTGGCGCTCGCCACTTCCTTGGAATAGGTGATCGGCAGCTTGGAGGAGAGAGTGTTCGTCATCGGATCTTCCATTTCGTCTGATTGGGTTTCAATGCAGAATTCTCGCCGGCGGGACAAGAGCCAGAGCCTGTTTCAGCAGATCGGCGGAGAGATTTTCGTTGACCGCATTGGGCGACTGGACCGTCAGCGCTGCCGCAGCGGCACCCTCGCGGATGGCCTCGCTCATCGGTAGCCCGCGCAAAAGTGCTGCGATAACGCCCGAGGCTAGGGAATCGCCGGCGCCGGTCACATCTGACACGTGCTCGACATTGGCCGGCTGCAGCGCCGCCACGTGGCCGGCGGAAAAGGCGATCAGCTCGCGCTGTCCCCGGGTGACGACACCGCCCCTGAGGCCTATATCACCGAGCAGTGACGGCCAATGGACGGGATTTTCCGGCCGCTCGCCGGTCAGCGCGGTGGCCTCGGCCTCGTTGAGGAAGAGATAGTCGATACCCTGCATGCAGGCCTTCAGCTTCACCGCCTTTGCCGGCGATATCGCGATCGCCGCTACCGGCTTGCCGAGCGCCTTGGCGCGTGTTGTGATCGAGACCAGCGTTTCCTCCGGCAGGTTGGCATCGAAGAGGATCATGTCGGTCGCCGAAAACGCGTCGCGCACCGAGCGGATCGACAGGCGGCGCGGCACAAACATGCGGTAGAGATCCATGTCGGCCAACGCGATCACCAGATTGCCGTCGCGCTCGATGATGGCGGTATAGCTCGGCGTCTTGCGGTCGAGAAAGATGAAGGGGCGATCGTTGACGCCGGCGAGATCGGCGGCTTCGCTTACCATCTCGCCGGTCGGATCACCGCCGCGCGGCGAGATCATGGTGACATCGAAACCAAGGCGGGCGAGGTTGCGGGCCGCGTTGAAGCCGCCGCCGCCTGCTTCCTCGAACCATGAGCCGGGGTTGCTGGCGCCATCGGCCGTGGCGCCCGATATGCGGCCGCGGCGATCGACATGGGCGCCGCCAAGCACGAGAATCTTCTTGCTCATCTCATCGCTCCGAAATGCCGTCTTGGCCGAATCGTGCGGCCTCCGGAAGCGCGGTCAGCCGCCGTCCAGGCGCTGTAAGCTCTTGCTTTGCATGGATAAAACAAATGTAGAACACAGGCCGTTTTACCTCTTTCTTTCAATGCTTTGAACGGCACTTGCGCAATGAGAACAAATGCGGTACAAAATCGACATCGGCGGCGACATTGCTTGAGCGGCTTCAATAACCTAAAGGTGGATCGAATGTCACAGAATACATTGCGGCTTGTAGAGGACAAATCGGTGGACAAAAGCAAGGCACTTGAAGCGGCACTCTCACAGATCGAGCGGTCGTTCGGCAAGGGCTCTATCATGAAGCTCGGCTCGAATGAGGGCGTGGTCGAGATCGAGACCGTTTCGACGGGCTCTCTCGGACTGGATATCGCACTCGGGATCGGCGGTCTTCCCAAGGGACGTATCATCGAAATTTACGGGCCAGAAAGCTCGGGTAAGACGACGCTGGCGCTGCAGACGATCGCGGAAGCACAGAAGAAGGGCGGCATCTGCGCCTTCGTCGACGCCGAACACGCGCTTGATCCGGTCTATGCTCGCAAGCTGGGCGTCGATCTGCACAATCTGCTGATCTCGCAGCCGGATACGGGCGAGCAGGCACTCGAAATCACCGACACGCTGGTGCGCTCCGGTGCCGTTGACGTGCTGGTCGTGGACTCGGTCGCGGCACTGACGCCGCGTGCCGAAATCGAAGGCGAGATGGGCGACAGCCTGCCGGGTCTGCAGGCGCGACTGATGAGCCAGGCGCTGCGCAAGCTGACGGCCTCGATCTCGAAGTCGAAGACCATGGTCATCTTCATCAACCAGATCCGCATGAAGATCGGCGTCATGTTCGGTTCGCCGGAAACGACGACGGGTGGTAATGCGCTGAAGTTCTACGCCTCGGTTCGCCTCGACATCCGCCGCATCGGCGCCGTCAAGGAGCGCGAAGAGGTGATCGGCAACCAGACGCGCGTCAAGGTCGTCAAGAACAAGATGGCGCCTCCCTTCAAGCAGGTCGAATTCGACATCATGTATGGCGAAGGCGTATCGAAGACTGGCGAGCTGGTCGACCTCGGCGTCAAGGCCGGGATCGTCGAGAAGTCGGGCGCCTGGTTCTCCTATAACAGCCAGCGTCTCGGCCAGGGCCGCGAGAATGCCAAGACGTTCCTGCGCGACAATCCGGAATTGATGCGCGAGATCGAAACGTCGATCCGCCAGAATGCCGGCCTGATCGCCGATCAGCTGCAAAATGGCGGTCCTGACGCGAACGATTCCGACGGCGAATAAGCCTCGATCCAGGATT
This sequence comes from Rhizobium sp. O111, assembly GCF_055616315.1. Classification (NCBI taxonomy): domain Bacteria; kingdom Pseudomonadati; phylum Pseudomonadota; class Alphaproteobacteria; order Hyphomicrobiales; family Rhizobiaceae; genus Rhizobium; species Rhizobium sp. O111. The sequence goes on along the minus strand of NZ_JBSHXL010000001.1, from coordinate 1,732,061 downwards.
GAATAGTTCAAAGCCGGCTGCATTCCTTGATCAGAATGCAGCCGGTTTTGTTTGTCTGCTGGACAGTGGTTAACGTCAGCGATAAAAGCCACTGAATTTTTAAGATTTGACCTGCCTTGGGCAGCACTGAAGGGCATAGCATGAGCGGTGTGAACGAAATCCGGTCGACCTTCCTCGACTACTTCAAGAAGAACGGCCACGAGATCGTTTCATCGAGCCCGCTGGTGCCGCGCAACGACCCGACGCTGATGTTCACGAACGCCGGCATGGTGCAGTTCAAGAACGTCTTCACCGGTCTTGAGCAGCGCCCTTACAAGACGGCGTCGACCGCGCAGAAGTGCGTGCGCGCCGGCGGCAAGCATAACGACCTCGACAATGTCGGCTATACCGCGCGCCACCATACCTTCTTCGAAATGCTCGGCAATTTCTCCTTCGGCGATTACTTCAAGGAGCAGGCGATCGAGCATGCTTGGACGCTGATCACCAAGGAATTCGGCATTGACGCCAAGCGTCTGCTGGTCACCGTCTATCACACCGACGACGAAGCCTTTAATCTCTGGAAGAAGATCGCCGGCCTCTCCGACGACAAGATCATCCGCATCCCGACCAGCGACAATTTCTGGGCGATGGGCGATACCGGCCCGTGCGGTCCCTGTTCGGAAATCTTCTACGATCACGGCGATCATATCTGGGGCGGCCCTCCCGGCTCGCCGGAAGAAGACGGCGATCGCTTCATCGAGATCTGGAACCTCGTCTTCATGCAGTACGAGCAGATCACCAAGGAAGAGCGCATCGACCTGCCGCGTCCGTCGATCGATACCGGCATGGGTCTTGAGCGCATCGCAGCGCTGCTGCAGGGCAAGCACGACAACTACGACATCGACCTGTTCCGCGCGCTGATCTCGGCGTCGGAGGAAGCAACCGGCGTCAAGGCCGAGGGTGAGCAGCGCGCCAGCCACCGCGTCATCGCCGATCATCTGCGCTCGTCCGCCTTCCTGATCGCCGACGGCGTCCTGCCGTCCGCCGAAGGCCGCGGCTACGTGCTTCGTCGTATCATGCGCCGCGCCATGCGCCATGCCGAACTGCTCGGCGCGCGTGAGCCGCTGATGTGGAAGCTTTTGCCTGCGCTGATCCAGCAGATGGGCCGTGCCTATCCGGAGCTGGTGCGCGCAGAAGCCTTGATCACCGAGACGCTGAAGCTTGAGGAAACCAAGTTCCGCACGACGCTGAAGCGCGGCCTGTCGCTCCTCTCGGATGCCACGACGACGCTCGGCAAGGGCGATATGCTCGACGGCGAGACCGCCTTCAAGCTCTACGACACCTATGGTTTCCCGCTCGACCTGACGCAGGACGCGCTGCGCGCCCGCGAAATCAACGTCGATCTCGCCGGCTTCACCGACGCCATGGAGCGCCAGAAGGCAGAGGCACGCTCGCATTGGGCAGGCTCCGGCGACAAGGCGACCGAGACGATCTGGTTCGAGCTGCGCGACAAGCACGGCGCCACCGAATTCCTCGGCTATGACACCGAGACCGCCGAAGGTGTGGTCCAGGCGATCGTCAAAGACGGTGCTGCGGTCGGCGAAGCGGCCAAGGGCGACAAGGTTCAGATCGTCGTCAACCAGACGCCGTTCTATGGCGAATCCGGTGGCCAGATGGGCGATGCGGGCGTCATTTCGTCCGATAACGCCAAGATCGAGATCACCGATACGCAAAAGCGCGGCGAGGGTCTATTCGTTCATACGGGCACCGTCGTTGAAGGTAGCGTCAAGGCCGGCGATGCGGTGGCATTGACCGTCGATCACGCCCGCCGCTCGCATATCCGCGCCAATCACTCGGCGACCCACCTGCTGCATGAGGCGCTGCGCGAAGTGCTCGGCACCCATGTCGCCCAGAAGGGCTCGCTGGTCACGCCGGATCGCCTGCGTTTCGACGTTTCGCATCCGAAGCCCATGACGGCGGAAGAGCTCAAGGTGGTCGAGGATATGGCCAACGAGATCATTCTGCAGAATTCGCCGGTCACGACCCGGCTGATGAGCGTCGACGACGCCCGTGCCGAGGGCGCGATGGCGCTGTTCGGCGAAAAATACGGCGATGAGGTCCGCGTCGTCTCCATGGGCCAGGGGCTGCATGGGGCAAAAACTGGCAAGCCTTACTCGATCGAACTTTGCGGCGGCACGCATGTGTCGGCGACCGGTGACATCGGTCTCGTGCGCATTCTCGGCGACAGCGCCGTCAGCTCCGGTGTTCGCCGCCTGGAAGCGGTCACTGGCGAAGCGGCTCGCGCCTACCTCGCCGAGCAGGACGAGCGCGTGAAGGCGCTGGCGACCTCGCTGAAGGTGCAGCCGGCCGACGTGCTGACGCGCGTTGAAGCGCTGATGGACGAGCGCCGCAAGCTTGAGAAGGAACTGGCGGATGCCAAGCGCAAGCTCGCCATGGGCGGCGGGCAGGGCGCTTCGGAAGAGGCCGTGCGCGATATCGGCGGCGTCAAGTTCCTCGGCAAGGCCATCTCCGGCGTCGATCCCAAGGATCTCAAGGGTCTCGCCGACGACGGCAAGGCCAGCCTCGGCTCCGGCGTTGTGACGCTGATCGGCGTCTCCGACGATGGCAAGGCCAGCGCCGTGGTCGCGGTCACCGCTGATCTCGTCGGCCGCTTCAGCGCCGTTGATCTGGTCCGTATCGCCTCTGCCGCGCTGGGCGGCAAGGGCGGCGGCGGCCGTCCGGACATGGCGCAGGCCGGCGGTCCGGATGGATCGAAGGCCGATGAGGCGCTCGAGGCCGTGGCGGCTGCGCTGGCTGGCTGAACGGCCGCTAGCAATTGCTTTTGAGATAAGTTTCTGCCGTTAGGTAACAATCTGACGGCAGGCTTGCTCTATTTGTAATAGCGGTTGCCTTGAGGTGGGGCTACGGCAGTCCAACACTCGCCATTAGGGTCGATGTGCGATCACGGAAATTGTATTGTAAGAGTATGGCTTAGGCGTCCATCAACTTGTGTTTGTTGTGGACAGTGTCCACGCCGCAGGAAATCGCGTCAGCGCGTGTTGTATAGATTGCATTTCTACTAGCGAGTGGATGATGGTCGCACTACCGCAGACAACGCGTTTTGGCGCCGTGAAGGTTAGCTTGTATACGCTCAGGAGGCTTTGGCGAGACTTGGACGCCGAGTTGCAGGAGCAAAGGAAGATCGAGCAGCATAATGCCGATATTCACCTGAAATCCGGCGAGAAAGACGAAGGTTTAGACGCGGCGTTTCGTGTCGCTTGCATTGTCACGCGTTCTGATAACCACCGCGATGTTCTCTACCATGAAGATGAGTTAGTCCAGCCGCCGGAAGGGGTGACTATTTCCTTTGTGCTGTTCACCAACATACTGGCCTTCAAGGAGGCGATGAACGGTATTGAGCCCCATCATCATTTTGAAGTTCTTCTCGACTTCACTCAGCCGCGACTACTTGATTCATCTGTTCCTCAATCCGATCCCACCCCTAATCCGAGTGGACTTCTGATCAGCGGTTCGCGGGCGGGGTGGCGTGCAGGCATTGAGAGCGCAGTTCGGAAACACATTAAAGAACGAAATCGCGTTTGGTCCTGGTTCCACGGTCAGTTTATCTATGATCTTTTCCTCGTTGTGTTCGGGATGCCTTTTGCGCTTTATGCCTGTTGGCGCCTTGCTCCGTTGGTGGACGGTCTTTTTGGTGGGCTTAGTCCCGTGGTGACTGGGGGAGCATTTGTCTACATCGGTTTTTGCTCGATCTGGTTATACCGACTTGTGTTCTCATATGCGCGCTGGGCTTGGCCGAAGGTTGAGCTAGCCGAACAGTCGACGCCGTCAAAGACGCATCGCCGGATACTCACGTGGGTTGTGGTCTTTGTCGCAACTGCCATGGTTTCCAATCTGCTCGATGTGCCGTTTGTCGGAGCCCTCGCGGGCGCAATCTTCGGTCGATGAGTGTCTGAGGTCGCATCGACACGCTAGTGCCCCTTATCTAAACCCGATCAGGCGCTCTTCTGCAGCGCCTTGGTGGCTTCGTCATCGATCATGTTCGCCCTCTTATAGGCGGCGCGGTCGGTGACGCGGGCGACGTAATCGGCAAAGGCCTGGCGCTTCTCGAAGGTGCCGAAGCCGAGGCCCCAGCCGACATGCGAGCCGACATAGACGTCGGCCGCCGTAAAACGGTTGCCGGCGATATAGGGCGAGGCGCTGACGGCTCTTTCGAGCGTGTCCATCACGTCGGCATAGCTGCCATAGCCCGCCATGCGGCTCTTGTCGGCCGGCGTGTGGAAGCCGAGCGCGCGGTTGGTGGTAGCTGCCTCCAGCGGCCCGGCGGCGAAGAACATCCAGCGATAGTAGCTGCCGCGCTCTTCGGCCGTCGGCGCAAGGCCCGCTTCCGGAAAGGTTTCGGCCAGATAGGCGCAGATGGCGGCGCATTCGGTGACGACAGTCTTGCCGTGGCGGATCGCCGGCACCTTGCCCATCGGGTTGATGGCAAGATAATCCGGCGCCTTCATGCTGCTTTCGAAGCCGAGGATCTCGGTCGTATAGGGCGCGCCGGTTTCCTCCAGCATCCAGCGGGCGATCCGTCCGCGCGACATCGGATTGGTGTAGAAGATCAGTTCGTCGGCCATGGTGTTCTCCTCGTTTCGCTTGATAACTGGCGCGGGTCAGCGGCGAGGCAACGTCTATGGCATGGCGACGTCAGATTTTGGCATTAGCGGCGCCGGTCAGAGCGCCTTGCGATACTGGATGAAGCCCGAGCGCTCGGCGATGCGGTCGTAAAGCTTGCGGGCCGTGGCGTTTGTCTCGTGGGTCATCCAGTAGAGCCGGCCGGCGCCGTGCTCGCGCGCGAGATCGGCGACGGCCTCGATCAAAGCCGCGCCGGTTCCAAGCCCGCGTTGGCTATCGTCGACATAGAGATCCTGCAGGTAGCAGGTCCATTTCGGCAGCCAGGTGGACCGGTGAAAGATCGCGTGCACGATGCCGACCAGCCTGCCGTCGCCATCGAAGGCGCCGAGTGCGTGCATCGGCTCCGCGGGGTCATGGAAACGGCCCCAGGTCAGGTCCGTGGTCTCCTCGGGGATCGTCACTTCATAGAAGCGCTGATAGCCGGCCCATAGCGGCTCCCAGGCGCTGCGGTCCGATGGCTTTAGCGGGCGGATCGTCGTGGTCATCTTGTTATTCCCCTCCTGATGTCCCTGAAACGAAAACGGCGGGGAAAACCCCGCCGCATCGTTCGCATATTTCAGATGGCTTATGCCATGGCCTTTTGCAGGTTTTCGTCGATCTTGTCGAGGAAAGCCGTGGTCGAGAGCCAGGGCTGATCGGGGCCGATGAGCAGCGCCAGATCCTTGGTCATGAAGCCGGCTTCAACCGTATCGACGCAGACCTTTTCGAGCGTGGCTGCGAACTTCGCCAGTTCGGCGTTGTCGTCGAGCTTGGCGCGGTGCGCGAGGCCACGGGTCCAGGCGAAGATCGAAGCGATCGAGTTCGTCGAGGTTTCCTGGCCCTTCTGGTGCTGGCGGTAGTGACGCGTCACCGTGCCGTGTGCGGCTTCGGCTTCGACGGTCTTGCCATCGGGGGTCAGCAGAACCGAGGTCATCAGGCCGAGCGAGCCGAAGCCCTGGGCTACTGTGTCGGACTGGACGTCGCCGTCGTAGTTCTTGCAGGCCCAGACATAGCCACCGGACCACTTCAGAGCGGATGCGACCATGTCGTCGATCAGGCGGTGCTCGTAGGTGATGCCGATTTCCTTGAACTGATCCTGGAATTCAGCCTCGTAGACTTCCTGGAAGATGTCCTTGAAGCGGCCGTCATAGGCCTTGAGGATGGTGTTCTTGGTCGACAGATAAACCGGCCACTTGCGCATCAGGCCGTACATCATCGAGGCGCGGGCGAATTCGCGGATCGACTCGTCGAGGTTGTACATGGCCATGGCAACGCCGGCGCCGGGAGCGTCGAACACTTCTTTCTCGATCACCTGGCCGTCTTCACCGACGAACTTGATGGTGAGCTTGCCCTTGCCGGGGAATTTGAAATCGGTGGCGCGGTACTGGTCACCGAAGGCATGACGGCCGACGACGATCGGCTTGGTCCAGCCGGGAACGAGGCGCGGAACGTTCTGGCAAATGATCGGCTCGCGGAAGATGACGCCGCCGAGGATGTTGCGGATCGTGCCGTTCGGGCTCTTCCACATCTGCTTGAGGTTGAATTCCTTGACGCGGTCTTCGTCCGGCGTGATCGTCGCGCACTTGATGCCGACGCCGTGCTTCTTGATGGCGTTGGCGGCATCAACAGTCACCTGGTCGTTGGTGGCGTCGCGGTTTTCGACCGACAGGTCATAATAGTCGATTTCGAGGTCGAGATACGGATGGATCAGCTTATCCTTGATAAACTGCCAGATGATGCGCGTCATTTCATCGCCGTCGAGATCGGCGACGGGGTTGGCGACCTTGATCTTCTTCATGTATCTGCCTCGTTAAGCTTTTGAGGGACATGCGTCCCGGGTGGGTGATATAAAATCCCGTGGGCTATAGCATTGTGCGCCCGGAGTGCAAAGCCGCAAGCAGGGCAGATTTGCGTCTTTTTGCGCCATTGCCAAGCGGCGGAAAATGGCTAGTCTCCGCGCAAAACCATTGCCTCGGACATTTGATCATGAAGACGATTTCGCTTGCCTTTGCCGCCTTGCTCGGCCTCACCGCCACGGTCTTCGCCGCCGACGCGACGGCGCCTGTCAAGGAGATCATGGAGGCCACGACCAAGAACTGGTCGGGCGCCGACGAGGACTGGCAGGATATCTTCGACGAGAGCAGGCTGACGCGGATTTACAGCAAGGATTTCGTCGCCAAGTACCGCGCGGCGATGCAGAACCCGGCGGCCGACGAGGATGGCGTGTCGCCGTTCGATTACGACGTCATCGTGAACGGCGAGGATGCATGCCCGCTGCAGGACATGACCTATACGCCGAAGCCCGGCGAGAACGGCGCGACGGAAGTGGTGGTTACGTTCAAAAAGCAGACCTGCATGGATGGCATCGACGACAAACAGGCGCTGACGACCGTGCGCTTCGAGGTGTTGGAAGAGGGGGGCAAGGCCGTTGTCGACGACGTATTCACCGAAGGCGACCCTGGCCAGCCGGCGAACTCGCTGAAGAACACCATGGTGCAGATCGCCAAGGGGCAGTGACGAGCTCTCGATTGGGGCGCTTTCGACGGCAAGATTGATTTGCTTTTAAGAGCCTTGGCGATATGTGAGCGGTGAAACACCATTCCTCCGCTCCGGGGCCCGAACTCTTTGTTTTCCGGTTTTGATTTCCGAGATTGGCTGCTTGCCAACGATCCGGCGCTGTCGCGGCTGAGGATGGCGCTACGCGTCACGCTGTCGGTGGCGCTGTCCTTCGGTGTTCTGCTGGTCATCCATTCGCTGCTGTTTCCGCTGCCGATAGCCTCATACGGGCTTGGGATCGTGCTGGCGATCGAGGGCGGCGTCGCGGTGCGCGACAAGGGCGGCGGGCGGCAGCTGGTGACGCGGCTTCTCGGCTGCGCCGCCAGTCTGGTGGTCGTGGTCATCGCAGCAGGACTGGAAGGGCACCGGCTTATCTCCGATGCTGCCTTTCTTCTGATCATCTTTCTCGCGGCGTCCGCGCGCGTCTTCGGGCCGCGCGGCCATGCGATCGGCATGTTCGCCTTTATGTCATATTTCCTCGGCGCCTATTTCCAGCCGCCGCTCGCCGAGCTGCCCTTGGTGGCGATCGGACCGATCGTCTCCTCGCTGATCGCGCATGCGGTGCGCTCCGTCGTGCTGCCGGATGACTGGCGGCGCGATCTCTTGCGGTCGCTCGAGAGCGTGCAGGGGCGGATCAACCAGATCCTCTTCAAGATCGCGGCACTTGCGGCGGATGGGCACGTTTCGGATGCAGACCGGCAGGAACTCAATCAGCTGGAGGAGCGGCTGAAGGACGTGGTACTGATGGCCGAGAGCTTCATTCCACGGCCCCCAAGCGGCATGTTCGATCCGGGCACGGAGCCGGCCGGCGAGCTGGCAATCCGCCTGTTTGATGCGCATCTGGCAGCCGAGGGGGCGATCATGCTCTGCTCGCAATCGCTGCCGCCCTTCGAACTGGTGCATCGGATCATCGAGGGCCACAAGGTGCCGCCGCCCGCCGAAGATGACGAAGGGCCCTCGGCCGAGGCGACACGGGCGCTGATCAGGCTCGGCAATGCGCGGGCTGAGCTTGTCGAGACCATCGGCGAGGGCAACCGGACAGGCTTTGCCGATATCGCCGCGGTGGCCGAGGCGCCAGTTCAAGCATCGCTTCCGGATTTCTCGTTGCGCAATCCGCTCATGCGCTCGGCGCTGCAGATCACCGTCGCCGCGGCGATCGCCATGACGCTCGGTCTCGGCCTGTCGCGCGAGCGCTGGTTCTGGGCGGTGCTCGCCTCCTTCCTCGTCTTCACCAATACCAATTCGCGCGGCGATACGGCGATGAAGGCGCTGCAGCGTTCAGTGGGCACTCTGTTCGGCATCGGTATCGGGCTTCTGCTCGCGACGCTGCTCAGCGGCCATCTGGCTCCGGCGCTGGTGATCACCAGCCTCTCCATTTTCCTCGCCTTCTATTTCCTGCAGACAAGCTATGCGACGATGACCTTCTTCGTGTCGATCGCGCTTTGCCTGGTTTACGGGATGATCGGATCGCTGACGCTGGATCTCTTGTTGCTGCGCGTCGAGGAAACCGCGCTCGGCGCGGCGGTCGGCACGCTGGTCGCCTTCGTCGTCTTTCCGGCCCGCACCCGCGGCGCGCTCGACCTCGTGCTCGACAAATGGTTCGCGGCTTTGGACGCGCTGCTCAAGGCCACCGCCGCTGGCGAGCCGCGACACAGGCTGATCGACCTGTCGCAGACACTGGACGCCGCCTACAAGGATCTGGCGACGACGGCACGGCCTCTCGGGTCGTCATGGTCGGTTGTCACCAAGCCGGGACAGGTACGGCAAACGCTGGCCATCTTCCTCGCCGCCACCTACTGGGCGCGAATGATGGCGAAGAACCGGGAGGCGTCGATCACCAGTGATGACGCGCGCCAATTGATCGACGCAAGCCTCGCCCGCGTTACGTCCGCCTCGGCGCGCCGCTCGGAATGCTTCTTCGTCGATCGCAAGGTCCCCGTGTCGAGCGCACGCCACCATCCGCATGCCAGCAAGGGATGGCGGCAGGGGCTTGAGATGATCGGCTTGACGCTGGAGCGGCTGTATCCGGACGCATAAGCCTTGCCGTTTAAGCCCGTCTTGGCTATTTGCGCGCCTAGCAAAAGGATTTTGACTTCATGGCAGGCACGAACAGCGAGCGTCTTCTTCTGACGGAAGGTCCCGTCATCATTCTGGTCGAACCGCAGATGGGCGAGAATATCGGGATGGTGGCGCGGGCCATGGCGAATTTCGGTCTCTCCGAACTCCGCCTCGTCAACCCGCGCGACGGATGGCCGAATGAGAAGGCGCAGGCTGCCGCTTCCAAGGCCGATCATGTGATTGAGGGCACCAAGGTGTTCGAGACGCTGGAAGAGGCCATCGCCGATCTCAATTTCGTCTATGCGACGACGGCGCGCGAGCGCGACGGTTTCAAGCCGGTGCGTTCGCCCGTGGTGGCGGCGCAGACGTTGCGTGCGCGGTTTGCGGCGGGTGAGGGGACCGGCATCCTCTTTGGGCGCGAGCGCTGGGGCCTCTCCAACGAAGAGGTGGCGCTGGCCGATGAGATCGTGACCTTCCCTGTTAACCCCGCCTTTGCCTCGCTCAATATCGCGCAGGCGGTTCTGCTCATGTCTTACGAGTGGATGAAATCGGGCATGGAGGATCTCGGCAGCGTTCCCTTCCAGGCGATGGAGCAGACGCCATCGACGAAGGAACAATTGCACGGGCTCTACGACCAGTTGGAAGAAGCGCTGGATTCGCGCAATTATTTCCATCCGCCCGCGAAAAAGCCGAAAATGATCGACAATCTCCGGGCAGTCCTTTCCCGCCGCGCCTTCACGGAGCAGGAAATCAGCGTGATGCGCGGCGTGATCTCCTCCCTCGACCGTTTCTCGCGCAAATATCCGCGCGGAAGCCGGGCGCCCGCAGACGTCAAGGAACATCAGGAAGATGACAACAGCGACGCATGAGCTGAAACCCGTCCTGGTCTTCGATTCAGGTATTGGCGGGCTGACGGTGCTGCGCGAGGCGCGCGTGCTGATGCCCGAACGCGGTTTCATCTATGTCGCCGACGATGCCGGCTTTCCCTATGGCGGATGGGAAGAGCAGGCGCTGAGGGAGCGGATCATCGATCTCTTCGCGAAGCTGCTTCGCGAGTACGACCCCGAGGTCTGCATCATCGCCTGCAACACGGCCTTCACGCTTGCCGGCGCCGATCTGCGCGCGGCATTCCCGGGCATGACCTTCGTCGGCACCGTGCCAGCGATCAAGCCGGCGGCGGAGCGGACGCGCTCGGGCCTCGTCTCGGTGCTGGCGACACCCGGAACCGTCAAGCGCGCCTATACGCGCGATCTCATCCAGTCCTTCGCACAGCAGTGCCATGTGCGCCTCGTCGGCTCGGAAAACCTCGCCCGCATGGCGGAGGCCTATATTCGCGGCGATACGCTCTCCGATGAAGCCGTCATGGGCGAGATCGCCCAGTGCTTCGTCGAGAAGGATGGCAGGAAGACGGATATCGTTGTGCTTGCCTGCACGCATTATCCGTTCATGGCGAATATCTTCCGGAGACTGGCGCCGTGGCCGGTGGACTGGCTGGATCCGGCGGAAGCTATCGCCCGGCGGGCGCGCAGCCTCGTTCCTGAAGTGGCCGATGCCGTCCATCCCGACAATTTCGACTTTGCGGTCTTCACCTCGGGCAATCCGGATTTTTCGACGAAACGGCTGATGCAGGGATTTGGTCTCACCGTCCGGTGACCTCGTCCCATGGCAGCGATCTTTCGCGCTGTCGGCGCTTTCCTTCGCGATGCCGATATCGCAAGCTCTGAGATGGAGAATCGTTCGCGGGCTTCGGCTCCCTAACGCGAACAGGGGAATGTCTTATGTCGTTTCAAAGACTTGTGATGCTGATCTTCTTTCTGCAGCCGATCGCCTTCGGCAGCTGGCTGCCGCGCATTCCCGATGTGCAGGCAAAGCTCGGCATGGGGCCGGCGGATCTCGCCGTCGCGCTGCTCGGGCTGCCGATCGGCACGCTGATGACCTTGCCCTTCGCCGGCCGTCTGGTCGCGAAAATCGGCGGACGCGCGACGATCATTTATGGTTTCGTTGCCTTTCTCGCGGTGGTCTCGCTGCCGGCCTTCGCCGACAATATCGCGACGCTGTTCTTCGCGCTGATGATCCTCGGCGTCACGCTGTCGACGCTCGAGCTCGGCCTCAATGTCGAGGCCGACCGGGCGGAGAAGACGACAGGCCTCATGATCATGAGCCGCTGCCATGGCTTCTGGAGCCTCGGCATCATGGCGGGCAGTCTGCTTGGCGTCGGTGCCGCGGCGTTGCATCTGCCGGCGAACTGGTCGATCGCCCTGATCGCGCTGCTGGTGCTGCCGATCGCGCTCCTCGTCAGCGTGCGGCTGCCGCTCGGCCCCGATCCGGCGGCCGAGACGTCGCATGCGCAAAGCGCACCGTTCAAGCTGCCGAGTGCAGCACTTCTCGGCATCTGCGCCTTCACCTTCGGCATCACCATGACCGAGGGCGCGATCGCCGACTGGTCGGCGGTCTATCTGCGCGACGTGCTGTTTGCGACCGGCGCGCTGACCGGTCTCGGCTACTCCGTCTTCGCCTGCCTCGTGGCGACAGGGCGTTTCGGCGGCGATTACATGAAGAGCCGATTCGGCGCCGTTGCCATCGCCCGGGTCTGCGGCTGCGCGTCGCTTGCCGGCATGGTGGTCGTGCTGCTCGCTCCGAACACGGCGGTGGCGCTGATCGGTTTCGCAGCGATCGGCGTCGGCGTCTCGGTCGGCTTCCCGCTGGCGGTTACGGCATCGGCCAGCCTGACGGACCGGCCGGCAGCCGCGAGCGTCGCCATCCTGACCTTTATCGCGCTTAGCGGCTTCCTCGTCGGCCCGCCGGCGATCGGTTTCGTTGCCGAAGCCTTCGGCCTGCGTGTCGGGCTGGGTATCCTGCTCATTCCGCTTGCCATCAGCCTGCTCTTCACCCGCATGCTGATACCCAGCGCAGAGAGCCATGCAAGCGCGGTTGTGGCGGACAAGGCGGCGTGATTCGAAAAGGTGTGATTGGTTGTGGGTTTTGTTCGGTAGGCCGAGCATTCCGCCACGAATCTGCTAAAGAGTGGCGTTGATTTCAGAAGGGGAATGGGACTTGCAGGTTGGTATCGATATGGGATCGGCGTCGGGAGGCAATCCGGCCACGCTCGATATCGAGGAGCTGCTGGCGACCCGTCTCCTTGTTCAGGGCAATTCCGGCTCCGGCAAGTCGCATCTGTTGCGGCGCCTGCTCGAGCAATCCGCGCCGTGGGTGCAGCAGGTCATCATCGACCCCGAGGGCGATTTCGTCACGCTGAGCGACAAGTTCGGCCACGTTGTGGTCGATGGCGAGCGCACCGAGGCGGAGCTCGCTGGTATCGCCAATCGTATTCGCCAGCACCGTGTCTCCTGCGTCCTCACGCTCGAAGGGCTTGAAATCGAGCAGCAGATGCGCGCGGCAGCCGCCTTCCTCAACGGCATGTTCGATGCCGATCGCGAGTTCTGGTATCCCGTGCTCGTCGTCGTCGACGAAGCGCAGATGTTTGCGCCGTCGGTTGCCGGAGAAGTCTCGGACGATGCGCGCAAGATGTCGCTCGGCGCGATGACCAACCTGATGTGCCGTGGCCGTAAGCGTGGTCTCGCCGGTGTCATCGCCACGCAGCGCCTGGCCAAGCTCGCCAAGAACGTCGCCGCCGAAGCCTCCAACTTCCTGATGGGCCGTACCTTCCTCGATATCGACATGGCGCGCGCCGCCGACCTGCTCGGCATGGACCGGCGCCAGGCCGAAATGTTCCGCGACCTGAAGCGCGGTAATTTCGTTGCTCTCGGTCCGGCCCTGTCGCGCCGCCCGCTGCCGATCCAGATCGGCAATGTCGAGACCTCGGCGCGTTCGTCGAGCCCGAAGCTGATGCCGCTGCCAGACTCTCCTCAGGATGTCGAAGACCTGATCTTCACGCCGGATCCCGAAGAATTCCAGCGGCCGATCGTGCGCCGCGCGGCTCCCGCACCGCGTCCGACAACCGATATCCTGGCCGAGCTTTCGCGCTCCGCACCGGCCGCCACCGCGCCGCAGCCAGCCGAAGGCCGCGCCAGCCAGCCGGAAATGTCGGCGGAAGACCGCGAGGAGCGCGTATCTGCCGTGCTCAGCGAGATCCTCGACGATCCGGGTTCGGGTTTCCGCACGGATTCGGTGCTCTATCAGGAATTCCTCGTGCGCCTTCGCATGCGCCGCGTGCCGGGATCGCCGATGTCGCTGCCGGAGTTCCGCCGCCGCGTCGCCGTATCGCGCTCGGGCGTCGATCCCGAGACCGCTGAGACGGAAGCCTGGGCCACGGCACTGTCGCTGTCATCTGGTGTCACGGATGATCTGCAGGGCGTCTTCCTGATGCTCGCCAAGGCCGCCGTCTGCGGCGAGCCTTGCCCGTCCGACGCTCGCATCGCGCGCGCCTATGGCACGCATTCGGCGCGTCGCGCCCGGCGTCTTCTCGGCTATTTCGAGGAGCAGGGGACGGTTGTCGTGCACACCGATTTCTCCGGCAAGCGTATTGTCGCTTTCCCCGACATCAACTGCCAGACGGCACCTGGTGATGCCAATGCGCCTGATGTCGATGGTGTGCAGTCGGCTGCTGAATAAAAGCGGTCCGCTTTCATATTCATATTTTGAGATAAAAGCCGCCTTGCGGTTTTTTGTTGTGTATCGGTATTTCGGTACACGATAGGGTTGATCCTGTCACATGCTGTTCATCTCAGGGGTGGATAACCCCGCATGCCCCACGCGGGCGTAGACCTTTTGCCCAGAGGAGATGTTGGCCATGTCGAATTCCACCCGTGCGATCACCGCATTCGCAGCAGCATTGCTTGCAACTGTTGCCATTCAGCCAGCGCATGCCGCCGATGCCGCTGCAACCAAGCTCATGGAGCGCGGAGCGAGCGAGGACCTGAGCACGCCCGGCGGCGCGCGCCGCATTTCCGGCGACATCACCGAAGCCTACCGCGCCGCGATCGTCGACGGCCGCCCGAAGAATGTTATCCTTCTGATCGGTGACGGCATGGGTGATTCCGAAATCACCATCGCACGTAACTACGCCGTCGGCGCCGGCCAGTATTTCAAGGGCATCGACGCGCTGCCCGTCACCGGCCAGTACACCCATTATTCTCTCGACAAGAAGACCGGCAAGCCGACCTATGTGACCGACTCTGCCGCATCGGGTACCGCCTGGGCAACCGGCGTGAAGAGCTACAATGGCGCTATCGGCGTCGATATCCGCGAAGAGGCGCACGAGACGCTGCTGGAGAAGGCCAAGGCCGCCGGTCTGGCCACAGGCAACGTTTCGACCGCCGAGCTGCAGGACGCGACGCCTGCCGTGCAGATCGCCCATGTGACGCAGCGCAAGTGCTACGGTCCCGAGGCGACCACCGAGAAGTGCGCCAGCAACGCGCTCGAGAACGGCGGCAAGGGCTCGATCACCGAGCAGCTGATCAATGCCCGCGCCGACGTGACGCTCGGCGGCGGCGCCAAGAGCTTCGGCGAGACGGCGAAGGCCGGCGAATGGAAGGGCAAGACGCTGCGCCAGCAGGCGGAAGAGCGCGGCTACAAGATCGTCACCAACGCCGATGAACTTGCCGCCGTCAAGCAGGCCAATGACAGCGCCCCGGTTCTCGGTCTCTTCGCCGAGGGCAACATGCCGATCCGCTGGCAGGGCCCGCAGGCGAGCCACCACGGCAATGTCGAGAAGGAGCCTGTCGTCTGCAAGCCGAACGAGAAGCGCACATCGGCCACGCCGACGCTGGCGCAGATGACCTCGAAGGCGATCGAGCTTCTGAGCACCAACGAGAAGGGCTTCTTCCTGCAGGTCGAGGGCGCCTCGATCGACAAGCAGGACCATGCGGCCAACCCGTGCGGCCAGATCGGCGAGACCGTCGATCTCGACGAAGCCGTTCAGGAAGCGCTGAAGTTCGCGGAGCAGAAGGGCGATACGCTCGTCATCGTCACCGCCGACCACGCCCATGCCAGCCAGATCATCGACGCAAGCACCAAGGCTCCCGGCCTGACGGAAGCGCTGATGACCAAGGACGGCGCCGTGATGGCTGTCAGCTATGGCAACTCGGACGAAGTCGACGACCAGGGTCATACCGGTTCGCAGCTGCGTATCGCGGCCTATGGTCCGCGTGCGGCCAACGTCAGCGGTTTGACCGACCAGACCGACCTGTTCTACACGATCAGCGACGCGCTAGGTCTGAAGGCACAGAAGGCAGCGATGAAGTAAGCCGGCCGGGCCTTCTTGGAAGCAAGCCGCTTCGGCTTTCTCGGAAGTAAGCCGTTCCGGCTTCCTTGAGATCATACGGTTTTGCCGGTGTGGCCATGGATTGTGATTGACATTCCAGTGACTTCACCCTAAAGACCACGCCAGCACGGGGCAGCAATGTCCCGTGTTTCATTTGACATGTCCCGTGGAGTTTCCAGTTCGCGTAACCGGAAAATCCTGTCGGGCCTCCCTCAAAGAGGCCAAAGGAGGGCGTGTTTCCTTCGAGCGGTTTGGAAACAGACCGCCGTAACATTCTGAAAGGAAATACGATGAGCAAGCGCGAATCGTCCAAGTACAAAATTGACCGCCGTATGGGCGAAAACATCTGGGGCCGTCCTAAGTCCCCGGTGAACCGCCGCGAATACGGCCCGGGCCAGCACGGCCAGCGCCGCAAGGGCAAGCTCTCGGACTTCGGTGTGCAGCTGCGCGCCAAGCAGAAGCTCAAGGGTTACTACGGTGACCTGCGCGAGAAGCAGTTCCGCGCGATCTTCGCCGAAGCAGCTCGCCGCAAGGGCGACACTTCTGAAAACCTCATTGGTCTGTTGGAATCCCGCCTGGATGCGATCGTTTATCGCGCCAAGTTCGTTCCGACCGTCTTCGCTGCCCGTCAGTTCGTCAACCACGGCCACGTGACCGTGAACGGCGTTCGCGTCAACATCGGTTCCTACCGTTGCAAGGCCGGCGACGTCATCGAAGTTCGTCAGAAGTCCAAGCAGCTGGTTTCGGTTCTCGAAGCTATCAGCCTGGCTGAACGCGACGTTCCTGAGTACATCGAAGTCGACCACAACAAGATGGTTGCTACCTTCGCTCGTGTACCGGCTCTCAGCGACGTACCGTACGCTGTTGTCATGGAACCGCACCTGGTGGTCGAATTCTATTCGCGTTAATTAGCGCGAGGCGTTTTCGCATACGGAAAAGCCGCCTCTCGGGGCGGCTTTTTTGTTATCTTGAGAGGAGTCGTGATGACGGATTTGCAGGCAGTCCTCGACAGTATCTATACCGAACTTCAGCCGCGCATCGGCGAGGGCAAGGTCGCGGATTATATTCCTGAGCTTGCGAAGATCGATCCCGCACAGTTCGGGCTCTCGGTCGTCACCGTCGATGGCGAGGTCTATAGCGTCGGCGATGCGGCCGTGCCGTTTTCGATCCAGAGTATCTCCAAGGTCTTTATGCTGACGCTGGCGCTCGGCAAGGTCGGCGAGGGGCTTTGGAAGCGGGTCGGGCGCGAACCGTCGGGCAACTCCTTCAACTCGATCGTCCAGCTTGAGCAGGAAGCCGGCATCCCTCGCAATCCCTTCATCAATGCCGGGGCGATTGCCGTTGCCGACGTGGTGCTTGCCGGACACGAGCCGCGCGAGGCGATCGGCGAAGTCCTGCGTTTCGTGCGCTATCTGGCCGACGACGAGACGGTGACGATCGACGACAAGGTCGCCAAGTCCGAGACGCAGACGGGCTACCGCAATTTCGCGCTGGCCAATTTCATGCGCGCCTACAAGAACATCGATCATCCGGTCGAGCATGTGCTCGGCGTCTATTTCCACCAGTGCGCGCTGTCGATGACCTGCGAGCAGCTGGCCCGCGCCGGTCTCTTCCTCGCTGCCCGCGGCGCGAACCCGATGACCGGCCATTCGGTGGTCTCGCCCAAGCGCGCGCGACGCATCAACGCGCTGATGCTGACTTGCGGCCATTATGACGGATCCGGCGATTTCGCCTATCACGTCGGCCTCCCCGGCAAGAGCGGCGTCGGCGGCGGCATCTTCGCGGTGGCGCCCGGTATCGCCTCGATCGCGGTCTGGTCGCCTGGCTTGAACAAGGTCGGCAATTCGCAGCTCGGCGCGGTCGCGCTGGAAATGCTGGCGGCGCGCACGGGATGGTCGGTTTTCGGCGATTGATGCTGGGTTGTGGCGCGGCTTTCTGCTAGACGGGGTTTGGTTTCGACCTGGGGCCTGAACGGATGAGACAATGAATATCGCAGCCAATATCGCGCTAAGCATCGGGGACGAGCTTGAAACGCCTGAGACCGAGGGCGCGATCGCGCATGCGCTGTTTGCCGATGCGCCAAGCTCCGTGTCGTTCAACAAGCTGCGCAAGCGGCTGCTGCGCCAGGTGCGCCAGGCCTTCGACGATTTCGGTATGCTGAACGGACAGAAGCGCTGGCTGATCGGACTTTCCGGCGGCAAGGATTCCTACGGCCTGCTGGCGCTGCTGCTCGACCTGCAATGGCGCGGCCTGCTGCCGGTCGAACTCGTCGCCTGCAATCTCGACCAGGGTCAGCCGAACTTTCCGAAGCATATCCTGCCGGAGTATCTGACCAAGATCGGCGTCAGGCACCGGATCGAGTATCGCGACACCTATTCGATCGTGAAGGAGAAGGTTCCGGCCGGTGGCACCTATTGCTCGCTCTGTTCGCGCCTTCGTCGCGGCAATCTCTATCGCATCGCCCGCGAGGAAGGCTGCGATGCGCTGGTGCTCGGCCACCACCGCGAGGATATTCTCGAAACCTTTTTCATGAACTTCTTCCACGGCGGCCGCCTGGCCTCGATGCCGGCGAAGCTCCTGAACGACGAGGGCGACCTGATGGTGTTGCGGCCGCTGGCCTATTGCGCCGAGGACGACATGGCGAAATTCGCCGCAGCCATGCAGTTTCCGATCATCCCCTGCGACCTCTGCGGTTCGCAGGACGGGCTGCAGCGCAACGCCATGAAGGACATGCTCGCCGATATCGAGCGCCGCATGCCCGGCCGCAAGGACACGATGCTGCGCGCGCTCTCGCATGTGAACCCGTCGCATCTGCTCGACCCCAAGCTTTTCGACTTCGCCGGCCTGATGGCGGGCGATGCCGCGCCGAAGACCTGATTTCGTCGGCGCCTTAGGGCGTGCCGGGGCATTGGGTGTCTCTGTGCGCTTAAGTTCTTGTTTTGACACATGTCGTTGTCGCAAAATTGCGGCATAGTCTTTCGACATGTCACAGCGCCAGGAAGGATGAACCATGGTCTCCAAGATAGATGTAACGACGCTTGCCGATCTCTTGCGGCGGGCGGCGAAAGCGGAAATATTGCCTCGCTTCCGCCGGCTCGGCAGCGACGATGTGCGCGCCAAGACCGAAGCGACCGATCTGGTGACGGAAGCCGATCTGGAAGCCGAGCGCATGATCAAGGCCGAGGTCGCGACGCTGTGGCCGGAAGCGCTGTTCATCGGTGAGGAATCCGTCGCGGCCGATCCGGCGCTTCTTGGGAAGCTGAAGGATGCGTCGCTATCGATCATCGTCGATCCCGTCGATGGCACCTTCAATTTCGCCTCGGGCATTCCCGCCTTCGGCGTCATGGCCTCGGTGGTCGCGAATGGCGAATGCATCGCCGGCATCATCTACGATCCGATGGGCGACGACTGGGTGATCGCGGAAAAGGGCGCCGGCGCATGGCTGAAGCGCCCCGATGGCGATACGCAGCGCCTTCGCACAACCGCGCCCGTGGCGCTCGAGCAGATGGTCGGCATGGCCTCGACGGGCTTTCTGGCGCCAGCCAAACGCGCCGAAGTGCTCGCCAACCTCGCCAAAGTCCGCTTCATCTGCAACTACCGCTGCGCCGCGCATGAACATCGCGCGTTTGCCGGCGGCCACGTGCATTACCTGATGTACAACAAGCTGATGCCCTGGGACCACCTCGGCGGTACGCTCGCCTGCGTCGAAGCCGGCGGCTACGCAGCGCGCTTCGACGGTTCGGCCTATCTGCCGCAGCATGTCGACGGCGGCCTGCTCATCGCGCCGGACAAGGAGAGCTGGGAGCTGCTGCGGCGTGAGGTGTTTACTGTTTAGAATAAAAGAAGCCCGCCAAATCGGCGGGCTTCGTATTTTAGAAATGCCCAGCGCCCGGATCGAGCTGCGGATCGTCGCCCGGGTGGGTGAAGAGCTTGCCGCCTTCGGCCCAGAGCGTGGCTGCGATGCTGATCAGGCCGAACAGTGCGAAGCCGCCGAAGAGCGGCTGTACCGTGCCATTGAACAGCTGGCCCACCGCGCCGCCGAGGATGGCGCCGAAGGTGGTGGAGACGAAGCCGGTGATCGAGGTAGCGGTGCCGGCGAGATTGCCCATCGGCTCCAGGCTGATCGCCGTGAAGTTGGTAGCGATCACGGCGAACATCATCAGCAGGATCGTGAACAGCGTATAGGCCAGCGTGAAGCTCGGCGTGCCGCCGAGCGCCTTGAAGAAGCCGATCGCCGAGATGATGGTGAAGAGGATCATCGCGACATGAGAGATGCGGCGCATGCCGAATTTGCGCACGAAGAAGCCGTTGGCGAAGTTGGCGACCGCGATGCCGCCGGCGGTCGCCGCAAAGGCGATGGGGAGCCAGTCGCCGAGACCGTAGACCTCGCCGAAGACCTGCTGAACAGAGATCACGTAGGCGCTGATGACGGCGGTGAACATGGTCAGGCCGATCATGTAGCCGCAGGTGATCTTGTTGGTCAGAACCGTCTTGAAGCCATCGACGACATTGCCGAAGGAGAGCGGTATGCGCTCTTCGCGCGGCAGCGATTCCTTCAAACGAAGGGATGCCCAGAGGAACAGGATGGCGCCGACGATGCCGAGCAGGATGAAGATCCAGTGCCAGTTGGCATAGGTGATGATCAGCTGGCCGACTGAGGGGGCGACGATCGGCACGATCATGAAGACGATCATGACATAGGACATGACACGCGCCATCTCGCGGCCGCCGAAGCAATCGCGGACGACCGCCATGGTGGTGATGCGGACGGCCGCGCCGCCGAGGCCCTGGATGAAGCGCATGACGAGCAGCATTTCGAAGCTGCCGGTGGCAGCTGCGCCGAACATGGCCAGCACATAGACCGCGAGGCCACCGAGCATGATGTTGCGGCGGCCGAATGTGTCCGACAGGCTGCCGAAGATGATCTGCGAGACGCCGAAGCCGAGGAAGAAGACGCCGATGACGAGCTGCGCGTCGTTGGCGTTGGCAACGTTGAGCGCATGGCCCATGGCGGGAAGGGCAGGCAGCATGCTGTCGATCGCCATGGCGACGCTTGCCGTCATGATGGCGATGGTGATGACGAATTCGAGGAAGCCCATGCCGATGCGGCTGGACCCCTGGTTTTCGGTATGCGGCTTATGGGGCGGCGTCATATGATTGTCCTGAAATATAAATGTGTCTCAACCGTCGCATGCTTCATCAAACAGCCGGATTATGCGGCTGGAAGAGCTTTCCCTTCTCGGCGATCAGCACGAAGACGAGGCCGATGATCGAGACCGTGAAATAGCCGGCGACCATCGGAAGTGCCGTGCCGTTGAAGGCCTGGCCGATGCCGGCGCCGATCAGCGCGCCACCGACGGTGCTCATGAAACCGAGGACCGAGGAGGCGGTGCCGGCGACGTGGCCGAGCGGCTCCATGGCCAGCGAGTTGAAGTTCGAGCCGATCCAGCCGAAATTGAACATCGCCAGGCCGAAGAAGCCGATGAAGAGGAAGAACGGCATCGGGTGTGGGCCGAGTATCAGGGCCAGCAGCCAGACCGTGTTGATGGTGATGAAGGCAAGGAGAGCGCCGTGCGATAGCCGGCGCATGCCGAACTTGCCAACCAGGCGCGAGTTCAGGAACGACGACATCGACATGAAGACCGCGACGCCGGCGAAGGCGAAGGGGAAATAGACGCCGAGGCCGTAGATGCCGACATAGATCTGCTGCGCGGAATTGATGAAGCCGAACAGTGCGCCGAAGATGAAAGTGCTGGCGATCGTGTAGCAGAGCGCCACACGATTGGTGAGAACGACCTTGAAGCCACCAAGCACCGATTTTGCGGTGAAGGGGCGAACGTTTTCCGGATGCAGCGTCTCGGGCAGGCGGATATAGGCCCAGCAGGCGATGAGGGCGGCCATCACGGCGATGAAGAGGAAAATCAGGTGCCAGCTGCCAAAGAGCATGATGATCTGGCCGCTGCCGGGCGCGATGACCGGAACGATCATGAAGACCATCATGATCAGCGACATGACCTCGGCCATCTGCCTTCCGCCGTAAATGTCGCGAACGATGGAGATGGTGATGACGCGGGTGGCCGCGGAGCCTAGCCCTTGGATGAAGCGCAGGATCAGCAGGCCTTCGAAGGTCGGAATCAGCGCGCTGCCAAGCGAGGAGCAGATATAGATGCCGATGCCGGCCAGCAGTGGGAGGCGGCGACCGAAGCGATCGGACAGCGGACCGTAGATGAGCTGGGCAAAACCGAAGCCGAGAAGGTAGCTGGAAACCACGAACTGGCGGTGATTTTCGCTTTCGACGTTCAGACTGGCGCCGATCTGCTGCAGCGCCGGTAGCATGATATCGATCGCCAGCGAGTTGATCGCCATCAGGAAGGCGGCCAGCGCGATGAACTCACCCTTGCGCATGGGGATACGACCCACATGCGCGGCTTGTGATGAATCTGTCACAATGTAATTCCCAAAAACAGGCCAAGGCGCTGTTCAGCACAGCGCCTCGGACTCAAAATACGGAAATGGAAACCGGGCGGACGCCCGGTGACCGGTCAGGTCAGGCAGCACCGCGAACGGTTACGCCGTTTTCCTGGAAGTGCTGCTGCAATTCGCCAGCCTGGAACATTTCCTTGACGATGTCGCAGCCGCCGATGAATTCACCCTTGACGTAAAGCTGGGGAATGGTCGGCCAGTTGGAGTAATCCTTGATGCCCTGGCGGATTTCCGAATCAGCGAGCACGTTGACGCTCTTGTAGTCGACGCCGATGTAATCGAGAATCTGCACGACCTGGCCGGAGAAACCACACTGGGGAAACTGCGGCGTGCCCTTCATGAAGAGGACGACGTCGTTGGTCTTGATTTCGTTGTCGATGAATTCGTTGATGCCGCTCATGGGACCTAATCCTTTCAACAGGCGAGTTAAAGGCCCGCCGTTTCAATCGTTAAGCTTAGATAGCATGTGACGACCGGAATTCCAGCAGGTGGGAACAAAAAAAGGAGTGCCCTATCGGTCTGATGTTCTGGCTGTTGCCGATCCGTTACGGATTGAGGTTCGGCAACCGCTGCGCGCCTCATTCAATGTCGATGAATACTTCCGCGCCTGGTTGGCGACCGGGAATCAAAAATGCCCGGCGGAACCGGGCATTTTTCAACAAGCTTTGACCGCCGTTCTTATTCTGGCGCGGAGGTTTGCAGCGCCAGCGCGTGCAGAACGCCGCCCATATTGCCCTTCAGCGCGTCGTAGACCATCTTGTGCTGCTGCACGCGGCTCTTGCCGCGGAAGGCTTCGGCTACGACTTCGGCGGCGTAATGATCGCCGTCGCCGGCCAGATCACGAATGACCACCTTTGCGCCGGGGATGCCGGCCTTGATCATGTCTTCGATGTCACCGGGTTTCATGGCCATGGTCGATTACTCCTTGCGCATCATTCCGCGGCAGCGAGCGTGCCGCTGCCATCCATGAATTCAGGGAACCATGATTCATGGGCGTGGCGCAATTGCTGAATCGGAAGCGACAGCAGATCGTCGACGACAAGCGCGTCGCCCTCGACCGTGCCGAGGCGGCGGAACGGAACGCCCGCACCTTCGGCGTTGGCGCAGACGAAGCTGGCGACATCGGCCGGAACGGTCAGAACGTAGCGCGCCTGGTCTTCACCGAAGAGAAGCCCGTGGGTTTCGCCGCGACCTTCGCTGAGGCTGATTTTCAGGCCCTTGCCCGAGGACATCGCCATTTCCGCCAGAGCAAGCGCCAGGCCGCCCGAGGAAATGTCGTGGCAGGCGGTTGCCTGGCCGTTGCGGATGACCGAGCGGACGAAGTTGCCGTTGCGGCGTTCGGCGAAGAGGTCGACTTCCGGCGGCGGGCCGTCGGTGCTGCCGAGAATGTCGCGGAGATAGATGGAGGAGCCGAGGTGGCTGCCGTCGGTGCCGATCATGATGACCTTGTCGCCATCGGATGCGCTGCCGATGCGCGCCATCTTCTTCCAGTCACCAAGCAGGCCGACGCCGGCGATGGTGGGGGTCGGGAGGATCGCGACGCCATTGGTCTCGTTGTAGAGCGAGACGTTGCCCGAGACGATCGGGAAGTCGAGTGCGCGGCAGGCTTCGCCGATGCCCTTCACGGCCTGCACCAGCTGGCCCATGATCTCGGGCTTTTCCGGGTTGCCGAAGTTGAGGTTGTCGGTCGCCGCCAGCGGCTCGGCGCCGGTTGCGGTGATGTTGCGCCAGCATTCGGCCACAGCCTGCTTGCCGCCTTCGAACGGATCGGCCTCGACATAGCGCGGCGTCACGTCGGAGGAGAAGGCGAGCGCCTTGGTCGGGTGCGTGTCGACGCGCACGACACCGGCGTCGCCACCCGGCAGCTGCAGCGAGTTGCCCTGGATCAGCGTGTCATACTGTTCGTAGACCCAGCGGCGGCTGGATTCGTTTGGCGAGCCGACGAGCGTGAGCAACGCCTGGCCGTAATCCTCGGGGGCCGCCACCAGATTGGCCGGCAGGGCCGCGCGCTTGTCGGCCTCGCGCCAAGGGCGGTCATATTCCGGTGCCTGATCGCCGAGATCCTTGATCGGCAGGTCGGCCACTTCAACGCCCTGGTGCATGACGCGGAAGCGCAGGTCATCCGTGGTCTTGCCGACGATCGCGAAATCGAGGCCCCACTTGACGAAGATCGCCTTGGCCACTTCTTCCTTGGCGGGCTCGAGAACCATGAGCATGCGCTCCTGGCTTTCCGACAGCATCATCTCGTAAGCGGTCATCTGGTCCTCGCGCACCGGAACGGTGTCGAGATCGAGCAGGATGCCGAGGTCGCCCTTGGCGCCCATTTCGACAGCCGAACAGGTAAGGCCGGCCGCACCCATGTCCTGGATGGCGATGACGGCGCCGGTCTGCATCAGCTCGAGGCAGGCTTCGAGCAGGCACTTTTCGGTGAAGGGGTCGCCGACCTGAACGGTCGGACGCTTTTCTTCGATCGATTCGTCGAATTCGGCCGATGCCATGGTCGCGCCGCCGACGCCATCACGGCCGGTCTTGGCGCCGAGATAGACAACGGGAAGGCCGACGCCCTTGGCTTCGGAAAGGAAGATGCCGTCGGACTTGGCAAGGCCGGCCGCGAATGCGTTGACGAGGATGTTGCCGTTATAGCGCGCGTCGAACTCGACTTCGCCGCCGACCGTCGGAACGCCGAAGGAATTGCCGTAGCCGCCAACGCCGGAGACGACGCCGGAAACGAGATGCTTCGTCTTCGGATGATCAGGCGCGCCGAAACGCAGCGCGTTCATGGCTGCGATCGGGCGGGCGCCCATGGTGAAAACGTCGCGCAGAATGCCGCCGACGCCGGTCGCCGCACCCTGGTAGGGCTCGATGTAGGACGGGTGGTTGTGGCTCTCCATCTTGAAGACGACGACGTCGCCGTCATCGATATCCACGACACCGGCGTTTTCGCCCGGGCCCTGGATAACGCGCGGACCCTTGGTGGGGAGCGTGCGGAGCCACTTCTTGGAGGATTTGTAGGAGCAGTGCTCGTTCCACATGGCCGAGAAGATACCGAGCTCGGTGAAGGTCGGCTCCCTGCCGATCAGATCC
This sequence comes from Rhizobium sp. O111, assembly GCF_055616315.1. NCBI lineage: Bacteria > Pseudomonadati > Pseudomonadota > Alphaproteobacteria > Hyphomicrobiales > Rhizobiaceae > Rhizobium > Rhizobium sp. O111. The sequence goes on along the minus strand of NZ_JBSHXL010000001.1, from coordinate 1,706,998 downwards.
AGAATCCGCTGGTATTCGTCCGGCTTCAAGCCGTGGGCGGCGATCAATTCTGGAGTGATCGGGCGGGTATTGGAAATGGTCATGAGCTCTGCGAAGTCCCTGCCGTTGCGCGATTTCGGTGTCTTTAGCCTAAGTGGGTGCGGCGCGCGACAGAAAAAAGCCCGCTGTTCACAGAGAGCGGGCTTCGTAGCGCAATATCGGGAAGTTTAGAACTTGTAGCCGACCTGGATGCCGGCGCGCGTCATGCCGTTATTCGGCCCATCGCAGAGATTGGCGTGCGAGGAATGGGCGACTTGCGCCATGACATTCCAGTGCGCGTCGAAGCGATAACCGGCGCCGACATATTCGTGGAAGAGGAAACGACAGCCGAGATCGGGACCATCGGCGCTGTTATCGAGATCGCCATTGTGCCAGACCCCACCGAAACCGGCTTCGGCGAAGACCTTCTCATTGAAATTGACCGTCCAGGCGAGACCGCCGAAGATCTGCGTCGCTTCGCCCGAGGTGCCGATCGAGGTGCCTAGGTTCAGGCGGGGACGCGCGAGCGTCTGCTTCCAGTCCGTTGCCGTATCCTGGCCGAACGGGTCGAAGAAGACCGTGACTTCGGGGAAGACGCCATCTTCGTGGCTGTGGCCGCCCTGTATCGACGCCGAGGCGCCAAAGCGCAATTCGTCGAAGATCTTTTCATCCGCATGGGCCGAGACCGGCAGGAGCGAGATGTTTGCAAGGAGAGCCGCGAGAAGTAGTCCGCGACCGGTCGATGCCGATGCCATGCTGTTCATTGTCATGCGCCGCCTTTGGTGCCGGCGCAGATCGCCGTCCTCACCCTAATTGGTAGCATGCAAATCGATTCGGTAAAGCAGACAGGTGCTGAAAGCCCTAGATTTTAACGGGTGCGGCTGATCTGCAACAGCTTTAGACCTCGCCGTCGTATCCCGCACCGCCACTTTCAAGCAGGCGTCGAACTGTCATCAAACCTGCAACCATTTCTCCTCTATCCTTGGGGGAGGAGAAGCTGACGCGCACGCGGTGATAGACCTTGTCGGTCCGGGCCGCCTTGAACTCGTCTTCGTCGTCGATCAGCACGCCATCGCGGAAGGCGGCGTTCTTGAAGGTGCCGGAGAGCCAGGGATCGGGAAGTTTTAGCCAGATGAACGGCACATGCGGGTGCGAGACGAAATCGAAGCCATGAAGCGTCTCGCGCGCCAGCCGCTCTCGCCCTGAAAGCTCTGTGATGCAGGCCTCGCGGATCTCGTGCGCCTCGCCGCTTTCGACAAGCCGGGCGCAGGCTTCAGCCAGAATGAAGGGCAGGCCGCCGGTGATCATCTTGTGGGTGACCTTGATGCGCTGCGCGAAATGCGGCGGGCAGGCGACCCAGCCGCCACGGATGCCGGCGGCCACCGATTTCGAAAGACCGCTGATCAGGAAGGTGCGATCGGGCGCCAACGAGGCGAGCAGCGGGTTTTCGTCGCCGGTCATGCCGCCATAGAGATCGTCCTCGATCAGCCAGACCCCATGTCTGCGCGCGATCTCGGCGATCTTGGCGCGCCGCTCATGCGGCATGGTTGATAGAGTAGGGTTGTGGGCCGTCGGCATCAGGAAGGCGAGCTTTGGGTGTTGCTGCGAGCAGAGGCGCTCGAAATCATCGGGAATGACGCCATGCTCGTCGGAATCGACGGTGATGGTCCGCCGGCCAAGGATGCGGGCGCTGCGGCTCACCTGCGTATAGCTGAGGTTCTCGAAGACAATCTTGTCACCGGGTGAGGATATCGCCGAAATGACCGCGATGGCGGCCGCGTGTGCGCCGAGCGTGGGAACGATGTTTTCGGTGTCTGGCGCCCAGTCGTTGCGCGATAGCCAACGGCGCCCGGCTTCGTACCAGTTTTTCGGGAAGACGCGCGAATAGGAGGAGATCTCGGCAAGCTGCTGCTCGCCGATATCGGCAAGGATGCGGCCGATGGCTTTCCCTTGGCCAAGATCAGGAGCCGCCGTCGTGTCGAAGCGGATTTTTCCCGATGGCGCGTCGATTGTCCTGGTGCCGCCGAGCGCAATCGTCAGCGGATCGGGCTGGTTACCCGGTGCCGTCTCCGCCCGGTCCAGCACGTAGGTGCCGCGTCCGACTTCGCCCGCCACCAGGCCGCGCTCGTGCACCAGCGCGTAGGCGCGGCCGATTGTGCCGATTGTCACGCCGATATCATACGCGAGATTGCGCTGCGGCGGCAATTTGCTGCCTGCGGGCAGGGCGCCGCTGGCAATGGCGGATTCGATATTGTCCGCGAGCCGCAGATAGACCGGGCCGGAACCACGCGAGAGATCAGGGAGCCAATTTGTCATGATGACAATTTCCTAGATTGTCACCCTTATCCTGTCAAGTCTATCAGGGTGAACGCATACAATCAGCGATCGGATAGTGACATGTCAGTAGCGCCTGACTTCAGGAGAGACAATCGGCTCCACCAAACGGAGCAATACCGTGAAACGCCGAGGTTCAACCGGCACGATGTGTGGGCGGCTCTTGGCCGCGTTTGGGACAAGGTCGCGCTCTGGCAGCAGAAGCGGGCCAGCCGGCGCGTGCTCAGGGATCTGACGGATGCGGAACTCCTCGATATCGGCATCAGCAGGGCCGATGCCGGCAAGGAAGTCGGTAAGTCGTTCTTCTGGGATTGAAGGCTTGGGCGCGCTATCGGCCGCTTAGCTGCAACTCTTGTTGCCGCCGGCCCAGCGCGTGACGTCGCCGGCAATGCGTGGGCGTGCCGGGCTGTCCATCATCGGGCCGAAGGCGTCCAGCTTTGAAGGGTTGCCTTCCGCCTGGACGACCAATAGTGGCCGGCTTTCCGGGCTCCCCTTGTGGACGACGAGAATGCGCGGGCGGCCGGAGAAGGAATTGAGCTCCGGCGCCAGCTTGTAGGCGGAAAATGTCGCGTCGCCCGACTTGAACCAGCAATTGTTGGCCGCCACCGCCACGCGTTCCATGGTCGACAGCGCACTGCGGTCCTGGCTGGGTGCCGGTGTCTTGGATTGGCAAGACGCAACCAGTGCCGCGGTCGCGGCAATGGTGAGGACATGTGTCAGGGGAAGGTGAGGGCGCATCGATCTTGCTCCAGTGGACCGGATGAATGGCCTCATATCCGTTTAAGGTTAAGCAGCGATTACGTCGAGCGCGGAAGCGAACAACGCCCGGCCGTCGGAGCCGCCATGGGCGGCTTCGATCAGGTTTTCCGGATGCGGCATCATGCCGAGCACGTTGCCGCCCTCGTTCATGACGGCGGCGATGTCGTTCAGCGAGCCGTTCGGGTTGGTGCCCTCGGCGTAACGGAAGACCACCTGGCCGTTGCCTTCGATCTTTGTCAGCGTCTCGGCGTCGGCGAAGTAGTTGCCGTCGTGGTGGGCGACCGGGCAACGGATGACCTGGCCCTTGGCATAGGCGCGGGTGAAATCCGTCTCGGCATTGGCCACTTCGAGCTTGATCTCGCGGCAGACGAACTTCAGCGAGGAATTGCGCATCAGCGCGCCGGGAAGCAGGCCGGATTCAACGAGGATCTGGAAGCCGTTGCAGACGCCCAGAACCTTCACACCCTTGTTGGCCTTCTCGATGATCGCCTGCATGACCGGCATGCGCGCGGCGATCGCGCCGCAGCGCAGATAGTCGCCATAGGAGAACCCACCAGGAATGACGATCAGATCGACATCGGGGATATCGGTCTCCGTCTGCCAGATCGTCACCGGCGCCTGGCCAGAGATCTTGGTGAGAGCGGCGATCATGTCACGATCGCGATTGAGGCCCGGAAGCTGAACGACGGCGGATTTCATGGGTGTTGTTCAAACCTTGCTTGTGCTTCTGCGAGTTCTCGAAGTTCGAGACGGTTTTCGATGCGTTCGAGACGTTGGTCGTGACGGTCGAGCACGCTGTAGATGTTGTGAATGTCCTGGTTTACTGAAACGAGTATCCCCCGCATGGAGTTCAACTCGCTTCTCATTTCGTTCTGAGTGTGTTTCAGCCCCGAAATTTCGGCCTGAATGCGCTTAAAGAACTCAAACATAAATTCTTGTGTCACTTCAGCCATCGGACAATCTCCGCAACCGTTAGTCGAGAGAAATAGTATAGTTCTCGATAACGGTGTTGGCGAGGAGTTTTTCGCACATGGCCTTGATGTCGCCTTCGGCCTTGGCCTTGTCGGTGCCTTCGACTTCGACGTCGAATACCTTGCCCTGGCGGACATGGCCGACGCCGTCGAAGCCCAGCGCGCCGAGCGCGCCTTCGATGGCCTTGCCCTGCGGATCGAGAACGCCGTTTTTCAGCGTGACGGTTACACGAGCCTTGATCACTTTGTCTTCCCTGCCTTTTTAGCGAATGTCTTGCTTAGCCGTTATGTTACTTGACGAGAACCGGACCAGTGCCGCGCACAGGCTCGTTCTCGTTGATGATGCCGAGGCGGCGCGCCACTTCCGAATAGGCTTCGAGAAGGCCACCCATGTCGCGACGGAAGCGGTCCTTGTCCATCTTTTCCTGGGTGTCGATATCCCAGAGACGGCAGCTGTCCGGCGAGATTTCATCGGCGAGGATGATGCGCATCATGTCGCCTTCATAGAGGCGGCCGCATTCGATCTTGAAGTCGACGAGCTGGATGCCGACGCCCAAGAACAGGCCGGTCATGAAGTCGTTGACGCGGATCGCCAGCGCCATGATGTCGTCGAGCTCGGCGGGGTTGGCCCAGCCGAAGGCGGTGATGTGCTCCTCGGAGACCATCGGGTCTTCGAGCGCGTCCGACTTGTAGTAAAACTCGATGATCGAGCGCGGCAGGACCACGCCTTCCTCGATGCCAAGGCGCTTGGCCAGCGAGCCGGCGGCGACATTGCGCACGACGATCTCAAGCGGGATCATCTCGACTTCGCGGATCAACTGCTCGCGCATGTTGAGGCGGCGGATGAAGTGCGTGGGAATGCCGATCTTGTTCAGATGGTTGAAGATGAACTCGCAGATGCGGTTGTTCAGAACGCCCTTGCCATCGATGACTTCGTGCTTCTTCTTGTTGAAGGCGGTGGCGTCATCCTTGAAGAACTGGATCAGCGTGCCTGGCTCGGGTCCCTCATACAGAATCTTGGCCTTGCCCTCGTAAATACGGCGGCGACGGTTCATTGCGATTGTTCTCTTGTCGTTGGCGCTCTTGGGATTAGCGCGAGTGGATCGATCTCGTGGCGTCCCCATAAAGGAAAAGCGAGGGTTTCACAATCCGCCTGTCACTCCTTCCCTCGGATTCCGGTCTTCCGGAGCACCGATGCGAGAATCGAATGTCTAAGAAATGCATTCTACCCCGTTTCCCGGCTTAACAAAACGACCGTAGGTTTATGCCGGGGTTGTGCAGTGTTTTATTTGGAGGCAGTCGCCTTGCTCGGCTTGCGGGGCGCCGGCGTATTTGCGGCTGCGGCCGCCTGGCGCCAACTCGCGGAGCGAATGAAGGAGGGGATCTGCATTGCCGGCATGGGGCGGGCCAGCGCATAGCCCTGCAGCACATCGCAGCCGAGGTCGCCCAGAATACGCGCGTGCTCCATGGTCTCGACGCCTTCGGCGGTCACCAGAATGCTCAGGGAGCGACCGATCTCGATGATCGAGCGGACGAGCTTGCGCTGCTCGGACGAGGTCGGCAGCATGCGGATCAGTTCGCGGTCGATCTTCAGCGTCTTCGGGCTCAGCCTGAGCAGGCTGACGATCGAGGCGTGGCCGGTGCCGAAGTCGTCGATCTCGATGTCGATGCCGAGGCGGCGGAACTGGCGGAGATTGGCGATGACGGCGTCGTCGCAATCATCGAGCGAAATGGATTCCAGAAGCTCGAAGGCGATGGTTCCGGGCACGATCTTCAGCGCCCGCAGCTTCTTGCCGAGCGCCGGATCATCAAGTCTCCGGGAGGAGACATTGACGGCGATCTTCGGAATGACGATGCCTTCGCTCTCCCAGGAGGCGCGGTCGGCCAGCGCCTGCTCGAGAATGACGCCGTCGATGGTTGCGACGACGTTGATGTCCTCGGCGATGTCGAGGAAGCGATCGGGGGCCAGCAGGCCGTGTTCGCGGTGCTGCCAGCGGGCGAGCGTCTCAACGCCTGTGACATCAAGCGTGCGGGCATCGAACTGCGGTTGATAGAAGGGCACGAATTCGCGCCGTTCGAGGCCGATCAGGATATCGTCGGCCAACCGCTTGCTGGCGATCACCTGGCGGCGGGCATCCTTTGAGAAGAACTCGTGCCGGTTTCGGCCGCCGCTCTTGGCGCGGTAGAGCGCAATGTCGGCGTTGAGCAGGAGTTGCTTGCCGTCGAGCATCGGGCCGCTGTCGGTGGCGATACCGACGCTCGCGCCGAAGCGGCATTCGTGATGCTCGTAGCGGATCGGGCGGCTCAGCTCGCGCACGATGCGCTCGGCCATGTTGGAGATCTTCTTCGGCGTCACATCGAGCGCACAGAGTACCACGAACTCGTCGCCACCGATGCGGGCGACGAAATCGCCCGGCCGAACGGTCTCGGTCAGCACAGATGCTGCGTGCTTCAGCATGGCGTCGCCGGCGCGGTGGCCGAGCGTGTCGTTGATCTGCTTGAAGCGGTCGAGGTCGATATGCAGCACCGCAAGCGTATCGTCGGTCGTGCTTGCTCTTGTCGAATATTCTTCCAGCTTGCGGTCGAGATAGCGGCGGTTCGGCAGCCCGGTCAAAAAGTCATGGAGGGCGAGATGCTCGATGCTCTCCTTGGCCGCCTCGAGTTCGCGGTTGTGGGCCTCGGCGAGGTCCTTGGCGCGCTGGAGCTCGGCGTTGAGCGCCACTTCCTCGGTCACGTCCCAATTGGCGCCGATCAGCTTGCGGTGGCCGTTGCCGTCGATGAAGAAGGCCGCCTTGGCGCGGATGACGCGCTCGGCGCCGTCGCCGCGGATGATCCTGAATTCGTGCTGGAAGCCCGACTGGCGCTCGATGTTCTCCGCCACCGTCGCCTGCACCCGCTCACGGTCGTCGGGATGCAGCGTTTCGGTCCAGACGTCGCCCTGCGAGGCGCGTGTCGGGTTCGTGATGCCGTAGATCCACAAGAGGCGCGCGTCCCACTCGACGGTGCCTGCATCGAGATCGGATTCGAACACGCCGATCCCTGAGATGTCGAGAGCAAGATCCAGCCGCCGCGACATGTGCGCCAGCCGCTCTTCGGCCTGCTTGCGGGCGGTGATGTCGGTGTCGGTGCCGACGAGGCGGGCAGGCATGCCGTTCTCATCCCATTCGACACAGGCGCCACGGCATTCGATCCAGATCCAGTGGCCGTCCCGATGCCGCTCGCGATATTCGAAGACACGGAAATTGGGGTCGCCAGCATTCTGCCGGTCGATCGCCTCGATAACGAAGGCGCGGTCGTCGGGATGGATCAGCGCGATCCAGACGTCGTAGTCGCCATCCGCCTCTTCGTCGGGCGCCATGCCGCGCATGGTCTTCCATGTCTCGGAGTAATAGCGTGTTCCAAGCTTGAGGTTGTGATCCCATACGCCGAGATCCGAGCCGACAAGCGCGTAGTTCCAGCGGCTTTCGCGCTCGACGAGCGCGTCGGTCTCGCGTTCGGAAGCATTCGCTGAAGCGATGCTGTCACCGCTTTTGCTTGAACCAATCGGTTGATCAGGGCTCTTCTTGGTCAATGCTCGCACTCGCTCGTCTGGCGTGTGTCAATTTGCTTGTATTAAATTAAGCCCAGCTTAATTTCCGATGATAAAAAAGCCAAGTATATTCAATTGGATGGCCGGCGCGTTACCAAGTTTAGTTGCTGCTTTGTCTCCCCTCGGTGTTTGCGGCGTGTCGCAAAGAGCTCAGCGGCTTCAATTATGATCTCGCCGAAGCAGGTCAGAAGCTAACGAAGGTACGCTATCGGGATGTCACCCGCTACTGCCCCCAACGAGGTCTAGGTGTTGTGATTGACGTTGCGGTGGCGGGAGTAGCTGGCAGTCTCAAGTGAGAAGAGGGCGGCTTTCGGGCCGCCCTCTTTTTATTCATTACTTGCGACGACCTTTAGTCTCGTCCTGGCGAAGCACGGAGCCCGCCAAAGTTCGAACCTCGGACTTCGTCGGAGTTTTTCCGCCGAGTACCTTGCCGGCAATCGACGATGCTTTGTTGCCACTCTGGGCCTTAGGCATTGGTGGTAGTCCCTCTGGCCTTGCAAAGATGGCCTTTGGGGTCTACAACGAAGTTGCTTAGACGACGCAGCATCCCCGGCTTGTCTACGGCGACCAGGGACCGCAGCTCAAACACACAAAGGCACGTCGATTTAGAATCGGCGTGCTTTTTTAATGCCCGAATCGGAACATTAACGCAAGGTAAATTTTAGGTGGGAATTCTAGCTACGGTGGGGATATACCGCTTCGCTACCAGCTGTCAACCTGACGGTGGCGTCATTTTGGAATTTTCTTCCAGAAAGTCCCTACTGGCTTTACTGACACCGACTAGAATTATTTTCCACTTATAGCCACTACACGCACGATATGTCAGTCTGCATAGGCACAGGACCCTGTAGCCGCTCGCGGCGATGTCATTTGCAACGATGTCACAACGGCCGCAAAATAGCTGTTCGGTGTTTTCCGCCCTATATGTTGGGTATGGAGGAAAAGCCATGGCTCAGGATTGGCCAATGTTCATCATGCAATGCGTCGTCCTTGCCGGCTTCGCGAGCGTGTTTTTCGTGCGCGGCGAGGGCGACTGAGTATTGTCCGCGTGGGAATGCGGGCGCGGCCTAGCCCTTGAGACGGCTGAGGAACTGCGCGAAGACCATCGTGCCCTCGGGCCACGGGCCGTGACCGGAATCGGCGTTGATGTGGCCGGATTCACCCGCATCGACCAGCAATGATCCCCAGCTTGCGGCGATCTCGTCGGCATGCTCGTAGGTGCCGAAGGGATCGTTGCGACTGGCGACCGTGACGCTCGGGAACGGCAAGGGCTCGCGCGGGTAGGGGCCGAAGGTCATCAGGTGCTTCGGGCGGATGTCGGGGTTGGTGACATCAGGCGGCGCGACCAGAAAAGCGCCGGCGACCGGCTTCTCGAACTGCGGGATCGCATGCAGAAGCGACGGCACGCCGAGCGAGTGGGCGACAAGCACCACTGGACGGGTCGACTTATTGACTTCCTCGGCAATCCGCGCTGCCCAATCCTCGCGCACGGGCTTGGACCACTCCGCCTGCTCGACGCGGCGCGCGGTGCTGAGTTTCGCCTCCCAGCGGCTCTGCCAGTGGTCGGGGCCGGAATTGGTGTAACCGGGGATGATGAGGATTTCGGCGTCTGAAGCTTTCATGGTGCCGCCGATGTGAGAAGGCGCGGCGATAAAGTCAAGGGAAAGCAGGACAGCTCGGTCAATTTTTGTTATGTTAGCGCATTGCCGGTCGCGCTCGATGTCGGCACCGCCGATGCTTTCGCCGCTGGCCTCAATGGCTGAGGAGGAGAAAGCCATGACGGCATTTCACGTCATGTCCGGCGCGGACGATGTCTATTCGCGCCCGGTCATCAACAAAATTGGCCTTGCCGACGTCTTCGACGCCATCCGGCTCGGTATGGCGGATTTCAGGGAAAAACCATCGCATTACGTGTTTCTGTGCCTGATGTATCCGATCGCGGGTATTTTTCTCGCGGTGGCCACATCGAGCGCCAATCTGCTGCCGATGATCTTTCCGCTGATCGCGGGCTTCGCTCTGATCGGGCCTCTGGCGGCGATCGGTCTCTATGAGATCAGCAGGCGGCGGGAGGCAGGCATGGACAGTTCCTGGCGGCATGCCATGGAAGTGACGCGGTCGCCGGCCTTTCCGTCGATCGTCACCGGCGGGCTGATGCTGTTTGCCTTCTTCGTCGTCTGGCTGGTGGCCGCGCAGACGCTCTATCTCAATGTGCTGAGCGACGTGTTTCCGCGATCGATGTCAGCCTTCTTCTCCGAGATCTTCGGCACAACGGAAGGCATGCAGCTGGTCATCTGGGGCAACCTGATCGGGTTCGGCTTCGCGCTGATCGTGCTGGCCACGACCGTCGTCACCTTTCCGATCCTGCTCGACCGTGACATCGGTCTCGTGGCCGCCATGGAGACATCGCTGCGGGCCACGTTTGCCAATCCGGTTCCGGTCCTGTGCTGGGGGCTGATCGTCGCGGTGTCGCTTGCCGTCGCCACCATCCCGCTCTTCGTCGGGCTGGCGCTGGTGATGCCGATCCTCGGCCATTCGACCTGGCACCTCTATCGCAAGCTGGTGGCGCCGCCGATCGTTTGATCGCCATCTGGTTCACTCAGGAACCCAATGCCTTCCTCGGAGTTTGACCGGTGCAAGCTTTGAGGGAGGCAAACATGGCAGACACGCAGCATATCTTCATGCGCTTTTCGGCGAAGACGTCGGAGTGGGCGGGCAAGCCCGTGACCTTCGTCCTTGCATTGATCCTGGTGATCCTCTGGGCCGTGACGGGGCCGTTCTTCGATTATTCCGAGACGTGGCAGCTGGTGATCAACACCGGCACGACGATCATCACCTTTCTCATGGTGTTCGTGCTGCAGAACGCCCAAACGCGCGATACGCGGGCCATCCAGGCGAAGCTCGACGAGCTGATCCTGACGAGCCATGCGGAGAACCGGTTCATCGGTATCGAGAACCTCGACGAGGACGACCTGAAGCATCTCGACCGGCTGGTCGCGAAGGCTGCGAAAGGTGGGCAGACGGAGAAGCAGGCGGCGGCCGATGCGGCGCCGAAATCCACGAAGACGGCCGCCGCCGTGCGCAAGAAGATCGATGCCGCGCGCTCGCAGAAGGACAAACGAAAAGCGGCGCCCCGAAAGGCGCCGCAGAAGAGTTGATCAGGTCGATCAGCTGTTGGCGAAGACCCGGTTAAAGATCGTGTCGACGTGCTTGGTGTGGTAGCCGAGGTCGAACTTCTCGCGGATTTCCTCTTCCGACAGTGCGGCGCGGACTTCGGCGTCTCCGAGCAGTTCCTCGAGGAAGTCGGCGCCCTTTTCCCAGACCTTCATGGCGTTGCGCTGCACCAGACGGTAGCTGTCCTCACGGGACACGCCGGCCTGGGTGAGCGCCAGGAGCACGCGCTGGCTCATGACCAGTCCCTTGAACTGGTTCATGTTGCGCAGCATGTTTTCAGGATAGATCACCAGCTTCTCGACGACGCCGGCCAGACGGTTCAGCGCGAAATCGAGCGTAATCGTCGTGTCAGGGCCGATGGCGCGCTCGACGCTCGAATGGCTGATGTCGCGCTCATGCCAGAGAGCGACATTTTCCATCGCCGGAACAACCGACATGCGCACGAGGCGGGCGAGACCCGTCAGGTTTTCTGTCAGCACCGGGTTGCGTTTGTGCGGCATGGCCGACGAGCCCTTCTGGCCGGGAGAGAAGAACTCTTCGGCTTCGAGCACTTCGGTGCGCTGCATGTGGCGGATTTCGATGGCGACGTTTTCGATCGACGAGGCGATGACGCCGAGCGTGGCGAAGAACATCGCGTGGCGGTCGCGCGGGATGACCTGGGTCGAGATCGGCTCGGCGGCGAGGCCGAGCTGTTCGCAGACATATTCTTCGACGCTCGGGTCGATATTGGCAAACGTGCCGACGGCGCCCGAGATCGCGCCGGTCGCGACTTCGGCGCGGGCAGCGACCAGACGATCGCGGTTGCGCTTCATTTCAGCGTAGAAGCGCGCGAAGGTCAGGCCCATCGTCGTCGGCTCGGCGTGGATGCCGTGGCTGCGGCCGATGCGGACCGTATCCTTGTGTTCGAAGGCGCGGGTCTTCAGGGCCGCGAGAACGCGGTCCATGTCTGCAAGCAGAAGGTCGGCCGCGCGCACCAGCTGGATGTTGAAGGTGGTGTCCAGCACGTCGGAAGAGGTCATGCCCTGGTGGACGAAGCGGCTGTCGGGGCCGATGAATTCCGCGAGGTGCGTCAGGAAGGCGATGACGTCGTGCTTGGTGACGGCTTCGATCTCGTCGATGCGGGCGACGTTGAATTCGGCGACCGAACCCTTTTCCCAGATGGTGCGTGCGGATTCCTGCGGGATGACGCCGAGGTTGGCGAGCGCGGTGCAGGCATGAGCCTCGATCTCGAACCAGATGCGGAACTTGGTTTCGGGCGACCAGATGGCGACCATTTCAGGTCGGGAGTAGCGCGGGATCATGGCTTCCTGCTTTCGTTCGTAAGGAATGTTGGCGTTCTAAAGGGGAATGTTGGCGCCCGTGTAGCAAAGACGCGCGGCAATCTCAACGCATGCGTTTCGCAAGCGCGAAACTCGTTGACAGCAGGCAGACGAGCCCGAGGGGGACAAAGAGCCGCAAACCGAGCACCATGAACTGGTAGACGGAGCTCGCGCCGGTAAAGATCAGCTGGAAAAACCAGATCACAGATCCTCCCGGCGCATGCCAGCGCGAGTAGAAAACCCGGTAGTCCATCGCGAAGAGAAACGCCGTCATCAGGATGGTGCAGGCCGCAAGCGCCACGAAGAAGGCGGCGAAGCGCGTCTCGATCCGGCGCTTGTGCGCGAAGAAGCGGCCCAGCATGACCGCAAAGGGCCAGGCAAGCAGGCCGCCGGCGAAATAGAGGATGGCGAGATCGCCGAGGTGGCTGGTCTCCAGGCCGTTGCGCAGATAGAGCGTGCTCATCGCAGCAGCCAGCATCTGGAGAGCCCAGAGCGGCGCGCCGACGAGCACGGCGGAGTAGGGCGGGTACGCAGCCCGTAGCCGGTCTCCCATCAGCGACACGCCATTCTCGGCATTGCTTGGCCCGATCTTACTTGGATTGGCCTTCAGCCGCTGTCCGGAGCGCCGAAATGGCCTGCTTGTAGGCCTCGACCGAGCCGCCCTTGAAGATGGCGGAGCCGGCGACGAGCACGTTGGCGCCGGCCTTGCCGATGACAGGCGCTGTTTCGATCGTCACGCCACCGTCGACCTCGAGGTCGATCGGCCGGTCACCGATCAGTGACTTGGCGGCGGCGATCTTGTCGGCCATGGCGGGAATGAACTTCTGGCCGCCGAAGCCGGGATTGACCGACATGATGAGGATCAGGTCGATATCATCCAGCACGTTTTCAAAGACGGAGAGCGGCGTTGCCGGATTGAGGGTGACGCCGACCTTCTTGCCGAGATTGCGCACGGTCTGCAGCGAGCGATGCAGATGCGGTCCGGCCTCGGCATGGATGGTGATCCGGTCGCAGCCGGCCTTGGCGAAAGCTTCGAGATAGTCGTCGACGGGGGCAATCATCAGGTGGCAGTCGAAGGTGGCGTCGGTGTAGGAGCGCAGCGACTTGATGACGTCGGGGCCGAAGGAAATATTGGGGACGAAGTGACCGTCCATGACGTCGAGGTGGATCCAGTCAGCGCCGGCCGCGGTCACGTCGCGCACCTCCTGGCCGAGCTTGGCGAAGTCGGCGGCCAGAACGGATGGCGCGATGCGAATGGGCTGGGTCATTGTCTCTCTCCGTTGAAGTCGCCTGGGATCAAGCAGGCGTTATTGCGCCGGCGCGCTGAAGGGGACGAATGCCCCGGAGCGCCATTGCATCAGCTGATATGGGTTTTGCGACAGCTCGTGGCCGGCGTCGAAGGTGATCTGGCCGAGCACGGTGTCGAAGGGCATGCCGCCGAGATGTTGGGCGACCGGCCGCTCGTCCGCTGCCGCCGCCTGCACCGCCTTGATGGCGATCTCGACCGCGGCATAGGCCGGCAGAACGTAGCCTTCCGGCTCGACGCCTGCGGCGCGCAGCGCCACACCTGCGGGCGACGCATCGGCGCGGGCGGTATAATCGGGCAGTGTTACAGCCAGCACGCCGTCGGCGAGTGGCAGCGGCTGGTCGGCCGCGCGCATTCCGTCGCCGCCCATCAGGTCGAGCGCGATCTTTTCGGCCTTGGCGTCGCGGGCGATGATGGAGACATCGCTGCGGTCGCCGCCGATGAAGACCTTGGTGGCGCCCGCTCTCTTGAGCCGGCGAACGAGTGCGATCTGCTGCTCCTGGCCGGGGCGGTATGTGTCGGTGAAGACGGGCTTCAGGCCGTTCTGCTCCAGCGCGTTGCGCACCGCTTCGGTGAGCTCTCGGCCGTGGATCGTGCCGTCCTCGACGAGCGCGATGGGGCTCGATGCCCAGTCGCGCAGGATGACCTCGATGATCTTCGCGGCCTCTGCGCCATCGGCGGGCGCAAGCCGAAACAGCGGCCAGCCGTTCTTCAGCGCGTCCTCCATGAGAATGCGGGAGCGCACGGAGACGGTGATAGCAGGGATGTTGGCGTCCTTCAGCTTGGGGAGCGCGCCGTCGAGCGTCTGGCTGCAGAGGAAGCCGATAGCGACCTGGACCTTGGCTGCGATCAGCGCATCGGCGACGACGCCGCCGCTATTGTCCTCGCAGGGTTCGTTGACGGTGACGATGGTGTCGCCATCCTGGCGGATCTTCGCCTCGGCGCCGGCAACGATCTCAGCGCCTAGCGGCGCGAAACTACCCGTCTGCGGAGCGACGACGCCAATCGTCACGCCGGCTGCATGGCATTCCCCGGCTGCGACAAGCAGCAGCGGCAGAAGACCTAAGCAACGCGAGATAGTCATGAAAGATGCACGCCCCAACCGTTTATTCCTGCTCTTTTATCCGTCCGGAATGGATCGTCAAAGAAAAACGCGCGGATCGGTCGCTTTTCGGCATCGGTTTGTAGAAAAGATAACCTATGACCGTCATAATGCGTGCGAAATGCGTGTGTTCGTGGAGTGAAATTTTGTTGAGCAAGCAACCGATCGATCCCGGCCTCTACAGGGACGCGATGAGCCGCTTCGGCGGGCACGTTCAGTTGGTGACGACCGCAGTCGGCGACCAGCGGCGCGGGGTGACGATCACGGCGGCTTGTTCGGTCTCGGACAGCCCGGCGACGGTGCTGGTCTGCCTCAACAACAGCAATCCGAAGAACGAGATCTTCTTCCGCAGCGGTATTTTCGCGCTGAATACGCTGGGCGCGCATCATCAGGCGCTGGCCGACGCGTTTTCCGGGCGCACGAAAATGGAAGACGGCGATCGTTTCTCCACGGGCCGTTTCGACAAGCTGGTCACCGGCGCGCCCGTGCTCATGGACGCGCTCGCGTCTTTCGATTGCCGGGTGACGGAAATCAAGGAGATGACGACGCATCACATCATCTTCGGCGAAGTCATGGCGGTGCGGTTCGACGAGGCGAAGCCGGCGCTGTTCTACATGAACCGCGATTATTACAGCCTGTAGAGCGAGCTTTCTCATGGATCCGGCCGAAATCGAAGAGATGTTTCAGGGGCTTGGCCCCGTCACGATCAAGCGCATGTTCGGCGGCAAGGGGATCTATCATCTCGGCCGGATCATCGCGCTCGAGTTTCGCGGCGATATGCTTCTGAAGGCCGATGACGTCAGTTCGCCCGCCTTCGCCGAGGCCGGCGCCAGCCAGTGGACCTATGAGGGAAAGAGCGGCAAGCCGGTGAAGATGCCGTACTGGTCAATCCCCGAGGACGCGTATGACGATCCCGATCTGATGGCGGGCTGGGTGCGGCTGGCTTACGAGGCGGCGATGCGGGCGGAGTGATCGGCCGCGCTTTCAAACTTCAATACTAGAACTGTTCGGCGCCGAGATGGCCGATGGCGGCCTCAGCGAATGCCGAGAGCGGCTGCGGCAGATCGTTGCGCGAGAACCAGCCGAAATCCGAAAGCTTGTCGGGCTCGGTCAATGCCGGCTCGCCAGTATAGTCTTCTGCGATGTAGAGGAGCGAGATCCAGTGCTGGCGGTCGGCGTCGCTGATCACCTCGGTCTGGCCCAAGAGCTTGACGCGACCGATTTCGAGGCCGCTTTCTTCCTCGGCCTCGCGTTTCGCCGCCTGTTCGGCCGGCTCCATATGATCCACCTTGCCGCCCACGATGCTCCAGTGGCCGGCTTCGGGCGCCTTGACGCGTTTGTAGAGGAGGATCTTTCTGTGGCGCAGGATAACCAATCCTACGCCGAGACCCGGAAAATCAATGCCGGGGCTGCCCATCGTGTCAGATCTTGGCGTTTGCCGTGATCAGCATGAAGGCGGGGATGTCGTCGCCGAAGCCAACCGGCGTCGGGCCGTCATCGTGGTCGCGGTAGCGGCGGCGGTCGCGATTGTCGTCGTTAGCCGGATAAGGGCGGCGGTCGCGCGCGTTGTTGTTCTGCCTGTTGTTTTCTGCTTTGCGCTCTTGCTTCACGCTTTCGACCCTTGCTGGTGCGGCTTGTACCGGTGCGGCTGCTGTTTCGATCGTCTCGACGCCATTATCCTCGGCGGCGATATCAGATTTATGACCCGAACGATTTCTGCCGCGGCCACGGTCCTTATCCCGCTCACGGCCGCCCTTGCGGCGCGAGCGATCGTCGTCACGGCTCGGCTCGGCCGGCGGCAACGACGAGAGATCGCCATTGTGCCATTCGATCTTCTCACCGATCAGCTTTTCGATCGCGTCGGTGAATTTCTGGTCGCGGCTGGTGACGATGGTAAAAGCAGAGCCTGCACGGCCTGCGCGGCCGGTACGGCCGATGCGATGCACGTAGTCATCCGCGTGGATGGGCACATCGAAGTTGAAGACGTGGCTGACATCGGGGATGTCGAGACCACGGGCCGCGACGTCGGAAGCCACCAGAAGCTGGAGCTGGCCGTCGCGGAAATTCTGCAGCATGGTCGTGCGCGAACGCTGGTCCATGTCGCCATGCAACGCGCCGACGGAGAAGCCGTGGCGTTCCAGCGAGCGGAACAGATCGGCGACGTCCTTCTTGCGGTTGCAGAAGATGATGGCGTTCTTCAGCTCTTCCTGGGCGCGGATGAGGTCGCGCAGCGTCGAGCGCTTTTCGTAATCCTTGCCATGCGCGGCGACGAAGCGCTGCGTGATGGTCTTGGATGCGGAAGCGGGCTTCGCGACTTCGACGCGTTCCGGGTTCTGCAGAAAGCGGTCGGCCAGCTTCTGGATTTCCGGCGGCATGGTGGCCGAGAAGAACAGCGTCTGGCGGGTGAACGGGATCATCTTGGCGATGCGTTCGATATCGGGAATGAAGCCCATGTCGAGCATGCGGTCGGCTTCGTCGATGACGAAGATCTCGACGCCGCTCATAAGGAGCTTGCCGCGCTCGAAATGGTCAAGCAGGCGGCCGGGGGTGCAGATGAGGACATCGGCGCCACGCTCGAGCTTGCGATCCTGCTCTTCGAACGAAACGCCGCCGATCAGAAGCGCGACGTTGAGGCGGTGGTTCTTGCCGTACTTCTCGAAGTTCTCAGCCACCTGGGCGGCGAGTTCGCGGGTCGGCTCGAGGATCAGCGTGCGCGGCATGCGGGCGCGGGCGCGGCCCTTTTCGAGCAGCGACAGCATCGGCAGAACGAAGGAAGCGGTCTTGCCGGTGCCCGTCTGTGCGATGCCGCAAATGTCGCGGCGCTGAAGCGCAAACGGAATCGCGCCAGCCTGAATAGGTGTTGGCACCGTGTAGCCCGCGTCGGTGACAGCGGAAAGCACTTTTTGGCTCAAGCCAAGATCAGCAAATGTCGTCAAAGGGAAAACTGTTTCCGTTCCGGTTCGGCCAGGCTCAGGCTTGAGTCGGCGGGATTGCATGCCGCAATGCAGCGCCACATAGGCTGAAACGGTTGAGAAGTCAAGGAACCGGCGCGGTCTCAGGGTTGTTGAGGTAAAACCACCGTTAGCGGGATCGTTCAGTTTATATAGCTGGCGAGTTTCGTGCCGGCGCTGATGAAGTAGATCGGGTCCACAGCGCGCCCGTTCTGGCGCACTTCGTAATGCAGATGCGTGCCCGTGGAGCGGCCGGTGCTGCCGGCGAGACCGATGGTATCCTCACGGCCGACCGTGTCGCCGACCTTGACCAGAATCTCGGACATGTGGCCGTAGCGGGTGGAGATGCCATTGCCGTGGTCGATCTCGACCATGTTGCCATAACCGCCGGTCCAGCCGGCCGTGACCACCTTGCCGGGCGCGGTCGGGCGGACCTTTTCGCCAGGTGCGAAGCGGAAATCGACGCCGGAATGCAGCGCCAACCTTCCGATGAAGGGATCGCGGCGGTTGCCGAAGGGGCTGGTGATTTCCTTGCCGATGGCGGGGTTCTGGAAGGGCAGCGACGAGGCGGTGTTGCGCACGGTTTCGAGCCGGG
This sequence comes from Rhizobium sp. O111, assembly GCF_055616315.1. Lineage (NCBI taxonomy): Bacteria > Pseudomonadati > Pseudomonadota > Alphaproteobacteria > Hyphomicrobiales > Rhizobiaceae > Rhizobium > Rhizobium sp. O111. The sequence continues at coordinate 1,688,883 of NZ_JBSHXL010000001.1, read as the reverse complement.
TGAGGGCGGTGTCGAGCTGTGCCAGCGAATTGTCGAAGTCGTCGCCGCTCTCGGGCTCGACATAGGGACCGCCGACGGCGCTGTCGTCCGTGGCCTTTGCGCTTGCCGTCTCCGAGGGTACGCGGATCTGGAAGCGGGTCAGCACGTTGGAGATCGCAGCCGACGCGTCGGTCGCATCCGTCGTCAGCTGGCTGACGCGATCACGTTGGCGCTGCTCGATCCCCTTGAGCGAGAGTGTCACCTTGGAGAAGACGCGGTCGGCGCGGTCGCCCATGGTTTCGCGGGCAGGCACATAGAAGAGCGTCGAATTGTCTGGCGTCACGTCAGCCGGCGTTGCGTCGCCGGCGAGCTGCCGCTCGATCGCCTGCATGGCGGCGGGCAGTTCGGCGCGCTTGCCTTTGGTCTCGGGCGCATAGGCTGAAGCGGGCGTTTCGGTCTTGGCGTCGAGACCGGAGTTTTCGGCACGATCAAGCAACTGGCCGAGCTTGCCGCGGCGCGAGGTCAGCGCCTGCTGCTGCTCCATCAGCTTGTCGACCTTGTCTTCCACGACCTGCTGGTCTAGCAACTGGCGGGAGGTGACGCGATCGACCTGGGCGCGCAGCGCCGCGATGCGATCCTCGTAGTCATGCTGCATGCGCGCCTGGCGCGCCATGGTTGCGCCAATCAGATCGTCACGCAGCACAAGATAGGAGGTGGCGAGCAGGTAGCCGATAGCGAAAACGCCGACGAAGCAGAACGCGATTGCCGCCATCCACGGCTTGACCGTCAGGTGACGAACCCGATCGCCGCTGGCAAGGATCAGGATATGTTCCTGTTTTTGCTTGCCGAATACGCCGTTCTGCTGTGTGTGCGCCACGGAGAATCTCCCAACTGACGGACCTGCCTCAATTGGGTCAATTACACACTGTTAAGGTTAATAAAGCCTTAGATTTGGCCTTATTCAACGCATGGGCGAATTTTTGGAGTTTACTCTCGCCACACTCAAGAGGCGAGATTCTTGACCGCCGTCAGCACGGTTTCGGCGTGGCCCGCGACCTTAACCTTCTGCCAGATCGTGGCGATCGTGCCATCCGGGCGGATCAGGAATGTCGTACGCTCAACGCCCATGTAGCTGCGGCCGTACATACTCTTCTGTTTCCAGACGCCATAGGCCTCCAGCGTGGTCTTCTCCTCGTCGGCCGCGAGCGTCACGCCGAGCTTGTGCTTCTTGATGAAGCGGTCGTGGCAGGCAGCCGAATCCGGCGACATGCCGATGACAGCGGCGCCGGCCTTTTCGAATTCGTCGGCGAGTGCTGTGAAGGCGATCGATTCGGTCGTGCAGCCGGATGTGTCGTCCTTCGGATAAAAGAAAAGAACCAATGCCTTGCCGCGGAAATCCGTGAGCTTCACGCGTCCGCCGCCATCACGCGGGAGATCGAAGTCGGGCGCGCTGGAGCCGATGCTGAGTTCCGCCATGGAGAAACCTTTCTTTTGCCGGGTTTGTGGATAAGAGGTGATTTGCCAGATATATATTGGACAAATCACCGTCCAGCCAGTCTGGTCCAATCACAGAACAGGGAGACAGGCGAGGCGCATGTCGGCGATCCGCGGCGAGAAGGTTAGATTCCGCAAGAAAGATATCGTCGCGCTGCACGATCTTCCCTCGGCGCGGACGGAAGATCCGCTGATCGTGCATTGCCCGCCCATGCGCTCGCGCATGCGCCGCACGGCGGGGCTTGCCGGTGGCTGCATCGGCGTTCTGATCTTCATCATCGCCGCCATCATCTTCACGGTCGAAAGCGGCATCTTCGACGAACCCCTGTCGCGGCAGGCGCAGTCGGCGCTGAATTCGGCGATCGGGCCGCGCTACCGGGCCGAGGTCGGCTCCACGGTCATTCGCTTCACCTCCAACATGCGGTTGGCGCTCGAGGCGCGCGACGTCAACCTGATCGACGAGAAGAGCGGCCAGCACATGTCGACCACAGGCGCCATGCGCATGGCGCTCGATCCGCTGCAGCTTTTCCGGGGACGGATCGCGATCGCGCAGGTGGAGGCGCAGGATATCGCGCTCGACACCGCGCTTCTGCCCTCGGGCGATCCGGTCAAGCTTGATAATCTCAGGATCGACCAGATCCCGGCGGCGATGGAGAAGGCCTTCGAGCAGCTGGATGTTCTCGACGGTTTCGTCGATCGCGGTGGCACCAAGTCGATCAAGCTCGAGGGGCTCGACATCAAGCTTGCGGATACCGACAACGGGCCGCTCTCCATCGTCGTCAACAGCCTGGTGTTCTCCAGAAACGCGCAGAGCGCGCTGCAGCTCGATGGCGAGGTCGCGATCAACGGCCGCGTCACGACGCTGCATATCGGCACCGAAAAGACCGATGGGCGCACATCGCGGCTGACGGGCGAACTTGCCGGCGCGGACCTTGCGCCGTTTACGCTGAAGCGCAACGCGATCGGCGAAATCCGTCAGGGCGTCGACAGTCTCGCCGATACGATCATTTCAGCGGAGCGCAGTGGAGAGACGTCCAAGCCGTCGCTTGCCGCCACGGTCAATCTGCAGCCCGGCAATTTCTACATGGATGGCGATGCGCAGCCGCTGACCGGCGGACGCATCAATCTCGTCTATGATTTCACCAAGCAATCGCTGGAGATCGCGCGCTCGCAGCTGCAGTTCGGGCCGACGATCGTGCCTTTGAACGGCGCGCTGATCGACCTCGACAAGATCGACCCGGCCGCCGAAAAGGGTTTTGGCGTCGATCTGCTCGTCAGCGGCGGTACTGCCGCACCCGTCACCTCGGGCGAGCAGCCGCTCCCCTTCGATATCCAGGCGACGGGCCGCTATTTCGTCGGCAGCCGCGAATTGCAATTCCCCAACATGGCGGTGTCCAGCCCGGCCGGATCGCTCTACGGCTCGCTGCATGTTCGCTTCGGCGGCAAGTCGCCCGAGATCAGCTTCTCCGGCCAGTCGCAGCAGCTGCAGACCACGGCCGTGAAGCAGCTCTGGCCGTTCTGGATGGCGTCGAAGGGGCGCGAGTGGGTCGAGCGCAATCTCTATGGCGGCGTGGTCACCAATGCGTCGATCGATGTCTTTATTCCCTTTGACCGGCTGGAAGAGGCCATCGGCAAGGGGCTGAAGCTGGACGAGAACCAGATCAAGATCGCCTTCGACATTGCCGGCACCCGCATGAACGTCACCGGCGACATTCCGCCGATCCGCGACACCAGCGCGCATTTTGAGCTGGCGGGGCCGAAGGCGACGATCTCGATCAAGAGCGGCAAGTCGTTCTTCCCATCGGGGCGCACCGTCGATGTCGGCGAGGGCACCTTCATCCTGCCGTCGACCTATGAAAAGCCGCTGATGGCGGAGCTCAACCTGCCGATCTCGGGGGCGGCCGACGCCATCGGCGAACTGCTGACCTTCAAGCCGATCCAGGTGCTGCAGCGGGCAGGCTTCGTGCCCGAGGACCTGAAGGGCAAAGTGACCGCGTCGGTGCAGGCGCGTATCGGGCTGATCGCCTCGCAAAACCCGCCGCCCGTCGAATGGAAGGCGACGCTGCAACTGCAGGATCTCGACGTCGCCAAGGCGATATCGGGGCGCAAGATCACCAATCTCGATGGCGTGCTGACGGCCGATCCGAAACAGGTGGTTCTCGACGGCAAGGGCGATATCGACGGCGTGCCGGCGACGGTCAAGCTGGTCGAGCCGACCGACAAGTCCTCCGACATCCAGCCGCAGCAAAGCGTGACGGCGACGCTGAGTAACGATCAGCGCGAGAAGATCCTGCCGGGTCTCTCCGATATCATCGACGGTCCGATCAGCGTCGAGCTCGACCGCATCGACAAGGATCGCCAATCTGTGTCGCTCGATCTCGGCAAGGCGCGGCTCGATCTGCCCTGGATCGGCTGGTCCAAGGGGAGCGGCATCGGCGCCACCGCCGATTTCGAGATTTCCGGTCCTGACGACAATCTGCAGATCAAGAATTTCGTGCTGAAGGGCGACGGGTTTGGCGCCACCGGTGCGCTGGCGCTCAGCAAGGGCAATCTGCAGAAGGCCGATTTCGACAGCGTGAAACTGTCGTCGCTCGACAATTTCGCGATCTCGCTTCGCCGCGCCAAGGGCGGCATGGACGTTTCGGTCTCCGGTAGCAGCGCCGATGTGCGGCCGGTTTTGGCGCGGATCAAGTCGGGCAGTGGCGACAAGGGGGACGGCGGGTCGAAGAACGACGGCAGCATTTCGCTCAAGGCCAAGCTCGACAGCGTCGTCGGCTTCAACGACGAGAAGCTGCAGAATGTGCAACTGACCTATGCCGCGCAGGGAAGCCGCATCCAGTCTCTCAACCTCTCCGGCGTCACCGGCAGCGGCGAGGCCGTTGTGGCGCAGACGCAAGGCAATGGTGTCATCAACATCACCAGCGGCGATGCCGGCGCGGTCTCGCGCTTCGCCGACCTCTATCAGCATATGCGCGGCGGCCTGCTCAACCTTTCGATCCGGCTCGGCGCCGGCGACGATTGGGATGGGTCGATCGATGTGCGCCGGTTTTCGATCGTCAACGAACAGCGCCTGCATTCGATCGTCTCGACGCCCGTCGGCCAGGAGCAACGCAGCCTGAACGCTGCCGTCAAGCGCGACATCGACACCTCGGCCCAGCGCTTCCAGCGCGGCTTCGCCCGTATCTTTTCAAGAAATGGTGTCGTCAGCATCGAGAATGGCGTGGTGCGCGGAGATCAGGTCGGCGCGGTGTTCCAGGGCACGCTGCGCGACGTTCGCGGCAACATGGACATGAACGGCACCTTCATGCCCGCCTACGGCCTGAACCGCCTCTTCGCCGAACTCCCCATCATCGGCATCATCCTAGGCAACGGCACCGACCGCGGCCTGATCGGCATCACCTTCAAGCTGACGGGTAAGCTCGACGCGCCGAACCTGACGATCAACCCGCTCTCGATCATCGCGCCCGGGGTGTTCCGGAATATTTTCGAGTTTCAGTGAAGGGGGGCCGAGGCGTGCGGGCGTCGGTGGTGCCGGTCGCTAACTGATTGAAGTGAAGGGGTTTCCTCTCTCTCGGCGTCATCCTCGGGCTCGTCCCGAGGATCTAAGCACGTTGCCTGGAATGCGACGGCCATGGTGCTTTCGATGCGGGTCCAGCGGCCGCGGTCCGCGCACGGCTGGTCGTTGTAAACTCGCGCCAAGTGTCCACTCACGTTGAGCAATTGGGACCGTGCTTAGATCCTCGGCACAAGGCCGAGGATGACGTCGAGAATGGGAAAACGACGCCGTTTCAATGTTTTAGACACAGGCGCCACCAACTCCATCGTCATCCTCGGGCTCGTCCCGAGGATCTAAGCACGCCGCCCGGAATGCAACGTCAATGGACCTTGCCGCCACCCGCGCAACAAAAAAGGCCGACGTTTCCACGCCGGCCTCTGTAAACTTCTGAACCTACCGCCCTCAGGCAGCCGGGCGGATCAGGATGTGTTTCTTCTTGCCGAGCGACAGCTTGATCACGCCGTCGGCGGTCACTTCGCCACCGCCGATGAGCTTGCGTTCATCGCTGATGGCCTGGTCGTTGATGCGGACGGCGCCGCCCTGGACGTGGCGGCGGGCTTCGCCGTTCGACGCTGCGAGGCCGGCGCGGACGATGAGGGCGAGGAGGCCGATGCCGGCGTCGAGTTCGGCAGCGGGCACGTCGATCGAGGGGAGGTTGTCGGAAAGCGCGCCTTCCTCGAAGGTCTTGCGGGCGGTCTCGGCTGCCTGTTCGGCAGCAGTGCGGCCATGCAGGATCGTGGTGACCTCGGTCGCCAGGATCTTCTTGACCTCGTTGAGCTCGGAGCCGGCAAGCGCCGACAGGCGGGCGATCTCGTCCATCGGCAGCGTCGTGAACAGCTTCAGGAAGCGCGGCACGTCGGCGTCTTCGGTGTTGCGCCAGTACTGCCAGAAGTCATAGACCGGCAGCAGGTCGGCGTTAAGCCACACCGCGCCGGAAGCGGACTTGCCCATCTTGGCGCCCGACGATGTGGTCAGAAGCGGCGAGGTCAGCGCGTAGAGCTGATCGGTCCCCATGCGGTGACCGAGGTCGATGCCGTTGATAATGTTGCCCCACTGGTCGGAGCCGCCCATCTGCAGCCGGCAATCGTAGCGCTTGGCGAGCTCGACGAAGTCGTAGGCCTGCAGGATCATGTAGTTGAATTCGAGGAAGGACAGCGAGTGCTCGCGGTCGAGGCGCGTCTTGACGCTGTCGAAGGAGAGCATGCGGTTGACCGAGAAATGACGGCCGACATCGCGCAGGAATTCGAGATAGTTCAGCGAGCGCAGCCACTCGGCGTTGTTGATCATCAGCGCCGGGTTGCCCGACTTGTCGTAGTCGAGGTAGTTGGCAAAGCAGCTCTTGATCGAGGCGATGTTCTCCTCGATCGTGTCGACCGTCATCAGCTTGCGGGCTTCGTCCTTGAAGGAGGGGTCGCCGACCATGCCGGTGCCGCCGCCCATCAGCGAGATCGGGCGATGGCCTGTCTGCTGGAACCAGTGCAGCATCATGATCTGGGTGAGGTGGCCGACATGCAGGCTCGATGCCGTCGGGTCATAGCCGATATAGGCGGTCACGGTTTCCTTGGCGAGCAGGGCGTCGAGGCCGGATTCATCGGAGATCTGATGAATGAAGCCACGCTCTTTCAGCGTGCGGAGGAAATCGGATTTGAACTCGGTCATGACCTTTTGCTTTCGGATCAGGATTTTCGGATTGGCTATTGTTGAAGCAACGCGGCGCGTTTAGCACTGTTTTCTCGCACAGTCACCATTTGGTTGATTGGCTCCTTTATTTGTAGATTATCGAGGGACAATGGGGAAAATCCTGACAGCGATCGGCCTGATGAGCGGCACCTCGATGGACGGGATCGACGCGGCGCTGCTTAAGACCGACGGCGAAAACATCATCCGTCGCGGGCCCAGCCTCTACGTGCCCTATGACGACGATCTGCGCGGCCGCTGGAAGCTGGCATTGCAGACGGCCAAGGCCGTGGTCGAGCGTGGCGATAGGCCGGGCGACCTTGCCGACGCCGAACGCGTGCTGACGCTTTGCCATGCCGCCGTGGTCAAGTCCTTCCTGGCGCGCCATAACCTCAAGCCCGATGAGATCGACCTCATCGGCTTTCACGGCCAGACCGTGCTGCACCGGCCGGATGCGGGTGTCACCGTGCAGATCGGCGACGGGCCACTTTTGGCGTCGGAGACCGGTATCGATGTCGTCTACGACATGCGAGCCAACGACATGGTGCATGGCGGGCAGGGCGCGCCGCTGATCCCTGTTTATCACGCAGCCCTCTCGGCCAACCTGCCGGATGGCTTCGCGGCGCCTGTTGTCTTCGTCAATATTGGCGGCATCTCGAACCTCACCTATGTCGGCGCCGACGGCGTGCTTTCTGCTTTCGACAGCGGGCCGGGCAACATGCTGATCGACCAATGGGTCGAAGTGCATACCGGCCGGGCCTACGACCGCAACGGCGAGACGGCCAGCCGTGGGGAGATGGTCCCGGATCTGGCGCGCCGCTATCTTTCGAGCCCGTTCTTCTCCGGCAATATCAGGCGCTCGCTCGACCGGGGGGATTTCCTGCCGCCCGAGAAGGGCGAGGTGTCGCTGGAGGACGGCGCAAGGACGCTGGCGCATGTCACCGCCGCCTCGATCGTCAAGCTCGCCGATCACCTGCCGCAACCGCCCAAGACATACGTCGTCTGCGGCGGCGGGCGGCTCAATCCTGTCATCATGGGCGAGTTCGCCGATCTGGCTGCGGCAAAGGGTGCCCGGGTCGTCTCGGCGGAGGCGGCCGGTTTTGACGGCGGCGCCATGGAGGCGGAGGCCTGGGCCTATCTGGCGGTGCGCTCCGTCAACGGACTGCCGCTGACCTTTCCCGGTACGACAGGCGTTTCGGCGGCTGTGACCGGCGGCGTGATTGCGAGGAAGCCATGACCGATCTTGTTATCCTGAAGACACCCCGGCTCGTCTTGTCCATGTGGGGGCAATATGATGTCCATCTGCTGCAATTGTTGCATTCGACGATAGAGACGACCCGCTATCTCTCGGGTGCCGCTCCTTGGAGCGCCGCCAAGGCGCAGGAGCGCTTCATGAGCTTCTTTGCCGAGCAGGCCCGCGATGGCGTGACCAAATACAAGGTCACCAGCCTCGACGACGGCCGCTTCATCGGCCGCGCCGGCTTTTCCCGCTATGGCGGAGATCGCGGCGCGTTCGAGCTCGGCTATTCGCTCCGCCACGAGGAGTGGGGCAAGGGTTACGCGACGGAATTGGGGAAGGGGTTGGCGGATTGGTTTTTCGACAAGAGATTCGCTGACCAATTCATCGCCTTCACGCATCCCGACAATCTGGCATCGCAGCGTGTTCTGACAAAAATCGGCATGCGAAGCCGCATGCCGCTGACCATCGATAATATGTCTTGCCCGACCTTCGAGCTGACCGCCGAGATGCGCCAAGCCTAGCGGATCGTTAGCTTCTGTCCGGCTTGCGCAGCAGCTCCGGCGCCTTGTCGACTTCACCGCGTCCGCGTTCCGACATCGTTTCGAACGTCTGGCGCGCTTCGAAGTCCCGCACCATGCGCGCCGTCATGTCGCTCAGCAGATCCTCGACGGTTCTGCCGCTCTCAGCCGCAATGTCTGCGACCTTTTTCTCGACGTCCTTGGAAACCTGAAAACTCAGCATCGTCATGAATTTCGCTCTTCGAGAAAGACGCTGAGTCTATGGCCGTTGCCGATACAAGCACATTCGTATCGACAACGATGCGCATCGTCAGCGGATGCGCTTGGCGGCCGGTTCCGGCACCAGTTCGCCGTTGAGGCGGCGGTCGAGGTAGTCCTCGCATTCGCCCATCAGCGTTTCCACCTGGCCGTTGAAGAAATGGTTGGCGCCCGGCACCGTGCGGTGGGTTATGAGGATGCCCTTCTGGGTCTTCAGCTTCTCGACGAGGCCGTTGACGTCCTTCTCCGGTGCCACCTTGTCGGCATCGCCGTTGATGATCAGGCCCGACGACGGGCAGGGGGCGAGGAAGGAGAAGTCGTAGGTGTTCGGCTGCGGCGCGATCGACATGAAGCCTTCGATCTCCGGGCGGCGCATCAGCAGCTGCATGCCGATCCACGAGCCGAAGGAATAACCGGCGACCCAACAGGTCTTCGAATCAGGATGCAGGCTCTGCACCCAGTCGAGTGCCGACGCGGCATCCGAGAGTTCGCCGGCGCCATGGTCGAATTCGCCCTGGCTGCGGCCGATACCCCGGAAGTTGAAGCGCAATGTCGTGAACCCGCGCTTCTGGAACATGTAGAAGAGCTGGTAGACGATCTGGTTGTTCATCGTGCCGCCGAACTGCGGGTGCGGGTGCAGGATGAGGGCAATCGGCGCGCTCTTTTCCTTGGAGGGCTGGTAGCGGCCTTCAAGGCGGCCTGCGGGGCCGTTGAAAATGACTTCGGGCATCGGTACTCCGGCTTTTATTTCTCGCGTTCGCCCTGCGCAGACTTGACGGACGTTGTCAGCTTTTCTAAAACGCAGTTTAGAACAATTCGAAACTTGCATGGCAATCCACGCAGTGTTGGATGTGTCATAAGGCAAGCCCGGCTGACTTTTCAAGGAAAATGCACCGGCTTGCCACGCAAGAACCAAGCGCAGGACGAAAAGATCATGGCGCCGGCCCGGCTCTATCTCGATTGGAACGCGACGGCACCGCTGCATCCTGCAGCGCGCGACGCGGTTCTGCGGGCGCTGGATATGTTCGGCAATCCGAGTTCGGTCCATGGCGAGGGACGCGCGGTGCGCGCCGCGATCGAAGGCGCCCGCCGTCAGGTGGCTGCCCTGGTCGGCGCCGATCCCGCCCATGTCGTCTTTACCAGCGGCGCCACCGAGGCCGCCAACATGGTGCTGACGCCGGATTTCCGCATGGGCCGCACGCCGATGGCGATCGGCCATCTCTATCATTCGGCTATCGAGCATCCGGCGATCCGCGAAGGCGGACGCTTCGGGAAGGATCGTACGACCGAGATTGCGGTGACGGCCGATGGCGTCGTCGATCTCGATCACATGCAGAGCCTTCTTGCCGGCCACGACAAATCGGCCGGGCTGCCGATGGTCGCGGTCATGCTCGTCAATAACGAGACGGGCGTGGTGCAGCCGGTGGCCGAGGTCGCCAAGATCGTGCAGGCGCATGGCGGACTGCTCGTGGTCGATGCCGTGCAGGCGGCAGGCCGGATCGCGCTCGATATCAATGCGCTCGGCGCCGATTTCATCATCGTCTCCTCGCACAAGATCGGTGGCCCTAAGGGCGCCGGCGCGCTGGTGTCGCGCGGCGAAGTCCTGATGCCGAGGGCGCTGATCCATGGCGGCGGCCAGGAAAAGGGTCACCGCTCGGGGACAGAGAATTCGCTTGCTGTCATCGGCTTTGGCGCGGCTGCCGAGGTCGCTGTCCGGGAGTTTGACGAGCGCAATGCCCGCATCTCCGCTCTGCGCGAGCAGCTGGAAGACGGAATGCGCAACGCCGCACCCGATGTCGTCATCTACGGCGCGGATCAACAGCGTGTCTCCAACACCACCTTCTTCACCCTGCCGGGGCTGAAGGCCGAGACCGGGCAGATCGCCTTCGATCTCGAAGGTGTGGCGCTGTCTGCGGGTGCTGCCTGCTCGTCCGGCAAGGTCGGCGAGAGCCACGTTCTGGTGGCGATGGGGCGAGATCCCAAGCTTGGCGCGCTCAGGATGTCGCTCGGCTTTTCGACGACGGACGAGGATATCGCCAGGGCCATCGCGACATTCGCGAAGATAGCCGCGCGGCGCAAGCCGGCGGGAGAGGCGGCGTGATTGCCTGATAAAGCGTCACGACCGCCTGATAAATTTGCGAAAACGCAAATTTCCACTTGCCATTCGGGCTGAAAAGTCCCCTTTGGCCACTTACATAAGGGGCAACAAAAATTGCCCGAACGACAAGCTGCCGGACCTTTTCTCCGGCGAGATTGGAGAACGATATGCCCGCCGTCCAGGAAACGGTCGATCGCGTCCGCGAGATTGACGTCGATCAGTACAAATACGGTTTCGAGACGATCATCGAGATGGACAAGGCACCCAAGGGCCTGTCCGAGGATATCATCCGTTTCATCTCCGCCAAGAAGCAGGAGCCGGAATGGATGCTCGAATGGCGCATGGACGCCTACAAGCGTTGGCTGACGCTGGAAGAGCCGAGCTGGGCTCGCGTCGATTATCCGAAGATCGATTTCAACGACATCTATTACTACGCCGCGCCGAAGTCGACGCCGGGCCCGAAGTCGCTGGACGAGGTCGATCCCGAGATTCTCAAGGTCTATGAGAAGCTCGGCATTCCGCTGAAGGAACAGGAAATTCTGGCCGGCGTCGAACGGCCGAAGATCGCCGTCGATGCGGTTTTCGACAGCGTTTCCGTCGTCACCACCTTCAAGGAAGAGCTGAAGAAGGCCGGCGTGATCTTCATGTCGATCTCGGAAGCCATCCGCGAGCATCCGGATTTGGTGAAGAAGTATCTCGGCTCGGTCGTTCCGACCTCCGACAACTACTATGCGACGCTGAATTCGGCTGTCTTCACCGATGGTTCCTTCGTGTTCATTCCGAAGGGCGTTCGCTGCCCGATGGAGCTGTCCACCTACTTCCGCATCAACGAGAAGAACACCGGCCAGTTCGAGCGCACGCTGATCATCGCCGAAGAGGGCGCCTACGTCTCCTATCTCGAAGGCTGCACCGCGCCGCAGCGCGATGAAAACCAGCTGCATGCGGCCGTGGTCGAGCTCGTTGCGCTCGATGATGCCGAGATCAAGTATTCGACGGTCCAGAACTGGTATCCCGGCGATGCGCAGGGCAAGGGTGGCATCTACAACTTCGTGACCAAGCGCGGCGATTGCCGTGGCGCGCGCTCGAAGATCTCGTGGACGCAGGTCGAAACCGGCTCGGCGATCACCTGGAAGTATCCGTCCTGCATTCTGCGCGGCGATGATTCCCGGGGCGAGTTCTACTCGATCGCCGTGTCGAACGGCCATCAGCAGATCGATTCGGGCACCAAGATGATCCATCTCGGCAAGAACACGTCGAGCCGCATCGTCTCGAAGGGTATCGCCGCCGGCGTCTCGCAGAACACCTATCGCGGCCAGGTTTCGGCCCACCGCAAAGCATCCAACGCCCGCAACTTTACGCAGTGCGATTCGCTTTTGATCGGCGACAAGTGCGGCGCCCACACGGTGCCCTACATCGAGGCGAAGAACTCGACCGCGCAGTTCGAACACGAGGCCACCACCTCGAAGATCTCCGAGGACCAGAAGTTCTACTGCCTGCAGCGCGGCATTCCCGAAGAAGAGGCGATCGCCCTGATCGTCAACGGCTTCGTCAAGGAAGTCCTGCAGGAGCTGCCGATGGAGTTCGCCGTCGAAGCGCAGAAGCTGATCAGCATCTCGCTTGAGGGTAGCGTGGGGTGATGTGGCTGCCGGCACAGCGTGACGGCGGGCACGCCTCACGCTCGGCGTCATCCTCGGGCTTGTCCCGAGGATCTGCTGCCGCCGGCCAGGAATTCGACGGTGGCGGACTTGTCCATGACCGTTGCGACAAATGGAGACGTGCTTAGATCCTCGGGACAAGCCCGAGGATGACGGTGGTGAAGGTTGGTGACGGGTGACGACGATTGGCGGTGGCGCATGTGGCCTCGCTGCAATGTCGTCCTCGGTGTGACGGACGATGTGACGGCGAAGTCGCCTCGCGCTCGGCGTCATCCTCGGGCTTGTCCCGAGGATCTGCTGCCGTCAACCGGGAATTCGACGGTAGTGGATTTGTCCACGACCGTTGCGGCGAGTTGAGACGTGGTTAGATCCTCGGGACAAGCCCGAGGATGACGGTGGTGAAGGTTGGTGACGGGTGACGACGGTTGGCGATGGCGGATCTGGCCTTGCTGCGATGTCGTTCCCGATGTGACGGCGGGCTCGCCTTACGCTCGGCGTCATCCTCGGGCTTGTCCCGAGGATCTGCTGCCGCCAACAGGAAATTCGACGGTAGTGGATTTGTCCACGACCGTTGCGGAAAGTGGAGACGTGCTTAAATCCCCGGGACAAGCCCGAGGATGACGGAGAAAAACGAGATCGACCGCAAGGGGCGAAAGGATGAGTGGCTTTGTCTACATGATGTCCGATAAGCCGCGCGGGGTGATCTACACAGGTGTCACCAGTGATCTGCATGATCGCAGCTGGGAGCACCGCAACGAAGTGCATGAAGGGTTTACGCGGAAGTATCGAGCAAGGAACCTCGTCTGGTTTGAGCGCCATCCGAACATCGTGTTGGCGATACAGCGGGAGAAGTCCTTGAAACGCTACATGCGTGAATGGAAAGTCAAGCTGGTAGAGAGCTTGAACCCGACCTGGGCCGACCTCTACGAGCGGATCGATGACATCGAGAATGCCTATCGGCCTCATCCGCAAACGGAACAGTGGTCGGATTACAATTGAGTGCCCGGCGGTCCTTGAAACCGCTGCATGAACAGGAAGAACACAATGCTTGAAATCAAGAACCTGCACGCCCGCATCGCCGAAGACGGCACCGAGATCATCAAGGGGCTGAACCTCACCGTGAAGGCCGGCGAAGTGGCTGCTATCATGGGGCCGAACGGCTCCGGCAAGTCGACGCTGTCCTACATCCTGTCTGGCCGCGATGATTACGAAGTCACCGAAGGCGAGATTCTCTATAACGGCGAGAGCATTCTCGAGCTTGACCCGGCCGAGCGCGCCTCCAAGGGCATCTTCCTGGCCTTCCAGTATCCGGTCGAAATCCCCGGCGTCGCCACCATGCAGTTCCTGAAGGTCGCGATGAACGAGCAGCGCAAGGCGCGTGGCGAAGAAGAGCTGAAGACGCCTGATTTCATGCGCCTCGTGAAGGATGCGGCCGCCAAGCTGCAGATCAACACCGAGATGCTGAAGCGTCCTCTCAACGTCGGCTTCTCCGGCGGCGAGAAGAAGCGCGCCGAAATTCTGCAGATGGCGCTTTTGGAACCGCAGCTTTGCATCCTCGACGAAACCGACAGCGGTCTCGACATCGATGCGCTGAAGATCGTCGCCGACGGCGTCAACGCGCTGCGCTCTCCGGACCGCGCCACCATCGTCATCACCCACTACCAGCGCCTGCTCGACTACATCGTGCCGGATACCGTTCACGTTCTCTACAAGGGCCAGATCATCAAGAGCGGCGACAAGACGCTGGCGCATGATCTGGAAGCCAATGGTTATGCCGACATCATCGGAGCGGCGGCCTGATCTAGGCGGAAAGGAACTGGTCGCATGAACATGCAGACGACGACCCGCCTGACCGCCGCGGAAGCGGCGCTGATTGAGGCGTTCAACAACCAGATCGGCGAACTGCCGGGCGACGGCGCCGTGATCGCCATTCGCGACCGGCTGCTCGACGACCTGAAGACATCGGGGCTTCCAACGCGCCGCGTCGAGGCCTGGCACTACACGGACCTGAAGACGCTGCTTCGCGCCGTGCCGGCTCAGGCAGGCGATGCCGGCTCCGATTCCCGCGATCCGCTGGTCGAGGGTTCGGCCGTGCTCTCGGTGATCCAGGGACGTCCCGATCACAAGGCGCGCGCCGGCGATCTCGTGCTTTCGAGCTATGCCGAGCAACTGTCGAACGGTTCGGCCGCCAATGGCCTTGGCGCGCTCGACAAGGACGACGCGGTCGGCCGGATCAACGGCAGCTTCGTGCGCGACGGCTACGTGATCGACGTGCCGGCTGAAACCGTGCTTGAAGAGCCGCTGGAAATCCAGTTCGTGCATGCCGGCGGCCAGACGCATACGCGCCTTCCCGTCAGCATCGGCTCGGCCGTCAAGGGGACCGTGATCGAACGTCACCTGTCGGTGGCATCGGATGCGGCGCTGGTCTCGCACGTCAGCGACGTCACGGTCGGCGAAGGCAGCGAGGTGACCTGGATCATCGTGCAGCAGCAGGGCGCCGATGACACGCATCTCGGCCAGATCCGTATTGATCTCGGTGCAAACGCCAAGCTCAAGCTCTTCGTCATCAATGCCGGCGGCCAGTTGGTGCGCCAGGAACTGCACATCAAGGTGACGGGCGAGGGTGCGGACCTGACGCTGCGCGGGATCAACCTGCTCGGCGCCGACACGCATACCGACGTGACCATGGTGCTCGGCCACAACGTGCCGCATACCGGCTCCACCGAGATCATCCGCAACGTCGTCTTCGACCGCGCCAAGGGCGTGTTCCAGGGCATGATCCGGGTCGCACCCGACGCGCAGAAGACCGACGCGAAGATGGCGTGCAACACGCTGCTGATGTCCGACGACGCCGAATTCTCGGTGAAGCCGGAGCTCGAGATCTTCGCCGACGACGTGCAGTGCGGCCATGGCGCCACCGTTGCCGATATCGACCACAACCATCTCTATTATCTGATGGCCCGTGGCATCCCGGAGAACAAGGCCCGCGCCATGCTGGTCAACGCCTTCGTTGCCGAGATCGTCGAGGAACTGGAAGATGAAGCCCTGGTCGAGGCGCTGGAAGGCGTGATCTCGGCCTGGCTCGAAAAGCACGCGTAACGGCAATTTTCGCCGTGACCTTCGGGTTTGTCCGGGGATGACGGCGGTGAGGGTTGGCGACGGGAGACGATGGTTGGCGATGGTGAATGTGGCCTTGCCATGATGTCGTCTCCAGTCTGACGGTTTGTGTGACGGCGGGTTCGCCCCACACGCGACGTCATCCTCGGGCTTGACCCGAGGATCTGCTGCTGCCAGCCGGGATTTCGACGGTAGTGGATTTGTCCACAACCGTTGCGACGAGTGGAGACGTGGTTGGATCCTCGGGACAAGCCCGAGGATGACGACCGTAAGAGTTGGTGGCGGGTGACGATGGTTAGCGATGGCGCATGTGGCCTTGCTGTAATGTCGTTGCCGACGTGGCGGTTGGTGTGACGGCGGGTTCGCCTCGCGCTCGGCGTCATCCTCGGGCTTGTCCCGAGGATCTGCTGCCGCCAGCCGGGAATTTGACGGTAGTGGATTTGTCCACAACCGTTGCGACGGCTGGAGACGTGCTTAGATCCTCGGGACAAGCCCGAGGATGACGGCCGTAAGAGTTCGTGCAGGGAGACGATGGTTGGCGATGGCGCATGTGGCCTCGCTGTAATGTCGTCGCCGACGTGGCGGTTGGTGTGACGGCGGGTTCGCCTCGCGCTCGGCGTCATCCTCGGGCTTGTCCCGAGGATCTGCTGCCGCCAGCCGGGAATTCGACGGTCGTGGATTTGTCCACAACCGTTGCGACGAGTGGAAACGTGATTGGATCCTCGGGACAAGCGCGAGGATGACGGCGCGGAAGCGCGATATGAAAGGGCCTGACATGGATCAGACTGCACCGGCCGCCTATGACGTCGAAGCCATTCGCAGGGATTTCCCGATCCTTGCGAAGGAAGTGTACGGCAAGCCGCTGGTCTATCTCGACAACGGCGCCTCGGCCCAGAAGCCGCAGGTGGTGATCGACGCGATCAGCCATGCCTATTCCAACGAATACGCCAATGTGCATCGCGGCCTGCACTTCCTGTCCAACGCCGCCACCGAAGCCTATGAAGCCGCGCGCGAAAAGGTGCGCCGCTTCCTGAACGCGCCGTCGGTGGACGATATCGTCTTCACCAAGTCCTCGACCGAGGCGATCAACACGGTCGCCTATGGTTGGGGCATGCCCAATATCGGCGAGGGCGACGAGATCGTCATCTCGATCATGGAGCACCACTCCAACATCGTCCCCTGGCACTTCATCCGCGAGCGGCAGGGCGCCAAGCTGGTCTGGGTTCCCGTCGACGACGAGGGTACCTTCCACATCGAGGCGTTCGAAAAGAGCCTCACCGAGCGCACCAAGCTCGTCGCCATCACGCATATGTCGAATGCGCTGGGCACCGTCGTTCCGGTCAAGGAAATCTGCCGCATTGCCCATGAGCGCGGCATTCCCGTGCTCGTCGACGGCTCGCAGGGCGCTGTCCACATGCCCGTCGATGTGCAGGATATCGATTGCGACTGGTACGTGATGACCGGCCACAAGCTCTACGGTCCCTCGGGGATCGGCGTGCTTTACGGCAAGAAGGATCGATTGAAGGCGATGCGGCCGTTCCAGGGCGGCGGCGAGATGATCTTCGAGGTCACCGAGGATGCCGTTACCTACAACGACCCGCCGCACCGCTTCGAGGCCGGCACGCCGCCGATCGTACAGGCGATCGGGCTTGGTTATGCGCTCGACTACATGGACAAGATCGGCCGCGAGGCGATCGCAAGACATGAGGCGGATCTGGCGGCCTACGCTACCGAGCGGCTTCGCGACATCAATTCGCTGCGCGTCATCGGCAATGCGCCGGGCAAGGGCGGCATTTTCTCCTTCGAGATCGAGGGGCTGCACGCCCATGACGTCTCGACCGTGATCGACCGGCGCGGCGTTGCCGTCCGGGCCGGTACGCATTGCGCCATGCCGCTCTTGAAACGCTTCGGCGTCACCTCCACATGCCGTGCATCCTTCGGCATGTATAATACCCGTGCCGAGGTGGATGCCTTGGCCGACGCGCTGGAATATGCGCGCAAGTTCTTTGGCTAGAGCTGTTCCATCTTTCTTCGGATGGAAGAACAGCTCTGCTTTGTTTTGTATACGCAATTCCGGACGGAAAATCGCTTCGCACTTTTCCTGGAATTGCTTTAAGGAGTGGGCCACATGAGCCTCGACGACAGCGAACAGAAGATCGACGTGCGCGAAGGCATCGTGCATTCCAGCATTCCCGCAGATGAACTGGCGCGCCTCAGCGACGACGTCATCATGGCGCTGAAAACGGTCTACGACCCGGAAATTCCAGCCGACATCTTCGAACTCGGGCTGATCTACAAGATCGACATCGAGGACGACCGAATGGTCAAGATCATGATGACTCTGACAGCCCCCGGCTGCCCCGTCGCCGGCGAGATGCCCGGCTGGGTCGAAAACGCCGTCGGTTCCGTCGAGGGCGTCTCGGGCGTCGAGGTCGCGATGACCTTCGACCCGCCGTGGACGCCGGACCGGATGTCGGAAGAGGCGCAGGTGGCGGTCGGCTGGTATTGATCGGCCGTTTCGACTAGCATGATGCTTCCTGGCAATGAGGTGCACGTGATGGGTCGCCTGGAGACAATCAGCATTGAGTTGACGCCGGAGATGGCGGATGCCGTTGATGCGGCTGTGCGCTCCGGGCGGTTCGGTTCGACAGCTGATGTCGTGCTGACCGCGCTCGATCAGTGGCACTCCGACCGGCTGGTTCATGGTTACACGCCCGAGGAACTTGAGCGGCTGATCGAAGAGGGCGAAGCCAGCGGCGAGCCGATCGATGGACCCGAGGCAATGCGTGAGATACGCGCGAAATTCGAGCGAGAATTCGGGCTCAAGGACTGATGAGCTAGCGCCTTCGGCCCAAAGCGAGAGCCGACATTCGCGGGATCATCTCCTTTATCGGACAACACAATCCTCACGCCGCGCGGCGTGGCAGGACAGTATGACGAAACTGTTCGAACTGCTGGCAACTCATCCGCATTCGGGTGCTCCATATGCGACGGACAAGTATAGCGTCCGCATCGTGCCACGTGGAAATTACGTGGTGGTCTATAGATTGCGGGATAGCGATGTGGTGATACTTCGCGTCATCCATGCCGCCCGCGATTGGCCGAAGCAGATGCGGTGAGATCGCTCGGTATTGAAGCTCAGGCCGCTGATCTGCCGTCGGGCATGACGGGCGCAAGGCCGATGCCGAGCGCCTTCATCACCTTCATGATGGTGGCGAATTCGGGATTGCCCTGGCCGCTTAGCGCCTTGTAGAGCGCCGCACGGCTCATTCCGATCTCGCGTGCCAGTCCGCTCATGTTGCGAGCACGGGCGACGACGCCAAGGCTCTTGGCGATGAAGGCGGGATCCTGGGTTTCGAAGGCGGCGACGATGAATTCCTCGATCGCTTCGTCGCTGTCGAGAAACTCGGCCGCATCGAAGGGCATGGTTTCGATTGTCATCGTGCTTCCTTCCATTCCCGTGCGAGGCGTTTCGCCTCGATGATATCGCGGGCTTGCGTTGATTTGTCGCCACCGCAGAGCAGTACAATCAGTGTCGAGCCATCCATCGTGACGTAGATCCGATAGCCCGGACCGTAGTCGACACGCAGTTCGCTGACGCCGTCACCGATCGCCTTGATGTCGCCGAGGTGCCCGGTTTCGACACGCAGCAGCCGGGAAGCAATCCGCGCGACGGCGCGGCGATCTTTCAGCCGTGACAGCCATTTGGCGAAAGTCGCCGTTCGCAACACTGTTAGCATGAAAAATGTATCCTGTAGAGTACACCTGTCAATGAAAAAGCATTTGAAGGCAATGATCTCGGCATTCGATATTGAAGCATTGATCATCGCCGCTTAAATTGGTG
Organism: Rhizobium sp. O111; assembly: GCF_055616315.1. Taxonomy (NCBI): domain Bacteria; kingdom Pseudomonadati; phylum Pseudomonadota; class Alphaproteobacteria; order Hyphomicrobiales; family Rhizobiaceae; genus Rhizobium; species Rhizobium sp. O111. The sequence goes on along the minus strand of NZ_JBSHXL010000001.1, from coordinate 1,669,447 downwards.
AGCACAAGCACCGGACCTTGACCCCGGTTGCGGAAGGAGAATGGGCCTATGGGCTTTGCAGTCATGAGCATGACCGACACCGCGGCTTCGCGAGTGAAGGCGATCGTTGAGAATTCGGGACCGGAGGCGAAGGGGATTCGCGTCGGGATCAAGAAGGGTGGTTGCGCGGGGATGGAGTACACCATCGACCTCGTCACCGAACCCAACGCCAAGGACGACCTGATCGAGCGCGATGGTGCGAGCGTCTGGATCGAGCCATCGGCGGTTCTTTATCTGCTCGGCACCGAGATGGGCTTCGAGCAGACGACCCTGCGCTCCGGCTTCACCTTCACCAACCCGAACCAGACGTCCGCCTGCGGCTGTGGCGAATCGGTCGAGCTGAAGCCTGCCGATCTGGCTGCCTTGGCCGCGCGCGGCGATGCGGTGGTGCCGGCGCGGTAGACAGGCGGCGGCGGTCGCTCATTGCCGCCATTCAATCTCTGCCGGTATTCTATCCCGGCATTGGTTCACGGGCATTTTGTCTTGAAGATTTCGTCACAGGCCGCCGGCTTCGGCGGCTTTTTTCGTTGCGGTGCGCGCCAGAGCGTTTAAGACCGCATCCCATGCTTCTGCTGTTTCTCAAGGGCGCCGTGCTGGGTGTCATCATCACCGCGCCGCTTGGGCCTATCGGCATGCTGTGCATCAACCGCACGCTGGAGCGCGGCTTCCTGGCCGGCTTTTCCTGTGGCTTCGGAACGGCGATCGGGGACGCCAGCTATGCGCTGGTGGCGGTGACAGGCATTGCCGTCTTCGCCGAGACCATGTCGATGGCGACCTTGCCTTTGGCGATCGGCGGCGGGTTGCTGCTCTTGTTTCTCGGTTGGCGCGGGCTGACGCACGATCCGGTCGAGGCGGCCGAGATCAGGGCAGGTGGGCTCTTCGCCACCACGGTCGCGACCTTTCTGCTCACCATTTCCAATCCGGCGACGATCCTTTCCTTCGGAACGCTGTTTGCCGGCTTCGGCCTGCTCGACGAGACGAGGCGCTTCAGTTCGGTTGCAATCGTCGGCGGCGTGTTTGCGGGCTCGCTGGCCTGGTGGTTTTGCTTGAGCGGCGCCGTCAGTCTGGCGCGCGAGCGGTTGTCCGAGAATTTTACGTCCAAGGTGATGCAGGCGACGAGCTGGCTGCTGATTGTGTTCGGTATCGTGGCGCTCGGTTCGGCTGCCTATACGTTGCTTGGGTGAGGTTGCAAGCGTCAGTCGCGCTTGATGCTCATCAGCATGTCCCACATGTCGGCGCCGGTCTCGAAGACCACGGCGCTTGCCTTGTAGCTCTGCTCGGCCTGAATGAGATCGGTCATCTGGCCTGTGATGTCGACCTCGCCGGATTGGCCAGAGGGCGCGATCATGACCGCAACGCCGCCGCCGGCGGTCGATTGAAGATTGGCGCTTAGCGCCGCATAGCCCGGTGTGCTGCTGTTGGCGATGTTGCCGGCGACGACGCCGACCTTGTTTGTCTGTGCCCGCATGCCCGATGATGCGATGTTCAATACGCCAGATATGCTCACTGCACTCGTCTCCATGATGCGGTCCGGACTTTTTAGCGCCGGGACGTTATCGAAGCCTGAAAAGCCTTGCTTACAGGTTTGGTGCGCGAACAATTCAAATTGAGAGGATGTATCGAAATGGGACGATACTCGCGTTTTCCCGCCACCGGCCGAGCATGACTCTTCTCCGGCAGGCTTTACCCCCGGTTGATACGGCACTTGTTCGGACGGGGCGCCAGAAGCTGCCTCGTAAATAGTTTAGTTTTATTGACACCTTCCGGCGCCCCGTTCGGCGGTCTGCAATCGTGTCCTGGTTCCTTTACCGGGTGATCGGCATCTTTTCAGAGATATGCTCGCGGGATTGTTCTTGGTCTTGAGGCTTTCGCTCCCCGGGCATCCCGAAGGGCCGTCTTGATCGACGCCGGGAGGGCCTCCGCGGACCTGTCGCCCGCAGCACCCCGGCGCCGTTCCGCAAAACCCTTTCAGGCTCAACGGTCGGCCAGTCGCCGTCCCTTATGTGCATAGGTGCGTGGTATCGGCGAGCCGACCTTCACACCCGCACACCAGCTCTTCACTGGCGGGACCATTCCGCGACGCCCCTCGTTTCACCCTGCGTCAGGGGCTTCCCGAAAGCGCCGGTCCCGTCTCGCCGGTAACGCAACCGGTGTATCCGAAGACGGGACGGGGTGAGTTTGGCGCAGGCGGGGAGCACGGGGATGAAAAAACGATCAGGCCGCTGATTTCATTGAAGCGATGCGGATTTTCATCATCGTTCCGCCGATCTCGGCAGGCCTTATCGCCGACTTCCCGATCCATAGAGCCGATGCACGCCATGCGAGAGGTCTTGTCGCCACTCTCGATAGTATTGAAACGTATTATCATACTAATTGCGCCAAAATACAGCTCAAGATGGGTGGCGTTGCTTGTTGTTCGCTCTGTTCAACTTCGCGCCAAACGCATTTCCTGTGGTTTCTTGCAGGTAAAACCGGTCATTAGAAATTAGTTTAATGTTAACTGCGCAAACCGGATACCGGTGATCGATACTTCGTTCATTGGAGGCCGAATTGTTTTCGATCCGTAATGTTTTGATTGCCGTCGTTCTTGTGATTTCAGCCGGACTGACTGTCCTGGTGACCAGCAAGCTTCTGACCTCGCACGCCACATATGCCAATAATGGCCAGGTGGCCGCCAATGCGCAGCTCGACAAGGCGCTGTTCCAGGCGCTTCTGGCCTTCCGCAGCGAACGTGGCGACAGCGCGACCGCGCTGACACTTTCCGCGGCTGATGCTGCCGGGAGCATGGAGAGCGTGCGCAAGCAGCGCGCGATTGTCGATGCGGCGCTGACTGAGGTCAAGGATATCTCTTCCGGCCTCAGCACAGACACATTGAAGACAGTGCTCTCCGATCTCGATGCCGGTTATGCATCGCTGGTGTCGCTACGCTCGTCGATCGACGCCGAACTGGCAAAGCCGGTCGACCAGCGCGACGCGGCACTTGCGCCACGCGTGCTTTCGTTCGGCAGCGAATTCCTTGCCAAGCTCGAGACGACGTCGGCTGCCACCGAGGCTGAAATTCGCACGCTCGACAATTCGCTGATGGATCTCGTGCAGCTGCGCTACTTCGCGTGGTCGGCGCGCGCAGCCGGCGGTTCGGCGACGGTCGCCATCAATGGCGCGATATCAGGCAACCGGGCGCTGACGCCCAAGGAAGCCTCCGAGCTTGTCGCCGGTGACGTGCGCATCGCTTTCGCCTGGGCATCCACCAAGATCCTTGCCGATCACCCCTCCGTTCCCGAGGCGATCAAGAGCGCCGTCACGACCGCTGACTCCAGCTATTTCTCCGGCTCGTTTTCTGAAAAGCGCGCCGGCATCGTCGCCGACCTGACCAACGGCCGTCCGTCGACGATGGGCATCGACCAGTGGCGCACGGAAGCGACGACTGCACTCGGCACGATCGGCAATGTCGCTTCGCTGGCGATGGATGCGCTTGCCGCCAAGGCGGAAACGACGCGTCAGGCAGCGCTTGCCACGCTCATCTTCTACAGCCTGATGCTGGTTGCCACGGTTGCCGTGACGGTCGCCGCCTTCGTGATCGTCGTCTTCCGCGTCGTTCGTCCGATCGGACGCCTGACGACGGCGATGAGCGTGCTTTCCGACGGTCACACCAACATTCTGGTGCCCTACGCCGAGCGCGGCGACGAGATCGGCAACATGGCCCGCTCGGTCGAAGTGTTCCGTCTTGCCGCTATCCGCAACAAGGAGCTGGAAGCCGAGGCCGAGGTCAATCGCCAGCAGTCAGAGCGCGAGCGCATCGAAGTGCAGCGTCGTGCCGAGGAAGAGGCCGAAATCCGCCTCAACCAGGCAACCGGCGCGCTCGCTTCCGGCCTGAAGCTGCTGGCCGCTGGTGACATGACCTGCGAGCTCAACACGGCGTTAGCACCGCAGTTCGAAGCGCTCCGCCACGACTTCAACACTTCGGTGATCCAGCTTCGCCAGGCGCTTGTCGGCGTCGGCAGCGCGGTCGACATGGTGCGTAACGGCAGCAGCGAGATCTCCGGCGCGTCCGACGATCTGGCCAAGCGCACCGAACAGCAGGCAGCCTCACTGGAGGAAACGGCCGCCGCGCTCGAAGAAATCACCTCGAACGTCGTCGCCACCTCCAAGCGGACCGGCGAGGCGCGCGACGCGGTGCGCGAGACCCGCAGCCGTGCCGAGCACTCCGGCTCGGTCGTGCGCAATGCCGTCGAAGCCATGCGCCGGATCGAGGATTCCTCGCAGCAGATCAGCAAGATCATCGGCGTGATCGACGAGATCGCCTTCCAGACCAACCTCTTGGCGCTGAATGCCGGCGTCGAGGCGGCACGCGCCGGTGAAGCCGGCAAGGGTTTTGCCGTGGTTGCCCAGGAAGTGCGCGAACTGGCGCAGCGTTCGGCGAACGCCGCCAAGGAGATCAAGGGCCTGATCGGCAACTCCGCCGTCGCCGTCTCCGAGGGCGTGCGGCTGGTCAACGAAACAGGCGAGGGGCTGACGGCGATCGAGCAGCTCGTGCAGCATGTCAACGCGCATATGGATGCGATTGCGACGGCCGCACAGGAGCAGTCGGTCGGTCTCGGCGAGGTCAACACCGCCGTCAACCATATGGACCAGGCAACGCAGAAGAACGCCGCGATGGTCGAGGAGATGAATGCGGCGGGTGCTGGCCTGGCGCAGGAAAGCACCAATCTCAGCACGCTGATCGGCGCCTTCCAGCTCGGCGGCCGCACCGCTCAGCTGCGCGACGTCGCCCGCCGCATGCAGGAACCGGCAGCCCCGGCACGGGCAGCTGCACCAGCAGCTGCACCGACGCGGGCGCCGCGCGCGGCTGCACCTGTCTATGCCAGCCACGGCAACGCGGCTATTGCCAACAAGGATTGGGAAGAGTTCTGAGGACGGCTTCTCCGGCTGAATGAGCGGACGCCCGGACCTCTGGTTCGGGCGTTTTGCGTTTTGTGCTGGGGCGGGAGAGAGACGCGACGGGCAGCCGAGGCGGCGAGCATCGTTGGGGGTGAGATTGAAACTCATTAACGTGTTGATTTAAGGTCATAATCCACAGTCTCGACGTCATCCTCGGGCTCGTCCCGAGGATCTGCCGAGGGGTGGTCTGGGCTGTACGTGCATTGATTTTGGTTCCTGTGGATGATCCATGACCGTTGCATTCCGGGCCGCGTGCTTAGATCCTCGGCACAAAGGCCGAGGATGACGCTGAGCAAGAGGAAAGCTCGGCCACTTCAGTAGGTTACTAGCGTCGTGTCCATTCTCGCGTCATCCTTCGGCTCGTTCCTTGATCCCACTCAATGAAGAGACCGGCCATTTCGACCATAGTGCGCCGTCGCATCCCGGCAGGGCGACGGGTGGAGGTTGCCGGTTGGACCGATGCCGTGGCGCTGAAGACGATCTCATCCATCTTCGACGATCTCGATCCCGGCGACGCGCTCGCCGAGGTGCTCTTCGGGCTGATCATGGCGCTGACCTGGACGGTCGGGTCGCGCCTGGTGATGCAGGAGGAGGGGCTGGATGTTCGGGGACTGATCATTTCCACACTCGGATGCAATGTCGCATGGGGCATTATCGACGCGGTGTTGCGGATATTGGGGACCACGTTTTTCAGGAGCAGGCGGTTGCATCTGTTTCGGCAGATCAGGGGCGCGAGGGATGAAGCCTCAGCACTCGCCGTGATCCGCAATGAGTTTCCGACTGAGGGGACGGCGCTTGCCGTCGATAGCGCCGATGCGGAGGCGCTCTACCGGTCGCTGCTGGCGCTTGCTATCAGGTCCGAGCCGGCAAGGGTTTCGTTGACGCGAAGTGATCTGCGTGCGGCAGTCGCGGTGTTTTTCCTGGTCGCGGCCACGGCCATTCCGGCGGTGATCCCGTTCTTTCTGATCGACGATGCCGATCGCGCGCTGAGGGTGAGCAATCTGCTGCTGATCGGGCTCCTGTTTTTCACCGGCTATGCCTGGGCGCGCTTTTCCGGCGGGCGGCCGCTTTATGCGGGGGTGACCATGACGTGTCTCGGGTTGATCATGGTCGGCATTGCCGTGGCGTTGGGTGGTTGAGGCAGCGATTTAGCCGATCTCCTCGGGGATGAAGCCGCCGGTCTGGCGTTTCCAGAGGCGGGCGAAAAGGCCGTCGCCTTCGGCGAGTTCCGCCGGGCTGCCTTGTTCGACGATGCGGCCCTGATCGAGCACGACGATGCGGTCCATCATGGCGATGGTGGAGAGGCGGTGGGCGATGGCGATGACCGTCTTGCCGCGCATGACGAGATCGAGCTTTTCCTGGATGGCGGCTTCGGACTCGCTGTCGAGCGCAGAGGTCGCTTCGTCGAGGACGAGGATCGGCGCGTCCTTCAACAGCACGCGGGCGATCGCCACGCGCTGCCGCTGGCCGCCGGAGAGCTTGATGCCGCGGTCGCCGACATAGGCGTCGTAGCCCTTGCGGCCGTCCGCGTCGCGGAGTTCCGCAATGAAGGCGTCGGCGCTCGCCGTTTCCGCCGCCTCCTCGATCTCGGCGCGCGCTGCCTCCGGTCGGCCGTAGCGGATGTTGTCGCCGACCGAGCGGTGCAGCATCGCCACATCCTGCGCGATGACGCCGATGTTGCGGCGCAGGCTTGCCTGGGTGATGTCGCGGATGTCCTGGCCATCGATCTGGATTGCGCCGGAGCCGATGTCGTAGAAGCGCAGGAGGAGGCTGACCAGCGTCGTCTTGCCGGCGCCGGAGAGGCCGACGAGGCCGACTTTTTCGCCGGGATGGACGGTGAGTGCGAGGTTTTCGATGACGGGTTTTCCGGTCTTGTAGGCGAAACTCACGTTGTCGAAGCGGATTTCGCCGTTGGTGACGGAGAGATCGACGGCACCTTCGCGGTCGGTGATGGTGGGTGGCGTCGTCATGACGGGCATGGCGTCCTTGATTGTGCCGATCGCCTGGAAGATCTGCTGGCCCATCTGCAGGAAGGTGAAGGTGTGGCCGGAGAGGCGGTGAAGCACATAGATGGCGCCGACGAACTCGCCGATCGTCAGGAACTGATGCACGAGCCCGGTGAAGCCGATCGAGACCATCGCCAACCAGAGCAACATGTTCAGCGCCACGACGATGAGCTCGGAGGTGCGGTATATGCGCTGCTCGCTGTGCTGGGTGCTGACCGACTTGCCGATGACGCGGCGGATGGCGCCGGCCTCGCTGTCTTCGGCGGCGAACTGCTTGATCATCTGCATGTTGGTGTAGAGATCTGTGATGGCGCCGGCGACCAGACTGCGCTGCTTGGCGGTGCTACGCGAGCGTTCGGTGAAGACGGGCGCCATCTTGACCGCGAGCGCGACGTTGAGCGCCATCCAGATGGCGGCGGGCAGTGCGAGTTGCCAGGAGAGCGCGCTGAGCAACACCACCGAGCCGACCATCTGAAGCAGGAAACGCGGGATCGACTGGAAGGCGGCGATGATCTCCTGCTGCACGGCCGACGACACCTGCTGCAGCCGCGAGGCGACCTGGCCGGCATAGAGATCGTGGAAGAAGGCGAGGTCCTGGCGCTCCACCGCCTTGTGTCCCTGCCACTGGATGGCGGCGGGCATGCCGACGCCGAGCGTGTGCGAGGTCAGCGTGTTGACGAGAAAGGAGGCGATCGGCATGGCTGGGAAGATCAGCAGGCCGAGGAAGGTCAGGAACGGCCATTCATCGTGCAGAAATGGCGCCGCGCCCTTCTGGGTGACGCCGTCGACGATGACGGAGAGGCCCCAGACCATGGTGAGGTTCATCGCCTCGATGGCCATGGATGAGAGCGCCAGCGCGATCAGCACGCCGCGGAACATGGCGATGAAGTGCAGGAGGACGGCAACCGGTCCCTTCGACGGCAGCGGCCGGTAGGGGATGTCGAGCGGCCGGATCAGGCGCTCGAAGGGGCGGTAGATCGCATCTGAAATCGACATCGGCTCTCGGGTCTGTTGGGGGGTGACGGGCGCATGCAGACAGTCCCCGCGGGCATCATATCTTCAGGTGGTGACTAACGGCGACGCACGAGAAGTTCGTAGGCGGCGAAGGTCAGCGACATCAGCGCGAAGACGCCGATTGCCAGCGGATAATTGACCGGCGCGTCGGCGTCGAAGAACTTCGGCAGGCCGATGACGGCGACGGCGGATATCAGGGCGGAAACCGCTGTTTCCCGGGCGATCATGCTGACAACAGGCGACATGCAGTGCTCCCTCGGCTGTATGAACGGCGGCGTGAACATGCGGACTAGGGAAGATTAGAGCAATCTCAGCGGGTATCAAGCGTTTGTGGCGCCGTACTTGGCGCGCGGTGCGTGCATGTTTTTGCTGTGGAGGCTGGCGGCGCGGGCGGCGGCTTGATAGGGCTTTTGCCTGCAATCTGTTGAGCCACATGTCTCAATCCACCCGAGGATAATCTGCCATGGCCATCCAGACGTCTCATTCCAAATCGACCGGGGAAGTCATCAAGATACCGGCGATCGGGCTGGAGCTCGGCGTGCGGGTCGATCCGTCGACGACCGACGGCGCGTTCTGCTTCATCGACACAGTCAATGCGCCTGGGTTCGGCCCGCCGCGCCATCGGCACAAGGAGACGGAAGTCTTTCGGGTGATGGAGGGGCGGTATCTGTTCGAGGTGGATGGCGTGCAGTTCTACGCCGAGGAGGGCGATGTCGTGACCGTGCCGGGAGGTGCTGCGCATGCCTTCGTCAATGTTACCGACCGGCCGGCGCGGCAATATATCCTGATCGCGCCCGGGCTCGATGCGCGGGCCTTCTTCCTCGGGCTTGCAGACGTCATGCGCGACGGTCGGCCTGATACGGCAGCGCTTAACGTATTCGCGATGACGTGGGACGTGGAGTTTCTCGGGCCGCCGTTGTCAGTGCCGACCGAGTGACGGCCTGTCCGCTCAATCCTTCTTGATATCGATACCCGCCTCGATGGCGGCCGCGATAAAGGCCTTGCGGGCGTCCTCGTTACTGCGCTTGCCCTTGATGACGTCGGCGCAGACGAGAAGCGCCTTGTCGAGCGCGGGTCCGTCTTCCGTCGGCCAGTCCTCGATCATCGCCCAGGAAGCGGCCTGGGTCGTGTCGATTGTCACATACTGGCCGGGTTCTTCGAGCGCCAGCATGACGGGTTTCGGCCAGGGCTGCTGGGTGAGATCGCTGTCGGATTTTGCCATTGGACTGGTCGCCTGTTGTCTGTTGTCGAGTGGCGGCCTGCTTAAAGTGGCGGGCGGGTATGGGCAAGCGGAAAGACGCGGGATGCCAGCCATTGGCCGATGATGGCGGGTTCGTCCTCGTTGAGATTGTGGTCGGTGGGTGATGAATGGCTGGTGACGTCGGCGCCGGCCGCCTGGAATTGCCTGGTGATTGTGACGGCGTCCTCGGGGGAGCGGCGGTCGTCTCGGTCGCCGGAGAGGATGAGGACGGGCTTGGCGGGCATGGTCGGGATGATCGCGCCGGGATCAGGCGAGAGCGGGCGGATGAGGATGGCGCCGGCCACGATATCGGGATCGCGGATCATCAGGGAGGCGGCGATGATGGCGCCGTTGGAGAAACCCAGGAGGATCGGCGGACGGGTGAGCAGGCCGCTCTCGATTGCGGCTTGGATGAAGGTGTTAGGCGTTCGGTCTGGAGCGCGAGGTCGGCGTGGTCGAGCGTGCGGTCGGGGTTGCGGCGGAAGAAGGCGTAGCCGCTCTCCCAGGGGATCGGCCCGCGCAGCGACAGGTATGGCCAGCCGGGGGCGGCGGTTTCCGCCCGCGGCGGGAGTTCGGTCTCGTCGCGGTTGCTGCCATGTAGGAGGAGGAACGGCGGGCGGGTGTCGGTGGATGAGGTCGCGCGGTAGTGGAAGCCTTCGAGGTCGGGCATTGGGGTTTTGGCTTCCTGTTGATTGTCGGGTGTTGGTCAATGACCGTTGCGGGTGTGGTTGGCCCTTTGTCCGGCGTTTTCTCGGACGTTAGGATCCCCACGGCGTCATCCTCGGCCTCGTGCCGAGGATCTAAGCACGCCGCACGGAATTCAAGGGGGCGGATGAATTGGCGTGGGTGCCAGCGGTGGCTTTGTCCACTGCCGTAGCGGCTTTGGTGGGCGTCGGCAGATCCTCGGGACAAGCCCGAGGATGACGGTCGAGAGAGGATTGTGATTCTCGATCAATGGGTTGGCGGTGGTATGGTTTTTGTTTTGCTTGCCGTGCTGCCTAGTCAATCTTCCGGCCCTTTGTCCGGCGTTTTCTCGGACGTTAGGATCCCACGGCGTCTTCCTCGGGCTTGTCCCGAGGATCTAAGCACGTTGCTCGGAATGCAAGGGTGCGGATGAATTGGCTTGGGTGCCAGCGGTGGTTTTGTCCATGACCGTAACGGTTTTGATAGGCGTTGGCAGATCCTCGGGACAAGCCCGAGGATGACGGTCGAGCGAGGATTGTGGCGCTCGATCAATGGGTTGACGATGATGGGTATCACGCTCCTCGTCCGTCAGTCCCCGACCGGATCAACGATCCCCCAAACACCAAAACGCCCGGACAAAGCCGGGCGTTTCGATCTCGTGTCCTTACTCGGCCGCTTCGGCGTAGGCTTCCAGCGGCGGGCAGGTGCAGATCAGGTTGCGGTCGCCGAAGACGTTGTCGACGCGGTTGACCGGGGACCAGTATTTGTCCACGCGGAAGGCGCCGGGGGGGAAGCAGGCCTGTTCGCGCGAATAGGGGCGATCCCATTCGCCGACGAGGTCTTCGACCGTGTGCGGGGCGTTCTTCAGCGGGTTGTTGGTCTTGTCGGAGCGACCTTCCTCGATGTCGCGGGCTTCCTGGCGGATCGCCAGCATGGCTTCGCAGAAGCGGTCGAGTTCGGCCTTGGTTTCCGATTCCGTCGGCTCGATCATCAGCGTGCCGGCAACGGGCCAGCTCATGGTCGGGGCGTGGAAGCCGCAGTCGATCAGGCGCTTGGCGACGTCGTCGACGGTCACGCCTGCGCTGTCGACCAGCGGGCGCGTGTCGATGATGCACTCATGCGCCACGCGGCCGGCCTCGGACTTGTAGAGCACGTCGTAGGCGCCCTTCAGCCGGGCGGCGATGTAGTTGGCGTTGAGGATCGCCACCTTGGTCGCCTGCGTCAGGCCTTCGCCGCCCATCATCAGGCAGTAGCTCCAGGAGATCGGCAGGATGGAGGCCGAGCCGAAGGCTGCTGCCGATACCGCGCCGGAACGGCCGTCGGTTTCCGGATGGCCGGGCAGATGGGCCGCTAGGTGCGACTTGACGCCGATCGGGCCCATGCCGGGACCGCCGCCGCCATGCGGGATGCAGAAGGTCTTGTGCAGGTTGAGGTGGCTAACGTCGGAGCCGATGTCACCAGGGCGGGACAGGCCGACCATGGCGTTCATGTTGGCGCCGTCGAGATAGACCTGGCCACCATGCTTGTGCACGAGATCGCAGATCTCCTTCACCGTTTCCTCGAACACGCCGTGCGTCGAGGGGTAGGTGATCATGCAGCAGGAGAGGTTCTCCGAATGCTGCTCGGCCTTGGCGCGGAAGTCGTCGAGGTCGATATCGCCGTTTTCGCGAACCTTGACGACCACGACCTTCATGCCGACCATCTGGGCGGATGCCGGGTTGGTGCCGTGCGCGGATGTCGGGATCAGGCAGACGTCGCGATGACCATTGCCGTTGGCGATGTGGTAGTTGCGGATCGTCAAGAGGCCCGCATATTCGCCCTGCGCGCCGGAGTTCGGCTGCATGGAAAAGGCGTCGTAGCCGGTGACGGCGCAGAGCTTTTCGGTGAGGTCGTCGATCATCTCGCGATAGCCGAGTGCCTGATCGGCCGGCACGAAGGGATGGATATCCGAAAACTCGGGCCAGGTGATCGGCAGCATTTCCGCCGTGGCGTTGAGTTTCATCGTGCAGGAGCCGAGCGGGATCATCGAGCGGTCGAGCGCCAGATCGCGGTCCGACAGGCGACGGATGTAACGCGTCATCTCGCTTTCGGCGCGGTTCATGTGGAAGATCGGATGCGTCAGGTACTCGCTGGTGCGAGCGAGACCTTTTGGCAGGCGATAGCTCGGCTCGAAATCGGCGACGGCGAAGTTGCCGCCGAAGGCGCGCCAGACGGCTTCCAGCGTCGCCGGGCGGGTGCGCTCGTCGAGGCTCATGCCGATCTTGGTGGCGCCGACCTTGCGCAGGTTGACGCCTTCGACGACCGCCGCGCGCAGGATGACGCCCTGCATGTGGCCGACATCGACGGTCACGGTGTCGAAGAAGGTTTCAGGCTCGATCGTGTAGCCGAGCTTTTCCAGGCCCTTGGCCATCAGAACGGCCTTCTGGTGGACCTGCTGGGCGATCGCCTTGATGCCCTTGGGGCCATGGAAGACGGCGTACATCGAGGCCATGACGGCGAGCAGAACCTGCGCGGTGCAGATGTTCGACGTCGCCTTTTCGCGGCGGATGTGCTGTTCGCGGGTCTGCAGCGACAGGCGATAGGCGCGGTTGCCGCGGGCATCGACCGAGACGCCGACGAGACGGCCGGGCATGGAGCGCTTGTGGGCGTCCTTGACCGACATGTAGGCCGCGTGCGGGCCGCCGTAGCCGACGGGAACGCCGAAGCGCTGCGACGAGCCGATGGCGATGTCGGCGCCCATTTCGCCCGGTGACTTCAGAAGCGTCAGCGCCAGGATGTCGGCGGCGACGATGGCGATTGCGCCGGTCTGGTGCAGGCGCGAGATCAGGCCGGTGAAATCATGCACATGGCCGTGCGTGCCCGGATACTGGAAGATGGCGCCGAAGACGTCGACCGGGTCTAGATCGGTGAAGGGATTGCCGATGACGACGCTCCAGCCGAGCGGCTCTGCGCGGGTCTTGATCAGCTCGATCGTCTGCGGATGGCAGGCGGCGTCGACGAAGAAGGCCTTGGCCTTCGACTTGGAGACGCGCTCGGCCATGGCCATGCCTTCGGCGGCGGCCGTTGCTTCGTCGAGCAGCGAGGCGTTGGCGACGTCGAGGCCGGTCAGGTCGCAGATCATCGTCTGGTAGTTCAGGAGCGCCTCGAGGCGGCCCTGGGAGATTTCCGGCTGGTAGGGCGTGTAGGCCGTGTACCAGGCCGGGTTTTCCAGGATGTTGCGCTGGATGACCGGCGGTGTGATCGTGCCGTAATAGCCCTGGCCGATCAGCGAGGTCAGGACCTTGTTCTTGTTGGCGGTTTCGCGCAGCTTGTCGAGCGCCTCGCGCTCCGTCATCGGCGCGCCCCAGACGAGCGGTACCTTCTGGCGGATGGAGGGCGGCACGGTCGCGTCGATCAGCCCGTCGAGGCTGTTATAGCCAATGACCTTGAGCATATCGGTCATTTCGGCCGGCGAGGGGCCGATGTGACGACGATTGGCGAAGTCGTAGGGCTGGTAGTCGGTAAACTGGAATTCCGTCGGCGTCGTCATTACGCGGTGAGCTCCTTGTAGGCCGCTTCGTCGAGCAGGCCGTCGGCATCGGCTGAATTGGCAAGCTTCAGCTTGAAGAACCAGCCAGACCCTTGAGGGTCTGAATTGACCAGAGACGGATCGGCGACGATGGCCGGGTTCACTTCGGTGATCTCGCCTTCCAGCGGGCAGTAGACATCCGAGGCGGCCTTGACGGATTCGACGGTGGCCGCGTTGTCGTTCTTGCCGAAGGTGGCGCCGACTTCAGGCAGTTCCACGAACACCAGATCGCCGAGCTGCTCGACGGCATAGGTGGTGATGCCGACGGTGGCGACACCGGCTTCGATCTGCAGCCATTCGTGTTCTTCGGTGAATTTCAGCATGGGATGGTCCTCTCTGGGGAATGGGGTGTTTGGATGGTGTAGGTACTGAAGGCTGTGCCTGGCGATACCCCCCTCTGTCCTGCCGGACATCTCCCCCACAAGGGGGGAGATCGGCGAGTGGGGAGGGCAGCGCTAAACAATGAAGGTAGAGCGAGCGGATGCGCCCAGCCAATCTCCCCACCTGTGGGGGAGATGTCCGGCAGGACAGAGGGGGGTACCCCACGCGCAACGCTAACAGCGGCGGCCCGCTCCACGCTCACCGTTTGGTGAGACGTCCGCCGCTGGTCGATCTCCCCCCTTGTGGGGGAGATGCCCGGCAGGGCAGAGGGGGGTACTCCACGCACAACGCCAGCGGCGGCGGCCTGCGAACAGTGCGCCTGAACAGGCAGTGCAACGATATGGATCGCCGCCGCGCTCATGGTCTTATCGCTTGTAGGTCGGCGTGACGAAGGGCAGGGCCGCGACTGTCACCGGCAGGTACTTGCCGCGAACCTCGGCGTAGACGACCGTTCCGACGTCGGCAGAGGCGACCGGTACATAGCCCATGGCGACAGGGCCTTCGACGCTCGGGCCGAAGCCGCCTGAGGTGACTTCGCCGATTTCAGTCTTGCCTTCCTGGTCGGCATAGAGCTTGGCGTGGCCGCGCACCGGCGCCTTGCCGTCGGGCTTCAAGCCGACGCGGCGGCGGGTGGCGCCGTTGTCGAGTTCGGAAAGGATGCGCTCGGCGCCGGGGAAGCCGCCAGCACGGGCGCCGCCGGTCTTGCGGGCCTTCTGGATAGCCCAGACGAGGGCTGCCTCGACGGGGGTCGTGGTGGTGTCGATGTCGTTGCCGTAGAGACAAAGACCAGCTTCGAGGCGCAGGCTGTCGCGCGCGCCGAGGCCGATCGGCTCGACGTCGGGATGCTCAAGCAACCGCTTGGTGACATCGACGGCCATGTCCGAGGGGATCGAGATCTCGTAGCCATCCTCACCGCTATAGCCGGAGCGCGAGACGAGACAGGAGACGTCGTGCAGGCGACAGTGGCGCACGTCCATGAACTTCATGGCGGCGACATCGGCCCAGAGTTCGGCCAGAGCCTCGACGGCGCGCGGACCCTGCAGCGCGATCAGCGCGCGGTCGAGCACGGTGATGTCGCAGGTGTCGGAGAGATGCTTCTGAAGGTGCGCGACGTCGGCATCCTTGCAGGCGGCGTTGACGACGACGAAGAGATGGTCGTCGAGATGGGTAATCATCAGGTCGTCGAGAATGCCGCCATTGTCGTCGGTGAAGAAACCGTAGCGCTGGCGTCCTTCGGCCAGCCCGAGGATATCGACGGGAACGAGGCTTTCCAGCGCGAGTGCTGCGTCCTCATACTTGCCCGACTTCGCCTTGATGACGACCTGACCCATGTGGGACACATCGAAGAGACCGGCGGCTGCGCGGGTCTGCAGATGTTCCTTCATCACGCCGGCCGGATATTGGACCGGCATGTCATAGCCCGCAAACGGTACCATGCGGGCGCCGAGCGACAGATGCAGGTCATGCAGCGGGGTTTTCTTCAGGGCAGCAGTATCGTCCAAGGACGCCTCCGGTGTTTGCGCGTGGGTTCCATGCGCGGGCTCAAATATTCGGGCGCGGTTGCGCCTTGTTTCGAGCCCCCTCTGTCTGTTTGCCTGAGATTGTTATCCCTTCGGCGCGCGTTTCGAAAACGCGTCTCTCCAGAGTTCCGTCTGCCCCTTGCTGGTCCTTTTGCCTGAGAGTTTCCGGGGCGGTTGCTCCTTCGGCACCGGCTGCGACGAGCCGGCTTCTCCCAACAAGGTTGAGCGCAATTATCTGGCGATGGCGGTGCTTGGCAAGGGGGAATGTCGCCGGCGAGCAATTTTTTGTCGCGGTCTTCTTTGCCGATCGAATTGCGGATCGATCGGGACGGGTGGTCTCAGTCTTCTTCGTAAAGCTTGAGAGCCTGCTGGAGCGCGGCCTGCGGCTGGCGCTGGCCCATGGTCATCAGGTCGAGCGCGACTTCGGTGGAGTTGATGACGGCGGCTGATTCATCGGTATCCTGGCCGGCATCGGTCCGGCGCTTGATGTCGGCCACCTTGCGGGCATCCTTGGCGGCGGTGCTGGCGGAGACGCGCGGGGGGATGCGCAGCGCTTCAAACGCCGCGGCCGCCGTACTTGCCGAAATGGAACCAACCAGAACTGTCATGTGACAGATTTAGGACGGCGGACCTTCCTGTCCTGATAAGAATATCGCTAAAATATGATCGATCGTGATTGTTCTTGTGCTTAATTCCGGTTCTCAAGCTATAGTGCGAATGTATTGCGCCGCTATATCTGCCTCATTGCCGCGTTACTTCCCGCATTACTCGACAACAAAATAGTACCGGTCCTTCAGAGGAGACGTTCAGATGCGCCGTTTTCACTCTCTTGCCTTGGCGGCAGCGCTTGTCGTCACCGCCTTCATAGCCACGGCCTGCACCACGACGGAGCAGAGCCGCGATGCCAGCATGCCGCTGAACTCGGCCTGCGCCTATGGTTTCAACAACGACCGGCCGTGCAGCTATTGAGGTGGAGTGGTGAGCTGCCCGCCGCCTATTCGATATAGAGGTCTACCAGGGCTTTGCGCCTGTCCTTGTCGATGACGACGAAGAGATGGCCTCCTGCGGGTCCAAACTGATCCTCATCGGCGCGATAGATGTCGTTCGCGTTGAATGGTGTGAATTCGGAGCGGAGGTCGTTGTCGATATAGTCCACGCTCTGAGAATTGCGGCTGGCATTTTCTCTTGAGAAGCGCCAGCCGACCAGCATCGATGCCATGTCGTTAGGCTCGATCTCGAAGCCGCACGTTACCAGAGCGTCCGTTATGACGAATGGTCCTGTGCACTTGATATTCTTTGCCGACACCGGGAGTTCCTTGATCTTGAGCATCGAACGAAGTTGCCCGGGCGCCTCATCATAGAGCGCCACCGCGGTGATCGAGACGATCACGAGCACCACCCACGCTGATGCTGCGTACAGCCATTTTCGTCGTATCGCCAATCGCAAGTCCTCGAAGCTGCGTTCACTCAGAATGCGCAATCATACGTTGCCATTTCTGTAAGGCCGATCAATCCTGCAATTAAGATTAGAGCGAATTATCGATGGAGTGGGCGGAGAGCAGCGGACGCGGTCAATTGGCAACGCATCCTGCCTGCGCTACACAAGGCCTATGATCCAGGCTCTTCTCGTCGCTGTCGGCGGCGCCATCGGTTCCGTGCTTCGCTATTATGTCGGCCAGTGGTCGTTGCGGCTGATGGGCACGGGCTTTCCGTGGGGGACGCTTGTCGTCAATGTTGTGGGATGTTTCGTCATCGGCGTTTTCGCGGAGCTGATCGCGCGGCGTTTCAATGCGTCGAACGAATTGCGGCTTTTGCTAATCACCGGTTTTCTCGGCGGCTTCACGACGTTCTCCGCCTTTTCGCTGGATGCGATCTCGCTGATCGAGCGCGGGGCGATGGCGTCGGCGGCGGTCTATATGGTGGCGAGCGTCGGGCTGTCGATGGCGGCGGTTTTCGCGGGGCTTGCGATCATGCGCGCATTGATCTGAAAGGGGATCTGAGATTCAGGTTTCCGTTTTTGCGTAAAATGCTCTAAAGCCAGCGGCAAAGGCCGCGCCTGGTGCCGGCAACTCTTTCCGAAAGTACAGACATGGCTGGCATTGAACATATTACCGTCGAAGCCGACGAGGCGGGCATGCGCCTCGATCGTTGGTTCAAGATCCACTATCCCGGCCTCGGATTCGGTCCGCTGCAGAAGCTGATGCGTTCCGGCCAGGTGCGTGTCGATGGCGGTCGCGTGAAGACCGATGCGCGCGTGCAGCCGGGGCAGGTGGTGCGCGTGCCGCCGCTCGATGTCGACGCCAAGAAGGCCGGGCCGATCGCCAGCCATGATCTCAAGCACGGCGGCGACTACGAGCTGTTGCAGCGAATGGTGCTGCATGAGGACGACAAGGTGATCGTGCTCAACAAGCCGGCCGGCCTTGCCGTGCAGGGCGGTTCCGGCGTGACGCGCAACATCGACAAGATGCTGGAGGCCTGGACGAGCCCGAAGGGCGAGAAGCCGCGGCTGGTCCATCGTCTCGACCGCGACACCTCGGGCGTGCTGGTCATCGCCCGCACGCGCGGTGCTGCGCAGAAGCTGACGGCGGCGTTTCGCGAGCGCGACACCAAGAAGACCTACTGGTCGCTGGTCAAGGGCGTGCCGCGCAAGCACGAGGACAAGATCTCGACCTGGTTGGTGAAGGAACAGACGCCGGATGGAGACCGTATGCGAGTCTGCAAGCATGGCGAGGAGGGCGCCGACCACGCGATCTCCTATTACAAGGTGCGCGAGACGGCGGCGCAGAACCTCGCCTGGCTGGAGATGGAGCCGTATACCGGCCGTACCCACCAGCTGCGCGTCCACGCGCTGCATATCGGTCATCCGATTATCGGCGACCCCAAATACTTCGACGACGACCACAACTGGGATTTCCCCGGCGGCATCCAGAAGCGGCTGCATCTGCACGCCCGCAAGATCGACATTCCGCATCCGAATGGCGGGCGCCTGCGGGTGACCGCGCCGCTGCCGCCGCACATGGTTCAGACCTGGAACTTGCTCGGCCTCGACCTGGCTGAAGCTGACCGGGAAGACTTCGAATGAATTCGGGAATGAAACTGGCATTGTTCGATTGCGACGGCACGCTTGTCGACAGCGCTGCGCTGATCCATGAGGTGATGGCGCGCACTTTCGTGCATTTCGGTCATGACCGGCCTGATCTCTCGCAGACCAAGGCGATCATCGGGCTGACGCTCGATATCGCCATCGCCCGCATGCAGGGCAAGCCGCATGTGGACGACGAGGCGGTGGCGATGACGGCGCATTACAAGGCGATCTACGCCGATGTGCGCGCCGAAGCCGGCGTCGACGTGCCGCTGTTCGATGGCATCAGCGAGTTGATCCGTACGCTGGCTGAAAAGGACGAGGTGCTGATCGGCGCCGTCACCGGCAAGTCGCGTCGCGGGCTGGTGCATGTTCTGGAGACGCACGGCTTTTCCCGCGATTTCATCGTGTCGCGCACTGCTGACGATTGCCCGTCGAAGCCGCATCCGGCCATGGTGACGGAATGCTGCAGTGAAACGGGGATGAATCCCGCCGATACCATTGTCATCGGCGACGCGATTTACGATATGCAGATGGCAAAGGCTGCGGGCGCCACCGCGATCGGTGTGTCCTGGGGCTATGCCAGCGTCGACGATCTGATTGCGGCAGGCGCCGATACGATCGCCTATCATCCGGCCGATATACTGAAGCATTTTTCCTGAGGTGAGCCATGCGTGATCTGTTGAACGACCTGTCCGAGGGGCTGAGCCATCCCGATCCGATCCGCCGCGCGCAGATCCAGATGAAGAAGCCGCTGCCGAAGCGTTTTTATAAGGACGTCTCGGTGAGTGAGGCCCAAGGCACCGACCCCCAAGGCACTGGAGCCGGCTTCGTCGTCGAACTCGACGGCAAGGCCGTGCGGACGCCGGCCCGCAATCTTCTGGCGGCTCCGACGCGCAAACTTGCCGAGCTGATGGCCGACGAGTGGAAGGCGCAGGGCGACGAGATCGATCCAGGCTCCATGCCTTTGACCAAGCTGATCAACACGGCGATCGATGGTGTTGCAACCGATACGCAGGCCGTCTTCGAAGACATTCTGCGCTTTTCCGGCACCGATATGCTCTGCTACCGCGCCGAAGGGCCGGAGGAGCTGGTGGCGCGGCAGACCAAGCTCTGGGATCCGGTGCTCGACTGGGCGTCGAATACGCTCGGCGCGCGCTTTATCCTCGCCGAGGGCATTGTCCATCAACAGCAGCCACAGGGTGCCATTGCGGCGTTTTCGGCGGGGCTGCGCAAGCACGACAATGCGATCGCGCTCGCCGTGCTGCACACCATCACGACGCTGACGGGATCCGCACTGCTGGCGCTGGCTTTTGCCGAACGCGAGCTCGACGAAAACGAGGTGTGGTCGCTGGCGCATCTCGAAGAGGACTGGACGATCGAGCACTGGGGCAGCGACGAGGAGGCGGAAGAGCGCCGCGCGCTGCGTTTCATCGATTTTCTGGCGGCCACGCGTGCTTTTTTGGCACTGAAGGGCTGAAATAGATTGCCATGACCGTCTTTATGGCGAAGATCGCGACTCTTAATGGGGTGGACGCGGTTTTTCGTCATGAATATGTTTCAGTCGGTTATTTCAAAAATTTTACTGTCTTTTATCGCGCTCGTTTCGGGTTTGGCGCTGATTTCCTGCGGCTCGCTGATGCCCAAGGAGCCGCCGGGACCAATTTACGACGTGCGCAGCGCCGTGGTCGTTTCCGGCCCGAAAGTGCCGCCCGCGGTGCTGGCGGGCGTGGGTGATCGCGTCAACAAGGCGATCAATGCCACGGTTCGCACCGAGGTCTATCCGCGCGTCGTGCTCACCATCCGCGTCGTCTCCGTCACGACGGGGCAGGGCTACGACAAGAGCCAGAGCTCGGCGAAGATAACGGTTGACGCGGCCTCCGTCGAAGACGGCACCGTGATCGCCGTGTCGACGTTCGACGTGCTCAGCCGCTCGAACCTTTCCGATGCGTCGGAAGAAATTCTTGCTGAAAACATCGCAGCGCGTATCCGGTCGATCTTCACGCTCAGCCCGGGCTCGGAATAAGCGCGCCGTAACGGGAGGTCGCCTTGAAGGAAATTCTCGAAGAGCTCGAACGCCGCCGTGACATCGCCCGCAAGGGTGGCGGGGAGGCCAGGATCGAGGCGCAGCACAAGCGTGGCAAGCTGACCGCGCGCGAGCGCATCGATCTCATTCTCGACGAGGGGTCCTTCGAGGAGTTCGGCATGTTCGTCGAACACCGCTCCAACGATTTCGGCATGGAGAAGAGCCGGATCGCCGGCGATGGCGTGGTGACCGGCTGGGGCACTGTCAATGGCCGCACGGTCTTCGTCTTCGCCAAGGATTTCACGGTCTTCGGCGGCTCGCTGTCTGAGGCGCATGCCGAGAAGATCATAAAGGTCCAGGACATGGCGCTGAAGAACCGCGCGCCGATCATCGGCATCTATGACGCCGGCGGCGCGCGCATCCAGGAGGGTGTGGCAGCACTCGGTGGCTATGCCGAGGTGTTCCAGCGCAACGTTCTCGCCTCGGGCGTCATTCCGCAGATCTCGGTCATCATGGGGCCATGCGCCGGGGGTGACGTTTATTCGCCCGCGATGACAGATTTCATCTTCATGGTGCGCGACACCTCCTACATGTTCGTGACCGGTCCTGACGTCGTCAAGACCGTGACCAACGAGACGGTCACGGCGGAGGAGCTCGGCGGCGCCTCGGTGCACACGACGAAATCCTCAATCGCCGACGGCGCCTATGACAACGATGTCGAGGCGCTGCTGCAGGTGCGCCGGCTGATCGATCTCCTGCCGCAGTCGAACACATCGCCGGTGCCGGAGATCGAATGTTACCAGTCAGTGACGGAGACGGATGCGTCGCTGGATACGCTGGTGCCCGCCAATGCCAACAAGCCTTACGACATCAAGGAACTGATCCTGAAGACGGCGGACGAGGGGGATTTCTTCGAGATCCAGGCGAGCTTCGCCAAGAACATCGTCTGCGGCTTCGGCCGGATCGAGGGCTCAACGGTCGGCTTCGTCGCCAACCAGCCGATGGTGCTGGCAGGCGTTCTCGACAGCGACGCCTCACGCAAGGCCGCCCGCTTCGTGCGCTTCTGCGACTGCTTCAACATCCCGATCGTCACCTTCGTGGATGTGCCGGGCTTCCTGCCGGGGACGGCGCAGGAATATGGCGGGTTGATCAAGCACGGGGCGAAGCTGCTCTTCGCCTATGCCGAGGCGACCGTGCCGAAGCTGACCGTCATCACCCGCAAGGCGTTCGGCGGCGCTTACGATGTCATGGCGTCGAAGCATATGCGCGGGGATCTGAACTATGCCTGGCCGACGGCGCAAATCGCCGTGATGGGTGCCAAGGGCGCGGTCGAGATCATCTTCCGCAAGGATATCGCCGATCCTGAAAAGATCGCCGAACATACGAAGATGTACGAGGAGCGGTTCCTCTCTCCCTTCGTGGCGGCCGAGCGAGGCTATGTCGATGAGGTAATCATGCCGCACTCGACCCGCAGACGGTTGGCGCGCGGATTGAAGATGCTGCGTAACAAGGATCTTACCAATCCCTGGAAGAAACACGACAATATTCCCCTCTAAGGTGAATAAGTCGTGGAAAATCAATGAAAATCAAGCGGATGTGATGGGAGCACCAAAAAACGTGACTTCTCTGTTTTCAACCAGATCGCTAACGCTCCTCTGTCTTTTGACCTAAGGAGAGTTTTATGCCCCGTTTCGAACGCCTTAACGCGTACCAGCCGTACGCCTTGGCCGCGCTCCGCATCATCACCGCTCTGCTCTTCATCGAGCACGGCACGATGAAGCTTTTCGCCTTCCCGATTCCCCAGGGTGAAGGCGGTCCGCTGCCGCCGCTGATCCTTTTCGCCGCTCTGCTTGAGACCATCGGCGGTCTGGCGATCCTCGTCGGTTTCTTCACGCGCCCGGTTGCCTTCATCCTGTCGGGCCAGATGGCGGTCGCCTACTTCATGGCGCACCAGCCGCGCGGCTTCTTCCCGGCCGAGAACGGCGGCGAAGCGGCAATCCTGTATTGCTTCGTCTTCCTGGCCCTGGTGTTCACCGGCGCCGGCGCTTTCGCGATCGACAAGAACAAGGCGTGATCTGACGGCCGCGGGCCTGTCCCGCGGCGCGGTCTGATCAAGCAACATAAAGGATGCGCCGGGGACGAGCGCATCAACCGATCGGCCCCTTTCGGGGCCGATCGTGTTTTCAGGATTTATCAGCCGAGACGCTCGGCGTGCCACTTCAGGTGATCGTCCATGAAGGTCGAGATGAAGTAGTAGGAGTGGTCGTAGCGTTCGTGCATGCGCAGCGTCAGCTTGATGTCGGTGTCCTTGATCGCTTCTTCGAAGAGCCAGGGGCGCAGGCCGTTTTCCAGGAAGCCGTCGGCCTTGCCCTGGTCGATCAGGAACTCCGGGAAGCGTGCGCCATCCTTGACCAAGGCGCAGGCGTCGTACTGACGCCATGCGGCACGGTCTGAGCCGAGATATTTTTCGAAGGCCGGGGCGGACCAGTCGGCGGTCGAAGGCTCGACGATCGGCGCGAAGGCCGAGCAGCTCTTGAAGCGGCCGGGGTTCTTCAGCGCGATAGTCATGGCGCCGTGGCCGCCCATGGAGTGGCCGAAAATGCCCTGGCGATCCATGTCCATGCGGAAGTGCGGGCGGATGAAGGCGGGCAGTTCCTCGGTGATGTAAGTGTACATCTGGTAGTTTTCGGCCCAGGGCTCTTCGGTGGCGTTCAGATAGAAGCCGGCGCCCTTGCCCATCTGCCAGTTGGTCAGTTCATCCGGCACGTCGTTGCCGCGCGGGCTGGTATCGGGGCAGACGATGATCAGGCCGAGCTCGGCTGCCATGCGGCGATACTCGCCCTTTTCCATGACGTTGGCGTGGGTGCAGGTGAGGCCCGAGAGATACCACAGAACCGGGCAGGGCTTTTCGATCGCCTGCGGGGGCACGAAGACCGCGAAGGTCATGTCGCACTTCAGGGCATCGGACGTATGCGTGAAAACGCCCTGCATGCCGCCAAAGGCGGTCGCCTGGGAAATGATGTTCATTCTATTCTCCTGGTGGTGGCGTGACGGCCTTGGCGCGGCGGCACAGCCGATCGAATGTTTCGAGGAAACGGGAGCGGTCCTTTGGACCGAAGGCGGCGTTGTAGCCCTTGCTTTCGCCGGTCTCGCGCAGATGCGCGCCGAGATCGCGCATGGCGGAGGCCATGCCGATATTGGTGTCGTCGAAGACACGGCCGGTGGGGCCGGTGACAAAGGCGCCCGCCGCGACGCAACGCACCGCGAGCGGCACATCGGCGGTGACCACCACGTCGCCCGATCCGCAATGTTCGGCGATCCAGTTGTCGGCGGCGTCGAAGGCGTTGGAGACGATGACGTTGTGCACCATCGGGTCGCGCGAGGGGCGCAGGCCGGAATTGGCGACGAAGGTCACTTCGATGCTCAGCCGTTCGGCGACCTTGAGGACCTCGGGCTTGACCGGGCAGGCGTCTGCGTCAACGTAAATATGGTGCATGGGTGTTTGTCGGTGTCCTGTAGTGTCAGTCTTCAAAGAAGCGGTGATAGTCTCGCGCGGCAGGTAAGAGGCGGACCAATTCTATGCCCGATCCATCGGAAATGGGTTCATAGACCACGATATATTGTCTGAAAGTAAAAAGCAGGAGGTTTGGGAACTTCGGAAAACGGGTTACGCCAAGAAATGGATTGTCGGCAAATATCTGTGCCCGATCTTCAAGCCTCAACGCGAACTCGTCCGCCCGAGATTCGCTATCCTTGGCAATGAAGTTCCAGGCATCAAGGGCATCCAGAAGGAACTGCCGTCGACGACGTATCGTGCCGCGGCTCATATCTTTCCGGTGCGGAACTTGACGAGGAGGTCCTTCATCGGCTCCATCGGTTCCGAAGGGCCACTGGCCAGCCCTTTTTCGATCTCGGCCTCGAGCCCGGCAATAAATGCCGCCGCTTGCCGTTCACGCTCTTCGACCAAGCGAAGCCCCGTCGACACAACATCGTTCGCGCCGTCGAAACGGCCGGTCTCGACCAAACGATCGATGAGATCCTGCTGTTGTTTTGTTAGAGACAAGGCGGATGTTGCGGACATGCGTGGTCCCTTGGTTTGTCGTTGGCTGCAGCTTATCAAATCGACACAGTCGGCGCTTCCTAAAAATACATGGATTGGCATGCGAAGGCGCTGCGCGCGGCCGGCGCGCAGCGGGTTTCACGGTGAGCGCGATCCTCACGCCTCCTTCAGCGTGCCGGCTTTCTTCGCGGCGAAGGTCGCGAGTACATCCATCAGCGTCGGGTTCAGGCAGTCGTAGGCCGCAAGCCCGAGCTCGTTCAACCGGCTGCGAACGCCTGACATCGCCGAGGGTGGGGTCCCGCTCTCGATGATCGAGGAGACGAAGGCGGCGAAGGTGGGTTCGGGCCAGCCTGCTTCCCGGAAGCGTTCGGGGTGGACGAAGGACAGGCCCTTGAAGGCGTGGTCGCGCTCGACGGGGCCGTACATGTGGACGCCGCACTCCTTGCAGGCGTGGCGCTGGATCAGCGCGTCCTTGTCGACGACGGCGAGCTTGTCGCCATTTTCGAGAACGCTGACGTTGTCTGTCGAGGCGACAGCGACCACCGAGAAGGCGGCACCTTTCGGCTTCCAGCACTTGGTGCAGCCGCAGGCATGGTTGTGGGCGACCGTGCCCTTGACCGAGACTTTTACCGGGCGGCTGGCGCAAGCGCAGACGAGCGTGCCGCCCCCGAAATTCGCCTGGCCCTTCTTGACCCCGC
Source organism: Rhizobium sp. O111 (assembly GCF_055616315.1). Lineage (NCBI taxonomy): Bacteria > Pseudomonadati > Pseudomonadota > Alphaproteobacteria > Hyphomicrobiales > Rhizobiaceae > Rhizobium > Rhizobium sp. O111. The sequence continues at coordinate 1,644,191 of NZ_JBSHXL010000001.1, read as the reverse complement.
CATCGAGCGCGGGGTGGATCGATACCTGGTATGCCATGCTCAGCTTCTCCTCCTCAGCTGCCGGTGGCTCCCAAATCAGGACCGATTTGTGAAAAAGCCGCCGGCCATTTCAAAGTCGTGCCGCATTGCGTGGTGGGTCTGTCGTGGCGTGGAATGTCGAACGCAAATCTAACAAACCGGCCCGGTGAAAACCAGCGAATCCGCATGGTGGGGTTTGTCGGTTTCTGCCGGCATGCGCTGATCATATCGGCCCCCGGTCGACCCGACAGCCACGCGATTTTCAGGCCGCGCTACCTCTTTCGTTTCATATTGCCTAACGCTCCAAAGTGGAGCATGTTTCGCGCACTCAGCGAAACCGTGTGAATTTTCCTACAACTTATTGGAGGTAATTATGCTTGCCATCAACGACATTGCTCCAGATTTCGAGGCGCAGACGACCGAAGGCACGATCAATTTTCACGATTGGATCGGCAGCTCCTGGGCGGTCCTGTTTTCGCATCCCAAGGATTTCACGCCGGTCTGCACCACGGAACTCGGTTACATGGCGAAGATCAAGCCGGAGTTCGACAAGCGCGGCGTCAAGATCATCGGCCTCTCCGTCGATCCGCTGGATCGTCACGACGGCTGGATGAACGACATCGAGGAAACGCAAGGCACGCGCCCCAACTACCCGATGATCGCCGACGTCGATTTCAACGTCTCCAAGCTTTACCACATGCTGCCGGCAGCCGTGTCGGGTGATCCCACTGTGCGCACCGCGGCCGACAACCAGACGGTTCGCAATGTCTTCGTCATCGGCCCGGACAAGAAGATCAAGCTCATCCTCGTCTACCCGATGACGACGGGCCGCAACTTCGATGAAGTCATCCGCGTCATCGATTCTCTGCAGCTGACCGCCAAGCACAAGGTCGCGACGCCGGCCAACTGGCAGAACGGCGGCGACGTCATCATCGCCGGCTCGGTCTCCGACGAAGACGCCAAGAAGCAGTACCCTGACGGCTGGGTGTCGCCCAAGCCCTACATCCGCATCGTGCCGCAGCCGAAGGGCTGAGCCTGGTCGCGGGACATCGATATCGGACAGAACGCAGGAGGCGAAGATGATCTTCCGTCAGCTTTTCGACCCCGCATCCAGCACCTACTCCTACCTGATGGCAAGCAGGCGGGGCGGCGAGGCGCTGATCATCGATCCTGTGCTTGAAAAAGTCGATCGCTACCTGCAACTCATCCACGAACTCGACCTGAAGCTGGTCAAGGCCGTGGACACGCATCTGCATGCCGATCACATCACCGGTCTTGGCGCCGTGCGCGACAAGACCCACTGCACGACCGTGATGGGGGAGCAGACCAAGGCCGATGTCGTCTCGATGCGCCTGTCCGACAACGACAGGCTGACCATCGAGGGCCTGTCGCTCGATGTCATCTATACGCCCGGCCATACGGACGATAGCTATAGTTTCGTGCTTCCCGACCGTGTCTTCACCGGCGACACGCTGCTGATCCGCGGCACCGGCCGCACCGATTTCCAGAACGGCGATCCGCGCGCCCAGTTCGAATCCATCTTCGGCCGCCTGCTGAAGTTGCCGGATACGACGCTCGTCTACCCCGCCCACGACTACAAGGGCGACACCGTCTCGACGATCGGCTAGGAGAAGACCTTCAACCCGCGCCTGCAGGTGCGCTCGGCCGATGAATATGCCGACCTGATGAACAATCTGAAGCTCGCCAATCCGAAGATGATGGACGTGGCGGTGCCGGCCAACATGAAGATCGGCATGGATCATCACGACGTCGACAGCCACGGATGGTCATTGAGCGTCCGGCAGGTTTTTGATCTGATGGGCAGGCCTGATGTCGCGCTGATCGACCTTCGCGAGGATAGCGAACGCCAGCGCCACGGCGTCATCCCGTCATCGCTGCATTTTCCCTATCCGGCGCTTGCAGAAAGCATCAGCGCCGGCGGCGTTCTGCATGAACTCGGCGTATCCACCACCAAGCGCCTGGTCTTCTACTGCGCCTTCGGCGAACGCTCCGCCATGGCTGTGCAGGCCGCGCACGACGCCGGCATCGCATCCGCATGCCACATCGAGGGCGGCATCGACGCCTGGAAAAAGGCCAATGGGCCGGTCACCCACTGACCTGTCTTGGCTTGTGAGCAGAGCGGCCTGATCAGGCCGTCTTTGCCACCGGCAATGTCTCGCCAAGCCACGTCGCACAGTCGCTCAGCGCCCGCTTGGCGATCAGCTGCCGCTTCATGATCGTCTTGTCCTTGCCGCGAAAGCGCTTCACGCCCTCCGGCTTGACGATCGAGCCCGGCTCGAGCTCCGGAAACAGCCCGAAATTGATGTTCATCGGCTGGAAGGAGCGCTTGCCCGGTTCCTCGTCGTTGCTGATATGCCCGCCGGTGATATGGCCGAGCAGCGAGCCGAGCGCGGTCGTCGCCGGCGGCAGAGACACCGTTTCGCCCTTGCGTTCGGCAGCCGCGAAACGGCCGGCGAGCAGGCCGACGCTGGCGCTCTCGACATAACCTTCGCAGCCGGTGATCTGGCCTGCGAAGCGCAGGCCCGGCCGCGACTTCAGCGTCAGCGAACCGTCGAGCAGCGTCGGCGAGTTGATATAGGTGTTGCGGTGCAGGCCGCCGAGACGCGCGAACTCGGCATTCTGCAATCCCGGGATCATCTTGAGGATCTCGGTCTGCGCGCCGTATTTCAGCTTCGTCTGGAAGCCGACCATGTTGTAGAGCGTGCCGAGCGCATTGTCCTGGCGCAGCTGCACGACGGCATAGGCCTTGACCGTCGGGTTATGCGCGTTGGTAAGCCCCATCGGCTTCATCGGTCCATGGCGCAACGTCTCGCGGCCGCGCTCCGCCATGATCTCGATCGGCAGGCAGCCGTCGAAATAGGGCGTGCCTTCCCATTCCTTGAAACCGACCGTGTCGCCGGCGATCAGCGCATCGACGAAGGCATTGTACTGCGCCTCGTCCATCGGGCAGTTGATGTAATCCTTGCCGGTGCCGCCTGGGCCGACCTTGTCGTAGCGAGACTGGTACCAGCAGATATCCATGTCGATGCTCTCGCGATAGACGATCGGCGCGATGGCATCGAAGAAGGCGAGCGCATCGGCGCCGGTCTCGGCCTGGATGGCGCTCGCAAGCGACGGCGCCGTCAGCGGGCCGGTGGCGACGATCGCCAGATCCCACTCCTTCGGCGGAAGACCGGTGATCTCCTCGCGCACCACAGTGATGAGCGGATGATCGTGCACCGCCCGGGTGACTGCTTCCGAGAACCCGTCGCGATCGACAGCCAGCGCGCCGCCGGCCGGCACCTGGTGCTTGTCGGCGCAGGCCATGATCAGCGATCCCGCCATGCGCATTTCCGCATGGATGACGCCGACGGCATTGGCGGTCGCATCGTCGGAGCGGAAAGAGTTGGAACAGACGAGTTCGGCCAGATGGTCCGTCTTGTGAGCATCGGTGCCGCGCACGCCGCGCATCTCGTGCAGGATGACGGGGACGCCGGCGTTTGCGATCTGCCACGCGGCTTCGGAGCCCGCGAGCCCGCCGCCGACGACGTGGATGGGAGAATGGGAAGAGGTCTTTGTCATGCGCGGCTGATTATCACGCCGCGCCATGACAGCAAACTGGATATTGGCAGGAAACCGGATATTTGAGCGGCACCTGCCGTACCCCGGTCACCCTCACCATTCTCTAGAGATCAAGCTCCAGCCGCGTCTCGCCCTCGGCCGGAACCGCGCAACAGATCAAAGCCTCGTCCTCGGCCACTTCGGCCGTCGGCTCCCTCACATAGGCAACCGCACCCGACAGCACCTTGGTCCGGCAGCTGCCGCAATTGCCGAGCCGGCAGCTGAACTCCGGCTGCAACCCGCGCGCCTCGGCAAGCTCAAGCAATGTGCCGCCCTCGGGCTCCCACCGCGCTTCCTTGGCCGATTGCGTGAAACAGACAGGCACCGCGACATCCGCCGCCGCCCGAGCCTGCACGGAGGCAGCCTCGGCCGAAACGCCACCCGATCGCGCAACCGATGCGACGCCAAACGCCTCGGCATGGATCCTGCCATCCGCGATGTTGAGACCACGCAGCCCGTCATAGACCGACGGCATGAAGCTCGGCGGGCCGCAGAGGTAGAAGTCGTAATCGTTGAACGGCAGCACGGCGCGCAACAGCGCCATGTCGATCCGCCCCTGCGCGTCATAGTCTCGCCCCTCGACCGCACCCGAGACATCCCCAAGCAGCCGGACCAGCCTGACCGCTCCGCCGGAGGCCGCGACCAGCGCACCGATCTCGTCGTCAAAGGCACGCTCGGCCTTGTTGTGCGCGGAATAGAACAGCCACACCGGCCGCATCCCGCGCTTGCGAAACCCCTCGTAGACGACATGCCTGAGCATGGCGAGCAGCGGCGTAATGCCGATACCGGCCGCCAGCATCACCGCCGGCCGCTGCTCCGCCGCATCGATGCCGAACGTGCCGCCAGGCGCGCGCGCCTCGATGATATCGCCGACACTGATGTGGTCGTGCAGATGGCGCGAGACGACACCCTCCCGCTTCACGCTGATGCGGTAGCGGTAGTCGGACGGCGCCACGGACAGCGTATAGGTCCGGATCAGCGGCCGATCTTCGCCCGGTACATTGACGCGTATCGGCAGATATTGCCCGGCCGCATGCGCGATCAGCCCGCCACCATCGACGGGCTCCAGGTGGAACGAGCGGATGCCTGCACTGTCATCGACAATCCGTGCCACCCGCAACGGCCGCCAGCGGCTCGCCATCTCGGCGGCGCTGATGCGCCCGGCCGCCGACTTCCAATCGCCGGTCATCAGCGCGTTCGGCGATTGCCCGTCGGCGCGCGCATTCCACCGCAGCGGCAGCGCATCCGCCCGATAGACGACATGGCGCGGGCGGAAGCGCCAGAGACGTTCCGCACCCTGGAAGGCGGCGATCTCGGGCGAATCCAGGATGACCTCGGCATCACCCGACAATTGCAGCAGGTCGCCGCTGTCGAAGTCGACGAAGACAAGCCCGGCGCGGCCATTGATGAGAATATTGCCGAGCGTATTGAAGAACAGATTGCCGGCGAAGTCGGGGATCGTCAGAACCCCATCCTCGCCGATCCGCACGAAGCCCGGCTTGCCGCCCCGGTGCGAAACATCCACCTGCCGCTCGCCATCGTCACGATCGGCATAGGACGCCACGAAGAACGTGTCCGACTTCGAGATCAGCGCCACCGCCCGCGCATCCAGCACCTCCGAAACGATGGGCAGCACGGCCGAGAAGATTTCAGGCTCGCGGCTGAAGCCGAAATCGCGCAGCTGGATATATTGCGGGCAGTTGCCGTAGGACTGCCCGACAGTCACATCGAAGCGATCCGCCGCCTTGCGTGCGATCGTGCCGTTCAGCCGGTTGCGCCGGCGCGTCTGCAGCTCGATGCCGAGCATGCCGATCGCATCGCCATCCTCCATCCCCCGATCGGCCGGATCGCCGGGCTCGCGCGCAAGCTTGACGCTCAGCGTATGCACATCGGGACTGTCGAGGAACCCAGGATAGTTGGCCCGCAGCGTCGCCCATGCGTCGCCATTGGCGTCCACCGTACCGAGCACGATGAAGGGGAGCTGCGGGTAGAACTGGCGATGCTGGTCGATCAGGTGGTCGCGCAGCACGCGCGCGCCCACATCCTTCATGCGCGCCGCGACGCCGGCTTTTTCCTGCAGGGCAATCTCCCCGTCATGCCACGGGGAAGGCTTTTCAGTCTGCTTCAATGCAAGCATGACATTCTCCTTCGTGGATTTTCAAAGACCGGCGGCGGCGCGTGGCCTGTCTCAGGCCGCGTCGGGAATGCCGATCGCCGTCTTCTGAAATGGCCGGAAGCCGGGCAGCGCTTCCATGCGCTTCAGCCAGGCGCTGACATTGCCGTAGCGGAAGCGATCGACATTCCCCTCCGGCGCGCGGGCGATGTAGCTGTAGAGCGCGACGTCGGCGATCGTCGGCCGATCCGCCGCGATCCATGGCTTGTCCGCCAGTTCCGCATCGATCAGCGCCAGAATGCGGTGCGCGCGTCCGATCACCTCTTCGGTGTCGAAGCTCGCGCCGAACACCGTCACCAGCCGCGCGGCGGCCGGGCCATAGGCGATCTCGCCGGCAGCCACCGAAAGCCAGCGCTGAACGGCAGCGGCGCCCACGGCATCCTCAGGCAGCCAGTCCGGCGCATGCTTCTTGGCGAGGTAGACCAGGATCGCATTCGAATCCGCAAGCACCAGCCCGTTATCATCGAGCACGGGGATCTGCCCGAACGGGTTGAGCGCCAGGAAGGCCGGCTTCTTGTGCTCGCCACCGGCGAGATCGATATCGACAATCTCTGCGTCGATCCCGGCAAGCGAGATGAACAGGCAGGCGCGGTGCGCGTGGCCGGAAAGCGGGTGCGAGTAGAGCTTCATGGAACTGGTCTCCGTTGATATTGCCCGGAAGAATAATTGTTCCTGATTTCGTATGGAATTTCGATTATGAGAAATGGACTGTTTCTCTGAGTGGAATAAAGGCGACGATATGGATCGGCTTCAATGCATGAAAGTCCTGGTGCGGGTCTCTGAGACGGCAAGCTTCGCGGAAGCAGCGCGCCAGTTGCACATGAGCCCGCCCGCCGTCACCCGCGCCGTGGCCTTTCTCGAGGATGCCACCGGCGCGCGTCTCTTCGTGCGCTCGACGCGATCGGTCAATCTGACCGAGGCCGGCCGACGCTATGCCGATGATTGCAAGCGCATCCTGACCGAGATCGACGAAGCCGAGGCTTCCGCCGGCGGCTCGCACGCGACGCCATCAGGCATGCTGACCATCACCGCGCCCGTGCAGTTCGGGCAGCTGCATATCATGCCCGTCATGACCGAGTTTCTCGATATCCATAAGGGCGTGACCGGCCGTGTGCTCTTGTTCGACAGGATCGTCAGCCTGGTGGAGGAGGGGATCGACGTTGCGATCCGCATCGGCCGCCTGCAGGATTCCGACCAGACGGCGATCAAGGTGGGAAGCGTCCGCCGCGTCGTCTGCGGCGCGCCCTACTATTTCGAGCGCCACGGCGAACCGAAGACACCCGCCGATCTCGCCAACCACGCCACCATCGTCAACACCGGCTCGTCCGCACCGCTCGACTGGCACTTCGCCCCCGACGGCGCCGCCGCCACGCTCCATCCGCGCCTCTATTGCAACACGGTCGACGCCGCGATCGCCGCCTCGGTCACCGGCTGGGGACTGTCCCGCCCGCTCTCCTACCAGGTCAGCCGGCACGTCGCCGCCGGCCAGTTGCGTCTGACGCTTCAGGATTACGAGGAACCGCCGCTGCCGATCCACGTCGTTCATGCCGAGGGACGACACGTTTCCGCCAAGACACGGGCCTTCGTGGATTTCGCGGTGGCGAAATTGCGGGCGTTGGAGATGTAGGTGGCGGCTTTGGCGCCCACATGACGCGGAATAGAAAACGGTACCGCGGCGGATGGGTTTTAGGCGCCATAGGCTTGGTGCGTAGAGAGGTACCAGCTTCACCAAATGGAAAAAGGAATAGCTGGCCGGGAAAGACTGATTGATTGGGATATGAGGCTAAATAAAAGTCGTAAACGGACCGTGCTGCACTGGAACTAAAACAAATACTAAGCTTATGTTGACATTAGAAGTTGTAATGACACTCGGATCACGGTCGATCCATTTTTCACGGTTTTGAAATGGTGCGGATTTCTAGACAGTTACAAATCCAAAGGTGCCCTCATTGCTCCGTTGCCACACCCATGATGTACAATGTCTGGGCGTCGGAAAACGCAAAAGGAACAGATAGAGCCGACGATCAGCCGCCGAAAGCATGGGCGCTATATTTGTGCGCAACATGCGGCGGAGGCGTTGTCGTCGAAGGCACCACCGCTTTTCACGACAGCCTAGTGGCAAATGTTTTTCCCGCCCCGCGTATAGCCCATGAAGACGTACCGTCTGTGGCCCGGACATTCCTACAGCAGGCGTTCGACGTGTTGCACGCGCCTGATGCAGCTGCGGTTATGGCAGGTAGTGCAGTCGATGCTATGTTGAAGGCAAAAGGGTACCACGAAGGTAGCCTTTATTCACGCATTGATAAAGCTCGAGAGGATGGCCTGCTTACCCAAGGAATGGCCGAGTGGGCTCATTCCGTTAGACTGGGATCCAATAGACCGCGTCATGCGGATGTCGATCGTCCGCACGTTAATCCCGATGAGGCTAAGCAGTCGGTTGAATTTGCCGAGGCGCTAGGAAGCTTCTTATTCGTCCTTCGGCAAGAATTGAACGCGGGATAGCAGCGGCGGAAACCGCCGAAGCTGCGGCAACGACGTAGTCCATGATGCGTATCTGCGGTCAAAATTAACGCGCGGAATACGCCATTTGTATCGTTTAATCAGTATCTTAAACGCGAAAACGGCGCCGTAAAGGCGCCGTTTTGGGTACTTCAGGCGTTCCGCTATTAGCGGAAAGCGCGCGAAGCGATGTTGTGGATCTGGTAGCGGCTTACGCCGATGTCGGCGAGGGCCTGGTTGGAGAGGCTGCCGAGTTCGCTAAGGGTACGGCGGTAGCTAATCCAGCTCTTTGCAATGCGGATCGGGTTCATGGGGTAGTTCCTCAAGATCAGTTCAGTGAGCGGCGCGATTGCCGTCTCAGTGGTTGACGCTGATATAGGTTATCCCGGTCATATTGTGCAGTGCATTTATTAGGCTCCTGCCATGCAATTGTGCAATACGATGCACAGATAAAGCGCAACTGTCACTTTTTGAGCAGGCGGAATACTGGGCTTTGGCGCAACCCAGGCGTTAATGATAGGTTAAGACAAAAGAAAACGCCCGTTGCCGGGTGGCAGCGGGCGTCTTGGTGAGGCGATTGGCTTGGGAGGAAGCGAACCGCCCTGAGATCAGCGAAGATATTAGCGAACGGCGTCGCGAGCAACGCGCTGGATGTCGGCGCGGTCGATGCCGAGATCGTGCAATTCGCGGTTGGTCATGCGGCCGAGTTCGGTAACCGTCTGACGATACTTGCGCCAGTTGTTGAAAGAGCGAGAAATGTTCATGTTGGTCCCCTTTCCGAGGGCTTGCGTCTGCCAGCTGCCGCCTATCGGCGCTGACCTCTATTTGATGAGCTGAATATATATTGCACTGCGAAGAGCTAACAGAGACAAGAATTCAACGCACATATGCAGCCGCTGCATTTCTCAAGCTGTAAATCGCACGATTTGGCCACGTTCTGGTCAATCAATAGGCAAAATGAGCAATCCAGCGGCGTCTGCGCGCATGAGCCGCCCTGCGGAGGATAAAACGAAGACGCCCACCGGATGCGCAATCCGGCGGGCGTCCATACGTATGACCGGCAACGGGGAGGAGGATGTTGCAGGTCGATCGGGGTGTTTGGAGGGGAGGATAGATCCAAATCCCGATCATGACGGCGGAAATCATATCCGAAGGCGTCCGGTAATCCGGTCCGGGTACATCCCGGCTGCGCGCATGCTCAATGGTTTTGAGTGAAGAGTGCGATGCAGTATCTTGGCCGTCTCCATGCGCAATATGCATGGCATGACGTAGCGTAAGAGCAAAGTCTTGCCGGGCGATTAACAGCCGCTCCGAAATGGTCTGTGAAGGAAATAACACGGAGCCGTTTCCTCAATCGTCAAACCACGTCTATAAGGTTGAAAATGAGGCGCGCCGGAGGGCTGTTTGCGCGCGATTTGCGGGGTAGGGCATGTATCGCGGACGTCTGGAGAGGGATTTGTCGCAGTGGGTCGGCAAGGGGTTGCTCACCGAGCAAACCGCCGAGGCGCTGCTCAAGGAATATGACGGACGACCGGCAAGCTTCAGTCTCGGCAATGTGCTGATGATCCTCGCCGCCATCCTGCTCGGCGCAGCCATTCTGCTGGTCGTCGCGTCCAATTGGGAGGCGATACCGCGCCTCGTCAGGATGTTCTTCATCCTTGCGCTGATCTGGTCGGTCCATCTCGGCGCCGGTGCTGCCCTTGTCCGCGGCCAGATCGCCGCCGCCAACGCGCTCCTCGTCATCGGCACACTCACCTTCGGCGGCGCCATCTCGCTGGTCGGGCAGATGTATCATCTGTCGGGTGACGAGCAGACGGTCATGTATCTGTGGTTCGTTATGGCCGTGGTCTCGGCCGTGCTGTTCCGCTCGGGCGTGGTGTCGGGCGTGGCGGGCTTCCTCGCCTGGGGCAGCTTCGGTCTCTATCTCAGCGGCTCCGACATGCGCCTGATGACGCTCGGTTCCTGGGCGGCGCCCGTCATGGCGGCAATCGTCGTGGCCTTGGTGCGCTACACCGGCGCCGGCCGCGTGCGCCATCTGGCCTATCTGCTGCTGCTTGGCTGGCTCGCCTGGCTCTACACGCTGAATTCCGACCTGTGGCTGGCGCTGATCTATGTCATCGGCGGCATGGCGGTCTTCATCCTGGTCAGCCTGCCGGTGGCGCGCCTGTCCTCGCTGATCAGGGGCGCCGGTGCCGCACCTGCCTTCTATTCCTTCCTGCTTGCCGTCACTGGCCTGTTCCTGCTGCATGTCGAGCTCGATGCCAGCAAATGGGTTCTCCCGCTCGGCGTCGTCACGCTCGCCGCCTCCGTGCTGGCGATTGCGCTGCAGGGGCGTGACAACGGCGCCGTCCGCTATCTGGCCTACACGGTCTTCGCCGTCGAAATCCTCTATCTCGGCTCGGTGACGGTCGGTTCCATCCTCGGCACCTCCGGGCTCTTCCTCTGCTCCGGCCTGTTCGTCGCTGCCGTTGCATGGATTGTCATCCGTCTCGAACGACGATTTGCCGGCAAGGCCAGGGAGGCGATTCAATGAGCATATTCTCCTTCAAGGGCTATTCGAAACGCCGCTGCGTCACCGCCGCCGTCACCGTGGCGCTGCTGCAGACGGCCGTGCTCGGCTATATCGTTCAGAGCCGCGCATCCGTCCTGCGCAATGGAACGCAGGTGCTGTTGAAGACCGCGCCCGTCGATCCGCGTGACTTCCTGCGCGGCGATTACGTGGTGCTGAACTACGACATCTCCTCCGTGCCCGTCTCCTCGATATCGGGCGCCATGCCGAAGGAGGCCGCCGAGCGCAGCCTCTGGGTGCGCCTGAAGCCGGGCGAGGGCGGTTTCTGGCAGATCGCCGAATCATCCTTCGACAAGCTCCCACCAGCCGACGGTACGGCCGTCTTGCACACCCAGCCCTTCTATAGCTACGGTGAGACCTCGCAGGCCGAAACCATCCGTGTCGAGTACGGGATCGAGCGCTATTATGTTCCGGAAGGCGCCGGACATGCGCTGGAAGAGGCGCGCCGTGATGGCCAGGTGTCGATTGCTGCAAGCGTTGGCGCCAATGGCATGGCGCAGATCAAAAGCCTGCTGGTGGATGGCAAGCCGGCCTATGAGGAGCCGCTTTACTGAGTTTGACCGGTTGCGGGCGCAAGTCCGCGCGGTGGCGGGAAAAATCGCTGTCATTTGACCTTCATTTTTCCTTTGCCTCCTCCAAATCGGGTGATATAGAGACGCCGCGCTCCGGAAGGCCTCATGTGCAGGCATATGCATGCGGTTTTTGAGAACGCGGGTATGGTGAAATTGGTAGACACGCCAGATTTAGGTTCAACCTAGAACGTAATTCACCCAGCCATTTATCTTCCTCAGATGAGTAAAAGAGCCTCGGGAAACCGGGGCTTTTCTTTCGCTTCAATACATTCACCAATCCATGTATTGACGAGGGGGAAGATTAGATATGCCACACCATGTGTCATTTACCACGCACTTAGAGGCGTGACACTGACCGATCCCTCTCGTCGTCGCGGATTACCACGCACTTAAGCAAAGCCCCGAAGAACGGCCCCTTAGAGGGGACCGAACGGGAGCCTTTGGACCACGCAACGACGAGGACCATAGAATGACCTTCCACGACTCCATCATTGAAAGCCCCCTGTTCGAACGTCAGCTTGAGCTGGAACAGGAGATGAGAACCTCAGGTATCCAAAGGTTCAGAAAGAACATCGAGAAGGCTGCCGAGAAGGGGCAGATGACTTCGACCATGGCAGTGAACCGTCTCGTCACTGAGGCGCACAATCGCATGGTCGCTGGGGTCAACGAGTTCATCGCAGCAGCCAAGACCGGCGCTGGTCGTAGACACACGGCATTGAAGTTCGTTGAGAAACTCGATGTCGATACGGTCGCCAACATCACGGCCCGTGTAGTCCTCGACGAACTAACCCGTAAGTCCAATCTGACCAAGACCGCCCTGGCTATCGGCGCGATGCTGGAGAACGAGTTCAATTCCCGCATGTTCGAAGCGGAGATGCCGAAGGCCCACAAGAAGTTCTTGAAGAAGGCCAATGGCGAGACGCTTGATCGTCGTCGGTGGTCGCACCTGCTTTACCCAGCCCGCATGCTCGGCGTTGAGCTGGAAGAATGGTGCGAGAAAGACCGGCTTCTCGTCGGTCTGAAGCTGGTGGACATCTTCATTGAGAAGACTGGTCTGGTCGAGAAGCAGGACGTTCAGTCGGCCCGCTTTGGTACCCTTCAGTTGCTCGTCGCCAATGAGACCACCATGAAGTGGATGGAGGCTGAAAACAGCAGGCTCGAACACCTGTTCCCGATCTTCATGCCGACCATCGTGCCCCCGAAGCCGTGGACCTCTCCTTTCGAGGGTGGCTACTACACGGCCTTTCGTCGCCTGCGCTTGGTCAAGACCCACAACACCCAGTATCTCGAAGAGCTGGCCAACCGTGATTTGACCGAGGTCTACGAAGCGATCAATGCGCTTCAGGACACCGCATGGGCGATCAACTCCCCGGTCCTCGACGTGATCAGGACGCTCTACGAAACAGGGTCGGGTGCTGGCGGGCTGCCGCAGGCTGACAAAATCCCACTTCCCCCGAAACCGAGCTGGCTGCCGTCAGGTGACGAAAAGATGTCGGTCGAGGACATGACGGTCGAACAGAAGGAGGACTTCAAGGACTGGAAGACGGCGACCCACCGTGTCCACAAAGACAACGCCATGATCCAAGGCCGTCGGGCTGTATTCCTCCGCACGATCGGTGTAGCCGAGAAGTTCAAAGACGAGGAGGCGTTCTACTACCCCCACACCCTCGACTGGCGTGGCCGTGCCTACCCGCTGCCGCTGTATCTAACCCCTCAGGGCAACGATCTCCAGCGTGGTCTGCTCACCTTCGCCAATGCCGTGCCAATTGCGGACGAGGAAGATGCGCTGCCGCGCGACGATCAACGTGGAATTCGAGCGACAATCAGGATGGGACTTTGCGGGTGGTGGGCGTAACGGAGTGAGGGCGTAGCCCGATCGAAGTTATGCCCACCACCCGTGGCGCAAATTCAGGCATGCCTTGCGCCTGTGATCGCGGTCAATCTGGCGATTTTCCATAACCGGAGAATCACTTTGTGCCAGGTCGCCATGTAAACGATCATCAAATGAGGCTTTTCATGAAGTTACGTCAAAATCATTCCGTCACGGTTGCTGCCGCAAAAGCCGAGATCGGCCGCACGACAGCTTTCCGGATCGAGAAGGATCCGCGTCTGCCATCTCAAAAAACAAAACCGCGAGAGCGCCGGCGTCCGGATCCACTGGCCCATATCTTTGACGCCGAGATCGTGCCGCTGCTTCAGGCTGCGCCCGGAATACGGGCGGTGGCGATATTCGAGGAGATGTTGCGCCGCCACCCGGAGCTTGGGGACGGCATTCGTCGGACGATGGAGCGGCGCATTCGCTCCTGGCGCGCTGTGCATGGCGCAGAGCAGGAGGTCATCTTCCGGCAGGTTCACGAGCCCGGCCGGTTGGGCCTTTCGGATTTCACCAACATGGATAGTCTGGAGGTCACGATCGCCGGCCAGTTGCTCGATCATCTCCTGTATCACTTCCGCCTTGCCTATTCCGGCTTCGAACATGGTCATGTCATCCTCGGCGGCGAGAGCTTTGTCGCCCTGGCGGAAGGGCTACAAAACGCCCTGTGGTCCCTTGGCGGCGCGCCGCATGACCATCGCAGCGACAGCCTGTCGGCGGCGTTCCGCAACCTGACTGCCGACGAGCAGGAGGATCTGACGCGTCGATACGAGGAACTTTGCGCTCACTATCACATGAAGCCAACGCGCAATAACAAAGGCATCGCCCACGAGAACGGCTCGATCGAGAGCGTGCACGGGCATATCAAGGCAGAGATCCGTGATGCGCTGCTCATGCGCGGCAGCAACGACTTCGACGATCTTGCCGCCTACCGTGCCTTCATCGATGAGATCGTTAGCCGCCGCAATGCACACAATCTCAAGCGTATCGAGGCAGAAAGACCTCATCTTCAGGACCTGCCGCAGCGCAGGACGACAGACTTCGAGGAGGTGGTTGTCAGGGTGATGCGCACCGGCGGCTTCTCGCTGCGCAAAGTCTTCTACAGTGTGCCTTCCCGCTTGATCGGTCATCGGCTACGGGTGCGCCTCTTCGATGACCGACTTGATGTGTTCGTCGGCGGCACCTATCTCATGACGCTTTCCCGAGGGCGGGGACATCCAGATGGTCGCCACAGCCAGGTCGTCAATTACCGGCACGTCATTCACTCGCTCCGTCAGAAGCCGATGGCGCTATTGCGGCTCGTCTACCGAGACCAGCTCTTCCCGAGGCTGGAATATCGGCAAACCTTCGAGGTCTTGCTGGAGCGGCTGACCGACAAGCAGGCCTGCAAGACCATGGTCGAGATCCTGGCGCTGGCCCATGAGCGAACCTGCGAACGCGAACTGGCCGAGCAACTGGCCAGAACGTTGGATGCCGGCGAGCTTCCCGATATGGCTGAGTTGCGAAAGCACTTTGCGCCCGACCCCGCCGCCTTACCCGTCGTCTCCGTCCATCTGGCACCGCTAAGCGGCTACGAGGTCCTTGTCAGCGCCGACCAGGTGGGAGAACGCGCATGACCAATCCCAATGATATCGATGCTGGCCGTCTGAGCATTATGTTGAACGAGCTTCGCTTGCCGGCGATCAAGATGCTTTGGGCAGACTTTGCCCAACAGGCCGACAGAGAGGGTTGGCCCGCGGCCCGCTTCCTATCGATTATCGCCGAGCATGAGCTTGCCGAACGTGACAGACGCAGGATCGAACGCCATCTGTCCGAGGCCAGGTTGCCGCCGGGCAAAACGCTCGACAGCTTTGCCTTCGACGCCGTGCCGATGATCTCCAAAGCGCAGATCATGGCGATGACGGCGGGAGATAGCTGGCTGGCGAAGGGGGCTAATGTTCTCATGTTCGGGCCGCCGGGGGGCGGTAAAAGCCATCTTGCGGCAGCCATCGGCTTGGCGCTGGTCGAGAACGGCTGGCGCGTGCTCTTCACCAGGACGACGGATCTCGTTCAAAAGCTCCAGGTCGCGCGACGCGAACTGCAACTGGAATCCGCCATCAACAAGCTCGACAAGTTCGATCTGCTTATCCTCGACGATCTTGCCTATGTCGCAAAGGATCAGGCTGAGACCAGCGTCCTCTTCGAGCTCATCTCGGCACGCTATGAGCGGCGATCTATCCTGCTGACCGCAAATCAGCCCTTTGGCGAATGGAACAAAGTTTTTCCAGATCCCGCCATGACGCTCGCCGCGGTGGATCGCCTCGTTCATCACGCCACGATCTTCGAGATGAACGTCGAGAGCTACCGTCGCCGCTCAGCTATGGAGGCAAAACGGCAACGCGGGCGGCCTCCAATCTACGCGACAATCAACGAGGCTACACAGATTGACGCTCCGCGACAATTAGAAGAGCAATGACCGCTTGCCAGCGTCAATCACGCTGCTAAACTCCCACTGTCCGCGACACAACAGTCCCATCTAGATTGTCGCGCGAGTTCCTTCCAGATTGCCGCGCTATAATGCGCAGTGGCTGGCAATCCATGGGGCAGGGTGCTGGGGCTACGACAAGGTTAGTCTGCTGGCCCGCTACTACTGGGTCTTAGAGAACGAAGCCCAGATCATCGCCTCGGCTGAGAACCCCTACGACAACCGCTTCTGGATGGGAGCCGACAAGGGTGAAAAGAAGTGGCAGTTCCTTGCTTTCTGCTTTGAGTGGGCAGCACTGCGCCGTGAAGGCTACGGCTACATGTCCTCTCTGCCTATCCAGATGGATGGCACCTGCAACGGCCTGCAGAATTTCTCTGCGATGCTGCTTGATGAAGTCGGTGGCGCTGCGGTCAATCTCATCCCTGCCGATGAGCCGCAGGACATCTATCAGCGCGTCTGCGATATCGTCTGCGAACAGCTCGCCCGCGATCTCGACAGTGCCGCAATGGTGTCGATCAAGGGCAAGTCTGACAACGGTGTGGAGTTTGAGCGCGTAGTCTGCTCGGTCTCCGAGTTGGCTGCTGGCTGGCTACCGAAGATGGGCCGCAAGGTCACCAAGCGTCCAGTCATGACGCTGGCCTACGGTGCCCGTAAGTTCGGCTTCGTGTCTCAGGTAGACGAGGACACCATCGGGCCATGGCGTAACGCTGAGCCTGAGAGCTACCCGTTCATCAGCCAGGGCGATGATGGTAAGCCGCTCGACTACGGCTACAAGGCGGCTCAGTACATGGGCGGTCTGATCTGGGACAGCGTAGGCGAGGTGGTAGTGAAGGCGAGGGAGGCCATGGACTGGCTTCAGGCTGCCTCTCAGGTCGCCTCGAAGGAAGGCCTTCCGATCAACTGGACCACGCCTGTAGGCTTCCTCGTTCAGCAGGCCTATCGGGTGCCTAACACGAAGCGGGTGATCACCACTTTCAACTCGCAGCGTATCGACCTCACCTATCAGAACGGGGTTGGCAAGATTGACAGTCGCCGTCAGGCGTCTGGCATCAGTCCCAACTGGGTCCACTCACTCGACGCCTCGCACCTGATGAAGACCATCGGTCGGTGCAAGAGGGAGGGGATCACATCATTCTCAATGATCCACGACAGTTATGGCACCCACGCAGGCAACGCATGGGCCATGGCACGGTACCTTAGGGAGGAGTTTGTCCATATGTATGCCTCAGTGGATGTATTGGGCAGGTTCAAGGAGGAACTGGAACGACAGACAGGCGAGACGCTTCCCGATCTCCCAGCCAAGGGCAACCTCGATCTCAATCAGGTTCTGGAGAGCGAGTTTTTCTTCGCCTGAATGCATGGATAGGTGAATGCAATATCGATCAAGGTGATCCCTCTCGGGGGATTACCACGCACTTAAGCAAATCCAACGGTGACCCATGAAAGACACCCCGACAACCAGTGAAGTTTCGCTCCTTGCCAACGAGGTGAAGGATGCCCGTGCCGATCTCTCGAAGCTCCGCACCTACGGCCACGCAGTCCGCGTTCAGCGGGCTGTCAAAGCGATGAACCGCAAAGCGGACCTCATCAGGCAGACGTTCGCTGTCCTCTAGCGGCAGCCCGCAGCCCATTACCACGCACTTAAGCAAATAGCTCAACGCCGCCTCAGCGCGGCCCATCAAGCAGGTCTCAGAACATGAACAACTCCGACGCCAACACGGCTCAGAGCGCACTCGGTCGCGCCATCGCTCTCTGGAATACCGGACGCGAAATCTCCTTCCAGCACGGCCAAGAGCTGCGCGAAGACGGCTACGATGTAGCTGCCCTCCGTCGCTTCCACTTCAAGCTTCCTTACTGAGGGCATCGACATGAAAGTTAAGTGCATTGATGACGTGCCTGGGCTGACCCTCGGCAAGGTCTATGAAGTCGTAAAGTCCAGCCACGATTGCCACTACGTCAAAGGCCATGGGCTTGACGGTGGTTTCGGCTACTTCATGCACCGCTTCGAGGTCGTCGAGGAAGCCCCTCAGGCTGACCAGTGGGACGCCTCTCGTGGCCCCAAGATGGCCGACCCCAAGGGCAAGGCAATCCTCAAGTACCAGATGCCGGTGCTGGAGCAGTTCGAAATGAAGCTGCCGCGTGGCGCTGAGATCATCCGCATGGAAGATCAGGGCGGCATGTTCTGGCTGTGGGCCGTGGTCGATACCCGTGTCCCTGATGAGACGAGAAAGTTCCGAGCGTTCAAGACCGGAGCATCCATCCCCGACAACTTCAACGGCAAGTACGCAGGCTTCTGCAAAATCCATGTGCAGCAGGAGCTGGGCCTTTACATCTTCGAGGACCGAGCATGATCAAGTTGACCCCTGCGATCTACGGTGCAACTCCCAAGGACTTGGGCTGCATCGAGCTGGACACCAGCGAAATGATGTTCTGGCTTTACCTCCCGGTGAAGATGCCGAAGCAAGACCATGAGGTTCTGCCCAAGCAGCTCGAAAAGTTCATGCCCATTCTCGATGCGGTCGCTTGCGATCTGATCGGGAGCGAGCCTGGACGGTGGGACCGGAGCTACATCTACCTCTCGGTCAAGATCACTCACGTAACCCCAGACGCCCCCGGCAATCGCCCCGGTTGGCACAGTGACGGCTTCCTCACGGATGACCTGAACTACATCTGGGCTGACCGCAACCCGACCGAAGTTTGGGTCAACGACACGGGCGTACGTGTTTGGGAAGACCACAACAAGAGCTTGGACGACTTCACCGAATACGCTGAGCGGTGGCACCAGAATGGTCGTCGCCACTTGGAAGTCAACCACCTGTACCGCCTAGACCAGACAGTCATCCATCGGGTGTCACCGAACGTCGAGAGTGGCAAGCGGGCGTTCATCAAGGTCTCCGTCTCCGACAAGCCTTACGTCCAGCTCGGCAACTCCATCAACCACGATCTGCCTGCACACCCGTTGCCTTCACTGGAGCGGAAGGCTGAACGCAACTGCCCACAGGGGAACGCATGATCCTCGCAGCTCTCATCGGTCGCTTCGTCATCGCGGCCCTCATCATCGCTGGCATCTATGCCGCCTACAAGTTCGTCAACGACGCATCCAAGGAAAGCAAGTCCAATGACCGGTAAACTCATCGCTCTCGGCGCAGCAGCGCTCGTCATCGCAGTCACCTCTTTCGGTTCCTTCTTCGTCGTCGATCAGGGCGAGCGCGGCATCGTCGTCCGCAGTGGTAAGGTCACGGCAGTCCATGACGCTGGCCTCTATTACAAGATGCCGTTCATCGACAGCGTCGAGACCATCGACATCCGCTCGAAGGCCAAGCAGTACGAAAGCATCAGCGTCATCACGTCTGACCAGCAGGTCGCCTCGCTGGACCTGTCCTTCAACTACTCGATCCCCGGTGACAAGGCCGGTCTGGTCTACACCGAGTACGGCAATGAGGATAACCTCATCAACCGTCTGGTCGAGCGCCAGTTGATGGCCCAGGTGCGCAACGTCTTCGGTTCCTACAACGCCCAGCGTTCGGTGACCGAGCGAGCAAAGCTCTCCAGCGAAATCCAGTTGGCAGTTCAGAACTCGGTTGGTGGTCCAGTGACCATCGAGACCGTGCAGATCGAGAACGTCGCATTCTCCAAGGCCTACAACGACAAGATCGAGGAGCGCATGAGCGCCGAGATCGCTGTCCAGAAGGTGGCACAGGATGCACTGAAGGCGAAGCAGACCGCACTCATCACCGTCACCGAAGCTCAGGCTGAGGCAGACAGTGTTCGTGCCCGTGCTGAAGCCACTGCCACCGCAGTCAAGCTGGCCGGTGAAGCTGAAGCCACGGCAATCAAAGCCAAGGGCGATGCTCTCCGCGAGAACCCCGGCCTCGTTGCCCTCACGGCAGCCGAGAAGTGGGACGGCAAGCTGCCCTCCACGATGGTCCCCGGCGCTGCCCTTCCGTTCGTGAACGTGAAGTAATGCCCGAAGCTCTCCTCGGTTTCGTCATCCTCGTGAGCGTCTTCATGGCGCTCGCTCTCCCCATCGCGTTTCTGGCCTCCCGCATGGGCCAGAACATGAAGCCCTAAATTTCCCGCTGCTTATCAGCACTCAACATCTGAGAGAAATCATCATGTTCCGTGAAGCATTCACCACCATCTCGAAGACAGGCCTCGGCAACCAGATCGTCAAGATCAGCCTCGCTACCATGAACGTTAAGAGCTACATGAACCTGATCGTTGAAGGTGGCACGACCCGCTTCGACAGTGTCACGCTCTCCCCTGAAGACGCGATCAAGCTCCGCGACAATCTCGTCAAGGCGTACCCAATCGAAGCCGCCAAGCCGTCCAAGTACAAGGTCGGTGACAAGGTGATCTACCGCGCCATCGTCGGCTACGCTGTTCGTGGCATGGATGGCCGCAAGGGAACCGTAAAGGCGGTCAAGGCGAACGAATGGTATGACGTGGACTTCGGCCACTCGCTGGGCCAGCTCGTCCCGGTTCACTCCGACTACCTCACGGTCGCTGAAGAGCCGCGTGCGATCCAAGCCGGTGACAAAGTCCGTCGCATCAATACCTCGTGGGGTAAGGTCAAGAAGGGTGAAATCTATACGGTCGAACGTGCCGGTCACTCGATTGATCTGGTGGGCATGGGCACCGGCTACAGCACGGGCAACTTCGAGCTGGTCTCAGAGCTGCCGGGGAACGCTGGTCCGGTCGCCGGTCGCTACATCGTGGCTGCCCTCGAAGGCTCCACCTATGCCCCGAACGCCAAGCCTTACGTCCACCTCACGGACGTTGCAGCGAACACCGAAGCTGAGCGCCTGGCCAAGGAACACGGCGGTACCTTCCACGTCTTCAAGGCAACCTTCGAAGCTTCCCGTGAGAAGCCGGTGATCCCTCCGGTCAAGACGACCAAGCTTTAACCTAATCTATCCACACGTGGATATTTCCCAGCCCCTTCGCCATGCCGGTGAGGGGGCTTTTTTCTTTCCCAAAGCAGGACTTTCAAATGGCAGAACGCAAGAAGAACCCGTCGCTCACTTCCCCTCGTGGCCCCTTCAAGTTCCCGAAGCTCGACAAGATCGACTACGGCACGAAGGAATACCCGAAGCCGAACGGCGAGTTCTCCACCAAGCTGGTACTGGAGGCTGACGCCCCGGCTACCAAGGCCTTCATCGCTGCCCTGATGCCGCACTATCAGGAAGCCATGGCGGAGGCTGCGGCCAAGTTCAAGGAACTCAAGGTCGAGACCCGCAAGAAGCTCGGCAAGGTCACCGAGAACGATCTCTTCACTACCCTCTACGATCAGGAAACCGAGCAGCCGACCGGCTATATCGAGTTCAAGTTCGCGATGGCTGCAAGCGGCGAGCGCACGGACAAGACGAAGTGGTCGGCCAAGCCCGCGATCTTCGACGCCAAGGGCAAGCCGATGGTCAAGGTACCGGAGATTTGGTCGGGCACCGAAGGCAAGATTTCCTTCGAATGCCAGCCGTACTTCATCCCAGGCACCGGCGCTGCTGGCCTCAAGCTGAAGCTCAAGGGCGCTCAGGTTATCGAGCTGGTCTCTGGTGGTCAGCGCTCCGCATCGAGCTACGGCTTCGGTGCTGAAGATGGCTACGAATACGAAGAGCCGACTGCTGACGAAAGCGCTGGCGAGTTCGGTGATGAGAGCGGTGAAGACACCTCGTCGAAGACGATTGACGAGGAGATTCCCTTCTGACCTTCCGCACAACCTCCGCATCGCTGCGGCTGGTAGGCATTCGAGAAGGCTTCCGATCTGGCCTTGAAGACAAGGTAGGCGACCAGCTCAAGGCGCAGGGCATTGACCCACGCTACGAGCAGGTCGTCATCCCTTACATCAAGCCAGAGCGGAAGGCGAAGTACACCCCAGACTTCCAGCTCCCGAACGGTATCTTCATTGAAACCAAGGGGCGCTTCGTCACTGAAGATCGGCAGAAGCATCTGCTGATCAAGGCGCAGCACCCCGAGCTGGACATCCGGTTCGTCTTCTCGAACCCCAAGGCCCGCATCTCCAAGACCTCCCAGACAACCTACGCCGACTGGTGCGAGAAGCATGGCTTCAAGTACGCGGCGAAAACCATCCCCCAGGAATGGATCGATGAGTAGCATCTACACGATCCGCAAATCGACAGACTATCTGGTCGTCCACTGCGCAGCCACGCCTCCGACATGGAACGGCGGGGCCAAAGAAATTCGCCAGTGGCACCGAGACAAAGGCTGGATCGATATCGGATATCACTTTGTCATCCGCCGCGATGGCACGGTCGAGACCGGTCGCCCCGAGAATACCGTGGGCGCACACGTCGAGAACCACAATTCCAACTCCATCGGTATCTGCCTCGTCGGCGGTGTCGATGAAAAGCTCAAGGCTCAGAACAACTTCACCCCGGCCCAGTTCGCTGCGTTGGCTGAGAAGCTGCGTGAGCTGAAGGCCAAGTACCCGAACGTCACCGTTCAGGGACACCGAGACTTCCCCGGTGTGAAGAAGGACTGCCCCTCGTTCGATACCCGCAAGTGGATCGCTGAGGCAGGCGTCTTCACCGAGACTGCTGAGCCGATCAAGCTCGACAACGATGGTCTCGTCATCCGCGCAGTCGAGGTGACCAGCGCAAACCCGACACTCTTCAGCCTCGCCAAACGCTTTGGCTACACGGCTGCCGAGCTGCAGAAGGCCAACCCTCTTGTTGACCCGACCCAGCTCAAAGTTGGCCAGCTCATCCGCCTTCCGGACTGAGATTACCACGCACTTAAGCATGACCTCCGCTGCCCTCACGGTTCCCTGCCGTGGGGGCTTTTTCGTTTTTACGACCTCAACATCTGAGAGATCACATGAACACTTTCAAAGTGGGCGACCGAGTTCGCCACTATAACACCCCCGCGTTCGGTCTTGGCACCGTGAAGGGTTTCAGCCCCAAGCACCCTGAGCTGCTCGTCGTCGAGTTCGATAACCCGACAGGAGCTGACCACGATGGTGATGGCCTTGGTCGTTACAATCATTGCTGGCGCACCTCTATGCTGAGCGCATTCATCAAGGTAGCTGAGTCAGCTCCGCAGCCGGTCCCCGCCAAGCCAGCCATCAAGGTCTTCGTCGGTTCGCACGTTCGTCACCTCGAACACCCCGAGTACGGCAACGGTCGCGTCCGCTTCCTGCACCCGAACGGTACCTCGCTGGCTGTCGAGTTCGAGAACGCAACGAACCTTGACCACGACTGCGCTGGCCACACGAAGGTCAACCACGGTCGCTGGACGAAGGCATCGAGCCTTAAGCTGATCAACCCGTTTAAGGTTGGTGACACGGTGCAGATGTGCGCCCTGCAAGATCGCCTTACGGGGTGGGCTGGTGCCATCTGGTACGTTGACGAGTTCGCCGAGAAGATCGGGACGATCATCGCTGTCTACCATGACTGCGTGGATGTTCGGGCAACGGTAGGCGGTCAGCCTATGAACCAGTTCCTCCACTGGAATGACCTCACTCTGGTCAAGGTCGATCCCGTCGAGGCTGTCCGCAAGGCAACCCCGAAGGTCCGCTCTTTCCAGCCAGGAAGCCAGTGCGACCGTATCGTCAAGTACCTGCTCGCTGGCAACTCGATCACCCCGATCAAGGCACGTCAGCTCTTCGGTGCTGAACGCCTCGCAGCTCGCATCCTCGAAATCCGTCAGGCCGGTCACAAGGTGGTTGCCACCATCAAGACTGACCTGAACGGCAAGGTCTATGGCGAGTACACGCTCCGCAATGTCGGGAGGGTCTGGGCATGAACCAGAAGCTCATCGGCTACATCGCCTGGGACTTCGCAGAAGACCGACCCATGAACGGCACCCGTCGCTTCAAGGTCTGGACCACCGAACTGCAGGCTGCTCGGGAAATCCCGAAGGGCAGCAACCGCTATGGCGTAAAGCCGGTCTTCGTTGAGGTGGCCGCATGAAAGCTGCCATTCACTTCCTCCTCGACTTCCTGAATATCGCCGGTCTGGGCATCCTCGCAGCTCTCGTAGCGTCCTCCACGGGCGCTGCGTTCGTGGCCTTCGGGCCGCTAGTGGGTTCCGTTGTCGCGTTCTTTTGGATCGCGGTCGGCGTCTCCTACGAGAGATCGGAGCGGCTCTAGCGCATGCAATCAGACAGCTCCTTCGTTCGCAAGGAGCCATGCCCGAAATGCGGTTCAAGGGACAACCTTGGCCGCTACTCGGACGGCCACGGCCACTGCTTCGGCTGTGACTACTACGAGCCGGGAGATGGCTCCGACCCTCAACCTTCAAGGAAATCAAAGATGTCGCGAGACCTTATCTCGGGCGGGGAATACCGCGCCCTATCGAAGCGTGGCATCACTGAAGAGACCTGCCGCAAGTTCGGCTACCAGATCGGTCACTTCAAGGACCAGCTCGTCCACATCGCCCCGTACTATGACGAGGATGGGAACATCACGTCACAGAAGGTGCGCTTTGCCGACAAGACCTTCACGGTCACCGGCAACATGAAGCCTGCGCTCCTGTTCGGTCAGAACCTCTGGAGTGGTGGAGGCCGCAAGGTCGTGATCACCGAAGGCGAGATCGACGCGATGTCGGTCAGCCAGATGCAGGGCAACAAGTGGCCGGTCGTGTCAATCCAGAATGGCGCACAGTCCGCAAAGAAGGCTCTCGCAGCGCAGCTCGAATGGCTCACTACCTTCGAAGAAGTCGTCCTCATGTTTGACATGGACGAGCCTGGGCGAATTGCGACAGCCGAGTGTGCTGCTCTCTTTCCTCCTGGTAAATGCAAGATCGCCCGCCTGTCTGACAAAGACCCCAACGCTCTGCTCATGGCAGGGAAGGGGGACGAGATCATCACCGCGATCTGGCAAGCGCAGACCTACCGGCCCGATGGGATTGTGTCCTTCAAGGATATCAAAGAGGCAGCCCGCAAGCCCGTCGAGATGGGCCTCCGCTGGTTCTCTGACAAGCTCACGAAGCTGACCTATGGTCGCCGCTTTGGTGAGGTATACGCCTTCGGCGCAGGCACGGGTATCGGCAAGACAGACTTCCTCACCCAGCAGATCACCTTCGATGTCACCGAGCTGGGACAAAAGGTCGGCGTGTTCTTCCTTGAGCAAGGCCCGACCGAAACAGCCAAGCGCCTCGCAGGTAAGTTCGCTGGTCACAGGTTCCACGTTCCTGATGAGGGCTGGACCCAGACCGAACTGGACGATGCCCTCGACAAGTTAGATCAAGGAATGCTGTTCTTCTACGACAGCTTCGGCGCGACTGACTGGAACGTCATCCGCGAAACCATCCGCTTCCTCGTCCATAACGAGGATGTTCGTGTCTTCTACATCGACCACCTCACAGCCCTCGCGGCTGCCGAGGAGAAAGAGAAGGAGGCGCTGGAGAAGATCATGGCTGAGATGGCGTCTCTGGCCAAGGAGCTGAAGATCATCATCCACCTCGTGTCTCACCTTGCCACACCGGAAGGGAAGCCACACGAAGAGGGTGGTCGTGTCATGATCAGGCACTTCAAAGGCAGCCGCGCAATCGGCTTCTGGTGCCACTACATGTTCGGCCTCGAACGTGACCAGCAGCATGAGGATGAGCGTCTCCGTTCGGTGACAACCTTCCGTGTGCTGAAGGATCGATATACGGGGCAGGCCACCGGGGAGATCATCTACCTCGGCTATGAGCGAGAGACCGGCAGGCTCTACGAAGCCAGCATCGACTTTGCAGACGAGACTGACTCGGACTTCAAGGACGAGAGCGCCCCGTTTTAACCAAACCTATCCACAGGTGAATATGTCACTCCAGCGAGAGGACGACTATGGCTCGTTACATCTTTGACTGCGAGACCGATGGGCTACTGGACACCCTCACAAGGGTCCACTCATTGGTCCAGCGAGACCTCGACAGTGGTTTCACGATCTCCGCCACCCCGAACGACTACGGCTCGGTTGATCCTACGATCATCACCGACTGGACCGTCGAGGAGGCGTTACATGCCTTGATGCACGCCGATGAGATCATCGGTCACAACATCATCAAGTTCGACATCCCGGCATTGCAGAAGGTGTTCCCGTGGTTCCAGCCGAAAGGCAAGATCACCGACACCTTGATCTGCTCCCGCTTGATCTGGTCCGACATCTCCGACCACGATCTGAAGCAGGTACGTAAAGGCTATCCCGGCAAGCTGGTGGGTTCCCACTCCCTGAAGGCATGGGGCTACCGCCTCGGTGTTCTGAAGGGTGAGTTCGGTGAGACAACCGACTGGCTTCATTGGAACCCTGAAATGCAGACCTACTGCGAGCAGGACGTTGAAGTCACTGCGGAGTTGTACGCCCGCATCCAAAAGAAAGAGCCGACTGAGAAGTCCCTCTGGATCGAACACGAGTTCGCCAAGATCATCGCCATGCAGGAGCGCCATGGCTTCGCCTTCGACGAGGGTGAGGCCGTCAAGCTCTACAACCAGCTCGTCAAGCGGCGGCTGGACATTGCCATTGAGCTGCAGGTCGCGTTTCCTCCGGTAGAGAAGACCGAGGTGTTCATCCCCAAGGTGAACAACAAGTCCCGAGGCTACGTTAAGGGCGAGCCGTTCACGAAGAAGTGGATGGTCGAGTTTAACCCATCCTCCCGGCAGATGATCGCAGATCGATTACAGGCCATGGGGTGGGTGCCTCAGGAGTTCACTCCATCTGGCCAGCCTAAGATCGACGAAACGATCCTCCAGGCATTGCCCTACGCTCAGTCGAAGGTGCTGGCCGAACACTTCCTCGTCGAGAAACGCATCGGTCAGTTGGCCGAGGGTGATCAGGCGTGGCTCAAGTCCATCAAGAAAGGACGCATCCATGGCTCCGTCAATACGAACGGGGCGGTCACTGGTCGCTGCACTCACAGCCGCCCGAACGTGGCTCAGGTGCCGAAAGTGGGAAGCCCTTACGGTGCTGAATGCCGCGCTCTATTCACCACAACCGCCCGCTGGATTTTGGTTGGTGCGGATTTGTCTGGCTTGGAGCTACGGTGCCTCGCCCATTTCATGGCCCTCTTCGACGGCGGTGAATACGGACGCATCGTCCTCGACGGTGACATCCACACGGTAAACCAGAATGCTGCTGGATTGCCGACCCGAGACAACGCCAAGACGTTCATCTACGCCTTCCTCTATGGGGCAGGCGATCAGAAGATCGGCAGCATCGTTGCGCCTGATGCATCCCCTGAGGAGCAGAAGCGCATCGGCAAGAAGCTTAAGCGACAGTTCCTTGCGAAGACCCCGGCACTGCGCCGCCTTCGTGAAGTCGTCGAGCTGAAGGTTCTCGGGTTCATCCCGAAGGCTCGCCCGCTGATGGTCAACCCTTCATACGAGGGGATGTGGCGTCAGGACAGCGCCAAGCAGTGGTGGTTCAAGGCAGGCGCGGGTGGAGTTCTCACCGGCCTCGACGGACGCAAGCTGAACGTTCGGTCGTCTCACTCAGCACTGAACACGCTCCTCCAGTCTGCCGGGGCGCTGATCTCGAAGGTCGCAATGATCTTGGCGTATCAGGAACTATCCACCCGTGGATATGTGTTCGGCAAAGACTACGCCTTCGTGGCGCACATCCACGACGAAATCCAGACCGAATGCCGCCCCGAGCTGGCTGAGGAGATTGGCAAGATCGTCGTCCAGGGGATGCGCGATGCGGGCACCTACTTCGCCTTCGGTTGCCCAATCGACGGTGAGTTCAAGATCGGCACCAACTGGAAGGAAACCCATTGAGCCATGATCGAAATCCTCAAACAGGCCCATGAGGCCCCCTTCAAAACCAAATCGAACTTTGCCCGTGAGAACGCTGATCTGATCGCCATGGCGGCCAGTGACGGCTTCATCACGACCCGCGTGGCCACCGGTCTCTACTCCCGCAAGTGGATGATCACGCCCCTCGGTCTCTCCCACTACTACGCCCTCACAGGATTGAACCATGACTGAGCGCCAATCCGCAGCGGTCTCTGTCGCGATCATCGCGCTGCTCGCCACCCTCATCGTCATGCGCATCACTAGCTGGTGCCTCTAAGGAGAACAAAATGAAACGCTGGGTCACCTTCGGTTCTACCGAAAGCGGCGACAACATCACCCCGATTATCTGGGATGAGCAGCCGCCTCGCCACGTTGTTGATGATGCCTACCGGGAACTCTATCCCGACGAGTATCGCTACTGCGATGGCGTGAACTGGACTGCCGCAGAAGCGGAGGAGGGCGTCATCCTTCATGACTAGAACCCTCCTGATTGACGCAGACGTGGTTGCCTACGAGGCAGCTTCGTCCTGCGAGGTCGCCACCCACTGGGGTGACGGCTACTGGACTTGGCACGTCGATGAGAACGCGGTGAAGACCAAGGTCACCGACATGATCGAAAGCATCATGGACAACCTCGACGGTGACGACTGCAAGCTCTGCCTGACCGACAGCGAGGGCAACTTCCGCAAGTCCGTTCTGGGTACCTACAAGGGTAACCGCGTCAACGTGAAGAAGCCGCTTGTCCTCAAGCAGGTCAAGCAGTGGATGATCGACGAGCTTGGTGCTTACTTCCGCCCCGGCCTCGAAGGTGACGACTGCATGGGCATCCTTGCCACCGTGAAGTCCCCGAACGAGCGCGTCATCGTTTCCATCGACAAGGACATGAAGACGATCCCCGGTCTCTTCTGCCGCCCCCTCAACGGCAGCTTCGAGATCGAAGAGATCAGCGAGGCTGAGGCCGACTACTGGCACCTCTACCAGACACTGACCGGTGACACCACGGACGGCTACTCAGGCTGCCCTGGCATCGGCCCGAAGAAGGCTGAGGCGATCCTCAACGGCGTGGCCGATTGGGACGCTGTGGTGGCCACCTACGAGAAAGCCAAGCTCACCGAAACCGATGCGCTGGTGCAGGCACAAGTGGCCCGCATCCTCCGCGCGTCTGACTATGACTTCAAGAAGAAGGAACCCATTCTGTGGACACCAAACTGAAAGTAGGGGATGTCGTCATCTCAAAGGAACACGGCGAAGACATCCGCATCGGCGGTCGCTACCTGATCATTGGGATTGATGGGAGCGGCTACATCCAGTTCCGCGATGATGACAACGACGTTCGCAGTCGCAATCCCAAGGACTACGAGCTGGCACCAGCAGCAGAGCAGCCGAAGGTCGTGTCTGACGGCTCCTCGACGGACTACTACCAGCTCCCAGCGAACTCGACCGATCTCCTCGATCTGATCGACCACAAGCGAATGACGTTTGGTCTCGGCAACATCTTCAAGGCCTGCTACCGGCTGGGCGAGAAGAGCGGGACCGATGCCGCCTATGACCTCCGCAAGATCATCTTCTTCGCCACCCGTGAGCTTGCTCGGGTCGAGAAGGCTTCCGCTTAACTATTTAAATCCACAGGTGAATTAAATGATCAAGAAGTTCCTTACTGGCTTCCAGCTCCTCGCAGTCGCGTGCCTCTCGGTGATGCTCGTTGGCGTCTCGCTCGCTGAGGCTGCCTCCTTCGGCGGCTTCCGTGGTGGCAGCAGCTTCCGCAGCTCGTCGTTCTCGCGATCCTATTCGCGCCCGAGCTACAGCTATAGCCGCCCTTCGACATCGTACTCGCGACCATCGTCGAGCTACAGCCGACCGTCCACGACTTACAACTCCTACTCCTCGACGACCGTTAACCGCTCCGGTGGCGGCGGCTTCATGAGCAGCATGTTCGGCTCCATCGCAGGCTATGGCATCGCGCAGTGGCTCTTTGGCGACGACAAGCCTGTAGAACAGGCACCGGCTCCAGCGGCCCCTACCGTAGTTGCCCCAGCCTGTGTTCCGACTGCCGAGAAGCCGTGCCCAGTGGCTCCAGCCGTGGAAGCCCCGAAGGCCCAGTGACCAATCTGCAAGACCACACAAACGAAAACCTACCGAGCAACTTGAAGGTCTCCCGCAAGGGGGACCAGCTCGTGCTGCAGACCAGAACTGCGACCATCAGCCTAGATTTCAAACGTCGAGACGAGGTGGTCGAAGCTATCAAATCCTTGGGGTGATCAGCTCTCCCCAAGGGCCGGATAATTACCACGCACTTTAGAATAACCGAGATGGCCAAAGATCAAGATCATTTCCCCCATGTCCCTAAAGACCTCGCAGAGGCTCTCGATAAAAGGTTCCCTGAGAGGACGCCCTCATTAAAATCCTCCTTGGATGAGATCAGATGGATGGGCGGTGAGAGAGCTGTCGTGAGGTTCATCCTCGAACAGTATCGTCGTCAGAATGAGACGGTGATCAACCAAAAGGTTCTCACTTAATGTGCCCACCGAAAGTCAAGCAGCAGAAGGTCGAGCCGATCGCTCAAGCAGCGCCGCCCGCCCAACCTGCAGCTACCGTCAATCAATCAGCTCCGCAGTCTCCTGACGAACTGTCCCCAGAAGCCGCAGCCATCAAGGCCAAGCGCAAGGGCCGGTCTAGTCTCCGCATTCCCCTCGACGCGGGTGTTGGTGGCGGAGCAACCGGGATCAACGTCCCACAGGCATAAGGTACCAGAATGACCGGGCAAACTGCTTCCGGTCGTTATCAGCAGCTCAGTCAAGCTAGGTCTGCCGTCCTCGAAAGAGCGCGTGCATCGGCCAAGCTGACAATCCCCTCGCTCCTTCCTCCCGCTGGCCATTCAGAGTCCTCGTCTCTCCCGACCCCGTTTCAGGGCATCGGCGCACGAGGTGTGAACAACCTGGCCTCCAAGCTCCTGCTGGCCCTTCTCCCTCCGAACTCCCCGTTCTTCCGCCTGATGATCGACGACTTCACGCTCGAAAATCTGATGAAGCGAAAGGGCATGCGGGCAGAGGTCGAGAAGGGCCTGAACAAGATCGAACGCGCTCTGATGACAGAGATCGAGACCACGGCAATCCGTGTCTCCGCGTTCGAAGCGCTGAAGCAGCTCCTCGTTGCTGGTAACGTCCTCATCTATCTTCCCCTTGAGGGAGGCATGCGGGTTTTCCGTCTCGACCGTTATGTGGTCAAGCGTGACCCGATGGGTAACGTGATCGAGATCATTACCCGAGAAGACATCTCCCCTGACATGGTTCCTGAAGCCATGCAGTCCCACGTTAAAGCCAAGTCGAAGTCCAACGACAAGACTGTCGAGCTTTACACTCACATCGTCCGTCAACGCGATAAGTGGACCATCCGCCAAGAGATCAAGGGCATGACCGTGCCAGCGTCTCGTGGCTCATACCCGCTCGATAAGTGCCCGTGGATACCCCTTCGGTTCACCAAGATCGACTGCGAGGATTACGGTCGAGGCTACGTCGAAGAATACTTCGGTGACCTCCTGTCCCTCGAAACACTCACGCAAGCCATCGTTGAAGGCTCTGCCGCCGCTGCCAAGGTGCTGTTCCTCGTGAACCCCAATGGCACGACCCGAATGACTGACATCGCCAAAGCGCCCTCGGGTGCCGTGCGAGCCGGTAACGCTGAAGACGTGAGTGTCCTGCAGCTTGAGAAGTATGCCGACTTCAGGATCGCCTCGGAGACCATCAAGGATATCCAGCAGCGCCTGTCCTTCGCCTTCCTCCTGAACACCGCCATCCAGCGGGGAGGGGAGCGTGTGACCGCTGAGGAAATCCGGTACATGGCCGGTGAGCTTGAGGATGCCCTCGGTGGTGTCTACTCGATCCTGTCGCAGGAGTTCCAGCTTCCGCTCGTCCGCGTCCTCATGTTCCGCATGGAGCGCCAGAAGAAGATTCCGCCGCTGCCCAAGGGCGTGGTGAAGCCGACGATCACGACTGGCCTTGAGGCCCTCGGTCGCGGCCATGACCTGAACAAGCTCAATGTCTTCGCGAGCACAGCCGCCCAGGCTGCAGCTCTGCCACCCGAAATCAACAAGGGTGACTTCATGATGCGTGTAGGCACCGCCCTCGGCATCGACATGGACGGCCTCGTCAAATCGCCTGAGCAGCTCCAGCAGGACCAGCAGACGCTGATGATGCAGCAACTCCTTGAGAAGCTCGGCCCGAAGGGGATGGACATCCTCAGAGATCAACTCAAACCAGAGGTGCAAGATGGCGCGCAAGCCCAAGCCCAGTGACGAACCTCAGTCCGAGCAGGCCGAGAAGGTCGCCCCTGAGGAAGCCCGCAAGGGTGAACCGAAGCGGACTGAGTATGAAGGTGGCATCGTCTCCCTCGACTACTAAGGACCACCAATGACCAGTTTCGGAGACGCCTTCAAGGCTGCCCGTAAGTCCGGTAAGACGACCTTCAAGTTCGGAGGTAAGTCCTACCACACCAAGACCAAGGACGAGATGGCTTCTACCAAGAAGGCTGCCTCTGTCCCCACACCGACCCCACGCCCAGCCGCCGAGCAGCAGGGACCGAACAAGCCGAAGCCCCAGCAGGACTATCCTCGCCCCGCAGCGGCTGTTGGTATCGCCAGCGCCAAGTCTGCAATCGGTCAGGCCGTAGCTCGCCAAGCCAACGCTCCGGTCACCCCCACGCCGAAGCCTGCCCCTGCACCGGCTCCCAAGCAGGGACCGCAGCCGGAAGATCAGCAGTGGTTCGCCAAGAAGGGTTCGGCAATTTCCCTCGGCATCGCCCGCCGCAAGAACGCACCATCCAAATAAGCAGGTACCATGGAAGAAGATGAACTGAACGAGCAGACCCAGCTCGTAACTCCCGGCTCGGAAGAACATGATGCCCTGATGGTCGAGAAGTTCCAGCAGCAGACTGGCACGAAGCCGGAAGAGCAGGAAACTCCTGAGCGCCCGAGCTGGCTTCCCGAGAAGTTCGCAACGCCGGAAGACTTCGCAGCCTCGTATGCCGAGCTGGAGCGCAAGCAGTCCACAGAGACGCCAGCTCCGAAGGCCGGTGAAGCGGACGCTGCTCGTGAAGCCGTGACCGCAGCCGGTCTGGACTTCGACGCATTCGGCACGGAGTTCTCCGAGAAGGGTGAGCTGTCCGAAGAAAGCTACACCGCGCTGGCCGAGAAGGGCCTCGGTCGTGAGATCGTGGATGCCTACATCGAAGGTCAGCAGGCTAAGGCCGATCTGTTCCGCGCTGAGGTTCTCCTCTCGGTCGGTGGTGAGAAGTCCTACGAGGACATCTCGACCTGGGCCGCAACGAACCTCACGGACGCTGAGCTGACCGCCTACAACGATCAGGTCGAAGGTGCCAACCTCACAGCAGCCAAGATGGCTGTGCAGGGCCTGAAGGCTCGCTACGAGGCAGCCAATGGCGAAGAGCCGCAGCTCCTCAATGGTGAGACCGGAGGCAACTCTGTCGAGGTGTTCCGTTCGACCGCAGAACTCACCGCAGCTATGCGCGACCCCCGCTACAAGAAGGACTCAGCGTACCGCGCTGATGTCGAGCGCAAGCTGGCCAAATCGTCCCTGTTCTAAGGAACTCACATGACCGCAGTTACCGCCTTACTGGCGTTGGTCTGGGCGCACCTCGACGACATCTTTGCAGTGCTGTTCGCGCTGCAGGCTGCCCTCGTTGCGATCACCAAGCTGACGCCAACCCCGAAGGATGACGCCTTCGCAAACAAGGTTCTCGCTATCCTCGAAAGCCTTGCCTCGGTCCTCTCCGTCAAACGGAGGGACTTCCCAGACGCCCCGCTCAAACCGGGACTGTACTAACTAATGTGCCCCCCACGCCTCTCGAAGAAGCGCACCCAGGGGGGCCTCTCTAACCCTGTGACGAAGTTCGACAGTGCTGCGTGCCTCATACGCGGCTGTCAAATGGCCTTCCCAAACAATCACTTAGCAAACGTAGCCCTGATGCGTCGGGAGAACTGCGTGCGTGGAGTGAGTGGTCTCGGAAGCCTGATCAACTTCTCTCGCCACAGGAAATACTCAATATGGCAAACGCCAACGTAACCCGCATCGGTCAGATCAACGGCTCTGGTGATGTGGACGCACTGTTCCTCATGAAGTTCGCAGGAGAAGTCCTGACGGCATTCGAGGAAACCAACGTCGCTCTCGAACATACGCAGACGCGCACTATCGATTCCGGCAAGTCGGCTCAATTCCCGGCAACCGGCAAGGTCGGCGGTGAGTACCACGTTCCCGGTACTGAAATCACGGGCCTGAACCTGAAGGCTGCTGAGACGGTCATCACCATCGACGACCTGCTGATCTCGCACGGCTTCATCGCCAACATCGACGAGGCCAAGACGCACTACGACCTACGCTCGATCTACTCGACCGAGATGGGCCGCTTCCTCGCCCGCACGATGGACAAGCACCTGCTCCAGGTCGGCGTCCTCGCAGCTCGCGCCACGAACGTAGTCGAAGGTGAAGCAGGCGGTTCGGTCATCCTGACGGGTGAAGCCGGTCTGCCGGCCACGCCGAACTTCGATACCAACGGCGATCACCTCGCTGCTGCCTTGTTCATCGCGGCCCAGAAGATGGACGAGAAGGACATCCCTGAAGAGGAGCGTGTCGCCTTCGTTCGTCCGGCCCAGTACTACAACCTCGTTAAGGCAACCAACAACCTGAACAAGGATTGGGGCGGCATGGGTTCCTACGCTGAGGGTAACATCCTCAAGGTCGCGGGTATCCAGATCGTCAAGACCAACCACCTGCCCAAGACGGACCTCTCGGCTGCCACTGGCGTCGAAGCTGGTTCCGGCCTGAAGTACCGTGGCGACTTCTCGAAGACCTCGGCACTTGTCATGCACAAGTCTGCCGTTGGTACCGTGAAGCTGCTCGATATGGGCATGGAGTCGGCCTACGACATCCGCCGTCAGGGTCACCTGATGGTCGCTAAGTACGCGGTCGGTCACGGCATCCTGCGCCCGCAGGCCGCTGTCGAAATCCGCAACTCTGCGACCTAATATATCCACCAGTGAATACAGGGGAGTTTCCTTCGGGAGGCTCCCCTTTTTTTTCATCCTTCCCCCAGAGGCCCCATGTCTGTCGTCATCCTCACTCCCACTACGGAGCTTGAGGCGATCAACCTCATGCTGTCCGTCATCGGTGAAAGCCCAGTCAATACGGCTGAGGATACCGGTGTCGTTGACGCGGTGGTTGCCCGCCAAATCCTCACTCAGTCCAGCCGAGACGTTCAGCTCGTAGGCTGGCACTGGAACACTGAGATCGACTATCCAATCGCTGCAAGCTTCCCTGAAGGTGAACTGCAGCTCCCCCCAAACACCCTCAAGGTGGACACCACGGGGGCCGATCAGTCCTTCGATCTGGTCCAGCGAGGCAACCGCCTCTACGACCGCAAGAACCACACCTTCAACGTGGGCCGCACGGTCCTCGTCGAGATCGTCCTTCTCCTTCCATTCGACCAGCTCCCTGAGGCTGCCCGCTCGTACATCGTGATGCGAGCCGCTCGTCAGTTCCAAGAGCGCATGGTCGGCTCTGAGACCATCTGGCAGTTCAACTCCCGAGACGAGCTGCGTGCATGGTCGAACCTCATGTCCGCTGAGGCCGAGACCCAAGACCTCAATGTCTTCACGGACAACCCGTCAGTGCGCCGCGTGATGGACCGAACCCCACCGGGAGGTCTCGTCTGATGGCTGGCGCTCTCGTCTCAACAACCATTCCGAACCTGATCAATGGCGTCTCTCAGCAGCCCTATGCGCTCCGTCTAGCGAGCCAGTGCGAGCTGCAGGAGAATGCCCACAGCTCTGTCGTCGAGGGCCTGCGCAAGCGTCCCGGCACGATCCACCGAGCGAAGATCACGAACGCCCCTGATGGCGAACTATTCACGCATACCATCAACCGCGACCGCTCCGAGCAGTACGAGGTTATGGTGGGTAACGGCGACCTGAAGGTCTACGATCTGAAGACCGGTGCCGAGAAGGCAGTCAAGTTCCCGAGCGGTAAGGCCTACCTCACAGCGGCTGACCCTCGGTCCTCCTTCAAGTCGGTGACGATTGCCGACTACACGTTCCTCATCAACAAGACGATCACGGTTGAGCAGGACACTGCTGTCAGCCCCGTGCGTGCCCCTGAGGCTCTCGTTTGGGTGAAGCAGGGTGCTTATGGCACCACCTACAGCATGACCCTCAACGGGGTGACTGCGAGCGTGACGACACCTGATGGCTCCGTCGCCGCACACATCAACTCGATCCAGACTGACGTGATCGCGAACACTCTCGTGACGAACATGAACGCTGCCCTCGGTGGCTTCTCGTTCAGCCGTAATGGGTCGAGCATCCTGATCAAGCGGGCCGATGGTGCCAACTTCACAGCCGCTGTTACGGACAGCCAGGGCGATCAAGCCATGAAGCTCGTGAAGGACACGGTGCAGCGGTTCTCCGATCTGCCTGCCAAGGGGTTCGATGGTTTCGCTGTTGAGATCGTGGGCGACCAGTCCTCCTCGTTCGACAACTACTACGTCAAGTTCGACACCACCTCAGGTGCCGCTTCAGGCGTGTGGGTGGAGAGCGTTAAGGGTGGCGAGGCAATCCGCCTCAAGGCCTCCACCATGGCCCATGCGCTGACCCGCGATGCTGACGGTGGTTTCACCTTCAAGCCCGTCGAGTGGATCGACCGCAAGACCGGCGACCTCGACAGCTCCCCGATGCCGTCCTTCGTGGGCAAGAAGATGAACGATATCTTCTTCCATCGTAACCGTCTCGGCTTCATCGCTGACGAGAACGTGGTCTTCTCTCGTGCCGGTGAGTTCTTCAACTTCTTCCGCAGCTCGGCCACGCAGGTACTCGATACCGACCCTATCGATGCCGCTGTCTCGCACATCAAGGTCTCCATCCTGCAGCACGCGATCCCGTTCAACGAGACGCTGCTGTTGTTCTCGGAGCAGACCCAGTTCCAGCTTGGGGCTTCGGAGCTGCTCACGCCTGAGACCATCGCGATCAACCAGACCACCGAGTTCGAATGCTCGCTCAAGGCCCGCCCTGTGGGTTCTGGCCGCAACATCTACTTCACGTTCAACCGGGGCAACTTCTCGGGCCTGCGTGAGTATTACGTCGATGGCGACACGAAGACCAATGATGCGTCTGATGTGACCTCTCACGTCCCGGCCTACGTGCCAAAGGATGTCTCGAAGATGGCTGCCTCGTCCTCCGAGGACACCATCGCGATGATCACCGAGAGCGAGCGGAACGCGATCTACATCTACAAGTATTACTGGAACGAGCAGGAGAAGCTGCAGTCCGCGTGGTACAAGTGGTCATTCCCAGCCACCGATACGATCCTGTCCGTCGAGTTCGTCGAGAGCAATCTCTACCTCGTCATCCGCCGCGCTGATGGCGTGTTCCTTGAGAGCATGTCGGTCAACCCCGGCTACGCCGATGAGGGCTTTGACTTCGGCCTGAACCTCGACCGAAAGGTGGGGGAAGATGGCTGCACGGTGGTCTACGATGCCGTGACGAACAAGACCACGATCACGCCCCCGTACCAGATGCAGGCTGATATGCTCCCAGCGAGCGAGGCCTACGTGATCGTCTCCCGCAACAACGACCCGCTGAAGAAGCCGGGGCAGATCATCCCCTACACCCTCACTGGCAACAGCATGGTGGTGGCAGGGAAGCTGGAGAAGTTCTTCGTCGGTCGCTCCTACGTGATGCGCTATCGGTTCTCCACGTTCGTCATCAAGGAAGAGGCCGTTGGCGGTGGTCAGATGACCGTGGGCGAGGGGCGTATTCAGCTCCGCAAGGCCACCCTGACCTACGACAATGCGGGCTACTTCCGTGTTGAGGTCACGCCCTTCCGCAGGGACACCTACCGCTACGTCTTCTCGGGTCGAGTGATCGGCTCGGCCAAGAACGTCATCGGTCAGGTGGCTGTCGATAAGGGCCGCTTCGCGTTCCCCATCATGTCCAAGAACGACATGGTGACGGTGGACATCATCAACGACACCTTCCTTCCCTGCTCGTTCCTGAGCGCGGAATGGGAGGCTCTCTACGTCATCCGTTCCAAGAGGCTCTAATGCTGGAGACACGTCTGTCCCGGCCTGAGGATGTGACGTACCTAGCACCCCGACTTCGAGACGCAGACCGACAGGAGCTGCTTGCCGCTGGCGCGTCCAGCCCCGAGCAGTCCCTTCAGGAAGGCCTCAAGCTTTCCAAGAGCTGCGTCTCGATTGTCGATGATCAGGACAATGCGGTCGCCATGTTTGGCGTCTGCCCGTCCCCTGATGAGGGTGTGGGGTTCATCTGGCTCCTCGGCAGTGACGATATCAAGCAGAACAAGACAAGGTTCCTCCGCCGCTCCAAGCAGTGGATCGAGACCTTCCACCAAGAATTTCCGGTCCTAACCAACTTCGTCGATCAGCGTAACGAGGTCCACCTCCTGTGGCTCCGTTGGCTCGGCTTCAAGTTCCTCAGGACCGTCAACGCACCGGGGCCGGGAAACCTGCCCTTCTATGAATTTGCGAGGATCAATGTGTGACCCAATCTCCATGATCGGGCTTGCCGTTGGCGCTGTGACGCAGGGTGTCGGCTACATGGCTGAGAAGTCAGCCGCTGATGAGCAGAACCGACAGTACCGAGAGAACGCCGCCAGGGCGAACCAGAATGCCCGCGACCAACAGTTCCAGACCCAGCAGCGCATGCTGCAGGAGCAGGAGAAGGGCGCGGCTGAGAAGATGGACACAACCCGTCAGGCTCAGGCAGCCAAGGCGACCGCAGCGGTGGCTGCAGGCGAGGCGGGTGTTTCCGGTCTCTCCGTCGATGCCCTCTTGGCCGAGTTCGATGGCCGAGCTGCGGCAGCCAATGACCGCACCGATCAGAACACTGAGTGGACCCTGAACCAGCTCAACAACGAAATGAAGGGCATCCGCTCCAACGCTGAAGATCGCATCAACTCGGTCCAGCGAGCGGCAGCTCCATCATTCTTCAACACCGGCCTCAAGATCGCAGGGGTCGGTCTCGACACTTACAACCAAAGCAAATCCCGATCTATCACTAGGAGGTAGTAATGGCACGATTGCCGGGGCTGAGGCCCATTGACGAAGAGCGCCGCCGCTCCGGTGGTGGCCAGAACCGTGGCCGTGTGAGGACGCAGGGCGCTGACAATATCAGGGCGCAAGGGCTATCCCCGAGCGCTTCCCCTGTGGACACCTACGCCCGCCCCGAGCAGGCCCCTATTGGCTCGAATAGCTGGGAGGGTCTGGCCAAGGCTCTCTCGGGCATTCAGCCCTCGATCAACGAGTTCCTAAACTTGCAGGGCACCCAGCGGTTGGATGACGATGTCTCCTCGGTTCGTAAGGCGTTCCTCGAAAAGTCCCCTGACGATGTCCGCAAGGCCATCAAGGAGGGCAGCGTTCCCGGCCTGACGAGCCTTGCTGGCCGTGAGCTGGCCGGTGAGCGTCTCGCATATGACCGATCGCTCGCAATCATGGGTGCCTACCAGACCGACTTCGACCGCCAAACGGGTGACGTGGACGCTTTCGTGCGTGACCACATCAAGGACGATCTGGCCGAGTTCGGGAACGATAAGGTTCTCATGGGAGCCTACTCGAAGCAAATGTCCTCGTTCACCGAGAAGCTGCGCACGCAGTCGGTGGATGATGTCTCCACCTACAAGCAGGAAGCTCGGCAGGGCAGCTTGTTCGAGAAGTGGTCCTCGCAGCTCACCTACAACCGCGCTGAAGGGATGACCCCGGCTGATGCGGCTGCGGGCATGTTCGGGGAGTTCACGAAGAACCAAGAGCTGCTTCGCATCCCGTTCCAGAAGCAGCAGGAGATGATGCTCCAGCTCGCTGACCAAGCCGCCACTTCAGGCGACTATGACGGGGCCAAGGCGATCCTCCAGCACCAGCGCTCTGACGGCCCCTACAAGGGCAGCCTGATGACTGACGCGAAGATCGGGGACACGGCCACCAAGCTGTACGCCCGCATCGACGCTGACCAGACTAAGGAGCGCAACGCCAAGCGAGCTGCTGAGGACGAAGAGAACCTCTACAGCGAGGGAGTGAAGGCAGCCGAGGCTGGCTCGATCCTGTCCATCGGAGACGCAACTGTCGTCGATAAGCAGGGCGAGTTGAAGACGATCACCGCTGATACCCAGAAGAAAGAAGTGGGGAACCGGCTGATCGCGAAAGCCACAGAGGAAGCGGCGTATCGAGAGAAAGACCCTGAAAAGCGTCCAGCTCTTGCCCGCCGTCTGGAGAAGGAAAAGTTCGTAGGCTCCGGTCTGGAGCATCCGGTCTGGTTCAAAGCCATGAATGGTGCCCCCGGTCAGGTCAACCTAAACGCAGCTACGGGTGAAATCCCGCCGTCTGCCAAGGATGCCTTCGACACCTACCAAGACCTCTACAAGGACAGCCCGCAGTACCTCTCCAAATACCTGAACAAGGACAGCCTCGAGTTCTTCGAGAGCGCCCGTTTGGCAGAGGAAGTGGGCAACGCCAGCACCCCCGAAGCGGCCCTCCGCATCGCTCATATGGTGACCCAAGACCCCAACCAGATGCCTGAGGCGATGAAGCTCAAGTACGACAGCATAGACAGTGCGGTGAAATCCGCGGTGTCCAATTCTTCCGGCTGGGTGGATTGGGCCATGGGCAAGCAGACCGCTGGCAACCAGAACTACGTCAGGTCTGAGATCGTCCGTCTGGCCAAGCAGTACGCGCTGCTGGGCAAGGACAACGACGAGGCCATCACGCAGGCGCAGCAGACGTTCGAGAAGACCCACATCAACGTGGCGGGTTCCTACATCAAGAACGACAAGCGCCTTCCCGGCGACTTCGAGCCGCTGGTCAATCAGTACCTCAAGGACTTCGTCGACAAGCACAAGGGCGATCTGGGCTACGACCTGGACGACCTGACGATCTCTCAGGGCAACGGCACTGGGGCCTACATGGTGGTCCGCAAGTCTGACCGCATGCCTGCTGAGCCAGCCTCCGACGACACCTTCTTCTCCCTCAACATTCTCAATGACCTGCGCACTCGCAACCGTGATCAGAAGATCAAGGAGGTGACCGGCGGGGCCAAGTAAGGAAACCCATGGCCGATGTAAGGTCCATCATCACTGATGCCGCAGCTCGCTACGGTATCGACCCAGACTACGCTCTGAAGTCTGCCCAGATCGAGAGCGACTTCAATCCCCACGCACAGAACAAGACCTCCACCGCAGGGGGTCTGTTCCAGTTCATCGACAGCACTTGGGGCAAGTACGGCAAGGGCGCGTCAAAGTACGATGCCTATGCCTCTGCTGACGCCTTCATGCGCTTCACGGTGGACAACAAGAACTACCTCACGAAGAAGCTGGGCCGCGATGTCTCAAGCGGTGAGCTGTACCTCGCACACCAGCAGGGTGCCGGTGGGGCGCTGAACCTCTTGGCCAACCCTGACGCCATGGCCGTGGACCTCGTGGGCCGCGCTGCGGTCATGGGGAATGGTGGCCAGTCTGGCATGCTCGCCTCCGAGTTCGCCAACCTCTGGACCTCCAAGCTGGGCGATACGAAGGTCGGTACCGGTGGCTCCGGTCTGGTCATGCCGGGATCGATGGAACACTCCCAGAACCCCGGTGACTTCTCGGTTCACGATCAGGGGCGCATCAGTGCCTCTGACGTGGTCCCCACGATGAACACCACGCGGGCCGAAGAGGTCCAGCAGGAGAAGGACCGTAAGGCTGCCATGCCGGGGTATGGGGAAGCTATCGCAACCGCCGTGAAGAACGAGTGGTCGGTACTGACCCCCTTTCGTGCGTTGGGCCACCACGATCCTGACCCTGACTTCAAGCTCACGGAAGACAAGCTGAGAGCCTACGGTGACAGCATCCCTGATGCCTACCTCGACGAGTTCGCTGATGCGGTCTCTGATGAGCATGCTGAAGCCATCCGCACGCGGCTGCTGACCCAGCTCGAAGACAATCAGAAGATCGCCTCGCTGGGCACTGCAGGCACCATCATCTCGATGGGAGCTGCTCTCACAGAC
The DNA here is from genome assembly GCF_055616315.1 of Rhizobium sp. O111. Lineage (NCBI taxonomy): Bacteria > Pseudomonadati > Pseudomonadota > Alphaproteobacteria > Hyphomicrobiales > Rhizobiaceae > Rhizobium > Rhizobium sp. O111. Next base: position 1,602,619 of record NZ_JBSHXL010000001.1, on the reverse strand, counting down.
CCCGGTGCTATCGCCGCTACGGCAGCCATCGGTGCGGTCACGGGCGGCTTCGGCGTCCCCGCTGCGGTTGCCTCTCGGCTCGGTCGTGTGGGCCTCGTGGGCCTCGGAGCTGCTGAAGGCATCGCCGGTAACCTCGCCACTGATATCCCGCTCGTGGCCGTTGATCCAACCCGCAACGTGTCCTTCGACGATCTGAAATACAGCATCGGCGCGGGCCTCGTGATGGGCGGTGTGATGGGTGGCTTCAGGCGCAACCCGATGTTCACCGAGGAGGCCAAGAAGATCGCCCAGCTCGGCAGGGAAATGCAGGACCAAGCTGCGTCTCTCCCGACAGGCGGGCGCTCGGCTGGCGCTGCCTCGGTCATGGGTGACAACTTCACCCGCACCGATACCTCCGACCTGATCGACGACTTCAAGCGCCTCGATCCCAAGGGCAAGTTCCTGAACTGGCGCATGGACTCGGTCGGCCAGCTCATGGCCTCCAAGAACCCGATGGCGCAGGCTGTTGCCCGCTACCTTGGCGAGGATGGTGTGCGAGCTGCGAAGGGCAGCGGTGTGGTCACTGAGATCGCCGCGACCGAGCGCATGCAGCGCCGACTTCGCGTGGCCCAGGTCAACTGGTACCGGGGCTATGACGACGCCTTCAAGAAGTACCGCAAGGCCAACGGGGTCACTGCCTTCAAGGCCAAGGATGCCGAGCTGCAGTTCAAGGAGCAGATCACCGACTACATCCGCGAAACCAGCCCGAGCGTCCGCGCTCAGTTCCCGGCTGAGGTGAAGCAGGCTGCCGGTGCATTCCAGTCGGAGATGAAGTCCTTCTGGAAGGAAGCCCAAGAGCTGGGCCTGACGCGCACTGAGGCTGGCGTGGAGAACTACTTTCCGCGCTACGGTCACCTCGCCAAGGCCACGCAGCTCATCCGCAAGGTGGGCTACAGCATGGACAAGGACGGTGGTCTCACTGACCTGTTCGCTGGGGCGATCCTGAAGAAGCAGCCTGACCTCGACCCCCTGATCGCCAAGCGCATGGGCTATGCCGTCCTCGACCGCTTCCAGAAGCTCAGCTCGGGTGAGGAGATGTTCGGCTCGGGCCACCTCGGGTTCGATCTCGATGACCTTGGGGCTGAGCTGAAGCACTACCTCGACGATGACCAGATCGCTAACGTCAAGGCGTGGGCCTCCCGTAACGAGAAGAAGGAAGGCGAGGCCAGCGGCCCAGCTCGAATGAAGGCTCGTATCATGTTGGACGAGAACCACTTTGCGGATGTCATGTCCAAGCGAGATGGCGTGCAGCGCGTGAGCATCTCCGACTTCTACGTCAAAGACCCGCACACCGCATTTCAGCTCTACGCCCGCAACATGAGCGGCCAGCTCGCCATGGCCAAGATACAGGTGAAAGACCCTGTCACCGGTCAGGTGTTGATCGACGGCATCAGGAACGGGAACGACTGGACCAAGCTGAAGAACCAGATCAAGTCGGTCGGTGAGGCCTCAGGGGCGAACAACACGCTCGATGAGAAGAACCTCGACTTCCTCTACTCGGCCATTACCGGCACCCCGCTGGCTGGCATCGACAGAGGCTCCGATGGTGCCACCTTCCTGCGCATGCTGAGGGACTTCAACTTTGTCCGTCTGATGGGTCAGGTGGGCTTCTCGCAAATCCCCGAGTTCGGCCGTCAGGTCTCGCAGGTCGGCCTCAAGACCACCTATCAGGCTGTCCCTTCCTTCCGCCACCTCATCGACATGGCCCGCTCGGGCAAGATGACCGATGAGTTCGCTGAGGAGCTGGACGCGATGGGTGCCTTCGGTACCGACTGGGAGCGCACTGCTCACTACCTCGACACTGACGAGATGGGCGTGCCAGTGACCAGCGGGACCGACAGCAGGATGCAGCGAGTGGCCGGTGTGGTGAACCCGAAGCTCCACGCGATGAACCGCTTCGTCTCGATGGGTTCGGGCATGGCTCCGATCAACCGCGTGTTCCAGAAGTGGTCAGCCCGAGCGGCTGCCGTGAAATTCACTAAGATGGCCATGTTCGGGGACAAGATCGATGCTGAGCGTCTCCGCGCCCTCGGCCTGGACAAGAAGGACGCTGAGGCGATCTTCGATGCGATCAAAACCCACGCCACCTTCAAGGGCGGTGTGAAGTCCCCGTCGAAGCTCCAGAGCCTCGGCATCAAGAAGTGGGACGGCAACACGCTGTCGATGTTCGAGGATGCGATGTTCCGGCTGAACCGGACGATGATCCTTGAGAACGATCCCGGTCAGATGCACCGCTGGCTGGCTCATCCTGTGGGGCAGATGGTCATGCAGTTCCGCACCTTCGCGATGGCTGCCCACACCAAGGCGCTGCTGCAGGGACTGAACCTGCGTGACATGCCCGCGATCAACGGGGTGCTAGCGTCGAGCTTCCTTGGCGCTGCGGTCTATGCCGGTCAGACACACCTGAACCTGATCGGTAGGCCCGACAAGGAGAAGGCATTGCAGGAGCGGCTGAGCTGGAGCCAGATGGCTTTGGCTGGCTTTGCCCGCTCCTCGGAAAGCGCCTTGATCCCAATGGCCGCTGATATCGGCTGGCAGTTCTTCGGTGATGCCCCGCTCTTCGACACCCGCAGCTCGGGCCTGAAGACCACCGTCAGCTCCTTCCTCGGAAACCCGACAGGTGACCTGATCTCGTCCGGTCTGGCGGGCGCTGCTGGCGTGACCTCGGCCATGTTCGGTGACGACTACTCCCAGACCGACTGGCAGAACCTCACCCGCACGCTCCCGTTCGGGCGCATGATGGGCGCTGTCCAGTTCTTCAACTGGGTAGGCTCTGGCCTGCCTCGAAGGGAACTTCGCGACTAAACCTACTCACCAGTGAATGGCTGGCCCTCGGGGAGACTCGGGGGCCTTTTTCATTTCCAAGAAAGATAACCAATGGCACTTGCCTACGCACAATCCTTGGGGGATGGCGTCACCCGCATCTTCACGGTGCCCTTTCCCTACATCTCCAAGACCCACGTCCAGATCAAAGTCGATGGCGCAATCACGGCTTATACCTGGCTGTCTGATACGTCCATCCAGCTCGCTGTTGCGCCGGTCTCTGGCGCTATCGTTGACCGCCGTCGAGTGACGCCTCGCGACACTGTCCTCGTGGACTTCGTTGATGGCTCGACGCTCGTGGAAAGCGATCTCGATCTGGCCACCATGCAGGTCTTCTTCCTCGCTCAGGAAGCGTTCGACCTCGGTGAGGCCAGCCTCGGGGTGACCGATGATGGCTCCTTCTCGGCGCTCGGTCGCCGTATCGCCAACCTGCTCGATCCCGTGAATGCCCGCGATGCGGTCACCAAGCAGTGGGCCGAGACGGGTATGTCCTCGCAGCTAGCGCAGGCCACCACGAAGGCTACCGCTGCAGGCTCCTCCGCTGCCGCTGCTCTCACCTCTGAGACCAATGCTGCGTCCTCCGCATCGTCTGCGAACACCTCGAAGAACACGGCCACCACGAAGGCCACCGAGGCGGCTCAGAGCGCTGCTGATGCACTGGCCTACAGGAACACCGCTAGCACCAAGGCCACGGAAGCTGCGGCCAGCGCGACTGAAGCCAAGGGCTATCGCGACAATGCAGCCACCAAGGCCACTGAAGCTGCCGCTAGCGCTGCCCAGGCAGCCACCTTCAATCCTGCCTCCTACTACAACAAGACCGAGATCGACGCGGCCCTGAAGAGCAATGGACGGCGAAACCTCACGGTCTCCACAGACGCGCCTTCGGGCGGTGCTGATGGGGATGTCTGGTATCAAATCTAAGGAGCCGCGATGACACTCAACGTCAAAAACGCTGGCTCTTGGGCGAAGGTCAACAACCTCTTCTACAATCAGTCGGCCCAGTGGGTCGCAGTCCAGAAGGCCTTCATCAAGAGTGGAGGCGTATGGGCGCAGGCGTTTGCCGCTGAGGTGGTCGTAACGATCACCGCGAACACCAACAACGTCAACATCCAGAGCCTCTTCTCCGCTGCGGACTGGTCCTCGACCAAGAAGAAGCGCGTCATCATCCCGGCCAACGTGATCGTCGGCAGTACCAGTGCCGCCACTGCCTCCTTGTCCACTGGCACTGGCCGTGGCGGTCTCCTGCAGATCGACAACTACGGTGCGATCAATGGGGCCGGTGGAGCCGCTAACAGCGGGACCGGTGGCAACGCGATCAATGTCCAGCAATTGGACCTCCTCATCAACAACTACGGCTACATCCGTGGCGGTGGTGGGGGAGGCGGTATCGGCGGGACCGGGGGCACGGGTGGCCAAGGCTACTACGTTGCAACCGATGGCCCGCGATATTCCCCCGGCTCATACTCCTGGGTCTATGACGGCGCGTCGAAGGTCCAGTGGGGCGGCTCGGGCTACATATTCAACGTAAACGGGAACCTCTCCTCCTACAGCTTTGGCGGCTACCTCTACGTCAGGGGAACGCTCAGACAGACCGGCTTCTACGAAGTCTCCCGTCAGTGGAACGTCTACACGGGCGGTGCTGGTGGTGGAGCGGGCGGTACTGGCGGTCTCGGCCAAGGCTCCAACCAAGCCCGAACGAACGGCCTTGGAGGCGCTGGTGGCGGCAACAACGGGGGCAACTCCGGTGTGGGCGGTACTGGTGGCACTGGCGGCAACGGCGGTGACTGGGGTCAGCCAGGAACAGCGGGCAACACAGGCGCGACCGGCAACACAGGCAACTACACGGGCGGCTCTGCAGGGGCCGGTGGTGGCGGTGGCGGTGCGGCTGGCAAGGCCATCACGGGCTTGGCCCGAACTCTCAACAATCTCGGCACAATTCTAGGAGCGACCTAATGGACGCTAAGTACACTATCACTGCGCTCAACGTGGATGAGGCGACCAGCTCCATCCGGTTGATCCACTATACGTCTGAGCTTACGGCCCCCCAGTTTCCGGGGGTGTGGTGGCTCCACGGTGGCGTCGTCGCGCCGATTGTCTCCCTCGCAGATGACACGTCTGTGGACACGATGATCTCGGTCGTGAAGGGCCTCGTGGCCTTCCAGTATCCCCAGCTCGAAGCCATGGCGCTTCAGCAGCTCGAAATGGATTACATCCAGAAGACCACGAAGGTCATCTCAAAGGTTCCTGAGGTGCTGTCGTCGCTGACCTCCCGCAGGTTCTGGCTGGCCGCGCTTGAGATCGGCATCACCAAAGAAAGCCTCTCGGTCACCATCGACGGCATGAACCTGCCCACGCTCGATGCCCAGCGCATGAAGACCGAGCTGATGGAGGCGACAGAGTTCGAGCGCGACAACCCCGTGCTGATCGCTCTCGTCTCCTACCTCAACATCCCGCAGGCTCAGTTCGACACTCTGTGGCGCTGGGCAATGGACCTGTAATGGAAACCCCAATGAACACCGAAGTCGTCCTCCTGATCGGCAAGGTCGAGGGCAAGGTAGACACGCTCATCAGTTTGAACTCGGCGACCGCTGCGCGTGTCGATCAGCTCGAACAGCGCGTGTCGGCGGGGGAGGTGGAGATCGCCTCCCTCAAGGCTAAGGCCACGACCAATCAATCCGTCATCACCAACATCACCGCATTCCTGGCCCTGATCGTCGCTGCGATCTCGGCATACGTGAGCTACAAGTAATGGACCTGAAACAAATCCTTGCACTGCTCCATGAGGAAATGGCCCAGAAGCTCCTTGATAAAGTCAGGGGTGGGGAAGTGACTGCCGCTGAGCTGAACGTAGCTCGCCAGTTCCTCAAGGACAACAACATCGACTCCACACCCAAGGAAGGCACCCCTCTGGCGAACCTCGTCGAGGAACTTCCATTCACGGGTGACGACGATCGTCCCTCCTACAATTAAACCCAACGCAGCCCTAGCAGGCTGATCCAGCACGAGCTTCAGTGACCCCTTGGCTACTACCATAGCCGGGAGCGCTGGAGCGCGTCTGTGAGCCTGTGCGGCCATATATCCACGGGTGGATTAATGACTGAACAACTGAAGGCAGGGACGCATCTAAGTCCCGCCATCGACCCCCTGAAGAAGGACTTTCGAAACTTCCTCTTCGTGGTGTGGAAGCACCTCAACCTTCCAGTCCCGACAGCCGTTCAATACGACATTGGTGGCTACCTCCAGCTCGGCCCCAAGCGTTGCGTGATCGAGGCCTTCCGAGGCGTGGGCAAGTCCTACGTTACCTCGGCCTTCGTGGTCTGGCTTCTCTACTGCAACCCGCAGCTCAACATCCTCGTGGTCTCTGCCTCGAAGGATCGCTCCGACCAGTTCTCGACGTTCACCAAGCGCCTGATCGCGGACATGCCCATCCTCGCCCATCTGCGCCCCCAGCCGGGGCAGCGCGATTCCATGGTGGCGTTCGATGTAGGCCCAGCCCGCAACTCTCACTCTCCCTCCGTCAAGTCCGTAGGTATCACCGGCCAGCTCGCTGGTTCCCGTGCTGACATCATCATCGCGGATGACGTTGAGGTTCCCAACAACTCCATGACCCAGCTCCAGCGCGACCAGCTCTCGGAGCGCGTGAAGGAGTTCGACGCTATTCTGAAGCCGCTCCCTACGAGCCGCATCATCTACCTCGGCACCCCTCAGACCGAGATGAGCCTCTACAATAGGCTGCCCGAACGTGGCTATGAAATCCGCATCTGGCCTGCCCGAGTGCCTGCCGACCCTGAGCGCTATCAGGGACGCCTCTCCAAGTTCGTCATGGACATGCTCGACAAGGGCGCTAAGGCCCGCCAGCCGGTGGACCCTGAACGCTTCCAAGAGCAAGACCTGATCGAGCGTGAGGCTTCCTACGCCCGCTCTGGCTTCGCGCTGCAGTTCATGCTCGACACCTCGCTGTCTGACCAGGACAAATATCCCCTCAAGCTCTCCGACCTCATCGTGTCGTCCCTCGACCCCCGCATGGCCCCGTCCAAGTTGGTCTGGTGCAACGACCCCGAGAAGGTGATCTCCGATCTCCCGTCAGTCGGCCTTCAGGGTGACCGTCTCTACCGCCCCATGTGGACGGCCAATGAGATGGCTGATTACTCTGGCGCTGTCATGGCGATCGACCCCTCCGGTAAGGGCGGTGACGAGACGGCCTACGCCATCGTCAAGGTCCTTCACGGCAACCTCTTCTTGGTCGCCTCAGGTGGCTTCAAGGAAGGCTATTCCGAGAACACCCTCAAGTCCCTCGCAATGCTGGGCAAGACCCACAACGTGAACCGCGTGATCGTCGAAGCCAACTTCGGTGACGGCATGTTCACCCAGCTCCTCAAGCCGGTGTTCACTCGTGTTCATCCGGTCACCATTGAGGAGGTCAAGCACTCCACCCAGAAGGAGCGCCGTATCTGCGACGTTCTGGAGCCGGTCATGAACCAGCACCGTCTGATCGTGGATGGCAACGTCATCAAGCGTGACCACGAGGCTGAGCCTCACCGTCAGCTCTTCTACCAGCTCACCCGCATCACCCGTGATCGCGGTGCCCTGATCAACGACGACCGTCTCGATGCTCTCGCTATCGCTGTGACCTACTGGGTCGAGCATATGGCCCGAGACACCGAGAAGGCTGCTGACGACCACAAGGCAGCGATGCTCGAAGCCGAGCTGAGGAACTTCGCAGACAACGTGTTCGGACGCTCCAATGAAGACACGCTGAGGTGGTTCAGCATCGGCTGAAGACCAACCTAGAATTTCCACGCACTTTAGAAGAGAGACAAAGGGATAAAGGATGAGGAGAGGGGACTGATGAAAAAGAGTTCCCTCTCCGAATGATCTTTATGATGGATGGAGGTGATGAGAACCCCCATCCACCAACTCCCAATCCCCAGATGAAACCCTAAGGTAACCTATAGGGGGATTGAAGGGGGAAGAGCGGTTGTGTATCGCTGTTACCTCAATCTGGGGGACTGCATGAAATTCCTACTCAAGACCATCTCCATCGCCTCGCTGGTGGCCCTCACAGGCTGCGTGACGAGCGAAGACATCCACTCGGGTGTGAACACCTTCAAGGGCCAGAGCTACAAGGCTGCTTTCGCTCAGCTCGGGTTCCCCGATGCCGAGAACAAGATCGCTGGCCATACGGTTTATACGTGGGGCAACCAGAACTCTGGCAGCTACTCGGTGCCGACATATCAGACCGCCACGACCTACGTGAATGGCCAAGCCATCACCACCAACATCCAAGGTTCGCGGACTGAGAGCTACAACTACGAATGCAGGCTCTCGCTCATCGTGAACAGCGCCGGCATCGTGGTAGACACCAAGGTGGAAGGCAACCTCGGAGGCTGTGAGCGCTACGCCCGGTTCGCCCCGAAGAAGAAAGTCTGATCTCTTCCAGTTCGCGCCCACCCGTTGAAATCGCTGTCGCTCATTCAACGGGTGTCAATATGGGTAAACCGATGCTTCCCAAAGTTCCTCATATAAGAAATCCATTAACCGTAGTCGCCGTCTTCGCTGCTTTTGCAGAGGTGAGTGGTACTGCTGTTCTGCCCCTTCTCGAAAGAGACGTACAGCACGTTTACGTCTGGTTTCTTATGCTGTTTCCAACGTTGCTGATCCTGCTCTTCTTCGCAACATTAAATTGGAATCATACGGTTCTCTATGCTCCTTCTGACTACCGAAACGAAGACAACTTCGCTCGGTTCTCTAAGGCATCGCTTATCGCAATATCTCTCAAAGGCGATGCTGAGACAGCCGAGCAGAACGTGCCACTTGATGGTCCCAGTGAGATCGCGTCAACCGTTGATGAGGGTACACAGACTGCGTGGCTTCCTGACCCCACCGCATCGATGAAACCTTTAGAACCTCAACCAAATTTACCCCAACCAGAAGGGGACGCCATCGGGGGGACTGTCCAACTTTCGACTGATGCAATGCGATTGAGGGCGAGGGTCGCATCTGACCTCGGGCTCAGTATGTTGGAACGGAAGAACGGCGTCTTCTATTACCGCGACCTATCGATTGCTGATCGCCCTCAATTGGTATTCGACGGCATTCAGAAACTCGACAGAGGGATGACTGTTGTCGAAGTGAAGTACAATCATAAGGGTCGGCTTCCAACGCCATTTATCAAAAATACGTTTGACCGAGTTCAGGAGCTTTACGATTTCCTTGCTCCAGACGCGAGGAGCCCTTTCAAATTCATCATGATGTACGTTATCGGTGACGATGCGGACGAGAAGCGGGCCAAGATGTTGGAATTGCAGACGGCGCGGGTTAGCGACGACTACCCGTTCAAGTGCGAGATTGTTGTCCAACGCTGGTCAAGCCTACTTCCCTAGGGGCCAAATATCCTGGTAAAAAAATGTCTGAGGTCAAATCAGATATAAGGAAGTCCGCGTTCCCCCCGTGGCCCCCTCAAATCTTCCTCGACGACCCTTCCGGCCACCGCTGGTGACACATCGGCATGCCACACGCTGGCTAAGCCATTGATATCATTACATGTTGCACTAGATGATTGATCTGAAGATGGCACATAAGCTGCCCTTGGCGCTGCCTCATTGGGTGGCCGTGCGAATGTTGTTCACGTTCGTTTCTTCTGGGGTGATAATGTCTTTTCGAAAATCGCTATCGGCTCTTTACACCGCTGAATTTCTCTCACACACTTTTATTACAGACCAACACCCATTGAGAGACAACCCATTGGAAAACCTACCGTTTGACAGCCTTTACAAATTCCTCGTGGCCGCTGGATTGACCATTACGGTCGCCAGTTCGGGGGCGCTTCTCTATGAGGAGAAGACCATCGCAATGAATAAAGCCGAGCAGGCGGCTAAGGGAGACCTACAGGATACCCACCTGAGGCTTAACAGTGGCCGAATAGAGGAGTTGAAGAAGTCAGGGGCGTCAGGTGCTGCAGTCATCCAAGAGGTCGAGCAGATCATGAAGGATAACGACAAATGGATTGGAGAGATGGACATTTCCATCGTCGAGAACGCTAAGATTGCAGCGCAAGAGGCAGTCTATAACAATCGCTTTTGGCCGCTGGTCGGTGGTTCAGTCGGGGGCGGTGCGCTGCTGGTGTCTGCGCTAGTTCTCTGGTTCTTCAAGCTCCAGCGTCACATTGACAGGCAGGCGCGGCGAGGTCGCATCCCTTCAGCGTGACACAAGCCTAGCCATCGCATCCACTGGTGAATAAAATAAAACGAGGCATCATCAATGGCTTAGGCTGTTGATGATGCCTTTTTTGGTATCTACCTCTTTACAATGCATCCACCTATCCATACATTCCAGCTCACCGAAGCGGAGACGCCGAGGGGCAAGGGCAGGGCGCTCTTGGGTTCTTTGACAATCAAATAGGTACGGGGCTGACGCTGTCCCGCTGATGAGGCCAAGCCATGGCCGAAACCATCCACCAATCCATGGAGTTACCATGAACACTCAAATTCTTGAGAACGCTGCGATCTACGCCAACGCCTACCGCTCCAACTTCGAGCGCAAGGGAATGGCAGTCGATAAGGCCACGCTAAGAGGCCACATCACGCGGCTCTTTGGAGCGACCTACGCGGCAGTGCTGGTGCAGTGAAGCCGCGCCCTAACCTATCCACCAATCCATTGAAGCGGGGCGTCACAGTCCCGCTCAAGTCCACCATTGAGGGCAGCCTAAGCGCTGCCTTGAGTGGTGCGCTTGCTGGTCATGATGAATGGCCTTGGAAATGCCCGCACTCGGAAGCCTCGACGATACAGGGGCACCGCTGGAGGATTAGCCATGATTACATGGTCGATCACCCTTCGCTGGAAAATGAAAAAGGCCACGGTGCGCCTCACCGTGACCCTATTCCTAACCATCTAGCGATGGGGCGGGAGGCTTTCGGGCTTCCCGCTTCAGCATCCTAATCAATCTAGCAAAGGATGCAAGCAAATGGCCGTAGCAATTAAAACCAAGTTCCTCGGTGCCACCAACTACCGAGGCAGCCGCGTGAAGGCCACAGTCATGTACAACTGGGGAGACAGCAGCGAGCGGGGCAGCATCACGCTCAACTGGGACCACGCCAAGGATAGCGAAGGAAACCATGCGGCAGCCGCTGAGGCCCTTGCAAAGTCCCTCGAATGGGATGGTGAGTGGCACATCGCAGACGGCGGTGATTGCTACATCTGGGTGAGAGCAGGGGAATTCTCCAAGCGCTTCACTGTGTCCTGATCTAACCACCCGTGAATACGAATGCCGAAACTGGTCGCCTCTCGGTGGCCGGTCGCGGGGCTTGGCATGCGCCCGCCTGACGATGGCTGCCACAGCGAAGGGAATACGCATGAGACTTCATCCGATTGACCGAATGGCGATGGCCGCAATCGAGGGGCGTGACCTAATCAGCGAGTACGGGCGGAACTACGGGCGACCGGCGAGCCGCAACCAGCTTGCCGCGCAGCCAATGAGGGCCGACGCACTGTGACAAAAAAGCCAAGGAAGTATCACACCCTAATCGCGCTCATAGATGGCCGCTGGGGTGTCCAGTTCGGGGCATACGAGCGGGGAGACGTGATGGCCGAACGTGCGGCCTACATCGAGAACCACGAGGCCAAGGCTAAGGAGCTGAAGGTGATCACCACTGAGGACACTCAGAAGGATATCAACGCGGCTGTTGCCAAGCTCAACGGGGAGGGCGCGTGATGGACAACTCAATCTTGTTCAACTGCTGCACAAATGCCCAGGCACCTGACTGGACCCACTTCGACGCTTTGGAGCTGGGCGGCTGCTGTATGGACGCCGACGATGATGGTCACGTTAACGGTGGCATGGATCGCGAAGAGGCCGAGTTCTTCACCGTCTACGGCCACCTGAAGGAAGGCGGGTGCGAAGCTATCACCGACTGGCACGGTAGTTTTGAGGAAGCTGTGGGCACCGCTGAGGAGCTTTCTAGGCTCTCTGGTCTTCAGCTTCACATCGTCTGCTAAAATGTGACATCACAACCACCTGACGAGGCCGGAAGGCCGAAACCTAAGGAGCCAACAAGTACCCCTTGGTACGGCTCCTGACGGTCGTGGTTTATCCACACATATCCACAGGGAAGCCCCTGAGAGACCCTCAGGATCGCCCGTAGAGCATGATTAAGTGTCTCTTTTGACTTCGCTTTCGGCAATGAATGCCCGCTTACTGTCACCATGTTTGGGTGATGACGATTTCAATGTTTTGCATGGCTGGTTTGCGCCAAATGCATATCCACGTAGGATGATATTCCTATATCCTTACCGGAATGTAATGTTAAACCAGCGTCTTGCAGCACTCATCCATCATGACAGAACGACAACTTTATCGGACGACCCATTCGCAGGTGAATTATTTACCGCTTGATAACGAATCGGTCGTCGGGGTATTAGCCACGCTGTCCGGTGATGGGAACAGGACGCGAACGGTGAGCGAGGGTAAATAGGTGCGCTACTTTAAAAAAACCAAACGATTTGAGATATATATCGAGTTTCACCGCTCGCGTATCTTGGATCGATTTTTCGATTATCGGGTCGAGGACGGCAACCACGAATGGTGGGTAGGTCGCCTCTACGTTACCTTGTTTGTTGATCAAACCTAACCACCGGTGTATGGGTTTTCCCACTCCCGGGGATGGGGGTGTTTGAAAAGGGAAAACTCACATGGCCACCACAATTCTTTTCTCCCGCATATCTGCGGCGCTAAGCGAAGTTTTAAAGGTGCAGGAGGGTCGATCATTGATGTCGATCCAGACTTTGCAGGTCTTTCTATCTGTGGCCGCAAAGGAAGGCGTTACAGCCTCTGAGATACGCAGGACGACAGGAATTGCTCAGCCCACAGTCAGTCGCGCTTTAGGCGACCTAGGCGAATGGGCACAGAAGAAAAATGTCGAGGGATTGAAGCTGATAATCACCGAGCGTGATCCAAACGATGCGCGCAACGTGCTTTGCTTCCTGACCCCTAAAGGCAAGATGTTAGCTACTCGCATAGAGCAGCTAATGGGTGCCGGGAATGTTTCGGTAGACGATGCTCCCTAATGGTGCCCAGTGAGGGACTCGAACCCCCACGCCTCTCAGCGCTTGGACCTAAACCAAGTGCGTCTACCAATTCCGCCAACTGGGCAACGAAAGGAGCAATGAGGTGCCAGTTAAAGCACGCGGAGCCTCTTGGCAAGCCGCTGTCTCTCACAAAGGGACGCGAGTGAGAAAGGACTTCCCAACCAAACTCGAAGCAGAGATTTGGGAAGCCGAGACTAAAGCGGCCTTGCTTTCGGGCAAGGACATCGGCGCTAAGCCGGTCGAGACCGTCTTCACCCTGCAGCAGCTCTTCGATCTCGTGGCTGACACGCGATGGAAGGGAACGAAGGGGGAAAAGACTGCTCGCATCAACGGGCAGCATGTGGTGGACATCGTGGGGCCGCAGCGGGACGTGAAGACGCTCTGCTACGAAGACACGCTGAAGATCAAGCAGGAGGTCACCAAGTGGGGACGCTCCGACGCGACGATCAACCGCAAGCTGGCTGCCTTCTCAACGTTGGCTAAGGAAGCTTTTGACATGGGCAAGCTGCCCAAGCTGTTCAAGATCGGCCTAACCAAGGAACGTAAGACGCGTATTCGGTTCTATACCGATGCGGAGATCAAGCTCATGCTCGACTGGTGTGTCGAATTGGGCGAGGAGGAGCTGCGGGACTACATCATCATATCGCTGGACACTGGCTTCCGTCAGGGCGAGGTGCTGAAGATCACCAAGAGAGACGCCGATAGCGCTGACCTCTGGACCTACGACACCAAGGCCAATAACAACCGCGATGTGCCGCTAACAGCCAGGGCGAAAGAAGTCCTCGTAAGGAGGGCTAAGCCGCTCAACGATCCAGACGCGAAGCTCTTCAAAGAGAAGCCCGCTTGGTATCGTGACCACTGGAAGCAGATGCAGTCCGACCTGTCGATGACCGATGACCGCAACTACGTGCCACACGTCTTGAGGCACACGTTTGTGACCAACATGCTCAAACACACCGACATCAGAACGGTACAGGAGTTGGCGGGCCACAAGCGCATCGAGACGACCCAGCGGTATGCTCATACATCAGCCGAGCGCAAGCGCCTTGCAATCAGCCGGATGTCAGAGTATCAGGAGCCGCGCGTTGGGGCGTGACACATGACACAATGTGGCATTTCCCGGTGACACACGGGTAAAAGATAGACTTAATGCCACACCGAAAACCCAGCGTTTGCAGGGGTTTTCACCGGAAGTATAGATCGCGAAGTAGATTTAGGTTCTGGTGCCGCAAGGCGTGGGAGTTCAAGTCTCTCTACCCGCACCAAAGCTGGCTTGCAGGCGAGGGACCGAAAACGGTGCCCCTCGATTGCCCGGAGCCAAGCGCCGTTCCGCTCACGCAGAACGAAGAAGAATTGAGAACAAGCCACGCCCGGCACTTTCCGGCGTCGTGCTCATCGAAACGAACGGCGTCTGGGCACGGCCGCCACGAATTGAAGGTAGGAAGACATGCAGGTTATCGAAACGCTCGCTGAAGGGCTGAAGCGCGAAATCAAGGTCGTTATCCCGGCCAAGGACATGGAAACCAGGATGAACGAGCGTCTTGCCGACGTGAAGGACAAGGTCCGGATCAACGGCTTCCGTCCGGGCAAGGTTCCGGCCGCTCACCTCAAGAAGGTTTACGGCAAGTCCATCATGGCCGACCTCGTCAACGAGATCGTCCGCGAACAGCCGACCTCCATTCTCGCCGAGCGCGGCGAAAAGTCCGCCACGCAGCCTGAAATCGCGATGACGGAAGACAAGGACGAAGCAGAACTGATCCTGTCGGCTCAGAAGGATTTCGAGTTCACGCTCTCCTACGAAGTTCTGCCCCCGATCGAACTGAAGTCCGTCAAGGGCGTCAAGATCACCCGCGAAGTCGTTGATATCTCCGACGAGGAAGTCAACGAGCAGGTTCTCAAGGTCGCTGAAAGCGCCCGTTCCTACGAGACCAAGAAGGGCAAGGCCGCAGACGGCGACCGCATCACCATGGACTACGTCGGCAAGGTCGACGGCGTTGCCTTCGAAGGCGGCACCGACCAGGGCGCCGAACTCGTTCTCGGCTCGGGCCGTTTCATCCCCGGCTTCGAAGAACAGCTCGTCGGCACCAAGGCTGGCGACGAAAAGACCATCAACGTCACGTTCCCGGCTGACTACCCGGCCAAGAACCTCGCTGGCGCTGAAGCCACCTTCGACGTTACCGTCAAGGATGTTGCTGCTCCTGCCGACGTTGAAATCAACGACGAACTGGCTCAGAAGCTCGGCCTGGAATCGGCTGACCGTCTGAAGGAAATCGTTCGCGGCCAGATCGAATCGCAGTACGGCTCGATGACCCGTCAGAAGGTCAAGCGTCAGATCCTCGACCAGCTCGACGAGATGTACAAGTTCGAGACCCCGGCTTCGCTCGTCGACGCCGAGTACAACGGCATCTGGAACCAGGTTGCCAACGACCTCGCACAGTCCGGCAAGACCTTCGAAGACGAAGACACGACGGAAGAGCAGGCTCGCGAAGAGTACAAGAAGCTCGCTGAGCGCCGCGTCCGCCTCGGCCTCGTTCTCTCCGAAATCGGCGAAAAGGCCGGCGTCGAAGTGAGCGAAGACGAAATGCAGCGCGCCATCTATGAGCAGCTGCGTCAGTATCCGGGCCAGGAAAAGCAGATCCTCGAATTCTTCCGCAGCCAGCCGGGTGCGGCCGCTTCGATCCGCGCGCCGATCTTCGAAGAGAAGGTCATCGACCATCTGCTGACCGAACTCGACGTCACCGACAGGAAGGTTACCAAGGAAGAGCTGCTCGCCGACGAAGAAGGCGAAGGCTCCGAGAAGGAAGCCAAGAAGGCCGCTCCGAAGAAGAAGGCTGCTGCCAAGGCTGAAGCCGCTGAAGGCGAAGAAGCTGCTCCGAAGAAGAAGGCCGCTCCGAAGAAGAAGGCTTCCGAGGAAGGCGCCGAGTAATCTCCGGCCAATCGATCCAACGAAAAACCCCGCTTCAAGCGGGGTTTTTTGTGCTCAAAATTTGAGGTCAGACAACGTCTGCTCAGCCCGCCCGATGGGCGTGCGTCAGTTCGTTGACCTTCTTGATATGCGAGACCGCCGCCTGTCCGCCCGCCGTCTTGGTGAAGAGCTCCAGCGTCTCGTCCTCGTGGTCACCAACAGGTGTCAACGCCTGGTCCATATAGGTCTTGGCATTCTTGTCGCGTGAAATCATGAAGGCGGTGACCGCCAGCCGCGCGATCGTGCCGCCGAGCTTCAGATGCTTGGCGATCGTCTCGCCGATGAAGCGCGGCCAGAAGACCAGCGCGCTCTCGCGTGGCAGGTCGGGCCGGCGCTCCGAGGGATGCTTCAGGCGCAGCAGCCCGCTCTGCAGCGGATGCACGTTTTCGAGCGGCACGGTTGTCGCGAACGACACCAGCACCTTGACCAGCCGCGCCAACGGCACGCCCGTCGCCACCGCCCGGCGCAGCAGCGTCTTCATATGCTCCGGCGAATAATACAGCGACCAGGCTTCCTGGTAGATGCTCTCCCATTCCTGCTTGCTCATCTTCGGATGGTCGGTGCAGACATGCTCGACATCGTAGATGTTGAGATCGGGATCCATCGCCACGCCCTTGCGGAACAGCGTCTGGTGATCTTCGGAGCCGGGCAGCGGGGTCAGCACGAAGAACTCGATCACGTCGAGCGGCAGCTCGTGCTGGATGATCGCGATATCCCGGCGGATCGACTCCGGCGTATCAGCCGGGAAGCCAAGAATGTAGCCGGCTAATGTCATGATGCCCTGCGCCTTCCAGGCGAGAAGCATCTTGCGATATTCGGTGATCTTGTTCTGGTTCTTCTTCGCCGCCGTCAGGTTGTCGGGATTGACGTTTTCCAGCCCGATGAACACGCGGGTGACGCCGGCGCGCTTCGATTTCTCGATGAAATTGGGGATCTTGTGGCACAGCGTATCGACCTGGATCATCAGGCCAAGCGGAATGCCATCCTTTTCACGCAGCTCGATCAGCCGGTCGAAGATCGCTTCCCAATCCTTGTTGCGGGCGAAGTTGTCGTCGGTGATGAAGAACTTGTGGATGCCCTGTGCCCAGTTCATCCGCACCAGCTTCTCAACATCATCGGCGGTGCGGAAGCGCGACTTGCGGCCCTGCACGTTGATGATGGTGCAGAAGGAACACTGGTAGGGACAGCCGCGCCCGGCATCGAAGCTGGTGCTTAAGCCCAGCGTCTGCGCGACATTGACCTTCGGCAGGAACGGAACCGCCGCACCCTCGATGCTTGGCAGGTCGTTCATGAAATTGTAGAGCGGCGCCAGCGCACCGGATGCCGCGTCCTGCAGCACCTTGTCCAGTCGCCCCTCGACTTCGCCGGCGAACATCGAGATGCCCATCTCGCGGCATTCGTCGAGGCCCACGGCGTGGCCGTCGAGCATCGAGAGACAGCCGGAAACGTGAAAGCCGCCCATCGCAACAGGAATACCGGCATCGCGGAAGGGCCGGGCGATATCGAGCGCACGCGGATACTGGTTCGATTGCACGCCGACCAGCGCGACCATGCCGAAATTGCCGTTGGCCTTCAGCTGCCGCAGCAATGCTGAGGTGTTCACCCGCGTATTGGTCTCGTCGATAACGGTGATGTCGATGCCGATACCGGGTCCGAGCACCCGCCGCTCGGCGCAATCGGCGGCAATACCATAGAGCGCCGCCAGCGAATTGGACGGGATCATCGCCCGCCACCAGCGGATGACATAGCCATCGTCGTCGTAGTGCGACGGCTTGATGAGGATGAGCTGGAAATTCCGGTCAGTCGTCTCGGATTGTTCGCGCACGGTCACTCGCTGATTAGAGAGTCCCCCAGTGACATGAACGCTATCAGACGCAGCCGATTATACAAGCTGCGCCTATTACGAGGTTGTCAGGCGTCGAAACGCCTTCGTGGAGCCAGTGAACAAACGGGTTGATGTGCTTGATTGTGCTTGCGGCCACGGCGGATGCGCGTGGCGCCAAGCGAAAAGCTCAGAGCTCCGACTTGATATCGCCCATCCGGTTCCAGGCATCGAGGCCGGCGATCTTGTAGGCTTCGGCGAGAGTCGGGTAGTTGAACGTGTTCTCGACGAAATACTCGACCGTTCCCTTGAGGTTCAGCACCGCCTGGCCGATATGCACAAGCTCCGTCGCACCTTCACCGACGATGTGGACGCCGAGCAGGCGGCGCGTCTTGAGAGAGAAGATAAGCTTCAGGAGACCGGTATCGAGGCCCATGATATGGCCGCGCGAGGTCTCGCGGAAACGGGCGATGCCGCATTCATAGGGAATGCCGCGCTCCTTCATCTCTTCCTCCGTCAGACCGCAGGTCGAAATTTCCGGTACGGCATAGATCCCGTATGGGAAGTATTTCGGCGGCTCCTTGGCAACCGCGCCGACAGCGACACGCGCCGCGATGCGGCCCTGTTCCATCGAGGTGGACGCGAGGCTCGGGAAGCCGACCACGTCGCCGGCAGCGTAAATGCCGGGCACCGATGTCTCGAACGTCTCGGGATTGACCTTGAGGCGGCCACGGCTGTCGGCCTCGAGGCCCGCCGCCTTCAGGTTCAGCGCATCGGTGGCGCCCATGCGGCCGGCGGCGAACAGAACCATGTCTGTCACCAGTCGGCGACCGTTGTCGAGAATGAGCTCGACCTTGCCGTCATCGAGCTTGGTGACCTTCTCCGCCTTGGTGCCGAGCATGATCTTCATGTTGCGGTCGCGCAGCTGGTAGGTGAAGTCCTCGACGATTTCCTTGTCGATGAAATCGAGCATCGTCGACTTCGGATCGATCAGCGTAACGGCGGTATCGAGCGCGCTGAAGATCGTCGCATATTCGATGCCGATGACGCCGGCGCCGATGACGACCATGGAGCGCGGCAGTTCCTCGATATCGAGCAGTTCGTCGCTATCGAGCACCGTTCTGTTGTCGAAGGGGATATAGTCTGGACGGAACGGCTTGGTGCCGACCGCAAGCAGGATGCTGGCGGCCGATACCCGCATGACTTCGCCGTCGTCCTTGACGATCTCGAGCGTCGAGGCATCGACGAAGCTCGCCTTGCCGCGCAGGTGCTGCACGCGGTTACGCGCGAACTGGTGCTCCAGCACCTCCACTTCATGGTCGAGCGTGATCAGCAGGCGGCGGCGCAGGTCCTCGGCGCTGATCTCCTGCTTGACCCGGTAGGCCTTGCCGTAGAAGCCGCGCTCGCGCCAGCCGGAGAGATTGAGCGCCGTCTCGCGCAAGGTTTTCGAGGGGATGGTGCCGGTATGAACGGAAACGCCGCCGACGCGCTTGCCCTGCTCGATGACGAGCACCTTCTTGCCGAGCTTGGCGGCCTGGATAGCACCACGGCGACCGGCCGGGCCGCTCCCCACAACAACGAGATCGTATTGAAACATGGAAGCGGGCCCCGGTTGAAAAGCTGGAATCATATTGCGACGCAAAATGGCGCGTTCACAGGTATCCGGTCAATGTTGCAGATTGATTTACGGCCGAATATTAGGAATGAGCGAGACGAAATAAGGGCGGCGGTGTCGGTGCTGCGGGATGGTACGCCATAGAGGCGGCCATCGACGATGAGAAATAACAGGTGTCTCGAGTATAGCGGATCCGACCTGCGCGGGGAAAATCCACGGCCGGCGTTTTCAGATCAGCCGCAGCCCCTTGAGGCTGGCATGGCCATCCTTGCCGATGATGATGTGGTCATGCACCGTGATCCCGAGCGGCTTGGCTGTGTCGATGATCATCTTGGTCATGTCGATATCGGCGCGCGACGGCGTAGGGTCGCCGGACGGGTGGTTATGCACCAGAATGATCGCGGTGGCCGAAAGCTCCAGCGCGCGGCGCACCACTTCGCGCGGATAGACAGGCGTGTGGTCGACCGTGCCATGCCCCTGGACTTCGTCGGCGATCAGCGCGTTGCGCTTGTCGAGGAACAGGATCCGGAATTGTTCGCGCGTCTCATGCGCCATGGCGGCGTGGCAGTATTCGATGACAGACGACCACGACGACAGCACCTGCTTGCCGCGCAGTTCGCTCTTCAGCGTCCGGTGCGCGATGGTCGAGATCAGCTTCAGGTCGAGCGCTACGGCTTCACCAACGCCCTTCACCTCCTGCAGCAGCGCG
The DNA here is from genome assembly GCF_055616315.1 of Rhizobium sp. O111. Lineage (NCBI taxonomy): Bacteria > Pseudomonadati > Pseudomonadota > Alphaproteobacteria > Hyphomicrobiales > Rhizobiaceae > Rhizobium > Rhizobium sp. O111. The sequence goes on along the minus strand of NZ_JBSHXL010000001.1, from coordinate 1,582,563 downwards.
ATCGGCGCGCCGAAGACGGCGGCGAGCGAGCCGAAGCGATCGAGCAGCGCCTTGGCGATCGGCTTGGTATCGCGGCGCGGGATCAGCCGGAACAGCATCAGCTCCAGCATCTCGTAATCGGCAAGCGCGGTATCGCCGTGATCGCGGAAGCGCTGGCGAAGCCGCTCGCGATGGCCGTGGTAATGTTCTTCCTTGGCCGGCGAGGGCCGAAGCGCTGCGGGCTTGCTGGCCTGCTCGGCGAAAAAGGACCGCTCGTCCATGCCATCGTCCTCATCCGCCGCGAAAGGCAGCTCCAGGTCTTCGGAATGGGAAACCGGTCCTTTTGCCATCAGCGGCTCATTTTGTGAGGGGTGGCAGGCCCGGGCGGTCGAGCCCGCCGGGCGACAGCGTGAAGATCTCGCAGCCATCGGCGGTGACGCCGACCGTGTGCTCGTATTGCGCCGACAGCGACCGGTCGCGGGTAACGGCGGTCCAGCCATCAGCCAAGACCTTCACATGCGGCCGGCCGAGGTTGATCATCGGCTCGATGGTGAAGATCATGCCCTCGCGCAGCTCCGGCCCTTCGCTGGCGCGGCCGTAATGCAGGATATTCGGGCTGTCGTGAAACAGCGCGCCGACCCCATGGCCGCAGAAATCGCGCACGACGGAGCAACGCTCGGCCTCGGCATAAGTCTGGATCGCCTCGCCGATGGCGCCGGTTCGGGCACCGGGGCGCACGGCGGCGATCCCGCGCATCAGCGATTCATAGGTCACCTCAAGCAGCCGCTCGGCCGCGCGCTTGACGGTGCCGACGGTGTACATGCGGCTGGAATCGCCATGCCAGCCATCGACCACATAGGTGACGTCGATATTGACAATGTCTCCCTCGCGCAGCGGCTTGGCATCCGGGATGCCGTGGCACACGACATGGTTGATCGAGGTGCAGGTGGATTTCGTATAGCCGCGGTAATTGAGCGTCGCCGGAACAGCGCCATTCTCAAGCCCGAAATCGAAGACGAAGCGATCGATCGCATCGGTCGTGACACCCGGCTTGACGATATCGTCAAGCGCGTCGAGACACCGGGCGGTGACCTGGCACGCCTTGCGCATGCCCGCGAAGGCATCGGCGCCGTAGAGCCTGATGGCGCCGGTATTCTTGGATGGCGCGGAGGAGGCTTCGATATAGTTTACCATTGCGGGGGCCTTAGCGGAAATTGTCGTCATTCATAATGCAGCTATGCCGGGTTCGTCCATTGCGATCAATGGGGGAGGCGCATTTAAGCTATCACGCCTTCATCGCACGCTGCCATCCCATTGGCACCCGATCCAGCCGCCCGGCACCAGTAGGCCGGAAAACGAAAACGGCGCCCTTGCGGAGCGCCGTTCGCAGTTCTGCCGAGGCAGAAACCAGTATTAGTTGGCCGAAATGTTGACGGCCTTCGGGCCCTTGCCCATGCGATCCGGCTCGGTGTCGAAGGTAACCTGCTGGCCTTCGCGGAGCGACTGGATGCCGGAAGCCTGGAGAGCGGAGATGTGAACGAATACGTCCTTCGCACCGCCATCAGGAGTGATGAAACCAAAACCCTTGTCCTGGTTGAAGAATTTTACGACGCCTTTGGTGGCCATTGGGATAGGTCCTTTTCCCTGTAGTCTGTCTGGTATCCATCCCCCCGAAAGGAAATGGACGGCTTTCACTTTCGCGCTCCCTCATCTTAACTCAGAACGCGAAGGGTCAGTCGAGTAGTTCACGAACGGGGAAAGAACGTCTACGCGCGTGAAGGTCCCCCCACGCCGCCCCTCAAAGAAGGGCTCAGCCACATCAGTCCAGTCACCGGCATGCAAATGCCCGAGTACACAATTGGTGCCAGTAAACGGAGCAAAATGCAAGCGACATTATTCTGACACCAGCCGCTCCAAAGCGGGAATGGCCAAAGATTCAAACACTTGACGATTGGTAACGCTGAGCCCCTATCGCTGATCCATTCCGGGAATGCGTACCGGAACGGCACGTTCACATCCCTAATTTGTGCGAATGCCCAACCGTTGGGCGACTGCCCGCTAAACGCGAGCGGAATTCCCGGTAGGCGCGAGTTAAATCAGCGGGCGGCGCCGGCGCTGAGTTTGTGCTGCACCATGTCGGCACTCCCACGCACATAGGAGACGGCAGGCTTGCCGGCTGCATCGGCGGCGGCGTAGGCGATGATCGTCACGTCTTCCTCATAGGTCGAGACATAGAGCACCTGGGCCGGATTGACGTAGATCGTGTGATTGTGGGTGTTCTTGAAGCCGACGAATGCCATAAAAGTCTCCTACCTGTCGCCTGGAGAGATATGCCACGCGGGCGTTGACGCAAGTTTAACGCGATGTCGGCGAGCGGGGCGCCGGGGGCGGTGGCGATCGCGATCGCATCAGGATTTGGCCTGCGCTTCCTCCTGCGGGTGCTCGAAGACCGGTGGCGCTTTCTCGGCGATAAGGGCAAGTGTCTCATCAAGGCAGGCGAGCGCCCGGGCGTCGCCTGTAATGGCCCCATAAATATCTGGACAGGATCTCCCACTTAACAAGTGTGCGAGGTAATGTGCCCATTATGACCAGTCACAGTCCTAAGATAGAAGTCCTGTCCGGCCCTGAGCGCCGCCGTCGCTGGTCGACGGCAGAGAAGCTTGCCATCATCCAGGAGACATATGAGCCGGACGCAACCGTGAGCATCGTTGCTCGACGTTATGGCATTCAGCCCAACCAGTTGTTCACCTGGCGTAAGCTTGCCACCCAAGGAGCTCTGACGGCAACTGCTGCCGAGGAAGATGTCGTTCCAGCATCCGAATATCGTGCCCTTCAGAACCAGGTCAAAGAACTACAGCGTCTGCTCGGCAAGAAGACGATGGAAGGCGAGATTCTCAAAGAGGCGCTTGAGATCGCCACCGGCCCAAAAAACGTATGGCTCGCCCCTCCGCAAGTGGTCAAATAAACAAGGCTGAACAATCTGCACCAACGTATCCGGTCTCAAGGCTGACCTTGGCCAAGATGGAGCTTCGCGCGCCCTGATCCTTCATAAACACCTCGGCGTGCGAAAGCGCGCCATTTTTTTGGTCAGGTTTTCAAGACACCGTTTAACTGTCAGGCCATCTTCCTCATTCCACCCGCAGAAGCTTTCAGGTCGTACGCGCCAATCAGGCGGCGGCCTGCTGGTAAGTCGTTCGCCGCTGCAACACTGCCCATATCACACGGGCCATTTTGGCGGCCAAAGCGACGACGACGACATTTGGATTAGCCCGAGCCAGCAATCTTCGTAGCCAAGCTCCGGTTGGAGTTTCCAATCGCGCAATATGGGGCATCGCTGCACGAGCACCATGAATTAGCATTCGCCTCAAGTAGGAGTTTCCTCGCTTGCTGATGCCGAGGAGTTTAGGTTTGCCGCCCGTCGTCATCTGTCGTGGGACCAAGCCAAGCCATGCTGCCAGATCTCGGCCTCTAGCAAAAGTTTGAGCATTGTCGATTGCGGCGACAAAGGCCGTGGCGTTCAGTGCGCCGATCCCAGGTATCGTTGACAGCCTGCGGCAGGCATCGTTGCTTTTGCTAAACATCTCGAACTCCTTATCAAACTGAGTTATGCGCCGCGTTAGATTCTGCAACTCTTCGTTCAACTCCTGAAGCAGGGTTCGAATTCTATCGCTGAGCATAAGGTCATGCGTTTCGAGGACCTTGGGCAGTCCGCTTTCGAGTTTCTGCCTACCCTGAGGTATCGTGATCCCACGCTCCAACAGAATTGCCCTGATTTGATTGGCTAACGCTGTGCGTTCGGCCACGAGACGGTCTCTGGCCCGATGTAATATTTGCATGTCGAGTTGCTCCTCAGACTTCAGCTCTACAAAGCGCATTGTCGGGCGTGTCGCCGCTTCCGCAATAGCCTCGGAGTCTCGATCATCGTTCTTTTGCGCCTTCACATATGGACGCACGTATTCCGGCGACATCAAGCGAACCTCATGGCCCCCAGCTCGAAGGAGACGACCGAGGAAATGGGCTCCACAACATGCTTCCATAGCAACGATACAGTTAGGATATTTGTCCGCTAGCTTCACAACGCCGTCACGATGGACTCTTCGTCGAAACACCACTTGCCCGGTCGCGTCGAGCCCAGTGACGCTGCAACTATTTTTACCAAGATCAACACCCATCAAAGCGATTTCCATGACCGATCCCTTTCCTAGTGACGTGCGGCATTGTGCCGGATGTTCGGTGGGCGAGCCATTCCATAAACACCTGTTGCGCTCGCTGTCATTGCCGAAGGGAAGTTCCCGATGACGGCTGTGTGCGAGACTTTTGGTGTTGCCCGGTCAAACATGGCGGAGCGAGTGAGACAGCGTCCTTCCAAAGCCCGTGGTCGGCCGCCGTTCGCGGATGATGATCTCGTCGACGAAATCAAAGCGATCATCTCCGAGATGCCAACCTATGGATACCGCCGGGTTCACGCGCTCTTACGCCGTAAAGCCCGTAACGAAAGCCGCTCATGGCCGAACGTCAAACGCGTTTATCGGGTGATGAAGGTGCATGGCCTGCTTCTCGAACGCCACACTGGAGCTATTGATAGCCGTCGCCACGATGGTCGTGTCGCTGTCGCTCAATCGAATTTGCGTTGGTGCTCGGACGGTTTCGAAATCGGCTGCGATAACAAAGAAAAGGTCCGCGTTGCCTTTGCGCTCGACTGCTGTGACCGCGAGGCAATTGCCCATGTCGCCACTACTGAAGGCATCAAAAGTGAAGATGTTCAGGACCTTGTCATCACGGCCGTCGAAAACCGCTTCGGCCGCATCAATATCCTTCCTAAGCCCATCGAATGGCTGACTGACAATGGATCCTGCTTTATTGCGTCAGACACGAGATCGTTGCTGCTGGACATCGGGATGCAGCCTCGTACGACCCCGGTCCGCAGCCCTCAGTCCAACGGAATGGCCGAAGCCTTTGTAAAGACGTTCAAGCGGGATTATGTCTCAGTCAATTCCATTCCGGACGCTAAAACTGTCATCGCCCAACTGCCATTGTGGTTCGAGCACTACAACACGCTTCACCCGCATAAAGCTTTGGGATATCGCTCACCGCGCGAGTTCTTAGACCGTCAAACAGAAATCTGATCCTGTCCGGTTTTTATGGGGCAACTCCATCGCCGGCAAGGCAATCACGGACGACCGACACCGTATGGCCGCGCAGGTCCGGCGGCAGGAGGTCAAGGAGCCGGAACATCGCGCCGTGCTCTCCATCGCGAGCATCGGCGCAGGCCATCCCGGCCCAGCCGAGATAGTCGGTGAAGCAGGGTGCGTATTCCGAGGGCAGCGTATGGACGCAGGCGAGCTTGCTTCCCTTGACGGCGATGCGCTGGCAGGCGCGAGCGCGGCGGCAGCGGCTGATCGGGCAGGTTAAGACCGGCATGGACAGCATCTCCGATGTCCTCGCCGCCAGCGCAACGATCAGCTCGAGACCGAGGCGGTCCTTAAGGTCCTTGCCGGGATTATCATGAGGGTGCTGCGGCATTGCGGTCCTCTTCGGCTCCGGCGCGCGGCAAGGCCGTCACGCGGCTGGTTTCACCCGTGGTTTGCTGGTTCAGGCTTCACTCGGACGGGGCGCTGGAAATCACCTCGATTGAGTAAAAAATATGGTGCCTTCCAGCACCCCGTTCAGCGGTTTATGAACGCAACTCCGGTCTCTCTGCCTTCTCGCCCAACTTCGCGACGAGACCATGTGTGCCTCACAGGCACGTCCGGGCACAACTCGGGCCCGTCTTGCGACGGAACCCGCCGTCACCGGAGGGAGACCATTTTCTGCGAACCCCGGATGAGAGAGCTTGCGTCCTCCTCAAACACCCAGCGCCGACCCCACCTCGCCGGCACGCCTGCCGGTGTATCCGCGGTGGGGTGAGAGGATGATGGCATGGGTGGGGAGGGAGGGGGAAAATTTGCGCTAAATTTTCTATCGTCGGGACAGAGTAACTCGGCGTACTCGGGCGACTTTAGAATATAACAGCTCGCCGTATCGGATGGGTGCCATGAAAGACACTCTCGAATGCCGATAGCAGTTGCCTCGTGAAATTATGTCCCTCGTTCTTTATCTCACGGAAGATTGGGTCGTCGTGATTCCCCTGAGCGACACTTTTTAGTTTGGATCGATTTTCCGCCGATTCCATGTAATCGAGGAAGCAATTGTAACTGCTCTTTATTCGCGCTGCGTTTCCGCTACCACAAATCTCGACAATTCGTTCTAGGGCGGGGAGATCAAACAAACTGCTCAGTGTTTCGTGCTTTGCATGTTCGCTCTTGTCCGCTGTCAATCCGACGCTAAACAGGCCACTGGCATACATTAGTTTACGAGAGAAAATCAGCTTAATGTTGCGGATACCCCAAGGTTTCGTGTCCTCGGTGGTCTTATACATGTAATCTACCGTCATAGTTCGCCAGTAGCGAATTATGTCGTTCAGCAAGAAAAGTGCCAGCTGATGATCTCTTGGGGTAGCCTTGATATATAACGAAATTAGGTCACTCCGCAGCGACTTGAATTCGTCCCCATTTGTCAACCATTCGCCCTCAAGCATAAGCAAAAGCCGTCTTGTGAGATTTTCGTTTGTGTCGTTGTTACCGCCAACGTTAGTCAATAACTCTGCGCGGGTGACGCTCTTTGCGAAAGCGCCGCCCTCAGATGGTGCGAGTTCCACGATCTTCCCGATTGAATCGCCCGTTGCAGACAGCAATTGGCTGTCGATCTGGCTCGGGTCGCGATTCAGGACGATGTAGTCGATATCTGATTGAGGAGATGCCTCGCGCCGAGCATAAGAGCCAAATGTAATAACAGCCGCGTTGTCCGGAAGCGTTCCTGCCAACGAATGCCTTAGCTCTTTAAGCTTGGTATCTGAAAATGCTTTGGCTCGCTCGTACGCTTCCTGCCCCATGTTTATTTCCCCTGTTGGTCAGTTCGGCTGAAATGAAGTAAGTATACAAAACTTTCTCATCTTTTGATTGCATATAGCGATTATGGTCATCCCAATCAAAGAAATTCGCGTCATAGTTGATGGAGAAATTTCTCACCTTATACGATATCGGTTCGGCTTTGTTGAGTATGTTCTTCACAGCCAGCCGAGGTGAAAACAGTACATTTCGAAGTTCTGGAAGTTTTCTGATCATATTTTTTTCTGTTGAGTAGAAATCTTTTTCAGAAATTCTCGAAATGTTTCGTCGGCATACCTCTTGAGCAAGGTGGTCCGCCAGGACTCCTGCTGGTGCGCGTACAATAAATCGATATATATCATGCTTGTAGTGCCAGAAGGAATCTACCAACTTCCTATCGGTTTTAGAGCTTCTACTTATCGCAGCTTTTAATATATCAGTGGGTCGGGGGGATATGTAGTGGGGATTTATGTAGTCCCGCGACCGCAATATTCCTTCTATTGTGTCGAAATTTATAGGACCAGAGAAAAAACCATCGAATTCATCAATTTTCCCGTCGAGGATATCTGTAACATCCATCGGGTCAATTTTGTTCTTTCTAAGTATATCGTAAATCTGTTTGCCGGTTTCGGTCTCTCCCAAAATTATTCTTTTTGTCGTTGAGTGATGATTTATTCCAAACTCTTTCTCAAAAAAGGGTTCTATTGAATGAGAGAACGGCCCGTGACCGATGTCGTGCAACAGCGCCGCCGCTAACGCTAACTTTCGATCTTGTTTGGCAAGCGCACGCATATCCGCATAAAGCAAAGCAAGACGAGCAACGCCGAGGCTATGCTGATACCGGGTGTAACGTATATTTGCCTTTGCTCCGTTCGGAGATGGTACTAGCCAATAATCGATGCTTCCTAAAAAACGAATGTCTCGAAGTCGTTGGAATGCAGTCGAACTAGATAGTTCAGCCAGCAGCGGTTCGCTATCAAGCTGAAGCCTAATAGGTTCCGCGTAGTTATAATTTGGCAAAGCCAGAATTTCTCGCGCACCACTCACAGCTTAAAACCCAAGGTTTCTCCGATGATTTTTCCAAGTTTTACCATGTTCTTCCTCGTCGCTGCAATTTGGAATTGATTTTCCACAGCCACTATAGTTCGCATGACGTATTGCAAGCTGCGGTCCGCCCACCTACCGCCCCGGCCGCCCCGTCTTGCCCTTCGTCCGCTTCTGCCTCTTCACATCCCCCGCATCCTCATAGCTGCCGACGCCGGTCTTCCCGCGCACCAGGGGGCGTGGGTCGTCGCGGTCGGGTTGGCCTTCGAGGAAGGGGGAGAAGCGCTTGGTGCTCTTGGCGGCGTCCGGCTTTTCCGGAAGCTTGCCTGATACGGGCTTTTCGGTGCGTCCGACGGTCATTTCGTCGAGGTCGTTGCGGCGGAAGGTGCGGGACGGGATGGCGGTGTCGGTGCCTGGGCCCATGTCGTCGAGGGTGGGTTTTTGGAAGAGGGAGGTTGGAGCAAGATCGCCCCCCTCTGGCCTGCCGGCCATCTCCCCCACAGGTGGGGAGATCGACTCGTTGTTGCCGCTCGTCCTCGCCTTGCCGGTCTTCTTGCTGCCTTCCTGCGAACGGGCTTCCTCTCTGGCCATCGGGTCGTCCATGACGGCGAGTTCGGCGGCTTTGAGGCGTTTGATTTCGTCGCGCAGGCGCGCGGCTTTTTCGAAGTCGAGGTCGGCGGCGGCGTCGCGCATCTGTTTCTCGAGCGCGTTGAGATGGGTCTGCAGGTTGCCGCCCACGAGGTTGCCGCCGTCGGCAAAGCCCTTGCCTGACACACCGGAGATGCCGGCGCGGACGTGGTCGCGTTCGTAGACGCTGTCGAGGATGTCGGAGATCTTCGCCTTCACCGATTCCGGCGTGATGCCGTGTTCGGTGTTGTAAGCCACCTGCTTTTCGCGGCGGCGGGCGGTCTCGTCCATGGCGCGCTGCATCGAGCCGGTGATGTTGTCGGCATAGAGGATGACCTTGCCGTCGACGTTACGCGCGGCACGGCCGATGGTCTGCACCAGCGACGTTTCGGAGCGCAGAAAACCTTCCTTGTCGGCGTCGAGAATGGCGACGAAGCCGCATTCGGGAATGTCGAGGCCTTCGCGCAGAAGGTTGATGCCGACGAGCACGTCGAAAGCACCCAGACGAAGATCGCGGATGATCTCGATACGCTCCAGCGTGTCGATGTCCGAGTGCATGTAGCGGACGCGCACGCCCTGTTCATGCAGATACTCGGTGAGGTCCTCGGCCATGCGCTTGGTGAGCACGGTGCAGAGCGTGCGGTAACCCTTGGCGGCGGTCTCGCGGATTTCGCCGAGCACGTCGTCGACCTGGCTGCGGGCGGAGCGGACTTCGACCGGCGGGTCGATCAGGCCGGTCGGGCGGATCACCTGCTCGGCGAAGACGCCGCCGGACTGGTCGAGTTCCCAGCCGCCGGGGGTGGCGGAGACTGCGACGGTGTCGGGGCGCATCGCGTCCCATTCCTCGAAGCGCAGCGGCCGGTTGTCCATGCATGACGGCAGGCGGAAGCCGTATTCGGCGAGCGTCGCCTTGCGGCGGAAGTCGCCCCGGTACATGCCGCCGATCTGCGGAATGGTGACGTGGCTTTCGTCGATGAAGAGCAGGGCGTTGTCGGGGATATATTCGAACAGGGTCGGCGGCGGCTCGCCGGGGCTGCGGCCGGTGAGATAGCGCGAATAGTTCTCGATGCCGGCGCAGGAGCCCGTGGCTTCCAGCATCTCGACATCGTAGCGGGTGCGCTGCTCCAGGCGCTGGGCTTCCAGCAGGCGGCCGGCCTTTTCGAGCTCGGCGAGGCGCAGGCGCAGCTCTTCCTTGATCGACTTGATGGCGCCGTTCAGCGTCGGGCGCGGGGTGACATAGTGGCTGTTGGCGTAGATCTTCACGCTCTTCAGGTCGCCGGTCTTCTGGCCGGTGAGCGGGTCGAACTCGGTGATGGCGTCGATCTCGTCGCCGAACATCGAGATGCGCCAGGCCGCGTCTTCCAAGTGGGCCGGGAAGATTTCGATCGTGTCGCCACGAACACGGAAGGAGCCGCGGACGAAGTTGATGTCCTGGCGCTTGTATTGCTGCGCCACGAGGTCGGCCAATAGTTGACGTTGGTCGAGGCGGTCGCCGACCTCCATCTGGAAGGTCATGGCGGTGTAGGTCTCGACCGAGCCAATACCGTAGATGCAGGAGACCGAGGCGACGATGATGCAATCGTCGCGCTCGAGCAGCGAGCGGGTGGCGGAGTGGCGCATGCGGTCGATCTGTTCGTTGATCGAACTTTCCTTCTCGATGAAGGTATCGGAGCGCGGCACATAAGCTTCCGGCTGGTAGTAGTCGTAGTAGGAGACGAAATATTCCACCGCGTTGTCGGGGAAGAAGTTCTTGAATTCGCTGTAGAGCTGGGCGGCCAGCGTCTTGTTCGGCGCCAGGATGACGGCCGGGCGCTGGGTGGCCTCGATCACCTTGGCCATGGTGAAGGTCTTGCCGGAGCCGGTGACGCCGAGCAGCACCTGGCTGCGGTCGCCATTGTCGAGACCCTCGACGAGGTCCTTGATCGCCGTCGGCTGGTCACCGGCCGGTGAATATTCGGAGTTCATGCGGATCTCGATGCCGCCTTCGGATTTCGGCGGCCGGGCCGGGCGATGCGGCGTCCACATCTTGCCGTCCTTGAACAGCGGATTGCCGCTCTCGATCAGCGCCGAAAGCGCCTCCACCGTGGCGGTCACGGCCGTGCCCGCCTTCAGCGCGGCGGCGTCCTCGAGCGACACGTCGAGGCCGGAGACCGGATTGAGGCCGGCCGCCGCGCGCGTCTTCGGGTCCGTCGAGCCGCCCATGGACGTGCCTCTGGCACTCTTTGAAGCGCTCACGCTGTCGGCGCTTTGCGCCTTCGCTCCGCGGGGGCCTCGCACCGGCTCGGACGCCCGTTCGGGCTTGCGGCCTTCGGCCGATCTGGCGGCGATCTCCACCTTTTTGCGGTGCTTGCCGGCCTTGGAGGCGATCTGGCGCTGCGTCTCGACACCGGATGCCTCGGCATCGGCCTCCAGCTGCTTCACCCAATCGGCGACGGAACCCTCTAGGGGCGCGCCTTCGAATGCGGATTGGGGAGCTTCCTCGAAACCATCGGGGGCGGGGGACTTTTTCGGAGATTTGGCCATGGCCGGAATATGGAGAGAGTCAGCGCGAAATGGAAGAGGCAAAGAGTACAAAAGGGAAACGGATTTTGCGGCGTCCCACGCCGAACGCGTGAGGTCACCAAATGGCGCGGCGATATTGCATCGCCGCAAAAATGCGGGCTATAACGGAGCCACTCACCACGGACCCGGTGAAACTCCGGGTGGCTCTTCTGGCCGCCGATCCGCCAGACAACGCAAAACCTGCACGCCATATTTCGACCGCCCGTCCGGGCGCGTTGGGCCACGCTTTGCGAGATATCACCAACATGCACGTATCCTCCTTCCGCCGGGATTGGTTTTCCAATCCGACTAGCGAAATGCTTGCCGGCGCCGTCGCCACCTTCGCGCTGATCCCCGAGGTCATCGCCTTCTCCTTCGTCGCCGGCGTCGATCCGCAGGTCGGCCTCTTCGCCTCCTTCGTCATCGGCATCGTCATCGCCTTCACCGGCGGCCGCCCGGCGATGATCTCGGCCGCCGCCGGTTCCGTGGCGCTGGTCGCCGCCCCGTTGGTGCATGCCCACGGGCTGCCCTACCTCTTCGCCGCCGGCCTGCTTGCCGGCGTCATCCAGGTCGTGTTCGGCCTGCTGCGCCTCGGCGTGTTGATGCGCTTCGTGTCGAAATCGGTCCGCACCGGCTTCGTCAACGCGCTGGCGATCCTGATCTTCGGCGCCCAGCTGCCGCATATCATCGGCGGTGACTGGATCGCCTATGCCATGCTGGCCGCCGGCCTCGCGGTGATCTATATCGCGCCGCGCATCACCACCGCCATCCCGTCGCCGCTGATCTGCATCCTGCTGCTCACCCTGGCCTCCGTCGGCCTGCATCTGCCGGTGCTGACCGTCGCCGATCTCGGCAAGCTGCCGGATTCGCTGCCGATCTTCGCCTGGCCGCAGGTGCCGCTGAACCTGGAGACGCTCAAGATCATCGCCGGCCCGGCGCTGGCGATTGCCATGGTCGGCCTGCTGGAATCGATGATGACGGCAAGCGTCGTCGACGATCTCACCGACACCACGAGCGACAAGAACCGCGAATGCGCCGGCCTCGGTATCGCCAACGCCGCCGCTAGCCTGTTCGGCGGCATCGCCGGCTGCGGCATGATCGGCCAGACGGTCAGCAACGTGAAATACGGCGGCCGCGGCCGTCTCTCGACGCTGTTCGCCGGCGCGCTGCTGTTGATCCTCATGGTGCTCCTGAAGCCATGGGTCTCGCAGGTGCCCGTCGCGGCCTTGGTCGCGATCATGGTCATGGTGTCGATCGACACCTTCGACTGGTCGTCGGTCAAGACCATGGTGGTGCATCCGAAGACCTCGAGCATCGTCATGCTGGCGACCGTTGTCGTCACCGTCTTCACCGCCAACCTGGCGCTCGGCGTCACCGTCGGCGTGCTGCTGAGCGGCGTCTTCTTCACCTTCAAGGTCGCCAAGCTGCTGTCGATCACCAAGCAGACGGACGAGGCCGGCGAGCGTATCGCCTACCATGTCACCGGACAGGTCTTCTTCGCCTCCGCCGACGTCTTCATCGACGCCTTCGATATCGCCGATGCCGAGGGCATGGCCGTGACGATCGATCTGACCCACGCGCATTTCTGGGACATCACCGCCGTGGCGGCGCTGGACCGCGTGGTGCTGCGCTTCAAGGCGCATGGCGTTTCGGTGGAGGTGAACGGCCTCAACGAGGCGAGCACCACGCTGATCGGCCGGCTCGACAATGCGCCGAGCCTCAAGGAAATCTGAGCGCTTAAAGTCGTCCTGCCGCGCACCCGACCTGTAACAAAACCGCCGACACCGGCGTATACGGGTCGCGTCAGGACAATCAGGCATAAACGGCATGCCTGAACGAGGGCCATCCTCACCTGCGCCAGCCGGCGATCGTGTCTTGGCTGCAGGTCTTGGCCAAGGCACGGCGGCACCTTCAATGGTGTCGCGACGGTGCCCGGAAGAGAACCAGCAGGCCGATGCAGATCGACCGGTGCCGATCATGCGCGGGGTCACAGCCTGTCGCCGGGTCGGGTGGATCAAAGCCGAAGGTAAAGACCATGATGATCAACAGACGGACTTTCTCGACAGCGCTTCTCGCCGGTGCTGCCGCTTCCCTCGTTTCCACGCGCGGCATGGCCGCGATGATGCAGCCCGCCAAGGCGCGCAACATCGTTCTGGCCCACGGGCTGTTCGCCGACGGTTCCTGCTGGACGGAGGTGATCGCGCGCCTGCAGGCAGCCGGCTTCAACGCCACCGCCGTGCAGAACCCGCTGACCACGCTGCCGGAGGCCGTCGCCTCGGTTGAGAAGGTGCTCGACCGCCAGGATGGCCCGACCGTTCTCGTCGGCCACTCCTTTTCCGGCATGCTGGTCACCGAGGCCGGCGTGCATCCCAAGGTTTCTGCACTTGTTTATGTCGCTGCCCGCGCGCCCGATGCGGGCGAGGACTATACGGCGCTGGCGAAGACCTATCCGACCCCGCCGGCTTCGGCCGGGATCGTCTTCGATGGCGATGAAGGCCGGTTGAGCGAGGAAGCGTTCCTGCGCGATTTCGCCGGCGATCTGCCGGAGGCGAAGGCCAAGGTGCTCTACGCCGTGCAGGAGCCGTTCCACAAGGCATTGCTGACGGGCAAGACCACGCAGGCGGCGTGGCGCTCGAAGCCCAGCTGGTATGCGGTGTCGACGGAGGATCGGACGATCAATCCGGATCTGGAACGCTTCATGGCCAAGCGCATGGGCGCCAAGACGATCGAGCTCAAGTCCAGCCACCTGTCGCTGATCTCGCATCCCGACGAGATCACGCAGATGATCATCGAGGCTGCCGGCGGTCGCTGAATTATGTTGTGAGAGCAGGCGTCGCGGTCTTAGGACCGCGACGAGAACAGCGAGGCGAAGGTGGAGCGCGGCTTGTCGGGCATGCTTTCGACAACAACCAGCTGGCGGATGTCGCCGCGCTTGAAGGCGGCGAGGAAGCGCTTGTAGTCCTTGAAGGAGACGCAGCCATTGGAGTCGCCGCGTGCGCCGAGCATATAGGTGTGAGCGAGCAGGCCGACGCGGTTGAAGATGTTGCCGGCGCCGCCGACCGGGTTGAGGCGGATCGCCTCGACGCCGTGGAACAGGCTTTCGCGCATCGTCAGCTGGTACGTGTGCGGCGGGGTCGGGCCGCGCATCTTCTCGCGAACATATTTCGGATTGTCCCGCATCTTGCCGAGGCCGGAATGGGCTTCGAGGCGTTCGCCGTTCGGCAAGTAGACCATGCTTGCGGAGATATCGTAGACAGCGACGCCGGCGCGGGCGACAGGGCTTGCCTGGCGCTTCGGCACGACGGGGATTTCACCTTCGTCGTCACCGATATCAGGCCGTGCATAGGCAAGCACCGGTTCTGCAGGGCGGCTGGCGCGGTCGTTTGCCGGCGCGCGCTTGGTCATGCCGTCGGGACGGGCCATCGGCAGCGGTACGGAATTGTTGTCGTTGAGAACGAGGCCGAAGGCATTGCCGGCGTCGTCGCCCTTGCTGGCGTCGCTCTCGACATCGACGCTTGCCACTTCGACAGGTGCCGGCTTCGCGGGAATGGAAGCGGGCGCGTTGACGGCAACGCGGGCCTGCTGTTCATCCGAAGCGGCCTTCGGCATGGCGGCAAGCGCGAGAAGGGCAGGGCCTTCGAGGGCGGCGATCTCCGCCTTGGACGGAATGACGATGCGATCGGATGAGCTGGCGCTGACAACCTGAGGGGCTGCGGCAACGGCGTCGTCCTTGACCTTCGACGGCTGTGCGGCTGCAACGACGGTGCGCGCCGGCATGGCGTCAGCGATGACAGGGCCGGAGCTGCCGACGAAGGCGGCTCTCAGAACGTCAGGCGTCAACAGGCGATCACGCTTCGACGACCGGTTTTCCGCCGTCAGCGGCTGCAGGCGCGAGAATTTGCTCACGTGAATATTGCGCTCTTTGGGAGCGGCCGCGGCGGTGCGCTGCACGAGCGCGATATCGCCGATGGCATTCTTGTAGGGTGCGGGAGCGACGGCGTGCATCGTCGCGATCGACGTCACGACCCATGCCGAGGCAGCAAAACTAGCACCGATGAGACCCGCCCCGGACATAAGGCGGAATGAGCGACTGAAACGAGAAATGGACGTACCTACTGGCCTGGTATTGGCAAACACATCGACCGCAAACGCCATAACACTCGTCTTTCACAACTCGTTACTAAGGCCGGCGGTACAGATAGATGGATACTTCTTCGCCGGGGCCGGTAAGGGAGCAACAGGGCCAAAATGCGGCCTGTGCGTGATTTCCGGTTGGCTCAGATGATGCCGAATTATGGTAACCAAACCCTTTACGGCGGCGTTGTCTGTTTCGAAATTCGTCACCTTATCCGCTAACCATATTGATCTTGTTCGATTTTTTCTAATGTTCTTCAGTGCCTGCCTGATGGCGCGATCTATGTCGCCGTTTTGACATAAATATTAGCGGGAAAACATATTGCGGATGTGCTATGAAAAGGCATCGAAGGCTTCCGAGGGGAAACGCCAATGTCTTCGGCACAAACCGCATCTGTTAACGAGATTTCGCCGGCCTTGCTTGTCGATGCGATGTTCGCCGTCCGCAAGACGGCCGCCATCAAGGCGGCGATCGAACTCGACCTCTTCACCGTCATCGGAACCGGCCAGACGACCAAGGCGGCGGCATCGGAGATGCGATGTGCCGAGCGCGGCGTCCGCATTCTCTGCGACTATCTCGTCGTCGCCGGCTTCCTTAGCAAGAGCGGCGACACCTACGCGCTGACACCCTCGAGCGCCGTGTTCCTCGATCGCCATTCGCCGGCCTATATGGGCTCGGCGATCGATTTCATCGCGGCACCGCAGATGCTCTCGCTCTTTCTGACCGACCCCGCCGCCTGCGTGCGCAATGGCGGTGCCGAAGGGTTGGCGAACCTCTCGCCGGATAATCCCGTCTGGGTGCGCTTTGCCCGCGCCATGGGTGCCTTTACAGGCGGGGCGGGCAGGACGCTTGCTGCCGATGTCGCGGCATGGCCGTCACCGCCGTCAAAGGTGCTCGATATCGCCGCCGGCCCCGGTTATTTCGGCATCGAGATCGCCAGGGCCATTCCGCAGGCGCGGATCGTCGCGCTTGACTGGAAGCCGGTGCTGGACCTGACGCGGGAGAATGCGACGGCGGCTGGTGTGGCCGATCGTTTCAGCTTCATCGCCGGCAGCGCGTTCGATGTCGATTGGGGCAGCGACTACGATCTCATCATGCTGCCGAACTTCCTGCATCACTTCGATATTGCCGGCTGCGCGGAACTGCTGAAGAAGGCGCGCCCAAGCCTCAGCGCCAGGGGCAAGCTGATCGCCGTCGAGTTCGTCCCCAACGAGGACCGCGTCTCCCCCGACTTCCCCGCCGCTTTCGCTTTCGAAATGCTGGCGACGACACCACGCGGCGACGCCTATACGGCGTCCGACCTGCGCGAGATGGCCTCGATGGCGGGCTTCCGCGACATCGCGATCAGTCCGCTGCCGCCATCACCGGCGAGTGTGATCATGTTTGAGTGAATTCAGAGAACGTCCCCGGACGGTGATGTCGGCTGTCCGGGCGGCTTGCGCTGATCTGTAATAGCGGAATAGTCTGCGAGCCGAGATTTTGAACATCATTGCCAGAAATTCATTGCGGCAAACTTTATTGAACAGCTTCACGGGCGCGTTTGTGACCGGAAGCGATGACCGGGTTTATCAATGCGTCGGCTTTTTCTCTCATCCGCTATTTCCGCGTTGGTCCTTGCCTCCGGCGTGACCGCAACCGCCGAAGTGATGACTGTTCCCGGGCCGCAGGGACAGCTCGAGGGCGAGGCGATCATCGTGCCTGGCGCTAGCGCCGGGGTCGTCATCGTGCCGGGTTCCGGTCCGATCGACCGGGATGGCAACAGCCCGATGGGGCTGCGCAGCGACAGCTACCGACTGCTTGCCGAGGCGCTGGCATCAGCCGGCCTGAGCACGCTCAGGATCGACAAGCGCGGCTTCTTCGGCAGCAAGGATGCGATCGCCGATCCGGAGGATGTGACGATTGCCAACTATGCCGCCGACGTCGATCTATGGCAGCGCGCTTTCGCCGAGCGGATCGGCACGAACTGCGTGTGGATTGCCGGTCACAGCGAGGGTGGCCTCGTGGCACTTGCCGCCGCCGCAAAGGGCGCGACGCCCTGCGGACTGATCCTGCTCGCCGCGCCAGGGCGCCGCGTGAGCACGCTGATGCGCGAGCAGTTCCGCAACAACCCGGCCAATGCGCCTTATCTTGCGGAAATCGACCGTATCGTCTCTGGGCTGGAGCAGGGGAGGAGAACGGATGTCGGGACCATGAGTGCCGTCCTGCAGCCCCTGTTTCGGCAAGGCCTGCAGCGATACATGATCGATCTTTTCAGCTACGATCCCGTGGCGCTAGCCAAGGGACTGAGCCTGCCCGTGCTAATCGTTCAGGGCGACCGGGATGTCCAGGTGACAGTCGAGGACGCCGGCTTGCTGGCGCGATCGATGCCGCATGCGAGGGTGGTGCAATTGCCTGGTGTCACGCACATGCTGAAAGCGGACGTGCCGGACGCGCCCTTTGCCACCTACCAGGATCCGACTCTGCCGCTGGCGCCGGGCATCGTGCCCGCCGTAGTGCAAGCCGTGCAAGCACACACAAGGCGTTGACTATAGATTACGCCTTCTCCAGCACATAGCTGCCCGGTGCTTCCTCAAGCGCGTTGAGCGCATCGCCGCCCGGCTTGCGGGCAGGTACCCGCTTGCCGTCCTTGGCCTCGATCCAGGCCTGCCAGTGCGGCCACCAGGAGCCGGCCGCTTCCTCGGCGCTCACTAGCCAGTCCTCGTATTCGCCCTTGGCCGGACCGCCGGTCCAATACTGGTACTTCTTCTTGTCCGGCGGGTTGACTACGCCGGCGATGTGGCCGGAGCCGGCGAGCACGAAATCGACCTTGCCGCCGAAGAACTGGCTGCCGAGGAATACGGATTTCGCCGGCGCGATATGGTCCTCGCGGGTGGCGAGATTGTAGATCGGGATCCTGACGCTCTTCAGCGAGACGGCCTGACCATCCAGCACCATCTCGCCCTTGGTCAGCGCGTTCTTCAGATAGCAGTTACGCAAGTAGAAGGCGTGGTTGGCCGCCGCCATCCGCGTCGAATCGGCGTTCCAGAACAGGAGGTCGAAGGCCATCGGCTCCTGGCCCTTGAGGTAATTGTTGACGAAGTAGGGCCAGATGAGCTCGGAGGCGCGCAGCATGTTGAAAGCGGTCGCCATCTTCGAGCCGTCGAGATAGCCGGTCACGTTCATGTAGTTCTCAAGCCGCGTCAGCTGTTCCTCGTCGACGAACACCTTGAGGTCGCCGGCATGGGTGAAATCGACCTGGGTGGTGAACAGTGTCGCGGAGCGGATGCGCTTGTTCTTCTCCTTGGCGTGCAACGCCAGCGTCGCGGCCAGCAGCGTGCCGCCGACGCAATAGCCGATGGCGTTGACGTCCTTCTCGCCGGTCGCCTTCTCGATCGTCTCGAGCGCGAAATCGATCCCTTCGCGCGCATAGGCCGCCCAGTCCTTGGTCGCATGGCGCGCATCCGGATTGACCCAGGAGATGACGAACACCGTCTGCCCCTGGTCGACGCACCACTTTATGAAGCTCTTCTGCGGATTGAGATCGAGGATGTAGAACTTGTTGATCCAGGGCGGGCAGATGAGGAGAGGGCGCTTCAGCACCGTCTCGGTCGTCGGCTCGTACTGGATGATCTGGCAGATCTCGTTCTGGGCAATCACCTTGCCCGGTGTCAGCGCCATGTCGCGGCCGACGGCGAACTTGGTCATGTCGGTCTGTCTGAGCTTCAGGTCGCCATGGCCGGCCACGATGTCCTCGGCCAGCATCTTCATGCCCCGCACCAGGTTTTCACCGCTGCTCGCGATCGTCTCGCGATAGAGCTGCGGATTGGTGGCGACGAAATTGGTCGGCGATATCGCCGCCGTGATCTGCCTGACGTAGAAGTTGGCCTTCTGCCGCGTGTGCTCGTCCAGCCCCTCGGTCTCGGTGACCAGCTTTTCGGCCCAGTCCGCGGTGATGAAATAGGCCTGCTTCAGAAATTCGAAGAAGGGGTTCTTCTCCCAGTCCTGGTCGGCGAAGCGCTTGTCCTTACGATCGGGCTCCGGCTCGAGCGATTCGCCCTGCATGCGCTGCATCGAGCGCATCCACACGCCGAAAAAGCTGGTCATCAGCTTGGTCTGCGCGTCGAAGGCGCGGCGCGGATCGGAGATCCAGTATTCGCTGACCTTGGAGAGCGTCTTGACCATGTCGGTGACGGGGTCGGCGGTGTTTTCGCGGATCTCGCCGCTTTCGCGCGGGCCAAGCCAGGCGGATGCCGCTTTTCCCAGGTTTTCCAGGGCGCGGGCGAAGTTCAGCGCCATCGTTTCCGGGTCCTTCAGCATGTAAGGATCGAAATCCTTTGCCTCGAAGCCCGGGCCTTGGCCCTTATCGCTCTTGTCCTGGTTGCTGTCGGTCACGCGGTTCCTCCGGCGGCAGCATCTTAATCCAAATCAAGTTGTATCCGCTCGGATCAAGAAAACAAGTTCCGCAGACATGCCTTCATGCTATTGCTTTGTGCAGGCTGCGAATTTAACAAGTCGAAGCAGCTTAAGGATTTGGAACCTCTGGCATGACCAACACAGGCATTCGTACCATCGCAAACGTCACCCGCATCGCCCTCATCGGCGCCGCCGCGGCCATGGCGCTTGCCGGATGCATGCGAACGCCGGAAGAAAAGGCCGAGATCGCCGCCAGGCGAGCGGCCCCGACAGCCGTGGTCATGAATGCCACCAAGGGCGAGGCGCCGACCGAAAGCGGTCTGTCGCACTATCGCGATGGCTATCCGGGCTTCGGCGCGCCGCTGACCGCCGCCAACGTTCAGATGAACGACGAGGAAGCCTCCGGCCTGCAGCAGAAGCTGACGGCGCTGAGCAACCGGCGCAAGGCGGGCACCATCTCGGAAGCCGAATACCAGCGCCGCGTTGCGGAATACCGCAAGCTCGCCGAAGATCACGGCCAGGAAACGCTGTCCGAAATCACCAAATAAGGCCTTGCCTTCTCTGGCGTTTGCAAGCAAAGCCTTCCGTCAGGTGCGGAAGATGAAATTTTCCTGATAAAGCGTCAGCCCCGAGGCGGTCCGTCAAAGAATCGCCGTGCGCTGGACGTCTGATGAATACGGCGCTCGCGATTCTGAAGTTCGTGTCGCAAGCAGCCGGAAGTTAGGACGAACTTCGATTTGCGGTCATGGTGGCCGCGTTTCCGTGGGGAAAGAAATGGAAGAGTTTCACAAAGTCCGGCGTTTGCCGCCTTATGTTTTCGAACAGGTCAACCGTTTGAAAGCAAGCGCGCGAGCGGGCGGAGCCGATATCATCGATCTCGGCATGGGAAACCCTGACCTGCCGACCCCCAAGGCGATCGTCGACAAGCTCTGCGAAGTGGTCCAGGACCCGCGCACGCATCGCTATTCCTCGTCCAAGGGCATTCCCGGACTGCGCCGCGCCCAGGCCGCCTATTACGCCCGCCGCTTCGGCGTGAAGCTCAACCCGGATACGCAGGTGGTCGCCACCCTCGGCTCCAAGGAAGGCTTCGCCAACATGGCGCAGGCAATCACCGCGCCCGGCGACGTCATCCTCTGCCCGAACCCGACCTATCCGATCCACGCCTTCGGCTTCCTGATGGCGGGCGGCGTGATCCGCTCTCTGCCGGTCGAGCCGGATGACAGCTTCTTCCCGCCGCTGGAACGCGCCGTGAAGCACTCGATCCCGAAGCCGCTGGCGCTGATCGTCAACTATCCGTCGAACCCGACGGCCTATGTCGCGACGCTCGATTTCTACAAGGACGTCATAGCGTTTGCGAAGAAGCACGACATCATCGTGCTCTCCGACCTTGCCTATTCGGAGATCTACTTCGACGACAACAACCCGCCGCCATCGGTGCTGCAGGTGCCCGGCGCCATGGATGTCTGCGTCGAGTTCACCTCGATGTCGAAGACCTTCTCCATGCCCGGCTGGCGCATGGGCTTTGCCGTCGGCAACGAGCGCCTGATCGCGGCGCTGACCCGCGTGAAATCCTACCTCGACTACGGCGCCTTCACGCCGATCCAGGTGGCCGCCACGCATGCGCTGAACGGTGACGGCTCGGATATCGCCGAGGTCCGCGGTGTCTACAAGCGTCGCCGCGACGTCATGGTCGACAGCTTCGGCAAGGCCGGCTTCGAAGTGCCGCCGCCGGCAGCCACCATGTTCGCCTGGGCGAAGATCCCGGAAAAGTTCCGCCATCTCGGTTCGCTGGAGTTCTCCAAGCTGCTGGTCGAGAAGGCTGATGTTGCCGTGGCGCCGGGGATCGGCTTCGGTGAGATGGGCGACGATTACGTGCGTCTGGCGCTCGTCGAAAACGAGCACCGCATCCGTCAGGCGGCGCGCAACATCAAGAAGTTCATGTCCACCGCCGACGAGACGATGCACAACGTCGTCTCGTTGAACGCTCACCGCTGATACAATCAGTTCTTTCGGCAGCCGCTTCGGCGGCTGCCATTCATGACATATTTCAGGATCAATCCATGGCAGATGCCCTTAAAATCGGCGTTGCGGGCTTGGGTACCGTTGGTGCCTCTCTCGTTCGTATCATTCAGCAGCGCAGCGACCAGCTTGCCGCGACGTGCGGCCGGCCGATCCTGATTACCGGCGTTTCCGCCCGCGACAAGACCAAGGACCGCGGCATCGACGTCGGCGGCATCGAGTGGTTCGACACGCCCGAGGAACTGGCGACCAAGGGCGACATCGACGTCTTCGTCGAACTCGTCGGCGGCGCCGAGGGGCCTGCCAACATCGCCGTCCGCGCCGCGTTGCAGCGCGGTCTCCACGTGGTGACAGCCAACAAGGCGCTGCTCGCCTATCACGGCGTCGAGCTTGCAAAGATCGCCGAGGAGAAGGGCGCGCTGCTCAACTTCGAAGCGGCCGTCGCCGGTGGTATCCCCGTTATCAAGGCGCTGCGTGAATCGCTGACCGGCAACACGATCTCGCGCGTCTACGGCATCATGAACGGCACCTGCAACTACATCCTGACCAAGATGGAGAAGGAAGGCCTGTCGTTTGCCGATTGCCTGAAGGAAGCTCAGCGCCTCGGCTATGCCGAAGCCGATCCGGCCTTCGACATCGAGGGCAACGACACCGCCCACAAGCTCTCCATCCTGACGACGCTCGCCTTCGGCAACCAGATCGCCGTCGACGACATCTATCTTGAGGGCATCACCAACATCTCGATCGACGACATCCATGCGGCCGCCGATCTCGGCTATCGCATCAAGCTGCTCGGCGTTGCCCAGCGCACTGATACCGGCATTGAGCAGCGCGTTCACCCGACCATGGTGCCTGTCGATAGCGTCATCGCCCAGGTGGATGGCGTCACCAACGCGGTTGCGATCGAATCCGACATCCTCGGCGAACTGCTGATGGTCGGCCCCGGCGCCGGCGGCAATGCCACGGCCTCATCGGTGCTTGGCGATATCGCCGACATCGCCAAGAGCCGCCCGGGCGCCCAGCAGGTTCCGGTGCTCGGCCACCCGGCCAAGTCACTCGAACCCTATCGCAAGGCGCAGATCCAGAGCCACGAGGGCGGCTATTTCATCCGCCTGACGGTTCTCGACCGCACCGGCGTCTTCGCCAGCGTCGCCACCCGCATGGCCGAGAATCACATCTCGCTCGAATCCATCGTGCAGCGCTCCAAGCAGCACCTTTCGCCGTCGCACCACCAGACAATCATCCTCGTCACCCACGCGACCACCGAGGATTCTGTGCGCAAGGCTGTCGAGGCGATCAAGACCGAGGGCTATCTGGTCGGCGAACCGCAGGTGATCCGCATCGAGCGTCCGAAGGAGGACTGATCGGGCGTCACCGCATGGTGATCTATTCTGTGGGCGGCGGGGCGCAGGCGTGCTCCGCCGTCTTTCGTTTGCCGTCACGGCTCTGTAGAACGGCCTTGTAGTGGCAGTGGAGTGACATGATGGATATCCCGGCCGATCCGGTACAGCGCGCCTTTCTGGGTGTCGAGAAATCCGTTCTCGACAATCGCTGGATCTCGCGGCTGGACCAGGCCGGGCAGAACCGGGCGCTGGCCATGTCGCAGATGCACGGCCTGCCGGATCTGATCGCCCGGGTGCTCGCCGGCCGCGGCGTCACCGTCGACGAGGCGGTCGAATTCCTCGACCCGACGCTGCGCTCGCTGATGCCCGATCCCTACAAGCTGACCGATTGCGAGAAGGCCGCCAAGCGCATCGTCGATGCCATCAACACGCGCCAGCCGGTGGCGATCTTCGGCGACTACGACGTCGACGGCGCATCCTCCTCGGCGCTGATGTACCGCTTCCTCACCCATTTCGGCGTGACATCCGAAATCTACATTCCAGACCGCGTCTTCGAAGGCTATGGCCCGAACCCCGCCGCCATGGACCAGCTGATCGACAACGGCGCCCGCCTGATCGTCACCGTCGACTGCGGCTCGACGAGCCACGAGGCGCTGGCGGCGGCGGCAAAGCGCCATGTCGACGTGGTCGTTATAGATCACCACCAGGTGACACACGATCTGCCGCCGTGCCACGCGCTGGTCAATCCGAACCGCGAGGACGATCTCTCGGGGCAGGGGCATCTCTGCGCCGCCGGCGTCGTCTTCCTCGTGCTGGTCGCCACGCTGCGGCTGCTGCGCGAAGCTGGCCATCCGAAGGCGCGCAGCATCGACCTCCTGCAGTGGCTCGACATCGTGGCGCTCGCCACGGTCTGCGACGTCGTTCCGCTGAAGGGCCTGAACCGCGCTTATGTCGTCAAGGGCCTGATCGCCGCCCGCCATCAGGGCAATGCCGGTCTCTCGGCGCTGTTTCGCAAGGCGGGCCTGGCCGGGCCGGTGACGCCCTATCACTTCGGCTTCCTCATCGGGCCCCGCATCAATGCCGGCGGCCGCATCAGTGATGCTGCACTCGGTAGCCGGCTATTGACACTCGACGACACCGGCGAAGCCGAAGCCATTGCCGAGCGCCTGGACGAGCTCAACCGCGACCGCCAGGTGATGGAAGCCAACATGCTGCAGGAGGCAGAGGCCGAAGCCTACGCCGAATATGGCGACGGCAGCGGCGCGTCGGTCATCGTCACCGCGCATGAAAAATGGCATCCTGGTATCGTTGGCCTGATCGCGGCACGACTGAAGGAAAAGTTCAAGCGCCCGGCCTTCGCCATCGCCTTCGACCCCAATGGCAAGGGAACCGGCTCCGGCCGCTCCATCAACGGCTTCGACATGGGCAAGATGGTGCGCGCGGCGGTCGACGAGGGCCTGCTGGTCAAGGGCGGCGGCCATGCGATGGCGGCGGGCCTCACCGTCGAGCGCGACAAGCTCGGCCGCCTGCGCGGCTTCTTTTCGGAGCGCGCCGAAAAGACCGTGGCAGCGCTGGTGGCCAACGAAACGCTGAAGATTGACGGCGCGATCGGCGCCAGCGGCGCAACGATCGATCTGATCGATCGCCTGGAAACGGCGGGCCCTTACGGCTCCGGCCATTCGCAGCCGATCTTCGCCATCCCCGCCCACCGCGTCCGCGATTCGAGGATCGTCGGTGAGAAGCATGTGAAGGTAACGCTGGAAGCCATGGATGGCGCCCGCCTCGACGGCATCGCCTTCCGCGCCGCCGATACGCAGCTCGGAAACCTGCTCCTGAACTCGCGCGGCGCCAACCTGCATGTGGCGGGTTCGCTCGGCGACAATCACTACCAGGGCTCGCGCCGCGTCCAGCTGCGGGTGATGGATGGCGCCATCGCGCGCTGAGCTGTCGGTCCACGAAATTGCATTGCAAGGAGGCTGGCCTTCTGCCCGGAGCGCGCTACCATGCGGCGATCATCGCAATGGAGCATCGACATGGCGCATTCCCTGAACAAGTCCTCCGCGGTAACCGGCGTTTCCGGCGCCGACCAGCCGGAACTCGACACCGAGGAGGTCTGGCAGGCCCGCGCCGATCTGGCGGCCTGCTTTCGCATGGCGGCGCGCCATGGGCTGGAGGAGGGAATCTGCAATCATTTCTCGGCGCTGGTTCCTGGATATGACGATCTCTTCATCGTCAATCCCTATGGCTATGCCTTCCGCGAGCTGACGGCCTCGAAGCTGCTGATCTGCGATTTTCACGGCAACGTCGTCTCGGGCGAGGGCGAGCCGGAGGCGACCGCCTTCTATATTCATGCCCGCATCCACGCCCGCGTTCCGCGCGCCCGCGTCGCCTTCCACACCCACATGCCCTACGCGACAGCGCTGTCGATGACCGAGGGCGAGCCGCTGATCTTCGCCGGCCAGACGGCGCTGAAATTCTACGGCCGCACCGCCTATGACCGCGATTACAACGGCCTGGCGCTGGATGAGCGCGAGGGCGACCGCATCGCCAACGCGATCGGCGACGCCGACATCGTCTTCATGAAGCATCACGGCGTCATGGTGCTGGCGCCAAACATCGCCGAAGCCTGGGACGACCTCTATTATCTCGAGCGCGCCTGCCAGGTGCAGACGCTGGCGCTTTCCACCGGCCGCCAGGTCCTGCCCGTTGCTCCCGATATCGCCGAGGCCGCCTACCGCCAGATGCGCGCGGGCGACCCGGAATCGGCACGGCTGCATCTGGAGGCGATCAAGCGCATGCTCGACGCCGAGGAGCCGCAATATCGCGATTGAGGGTGGGAGAGGGCGCGCGTCCGCAGGGTGCGCGCCTGATACGATACGGCGGTTCCTGATGGGGAATAGAAGATCGAGCCGAGCGGTTCGTTCGCTATGTCGTTTGTGGAGGATTTTGGGAAAAATCGTTCGTTATCAATGATAACGAATATAGAAGTGGCACGCCCTAGGGGCCTGCCATCATGGCGCGTTATCAATGGGTTATCGGCGGCGTGCAGGAATGAATTTCCCAACCTTTGCCCTGATTCATGACTCCGTGATCCCCTTTTGTACTACCTGAATTTGCGCCCGCTTCGATTGGCGCTAATATCGGCCATGAGCGAAAACGCCGCGCGACAATTCCAATCGATGGCCGAAGGGCTGATCAGTACCGGCATGGTGATGCGCGAGATCGCCGAGGAGGCGAGCCTGTCGGTGGCGACCGTCTTCCGGGCCATCCATGGCGACAGCCGCAAGCCAAGCTTTGAGACCTACACCAAGCTGGAAATCCTGTGGAAGAAGCGCGGCAAGCCCTGACCGGCTACCTTGATCTGAATCTTTGCTTTGGGCACCTTTCGATCAAAGGAGAGCCTAATGGCACTGAAGTTACCGCCAGCCGATATCTACCGCGCGCCATTTGTCGAGCCGATTGGCCATCTGGCGATGCAAGCCGCGCTTGCCGATCAAGCGGTGGTTAATCTCTTAGCGGCAGCGCCGTTCAGCGGCTCCCCATTGCAGGCGCAAATTATCGAGGTCGATGAAAGCGTCCGGAATTGGGATGCCAAGGCTAAGCAATACGCCGAGAAGCGCCTGTCCCTGATCGGTGACGCCGATTTGCGGCAACAGGCGACTGACATCATCGCTAGATACGAGCGCGTGAAAAGAGGGCGAAATCGCATCATCCACGATGCAGTCGAAGTCGGTATCGATTTTGACGGGGAGGCGTATTCGCTGGCGGTTGAGTATCGCAAGAAATCCGGCGTCTGGACGCACAAGGTTACGGCCGAGCAGATCGCGGCGTTTGCTTGCTGGGTCTACGAATTCAATCAGGATATCCGATTGATTATCGAAATGGTGCGCGACTCCGTGCCTGCCGATTTCGTTCGCGCATAGAGCGCGAACGGCTCCAGCTCCTCAGAAGAGCCGCCCGCCATGCCCGCGCTCGCGTCCAGCAGCAGGCAATGATGTGCGGACGACCCCAGCAGGAAAGCCGCCCGCTTGCTACCGATGGCACTGACTCGTGCCTGTGGCGGCAACTACGTGAGGCCCGGCTTTCGGCCGTATGCCCGGAAATGCAAGCTCGCCTCGGTCCCGCTCATCTTCAAATCGAGGGCAATGTCGGCGAGGTGATCGATCCCATCGGCCAACGATCGCAGCTCGAAAGCCAGCGACGAGACTACCAGCGTCGGCGGCGCATTCTCGAAATCGAGGGCCGCAAGCGGGTGAGGGGAGGTTTGCGCCTGGACGATGGCCTGGTCCTTTTCCTTACCCATGCCGATCACCATGCAATGCCATTGACGACGGCCACGCGGCCCGATCCTCGCAAGCGCCAACTGACGAGTGCGAGGAGGCGGATACCGATGACGGCGGTCTGGAACAGCGAGCGGACAGGAGCCGCCGTTACCGCCGACGCGCCGCTCGATCCGGTCGAGATCGGTAGCGGACTCGTGTCCTCTTCGTGAATTACGGCGTCCTCGCTGATGTCGAATGCAAAGCCGGACTCGACCATGGCCAAGGCGGACGCATCGAGCGCGACCACGCTATCGGCGGGCGCTGCGGGCGAGCTGATCCACGAAAGGCTTGCAATGCCCGGCCCGCCATAGATCAAGGCGCGGGCGCGCACCTCTGGTGTCGAGATATAGACAAGATCGCCGGCATTCGGGATTGCGCTTGCTAGCGCGCCCAAATCCTCGCCAGCCGCCTCGATCTTCGAGGTCGCCGTGCTGGCCGTGATCGGCGTTACGCCATAAAGGAGGCCGGGGGGCTGGATCGTCGTCCCGGCATCATCGCCTAGAAAGACGGTATCGATGGCCACTGTGCTATCGGCCGCGATCTCGGTCCTAAGCGTCTGCTCGAAATTGGGGCTGCGGCTCATTTCCCGCGTCATCGTGCTGATGCTGCCGAAATTGAAAGGCTGGATCGGAGCCGAGGTGAGGGTAGTGCGGCGAACCTGCAAGGGCGCACCCTCGCCATGAAATCCGCCCGCCAGATCGCCGCTCGACCGGGCTGGCAAGATGATCGAGTTCGTCCCGTCGAAGCTCAGCGGCAAGACGGATTGCCGGGCGGAAAGCTGGCCATAAGCGGAGCTGACGGCGATCGATGCCAGCGGCGCGACCGTCTTAGGCCCGACCAACTCGCTCGCCCAACCGGAAACGGAGGACATGGCCGGATTGACTGCCGCCTTGAACATCATCGCCTTGCCCTCGGCGATCAGGGTACGGAAGCGCCCGGCGACGGGATCGGGATTGGCCGAGAGGAATTCATCCACCGATTGGCGGGCGATCTTTGCCTTACATGCGGTCGCCAGCAGCTTTATCAGCCCGGCCGGATCATAGCCGTCGAATTTGCTCTTGCCGCTGCGCATTGCGGCCACGGCGGTTTCCTTGGCGTTGGTAATCCGGGCGTCCATGCCCTTGAGGATCATCGCCGCTTTCTGGTCGCGGGATCGGAAGCGTTCGTCGATGTCATCGCGATATTCGCCGAGAGCCTGCCCTAGACCCTCCATGATGATGTTCCTGTCAGATGTGCTCATAATATAGCCCTCGCGTTGAGGGTGATGCGCGCGAGGGCCGGGCGACCAAGGAGGGGGGAGGCCGCATTCGATGCTCGCCGGGAACGAGCGCTTCACCTGATTTATATATTAGCACCCTCTTAAACGTCGTCTACCGGCATCATTCATTGCCCCCAACTAGGTGCATGATATGCTACGGATTAGCCGCAGGGAGGGCGACAGATGGCCGACGAGAATACGAGGACGATCTACATCAACGAGACGCCAGCGCCGCCGCGTAATCCGCCTTCGGCCGGGATCATCATCAAGAACGGCCTGCCGAAGCATCCCGGCGAGCTGCTGAAGGAGAAAATGGCAAAGCTGGCACTCAGCAGCTACCGGCTCGCGCCGCTGATCAGAGTCCAGCGCTCGCGGCTCCAGCGGATCGAGGCGGGGACGCATCCTGTCAGCGCCGATACCGCGCTGCGCCTCGCCAAATACTTCGATGGCCCGGCCGAGGAATGGCTCGATCTCCAAACGCGCTACGACCTCGCCGTCGCTCGAAAGGCAATGGAGCAGGAATTGCTACGCATCCATTGCATTAAAAGCGACTGATCCGGGGTGCGCCATGAGACCAGCCGGGTTGGCGGCCGGTCCTCGGCGGCGTTTCGATGGCGGTAATGGCATATGCAACCAATTTCCCGGAACCTGAAATGGTTACCCCCGCCGCGTTCCCCAATGGCCTTATCATTTGTTTAGGTGAGTCCCCCCGCTGCTTTTCCACAGCATCGACCCACCTTGATATTGACCAGCTTAATGTTGACCAGCCTGATAGCGGAATCGGTTGCGACGAGAGATTCTGGAGGGACAAGTGTGCGCGGACAATGGCAAGGGACGTTTGACGGGTACGCAAAAGGATACTTGACCATCGAGATTGATGAGCACGATCAACATTTCTCTGGCCGAGCTTGCCTATTCGAAGAGGGCAACCAAGTCGTAGTATTCGTTGTTGAATTTGCGAGTGTAGACAAAGCGCCAACGCAGGTCGTCAGAAGCTCTATCTCGATACAACGTATCGCGGACGCAAATGAAGTTTCTAGGTCAGAGATCCAGCAGGCCTTTCCCGAGTCTGTAATACCAGAGCGGGTGGAACTTGCACTCAATCTCACTCAAAAGGGGCTGCGCGTAGTTGCCACAACGTATTCGGACCAGACGCCGATTGGAAAGCTAACTGCCTTCTTGAACAAGGGTAAGCGCGAATTTCTGCACACCTTCTGAAGAGGGGTGCTCTGATGCATGAAGTGTCCACTAAAAACAGGTGGACACCTAATCATGGACGATACTCCTAAACTGCAGGTGCGGCTTGTTGGTCGCGACGGCCGCCGTCGATATGACCCGGCTTCTCGGAATCAACTAATCGCAGCGTGCTTAGAGCCTGGCGTTTCGGTCTCACGACTGGCGCGGGAACACGACGTGAATGCCAATCTTGTTCACAAGTGGATAAAGAAGGCCAAAGCGGAGCGGCCGTTGCCTTTGGTTCCCGCGTTTGTCCCGGTTCAGATTGCACCGGAATTGAACTCAGATGGCGGCGGTTTACCGAGCAAGAGTGTGCGATTGGGCAGGCCGTGTCCTGCGTCGAAGGTGAGTGCACTCTTGCCCAATGGGATCAGCCTTACCGTTGAGTGCGACGATGAGAGTGGCCTGATCGCAATCATAGGAGCGTTGAGCCATGTTCAGACTGGGCGCTGATCTGAAGGTCTACCTCCATCGGGAACCCATCGACTTCCGCGCGGGCATCAACAGCCTAGCGGTCCTTGTGCAAGAGGTGATGGAGCTAGACCCGTTTGCTCCATCAGTGTTTGCCTTCTGCAATCGCAGGCGTAACCGGGTGAAGCTCTTGTTCTTTGATCGGTCCGGGTTTGTTATGGTCCTGAAGAAACTAACGGAAGACCGGTTCAGGTGGCCCCGCCGGGAAACCGCGGTGGTGACGCTGACGACAGAGCAACTCCACTGGATCCTCGATGGCATCGATATCGATGCGATGATCCGCCATCCCGTGCGGCAGTATCAGATTGCTGGCTGAGGATGGCGAATTGAGATTGACGCGCAGGGGCGGTTCAGATTCAAGAATCTGATGACGCGCACCGGCGAACCGAGCATTGCAGAACTGATGGCGCAATTAGCAGCCAACGCTGCCGAAATCGCTGCGCTCAAAGCCGAGAAGGAAGCGCTCTCGCAGCGGGTCGTCAAGCTGGAAGAAGAACTGGCACTGGCAAAGCTCCATCGCTTTGCGCCCCGCAGTGAGAAGCACATTGATCGTCTCTTCAACGAGGCCGAAGAGGCTGCGGTCGAAGGTGGTCGCGAGGAAGACGATGTTGTCGAGCTTCCGGATACTGGCTTGCCTGCGGCCGAGGGCGTTACGGGCAAAAAGCGGGGACGCAGGCCTCTGCCGGCAGACCTGCCGCGCGAGCGTGTTGAATACGACCTTGCTGACGATCAGAAGGCTTGCCCGTGCTGCAAAAGCCCAATGCATCGCATGGGCGAAGCCGTTAGCGAGCAGCTCCATATCGAGGTCAAGGCAAAGGTCCTGCAAAATGTGCGGTTCAAGTACGCTTGCCGCCACTGCGATCGTACCGGGATCAACACGCCTGTGGTAATCGCACCGATGCCACCGCAACCCTTGCCGGGCAGCATCGCTACTGCTTCGACGCTGGCCTTCGCGCTCGTGCATAAATACGTCGACGGCACGCCGCTCTACCGCGTGGCGCAAACATTCGAGCGTGCTGGCGTTCCGATCAGCCGTGGCGCTCTTGCGCATTGGGTCATCGGCTCGAGCGAGAAGCATCTATACCGCATCTATGATGCTTTGAAGCTGCGACTACGATCGCAGTCTCTCATCCATGGCGATGAGACGACGGTTCAGGTGTTGAAGGAAAAAGACAAGGAAGCGACCAGCACGTCGTACATGTGGGCCTATCGCAGCAGCGAGGACAGTGACGAACCAATCGTGCTTCTCGACTACCAGCCCGGCCGCGGTCAAATCCACCCACAGACCTTTCTCGGTGACTACGACGGCATATTGGTGACCGACGGCTACACAGCCTGGCGCACATTGCATGGCGCAACCCATGTCGGATGCATGGCGCATTCACGGCGGCGCTTTGTCGAGGCCCTCAAAACCAGGAAGAATGGAGGCGGACCGCCGGAGCAGGCGCTCCGGTTCTTCGAGCAGCTCTATCGGATCGAAAAGCAGGCAAGAGACAAGACCCCAGATCCAGGGGAGACAAAGGCCGATTGCATTCGCCGTTTCCGCCAGCAACACAGCCTGCCTGTCCTGAACGCCCTAAAGGCGTGGCTCGACAATATCGCGCCAAAGATCGTGCCGGATACCAAGCTCGGCGATGCGGTGTCCTACACCCTGAACCAATGGGATTACCTGACGCGTTACACCAGCGACGGCAGGATGCCGATCGATAACAACATTCTGGAACGCGAGATTAGAGTTTTTGCCACCGGAAGAAAATCGTGGCTGTTCAGCGATACCGTCGATGGTGCCAAAGCCAGCGCCGTGATCTACAGTCTCATGCTGACCTGCCGCGCCTGCGGCGTCGATCCGCTCGCCTGGCTGCGCCATGTGCTCACCGAGTTGCCTCAGCGCAAGGAAACTGCTGGCATTGGCGACCTGCTGCCGTTCAACTTCTCCAGAAACTCAGCCGCCTAACTAGCCGCATGTCGCTCTCAATGTAAACGACCTGGCCCTAATACAGCCGTCAACGCGCATGGAAAATCGCGCTTACGAACAAGGGGGCGGCGGACAAGAAGAGCAAGCTAGCAGCAGATAAGCGCACACGAACCTGGGAGAAGTTTAAGGTCATGGTGGGGAGACTGCCGCCGGACCGCTATATGTTCAGGGGGCAACCGGTCAGCAACCGGCTCCGCACTTCATTTCATCGTACAAATCGACGCAATTTGCACCGGTTTTTGAACCACGACATCCCTATGCTTCATGGTATCGTGACATCGAAAACGAGCCACTACTTTGACCTCAAAGACAACATACAGAACGCTGCGTTCTGGAATCTACTCCAGCATCATGGATACCCGACACCTCTTCTTGACTGGACGCATTCCCCATACGTCGCGGCCTATTTCGCGTTCAGGGAGAAGGCTGCGGCGGCGGTTGACCCCAAGCGAACGATCAGGATTTTCATGTTTGATCGAGCTGAGTGGGTCAAAGATTACCGACAGCTTTCGTCGGTCGTAAATGTCCGGCCGCATTTCTCTATACTCAACCCCATATCGTTGGAAAATCCTCGCGCACTCCCTCAGCAAGCTGTTTGTTCGATCACAACGGTAGACGACGTGGAGACCTATTTGGAACTGTGTGGCGAGGTAGGGGGGAAAACCTATTTAAAGGTATTTGAGCTCCCTTACATCCAACGTGCTGAGGTATTGACAGATTTACGGCTGATGGGGGTGTCCGCCGGGTCCTTGTTTCCGGGCATTGACGGAGCTTGCGAAGAAATGCGCTTGAAGAACTTTGGTGTCGGCTAGCATCACGGCGCTCACACCCGCGATGGTGGTTGATGCCGATTTTGCGATCTTGACGCGATGCGTCGACTCACAGATACAGATCGTGCTCGCGGATAGATTTTTCTGTCGTGTTTCGCGATGGTTGACTACGCTGTCACGGTCAATGCTTACTACAGGCTGGACCGATATGGTTAAAATCCTATCGTTATCTGACGATCGCCAACGAGTGTCCGCGAGCCTTGCCCCCCATTATTACTCAGTCAGCCTCTCGGCTTAGCAACGTCAGATCGTTAGACCAGCTTGGCGCTGTGCTTGAAGAACAAACAAAAGTGCTGAGCTATTGGCTCTACAAAGCCACGCCTGCGCAAAAGTATATCGAGTACCGTATTCCGAAGAAGAACGGCGGTTGGCGCCACATTACAGCGCCGCAAGACGGACTAAAGAGAATCCAAGGAAAACTGGCGAGGTTATTGGCTGAGATCTACAATGATCTGGAGCAGCGTCGAATAGATCATGCGTTCGACGGTTTAAGGGTCTCCGATTGCGTCTTGTCGCATGGATTCAAAGACAAATATAGCATTGTGACGAACGCCAGCGTTCATGTCGGGAGACGGTTCGTCTTCAACACTGATCTGGAAGATTTTTTCCCATCAATTTCATTCGGTCGAGTGCGCGCGTTCTTTATAGCAGATAAAAATTTCCGACTTACACCTCCGGTCGCCACCATGGTTGCGCAACTCGTCTGCTACCAAAACAAATTGCCGCAGGGCGCGCCGACGTCGCCTATTATTTCAAACTACATCGCGCACATATTAG
The DNA here is from genome assembly GCF_055616315.1 of Rhizobium sp. O111. Lineage (NCBI taxonomy): Bacteria > Pseudomonadati > Pseudomonadota > Alphaproteobacteria > Hyphomicrobiales > Rhizobiaceae > Rhizobium > Rhizobium sp. O111. The sequence goes on along the minus strand of NZ_JBSHXL010000001.1, from coordinate 1,548,688 downwards.
ATATCGCACTTAACAAGATGGCTAGAGCCGGAAACTGTAGTTATTCGCGTTACGCGGATGATCTGACCTTTTCTACCAATGAAGCTATTTTTCCATCTGCAATTGCGAGGTTGATCGGAGGAACAACAGATCGATGGGTTGCGGGTGACGGCTTGTTGAGCCGTGTCTGTGCGTCAGGATTTCGAGTTAACCATGACAAAACTCGCATGCAATTGCCGAAGTCGCGGCAAGAAGCGACCGGTCTAACTGTCAATCAAAGCCTTAATGTTGCAGTGGCCTACTACAAGCTCGCCAGAAGCATGTGCGATCACCTCTTCACCGGAGGAACCTGTTTTGAGAAGAAGGATGGCAAGTGGGAAAGATTTCCCGCACATAAACTTCAAGGGCGGATGGATTTCATTTATTCCGTCCGTCGTAGCCGACTGCGTATCACACTCGATTCTGTTTCGAAGAAGCAGCACCCCATCGCCTACAGAGAGCGCGAAACGAAGTTTTGCGAGCAGCAGAAATCCTTTGCTACGCTGTATAAGAATCTCCTGAACTATCAGTCATTCCATGGCATGGACAAGCCGATAATCGTGGGAGAAGGTATAACGGATGGGCTGTACATCAGTGCGGCGATAAAAACCGTAGGCGTTCATTTCCCTAAGCTTTTCGACACGGCTGGCACCGGCGAAGTTCTGGTGAGTTTCTATAAGCATTCGGATAAACGGAAATTTTATCAGATCGGCGAGGGCGCGTCGCAACTTAAGCCATTCATTACTGAATACACGAAAATAATGGAACCGTTCAAAACGAAGCCGAAACAACCCGTCATTCTGGTCGTTGATAACGATGACGAGGGCAGAGATGTTCTTAAAGTCGCGGGGAATCGTTGGAAAAAAGACGTAAAGACGGTTGCCCCGTTCTACCATCTAGTTTCGAATCTTTACATTGTCCCGATACCCTTAAAGGCAGGAATTACCAATGCCGCAATTGAAGATCTGTTCAACCCTATTTGGTTGGCTGCGCAGGATATAAACGGACGAAAATTCACAAAGAGCAATGACTATGACAGCGCTACCCATTTTGGCAAGGCAGAGTTAGTGGGGCAGATCGTTCGCCCTAACAGAACAACGATCACTTGGACAGATTTTCTGCCGCTTCTGCAAGCAATACAGGGTGCCATTCTCGATTTCGAGGTCAACGTGGCGCCTTCACTATAACATGGCGGCGTGAGTAGGCTTTGGATTGCCGAGTTGAATGCGAGTATCGCGGAGAAGCTCAACAGGTTCTTCGGCTTGCGCAGGCTAATTTAGCCATATCGATTTCTGCGTGCTCGTCGCGCCTGCTCGGCGAGGGCAGCAACGCAAACTGATCATTACCACTCATGATTTCCTCCATCAACGCAGCCCCTCGGCGATCATCCGCAAGGCCTCCCCGACATTGGGCGGGGTTTTCGTGAGCTGTTCGCGCAAATCCTCCAGCAGGCAAATCAAAGCGATGTTCTCCCGGCGAAGGCGCTGGCGGCGCTCCTCGTCGTATTCGGCCTCGGCCTCTAGTTCGTTGATCCTGCCGTGCAGGGCGCGCTCGATCTTGTCGTCTGGCTTGCTAGGCGTGGCGGCTGCGCTCCTCCGATCCGGCATGTTCGGCCTTGGCCTCGACGGCTTATTCGGCTGCATACGGCTCATGACGTTCCTTCCTCTTTTGGTTGCGGCGCGCTCCAACGCCTTTGAGCCGTAAAATGAGATCGGGGACACCCCTTTTACCCCAATTCCGTTCCCAATAAAGGAAGGGATTGGGGGGGGTGTTTCCCAATTCTCTTTTTACTAAGGCGTTTGAGACATTTGGGACATTGGTCTGCGCCATGTAGTTCCCAATTATTTTTAGCAATTGGGACAAGCTCATTTTGGCCCTTCCGGATCTGGATTTAGAGACCAGTCAACGAAGCAGCCGCGCCGATTTCCACGGCTCTTACTCGCTTCGAAGTTGTCCTCATAAAGCAGCCCGGACGCCTTCCAGATATCGACAATCTCCCCGGCTTGGGTATCGTTGCAATCCCACTCGTCGCAGATAACGAGCCCGACCCAACGCTTAGAATTGCCGGATCGCTTAAAGCCGTAGCGGTCGGCGTCGCGGTTCCCGGCGTCGATCAGCTTCAAAACGCGGGTAATCGCGGCATAGCTTTTTTCGAACAACGGGCTGGTGCCTTTCCAGCTAACCGGGACGCCAATTTCGTCGCCGCCGCCATGCTCGTCAGCATTGTCTAAGGTCACGGTAACGAAGCGAAACCAATGAGCGCGTCCGGATCGCGCGGAGTAATTCGCCTTGGCGCTATCGCAGCGAAAGATTCCGGCCGCATCCTCCTCGTCCAGTCCGAAGCTTCTGGCCTCGTTTTCATTCATCGGCATCAAGGTATGGGCGGTTCGAACCAGCCCGGCCAGCGAGCTAGCGCCTCGGCTGGCGTCGATATCGCCGGGGGAAGTGCTGCCCTTGCGGGTATGGTGCGTCAAGAGCACCCCGGCGTTGAGATCGCGCGCCATCTCGCGGATCAGCGCTGCGGCCCCTTTCATGGCCGAATTGTCGTTTTCTGGCACCGATATCAGCTCGATCAAAGGATCGAGCACGACCGCATCGACCTCGAATTGGTGGGCCTCATACGTCATTTTCCTCGCGAGATCGGTTGCCTCGATCAACCCGTTATTATTGGCGCGCGCAAGCACAGGCTCCTCGCCGCTCTGGATCAGAAAAAGCCTGTCGGCGTCTTCCTGGCTAAAGCCGTAATGCTTGGCGATCGCATGCAAGCGCCTATCAAGCTCGGTCTCGTCCTCCTCGGTGCTTAGAACGGCGATGCGGTATTTATCGAGGGTTTTCCAAGGCCCGAAATTGCGGCCCGCGCAATGATGCATGGCGATTGTCAGCGACAAGATCGACTTGCCGACGCCGCCAGCCGCAACGAGTGCGGCGACCTGTTTGCGCATCAGCATGCCCGGCATCAACCAAGAGCGGCGAGGGATCGTGATTTCGTCTCTAAGGCGGTACTGCCGCAATTGCACAAGCGGCTCTTTCCTATCAGGCTGGTTTCTCATGGCAGAATCCTTGCAGGGGATCGGGCGCGCGCGCGATGCGCGCGGCGCGGTTTCCGTTCAATATCGAAATGAGGTGAGGGCAGGTTGAGGCCGGGTACGCCAGCTCTCAGTCGCGTCTGCCAAGATGCAGGCGGGTTTTAATCTCCGGGCGAACGATGGTACAAAGCGGAACCTTGCAGTATCGAGCGCCCGGCCCCCGCCGGGCTTTTTTTAATCTTCCTCGTTTGCAAGCTGCTCGATCAAGGCCGCAATCCCGGCCTTCCATCGCGCGATTTTCGCGGGATTATGCCTCGCCCGCGATTGCATGATAGCGGGATCACGCTTTACCGGTCGGGGAAGCCCTGCATGCTTTACCAACACGGAAATCTCATCCGCGCGCCATCCCTCTTGGCGCTGTAGCTCGGCGTTCGAAAGCGTCCGCTGGTCCATCATCGATAAAGCCTCTTGCCAAATGTCTAACGTAAGATAATCTAAATCCTCTAATTCAAGCAAGGCTAAAATAAACGTAATTACAGGGTGATAGGGCGCTCTGCTAACATGTACATATTATGTACACGGAGCCGACATGAAGGACGATCAGCTTGGTTATCCGCCGCGAGGCATGGACCGCATTGTGGCCTGCCGCTACCTCGCCCTCCCACTTTCCGTGTTTGATGAGCTAGTGAAGAGCGGCGCGATGCCGCCGCCAAAGCTGGTCGGCAAGCGCCATGTTTGGGATAGGATCGCGTTGGATGTCAGCTTCGCGAGCCTGCCCGATCTGGAGCAGGATACCCGCACCAACCTCGAAAAATTGATTGATAGCCGTCGTAATTAACACTCTTCCCGACTACCCATTGTGGGGATACACGTTGCCCACAGGCCAATAGAGTCTGAAAGGGAAAGCATGAAATCGTTGGCGATCACAGTAAAGGAATGGCGAGCCGGGCAGGGGATCACGCAAGCCAAGGCGGCGGAAATTCTCGACATGCCGATCAAGACGCTGATGCATATCGAGCAAGGGCGGGAATTCAAAAGCGAGCGCCTGCTGCGGCTGGCAATCACAGCACTGGAAAGGCAGGGCAATGGCGCGTAAATCGAAATACCCGGATTTTCCGAATGTCCTTCTGTTGCGAACTGGCAAGCTGGTCTTTCGCCATCCTGCAATCGGGCAAAAGACGCTGCCCGATGAGGTAGGATCGCCGGAATTCTGCGCCGCCTATGAGACGCTGAGGCTGCTTACCATTGCGCCAGCCGACGCCAAGCCAGCCGTTAAGCTGCCGTCGTTCGCCGACGCTTACGTTCGATGGAAGCAAAGCGATGAATGGAAAGGCTACGAGGCCAAGACGCTGGCCGGGCATATCCGCCATGCGAAAGCCTTCCTTGAAAGCCCGATGGTCAAGGGATCGGCGGCGACGTTCGCGGAGGCCGAAATCGGCACCGCCGAAGCTGAAATGTTGCCGCTTTTGCGCCGATCCGTCGCAAGCCATGCAGCGCATAAGGCCAAGCGCGTGGCCGTGGCGATCCGCAAAATGTATCACTACGCCGTTGAGGCGGAATGGTGCCTGCGCAATCTCGGCAATGATCTCCAGCGCGTCGAGCTTCCAAAGGCCACCGCGCAGAAGCCATGGCCAGCCGACATCATCGAGAAATTCGAACGACGTCACCAGCCGGGGACAGGCGCTCGAACGGCTTTCGCGCTGGCGAGGTTCCTCGGCAATCGCCGGGGCGATGTGGCGACGATTGAATGGTCGCAAATCCGGCCGCATCGCTACATCGACGGCGACGAGATCGCGGTAACGACCGTCATCGAATTCGAGACGCAGAAGAATTCCCACAATGGCAAGAACGCAACCGTCCTATTGTTCGTACCGCCAGAACTGGAGCTGGTGCTGAACGCATTGGATCGAAGCAAGGGCGGCACGATCCTGAAAACGGTCCACGGCAAGCCATTCAGCCAAAAGAGCCTGACCAACAAAATGGCGCTTTGGTGCACGCAGGCCGGGATCGAGGCGGGCTTTACGCTGCATGGATTGAGGCGCACATTCGCTGGCGAGCTTGCCGAAGGCGCAGCCGATCCCATAGCGATCATGAAGGCGATGGGCCACAAGGACATCAGCACGACGATGATCTATCTCAAGGATTTGAACGCGGAGCCAATGGCGCAAAGAGCGGCGGCGGCAGCGGCAAAGAGATCAGGGGAAGTGAAACGGCTGCGCGCGGCGGATAAATGAGTCACTTATCGGATAAGTGAAAGATAGCTGCACGGCGCTGTAAGTATCTGATAAATAATCACGATGGCACGCCCTAGGGGAGTCGAACCCCTCTTCCCAGAATGAAAATCTGGTGTCCTAACCGATAGACGAAGGGCGCTTCCTTCGTGGTGGCGCCCTTATAATCAGGCACTTGGATTCCCGCAAGCGGCAAAACGCATAAAAATGGCGATGTGCTGATCTTTTCCCTATCCGTTTGATAGTTAATGGCTATTTTCGGCGCTTGGCGATGCATCGATCCTGTTCGGGCCGTGGATGTCGGCCTCTTTTCAAGCGCGGACTTCGAACACCATGTTGAACGGCGTTTCGGTGGCGCGGTGGAAATGCTTGAAGCCGGCGTCGAGCGCCACCTTGCGCAATCGCGTTTCGCCGGCCTGCGCGCCGAGCGCCAGCCCGACCTCCTGCGACATCGAGGCTGGCGTGCAGATCATCGTCGAGGCGCCGTAATAGACGCGGCCGACAGGGTTGAGATTGTCCTTGAGGTGATCATGCGCGAAGGGCTCGACGATCATCCAGGTGCCGCCGGGCGCAAGCGTTTCCTTCACATGCTTTCCCGCGCCAACGGGATCGCCCATGTCGTGCAGGCAATCGAACATGGCGACGAGATCGTAACGCCCCGCCGGGAAGCTTGCGGCCGAGGCCTGCTCGAAGCTGACGCGGTCGGAAACGCCGGCCTCCTTGGCCGCCATCCGGGCGCGTTCGATCGACGGCATGTGATAGTCGTAGCCGACGAAGCGCGAGGCGGGATAGGCCTGCGCCATGAGGATGGTCGAGCTGCCATGGCCGCAGCCGACATCGGCCACCTTGGCGCCGGCCTTCAGCTTGTCCTCGACGCCATCGAGCGCCGGTATCCACTCGGTGACAAGGCTGTTGTTGTAGCCGGTGCGGAAGAAGCGCTCGGTGCCGCGAAACAGGCAGTTGCTATGCTCGTGCCAGCCCAGCCCCTTGCCGGTGCGAAAGGCATCGGCCACCTTCGGCTCGTCCGTCCACATCGCCTGCACCAGCTGGAACGCGCCGGTGAAGAAGGCGGGGCTGTCCTCGTCGGCGAAGACGAGTGCCTGCTCCGGGCTCAGCCGGAAGCGGTCGGTCTTTTCGTCATAGGTCAGATAGTCGGCGGCGGCGAGTGCAGATAGCCATTCGCGCAGATAGCGTTCCTTGACGGCCGTCTTTTTTGAAAGCTCGGCCGCGGTCACGGGCTCGCCATCGCCCATCGCCTTGAACAGTCCGACGTCGTCGCCGAGCACCACAAGGGAGCCGGATACGGCGGCGCCGATATCGCCGACCAGCCGGCCGACGAGGGCATCCACTTTTTGCATGTCGGGTTGGCGCATGTCATCCTCCATAGAAAATGCAGGGAAGAACCAGCAGCGCGACTATACACCCGCTCACGGCGCCGTGAAAGCGTGGCGGGGTGTCACGCAATATTCGCGAAGCCATCAAAAAAGCCGCGTTGACAACAAAATGCGCCGGGATAAGAGTGGCTTAGCCTGCATATTAGGCTTTGGAGGAATGACCATGATCAAGCATCTGACAATTCTTGCCTCTGTTTCCCTGCTCGGCGCGCTCGCCTTCGCCACGCCGTCCTCGGCGCTTTCGATGAAGGAGTGCAGCGCCAAGTACAAGTCCGCGCAGGCGGATGGTTCCGCCAAGGACATCAAGTGGAACGACTTCCGCAAGGCGCAGTGCGGCCCAGATGCGACGGCCGAACCTGACGTTACGATGGCAACCGGCGCCGAGCCTGAAAAGCCGACGATGGACGCTCCCAAGGGCGTGACCTTCCCGACGGCGATTGCTCCCAAATACGCCAAGGAAACCCCCGGCAAGGGCCGCATGCACACCTGCGTCGATTCCTACCACACGAACAAGGACGCCAACACGCTGAACGGCCTGAAGTGGATCCAGAAGGGCGGCGGCTTCTACAGCCTCTGCAATGCCAAGCTGAAGGGCTGATCGGCGCGCTTCGGATCAAGGCACCGGATACAGAGAAAGGTCCCATTCGGGGCCTTTCTTGCGTTTGGTGGCGGGGGCTGGATGTTGCCGGCGATGGCCTTGGTCGCGGTATGGGCTGGGGAATCTAGCGCTGTTTCTTGAGACTGCGTGCGTAAGATTCCAGGACCGCGTTCATGCGCGTCTGATAGCCTTTTCCGGAACTCCGATAGAACTGCAGGACCGATTTCTTGATTCGAAGCGTCACCTGTTCGGTTCCCTCGCGCTCGACAAGCTCGGCTTTGCTCCAGAAACTGTCGTCGAGTTCAGGGATGTCGCTGGTGTCGATATCCTCATCGGCAAGGGCCGTCAGTTCTTCAGGGCTTAGTTCTTTGTCGTATCTCTGCGACATAGCGCTCCCTTTCTTGTCGTTTAGCGGGCCGGGCGGAAATTATGCGAATGATGCCATTGCGATCGGTGTGCGTCACAACGAGAAACAGAACGCCGTCGACAAGCCCGATACTGTTTTCGCGGATTTCACCGTAGTCGAACCTGTCGTCAACGGCGGTCAGAACGGGACCGTCGAAAATCCGCACGGCCGTCCGGAAAGAGACGCCATGTTTTGCAATGTTTGCAGCATTCTTGGCGTCGTCCCACTCGAACATTGGATGCAATTGTAACTACAATTGCATCTACGATCAAGCGAAGGTCAGCGTGCCTGCCTGACCATGTCGACGTGGGGGATGTCGTCCTCGAGATATTCCTCTGAGGTCACCTCGAAGCCGAAGCTGCCGTAGAAGCGGGAGAGGTGGCTCTGGGCGGAGAGGTAGATCAGGGCTTGCGGATAGCGCTCTTCGCAGACGGAAATGGCCTCGCGCATCACCGCTTCGCCGAGGCGTTTGCCGCGATGATCAGGCGAGACGACGACGCGGCCGATCTTGGCGGGTGCGTCCTTGTCCGCCGGGGCGAAGATGCGGGCGGCGGCGATCAGGTCGCCATCCTGCAGGAGGCGCAGATGCAGGGCGTCGGCATCCTTGCCGTCGAGCTCCGGATAGGGGCAGTTCTGCTCGACGACGAAGACATCGACGCGCATTTTCAACAGCGCGTACAGCTCGACGGCGGAGAGCTCATCGAGCCTCCGCGCGTCGACCGTATAGTTTGGCTCGGTGATCAATAGACCACGACGCCGCGGATCGATTCACCCTTGTGCATGAGGTCGAAGCCCTTGTTGATGTCTTCGAGCGGCATGGTGTGGGTGATCATCGGATCGATCTGGATCTTGCCTTCCATGTACCAGTCGACGATCTTCGGCACGTCGGTGCGGCCACGCGCGCCGCCGAAGGCGGTGCCCATCCAGTTGCGGCCAGTGACCAGCTGGAACGGACGCGTGGAGATTTCCTGGCCAGCGCCGGCGACGCCGATGATGACGGACTTGCCCCAGCCGCGATGCGAAGATTCCAGCGCCTGGCGCATGACCTTGGTGTTACCGGTGCAGTCGAAGGTGTAGTCGGCGCCACCGATCAGGTCGCCGTGGCGCTTCGTCATGTTGACCAGATAAGGCACGATGTCATCGCCGACTTCCTTCGGGTTGACGAAGTGGGTCATGCCGAACTTCTCGCCCCAGGCCTTGCGGTCGTTGTTAATGTCGACGCCGATGATCATGTCGGCGCCGGCAAGGCGCAGGCCCTGCAGGACGTTGAGACCGATGCCGCCGAGGCCGAAGACGATCGCGGTGGAGCCGATCTCGACCTTGGCGGTGTTGATGACAGCGCCGATGCCGGTCGTGACGCCGCAGCCGATGTAGCAGACCTTGTCGAAGGGAGCGTCGGGGTTGATCTTGGCGAGCGCGATCTCCGGCAGAACGGTGAAGTTCGCGAAGGTCGAGCAGCCCATGTAGTGGTGGATCTTGTCCTTGCCGATCGAGAAGCGCGAGGTGCCGTCGGGCATGACGCCCTGGCCCTGGGTCGAGCGGATCGAGGTGCAGAGGTTGGTCTTGCGCGAGGTGCAGGAGTAGCATTCGCGGCATTCCGGCGTGTAGAGCGGAATGACGTGGTCGCCTTTCTTCAGCGAGGTGACGCCGGGGCCGACGTCGACGACGATGCCGGCGCCTTCATGGCCGAGGATCGCCGGGAACAGGCCTTCCGGGTCGGCGCCCGAGAGCGTGAAATCGTCGGTGTGGCAGATGCCCGTGGCCTTTACCTCGATCAGCACTTCGCCGGCCTTGGGGCCCTCGAGCTGCACGGTCATCACTTCGAGTGGTTTACCTGCCTGTACGGCAACAGCGGCGCGAACGTCCATTTTACAGTCTCCAATATGCTGATTTGGTCGGGCGGACTTTTGCACGCGGGAGGAGCGCTGCTCAAGGAAAAAAGGCAGGGGGAGCTTTATAGTTTCTGCGTCAAAACAGCCGGTCGATGGCGGTGATGACGGCGTAGCCGTGCATGGCGATGGCGGCGTAGAGGCCGAAGAAGACCAGCATGCGCTCGCCGCCGTTCATCTCCTCAAGCTTCTCGCGCGGTTTGAAGGAGCCGCCACCGATGACACTGACGACGGTGAAGACCAGCAGGCCGATGCCGAGATAGCGAGCCGAAAGCCCGATTTCGGCGCCGACAGCAAGGATGCAGAGCGTCACCAGAAAGCTCGCCAGGATCTGCGAGCGCTTGGTCCTGAATATCTGCCGCAGCACCTGGCCCCCATCGAAGCGATGCATGGGTAGAAGATTGAGCAGGTTGAAGGCGCCGAGGATCAACAGGAAGACAAGGATGGGCGGATCGGCAGCGGCGGGAAGGATGCCGTGATCGGCGAAGCTGTGGCCGAGCACCAGGATCGGCACCAGGAATGCCGACATGCCCGATCCCATCAATGCGCAGGTCGCGACCTCGAAAAGAGACCGATAGGGCCGGCTGCCGATGGCGATGCCGCCGAGGAAGGGAATGAAGACCATGCGGACAGAGGTATGGCCGAACATGCGGTAGGCGGCCATGTGGCCGAGCTCATGCAGCGCGATCACGACCGTCAGGAAGGTCGAGACCATCAGGCCGCGCTGCGTCAGGCCGAGGAAGGGCCACAAAAGCAGGGTCGACAGGATGGCGAGCGCGACCTGGACGAGCGGGTGCTCGAAATAGCCCTGCGGCTGCGAGATACCGGTTTTCAGCCAGCCATCAAGCGCCTTCATTTCGCGGCGGAGCGCCACGTAGCGAAAGATCAGGAAGGCGAGGCCGCGATAGCGGTCCGTCTGGTCGACTTCCAGAACCGCGCGGCCATCCGCTGTTGGTCGGATGATGCGGCGCTCGCGATAATCCTTCCAGAAGGACGCGTCGAGCGTGCTGTCATCGACGATGGATGACTGAAAGCCCTGCGCATTGGAGGCAAGGGCCGCCAGAGGCTCGATCGCGAGCAGGCGGCGGGTGGGGGCGTCATTTCTATCCTGATAGCGGTAGGTCTGCTCGACCATATTGCCGCCCGCCTCCATCTGGCGGCTCGATATCACCTGATGGTGCCAACTGGCGTTAGACCCCATCGGGTTCATGGCGTTCCAGAGGGTTTCCGGCGTGCAATCGAAGGAGCGGCTGACATGCAGCGTTCTCAGCCCCAGGGGCATTCGCATCAGGAGCCACAGCATGCCGAGATTGATAAACAGCAGCAGCAGCGCGGATTGCATGACACTCATCATTCACTCCATCCGGCAGGGATCCGGATGGGTTAAAGACTAGCGGCGACGCGTTAACAAATGCGGAGCGGAACGTGACGGTAGGGTGTGCCGGAACGGGTCAGGCGAACTCCATGATGACGGCGTCCACCGCCAGGCTTTCGCCTGGCTTGGCGTTGATGACGCCGACGACGAGATCGCGCTCGGCGCGCAGCACGTTCTCCATCTTCATGGCCTCGACGACCGCAAGCGTCTCGCCGGCTTTCACTTCCTGTCCCTCGGTGACGGCGATCGAGACGACCAGGCAAGGCATCGGGCAGAGCAGGAGCTTGGAGGTATCCGGCGGCAGCTTGACCGGCATCAGGCGGTCGAGTTCGGCGTGACGGGGCGTCAGCACCTTGGACTTGACCGACAGGCCCTGCCAATCGAGCCTGACGCCGTTGAGGATCGGGCGCAGCTGCGCGGTGACCGGTTGCTTGCCGACCTTGCCGCGCCAGACCGGCTCACCCGGTCTCCAGTCGGTGATGACGCTCAAGGTTTGCCCGCCGATATCCATTTCCATCTCGAAGGGGACGGTCACGAGGCCGTCGAGCAGGCGCACGTCGATATAGTCGTCGCCGAGCCGGACGCACCAGTGATCGCGCAACGGATCAGTGGCGCTGCGCAGCCGGTCGGCGAAGGTTTCCCGGCGATTGGCTTCGATCAGCGAGGCAGAGAGGGCGATGGCGGCAAGGGTGCCGCGTTGGCTCTCATCGGGCATCACGGGCGCGAAGCCATCGGGATACTCTTCGGAGATGAAGCCAGTCGACAGCCGGCCCTCGCGCCAGCGCGGGTGCTTCATCAGGGCCGACAGGAACGGGACATTGTGCTCGATACCGTCGACCACGAAGCCATCGAGCGCCTCGCCCATGGCCTCGATGGCCTCGGCGCGGGTCGGCGCCCAGGTGCAGAGCTTGGCGATCATTGGATCGTAATACATCGAAATCTCGGCGCCTTCGAAGACGCCGGTGTCGTTGCGGACAATAGCGTTGCCGGCCTTGCCTTCCTGCGGCGGGCGGTAGCGCGTCAGGCGACCGATCGAGGGCAGGAAGTTGCGATAGGGATCCTCGGCGTAGATGCGGCTTTCGACGGCCCAGCCGTTGAGCTTGATATCTTCCTGCGCGAAGGGGAGTTTCTCGCCCGCAGCGACGCGGATCATCTGCTCGACGAGATCGATGCCGGTGATCAGCTCGGTGACGGGATGCTCGACCTGCAGGCGGGTGTTCATTTCGAGGAAGTAGAAATTGCGGTCGCGATCGACGATGAATTCGACGGTGCCGGCGCTCTGGTAGTCCACGGCCTTGGCGAGCGCCACCGACTGCTCGCCCATCGCGGCGCGGGTGGCTTCGTCGAGGAAGGGCGAGGGTGCTTCTTCGGCAACCTTCTGGTTTCGACGCTGGATGGAGCATTCGCGTTCGCCGAGATAGACGACATTGCCGTGGGCGTCGGCCAGCACCTGTATCTCGATATGGCGGGGATCGACCACGTATTTCTCGACGAAGACGCGGTCGTCGCCGAAGGAGCTTCTGGCCTCGGAGCGGGCGCGGTCAAAGCCGTCGCGCACTTCGGCCTGGTTCCAGGCAATGCGCATGCCCTTGCCGCCGCCGCCGGCAGACGCCTTGATCATGACGGGGTAGCCGATCTCGGCGGCGATCTTTTCGGCATGCTCGGCATTTTCGATGACGCCGAGATAGCCGGGAACGGTGGAGACATTGGCGGCGCTGGCGAACTTCTTCGATTCGATCTTGTCGCCCATGGCATTGATCGCCTTGGGCTTGGGACCGATGAAGACGATGCCTTCCTTCTCCAGCGCTTCGCAGAAGGATGCGCGCTCGGAGAGGAAGCCGTAGCCAGGGTGGACGGCCTGGGCGCCGGTCTGTCTGCAGGCTGCGATGATCTTCTCGGCAACGAGATAGCTCTCGGCGGCTGCGGCCGGGCCGATGTGGACGGCCTCATCGGCCATCTCGACATGGAGCGCATCGCGGTCGGCGTCGGAATAGACAGCGACGGTCGCAATCCCCATGCGGCGCGCCGTCTTGATGACGCGGCAAGCGATCTCGCCGCGATTGGCGATCAGAATTTTCGTGAACATGTAGACTCCACCCATGACCTGCGTTCCGAGTCTTAAGCATAAAGACTGGAACGCACAATCATGGGGAGGACACGCACGGATAGGGCGCGGAGAGAAGCGTCGCGATCAGGCGACGGCCGCCTCTGTCCCCAGCCTGTCGTCTACGATGCGCAGCCAGCGGGTGCGGCGCGGCGCCTCGGCGTAATCGGTGAGCGTGAGCGCCGATATGATCTGCGACCAGCGCGGATGGTTCGACGCCGGTAGCGTCTCTTCGCCGATCTGCATCAGCACCGCCCAGGTGAGCGCCTGTACCGTTATGGTACCGCCGTCGCTGAGCGCGCGCAGGATGCGCATGACGTAATCCACATCCTGCCTGGTGATTCCCCGGCGATCGATGGCGCGGCTCTGGTGATAAGCGCCGCGATTGTCTGATAGGGCCAGGCGCAGCTGATCGAGCGCAAACGCGCGCAGCTCGTCCGGCACATAGGCGGAAATCTCGATGACGTGGAGCACGAGCTCCAGCTCGACCGCCGAATGGATGACACCGTCGGTCGCGACCATGCGCATCAGCCAGGCGACGTTGATTTCGTCGAGAGAGCCTTGCGGATAGTTATAGTGGACGATGAAGGCCGCGAGTTGCTCCACGAAATAGGTGTTCCATTCGGGGCATTTCTCGGGGCAGGCGTTGTTCAGTGCCAGCATGACGACGACGTCGTCAGCGGTCCTGATTCCCTCGGGAAAACTGTGTCTGCGCAGAAGATCGATATCCTCCACGCCAAGTCGCTGCTTTCCGGCGATGACACATGCCGGAAAAGCGAGTCGAATTTCGCTCATCTTTTCTCTCCAGGCCTCATCATGAAGCCGAAGATTCTTCTAGCGCCAGCGAATTGATGTTCTCTCAATAGGCGGAGTTAACAAGGTGTTTACGGCTCAGGCCTGTTTCGCTGCCCGCGCCTGCACCCGTTCGCGCCAGATGATGAAGAGGCCGGAAGCGACGATGATCATGATGCCGATCCATTTGGAGAAGTTCGGGAAATCGCCGAACAGCGCGTAGCCCAAGATGGTGGCGGAGATGATCTCGAAATACTGGAACGGCGCCAGAAGCGAGAGCGGCGCCATGCGGAAGGCCCTGACGACGATCATGTGCACATAGCCGGAGAGCGAGCCGAGAATCAGCAGAAGCACGAGGCCGAGAATCGAAGTCGGGAGCGAGACGTCGAAATCGCTGACGCCCATGCCGTTTCCGACGATCAGCGCGCCGGACATGAAGAGCGTGCCGCCGATGCCGGCCATGGTCTGCATCGTCAACGGCGAATCGGCATTGCCGATGGCGCGGTTGAGGAAAAGATAAAGCGAGAAGAGGAAGGCGCAGCAGACGGGGAGCAGCGCTTTCAGGCCGAAGACTTCATAGCTCGGCTGAATGACGATCATCGCGCCGCCGAAGCCCACCACGATCGCCGTCCAACGCCGCCAGCCGACCTTGTCGCCCAGGAAAAGCGCCGAAAGGCCGGCGAGCATGAAGGGCTCGACGAAATAGATGGCGAAGACGTCGGCGAGCGGCATGTATTTGACCGCGACGAAAAACAGGAGGCTGGCTGCCCCATGCAGCGCGCCGCGCAGCAAATTCATCCAGGGCCGCTTTGCCGAGAGAGCGCCCCAGCCGAACATTATAAAGAGAATCGGCAGCGTGCAGACGAGTTGGAAAAAGAATCGGTAAAAGGTGACCTGTCCAGGCGACATGCCTTCGAACGTCGCCATGTACTTGGCGATGGCATCCATGGCGGGGAGGACGATCATTGCGCCGGCCATCAGCGCCATGCCTTGCAGGGGATTGTGCAGGTCGGTTTTATCGGACATCTTCGAGAAATTTCATTGGGCTGGGATCCAGCCGTTATAGACAATAAAATCTCTCGTTAAGAGATGCCGCGGACGACATATCGCGTCGCCGGGAGCCAGTTGCTCTGGCTGGTCTCACTCCTCAGGAGAGAGATGGTGCGGTCGAGAAGACTCGAACTTCCACGGGTTGCCCCACAGCGACCTCAACGCTGCGCGTCTACCAATTCCGCCACGACCGCATCGTGGTAGGTGCCGGTTTGTGCCGGCGACGCAGCATGTAGCAAAAGGTTTTTCGGGACACAAGGGCCATGTGACAGATTTTTTCAAAGAAGGTGACAGCGTTTGTAAAGGCAGCAATTCGGAGCCATATAGATGCTCGAAAAAGCCCGCGATCACAGGCGCTGCGGGCCGCAAGGAATGGCTATGTTACGAACGGACCTCGATTTTTCCATGTTTCCACAGGCCGGCTCGCGCCCGGTGCGCTGGCGCATCTCCAATGGGCTGGTGCCCTATCAGGAGGCTGTGGATATCATGGAGCAGGAAGTGGCTGCGATTGCCGAGGGCGGCGACGAGTTGGTGTGGCTGCTCGAGCATCCGCCGCTTTATACCGCCGGAACCAGCGCCGATGCGCGCGATCTGGTGCAGCCCGACCGATTTCCCGTTCATGCCACCGGGCGGGGCGGGGAGTACACCTATCATGGGCCTGGCCAGCGGGTCGCCTATGTGATGCTCGACCTGAAGCGCCGCCGGCAGGATGTGCGTGCCTTCGTGGCCGCGCTGGAAGAGGTGATCATCCGCACGCTTGGTGAGATGAACGTGCGCGGCGAGCGCCGCGAGGATCGCGTCGGCGTATGGGTCTGTCGCCCCGACAGGCCGCCGCTGCCCGATGGGACGGTGGCGGAAGACAAGATCGCGGCACTCGGCATCCGCTTACGGAAATGGGTGACGTTTCACGGGCTGTCGCTCAATGTCGAACCCGATCTCGACCATTTCGGGGGAATCGTTCCCTGCGGGATCTCGGCCTATGGGGTCACGAGCCTGGTCGATCTCGGCCTGCCGGTTACGATGGATGATGTGGATGTGCTGCTGCGAGAATCGTTCGAATCGGTCTTCGGCGAGACGGTGAACGGCTGAGCGCGGAATCAGACGGTGCTGATATTGAGAAAGGGCCGGCGTTTCGTCGGCCCTTTCTCTTTTTCGCGTCTACTTGGTGCCGACGTCGCGGCAGGCATCGGTATGCGAGGCGCCGCTGTCGCCGCCTGCGGTGTGCAGGCCGTGACCTTTCGGCGAATAGTCGCATGGGGGGAGTGGCTTGATGCTTGCCGTCGACATCTTGTCGACCGGCGGTGCGACGCGAACGGGAGCGAAACCATCGCTGTCGTTGGTGTAGTCGTCGGAATATTCCGGCGCCTTGTGCTGCGTGTAATGAACGGGCTTCGGCGGAGCAACTTTGACGGGAGCGAAACCGTCGCTATCGTTCGTATAGTCGTTGGAATACATCGGCTGGGCGAAGGCGGCACCGGAAAGGCAGAGGGTAAGCACGGCTGCGGCGGCTGCAAATTGAATGCGCATATCAGATCTCCTCAATCCATTGTTGCACACAATGTGACGTCCATTACCCTCGGCAAGAGCAAGTTCGCGCCTCAATTGAGGCCGGATTGTGAAGGGGATCTGACAGTCGCAAGCACGTTTTTTCACATGAAATCACGGCACCGCGACTGTGTTTGATCGCTATTTGATTGGCCTCGCGATTCGCTAAACCAGCGAGTGACGCGGCGCCATATCGGCAATCGGGAGCTGATGTTTTCGGCAAAAACAACCCTGTTTTGACCGAAAATGTTAGCCAGCGTTGCGCAGGTCCGCCGTGTCGATCAGCTCGTCCACCAGCTCCGGCGTGAGGTCGGTGAAAGTCTTGATGATGCGCGTAGGCTGCAGGCTTTCGATCGGGACGTCGGAATAGCCGAAGGGCACGGCGATCGAGGGGATGGCTGCATTGCGCGCAACGAGAATGTCGTTGGCGCTGTCGCCGATCATGATCGTGCGCTTCGGGTCGCCGCCGGCCTTTTCGATCGTGCCGAGCAGATGGCCGGCATCGGGCTTGCGCACCGCGAATGTGTCGCCGCCGGTGATGGCGTCGAAATAATGGGTGAGCTGCAGGCGCTCCAGCAGGGTGCGGGCAAGGCCCTCCAGCTTGTTGGTGCAGACGGCGAGCTTGTATCCCTTGGCCTTCAGCTGATCCATCGCATCGATCAGCCCCGGATAGGGGACCGTCGCGCCCGGCATGTTGTCCGTGTAATGCGTGATGAAGCGCTCGAGCAGATCAGGAAATTTCTCGGGCTCCAGCGGGTGTCCCTGCAGCTTGCAGGCTCTTTCGATCATCACCTTGGCGCCGTGGCCGACAAGATGCGTCAGGTCGTCATAGGTGACCGGCGCAAGATCGAGTGCGGCGATCGTGTAATTGAGGCTATCGACAAGGTCGACATGGGTGTCGAGGAGCGTTCCGTCGAGATCGAAGACGACAAGGGCAGGGGTCAATGGAGTTTTCGCCTGTTCAGTTGGGATGCATCCGAGTTAAGCGATGAAGGCCGCAAAAGCAACGCTTTGGCCCGGCGTGGCAGGCCTCCCGCATGTGCTTTGGATTTCGAAAGTCTGACGTTATTTTGGCTTTCGTTTGACTGGCGGGCCGTGTAAACAACGCAACCAACGTAACAATGCGTAACGTAACACTGGGAGTAAGCGGCGCATGGACGCCCGCGAAATGAAGATCAAGGCCGCGGCTGCGGCACTCGCTCATGTCGAGCATGGGATGCGTCTTGGGATCGGAACCGGAAGCACGGCCGAGGAATTCGTGCGGTTGCTTGCCGAGAAGGTCGCAGACGGTTTCAAGGTCGAGGGCGTTCCGACATCGGAGCGCACGGCACGGCTTTGCGTCGAGCTCGGCGTTCCCCTGAAGTCACTCGACGAGCTGCCGGAACTCGATCTGACGATCGACGGCGCCGACGAGGTCGATTCTGCGCTCGGGCTGATCAAGGGCGGCGGCGGAGCCTTGCTGCGCGAGAAGATCGTTGCCGCCACCTCCGGCCGCATGATCGTGATCGCCGACGAGAGCAAGCTGGTGGATACGCTGGGCGCTTTCCCGCTGCCGATCGAAGTCAACATGTTCGGCCTCGTTTCGACGCGCATCGCGATCGAAAAGACGGCTGCGCGGCTTGGCCTTTCGGGTGAGTTGACGCTGCGCCAATCCGGCGACGGCAATTTCACCACGGATGGCGGACACTACATTATCGATGCATCTTTTGGCCGTATTCCTGATGCAGAGGCGCTCTCAACCCAGTTGAATGCGATCCCCGGCGTCGTGGAGCACGGGCTCTTTCTCAATATGGCCGCGCTGGCGATCATCGCCGGTCCGGCGGGCGCGCGCGAGCTGCGGGCAACAAGGTAACAGGAGTTGGAACTCATGAATAAATTTGCAGGTTTTGGCCGTTTTGCTGCTGCGACCGTCATTCTCTCGGGTGTTGTCCTGGGCTCTGTAGCCCACGCGCAGGAAGCGTCGCCGGAACAGCTGAAGGCAGCCCGCGCGGCTATCGACGCGATCGGCGCCACCACCCAGTTCGACAACATCCTGCCGGGCCTCGCCGAGCGCCTGAAGGCCGACCTGATCCAGGATTCGCCGAACTACCAGGACCAGATCACCGCTGAAGTCGACAAGCAGGCGCTGGCGCTTGCACCGCGTCGCGCCGATCTCGAAAAGGAAGCTGCGGTGACCTACGCCAAGGCGTTCACGGTCGAGGAACTCAATGCCATCGCCGCCTTTTACGGCTCGCCGGTTGGCCAGAAGCTCCTGAAGGACGGCCCAATCGCTTCGCGCGAAACCGTCAAGGCTGCCGACATCTGGGCGCAGGGCATCTCCCGCGACCTGCAGAAGTCGACCAGCACCGAGCTTGCCAAGGTGATCAAGCCGGCCCCGGGCGCTGGCACCGATCCGGCAGCTCCTGCAGCAAAGCCTGCTGCCAAGCCGTAAGGCTCGCATCATCGCTCAATACGAAGCCCCGGTTCGCCGGGGCTTTTGTTTTTGGCGATATCGGTACTATATCAAGCCTTCCTTCCACCTGACGATTCCTTCCTTCTGATGTTTTGTGCCGGAGATCCCCATGACAACCTATGATTACGACCTCTTTGTCATCGGTGGCGGCTCGGGTGGGGTGCGCAGCGCGCGTGTGGCGGCGGCACTCGGCAAGAAGGTGGCGATCGCCGAGGAATATCGCTACGGCGGCACCTGCGTCATTCGCGGCTGCGTACCGAAGAAGCTCTTCGTCTACGCCTCGCAATATCACGAGCATTTCGAGGATGCTGCCGGCTTCGGCTGGACCGTGGGCGAAAGCACGTTCGACTGGAAGAAGCTGATCGCGGCCAAGGACGCCGAGATCACCCGACTCGAGGGGCTCTACAAGAAGGGGCTCTCGGGCGCCAACGCCGAGATCCTCGACACCCGCGCCGAACTCGTCGACCGGCACACCGTGCGGCTCGTCAACACCGGCAAGACGGTGACGGCGAAGACAATCGTGATCGCGACCGGCGGGACCCCGAACCTGCATGGCGCGCTGCCCGGCCATGATCTCTGCATCACCTCCAACGAGGCCTTTCATCTCGAGGAGCTGCCGCGCTCGATCGTGATTGTCGGCGGCGGATATATCGCGGTCGAGTTCGCCAATATCTTCCATGGGCTCGGCGTCGAGACGACGCTCGTCTATCGCGGGGCGGAAATCCTGTCGCGCTTCGACCATGACCTGCGCCGCGGCCTGCATGAGGCGATGGTGGCCAAGGGGATCAAGATCCAGTGCCACGACATGCTGAAGAGCGTGGCGAAGGGCGAGGACGGGCTCGTTGTCGAGACGCTCAACAACGGAACGATAAACGCCGACGTGGTGATGCTCGCCATCGGTCGCGTGCCGAACACGCATGGGCTCGGGCTCGAGGCTGCGGGCGTCGAGATGAATGCGCAGGGTGCGATTGTGGTCGACGATTATTCGCGCACCAATGTCGAGAATATCTACGCTCTGGGCGATGTGACCGACCGGGTACAGCTGACGCCGGTGGCGATCCACGAAGCGATGTGCTTCATCGAGACCGAATACAAGAACAACCCGACGAAACCGGATCACGATACGATCGCGACCGCTGTCTTCTCGCAGCCCGAGATCGGCACGGTGGGGCTGACCGAGGAAGAGGCCGGCAAGCGCTATAGCGACGTCGAGGTCTATCGCGCGCAGTTCCGGCCGATGAAGGCGACGCTGTCGGGACGGACCGAGAAGATGATCATGAAGCTGATCGTCGATGCGGCAAGCCGCAAGGTTATCGGCGCCCACATTCTCGGCCACGACGCCGGCGAAATGGCGCAGCTTCTCGGCATCACTCTGAAGGCCGGCTGCACCAAGGACGATTTCGACCGGACCATGGCGGTGCACCCGACCGCCGCCGAAGAGCTCGTCACCATGTATGCGCCGAGCTACCGATTGAAGGATGGCGTGCGGGTCTGATCCGCGCGCCTATCTATTAGCTCGTGATGCGGGGCGAGCTGATGGTCTTCAGGAAGAGCGCCTTCATTGCCGCGGAGATGCCTTCGGTCGGCGAGACTTCGAAGTAGAGGCCGGGCGATGCGCAATCCGACATGCGGGTCGGGATTTCGTTCTGGAACGGGCTGATCCACTTGTTGTACCAGTCGTTGCTCGGCAATGGCAGGTAGGTGGTGTAGAGGATGGCGATCTTGACGCCACGGTCCTTCAGCGGCTTGCAGAACGACGTGTCGATCGGTTCCTGGCAGCGACCGCCTGTCGTCTTCTTGGTGCAGCTCGACGGCTTGTAAGCATCGGCGACACCATCGGAAACGAAGAACAAAATCTTCTGGCGATCGGTGTTCGAGTTGCCGCTGCCGGCAGGCTCGATGATCGTATTCATCTGCGTGAGAGCGCTGTCGAAGCTGGTAAGCTGGTCGGAATTGTAGTTCTGATAGGGAATGGTCATCAGATCGACAGCGTCGGTATAGGTCTTCACCTGCGTCAGGTTAGAGTTCAGGCTGGAGATCGTTGTCAGTTTGGCGTCTTCGGCTTTGGTGCCAAATGTGTAAACGCCCATGCGAAACTGATCGGCCGTTACACGCTCGTTCTTTGCCGTATCGGTCAATGCCTGCGTTGCCTTGCGCACCACGTCGATGCGCATGTTCACGCCAAGGCTTTTGGCAGCCGTATAATTGTTGCTGGCCTGGTCCATCTGATGGCAGGCAAAGGCGCAACCGGTCTTTGCCTGCAGCTTCGAGACATCGTCAGCCGTCGCGCCGACACCCATGGACGGGGTGTTGTCGAGAAGCATGTAGAAATCCATGAAGGACGCCGTCTGATACTGGGCCGTCGCGGTGCCCGAGATCTTCATCGACGTCTGTCCCAGGATCTGCATGAAGCTCGTCGAGACAGCTGCACTGAAGGAAACCGTCGAGTTCAGCGTGTTGGAGGTCTTGGTTACGTCAATCGTCAGTTCGACCGGCAGGTTGCCGGTTTCACCCGACATCTGGGAAAAGAAGATGTTATGCGCATCCGTCTTGGCGATCGGGATCGGGCCGTTGCCTGTCATCGTCATGGCAGTGGCGGCGGCGTCCGAACTTTGAGCGATGGCGCCCACGGCGGCTGCGTCGGCGGCGGCCTGAAGCTGGGAGCGGACGCTGAGCGCGTGCGAGAAATCAACTGAAAGGCCGGCTGCACCGATCAATGGAACCGCGAGAACGGCGGTGATCAGGCCGAAATTGCCTGAACGATCCGCGACGAAACGACCGAATATGCGCATGGGAGAAGCCTGGGGAGTATCCGAAGAATTGAAACGTCATTCTTGAAAAACCGAAGCGTCATGCCCCGCTGTGTCAAAACAGGACGATCCTTAGTGTCAAAGCATAAATTAGATACAAAGCGTCTTGGTATATCGAACGTTAAGGGCGCGCAGGATGTTTGAAAACGTGGCCGCGAATACCTTTATAGGGCGTCATCGCGTGGCGCGATGATGCGGACAAAAGCGCGCCGAACCCCGCTATGCAAGATGAAGCTAAACGGCTATAAGCCGCCAGTATTTTAAAGACGGGATATCCGGCCGGTACCGGATACTGAGACAGGTGAACGAGATGGCACAGAATTGGACTCCGAACAGTTGGCGGCAAAAACCGATCCAGCAGGTTCCGGATTATCCGGATCAGGCAGCAGTTGCGGCGACGGAAGCCCAGCTGGCGTCGTATCCTCCGCTCGTTTTCGCAGGCGAGGCGCGTCGTCTGAAAAAGCATCTTGCCAATGTGGCCGAAGGTAACGGCTTCCTCTTGCAGGGTGGCGATTGCGCCGAGAGCTTCGCGGAACACGGCGCGGACAATATCCGCGACTTCTTCCGCGCCTTCCTGCAGATGGCTGTCGTGCTGACCTATGGCGCGCAGCTTCCTGTCGTCAAGGTTGGCCGTATCGCCGGTCAGTTCGCCAAGCCGCGCTCCTCGGGCATCGAAACGCTCGATGGCGTGTCGCTGCCGAGCTACCGCGGCGATATCATCAACGGCATCGAGTTCACCGAGGAAGCGCGTATTCCGAACCCGGAACGCCAGGCCATGGCGTACCGCCAGTCGGCCGCGACGCTGAACCTGCTGCGCGCCTTTGCGATGGGTGGCTATGCCAACCTCGAGAACGTGCATCAGTGGATGCTCGGCTTCATCAAGGACAGCCCGCAGGGCGAGCGCTATCGCAAGCTGGCGGATCGCATCAGCGAGACGATGGACTTCATGAAGGCGATCGGCATTACCGCCGAGAACCAGCCGAGCCTGCGCGAGACGGATTTCTTCACCAGCCACGAAGCGCTGCTGCTCGGCTATGAAGAAGCGCTGACGCGCGTCGATTCGACCTCGGGCGACTGGTACGCCACGTCTGGCCACATGATCTGGATCGGCGACCGTACGCGCCAGCTCGATCACGCGCATGTGGAATACTGCCGTGGGATCAAGAACCCGATCGGTCTGAAGTGCGGCCCGACGCTGCAGGCGGACGATCTGTTGAACCTGATCGACGTTCTGAACCCGCAGAACGAAGCCGGCCGTCTGACGCTGATCTGCCGCTTCGGCCACGACAAGGTCGCCGAGCATCTGCCGCGCCTCATCCGCGCCGTCGAGAAGGAAGGCCGCAAGGTCGTCTGGTCTTGCGATCCGATGCACGGCAACACGATCACGCTCAACCACTACAAGACCCGCCCGTTCGAGCGGATCCTGTCGGAAGTCGAAAGCTTCTTCCAGATCCATCGCGCGGAAGGCTCGCATCCTGGCGGCATCCACATCGAGATGACCGGCAAGGACGTGACCGAATGCACGGGTGGCGCGCGCGCCGTGACGGCGGAAGACCTGCACGACCGCTACCACACGCATTGCGACCCGCGTCTCAACGCCGATCAGGCGCTCGAGCTTGCCTTCCTGCTCTCCGAGCGGATGAAGAGCGGCCGCGACGAGAAGCGGATGGCCGTCAACGGCTAATCGCTGATCGCCTGCTTAGACTGAATTGAATGAGCCCGGCCATCGCGCCGGGCTTTTTCATTGCACCAGCACGGATTGCTGGCAGCGCGCATCGGTGAAACGCACATCGGCCTCGCCGATCTTGATCCCCAGCATCAGCAGGGTGTTGTAGAGCACGTCGTCGAGAGGAGCCGTGACGCTGGACAGCGTGTCGGCGATCGCCTGCATCACCGCCTTGTTGGTTCCGAGCGTCAGGATCAGCAGCTGGATCTGGATATCGGTGCCGGCGATCAGCGACTGCACGGCGGAGGTCAGCGTGTCTCTTGTCGAGACATTCTTGATCGCCTTGTTGGTGATGTCGTTGGGCTGGAACGTCAGGCGCGTCTTGCTGGTGTTGGTGAGGTTGATATCGGCGAGCGCGTTCACCTTGAGGAGCAGGGCGTCGATGATGGTGGCCGATGTGACGCGCGGCTTGGTGCCGAAATTGGCCATGGCTGTCGGATCGACATCGCCAAGCGCGATCTCGGCGACCCCCGGCACGACATCGACGCCGATGCTGGCGCTTTTCGGGCCGCCGCCGAGGCAGGCGAAGCTTGCGAGCTTGGCTTCCGCATAGGCGGCCTCGACATAGAGCGGTACGCGCAGCTTGATGCCGGCAATGGTGCTGAGCCCCGTCACGCCGGCTTCAATGGCGATGCGGATCTGCGCGGTGCGCACCGCCGATCCGGTGGTGCCGATCGCGTTGGAGGCGATGCCCTTGGGGCGCTCGCCGATGGCGATCTTCAGCGTGACGCTGGTCAGCCCCGGAACCGTGCCGGCGAGATTGACGCCGACCTGCTTGCCCTGGTTGGCGGCGAAGGCGC
This sequence comes from Rhizobium sp. O111, assembly GCF_055616315.1. Lineage (NCBI taxonomy): Bacteria > Pseudomonadati > Pseudomonadota > Alphaproteobacteria > Hyphomicrobiales > Rhizobiaceae > Rhizobium > Rhizobium sp. O111. The sequence goes on along the minus strand of NZ_JBSHXL010000001.1, from coordinate 1,524,472 downwards.
TGGCGGAGATGATGTCGAGCGCGCTGGCCTCAAGCAGCAGGTGCGATCCGGAGCCGATCATCCGCTCGCCGACGGAACCGAGGCTCATGAGGTTCTGCAGCTTGACCTTGATCTGCGTGGTGCCGAGCCCCTTGGAGAGCGAGGTGACCGCCTTGCTGACGGTTGGCGTCAGGCCTTGCGTTGCCGCCAGCGTGTCGAGCAGGCGCGGATAGGAGATGTCGGTGGCCAGAAGGTCATCATAGGTGCCGGCGGTGACGTTCAGCTTGGTCGCGAGAAGGTCGAGATAGGACAGGAGGTCGATATTGGCGGCGGCGAGTGCGTCGTAATCGGCCACCTTCAGCGAGACGGTGGTGCCGAGCAGGCCGCCGAGAATGGCGTTGAGGATACCACCGTTGAGGCTCGCCAGACGCGAGCCGACGGAGAAGGCGGCGAGCTTGGAGGCGGACGCGGTTCCGGTCGCGCCGAGCGTCGGGGGCGGGATGATCGAGGCGGCGAAGGTCAACTGCGCCTTCTGCTGGATCGCAACCTTGACGGCATCATAGGGCTGGGTCCCGGCCACGAAGCGCTGCTCGGGCGGCACGGCGGGATCGGCCAGATAAATCCCTGGCGTGTATTGGACGACGGCATCATAGGTGTCGAGCTGGGCGGCGTTCAGCAGCTTGGTTCCTGATGATGTTGCGTAAGCCACGCCTGACTTTACCGCGACGTTGAGGCCGTTCTGCTGGAAGTTGGTGACCAGATTGCTGGCGGCGTTGTTGATGTCGGACGCCGCAACGATGGCGCCGATATCGCTCAACTGCTGCAGACGGCGCTGCTGCAGCGTCATCGCGCCGAAGTCGACGCCGAGCGCAAGCGTGGAAATGATCAATGGCGCCGAGAGCGCCGCCATGATCGCGATGTTGCCATCCCGGCGGGTGCTGAAACCCGCCAGATATCGCCTCATGCCTGCTTTCATATACCACCCATGCGGATCGTGGCGAAGCGGCGGATCTTGGTGTCCGGAAGCGGAAATGTGTAGAGATTCCAGATCGGTAGGGCGCTGGCGTCATACTCCGTCGTGACCGTGAACTGGTTGGCGTTCGTGGGGTCGGTGGCGACGGTGACCTGGAGTTTCTTGCGGTCGATCAGTGGGTCGTTGAGGGTCGAGAGCGCGATGTAATTGTTGACGAGCTGGGCGCGTTCCTGCTCGGAAAGGCCGGCCACCGCCGTGCGTGCGGCATCCGCCGTCAGCTGCTGCAGCGCATGCGCGGCGCTCAGGTAGATGCCGTAGGCGATCAGGGTGAGAAGAACGAGCAGGAAGACCGGTGCAACGATTGCGAACTCTATCGCGGCCGCACCCTGCCGGTTGGCGAGAAGACGTCGGGCATTTCTCATGCACTGCACTCCTTGCAATGGCCAACGCCGCAGCGAAGACAACCGAAGGATACATTTAACCGTATTAATTTTTGCTTACCTAATAAACCCCATGCGTGTACCCGCAAGATATCAGGGTGTACGGAAATGGCGCGCTATTACTGTGGCCGGCTAATCTTTTCGCCGGCCTGGGATCAGTTGCCGAGCTTCTGGGTCAATCTCGCGATATCCTCGCGCAGCGCGGCGATCTCGGTCATCACCTGCATGTCGATCTTCTGGTGCAGAGACAGCACTTCCAGCTCGGCCTTCAGGTTGACTTCATAGTCCTTGGCAGCCTCGAAGCGATCGCGCTCGGCCTGCCTGTTCTGCGACATCATGATAATCGGCGCCTGGATGGCGGCGACCATGGAGAGGACGAGGTTGAGGAAGATGAAGGGGTAGGGGTCGAAGGCGCGCGTCGAAAGGATGATGGTGTTGATGACGCACCAGACGGCCAGGAAGACCAGGAAGGTGGTGATGAAGGTCCAGGAGCCACCGACGCGGGCAATGCTATCCGCCATCCGCTCGCCGAAGGACGATTCGGCTTTCAGCGCGGCATTGATATCCGTCGAGATGATCTTGCGCGCATGCGCCTTTTCCAGCACCCGCTTTTCGATATCGCCGAGCTCGTTGGCGGACTTGTCGAAATGCAGGTGGACGAAACTGGAGAGATTGTTCATGGCGCGACTCCCGATCAACTTATGTTGGCGGGGAGTATTCCGTTCTGCGCCAGGAATGCAATGCGGCAACGTGCATGTCTGCCGTGCTCAGGAGCCCTCGGCGCGCAGCCAGGAATGCTGCGGGAAGAAGCGTTCGACGGTCTGCGCCTTGCCGAACATCACATCGTGCTGGAGATAGCGGTAGTCGCGGACAAGCGGATCGATGGTCTTGGCGTCGCGAACCCAGTCCGGCGAGGCGGTGTTGTCGCGGGTGATCAGCTGATAGCGGTCTACAATCGGGTACTTCTTCTGCACGCGGCCGAGGAAGCCGGTGTAGAAGGGGTGCTCGTAGCCGGCGAATTTCAGCACGTGATAGGGCAGCTGCGACGGGCTGATGGTGCCGACGTTCTGCTTGACGCCCTTGCGGTTCGACCAAATGACCAGCGGCGTCTCGTGCTCCTGCTTCATCACGCTGACGGAGGCGCGGCGGGTGGCGACCTGGTCGGGCATGTAGCCGGTGTTCGTGTAGACGCTGCCGAGCGGCGGCAGGTGGTCGCCCCAGAGCACGATGATCGTCTCGCGGTCACGCTTGGATGCCCATTCGGTCAGCATCTTGAAGCTGTCGTCGGCCTCCTTGACGCCCTGCGTATAGGTAGCGAGCGTGGCGCGGTCGGCGTCGGTCAGATTGCCGGTGATGTCGACCGTGTTGTTGGCGTAGCGGTTGGCCTCATAGGGGCCATGTCCCTGTAGAGTGACCGCGAAGAAGAAGAAGGGCCGGTCGAGCCCGTCGGCTTCCTGCATGATCTCCTTCATCAGGCTGTCGTCGGAGGCGAAGATGCCACGCTTTTCCATGGTCGGCATGGTTTCTTCGGTGCGGAACTCCTCGAAGCCGAAATCCTTGTAGACCTCGTTGCGGTTCCAGAACCAGCCGCTGAACGGATGCAGCGCACGGGCCGCATAGCCTTCGCCGCGGAAAAAGGTGGCGAGCGACGGGATGTCGTTGCGGATATACTGCTGGTAGGGAATGCTGCCATAGGGCAGGAAGGCATTCGAGAAGCCGGTCAGCGCCTCGAACTCGACATTGGCGGTCATGCCGCCGAACTCGGGCGAGAAGACATGGCCGGACTGCGCCGCGCGGATCGTCGGCATCGGGTCTTCGGAGAATTTCAGCGTCTTGAGGCGCGTCGGATCCCAGAAGGATTCGCTCATCAGCATGATAACGTCAGGCTTGTCGCTCGGGCCGCTGAGATAGCCGTAATTGCGCGACGGGATGGCATCGAGCGCCTGCGCATTGAGGCCGGCGGGCGAGGCGACGTCGGCCATCGGGATGTTGAAGATGAAAGCGAGGATGAAGCCGTTGCTGCGGTAGTTCTCCTTCTGGTCCCACATCATCGGCACCACCTGCAGGCGGTCGCGGATATAGGAATACTGCGAGTAATCCATCAGCGAGCCGAAGGCGGCGATGACGGGAACCGTCAGGCAGAGATTACGGATGCGGTTGCGGCGCGCCATCTTCGGCAGGCGGCGCCAGGCGTAGCGCCATGCCAGCACGAGGCCAGTGACGGAGAGCAGGATGCCGACGGCAACCGCGATAGCCGTCATCGGGCGGTCGCGGACCATGACCGGAAGCAACTCGAGAATCTGGCGGCCGAACAGCATGTCCGAGGGATAGAGCGGATCGGAGAGGTAGTGCTGCTTCTGATTGGAGACGAGCGCCGGGACGAGGACGAGCGGCAGCACGACCAGTGCAGAGAGGAAACGGCGGCCCAGCACCGCATCGACGCAGAGCATAACGATGGTCAGCATCACGACCGTGGTCATGCCTGGACGGGCCGTGGAAGACAGAAATGCGCCCACATCGGTTGCACCGCCGCGCGCGATCACTTCGACCGAGAAGGTTGCAAGCAGCGCCATCACCGCCGTCAGGGCGACTGCAATTACGCCGCGCAGGATGGAGGGGCGGGTATCCGCGCCGACGCCACCATAGAGCGCCGCTTCGCGCATTGCCGCTCCGGACTTGAAAACTTGGGCGATCAATGGCGGAACTCCAGTGTCATCATAACGTCACCGAACTGTCACATCTTCGTCATGAACGCTAGATGAACCATTGTTGTTTCGCGGGCTTAACGCTTTTTTGATCACAAACTTTTCGGCAGCCGGTTGCCTCATGTAGCGTGTGTTCCGGATGGACCCTGCCATGGCGGCGCGGGGGCGATCCTTGCGTGCCTTATTTGGCTGTCGTAGGTCATGGATATGTTCGCGTCAGAGGAGAGTTTGCATGCGCAGTTCCGTCGAGATCTACAACGTCAAGACGGGTGAGGCCCGCGTGATCTGGCAGACCGAGAGGCTGGTCGAAGCCCCGAATTACGCTCCTGACGGCAGCTATCTCCTGCTCAACGATCAGGGCATGCTCTACAAGCTGGCGCTCGATGGTTCAGCGAAAGTGCAGAAGGTCGATAGCGGCTTCGCGACCGCCTGCAACAACGACCACGGGATTTCACCCGATGGCACTCGCATCGTGATCACAGACAAGATCGAGTTCGGCAAAGCGGCGATCTACACGCTGCCGATCGAGGGCGGGGCGCCGCAGCTGGTGACCACCAATCATCCGTCCTACTGGCATGGCTGGTCGCCTGACGGGAAGGAGCTCGCCTATTGCGGTATTCGCGGCGACGTGTTCGACATCTACACGATCGACGTGACCGGCGGCGAAGAGCGGCGGTTGACGCATGGCGAGGGCCGCAATGACGGGCCGGATTATTCGGCCGACGGGCGCTGGATCTATTTCAACTCCAGCCGCACCGGATTGATGCAGATCTGGCGCATCCATCCCGACGGGACGGGCGTGGAACAGGTGACGCACGACAATTACGGCAACTGGTTCGCGCATCCCTCTCCGAAGAACGACAAAGTCGTGCTGATTTCCTACGATCCCGATGTGTTCGACCATCCGCGCGACAAGCATGTGCGGATGCGGATCATGGATATGGACGGCGGCAACCTGACGACGCTGTTCGAGCTGTTCGGTGGGCAGGGGTCGATCAATGTTCCGAACTGGTCACCGGATGGTGACGAATTCGCCTATGTCCGATATTTCCCGGTCGAAGCTTGAGCGATTGCATCGTGCGCGGTTTGTCGGCATAGGTGGCGCGTCGGGTGCCCGCAGGCTTGCGGGAGAATCGGGAATTCGGTGCAAGACCGGAACGTGCCCAACGCTGTAAGGCCGACGTCTGCCGCTTGATGCCACTGGCGCTCTTTGCCGGGAAGGCGTGGCAGACGGATGACGCCAAGTCAGAAGACCGGCCCGACAATCATAGACTGACCGCCTGGACAGCGGCCGGTTGTGTTGTTGGGGATTGACGATGCGACCAGACCAATCTGGCTCTCTTGCGAGAGCCGGCGCCTTTTCGGCGAGCGAGCGCGACGCCGTTTACAGAGCCATCGAGACCAGACGCGACGTGCGATCGGAGTTCCTACCGGATGCCGTGCCCGATGACGTGATCGGACGCCTGCTGGCTGCCGCGCATCACGCGCCGTCCGTCGGCTTCATGCAGCCTTGGAATTTCATCGTGGTGCGCGATCGGGCCGTCCGATCGACCGTGTGGAAGGCCTTCGCCAAGGCGAATGCCGAGGCGGCGGAGATGTTTTCCGGCGAGCGGCAGCAGGCATATCGCGCCTTGAAACTCGAGGGCATTCGCACGGCACCCGTCGGGATCTGCGTGACCTGCGATCCGGATCGCTGCGGCGACGTGGTGCTGGGGCGGACGCACAATATGCGGATGGATTCCTACTCCACCGTCTGCGCGGTGCAGAACTTGTGGCTCGCGGCGCGCGCCGAGGGCATCGGCGTCGGCTGGGTCAGCATCTTCCACGAGGCGGATCTGAAGCGGGCGCTCGGCGTGCCCGAGCGGATCGAGATCGTCGCCTGGCTCTGTGTCGGTTATGTCGACCGGCTCTACGAGGAGCCGGAGCTCGCGGTGAAGGGCTGGCGGCAGCGGCTGCCGCTGGAGGAGCTGGTGTTTACCGATCGCTGGGGCGAGGGCGTGTAACCCACGACGCCAGCTATTGCTTCTGCGCCGGCGGTTGCTGGGGCTGGGCTCCCGGCATGGCTGGGTGTTTCAGGTCGATCGACCCTTGATCGCCGGCGAGGAACTGCGGCCCCACCTGGCGCACCTTGCCGGCACTGGGATCATAGGGGCGATCGGGGATCTGCGACTGGGGCGCTGGCGGCTGTGGCGTAGGTTGGGTTTCGGGCTTGGCGGCGGCGGTGTTCGGGGTTTCGATCGTGGTGATCGAGCTTTGCGGCGACGGCGCGCTCACAGACTGGTTGCGGCGCATCTGTTCGTAATAGGCGGGCAGATTGCAGCTGCAGGACGACTTTTCGCCGGGCTTGCGGTTCTTGTAGGCGAATGCATTCGGCATGGCGCTGTAGGGCGCGCCCGTGGAGGCCGAGATCATGTTCTCCGTCTCGCCGCTGGAGACGTCGTGATAGTAGAGCTCGGTTTCGATGCCCGGGCACATCTGCTGGCAGGTGTTGGCGTCGCGGGCGAAATCGAAAGAGGTTGCGTTCGAGCGGATGGGGAAGAAGCCGCCGTCGCAGCTGCGCACGCAGATCGTGTTCAGATGCGTGAGCGGCTGGCCGCCAGGCGAGAACTCGTAGGAGCGCTGACGCTCGCCGCCGAGCGGAATGAAGGTGTCACTGCGCATCGCCTGATCATCGATGCTGGGCGGGTTCGCATATTGCGGCTCTTCATGTTGCTGCACGGGCGCGTTGCAGTTGTTTTCGTCGAGTGCGGCGAAGAGTTCGTTGCGCAGGCGAGCGTCCGGGCTTTGCGCGCGCAACTCGTCACGGCGCATCTGCAGGTCGGCGATGTTGTCGAGCATCTTCGCTTCGGCCTGTTCGAGCTCGCCGCAATAGCCGGCATTGTCGCCGCCGATGACGACCATACTGCCGCTGCTGCAACCGCTGCGGCGTTGGTCGCTGCGCAGTTTGCGAAGCTCGAGGTTCTGTTCGGTAATGGCGCTCGCGAAGCGGCGTATTTCCGGCGACGTGCCGCCGCCGATCGTCTCTGGGATGGTTGCTAGGCGGGCGCGCAGCTGACCGCAGATCGGCGCCAGCTGCGCATAGGCAGGGGCGGAAAGGGCAATCAGGAGTGCTGCGGCCAGCGTGAGGCGTTTCAAGGCATCGTCCCGTCAGTGAGCAAATACCAAATGGCGAAGGGCGGACCATGGCCCGCCCTTCGATATACATGGCTTGTCTTAACAAGCTGCCGCTCAGAGCCTAACGCATTTTCAGCGTCCAAGGCAAATCACGCAGCCCAGATCATGCAGGCTGGGATGCCTCGACGACCGCAAGGGCCGCCATGTTGACGACGCCGCGCGAGGTGACCGACGGCGCCAGGATGTGGGCGGGCATCGCCGCGCCGAGCAGGATCGGGCCGACATGCAGGCCATCGGTCATCGACTTGACGACGCCGAGCGTGATGTTGGCCGCATCGAGGTTCGGGAAGACCAGAAGGTTGGCTTCGTCGTGCAGCGTCGTGTTCGGCATGACGCGCTTGCGCAGCGTTTCAGAGATCGCGCTCTCGCCGTGCATTTCGCCATCGACCTCGAGGTCGGGCGCGGTGTCGCGCACGAGCTGCAGGGCGTTGCGCATCTTGGTGGCGCTTTCGGATTCACGCGAGCCGAAGTTCGAATGCGAGACGAGGGCGGCGCGCGGCGTGATGCCGAAGCGCTTGATTTCTTCGGCGGCGAGAACGGCCGATTCCGCCACTTCCTCGGCTGTCGGATTGAACGTCACGTAGGTGTCGGTGAAGAAGGTGGCGCCACGCTGCGAGATCAGCAGGCTGAGCGCCGAGAAATCGCGAACGTTCGGGCGCTTGCCCACGATCTGGCGGACATCGCGCAGGTGCTTTTCATAGCGGCCTTCGAGACCGCAGATGAGCGCATCGGCCTCGCCACGCTTCAGCGCCAGAGCGCCGATAACCGTGGTGTTGGTACGAACGATGGTACGCGCCGCTTCCGGGATGACGCCGCGGCGGCCGACCAGCGACAGATAGAGCTCGACATATTCGCGGAAGCGCGGATCGTCTTCCGGATTGATGACGTCGAAATCGGACAGCGGACGGATGCGCAGGCCGTAGCGCTTCAGGCGGGTTTCGATGACCTGCGGACGACCGATCAGGATCGGCTTGGCGATACCTTCTTCGAGCAGAACCTGGGCGGCGCGCAGCACGCGCTCGTCTTCGCCTTCGGAGAAGATGACGCGCTTCTTGTCGGCATTCTTGGCGGCCGCGAAGATCGGCTTCATGACGAAGCCGGAGCGGAAGACGAAGCGGTTCAGCTGGTCGAGATAGGCGTCGAAATCGGCGATCGGGCGCAGCGCCACGCCACTATCGGCCGCAGCCTTGGCGACAGCCGGCGCGATGCGCAGGATGAGGCGCGGATCGAACGGCGAGGGGATGAGATAGTTGGGGCCGAAGATCGGCGTTTCATCCGAATAGGCGCGGGCGGCGACATCGGACGGCTCCTCGCGGGCAAGCGCGGCGATGGCGCGCACGGCCGCCATCTTCATTTCCTCGTTGATCGTGACGGCGCCGCAATCGAGCGCGCCGCGGAAGATATACGGGAAGCAGAGGACGTTGTTGACCTGGTTCGGAAAATCCGAGCGGCCGGTGCAGATCATCGCGTCCGGGCGGGCGGCGCGGGCGAGATCCGGCATGATTTCGGGGTTCGGGTTGGCGAGCGCCATGATGAGCGGCTTTTCGGCCATCTGCGCCAGGAGTTCCGGCTTCAGGACGCCGGCGGCCGAAAGGCCGAGGAACACGTCGGCGCCGCCGATGTTTTCAGCCAGCGTGCGGGTGTCGCTCTTCTGCGCGTAGACGCTCTTCCATTCGTCCATGAGCTCGACGCGGCCTTCGTAGACAAGGCCTTCCAGGTCGTGGACCCAGATGTTTTCGCGCTTGGCGCCGAGGGTGACGAGAAGGTTGAGGCAGGCAAGGGCCGCGGCACCGGCGCCGGAGGCGACGATCTTGACCTCTTCGATCTTCTTGCCGGCGAGTTCCAGGCCGTTCAGGATCGCGGCGGCGACGATGATGGCGGTGCCATGCTGGTCGTCATGGAAGACCGGGATCTTCATCTTTTCGCGCAGCTGGCGCTCGATCTCGAAACACTCCGGCGCCTTGATGTCTTCAAGGTTGATACCGCCAAAGGTCGGCTCAAGCGCGGCGACGGTGGAGACCATGTGATCGACGGTCGTTGCATCGACCTCGATGTCGAAGACGTCGATGTTGGCGAACTTCTTGAAGAGAACCGCCTTGCCTTCCATGACCGGCTTGGAAGCTAGCGGGCCGATATTGCCGAGGCCGAGAACGGCCGTACCGTTGGAGATCACGGCAACCAGGTTGGCACGCGAGGTGTAGTCGGCGGCCGTTTCCGGATTGTCGCGGATAGCTAGACAGGGCGCGGCGACGCCGGGCGAATAGGCGAGCGCGAGGTCGCGCTGGTTGCCGAGCGGCTTGATGGCCTGGATCTCGATTTTGCCGGGACGGGGATAACGGTGGAAGAACAAGGCCTGTTCATCGAGGCTGCCGCCTGCCGCTTTGTTGTCCGTCTTCGGTTTGTCGCTGTGATCCATCGTAATGCTCCAGGCTGTCGCACATGCTTTCATTGGAGCGCTTTCAATACATCAATCGAAAGACGGTAACAGCGGGAATTTCGGTTCCGGTTCCCAAAAACAACGCAAATGTGCAACAGCGCCCGCGAGATGCCGGGGATTTGCGACGGTAGGACCTGTGATCAGGGCCCGACACCCGGGCCGTGTCATCTTCCTGAAACACGAGTCTGGTTTTCAGAGGCACAGATGAAGCATGGGGCACGGGCAGTATGCTTGTGAAGGACAATATGGATACGCGCCACTTCCGTACGCTCTTTATTTCCGACGTCCATCTCGGCTCGAAAGCCGCGAAAGCCGACTTCCTGATCGACTTTCTGAAGTACCACGAAGCCGATACGATCTTCCTGGTGGGAGACATCGTCGACGGCTGGCGCCTGAAGCGCAGCTGGTACTGGCCGCAGGAATGCAACGACGTGATCCAGAAGCTGCTGCGCAAGGCGCGCAAGGGAACGCGTATCGTCTACATCCCCGGCAATCACGACGAATTCCTGCGCGACTTCCCCGGCATGCACTTCGGCGGCATCGAAGTGGCCGAGCGGATGATGCACGAGGCGGCCGACGGCAAGAAGTATCTGGTGCTGCATGGCGACGAGTTCGACGTCGTGGTGCGCAACGCCCGCCTGCTCGCCTATCTCGGCGACTGGGCCTACGACATGGCGATCATGATCAACATCGGGCTTGCCGCCATTCGCCGCAAGCTCGGCATGCCTTACTGGTCGTTCTCCGCCTGGGCAAAGCTGCAGGTCAAGCACGCCGTCAACTTCATCGGTGAGTTCCAGAAGGTGGTGGCCGACGAAGCCCGTAAGAGCGGTGCCGACGGCGTGATCTGCGGCCACATCCACCATGCCGTCATGGAAGACATGGATGGCGTGCGCTACATCAACACCGGCGATTGGGTTGAAAGCTGCACGGCAATCGCCGAGCACGAAGACGGCACGTTCGAGCTGATTGAATGGCGCACAATGGGCGGCGCTGCTGCACCGGCACCGCTGGCGCTCGAAGATCACCGCAAGCGCGAGCCTGCACAGCAGGCGGCCTGATACCACCAACTATTTCGCTGTTGCGAAATGGCATTGTGCAGTTGCTGCCGTTGCCGTTTCGCGACAGTTGTGGCTTATTTTTGAAATCGGTTTGGGGCGGCCTTATCTCGCCTTGGTTGCCATTAAGGTGACGTGTTAGGCAACTTGCAGGTTCCTTTCAGGTCACACCGATGATTCCCGCCACGAATGCCTCTTTCACAGAGGTCGCGCCCGCCCATTTCCGGCTGCTGAGCGCTTTGTCCTATTGCGCGCCGCTGCTTGTGAACGGTGTCGCGCTGCCGTTCTTTCCCGTCTGGCTGGCGATGCACAAATTCAGCGACCACGAGATCGGCATCATCCTCGCCGTGCCGATGGTGGTGCGCGTGCTGGTGGCGCCGATCGTGGCCATGTATGCCGACCGGATGAAGGAGCGGGCCGATGTGCTGGTGTTTTCCGGTGGCCTGTCGCTGCTGACCGCAATCGCGCTCTACTGGACCGACACGTTCTGGCCGGTGCTCATCGTCTACACGCTCCAGGGCGCCACGTTTTCTCCCTATGTGCCTGTGGTCGAATCGATTGTCATCTCGGGTGTGCGGCGCTGGGGTTTCGATTATGGTTCGATGCGGGTGTGGGGCTCTGTCGCCTTTATCGCCTCGACGCTCGTCGGCGGGCGACTGATCGGAAACTGGGGCGGGCAAATGGTTCTGCCTGTCATGATCTTCGGTTTCGTCATGACGATGGTGATGGCGCTCTACTGTCCGCGCATCGGGCCGACGCGCAGGCGCGGCACGCCTGTCGATCTGCAGCAGGCGACCGGCAGTTCGCTGAGGCAGCCGCATCTGTTGATGCTGCTCATCGGCGTCGCCATCCAGCAATCGAGCCACGCGCTTCTGCAGGCCTTTGCGACGATCTATTGGCGTGATCTCGGCTTTTCGGGCACGGAAATCGCGTTGTTGTGGAGTGCTGGTGTCGCGGCCGAGGTGACGGTGTTCTTCCAATCGAAGCGGCTCAGCCGACATTTCGATGCCTGGACGCTGATCCGTGTCGGCGCTGCCGTGTGCGTCTGCCGGTGGCTGTTGTTTCCGATGGAGTGGGGCTTCGTCGGCTTCTTCCTGCTGCAGTGCCTGCATGCCTTCAGCTACGCCTTCGTCCACACCGGCGTCCAGCGGCGGATCATCGCCTCGGTGCAGGCAACGCAGGAATCGTCGGCGCAGGGGGCCTATTTCTTCTATAACGGCATGTTCATGGGGCTGATGACCATCGCGTCGGGCTACATCTACGCAGCACTTGGCATGGCGAGCTACTACATCATGGCGCTGACGGCGGTGCTGGGGCTGGGCCTCATCATCGTCGCCTACTACCTTCAGCCCCAGAGTGCCGGTTCCGGCGGAAAGACGAGCGAACCGGTGTAACGCAAGCCCGGTTCGCGATCGCGGGCGAGAAGCAGCGGCCCGTCGAGATCGACGAAGGCCACGTCCTGGGCCAGAAGCACGGCCGGCGCCATGGCGAGCGAGGTTCCGACCATGCAGCCGAGCATGATCTGGAACTCCAGCCGCTCAGCTTCGCGCTTCATCGCCAGGGCTTCGGTCAGGCCGCCCGTCTTGTCGAGCTTGATGTTGATGGCGTCGTAGCGGTCGCGCAGGCTGGCGAGATCGCCGGTGTGATGGACGCTCTCATCGGCGCAGACGAGGATAGGGCGCTCGATCTCTGCCAGCAGCTCGTCCTTGCCTGCCGGCAGCGGCTGCTCGACCAGCGCCACGCCGCATTCGGCGGCGACCCGCAGATGGTGGGCGAGGCGGTCTTCCGGCCAGCCTTCGTTGGCGTCGAGAATGATCGCTGCGTCGGGTGCGGCAGCGCGCACGGCGCGAATGCGGCTCTCGTCATCGCCCGTGCCGACCTTGACCTTGAGGAGCGCGCGGGCGGCGTTGGCGCGGGCGTGCTCGGCCATGATCTCGGGTTCGCCGAGCGAGATGGTGAAGGCTGTCGTCAGAGAATGCGGGGTGGTGAGGCCGAGCATGGCCGCGACCGATGTTCCGCTTTGCTTGGCCTCAAGGTCCCAGAGGGCGCAGTCGACGGCGTTGCGGGCGGCACCTGGCGGCATGGCCTGTTGCAGATCGGCGCGGGAGAGGCCGGCCTCGATCAGTGGGCGGGCGGCTTCGATCTGCGCGCCGACGCTTTCCATGGTCTCGCCGTAGCGTCGATAGGGGACGCATTCGCCGCGGCCGGAGACGCCGTTCTCGCTCACCGTGCAGAGGATCACCTCCGCGCTCGTCTTGGTGCCGCGCGAGATGGTGAATGTGCCCGCAATCGGAAAAGAGTCCGTCTGAATTTCAAGTGACCGTGGCATAATTGCAATCCTGCAAGCATGGAAATCTGGTGCGGCATCGTTATATTGGCACAACGTTGCGGACCTGTGTTCGCGAGTCGGCAATGTCGCCGTAAGCCTTGAGAGACACAAGCATTTTGAAGTCCGAGAACCGTAACGCCGCCTCACTGCACGTGGACGACCAAGCTCATGGTTCGGATACGCTCGTGCATCTCGAAGGCAATTGGCGAAGCGCCAACATACATCTCGTTCTCAAGGATTTCGACAAGCTTTCGGCCCACAAGGGCGGGAACCTGACGCTCGATCTCTCCGGGATCACGGATATCGATACCGCCGGCGTCTGGCTGCTCTGCCGACTGAAGAAGCAGGTCGAGGATGCGGGCGGTACCGTACATATCGAGGGCAGCAACCAACATATCGACGAGCTGCTCGAATCGTTTTCCGAGGAACGTCCGAAGCCCGAGGCCGAAGAGGTTCCGCCGCGTTCGCTGCAGGAGCGGATTTTCGCTCCCATCGGCCGGATGATGTACGATCTGTGGAACAATGTTTCCGCGGCGATGTACATCCTCGGATCTGCTGTGCGCGGCGCGCAGATGAAGTTCGGGCGCGGCAGCGGCGTTTCGCCGGCGTCGATCGTAAACCAGATCGACCATATGGGCGTTCGCGCCGTGCCGATCATCCTACTAATGTCCTTCCTGATCGGCGCGATCATCGCGCAGCAAGGCGCATTCCAGCTGCGCTATTTCGGCGCCGAAGTGTTCGTCGTCGACCTCGTCGGCATCCTGCAATTGCGCGAAATCGGCGTGCTCTTGACCGCCATCATGATCGCCGGCCGTTCTGGTAGCGCGATCACGGCCGAAATCGGCTCGATGAAGATGCGCGAAGAGGTCGATGCACTGAAGGTCATGGGCCTCAACCCGATCGGCGTTCTGATCTTCCCGCGCCTGGTAGCGCTGACCGTTGCGCTGCCACTTCTGACCGTACTTGCCAACTTCGCCTCGCTGTTCGGCGCGGCCGTCGTTGCCTGGGGCTATTCGGGAATCACTTTCGCCAACTTCATTGCCCGTCTGCACGAGGCGATTACGCTGTCGACCGTGCTGTCGGGGATGATCAAGGCGCCGTTCATGGCGTTGGTTATCGGTATCGTCGCCGCCGTCGAGGGCTTAAAGGTAGGTGGCAGTGCCGAATCGCTCGGCCAGCACGTGACCTCGTCGGTGGTGAAGGCGATCTTCGTGGTCATTCTCATGGACGGGCTATTCGCCATGTTCTATGCAGCTATTAATTTTTAGGGATTTTGCGTGGACGAGCAGCAGACAACGACCAAAGACGAGGCAGGGCGGGATATCGTGCTTTCAGCGCGCGACGTCACTGTTGGCTTCGGGTCGAAGATCGTTCTCGATAATCTCAACCTCAATATCTACAAGGGCGAGATCCTGGGTTTCGTCGGCGCGTCGGGTACCGGCAAATCGGTGCTGATGCGCACGGTTCTTCGCCTGCTGCCGCGCCGCTCCGGCCAGATCAAGATCCTCGGCCAGGACTTCGACGAATTGAATGAGCCGCAGCGCAACGCGCTCGACATGCGTCTCGGCGTTCTCTTTCAGCAGGGCGCGCTGTTCTCCTCGCTGACGGTGAAGGAGAATATCCAGGTTCCGATGCGCGAGTATCTAGACCTGCCGCCGGCGCTGATGGACGAGCTGGCGCATCTGAAGATCCGGCTGGTGGGTCTGGCGGCGGATGCGGCCGACAAATATCCTTCGGAACTCTCGGGCGGAATGATCAAGCGTGCCGCACTGGCGCGCGCGCTGGCGCTCGATCCCGAACTTGTTTTTCTCGACGAGCCGACCTCGGGCCTCGATCCGATCGGGGCTGCGGAATTCGACGAGCTGATCGCCAAGCTTCGCGATACGCTCGGTCTCACCGTCTACATGGTGACCCACGACCTCGACAGCCTGTTTTCCGTCTGCGACCGCATCGCGGTGCTTGGCAAGAAGAAGGTGATGGTCGAGGGGACGATCGAAGACATGCTGGCCTATGACGACCCCTGGGTTCAGGCTTATTTCAAGGGCAAGCGCGCGCGTTCGATCGTGCCGCAGGATGGCCACGCTTCAGCCGACATCAGGCTGGCGCAAGATAGCCGCGGGAAGTGAGCGGATAAGATGGAAACCAAAGCGAACTACACAATCGTCGGCTTCTTTACGGTTCTGGTCATCGCGGCTGCCTTCGGCTTCGTTTACTGGATGGCCGAGTATGGCCGTGGCGGACCGATGGCGGAGCTGATTGTCCGCATTCCGGGCTCGGCGAACGGATTGAGCGTCGGCTCGCCGGTGCGCTTCAACGGTATTCAGGTCGGTTCGGTGCAATCGCTGTCGATCGACGCCGATGATCCGCAGTTCTCGCTGGCATTTACCGAAGTACGCGTCGATGCGCCGATCTATCCGACGACCAAGGCGATCCTCGAGATCCAGGGTCTGACGGGCGCTGCCTATGTCGAGCTTTCCGGCGGTCGCGTCGGGGAAAAGAACATCCTGCAGACGGCGGCGGAGACGGGCAAGCGTGCGGTCATCGTCGCCGACCAGTCGAGCGTCACCAACCTGCTCGCCACCGCCGACAAGATCCTCGACCGTGCCAACGACGCCGTCGGCCAGGTTCAGGGCTTCGTCAAGGATGCCCGTGGACCGCTGACGAAGACGCTGCAGAACGCCGAGACCTTCTCGGACGCGCTGGCCAAGAACTCAGGCAACATCGACAGCTTCCTGCAGAGCGTGGGCCAGCTTTCCGACACCGTGCGCAACGTGTCCGGCCGCGTCGACTCGACGCTGGCTGCCATCGAATCGCTGGTTAAGACGGTTGATGCCAAGAAGATCGACACGATCCTCTCCAACGCCGAGACCGTGAGCCGCAATGTCGCCGACGCGTCGGGCGGCCTGAAGGACGCCATTCAGAAGTTCCAGGAGACGGCCACAACCTACAACGACTTCGGCAAGAAGGCGCAGGCGACGCTTGACAAGGTCGACACGCTGGTGGCGCAGATCGACCCGGCCAAGGTTAAGGGCTCCGTCGACGACATCGCGCAGACGACCAAGGATGCGCGCGCGGCGGTCGCCTCGATCAAGGATGTCGCCAACACGGTGAATTCGCACCAGAAGGACATCGATTCGACGATCCAGAACGTCACGCAGATGGCCAACAAGCTGAATGCCGCATCGACCCGCGTCGACGGCATCCTGGCGAAACTCGATACGCTGCTTGGAGACGACAGCACGCAGTCGATGTTCACGCAGGCGCGCGAGACGCTGGATTCGTTCAAGAAGGTCGCGGACAATCTGAATAGCCGCATCGGACCGATCGCCGACAATCTGCAGAAGTTCTCGAGCGGCGGCCTGCAGAACGTTCAGGCGCTGATCAACGATGCGCGTCTGACGGTGCAGAATTTGAACGATGCGATCAGCAATTTCGACAAGGACCCGCAGCGACTGATCTTCGGCGGGGACACAGTGAAACAATATGATGGCCGGACCAGGCGTTAACAGGGGAAGTCAACATATGGCTGTGTCGGATATGCGTCGTTCGCGTCTTATGAAGACCATGCTCGCTCTGCCGCTTCTTGCCCTGGCATTGTCGGGATGCGGAACTGCGGCCAAGAACGATACCTATGATCTCTCCGCACCCGTCAGCGGCAGCGGCCCTTCGGCGAAGGGGCGCCAGATCCTGGTGCAGCAGCCGACGGCTCTGCAGGCGCTGAACAGCGAGCAGATCGTCATCAAGGTCTCGTCTTCGGAGATCCAGTATCTTGCCAAGGCGCAGTGGAGCGACAAGCTTCCGCGCATGGTTCAGGCCAAGCTCGTCGAGGCCTATGAGAACTCCGGCAAGCTCGGCGGCGTCGGCGTTCCAGGCCAGGGCTTGGCGATCGACTATCAGGTCGTGACCGACATCCGCGCCTTCGAGATCCGCACCGGCGGCGGCAGCCAGGCGGTGGTCGAGATTTCGGCCAAGATCCTCAACGATCGCAACGGATCTGTGCGGGCGCAGAAGGTGTTCTCGCAGACGGTACCTGCTGGCGGCGGCTCGAACGAGGCCTTCGTCAAGGCGCTCGACCGCGCATTCGCCGGTGTCACCAGCGAGATCGTCGACTGGACGCTGAAGTCGATCTGATCGATCGGAACGCTTTTGGGAGAGCGGCATGATCAGGATTTTGGGCGCTGAGGATGTCGAGGCGTTCAAGCGCATCCGGCTTGAGGCACTACACCTGGAACCATCCGCCTTTGCCAGCAGCTTCGACGAATGGGCGAAGCTTCCCGACGATGAATGGCAGCGGCGATTGCTCGCCGATCCCGTCTTTCTTGCTTTCGACGGCGACGAGCCTGTGGCCATCATGGGGCTGCTGCGGCAACGAGCGGGCAAGATGGCGCATCGCGCCACGATCATCATGGTCTATGTGCGTCGGGAGAAGCGCGGGACGGGGCTCGCGCGCGACCTGCTCGACCATGTCGTGGGCTACGCCAGGCAACACGGCATTCGTCAGCTCGAGCTGACTGCCAGCGCCGAGAACCCGGCTGCGATCGGCTTTTATCGGAATGCGGGGTTTATCCAGGCGGGGCTGATACCGGGTGGCGTGCTGGAAGGCGACCGTGAGGTCGACGACGTCATCATGGTCAGGCGGATCGTCGACTGAGTTTTGTTCATCTTTCTCAAGACGCGAAAAGGCCGAGCGCTGGGAGCCGCTCGGCCTTTTCGTATTTCAGCTGTCGGGCTGCTCAGAGCCGATCAAAAGACGCTATGCTTGCCATGTAGTCTCTTATCTTCCTCGGTTTCGCGCCGCAGGGCGGTCACGGTCGATGCCACAGATACGATAAACATGATGCTGATAAGGGCAGTAAGCACAGTCAAGATCGTGAACATAAGCAATCCTCCAGGATTTTGCTTTCACGTCCGTTAGTATTGGCTCACGACAGCCGCACGGGCCGAAGCATAAGGGCCGTAAACCTTGGACGCATCTACCTTCTGATCATAAAGCGCAACAGTTGCTGCAAGCATACCCGTCATCATTACCATCCATACTGCGTTAATCATGGTAATCTTGTTTGGCATATTCATCTTCCTTGTAGCGCCTATTTGCGCAACGCTTCGATTGAAAGAACGCGTCCGTTTGGAATTGGTTCCGCAGGACATTGACAAGTCGTTTACCAACGCCGATCTGAAGCCTCTTTGAATGCCTCGTTCATCTGGCGTTCATCTTCCTAAATCGGTTTATGCATCTTCTCTAATCGGTTTAAAGGAGACGCGACCCATAACGCGTACGATCTCGTGATGTTCCCTCACGTCGCTGCGTACCCATGCCGCGTCACGCACTTCCAGGATGTAGGCGTAGACAAATTCGAAGGCGAGGGAGAGTGCGACCGAGGTGATGACAAGCAGGATGAGCATCGTGGGTTTCCAGGAGTGAACCGATCCCTGTCGGCATCGGCGGCGTTGATGCATCCTGTTATAGAGATCGCGGCTGAAGCGGCCTTGAATGGGCCGTTCATCCGGCATTCAGTCGTCGGGCAGTCGCCCGGCGAGCACCGGTCGCATGTGGCTGGCGCTTGGGGCAAATGACTTGCGGCAAGGCTTTATCCGTGACAAAAGGCGTCGAAACAAATGGCCGGGGCCAATGACGACAGCTTTTTATCCGGGGTCTTTCGACCCGATCACGAACGGACATGTTGACGTGCTCGTCCAGGCGCTGAATGTTGCGTCGAAGGTGATCGTCGCGATCGGCATTCATCCGGGCAAGACGCCGCTGTTTTCGTTTGAGGAAAAGGGCGAACTGATCCGCCAGTCGCTGGCCGAGGTGTTGCCGGAGCGGGCGTCGGATATTTCGGTTGTGTCCTTCGACAATCTCGTGGTCGATGCTGCCCGTGCGCATGGCGCGACGCTTCTGATCCGCGGTTTGAGAGATGGCACCGATCTCGATTACGAAATGCAGATGGCCGGGATGAACCGGCAGATGGCGCCGGATATCCAGACCGTTTTTCTGCCCGCCGGCACGGCCTCGCGGCCCATAACCGCCACATTGGTCCGTCAAATCGCAGGCATGGGAGGCGATGTCAGTGCATTCGTGCCTGCCGCCGTCTTGAAAGCCCTTCAATCCAAGCGCAAATCCTAGGCATATTCGCCGAAACGGAGCTCACATGAAACTTTTCTATATTGCATTTGCCGGCGTGCTTTATCTCGCTTCGTTCGTTGGCGACGTTTTCGCCGCCGACACGATGACGATCCAGCTGAAGAGCGGCCCCGTCGTGATCGAGCTTGCGCCTGATGTCGCGCCGAAGCATGTCGCCCAGATCGAGGCGCTTGCCAAGAAGGGCGCCTACGACAACGTTGCCTTCCATCGCGTGATCGACGGCTTCATGGCGCAGACCGGCGACGTGCAGTACGGCAACATGGAAAAAGGCTTCGACAAGGGCCAGGTCGGCACCGGCGGTTCGGACATGCCGAACATTCCGGCCGAGTTCTCCAAGACCCCGTTCGTGCGCGGCACGGTCGGCATGGCGCGCTCGCAGGACCCGAATTCGGCCAACTCGCAGTTCTTCATCATGTTCGCTGACGGCTCCTTCCTGAACAGCCAGTACACGGTCGTCGGCAAGGTGATCTCCGGCATGGAGAACGTCGACAAGATCCAGAAGGGCGAAGGCCAGAACGGCGAAGTCAGCAATCCTGACCGCATGGTCAAGGTCACCATCGCCAAGAAGTAAGTTTCAAGACCAGTAGGAGAATAACAATGGCTGAGATCAAGGATCCGGAAAACACCATCATCCTGGAAACCACCAAGGGTAATGTCGTCATCCAGCTTCTGCCTGAAGTGGCGCCCGAGCACGTGGCCCGCATCAAGGAACTCGCACGCGAGAAGGCCTATGACGGCGTCGTGTTCCACCGCGTCATCAACGACTTCATGGCGCAGACCGGTGACGTGAAATTCGGCAAGAAGGGCGGCGAGAGCTTCAACCCGGGTCGCGCCGGCATGGGCGGCTCCGAGAAGCCTGATCTGAAGGCTGAATTCTCGGCCGTCAGCCACATCCGCGGCACCTGCTCGATGGCCCGTTCGCAGAACCCGAACTCCGCCAACTCGCAGTTCTTCATCTGCTTCACGGATGCTCCCTGGCTGAACAAGCAGTATTCCGTCTGGGGCCAGGTCATCGAAGGCATGGACAACGTCGACAAGATCAAGAAGGGCGAACCGGTCGTTGATCCGGATTCGATCGTCTCGATGCGGGTTGCCGCCGACGTCTGATTGTGATGTTTGCTGGAACCCGCCCTTGCGCGAGAGCGCGGGGCGGGTTTCGCTTTGCCTGGACCAGCCTTCCCCGGAACTGCCCTTATGCGCGTAGACCTTTTCGATTTCGAGCTCCCCGATGAGAGGATCGCTCTGCGGCCCGCCGAGCCGCGCGACAGCGCGCGCCTGCTGGTCGTCGATCCCAATGGCGAAACGCAGCTCTCCGATCACCGTGTTTCCGACCTGCCGTCCTTCCTGAAGGCAGGCGATGCGCTGGTGTTCAACGACACCAAGGTCATTCCGGCGCAACTCGAAGGCATCCGCCACCGTGAGGGTGCGGGCGGCCAGCAGGTTTCGGCGACGCTGCACATGCGGGTCGGCGCCAATCGCTGGAAGGCGTTTGCCAAGCCCGGCAAGCGCATCAAGGTCGGCGACCGGATCGCCTTTGGCCATGGTGGCGAAAGCTGCCTTCTCGGCTCGCTCGACTGCACCGTGGAAGAAAAGGGCGACGGCGGCGAGGTGACGCTGGCCTTCGATCTGTCGGGCCCGGCGCTCGACGAAGTCATCCATTCCGTCGGCCATATTCCGCTGCCGCCCTACATCGCCGCCAAGCGCGCCGAGGACGAGCGCGACCGAGCCGACTACCAGACCATCTATGCCCGCGAGGATGGCGCTGTCGCCGCACCCACCGCCGGGCTGCATTTCACGCCCGAACTCTTCGCAGCGCTCGACAAGGCCGGTATCGAGCGGCATTTCGTGACGCTGCATGTCGGCGCCGGCACATTCTTGCCGATGAAGGTCGACGATACCGACGACCACAAGATGCATCTCGAAAGCGGCTATGTCAGCGGCGAGACGGCCGCCAAGCTCAATGCCGTGAAGGCGAGGGGCGGGCGGGTCGTTTGCGTCGGCACCACGTCGCTGCGGCTGATCGAGAGCGCTGCACAGGACAGCGGCGAGATTCGCGGCTGGGCGGGCGCCACCGGCATCTTCATCACGCCTGGCTACCGCTTCAAGGCGGTCGATGTGCTGATGACCAATTTCCACCTGCCGCGCTCGACGCTGTTCATGCTGGTCTCGGCCTTTGCCGGCCTGGAGACCATGCATGCGGCCTATGAACATGCCATTTCCACAGGCTACCGCTTCTATTCCTATGGCGATTCCAGCCTTCTTTTCCGGAAAGACTAGATGACCGAGAACTTCCAGTTCACCCTCAAGAAGACCGATGGCGGCGCCCGTCTCGGCGCAGTTTCCATGCCCCGCGGCACGATCCGTACGCCGGCCTTCATGCCCGTCGGCACCGTCGGCACCGTCAAGGCGATGTATCTCGACCAGGTGCGCGAGGGCGGCGCTGACATCATTCTCGGCAACACCTATCACCTGATGCTGCGGCCGACGGCCGAGCGCGTGGCGCGGCTTGGCGGCCTGCACAAGCTGATCCGCTGGGATGGGCCGATCCTGACCGATAGCGGCGGCTTCCAGGTCATGTCGCTTTCCGGTCTGCGCAAGCTCGACGAGCAGGGCGTGACCTTCAAGAGCCATGTCGACGGCAGCCTGCACCACATGTCGCCGGAGCGCTCCATCGAGATCCAGGGGTTGCTCGACAGCGATATCCAGATGCAGCTCGACGAATGCGTGGCGCTCCCCGCTGAGCCGCGCGAGATCGAGCGCGCCATGGAGATGTCGCTGCGCTGGGCCGAACGCTGCAAGGTCGCCTTCGGCAACCAACCGGGCAAGGCGATGTTCGGCATCGTGCAGGGCGGCGATATTCCGGCTCTGCGCGTGCGCTCGGCAGCCGCACTCGCCGATCTCGACCTCAAGGGCTACGCGGTCGGCGGCCTTGCCGTCGGCGAGCCGCAGGCTGTCATGCTGAAGATGCTCGAGGAGACGCTGCCGGTCCTGCCGACCGAAAAGCCGCGCTACCTCATGGGCGTCGGTACGCCCGAGGACATGCTGCGCTCTGTCGCGCGCGGGATCGACATGTTCGACTGCGTGATGCCGACCCGTTCCGGCCGCCACGGCCTGGCCTTTACCCGCCGCGGCAAGGTGAACATCCGCAATGCCCGTCATGCCGAGGATATGCGGCCGCTCGACGAGCAGTCGAACTGCCCGGCGACGCGCGACTATTCACGCGCCTATCTGCACCACCTCGTGCGCTCCAACGAGGCGCTGGGCGGCATGCTTCTCTCCTGGAACAACCTCTCCTACTATCAGGAACTGATGCAGGGGATCCGCAAGGCAATCGCCGAAGGTCGCTTCGCCGACTTCATGGCGGAGACGGAGGCCGAATGGGCTAAGGGCGATATCGATCCGGTTTGATCGCGGTCGTTATATCCCCTTGCTTTCCGTATCCGGCAGGATCTGGACGCCGCCGATCTCGTAGCTGCCATCCGGCTGACGGATGACCTGGTAGATCGCCGTCCAGTCCTTGCCGTCGCGGCCGGAGATCAGCACCTCGTGGTAGATCATCGCGCCGTTGTCGATCGAACGGCTGCGGCCGAAGGCGTAATTTCCGGGGTGATAGACCGGCTCGTAGCTCTTCTTGACCATGGCGAAGAAAACGTTCTTGTCGGGATAGACGGCCTTGATGCCGGGGGCGGCGTAGGAATAGGCCGCTTCCGGATCGTCCTGCAGGAACGCCTTGATCTGCGCCTCGATCATCGACCGCGTGGTATCCAGCGGGTCTTCCGCGCGCGCTGGAGACAGCGTGAAAATCGCGGTGAGACTGAGGATGAGGACTGCGAAGAAGGCGCGCATCGGCATATCTCCCACTATCCCGTGGCCATAGCCGCCACCCCTTGGATTGTAGGGCTTTCAGCGCGCAAGGAAAGAGGCAATCAGAGCCGGCCGCGTGCGAATATTCGAGATAGGATCAGGCCGGCTATGAGCACACCGGCGGCGATGAAGATGGTGTCGATCGGGGTGCCGATATAGAGCGGCCCGACATTGGCGAAGAGCAGGAAGGCGACGACGAAGTTAGCCCAGCCCCACACGACATTCAGCTCCGCCGAGCTCTCGCCGGCACCTGACATGCGCACGAATGGCGTGCGGAACGGCCGGCCGCAGACGCCGTTGACGAAGTGCGGAATGCCGTTCGTCATGATAGCGGCGGCAAAGAAGTGAACGATAAAGGCGATCCAGGGCATCGGCGTCTCCAAGATGGTCATCCTGGCGACGCGACGTCAGGTCACGCTACGGTATGAGCCAGAATTCCGGCAGGAACGCGTTGACCTAAGCTCTTGTTCCGTATGAGGGATCAGATCGTGTGATAGCGGCGATCGAAATAGATCAGCGCCTGGCCGCCTTCGTTCTCCTTGATGGCGACCACCTCGCAGATCAGGATGTCGTGGGTGCCGCCATCGGAGACCGACTTCACCTTGCAGTCGAGCGAGATCAGCGCGTCGTCAAGCGCCGGCGCGCCTGTTTCCAGCACCGACCAGCTCGCGCCTTCGAACCGTTCCTGCACCGGGGTCTTGCCACCGAAGCGTCGGCTCAGATCCTCGTGGGCGTGCGACAGCGTGTTGACGCAGAGCACACGGTTGGCGTTGACGGCCGGGTAAGCGGAGGAGCCGCGATTGATGCAGACCAGAAGCGTGGGCGGATCATCGGTGACGCTGCAGACGGCGGTTGCCGCAAAGCCCGCAAGGCCGGCCGGGCCATCGGAGGTGACGACGTTGACGGCGGCGCCGAGACGGGCCATGGCGTTGCGGTAGTCCTGCTTGCGCTGGTCGGGAACCGTGGCGGTTGCGGTTACGTCCGGGATCATTTTGGCTGATGCTTGCATATCGGGGTCCTAACGGATTTCGGATCTCGCGTCACGAAGGAAGCGCAGCATGGTGTCGTTGAAGCTCTTCGCCTCCGTCACGTTGACGGCGTGGGCGCCGAAGTCCGTCAGCGCGAGTTCTGCATGCGGCAGCCCCTCGGCGAGGCGGACCGATCGGGTGTAGGGGACGAGGAGATCGTCGCGGGTGGCCATGACCAGCGTGTGGGCAGCAATCTCTGACAGCCGGTCGTCGAGATCGAAGGCCCGGAGAGCCGCGATACGACGCAGGATATTGGTCTTGCCCTGGAAATGAGCGATGGCGTGCCGCTCCTCGGCATCGAGACGCTCGGCATTGTCGGACATCCAGACCGACGGATAGAGAAAGAGCGGCTGCGCCTTGACGAACATCTCGACGCCCGACCGTTCCAGAAGCTCGATCCTGACATCGAAGCAGCGGCCGGAATGCGGGTCCGCCTTGCTCCAGGCGTTGACGAGGATGAGCTGGCCGATCATGTCGGGGCGGCGGAGCGCGATATCGAGCCCGATTAGCCCGCCGAGCGCGTGGCCCATGAAGTCGAAACGTTCGATGCCGAGTTCCAGCGCGATCTCCAGCACATCATCGGCCATGGCGGCGATGCCGCCCGCCTCGGGCACCTCACCGCCGGTGCGGCCGGTGCCGCGATGATCGTAGGTGACGACGCGAAAATCGGCGGATAGCGCCTCGATCTGCGGCGCCCAGTAGCCGCCCGAACCGCCGAGGCCGGAGGACAGGATGATGGTGCGGGCGCCGGCATGGGTCTGGCCGTGTATGTCGAAATGCATCTTGCTGACTTTACTCACTTTTTTCCGATATGGGCGACGGTCGCGATCTCGACCAGCGCGTCGGGTTTCACCAGGCCGCACTGAACGCAGTAGCGGGCCGGCTTGTCGCCGGGGAAATACTCGGCATAGACGGCGTTGACGGCCTGGTAGTTGGCCCAGTCGGTGACGAAGATGTGGTTCATGGTCACGTCCTCCATCGTGCCGCCGGCCGTCTCGATCACCGACTTGATGATCTCGAGCACATGGCGGGTCTGGGCGCCGGCATCGCCGACATGGACGACATCGTTGTTCTTGTCGAAGGGCAGGGTGCCGGAGACATAGACGATGCCGTCGGCAAGCGTGCCCGGCGAATAGGGGGCGATCGGCTTCTGGGTTCCCTCGGGGACGATGATCGATTTTGGCATGATGTGTCCTCTTCTATTGTTCTTAATCAGGCTTCGGTGGGCGCTGCTTGTGAGATGACGCCGCAGAAATCGTTGACGGTTGAGACCCAGCCGAAGAACTTCTCGACGTTGTAGACGGTCGCCTGCTGGATGAAATCAGGCCCGAGGTGATGGGTGGCGTCTTCGAGCATCACGCCGAAATATTCGAGATGGAAGGCATCGCGCAGCGAGCTCTCGACGCAGACATTGGTGGCGATGCCGACAAAGACGAGGTTGCGGATGCCGCGGGCGCGCAGCACGCTGTCCATGTTGGTGTTGAAGAAGCCGCTGTAACGGGTTTTCGGCACCAGGATGTCGCCGGGCTGCGGCTGCAGCTCGTCGACGATCGCGTAGTCCCATGTGCCCTTTGCCAGAAGCTGGCCCTGCAGCTCCGGCCGCTGGCGCATGGTCTTCAGCGCATTCGACTTGTGATAATTGGGCGAGCCCGGACCGCCGGCCTCGACATAATCCTTGTCCCAGCCGTTCTGGAAATAGATGACCTGGACGCCCGCGGCGCGTGCGGCGTCGAGCGTCTTCTTGATGTTGGCGATCGTGCCCTTGGCGCCGGCGATATCGAAGCCGGCCAGATCGACATAGCCGCCCTCGGTCGAATAGGCGTTCTGCATGTCGACGACCACGACAGCTGTCTCGCTCGGCTTCAACGTGATCGGCTCGGGGCGGGCGGGGAGGGTGACGCTTTGCGTCCGCTCGCGCGGCGCCTCGTATCCAACAGGTGCGACGCTCATTCGGCGGCCTCCAGCATTTCGGTCACATGGCGGCGGCTCTTCATCAGTGGCTGAACGTATTTGCCGAACTTCTCGACGCCTTCGACGAAATCGTCGAACGTCAGCATGACGCCGCCGGTGCCGGGCACGGCGGCCATCTCGTCGAGCATGGCTGCGACCTCCTCATAGGAGCCGATCAGCGTGCCCATGTTGATATTGACCGCCGAGACCGGGTTCGACATGTGGCGAACATTGGTGTCGGAACCGGATTTGGTATCGGCGGCACTCTGCAGGCCAAGCCACTTGATCGCTTCCTCGTCGGCGCCTGCCTTGTAATGCTCCCATTTCGCCCAGGCGTCCTCCGACTTCTCTTCTGCAAGCACCATCGTCAGGACGAAGGAGCGCACGTCGCGTCCGGTCTTTGCCGTTGCGTTGAGAAGGCGCTGGTTGGTCGAGGCGAAGGCCGTGGGCGTGTTGACGCCAACGCCGAAGCAGAAGCTGTAATCGGCATAGGCGGCGGAGAATGCCATGCCCTTGTCGGACGAGCCGGCGCAGATCAGCTTCACGCTTTCGGGCACCGGCTTCATCCGGCAATCGTCCATCTGGAAGAACTTGCCCTTGAGATCGGACTGGCCTGTTGTCAGTAGGTCCTTGAGGACGGTCGTGTATTCGCCGAGATATTCGTAACGGTCGCCGAAATAGTCGTCGCCCGGCCACAGGCCCATCTGGCTGTATTCCGGCCGCTGCCAGCCGGTGACGAGATTGACGCCGAAACGACCACCGGAAATGCTGTCGATCGTGGTCGCCATGCGCGCAACGATCGCCGGCGGCATGACCAACGTCGCGGCCGTGCCGAAGAGCTTGATCTTCGACGTAACGGCGGCAAGGCCGGCCATCAGCGTGAAGGATTCCAGATTGTAGTCCCAGAACTCCGTCTTGCCGCCAAAACCGCGGAGCTTGATCATCGACAAGGCAAAGTCGAAGCCGTATTTCTCGGCCTTCAGCGTGATCTCCTTGTTGAGCTCGAAGCTCGGCTTGTACTGCGGCGCGTTTTCCGACAGCAGCCAACCATTGTTTCCGATCGGGATGAAAACACCGATTTCCATATCTGCTCTCCTCTTGAGGCAATGGCGCAAAGGATCTGGTTCGGCATTTTCAATGCAGGTGGCGTGCCAGATTGACAAACATCAACGAAATCATGGCGATGCCGTATGATCGGGCTGAATTTATTTATCGTTTGGTCAATTTTTTACCGAACGATAAATTTCGTGCCGAAAAAGCAGACATTGCTGCTCAAATTTTTGGCCGCACTCGATCCTGCCTGAATATTCCGCAAATCCGCACAGCACCGTTGCCACGCACAACCTCGGGACGCGGTCTCACCAAGAAGTAACTTGACTTTTTGATGCCGGATTTGGATATCGGGCAAATCCTTGAAGCGGCTGGCCTTTGCCAGGGCGCACTGTCTTCCACACAGTTGCATTCAGCGCCTGATTGCGCGCCGCAAGCTTCTTATTTTGATTGGGGAGGGCTCGCGGATGAGCACATCGTCGCTGCTGAAACGCTTTGCCGGCTACTACAGGCCGCATCGCGGGCTTTTCGTGCTCGACTTCGGCAGCGCGGTGACCGCGGGCCTGCTGGAGCTTGCCTTTCCCGTCGCCGTCACGATGTTCATCGACAGGCTGCTGCCGACCGGCCAATTGGGCCTGATCGGACTGGCTGCCATCGGGCTGCTGGCGATCTATGTCGTCAACGCCGGGCTGCAAGTGATCGTCACCTATTGGGGCCACATGCTTGGCCTGAAGATAGAGACGGAGATGCGGGCGAGGGCGTTCGATCATCTGCAGAAGCTGTCCTTCTCCTATTTCGACAACCAGAAGACCGGCCATCTCGTGGCGCGGCTGACCAAGGATCTCGAAGAGATCGGCGAGGTCGCGCATCACGGGCCGGAGGATATCTTCATCGCCGTGATGACGCTGGTCGGCGCCTTCATTCTGATGTGGTGGGAGCATCCGCCGCTGGCGATCGTGACCGCGCTGATCGTACCTCTGACGGCCTATGTGACGACGCGCTACGGCCGCCGGATGACGAAGACCTGGCATTCGCTCTACGGCCGCGTGGCGGATTTCAACGCCCGCATCGAGGAGACTGTCGGTGGCATTCGCGTCGTCCAGGCCTTCGCCAACGAGGACCACGAGCGCAAGCTCTTCGCCGTCAACAATGC
This sequence comes from Rhizobium sp. O111, assembly GCF_055616315.1. Taxonomy (NCBI): domain Bacteria; kingdom Pseudomonadati; phylum Pseudomonadota; class Alphaproteobacteria; order Hyphomicrobiales; family Rhizobiaceae; genus Rhizobium; species Rhizobium sp. O111. The sequence continues at coordinate 1,496,193 of NZ_JBSHXL010000001.1, read as the reverse complement.
CGGCTATCTCTCGACCAAGCTGCAGGCCTATTGGGCGATGGCGGCTTCAACGTCGCTCTCCTATCTCTCGATGCGCTTCGTGCAGGTGGTCGTGATGCTCGTCGGCGCCTGGTACGTCACCAGGGGCGAGCTGTCGGCCGGCGGCTTCGTCGGCTTCCTGCTTCTCGTCGGCGTCTTCTTCCGGCCGATCGACAAGATCAATTCGGTCATCGAGACCTATCCGAAGGGGATCGCCGGCTTCCAGCGCTATACTGCGTTTCTCGACACCGATCCCGATATCGCCGATCGGCCCGACGCCCGCAACATGCCACGGTTGACGGGCGATATTCGCTACAGCGACGTGCGCTTCGCCTACCAGACCGGAAAGCCTATTCTCGACGGGCTCGACCTAACGATCAAGGCGGGCGAGACGATCGCCTTCGTCGGTCCATCGGGGGCAGGCAAGACGACCGTCTGTTCGTTGCTGCCGCGCTTCTACGACGTCACCAGTGGCGCCATTTCCATCGATGGCGTCGACATCAGACAGATGACGCTGGCGTCGCTGCGCTCGAGCATCGGCATCGTGCAGCAGGACGTGTTCCTGTTTGCAGGCACCATGCGCGAAAACATCGCCTATGGCAGGCTCGGCGCGACCGAAGCCGACATTCTCGATGCGGCCCGCCGGGCCCGTCTCGACGAAGTGATCGCCGGCCTGCCGGCTGGACTGGAAACCATCATCGGCGAGCGCGGCGTCAAGCTTTCCGGTGGCCAGAAGCAGCGTCTGGCGATCGCCCGCATTTTCCTGAAAAACCCACCGATCCTCATTCTCGATGAGGCGACCTCGGCGCTGGACACGGAGACCGAACGGGCGATCCAGCAATCGCTGGCGGAGCTGTCTCAAGGCCGCACGACGCTCGTCATCGCGCACCGGCTGGCGACGATCACCGAGGCGGACCGGATCTGCGTGATCGACAAGGGCAGGGTGGTCGAAGAAGGCAGCCACCGTGACCTGCTGCGGCGCGCGGGGCCTTATCGGCGGCTGCATATGGCGCAACAGACGAGCGCGCCCGACGATGATGGGGCGCCTGACGAGAAGAAGCTGGCGTAAGCTCTGACGCTGAGATCTTCACCTTAGGGCAGGATCGCAATTCTCTCGTTTAATCCGATGCTTGGTCGGCTATGTTGCTACAAAGCCGGCCATGCCAGCACCTCATGACGCTAGAGCAGGTAGCTGACCGGCTCGTTGCTGACGGGGTGCGGGAAGACGCCCATTTCGACGCCGAAGACCGACTTCAGCACATCCGACTGAACGATCTCGGCAGGCTTTCCGCGCGCCGAAATCCTGCCGTCGTTCAGAGCCACCAATTCGTCGCAGTAGCGCGCTGCGAGATTGATGTCGTGGAGAACGACGACGATCGTCAGGCCCCGCTCGTGGCTCAGCTCGCGCAGCAGCGACAGGACGCCCGCCTGATGGGCGAGGTCGAGCGCGGAGGTCGGTTCATCGAGCAGCAGGCAGCTGGCGTTCTGCGCCAGCATCATGGCGATCCAGGCGCGTTGACGCTCGCCGCCCGACATGTTGGCAACGAGACTATCGGCGAAACGCTCCAGATCCGTGCGCCGGATGGCATCCTCGACCAGATCGCGATCGGCCTGCGTGAAGCGTCCGAGCGTGCCGTGCCACGGAAAACGGCCGAGCGCGACAAGCTCGCGCACCGTCATGCCATCGGTGGCGGGGGTGAACTGCGGCATATAGGCGATTTCGCGGGCAAAAGCGCGCCCGCCCCAGCTCGCGGCCGGCTTCCCCTGGAGCGCAACCGCGCCCGAGGTCGGATCGACCTGGCGGGCGATAGTCTTCAGGAGCGAACTCTTGCCCGAACCATTCGGCCCGACAAGCCCATAGACGCGGCCGGCCTCGAGCGTCAGATCGACACCGCGCAGAATCTGCTTCTTGCTGGCCTCGTAATGGATCTGCGACAGAGTGAGAAATTCGGCGGGCATGATGGCATCTCCGGCTACGTGCGTATGGCGCCGGACATCCGGATCGCACGGATGTAAGTGCAAAAGTTCACTGGCGATGTCAACTTATGTGGTGATGGGAATAGGGTGCGGCGCGGCGTTTTTCCTTCGCGGGTGAACGATGCTCGCTAAGCCTCTGCAAGGATTGCGTGAACCACCGCTTGCGCTCTGAGCATGGTATCAGGTCTCTGCGAAAGGCTCATGAATACGGTTTCGACCTTCACCAGGTAGTTGACGACTTCAGCGGCCGGCGCACCTTGGCGAAAACGTCTACGCAGACGGAAACAGCACATCTGGATCTGTAAGGTTGTTGTGAGCTCATGACCAGCGGCGAGGGTCAACTTGTGATTACAACCGATATGCGATTTTTCGAAGGGAGGGCTCTGAAATCATTGGCATGTCGCACTTCATCCTTGAACCCACCCCCTTAGACACTTTGTGGCAGCCATGTTGAAATGTCCGCCGATATGCAAAGTAGAAATGTCCGACTGGTCGCTACACGGCACACCGACCAGCCCCGATCGGAGCGGCTAATCCCGCTTGCAAGATCAGATCGGGGCGGGTGGCAAACACACCTCTTCGGCTTTAGCTTTGAGGTTATTCGACCTTCAGCTCACTCCGCGGCTGCCTGCTTCAACAGCGCCTTTTTGCGCCGCGCAATCACCGCGGGATCATTCATGAAATCCGTGCTCCGTCCCGGCTTTCGACCCCGTGGCTGGTAACCGATCTTCTCGCTATTGGTCTTGACGACCGGCGGCACATGCTGGTCCTGACGCTCCTTGACGTAAGCCAGAATATCACCGAGCCGCTTGTTCTCGGTAATTGCCGCATGCGTTACCCGCTGGTCCTTGTCGAACACCGTGTAGGGCAGGGAGTACCCTTTCCACCTCACATCCAGGCGACCGTCCGCATGAGAATAGGTCTCGACATAGCGCCCCACCAGCCCACGCGTCACATCGGTCTCCTCCAGCATGATCCGCTGGCGCTCAAACGAAAACGTCAGCTGCGATCCAACATAGCGCTGCTCGCGTTTGCACAGGATCTCCGTCAACCGATCCGGCGCCAGATTTATCGGCCGATGCAAATCATCAGACCGGGCAGGGGTAACCGCAAAACGCGCATTGTAGTCCTCCATGAAACCAGGCAAAAACGTGTTGCCGGCCTCCATGCTGTCGATGCCGCAAAGCCTGAGCTCCTTGACCAAGCGGTCCTGCAGCGTCCGGTTCATGCGCTCGACACGACCCTTGGCCTGGCTCGAATTTGCGCATAAAATCTTGATGTTTAACTCGCAAAGTGCACGCCCGAACTGGGTCATGCCCTGGCCACCTTTGGCATCCTTCTTCGCCACCCGGAACACCGAATGTTTGTCCGAATAAAAGGCAATCGGCGCGCCGTGACGGTGGAGATAGAGCTCCAGCGCCTCGAAGTAGGTGAAGGCACTTTCGGAACGCACAAAGCGCAACTGCATCAGCCTGCCGGTCGCATCGTCGACAAACACCAGCAGTGAACAAGGCGGCCCGCGATCCTCAAACCAGCGATGCTCCGACCCATCGATCTGCACCAGCTCGCCATCGGCTTCGCGTCGAAGCCGCGGCTGATGAAACGTCCGGCGCTGCTTGCGTGACAGCCACAGTCCAGCATCGACCATCCATCGCCGCAGCGTCTCGCGTGACACCCGAAGTCCATCGCGCTCAGCCAACTTCTCCGTCGCCAGGGTCGGACCGAAATCCGCATAACGTTCGCGAACCAGCGTCATCGCATAGTCGCGAACGCCATCGCTGATCCGGTTGTTCGATGGCCGGCCGATCGCCTTGTGCCGGATCGACGCCGCGCCACCAGTCCGTATCCGCTCCAGCAGTCGACGCACCTGGCGCTCGCTCAGATCAAGCACGTGCGCCGCTGACACCGTGGTCATCCGCTCGGCAACCACCTTCGATAAAACCTCGATCCGCTGCAGATCACGCTCGCTCATCGCAATCAGTCCCATCCGCAATCTCCCACGCATCCTTCAGACCCGGGGAGTGTGACATTCCAACTTTGCAGAAACAGGACATTCTAACTTTGCGGTGCTGGTTCCAACTTGAATGCAACGCTACTTCGAAACCTACACGCATTGCCTTTCCAGAGCCAATAGATGTCTACTGAACATCTCCCTTGGCGTTTGAAATCCTAGGCACTTGCGCGGCGTGTCATTCAGCCTGTTACACAGGGAACGGATCTCCTGATTGCTGACATCCAGCACGACCGTTTCTGGCGGCAGGTATCGTCGAACACGCTTGTTTGTGTTCTCGACCGTGCCCTTCTGCCAGGGAGCCTGGGGGTCGCAGAACCAGGCGGTCGTTCCCATGCCGTGCTCGAGCTCGCGCCATGACACGAACTCCAGTCCTCGATCGAATGTCAGGCTTTGCCTGGCTTGGACGGGCAGGGGTGCGAGATGCCGGATCAACTGGTTCATGATCGGCTTCGAGCGCCGGTCATTGTTGCGAAACAGCAGAGTGTAACGGCTCTTGCGCTCCACGACGGTGGCGATGTTTGCGGCGCCATGCTCCTTTCTGAAGATCATCAGATCCGCTTCCCAGTGACCGAATTCACTTCGGGAATTGATGATGTCAGGTCTGTTGCGAATGGCGCATTCCATTGGAAATACGAGGTTTCTTGGTTTGCGTGCATATCTCGGCCGCCGTCTGCGGCGTCGTTCAGGCAAGTGACGCGCCAATTGCTGATCCTGGCCTTCCTGCGAATAGACGTACTGATAAATTGTCTCATGGCTCAGCCGGGTGGCGGCACCACCGGCAAGCCGCAGCCGCCCGGAAATCTGTTCCGGAGACCAGCCATCCTTCAAGCGATCTATCACGGCGGCACACAGACCAGGATCGCGCAGCAGCTTACGGTATTTGCGGCGCCGGTCGACCGCCATCCCATGTGCAGTGACGTGCCAGTATCCTTCGGCAATCGGAACGTCACGATCACGCCAGAAATTGCGTCGCAGTTCCCGGCAGATCGTTGAGCGATCGCGGCGAAGGGCGCGCGCGATCTCCGCTTGACTGATCTTCTTCTCATGCATCCGCGCGATGATGCGGCGTTCATCCAAACTCAACTGCACAAAAGAGCGGGCCATTCCATCCTCCTGAAACCATGGCCATTATTGTCCTCGTTGCATTTGAAAATGGAATCTGCCCCGGCTACACACTTTTATCGCATAAGATAGATTATGGAACAATCAGATGTATGCGGATGCGTGAAACTGGCTCGAAATGCTCCGCAATCCGCCCGCTGCTTATCTCATCGCTTCCCACCTCGATCACCGCCGCTGCCCAATCCCCTGATCATCTGGCCAATGATGTTGTGGAGCTGTTGAGGATCGACGTTCAGCCGGCGGGTCAGCAAGCGGCTCCAGGCGAAGCCGGCCAGGAGTTCGATGGTGAGTTCCGGATCGACGTCGGCGTTGATCTCGCCTCGACGCTTCGCGCGGCGCACGAGTTCGGCGGTCTGGTCGATGCGTTCGGCCATATAGGTTCTGAGCGCAGCGGATGTCGTGGCGTCGCTTTGGGCTTCGGCGATGACGAAGCGGAAGATCGAGCCTGCCTCGCTGTCGCGCCAGTAGTCGAAGAGCGCGGTGACGAAGGCGAACAGGTCGCTTTCGATCGATCCTGTATCCGGAACCGGCTCGACGTGCTTCTGATCATGATAGACGTCAAGCAGAAGTGCTGCGCGCGATGACCACCAGCGATAGATCGTCGGTTTTCCGGCGTGCGCGCGCCTGGCGACGGCCTCGATGGAGAAGCCGCTCAATCCTGTCTCGCGCAGAATATCGGCGGCGGCCTTCAGGATCGCTTCTTGGCTCGCCGGATTGCGCTGCGCGCCAATCGACGTGCGTCGCTCGGACGTCAGTGTCGATGTCATGAAACTCCTCCGTTATCCCTGGCTTTCGTAGCACAGCGCAGACTTGAATGAAACGTATCGTTTCGTTATGGTTTAATCGAAACGATGCGTTCTTATAAAAGGGGAAAACCATGAGCGCCGACAACAATGATACCGCCACATCTTCGGGCGATGCGGGCAGGACGCCGCCGCACCGGCTGCCGAAGCCGTGCCGGTTTCGCCTGTCCTTCCTGCTGATCATCGCAGTCTATCCGCTGATTACGGCGCTTCTCTATATTCTGATGCCGCTCACCAGCAACTGGGAGACGTGGCACCGCACGCTGGTCATCACGCCCGTCATGGTGTCGCTGATCGTGTTTCTGGTGACGCCGACCATCCAGCAGCATTTCGGCTGGTATGTGCTGCGCATGCCGCGTCCCGAGCGGTAGAAGCGGGGCGGGGCGCCCTGCCCGGCATCTGCGCTGTGGCGCGCCCTCCTCCGTCCCGGTCGCGCATATCTCTCGCAAAAAGGCATCGGCACGAACGCAAATTGATGCTTTTCGCATGCCGGCTTAAGGCCTAGTCAATGTCCCATCAGATCGAAGAGGACACGGCGATGGCAACCCCATTTTACTGGAACGAGCTCAACACCTACGATTTCGCCGGGCTGTCCGCCGACACCACGATCGCGATCCTGCCGATTGCGTCCACCGAGCAGCATGGGCCGCATCTGCCTGTTGCGACCGATGTCGCCATCGCCAACGGCATGCTGCAGGAACTGCGCCGCCAGCGGCCTGAGGATCTCGACATATTGGTGTTGCCGACCCAGGAGATCGGCAAAGCCAACGAGCACGTTTATGGGCCGGGCACGCTGTCGCTCAGCGCCGAACTCCTCATTCCCGTCTGGACCGCGATCGGCGCGAAGGTGGCGGAAGCCGGCATGCGCAAGATGGTGATCGTCAATTCGCATGGCGGCAATGTCGATATCATGAGCATCGTCGCGCGCGAGCTTAGAGTGCGCTACCAGATGGCCGTGGTCTCCACGCAGTGGGGCCGTTTCGGCCATCCCGACGGGATGATCAGCGAGCATGAGACGCGCTACGGCATTCACGGCGGTGAGGTCGAGACGTCGCTGATGCTGCACTTCCGGCCGGATCTGGTGCGGATGGACAAGGCCGAGAATTTCACCTCGAAGGCCGAATGGATGCGCGAACAGTCGAAATTCATCCAGCCGCTGCCGCCGCATTCTCTTGCCTGGATCGCCCATGATCTCAATCCGAACGGCGTGGTGGGCGACGCCTCGCGGGGCACCGCCGAAAAGGGCGAGGCGATCTGCCGGCATCAGGTCAAGGGTTTCGTCGAGATGCTCGGGGACCTCAAGCGCTATCCGCTCTCCAATCTCTACAGCAAATAGGCCGCGGACCAGGCGGATATGTCGTCACGCGCCCGCTGATCTGTCGGGCGCGATATGGCCCTTGTCCTGCAGCTCTTGAACCAGCCCGGCAAGCTCGGCCAGGAGATATTCGACGAACAGGCTGGTTGCGGCGTCCAGCGGCGCGCGGGCGCGGGCGAAGAGCTTCATCGGCTGATGGCGGGCATGCGGTTCGGCGATCGGCCGGAACACCAGTTCGCCGGCACGGCATTCGGTCACCACGTCGAGCGGGTTCAGCATGGTCAGCCCTGCCCCGCATTTCACCAGTTTCTTCAGCATTTCCGAGGCGTTGCTTTCCAGCACCGGTTCGACGGACACATCAAGCCGCGCCAGCGCCAGATTGATGACGTCGCGCAGACTGGTACCTTGCTGCGCCAGCAGCAGCCGCTCCTGGACGACATCGCCGAGATTGATCGGTCCATCGCTGATCAGCCGGTGGCCGGGCGGCAGGACGATGCCGATCGGGATGTCGAAGCTTCCGAGCGAGCGAATGCCTGGTGTGGCCGGAATGTTGAAGCCGAGGCCGATGTCGACCTCGCCTGAAAGCACCGGATTGACCGTCGTCGTGCCGGCGTCGTTTCTGATCTGAAAATAGACGCGCGGATGTTCGGTCTGAAACCTTGTGATGATTTCGGCGAGCGGCCCGGATGCGAGACCCACCGTCGTCACCAGCCGCACCTTGCCGGCCTGTTGCATCTTCAGGCTTCTGATGCGACCTTCCAGGCGATCGTAATTCTTCAGCACCTCGCGGATATGCTCGATGCACAGCTCGCCTGCGGCCGTCAGTCTCAGCCCGCGCGGCAGGCGCTCGAAAAGCGGCGCTCCGATTTCCTCCTCGAGCGCCAGGATCTGCCGGTTGATGGCCGAGGATGCGACGTTTAGGCGGGCGGCGGCCTTGCGGATCGAGCCGGAGCGGGCGATCTCGTCGATGTATTGAAGCTTTCTGGAGTGCAGCATTCGACCCTCGGTGCATCTATTTTAAGCGTCGCGCACAAATTAGAAACAGGCGCGTTGTGAGATGCCAAAAAGGCATCGTTGCGCACGAATTTTGATGCTTTTCAAACAGCAAAGCAATCGCTCAAATGAAAGAAATGGAGCGCTGTCGAAGACGCTCCTTGGCCTCAAAGGGGAATGGCTGACATGTCCAATGCATTGAAGACGATGGCTTTTACGACGCTGCTCGGTCTCGGAACGGCGCTTTGCGCGGCCGCTCCCTCCTACGCGCTCGACAAGGTGAGCTACGGCACCAACTGGCTGGCGCAGGCAGAACATGGCGGCTTCTACCAGGCGGTCGCGGACGGCACCTACGCCAAGCATGGTCTCGATGTGACGATCGTCCAGGGTGGGCCGAATGCGGCCAACTCCGCACTGCTGATCTCCGGCAAGATCGACTTTTACATGGGCAGTTCACAGGGTGAACTGACGGCCGTCGAGCAGGGTATTCCGCTGGTCGATGTCGCGGCGATCTTCCAGAAGGATCCGCAGGTGCTGATCGCACACCCCGACGCCGGCGTCGAGAAGTTCGAAGATCTGGCGAAACTCAACACGCTGTTTCTCGGCAAGGATGGCTATCTCACCTTCTTCGAGTGGATGAAGGCCAACTATTCCGGCTTCAAGGACGAGCAGTACAAGCCTTACAACTTCAATCCCGGTCCCTTCATCGCCGACAAGTCCTCGGCGCAGCAGGGCTACCTGACATCCGAGCCCTATGAGATCCAGAAGCAGACGGGCTGGGAGCCGAAGGTCTTCCTGCTCGCCGACAACGGCTACAGCCCCTACTCCACGGCGATCACCACGACGCAGGCGATGATCGACGGCAAGTCCGACGTCGTGCAGCGCTTCGTCGACGCCTCGATCGAGGGCTGGTACAATTATCTCTATGGCGACAATGCCAAGGCCAACGAGCTGATCAAGAAAGACAATCCCGAGATGACCGATGGTCAGATCGCCTATTCCATCGCCAAAATGAAGGAATACGGGATCGTCGAGTCCGGCGAGGCGCTGGACAAGGGCATCGGCTGCATGACCGACGCGCACTACAAGAAGTTCTTCGACGAGATGGTCGGCATCAAGGTGCTGAAGGCAGACACGGATTACACCAAGGCATTCACCACCAAATACGTCTGCAAAGGCGTGGGCATGGCGCTGAAGAAGTAAGTCGGGCTTCCTCCTCTCCTGCGTGGAGAGGAGGCCCATTGCATACCCAGGAAACGAACGGACCTCATGACTTCATCGCAGCCCACCCCGTCAGCGACACCAGCCGAAGCGCGCAGGCGGCCGCTCGTTGCGATGAAGCAGGTCTCCAAGGTCTTTTCCAGCGGCACGGTCGCGCTCTCGGGCATGACGCTGACGGTCGAGAGCGGCGAATTCATCAGCCTGCTCGGTCCATCGGGTTGCGGGAAGTCGACGGCGCTGCGGATCATGGCCGGGCTCGGCGACGTGTCATCGGGGACGATCGACTGGCCGAGCTCGCGCATCAATTCGCGCGGCCTGCCGGAGGGCGATATCAGCTTCGTGTTCCAGGAGCCGACGCTGATGCCCTGGAAGAACGTGTTCGACAATGTGCACCTGCCGTTGAAGCTGCGCGGCGTTTCGAAAGCCGCAGCGCGGGCCGAGATTATGGCGGTGCTTGCGACCGTTGGGCTGCAGGATTTCGCCGAGGCCTATCCGCGCGAACTCTCGGGCGGCATGAAGATGCGCGTGTCGATCGCACGCGCACTGGTGACGAAGCCGAAGCTGCTCCTGATGGATGAGCCATTCGCGGCGCTTGATGAAATCACCCGGCAGAAGCTCAATGACGATGTGCTGCGGCTCTGGAAGGAGACCGGCATCACGGTGATCTTCGTCACGCATTCGGTGTTCGAATCCGCCTACCTCTCCAACCGCATCGTCGTCATGAAGGCGCGACCGGGGCGGGTGCATGCCGATCTGCCGCTCGTCACCAGTCTTGAGCGCGACGCACATTACCGCACCTCCGAGGAATACCGCCAGGCTTGCGAGACGGTCTCGCACTCGCTGATCGGCGCGATCAACGCCGCGAAGGAAGACCACTGATGGCAGATATCGCCGAGACACCCGCCATCGAGGTTGCCAAGCCGATCAATGCGCGCCGCCGCGATCTGGCACTGCGGATTCTCGTTCCGGTGCTGACCGTTGCGGCGCTGGTCGTGATCTGGTGGCTCTATGTCAAGCTGTCGGGCGTGCCGCCCTATATCCTGCCGGGCCCGGCCGCCGTGGCCAGCGCCTTCGTCAGCGATTGGGGTACGCTTGCCCCTGCCCTCTGGGTTACCACCAAGATCACCTTTATGTCGCTGATCCTGGCGCTGATCGGCGGCGTCGGCTTTGCCGTCTTTCTCGTGCAGTCGCGCTGGATCGAGATCGCGTTCTATCCGCTGGCGGTCATCCTGCAGGTGACGCCCGTCGTGGCGATCTCGCCGCTGATCCTGATCTATGCGCCGTCGACGCAGGTGGCGCTCTTGATCTGCGCCTTTCTCGTGGCCTTCTTCCCGATCCTGTCGAACATGGTGCAGGGGCTGAAGAGCGTCGATCACAATCTGATCAACCTCTTCGAGCTCTATGGCGCCTCGCGCTGGCAGACGCTGCTCTATCTGAAGCTGCCGGCCGCCCAGCCCTATTTCATGACGGGGCTGCGCATCGGCGGCGGGCTGGCGCTGATCGCCGCCGTAGTCGCGGAGTTCGCTGCGGGCTCGGCCGGCGCCGGATCGGGTCTGGCCTTCCGCCTGCTCGAGGCACAATACCGCATGAACATCCCTCGCCTCTTCGCCGCCCTGCTGATGCTGTCGTTGCTCGGCGTGGCGATCTTCGCGATCACCTCATTCATCTCCTGGCTCAGCCTGCACCGCTGGCATGAGAGCAGCCTGAAGCGGGAAAACTGATGACCTCTTCCTTCATGTCGCCGCCCAATTCCGCGCGCTTCGTGCTCAGCCACGCGACGTTGCCGGATATCGCCGTCTCGGGTTATGAGGGTGCCGCTGCCGAGGGGCTGGTGAAGGCCGATCTCGTGATCGAGGACGGGTTGATCGCGGCGATCCTGCCGCCCGGTTCAGCGCCGCAGGAGTTAGCGAAATCCGACATGCGCGACGGCATGATCTGGCCGTGTTTCGCCGATGTGCATACGCATCTCGACAAGGGCCATATCTGGGCGCGCAACAGCAATCCCGATGGCACCTTCATGGGCGCGCTGACCTCCGTCGGCATCGACCGCGCCACCTACTGGAACGCCGCCGATGTGCGCAAGCGCATGGAGTTCTCGCTGCGCTCGGCTTACGCGCACGGCACCAGCCTGATCCGCACGCATCTGGATTCGCCTTCTCCGCAGCATCGCATCTCGTTCGAGGTGTTTGCCGAGGTGCGCGACGCCTGGAAGGACAAGATCGCGCTGCAGGCGGCCGCCCTGTTTCCGATGGACGACATGGTCAACGAGGCCTATTTCGCCGAACTCGTCCAAATCGTTCGCGACACCGGCTGCCTGCTCGGCGGCGTGACGAAGATGAGCGCGAACCTCACCTGGCAGCTCGACACGCTGCTGAAGGCTGCCGCCGACAATGGGCTCGACGTCGATCTGCATGTCGACGAGACCGACGATCCCGGCGCCGAGACGCTGAAGGCGATCGCCGAGGCGGTGCTGCGCAACGGCTTCACCGGCAAGGTGACCGCAGGCCATTGCTGCTCGCTTGCGAGACAGGAGGACGCGCTGGCCAAGCACACCATCGAACTGGTGCAAAAAGCAGGAATTTCAATCATTTCCCTGCCGATGTGCAACATGTACCTTCAGGACCGTTATCCCAACAAAACGCCGCGCTGGCGTGGGGTGACGCTTTTCAAGGAGTTGGATGCCGCAGGCGTGCTGACAGCCGTCGCCTCCGACAATACGCGCGATCCCTTCTATGCCTATGGCGATCTCGATCCGGTCGAAGTGTTCCGCGAGGCGGTGCGCATCCTGCAGCTCGACCATCCGCTCGACAGCGCCGCGCGTGTCGTGACCACCTCGGCCGCCGATATCGCCGGACGCCCTGATATGGGTCGCATCGCTGTCGGCCTGCCCGCCGATCTCGTGCTCTTCAGCGCCCGGCGCTGGAGCGAATTTCTATCCCGTCCGCAGGCCGACCGCGTGGTGCTACGCCGTGGCAAGGTCATCGACCGCAGCCTGCCGGATTACCGTGAACTCGATAGCGTCGTTGGAGCCTGACATGCCGGATTACCAGAAGATCAAACAGGAACTCGAAGGCATCGCCATCGAGGACAATCCGGCGCTGGTGCGCCAGAAGAGCCGGGACTTCTATTGGTACTCGCCCGTGCTGAAGGCACAGCTCGACGGCGTCACCGCCGATCTGGTGGTCACGCCGAAGAACGAAGCCGAGGTCATCCAGACGCTGAAGGTGGCGTTTGCGCACGGCGTTCCGGTCACCCCGCGCGGTGCCGGCACCGGCAATTACGGCCAGGCCATGCCGCTCTCCGGCGGTATCGTTCTCAATCTGGCGGCGATGGACCAGATCAAGGAAATCCATCCGGGCCGCGTCATCTGCGAGCCGGGGATCATCATCGCCCAGCTCGACAAGCAGACCAAGGCGCATTCCGGCCAGGAACTGCGCTTCCATCCATCGACGGCGCAGACGGCGACGATCGGCGGCTTCATTGCCGGCGGCTCCGGTGGCGTCGGATCGATCACCTGGGGTGGCTTGCGCGATATCGGCAATATCATCCGGCTGCGGGTGGTGACGATGGAGGCCGAGCCACGCGTGCTGGAGCTGACGGGCTGGGACCTGCAGAAGGTCAGCCACGCCTATGGCACCAACGGCATCATCACCGAGATCGAGATGCCGCTGGCGCCCGCCTACGACTGGGTCGACGTGCTCGTCGGCTATGACCACTTCATGGATGGCGTGCGCTACGCCGATGCGCGGCGAAGTGCAACGGCATCCTGACCAAGGAGATCGCCCCGATCGCGGCGCCCATCCCCTACAGCTACTTCACCCGCCACAAGCCCTATATCCGCGAGGGGCAGTCGGTCGTGGTGGTCATGGTGGCGCCGCATTCGATCGACGCCTTCGCCGCGTTTACGGCCTCGCAGAAGGGCGAGATCATCTTCCGCTCCGACAAGGTCGAGAGCATGAAGGGCATTCCGCATGCCTATGAGCTCGCCTGGAACCACACGACGCTGCGGGCGCTCAAGGTCGATCCCGAATACACCTATCTTCAGGTCCAGTATCCCGGCCCCGATCATGTGGCGAAGGTCGCCAAGATGGTCGAGATCTTCGGCGACGAGGTGCCCGGCCATCTCGAGTTCATCAAGTTCGATGGGCAGATCCAATGCTCGGGCCTGCCGCTGGTGCGCTACACGACGGAGGAGCGGCTGGAGGAGATCATCAAGATCCACCAGGACCATGGCTGCCCGATCTTCAATCCGCACCGCTATACGCTTGAGGAAGGCGGCATGAAGCAGACGGACAAGGTGCAACTCGCCTTCAAGCATGAGACCGATCCAAAGGGCCTGCTCAACCCCGGCAAGATGATCGCCTGGGAGAACCCCGATTTCGATTTCTCCGCCGGCCAGAACTATCTGTTCCCGGGCCTGGCCTCGGTGATGGAGAGCGCATGAGGGTACTCGTCCTTCACTCGCATCCGGTGGAATCAAGCTACGGCAAGGCGCTCTATCAAAAGACGCTGGAGAGCCTGCAAGCGGCGGGCCACGAGGTCGATGGTTGCGACCTCTACGCCGAGGAGTTCGATCCCGTTCTGTCGCGGCACGACCGGCTGGTCTACCACGACTATCCTGAGAATACCGAGCTAGTGAAAGACCATGTCCAGCGGCTGAAGCGCGCTGAGGGGTTGGTCATTGTCACGCCAATCTGGAACTTCGGCTTCCCGGCGATCCTGAAGGGCTATTTCGACCGCGTCTGGCTGCCGGGTGTTTCCTTTGAACTGGTGGACGGGAAGGTGGAATCCCGTCTCAGGCATATCCGCAAGCTCGGCGCGGTGCTGACCTATGGAGCCACCCCGTTCCGCGCCTTCGTCGCCGGCAATCCGCCGAAGAAGATCGTCAAGCGGGTGCTGAGGGCGCAGATCAACCCCGTGCGCCCGGTGACCTTTCTCGCCCACTACGACATGAACAACTGCACGGAAGAAACGAGGGCGGCGTTCATGGGTAAGGTCGAGACGGCGATGGGGCGGTTTTAGACCGCCTCGGGTATCGCCGCCCTGCCCGTTTTATCGATCAATTATCGTATAAGAACATCTTATCAAGACATTGATAAAATGAAATTTTCTCTAGTGCCTTAGACGCTTTACAGCGTGACCACCTTCGCCGCCGTCACCTCGACCTCGACCAGAAACTCCGCTCGCGTAAAGCCGCCGACGACGAGCAGCGTGGAGACAGGCTTGGGGTCGAGCGTGTAGCGGTCGCGCACAGCCATATAGGCCGGGAAGTCCTCGCGACGCGTCACGAAGCCGGAGATGCGGATCACGTCCGCATAGGTCATGCCGGCCTCCTCCAGGATCGCGCCGATTGCCTTGAAGCAGAGTTCCGCCTGGGCGGTGACGCCTTCCGGAATGCTGTCGTCAACGGCGATGCCGAGCTGGCCTGAGGTCACCAGCAGCGAGGCGCCTGGCGGCACGAGGAGGCCGTGATTGTAGTTGCCGAAGGGCTTGCGAACAGAAGGGGGATTGATCGCGTTCTTCATGAAAACCTATATTTCACAAATCTTTATGGTGCATTGCTGATATCCGACAGGAAGATCACTCCGCCTTGTCGGATGCGAATACAATACTGGCATCGCTGACGATGGCAACATGCGAAAAGGCGGCCTGGCTGGCCGCTGCGGCGTCTCCGCGCATGATCGCCGTGACGATGACGTCGTGCTCGTCATAGGACTTGGCAAGGCGCCCCGGGAGCCGGAATTGCGCGCGGCGGAATGGCGCGAGGCGTGCCCGGGTCTGGGTCACCATTTCATAGATGTGGTCGTTATGGGCGCCGCGATAAAGGCGGGTGTGGAACTCCGTGTTGTGGGCGGCGTAGTCTTCCTGGGCGTTGGCGCGCACCAATCTGGCCGATGCGCGATGTTCGAGTTCGAGCGCGTGGCGCTCATCGACCGTCATGCGCTCCGCGGCGAGCCGCGCGCAGATGGCTTCGAGCTCCGACATCGCCTCGAACATGGAATGGAGATAGGCTTCGGTGACATTGGCGACCACGGCGCTGCGGTTGGGCTCGCGATCGACAAGGCCCATGGCGCCCAGTTCCCGCAAAGCTTCGCGCACCGGCGTTCTGGAGACGTCGAAACGGACAGCGAGGGAGAGTTCATCCAGCCGCTCGCCGGGATGCATGACGCCGGTGACGATCATGTCCGCAATGGCGCGCACCATCTGCTCGACGGTGGTGCCGGTGCGTATGATCTGTTTGCGCCTGATCTGCTTCACTTCCAAACTCTGTATTTCACATTGCATACAGATGAACGGCGAAACACGGAAAGTCAAATAATTATATATTTGCAGCGCCTTATGAACTTATCTGAATGTCAGTGTGCAGCATTTTTCCGTTATTATCAGGTACATACGATGATATTTCAGACATGGATGCATTTTTAATCACATCCGGATTGCAATCTGCATACAGTTTACGCGCTGCCGCCTCCCCTCTTTTGAAATTCACGCAATAACAATACCTTAGAAACTGGCACGGCCATTGCATGCACTTTTTCCCGCAACCATTTGTTTTACGCGGCCTTGCCGCAGGGAGAATCGCAATGACCAAGCTCCTTTCCATGAATCGCCGCCATTTCCTCCAAGCTTCCGCCGCCGGTGCGCTGGCGATGACACCGGGCCTGATGGCGGGTCGCGCCATGGCGCAGACCGCGCTCACCGTCGGCTTCATCTATGTCGGCCCGAAGGACGACTACGGCTATAACCAGGCGCACGCCGAGGGTGCCGCGGCCGTCAAGGCGCTCGAAGGCGTCACGGTCGTCGAAGAGGAAAATGTGCCTGAAACCGTCGATGTCCAGAAGACGATGGAATCGATGATCAATCTCGATGGCGCGACCCTGCTCTTCCCGACCTCGTTCGGCTATTTCGACCCCCACATGCTGGCCATGGCCGCGAAATATCCGGACATCCAGTTCCGCCATTGCGGCGGCCTCTGGCAGGAGGGCAAGAACCCGATGAATACCGGCTCCTATTTCGGCTATATCGGCCAGGGCCAGTATCTGAACGGGATCGCGGCCGGTTACGCTTCGAAGAGCAAGAAGATCGGCTTTGTCGCCGCCAAGCCGATCCCGCAGGTGCTGCAAAACATCAATTCCTTCCTGCTCGGCGCGCGCTCGGTCGATCCTGCGATCACCTGCCAGGTGATCTTCACCGGCGAATGGTCGCTGGCCGTCAAGGAAGCGGAAGCCACCAACGCGCTGGTCGACCAGGGCGCCGACGTCATCACCTGCCATGTGGACAGCCCGAAGGTGGTGGTCGAGACCGCCGCCGGTCGCGGCGCCTTCGTCTGCGGCTACCACGCCAACCAGAGCCCGCTGGCGCCCGAGAAGTACCTCACCGGCGCGGAATGGGCCTGGGGCAACGTCTACACCGATTTCGTCAAGAAGGCGCAGGCCGGAGAGAAGCTCGGCAATTTCGTGCGCGGCGGCCTGAAGGACGGCTTCGTCAAGATGAGCCCGCTCGGACCGGCCGTTTCGGCTGAAGCCCGCACCAAGTTCGAGGCCGTCCATGCCGAGATCATGAGCGGCAAGTTCTCGGTCTTCAAGGGACCGATGAAGGACAACAAGGGCAATGTCATCGTCGCGGCCGACAAGGCGCTCGCCGAGGACGCGATCGAGCTCGAGAGCATGGACTATCTGGTCGAGGGCGTCGTCGGATCCACGGCTTAAGCCAGAGGGAGAAGCGTCATGACAATCGAGGCGAATACTCCATCCCTATCGCCTGTAATCTCCGATACGCCGGCGCGGTCCTTCCTGGGGCCGTTGCTGGCATGGCTGGCGCGACGGGCGGAACCCGTCGTCATCAGCCTCGGCGCGATCCTGGTCGGTCTGGCGCTTTTCTCGCTCTTCATCATGGCGGTCGGCAAATCGCCGGCCGTGCTTTTCCAGCTCATGTATACCGGCGGCTTCGGCAGCTGGTTTTCGGTGCAGAACAGCCTCAGCCGTTCCGCGCCGCTGCTTCTGACGGCGCTCTGCGTGGCGCTCCCGGCAAGGCTGGGTCTGACGATCATCGGCGGCGAGGGAGCCGTGGTGCTTGGCGGCGTGGCTGCCGCGGCAATCGCCCTTCCCTTCATAGGCACCCTGCCCGCCATCCTGGTGCTGCTTCTGATGGCGACGGCGGCCATGGTGGTCGGCGGTCTTTGGATCGGCTTCGCTGGCTTCCTGCGGCACTATCGCGGAGTGAACGAGACGATCTCCTCGCTGCTGCTCGCCTATATCGCGATCGCGCTGATGAACCAGTTCGTTGAGGGGCCGCTGCGCGATCCAGCCAGCCTCAACAAGCCATCCACCGCGCCGCTGCCGGCGGAATACATGATGGGCAAGATACCGGGCATGGATGTGCACTGGGGTCTGGTGATCGGTGTCGTCGCCTGCATTTTCTCCTGGATCCTGATCGAAGTGACGAGCTACGGCTTCGCCGCGCGCATCGCCGGCGGCAATGTGCGCGCCGCGCAGATCCAGGGATTGCCGGTGGGACGCCTGATCGTCGGCTTCACTGGTATCGCCGGCAGCTTCGCCGGGCTTGCCGGCATGATCGAGGTCGCCGCCGTCCAGGGCAGCGCCAATGCCTCGATCGCGGCCGGATATGGCTATACCGGCATCCTCGTTGCCTTCCTGGCGCGACACAATCCGCTGGCGATCATTCCCGTGGCCATCCTTCTCGGCGGCATCGATGCCTCGGGCGGGTTGATCCAGCGGCGCATGGGCCTGCCGGATGCGACCGTGCTGGTGCTGCAGGGGACGCTCTTCGTCGTCATCCTGCTGTTCGAGACCTTCTACGGCCGCTTCAAGATCTTCAACCCCGACCTTTGGAAGAGGAACCCGTGATGGACGAGACCGGTATCGGCATATGGGGTGTACCGCTGGCGATCCTCGCCGGCGCCATCCGTGTCTCCACGCCTTTCATCTTCGTCAGCCTCGGCGAGACGATCACCGAGCGATCGGGGCGCATCAATATCGGCCTTGAGGGAACGCTCGTGTTCGGAGCGATGACCGCCTACGCGGTTGCTGTCATGAGCGGGTCGGCCTGGCTCGGCGTGCTGGCGGCAATGGCGGCAGGGGCTGTCTTCGGCCTCGTGCACGGCTGGATCTGCAAGTGGCCGAAGGTCAACGACATCGCGATTGGCATCGCCATGATGCAGTTCGGCCTGGGGATGGCCTTCTTCCTCGGCAAGCCCTTCATCAAGCCGGTGGCGCCGCATCTGCCCTCGATCCCGCTCGGCGGCTGGTCGAGCCTGCCGCAGGTACAGGCTGCCTTGAACATCAATGTGCTCTTCGTCATCGGCGCGCTGCTGGCGGTGGCGCTGTGGTGGGCGTTCAAGAATACCCGCGTTGGTCTCATCCTGCGCGTCGTCGGCGACAGCACGGATGCGGCACGGGCCATGGGTATCGATCCGGATCGTGTTCGCTTGCTGGCGACAGCCGCTGGTGGATCCCTGGCCGCCGTCGGCGGGGCCTATCTCTCGCTCTACTATCCGGGCTCCTGGAACGAGGGCATCTCATCCGGCCAGGGCCTGATGGCGGTGGCGCTTGTCATCTTCGCGCGCTGGAACCCGATCGGCTGCTTCCTGGCCGCCCTGCTTTTCGGCGGTGCCGGCGCGCTTGGCCCCGCCCTGCAATCGGTCGGCGTCACGCAAGGGTACTACCTGTTCTACGCGGCCCCCTACGTGCTGACGCTCGCCATCCTGATCGCCACCTCCTCGCCCACCCGCTCGCTTGCGGGTGCGCCGGGGGCCCTGTCACTGACGAAATAAGTCACTCACCCAGTAATTCTGTTTTGAAATAGGGATTTAGCCATGAACGGTCTCGGCGGCCTCAACAAATCCGAACACGGCGTCGGCATCGGCCTCGTGCAGCTGCAACTCCCCGTGACGGTCACCAGGGAAGATCTGGCGCGGCAGACGCAGGTGATCGTCGACCTTGTGGCCAAGGCGCGGCGTAACCAGCCCGGCATGGACCTCGTCGTGTTCCCCGAATATGCGCTGCATGGCCTCTCGATGGATATCAACCCCGAGATCATGTGCCGGATGGATGGGCCCGAGGTCGCCGCGTTCAAGAAGGCGTGCCTGGACAACCGGATCTGGGGCTGCTTCTCGATCATGGAATTCAACCCTGGCGGCATGCCCTATAATTCCGGCATCGTCATCGACGACACGGGCGAACTGAAACTCTATTACCGCAAGATGCATCCCTGGGTGCCGGTCGAGCCGTGGGAGCCGGGCAATCTTGGCATTCCCGTCATCGATGGCCCAAAGGGCGCCAAGCTGGCGCTGATCATCTGCCATGACGGCATGTTTCCCGAGATGGCGCGCGAGTGCGCCTACAAGGGCGCCGAGATCATGATCCGCACGGCGGGCTATACCGCGCCGATCCGCGACAGCTGGAAATTCACCAACCAGTCCAACGCTTTCTGCAACCTCATGGTCACGGCGAGTGTGTGCATGTGCGGCTCGGACGGCACCTTCGACAGCATGGGCGAAGGCATGATCTGCAATTTCGACGGCTCGATCATCGCCCACGGCACATCCGGACGCGTCAACGAAATCATCACCGCCGAAGTCAGGCCCGACCTGGTGCGCGAGGCGCGGCTCGGCTGGGGCGTGGAGAACAACATCTACCAGTTCGGCCATCGCGGTTATGTCGCTGTCGCGGGCGGCGCGGGCGATGCGCCCTACAGCTACATGCACGACCTGATCGCGGGCCAATACAAGCTGCCCTGGGAAGCGGACATCAAGATCACCGACGGCACCTCCTGCGGCTTCGACAAGCCGGCGAGGCGCTATGGCGAAACATTCAAGCTTGCGGGCGAATAGAGGAGACGGACGATGGACATGATGACCGAGGCAAAAGAGCACTACGTCAAGGCCAATCCCTACCCCTGGCCCTATAACGGCGCGTTGAGGCCCGACAACACGGCGCTCATCATCATCGACATGCAGACCGACTTCTGCGGCAAGGGCGGCTATGTCGATCACATGGGCTACGACCTCGCTCTGGTGCAGGCGCCGATCGAGCCGATCAAGGCGGTACTGACGGCTATGCGCGCCAAGGGTTACCACATCATCCACACCCGCGAAGGCCACCGGCCCGACCTCGCCGACCTGCCGGCCAACAAGCGCTGGCGCTCGCGGCGGATCGGCGCCGGCATCGGCGATGCCGGGCCTTGCGGCCGCATCCTGGTGCGCGGCGAACCGGGCTGGGACATCATTCCCGAACTCTATCCTCTCGAGGGCGAAGTGATCATCGACAAGCCGGGCAAGGGCTCGTTCTGCGCCACGGATCTGGAACTGATCCTCAACCAGAAGCGCATCGAGAATATCATTCTTACCGGCATCACCACCGACGTCTGCGTCTCCACCACCATGCGCGAGGCCAATGATCGTGGTTTCGAATGCCTGTTGCTGGAGGATTGCTGTGGCGCCACCGACTACAACAACCACCTCGCCGCCATTCACATGGTGAAGATGCAGGGCGGCGTGTTCGGCTCGGTTTCCGATTCCAAGGCTCTGATCGAGGCGCTCGTCTGATGCCATCGATGCGTGCCCAGGTCTTTCGCGTCCCGGCCGACGGGCCGGATGATGTCTCCGGCGTCGAGGCGCTGTTCGCTGCCGGCCTGAAGCCGGAGAGTGTGGTCGCCATCCTTGGGAAGACCGAGGGCAACGGCTGCGTCAACGACTTCACCCGTGGCTATGCGACATCGAGCTTCGAGGCGCTGTTTCACCGCCACGGTGTCGAGGGCGTGTCGATCGTCATGTCCGGCGGCACGGAAGGGGCGCTGTCGCCGCACTGGACGGTGTTTGCCCGCGAGGAGACCGATGCGCCGGCGACGCGGGCGCTGGCGATCGGGGCGGCCCGGACACCTGCCCTGCCCTCGCATGATCTCGGGCGCCGGGCGCAGGTACTAATGGTGGCCGATGCCGTGAAGGCCGCGATCCGGGATGCCGGGATCGAGGATCTGGCGGATGTGCATTTCGTGCAGATCAAGTGCCCGCTGCTCACGACGCAGCGGATCGCCAAGGTGGAAGCGTCAGGCAAGACCGTCACCACGCGCGACACGCTGAAATCGATGGGGCTTTCGCGCGGCGCGTCGGCGCTGGGCGTCGCGGTGGCGCTCGGCGAGATCGATGCGGACGAGATCACCGACGGCGATATCGGTACGCGCCACGAGCTCTATTCGCGCTGTGCTTCGGCATCCGCAGGCGTCGAGTTGCTGGATCACGAGATCGTCGTGCTCGGGATGAGCTCCAGATGGTCCGGTGCGTTCCAGATTGACCATGCTGTCATGCAGGACGCAATCGACGTGCAGTCGGTCAAGGCGGCCCATGCGCGGCTGCCTGCGGGCAAGCTTGCGGCGGTGCTCGCCAAGGCGGAGCCTGACCCAAGCGGCGAGGTGCGCGGCAACAGGCACACCATGCTCGGCGATTCCGACATATCCGGCACGCGCCATGCCCGCGCCTTCGTCGGCGGCGTGCTTTCAGGCGTGTTCGGGATGACCGATCTCTACGTCTCGGGTGGCGCCGAGCATCAGGGGCCGCCCGGTGGCGGTCCCGTGGCAATCATCGTCGAAAAGGAGACCTGAAGTGAGCATAGTCCGCGACACGCCTCTTCCACAGGCCGGCAAGGCCGTCGGCATCGAGACCCTCGACATGACCATGCGCTTCGGCAGCTTCACGGCGCTCGACCATGTCTCGGTGGATATCCCGGCCGGCAGCTTTCACGCGCTGCTCGGCGAAAACGGCGCCGGCAAGTCGACGCTGGTGAAATGCATCATGGGTTTCTACCACCAGACCTCGGGCTCGCTCTCGGTGGATGGCCGCGAGGTGGCGGTCGCCTCGCCGAAGGATGCGGCGACCTATGGGCTTGGCATGGTCTACCAGCATTTCACGCTGGTGCCGTCGCTGACAGGCGCCGAGAACCTCGTCATCAGCCGTGCGGCAGTGCCCGCGATCATCAACTGGGCCAAGGAGCGCAAGGACCTTGCCGCCTTCATGGAACGGATGCCGTTCAAGATCCCGCTCGACAGGCCGGTGAGCGAGCTCGCGGCCGGCGAGAAGCAGAAGCTGGAGATCGTCAAGCAGCTCTATCTCGGCCGCTCCTTCCTGGTACTCGACGAGCCGACCTCCGTGCTGACGCCTGCCGAGGCCGACGAGATGCTCGGGCTGGTGCGCGGGATGACGGAGCGCGGCGAACTGACCGTGCTGATGATCTCGCACAAGTTCCACGAGGTCACCAAGTTCGCGGATGCTGTCTCGATCCTCCGGCGCGGCAAGCTGGTGGGGTCAGGCAAGGTCGGTGAACTCTCGACATCAGACATGGCGGCGATGATGATCGGTGACGTGAAGCTTGCGAAACTCGACACGCGCGTGCCGGTGTCGTCGGCCGCAAAGCCGGTTCTCAAGGTCGAGAAGGTGAAGGCGCCGGATCGGTCCGGGCTGAAGACGATCGAGATCGACAACCTGACGGTGCGATCCGGCGAGATCGTCGGCATTGCCGGTATTTCGGGGAACGGCCAGAAGGAGCTGACGGAAATCCTCGCCGGCCAGCGGCCGACCGATGCGGGCACGGTTGAGGTCAACGGCGACGCCTATGGCGCGACGCGGCCGGAAACGCGGCGCAACAATGTGCGCTTCATCCCCGAGGAGCCGCTGCAGAACGCCTGCGCACCGAAGATGACCGTCAGCGAAAACCTCGCCTTCCGCACCTTCGACCTCAAGGCCGATGGCAAGGATGCGATCTGGCTCAGCAAGGGAAAGATGCGCAAACGCGCCACCGACCTGATCGCCGATTTCAAGGTGAAGACCGCATCGTCTTCCTCGCCGATCGCGGCACTCTCCGGCGGCAATGTGCAGCGGGCGGTGCTGGCGCGCGAGCTCACCGGCGAGGTCGATCTGCTGATCGTGTCCAACCCTTGCTTTGGGCTCGATTTCTCTGCGGTAGCGGAGATCCGGGCACGCATCATGCGGGCGCGGAATTCCGGTGCGGCCGTGCTGCTGTTGTCCGAGGATCTCGACGAACTGCTGGAGATGTCCGACCGGATCATGGTGATCTCCGAGGGCAAGCTCGTCTACGAGACGCCGGCGCTCGCCGCCGATATCTCCGTCATCGGCGCGCATATGGCGGGGCATCACTGATGGCTGAGATCAAGGCACAACCGTTTGATTTTCCTTTCAGAAGACAGGAGATTGCGCTTGTCGTCATCGACATGCAGCGCGATTTCGCCGAACCCGGCGGCTTCGGCGCCAGTCTCGGCAACGATGTCGGGCGCATCACCAGGATCGTCCCTGACGTCAAGCGGCTGATCCAGGGCTTTCGCGATGCCGGGCTGCCGGTCATTCACACGATGGAGTGCCACCGGCCTGACCTCTCGGATCTGCCCATCGCCAAGCGCAACCGGGGCAAGCCGAGCCTCCGGATCGGCGACGAGGGGCCGATGGGGCGGATCCTGATCGCCGGCGAGCCGGGTACGGCGATCCTGCCGGAACTGGCACCCATCGAAGGCGAGGTTGTCATCGAGAAGCCGGGCAAAGGGGCCTTCTATGCGACCGAACTCGGCGATGTGCTGAAGGAAAAAGGCATCACGCAGCTGGTATTTGCGGGCGTGACGACCGAGGTCTGCGTACAGACGACGATGCGCGAGGCCAACGACCGAGGTTACGAATGCCTGCTCTGCGAGCAGGCGACGGAAAGCTATTTT
Source organism: Rhizobium sp. O111 (assembly GCF_055616315.1). Classification (NCBI taxonomy): domain Bacteria; kingdom Pseudomonadati; phylum Pseudomonadota; class Alphaproteobacteria; order Hyphomicrobiales; family Rhizobiaceae; genus Rhizobium; species Rhizobium sp. O111. The sequence continues at coordinate 1,471,997 of NZ_JBSHXL010000001.1, read as the reverse complement.
CCGGAATTCAAGGAAGCCGCCATCGCGATGATCCGCGCCCAAGGGGCGATCGTCGGGTGGACGGCCGATATCGATGACATATTGGAGACGATCAGCCATGCCTGAGACAACGCGCGAACTGCTGACATCGGGTGGGTGGAAGGACCTAGCCTTCGGACCGTTTCGCGATGGCGTGACCATTCACTGGATCAAGCCTTTCGAGGGCGACCAGCCGGGCGTGGCACTGTTGAAATACGAGGCCGGCGCTTCCGTGCCCCGACACCGGCATGAGGGTCTGGAGACGATCCTGGTGCTTGACGGCGTCCAGTCGGACGAGTCAGGCGACTATGGCGTAGGGAGCTATGTGGTCAATGCTATCGGCACCGAGCATTCGGTCTGGAGCGACACGGGCTGTGTGGTGCTGATACAGTGGGACCGGCCGGTGAAAATCCTCGAGGAGACTGCGGCATGAGCACACCCGCCTTCGATATCGCTTCGCTGCACGCCCTCTATGCTGGCGGTGGCACGGTGGCCGAAATCATCGATCAGGTTTTCGCGCGGATCGCCGCCGTCGATGATCCCGGCATCTTCATTCATCTCGCCGATCGCCAGTCGCTGCTGGCCGAGGCCGCCGCGCTTGGTACGTTTGATCCAGTGGCAAAGCCGCTTTGGGGCATTCCCTTCGCCGTGAAGGACAATATCGACGTGGCCGGCATGCCGACGACGGCAGCCTGCCCCGATTATGCCTATGGTGCGATTGAGGATGCGACGGTCGTGCGGCTCTTGAGGGAGGCCGGGGCGCTTGTGATCGGCAAGACCAATCTCGACCAGTTCGCGACCGGCCTTGTCGGCGTTCGTTCGCCCTATCCGATCCCGCGCAATGCGATCGATCCGACGCTGGTACCGGGCGGATCGAGTTCCGGCTCAGCGGTGGCGACGGCGCAGGGGATCGTCAGCTTCGCGCTTGGGACTGATACCGCCGGCTCCGGCCGCATTCCGGCCGGGCTCAACAATATCGTCGGGCTGAAACCGAGCGTCGGTGCGCTGTCGACCACGGGCGTCATTCCAGCCTGCCGGACGCTGGACTGCGTGTCGATCTTCGCACTTTCCGTCGATGACGCCTGGCGCGTCTTCAGCGTCGCCGCCCGGGAGGATGGCGATGACGCCTATTCGCGCGCGGTGCCGGCGACGGGTTACGGACGGTTGCCGCCGATGCTTTCGATCGGCGTGCCCGCGAAGGCGGATCTGCGTTTCTTTGGCGACGCTGTCATGGAGGCCTCCTACGAGGATGCGCTCGACATGCTTCGAGGTCTTGGTCATCGGATCGTCGAAGTGCCGTTCGTCGATTTCTACGATGTTGCCAACCTGCTTTACGAGGGCGCCTGGGTTGCGGAGCGTTATGCGGCGGTGAAGGATTTCTTCGATACGAGTGAAGCAAGCTTCCACCCGGTGACGCGCAAGATCTACGGCGCGGCGAAGACGCTGACGGCGGCGGATGCCTTCAACGGGTTCTATACGCTGCAGGCGATGAAGCGGAAGCTCGCGCCCGTCATCGCGTCGGTCGATCTCTTCTGCCTGCCGACGGCTCCGAGCCACTACACGCTTGCCGATCTCGCCGCCGAGCCGATCCGCGAGAATTCGCGGCTGGGGACCTACACCAACTTCGTCAACCTGCTGGATATGTGCGGCATCGCCTTTCCCACCGGCAAACGCTCGGACGGCCTGCCGGCGAGTGTCACCCTGCTCGCGCCCTTCGGCCGGGATGGGTTGACGGCGTCGCTTGCCCGCGACATCCATCGGGCCTCTGGCCTCACGCTGGGTGCGACCGGTTGGTCGTTGCCGAGTGCCGGACAGCAGGATGCAGAGATTGAACCCGGGATCGATATCGTTGTGGTCGGGGCGCATCTCTCGGGGATGCCGCTCAACGGCCAGCTTCGCGAACTCAATGCAAGCTTCGTGCGCGAGGCGCGGACGACGGATAGCTACCGCCTTTATGCGCTTGCCGGTCAGGTGCCCGCCAAGCCGGGGCTGATCCGTGTCGAAACCGGCACCGGAGGCGCGATCGATGTAGAGGTGTGGCGGTTGACGCCGGATGCCTTCGGCCGCTTCGTGGCCGCCATCCCCTCGCCGCTCGGGATCGGCAGCATTTCGCTATCGGATGGAACCGAAGTGAAAGGGTTTCTGGTCGAGGCAGCGGCGATCTCCGGCGCGGCCGATATCACCGGCTATGGCGGCTGGCGCAGCTATGTCGAGGCGGGATCGCAGCAGAAGGCCGGCGGCGCGCGATGATGTCGCCCATCGGAGCGCGCGGGCTTAGGCCCCGCGCTCCAGGCTTTCCAGCTCGACCTCGAAGCTCATCTGGTCGTAGGCCGGGACGACATGCTCAGGGGTCTCGGCCATGACGGTGTCGTAGTCAAGCGGCGTGTGCATGTGGGTGAGGATCGCGCGTTTCGGCTGCAGACGGCCGATCCATTCCAGCGATTGCTCCAGCGACAAATGGCTCGGATGGTAGCGGTATTGCAGCGCATCGATGATCAGGACATCGAGGCCTTGCAGCTTCGGCACGGTTTCCGGCGGGAAGTCACTGATATCGCTGCAATAAGCGACATCGCCGATGCGGAAGCCGAGCGAGGTGATGTCGCCATGCTGCTGCACGTGCGGGCGCAGTGAGATCGCGCCGCCCGCGCCGGTGATATGAACAGGCTTGTCGAGATCGCGGATCACCCTTGCCTCGACGATCGGCGGATAGTTGCTGCCGGGTGGCGTTTCCAGGCAATAGCCGAAGCCCTGGCGGATGCGGTCCATGGTCGCTTCGTCGGCATAGATCGGCACGCGCTGCTGCGCGCCGAAATAGTAGCCGCGCAGGTCATCCAGTCCGTGGATATGATCGGCGTGCGGATGCGTGTACATCACGGCGTCGATATGCCCGACCTTGGCCGCGATCATCTGCTCGCGAAAATCCGGTCCGGTGTCGATGACCACGGTTGTGACGCCGCCGTTGGCGTCATATTGCTGAATCATGAACGAGGCGCGGGTGCGCCTGTTCTTCGGATTGTCGGGATTGCAGGCGCCCCAGTCGCCGGTGATGCGCGGAACGCCTGGTGACGACGAGCAGCCGAGAATGGTGAACCGCCGCCTGTAGCCCACCGTGTCAGATCCTCGGCATCTTGGAGAAGCAGCGGAAAGCATTGTCCGTCGTGATCGCGGCCATCTCGGCGTAGCTCAGCCCAAGCGTCTCGGCCAGGACCTCGGCCGTGTTGACGACATAGGACGGCTCGTTGCGCTTGCCGCGCCAGCGCTTCGGCGCGAGATATGGCGCGTCGGTCTCGACCAGCAGGCGATCGTGCGGAATGGTGGCAGCGATGTCGCGCAGCTCCTGCGACTTCGGGAAGGTCAGGATGCCGGAAAATGAGATGTAGCCGCCGAGCTCGACGCCAACGCGGGCCAGATCGGCACCCGCCGAGAAGCAGTGCAGGATGAAAGGGAAGGCGCCCTTGCCCGTCTCTTCGGTCAGGATCGCGGCCATGTCCTCGTCGGCGCTGCGGCTGTGGATGACCAGCGGCAGCTTCGTTTCGCGGGCGGCCTCGATGTGGCGCAGAAAACCGGTCTTCTGGTCCTCGGGCTTTTGCGTGTCGTAGAAGTAATCGAGACCCGCCTCGCCGATCGCAACGACCTTCTCATGCGCATTCGCCAGGCGGATCAGGTCTTCGGCCTGGATATCCAGCTCCTCGTCGGCACTGTTGGGATGCGTGCCGACGGAGCAGAAGACGGACGGATACTTTTCGGTAATCGCGAGCAGACCGTCCAGCTTGCGGACACGCGTGGAGATCGTCACCATCTGCTTGACGCCACTGTCGTGAGCGCGCTTGACGATCTCGTCGCGCTCCTCCTCGAAGTCGGCGAAATCCAGGTGGCAATGGGTATCGATCAGCATCTTCGCCTCACGCCTGCGGCGCGACGTAGCGCGGGAAGACCGGCGTCGGGGCTTCCAGCGGCGTGCCCGAAACCAGGCGACCGGCTTCACCGAGAGCCGTGAAGTCGCGCTTGTCTGCGGCAGCACCCACGAGATCGAGCATCTTTTCAGCGGAGCCCGGAACGAAGGGCTGCAGCAGGATGGCGATCTGGCGCACGACTTCGGCCGTGACGTAAAGCACGGTCTCCATGCGGGCAGGATCGGTCTTTTTCAGCGCCCAGGGCTGCTGGCCGGCGAAATAGCGGTCGGTTTCGGACACGACAGCGATGATCGACGTCAGCGCGCGATGGATGAGCTGCTTTTCCATGTCCTCGCGCGTCGAGGCGAGCAGCGCGTCGGCGGCTGCCAGCATCGCCTTGTCCTCGTCGGTCAGCGGACCGCAGACCGGGATCTTGCCGTCGCAGTTCTTGACGATCATCGACAGCGAGCGGCTGGCGAGATTGCCGATGCCGTTGGCGAGGTCGGCGTTGATGCGGGTGCCGATCGCCTCTTCGCTGCAGTTGCCGTCATGGCCGAAGGAGATCTCGCGCATCAGGAAGTAGCGGATCGCATCGAGGCCGAAATGCTCGATCAGCTCGAACGGATCGAGCACGTTGCCGAGCGACTTCGACATCTTCTCGCCGCCCTTGGCCAGCACGAAGCCATGCGCGAAGACGCGCTTGGGCAGCGGCAGCTTGGCCGACATCAGGAAGGCAGGCCAGTAGACGGCGTGGAAGCGGATGATGTCCTTGCCGATGATGTGGACGTCGGCCGGCCAATACTTGGCGCGCGGGCCGTTCTTGTCCTCAAGGTAGCCGGTGGCAGTGAGATAGTTGGTCAGCGCGTCGACCCAGACGTACATGACGTGTTCCGGATCATTCGGCACCTTGATGCCCCAGTCGAAGGTCGTGCGCGAGATCGAAAGATCCTTGAGCCCCGACTTGACGAAGGAGATCACCTCATTGCGGCGCTCGGCCGGGCCGATGAAATCGGGCTCAGCTTCGTAGAGCGCCAGGAGCTTGTCCTGGTATTCGGAGAGCTTGAAGAAGTAGCTCGCCTCTTCCACCCATTCGACGGGCGTGCCCTGCGGTCCGTAGCGCACGCCGTCGGCGCGCAGCTCGGTCTCGTTTTCCTGGTAATAGGCCTCGTCGCGCACCGAGTACCAGCCGGCATAGCTGTCCTTGTAGATGTCGCCGGCGTCGGCCATCAGGTTCCAGATGTTCTTCGACGTCTCGTGGTGACGATCCTGCGTGGTGCGGATGAAGTCGTCGTTCGAGGCGTTGAGGAGCGTGGCCATCGCCTGGAACTCGCCGGAGTTGCGGTCGGCGAGTTCCTGCGCGGTGATGCCTTCGGCGCGCGCCGTCTGCTGCATCTTCTGGCCGTGCTCGTCGGTGCCGGTCAGGAAGAACACGTCCTTGCCGTCGAGGCGCTGGTAGCGCGCCATGGCATCCGTCGCGATCAGCTCGTAGGCATGGCCGATATGCGGCTTGCCGTTCGGGTAGGAAATCGCGGTGGTGATGTAGAAGGGTGTCTTGTCTGTCATGGCGGCCATTCTCGTGCGGCTTATTCTTTGAAATCTATACGCCGCTCCTTAGCGCATGTGGCGGCGAAGCGAAACAGTAAGTTTGGAAAGCGACGCCTCCAAAACATAGCAGTGCAATCTTCGTGACCGCCGCGTGCTTGACTCGTTTTTTTCCACATTCTACCCAAGAGAACCATCGAACAGGGTTCCGCAAACGTGACATCAGCCGTCCCCCGCGCCTACCGCTTCCACTTAGGTCCGTTTCATACAGGCTTTGGGCCCGCGATTTGATGTTCTCCCATTTCGATCCGCTTTATTCGCTCTCGGGTTTCTTCGTCGGAGCGCTTGTCGGCATCACCGGTGTCGGTGGTGGCTCGTTGATGACGCCTCTGCTTGTTCTGCTATTCGGCGTCCATCCGGCGACCGCCGTCGGGACCGATCTGCTCTACGCGGCCGTCACCAAGAGCGCCGGCACCGCCGTTCACGGCATGCATGGGCGCATAAACTGGCGGATCGTCGGCTGTCTTGCCGCCGGCAGCGTGCCGGCCGCCCTTGTCATGCTGTGGCTGCTCTCGGGCGTCGATCGCAAGAGCATAGAAGTCGCGCATACGATCACGACGGCGCTTGGCTGGTTGCTCGTCATGACGGCCTTCATGCTGGTGTTTCGCAAACAGGTGCTGGCGTTCGCGCAGCGTTCCACAGGCGAGCGACGGACCCTGCGGCCAGCAACGCTTGGCATTCTCACCGTCGTGCTCGGGCTGGCGCTCGGTATTCTCGTCACGTTGACGTCGGTCGGCGCGGGCGCGCTCGGCGTGACCATCCTGCTGGTGCTTTATCCCAGGCTCGATGTGCGCGAGATCGTCGGATCCGATATCGTCCACGCCGTACCGCTTACGCTGATTGGCGGCATGGGATACTGGATGATCGGCGAGATCGACTGGATCATGCTTGCGGCGCTGCTGGTCGGCTCGATCCCGGGGATCATCGCGGGCAGCCTGCTGGCGCCGAAGCTGCATGAGCGGACCATCCGCCTAGTGCTGGCTGCAACACTGGCCGTCGTCGCTTACAAGCTTCTGACTTCCTGATCAGGGACGTACCGGATCAAGGTCCGGGCTGCTTGATGTCGCCGAGAATGCTCAGAATCGTCTGCTTACGGTCGAGATTGTAGGCGTCGGAGACTGTGAGGCGTTCGATGATATCGCTGTGCAGGCGCGACAGGCGCTCGGCCTGGGCCACCTGCCCCGCCATCGCCGCAGCCTTCGCCTTGCCCATCAGATCGTCGCCGAGATGGCCCGCAAAGAACTCGAAGATCGTGTCGCTTTCCTTGCCTGATAGTGCGTCGGCGAGACGGTGCATCGCCTTGCGCGCCGATGGCCCCTGCAGGGTCAGCACCTCGTTATAGGCCGAAATGATCTCGCCGCCGCCGTAGTTCACCAGCTTCAGCGCTTCGCCAACGCTACCATTGGCGGATGCCAGCAGCGACGGATCATCCGCGTCCGCGCCGAGATGTCCCAGAGCGGAGCGCAGCGCGTTGTCACCGAGCGGCGACAGCTTGAGCGGCAGGCAGCGGGAGCGGATGGTGGGCAGGAGTTTGCCAGGCGCATGCGAGATCAACAGGAACAGCGCGCGCTTCGGCGGCTCCTCGAGGATCTTCAGGATGGCGTTGGCAGCACTTCGGTTCATGTCGTCGGCGGGATCGATGATGACGATGCGCCAGTTGCCGGTGCCCGATGTCTGCGAGAAGAAGCGGCCGGCGCGGCGCACCTCGTCGACGGTGATCGCCGATTTCACCTTGCCGGTCTTCTCGTCCACCGGGCGGGCGAGATGCAGCAGGTTGTGCGAGGCGCCCGAGTTGATCTGGCGGCTGACGGAGGAATTCGGATCGGGATCGGCGAGGACGTCAGGGGCGCTCTCGGGATCCGGGTGCAACAGGACGTGATTGGCGAAACGGAAGGCAAGCGTCGCCTTGCCGATCCCCGACGGTCCTTCCATCAGCAGGGCATGGTGGCCCTTGCCGGAGCGGTAGGATTGCGCGAGGAAGGCCTCGGCGTCTTCATGACCGAAGAGCTTGGTGTTTTCGGGCGGCCAGATCGCGCCGTCGAGAAGGCTTGGGTGCTCGTCACTCATCGGTCGCACTCATCGCTGGCTCGGCGACCTTGGGCGCGTCCGCAGGCGCCAGCAACTGGCCGACGATCGAGACGATTTCGGCGGCAATCGCCTCCTCGGTCTGCATGGCGTTGACGACGTGGCAGCGCTCGGGCTCGCGCGAGGCTATGTCGAGGAAGGCTTCGCGGCGCTTCTCGTGTGTTTCGATCTCTTCCTTTTCGAAGCGATCGGGCGCGACGTCGCCGGCGGCACCCCGGCGCTTGGCCCGTTCAAGGCCGGCCTTTGCCGGCAGGTCGAGCATCAGCGTGCAATCGGGAACGACGCCGTTGATCGCGACGCGTTGCAGCGTTTCGATGAAATCGGGCTCCAGATTGCCCGTCACGCCCTGATAGACGCGTGAGGAATCCATGAAGCGATCGCAGAGCACGACCTTGCCCTGGCCAAGGGCCGGACGGATGATTTCTTCGACGTGATCGTTGCGGGCGGCGGCGAAGAGAATCGCTTCCATGCGCGTTCCAAAGGATTCGGCAGCACCCGAGAGCAGCACATGGCGCACGGCCTCCGCACCCGGCGAACCGCCCGGCTCGCGCGTGACCACGACCTCATGGCCCTTGGCGCGCAAGGCATCGGCCAGCCGACGGATCTGGGTGGACTTACCAGCACCCTCACCGCCCTCAAACGTAACGAACAATCCGGTAGCGGATGACAACAATATGTTCCTGCGATCTTGGCCTGCACTCAATCGGCGCCAGCGGCACCTCGTCCGTACATCTAGCCGAAGATGACGGCGAGCGGAACCGCTTCGCGTCGATCTCTCGGCTTTGTCACAAGGTGAAGCGCGACTATGGCGATCATGTGGGCTCGGCCGGCTTATCCCAGAGCCAGGAAAACAGCAGCGTTTCGCCGAGCTCCAGAACGGCATCGACGGCGCGGCTGCTGAGAGTGCCCTCCTCGACCGCGGCCTTCGTATAGAGCGGCACCTCGCGCAGCAGTCTGCTGCCGGCGAAAAGCCGCAGCGTGCCGACTTCGCGGTCCGCTTCGACCGGCGCCGGGAGCGGCCAGTGGTAGACGATGCGGGCAGCCAGGCGGTCGGGATTGTTGACCGGGATGTAGACGCTGATCGGGTTCTTCGCGACGAGCTCGACGCTGCGCGATGCGCCGCCATAGACGCTCGCGGTGCCGATGACCTCGTTTTCCGCGAAGAGCTGGCGGATTTCGAAGGCACTGAGGCCCCATTCGAGCACGCGCTTGGCTTCCTCGGTACGCTCCTTGTCGGATCCGATACCGCCGAGCGTCATGAACAGGCGACGGCCGTTGCGCTCGGCCGACGCCACGATCGAATAGCCCTCGCCTTCGGCAAAGCCTGTTGCCAGGCCGTCGACACCGAGACCGAAGCCGAGCAGCGGGTTGCGGTTACGCTGGAAAATCTTGTTCCACTCGAAATCCGGCTGGGCGAAGTAGGGATAATAGGCCGGGTAACCCTCTTGCAGCCGCTCCGCCAGTGCCACCATGTCATAGGCCGTGGTCTTGCTCTTGCCGTCGGGAAGTCCGGTGGAGTTGGCGAAGAGCGAGTGCTGCATGCCGAGCGTCTTTGCGCGTCGCGTCATGCTTTCGGCGAAAGCGGGTTCGCCGCCGCTCATGCCTTCGGCGAGAATGATGCAGCTGTCGTTGGCACCCTGGATGGCGATGCCGCGCACCAGATCCTCGACCCGTACGTTGGATTTCAGCGCCGCGAACATGGTCGCGGTGCGGGACGGCGCGCCGCCGGTGCGCCAGGCAAATTCGGAGACGGTATATTGGGTATCGAGCGTGATCTGCTTGCTTGTGAGCGCGTCGAAGACGAGCTCGACCGTCATCAGCTTGGCAAGCGAGGCCGGCGAGAAGGTCTGATGTTCGTTCTTGGCAAGCAGCACCGTTCCGGTCGACGCCTCGACCATATAGGCTTGCGCCGCCTTCGTGACGAACGACTGGTTGGTGTCGGCGGGTGCTGCCATGGCATCGGTCGAAACGACCTGGGCCAGCGGCAACAGGCAGACACAGAGACGAAGCATATGTTTCAGCATCGAAACCCTCATCGATCCGGCCCCGAAGGGCCTCGGAAACACTTACTTCAGCGCAGCCTTCGCTGCCTTCTGACGCTTGAATGATGCCAGGATGCTGTCTTCGGTCAAGCCGTCATTGCGAACCATGACCGCGTCGAAGGCGAGATCGACCGTCACGGTCTTTACGCCCTCTTCCTGGTAGCCCATGGCCATAGACCCCTGCTGCCAGCCGTAGGGACGCTCATAAGGATAGGGACCGATCTCAGGCAACACGACCATCTCGCCGAACGAAGCCGGCGCGGCATTGTCGAAGGACGGGGCGCGTAGCGGCGTAGGGATCGGAGCAGCGTTGTAAGGCGCGCTCGGCGTCGATCCGGCGTAGGAGGTCGCGGAGCGCGGAACCGGTACGCTATCGGCCGCAGGCGGCGTAAAGCCGCCGAAGCTCTGGATCTCGTCGCGCGTGATGCGCTTGCTGTTGGAGGCAACCATGACGCCGGTGGCGATCTGGCCCTCGCCCGGATAGACACCGGGGATGCGGCTACCCTTGGGAACGTAGGAGGCCATCAGATACGGCATATCGTGGCCGTCCATGCGCGCCTTACCCACATACTGCACGCGCACATTGCCGGTGCCGCTGTGCTGGAGATCAAGCAGATCGGCCGTCTTATTCGACAGGTCGATGATGCGACCTTCATGATAGGGGCCGCGGTCGTTGACGCGCACGATGATGGACGAGCCGTTTTCGACGTTGGTCACGCGCGCATAGCTCGGCAGCGGAAATGTCGGATGCGCGGCGGAAATATGCATCTGGTCGTAGACTTCGCCATTGGCCGTCAGGCGACCATGAAAGGCAGAGCCGTACCAGGAGGCGATGCCGACCTTGTTGTAGGAGAAGTCCTCTTTCGGGAAGTAGGTCTTACCCTTGACGACATAGGGATTGCCGACGATGTAGCGACCGCCGCCCTTCGGAATATTGTTGCCGGTTGCCACGCGCGGACTTGCCTTGACGCCATATTCCGACTCGGCAAAATATTCCTTGCCGTGCGTGCGCTTGGCCGTCGCCGTGGGTGCCGTTCCGCAAGCGGTCACTGTCGCACAGATAAGCGACAACCCTACCCACCGCATTGGTGTCGCAAGTGCCGCCGCCCCGAAGTCTCGTCTCATATGTCCCACGCCGCTCAAGACCGTTTTGGCTCAAAGTCCGCCTATTCAGGCAAAATAAGCCGTACCGCCATCAACCTAACGAGACTTTAATCATGCGACCTTCGCGGCGAATTTGCGAAAGCTTTCGCCGAGATAGAGACAATTCTAATGAATATGGTTAATGGATCACTAAATTAATGAAGCGATCCGGTACATGCATGGCGGTCTTGGGCAGCTATCATGCGCTGTCAGAAGTGAAACGAGACACCAAGGTTAACGGCGTTCGTGATGATGTTGGTCTTCAGACGGTCACCGCTATCGATCGGCACGTTCACACGGGAATAGGTTCCCTTGTACTCGACGAAGGTTGACCAGCGGTCGGTGATGCGGAAATCCACACCGGCCTGGGCCTGGAGCGTCACACCGCCGAACTCGTAATCGAAGGTCGTGCCCTGCGGGCGCGTTACTTCCACGTGTGGAATGTTGACGCCGACGCCGGCGCCGACATAGGGCGTCCAGCGCTGGCCCTCGATCGGAAAGCGATAGAGCGCGTTGGCCGTCAGAAGGTTCAGGCCGTCGGTGAATTCGAAGTGCGACCAGCCGGATGTCGCCAGCGTCTTCTCGTCAGCATAGACCTTATCGTGGGTGTAATCGATCGAGAGGCCGAGGTTGGGGTGATTGAGGTTCTCAAGCCACCAGGTGACGCGCGCGCCGTAATAGGGCGGCGAGCCGAAGGACTTGCCTTCCCAGCCGGCATTGAAATGCGTGCCGTCGGAAACATCCACGCCGCTGTGCGGTGCCGTCTGGTAGCCACCATAGACGGAGAACTGCAGATCCTCGGCCTTTGCCGGAGCGTACAGACAGGCAGCGGTAACGAGTGCGTATGTGGAGAGGCGGAATGCGCGGCGCATGAATGATCCCCGGGTTGCGATGGCCAGGATATTCGCCGCCGTTTGTAACAGGGCTATTTCAGTAGCACCGCTCGTCTGATTCATTTGCTGCGTAGTGTCTGGAAGACAACAGCGCCTGAATGGCAACGCTTTCGACGCCGCGTGTCAGGCTCGCGGATACCGGTCGAGGTAATCCGTCAGGATCTTGAGAAAGACGTCGATATCCTCGCTGGTCGTGCGGTGATTGACGATCGCGCAGCGTACGACCAGTTCGCCCTGCAGCGTTGTCCAGGAGGGCACGGCCAATCCCTGCTCATGAAGATCAAGCACGAGGTCGCGAATGAAGCCGTCGTCGGCACCGCGAATGCCGAAGCAGACGATGTTGAGGCCAACCGGGGCCTTTACCTCGAAGCGCGGATCGCGCGCCAGACTTGCGGCGAGATAGCGGGCGAGTTCGCAGGTGCGCGCGATGGCATTGCCCATCCGCTCGGTGCCCAGCGTCTCGATCGTCATCCAGGTCTTCAGCGCCCGGAATCCTCTCGACAGATCGGGACCGAGGTCGCAAGGCCATGTCTCGCCGGCAGCAAGCCCCCTGCCCGAGCGTTGCAAATATGCGGCGGGCTGGGCGAATGCGCGCTTGTGCGCATCACTGTCGCGAACCAGCAGGAAGCCGGCATCATAGGGCACGTGGCCCCATTTGTGGAAATCGAGCGCGATCGAGGCTGACCGCTCGATGCCCGAAAACAGCTGACGCATTTCGGGCGACAGCATGGCAAGCGCGCCGATGGCTCCGTCGACGTGGAACCAGATGTTTTCCGCTTCGGCGAGCTTGGATATCTCCAGAAGAGGATCGATCGCACCTGTGTTCACCGTGCCTGCCGTGCCGACCACGAGAAACGGGAGCAAGCCCTGCGCGCGGTCTTTCGCGATCGCTACCGCCAGCGCCTCGACGCTCATGCGGCCTGCGTCATCGACCGCGATAGTCCTCAGGTTCGCCGAGCCGATGCCGGACAGCTCCATGGCCTGCGCGATGCAGACATGCGCTTGCGAGGATGTGTAGGCGACCAACTGTCGGTCGGCCTTGCGCAAGCCGTCCCGCCGCACGCTTTGGCTCAGCGCCTCGGTGCGGGCGATAGTCAGTGCCAGGAAATTGGCCATCGACGAACCGGTGACGAAAAGGCCGCTTGCCGATGAAGGATAGCCAAGCACTTGCGCCATCCATAGGGCGATCTGCTTTTCAACCTCGATGCCAACATGATCGCGGCCGCCGCAATTCATGTTCAAGCCGGCCGCGACCATCTCCGCCACCATGCCGACGGGTGTACCGGCCCCATGCACCCAGCCCATGAACAGTGGATGCAGGTTGCCGGTGGCGTGGGGGAAGATATGCGTGCGGATATCATCGAGCACATCGTCAAGCACGCGGGGGTCGTCCGGCAGCGCGCGAGCGAACCTGGCACGCGTGTCTGATGGCATCGGCTGCCATACCGGCTTTTGCCTGACATTGGCGATATGATCGATGGTGTCGTCGAGCATGCGGTGGGCTGCTTCGCGAAACGCCTGCCAGTCCGTGGGGTCGAGGCTCGTTGGCTTCTCCAGATCCGAGCCCGCCGGCGCGTCCGTCTTCGCAATCCGTGACATCAGAGCCCTCGATCAGCTCTTGAGACGGCCGCCCATTTCTCGAACACGGTGTCGAGATCGCCGGCGATCGGCCGCATTGCCTTCTCCATGCTGTCGCCGCTGGCCAGTCTGTCCGACACGGCGTTGATATCGATCGCCGAAGCCGCGACCCTGAGGATCGTGCGAGCGCCCAGATTGACTGCCTGCCCGATATGGCAGACCGGTCCAATGTCGTTCTCGCGAAGCGCCAGATGGAGCCTTTGCGCCTGCGCAAGCGATGCGAAGCGATTGTCTTCGGCCATGATGGTCAAAGGGAAGATGGCGCGATCGACGATATGATCGCCCTCGTCGTCGGGATGGATCAATATGCCATCCATATGCTCAGCGCGGGCGCGCACAAGGTCGGCGAAGGCCTGCTTGATGCGACGCTGAACGGCGGTGTCGATTGCGGCCAAGGGCTCCAACTGCTCAAGCGCGGCTGTCCACCTGAGGCCCAGCCCGAGATTGAAGTGTGATCCGAATTGCTGATCATGACCGCCGCGCAGAAGCGCCGGCCAATCATGGAGAGCCGTGTATTCGGAAAGCCCCGGCGCAAGTGCCTGTTTCGTGGCAAGTTCCTCGACAAGCGCCGGCGGTACAGCAAGCGCGCCCGCGAAAGGCGGTCCGGCAAGGAACTTCGAGCCGGTAACGGCGACGAGAAAGCCGTCGGAGATATCCCGGGCCAGCGCGGCGGCACTGCAGCGAAACTGGCAGGCATCGACGAGAATGCGAACACGTCCGGGCGCGCGTACCGAAATGTAGCGGGCAGCCTGTCGCGAGACGCCGGTCAGGCCTGTCTTCGACGTATCAAGAACATGGACGAGAACATCCCTGTCGCGTTTCAGCGCGTCCTCGGCAAGCGATATGACGTCAGCGTCGACATCGTCGGGATTCCGCGCTTGGCCCGTCGCGTTGCGGATCGCCACCGCCTGAACTTCGATGCGATCGGCGGCAATACCGGCGAGCATCTCGCCCGCGCCCACGGCGTGTCCCAGCGCCGTGACATCCGAGAAATGGCGGCCGGCGGCAGCGCGCGGTACGCCGCTTCCGGTCTCCTCAGGCGCGATCAGGATGTTGGTGATCGGGCGTGGCGACAGCGAAAGCATCAGGCCGAGCGCGAGAAGTTCAACGTCGGTTCCGGATGCGGCAAGCACGATGCCGCTCTCGTCGCATCCGATGTTGCTGCCGATACGGCCACGGATTTCGGCGAACCATTCGTCGACGGCGACAGCGGTTGCGCCATCGACGCCGAACAGCCGCTTCAGCTGGTGGCCGGCAGCGGTGACGCCCTGCGGCGAGACGTTGCTCGCGGTTGTGGACGCGAAGGCAATTTCGTCCTTGGCCGCAGTGGTGCGGGTTCCGTAACGATTGCGGCCTGTTGCTGCATCCGGCCAGATACGGCTGTCGCCGCCGGCCGCGAACAGAAGCGACAGCGTGTGGTCGATACTGGCCGCGCCCAGCTTGTGCCGGTAATCAGGAACAAGTTCGGCCATCGTCCTGGCAGCGAATATGTCGTCTCCGGATGTGGTGGCCCTCGACGCTGCGATCACAGCGCGTCCACAAGCGACACGACGCCTGCCGGATTGGAGCCGTGCGCCTGCTGGCCTCGTAGAGGTTTGCCCTCCCGCGCGCGGCTAGCCAGCGCATCTTCGAACGCCGCAAACAGCGTTGCCATTGCCTGTTTCTTGTAGGGAAAGACGGTCTCGGAATCCATCGAATGGACGATCATTGCAACGTCTGCTTCAAACAGCAGCAGGCGACCGTCCGACAGCTCGGCGCAATCGATGGCGAAATAATCGAGGCCCAGGCGGCAGTGCAGTGCTGCAAAGGCATCGGCATGCCGTACGGCGAAATCGGTCTGGAAATCCGCCATCCACGACGCCTCCTCCAGCCGCCGCTCGGCATGTTCGGCCATGCCGGCGCTGAGGTAGTGCACCATCCAGTGATCGGAGATCGCCAGGTGGCTTGCATAAGGTTTGCCATCGATGACCGCGATGCGCTGCTTGCGAAACTTGCCGTCCTCGTCGCTGTAGTCGATGAAGGGAGCAATGTAGAACTCGGCTTCAGGGCGGCTGGTGAGATAAGCGGCAATCTCATCGGCAGAGCCGATCTTTTCCATTCCGTGACCGGCGTGGGTGCCGATCGGGCGAAGGATGATCGGGAAGGATGTCAGTCCGTCGATCAAGTTGATCGAGAGCAGGCCCGCTGCCAGATCGACGAGTGTCTGGCGGGCGATCCGTGTCGTCATCGGAGCGAGAATCGTGGGCTCGTTGCGGAAGGCTTCGGCCACGCCTTCGCGCGACAAATCGATGACCCGGCGCGGGGCATTGTTTACGATCGGGCCGATCCAGCTTGCAAGCAGATGCTCGAGGTTTTCCAGCACGGCCAGATTTTCGGGCGACTCGCCGACGGCGACGAAGGCCACGTCATGCTCCGGCATATCGTTCAGATCAGCCGTCAGCTCATCGACGTAGTGGAGAAGGATGTTCGCATTCGAGCTCTCCAGCAGGAACTCGATCGGCGTATTGGTCATGAAGTCGCCGCGGGTGGCGATCACAAGGACGCGAAGGCCCGACCCGCTGCCGTTGCGAATATGGTATTTGCGGCTCATCTCCAGCGCGCCCTTCTGGGTGATGGCGGCTTCGTGGCTCTTGCCTAGCGTTTGCAGGATAATCGCGAGATCCATGAAGGCGCCCGCGTCGGAGACATCGGCGGATACCCGCGCCATCAGCGCATCCCAATAAGGCGAGATGTCCTTGCCCTCATAGACCGTGCGAACGATCGCCGCCTTGCCAGCTATTGCGTGCAGGTCTTCAAGTTCGTGGATCTGGGCGGCGGCAGTTTTCACGGGCATCAACTCCATATGAACCGGCTTGATCGACCGCGGCGTGACTCACCGCGACATCACCGGTTGGCAAATATTCGAGTTCACTTTTGTGCCTGGTTGCTTGCGTGGGCCTTGCTGTTCAGGTCGATCGGTGAGCACAAATCGCCGCAGCGCCACTGGACACCAAGGGAGCGTGGCCATGCCTATTCAATTGGCGGCGTGATGGAGAAGATGCGTGTCGCGCGAACGCCCTCGGCTCAAGGCTCGGCGCCCCAAGAATTCGATCAGAATCAAGCCGGACGTCGCTCGGCCATAGGGTGGCTGCGGGTAACGGACTGAATGCGCAGATCAAGATCAGACAGGCCGAAGGGCTTCACCAGATAGTCCGTCGCACCGCAAGTAAAGCCCTCGACCTGATCGGAGACCTGATCATGCGCGGTAAGAATGATGATGGGAACATTGTTGGCACGGCCACGCAAGCGGCGCAGCAACGACAGTCCGCTGCCATCGGGAAGGCGCAAATCGAGCAGAACCAGGCCGTATTCGCCGCTATCGACGGCGCGGGTCGCGTCGGCAAGCGTCAGGCACCATTCCACCGAATAGCCGTTCGCCGAAACATGGTCGCAAACGGCATCTCCGAGGATCGCGTTATCTTCGACCAACAACACATTCATGACCGCGCGCCTTCCGCCTAGCCAGCGCCACCGGTGATCTGGGTGCTTTCCGCCTGGGCGTCGCGCACTGGGGCCGGAATTGGAGCCGGCACCTTGTCGAGCCCGTAGTGCTTCTCGAGGTTCGTCCAGCTCTGATCCATGGCATAGGCCGAAGACAGCTTGGGAATGCCCACATGCCCGAACGCGAAGGACAGCTGGCGCTCGGCAACATCTTCCTTCACATTGGCGATCTGCTGGCTATAGAGCACGGAGGCCAAGCCGGTTCTGTCGGCACCGGAAAGGCAGTGGACCAGGATCGGCTTTGGAGCGTCGCGCATGATGGCGACGAGGCGCTCCGCCTTTTCGGTGGTAAGAATTCTGGATGCCGACATACCGAAATCGATATGTTCGACGCCCAGTCGCTCCGACACGGCCACCTCTTCCGCCCACCATTTCGCGTGTCCGCTATCGCCGCGCAAATTGATCACGGTCTTGATGCCGTGCTCGCGGATATAACGCTCCAGCTGAGACGGAGACGGCTGCGCCGAACGGTAGAACTGCCCGGCCACGACAGTATGAAAATTCCCGGTAAACTGGAGATAACCGACATAGCCGGCGAGTGTCAGGCCCGTCAAAAGTATCAGTCCGCCGAAAATCTTTACAGGGCGGGCGATCCGAACTCGCTTCAGTGCGCGCAAGAGTATCTCCTAAGTAAAATCGAAGAGAGTTGCTCTATCGCGCGGGCTGCTGACAACAACCTGAAGCGGAAATGACATTATTGCGACATCGGCGGCTCGGCGGTGAAGAAGACGCGGACGCGCGGCCAAGGTCGCGCCCAACATGCGACCGGGGCCTTTCAGCCCCGGTCAGCAAAAACGATCTGATTTCAGTTGACGCCGACCGCGGAGCTCACGCTGGCGACATGGGAATCCCCCTTCCGGCAACTGGAAAACACATCCAGCGCGGGGTCATACACCTTGGTCGAAACATCCATCAGGCCGAGCAGGCTATGGAAGATATTGTCGTGCGAGGTCGTCTTGTTGGCGTTGCTCGCCAGGCACGCCATGTCGAAGCCCGCCGACGCCTGGAGATCGTCGGAGAGCCATACCAGAAATGGCACGTGGGTCTGCTGGATCGGCGCAACGACATAGGGCGTACCGTGCAGATAGAGCCCATTCTCGCCCAGCGATTCACCATGGTCGGAGACGTAGACCACGGAGCCCGCAACGCTATCGGACCGCTTTTTCAGCTTATCGATAACCGTCGACACGATATGATCCGTGTAAAGGACCGTATTGTCATAGGCATTGCGGATTTCTTCCGGCGAGCAGCTTCCGAAATCGTTGGCGCGGCAATCCGGCTGGAAGCGGCGGAACTCCTCGGGATAGCGCGCATAATATGCCGGGCCATGGCTGCCGAGCTGATGAAGCACCAGCACGCTATCGCCCTTTACCTTGTCTAGCCAGCCGTCGATCTTGTCCAGGAGGATCGCATCGAGGCATTCGCCCTCCTTGCAGAATCTCGGATCGGCCGAATCCGGCAGGAATTCGTAAGGTACCCGGTCGGTGACATGGTAGCTGCCGGTGTCGTTGTCGAGCCATGAAACGGAAACGTTCGCATGTCCGAGAACGTCGAGGACATTCTCCGTCTCCAGCCCCTTGCGATGCGTGTAGGCTGTTCTCGGATATACAGAAAACAGGCATGGGATCGAGATCGCCGTTGCGGTTCCACAGCTGCTCGCGTTGGGGAAATAGACGACATTCTGCTTCGCCAACTCGGGATTGGTATCGCGCGTATAGCCGCCGAGCGCAAAATCCTGGGCACGGGCCGTTTCGCCGGCGACCATGATGAGGACCCGCGGCTTGGTGGTTGCGGTCGTGTTGACACGATGGGCATCCGCGCCAAGCGGCTGCGCGACGATGTTGGCGTCCTGCCCCGACGAAATTGCGAAGCGCACGGCGCTGGTGATCGGCACAAACGGGTTGAGCGTGTCGAGAATATCCTTGTGAGCGCGCCCGACGCCCGCGAAGGTCCGGTAGTCACCAATGCCGATTGCCGCGAAAACGGCCGTGCAGGCAAGGATAACGGCAGTGTTGTGCGCCAGCTTCCCGAGGATCGGCCGGTGCCGGATGCGGACCCAAAGGATGAGCAGCGACGGCACGATACCGGTCAGAAAGATATGCCATGCAAACCGGCCGGTAATCAGATGCCCAGCTTCGGCACCGGTCGACACGGCAGCGTTGCGGATCATCTCCTTGTCAACAATGACGCCGAACGAATCGGTAAACCACGACGCGGCGGACGCCACGATCACGAAGAAGATCAGGAACGGCTTGGTGATGTATTTCGCGGAGAAGAAGGTGACTACGCCGAGGCTCGCCGCCGCGATGCCGATCACGAAGATCGAGAAGCCGAAGCGATCGGCGGCGAAATAGCCGAAGGCCTTGGACCAGAAGGTTTGGTTGGTGACGGCCAGAAGATAAGCGGTCGTCAGCAGGCTGAGCGTGATGCTTCCAATTTCCGGACGAAAAAAGCGTGGTCCGGCTCGATCATTACTGTCGTTCAATTCGATGTCTCCGCAATAGCTGGCGCGGGACACCGTCAAAGCGATGGCCTTATCCCGCCAATGCGTGACGGAATGCCTTTCTTTTCTGACACAAGCCTGAATGCTTCCAGGCTATATGCGATCAACGGGCGCCGCGCCGTGCGCCTGCAGGCGTCGGAGAGGTTTTGAAAGTGATGAGCACTTCCTGCATCTCTCCTCCTATTCGGAAACAAAATGCAGCTTGCCCCCTATCCTGATTGAATTCTGCCCTTAGCCCTTGAGGCCATAATGCGTTTCCAGCCGATCCCAGCTGACATCCATCGCGTAGACGGACGAAACATGCGGTATGGCGACATGGCCGTAACGCACAGACAGTTGGCGTTCAGCGACATCTTCGCCGACACCCGCGATCTGCTGGCTATAGATGACCGACACCAGGCCGGTTCGATCTGCACCACTCTGGCAGTGCACGAGGATCGGCTTTGGCGCTGCCTTCATGATGGCGACCAACTGGTCCGCCCGCTCGGGCGTGAGGACGGTACCGGACGACATTGCGAAATCGATGTGCTGGACACCAAGCCGCGCCGCCGTTTCGACCTCGGCATTGTACCACTGCGCGTTCACATTCTCGCCGCGCAGGTTGATGATCGTCTTGATGCCGTGATCGCGGACATGGCGCTCAAGCTGCGCTGGAGAGAGCTGCGCCGATCGGTAAAACTCTCCATGAACGACGCTATGAAAATTCCCGCTCAATTGCAGATAGCCGATATAGCCCCCGAACAGGGCGCCTGCGAACAAAACGCAGGCGGCGGCTCTCAATAGGATCTTCTTCCGACTGGCGGCGAAACGCATGACGACAAACCTCATTCATCAAAGTGCGAGCGGGACTTTGATGAATGAGCCTGACGGCCACCTGAAAGGTATGCTCAGTGCAAGACCAAGCCCGCCCGAGAGCCGGTCTGCGCACGCGATCGGCAGGCAGGGACGAGGTTGTCACCTATGTATTCGGTACGGAGTTTACCCACGCTTCCGGGTCGGACAAAAGCGAAAATGGCGGATGGGGTGGGATTCGAACCCACGGTACGGTTCCCCGCACGACGGTTTTCAAGACCGTTGCCTTAAACCACTCGGCCACCCATCCAGCGCACCAAATCTGATGGCCCGGCGGCAAAATGCGCGCACCTTGGGTGTCACCAAATCAGGTTTCGAAGGCTTTAAGCTGCTTCGTCGGCACCGTCAACCAGCCCGGCCGCGTCTTCGCGCCGTGATCTCGCATAATGGCGCGGGAGCACGAGCGAAGACGTCGGATGAGCGAAGGAAAAAGACGATCAGTGCGCGGTGGTTTTGCGGTTTGCCAGCAGAAGAATGTAATCGTCGGCGGCATCGGCAATCGCCATCGCTACCTCGGCCGCCGCCCAGCCGTTCTTCTGCGCTTCTCTGATAATCTGGTGGAGTGCTGGTTCGACGTCGGCGCGGCAATCGAGCAAACGCTGGTCGTGGTTGGTGTCACTGCGAGCTGACTGAAGATTGATCATCTCTGTTACCCCTCATGTCCAAGGCTGTACCATGACATAGATTGCAGGTTGAGCAAGGGATTGCTGATCAAAACCTAAATTTTGCCAGCGGATGAGGTTTTTCAACGACACTCGCCTAAAGCGACCAGTCATGCAACCTGACCGAAAGTGATGCGAATGGGGTGATAAATATGTTCCATAGTTGGCGATACATCATTGAAAATGATGAAACATACTTCGACATCAACAAAACAACCGAACAACATCTATCACCTCGTTAAAGTTCTACATAGTATTATCTGGGACAATCGAGGTCACATCGATACCATATTTCCGCTTTTATATTCGAACATATTTTAACTCTATGTATCCTCCTAAATTCTTCTAAAGGTTGATTTTATATAAACCATAAAGCGGTGCCAAAATAACATTGCGACCAAAATGAATCATCATGTGAGAGGCTTTTGCTCATCGAGGCGTTCGCCACGTCCAATCACTCCACAATGTGTCGAGTAATTTCATAAAAATCCCCCTGTAGTTGTATTTCACATTTGCGTGATTTCCTGCTTCGTGGCGACCATCTGGGTAAGATGATCGGTCAACCAAAGCACAGTTCTCACAAGCGTCTTCTTAGGCGAATTCGGCGTGCCGAAAATCGGATGCAAAAAGGGCCGAGCTCCACAGCCCGGCCCTTTCCATCTCATTTCAGAAAATTCTATCTGCGGCTCATCAGGCCAAACAGGTATGCCACGCCGGCGGTCACCGCGATGGCAAGGATCGGCTCTTCGCGCACCTTGTCGCGAACGCGCTCGGTCAAAACTGAGGCCTCATCTGCAACGGCGGTCTTTGCACCCTGCCCCAGCGCGACAACGCTCTCGGACAAACGCGCCAGGTCTTCCCGCAATGCGGCGACCTGCGCGGACAGATCGTCCGTTGCAATCTCCGCCTTGACGCGCGCGGCTGTGGACTGTGCGGAGGCGGTTTTCATGTCGGCCATTGTTTGCTCCTGTTTCTTGGGGATGCTGCTCAACGAAATAGCGCTGCCAAAGGTTCCGCAAGCGAGCATCTTTTGTCTTCGGTCGGCGTCGCGAAACACGGCTGGTATAGCGCAGATGTTTTCGCGCGATAACCCTTCAATTCCTCATGCGTTTGCTCTAAGGAACGTCCAATGCTTTGCCCGCGAACGGGCGAATATAATGCGAGGTTTGCGTTTCGATGTTCGATCTTCTGCGTAGAGCTGCCCGGACCTGGGCGGCCAAGCTCCTGATGCTGCTCCTGGTCGCCTCTTTCGGCATTTGGGGTGTGTCACACTCCCTGCTGACCGGCAGCAACAGCACGACCGTGGTGACGATCGGCGACCAGCAGGTCGACGTCAACGAGTTCCGCCTCGCCTATCAGCGCCAGGTCTCCAATCTCAGCCAGCAGTTCGGCATGCGCCTGACACCCGATCAGGCCCGCGCCTTCGGCGTCGAGCAGCAGGTGATCTCGCAGCTGGTGGCCGGCGCTTCGCTGGATCAGCTCGCCGCCGACATGGGCCTCGGCCTCTCCGAGGATCGTCTCGCCCAGCTGATTGGTGACGATCCGGCGTTCAAGGCCGTCAACGGCCAGTTCGACCGTTCGCTGTTTACCTCGCGCCTGCGCAACGCCGGCATCCGCGAGGACGACTATATCAAGGAGCGCAGCAAGGTCGCGGTTCGCAGCCAGATCGTCGACGCGATCTCGAACGGCTTCACGCCGCCGAAGACGCTGGTCGATTCGCTGAAGCTCTACCGTCAGGAAAGCCGCGGGATCGATTACCTGCTGCTGACCAACGCCAATATAGAGCCGATCAAGGCGCCGGCCGACGATGTTCTTGCAAAGTGGTTTGAAGGCGCCAAGGCGCGCTATCGTGCGCCCGAATATCGCAAGTTCACCTATCTGAAACTGCAGCCGGCCGACATCGCCGATGCCGGAACGGTGACCGACGATCAGATCCGCGAAGACTTCGAGAAGCGCAAGGACGCCTATCGCACGCCGGAAAGCCGCACGATCGAGCAGCTGACCTTCCAGAACAAGGACCTCGCCAACGCGGCCGCCAATGCGCTGAAAACAGGCACGACCTTCGACCAGCTGGTG
This sequence comes from Rhizobium sp. O111, assembly GCF_055616315.1. Classification (NCBI taxonomy): domain Bacteria; kingdom Pseudomonadati; phylum Pseudomonadota; class Alphaproteobacteria; order Hyphomicrobiales; family Rhizobiaceae; genus Rhizobium; species Rhizobium sp. O111. Next base: position 1,449,050 of record NZ_JBSHXL010000001.1, on the reverse strand, counting down.
ACTGACCAGGGCAAGACCGCCAATGACGTCATGCTCGGCGAATTCACCAAGGACAAGGTTCCCGATCAGTCCGTTGCCGACGCGGCCTTCGCGGTTTCCCGCAACGGCGGCACCTCGCCCGTCGTCGACGGCAGCTTCGGCCCGGTTATCCTGCGTATCACCAACATCAAGCCTGAGAGCGCCAAGAGCTTCGACGAGGTCAAGGAAGACCTGCGCAAGCAGCTCGCCGTCGCAAACGCATCGCAGCAGATGATCACCGTTCACGATCAGATCGAAGACCTGCGCAGCGCCGGATCGACGCTCGACCAGATCGCCACGCAGCTGAAGCTCAAGGCCGTGACCATCGACGCAGTCGATGCAACCGGCCTCGACAAGGCCGGCAATGAGGTCAAGGACATCCCGGAGAAGCAGCAGGTGCTGGGCGCGGTGTTCCGTGCCGAAGCTGGTGCTGATATCCCGTCGCTGTCGATCGGCACCGATGGCTATCTCTGGTTTGCTCTCGGCGACATCACGCCTGAGCGCGACCGTCCGCTTGCCGAAGTTCACGACAAGGCCGTTGCCGACTGGACCGCCGAGCAGCAGAAGAGCGAACTCGCCAAGAAGGCGGACGAGCTGAAGCAGCAGGCCCAGAAGGGTACCTCGCTCGCTGACATCGCCGCACCGCTCGGCATTCAGGTCGAGAGCAAGAGCGGCATCACCCGCGGCATGGACGACGTGGTTCTTGGCACTGGTGGCGTCAACGCCTCCTTCTCCGGCCCGATCGACACGATCGCGACCGCGATCGGCGCTGATCCGACGACGCAGATCCTGATGAAGGTGACCGAGGTGAACACCGAGCCGACCGGCGACGTGCTTGCCAACCAGGACCAGCAGATCAACGCGATCGCAAACGCCGCCGGCGACGACATCCTGGACCAGATGGTCTCCCTGCTGCAGACGCAGTATGGCGTGTCGATCAACCAGCAGCTCGCCGAACAGGCCGCCTCGCGCTAAGGGGAAGATGAACGCATGACCGATCTGAAGCCCCTCCTGGCGAAGGCCGCAAGCCGCGAACCTCTGACACGCGAGGAGGCCCGCGAGGCCTTCGACATCCTGATGTCCGGCCAGGCCACGCCTTCGCAGATCGGCGGCTTTCTGATGGCGCTGCGCGTTCGCGGCGAGACGGTCGACGAGATCGTCGGCGCCGTCACGACCATGCGCTCGAAGATGCTGACGGTGGAGGCACCTGCTGACGCCATCGACATCGTCGGCACAGGCGGTGATGCCAGCGGCACGTACAACATCTCGACGCTGGCGGCCCTGATCGTCGCCGGCGCCGGTGTGCCGGTCGCCAAGCACGGCAACCGGGCGCTCAGCTCCAAGTCCGGCGCTGCCGACAGCCTGGCCGCGCTCGGCGTCAAGCTCGACGTGACGCCAGAGGTCATCTCGCGCTGCATTCGCGAAGCCGGCGTCGGCTTCATGTTCGCGCAGCAGCACCACTCGGCCATGCGCCATGTCGGCCCGTCGCGGGTCGAGCTCGGCACGCGCACGATCTTCAACGTTCTCGGCCCGCTCTCCAACCCGGCCGGCGTTCGCCGCCAGCTGCTCGGCGTCTACTCGCCGCAGCTCGTCATGCCGATCGCCGAAGTGATGCGCGACCTCGGTTCCGAGAGTGTGTGGGTCGTGCACGGCAACGGCCTCGACGAAATCACCACCACGGGCAAAACCAGCGTCGCAGCACTCGAGAACGGCAAGATCAAAAGCTTCGAGCTGTCGCCGAGCGACTTCGGCGTCGATACGGTCGAGCTTCAGGCAATCAAGGGCGGCGATGGGATCGTCAACGCGGCTGCGCTGCGCGATGTGCTCAGCGGCGCGAAAAATGCCTATCGCGACATCGCGCTTGCCAACGCCGCCGCATCGCTCGTGATCGCCGGCAAGGCGGAAACGTTGCGCGACGGCATGCGGCTTGCCGCGCAGTCGCTCGACAGCGGCGCTACCGCGGGTGCGCTCGACAAACTTGTCGCCGTATCCAACGACCTCGACTAGGATACCGCCATGACCGACATTCTGCAGAAGATCGAACTCTATAAGCGCGAAGAAATCGCGGCAGCAAAGGCCAAGGTATCGCTTGCCGATCTGAAGGCGATGCAGCAGGACCAGACGGCGCCGCGCGGTTTCCACAAGGCGCTGGTCTCCAAGCGCGATGCGGGCCAGTTCGGTCTGATCGCCGAGATCAAGAAGGCAAGCCCGTCCAAGGGACTGATCCGTCCGGATTTCGATCCGCCGGCGCTGGCCAAGGCCTACGAGCTTGGCGGCGCGGCCTGCCTTTCAGTGCTGACTGATACGCCGAGTTTCCAGGGCGCGCCCGAGTTCCTGATGGCGGCCCGGGCGGCCTGCAAGCTCCCGGCCCTGCGCAAGGATTTTATGTTCGAGACCTATCAGGTGCAGGAAGCCCGTGCCTGGGGCGCGGATTGCATTCTCCTGATCATGGCCTCGCTCTCCGACAGCGATGCGGAGCGTCTGCAGGACGAGGCTTTCGGGCTCGGCATGGATGTGCTCGTCGAGGTACACGACGCCGAAGAGATGGAGCGCGCGCTGAAGCTCTCGTCGCCGCTGGTCGGGATCAACAACCGCAACCTCAGAACCTTCGAGGTCAGCCTCACCGTCAGCGAAGAGCTTTCGGCGATGGTGCCGGATGACAGGCTGCTGGTCGGCGAAAGCGGCATCTTCACGCATGAGGATTGCAAGCGGCTGCAGGCTTTCGGCATCAACACTTTCCTCGTCGGCGAGAGCCTGATGCGCAAGGACGATGTGACGGCGGCCACGCAGGCGCTGCTGTTCGGCCAGGCCTCGCTGGCGGCCGAATAAGATGAGTGGCGAGAAGGCCGGCCTGACCCATATCGACGCGGCCGGCGAGGCGCATATGGTCGATGTCGGCGACAAGGCCGATACCACCCGCATCGCGACCGCCGAAGGCCATGTGAAGATGGCACCGGCGACGCTTCAACTGATCCTCGAGGGCAACGCCAAGAAGGGCGACGTGATCGGCACGGCGCGGCTGGCCGGCATCATGGCCGCCAAGCAGACCAGCAATCTGATCCCGCTCTGCCATCCCCTGATGCTGACGAAGGTTTCTGTCGAGATTGCCGAGGATAGCGCCCTGCCCGGCCTGCGCGTCACGGCGACCGCCAAGCTCACCGGCAAGACCGGCGTCGAGATGGAGGCGCTGACGGCTGTCTCGGTCGCCTGCCTCACGATCTACGACATGGCCAAGGCGGCCGACAAGGCGATGGAGATCAGCGGCATCCGCCTGCTTGAGAAATCGGGTGGGAAATCGGGCGATTTCCGGCATCCGGAGCATGCGAAATGAGCCTTCTGCCCGTTGCCGAAGCGCAGGAACGCCTGCTGTCGCGGGCAAAGCCGATCATGGCGCTCGAAACCGTCGCTCTGGCTGAAGCCGAGGGACGCGTTCTGGCCACCGACGTCGCGGCGCGGCTGACACAGCCGCCCTTCAATTCATCGGCGATGGACGGCTACGCCTTGCGCAGCGAGGATACAGTTGAGCCCGGTAGCGAACTGCGTGTGATCGGCACGTCTTCTGCCGGACACGCCTTTGACGGCACGGTTGGCGCAGGTGAGACGGTGCGAATCTTCACCGGCGCGCCGGTTCCCGAGGGCGCCGACAGTGTGTTGCTGCAGGAAGACGCTGAAAAGACGGACAACGGCATCCGCACCACCTATCCCGTGCGTCCCGGCCAGCATGTGCGGCCACGCGGGCAGGACTTTCGTGAGGGCGAGCCCGTTCTGATGGCAGGCGCGGTGATCGATTTCTCGCGACTGACCGTTGCCGCCGGCATGAACCACGCGACGCTCGATGTCCGGCGCAAGCCTCTGGTGGCGCTGCTTGCCACCGGCGACGAGTTGGTGACACCAGGCCAGCAGCCCGGCCCGTCGCAGATCATTGCTTCCAGCACATTCGGCATCGCGGCGCTCGCGCGAAAAGCTGGCGCGGAAGTGCTCGATCTCGGTATCGTTCGCGATGACAAGGCGGCGATCACGGCTGCCGTCGAGAGAGCGCGCGAAGCCAAGGTCGATGTGATCGTCACGCTGGGCGGCGCATCGGTCGGCGACCACGATCTCGTGCAGGCGACGTTGCTTGCCGCGGGCATGGAGCTAGATTTCTGGCGGATCGCCATGCGGCCGGGAAAGCCGCTGATGGTCGGCAGTTTCGGCGATACGCATGTGCTTGGTCTGCCTGGCAACCCGGTCTCCAGCCTCGTTTGCGGCCTGCTGTTTCTTGAGCCACTGATCCGCAAGCTCGCGTCGCTGCCTCCGGTCAAGCGGAGCGCTACGGCGGAAGTTGGTGTGAGCATGAAGGCGAACGACCAGCGGCAGGATTATGTCAGGGCAAGAGCGGTGCGTTCGCCATCTGGCACTTTGCAGGTCGAGCCATTCGGCAAGCAGGATTCGTCGATGATGAAGATTTTCGCGGAAGCCGACTGCCTGATCATAAGGCCACCGCATGCGCCCGCTTTCGAGGCAGGAGAGGCATGCGAGGTGATGCTGATCCGTCCGGAACTGCTTGGCTGAAAGCTCGGCCTGGCGCACCTGCTGACTGATTGCTGTTATTATGGTGACTTGTGCGGATAGCGTGCGTGTTCCACACTTCACGCATCGTCACTCACAGCCGGAGAGCATGATCATGACCACCCAGCCGGTTCGCGATACGAAGGCCATGCTGCGTGGCATGACGCCGAGCCTTGACGCCGCAGACTATGTGTTTTGCACGACGGAAGACGAGCAGCTAGCCATGCAGGCTGCGCGTTTGTCGCTTGGCTGGTTTCGCGAAGCTGAAGGCGTGTCTTTGATACTGGCACTTGGCGACGCTTTGCGGCTGGGCTTTGACACCACCCTCCCCATGCGACGGATCACGCTCACCGTGTTCTCGTCGCTTGAGGGCGTCGGACTGACAGCCGCCGTCGCTACCGCGCTCGCCAATCACAACATCTCCTGCAACATGGTGGCCGCCTATCATCACGACCACGTCTTCGTGCCAACGGCCGACGCGGAAGAGGCCATGCGGGTGCTGCTGGAGCTGCAGTCGTCGGCAGGCTGACGCTGGAGCGCCTGGAACTGGCTAGAGGTCCGGAACCGCGGCCAAGCTGAAGACACCGGCGCGAACCTCGTCCCCGTCGCTACCAAGGCCGAAATCCGGCACGGAATACTCCGCGATGCAGTGCAGCTTCTCCGTTGGCAGCGGCACGCGATAGGGATCGCCGATCAGGACGTCGATGCCGGCGGCGCGGCAGGTTTCGAGAAACGCCAGCGCGCGCTTCGCCAGCGCTTGGTCGTAGAAAAGATCGCCGACCAGAACGATATCGACCGCAGGCGGCGGACCGTCGAGGAGATCGACATGCAGGAGATCAAGCTCGACACCGTTGGCGGCCGCATTGAGGTGGGCGGCGGCGATGGCGTTTTCATCGATGTCGGAGGCGACCACGGATGTTGCGCCTGCCCTGGCGGCGATGATCGCGACGAGGCCGGACCCGGTGCCGAGATCGAGAACGCGGCGACCGCGCACAAGATGCGGATTTTCAGCGATGTAGCGCGCCAGCACCGCGCCGCCGCCCCAGCCATAGGCCCAGTAAGGCGCCGGCGGGTCGGGATCAGTGCCGCCGAGCCGTGACAGGCGGCTGCCGGAATGCGCGGTGTAGAGCTGGATATCCTGAAGGCCGGGCACGGGCAGAAGCCGGAGATTCCTGGCGATGAAGGCGCTGGCGTCGAAGGAAGACGTGCGCTTTTGCGGCGGGGGACCATCGTCAGCGGAAACCGATGTCATGCGTTCGGCTTTATCATCCATGGCGTCGCCCGGTCAGGATCAGCAATCGCGAAATTGATGTTTCGCGATTGCTGGACATGAACGACGGCGAGACATGGTTGCCAGGTCGAACATTGCCCTGAAAATCAGGACCATCCGAACGACTGGCGGCGCATGCGATCCTCGCCGTCACGCTTGGGCCTTAGCCCTTCTTCTTGGAGAATTTCGGCTTCGGGCCGTTGCCGTCGAACTTAGGCTTGCCTTCGTATTTCGGCTTACCCTCGAACTTGGGCTTACCCTCGAACTTCGGCTTGCCAGGCTTGCTCCACGGCTTGCTGTCGCGCTCGCCAGACGGAGCTGCATCGCTGCGCGGTCCCTTCTTGAAGCCGCCGTCGCGCGGGCGGTCGTCGTAGCTCTTCTTGGCGGCGTAAGGCTTCGGGCCGGACTTGTTGAAATCCGACTTGCCGTAATCCTGGCGGCCGAACTCCGGCGTGCCGGGCAGACGGCTTACGCGGATGCCGCGTTCCATCGTCTTGTTCGGACCGGTCGCAGCCAGGAAGGCATCGGCGCTGCCGGCTGCGATCTCGACGAAGGTCTCTTCCGGCTGCATCTTGATGGCGCCGATATCGCGCTTGGTGAGGTTGCCGTTGCGGCAGATCATCGGGATCAGCCAGCGCGGCTCGGCATTCTGCTTGCGGCCGACCGACAGCGAGAACCAGACGCTTGGGCCGAAATCGTCGCGCGGGCCACGCGGGCTGGTGTCGCGCGGGCCGTCGGCATTGTCGCGCGGCTTGCGCGGGCCGGCCTGCAGGCTGATTTCCATCAGATCCTCCGGCGCTGACTGCTTGGCGCGGTAGAGGTTGACGAAGGCGTTTGCGAGCTTCTCGGCGCCGTGCGCGTCCAGCAGGCGCTTGACGATGTCCTGCTCTTCCTCGCGCGGAGCCTCTTCGAAGATCGGATCGGCGAGCAGGCGTTCCTCGTCGCGGGCGATGACCTCCTCGGCCGACGGCGGCAGCGCCCAGGTGGCGGCGATGCCGGCGTTGTCGAGGAGGCGCTCTGCCTTGCGGCGGGCGTTGAGCGGCACGATCATGGCGCTGACGCCCTTGCGACCGGCGCGGCCGGTACGACCCGAACGGTGCAGCAGGGTTTCCGGATTGGTCGGCAGATCGGCATGGATGACGAGATCGAGGCCAGGAAGGTCGATGCCGCGGGCGGCGACGTCGGTCGCGATGCAGACGCGGGCGCGGCCATCGCGCATCGCCTGCAGCGCGTGGCTGCGCTCGTTCTGAGTCAGTTCGCCCGAGAGCGCGACGACGTCGAAATTGCGGTTATGGAAGCGGGCGGTCAGATGGTTGACGGCCGCACGGGTCGAGCAGAAGACGATGGCGTTGGTCGCCTCGTAATAGCGCAGTACGTTGATGATCGCGTTTTCGCGGTCGCTCGGAGCGACGGCCAGCGCACGGTATTCGATATCGACGTGCTGCTTTTCTTCCGTCGTGGTGGCGATGCGCACGGCGTTCTTCTGGTAGCTCTTGGCGAGCTTGGCGATCGCGGCCGGCACGGTTGCCGAGAACATCAGCGTGCGGCGGTCTTCCGGGGACGCATCGAGAATGAATTCGAGATCTTCGCGGAAGCCGAGGTCGAGCATCTCGTCGGCTTCGTCGAGCACGACGGCCTTCAGATCGGACATGTCGAGCGCGCGGCGGCGAATGTGGTCGCAGAGACGGCCGGGCGTGCCAACGACGATATGGGCGCCACGCTCGAGCGCACGGCGCTCGCTGCGGATATCCATGCCGCCGACGCAGCTGACGATGACGGCGCCGGTCAGCTCATAGAGCCATTCCAGCTCGCGCTTGACCTGCAGCGCCAGCTCGCGGGTCGGCGCGATGACGAGCGCCAGCGGGGTGGCGGCCGGCTCGAAGCGATCTTCGTCGCCAAGCAGGGTCGGCGCCATGGCAAGGCCGAAGGCGACCGTCTTGCCGGAGCCGGTCTGCGCCGACACCAGGGCGTCGGATGCGGCAAGCGCCGGATCGAGCATGGATTGCTGAACGGGGGTGAGCTCGGAATAACCGCGCTTCGCCAACGCCTTGCCGATCGCCGGAACGACGCCGCTTATCTCTGTCATTTTGTCTGTCTTTCGGAATAATCGGGCGCACGGTGCGCCGTCCGGAACTTGCCGGTTGAAAAGTTGGGCTGTTCCTACTGCGTCAAACGACAAATGTCAAAGCGGATGTCCGCGCCACAGAAAGACATCGATGCTTTCGGCGCGGCCCCTGATCCTGGCTGAGACCGGTCCTTCAATATGCCCTTGATGGTTGGGCGCTGCCCCTGCCCCAGCCGCGCTCATCACGGCGGCGCTGAGTGCGAGCTCGAAACCGCGGCCTGCCGCCACTTCCATGAGGCGGCTTGCGACGTTGACGGTATCGCCGGTCGCGGTGATCTGCTGGCGTGTGCCGGTGCCGAGCCGCGAGGCAACGACGGTGCCGCAATGGGCGCCGACCTTGAAGCCGATCTTGCGGCCGGAAAGCCCGGCATCTGCTGAAAGCCAGGCCCTCAGGCGGTTACCAAGCCCGACAGCGCAGGCCGCCGCCCGCAAAGCGTCGTCATCGGCCGGTCGCGGCAGGCCGAAGAGGATCATCGCGCCATCGCCCATGAAACTGGTGATCGCGCCGCCATGGGCGCGCGCCTCGTCATCGACGAGCTCGAAGAAGCCGCTCAGCACCTCTTGCACGCGCGCAGCACCGATCGCCTCGCTCAATCCGGTGAAGCCGGAGAGATCGACGAACACCGCCGCGGCTTCCTGACGCACCGGGCGCGACAGGAAGGACGGATCGCGCGCCAGCCATTCGCCGAGGCCCGGCGCCTCGATTCGCTGCAGCAGGTCGCTTTGCGCCGCGAAATGCGTGGCGCGGCGGCGATCGAGCCATAGCTCCATCGCACCGAACATCAGCACCGGCGGCAAGGTCGCGGCGATCGGCAAGGCGGCACTGAACCAATAGCCATGCGAGAAGGCGACGATGTTGAATGTCAACCACGCCAGCACCGCGGCCGCGATGGCGCTATAGGCCACGGCGCTGCGGCGCCAACCGAGCAGGCTGATGATCAGCACCGGCAGGGCAACGCCGAGCAGCGCATCGAACGAGCGTACGTTGCCGTCGCGCACGATATTGTCGCCAGCAATCAGCCGGGTGATGGCCGTGGACATGACCTCGACACCGGGAAGCACCGGGTCGAACGGCGTCGGAAAGACGTCGCCGCCGCCGGTTACCGTCGAGCCGATCACGACCACCCTGCCCTCGACCATCTTGGCGTCGATCTTGCCGGCGAGCGCATCGGCGGCGCTGATGGTGGGGATCGTTCCGCGCGGCCCGTAGAAGGTCAACGGCAGGCGCTGGCCGATGTCGGTGGGAAGGCGCAACTCGCCCAGAGCAAGGGCGGCCGGCGTGAACGCCGGATTGACGCCGAGCGCCACCGATGCCACCCGCAGCGGAAACGAGGCATCGACGCGCTGCGCGCCGCGCGAAATCAGCGGAATGTAGCGCGGCGTTCCGCCCTGATCGGTCGACACGTTGACGACGCCGATCGCGGCGGAATCGGCGAAACGGGCGATCGGCAGCATCATCCGGTCTGCCACCGGAATGGTCGCGAGCGGATCCTCGGCGCTCGATGTCACCGACTGAAGACTTGACGGGAAGACGCCTGCCGCGGCGATGACAGTCGGTACGCCCTTCAGCGCATCGGCGAGCGCCTGGTCACCGTCCTCGGGTCCGGGATCGACGAGCAGCAGATCAAGCGCGATGACCTTTGGCTTCAGCGCGCCGATGGTTTCCACCAGCCGCGCAAGCGTTGCCCGGCTCAACGGATATCCATTGGTGCTCGCCGTCTGGTCGTCGATCGCGACGATGGTGACGACCGAAGGCGCGCTGCTTGGCCCTAGAAGATGACTCCTGATGTCCGCCAGCGATGCTTCCATGCGGTCGAGAAAGCCGGCATTGCCCTGCATGTGGAGATAGCCGAGCGCGCCGCCCCAAAGGGCGGCCGCGATCAGCGATATGGTGATCAGAAGCCGTCTGGCCTGCATGGGCGACTACTGGCCCAACCGCGCAAGAAGCGCATCAGCGCGTGCCTGCGGCCAACGCCGAACCGTGAGCGCGCCACTGGTGCGCGACACGTCCACGCCCTCACCCGGCGCCAGCACGACCCTCGGCCCCGCCGATGGCCTGCCCACAGCCACACGCCCACGTACGACGAAGACCGACGTTGTGCCATTCTTGACGTCGACGGCCCAACGCGTGCCGCGCACTGCGGCGATCGCCTGAGGTGTGACTACCTCAAAGCCGCCGCTGCGCCTGGCACTGTCGACATCGACGAGGACCGCCTTGTTGCGCAGCGACACCGAATCGGGACGACCGTCGCCGTTGCTGTCGAGAAGCTGGAATCGCGCACCGCCTTCGGCGGTAACGGTCACGCCATCGGCGCAGCGCATGATCTGGCGCGACGTGCCGGCGACGCGTTCAAGCGTGCAGCCGGCTGATTGCGCCGATGCCAAGCCAGCCCAGAGCCCCGCCCAAAGCAAAGTCGTCGCGGCGACGGCGGTGGCCAGACAAGGACGACCGTACGATACTGTCTCCATGATATCCCCTGTAGCAATTCGCCCCACGACCGAACAGCGCACTCTAACCCTGCCTCGCCCAGCATCGCAATGCGCTTGGCGGCAGTTACACAGGCGATGAGACCATCCGCGTTGCATCAAAGCGCCTCCGGCGGTGGTCCGACATAGCGGGCACGCGGGCGGATCATAGTTCCACTGGTCACCTGTTCGATGGCATGCGCGAGCCAGCCGGCGGTGCGTGACAGCGCGAAGATGACAAGCGGCGCGTCGTCGGGAAGGTCGAAATGCCCGGCCATCGCCGCCAGCGCGAAATCGATATTCGCAGGCTCGCCCAACAGCTCGGCGCCAAGAGCGGCAATCTCGGCGTAGCGCGTCGGCATCTCGAACGAATGCATGATCGCTGCCGCGCGAGGATCGCCGTCTGGATAGAGTTTATGGCCAAAGGCCCGCACTACGCCTTCCGTCGCCAACATCGTCCTGATCGCCTCGCGCGCGCCGATTTCCCGCGACAAATCCATCAGCCGCACGGCGCCCTGCCAAGCCCCACCGTGGCGAGGGCCGGTCAGCGTCGAGAGACCGGATAGCGTGGCGGCGGCCAGTGAAGCGCCCGAGGAGGCAGTGACGCGTGCCGCGAATGCGGAGACGTTGAGTTCGTGTTCGGCGGCAAGCACCAGTGCCCGCCTGATCGGCTCCGCCGCCTCCGGCCGATCCCAGCTCTGCGCAAGGCGCTCGTGCAGCGGCAAATCGAGCGTTGGGCTCGGAGCGAGCGCGGCTACGACCGTGGCAAGCACCTGACCGGCTTCCGACTTCAACGCGGCGGGCGCGCGGCCCAAAGCCGGCAGATCCGCCGCCGCTCTCCTCGCCAGCAAGACGAAAGCGCCAGATATCCTTGAGGGCTCGCCTGTGGACAACTCGATCGGCGGGCATATGGCTGCCGGGCTCTCCCACAGCAGGGCCGCGACCTGCTCGAACGTCGCCCGTTCGGACAAGCCGACCGCCTCGCGGCCACGATAGTAGAGCCGGCCATCCGCGATCGTCGAAATCGCTGTCGGCAGCACCGGCTCGCCCCAGTCGATCGTCTCGGCGGCTATTGCCTCCGCCTTTCGCCTGCCCGCATGGCGCTTGGCCAGACGCGCGACGTCCTCGGAATGATAGAGGCTCCGGCGGCTATCGGCCGCATCGGGCTTGGCGCGGATGCGACCTCGACTGACATTGGCATAGAGCGTCTGCGGCTTCGTGCCGAGCCGTTCCAACGCTTCCTCGGCCGTCAGCCACGTCATGAGAGCCTCTTACATTGATCTTATTCATCAAGTTTGACGTCAATCTATCTAGGTTCGATCCTTCCCGGCGTAAAGGAGAAACGCAATGAAGAACGGCTTGGAAGATGTGATTGCAGCGGAAACCGAACTGTCTGATGTGGACGGTGAACGCGGACGCCTGGTGATACGCGGCGTCTCGCTTGATGACCTCGTTCCCGGTGAGACATATGAGGGTGTCGCAGCACTGCTGCTCGACGGACTGATGGAGCGTCCGGTCAGCGCGACGACATTGCGGTCGCTGCTCGGCGCCGCGAGGATCGAGCTCTATTCACACATCACGCATCTGGACGAAGGACTTATGGCGCTGCCACCCGTCGACGCCATGCGCGCGATGATCGCGCGCCTTGGCGATGGGCAGAATTTCGATACGGCTCTGCATCTGATGGCAGCGCCAGCCGTATTCCTGCCCGCCATCCTCAGGCTGCAGGCCGGCCAGCGGCCGGTGGCGCCGAATGCGTCGCTGTCGCAGTCCGCGGATATATTGCGGATGTTGACCGGCAGGATGCCGAGCACAGAGCAGACGGCGGCGCTGGACGCCTATCTGGTGACGATCTCGGATCATGGATTGAACGCCTCGACCTTTGCCTCGCGTGTCGTCGCCTCCACCCAGGCGGGACTGACATCCTCGGTACTGGCCGCCATCGGCGCCCTGAAAGGACCGCTTCACGGCGGCGCTCCCGGCCCTGTACTCGATATGCTGGATGCAATCGGAACCGCAGCCAACGCCCATGCATGGCTGACATCAGCACTTGATCGCGGAGAGCGGCTGATGGGGTTCGGGCACCGGATCTATCGTGTTCGCGATCCGAGAGCCGACGCGCTGAAGAATGCGCTCTCGCCTCTCATCCGCTCCGGCCAGGTCGATCGTGAACGGATGGCGCTGGCCGCGTCCGTCGAGCGAGTGGCACTTGCCATCCTCAAGGAGCGGAAGCCGGATCGGCCGCTCGACGTCAATGTCGAGTTCTACACGGCGCTGCTTCTCGAATCGCTTGGTTTTGAGCGGCAGGCCTTTACCGGCATCTTCGCAATCGGGCGCACTGTGGGCTGGATCGCCCATGCCCGGGAGCAGGCACTCAACGGCCGATTGATCCGCCCCCGCTCGATCTATACTGGCCCTCTACCAAAGGTCGCATAATCCGAAAAACTCAACACTAATAGAGATTTAGCGAATATTTACTCAAATCCCATAGATTTGCCCGGCGTGCGGTTCGGCACGCTTGGCATATCGGGGTTTGTCCATGGTCGGATTTCTATCAAGCATCGGCTCCTCCAGCAGCGCCGTGCTGGACGCGTTGAACAAGTCGCAGGCAATCATCGAATTCGACCTCACCGGAAAGATTCTGACGGCCAACGAGAATTTCTGCAAGGCGGTCGGCTATGAGCTCAGCGAGATCGTCGGCAAGCATCACCGGATGTTCGTCGATCCGGCCGAGGCGAACTCCAGGGATTATGCGGATTTCTGGGCCCGTCTCGGCGAAGGCAAGTTCGACCAGCACCAATATCGACGCATCGCCAAGGGCGGCCGCGAGATCTGGATCGAGGCGACGTACAATCCGATCTATCGCGGCAACAAGCCGTACAAGGTGATGAAATTCGCGACCGACATCACCGCCGCGAAGAAGCAGGCGGCCGAGGACAAGGGCAAGCTCGAAGCGCTCTCACGCGCACAGGCGGTTATCGAGTTCACGCCTGAGGGCAACATCATCACCGCCAACGAAAACTTCTTGGCGACGCTCGGCTATTCCTTGTCCGAGATCGTCGGCAAGCATCACGCGATGTTCTGCGAAGCGGATTACAGCCGCTCCGCCGAATACAAGGCCTTCTGGGCGAAACTGGCAGCCGGAGAATTCGCGGCCGACCAGTTCAAACGGATCGCCAAGGGCGGGCGCGAGATCTACATCCAGGCGTCCTACAACCCGATCCTCGATGCTTCGGGCCGCGTCTTCAAGGTCGTGAAATTCGCGACCGATGTCACCGAGCGGATGAAGGTCGTCAACGATCTCGGCGCCGGCCTTGCCCGTCTTTCCGAGTGCAATATCCGCCAGACCATCGACGAGCCCTTCGTCGGTGAATTCGAGACCTTGCGCCGCGATTTCAACACCTCGATCGGCGCGTTCCAGGCAACGCTGGTGAAGGTGCTGCAGCAGACCAATGCGCTGAACGGCAATAGCCAGGAAATGCGCGACGCCGCCGAGCAGCTCTCCGCGCGGACAAAGGAGCAGGCGGTCTCGCTGGAGGAAACGTCCGCGGCGCTTGAAACGGTGACGGCGACGGTCAAGTCCTCGACCGAGAACACGCAGGCGACGCGCAAGCTGGTGCAGAGCGCGCGCGCCTCGGCCTCAACCTCCGCCGCAGTAGTGCGCGAGACGATCACCGCCATGCAGCGGATCGCCTCGGCCTCGAAGGAGATCGGCCAGATCATCGGCGTCATCGACGAGATCGCTTTCCAGACCAACCTGCTGGCGCTGAACGCCGGTGTCGAGGCGGCGCGTGCCGGTGAAGCCGGCAAGGGCTTTGCCGTCGTGGCCCAGGAAGTGCGCGAACTGGCGCAGCGCTCGGCCAAGGCCGCCAAGGAGATCAAAGGTTTGATCGAGAACTCCGGCAAGGAAGTCAACGAAGGCGTTCGCCTTGTCGACGCGACCGGCACGGCACTCAACGAGATCGAGACCTTCGTCGAATCGATCGACACCAACATGACCGCACTGGCGACCGCCGCCGCCGAGCAGTCCACCGGCCTCTCGGAGATCAACAACGCGGTCTCGCAGATCGACCGGATGACCCAGCAGAACGCCGGCATGGTGGAGCGCACGACGGGCATCAGCTCGGAGCTCGCGTCGGGCGCGGCGCTGCTGGCCGAGCTGGTCAACCACTTCAAGCTCAACCGGCGCGGCATGATCCGCGATCAGGGGGCGCAAGCCGGTGTCCCCGTGCGGGGACAGCGCGCGGCCTGAGGCGGCGGATCGCAGATTTGGGAGTGAAAGAGCCGCCGCATCGTTGGATGTCGGCGGCTTTTGTTTGCCTAGCCATGGCGCCGGCAACTCCTCCACCCTCATTTCTGTGCTCGTCACAGACATCCAGTCAGCCCAAGTCCTTGGGCTGGAACGAGTCTTTTCGCCGCGCGGACTCGCGCGGCTGGATTCCCGCCACAAGGGCGAGAATGAGGGGAGTTTTTGGCACCCGGCGCTGCCCACATCAGCGTCAGCCAGCTCGCTTACATCCCTATCCCCAAAACCAAAAAGGCCGCTCTCGAAAGCGGCCTTCTCTATCGTCTTGCAACTATGTCTTAAACCAACCGGCTCTGCTCGGTTGCCGCTTCGATGAAGCTCTTGAACAGCGGGTGCGGTTCAAGTGGGCGGGACTTCAGTTCCGGGTGGTACTGGACGCCGATGAACCAGGGATGGTCAGGGTATTCGACGGTCTCGGGCAGCACGCCATCTGGCGACATGCCGGAGAAGACGAGGCCGCAGTTTTCCAGCCGGTCCTTGTAGTCGATGTTGACTTCGTAGCGGTGGCGGTGGCGCTCGGAGATGTCGGTCGAGCCGTAGATCTCGGCGATCTTGGTGTCCTTCTTGAGGGCGGCCTTGTAGGCGCCGAGGCGCATGGTGCCGCCGAGGTCGCCGGCAGCGTTGCGCTTCTGCAGCTCGTTGCCCTTGACCCATTCAGTCATCAGGCCGACCACCGGCTCGTCGGTCTTGCCGAACTCGGTCGACGAAGCCTTCTCGATGCCGGCCAGATGACGGGCAGCTTCGACGACTGCCATCTGCATGCCGAAGCAGATGCCGAAATAGGGAACGTTGCGCTCACGGGCGAACTGGGCAGCAAGGATCTTGCCTTCCGAGCCACGCTCGCCGAAGCCGCCGGGCACGAGGATGCCGTGGACCTTTTCGAGATAGGGTGCCGGGTCTTCCTTTTCGAAGACTTCCGATTCGATCCACTCGAGATTGACCTTCACGCGGTTGGCGATGCCGCCATGGTGCAGCGCTTCGATCAGCGACTTGTAGGCGTCTTTAAGGCCGGTGTACTTGCCGACGATCGCGATCGTGACCTCGCCCTCAGGCGTGCGGATGCGGTTGCAGACCTCTTCCCAGGAATCGAGACGCGGCTTCGGAGCCGGCTCGATGCCGAAGGCGGCCAGAACTTCGTTGTCGAGGCCTTCCTTGTGGTAGGCGATCGGCACGTCGTAGATGTTGGCGACGTCGAGCGCCTGGATGACGGCGCTCTCGCGGACGTTACAGAACAGCGAGAGCTTGCGGCGCTCGGCTTCCGGAATTTCGCGATCGGCGCGAACGAGCAGGATGTCGGGGTGAATACCGAGCGCCTGCAGTTCCTTGACGGAGTGCTGGGTCGGCTTGGTCTTCAATTCGCCGGCGGCCGGGATATAGGGCATCAGCGTCAGGTGGACGTAGACGGCGGTGCCGCGCGGCAGATCGTTGCCGAGCTGGCGGATGGCTTCCATGAAGGGCATCGCTTCGATATCGCCGACGGTGCCGCCGATTTCGCAGATGACGAAGTCATACTCGTCATTGCCCTCGATCACGAAATCCTTGATCTCGTTTGTGACGTGCGGAATGACCTGAACGGTCGCGCCGAGATAATCGCCGCGGCGTTCCTTGTCGATGATGTTCTTGTAGATTCGGCCGGTGGTGATGTTGTCGGTCTTGGTGGCCGAGCGGCCGGTGAAGCGCTCGTAGTGGCCGAGATCGAGATCGGTTTCCGCGCCATCGTCGGTGACGAAGACTTCGCCGTGCTGGGTCGGGCTCATGGTGCCCGGATCCACGTTCAAATAGGGGTCGAGTTTGCGCAGCCGCACCCGGTAACCACGGGCCTGCAGCAACGCTCCGAGAGCGGCGGCCGCAATTCCTTTACCGAGAGAGGAAACCACGCCGCCAGTGATGAATACGTATCGCGCCATGGGAGCTACCGCTTACCTTTTCAAAAACGATTCCACCAGCCCTAAAATTCATGTCCTGAATTTTAGGGCTCTAATTTAACAGCATTCTTCTCGCGCTTGCCGCGCGATCGCTGTCGGTGACTTCAAGACAAAAGAAAACCGGCAGACCCTGGGGCCTGCCGGCGGTTTATGCGTCGTTCGGCTTACTGCCCGCTGGGAGCGGTCGCCGGGGCCGGAGCGGCAGGCGTGGTGGCCTGCGGTGCTGCCGGAGCAGTTTCAGTCGCTGCCGGAGCTGGCGTCGTCGCGGCGGGAGCCGGTGCGGTGGCTGCAGGAGCAGCCGGAGCAGTCGCGGCAGGAGCCTGACCGGCAGGAGCTGCAGGTGCGTCGCCGCCGGTCGGAACGCCGTTGCCGGCAGGAGCCGCGGGTGCAGCCGGAGCGGCTGCGCCGTTCTGCTGCTGGCCACCGAGCGAATCGAGGATGCCGTTGCCCTGCCCGCTCGTTGCCGGAATGCGGTTCAGGATGTCAGTCGGACGGCTTTCGTAGCGGTTCAATACGCCGAGGCCGAGCGAGGTGATGAAGAAGAGTGCTGCGAGGATCGCGGTCGTGCGGGTCAGCGCATTGGCCGTGCCGCGTGCCGACATGAAGCCCGAACCGCCGCCGATACCGAGGCCACCGCCTTCGGAGCGCTGGATAAGCACAACGCCGACAAGCGCCAGCACGATCATGAGATGAATGACAATCAATACGGTCTGCATGGGTCCAGTCCTGCCGGCGCGAAGCGGGCATAAAGTAAAATTCTGGCGCTCTTTACATGAGGTGATCCGCTATTCCAAGCCCTTCAGCCCGGAATATACACGCATCTCAAGAGAGCAACGCCTCGTATGCGCCGTAGATGGCGAGGAAATCGGTTGCTTTCAAGCTCGCGCCGCCGATCAGCGCGCCGTCGACATTGGCAACGCCCATCAATTCCTTGGCGTTGCCCGGCTTGACCGAGCCGCCATAGAGGATGCGGAACTTGCGGCCGTTGTCGCCGAAGCGGGCGACGAGCTCGGCACGCATGAAGGCATGCGCCTTCTCGACGTCCTCGACGGTCGGCGTGACACCGGTGCCAATCGCCCATACGGGCTCATAGGCGATCACGGTGGTTTCAGGCGTGGCGTTCTCCGGCACGGAGGCCGACAGCTGCCGCTTGATGATATCGAGTGCCTGGCCGGCCTGGCGCTCGGCGGCGGTCTCGCCGATGCAGACGATCGCGGTCAGGTCGGCAGCGGCGGCGGCTTCCGCCTTGGCGCGCACCAGATGGTCGGTTTCGGCATGATCGGTGCGGCGTTCGGAATGGCCGACGATGACATAGGTGCCGAAGCAATCGGCGATCATTTCAGCCGAGATATCGCCGGTATGGGCGCCTTCGGGGTTCTGGTGGCAATCCTGCGCGCCGATGGCGAGCGGGCTATCGGTGCAGAGCGCGGTCGCCACGTAAAGCAGCGTCGCCGGCGGGCAAATCAGCGCTTCCACCTTGTTGGAAAGAGGACCCTGGACACCCGAAGCGATCGCCTTGATC
Organism: Rhizobium sp. O111; assembly: GCF_055616315.1. Lineage (NCBI taxonomy): Bacteria > Pseudomonadati > Pseudomonadota > Alphaproteobacteria > Hyphomicrobiales > Rhizobiaceae > Rhizobium > Rhizobium sp. O111. The sequence goes on along the minus strand of NZ_JBSHXL010000001.1, from coordinate 1,430,870 downwards.
TGATCCAGCGAGGCACGCGTGCCGTTCATTTTCCAGTTTCCCGCCACAAGCGGTCGCACGTCAGGTGTCATGCCGGCCTTCCCCATTTCTCCGTCAGCACGGGCCTTAGCAAAAGCATGCGGCAATGAAAAGGTTTGGGACGCTTACGTAAGGGAAATTGCGGCGTTTTGCGGCGCAAATGCTTAAAATTTGTCAGCCGTGTTGCCTAAACTATGGCTACCCCCCTCAATTCTGGGAGGCCAGCATCCAGTTCAGCGTCTGGCGCCAATCGATCATGCGGATCGGCGTGCCGTGATTGCCCGTCTGGTACAGCGTGAAATGCGTCGGGTAGCGCGATTTGATCAGCGTTTCGAACAGCGCCTGCTGGTCGGCGGCGGCGTAGGTCGGGTCGCGGCTGCCGTGGGCGAACCAGAGCGGCAGCTTGGCCTTGTAGAAGGCGCTCTTCGTAAAATCGGGATCGGCGACACCACTCATGATCACCATACCCTTGAGCCGCTTGACCGTCTCGGCGTCACGCGTCGCGCCCCAGCAGATCTGGCTGCCCATGGAGGCGCAGGTGAGGATGATCGGCCGGCCCGGCGACTGGGCGCTGGCGTAGCGGATGAGGCCGGCGACAGCGGTCACGCCGTCGCTGTCGAAGGTCTTGACCGACGGGGCGTAATAGACGCCGCCATTGCCGGCGACGAGGTTTTTCAGCCGGTTGAAGTTGCCGCCGAAGGTGTAATCGTTGACGCCGAGGCGGCGGTCGCCGTCGCGACCGTGGACGAAGATCACCGTGAAGGCGGCGCCGGCACTCGGCCCTACCCTTGCGACGTCGAGCTTTATGCCATCGAGCGACAGCGTTTCGTTGTTCTGAAGCTTGCGGATGCCGAGTGAGACATACTTCTGCTGCGTGCGCTTTTCCGGGATCTGGTCGCGACCGTTGATATCGCGCATTTCGTCGTAGTCGATGACATCGAAGGCGCCGCCATTGCCGGTCTGAAGCGTTGTCTGCGTGGAAAACAGGTCATCCTTGAAGGGTGGCAAGGTGTCGGCAGCACTAAGATCGGCCGACGCGACCATGAAAAAGGCCGCAATTGCTGTGATAGTTATGCAATGACTTGTGGACATTCGCATGCGCAAGGTTCCCTGAGGCGTCTGGCCGCTTGCCATTCGGCGACCCAGGACGCAAATCATTTCTTAATGAAAGTCCGCCCGATGAGGTGGCGTCGCGTATCGAGGTGCTTTCTGGCAGACTCTGCCTGATTCGCAAACGTGACATGAATTGCGGTGATTTTGGGTCAGGCTCAAGCGCAAGCGGCCACCCCACGACAAGATGAAGATCTGAACGGCTCCATGGACGATAGCAACGACCTCTTTTCCGGAATGCCCCTGACCAAGAAGCAGGAGGATGCGCCAAAGCCGGCCGCGGCAGCCCCCGCGCCCGTCGCCGCTCCGGCTGCGCCGAGCGCTGCCGCCAGTGCCGCGCCACGGCAGGCGCCGCCGGCGAGTTCAACGTCCGAGGACTACGGCGCGTCGTCGATCCGCGTTCTCGAGGGTCTTGAACCGGTGCGCATGCGTCCTGGCATGTATATCGGCGGCACCGACGAGAAGGCGCTGCATCACCTCTTCGCCGAAGTCATCGACAACTCGATGGACGAAGCGGTGGCCGGCCACGCCAATTTCATCGAAGTGCATCTCGACGCGATGGGCTTTCTCACCGTCAGCGACAACGGCCGTGGTATTCCGGTCGAGAACCACCCGCAGGTTCCCGGCAAGTCGACGCTCGAGGTCATCATGACCAAGCTGCATGCCGGCGGTAAGTTCGACGGCAAGGCCTACGAGACATCGGGCGGTCTGCACGGCGTCGGCGTTTCCGTCGTCAACGCACTCTCGGATGTTCTCGAAGTCGAGGTTGCGCGCAATCGCAAGCTCTACCGCCAGCGCTTTTCGCGCGGCATCCCGCAGGGTGGCCTCGAGGAACTGGGCGACGTTCACAACCGTCGCGGCACGCGCGTACGCTTCCATCCCGATCCGCAGATCTTCGGCGATCACGCCAAGTTCGATGCGGGCCGCGTGTTCCGCATGGCGCGCTCCAAGGCCTATCTGTTCGGCGGCGTCGAGATCCGCTGGAGCTGCGATCCCGGTGTCGTGCAGGAAGGCGGCGAGATCCCCGATAAGGCGGTCTTCCACTTCCCTGGCGGCCTGAAAGATTATCTGCAGGCGACGATGGGCAAGGAGTTCACCGTCACGCGCGAGATCTTCGCCGGCAAGACGGAGAAGACTAGCGGCCACGGCTCGCTCGAATGGGCGATCACCTGGTACGGCGGCGATCCGCAGGTTCACTCCTATTGCAACACCATTCCGACCCCCGAAGGCGGCACCCACGAGGCCGGGCTGCGTATCGCGCTGACCAAGGGCCTGAAAGCCTATGGCGAGCTGACGCAGAACAAGCGCGCCGCGCAGATCACCACCGACGACGTAATGATCTCGGCCGTCGGCATGCTCTCGGTCTTTATCCGCGAACCGGAATTCGTCGGCCAGACGAAGGACAAGCTTGCGACCGTCGAAGCCCAGCGCATTGTCGAAAACGCGCTGCGCGATCCCTTCGACCACTATCTCGCCGATAACCCGAACGAGACGGCCAAGCTGCTCGACTGGGTGATCGAGCGCGCGGAAGAGCGTCTGCGCCGCCGCAAGGAAAAGGAAGTCAACCGCAAGACGGCCGTGCGCAAGCTGCGCCTGCCCGGCAAGCTTGCCGATTGCTCGCAGAACACCGCCCAGGGCGCCGAGCTCTTCATCGTCGAAGGGGATTCGGCAGGTGGCTCCGCCAAGCAGGCGCGCAACCGCGCCAACCAGGCGATCCTGCCCTTGCGCGGCAAGATCCTCAACGTTGCCAGCGCCGGCCGCGAGAAGCTTGGCGCCAACCAGCAGCTCTCCGATCTCGTCCAGGCGCTCGGCTGCGGCACGCGCTCGAAATACCGCGAGGAAGATCTTCGCTACGAACGCATCATCGTCATGACCGATGCCGACGTCGACGGCGCGCATATCGCATCGCTGCTCATCACCTTCTTCTATCAGGAGATGCCCGAGCTCGTGCGCGGCGGCCACCTCTTCCTCGCCGTGCCTCCGCTCTACAAGATCACGCAGGGCGCGAAATCGGCCTATGCGCGTGACGATCGCCACCGCGCCGAGTTGATGGAGACGGAATTCAAGGGCAAGGCGAAGGTCGAGATCAGCCGCTTCAAAGGTCTCGGCGAAATGCTGCCGGCGCAGCTCAAGGAAACCACCATGGATCCGAGCAAGCGCACCATGCTGCGCGTGCTGATCGACGAGGTGGATTTCGAGGGAACGCGCACGGCGGTCGACGATCTCATGGGCACGAAGCCGGAAGCCCGCTTCCGCTTCATCCAGGACCGCGCCGCATTCGCGGAAAACCTCGACATCTGAGGTTTAGGATCAGGCTCAGTCGAGCCTGATCTCGATCACCGTCTTTACCGAGTTGGCGAGGAAGCAGAGTTCGTGCGCTTGGTGGTGCATCTGCTCCTCAAGTTCACGGCTTGGCACTTCATCTGTGTAACCGACCTTCGGGCGCAGCTCGACGCGGCTGACCATCATGCGGCCATCGACTTTCTCCATGACGCCGATCGCATCATCGACATAGCTGTCGATGGCGATGCGCTTCTTCGAGGCGATCCAGAGATAGAACAGCATATGGCAGCTGGAGAGCGCCGCGACATAGGCTTCCTCCGGATCGACATTCTCTTCGACGGCATAGGGCGAAGGCACATTGTGCGGTGATGCGGAGGCCGGAACCGTGATGCCGCCGTCAAAGGTCCAGCTATGACCACGGCTGTAGCGCCCATCGATAAAGCTGCCCTCGCCCAGCTTCCACGCCACCTGTGCCGAAAACGTCATCATTCTTCTTCTCCTTCGAGGCTAAGCCTTGCGGTCGTCAATTGCAGATGTTGCGCAAGCGCCTGGCGCGCCAGATCGGCGTCTCGCGCGGCGCATGCCTCGATGATCGCCTGATGGTCTCCATAAAGGGTAGGGCGGGCCTCGGAGCCTTTCGGTTGCCGCGCATAGGCCCGACGCGATTCACGGCGGAATGTGTCGATCATGTCGAGCAATCTCGCATTGCCGCAGCGGCCGTAAAGCGTTCGGTGAAATGCAAGATCGAGCTCTTCGAGCTGTTGCGGGTCGTCTTCATCAAGCAGATCCTCGTTCAGCCGTCGCGCCTTGCGCAGATCACTTTCGGTCAGCGCCCCGATCGACGCCAGCAGCGCGGTCGTCTCCAGAGACAGGCGGATCTCGGCAAGCTCACGCGCCTGCTCCTCGTTCAGACCCGACACGGCAAGACTACGATCCGGGCGGCGCACCAGAAAACCGGATGCCAGCAGCCTGTCCAGCGCCTGCCGGATGGGCTGGCGGCTGACGCCGAAGCGTTCCGCCAGCTGTTCCTGTTTGAGCACCGTGCCGGCGCCGAGATGTCCAGCTTCGATATCGCGCCGAAGCGATGTGATGATTCCATTTGTATCCATGGATCCAAAATAAGCGAGGCGCATCATCGCTGCAAGAGCTTGTTGTGGGATTGGGTCAGCCGGCGGAAACCGGCTGAAGCTTCGAAGGCGTGCGGCAGCCGAAATTGAGGGATCACATTTCCGTCAGATCATGGCAGTTCGTTCCAATATCGGTCGAAACAAGCGCGATCTCGACGAAAATCGCCGATCGCGCAGACCGAGCGTGATCCATGACAAGGATGTCGAAGGGTTTCTGTCTTAATGATTGTGTGATGTAAGGTTATGAAGCCTGCGGATCAGGCCGACGGACCGGTGGCGGGGGCGTCATCGGGCTTAAATCGGTGATGGCGCTTGCGTGCAAAGGACGCATGGCCCATATCCTTAGGTGAAATAAGGGGGAAAAGGACGACGTGAGCCTTCCGAACAACAATATGCAGCGCGAGTCGCGGTGGATCGGTCCATCCTCTCCCGCACGTACGCCGCTCATCCCTTCGATCTCGGCGGCGCGCTGGCTTCTGATCCTCGTCGTGGCCGCCGGCGTCTATTTCTTCTACGGCTTCGTCGTGCCGGTGCTGGCCGCGCTTGTCATCGGGTTTGCAAGCTGGCCGCTTTATCGCCGGCTGCTGCAAAGGGTTGGCGGCAACACGACGGTCGCGGCGACCATTGCAATCATACTCATCGTCACCTTTCTCATCACTCCGATCGTGCTTGCCGTCACCTACACAACGGGCGAAGTGCGTGAATGGGTCGGCTGGCTTATCCATGTGAACCGCTTTGGCGAACCGACACCGCAATGGATTTCGGCCTTTCCGTTTGTCGGGCCCTACCTCGATGAGCTCTGGGTCAAGTATATCGGCAGCCCCGGCAGCATGGGCGAAGTGATCCAGGCGGTCAGCGGCGCGCATATCGGCAATATCTATCGCGCGGTGCTCGCAGCCGGTGGCGGCGCTTTCCATCTGCTGCTGACGTTGCTCTTCATGCTGATCGCACTGTTCTTCGTCTATCGCGACGGTGCGGATTTCTCCCGCCAGATCGACATGCTCGGCGAGCGCATCCTGCCCAATCGCTGGGAGCGGATTTCGCGCGTGGTGCCTGCCACGATCAGCTCGACCGTGATGGGAATGACGCTGATCGCCATCGGCGAAGGCATCGTGCTCGGCGTCGCCTATTGGGTCGCCGGCGTGCCCTCGCCCGTGACGCTCGGCGTCATCACCGGCATCATGGCGCTGATCCCCGGCGGCGCACCGCTGTCGTTCACATTGGTGTCGCTGTACCTGCTTGCCAGCGGCTCGCCCGTTGCCGGCGTCAGCCTGTTCGTCTGGGGTACCGTCGAACTCTTCATCGTCGACAAGACGCTGCGCCCCAAGCTGGTGGGTGGCCCGATCAAGCTGCCATTCCTGCCGACCTTCTTCGGTCTGATCGGTGGCGTGAAGACCATGGGCTTCCTCGGGCTTTTCATCGGCCCGGTACTGATGGCGCTTCTGGTGGCGATCTGGCGCGAATGGATGCATGAGGTTCGCACGGCCGAAAAGCCGGATCTCGGTCCGCAGGTGCTGATCGACGAGCAGGCTCCGCCACCGCCGAGGGTCGCCGAAGGCTGATCGCGCCCGTCGCCGAAGGCTGATCGACGGCATCACCTTTCCTGATTGTAATCTTGCTCCGCATGGATGCCGGAAAGCGGCCTTCATTTGGTTGAAATTGCTGCGTCTAAGGGGAGCGGTTCAATATCGAAAGCGCCCCCATGCAAGCTGTCCTCATCGCCATGACCATCCTCGGCTGCAACGACTCGGTCACGCAGTGCAATTACGTGGCGACGGTGGGAAAGCACTTTGAGACGGTGGCGATGTGCGATGCCGATTCCGAGCGGCAGTTGAAGCATTATTCGAACATCAGCTACCCGACGGTCATTGCCGTCTGCGAGCCTCCGCATCCGCCGCTGCCACCCGAGCCAAAGGTGATCGCCGCAGCGCCAGTACCAGCGCCTGCCGTTATCGAGGAAAAGCCGCAGACCGGGGTTTCCGGCCTGGCGTCCAGAATGGCGGCAGAGGTACGCACGCACCTTCCCTCTGGCCATTCGATGAAATCAGCGCTCGCGACGCCCGTGCATTTTGTCTCAGGAAGCTATTCCTGGGTCGTGAGGCGCTTGAGCAATTAGCCTCAAGCGGCGGCGAGCGCCGTCATGTAGGCATAGCCGCGTGCCGACTGTCGCTGCTCGGCGACATGCAGCTTCTCGACCATCTCCAGCAGTTCCTGCACAGCGCCATGCGTGGTGTTACGGCTGCGGAAACTCTGCAGCAACCGGCCGCAGACATTGGCCAGCATCGTGCCTGATGTGGATTTCGACGCCTCGCGCCACAGCAAGGTGGCTTCGACGAAGATCACGCTGATATCGCGGGCAAGACCAGCCGATTCATAAAGCGCGCGCACGGCATGCATGCGGCCGGTCGCCAGGATCGAGCGCACCCGCCGCTCGTCGCAGCCGGTCAGATTGACGATGGCGCCGGCGAAGAACTCGATCTTGCCGGAGCACAGCGTATGCATGAGGAAGGATGGCGTCAGGCGTCCGCTGACGCGCAGATGCTCCACCAGATCGGCAACTTCGCGTGGCGTGATCTCACCGGCAATGGCGACGATCGCGGTTTCCGTCGCCTCGCGGGCCACGCGCTGCAGCCGACCGGTGCCGATCGCGGCCTGCGCAAGAGGCAGATTGATGAGGGCGTCGCTGACATGCTGCGTCAAAAGCTGACGGGCGTCGGCCGGAAGATCCGGGCGATCGAGCAGGAGGTTGCGGACTTCGCAGTCGTCGCCCAGCCGTTCGGCAATGCGCTTCAGCGCCTGCGGGGCGATCGCGGCGCCTTCGTTTTCAAGCAGGCACAGCACATCTTCCTCGCCGCCGATCTCGGCAAGCGCGGCTGCGACCGAGCGCGAAATGCTGGAGCGGGCGGCGATCAACATGCGGGTGACGGCGCTGCCGCGTGCGGCGAGATCAACCAGATCAGCGTCAGAGAGAAGCGGCGAGAAAGTGATGGCGTGGCAGGCGATCTCGGCCTGGTCACCGGCCAGAGACAGGACGATGGCGCGGGGCGCATCCGGCGACCATGCGATCGCTTCGGCCATGGCAAGACGAACCTTCGGCGACGGGTCGTCGAGCAGGAAGGTCATCGCCATCTCGGCGGCCTTGCGCTCCTCCAGAGACATTTCCGACTGCAGGTAGGCCCGGCCGAGCGCGCTCGCCGCCCTCGCCCGGTCTCCAACCTTGGCAGTCTCAACCCAACGAAGAAATGCCTCTACGATCACCGCGAACCCCAATCCTCAAGTGCGATTCTCTCGCACCCCAAGTGTTGAGGATGACGGTAGCGGCAAAAAGTTTATGATTGGTTCACCATATACTTTAACCGTTCAGCAGGACCGATAGACACTTCAAGCCTTGGGTCGGAAGAGTTCGAACACATCGCTGCTCTCGCTGTAATCCATGTAGCCCAAGCGCGCGACGGGTCTTGCCAGCCCCATGTCGATGCGGCCATCGCGCAGGATCGCCTCATCGATATGGATACCGACGACCTGGCCGAAGATCATGACATTCTCCGACGGCTCGCCGCTCAGCGACTTCGGCTCGATGATCTCGGTGACCTTGCACTCCAGAACCGCGAAGGCTTCGGCCACATAGGGAGCATCGATGAGTTCGCCCTTCTTCGGCGTGAGGCCCGACAATGCGAATTCGTCGACGTCGTAAGCGACGGCAGCCGAGGACTTGTTCATCTTGTCGATCAGGTTGCGACTAACGAAGTTGCAGGTGAACTCGCCGGTCTCGCTGGCGTTCCGGTAGCTGTCCTTGCGGCCGCTCGATGAAAACATCACGAGCTTCGGACGATCCGACACGGCGTTGAAGAAGGAGTATGGCGCGAGGTTGAGCGTGCCATCCCTGCCCTTGCTGCCGATCCAGCCGATCGGCCTTGGCGACACGATCGCCTTGAAGGGATCGTGCGCAAGGCCGTGCCGGTTCTGATCCGTGGTGTAGAACATCAGCCTTCCCCGCCGACCCAGGTGACAGTATCGGAAAGCTCGGGACGCGGGCGCTCGACGGGTGGGAACGTCGTCGAGCCCATGTGGATGAAGCCGGCGACCTTCTCGCCTTCCTCGACGCCCAGCAGCGGATAGGCGCGTTCGTCATAGGCGAACCACTCGGTCAGCCAATTGGCGACCCAGCCATGGGCGTTGGCAGCGAAGATGATGTTGAGACATACGGCGCCAGCCGACATCAGCTGCTCCCATTCCGGGACCTTGACGTGAGGGCCGGCCTTGCTGACGACCGCGACGACGACGGGCGCGCGCGTGAAGCGGCTACGCTCGACCTTGATCATCTCTTCGGAGAGATCGGGCTTCTTTTCCAAAGCAAGCTTCAGAAGCTCCTCGCCGATGCGGGCGCGTTCCTCGCCGCGATAGACGATGAAACGCCAGGGCGCGAGCTTGCCGTGATCCGGCACGCGCGAGGCAAGGCGCAGGATTTCCTCGATCTCGGGCTTTTCGGGACCGGGCTCGGACATCTGGAAGGCGGGGATGGAGCGGCGGACACCGAGGTAGTCGATCAGCTTGATATCGGATCTCATAGGCAAGAAACTCTCATTTTCATTGCGGTATCGGGGATGGGTCTTGAATTTGCCATCCGGTTGGTCTTGAAGTGGCCTCTGTCATTTCAGTTGTCAATTGGTTCGCAAAACACATGCTCGGCATTTTGCCATACGCCCGCTGGAGTGTTGCCGTAGCCCTCCTTGCCTTGATCCCCGCCGGCGCCGGCGCGCAGGATGCCTTCAAGGAGTTCAAGCAGCTCGACACCACGACGAAGATGCCCAAGCTCAACGCCTTTATCGCGCCCGGCACGACGCCCCAGGGCGCCAAGCTGCATTCCGTCGCGCTCGAGGCGAAGCTCACGGCATCGGGCGACGCCGTCAAGGACGGGCTCTCGTGGTATGTGTTCAGCCCTGTCGCGGGCAGCGACGGCAAGCTGCCGTTGATCGCCAGCTCCCAGGGTGGCTCGGCCGACTTCCAGCTGGCGCCGGGCGACTATTTCGTCAACGTGTCCTTCGGCCGCGCCGGCGTGACGCGCAAGCTCTCGGTTCCCGAGGACGGCGCGCTTGAAAAGCAGACGATGGTTCTGGAGGCCGGCGGACTGCTGCTCAACGCTGTCTCGGGGTCTGATGTGAAGATCCGGCCGGATCAGCTGAGCTTTTCGATCTATTCCGCCGATGTGCGCGATGACGGCGAGCGTGGGCTGGTGATGGCCGACGTGCCGCCGAATACCGTCGTGCGGCTCAACGCCGGCACCTATCACGTCGTTTCCGATTACGGCGAGACCAACGCATCGGTGCGGGCCGACATCCAGGTGGAAGCGGGCAAGCTCACCGAAGCGACGATCCAGCACAAGGCGGCGCAGATCACCTTCAAGCTGGTTTCCGACAAGGGCGGCGAAGCGATCGCCGATACCGCTTGGTCGATCCTGACGGCTGCAGGCGACAGCGTCGGCGAAAGCGTCAGCGCGTTTCCGACCATGGTGCTTGCCGAAGGCGAGTATTCCGCCGTGGCGCGCAACAAGGACAAGATCTACCAGCGCGAATTCAAGGTCGAGGCCGGCAAGAACACCGATGTCGAAGTCCTGATGAAGGACGTGCAACCGGACCAGGGACCGGCCGCCACGACATTGCAGCAGCTGCCGCCGGAGCAGCAGACCCCGACGGAACAATCGCACGCGTCACAGCCGCTGCCCTCGTTCGAGCAGCTGCAGAGCGGTGCCGCCGCAGGCGGCGTCGATTCCGACTGACGCATCCTACATCGCCATCAACGCAAAACGCCCGATCATTGCTGACCGGGCGTTTTTGTTTTCAGTTCAGGATCACGAAGGCCTCAGGCGGCCTTCGCCTTCCGGGCAGCAGCCTTGCGCAGCACGTCCGGCGGCGTCGCTTCGTGCGTCAGGGCAGCGATCGCGTCGTCGAGCGACATCGAGCTCTGCTCCTGGCTTCCGAGACGACGGATGTTGACCGTGCGCTCTTCGGCTTCCTTCTTGCCGCAGACGATGATGACGGGCACCTTGGTGACCGAGTGTTCGCGAACCTTGTAGTTGATCTTCTCGTTGCGGAAGTCGGTCTCGACGTGGAGGCCTGCCTCGCGCAGCGCTTCCGCCACTTCTTCGCCGTAAGCGTCGGCTTCCGAGGTGATCGTCGCGACGACGATCTGCAGCGGCGACATCCACAGCGGCAGATGGCCGGCGAAGTTCTCGATCAGGATACCGAGGAAGCGCTCCATCGAGCCGCAGATGGCGCGATGGATCATCACCGGCTGCGTCTTTTCGGAGTTGCTGTCGATATAGAAGGCGCCGAAGCGTTCCGGCAGGTTGAAGTCGACCTGCGTGGTGCCGCACTGCCATTCACGGCCGATGGCGTCCTTCAGCGTGTATTCAAACTTCGGACCGTAGAACGCGCCCTCGCCCGGCAGAATGCCGGTCTTGATGCGGCCTTCGGACTGCTCCTCGATCGTCTTCAGCACTTCGGTCATGACGGCCTCGGCGCGATCCCACAGAGCGTCGGAGCCGACGCGCTTTTCAGGACGGGTCGAGAGCTTGACGACGATTTCCTTGAAGCCGAAGTCTTCATAGACCGACAGGATGAGATCGTTGATGCGCAGGCATTCGGCTGCCATCTGCTCTTCCGTGCAGAAGACGTGCGCGTCGTCCTGGGTGAAGCCGCGAACGCGCATCAGGCCGTGCAGCGCGCCGGAGGCCTCGTAGCGATGCACCGTGCCGAATTCGGCCAGACGGATCGGCAGCTCGCGATAGGACTTCAGGCCATGCTTGAAGATCTGCACGTGACCCGGGCAGTTCATCGGCTTCAGCGCGAAGACGCGGTTGTCGGCTTCCTTGTCTTCAGGGTGCGTGAAGGCATAGGCCGACTTCACCGCGAACATGTTCTCCTGGTACCAGCCCCAGTGACCCGAGGTCTCCCAGAGCGAGGCGTCGAGAACCTGCGGGGCATTGACCTCTTCATAGGTGCCGGCAAGGCGGCGGCGCATGTAGGAGGTCAGCGCCTGGAACATCCGCCAGCCCTTGCCGTGCCAGAAGACGACGCCGGGGCCCTCTTCCTGGAAATGGAACAGGTCCATCTCGCGGCCAAGCTTGCGGTGATCGCGCTTTTCAGCTTCCGCCAGCATGTGCAGGTAGTTGTCGAGGTCCGCCTGCTCGGCCCAGGCCGTGCCGTAGATGCGCGAGAGCATGGCGTTGTTGCTGTCGCCACGCCAGTAAGCGCCGGCTACCTTCATCAGCTTGAAGGCCGTGCCGATCTGGCCGGTGGAGGCCATATGCGGGCCACGGCAGAGGTCGAACCATTCGCCCTGATTGTAGATCTTCAGATCCTGTCCTTCAGGGATCGCATCGACGAGTTCGACCTTGTAGCTTTCGCCCTTGGCGGCGAAGACTTCCTTGGCCTTCTCGCGCGACCAGATCTGCTTGGTGAAGGCAGCGTTGCGCGAGATGATTTCCTTCATCTTCTTTTCGATCTTCGGAAGATCGTCAGGCGTGAAGGGCTCGTTCTTTGCGAAGTCGTAATAGAAGCCGTTCTCGATCACGGGACCAATCGTGACCTGCGTGCCGGGCCAGAGCTCCTGCACGGCTTCGGCCATGACGTGGGCCGCGTCGTGGCGGATGAGCTCGAGCGCGCGGGGATCGGTGCGGGTGATGATCTCGATCGTGCCGTCGACGACGGGATCGGAAAGGTCGCGCACGGTGCCGTCGATCGCAATGGCGACGGCCTTCTTGGCAAGCGACTTGGAAATGGATTCAGCGACATCCTTGCCGGTTGCGCCAGCATCGTAGCTGCGCACGGAACCATCGGGGAATGTCAGGGAAACGGATTGGGACATTTTCGAATTCTCCTTGTCCAGTCCCGCCAACGAATGCGGGTGGTTGCAATGACGCGTTTCGGATCACGAATACGCCGCCGCCTGATACCGGGATTTGCCGTCGCAGTAAAGGAAAAGCCGATCCGGCGTGGCAACAGTATCGCCACATTGACAATGGCCCGGCCGATGGCAAAGTGACAAAAAACAGCAACGCAAGGTGGCGCATGATCCTTTACACCACCGTTGGAACAAACGACCTCCCACGATCGGTCGGTTTCTATGATGCACTGTTTCGTGAGATGGGCCTTGAGCAGTGCTTTCTCGATGGCACCTCCGCGTCCTGGGGGCGCAAGGATGACGAAACGGTTTCACGCTTCTCTGTCGGCTACCCGTTGAAAGGATATTCAACCGCCGGCAACGGAACGATGACGGCGTTTCGTATCGACGAGCCTGCCCGGGTCGATCGCCTGCATGAAATCGCGCTTACGGGCGGCGGATCGGACGATGGGGCACCCGGCTACCGGGCTCATTACAGCGGCGCGCCTTACGCCGCCTATATCAGGGACCCCGACGGCAACAAGCTGGCCTTCATTTGCTACGGATCGCCGGAACTCTAGGCCAGAGGCTGAATGCCGGCCTCCTGCGCGACCATTTCGGCGAGGCCGCGAACGGTGTTCCAGTTGCGCAGCGTGCCGACGCCCATGCGTTTGGTCGTCAGAGCGGAGAGCAGCTTCCATTCGCTGGGCTTGCCGGCGAAATCGATCCAGAGATCGCCACCGATCACGGCAAGGCGCTGGGTCGGCTGGGCGTGGGGCCTCAGCCGCTCGATAACGGTGCGGTCGAGCGGCTTTCGCATCACGCGCAGAATGACCTGGCTACCATCACCATCGGGGAACGGATTGGCGGCCGCGATCTTGCGCCAATCCTCGGCCGTGCGAACGAGGATATCGACCGGTTTTCCGAAGCGCGCGCGGAACGCCTGCTCAAGCCGCGCTTCCATGTCTCCAATCGGTGACGATGGCGCCTCGAAGACGATGTTGCCTGTTGAAACGAGAGTGCGTGGATTGCGATAGCCGAGCGACGTGGCCATGTCGCGCAGGTCGGACATGATCACTCTGCGACCCGGTGCCAGAACGATGCTATGGAGGAGTGCGACGTAAACCGTCACGTCGGCTTGCGGCCGAACACGAGATAGCGCCACGGCGTCCACCAATGGAAACGGTCACCCAGCGTTTCCGGCACACGGTCGAGACCGCTGGTGCCGCCGGGGCCGCAGCGGCCGACGCGAAACAGCGTCATCCATCCGCCGCTCCAAAGACCATGGCGGGCGATGGCCTCGTAGCCGTATTCGGAGCATGTCGGGATGTGGCGGCAGGAATTGCCGATGAACCCGGATAGGGTCAGCTGGTAGAGCCGGATAAGGCCCATGCCGAACAGGCGGTCCGGTGTCTTGCGGAAAGGACCGGTGTAATTGCGCGAGTGATGCACCGGCTTCTTCCTGGGCGAAGCGGCCGCGCCGCCTTCGTCCTCGTCGTCATCATGGTTCAGCGAGCAGAACTGGCACATGGCGATCCGCTCAGGCCTCCACGGTCTCGGCGCGCTTGGCCTCGACCTGTCCGATCGCATCGACCACGGCGTCGAAGGTCAGCATGGTGGAGGCGTGGCGGGCCTTGTAGTCGCGAACGGGCCGCAGATAGCGCATATCCTCGAAACGCCCCGATGGGCCCTCACCGTCTTCCTTCAGCATGGCGAGCATGTCCGAACGCGCCTGGCGCAGCTCCTGTGCCGTCGCGCCGACCACATGGCGGGCCATGATCGAGGAAGAGGCCTGGCCGAGCGCGCACGCCTTGACGTCATGGGCGAAGGCCGAGACCGTGTCGCCGTCCATCTTCAGCCATATCCTGACCTTGGAGCCGCAGAGCTTGGAGTGCGCCTGGGCGCTGGCGTCGGGTTCCTCAAGAGCGCCGATCAGCGGAATATTACCGGCAAATTCGAGAATTTTGCTGTTGTAGATGTCGTCCATCGGGTATTCCGCTCCATATTTCATGCGGATAGACGGCTCATTGTTCATCGTCACCCAAACAAAAACACACCGTGTCACGCTGGAAGACTTACATAGCGATGCCGTTTTCCTATATGTATGTCGTTCGAAGGCCATGGAAATGCAATGGCCTCGTGTAAGTTTGAATGGGAAACCGTGCCGGATGGGCCGCAGAATTTCGCCCTGAAAGCCCCGGAGCCTGCCAAAGGTGCACTATTCCCGAGTGGGATTGCCAGTGGCTAGTCCGAAATACGGTCCGCATTGCGGATCAGGAGACAGTTGCAGATGGACGCCATCGTAAAGAACTTTCCGCAGACCACGCCAGAATCCAATCGCCCAAGCCAGAAGGAAGCCGAAGATGCGGTGCGCACGCTGCTCCGCTGGGCCGGCGACGACCCTGCGCGCGAGGGTTTGCTGGATACGCCGGCGCGTGTCGCGAAAGCCTATCGCGAGCTTTTCGCCGGCTATGAGATGGATGCGCAAGAGGTGCTTGGCCGGACCTTCGAAGAGGTCGCGGGTTATGACGACATGGTGCTGGTGAAGGACATTCCCTTCTTCTCGCATTGCGAACACCACATGGTTCCGATCATTGGCAAGGCGCATGTGGCCTACATGCCCGACGGCAAGGTTCTCGGCCTGTCGAAGATTGCGCGCGTGGTTGAAATCTATGGCCGTCGCCTGCAAACGCAGGAAACCATGACCGCCCAGATCGCCCGTTCGATCGACGAAACGCTCGCTCCGCGCGGCGTCGCGGTGATGATCGAGGCCGAACATATGTGCATGGCTATGCGCGGTGTTCAGAAACAGGGCTCGACCACATTGACGACAACCTTCACCGGCACATTTAAAACTGAGCCGGCTGATCAAGCCCGGTTTATTTCCATGGTGCGGAGCCGCTGACCGGCTTCATTTCAGAAAGCCGCGATGATGCCATTTGCCTTCAATGCGCCGTCCGAAGACAAGTCCGAGCTCGAGGATGCCGGTGATTTCACGCCGCGGTTCGATGACCGCGGCCTGATCACCGCGATCGTGACGGACGCCCATGATGGCGAGCTGCTCATGGTGGCGCATATGAACGCCAAGGCATTGGCGCTGACGATCCAGACCGGCCAGGCCCACTATTTCAGCCGCTCGCGCGGCAAGCTCTGGCTGAAGGGCGAAACCTCGGGCAACATCCAGACGGTCAAGGAAATCCGCACCGACTGCGACCAGGATGCAATTTGGCTAAAGGTCGAAGTTGCCGGTCACGACGCGACCTGCCACACTGGTCGCCGTTCCTGCTTCTATCGGACGGTGAGCCTGGAAGACGGCAAGCCTATGCTTGAGATCGCCGACGACGAGCGCCAGTTCGATCCTCATGAAGTCTACGGAAAACAACCGTAACAACGGCCTACCGTCTCTTTTTGGGTCAGAAGAGGCGGCCATATACCAATTCGAAAGGGTGGCGGCGCACTAATATTTGCCTGCGCGTCGTGCCAGGGGGAGGTTTGCCATGGTGAGCTGGAGTTTGATCCGTCAAGGCTCCGAAGCCGTCGGTTCCGACGCTGGCATCGCCTCGCCCTCCGACATAAAGCTCCCCGTCCCCACACCGAAGAAGCCGAAGCTGGCGCTTGCCCTTGGCGGTGGCGCCGCGCGCGGTTGGGCGCATATCGGCGTACTGCGTGCGCTCGACGAAGCGGGCATCGAGATAGGCATGATAGCCGGCACATCGATCGGTGCGCTGGTCGGCGGCTGCTATCTGGCGGGCAAGCTAGACGAGCTCGAGAGTTTCGCGCGGTCGCTGACCATGCGCCGGATCGCCAGCCTGCTTGATCTGACCATCGGCGGCAGCGGCCTGTTCGGCGGCATGCGGCTCACCAAGCGCATGCAGGAACATCTGGAAGGGCTGAATGTCGAGGACCTCGACCGCCCTTTCGTTGCGGTGTCGGCCGAAGTCAATAGCGGCCACGAGGTGTGGATCGCCAACGGCTCGCTTATCACGGCGCTGAGGGCTTCCTACGCCCTGCCCGGCATTTTCGAGCCTGTGCGCAGCAACCACCGGACGCTGGTCGACGGCGCGCTGGTCAATCCCGTTCCCGTCTCGGTCTGCCGCGCCTATGAGCAGCCGCTGGTCGTCGCCGTCAACCTCAACTACGACATCTATGGCCGCTCGGCCGTGGTGCGCCACAGCGCAAGCCTGACGCCGTCCGAGGTGCAAAAGCAGGAGCACGCGCCTTATGCCAAGCTTGGCATGACCGGGGTGATGGTGCAGGCGTTCAATATCATCCAGGATCGCATCGCGCGCGCGCGTCTGGCGGGCGATCCGCCGGATATCTCGCTTCAACCTAGATTGAGCGATATCGGTCTTTCGGAGTTTCATCGAGCCGGCGAAGCGATCGAGCGCGGCTATCAGGAAGCCACGGCGCGGCTTCCCGAGTTGAGGCGCATGCAGGAGTTGTTCGCCGGCTCCAGCTGAGCAAGCCGGCGCGCCTTCATTCAGCCTGCGATATAGGCCTTGATGTCCTCGGCCTCGCGTTCGACCTCGGCGATACGCGTCTTGACCACGTCACCGATCGAGATGATACCGGCAAGCTTTCCAGCGGTTTCAACCGGCACATGGCGGAAGCGCCGGCTGGTCATCAGTTCCATCAGTTCGTTGACGGTCGTTGCCTCGTTGCAGCGATAGACCTTCGCCGTCATCACCGATGCCACGGAGCTATCAAGACAGGCGGGGCCGGACTTTGCGATCGCGTGAACCACGTCGCGCTCGGTAAAAATCCCGGCGATCTTGTTTTCCATGCCGACGATGACGATGGCGCCGATCTTCTTCTTGCTCAGAATCGCGGCTGCTTCGGAAACGGTCGTGTTCGGGCCGGCGGTGACGACATCCCTGCCCTTGGCATCCAGTATGGCTTTGACTGTATTGGACATTTGAACCTCCTATGTCGAAAGTGAGACACTTCAGCTGATCACAGGCATCCGCGGCGGTCTCTCCTCCCAACGCGGATCAGTTCGAATGGTGCACTTCAACGCTCAGGATTGCAATATATCCGCATCCTCTGAAATAGAGGGAAGTTCGGGCGGC
The DNA here is from genome assembly GCF_055616315.1 of Rhizobium sp. O111. NCBI lineage: Bacteria > Pseudomonadati > Pseudomonadota > Alphaproteobacteria > Hyphomicrobiales > Rhizobiaceae > Rhizobium > Rhizobium sp. O111. Next base: position 1,413,382 of record NZ_JBSHXL010000001.1, on the reverse strand, counting down.
GGCCGGTCGAACAGCGAAAACAGCACGAAGCCGAAGAGAAAGCCGCCGATATGGGCGTCCCAGGCAATCGGCGCGCCGGTGTCACCGATCAGTGGAATGCCGACGGCGATCAGGATGTTGCCGACGAACCAGAAGAGCATGAACATGACGACGGTGCGGCTGCGGAAGGTTTCCACGATCGAGAGGCGCGGATTGAGATGGGCGGGAAGCGCCACGCGGCGCTCCGACGGGAATGCGAAGCGGCAGGCTGCGCCCATCAAGGCCGACACCACGCCGGATGCACCGATCAGCACGGTCGCCTGTCCCCAGTTCAGCACGGCGTGAAGCGCGGCGGAAGCGACGGCGGCGAGAACCCAGAACACAGTATAGCGAACCCAGCCGATGCGGCGGGCGACGGGGGCGCCAAAGGCCATCAGCCAGAGCCCGTTGAACAGGATGTGCTCGATATTGCCGTGCAACAGCGAATAGGTGAGCGGCGTCCAGAACAATTGCGGCCCCTGCTCGGCCAAGGGCGTGATGTAGCGCAGCGGAATGAAGCCGAAATCGAAGAACAGCATGTCGACGCCGCTTTCGGTCAGGAAAATCGCCTGCACGGCATAAATCGCCGCCAAGAGACCGATCGTTGCGACAATGGCGCCGGGAAGATGGAAAACGGGCGTACGCGGCGGCTTGGCGGCGGGCTCGGTCGGCTGGTGCGGCTCGTTCGTATCGTCCATTGCATTCCTCGTTCACTTCGCGTGCACTGGCTTACAGGACGACAGGTCAAAAAAAAAGCCGTCCGGCAATCTACCGAACGGCTTGCTGAGCGTCCCCCGAGAATGACCTCGCGCCCGAGCAATTCATGCTGAACTTCCAATACCGGAAGCAATGAAAAGATACTGGCACGAGAGGCCGTCACAGACAATCGAAACCCTTCCTTAACCTTAACTGCCCGGATCTGGCATGAAATCCGCATGGCATAGAGCAAGGTGGCCATGATGGCCGCCGTTTGAACCGAAATGAAACAGATCGGCAGTCCCATGCGCCTCAACACCACCATCCAGATCTTCGACTACTGGAACAAGCTACGCGGCAGCGAGATCGCTCCCCTGCGGACGCAGGTGGAGCCACGCGATATCAGCCAGATTCTCTCCAGCCTCTTCATGCTCGAAACGTCCGAGACGAGCCGCGTCACCTTCCGTCTAGCCGGTACCCGCATCTGCGATCTCTTCGGCCACGATCTCGGCGGCAGCTGTTTGTCGGAGCTCTGGGCACACGGGCACGAGGACATCGAAAAGACGGCCGTCGGCGTCATGGAGCATGGCATCCCGGCGCTGTTGAACGCCACCGGATACAGCACCGCCGGCCATCGCGCGGCCTTCGAGATCATTCTTCTGCCGCTGCGCAATGCCGAGGGGGAATGCGACAAGCTGCTCGGCGCAATCGCACCGGCCACGACCGCGAGCTGGCTGGAGGTCGTCCCGCTGCAGTTCCTGGCGCTCGACCGCAGCCGGTTGCTGCATGAGCAGCTCGACCCAACGGAAAACACGCAAAGCGGCGCGAACGAGCCTCGTGCGGCGACCAGCGGCAGCCGCTCGATCGCCGATACGGTGCGTCGTCTGATGTCCAGCCTGATGGATGAACCCGTGAAACAGGATGCGCCATTTCGGCACTACCGCTGAGCGGTAAAACCCCCTCGCCTGAACAACCTTCTGTTAATGGATTGCGAGTAAAGCTTGGCGCCAAAGCTATTTGTAAAAGAAGCCCTTTAATGCACGCTTTCCAGCAAGCTCAGACGCAAAAAACTGCGCCTCGTCTTGAACAAGGTGCATTTCAGCGCGTGCCCATCAATATGCAGGGCCGCCTGATGCTGGCAAATTACGAGGAATTCGAGTGCCTGGTCATCGATATGTCGCCCGGCGACATGTATGTGACCTGCCAGGGCCGCCCGCGCGTCAACGAACGCGTCGTTGCCTATATCGATCACCTCGGTCGCGTCGAAGGCTATGTCCAGACGATCGACAGCCGCGGCTTCAACATGTCCATCCACGCCACCGAGCGCAAGCGCGAGAAGCTTGCCGCGCAGCTGACGTGGCTTGCCAACAAGCACGAGCTCGGCCTGCCGGAAGATCGTCGTCACGATCGTCTGATGCCGCGCGAGACGCAGACGGAAATCACGCTTGAAGACGGTACGCAGTATATGTGCCGGATCATGGACTTGTCGCTCTCGGGTGCTGCCGTCGACGTCGAGGTTCGCCCGGCGATCGGCACAGCGCTTCGTCTCGGCAACATGCGCGGCCGCGTGGTGCGTCACTTCGTCGAAGGCGTCGCGATCGAGTTCCTGTCGCTTCAATCGCGCGACACGCTACGCGAATTTCTCTGATCACCGTCATCGCGGCTTCACAAAGCTGATGGATTGAAGCGCCTCTTTAGGAGGCGCGCCCGATGTCGATTCTTTATCCCGAGATTGAAGCTTACGATCACAGTTTCCTCGATGTCGGGGACGGCCATCTGATCCATTGGGAAAGCTACGGCAATCCGCATGGACGGCCGGCGCTCTATCTGCATGGCGGGCCGGGCTCCGGCGCATCGCCCTCGGCGGCACGCTATTTCGACCCATCCGTCTATCGGATCATCCTGTTCGACCAGAGAAATTGCGGCCGCAGCCTTCCCAATGCCGCCGACATGCGGACGGATCTTTCCGCCAACACGACCTGGCACTTGATCGACGATATCGAGAAACTCCGTTGTCACCTTGAGGTGACGGATTGGGTATTGTTCGGGACATCCTGGGGATCCACGCTTGCGCTCGCCTATGCGCAGACCCATCCGGCCCGCGTCGCGGCGATGGTGCTTGCAGGCGTGACGACAACGCGCCGATCGGAAATCGAATGGCTGACACAGGGAATGGCCGCGCTGTTTCCCGAGAAATGGCACCAACTCAACGCGTCCCTTCCCGGTGACATGAGGGCCAAGGGCGTTCTTGAGGGTTATCGAGAATTGCTCAATGGGCCCGATCTCGGCGTCCGCCTCAAGGCGGCGCGGGACTGGCATGATTGGGAGGCGGCCTCCATCCTGCTTAACAATCCCGAGGGCTACCCCCGGCGCTGGCGAAATCCGGAATATCTGCTCACCCGTGCCCGGATCATAACGCACTATTTCAGCCATGGGGCATGGCTCGAAGAAGGTGCGCTGTTGCGGGACGCTGGAAAGCTGGCCTCGATCCCCGGCGTTCTCGTTCAGGGACGGCTCGATCTGGAGGCACCATTGACCACGGCATGGGAATTGGCGCGCGCGCGGCCGGGAAGCGAGCTCGTCATCGTCGAAAACGCCGCTCATGCACCCGATCACGACGGCATGGCGCGCGCAATTATCGCCGCGACCGACAGATTTCGCGAAATTTCTCAAAAATAATTTTCGACGCATCACCTTAAAAAGCGGCTCAAAACGCGCCATTTGCGGGCGAATCCGGCGTTCCAACGGTCGAAAGAGCACCGTTTCCCTCCAAGCCACATGATGAACGCAATATTACCGAAATCGCGCCGTGGCCGCCGGCGTTAATCTTTTGCCTCGAAACGAGCCATCCGATGGCGGCGAGGCCTTTTTGAGAAAGATAAAATTTGAAGCAATCTTGGTAAAAATTCCCTTCGAATTCCGGTAAAATTCGATGTTGATTTTAGTCGAATTCGACGCGCTTTTGAATCAACTAAGCCTTTAATTTTGCTTCTGAATTTTGCGTCGAGTAAAAACACGTCTGGCAATGTCTCCTCACAAACGGGGACATACAAATGACGATAACAAACTTCATCAAGGGCGGCTTCGCCGCTGCTGCGATGCTCATGTCCATGGCAGGCGTCGGACAGGCCGGCTACCAGAGCATGACCGTTCTCGGCAACACCAGCCCGCCGATCGGCGCTTACCAGTTCTGCAAGGAAATTCCTGAGGACTGCAAGAACGCAGCCGGCGACCAGGGCACGATGGTGCTGACCGAAGACAGCTGGAAGACGATCCTGAAGATCAACTATCAGGTCAACTCCGAGATCACGCCGATGACCGACATGGAGATCTACGGCGTCGAAGAACGCTGGGCATATCCGAAGACCGCAGGCGACTGCGAAGACTATGCGCTTCTGAAGCGCAAAATGCTGATCGAAGCCGGCTTCTCGCCGTCGAACCTCCTGATGACCGTCGTGCTGCAGCCGAATGGCGATGGCCATGCCGTGCTGACCGTTCGCACCGATCGCGGCGACTTCATTCTCGACAACATGCGCAACAAGGTCATGCTCTGGGCCGATACCGAGTACACCTATCTGAAGCGCCAGTCGTCCAGCGATCCGACCCGCTGGGTCAAGCTTCAGGACGGCCGCGCCGTGGCTGTCGGTAGCGTCAAGTAATTCCATCCGCCGGAGCAATCCGGTGGGCAAGCAAGGCGCCTGGTCCCGTCCCCGCATGCACGTCCAGACCGGCGTCTCAAGAGCCGCTCCTGCTGTCCCAGGAGCGGCTCGCTTTTTATGGGCCATCGGCATGCCCTGATGCCCGGTTAACGATTAATTAACCACACAAGCCCGATCATCACGCCATAGATCAGCGACACCGGCGGCTCACGTTTTTCCTGCGACGGTCAGATATGCGAAAGCCGTCATGCGCCAGGCCATTCAGAGCTCCACAGAGGTCGAGGAATCCCCTCTGCTGTCGACTGGCTTTCTCATCCGCACAACCATTGTCATCGCGCTTCTGGCGGTGCTTACCGTTGCCATCAGCGTTGGCGGCCGATGGTTTGGCGCGCGCGTGTCGCTTGCCGGGAATACCGACAGCACCGCGCCGGTAACACTCACGATCGGCCAGGATACGCTTCAGCTCCAGGAAAACACGATCCGCTTCCCCAGCCAGCGGCATAGCGGCACCACCGAGCGCGCCGACCTCTATCTGGCATGGCCGCAGATGCAGGGTTACTCGAGCGAGAACCGCGATCGCTTCGACGACATCGCCAAGTCCCCGGACCTGATCTTCCTGCAGGTCACGCAGGCGACCATGTCGCGTGACATGTCCGGCCGATTCGAGCCGATCTACTCGCATCTGATCGACCCAACCCCGCACCCATTCGCTAATGGCATGACGCTTCACAAGCTTCGAGCCGATACCGGATATGGCGACGAAGTGCTGCTGACGGCGCCGCGCGCGGGTGATCCCGACTACGTCGTGCGCTGCCTGCTGCCGGCGAGCCCGGAGTTTACCACCAGCGGCGACTGCCAGCGCGATATCAAGGTCGGGCGCGATTTAAGTGTGCTTTACCGCTTCTCCAGCCGTCATTTGGCGGAGTGGGAACATATTGATGCCGCTATTGCCCAATTTGTGGAAACGCGCCTCGTGAACCGTTCCGCGACATCTCGGTAGAATGGTCCGAAACGGTGAAACAAACGATTAATCATAAACGGATTGGTAACCCCAAAGAGCTACCTTCGACGAGGTTGATCGTGCGGGCGAAGCGCGGTCCCGATTCTTCTAAACTGCAAGCCAAGCAAAGAGTGAAATAGTGTCAAGGTCAGCTTATTCCGCTTCCCCGTCCCGCTCCAGCAATTTCCTGATCAAGGCGATCGTTGCGCTGTCCATGGCAGTCGGTATGGTTGGCTTGGCTTCAAGCGCAGAAGCTGCCAACTCGAAGTATGCGGGCATCGTCGTCGACGCCAATACCGGCAATGTCCTCTACAGCGAAAACGCCGATCGCTTGCAGTATCCGGCTTCGCTGACCAAGATGATGACGCTTTACCTGACGTTCGAAGCGCTCGAGCAGGGCCGCATCCGTCTCGATAGCGCCGTTCCCTTCTCCGCTCACGCATCCGGTCAGGCACCGACCAAGCTCGGCGTTCGCCCGGGCGCCACGATTTCGGTCGAGCAGGCGATTCTCGGCCTCGTCACTCTTTCCGCCAACGACGCCTCTACCGCGCTTGGCGAACTGCTCGGCGGTTCGGAAGACCGTTTTGCGCAGATCATGACCGCGAAGGCGCATGCGCTCGGCATGACACGCACCACCTACCGCAATGCCAACGGCCTGCCGAACACCGCGCAGATGACCACGGCGCGCGACCAGGCCCGTCTCGGCATCGCGCTGCGCCAGCATTTCCCGCAGTATTACGGCTATTTCTCCACGCAGAGCTTCAAGTTCGGCAACCGCATCATCCGCAGCCATAACCGCCTGGTCGGTTCGGTGCGCGGCGTTGATGGCATCAAGACCGGGTACACCCGCGCTGCCGGCTTCAATCTGGTCAGCTCGGTTCAGGTCGATGGCAAGTCGATCGTTGGCGTGGTTCTCGGTGGTGCTTCCACGCCTGCCCGCGACACCCAGATGCGCAACCTGATTGCCTCCTACCTGCCGAAGGCTTCGACCCGTGGCGGATCCGCTCTGGTTGCCCAGGCCCCGAAGATTTCGTCCGAGACCGTCATTCCGGTGACCGTTGCCAAGCAGGAAGTCGCGGAACTGCCGCCGACGCATCCGCTGCCGGTCAGCCGCACCGAGGTTGCCTCGGCGCAGGTCGCCTATGCCGGCACGTCGTCGTCCAAGTCCGACAATCCGCTTCTGCAGGAAATGCCGCAGCCGACGAAGGTGAAGACGCAGCCGATCAAGCAGGCCGCTGCCGCGCCGGTTCCCACGCCGACCACCGCCTACGTTCCGCCGGAACAGGGTGATACCTCGGTCGACAACGTCACGACCGCATCCACCAAGCAGGCGCAGCCGGAAGGCTGGGTCGTGCAGATCGGCGTCTCGGCCAGCCGCGAAGCAGCAATGGACCTTCTCGACGGCGCCAAGAGCAAGGGTGGCAAGGCACTGCGTTCCGCCAAGCCCTTCGCCGTCGCCTATGCCGGCAGCTATCGCGCACGTTTCGGTGGCTTCGACGACCAGAAGCAAGCCGTCAACGCCTGCAACACGCTGAAGCGTGCCGGCGTGAAGTGCTGGGCCTCCGCCCAGTGATGAAGACGACCGCCGCCTACTCAAGTTCAGGCGGCGGCCCGGAATTCGGCCGTGATCGGTGTTCGCGACAGGGCCGGCCTTCCTAGACCTGATTTGTATTGCGTACGGGGATAATTATGGCGATCAACGAGAATGTTCCGGAATTTCCGGCCGAAGGTCGGTTGACTGGCAAGAATCCGCGCTCGGTTCTGCATCCGCTTCACGAGGCGGCGATGCGTCTTGCCGAGATTGGCATGCCGCGGCCGAAGGCGAAAACGGCCAAGACCAAGGACCTGATCAACCTGCTCTTGTCGCATGGCGCACGCGCCTGGCGCTACTCGCAGCCCGAAGCGAACATCCATCTTCACGTCACCAACCCGGAAGGCCGGGCGCCGGTGACGATGCGGCTCCGCTGAGCCGAAACGAACGGGTCTTTCTCTGACGTGATGCGTTTCGTCAGAGAAGGCCGAGTTCGGAGAGCTCGCGGCGCAGGTCCGCGGGCATCTCGGCAACACCCTCGCCGAGCGTATCGAGATCACGCGGGCGATCCTCTTCCGGATAATAGCGCCAGCCCTGAAAAGCACGCTTCGGCTGTACCGCCGTTTCGATGACCTCGGGGCCGAGCACCAGATGGCAGCGGCCAATGCCCTCGCCATCGGTAAAGCTCTGGATATCGAGCAGCTTCTGCCGCGCCTGAACCTGGCCCTTGATCACCCAATACAGTGAGCCGCCGTCGAGCAGCTCTTCAACGCGCTTCGGGACCATTCGGGTCGTGTGGACGGAGTGTGGTTCCATGCCGGCGGCGATCGCCCTCAAGGAGCGTTCGGCCACCCATTCGCGCAAGTCGTCGATCGAGTCGGCGCCGACGCAGAGTTTGATAAGATGCAATGCCATACCGCCGTTCAAATCCTTTTGCGCGGCAGCGTCAAGCGGCTTGAACGCGCCGGCGGCCCATAGCCGCCGGTTTTCCAATCACAGTGTGATACGCCGTCCAGACCGCGATAGCCGGCCCGGCCGATCAACACTCCACGACGTTGACCGCGAGGCCGCCGGTCGAGGTTTCCTTGTACTTCTCGCTCATGTCGTAGCCGGTCTGGCGCATGGTCTCGATACAGGCGTCGAGCGGAACGAAGTGGCGACCGTCGCCCTTGATCGCGAGCGATGCAGCGGTCACGGCCTTCACGGCGCCAAGCGCGTTGCGCTCGATGCAGGGAACCTGGACGAGACCGGCGACGGGATCGCAGCTCATGCCTAGATGGTGTTCCAGCGCGATTTCGGCTGCATTCTCGATCTGCTCAGGCGTGCCGCCCATCACGGCGGCGAGACCGGCTGCGGCCATGGCAGCCGCCGAGCCGACTTCGCCCTGACAGCCGACTTCGGCGCCCGAGATCGAGGCGTTGTGCTTGATGATGCCGCCGACTGCCGCTGCCGTCAGCAGGTAGTCGCGGATGCCGTTCTGGTCCCAATCGTCGTGAAAATGCTCGTAGTATCGGATCGTCGCCGGGATGACGCCGGCGGCGCCATTGGTCGGCGCGGTCACCACGCGGCCGCCGGCCGCGTTCTCCTCGTTGACGGCCATGGCATAGACGCTCAGCCAGTCGTTGGCGAGCAGTGGATTGATGCGGTTGCTGCGCCACTCTTCCTGCAGCTTGTCATGGATCGAGCGTGCGCGGCGGCGGACATTGAGGCCACCCGGCATGATCCCGTCGACCTTGAGGCCGCGTTCGATGCAGGAGCGCATCGCTTCCCAGATCCGATCGAGGCCTTCGTCAAGTTCCTCACGGCTGCGCTGGCTTTCCTCGTTGGCGCGCTTCATCTGCGCGATCGAGACGCCCGAGCGCGCCGCCATATCGAGCATCTGCTTGGCGGTGGAGAAGGGATATGGCACCTTGACGCCATCCGACGGCATCTTCTTCTTGGCGCGCATGGTTTCCAGTTCCGTGTCGGTCACGACGAAGCCGCCGCCGACGGAATAGTAGATGCGGCGCACGAGCATCCGGCCGTCCTTGTCGAAGGCGGAGAAGGACATGCCGTTGGCATGGCCCGGAAGCGGCTGCTTCTTGTCGAATACCAGATCGGTCTTCGGCTGGAACTGATAGGCGGAATGCCCAGGTGGAGTAATACGGCCGGAGCGCTCGACCTTGTCGATGATGCCGTCCATCTGGTCGGGATCGACGCTGTCAGGCTGCTCACCCATCAGGCCGAGGATGACGGCCCTGCCCGTCCCGTGGCCGATACCGGTGTGGGCGAGCGAGCCGTGCAGGCTGACCTTGATTGCCGCGACATTGGCACCCGAAGACGGGCGCGGCCATTCATCCGACAGAATCAGATCGAGAAAGCGGTTCGCCGCCGTCATCGGCCCCATCGTGTGGGAACTGGAAGGGCCGACGCCGATCTTGAATACGTCGAAAACAGAAAGGAACATGGGTGCGTCCTGTTGAGAATTTACTTAATCAAGCTACGCCAGCGCGGCTTGCGATCCGTTCGGTCCACCGACATAGCATTTCACGCGTGCGACATCATCCTGTGAAAGGTTCCACTTCCGCCCGTTGTTGCGGTCAGCGCTTCTATCTATAGAGTGGGCGCGTGGAGAGGGACTGAATCAATATAATGATGACGACACCAGATTACATCGCCCTGTGCTTCTTCGCGCTCATGTGGTTCGGCTATGCGCGACTGTTGCGCAGCGCCAGTCTCTTCGGTCGCACCAGTCTCACACATGCGATGATCGAGCGGCGGCGCGAATGGATCTACAATTCGCTGCGCCGCGACCTGAAGATGATCGACACGCAGATCATGGCCGGCCTGCAGAACGGCACTGCCTTCTTCGCCTCCACCTCGATCTTCGCCGTCGGCAGCTGTTTCGCGCTGCTTGGGGCGACGGAGAAGGTCGACGCGGTGTTCGCCGATCTGCCATTGGTGCTGCACAGCGGCCACGCGGTGTTCGAGATGAAGGTCGGCGGGCTGGCGGCTCTGTTCGGCTACGCCTTCTTCAAGTTCGGCTGGTCTTATCGGCTGTTCAACTACTGCACCATCCTGTTCGGCGGCATCCCCATGATGCGCGACACGGAAAACGACGTTCTGGCAGCGGAACGGGCCGCCGAGCGCGTCATCCGCATGAACATCATCGCCGGCGGTCATTTCAACGAGGGGCTCAGGGCAATCTTCCTGTCGATCGGCTATCTCGGCTGGTTCATCAACCCTTACGTCTTCATGGCGACGACCACGATCGTCATCGTCGTCCTGACGCGGCGGCAGTTCTTCTCCGAGGCGCGGCTGGCGATCATGGATCGCGAGCCGTCATCAAATCTCCACCTTTCTCCTATTCCCCGCAGCAATCCGTCAGCCGACGGAAACGACTCATCTGGGGGATTGTGAATGACTGTTCCGGCGACGGAGACCGTAGCGGCACCAAAGCCGCCGCGCATCGGCTTGCTCGACACGCTGCGCGGCGCGGCGCTGATCGCGATGGCGACCTATCATTTCACCTGGGACATGGAGTTCGTCGGCTACCTTACGCCGGGTACCGCCGAGACCGGCTGGCTGAAGCTCTATGCTCGCGCCATAGCCTCGACCTTCCTGTTCATCGTCGGCGTCAGCCTCGTGCTCGCCAATACGCCGGAGACGCGCTGGGCTTCGTTCTGGAAGCGGTTCGCGATGATCGCCGCCGCGTCGGTGGCCATCTCCGTGGCGACCTATTTTTTCATGCCGGGAGAATGGATCTTCTTCGGGATCCTGCACTGCATCGCCGTGCTGAGCGTGGTGGGCGTGTTGCTGTTGCGGCTGCCCCTGCCCGCGATCGTCGCCGTCACCGTCGTCGCGGTCGCCGGCTGGGTTGCCGATACGTGGGTATCGCCGGGCATCCTGCGTTCGCCGTTCTTCGACCCGCGCTACCTCGCTTGGGTCGGCTTCGCCGAGATGCCGCAGCGTTCCAACGATTATGTTCCGCTGTTTCCGTGGATGGTGCCGTTTCTACTTGGGCTGACGGGTGCTGCGATCGCACTCAGAACGGGGCTTCCCGCCAAGCTCGCCAGCTTGGGAACCGGATCGAGCCTGCTCGCCAGGCTGGGCCGGCACAGCCTCGCCTTCTATCTGATCCACCAGCCGGTGCTGATCTCGATCGCGTTTGCGCTGGCTTACATCGTGCCGCCGGCCAAGCCCGATCCCGTGCAGACCTACCTGCAGCAATGCAACACGTCCTGCAGCCTGCAGGAAGGCGAAGCGCTGTGCCGCAGCTTCTGCCAGTGCACGCTCGATAAACTTCAGGAACAGAAGCTGTTCACGCCGTTTCAATCCGGCGAGGTCAAGGCCGATGATGGTCGCATCCTCGGCCTTGCCAGCGAGTGCAGCGCCGCGCCCCAATAAGGGGCGCGTTGACCGATCAGGTGCCGACGCCGATCTCGGCCAGACGGCCGAGGCAGGATTCTTCGATATTGTCGAGTTCGGCGAGAGTGTCGTCGATATCCTTGCGCTTCTGGCGCAGGTCCTCGCGCTTCTCGTCGACGCGCTTCATCAGCAGCTTGAGCTGCCCGAGCTCGCCCGGCGGTTCCTTGTAGACCTGAATGATTTCGCGAATTTCGGCGATGGTGAAGCCGATGCGGCGACCGCGGAGGATCTCCTGGATCAGGCGCCGATCGGTCGGGCGAAACAGCCTCGTGCGGCCACGACGCTCCGGGTGAATGAGGCCTTCGTCTTCATAAAAGCGAAGCGTGCGCGTCGAAACTCCGAATTCGCGCGTCAACTCCGTGATGCTGTAATATTTGCTAACCGGCATGGATCCCTCGATATTCAGGAACCCATAATATTAACTTTTACGTAATAGTCAATTTGTGCAACCCGGTTGCGAGTTGTCTATATGCCAAACCACCAGGTGGCGATCCCCAGAAAAGCGAAGAAGCCGGTGCAATCGGTGACCGTGGTCACGAAAACCGACGAGGCGATGGCGGGATCGGCTCCGACCTTATCCAGCAACAACGGCAAAAGAATGCCGGCGACCGCTGCTGCGAAGAGATTGATGATCATGGCCGAGCCGATGACGAAGCCGAGCTGATAGTCGTGAAACCAGGTCGCAGCGATGGTGCCCATGATCACCGAGAACATGGCGCCATTGGCAAGACCGACTGCCACTTCCCTTCGAATAACGCGGCCGGCATTGTAGATATCGAGATCGCCGGTCGCGAGCGCGCGCACGGTCACGGTCATGGTCTGCGTGCCGGCATTGCCGCCCATGGAGGCGACGATCGGCATCAGCACGGCGAGCGCGATCATCTTCTCGATCGATCCATCGAACAGGCCGATGACGCTGGCCGAAAGCAGCGCGGTGCCGAGATTGATGACCAGCCACAGGAAGCGTGACTTGACCGTTGAGAATACGTTGTCCGACAGCTCTTCATCGCCGACACCGCCGAGGCGCTTGATGTCCTCGTCGGCTTCTTCGTGGATGACGTCGACGACGTCGTCGATGGTGAGCACGCCGACCAGCCGGTCGTTCTCGTCGACGACGGCGGCGGAGAGAAGGTCGTATTGCTCGAATAGCTGCGCCGCCTCTTCCTGGTCCATCTCGGCCGGGATCGGGTGGTTGGTCTCGCGCATGATCGTTTCGATCTTGTTCTGCCGCTTGGTGCGCAGGATCTTGTCGAGATCGATGGCGCCGAGGAGCTTGAACGTCGGATCGATGACGAAGATCTGCGAGAAGGAATCCGGCAGGTTCTCCTCGTCGCGCATGTAGTCGATCGTCTGTCCGACCGTCCAGAACGGCGGCACGGCGACGAATTCCGTCTGCATGCGGCGGCCGGCGGAGCTCTCGGGATAATCGAGCGCCCGGCGCAGGCGAACGCGCTCGGTGAACGGCAGCTGCGCCAGGATCTCGTCGCGGTCTTCCTGGTCGAGATCTTCCAGAATGTAGACGGCGTCGTCCGAATCGAGCTCACCGATCGCGGCTGCGATCTGCTCGTTCGGCATCTGGTCGACGATCTCGCGGCGGATCGCCTCGTCGACCTCGGTCAGCGCCGTCATGTCGAATTGGTCGCCGAGCAGGCGAACGAGCGCCAGGCGCTGATCGGGCTGGATCGATTCCAGCAGATCGCCCAGTTCCGATTCGTGCAGGCGCGCGACGTGCTGTCTGAGGAAGATCGTATCGCGATCGGCGATAGCCGCGCCGACAAGCGCCAGGAAGTCGCTGCGGACGTTTCCGTTCTCGTCGTAGAGGTCGGCTTCGCTGTCCTCCGGACGCGTGCGGACGAGCTCTTCTGCGTCGTTCGTCATCTTTGCCGCCCTCGCATCTCTTTCGAAGTTTAGAACGCTTCGATACGCCGGAATTCAACCCGTGCTAGCCGAAAGACATGGGAACGTCCAGCGTTAAACCGTTCATACGGATGACAATTCGCCAGTCGGGAGATAGTTTCGGCGCATCTGAAATCAGGAGAGGTTTTCGTGACCGTCCGCCCCATTCTACGCTTCCCTCACCCCGGCCTCAAAACGCCTTGCGAACCGGTGACAGCCTTCGACGACACATTGCGCACGCTTGTCGCCGACCTCCTCGACACGATGCGCGCGGCCCCGGGTGTCGGCATCACGGCGGCGCATATCGGCGTGTTCGAGCGCGTAACCGTCATCGAGCTTAGCCGTGAGGATGGGGTGCGGGTTTACGTCAATCCCGAGATCGTCAACGCATCACAGGAGACAAGCCGCAATACGGAGGGCAGCGTCTCGATGCCTGGGGCGACCGACGAGGTGATCCGGCCGAACGCAATCCGGTTTCGCTATCAGGATGTCGATGGAAACACCCACGAGGAGGACGCGGAAGGCTTTCTCGCCATCTGCATCCAGCACGAGATCGACCAGCTCGACGGGATTTTCTGGCTGCAGCGTCTGTCGAAGCTGAAGCGCGACCGGTTGGTGAAGAAGTGGGAGAAGGCTGGCGGCTGAACCGGCTGGATTACATCTCGACCGGCGCCGGCAGCGGCTTGCGTTCAGGTTCGGGTGCGGCGATCTGCGAGGCCAGTTCTTCCGGGGTCACGAGGCCACCCGAGATCAGAAGCTTCGCGGCGTCTTCCGGTGACATGTCGAGCAGCACGATCTTTTCGCGCGGCACGAAGATCAGGAAGCCCGCGGTCGGCACCGGGGTCGGCGGCAGGAAGACGCTGACCATGTCGTGGCCCATGGCGTTGAACTTCGAGGCGATCTCGCCCTTCGCATCGGTCGCGATAAAGACCATCGCCCAGAGGCCCTGGCTCGGGTACTCGATCAGCCCAACCTTCTTGAAGGAGTTGCTGCGCTCCTTGAGCACCGTCTCGAAGATCTGCTTGACGCTCTTGTAGATGACGCGAACCAGCGGCACGCGGCGCACGAGAGACTCGCTGAACATCACGATCTGCTGGCCGATCAGGTTCTTGCCGAGAAAGCCGATAATGGTGATGATGATCAGGCCGATCAGCAGGCCGGAGCCCGGAACGGCGAAATTCAGATAGTTGTCGGGGTCGTAGCGCGCCGGAAGATAGGGCTTCACCCAGCTATCGGCCCAGCGCACCACCGACCATGTCAGCCACAGCGTGATGGCGATCGGCGCGCAGATGATGATGCCCGCCAGAAAGTTGTTTCTGATGCGCGTCGCGACCGACAATCGGGGCAGTTTTTCCGTCATCGTATGCCGACGAACTCCGTTGAGTTTAGCTGCGATCGGAAATCAGTGCCCCCGTGCTTTCCGTGCCAAAAACTGCCAGAATTCGCCGCCCCGCACAAGCCTCGGTCGGACGGCCTCACTCGACCGTGACCGACTTGGCGAGATTGCGCGGCTGATCCACATCGGTGCCCATGAAGACCGCCGTGTGATAGGCCAGAAGCTGGATTGGCAGCGAGAAAATCATCGGTGCGATGATTTCATCGACGTTGGGAAGAACGATCGTCGCCATGGTCGGCAGCTTGGAATGCGCGGCACCCGCTTCATCGGTGATGAAGATGATGCGGCCGCCACGGGCTGCCACTTCCTGCATGTTCGAGACGGTCTTTTCGAAGAAGCGGTCGTAAGGCGCGATGACGATGACGGGCATGTTCTCGTCGATCAGCGCGATCGGGCCGTGCTTCAATTCGCCGGCCGCGTAGCCTTCGGCGTGGATATACGAGATTTCCTTGAGCTTCAGCGCGCCTTCCATGGCAAGCGGATAGCTCGTGCCACGACCGAGATAGAGCACGTCCTTGCACTTCGACAGTTCACGCGACAAGGTTTCCATCTGCGGCTGAATGGCGTTGAGCACGCGGCTCATGATGCGCGGCATCTCGGCGAGATGGCGAACCAACTCCTTTTCCTGATCCGGGCCGATGGTTCCCCTCGCCTTGCCGGCGCCGAGCGCCAGCGATGCCAGGACGGCGAGTTGGCAGGTGAAGGCCTTGGTGGAGGCGACGCCGATTTCGGGGCCGGCCATGATCGGGAAGATCGCATCCGATTCGCGGGCGATCGTCGATTCCTTGACATTGACGACGGCGCCGATCTTCAGGCCATTGTCCTTGCAGTAGCGCAGCGAGGCCAGCGTATCGGCGGTTTCGCCTGATTGCGAGATGAAGAGTGCCGCCTGCGTCGGCGACAGCGGCATTTCGCGGTAGCGGAACTCGGAGGCGACGTCGATCTCGACAGGCAGGCGCGCATAGCGCTCGAACCAGTATTTGCCGACCAGACCTGCGAGATAGGCGGTGCCGCAGGCGGAGATGGCGAGACCGGTCACCGACTTGAAATCGATCGCCGCCGCGTTGGCGCTGATCGTGTTGCTGGCGAAATCCACATACTGGCTGAGCGCGTGGGAGATGACCTCTGGCTGCTCGTAGATTTCCTTTTCCATGAAGTGGCGGTGATTGCCCTTGTCGACGACATAGGCCGTCGTCTGCGAGATCTGGCGCGGGCGCGAGACTTCGTTGCCGTCGAAATCGAGGATGGTCGCGCCGTCCTTGGTCAGGACCGCCCAGTCGCCGTCGACGAGATAGGTGATCTCGCTGGTAAAGGGCGACAGCGCGATGGCGTCGGAGCCCAGGAACATCTCGCCCTTGCCGTAACCGACGGCGAGCGGCGGACCGGAGCGCGCCGCCATTATCGTGTCGGGATCCTTCTGCAGCATGACGGCCAGCGCATAGGCACCGGTGACGCGGTTCAGCATCGTCATCATCGCTGCGCGCGGCTCGAGGCCTTCGCCGAGATACTTGGCGACAAGATGCGCGACGACTTCGGTGTCTGTCTGCGTTTCGAACACGGCGCCTTCGGCGGTCAGTTCGTCGCGCAGCTCGGAGAAGTTTTCGATGATGCCGTTGTGAACGACGGCGACGCCCTTGACGAAATGCGGGTGAGCATTGGTTTCGTTCGGAACGCCATGCGTCGCCCAGCGGGTGTGCGCGATACCGGTCGTGCCGGGCAACGGCTCGCTATCGAGGCGCTTTTCGAGATTGAAGAGTTTGCCCTCGGCGCGACGACGGTCCATGGCGCCATCGTGGATGGTGGCGACGCCGGCGGAATCATAACCGCGATATTCAAGCCGCTTCAGCGCATCGACCAGACGCACCGCCACGGGGCTGTTACCAACGATACCAACAATACCACACATAAAGAAATCCCCAGAGCCAGCAATCAATTGCAGGCAGTCGTAACAATTTTCGCTTTTTACTCAATCGGCCCGCCGGTCACTTTCGGTGACCGCGCGTTACGAAGACAATCAGCCTTTCGCCTTCTTGGCGGCCTTCTTCGCAAGTGCCAGTTCGCGCAGGATGGTGGCGCGCCCAGGCTTGATCTCCTGGCGCGCGCGTCCGAAGGCAAGCGCATCCGCCGGCACGTCATTGGTGATGACGCTGCCCGACGCGATATAGGCGTTGTCGCCGATGCTTATGGGCGCCACCAGCGAGGAGTTCGATCCAACGAAGGCGTTTGCGCCGATGATCGTTTCGCTCTTGTTGACGCCATCATAGTTACAGGTGATCGTGCCCGCGCCGATATTGGCGCCGGCGCCGATGCGGGCGTCGCCGATATAGGTCAGATGGTTGACCTTGGCACCCTCACCCACCTTGCCGTTCTTCACCTCGCAGAAATTGCCGACCTTCGATCCCTCGGCGAGATCAGCGCCCGGCCGCAGGCGCGCGAACGGGCCGACCGTGGCACCGGTGCTGACATGCGCGCCCTCGATATGCGAGAAGGCATGGATGATGGCGCCGCCATCGATCACCACGCCGGGGCCGAAGACGACGTTCGGCTCGATCAATGCATCCTGGCCGATGACCGTGTCGTAGGACAGGAGGACCGTTTCGGGAGCAATCATGGTGACGCCCGAGATCATCAGTTCGTGGCGACGACGCTCCTGCCACAGCCGCTCGATGACGGCGAGTTCGGCGCGGTTGTTGGCGCCGGTCATCTCGACCTCGGGGGCATCGACCGCGGTGACGCGACCGCCCTGCGAGCGGGCGATCTCGACGAGATCGGTCAGATAATACTCGCCCTTGGCATTGTTGTTGCCGATCAGCGCCAGAAGCTCCAGCGCCTTGCGGCCGTTGATCGCCATAAGGCCGCTGTTGCACCAGGTTACGGCGCGCTCTGCGTCGGTCGCATCCTTCTCTTCGCGAATGGCGATCAGCTCGCCGTCCTTGACGAGCAGACGGCCGTAGCCGGTCGGCTTGTCGGTGTGGAAACCGATGACGACGATATCGCTGCCATCAGCAAGCGCCTGGCGTGCGGCCTTGAGCGGCGCTTCCGTCTGCAGGGGAACGTCGCCATAGGTGACGATCACATCGTCATAACCGCGCGCAATGGCTTCACGCGCCGCAAGCACCGCATGGCCCGTGCCGAGGCGTTCCTTCTGGAGATAGGCCTCGATCTCGACACCGCCGACCGCAGCGGCCTTGGCAACCTCGTCGGCATCACGGCCGACCACGAGTGCCACGGCGCCGATATCGGTCTTGGCCACGGCTTCGACGACATGGGCGATCATCGGGCGGTTGGCCACCGGGTGGAGAACCTTCGACTTCGACGATTTCATTCGCGTGCTGTCACCCGCGGCGAGAATGACGGCAAGACAAGTGCGTTCCATGGTCTGCTCCCAAGAATCCGTTACAGGCGCGTTGCCGCCTCATAGCAGCAAGACGAACAAGGAACAAAGATCAAAATGGATTAGGCCCGTACCCTGGTCATACCGGCATAGGCGTCATGCACATGATCGCGGCCTTCGACGATAACCGCCTCCATCGCTGAACGAGCGGCCGGCACGTCGCCTGCCGCGATCGCCTTGACGATGCGCATGTGTGTCTCTGCGATATTCGAGAAGCCGTTCTGCGACGGCGGCGTGCTGATACGGAACATGCCGACGAGTGCCGCCTCGATGAGGCTGCCGAGCGTATGCATGAAAGGATTGTGCGCGGCATCGGCGACGGCAAGGTGGAACTCGAGATCGGCCATAGCGAGACTCTCGGTCGTATGATCGGGCGCCGCCATCTCCTTGGCAAGATCGGTCAAAAGCGCGATCTCTTCAGGCGTTGCCCGCTCGGCCGCAAGGCCAGCCGCGAAAGGTTCGACGGCCAGCCGGATATCGTAGAGTTGCAGCAGGAATTCCTCGGTCACGTCGTCATCGAAGTGCCAGGCGATCACTTCGCTGTCGAACATGTTCCACTGGCTCTTTTCGGTGACCCGGGTGCCGACGCGCGCCTTGGCGACGATCATGCCCTTGGCGGCCAGCGTCTTCATCGTTTCGCGAAGAACCGTGCGGGACACCTTGAAGCGCTGTGCGAGCTCAATGTCGCCAGGAAGGATGCTCCCGACAGGATAGTTGCCGGCGACGATGGCGCGGCCGAGTTCGTCCACCACCTGTGCGTGGCTGGTGCGAGATCGCCGTTGTGTCTTCCCGGTGTCCAGAATTCGATTGCGCAAGCCACGGCCCCCGTCAGGCATACCTCTTGTTCAAACTCGAGAGGAACAGGATGGCTTTCTGCATCAGGATGAATGCAAAAAGCAGCAGGCCGATCAGTATCTTCGTCCACCAACTGGAGAGTGTTCCATCGAAGGTGATGTAGGTCTGAATCAACCCCTGTATCAGGAGCCCGATAAAGGTCCCTGCTACAAATCCCGCTCCACCCGTCAGCAAAGTGCCCCCAATGACAACCGCCGCGATGGCATCGAGTTCGACACCGACAGCCGCCAACGAGTAGCCGGCGGACGTATAGAGGGAAAAAACGATTCCGGACAGGCCGGCAAGGAAGCCGGAAAGCGCATAAATCTGAATTGTGGTGCGACCAACCGGCACACCCATCAACTGCGCCGTGTGCGCCCCGCCGCCCAGCGCGTAAACGTTGGTGCCGAAGCGGGTACGGTGCGCGATGAAGATGCCAACGGCGAAGACCAGGAGCATCACCGCGCCGATCAAAGTGAGTCGGCCACCGCCCGGCAGCTTGTAATAGAGGCCTGACAGCGTGTTGTAATAATCGTGGCCGATCGGGATGCTGTCGATGGAGAGCACGAAGGCCATGCCGCGCGCCAGGAACATGCCGGCCAGCGTGACGATGAAGGCCGGCATCTGCAGATAATGGATCACGGCACCCATCGCCGCGCCGAAGGCAGTGGTGATGACGAGCACCAGCGCGAAGGCGACCAGCGGGTGGATGCTGGTGTTCTGCAGGATGACGGCGAGGAACACGCCGGTGAAGGCAATGACCGAGCCGATCGACAGGTCGATGCCACCCGAGATGATCACGAAGGTCATGCCGACGGCGGCGATGCCGAGGAAGGCGTTGTCGGTCAAGAGGTTGCCGACCACGCGCGTCGACAGCATGCTCGGATACTGCATGGCGCAGACGGCGTAGGAGAGGATGAAGATCACGATTGTCGCGAGAAGCGGCAGGTATTTCGAATTCATTTCTGCAGTTCCCCTCTCGGGCTGGAGCGACGCCCCACAAAGACAGCTGCCGATTGGACGGCCGGCGACTGGATCACCAGGATGACCAGAACGATCACCGCCTTGATGATCAGGTTGAACTCCGGCGGGAAGCCCGAGAGCAGGATGCCGGTATTGACCGCCTGGATGATCATTGCGCCGATGAGCGAGCCGACGATGCTGAAGCGGCCGCCGAGCAACGAGTTGCCACCGACGACCACCGCGAGGATCGCGTCGAGCTCGAGCCAGAGCCCGGCATTGTTGGCGTCGGCGCCCTTGATGTCGGCGGCGACGATGATGCCGGCGATCGCCGCGCACAGCCCGCTCAGCATGTAGACAGCCATCAGGAGCACCGGCGTGCGGACGCCCGACAAAGTGCTTGCGCGGCGGTTGATGCCGGTTGCCTCGACGAGCATGCCGAGCGCGGTGCGGCGGACAAGCAGCGTGACGAGAACGCCAACGACCAGCCAGATGACGACGGGCATCGGCATGAAGGCGAAGGAGCCGCTGCCGAAAAAGATCAGACCGTCATCGTTGAAGGTCATGATCACGCCCTCGGTGATCAGCTGCGCGATGCCGCGACCGGCAACCATCAGCACCAGCGTGGCAATGATCGGCTGGATGTTGAGGATCGCCACTAGGAAGCCGTTCCAGACACCGCAAGCGAGACCGATCAGAAGCGTCAGAACCAGCGTCCAGGCGAGCGAGTTGCCCGAGACGATCGACGACGCGGCGACGGCGCCGCAGATGGCGATGACCGCGCCGACGGAGAGGTCGATGCCCTTGGTGGCGATAACGAGCGTCATGCCGATCGCCAGCAGGGCTACGGGAGCGCCGCGGTTCAAGACGTCGATCAAGCTGCCATAGAGCCGGCCGTTTTGAATTGTGACATTAAAAAACTGTGGGAACATTATGAAGTTCAACAGCAATATGACAGCTAGCGCGATCAATTGCGGTGCCAGGCGGATGAGCAGCGCCTTCTGTGACGACGTCATGCGTCCTCCGTCTTTTTCTGCACGGCGGCAATTGCCTGGACGATGCGCGACGTGCTGACGTTCTCACCCGTCAACTCCGCCACGTGCTCGCGGTCCCGCAATACCAAAATACGTGAACTATAGGCGATAAGCTCTTCTAATTCCGACGAAATAACGATCAGCGACATACCCCGTTCGCAGAGCTCCTCGATCAGCTTTATGATCTCAGCATGGGCGCCGACATCGATGCCGCGGGTCGGCTCGTCGAGGATCAGGAAGTCGGGATTGGTGGCGAGCCAGCGGGCGAGGATCGCCTTCTGCTGGTTGCCGCCTGACAGCAGCCGGATCGGCTTTTCGCGATCGGTGGTGCGGATATCGAGCGCCTTGATGTACTGATCGGCAAGCGTGTTCTGCTCGCCGCGCGACAGCGGCCGCGCCCATCCCCGGCGTGCCTGCAGCGCCAGCGCGATGTTCTCGCGGATCGAGAGATCGCCGATGATGCCATCGGTCTTGCGATCCTCGGGGC
Source organism: Rhizobium sp. O111 (assembly GCF_055616315.1). Taxonomy (NCBI): domain Bacteria; kingdom Pseudomonadati; phylum Pseudomonadota; class Alphaproteobacteria; order Hyphomicrobiales; family Rhizobiaceae; genus Rhizobium; species Rhizobium sp. O111. The sequence goes on along the minus strand of NZ_JBSHXL010000001.1, from coordinate 1,392,070 downwards.
AGAAGCCGAAACCGGCGCGGATCGCCGCGCGCGGGTTGGACAGCGCCACCGGCTTGCCATCGACCTTGGCGGTGCCGCTATCGGCATTCTCGATGCCGAAGAGAAGTTCGGCCGTTTCCGTGCGTCCCGAGCCAAGCAGACCGGCGACGCCGACGACCTCGCCGACACGAACGTTCAAGTCGAAGGGCTTCACCTTGCCGCGCTTGCCGTATCCCTCGAAGCTGTATTTGACGGGACCGGCGGCGACGCTGCGTTCCTTCACGGCGGCTTCGGCATGCGCCAGCTCGTGGCCGAGCATCATCGAGATCAGGCCCTGGCGCGGCAGTTCGGCCTTCTCGCGGGTGCCGACCAGCTTGCCGTTGCGCAGCACCGTGATGCGGTCGCTGATGTCGTAGACCTGCTCTAGGAAGTGGGTGATGAAAACGATGCCCAGGCCGCGCTTCTTCAGGTCGCGCAAGATGCCGAAGAGCATCGCCACTTCCTGCGCGTCGAGACTTGCCGTCGGTTCGTCGAGGATCAGTACCTTGCCGGAGAGATCGACGGCGCGGGCGATGGCCACGACCTGCTGGACAGCCACGGAGAAGCGATCGAGCTGCGCGGTGACGTCTATCTCCATGCCATATTGTCGCAGCAACTCGCGCGCCTGGCGGTTCATGGCGGAAACGTCGATCATGCCGAAGCGCTTCGGCTGGCGTCCGAGAAACAGGTTTTCGGCTACGCTCAAATTGGAAAGGAGATTGACCTCCTGATACACCGTTCCGATGCCAAGCCGCTGCGCAGCAAGGGTATCGGCCGGATCGATCTCGGCGCCATCAAGCGTGAGGCTGCCTTCGTCGCGGCGATAAGCACCGGTGATGCACTTGATCAGCGTCGATTTTCCGGCGCCGTTTTCACCCAGCAGCGCGTGCACTTCGCCCTTGCGAAGGGTGAAATCGACCTTGTCGAGAGCGACGGCTCCGGGGAAGAATTTCGATATGCCTGATGCGGCAAGGACGTTCTCGAAATTGTGAATCATCAAGTGGGCTTTTCCTGATATTGACCGACATGGCCTGATAGCAACCCGACATGATGTCTGGCAGCGTTCGCGGCAGTTCCGCACCGGTCCATGATGGACCGGTGCGGTTCATGTGTCAGATCAGTAGCCGAGGCCCTTCTTGGACTCGTAGACCTTCTTCGGATCGTCAGCCTGGGTGTAGAGCTTCGATTCGGTCTGGATCCACTTGGCCGGAGCCTTCTTGTCCTTGAGGTAGGCGTCGAGTGCATCGAACGCCGGGCCTGCCATGTTCGGTGTCAGCTCGACGGTCGCGTTGGCTTCGCCGGCTTCCATTGCCTTGAAGATATCAGGAACGGAGTCGATCGAGACAACGAGGATGTCCTTGCCCGGCTTCAGGCCGGCTTCCTTGATCGCCTGGATACCGCCGACAGCCATGTCGTCGTTATGGGCGTAGAGGGCGCAGATGTCCTTGCCGCCGTTCTCGGCCTTCAGGAAGCTTTCCATGACTTCCTTACCCTTGGTGCGGGTAAAGTCGCCGGTCTGGCTGCGAACGATCTTGAAGTTGGACTTGCCAGCGATGGCTTCCTCGAAGCCCTTCTTGCGTGCGATGGCAGGCGAAGAGCCGGTGGTGCCCTGAAGCTCGACGATGTTGCACTTCTTGTCGGCAACGGTCTTCACGAGCCAGTCACCGGCAACCTTGCCTTCGTGCACCTGGTCGGAGGTCACGGCCGTCAGGTAGAGATCCTCAGGCGCCTTGATCGTGCGGTCGAGCAGGATGACCGGGATATCGGCTTCCTTGGCTTCCTTCAGAACCGCGTCCCAACCGGTTTCGACAACCGGAGCGAGCAGGATGGCGTTGACGCCCTGGGCGATGAAGGAGCGGATTGCCTTGATCTGGTTTTCCTGCTTCTGCTGGGCGTCGGCGAACTTCAGGTCGATGCCGCGCTTCTTGGCCTCTTCCTTGGTGACGGTCGTCTCAGCAGCGCGCCAGCCCGATTCCGAGCCGATCTGCGAGAAGCCGACAACCAGTTCGGCGGCCTGTGCCGAGCCGAACATGCAGGCAGCAAAAACCGTGGCACTCATGAGTGCTGTCTTGAATTTCATGATTTCCTCCAAAAGCCGCCTCCCGCGGCACGCACTAGGAAAATCATATAGTATTACTTTTGTAAATGCACTTTCTGGTATGCAATGCAGCAAAAAAGGGCGCCCGAAACGAGCGCCCTTTCGCATGTGCTAACAGTGAGAAATGCTCACTTCGGCAGCTTGTCGTCTACGCCTTCGACGTAGAAGTTCATGCCGAGCAGCGTGGCATCATCAGCCTTCTCGCCGGCCTTCAGCCACGGGGTACCGTCCTGCTTGTTGATCGGGCCGGTGAAGGGGTGAATCTCGCCGGACTTGATCTTAGCTTCGGTGTCCTGCGCCATCTTCTTCACGTCGTCAGGCATGTTGGTGTAGTCGGCCATCTTGAGGATGTTATCCTTCAGGCCGTCCCAGCTCTGCTCGGACTTCCAGGTGCCGTCGAGCAGCGCGTGAACGCGCTTGGAGTAGTAGTTGCCCCAGGTGTCGACGATCGCTGTCAACTGTGCCTTCGGGCCGGCAGCGATCATGTCGGAAGCCTGGCCGAACGCGTGGATGCCGCGTTCTTCGGCAACCTGCATCGGAGCCGTCGTGTCGGTGTGCTGCGTGAGCACGTCGACGCCCTGGTCGACCATGGCCTTGGCGGCGTCGGCTTCCTTGCCCGGGTCGAACCAGGTGTTGACCCAGATGACCTTGAGCTTGAAATCAGGATCGATCGACTTCGCGCCCTGCTCGAAGGCGTTGATGCCCATGACGACTTCAGGGATCGGGAAGGAGGCGATGTAGGCAGCGCCGTGGTTCTTCGAGGTCTTGGCAGCAATCTGGCCGAGGATGTAGCGGCCTTCGTAGAAGCGCGAGTTGTAGGTCGCAAGGTTCGGGCCGGACTTGTAGCCCGTGCCGTGCTCGAACTTCACATCCGGGAACTTGGCGGCAACCTTGACGGTGGCGTCCATGAAGCCGAACGAGGTCGTGAAGATCAGCTTGCAGCCGGAGCGGGCGAGACGCTCGATGGCGCGCTCTGCATCCGGGCCTTCAGGAACGTTCTCAAGATAAGGCGTGTCGATCTTGTCGCCGAATTCCTTCTGGATCTGCTGGCGGCCGAGGTCGTGCGCCTGCGAGTAGCCGCCGTCGGTGTGGGAGCCGACGTAGACGAAGCAGACCTTGGTCTTGTCGGCAGCCTGTGCGGACGAGCCGACGCTCAGAATGGCAGCTGCCGAAGCGGCAAATGCGAATGCTAGTCTTTTCATGGTAACCCCTGTGGTTTGGAATTTCTGAGTTCGTTTATTCTTGTTCTATCGTTCCGGGACGAATGGTTTTCCCAGGGACGCCGGCGTGTTGATCAGCGTCGTGCGCCGATTATGAGAAATGATGACGAGAACCACAATAGTGGCCGCATAAGGCAGCATCGACAGGAACTGCGCCGGAATACCGATACCGAAGGCCTGGGCATGCAGCTGCAGGATCGTGACGGCGCCGAAGAGATAACCGCCGGCGAAGACCCGCCACGGACGCCACGATGCGAAGACCACCAGCGCCAGCGTGATCCAGCCACGGCCTGATGACATGTTCTCCACCCATTGCGGCGTATAGACGAGCGAAAGCTGCGCACCGGCAAGCCCGGCGCAGGCGCCACCAAACATTACCGCGAGATAGCGGGTGCGGATGACGCTGATGCCAAGCGCATGCGCCGAACCATGGCTGTCGCCGATGGCGCGCAGCTTGAGGCCGGCGCGGCTGCGGAACAGGAACCAGCTGACGCCGAAGAGTAGCGCCAGCGACAAATAAAAGGTCAGGTCCTGCTTGAAGAGCACCGAGCCGACGAAGGGAAGGTCGGAGAGGTAGGGCACGACGATCGGCGCGAGCCGCACGCCCGGAACACTGACATAGCCCTCGCCAAGCATGCCTGACAGGCCGAGGCCGAGGATGGTGAGCGCGAGACCTGTCGCGACCTGATTGGCAACGAGCGTCAGCGTCAGGAAGGCGAAAAGCAGCGAGAAGAGAGCGCCCATGGCGATGCCGGCGAGAAGCCCGATATAGGGCGAACCCGACATCTGAGCCCCGGCGAAGGCCGCGACGGCGCCCATGATCATCATTCCCTCGACGCCGAGGTTCAGCACGCCGGAGCGTTCGGTCACCAATTCGCCGAGTGCGGCGATGACGAGCGGTGTCGAAGCGGTGATGACTGTCAGCAGGATGGCTTCGAAAATACTCATGCGACGCCTCCCCGGACACGCGACCAGACGATGCGGATCTTGTAGGCGATCAGCGTGTCGCAGGACAGGACGAAGAACAGCAGCAGCCCCTGGAAAACGCGAGTGACCTTGTCGGAGACACCGATCGACAGCTGCGCCGCCTCGCCGCCGAGATAGGTCAGCGCCAGCACCAGGCCGGAGGCGATGATGCCGAGCGGGTTGAGGCGTCCGAGGAAGGCGACGATGATGGCCGTGAAGCCGTAGCCCGGCGAGATCGCCGGCTGTAGGTGGCCGATCGAACCCGAGACTTCCGAGATTCCGGCGAGACCGGCCAGGGCGCCCGAGAACAGGAAGCTGAACCAGATCATCTTCTTCGACGAGAAACCGGCAAAGCGCCCTGCCCGTTCAGACTGACCGAGCACGACGATTTCGAAGCCCTTCAGCGTGTATTTCAGCATGAACCAAACGAGGATCGCGGCAATGATCGCGAAGATGAAGGCCCAATGAGCACGGCCGGATTCTTCCCAGATCGCCGGCAGCACCGCTTCGGGCGGAAAGGAGACGCTTTCTGGGAAGTTGAAGCCGGCAGGATTGCGCCAGGCGCCGCGGATCAGCCAGTCGAGAAAGAGCTGCGCGATATAGACCAGCATCAGGCTGGTCAGGATTTCATTGGTGTTGAAATGCGCCTTGAGCAGCGCCGGGATGCCGGCAAACAGCGCTCCGCCGAGCGCGCCCATGATCAGCATCAGCGGCAGCACGAGGGGCGAATGCCATTCGGTGAACAGGATCGGCAGGATCGAACCGGTGATCGCGCCCATGGTGAACTGGCCCTCGGCGCCGATGTTCCAGTTATTCGAGCGATAACAGACGGCCAGGCCGACGGCGATCATGATCAAAGGTGCAGCCTTGATTGCCAGCTCGTGCAGCGACCAGACTTCGAGCAGCGGCTCCAGGAAGAAGGCGTCGAGCGCCTCGATCGGATCCTTGCCCAGGATCTCGAACATGATCGCGCCGGCAACCAGCGTCAGAATGAGCGCCAGGAGCGGCGAGACGAGACCGTAGAGCTTCGACGCCTGCGGGCGCTTTTCGAGTTCAATGCGCATGCGTGGTCTCCGGCGCGGTCTTGCTTTCATGCAGGCCGCCCATCAGCAGGCCGATCTTTTCGCGCGTCAGCTCGCCCGCAGGGAATGGCGACGACAGACGTCCCTCGGAGATGACGGCGATTTCGGTGGCGACCTCGAAGATCTCGTCCAGATCCTGGCTGATGACGACGACGGCAGAACCGTTACGGGCGAGATCGACGAGGGCCTGGCGGATGCGGCTTGCGGCGCCCGCGTCCACGCCCCAGGTCGGCTGGTTGACGACGAGGACGGCCGGCTGGCGGTCGAGCTCGCGGCCGACGATGAATTTCTGCAGGTTGCCGCCCGAGAGCGACCCGGCTGCGGGATCCTCGCCGCTCTTGCGAACATCCATTTCCTCGGAAATGCGCTTCGTGGCGTTCTTGACGGCGCTACGGCGGATGATCTTGAGGAAACCGCCCGACAGAAACGCCTTGCGGTCGGATTTGCTGCGGGCGAGCACGAGGTTGTCGGAGAGCTTCATCGCCGATACGGCGGCGTGGCCGTGGCGCTCCTCGGGCACGAAGCCGGCGCCGAGCAGGCGGCGGGCGGTGATTCCTTGGTTTCCGACAGGCTTGTTGCGGATGACGACCGCCTCGGGCGTCGAAACAGGATATTCGCCCGACAGCGCATCGAACAACTCGCCCTGCCCGTTTCCGGCAACGCCTGCGATCGCCAGGATCTGGCCGGAACAGACGGTCATCGACACGTCCTTCAGCGGCATGGCGAATGGCGTGCGCGGAGCGACCGAGAGGCCGGAGACGGCAAGCTGGGCCGGACCCTTGGCGCCGCGATCGGGGTGCGTGACGGATGCCACGTCGTTTCCGACCATCATGCGCGCAAGCGAGGCCGGCGTTTCATCGGCCGGCACGCAGGCGCCGGTGACCTTGCCGTGGCGCAGCACGGTGGCGCGGTCGCAGATGCGCTGCACCTCTTCCAGCCGGTGGCTGATGTAAAGCACCGAGCGGCCCTCGGCCTTCAGCTTGAACAGCGTCTCGAACAGCTTGTCGGCTTCCTGCGGCGTCAGCACCGAGGTCGGCTCGTCGAGGATGATCAGCTTCGGGTTTTGCAACAGCGCGCGGACGATCTCGATGCGCTGGCGCTCACCGACGGACAGATCGGCCACATGCGCATGCGGGTCGAGCGGCAGGCCATAGGCCTGCGACAGCGCCCTCGCCTCCTCGGCGATCCTGCCGATCGGGATGCTGTCATCGAGCGAGAGCGCGATGTTTTCGGCAACGGTCAGCGCCTCGAACAGCGAGAAATGCTGGAACACCATGCCGATGCCGAGCTTGCGCGCGGCCCCGGGCGAACCGATAGCCACCGGACGACCTTCCCACACGATCTCGCCCTCGCTCGGTTCCAGGACGCCGAACAACATCTTGACCAGCGTGGATTTTCCCGCGCCGTTTTCGCCTAGCAGTGCATGGATTTCGCCAGGAGCGATATCGAGGTCTATGTGGTTGCAGGCAGCAAAGCTGCCGAAGAGCTTTGTCAGTTTCTGGACGGACAATAACGCGCCTGATGCCGGCACAGTCGATGACGACACTTTCCCCTCATTTCCCACTGCCGACCTGCCCCTTCAGGATCATTCTGGGATCAGCAGCGTCGCTCCGGTCGTTTTTCTAGCTTCCAATTCCGTGTGGGCTCGCCCAACCTCGCGCAACGGATAGGTCTGATTGACATTGATACGCACTTTGTTGCTCAAAACAACATCAAATAATGCGTTTGCACAATCAGTTAGCTCATCGCGCGTGGCGATATAGGTGAAAAGCGTCGGACGGGTCGCAAAGAGCGAACCCTTCTGCGCCAGCAACGCCAGGGTGAAATCCTCGATCGGCCCTGATGACTGGCCGAAGGACACGAACATCCCCAAGCGCTTCAGGCAATCGAGCGATTGCGGGAAGGTATCGCGACCGATGGAATCGTAGACCACGTCCACGCCCTTGCCGCCTGTGATCTCCGACACGCGAGCGACGAAATCCTCGGTGTTGTAGTTGATGACATGGTCGTAGCCATGGTCGCGCGCCAGCTCGGCCTTGGCGTCCGAGCCGACCGTGCCGATGACGGTCGCGCCGAGCGCCTTGGCCCACTGGCCGGCGATCAGGCCGACACCGCCGGCGGCGGCATGGAAGAGCAGCGTCGTGTCAGGGCCGACCTTGAAAGTGCGGTTCAGCAGATACTGTGCCGTCATGCCCTTCAGCATCATCGCCGCGGCAGTATCGAGCCCTATGCCATCGGGCACTTTGACCAGATGCCTGGTCTCGATGTTGCGCTCCATGCTGTAGGCGCCGTCGGAGCCGGCATAGGCGACGCGGTCGCCGACCTTGAAATCCGAAACGCCGGGACCGACCGCCGTCACCGTGCCGGCAGCTTCCTTGCCCGGAACGAAGGGCATATGCGGCGCCTTGTAGAGGCCGGTGCGGAAATAGACGTCGATGAAATTCAGGCCGATCGCCGCGTGCCTTATCTGAACTTCGCCGGCGCCGGGCGGCGGCAGGTCAATATCGACATAATCGAGAACTTCGGGACCGCCGGTCCCATTCAGCACGACCGCCTGTGTCTTCGTCATTCCAGCTCTCCTATGCCTAATTCTCCTAAGCGCGGCGTCCCAGCGCCGGCAGGAACTGCAGGACGGCGCCGATGCAATAGAGATAGATACCGCTCAGAACGAAAAGAACGAGCGCCCATTGCGGCATGACGAAATGCATCAGCAGCGCATAGATGCCGAGCGCCGACCACAGGAAGAAGATGCCGAGATTGAGCGGACGCAGCCGCTGGACGCGCACCGGATGCAGGAAGTTGATCGGCAGGAAGGTCAGGATCACCGAGACTGTGACGACGACAAGCGCCGTCGTGGCGCTGGCATCCATGACGAACAGCGTAAAGACGATCATGTTCCAGACAACGGGGAAGCCTGAGAAGAAATACTCTTCGGTCTTCATGCCCATGTCGGCGTAATAGATGGCGCTCGACACGACGATCATGCCGGCGGCGACGAAGGACCACGGCTCGCCGATCATGCCGCTCTGATAGAGCGCAAAGGCAGGCAGCAGGACGTAGGTGACGTAATCGATGATGTTGTCGAGCGTGTCGCCCGACCAGTTCGGCAGGACTTCCTTGACCTTGACCTTGCGCGCGATCGGTCCATCGATACCATCGACCAGAAGTGCGAGCCCCAGCCACCAGAACATGTCAACAAAACGATGCTCGGCGGCGGCGACGACGCCGAGGAAAGCAAGGAAGGAACCGGAGGCCGTCAAAATATGGACGGAAAATGCGCGCATTTCCGCATAGGGTACGCGCTTGTAATTGAAAATCTTCATGTTTCCCCGAGTTGCCATAAGCAATCCGCACCCCCGAGGCGCGATTTCGGCCTAATATGCATCCTTTGTCAGGCTTCGCCAGAGCAAAAGCGAATGATGCACATCGGGTTTCCCAAACCTGACGATAACATGCATATTTCATGCAACTCGCCACAGAGGGAATGGAATACCTTTAATCCGCCGCCTATTTGTAATATCTCGCTCGCATCGAATTGATGATCGACGAACTACGGGATCCGATACCGCAATGAACGCCCCTGCAAAGACCGAAGAATTCGCAGCCCCAATCCCTGCCGGCGTATTCGCCGAAACCGTTCTCAGCGTCACGCATTACACGGACAACCTGTTCCGCTTCACGATGACGCGTCCTGAAGGTTTCCGCTTCCGCTCGGGCGAATTCGCGATGATCGGTCTCATGGTCGACGGCAAGCCGATCTTCCGCGCCTACTCTATCGCCAGCCCCGCCTGGGCCGAAGAACTCGAATTCTTCTCCATCAAGGTTCCCGATGGTCCGCTCACCTCGCATCTGCAGGCCATCAAGCCTGGCGATCAGGTGCTGATGCGCAAGAAGCCGACGGGTACGCTGGTGCTCGACGCTCTGACGCCCGGCCGTCGTCTCTACATGTTCTCGACCGGCACCGGCATCGCGCCCTTCGCCAGCCTGATCCGCGATCCGGAGACCTATGAGAAGTTCGATCAGGTCATCCTGACCCACACCACGCGCAACATAGCCGAACTGAAGTATGGCTTCGATCTGGTTCATGAGATCCAGAACGACGAACTTCTGCAGGAAGTGGTCGGCGACAAGCTGCTGCACTACGCAACGGTGACGCGCGAGGATTTCGAGTATCGCGGCCGTATCACCGACCTGATCTCCTCAGGCAAGCTGTTCACCGACCTCGGCGTTCCCAAGCTCGATCCCGAGATCGACCGCGGCATGATCTGCGGCTCTTCGGCGATGCTGAAGGACACCAAGGAACTGCTTGAGCAGGCTGGGCTGGAGGAAGGCGCCAACAGCAAGCCGGCGCAGTTCGTCATCGAGCGCGCCTTCGTCGGTTGATCGCCGTGTCACATCCTTAGAACAACGGCTCCGGAAACGGGGCCGTTTTCATTTCTGGCCGAGATAATCGATCAGCGTTGTCATGGCCTTGCGTGCTTCAGTCGCGTTGCCCTGCTGGATCGCGCGGATAACGGCGACGTGCAGAGAGATCGAGCGATCCATGCGCTCCGGGCTGGCCTTCGAATACCAGAGGCGGCGCGAATGGGTCTGCACCGGGCCGAGCGCCGAGGTGATGAAGGCATTGGGACAGGATTCTTCGAGAATCTCATCAAATGCCTTGTCGGCCGCGAAGAAGCCGGCGAGATCGCCGCTGACGGCGCAGTCGTTCATGGCGCGCGCGCACTCGACCAGCTGGTTGCGCTGCCCGTCGGTCGCCTGTTCGGCAACGAGCGCGGCCGCGATCGGCTCGAGTTCGCGGCGAACCTGCATGACATGGGCGTGGTCGGTCGGCTTGATCTCGGCGATCTGCAGGCCGACGCGCGGCTTCACCACGATCAATCCCTGCCAGGCCAGCTTCTGGATCGCCTCGCGCACCGGCGTGCGGCCGTGTCCGGAGAGATCGATCAGCTGCTTTTCATTGACGAGCGCACCAGGCGTCAACGCCAGGGTCACGATGGCATGTTCCAACGCCAGATAGGCAAGATGGCTCTGTGAGGAGTTCGGCATCGCGGATCCGTGATTCGAGCTGATATATCATAAGCCCCGCGTTAACGGATTCAATGGCAGGTTGCCATGATATATTAGGCCGCAGCGAGAGCCGTTATTTTACAGCGGCTTATTCGTGCCTCAGCGCATCGATCGGATTGAGCTGGGCGGCTCGCCTCGCCGGGAAATAGCCGAAAATCATGCCGATCGCAGCGGAAAAGGCGAACGCGACGATGATCATTGTCGGGCTCACCACGAACGGCACCTTGAGTAGCGATACGGCGCCGAATCCGAGCCCCAGCCCCAGCAGAATGCCGCTCATGCCACCGAATATCGACAGCGCCACCGCCTCGACCAGAAACTGCATTAGCACCTGCCGCTCCAGCGCACCGATCGCCAGGCGAATGCCGATTTCGCGCGTGCGCTCGGTGACAGAGACCAGCATGATGTTCATGATGCCGATGCCGCCCACGAGAAGGCTGATCGCGGCCACCGCGCCAAGCAGGCTGGTGAGGAGCGTCGTCGTGCCGGTCATCGCGGCTGCGATCTGGGTCATGTCGTTGACGTTGAAATCGTCTTCGCGGCCGGGAATGATCTTGCGCCGTTCGCGCAGCAGGTTTTCCGTGTCCGACTGGACCTTGGATGTCGCAACGCCATCGCGCGCCGAGATCAGGATCATCGAGACATTGGCATTGGCCTTGCCGCCGATACGGCGCTGGTAGACCTTGATCGGCACGATGACGACATCATCCTGGTCGGTGCCCATGCCGGACTGCCCGCGCTTGGCCAATACGCCGATGACACCGCAGGAGACCTTGCCGACGCGCACCTGCTGGCCGATCGGATCGGCGGACCCGAAGAGCTGCGAACGGACGGTCTCGCCGAGAATGCAGCGCGCGCGGCCGCGCTCTTCGGCGGCGTCGAAGGTACGGCCGGAGGCGATATCCCAGTCCTGCGCCGTGAAATAGTCGTTTGTCGTGCCCATCACCGTCGTCGAGTGGCTCTGGCCACCGTAGATGACAGTCGCGGTCGTCTGGTTGAGCGGCGCCACGGCCCGCAGCCCGCTCACCTGTTCGCTGATGGCGTCCACATCGGCAACCGTGAAGCGCCGTGCCTCGGAGCTTGCGCGGCCGGGCCCGAACTGGCCGGGGCGGGCAAACAGCATGTTGGTGCCGAGACGCGACAGCTCGGAGGTGACCTGCGCAGTGGTGCCGTTGCCGATCGTCACCAGCGCGATGACGGCGGCGACGCCGATGACGACGCCAAGCACCGTGAGAAACGAACGCAACATGTTGCGGCTGATGGCGCGCAGCGCGAGCTTGACCGTCTCAAGAAACATGATGACCCGCCCTTCCCTGATGCGCCGTTTCCGCTTCCAGCTTTCCATCGACGAAGCGCAGCAGCCGCTGTGCATATGCCGCGATGTCAGGCTCGTGCGTGACCATGACGATGGTGATGCCCTGCTCGCGATTGAGCCGCGTCATCAGGTCCATGATTTCGATGCTGGTCTTGGTGTCGAGATTACCCGTCGGCTCGTCGGCGAGAAGCAGGGATGGCTGGGTGACGATGGCGCGCGCGATGGCGACGCGCTGCTGCTGGCCGCCGGAGAGCTCCTGTGTCTTGTGATGTTCACGGCCGCCAAGGCCAACGAGGCCAAGCGCTTCCTTCGCCAGCCGGTGCCGCTCGGCCGCCGGCATGCCCCGATAGATCAACGGCAGCTCGACATTCTCGACTGCCGACGTGCGCGGCAGGAGGTTGAAGCCCTGGAAGACGAAGCCCAGCATGTGACGGCGCAGCATCGTCAATTGCGCGCGGTCGAACCCGGTGGTCGAGATGCCCTGGAACAGATAGTCGCCGGCGCTTGGGACATCGAGACAGCCGAGAATGTTCATGGCCGTCGACTTGCCGGAGCCCGATGGCCCCATGATCGCGACGAATTCGTGCTCGCGGATGGCGAGATCGACATGATCGAGCGCACGGATCGAGGCTTCGCCGCGACCGTAGATCTTGGACACCTTGCTGAACTCGATGAGAGGCGGCGTTGTCATAATACGCCTGCTATCTCGACCGCTCGGTCGAATCGGTGATGATCGCTTCGTTTTCCTTGAGATCGCCTGACGTCACCTGGGTGAACTGGCCATCGGAAGAACCGACCTGGATGACAACAGGCGATGGCTTGCCGGATTTCAGCACCCAGACGCGACGTTTGGCGCCGGTCAAGGTCTCGCCGCCACCCTGATTGCCGCCGCGAGGACCCATGCGTGGGGGAGCGAACATGCCGAAGAGGCCCCGATTGCGCCTGGTTTCCGTGGCCGGCGGTGCGTAACGCAGGGCGGCATTCGGCACCATCAGCGTGCTCTTGACCGCTTCGACAGTGACGTCGGCGGTCGCGGTCATGCCCGGGCGCAAGAGCAGATCGGCATTGTCGACGGAAAGGATGGCCTTGTAGGTGACGACGTTGTTCGTCGTCTCCGAGGCAAAGCGGATCTGCTTGATCTCGGCCGGGAATGTGCGATCCGGATAGGCATCGACCGTGAAGGTCGCCTTCTGGCCAACCGCGATCTGGCCGACATCGGCCTCGTCGACATCGACCTGCAACTCCATCTGCCTGAGGTCGCCGCCGATGACGAAGAGAACAGGCGCGGACAGCGAGGCCGCCACCGTCGCCCCCGGATCGACCGAGCGTGTGAGAATGACGCCGTCGATCGGCGAGACGATCTTGGACTTGGTGAGATTGACCTGGGCGAGCTGCAGATCGGCTTCCGCCGACAGCACTGCCGCTTCGTTGATCTCCTTCGTGGCGACCGCCGAATCGTACTTGTAGCGCGCATCCTCGAGGCTCTGCTGCGTCGTCACGTTGCTTTGGACAAGGTTGCGATAACGATCGTAGGAGCTCTTGGCGGACTCCAGATCCGCGGTAGCCTTGACGACGTTCGCCTTCGCCGAATCGAGCTTCGCCTGCGTGCTCTTCACGTCAGCCTCGACCTTGATCGTGTCGAGCACCGCGAGCACGTCGCCGGCCTTCACCTCGCTGTTATAGTCGACGTTGACGTCGCGCACGGTGCCTGACAGTTCGCTCGATATATCGACCTGCTCGGTCGGCTGCACCGATCCGGTGGCGGTCACAAGCACGGTCAAGTCACCGTTCTTGACCGGCTGCGTGGTGTAGCTCACCTCGCTGCCGCCCTGGCGCGAATACAGATAGAATCCGCCTGCCAAAGCCGCGACGACGACGAGCGAAACCAACGAGCGCTTCCACCACCGGCCCTTCTGCTTCTGCTGGGAAGCGGCAAGGACAGCGGCGAGATCGGCGGTTGCCGTGCTCTGGGGCTTCGTGCTCTGGGGTTTATTGGGCGTTGTCATATCGTTCATGCGGGCAGCCTCGGTCAGATACAGCCAATACGACTGTCAGCTTCGGGAATAACGATCTGAAGCTGAACGCAGGATTAGCAAGTTGACCGCATTGGCACGCAGCAACGTCAAATGGAAATGAAATCTTGGTAATGAAAGTCGAGTTTCCAGCTGGGCGAACACCTCATATCACCACTCGCGAGCGGTGATGGCCCTCGTGATTCTGCCCCGGGCGCGGATGGCGCCGATCAGGCGCCAAGTGATTCCAGCGAGACGGGCGGACGGCGCTTGGCGGCCATCAGCAGATCGAGTTCGGTCGCGGATGGACCGAATTTCTCGAACAGGCGAACGGCTTCATCCTGGCCGAGCCGGTATTTGCGCGAGAACTCCGTAAGACTATAGGCACGGCCACGCAGCACCTTGCGGCTATTGGTGTGTTCGATCACGTTGGTCATGGTCATCTCCTTGTATAAGGGAGATTTAGGGCCAGGGATCGATTTGTTAAGCCGCGAATGCGATTGAACCGATTGATTTTATTAAATATTTTTCGGGAACTTTATTGCTGCTCGTGCATTTACGGCGATCGTTGAGCCGAAGGCGCTCCAGCAACTCGGGGCTGATCCCAAATTTGAGAGTTGCGGATTTTCCGACCCGCGAGCAAAACACCACAAATCTTCTAACGAATTGATTTAATGGTGAGAGCGATGGGGCTCGAACCCATGACCTACTGATTAAAAGTCAGTTGCTCTACCAGCTGAGCTACGCTCTCCCGTGTCGCGAGGCATCTCTGAGGGGCCCCGTCTGGAAGTGCGCGGAACATATGCAGACGCCCCATTGCGGTCAACTGAAAAATCCACCTTTCCTGTGCATTAGGCACATTTCTTGCGAGGGATGGAAAACCACTCGACCGCATGCGGAACATTTGACGCTGCCGCCAGTTCTAGCGATGGAAAACATCGGAGAACACCATGTCAGACCGTGAGAAAGACATTCGCGACCGCGCCCATGCCATCTGGGAGCGCGAAGGCAGACCTGAGGGACGGCACGAGGAGCACTGGTCGCAGGCCGAGCATGAGATCAATCATGGCGGCGACCAGATCGAGGGTGATGATGTGCCGAACCTCGAGGCGCTCAGGGAGGCGGCAAGACAACATACCGATGCCTTCATCGTGAAGACGGACCTGGAAGATGCCGACGAGCGCGAAGCGACGCCTGGGATGCGCGAGCAGCCATAGCGCGACAGGTAGGCGTTAACTGCCATGGAATGCAACCAGCAGCCGCGCCGTGCGTTGTGTCACAGGTTTCACGAAAAGGATTGTGACATGACTTCCTCCATCACCACGAAGATCGCAGCTGCTCTTTGCGTCATGCTGGCCCTCAGCTCCTGCGGCAATACGATCCGCGGCATGGGCAAGGATGCGGCCAACACCGTTGACGCAACGCAGAATGCGGGCAACCGGGTTGGCAACGCTGCCGCCAAGTAAGGTGGCTCGTTGCGTCTCGGGATTTCCGTTGCTTTTCAATGACGAGATTTCGCCAGAGGCATCTCGCATGCTTCGGCGAGCGTCTTTACCGGCGAGCCGATCACCCCTAATCTATCGCGGCATTCGTCAACCGAGCGACGCTCGCCGGCAGCCTATCTGTGCGCGAGCTTAAGGGGCATGTTCATGACCGTTCGTCCGCCGCAATCGCTGAGGCAGCCCTTCTCGGTCGAGGGCGGGTTCAATGTTCTCGAATATGAATTGAGAGCGGAGCGGGCGAACTCGCTTGGACGCAGCGGGCTGAAGGCCGAGGCGGCATTGGCCGAGCTGAAAGGCTGGGATCCGGCGCGCCATGGCCAGGATGATCGCGACGCGCGCCTCAGGAAGGCGGCGGATGCCGTATGGGATCTCTTCGTCCAGCGCGAGATTTGCGGGCTGCGCAACAGCCGCGACGTTATCCAACGCTACGGCATTCCGGATGAGGTTCTGGTGCGGCTTGGATCGACGCGGAAATAAGCGATTACCTCGCCTTTCAGGCCGAGCCGCGCATCTTGCTATCCGGCACCAGAACAGAGGCCATGACGGTCCTGTTTCGTCCCTGGGCCTTGGCTTCCAGCAACGCCGCGTCAGCGCGTGTCAGCAATGTCGAGACGGCAGCGCCCTCTGCCAGTGAGCCGACGCCGATCGATACCGAGATCGGCCCGAGAATGCGGCCGCGATGCGAGAGCGCCAGACCACGAATATTGGACCTCAGCCGCTCCGCGATCTCGAAGCCTTCTGCATCGCTGACATCGGGCAGCAGAACGGTGAACTCCTCGCCGCCGAAGCGGTAGGCGCGGCCGGCGTCGCCGATCGTATCGAGTATGGTTTGCGCGACGTAGCGCATAACCTCGTCGCCCGCGTCATGGCCGAACTCGTCGTTGAAGCGCTTGAAGTGATCGATATCGACCATCATGCAGCTGAGCTGCGCCAGCTCGCGGTTGCGCGCATGCTGGTTCATGTCCTCGTCGAGCGAGCGCCTGTTATAGAGACCCGTCAGCGCGTCGCGAATGGAGAGGTTGGTGAGCTTGTCGCGCAGCTGCAGGTTGGCGGCGGCGAGGCCGATGTTCTCGGCGATCAGCTCTAGATAGAGGCGCGATGCCTCCGCCTCCATATGGCCCTGCGGCCGCTCCTCGAAATAAAGAAGCCCGACGACATCGCCCTGCGCCGTCAAGGGAACACAGAGCCCCATCGTATCGGATTGATCGAGATGCTGGCAGCTGATGTCGCCGTGCTCGTGCGAGCTCACATGCGGGCGGCCGCGTCGCAGACCCCAGCAGGCCGTTGCGGGAAACACTTGATCGGAGCGCTGCGGCTCGTGCCATGAGGAGATGCGCGACAATGTCGAGCGGCTCTCATTCATGATGTATAGGTTGCCGGCGAGATCGGGAAAGATCTGCGGAGCGAAGAGCGTCACGACTTCGGCCAGCTCCTCCTGCGCCTGGCAGGCCTGCAGGCGGTGCATCATCTGCAGGATCAGGTCCTTCGTCTGCTGGTCGCGCCGGCGCTCGGCATCCAAGCGATCGCGCTCCAGCCCGTTTTCGCGGAAGATGTGGATCGCTTCGTTCATCTCGCCGATCTCGTCGCGGCGGCGATCGAGCGGCACGTCGACGGCGTAATCCTGCTTGGCAAGGCGCGTGACGATTCCGGTCATCCGCATCAACGGCATGGCGACACGGCGCTTGAGGATGAAATAGAGGACGCTCAGAAAGAGAGCCGCGGTAACGGCGAGCAGCGCCTTGGCGATGAAACCCCACCGGTCGCTGCGCAGCTGCGTGTCCTGCATGACGGCCTGGGTACGGGCGTTCGCGAGATCGCGGAAGCGCGTGACGGCGCCGAGCAATGCAGTCTGAAGTCGGTCATGTTCCGGGCCGAACAGGGTCTGGCGGGCGCCCGCCTGATCGCCGTTGCGATACGCGGCGATCGCCTCCTCCTCGATCTTGTCGAGAACGTCGGCGTTTTTCTCCACATCCTCAAGCGCCTGCAACTCGATAGGCGTGGCGCCCAAGTCGCGGACACCCCTGATTGCGCGTTCGCGCCGACGCTCCTCGCCTTCCTTGCCCTGGAAGGCATCAAGGTGCCTGATATCATCGCGCATGACATAGAGCCGCGCCTCGTCGGTGCGCTCTTCGGCGCCGAGCGCCAGACCGTCGGCGAGATCGTCCAGCGCCAGATGCTCCTCGACCGCGATCCGTTCGCGCGTGGCACTAGTGGCAGACAGGATGAAGGCAGAGCCTGAGAGAACGGTCAGAACAACCGTCACTCCGTAGGCCCAGTTGGTGATGACGCTGATCCGCATGAGAGTATATTAGGGCATCCGAATTGCCAGACAATTAACACAGGTTGTATCGGCCCATGCAAGCTCCCGAGACGCGAGACGCAAAAAGGTGATTGGCGGCGGGCCACCCGCTGCGCTAGGACTGCGCTCGAATGCCCTGCGCCGGAGAACCGCGTGTCGATTGCCGATATTTCCCTGTTGAGTGCCTTACTTGCCGGCGCCCTGTCATTTCTCTCGCCCTGCGTGCTGCCGCTGGTGCCGCCCTATCTATGTTATATGGCCGGCATTTCCGTCGAGCAGTTCAGGGGCGGCGGCGCGGTGACTGTTGCACCGGATGTGCGCCGCGGCGTGCTGTTTTCGGCGCTGTTCTTCACACTCGGCTTTGCGACAGTGTTCGTGGCGCTCGGGGCCGGTGCATCGAGCATCGGCATGGCGCTGCGCCAGCATCTCGATCTTCTCTCGAAGATCGGCGGGCTGATCATCATCGTCATGGGCCTGAACTTCCTTGGCGTCTTCCGCATCGGCGTTCTGGCGCGGGAAGCACGCTTCCAGGGAAGCGGCAAGCCGGCGACGCTGACGGGCGCCTATGTGATGGGGCTGGCCTTCGCCTTCGGCTGGACGCCATGCATCGGCCCGGTACTCGGCGCCATCCTGGGTGTTGCCGCCTCGCGCGAAACGGTCGGCTCTGGTGCCGGCCTGCTTGCCGTCTATTCGCTCGGGCTCGCCATCCCCTTCTGGATCGCCGCCGGCTTTTCCGGCGCCTTCATGGGCTTCCTTACGCGCTTCCGCCGCCACCTCGGCACGGTGGAGAAGGTCATGGGCGTGTTCCTGATCCTGACCGGCCTCGCCTTCATCTTCGGTTTCGTCAGCGATGCCGCAATCTGGTTCCAGCAGACCTTTCCAATCCTGATGAAAATCGGCTAAGCCTAGGCTCCTCCCGCAGACAAGCCGTATTGGCCGCCTATCGCGCCAGATCGGCCCCAGCACTGGAATGACCCTTGGCCGACATCGTCAGTCTTCTCCTGCCGTTCTTCGGCCTGATCCTCATTGGCTTCATCGCCGCCAAGGTCACCAAGCAGCCGGCCGAGGCGATGGGGTGGCTGAACACCTTTATCGTCTATGCCGCCCTGCCCGCGCTTTATTTCAAGCTGGTGTCGCGCACCCCGTTCGAGGATCTGACGCGGATCGACTTCATCGTCACGGATCTCGCCGCCACCTATTCGATCTTCATCGCGATGTTCCTGATCGGCCGGTTCCTGCGCCGCAATTCATTTGCCGACAGCACGATCCAGGCTTTTGCCGGGTCCTACGGCAATATCGGCTACATGGGGCCCGGACTTGCGCTGGTGGCGCTCGGCGAAGGGGCTGCCGTGCCGGTAGCGTTGATCGTCTGCATCGAGAATGCGTTTCACTTCATCGTCGCGCCGGCAATGATGGCGGCATCGGGTGACGACAAGCGTTCGCGCGGACGGCTGGCATTCGATATCGCGCGGAAGGTGGCACTGCACCCGTTCATTCTGTCGACGGCGCTCGGTTTCGTCGCGGCCGGCTTCGAGATACCGCAGCCGGCGGCCTTTCAGCGCTTCATCGATTATCTCGCGCAGGCCGCCGCTCCATGTGCGCTATTTGCCATGGGTGTCACGCTGGCGCTGAGGCCGATGCGGCGTATTCCGGTTGAAATCAGCTACATCGTTCCGGCCAAGCTGATCATCCACCCCATCGTCGTTTACCTTGCGTTGACGACCGTCGGCGGCTTCGATCCGGTGTGGATTTACGCCGCCGTACTGCTCGCCACACTGCCGACGGCGACCAACGTCTTCGTCATCGGCCAGCTCTACGGCGTCTGGCAGGAGCGCGCGTCGGCCACGATCCTGATCACCACGACGCTGTCAGTGGTGACCGTATCGCTCTTCCTGATCGCGATGAAGTCAGGCTTTCTTCCGACGTAGATGTTCCTTGATCGCATCCGGGATCGCGCGCAGTCCACGCCCGGGCTCGACACCCTCGCGCATCACCATGCTGCGGAACGGCGGCACGGCGGCCAGGATATGCAGGCCGGCTGCGCGCAGCACCTGCATCGGCAGGAAATCGGATAGAAGCGAACGGTTCAGCACATCGACGCTTGCCGTGCGGGTCATGATATCGACGCGGCGCTTGCGGTCGAACTGGCTGCCGGCATCCTTCGATATCGGCAGTTCCGGCCGATCACAGAGGATGTCGGTCAGCCCCATGACGTCGCGCAGGCTGAGGTTCAGCCCCTGCGCGCCGATGGGCGGAAACACATGCGCGGCCTCGCCGATCAGCGCCACCCGGCCCTTGCCCGAGCGATGCGCCATCATGCCCGACAGCGGCCAGATCTGCACACCTTCCTCGACCGTCACCTTGCCGAGCAGCGATTGCATGCGCTCCTCAACCACGTTGCTGAGTTCGGCCAGCGAAAGCTCGCTGCGCGTCTCAGCATCCGACGGGCTCTGCACCCAGACAAGACTTGAGCGATTGCCGGGGAGCGGCACTTGCGTAAAGGGGCCGTTTTCCGTGTGGAACTCGGTGGAGATGTTTTCGTGCGGCAGGGAATGCTGAAAGTTCAGCACCATGGCCGATTGCGGGTACGACCATGTCTTGACGTCGATACCAACGGTCTCGCGCAGCTTCGACTTGCGGCCATCGGCGCCGATCGCGAAATCGGCGGTGAGCGTTTCGCCATTGTCGAGCGAGATGACGACGGCGTCTTCGCTGACGTCGATCACATCGGCAAAGGCCGTGAAACGCGTGATGTTGCCCTCGGCGGCCGCGGCCTCGTCCAGCACATCTATCAACGCCTTGTTGGGAAAATTGTAGCCGAAGGCTTCCAGCCCGACTTCGGCGGCCCGGAAGGTCGCGGTCGGGGCGCGCAGCAACCGGTTGGTGCCGTCGATGATGCGCATGCTCGAAAGCGGCGCGGAAGACGGCTTGAGGCGCTCCCAGAGCGTCAACCGGTCGATGAAGCGGATCGACTGATCCATCAGCGCCGTCGTCCGGCGGTCTTCCCTTGGGGCCGGCGGCGCAACGAGTGCAACGTTGCGTCCGCCGCGTCCAAGGGCGATTGCGGCGATCATTCCGGCCAGTCCGCCGCCGATCACCGCGATTTCGAAAGTCTTCATTGCACCGTTCCGCAAATTCTGAAACGGCGAGCCGGCTCTACGCCGCCGGCTTCGCCTGACGGCGCCAACTATAGCCCTTGCCCGGCTCCGCGTCACGCGCAGTCGGCTGATAATAATGCGGAATCTCCGGCAGGCGCCGCTCGGTGAGACGCTTTATCGCAGTCTCGTTGGTCACCGCGAAGCTGTCGATGCCGCAGCGCAGCATCAACGGCACCTGATCGATCAGCACGTCGCCGACCGCGCGCAGCCCACTGGTGTAGCCGAGGCGCTCGCGCAGCAGCGAGGCATGGCTGAAGGCACGGCCGTCGTTGAAGGCAGGAAATGCCACCGCCACCAGCTCGAGACGATCGAGATAGGGCTCGAGCCTGCGCACGTCGTCTGCGGGCTTGATCAGCACGCCGAAGCCGATTTCGTTGCTCTCGTCGGCCTTGACCACCAGTTCGTCGAGGCTGAGCAGAGGCTTCTGCCCCTCGCCCGCCTTCACCTCTTCCGTCTCGATCACCCACGGATCGTTCTCGACGAAGCCGGTCTCTTTCCAGATCCTGGTCATCACGCCGCCTCCGCCTTGGAATCACCGTAGAGCGCATCCTTGAAGGGCTGCGGACCGACGCGGCGATAGGCATCGAGGAAGATCTCGGACGGATCGTTGCGCAGGCCGAGATAGGTGTCGACGATCTTTTCGATCGCATCCGTCACCTTTTCCGGCTCGAAGCCACGGCCGATGATTTCGCCGATCGAGGTGTGCTCGTCGCCGGAACCGCCGAGCGTGATCTGGTAGAGTTCAGCACCCTTCTTTTCCACACCCAAGAGGCCGATATGGCCGACATGGTGGTGGCCGCAGGCATTGATGCAGCCGGAGATCTTGATCTTCAGCTCGCCGATCTCTGCCTGGCGCTCGGGGTTGCCGAAACGACGGGAAATCTCCTGTGCGACAGGGATGGATCGCGCATTGGCGAGCGCGCAGTAGTCCAAGCCGGGACAGGCAATGATATCCGTGATCAGGCCGGCATTGGCTTCGGCAAGACCGATGGCGACCAGGCCGCGATAGACGCTCTCGAGATCGGCCAAGGCCACATGCGGCAGGATCAGGTTCTGTTCGTGGCTGACGCGGATCTCGTCGAAAGCATATTCCTCGGCGATATCGGCGACCGCATCCATCTGGCTGTCGGAAGCGTCGCCGGGGATGCCACCGATCGGCTTCAGCGAGATCGTCACCATGCCGTAATCAGGGTTCTTGTGCGGCTGGACGTTCTGGTGGACCCATCGGGAGAACGCCGGATCGGCCTTCTTCCAACGTGCCAGGTTTTCCCAGCCTTCGGCACGCTCAGGCAGAGCCGGCGGCGCGAAATAGGAGGTAATGGCGGCGACATCGGCTTCAGGCAGCTTCAGTTCGGTGTCCTTCAGCGCCGCGAACTCGACCTCGACCTGGCGGGCCAGTTCCTCGGCGCCCGTTTCGTGGACGAGGATCTTGATGCGGGCCTTGTACTTGTTGTCGCGACGGCCGTGCAGGTTATACACGCGCATGACGGCGGTGGTGTAGGACAGCAGGTCCTCTTCCGGCAGGAAGTCCTTGATCAGCTTGGCGATCATCGGCGTACGGCCCTGGCCGCCACCGACATAGACGGCAAAGCCGATCTCGCCCTTGTCGTTCTTCTTCAGATGCAGACCGATGTCGTGAACCTGGATGGCGGCGCGGTCGCGCTCCGCACCCGTGACGGCGATCTTGAACTTGCGCGGCAGGAAGGAGAATTCCGGATGGACGGAAGACCACTGGCGCAGGATTTCCGCGTAAGGACGCGGATCGGCGACCTCATCGGCGGCGGCACCCGCGAAGTGGTCGGCGGTAACGTTTCTGATGCAGTTGCCCGAGGTCTGGATCGCGTGCATCTCGACGGTGGCGAGTTCCGCCAGCACGTCGGGCATATCAGACAGCTTCGGCCAGTTGAACTGCAGGTTCTGGCGCGTGGTGAAATGGCCGTAGCCGCGGTCATAGGTACGCGCGACATGCGCCAGCATACGCATCTGCTTGGAATTCAGCGTGCCGTAGGGAATGGCGATGCGCAGCATGTAGGCGTGCAACTGCAAATAGACGCCGTTCATCAGGCGTAGCGGCTTGAACGCATCCTCGGCCAGCTCGCCGGACAGACGGCGCTCGACCTGATCGCGGAACTGCGCGACGCGCTCGGCGACAAAGGCGTGGTCAAATTCGTCGTAACGGTACATCGTATTCCTCAGACTGCAATGAATGCGGGATCGGCGGGCTTGTAGCCCGGCGCGTATTCCATGGTCGGACCCTGCGCACGAATGCGCTCGCGAAGGCGCAGTGGCCAGAGAACACCATCGGTCTCCTGCACGTCAACCACGGCGACATCGACAACCAGATTATCGGCATAGGACTTCTTGCCGATCGCCTCCAGCGCGGCAACAGCCTCGGCATGGCGCGCGACCAGCGCATCCTGCAGCGACGTCACCCAGGTGCCGTTGGCATCGAGCCAGACGGCGATGCCGTCGGTCAGCCTGTTGGCGGTCAGAACCTTGTCTCCCATAGTCAGCTCCTTAGCAGTTCATCGGACCGGGCGCGTGCACGCACCAGCGGTTCGGACAGTTCGAAATTGGCGCCCGCAACGGCGTCGCCGATGATGACCATGACAGGTCCGGTGAGTTCATCGCGGTTCTGCAGATCGGGCAGATCGCGCAGCGTACCGTGCAGCAGCCGGCGATCGGCGCGGCTGGCGTTCTCGATGACGGCGACCGTCGTCTCCGGCGCGATGCCGGCGCGCATCAGCCGCTCGGCAACGGATGCGGCGACGGTGCGGCCCATGTAGACGGCGATGGTGGCGCCGGACACCGCAAGGCTCGCCCAATCTGGAAGAACGTCGCCGGTCAGATCATGGCCGGTCGT
Organism: Rhizobium sp. O111; assembly: GCF_055616315.1. Lineage (NCBI taxonomy): Bacteria > Pseudomonadati > Pseudomonadota > Alphaproteobacteria > Hyphomicrobiales > Rhizobiaceae > Rhizobium > Rhizobium sp. O111. The sequence continues at coordinate 1,368,467 of NZ_JBSHXL010000001.1, read as the reverse complement.
GAAGACCAGTGACGAGGCGACGCCACGCAGCGTCAGCGGCAGTTCGAAATCGGCGGCGGCTGCGAAAGCAGAGGTGATGCCGGGCACGACCTCATAGGCGATACCGGCGGCGCGCAATGCGGCCATTTCCTCGCCGGCGCGGCCATAGACCAGCGGATCGCCCGACTTCAGGCGAACGACGCGCTTGCCCTCGCGGCCGAGATAAACGAGCAGGTCGTTGATCTCTTCCTGCGACTTGGAATGACAGTTCTTGCGCTTGCCGACCGAGAGCCGCTCCGCATCGCGGCGGCCCATGTCGACGATTTCCTGCGGCACCAATGCGTCATAGACGATAACATCGGCTTCCATCATCACGCGCTGGGCGCGCAGCGTCATAAGATCAGCGGCACCCGGGCCGGCGCCGACCAGCCAGATACGGCCCTCGGCCTTATCGGCGGAGAGCAACAGCTCGTCGGCGAGGTGTTGCGCCTGCGGCATGTTTTCGTTGGAGACAGCGTCGGAAACCGCGCCGGAGAAGAAACGGCGCCAGAACAGACGGCGCGTAGCACCCTTCTCAAGCGCATGCTCGACGCGACCGCGATAGCTGACAGCCAGTTCGGCAAGGCGGCCGAGCGACGGCGCCAGCAGCTGATCGACCTGCGCGCGGATCATCTGCGCGAGAACAGGCCCTGCTCCTTCCGTGCCGATGGCAACCGCGACAGGCGCGCGGTTGACGAGCGCCGGGGTGTAGAAATCGCAGTAGTCGGGCTGATCGACTGCATTGGCCGGAACCTTGGCAGCACGAGCGGCGTCGACGATGGCGCGATCGGCGGCGGCGGCGCCCGTGGCCGCGAAGACCAACGTTGCGCCTTCAACCTGCTCAGGCGCGAAGGCCGCGCGGACGGTTTCGATGCGGTTGGCGATCAGATGGGCGTGATAGTCGGCCTCCGGGCGATCCGTGTAGGCGACGATCCGGGCCCTGGTGTTCGACAGCAGGCGCACCTTCGCGAAGGCTTCATCGCCATTGCCGAAGACAGCCGCGATCTTGCCTTCGACACGAACGAAGGCAGGAAAAACCGACAGTTGCTCACTCTTGGAAGGCATCATCAATCCATTTCGAAGTTGCCAGAATATGCACCACCGGACCAGCCAAATGAAGAAACAGAAATTCCAAACCCCCTATTGACCGCGTATTGTTTTACCCAGCATGTCAATGATTTGAGCAAAACTCACCGATGCGGCGCCGGCAGCGCAGTGAATCGCGCTGCAATGCAGCACAAAGCCTGTGACAAATTCGGGCTGGCCCAAGAATCCTCGTTTGCCTCGCGCAGCACCGGCGATAAAGTGCCGGCAACAAGGAGAAAACCATGTCCGATACCACCATTGCCGCCCGCCTGCTCGATGTCATGGAGCGCGATATCCTGCCGATGACCGAACGCGGTGTCGGCCTCGGCAACAAGGTCTTCGGTGCCGCGATCCTGCGGAAATCCGACCTTTCGCTCGTGGTCGCCGAGACCAACAACGAGCTGGAAAACCCGCTCTGGCATGGCGAGGTGCACACGCTGAAGCGCTTCTACGAGCTCGGCGAGAAGCCTGCCACCAAGGACCTGATCTTCCTCTCGACCCATGAACCCTGCACCATGTGCATGTCAGCGATCACCTGGGCCGGCTTCGACAATTTCTATTACTTCTTCAGCCACGAGGATTCCCGCGACGCCTTCGCGATCCCCCACGATTTGAAGATCCTCAAGGAAGTGTTCGGGCTCGAGCCCGGCGGCTACCGCCGCAGCAACGCCTTCTGGAACAGCTTCGCGATCGCCGATCTCGTCGAGACCGAAAGCGACGCCAGAAAGGCCGAGCTGAAGGCGCAGACGGCGCGGATCAAAGGGCGCTATGACGCGCTTTCCGAAAGCTACCAGTCGTCCAAGGGCGACAACGACATTCCGTTGAACTGACGCGAGCGACCAGAACACGATGGAAGCCTCCAAAGACATTTCCCGCCTGATCGAGATCATGGCCGCCCTCCGCAACCCCGAGACCGGTTGCCCCTGGGACATCGTCCAGACATTCGAGACGATCAAGCCCTATACGATCGAGGAGGCCTACGAGGTCTCCGACGCGGTCGAGCGCAACGACATGGACGATCTCTGCGACGAGCTTGGCGACCTGCTTCTGCAGGTGGTGTTCCATGCCCGCATGGCCGAGGAGGCCGGAGAGTTCTCGTTCGGCGACGTGGTGGAGGCGATCACGGCTAAGATGATCCGCCGTCACCCGCATGTCTTCGCCCGCTCCGAGGCGGATACGCCCGACGCCGTGAAGAAGCAGTGGGACGATATCAAGCAGGCTGAAAAGCGCGAGCGCGCGGAGCGCCGCGCCGCGCGGGGTATCTCGGAGGATTTCAAGGCCGGCTTCCTCGGCTCCGTGCAGCGCAGCTTTCCGGCGCTAACGGAAGCACTGAAGCTGCAGGAACGCGCCGCCAAGGTCGGTTTCGACTGGTCGGCGCCGGAGCCCATTCTCGACAAGATCGAGGAAGAGATCGCGGAACTGAGGGAAGCGCTGGCCTCGGGCGACCATGCCAAAGTCAGTGACGAACTCGGCGACCTGATCTTCGCCGTGGTCAATATCGGCCGGCATGTGAAGGCTGATCCGGAGCAATCTCTGCGCGGAACGAATACGAAGTTCCGGCGTCGTTTCAGCTATATAGAAACGTCTCTTGAAGCGGAAGGTGAAACACTGGAGGCCGCAACGCTGGAGCGGATGGAAGATCTTTGGCAGGCGGCCAAGGCCATCGAGCGGCAGTTGGGCTGATCTGGGCGCCATGAAGCTTGAAACGCTCGACATCGCGATTGCAGGCGCCGGCGTTGGCGGCCTGTCGCTCGCCGCACTGCTTGCAAGCCGTGGCGCCCGTGTGACCATCTATGACCAGATGAGCGCGCCGCAGCCCGTTGGATCCGGCTTTGTGCTGCAGCCGACGGGTGCCGCGGTCCTTTCGCACATGGGCCTGCTTGGAAAAGTCGAGGCGCGCGGCGCCCGCATCAGCCGCATGCATGGACGCTTGTCCGGCAACGGTCGGACCGTGCTCGACGTCGGCTATCGTCCGGGCGCCTATGGCATCGCCATCCAGCGCGTCGCCCTGTTCGACCTCTTGCTTGAGGCTGCGATCAATGCTGGGGTGCGGTTCGAAACATCGTCGCGGGTGACCGAGATCGAGGCGGGCAGCGCGCCGCGCCTTGTGCTCGACGGCGGCATACGCACGGCGACCGCCGATCTCGCCATCGACGCTATGGGCGCCAACTCGCCGGTCGCCGCGAAGGCCGCCACCGAACTTGGCTACGGCGCGCTTTGGGCGACGGTTCCCTGGCCCGAGCACGGCGTCTTCCGCACGGACGAGCTGGAGCAACGCTACAAAAGAGCAAGCCAGATGGCGGGCGTGCTGCCTGTCGGCACGGCACGCGATGGCGCGGCTCCGATGGCGACGTTCTTCTGGAGCATCCGCAACAAGGATTTCGAGGCGTGGCGGGCTGCCGGGCGCGAGGCCTGGATCGACGCGGTGCGATCCTTCTGGCCGGAAGCGGAAGCGCTTGCCGCCGTGGCCGAGCCGGTGCACGCGCGTTACCGGCATCTGACCCGAACGCCTATCGCGGGGAAGCACATCCTGAAAATCGGCGATGCCTGGCATGCAACGAGCCCGCAGCTTGGCCAAGGCGCGAACATGGCGCTGCTCGACGCTGCGTCGCTCGCTTCAGCGCTCTGCCGCGAGGCAACGGTCGGCGCGGCCATCGAGCGCCATTTGAAGCAGCGGCAAATCCATATCCGCTTCTATCAGATGCTGAGCCAGATCCTGACGCCGTTTTATCAATCAGACAGTTCAGTGCTGCCTTTCAGCCGCGACATCATGATCGGGCCCGCGACCAAGCTGCCGCTGGTGCGCAGCCTGATCACCACGCTGGTGACGGGTGAGCTGCTCGATCCGGTTGGACGGATCGAGCTTGATCGGCTGGTGTCAAAGAAGAAAGTCGCGGTGCAGGATGCGGGCGCGCTGATTTAAATTAGTTTGGGGCTCTTGATCCAGTATTTATCAGCCTCAGCCGGTATGTTCCCTTCGCAGGGAGTAGCGCGAATAGGTGTCTATAGGAAGCAGAGTCTGATCGGCGATGAGATTTCCATCGCAAACGGACTTGAGTGCGGAGGCGGCCGTCCTGAGAAGATTGTCCAGATCTTGTGACAGGACATAGTCGATGGCGCCGGAGCGCAGCCGTCGTTCCGTTACGCTATCCAGCTCATGCGCAATGCAAACGGTACGACCAGCAAGGCCCTGTTCAACCAAGGCCTGCGCCATGCCGTCGTTACCGCCGCCGACATTGTAAATTCCGTCCAGACGCCCGTGCTTGCGTATGAAGTTCCGCACGCCCTCGTAATTCGCTTCATCCGTATCCTGGCCATTGATGACTTCCAGGATGTTGATGTTCGGAAAGCTGTTGCGACAGAGCGAGCGAAACCCGATTTCCCGATCTTCGTGACCGATATAGGCGGCCGTCGCCACTATCACCGCCACATTGGGCGACTGGAGTGGTTGCAGGTGTCGGCCAATGAGAAACCCCGCCGATTGGCCAGCCGCACGGTTGTTTATGCCGACGAACGCATGACGCGCTTCTGGCTCCAAATCCGAAACAAGCGAGATGACCGCCTTGCCATTGTCCATGCAATGCCGCGATGCAGCGGTCGTTACGGCCGTATTTCGTCCCACAATGGCAATCCCGTCCACGGAATTTTCGGACTGCAGGATTCGCGCGGCCAGTTGCTCATCGCTATCCCGGAAGCAGTTCACGAGGTCGAGCTGAACGCGGGCATGTGCCATCTCCGACGCAAGATGGTCGATGCGCTGGGACAGCCATTCGACAAAGGCTTCGCCTGTTTGCACGAACAAGCGAAAGCGCAGCGCGGGATGCTGGTCCGATCCAAGTGGAGGAGCCGCCAGTCGGTCAAGGGCCTGCTCGACAATCTTCTGCGTTCGAGGGTGCACTCCCGGCCGCTGATTGAGCGCGCGATCCAATGTCGCACGGCTAAGCTCGGTCAGTTCCATCAATTGTTTGATGCTCGGCCTTTTCATTTAGCTCCTCCAAGCCAACAGTTTTCCATTCCCAAAATCCTCCCGCCTTCTCATTAATGCCTCATATTGAGGCATTTTTCCTTCTTCACAAACTCAAAAAGAGGCATACAAGTGGTCAAATTGTCTCACATGCTCGATAGGTCGTTTTTTGCATTATTTAAGCGGACATTTTGATCAGATGCAAATGCATCAGGGTGAGGCAATTTAACCTCAATTCCAAGGTCTACTCTATGAATATTTTTCTCAACTGGGCGCGCATCGTGCTCGGCGTCGTCCTCGCCCTGCTGGGGGTGGGACTGGCCGCAGGCGGCCTTTACCTTGTCGTACTGGGCGGCTCCTGGTTTTATCTGCTGGCAGGACTGGCGCTCGCGGGCGTCGGGTATGGATTGATCCGCCAGCGAGTCTTCGCTTTCCCTCTCAGCCTGGCCCTTCTCGTCGCCAGCGTCATATGGGCCCTGTGGGAGGTCGGCATTGACTTCTGGCAGTTGGTACCGCGCCTTTTTGCCTTCACCATAATCACGCTTCTCGTTAGCGTGTTCTCTCCATTGCTGCGCAAGAAGAACGGTCAGCCCGGCATCGGTCCGCGGCCGGCCTTCGGAGTGGCGGCCGTACTGGCGATCGCCGTCGTGGGAACTTTCGTCGGTATGTTCCGGCCACACGCCACCGTCTCGCCCAGCGGGGAGAAGGCGGAAATCGTCAGCCCCGATGCCGGTAAGTCCGAGGGCGCAGACTGGACTGCCTGGGGGCGCGACACGCTGGGGCAGAAGTTCGTTCAGTTCGACCAGGTCAACAAGACCAACGTCAAGGATCTCAAGGTCGCCTGGACATACCGGACCGGCGAAATGGCCGTGGATGGTGGCGAGTATCAGGTAACGCCGCTTAAGATCGACGACACCGTTTACCTGTGCACGCCTTTGAGCAAGGTGATCGCTATCGATGCGACGACGGGCAAGGAAAAATGGCGCTTCGACCCGCAGCCGAAGATCAGCGAAAGCGTCAAGGGCTGGAAGCGTTGCCGTGGCGTCGGATATGCCGATCTCGACCAGCTAAAGGCTGACCAGAGCGGCGGCCAGCCGGTCGCCAACACCGGGGACCCCGCGGTCGCAACATGCCGCAAGCGCATCATCGAGACGACTATCGATGCGCGCATTCTGGCTGTGGATGCAGAGACCGGCAAGCTTTGCGAAGGTTTCGGTGTCAACGGCTATGTCGATCTGACCGTCGGCCTGACGCCCGACCCCAAGGGTGGTCAGGTTGGCAGCTACAACGTCACGTCGGCGCCTTTGGTTGCTGATGGTGTTGTGGTCGTCGGCGGACGCCTGAACGACAACCTGACTGTCGGCGAGCCTTCGGGTGTCGTCCGCGGCTTCGACGTCGTCAGTGGTAACATCCTCTGGGCCTGGGATCCGGCCCGTGGCGCGACGGACAGCACGCCGCTGCCCGCGGGGCAATACTACGCGCCGGAAACCCCCAATTTCTGGGGCACCGCCGCATACGATCCCAAACTTGGCCTGGCATACTTCCCGACGGGCAACCAGACCCCGGACTTCTGGACTGGCAACCGCCATCCCTACTCCAACGAATACAACGACGCCATTGTCGCGGTAGACTTGAAGACGGGCAAGGAACGGTGGCATTTCCGCACCGCCAACATCGACCAGTTCGACTATGACGTCACCTCGCAGCCGATTCTCTACGATCTGCCGCGCAAGGACGGCACGACCGTTCCTGTCGTGATTCAGCTGACGAAGCGCGGTCAGGTATTCGTTCTCGACCGGCGCGACGGCAAGCCCGTTTTCCCGGTGGAATACAGAAAGGTCGCAACCGACGTCATGCCGGGCATGCAGGTGTCCGAGACCCAGCCTTACTCGGCACTGTCCATTGGCGTCGATCCGCTAAAGGAATCGGACATGTGGGGCGCCACGATCTTCGATCAGCTCTATTGCCGAGTTCAGTTCAAGCAGATGCGCTGGGAAGGTGAATGGACACCGCTCTCCGACAAGCAACGAACATTGATTTGGCCGGGATATTACGGCGGCTTCAACTGGGGCGGCGGTGCTCTCGACCCAACGACTGGAACGCTGATCGTCAACGACATCCGCATGGCAATGTGGGGCAAGTTCCTCAAGCGTGAAGACGCCAGCAAGGCAGGTCTCGTCCCGTCTACGGAAGGCGAGTATTCCGAACAGAACGGCACCCCTTGGGGTGTGGAGCGCGGCATGTTCCTGTCACCGCTCGGCACCCCATGCTTCAAGCCGCCCTATGGCTCGATGACGGCCGTCGATCTGACGACCAATAAGGTCCGTTGGCAGGTGCCCCTTGGCAGCATGGAAGACGCCACGATCTACGGCATCTTCAAGAACGGCGTTCGCCCGGGCGTCAACATCCCGATCGGCATGCCGGTTCTGGGCGGACCACTGGTCACGAAGGGCGGCCTGACGTTCTTCCATGGATCGCTGGACTATTATGTCCGCGCGTTCGATAACGACACGGGCGACGAACTGTGGCGCTCGCGCCTGCCGGTCGGCGGCCAGGGCGTACCGATGTCCTACATGGACAAGAATGGCAAGCAGTACATCATCGTCGTGGACGGCGGGGCTACCCGTACCGGAACCAATCGTGACCGCGGCGATTATGTCATCGCTTACGCGTTGCCCGATGCACCCGCTCAATAGTGCCTAACCTGGAAAATTGAGCGTATCCCAGGGTGATGCCGAGTGTAGTGTACTCTCGGCATCACTCACCACTGTCTGGTTTAAATCTCTGGACCGGTTTGAATAAACATTGATTGTATTCGGTTTCGGACGTCTCTCGGTGTTCTGGCGATCAACGTCATGCGGCATGCGGGCCAGGATCGACAGGCCATCGTCACGCTTCGTCACCCGCCTGATGAGCCACGCCATCACAACCGTGGCATCGCCGCGACGGACGAGGCCAGCGGCGGCGAATGGACAATGGGGCGCCTGATCAGCGCTCCCAGTCTTCCTTCTGCCTGGTCGTGTTGCCAAGCCGGCGCTCGAGTTCGGTCGCTTCCGTTTCAGACAGCCTGAGATCGAGCGTGACCGAGCCGTCTTCGTTGTCTTCACGGCTGTCGACGATGGCGTGATCGTAAAGCCATGGCAGCAAGGCCAACTTGTCGACCGGGAGCACGACGGTGGTTTCCGTCAGCACGCCGGAAAGCCTGCGGCTGATCTCTTCCATCAGCGCATCGACGCCCTCGCCCGTCACGGCGGAAACCGCCACGACATTGCGGGCGCCTTCGGCCTTCTGGACGATTGCTTCGTGGTTTTCCGGCTCAAGACGGTCGATCTTGTTCCAGACCTCGATGATGCGCTTTTCGCCCTCGGCCTCGTCGATGCCGAGATCCTTCAGGATGCGGAGCACGTCGGCGCTTTGCGCCTGGTTGTCCTCATCGGCCATGTCGCGGACGTGCAGAACGAGATCGGCTTCCAGCACCTCTTCCAGCGTCGCGCGAAAGGCGGCGACGAGGTGGGTCGGCAGGTCGGAGATGAAGCCGACGGTATCGGATAGGATGACGGTGCGGCCATGCGGCAGCTTCATGCGGCGCAGGGTCGGATCGAGCGTCGCAAACAGCATGTCTTCGGCGAGAACGCCGGCGCCTGTGATGCGGTTGAACAGCGTCGACTTGCCGGCGTTGGTGTAGCCGACCAGCGCCACGATCGGATGCGGCACCTTGCGGCGCTTGGCGCGGTGCAGCTGGCGGGTGCGGACCACCTGCTCCAGCTCGCGCTCGAGCTTGATGATGCGATCCTGCAGCATGCGGCGGTCGGCTTCGATCTGGGTTTCACCCGGACCACCCATGAAGCCACCACCACCGCGCTGACGCTCTAGGTGGGTCCAGCTGCGAACCAGCCGGCCCTTCTGGTAATTGAGATGCGCGAGATCGACCTGCAGCGTGCCTTCCTTGGTGGAGGCGCGGCGGCCGAAGATTTCGAGAATGAGGCCCGTGCGGTCGATGACCTTGGCGTTCCATTCCTTCTCGAGATTGCGCTGCTGAACCGGCGTCAACGGATGATCGACGATGACGAGGCCGGAATCGGTCTCGTCAAGGCTGTCCTTGATCTCCTGGATCTTGCCGGTACCCATCAGCGTTGCCGGACGCGGCTCGCTGATGGTGACGATGGTGCCCTTGACCACATCGAGATCAATCGCCTGCGCCAGGCCAGTCGCCTCTTCGAGGCGGCTTTCCGGCGTGCGGGTCGTGGTGACGGCGTCGGCACTGCCGCGGCTGCCGCGTGCCTGCTTGAGCACGGGCACGACGACGGTCGCGCGCATGTCATCCCGGTGCTTCACAGCTTCCGGGATGATCGAATCATTCTTGGTATCACGTGTCGAGATGACGTCTGTCCTGTCAGGAAGCGGATTCTTCGCTTTCGAACATCTGCATCGGCTGGCCGGGCATGATGGTCGAGATCGCGTGCTTATACACGAGTTGCGAATGGCCGTCACGGCGCAGCAGAACGCAGAAGTTGTCGAACGACGTAACAACGCCGGTCAGCTTCACACCGTTAATCAGAAATATAGTCAGGGAAATCTTTTGCTTGCGAACAGTATTGAGAAATAAGTCCTGCAGGTTTTGAGAACGTTCCGCCATCGCGCCGATTCTTTCTTTATTGCCGGCCTTCACGTGCCGGTAAAATACTTCTTATTTTTCCATCAGGCAGCCGACAACCCTCATCCCTGCTGCCTGGAAAGCCTTTGGTATCAAATCGCAATCTTTTCCGCAACGGCGAAAAAGACCTGTCTAATTTTATGGGGCGGCAGATCACCTTAGACCCCTGCCGCTACCCTGCCCGCCCATCGAAAAGACACGCCGGCTACCGATCAAACCTCTGATCAGACGCCGAGCGACTTCAACTTGCGGTGCAGCGCCGAGCGCTCCATGCCGACGAACTCGGCGGTGCGCGAGATATTGCCGCCGAATCGATTGATCTGGGCGATCAGATAATCCTTCTCGAACATCTCGCGGGCCTCGCGCAGAGGAAGCGTCATGATGTGGTAGTCATTCTTTGCCGATACTTTCGGAAGCATGTCGCCGAGATCGGTCGGCAGCATCTCCGCGGTGATCGGCGCATCCGGACCGTCGGAGCGGGCGAGAATCATCAGGCGTTCGATATTGTTGCGCAGCTGGCGGATATTGCCCGGCCAGTCATGGGCCTGCAGAACCGCCATAGCGTCGTCGCCGATCCGGCGCGGACGAATGCCCGCCTGCTCGGAAATCTGGCGCATCAGTTGATCGACGAGGAACGGGATATCCTCGCGACGCTCGGCCAGCGACGGCACCTTGACCGGCACGACGGCCAGCCGGTGATAGAGATCCTCGCGGAACCAGCCCTCAGCAATCCGGCTTTCGAGATTGTAGGCGGTCGAGGAGACGATGCGCACATCGACCTTCACCCGCTTGGAGCCCCCGACGCGTTCGAACTGCTGATCGACCAACACGCGCAGGATCTTGTTCTGCGTCTCGCGCGGCATTTCGCCGACCTCGTCGAGATAGAGAATACCGCGATGCGCTTCCTCGAGCGCGCCGATCTTGCGGGCCTGACCGGGCGAACCCTCGGTTCCGAAAAGCGCGACTTCCATGCGGTCGGGCGTGATGTTCGCTGCGTTGATGGCCACGAACGGACCACTCGCGCGCGACGACTTCTTGTGGATCATCCGCGCGACCAGCTCCTTGCCGGAGCCGGAGGAGCCGAGGATCATGATGCGGCTGTTGGTCGGCGATACCTTCTCGATCGTCTGACGCAGCTGCGAGACCGCCACGGAGGTGCCGATCAGCTCTACCGGATCGCCGGCCTTGCGCTTCAATTCGGAGACTTCACGCTTGAGCTTGGAGTTCTCCAGCGCACGCTCGGCAATCAGGATCAGGCGGTCGGCCTTGAAGGGCTTCTCGATGAAATCGAAGGCGCCGCGCTTGATGGCGGAGACAGCTGTCTCGACGTTGCCGTGGCCGGAGATCATGACGACGGGAATATCGGGATGGCGCGCCTTGACCTCATCCAGCAGCGCCAGACCGTCGAGCTTGCTGCCCTGCATCCAGATGTCGAGGAAGATCAGCCGCGGCGCACGATCGGATATCGCGGCAAGGGCGCTGTCGCTGTCGTGCGCGGTGCGGGTCTCGTGGCCCTCGTCGGAGAGAATGCCGGAGACGATCTCGCGGATGTCGTGTTCGTCGTCGACGACCAGAATATCAGAGGCCATATGCATTTTCCTTGTCACTTGCAGCCGAGGCGGCGGGCGATTGCTCCAGGCGTGGCAGATGCACGCGGATCATGGCCCCTCTTCCCTGGTCAAAATCAGCGGGAGCGTCATGCAGTTCGAGCTGCCCGCCATGTTCTTCAATAATCTTCTTCACGATGGCGAGGCCGAGACCGGTCCCCTTCTCGCGCATCGTCATATACGGTTCCAAAATGCTGTGCCGGTTCTCGACGGGCAGACCGCGTCCGTTGTCGATGATATCGACGGTAAAGCGGTCACGCGGCTGATCGAGCGATGCGCGCACCAGCACCTTGCGCTCATCGCGCTCGTCGACCGGCACGGCCTCTATCGCTTCCACCGCGTTCTTGATGAGATTGCCGAAGGCCTGGCCCAGCATGCGGCTGTCGAATTGTCCTTCAAGCGGCGCATCGCCGAATTCCTGCAGGAAGGCGACGTGGCTGTTGCCCATCTCGCGCAGGAAGACCGCGTCATGCAGGATCTTGCGCAGGTCGCTCGGCTCCTTGATGGGCTTCGGCATGCGCGCGAAGGAGGAGAACTCGTCGACCATGCGGCCGATATCGCCGACCTGGCGGATGATCGTCTCCGTGCACTGATCGAAGACGCCGCGGTCGTCCTGATTAATCTGCTTGCCGTAGCGGCGCTGGATGCGCTCGGCCGAAAGCTGGATCGGGGTGAGCGGGTTCTTGATTTCGTGGGCGATACGGCGCGCCACGTCGCCCCAGGCGGTGGAGCGCTGGGCGATGACGAGATCGGTGATGTCATCGAGCGTAATGACGTAAGATTCGCTCATGTCGCGCACTTCCTCGCGCGTCACCTGGACGCTCAGCGTGCGTACTGTGCCGGCGCGCACCAGCGCGATCTGCTTGCGGAAATCGCCGCGATAGCGCGACGCCGCCTCGGTCAGGACCTGGTCGACCTCAGGCGCGATTTCGGAGAGCTGCTTGCCGAGCATGTCGCCCGCATCGAGCGCCATCAGCGTTTCGGCCGAACTGTTGACGATGGTAACCCGGCGATCATGCTCGACGCCGATGACGGCGGCGGTGACGCCAGAGAGCACCGCCTCGATGAAGCGGCGGCGGTCGTCCACCTCATCCTTGGCTTCGAGGATCTCGTCGCGCTGGGTGCGGATCTCCGAGATCATCTTGTTGAAGGTGCGCGACAGATTGGCGACGTCGCCGTCAACGGCATGCACGGGAACGACGATGTCCATATTGCCGGATGCAACGCTATCGGCCGCCGTGATCAGCAGGCGGATCGGGCGGACAATACGGTCGGCAACGGCGATAGCCGTCCAGATGGCGGCGAGGAGCACGATCAGCGCGAAGCCGACATAAAGGATGGCGAAGGCGATCTGCAGCGAGAAACGCCCCGCCTCCATCGACCTGTATTCGGTGGCGTTCTCCTCCATCATCCGCATCGCGGTCATGACCTTGGGGTCGACCGCTCGCACCGTGTAGAGGAAGGCGCCGTCGATGGATTCGAGCCTGATGATGGCGCCGACAAGGTTCGTCACACCCGGCGGAATGAGCGTCGGCTGGCCGGCCGACGCCTTGTTCAGGGCGTCTTGGGGGATCGCCGGCAGTGGCTTTTCGGTCTTGATATCGGCCTGCGTGATAACAGTACCGTCAGCCTGCACCAGGAAGGCGCCGAGCAGGCCGCGTCCCCTCGCCTGGCGGGTCATCAGTTCGGCAAAGCCGGTGCGGTCGAGATTGAACAGCTGGCGATTGCGCTCCAGATCGTTGGCCATCGAGACCGTCTGGCCCTGCAGGTAGCTCGCATTCTCCATCATGTAGGCCTGCCCGATGTTTCGGGAGGAACTGACGATCGACTGCGTCCTCAGCGCGAACCAGCGGTCGAGACCGGCGTTCAGCGTGATACTGGCGAAGAGGGCAACGAGAATGGCGGGCGTGATCGCCACGATCGAGAACAGCACGACGATACGGATATGCAGACGTGCCGCGGCGCGGCCACGCTTGCGCGCTTTCAGAAGCCGCGAAACCTCGCGGCCGATCAGCGCCATCAGGCCGAGCACGAAGAAGGAGTTGACGACGACCGAAGTGATGACGACCGGCGATGTCGGCGCGATCGGCGTCAGGCCGAGCAGCACGAAGAGCGTCATCGTCGCGCAGAGGAGCGCGCCCCCGGCAAGCACGAGACCGGGCAGAGCAAACAGCGCGCGGCGATCCGTTACCGTGGTAACTGCTTCGCCCTCCGCCGCCGGCGGCAACGCATCCTGCTTCATTCGTTTAACTCTCCACGCGGCGAAACGCATTTCGCCGCCGTCCATGGGTCAGGGTGAAAGACCGCGCTCGATCTCCCGCTCGTCCATCGTCGAGCCGGATCTTCGGACGCAGAACTGACCGCAGGAACACAAACCCCTTGCGTGACTTATTGGCAACGCAATGTGGCGAAAATGCAACGCATCACGTCACATTGTCAAGCGCTGCGGGTCAAGCCAACAGGGTCAAGCGGTGCGGGAGCTTCTGTAGACGGATACGCCGAGTTCGCGGATCTTCTTGCGCAACGTGTTGCGGTTGAGACCTAGGAGATCGGCGGCCTTGATCTGGTTTCCGCGCGTGGCCGTCAGCGCTGCCAGGATGAGAGGATACTCCATCTCGGTCAAAACGCGGTCATAAAGGCCCGGAGGCGGCAGGTTATCGCCGAAAGTCGCGAAATAGGACCGCATGTTTTCTTCGACAGCCTGCGCAATGGTCATGTTGCCATTGCGGATCGGACCCTTCTCGATCGGGCTATCCGGCACGTCGGAGCGCAGCTCGGATTCGATGATTTCGCGGGTGATCACATCCTGTGGATAAAGTGCCATCAGGCGGCGGATGAGGTTCTCCAGCTCGCGCACGTTGCCCGGCCAGGCGTAAGCCTTCATCAGATCGAGCGCTTCCTGATCGAAGCGCTTGGTGCCGAGGCCTTCCTTCTCCGCCTGCTGGACGAAGTGACGGACGAGATCGGGGATGTCTTCGGCGCGATCGCGCAGCGGCGGCAGGCGCAGCGGCACGACGTTGAGGCGGTAGTACAGATCCTCGCGGAAGAGGCCCTGGTTGATCGCCTGCTTCAGATCCTTGTTAGTGGCGGCAACGATGCGCACGTCGGTGCGGATCGGGGTGCGGCCGCCGACGGTGGTGTATTCGCCCTGCTGCAGCACGCGCAGCAGGCGCGTCTGCGCATCCATCGGCATGTCGCCGATTTCATCGAGGAACAGCGTGCCGCCCTCGGCCTGCTCGAAGCGGCCGGTGGAGCGGGTCTGCGCGCCGGTGAAGGCACCCTTCTCATGGCCGAAGAGCTCGGATTCGATCAGGTCGCGCGGGATCGCGGCCATGTTGATCGCCACGAAGGGACCGTTGCGGCGCTTGCCGTAGTCATGCAGCGCGCGGGCGACGAGTTCCTTGCCGGTGCCGGATTCGCCGGTGATCATCAGCGTCAGGTCGGTCAGCATCAGGCGCGCGAGAACGCGATAGATTTCCTGCATGGCGGCCGAACGGCCAACCAGCGGCATGCCGTCCTGCACATCGTCCTCGACCTTGGCGGGCTTCCGCTTCGGCTCGGACAGCGCCCGGCCGATGATGCCGATCAGCTCGGTCAGATCGAAGGGCTTGGGCAGATAGTCGTAGGCGCCCTTTTCCGAGGCCTTGATCGCCGTCATGAAGGTGTTTTGCGCGCTCATGACCAGCACCGGAAGATCCGGGCGGGCCTTCTTGATGCGCGGAAGCAGGTCGAAGGCATTCTCGTCGGGCATGACGACGTCGGTGACCACGAGGTCACCCTCGCCGGCCGAAACCCAGCGCCACAGTGTGGCGGCGTTCGAGGTGATACGCACGTCATATCCGGCGCGGCTCAAGGCCTGATTAAGCACCGTACGAATTGCCGCATCATCATCCGCGACGAGGATCGTTGCTGTCATCGAGAAGGTCCTGTGGGGGTTATGGTTGCGTCCTCAAGCGATGCGTCCTTGGAGGCAGGCATGAGCACGCGGAATGTGGTTTTGTTGGTCTGGCTGTCGCATTCGATGATGCCGCCATGATCACCGATGATCTTGGCCACCAGCGCAAGACCGAGGCCGCTGCCGTTGGTCTTGGTGGTGATGAAGGGATCGAACAGATGCGGCAGAAGATCGGACGGAACGCCCGGGCCGTTGTCCTGCACACAGAACTCCAGCGGCAGCGAAATCTTCTCGCGCGTTCCCGCGACCGACAGGCGGATGCCGGGACGATAGGCGGTCGTCAGCACGACTTCGCCATCCGGCCGGTCGCCGATCGCCTCGGCGGCGTTCTTAACGAGATTGAGGAAGACCTGCACCAGCTGGTCGCGGTTGGCGTAGACCGATGGCAGCGACGGGTCGTAGTTCTCGGTGATCTTGATGTGGCGCGCAAAGCCCGCCTTGGCCACCGCCTTCACATGATCGAGCACGGAATGGATATTCACCGGCACGCGATCGACTGGGCGCTCGTCGGAGAAGACTTCCATGCGATCGACCAGCGAGACGATGCGGTCGGTTTCGTCGCAGATCAGCCGGGTCAGCGCGCGGTCATCGTCGGTCGCCGAGTGTTCGAGAAGCTGGGCGGCGCCGCGAATGCCCGAGAGCGGGTTCTTGATTTCGTGCGCCAGCATGGACGCGAGACCGGTGACCGAACGGGCAGCAGCGCGGTGCGTCAGCTGCCGGTCGATCTTGTCGGCCATCGAGCGTTCTTGGAAGACGATAACGACGGAGCCTGGCTCGCTCGTCACCGGCGCGACGTAGATGTCGACGAGCTTGTCCTGGCCGAGCCTCGGCGAACTCAGATCGACGCGATACTCGTTGATCGGCGCGCGGCGTTCGCGCACCTGGTCGATCAACGCCAGAAGCGGGCTACCGAAGGGAATGAAGGTCGAGATCTTGTAACGCGCCAGATGAGAGGCGCTGGCCCCGAAGAAGGCTTCCGCCTCCCAATTGGCGAAGGCCACAAGCCCGGCGTCATCGACCATGATGACGGGGTTCTGGATGGCGTTGAGAACGGCCATGGCGACGGCACTGCCGGCATGGGCAGATGATAGCGACGCGTCGTTTGTCATGCAGCCTCCCGGGCATCTGTATTGTCTGCCGCCGCGACCAGGGCATCGTGGAATCGTTGCGAGACCTCGCGTGGGTCCCGCGCGGTCATGATCGCCGCCTTGTCGTTTGCCGACACCGACGGTGCGAAGCGCTCCATATACCAGCCGAGATGCTTGCGCGCATGACGAACGCCGACCGCTTCGCCATAAAAATCGAGCATCATACGATAATGTTCGACCGCGATATCGGCGATCTCCCATGGCTGGGGCGCATCGGCTCCGGCGAGCACGCCGGCATGCCACGGACGCCCCTGGCAGCCACGGCCGATCATGACGGCATCGGCGCCGGAGCGGCGCAGGATTTGATGGGCGTCCTCGACCGTTTCGACGTCGCCATTGGCGACCAGCGGGATGGTCAGAACATCGCGGACCGCCCTGATCGCATCCCAATCGGCGCGTCCTTCGTAAAACTGCATGCGCGTACGGCCGTGGATCGTCACCAGCTGAACACCGGCCTCCTGGGCGCGTTTTGCGATTTCGGGGGCGTTGATAGAATTCTCGTCCCAGCCAAGGCGCATCTTCAGCGTGACGGGAACATCGACCGCCTTGACCGTCGCCTCGATCAGTCCAAGCGCGTGGTCCGGGTCACGCATCAGCGCCGAGCCGGAATAGCCACCGATCACCTTCTTGGCCGGGCAGCCCATGTTGATGTCGATGATATCGGCACCGTGTGCGGCGGCGATCTTCGCGCCTTCCGCCATCCAGTGCGCTTCGCGACCGGCAAGCTGCACCATGTGCGGATTGAAGCCAGCGGTCTTCAGCCGCGCCCAGGATTGCTCGGTGTCGTTGACGAGTTCGCGGCTCGCCACCATCTCAGTCACCACCAGCCCTGCGCCATGGCGCCAGGCCAGTTGACGGAACGGCATATCGGTGACGCCGGACATGGGCGCCAGCACGATACGGTTGCGCACCGCAACGGTTCCGATGCACAAAGGAGATGCGAGGTGTATGTCAGACAACTGATTATCTTTCAGGCACGCTAAGCAGGTGCACTATTTTTAGACAGATTTAAAAGACTTGCCAAGGGGGAAGTGCCCGAATTGATATTTTTCGGGCAAATGCTGGAATTCGGTGCGCCAAGCCGTTAGAGCACCTCCAGAAATTCTGCTTTTTGGGGATTTATGCCGCAAATGCATCAAAAGCAACCGATATCGATCGGAATTATCGTGGTGGCCGCAGGCCGGGGCGAGCGCGCCGGCGCATCCGTCGAAGGCCCAAAGCAGTATCGCCGGATCGGTGGCCGACCCGTCATTGCCCACACTCTCGAACTTTTCGCGACATGGCCCGCAGCAACTGAGATCGTCGCCGTGATTCACGCCGATGATGAAGCGCTGTTTGCGAAGGCAACCGCTGGTGTCACCTCCAAGCTGCCGATCACCACCGTCCACGGCGGCTCGACGCGCCAACAGTCGGTGCTCGCAGGGCTTCGGCACCTGAAGGACAAGGGGATCACCCACGTCCTGATTCACGACGCTGTACGGCCGTTCTTCGATCACGATCTGCTCGACCGCGTCGCGGCCACCCTAGCTAAGGGCACGGCTGCCGTGCTGCCGGCCATGCCGGTTGCAGATACGCTGAAGCGTGCGGATCAATCCGGTATCGTGGTCGAGACCGTGCCCCGCACGCAACTCTACGCGGCGCAGACACCGCAATCCTTCGACTTCGGCATCATCCTTGCCGCGCATGAGAAGGCGGCAGCGGCCGATCGCACCGACTTCACAGACGATGCGGCGATCGCCGAATGGGCCGGCTATCCCGTGACCATCGTCGAGGGCATGGCCGACAATGTAAAACTGACAGTGAGGCGCGATATCGCAATGGCCGACCAGAGACTTTCCAGCACACGCCTTCCCGACGTGCGCACCGGCAACGGCTACGACGTTCACCAGCTCGAGGCCGGCGACGGCGTGACGCTCTGCGGCGTGTTCATTCCGCACGACCAGAAGCTGAAGGGCCACTCAGACGCCGACGTCGCACTGCATGCGCTGACGGACGCACTGCTTGCCACCTGCGGCGCGGGCGATATCGGCGACCATTTCCCGCCATCGGACCCGCAATGGAAGGGTGCGCCGTCGCGCATCTTCATCGAGCATGCGGCCAAGATCGTGCGCGAGCGCGGCGGCACCATCATGAACGCCGACGTGACGCTGATCGCCGAAGCGCCGAAGGTCGGGCCGCACCGCGACACGATGCGCGCCATGCTTTCGGAGTTTCTCGGCATCTCGATCGACCGCTGCTCGGTCAAGGCGACGACCAACGAGACGATCGGCTTCGTCGGCCGCCGCGAGGGGATCGCCGCTATTGCCACCGCCACCGTCGTCTATCAGGAGATAGCCCAATGAGCCTCTATCCCGCCGATATCCTGTCCGAGGCCGAAGCCATTATCAGGACATTCGGCGCGGCGGGATTGATGGTATCGACGGCGGAATCATGCACCGGCGGGCTGATTGCCGGCGCGCTGACCGAAATCTCGGGCTCGTCCGCCGTGGTCGACCGCGGCTTCGTCACCTATACGAACACCGCGAAGATGGAGATGCTGGGCGTCCAGGAAGCGACGCTTGCGCGCTTCGGCGCGGTGTCGGAGGAGACGGCGCGGCAGATGGTGCATGGCGCCCTCTTCCGCTCGCGCGCATCAATCGCCGTCGCGGTCACCGGCATTGCCGGGCCAGGTGGCGGATCGGCGGAAAAGCCTGTTGGCCTCGTGCATCTTGCCGCCAAGTCACGCAACGGTGACCTCATTCACAACAAGATGCTCTATGGCGATATCGGTCGTGGCGAGGTTCGTCTCGCCACCGTCAAGACGGCGCTGGCGATGATCCGACAGCTCGGGCCGCAGTAAGCCGGATCAGCTGTAAATCTTGCCCGCGCGCGTTTCGAAGGCTTCGGTGAACATCCGGAAGGCTCGGTCGAACATCGAGCCCATCAGAGCGCCGAGGATACGGCTCTTGAACTCGTAGTCGATGAAGAAGTGCACGTTGGAGCCCGACGCCGTGTCTTCGAAGCGCCAGCGGTTGTCTAGATACTTGAAGGGGCCGTCGATGTATTTGACGTCGATGACGCGCTCGGCCTTGTTGAGCAGCACCTGCGTCGTGAAGGTCTCGCGGATCGCCTTGTAGCCGACCGTCATGTCGGCGATGAGCAGAACCTTGCCATCGCGCTCCTTGCGGCTGCGGACCGCAAGGCCTTCGCAGAGCGGCAGGAATTGCGGGTATTTCTCGACATCGGCAACGAGATCGAACATCTGGTCTGCGGAATGCGGGACGGGGCGGTGCGTTTCGAACTGAGGCATGACCGGCAGTTAAGCGGGCGCGCCGAGAAGATCAAGAAGGCGGCGCATTTCACGGTGCGATTTCAACTGAAGGACGGGCACATCGGGCTTGTATCGCTCGATGCCCGCAAGGATGAGCGGCGCCCAGCGGCGCTCGAAGTTCCAGATGTAGGTCAGGAACTCGCCATCCAGCTTTTCCGGGCAACCCGGCGCCATCTCCGGCCGCGCCTTGCCCCGCCAGCGAAGCCACCTTGTGGTGACACCAAGCAGACACCGCCAGCGCGGCAGCCGCACCCAGAGCACCATATCGGTGCGCGGCATCCTGAGATCGAAGGTCGAGGCGCCGGTGCCGTCCATCAGCCACCGCTCTTCGGCGACAGCGGCCGCGATCATCTCGCGCTCTTCGGCCTTTGGCCGTTTCACCCAGCCGGGTAGCCAATAGAAGTCGCGGTCCATCGAGATGTGCCGCACGCCAAGCAGCGCGCCGAGGCGCCTCGACAGTGTGGTCTTGCCGCCGCCGGAGCAGCCGATCACGAGAATGCGGTCGGCGCGGCTGACGAGGTTGGCGGCGCTGGCGATATCGGTGACGAAATTCGGCATGTCCTTCCCTCCTGCAAGCAAAGACCGAATCAGGCTGTCATCCTAGCCGATGGCTTCGAGGCGCTGAAGCAGCTGTCCCATCTGCGCCCTGCTCTTCAATTCGACGAGCGGGACGTCAGGCCCATGCAGGCGGATGCCTTCCATGAACTCGGGCACGTCGTCCCTCTCGAAATTCCAGACATAGGATATGAACTCCCGGTCCGGCCACTGCTCCAGGCACCCAGGCGCCATGTCGGGACGCGTCCTGCCGCGATAGACGATACCGCGCTTGAAGATGCTCCATAGGCAGAGCCAGCGCGACACCCTCACCCACAGGACCACATCGGCGCGCGGGAGCCTGAGATCGAGCGTTCTCGGATTATTGCCGTCTATGATCCAGCGCTCCTCAGCAACGATCTTGGCGATGATCTCGCGCTGCTCCGGCCTCGGTCTCGACACCCATCTTGGAAGCCAGAAGACCTCGCGGTCCATGGAGACGTAGCGGACGCCGAGGATCCGCGCGAGCTTCTGCGCCAGCGTACTCTTGCCGCCACCTGACGAGCCGAAAATGACGATGCGGTCGGCGCGCTTCAGGAATTCGGCCGCCTCACCGAGATCGGTGACGTTCAGCCGATGCTTCGGTTGTTGCAACACGATGGCCTCTTGTCTGATTGCGGGGAAGATCAGGCCGCCTGGACGGGTATGGAAAGCTCTACCGGGATTATGCCTGCCAATTCTCGTGGCCATGGCGCACGCGGATGATGAGAATGCCACCATCACCCAACTCATGGTAGACGATCAAGTGAGCGCCGCAAGGATGTATCCTCACGGGTGGGGTGATTTCTTTGCGAAGCCGAGCGAGTTTCGGATTATCCGCGAGTATTTCGAAGATATCGCCCAAATGACGGTGATAGCTGTCGGCTTGCGCTTTTCCAAAAAGCCGAAGGCCTGTCGCGTGAATAGTGCGAAGATCATGAGCGGCCTGGCGCGACAGCCGGTAGCCCATGAGAACTATTCCGCTGCTTCGTTGAGCGACCGCAGAATGTCATCCATTGTTTCGTCGGAGACGCCGCTCGCCAGCCCTTCATCGACAAGAGCCTGCATATGGGCGATCTTGGTCGCGCGCTCCTGGTCGCGGCGAACGAGATCGCGCACGTAGTCGGATGCATCGGCATAGCAGCCGGCGGCGGCCTGCTTTTCCAGCCAGGCCTTCATCTCATCCGGCACGGTCACTGTCACCACGGGCATGACGTGTTCCTCTGTTGCATTGCCTGCAGCCGATCATGGCACAGCAGGCCACACAAGAGAACCGTCTTACTCCGCAGCCACCAGCAGCTTCTTCTCACGCGCCGCGCGCAGGCGGGCGAAGTCGTCGCCGGCGTGGTGCGAGGAGCGGGTCAGCGGGCTGGAGGCGACCATCAGGAAGCCCTTGGTGTAGGCGACCGTCTCATAGGACTTGAATTCCTCGGGCGTGACGTAGCTCATCACCGCGTGGTGCTTGCGGGTCGGCTGCAGGTACTGGCCGATCGTCAGGAAGTCGACGTCGGCGACGCGCAGGTCGTCCATCAGCTGCAGCACTTCGTTGCGCTCTTCGCCGAGGCCGACCATGATGCCCGACTTGGTGAACATGGTCGGGTCCAGTTCCTTAACCCGCTGCAGCAGGCGCACGGAGTGGAAGTACCGGGCGCCGGGGCGGACGGTCAGATAGTTGCCCGGAACGGTTTCCATGTTGTGGTTGAAGACGTCGGGCTTAGCGGCGACGACGCGCTCCAGCGCACCGGGCTTCTTCAGAAAGTCGGGCGTCAAGATTTCGATTGTGGTCGTCGGCGATGCGGCGCGGATCGCCCAGATCACCTTTTCGAAGTGCTCGGCGCCGCCGTCTTCCAGATCGTCGCGGTCAACCGAGGTGATGACCACGTGGCTGAGGCCCATTTCCTTGACGGCCTTCGCCACGCTCTCAGGCTCGGCCATGTCAAGCGCGTTCGGCTTACCGGTCGCGACGTTGCAGAAGGAACAGGCGCGCGTACAGATCTCGCCCATGATCATGAAGGTGGCGTGCTTCTTGTCCCAGCACTCGCCGATATTCGGGCAGCCGGCCTCCTCGCAGACGGTGACGAGCTTGTGCTCCTTCACGATCGAGCGGGTTTCGGCGTAGCCCTTGGAGGTCGGCGCCTTGACGCGGATCCAGTCCGGCTTGCGCATGACTTCCGTGTCCGGGCGATGCGCCTTTTCCGGGTGCCGCACGCGCTTTTCAGCGCTTGGATTGATCCTGTCGAGAATAGTTACCATCAATAACCTGCCTTCAAACCGCCGAAACGGCCTTCTTCGTCAGCGTCTGACGAGTTTTGCCAGAAATAGCAAGATACAAGAGCCGATGAAACCCGTCACAAGGTAACCCTGCCAACCGCTGGTGACATAGATGCCGGCGCGGGCAAAGATCGCGCTCGCGATAACGGCACCGACGATGCCGATGACGATGTTCATCAAAACGCCGAAGCGTATGCCCATCAAAATGCCCGCGAGCCAGCCCGCCAAGCCGCCGACGATGATCGCCGTAATCCAGCCCACACCTTCCATCCAGTCCTATCCCCTCAAGCTATCGCCCTTGCGATCAACACCACGATGATGGCGCCGACCGTGGCGTGAATGATTTGCACCACGATGGCGCTGTCTATGCCCAGGTCGATCCCCAGCGCGTTGAAGAGAAAGCCTCCGACGAACGCGCCGATGATGCCGCTGAGCAGGCACCGTATCAATCCGCCTCCGCCAACGATCAGGCTGGCGAGGAACCCCGCGACCAGACCGATCAGGAGGAAGATAAGCAGTGCCTGCGTACCCATAGACATGATGATTTCCTTTCGCTTTTTCCAGTCCAAGATTGAACGTGGTTCAATCCGTCATAGAGAGCGGCGAAGAAAATTATCAAGCGTTGAGGACGCGACCATAAGCATCCAGAACCGCTTCCTTCATGGTTTCGGAAACCGTCGGATGCGGGAAGATGGTGTGCATCAGTTCTTCTTCGGTCGTTTCCAGGTTCATGGCGACGACGAAGCCCTGGATGAGTTCGGTGACTTCGGCGCCGACCATGTGGGCGCCGAGCAGTTCGCCGGTCTTCTTGTCGAAGATCACCTTGCAGAGACCCTGGTCTTCGCCGAGCGCGATCGCCTTGCCGTTAGCGGCAAACGAGAAGCGACCGACGCGAATGTCGCGGCCGGCTTCCTTGGCCTTGGCTTCGGTCAGACCGACGGAGGCGACCTGCGGGTGGCAGTAGGTGCAGCCCGGGACCTTGCCCTTGTCGGTGGCGTGAACGTTCGGCAGGCCGGCGATCTTTTCGACGCAGACGACGCCTTCGTGCTCGGCCTTGTGGGCGAGCATCGGCGGGCCGGCGACGTCTCCGATGGCGTAGATGCCGGCGATGTTGGTCTTGCCGTAGCCGTCGATGACGACGCAGCCGCGGTCGGTCTTGACGCCGACGGCTTCGAGGCCGAGGTTTTCGATGTTGCCCTGGACGCCTACGGCCGAGATCATGCGGTCGGCGGTGATCTGCTGCACCTTGCCGTCAGCCGTCTCGACATGCGCGGTCAGGCTATCGGCGGCCTTTTCGACCTTGGTGATCTTGGCGCTGGTCAGGATCTTCATGCCGCGCTTCTCAAGCTGCTTGCGCGCGATCGCGGTCACTTCGACGTCTTCGACCGGCATGATGGTCGGCATGACTTCGACGACCGTGACATCAACACCCATCGAGCGGTAGAAGCTCGCGAACTCGATGCCGATGGCGCCCGAGCCCATGACGATCAGCGACTTCGGCAGGGCTGCCGGCTTCATCGCCTCGAAATAGGTCCAGATCAGCTTGCCATCCGGCTCGATGCCCGGCAGCGCGCGCGGACGAGCGCCGGTTGCGATGATGATGTGCTTGGCAGTGTAGGTGCCCTCGCCCTTGACGTTCTTCGGAACCGGATTCTGCGGCTCGACGACGGGCTTGGAGGACTTGCCGACGACGATTTCGCCCGGCTTGGTGATCTCGGCTTCGCCCCAGATCACATCGACCTTGTTCTTTTTCATCAGGAAGCCGACGCCGCCGTTCAAGCGGGCGGAAACGCCGCGCGAGCGGGCGACGACTGCCGTCACGTCGGCGCTCATCTTGCCTTCGAGAACGAGGCCGTAGTCCTTGGCGTGGTTGGCGTGGTCGAGCACCTCGGCCGAGCGCAGCAGTGCCTTGGTCGGGATGCAGCCCCAGTTCAGGCAGATGCCGCCCAGGTGCTCGCGCTCGACGATCGCGGTCTTGAGACCGAGCTGGCTGGCGCGCACAGCGGCCACATAGCCGCCGGGACCGGAGCCGATGATGATGACGTCGTAATTCTCAGCCATGTTTTCCTGCCTTTGTTATCGGGCGTCGCGGGTGAGAAGCACCCACTCGTGTTTCCTGCTGCTTTCGAAAAGAGACATTGCGTTTTGGCGCGCCGCTTCCGAAAATCCATTCTTCTTGTAAAGCGACAAAGCCGCTTCATTGTCACTTGCGGTGATCAGACTGACCGGCAGCGACCCTGCCCTGTCGATCTGACCTTTAAGTATTTCCCTGCCGATCCCGATGCCGCGCAGATGGCGGTAGACGCCGAGCGTTGCAATGAACCAGCTGCCAACAACCATCTTCTGCAGGTCGATCACCGGCTGCAGCGCCACGCGGTCGACCTCCATGTTCTTTACGTCCTCGCCCAGCGCATAACCGATCGCCGCGCCCGCCGTCTCACCGTAAGCTTCGGCCAGCATCGCATGGCGCCATGTGCCGTAGCCTTCGTCCTGACGCATCTTCAGCCGGCCAAGCTCCATCGGCGTATCGGTGCCGGTGCCGCCCAGTTCACCCAGCCAGAGCCAGGAGGCGAAGCCATGGGAGGCAATGTCCGAGAGGATCGCCAGTTCGGCCGCGTCATCCCTTGTGGCGGGACGCAGCGTCACGAAAGACGCCACCGTCAAAGCCCCAACATCATCCGCACGGTCGATTCCATGCCGCGCCCGAGAGCGCGGGTATTGTCGGCGTCGAGATGGATGCCGTCGAGCGGCGTCGTCTTGGCCACCGAATTGCCGTCGAAGAAACCGCAACCGAGCTCATCGGCGAGATCCCGATAGAGCGTCGCCAGCATTGCCGATTCCTCGATGCCGCCAATGAAGGAGGCCGCGAAGGGCACGTTGGCCGTCTCGCAGATCCTCGGCGGCGCGACGATCAGGATATCCGGCACGTCGAAGTCGAACGGCCAGGCGTGGTTGCGGATCAAACGCACCAGCCGGGCGATGCCCTGGCAGGCGGCGAAGGCCGATCCGGCCACGACATTCTTCATGTCGTTGGTGCCGAGGAGCAGAATGACGAGATCGAGCGGCGCATGCGTCTGCAGAATGGTCGGCAGGACGCGGGCGCCGTTGCGGTCGCAATCGGCCAGATGGTCGTCGAAGGCGGTGGTGCGGCCGTTCAATCCCTCGGCGATAACCCGGACCTCGTTGCCGAGTGCTGCCTGAAGCGCACTCGGCCAACGATCCTTGTACTCATGACGACCGACGGAAGCGGCGTCATAACCCCAGGTCAGGCTATCACCATAGCAAAGAACGGTCTTCGTCATTTCCGCCTCCGCCGTTTGATCAGACGAGCATGCCCATCGGGTTTTCGATGTAGCCCTTGAACGCCTGCAAGAGCTCCGCGCCCAACGCGCCATCGACGCAGCGGTGGTCGGTCGACAGCGTGACGGTCATCACGGTCGCGACAGCCAGCTGACCGTTCTTGACCACGGGGCGCTGCTCGCCCGCACCGACCGCGAGGATCGTTGCGTGCGGCGGGTTGATGACGGCGGCGA
The DNA here is from genome assembly GCF_055616315.1 of Rhizobium sp. O111. Lineage (NCBI taxonomy): Bacteria > Pseudomonadati > Pseudomonadota > Alphaproteobacteria > Hyphomicrobiales > Rhizobiaceae > Rhizobium > Rhizobium sp. O111. Next base: position 1,342,348 of record NZ_JBSHXL010000001.1, on the reverse strand, counting down.
AGTGCTTGACGCCCATCATGCCCATGTTGGAGACCGACGAGGTGCCGCCCTGATATTCTTCAGGCTTCAGCTTGCGGTCCTTGGCACGCTTGCCGAGGTCGCGCATCTCGTTGGAGATGGCCGACAGGGTCTTTTCCTCGGCCTTGCGGATGATCGGGGTGATCAGGCCGCCCGGGATCGAGACAGCAACGCCGACATCGGCGTGCTTGTGCTTGACCATGTTGGCTTCGGTCCAGGAGACGTTGGCATCAGGAACGTCGCGCAGTGCAAGCGCCATGGCCTTGATGACCATGTCGTTGACCGACAGCTTGTAAGCCGGCGCGCCTTCCTTGCGGGGAGCCGCGTCGTTGAGCTGGGCGCGCAGCGCCAGCAGCGCATCGAGCTCGCAATCGACGGTGACGTAGAAGTGCGGCACGGTCTGCTTGGATTCGACCAGGCGCTTGGCGATGACCTTGCGCATGCCGTCATGCGGCACGAGTTCGTAGGAACCCGGCTCGAACAGCTTGAGAACGGTCTCGTCGGATGCGCCCTTCGGTGCGGCGGCAGGAGCCGATGCGGCAGCCTGCGGAACAGCGGCAGGCGCAGCCTTGGCGCCGCCACCGGCGACGGCGGCTTCGACGTCGCTCTTAACGACGCGGCCATGCGGGCCGGAGCCAGCAACAGCCGACAGATCGATACCGGCTTCCTTCGCCAGACGACGCGCGAGCGGCGAGGAGAAGGTGCGGTTGCCGCCCGTGGAAGCAGCGGCAGGCGCTGCCGCGGGTGCTGGAGCGGCCGCTGGCGTGGCCGGAGCCGGAGCGGCTTCGGTCTTTGCCTCGGCCTTCGGCGCTTCGGCAGCCTTCGGTGCCGGAGCAGCCGAGCCAGCGCCGCTTGCGGTGGCAGCGACGTCTTCGCCATCGGCGGCCAGAACGGCGATCAAGGCATTGACCTTGACGCCTTCGGTGCCGGCGGGAACGACGAGCTTGGCGACGACACCTTCGTCGACCGCTTCGACTTCCATCGTCGCCTTGTCGGTTTCGATCTCGGCGATGACATCGCCAGACTTAACCGTATCGCCTTCCTTGACCAGCCACTTGGCGAGGTTGCCCTCTTCCATGGTTGGAGACAGGGCAGGCATCGTGATGTTGATAGGCATCGAAATACCCTTCCCTTGTTACTTGTAGCAGACGGCTTTCACGGCCTGGACGACTTCGTCGACGCTTGGCAGCGCAAGCTTTTCGAGGTTGGCGGCGTAAGGCATCGGAACGTCCTTGCCGGCGATCGTGAGAACCGGCGCATCGAGATAATCGAAGGCCTGCTGCATGACGCGGGTGGCGATTTCGGTTCCGACCGAGTTCTGCGGGTAGCCTTCCTCGACGGTGACGAGACGGCCGGTCTTCTTGACCGATTCGATCACGGTCGGCAGGTCCATCGGACGCAGCGTGCGCAGGTCGATCAGTTCGACGTCGATGCCGATCTTTTCGAGTTCGGCGACGGCCTTCGTAGCGTAGGTCATGCCGATACCGAAGGAGACGATCGTGACGTCCTTGCCCTGGCGGTGGATGCGGGCCTTGCCGATCGGGAGAACGAAATCGTCCATCTTCGGCACGTCGAAGTGCTGACCGTAGAGGATTTCGTTTTCAAGGAAGACGACCGGGTTCGGATCGCGGATCGCAGCCTTGAGCAGGCCCTTGGCGTCGGCTGCCGTGTAGGGCATGACGACCTTGAGGCCCGGGATCTGGCTGTACCAGGCCGAGTAATCCTGGCTGTGCTGGGCGCCAACGCGGGCAGCCGCACCGTTCGGGCCACGGAACACGATCGGTGCACCCATCTGGCCGCCGGACATGTAGAGCGTCTTCGCAGCGGAGTTGATGATCTGGTCGATCGCCTGCATGGCGAAGTTGAAGGTCATGAACTCGACGATCGGCTTCAGGCCGGACATCGCAGCACCGACGCCGACGCCGGCAAAGCCGTGCTCGGTGATCGGGGTGTCGATGACGCGGCGTGCGCCGAATTCCTGCAGCAGGCCCTGGGTGACCTTGTAGGCGCCCTGGTATTCGGCCACTTCCTCGCCCATGACGAAGACGTTGTCGTCGGCGCGCATTTCCTCGGCCATGGCGTCGCGAAGCGCTTCCCGCACGGTCATGGAGACCATTTCGGTGCCGGCGGGGATTTCAGGATCGTTCGGAACCTGAGCCTTCGGCTCAGCGGGAACCGGCGCTGCGGCAGCGGCGGGCGCTTCAGCAGCCTTGGGTGCTTCGGCGGCGGCCGGCGCGGCAGCAGCAGGTGCAGCCGAGATGTCGGACGCGGATTCGCCGTCCTGCAGGAGAACAGCGATCTTGGCGTTTACCTTGACGCCTTCGGTGCCGGCGGCAACGAGCAGCTTGCCGATGACGCCTTCGTCGACGGCTTCGACTTCCATCGTCGCCTTGTCGGTTTCGATTTCGGCAATGATGTCGCCGGAGGTGACCTTGTCACCTTCCTGCTTCAGCCACTTGGACAGCGTGCCTTCTTCCATCGTCGGAGAGAGGGCGGGCATGAGAATATCGATTGGCATGGGTCTACCCTCCCCGATTACAGCAGAATGTCGGTGTAGAGCTCGGATGCATCCGGCTCCGGTGCGGCCTGGGCGAAGTCGGCGCTATCGGCGACGATGTCGCGAACGTCCTTGTCGACCGCCTTGAGATCGTCCTCTGAGGCCCAGCCCTTTTCGATGAGGCGTGCCTTGACCTGCTCGATCGGATCCTGCTCGGAGCGCATCTTCTGCACTTCTTCCTTGGAGCGATACTTGGCCGGGTCGGACATGGAGTGACCACGATAGCGATAGGTCAGCATTTCGAGAATGATGGGCCCCTTGCCCGAACGGCAATGCTCGAGCGCCTCGTCGGCAGCAGCCTTGACGGCGCGAACATCCATGCCGTCGACCTGGACGCCGGGGATGCCGAAGCCGGAACCGCGCAGCGAATAGTTCGACTGCGCCGTGGCGCGGGCCGTGGACGTACCCATGGCGTAACGGTTGTTCTCGATGATGTAGATGATCGGGAGCTTCCAGAGAGCAGCCATGTTGAAGCTCTCGTAGACCTGGCCCTGGTTGGCAGCGCCGTCGCCGAAATAGGCGATCGAGACGCTGTCATTGCCGCGATAGCGGTTGGCGAAGGCGAGACCGGTGCCGAGCGACACCTGGGCGCCGACGATGCCGTGACCGCCGTAGAAATGCTTCTCCTTGGAGAACATGTGCATCGAGCCGCCCTTGCCACGGGAATAGCCGTCGATGCGGCCGGTCAGCTCGGCCATGACGCCGCGTGCGGTCATGCCGGTTGCCAGCATGTGACCGTGGTCGCGGTAAGCGGTGATGACCTGGTCCCCTTCCTTCTGCGCCATCTGCATGCCGACGACGACAGCTTCCTGGCCGATATAAAGGTGACAGAAACCGCCGATGAAGCCCATGCCGTAAAGCTGGCCCGCCTTCTCTTCGAAACGGCGGATGAGCAGCATTTCGCGATAGGCCTTGAGCTCTTCATCACGATCGAAATCGGCCACCGGGCCACCATTCGATGCCTTGGCTGCAGGCTTTGCGCTTGTCTTACGGCTGGAAACGGTCGCGTTTTTTCGCGGAGCCATTCAACCCTCCCTATGGGTTTATCGGTTCTTGGGTGGTGCGCACCATAGGGAAGAATTTTCGCCACAGCAATGCCATAAATGCATGGCTCATATTCTGGCGCAAGTTGTTGATAAATATCAATTTATTTCGATTAACCTGATTTCGGTTAATTCGAATAATGATTGAATATGACGATCTCGTCGGCGCGGGAGAAGTTCAGCTGCAGACGGGCCTTCTCGTCCAGCATGTCCTTGTCCATGGAACCATCACTTAGGAGCGCCACCTGCTTTTCAAGGTGCTCGCGCTTATTTTTAAGCACGGCCAGCTCTCTTTCGCGCGCAATGCGCTGGCGCTCGAACACTTCTGTCGCGCGCAGGCCGTAGTCGCCATGGATGCAATGGTAGCCGAAATAGGAGAGAAACGCGACCGCCATCGCCGGAATGACGAAACGGCCGATCTTTTTCTTCTTATGATGCTTGGTCCACATACACGCATTCTCGAAACGCATTACCCTTGACCAGAAGACTACCGGGCAGAGATTAACCGTCCGTTGACTATGACCGCGGCGCAACAAAAAACCCGCGCCGTCATGAACTGTCCCCGAAAGTTGGTAATCCAACTTCGGGGATCAGTTCACGAGAGCGCGGGTTCCAAATGCTTGAAATCAGAAGGCTTAGCCGCGGATGATCGAACGGCCGGCGTACTGCGCCTGCGGGCCGAGGCCTTCTTCGATGCGGATCAGCTGGTTGTACTTGGCAAGACGATCCGAGCGCGACAGCGAGCCAGTCTTGATCTGACCGCAGTTCGTGGCAACGGCGAGATCGGCGATCGTGCTGTCTTCGGTTTCGCCCGAACGGTGCGACATGACGGCGGTGTAGGCTGCCTTGTGCGCGGTGTTGACGGCGTCGAGCGTTTCCGTCAGCGAACCGATCTGGTTGACCTTGACGAGGATCGAGTTGGCGACGCCCATCTTGATACCATCGCGCAGGCGAGCAGAGTTGGTGACGAAGAGATCGTCGCCGACCAGCTGAACCTTCTTGCCGGCCAGATCCGTCAGAGCCTTCCAGCCATCCCAGTCGTCTTCAGCCATGCCGTCTTCGATCGAGATGATCGGGTACTGGGCAGCGAGCTGCGCCAGGTATTCAGCCATTGCGCCCGGCTCCAGCGTGCGGCCTTCGCCTTCGAGAACGTACTTGCCGTCCTTGAAGAATTCGGTCGAGGCGCAGTCGAGGCCGAGATGGATGTCTTCGCCAGGCTTGTAGCCGGCTTTCTCGATCGACTTCATGATGAAGTCGAGGGCTTCAGGGGCGCTCTTCAGGCCCGGTGCGAAGCCGCCTTCGTCGCCGACATTGGTGTTGTGGCCTTGGGCAGCGAGCTCCTTGCGGAGCGTGTGGAAGACTTCCGAGCCCATGCGAACAGCTTCGCGGATGGAATCAGCTCCTACAGGCAGGATCATGAATTCCTGGAAGTCGATCGGGTTGTCGGCATGCGCGCCGCCGTTGATGATGTTCATCATCGGAACCGGCAGCAGGTGCGCGGAAGCGCCACCAACGTAACGGTAGAGCGGCAGGCCGGCAGCTTCGGCGGCAGCCTTGGCAACGGCCAGCGAAACGCCGAGGATAGCGTTGGCGCCGAGGCGCGACTTGTTCGGCGTGCCGTCCAGTTCGATCATGATGTTGTCGATCTGGATCTGGTTTTCAGCGTCGATGCCGCCAATGGCGTCGAAGATTTCCGTGTTGGCGGCTTCGACGGCCTTTTCGACACCCTTGCCGAGATAACGCTTGCCACCATCGCGGAGTTCGACGGCTTCGTGCGCGCCGGTCGATGCGCCCGACGGAACGGCGGCGCGGCCCATGCTGCCATCTTCGAGATAGACATCGACTTCGACGGTGGGGTTACCACGGCTGTCGAGAATCTCGCGGGCGATAATATCGGTAATAGCGGTCATCGGCTCTTCTCTGCTTGAGGGTGGATAAATCGTTTGAAATTCGTCTTTAATCGAAGATGCGCAAATTACAATGCCGGTTTGGGGCAGTTTGGGACCCTTTTGCGCATGCTCCTCCACATTGTTCTTCGGTGGCCTAATACACGAACGTGTCAGTCTTTTGAACGTCAGCCCTTGGCGATGGCGTCAAAGGCCAGAAGCTTCTCAAGCAGGCGCGGCATGTCCTTGAGATAGACCATGTTCGGGCCATCCGACGGCGCATTGTCGGGATCTTCGTGCGTCTCGACGAACACACCGGCGACACCGACGGCGACAGCCGCACGTGCCAGCGTTTCCACGAATTCGCGCTGGCCGCCACTGGAGCCGCCCTGCCCGCCCGGCTGCTGCACCGAATGCGTCGCATCGAAGACAACAGGCGCGCCCATGGCTTCCATGATGGGGAGCGAGCGCATGTCGGAGACCAGCGTGTTATAGCCGAAGGAAGCGCCGCGTTCGCACAGCATGATGTTCGGGTTGCCGCTGGCATTCAGCTTGGCAAGCACGTTCTTCATGTCCCAAGGCGCCAGGAACTGGCCCTTCTTGACGTTGATGGCGCGGCCGGTCTTGGCGGCAGCGACCAGCAGGTCCGTCTGCCGGCTAAGGAAGGCCGGGATCTGCAGCACATCGACGACAGCGGCGACTTCGGCGCACTGCTCCTCGGTGTGGATGTCGGTCAAGACAGGGAAGCCGTATTCCTTCTTGAGATCGGCGAAGACTTCGAGCGCCGTTTCAAGACCGATGCCGCGCTGGGCCGACAGCGAGGTGCGGTTGGCCTTGTCGAAGGAGGACTTGTAGACAAGGCCGATGCCGAGCTTGTCGCAGAGCTCCTTCAGCGTGCCGGCGATCATGAAGGCATGGTCGCGGCTTTCCATCTGGCAGGGGCCGGCGATCAGCGACAGCTTGCCGGTGTTGGAAAACACCACACGGCCGGCGCCTTCGCCAACGGCCACCTCGGAATTGGTCTCAGTCATCGTTTCTCCTCGAAGGCGAAGAGCGCGCCCTGGCCGGGTGCGGCCTTCACCAGAATTCGATTGTTCTTGCGTGTATAGGTGATCCCGTTAGCAGCCAAATGCGCCTCTGTCACGGCGAGATCGGCAACGGAAAAGACAATCGCCGCGCCACGCAGGCCGCGATCGGCCTTGGGCTCGGCGAGATCGTAGTAAGCGTTCAAGCCATCCGGCGACAGGATATTGATACGGGCGTTGCCGGCATCCAGGCTGACACCGAACGCCTCCTCGCGGGTCGCCTGCGCATCAGACGCCAGCTGCAACAGCGGCGCGAACGCCTTGGGATCGGACGACGAGAGCACGATCGACAGGATGCCCAAAACGCCATTCGCATGGGTTTCCAAGGCCTTGAGATCGCTGGGCAGTGGGTTGACGCGCTGGCAGGCGAAGAGGAAGAAATCGGGTGCGCGCAGATCGGCCGCGAAAGCCAGGCGGAACGCGGCGGTCGCCTCAGAACCATCCGGCATCTTCATCTGCCGGGCAAATCTCAGCATCTCGCCGCCGCTCATGCCATCGTCGATGAAGCGGGCGTGATCGCTATCGGCATCCGGCGTACCGAAGACGATAGCCGACAGGCCGTCGTCGCCGCAGCGGAAGCGGAAGGCACGATCACGTGCGGTGAAAACGTTGCCGTCTCCGATGGCCGCTTCGTAAGTCTCCAGGCTGGCGATGCCGAGCGGCTCGAGGTAGGTTTTGTCGGCAAAGAAGACGCAGGCATTCTCGGTGCCGAATGGGTGCCGCGCATCGGCGGCGACGGTAAAACCGAGCTTGCCCAGGCGCTCGCGCGCCATCTCGATATTGACCACCGGCAGCACCACGTGGTCCAGGGGATGGGGGTCACTCATCGGCAAATCCTCCCGAAATCGGCAGAGATGTGCGCTGGCTTTCGCCACAATGCAAGAGGCGAGCGCGGTTAAATCGAATGAAGTGCAAAATCGCGACGATTCCGAGCCAAGTTTTACGAAAATTTAGGCACTTGCGGAACACATATGGAACATATAGTGTCCGTTCTGGCTTTGTTTCACGACTCTGGGGTTCATTTCGATGCTGACACGCAAGCAACAAGAACTGCTTCTGTTCATTCATGAGCGGATGAAAGAGTCGGGCGTTCCGCCATCCTTCGACGAAATGAAGGATGCACTCGATCTAGCATCAAAATCCGGCATTCACCGGCTGATCACGGCGCTGGAAGAGCGCGGCTTCATTCGCCGGCTGCCAAACCGGGCGCGCGCGCTCGAGGTCATCAAGCTGCCGGAAGCCTATAATCCGAGCCTGCAGCCGCGACGCGGCTTCTCGCCGAGCGTCATCGAGGGCAGCCTCGGCAAGCCGCAGCCGGTGGCCGCGGCCCCTGCCCCGAAGGCCGCGCCCAGCGCCGACAACGGCAACTCGGCGTCCGTTCCCGTCATGGGCCGGATCGCCGCCGGTGTGCCGATCTCGGCGATCCAGAACAACACCCACGACATCACCGTCCCCGCCGACATGCTCGGCTCCGGCGAGCACTACGCGCTCGAGGTCAAGGGCGACTCGATGATCGAAGCCGGCATTTTCGACGGCGACACCGTCATCATCCGCAACGGCAACACCGCCAATCCCGGCGACATCGTCGTGGCGCTTGTCGACGATGAAGAGGCGACGCTGAAGCGCTTCCGCCGCAAGGGCGCGTCGATCGCGCTGGAAGCTGCGAACCCGGCTTACGAAACCCGCATTTTCGGGCCTGACCGCGTCAAGGTTCAGGGCAAGCTCGTCGGGCTTATTCGCCGGTATCACTGAGTGGTGACATCGCCAGGCGGTGACTGGTCGTCGCTGAAGCTGTCGTTGCGCCAGTCATAGGCGCGATGGCGCAACCAGGGGCGACCGAGGCTTTCATAGGCGGTTTTGACGACGGGTGTCCCCTGCTCGTCGATACGGATTTCGACGGCGCCCGATCGCCTGAGGGTTTCGCCGGTCAATAGCATTGCGCCGGAACGGCATGTCGCCTGGCGCAGACGGACAGGCGTGATGACGATATCGGCCACATCGCAGGCGGGACCGAGATAGGCGGCGTTTTCGAGCGTCGCGATGACGTAGCCGCTATCGAGCGCTGTCACGCACCAGGCCATCTTGAGGCACTGGAAACCGCTGTCGTTTGTCGAAGCCGCTGCTTCGCGCATCATGGCGCGCGCTTCGCGTTGTTGTTTCAGTGTCAGTCGTGGCCTTGGCTCACCCCTCCTGGGAATGGACAATGCCTCGCCTTCGATCACATCCGGCGGCTTGTGGTCTTCGATCGCGAGCGCGCGCTGCCATTGCCCGAAGATGAAGTCGGGCGGCCGTTCGCGGTTGCTGGCAAGGCCGTCGCCTGTAACTGCCGCCACAAGGCTTCCATCCTCGGACACGACGAGTTCTGGCGCAGGTGTCGCAGGCAGCAGGACGACGACGATCGTTGCAAGCGCGGCAACCGCAGCGCCGATCCATCGCAGGCGCGTCCGCATCAGCCCCCAGACGAGGAAGCCGAGTACGGCGATCGCGAAATACCATTCGGGAATCCGCCCGATATCGACACTGCCGCCCCAGCCGGAAACCATCTTTGCGATGTCGATCACGAGATCCAGCCCGAAGCCGGCGACCTTCCACGGCACAGCGTCGAGGCCAAATGGCGTCGCCAACATCGCGGCCATTCCGAAGGGCATGACGATGAAGGAGATGACGGGCATGGCAAGCAGGTTGGCGGGAAGGCCGTAGCCGCTCAGCCTGTGAAAATGCTCGATCGAAAACAGCGCCGTCGAGAAACCGCCGATCATCGAGGTCAGCGCGATGCCGCCGAAGAAGCGAAGCGTGACCATGACCGGCTTTATCGCGGGATGCGTGAGAAGAACGCTTTCGCGATGCCGCCTCCTAGTCCACACAGCAAAGCCCGCGACCAGCGCCAGCGTCGCGGCGTAGGACATCTGGAAGCTCGGGCCCAGCACCTCGGATGGCGACATCAGAATGATCAGCATCGCCGAGAGCGCGATGTTGCGCAGGCTGATCGAGGGGCGATCGAACAGCACCGCGACAAGCATGATCGCCATCATGATGAAGGCGCGCTCGGCGGAGACGGCAAAGCCCGAGATCATGTAATAGGCCGTCAGCGCCAGAAGCGCGCTGCCGGCGGCAAGCTTCTTGGTCGGATAGGCCTGTGCGAAGCCAGGAAACAGTCCAAAGAACAGCCGCAGCCCGACAAAGCAGATGCCGGCCGACAGCGCCATGTTGAGGCCCGAGATCGCGACGATATGCGCGAGGCCGGATTGGCGCAGCGCCTCCGTCGTCTCGTTGGAGATGACGCGTCTCTCATCGGTGACAAGCGAGGCGGCGAAGGCGCCGGTATCATCAGGCAGAATGCTGCGGATGCGGTCGCCAATACTGCTGCGCAGACCGTAGAGCCATTCCACGGCGCGATCGGCGGCAGAGAGATCGGCGATATCGATCTGCGACGCGATGGGCTGCGGAATACCGTAGAAGAAGCCGTTGGCGCCGATGCCGTCGAAATAGGCGGAGAATGCGAAATCGTTGAGTTCGGGCAATGCCGGTCCGGCTGGCGGCGTCAGGCGCACTCGGCCCGTGAGCCATCCGCCGACCGCGACAGGCTCGCCGGCACGCGCGACGAGCGACACTTGCTGCGGCGGACGCTTGAGCGCAGGCTCGTCCGTGCGCGTTACCCTTAAGATATAGCGCCAGCGGCCGTTGTCGTCGCCCTCGCGCCGTTCCACGCGGCCGGTCACAGTCGTAGTCACCGCTGTGTCGAGAACGACGGTATCAGCGCGCCAGGTCTCGAGTTGCGCCGCGAACATGCCAAGGACGACGAGCAGGCCTGATATCGCCACACGGCGGGTGGCAACGGGCGCGGCGCCCGCCAGAACGAAGACGAGACCGAAGAGAACAGCCCAGGCAAGGAGCCGCATGGGCGGGATATCGACAGCAAGGCGGAACCAGGCGATGGCGCCTGCGCCGAGGAAGATGGGCGACGCCAGGAAAAAGCGGCCGTGATCGAATTCCGTGCTGAACGCTTGTGCTGCAACGGCTGCCTGGCGGCCGATCCCTCGGCTTGCGCGACTCAGAAAACCCGACGTCGACTGCGTCAACGGCGCGCGCGTCATTATGGCACGGGCATTTTGCCCCGGTACGGCCGGCAAATTGGCAATTTGCGCCGCTTCGGGTGGCATCAAAACGACGTGACTGGCATTCAACTCCGGCATGCAACGACACCCGAAAGCCACCCTGACCTGCAATCAGAATGAGGCCAGCGGAACCGAAACGCAACTATAATCGTTTGAATTCAAACGGGAAATAAAACCATCGAAAATGTCAGGATTATCATTGGCTTCCGCTATGCGGAGACGGCATCTCAGCACTGCTCAAAAGTTGATACTGCGATGCACAAAATGGCATCACGGTAACTTGGCATTAGGCGCGCGATCATATAGCTATCGCAGACGACGCTTAACCCTATGGCGCTTTTAAGGCGCCAACCGCCAGTTTGGAGGATCAGAATGACGGATCAAAGCGCAACACTAAAACTCGGTGAGAAAACAGTCGACCTGCCGGTCAAGAGCGGCACGATCGGACCTGATGTCATCGATATCGGCGCCCTCTACAAGAACACGGCTTCCTTCACGTACGATCCTGGTTTCACCTCGACCGCATCCTGTGAATCGAAAATCACCTATATCGATGGCGACGAGGGCGTTCTGCTCCATCGCGGTTACCCGATCGAGCAGCTGGCCGAACAGGGCGACTTCCTCGAAGTCTGCTACCTGCTTCTTTACGGCGAACTGCCGACAGCCGCGCAGAAGAAGGACTTCGACTACCGCGTGACGCACCACACGATGGTGCACGAGCAGATGAGCCGCTTCTTCACCGGCTTCCGCCGCGACGCGCATCCGATGGCCGTCATGTGCGGCTGCGTCGGCGCCCTGTCGGCGTTCTACCACGACAGCACCGACATCACCGATCCGCACCAGCGCATGGTCGCTTCGCTGCGCATGATCGCCAAGATGCCGACGATCGCCGCCATGGCCTACAAGTACCATATCGGCCAGCCCTTCGTTTACCCGAAGAACGACCTCGACTACGCGTCGAACTTCCTGCGCATGTGCTTCGCCGTTCCTTGCGAGGAATATGTGGTCAATCCGGTGCTTGCCCGCGCCATGGACCGCATCTTCATCCTGCACGCCGACCACGAGCAGAACGCTTCGACCTCGACCGTTCGCCTCGCCGGTTCCTCGGGTGCCAACCCGTTCGCCTGCATCGCGGCCGGCATTGCCTGCCTCTGGGGCCCTGCCCACGGCGGCGCCAACGAAGCGGCGCTCAACATGCTGCAGGAAATCGGCACGGTTGACCGCATTCCTGAGTATATCGCCCGCGCCAAGGACAAGAACGATCCGTTCCGCCTGATGGGCTTTGGCCACCGCGTCTACAAGAACTACGACCCGCGCGCCAAGATCATGCAGAAGACGACGCATGAAGTGCTCGGCGAACTCGGCATCAAGGACGATCCGCTGCTCGACGTCGCCATGGAACTCGAGCGCATCGCGCTGACCGATCCATACTTCATCGAGAAGAAGCTCTATCCGAACATCGACTTCTATTCGGGTATCACGCTGAAGGCTCTCGGCTTCCCCACGACCATGTTCACCGTTCTGTTCGCTCTCGCGCGCACCGTCGGCTGGATCGCGCAGTGGAACGAAATGATCGAAGATCCGCAGCAGCGTATCGGCCGTCCGCGCCAGCTCTACATCGGCGAAGCGCAGCGCGACTACGTTCCGGTTTCCAAGCGTTAATCTCGACGCATCGAAGCTCAAAAAGAAACCCGGTCAGTTTTGACCGGGTTTTTTGTTTTTCAGGACATCAAGCACGATTTCCGCGGCGTGTACGCCAGGCGGCTTTTCGGTCTGCATCCGCTCCCAGACGAGATCGTAGCCCTCCATCATCGAGCGGCGCGGCAAGGTGTCGGACGAGAGCTTCTCGGCCCAGCGCGTGAAACTCGCGCCGCGCACGACCTCGTTGATATATTCGGGCACGACAGCGTAATCGGCAACAAGGTTCGGGATCGCCGCCGTCCAGATCTTGATCTTGCCGGTCATCAGCTTGATGATCCAGTCCGTCTTGTAGGCCGAAACGGTGGGGACGCCTGCGAGCCCTAGCTCCAGGATGACAGTGCCGGATGCGGCCATGGCGGCGTCGGCCTCGGCGAAGGCTTTCCACTTGTCGTCCTTGCCTGTCACCACATCGGGCTTGACCGGCCAGTCCTTGATGATCTCGCGCACCATGGCCTCGCGGCGCGGCGCAGTCGGCAGCACAAAGCGGATGCCTTCGTTGCGGGCGGAGAGCTCGGCCACTGCGTCGCCGAAATAGGGCAAGAGCTTGGTGATCTCGGATCCGCGCGAGCCCGGCAGGAGCATGATCGTCTTCGGCTCATGCGCGGGGCGCGGCTTGCTTGCCGCCCTCGCCTTGCGGGTCGCGAGAACATCGACATCAGCGGTCAGGCGATGGCCGACATAGCTTGTCGGCGGACCGCCGAGCTTGCGCATCACCTCGGGCTCGAAGGGCAGCACGGCCAGCACATGGTCGATATAAGGCAGCATGCGCTGCGCACGGTATTCCTTCCAAGCCCATACGCTCGGACAGACGTAGTTCACCACAGGCAGGTCAGGCAGCGCAGTGCGCACGCGCTTGGCGACGCGGTGGGTGAAATCGGGGCTGTCGACAATGACGAGCACGTCGGGCTTGGCGGCAATGACGGCAGCCGCAGTCTGGCGGATGCGTTTCACAAGCGTCGGAAGCTTGGCGAGAACCTGGGTGATGCCCATGATCGACAGTTCGGAGAAATCGAACAGCGATGTCAGGCCCTGCGCCTGAAGCCCTTCGCCACCGACACCGATGAGCTCGACTGGCCCCGCATATTGCTGCTTCAGTGCGGCGATCAGATCGGCCGCCAGAAGATCACCGGAGACTTCGCCCGCGATGATCGCGACCTTCAATGCACGCTCGCTCATTCAAGCCCCCAGGATGGCAATCCACGATCCAGACCGCAGACGAAGATACCGGCTTCCTTTGCCGCCGATATGACTGCCGGGCGATCCAGGATCAGCGCACGCCCGGCCTCGATCGCCACGCCCGCCAGGCCGGCCTTGCTGGCATTCTCGATGGTCGAGATGCCGATTGACGGCAGATCGGCGCGCAGGTCCTGCTGCGGCTTGCAGAGTTTGACCAGGACGCCGCGACGGCGCGCCGAGATGCGTCCGGCGGCGCGCAGATCGGCCACACGCTGCAACATGCTATCCGTTCCCTCGACACCCTCGAGCGCCACGATACGCCCGCCAACAGCGACGGCGCCCTGCCCGACGTCCAGCCGGCCGAGCGCATCAGCCGCGGCACCCGCCTTGGCGATATCCTTGACGTCCTCGGCCGATGGCGCAATCGCGCCGAGTGGACCGACGGCGGCCAGAAGATCCGGTGCGATCTCCTGCACGCCAATCACGCGGCGGCCATTCTTCTCGATCAGTCCTATCACCATGCGCAGCACGGTGTCATCGCCACCAGACAGCAGCGTGCGAATGGTCGAGGGAATGCTTGCGAGTGTCTTCAGCGTCGGGCGAACCTCGCGCCATTCCGGGCGCCTGCGCACGGCGCCGGACATGACGACGCGCTCGATGCGATGGCTATCCAGCATGCCGTCGATGGCCGCGAAATCGCCGACGCCGACAATAGCGTGCTCAAAGCCTTCCCAGGATCGGTCAGTCTCGTTCTTCAGCGCGATGATCAACGGGTCTTCGCCGGCGCTCTTGGCGGCCTCGGCGACGTAGGACGGCAGAAAGCCGCTGCCGGCGATGATCGCCAGGCGGCCTTTTGTCGTGTCACTTGCTGGAGACAAGGTTTATCCCTTCTGTCCCCGCGTCGGAGAAGAGAGCGCACGATCGCTTTCGGCGGCAATGAAATCGAGGATCTGGACGACCTGCTCGCAATCGGCGAATTCCTCGCGGATGGCGGCTGCGTTGTCGCGCAGATTGCCTTCGGTCTCGAAGATCGCCTTGTAGGCACGGCGCACGATATGGATCGTGGCGCGATCAATGCCCGCACGCGTCATGCCGACGACGTTGAGGCCGCCGAGAAGACCGGGATTGCCGTTCAGCATGCCATACGGAATGACGTCGTAGCTGACAGCCGACAGACCGCCGACGAAAGCATGACGGCCGACGCGCGTGAACTGGTGCACGGCGCAACCGCCGCCGAGGATCACGCGGTCCTCGATCACGACATGACCGGCCAGCATCACGTTGTTGGACATGATGACGTGGTTGCCGACGCGGCAATCATGGGCGATGTGCGAATTGGCGAGAAACAGGTTGTTGTTGCCAACGATGGTCTTGCCGCCGAAATCGGCGGTGCCGGTGTTGATCGTCACACCTTCGCGCATCGTGCAATTGTCGCCAACCGTCAAGGTCGTCTCTTCGCCGCCATGATGAACGCTCTGCGGATCGCCGCCGATGACAGCCATCGGGAAAATCCGGCATCCCTTGCCGAGCGTGGTGATGCCGCTGACGATCGAATGCGGAAGCATTTCGGTGTTGTCGCCGAGCACGACCCTGGGGCCGACATGGCAGAACGGACCGATCTTGACGTTCTCGCCGATCACGGCGCCGTCTTCGACGACTGCCATCGGGTGAATGCTGGCACTGGCTGCGATCGTGCTCATGCCTGATCCTTGCGCACGATCATCGCACCGATATCGGCTTCGGCGACCAGCGCTCCATCGACCTTCGCATCACAGTGGAACTTCCAGATGTTGCCGCGCTGCTTCTGCTTGACGACATGGTACTCCACCCGGTCGCCAGGAACCACAGGCTTGCGGAAACGGGCGTTGTCGATGGTCATGAAGTAGACCAGATTGCCGCTTTCGCCCTCCTTCTTCGCACAGATCGCGCCGGCCGTCTGGGCCATGCCTTCGACCAGCAGGACGCCAGGCATGATCGGCTGTTCCGGGAAGTGTCCGGTGAAATGCGGTTCGTTGGCCGTCACGTTTTTGATGCCAATCGCCGAATCATCGCCGTCGATGTCGATGATCTTGTCGACCAGCAGGAACGGATAGCGATGCGGCAGCAACTTCATGATTTCGATGATGTCAGCCGAGGAAAGCGACTTCTTGACTTCTTCAGCCATTCTTTTCTCCCGTTTTCTTGGGGCCCGTCGTCCGCATCATGACTGCCGCGACTTCGCGCAAAAAGTCATGCGCCGGCCGTGCAGGTATGCCGCCGTAGCGCTCCCCAGCGGGGATGTCGGACACTACGCCGCTCATGGCAGCGATCTGGGCACCGTCGTTAATTGTTATATGGCCTCGAATACCAGAATGACCACCGATCTGCACGCCATCGCCGATAATGGCGCTTCCGGCGATGCCGACCTGCGAGACAACGGCGCAATGACGGCCGATGCGAACATTGTGGCCAATCTGGACCAGGTTATCGATCTTCGTCCCTTCGCCAATCACGGTGTCGTCCATCGTGCCGCGATCGATCGTCGTGTTGGCACCGACCTCCACGTCATCCTGCAGGATGACGCGGCCGATCTGAACGATCTTGATCATGCCGCGAGGGCCCGGCGCGTAACCGAAGCCGTCCTGGCCGATGCGTGCGCCGTTGTGGATGATGACGCGATTGCCGACCAGCGAACACAGAATGCTCGCGCCGCTGGCGATCGTGCAATCACGGCCGATCTTGACGCCTGGTCCGATGATGGCGCCGGCGCCGATGCGCGTGCCCTCACCGATCTCGGCATGAGCGCCGATCACGGCAAACGGCTCGATCTCGACATTCGCTTCCAGTCTCGCCGTCGGATCGACAGACGCGCGGTCGGAAACATCAGCACTCACAGAGCGCAGCCGCTGAGGCGTCAAGGCGCTCGGATAGAGCAGCCCACCAGCCATAGCGAACGCGGCATGAGCGTTTTTCGACACGAGAACAGGCACATGCGCCGGCACGATCGACTGCAATGCCGAACTGACCAGCACAGCGGACGCCTCGCATGTCACGAGTTCGTCCTTGCTCTTCTTGGAAATGACGTAACAGAGATCGCCCGCCTTCGCCCGATTTACGGGCGAAACGGAACGGATCACGATGTCGGCATGTTTGGGGTCGGCAAGTTCCGCCCCAAGAAATTGCGCTAGCTCCGAGAGCTTCACACCGTCATGGGGCGGAAAGAAATAGGTTTGCTCCATCGGCAAATCTCCAGAACGGAATTCGATTTTACGGTTCCGGACTGCCGATATCAGAATTGGTTGTTGATGCCAAACTTGAAGTGCTGAACCTTGTCGTAGTCTTCCTTCAGGACCGGGATCGCGTAGTCGACGCGCAGAGCGCCGAACGGCGAGTTCCAGACGATACCGACACCGACGGAAGCGCGCAGCGAAGCATCTTCGCCGTTCACGAACTCGGAACCGCTGACATTGACCTTGTTGCCAAAGAGCGTACCAGCGTCCGCGAAGACCGCGCCGCGAAGACCGAAGTCACGCGGGAAAGCCGGAAGCGGGAACGATGCTTCAGCCGAAACGGTGAAGTAGGTCGTGCCGCCGAGCGGATCATCCGGACCGCCGCCAACGCGTGGGCCGATACCCTTGTTCTCGAAGCCGCGGATGTCGCCGTTGGTCAGCGTGAACTGGTCGAAGACGTGCAGATCCTTGCCGAAGCCGACGACGTAACCAGCAGAACCGGCAACCGAGCCGATGATGTCGGCATCGTCAGCGAGCGTGTGGTAATAACGCGCCTTGCCGTAGATCTTGTAGAATTGCGAGTCACCGCCGAGGCCTGCGATTTCGTGCGTCAGGCTGGCGTAGATACCT
This sequence comes from Rhizobium sp. O111, assembly GCF_055616315.1. Classification (NCBI taxonomy): domain Bacteria; kingdom Pseudomonadati; phylum Pseudomonadota; class Alphaproteobacteria; order Hyphomicrobiales; family Rhizobiaceae; genus Rhizobium; species Rhizobium sp. O111. The sequence goes on along the minus strand of NZ_JBSHXL010000001.1, from coordinate 1,324,928 downwards.
TCACGCGGCAGAACCATGTCGTCCAGCGTGTTGTAGGTCAGCGTCTGCGAGACAGACGACTTTACCCACGGGCTGTTGTTGACGAGGTCCTGGTACGGCGTGGACAGATCGGAGAGCGATCCAGACGGATCGTACTTCATCTGCTTGTAGTTATAGCGGAACGTCGTCGCCAGATCTTCAGTGATCGGCGCGGTAGCGCGCAGAACGACGTTGTTTTCTTCGTAGTCGTAGTTGTCGTTGCTCGACGTCTCGCTGTGGTTGATGTCGAAGCCGACAGCCAGACGGTAGCCGAGGAAGTAAGGCTCGGTGAAGTTCAGGCCGTAGGTACGCGAACCTTCCTGACCACCACCGGCAGATACCTTGATGTACTGGCCGCGTCCGAGGAAGTTCTTTTCTTCAATCGAGGCTTCGAGTAGCAGGCCGTCGCCGCCGGCAGCGTAACCCGCGCCGATACCGAACGAACCGGTTGCCTGGTCCTGAACGTCGACGACAACAACGACGCGGTCCGGCGAGCTGCCAGGCTGGGTCGAGATGTTGACGGTCGAGAAGTAGCCGAGAGCCTCAAGACGACGCTTGGCTCTGGTGATCATCTGCTGATTGAAGGCGTCGCCTTCACTCATGTCGAACTCGCGACGGATGACGTAGTCACGCGTACGGCTGTTGCCGCGGATTTCGATACGCTCGACGTAGGCCTTTTCGCCCTGGTCGACGAGGTATTCGACGCCGATGGTGTTGTTGTTCAGGTCGCGGTTGCCACGGGGCGTGACACGAGCGAACGGATAGCCGGCCGAAGCCACCTGATCCGAAATCGCTTCCATCGACTTCTGAACTTCCTTGGCGTTGTAGACCTGGCCTTCATGTGTGCGAACGAGACCCTGAAGCTGCGCGCCGTCGACACCCTGAACGGTGGACTGAACGGAGATTGCGCCGAAGTCGTAACGCGGGCCTTCTTCGATGTTGAAGGTCAGCGTGTACTTGTTGGTCGTCTCGTCGAAAGCAGCGTCCGAAGACACGATGCGGAAGTCGGCGTAACCACGGTTGTAATAGAACTGACGGAGCGCTTCTTCGTCTGCGTGCAGCTTGTCAGCGCTGTAGACGTCCTTACGGGTCAGGAAGGACAGGAAGTTGCTTCGCTTGGTGGCAATGACCGATGCGAGGCGGCCAGAGCTGTAGGCGTTGTTGCCGACGAAGTTGATCGAATCGATCTTCGTGCGGTCGCCTTCATTGATGACGAATGCGAGGTTGACGCGGCCCTGGCCGAGCGGAACGACCTGCGTCGTCACTTCAACTTCGCTACGACCGGTCGCTGCATAAGCGTCCTTGATCGACTGGATGTCGGCCTGAATCTGGGTCTCGTTGTAAGCGCCAGACGACTGCGTCTTGACGACCGCTGCGAGCTTGTCGTCCTTGATCTTGCGGTTGCCGTTGAACACGACCTGGTTAATCAGCTGAGCTTCCTCAACGGTCACAACCAGCGTGCTGCCGGAAACGGAGATCTTGACGTCGGAGAAGTAGCCCGTGTCGTAGAGCTGCTTTACGGAGTCGTCGATGTCGGTGTTGGAGAAGCTCCGGCCGGGCTGGATCGTGAGGTTGGACCGCACAGCTTCGGCGCCGACGCGGTTTGCACCACGAACGTCAACACGCTGAATGACTGCAGCCTCGGCAGCAGAAGCCGAGATGAACACCGTTGCACCAGCCCCCGACGCAACAATACCTGCAGACAGCGCAACCGCCGATACTGCGTTCAAAAATCTTGAACCAGCCTTCATTTCACCCATTACCTTTTTTCTCGTCCCCTTCACCAGGCGTCCCCCGATTCCGGTCACGTGTGTCGTTTTACCCGCTTTTGATATACAAGCAAGGGAGCTAGTTAATTTCTGTTTACTTCATTTCAAAGCGTGACGCTTTCGCCACTACAGCTTTGAAACATCGTAAATAAATCGTAATTTTCCCTCGTCCCGCAATCAGCCGATCAGAGCACTAATATCGTTCCACGTGGCAAAAACCATCAGGCTCAGAACCATGGCCAGTCCGATGCGAAACGCAACCTCCTGAGCCGACGATCCCAACGGCTTTCCCCTCACAGCTTCAATCGCATAGAACATCAGATGGCCGCCATCAAGTACCGGAACCGGCATCAGGTTCAGTAATCCGATCGAAACCGACAATACGGCGGCCAGCTGAAGCAAAGCTGCAACGCCAAGCGTCGCCATCTGGCCGGATGCCTGCGCGACACGGATCGGGCCACCCAGCTGGTCCGGCTTCATGTAACCGGACACCAGATTGCCGATATATTTGAAGGTACCGGTGACGATGTGCCAGGTCTGCAGCGTTCCCTCATGCAGCGCTTCAAGCGGCGTGTAGGTCTGCTGGCGGAAGTGTCCGACGTCCTGATTGGTGACGATACCGATCAGGCCTATCTCGATCTTGTTACCGAACTGGTCGGTCATTTCGGTGCGTTCAGGCACCATCGGCACGTCGATCTTCTCGCCGTTGCGCTCGATCGTCACAACGATGCGCTGCATCGGACGGATGCTGACGTATCGGCGCACATCGTCGAAGGTCTGCACCTTGCCGCCATCGATCGCGATCAAAAGGTCGCCCGGCACGACGCCGGCTTCTGCGGCAACGCTGCCCGGCTTAACCTGCGCAACGACAGGATCGGCGACCGAGCGGCCGTAGATCGAAAACAGGACGGTGAAGATGGCAATTGCCAGGATGAAGTTGGCGATCGGGCCGGCGGCGACGGTTGCCGCGCGCTTCCAGAGCTTGGCGCCGGCGAATGACCGCGCCCGCTCCTCGTCCGACATCTGCGCGAGCTTGTCCTCATCCGGCTTGCTCGACGCATCCTCGTCACCGAAAAACCGGACATAGCCGCCGAGCGGGATCAGCGAGAGCTTCCAGCGTGTTCCGTGCTTGTCGGTTCGCCCTAGTAGTTCCGGGCCAAACCCAACCGAAAACGCCAGAATGCGGATGCCACTCCAGCGACCGACGAGGTAGTGCCCCATCTCGTGCACGAACACCAAGAGAGAAAGCACGAGCACGAAAGGAACGATGTATCCCGTCAGAAACCCAAAAACTTCGGTCAAGCCTGCCATAAAATCCTTCCATCAGCCTCTATCGACATTATCCGCCGAACAAGGCCGCGCCCAGCGACGCCATTTCTCCGCCCTTTATCAGCGAAAAAAGCCCGGCTAGCAAGAACGCCGCAAAACAGGCGAAAATGAGCCCGTCAACCCGGTCCATGACCCCGCCGTGCCCCGGAATGAGACGGCTCGAATCCTTGACGCCGAAGCGGCGCTTGATGAAGGATTCGAAGAGATCACCAGACTGGCTGCAGACGGACAGTACGAACGCCACGAAGGCCGCCATTGCGATACCATCGGGAAATGCCGCGTAGGCCACCAGCACACCGGCAATGACCGCGCAGACGGCGCCGCCGATCGCACCCGACCATGTCTTGCCGGGCGAGATCCTTGGTGCCAGCTTCGGCCCGCCGATGGCGCGGCCGATGAAGTAGGCGAGGATGTCGGTCGCCCAGACGACGGCGAAGACGAAGAGCATCGCGTGCAGGCCGGCCGCATCGCTGCCGCGAATATTCGCGAGCGCAATCCCGGTCAGCCCGGCATAGACGATGCCCGCCGGGAACCAGCGCGATACGCCGCGCGTGACGACAAAGCCGATAGCGATGGTAAAGAACAACAAGAGCAGGATCAGCGAGTAGCCGACAGTGCCGGATACGACCGCAGCGGCGATCGCCGCCTGCCCGATCCAGCCGATCGCATTCGCAACCGGCTGCTCACTGGCAAGGCGGGTGATCGTCGACCACTCATAATAGATCAAAAGCCCGATCAGGGCCGACAGCAGGCTGAAGGCGAGCCCGCCATACCACGTCGCGGCAAGCACGATCACGGCGAGGATGATGCCCGAGATGATCCGAAGCTGCAGTTCGCGGTGCATCAGGTTCCCACCGCCGCCGCGGTTTCGGCGACCAGACCACCAAAGCGGCGGTTGCGGGAAGCGAAGGTCTCAAGCGCCGCGTACAGCGTCTCACGGCTGAAATCCGGCCAGTAGTCGGGAATGAAGATGAACTCCGAATAGGCGGCCTGCCAGAGCAAGAAGTTCGACAGGCGCTCTTCGCCGCTGGTGCGGATGATGAGATCGGGATCCGGGATGCCCGCGGTATCAAGCCGGCCGTTGATGAGCGCGGGCGTGATATCCTGCGAGCGCAGCCTCCCCTGCTCGACATCGCGCGCCAGGCTTGCCATGGCGCGGGCGATCTCGTCGCGCGAGCCATAGTTGAAGGCGATGATCAGCGTAAGCGCCGTGTTGGCCTTGGTGGTCTCTTCGGCGTCGATCAGGAGATCGAGAATGTCGTTCTGCAGGCTATGGCGATCGCCGATGATCTTAACGCGCACGTTCTGCTTGTGCAGTTCGGCGAGGTCGCGGCGAATGAAAGCCTTCAGCAGGCCCAAAAGGTCCGACACCTCGGTTTCCGGACGGCGCCAGTTCTCCGACGAGAAGGCGAAGAGGGTGAGATATTTGACCCCGATGTCGCCCGCTGCGCGCACGGTCTCACGCACGGCGTCAACGCCCTTGCGATGCCCCATGGTGCGCGGCAACCCCCGCTGCTTTGCCCACCGACCGTTGCCATCCATGATGATGGCAACGTGTTCAGGCACAGTCACAAATGTTCTTTCCAACATTTCCCGTCCGGTTTTTAAGGTCCAAGGCGCAGGCGCTTTGCGCCTTAGACCTGCATGATTTCCTTTTCCTTCTCGCCAAGCAAGCGGTCGACCTCAGAAATCGTGTCGTCTGTCATCTTCTGCACACGATCCGACTGCGAGCGGCTCAGGTCCTGCCCTATGACACCGTCCTTTTCGGCTTTCTTAAGGCCGTCCATGCCGTCACGACGAACATGGCGAATCGCAACCTTGCTTTTCTCGGCATAGTCGTGTGCGACCTTGACGAGCGACTTGCGGCGCTCTTCGTTGAGTTCGGGCAGCGGAATGCGCAGATTCTGGCCGTCGACGATCGGGTTGAGGCCGAGATTGGCTTCGCGGATCGCACGATCCACGGCGCCGACCATCGACTTGTCCCAGACCGAAATGCCGAGCATGCGCGGCTCCGGTACGGTCACGTTCGCGACCTGGTTGAGCGGCACGCGCGAACCATAGGCTTCGACCGTGACCGGGTCGAGAATGTTCGCCGACGCACGACCGGTGCGCAGCGATGCGATATCGCTCTTGAACGCGTTGATCGCGCCATCCATGCGGCGCTTGATATCGTTGATGTCGATGCCTTCACTCATAGCAGTGCTCCCGTCTCGGTAGAAGCTGCGGCGCGCTTTGGGCGCCGCCACTCTGTCAGTTGTCGGTAACGATGGTCTTCAGACCGCCGCCCCTAAGGATTTCAGCAAAACCGCCCTTCTCGTGGATCGAGAAGACGATGATCGGAATGGAATTTTCGCGTGCGAGTGCTACGGCCGCAACGTCCATGACGGCGAGGCCCTTGTCGAGCACTTCCTTGTGCGTAAGCTGGTCGAAGCGCGTGGCATCGGGCACCTTCTTCGGATCGGCGGAATAGATACCGTCGACCTGCGTGCCCTTGAAGATTGCCTCGGCGCCCATTTCGGCGGCGCGCAGCGCTGCGGCCGAGTCGGTCGTGAAGAATGGGTTGCCGGTACCACCGGCGAAGATCACCACACGGCCCAGCGAAAGATGATAAAGCGTGGCGCGCTGCGAGAAGCTCTCGCAGATCTCCGGCATGGCGATCGCCGACAGCACCACCGTATCAATGTTGAGCTTGCGCAGCGAGGTCGCCAGCGCCAGCGCATTGATGACCGTCGCGAGCATGCCCATGTGGTCGCCCGTAACGCGGTCACCGCCCTTGGAAGCGACGGCCACGCCGCGGAAGATGTTGCCGCCGCCGACGACGACGCCGACTTCCACACCCATCTGCCGCGCTTCGGCTATGTCGGCCGCAATGCGGTCGGCCACCGCTACATCGATTCCAAATCCCTGGCTGCCCATGAGGGCTTCGCCGGAAGCCTTGAGTAGAACACGTTTGTAGACAGGCTCTGACGACATCTTGGCTCCTCGTATATTACCGCTGAGTGCCGGATACACGAAGGGCACCGCGTTGTCACGCGATGCCCTTCTGTTTTCACATATATAGGACGATCAGCTCTTGGCGACAGCAGCCACTTCAGCAGCGAAATCGCTCTCTTCCTTCTCGACGCCTTCGCCGAGCAGGAGGCGCGCCATGCCGACGACTTCGATCTTGGCGCCAGCTTCCTTGGCAGCGGCTTCAACAGCAGCACCGACCGTCAGGTCGGGGTTGATGACGAAAGCCTGCGAGAGAAGAGCGACTTCTTCGAAGAACTTGCGCATGCGGCCATCGACCATCTTTTCGATGATGGCTTCCGGCTTGCCGGATTCGCGAGCCTGCTCGATGAAGACGTTGCGTTCGCGTTCTGCAACGGTAGCGTCGACTTCTTCAGCGCGGATCGCGAGCGGGTTGGTCGCAGCGATGTGCATGGCAACCTGGCGGCCGATCGAGGTCAGGACAGCCTTGTCGCCTTCCGACTTCAGGGCAACCAGAACGCCGAGCTTGCCGATGCCGTCACCGGCAGCGTTGTGGATGTAGGTCGCAACAACGCCATGCTCGACTTCGAGCTTGGCAGAGCGACGCAGCGTCATGTTTTCGCCGATGGTGGCGATCGCGTCCTTGATGGTGTCGGCGACCGGCTTGCCGGATGCCGGGTAGGTCGCAGCCGAGATGGCTTCAACCGTGCCATCGGTCGTCAGGGCAACGTTGGCGATGCCACGAACCAGATCCTGGAAGGCGTCGTTACGGGCAACGAAGTCGGTTTCCGAGTTGAGCTCGACGACAACAGCCTTGTGGCCGGCGCCGGCGATGGCAACGAGGCCTTCAGCAGCAGCGCGACCAGCCTTCTTGTCGGCCTTCGAGATGCCCTTTGCGCGGAGCCAGTCGATCGATGCTTCGATGTCGCCGTTGTTTTCCACCAGCGCCTTCTTGCAGTCCATCATGCCTGCGCCGGACTTCTCGCGCAGTTCCTTCACCAGTGCAGCCGTAATCTCGGTCATAAGCTTCCTCTTGTCGGTTCAAACGGTGGCCCGCGAAAGGCGGTGCGGCACCGGATTGAGGCACGAAATGTACCTGTATGTATGACAGCGTGATGAATGACGCGTCATAACGAAACTCAAATGGCGAGAGACTTTTTCCCCTCGCCTGAAATGGTCAAGGCCGCCCAACTTCATGAAAGTCGCGAGCGGCCTTTTCCCAATCTCTGGAAAGCACGGCGGACCATTTGATCCGCCTGCTTCTTTTATCAGGCTTCGGCTTCGCCTTCGAGCGCCGGCTCAACCGGAGCTTCGATCGATGCACCGAGGTCACGGCCCGACGAGCTCTGCTGACGAGCGATACCGTCGATGGCAGCGCGCGAGATCAGGTCGCAATAGAGAGCGATGGCGCGCGAAGCGTCGTCGTTGCCGGGGATCGGATAGTCAATCAGATCCGGGTCGCAGTTCGAGTCGATGATCGCGACAACCGGGATGCCGAGGCGCTTGGCTTCGTCGATCGCGATCTTTTCCTTGTTGGTGTCGATGATGAACATCAGGTCCGGCGTGCCGCCCATGTCCTTGATACCACCGAGAGCCTTGTCGAGCTTTTCGCGCTCGCGCTCAAGGTTCAGGCGCTCTTTCTTGTTGTAGCCGGACTGTTCCGAAGACAGGATCTCGTCGAGCTTGCGCAGACGCTGGATCGAGTTCGAAATCGTCTTCCAGTTGGTCATCATGCCGCCGAGCCAACGCGAGTTGACGTAATACTGAGCGGAACGCTTGGCCGAGTCAGCGATGAGCTCGGAAGCCTGGCGCTTGGTGCCGACGAACAGAACGCGGCCGCCACGGGCTACGGTGTCGGAAACAGCCTGCAGAGCGCGCGACAGAAGCGGAACCGTCTGTGCGAGGTCGATGATGTGGATGTTGTTACGATCGCCGAAAATGTACGGCTTCATCTTCGGGTTCCAGCGGTGAGTCTGGTGACCAAAGTGGACGCCTGCTTCAAGCAGCTGGCGCATAGAAAAATCGGGCAATGCCATGCCTTGTTATCCTTTTCCGGTTGAACCTCCGCAAGGCGAACAGCACTCTCTTCGAGAATGCCACCGGGCGGAACCATCCGGATTTCTCCCGGACAATCCCATGCCTTACGTGTGGAATGCGGGGGCCATACCCTCCCCGCCCCGGAAAATCAAGCCTTATCGGTAAAATAACCGCCATGCCCGGCCTTTAGGCACATTCCTGACCCTTGGGGAGGATCAGTCGGCGTCGCAGGGCCAGCTTGTCGGCGTCGCCATGCCCTGGGGCAGCTTGGTCTTCGAATCACCGCAGGCCAGTGACACCTGCGCCTCTTCGAGGCCGGTCGCCTGCGACAGATCCAGTCCGCTGATCCTTGTCAGGAACAGGAAGGCGCGGTCGAATGAGATCGGACCGGTGAAGGTGGCGCCGCTCAAATCGGCGCGCGACAGGTTGGTCAGCGAGAAATTCGCGCCTGTAACGTCTGCGCCCTTGAAGTTGACGCGCCCGAGTTCGGCCTTTTCGAAGTTGACGCCCTTCAGCGTTGCGCCACTGAAGTTGGCGCGCTGCAGCTCCGCGCCTGTAAAATTGGCGCCCTCGGCCTTAACGCCCTCAAAGCCCGAGCGATAGGCCTCGACCTTGGAGAAATTGGCCTTCGTCAGATCGGAGCCGGTAAACCAGGTACGAACGAGCGTCGCCTTCTCCAGGTTGGCGGAGGCGAGATTGCTGTGGCTGAGATTGGTGAGCGTGAAATCGGCGTCGGCGAGGTTCCCCTTCTCGAAATCGCCATCCTGCAACATCAGGTTTTTCTTGCTGCAACCGCCCCAATCTATACCCGCGGAGGCGGTCGAGCCGCAATCGGCCGCGGAGATCGAACTAGAAAATGCAGCCGCCAGCATGGCGACAGCCAAGGCCGTCACGGCCATGATCGATACTCTAAAGCCTGGCAAAATATGCACTCCGCTTGCCGTCAATGCTCACTATAGAGCGATATAGAGCGATCTCTAGCACAGAGCGCGTCGCTTTGCATACCGTGTCAAACTGAAACGGTGAAATCGTTCAACGCGTGCAATTACTTACAGGTGAGGTTTTGGCGTCGAGAAGCTCCAGCTTGGAGAGCTTGCCGGTCAGAACGAAATCGCCGTAATCCATCGTCAGGTCGCGCGTGATGCCGTTCTCATAGAGCTTGAACGACATGCGATAGACCGGAAGGGCATCTGTCTTGGTGTTCTCGTTGAAATAGGAAATGGTCACCGGCCAGAAGCTCGTCTTGGAGAAGGCGCCCGCATTGCCGGCATCGGCTTCGTCGCTGACGGGTGTCACCGCCTTGCCGACAACCGTTGTCGTCGCCAGCGCCTTGTCGCCATCATCAGAGCCATCGAAGACGCGGGCTTCGAACAGGCGGGTGCCGGCCTTGGCGTTCTTGATGACATCCATCATGTGCTCGGTGGGGAAGCGGCTTGCGGCCAGCTGCAGCTCCTTGCTCGATGGCTGCTTCAGATCGACCTTAGTTCCATCGGCCTGATCCTGGGCCGCGCCGTTCACTTCCTTGTCGAGCTGGTCGTCGGTAAACGACTTGGTGTCGAAGGTGAACTTGCGATCCTTCAGGTTCTCGAACGTGTTGGTCTGCTGGTCGCTGACGCGCACGGCATCGCCGGTGTCGATCTGCGTCACGAAGCGGAACTTCGTGGTGTAGCCGGTGCAGTAATCGCCGTCGAACTCGTAGACCATGCGGCCGGACATGCCCGAAATGCCGGAGCGCTCCGACGCATCCTTCAGTTCCAGATCGTAGATCGCCCGATGCGCGATCAGGCCCGTGGCCATCACGGCGCCGGCAGCGGGTGTCGCCGCATGAGCGGTTGCCGAAACGCCTGCAAGCAACAGCGCGGCAAGACTCGATCGGACCATAGATAATCTCCTGTTGGACTCACCAACGATGTTATAAGAACGCATCCGGCTAAATCGAGGCTCGATCGTGTCACAAAATTGATTCAAGCCCAGATGCATAGTTTTAGAACTATTCACAACAAAAGCGGAGAAGAAAATGTCCGATCAGATCGCAGCACGGCTGAAAGAGATGGGGATATCCCTGCCCCAGGCTGCAGCACCCGCCGCCAACTACGTTTCCTATGTCATCTCGGGCAACGTCCTCTACATCTCCGGCCAGCTGCCGATCGAAGACGGCAAGATCGCCGTGACCGGTCATCTTGGCCGCAATGTCGACGTCGCCACGGGCCAGCGTGCCGCTGAACTGTGCGTCATCAACATCCTGGCGCAGGCAAGTGCAGCACTCGGCGGTGATCTCGGCCGCATCAAGCGCGTCATCAAGCTGAACGGCTTCGTGGCCTCCGTGCCTGAATTCGTCGAGCAGCATCTCGTGATCAACGGCGCGTCGAACCTCATCGCCAATGTTCTCGGCGATGCCGGCAAACATGCGCGTGCCGCCGTCGGCATGGCGGCGCTGCCGCTGAACGCCGCCGTCGAAATCGATGCCATCATGGAAATCGCATAATGACCTCTGCAGCATGGCTTAAGGAACGTCCCGTCGCTCACCGCGGCTATCACGACCAGAACAAGGTCGTGTGGGAGAACACGCTTTCGGCTTTCGCGCGCGCGGTCGAGGCAGGCTTCGCGATCGAATGCGACCTGCACTACGCCTCGGATGGCGTTCCCGTCGTCTTTCACGATGAGAATCTTGAGCGCCTCTGCAATCTCAAGGGCGACGTACGCGAGCGTACATCGAAAGAACTCGGCATGCTCTCCGTCGGCGGAACGGCCGACAAGATCCCGACGCTTCGCCAACTTCTCGAACTTGTGAAGGGAAAAGTGCCGCTCGTGATCGAACTCAAGGGCCGCGAAACCGACGATGAAGGCTTCGTCGAAGCGGTGCTGGAAGAGCTCGAGGGCTATGAGGGCCAGGTGGCGCTGATGAGCTTCGACCATTGGCTCTTGAAGGAACTGAAGGCGCTGAACGCTCCCTACCCGATCGGGTTGACGGCTGGCGGAAACAAGCCGGAAGAGTTCCAAGCCCATGAAAAAGCTATGAAACACGGTCTCGACTTCATTTCCTATTTCTATGCCGACCTGCCCAATCCCTTCATCACCGCTGAGCGAGAGAAGGGCATCGTCGTCATCACCTGGACGGTTCGTGACGAGAAGGCGCGCAAGCATACCTTCGAAAACGCCGACCAGATGACCTTCGAGGGCTTCGACCCGCGCGCGTCCGTTTGACGCTCGCTTTTTCAACAAGCCCTCGCTTTTTCATCAAGATATGCGCAGACTGGCAATGCCCCCAAATCATTGAAACGGTCTCGCATTCGCTCCATGACTGATGAACTTTCAATCCGCATAGAGCGGTCTTTCACCGCGATTTCCCCGGAGAGCTGGTCCAAGCTCGCCGGGGCCTCCCGATCAAGCACATCGATCGCCTACAATCCCTTCGTCTCGCATGCCTTCCTGTCGTCGCTTGAGGAATCGGGGTCGGCAACAGCGGAGACCGGATGGCTCGGCCACCATATGCTGCTCGAGACGGACGACGGGCGCCTCGTCGGCGCACTGCCCGGCTATCTGAAGAACCACAGCCGCGGCGAATATGTCTTCGACCATGGCTGGGCCGACGCCTTCGAGCGCGCCGGCGGCCGCTATTATCCGAAGCTGCAATGCTCGATCCCCTTTACGCCCGCCACCGGCCCACGCCTGCTCGTCGCCGAGGATTATCCGCGTCTGGCCGTCCAGGACGCGATGGCAGAAAGCCTGAAGGAAGTCGTGCGTCGCCTCGGCGTGTCCTCCGCGCACATCACCTTCGTGCCCGACGACGAGATGGCGGTGCTGGAGAGCGAGGAGTATCTGCACCGCACTGACCAGCAGTTCCACTTCATCAACGAAGGCTATGCCAACCACGATGAATTCCTGGAAACGCTCGCCTCGCGCAAACGCAAGGCGCTTCGCAAGGAACGCCGGGCCGCGCTCGAAAACGGCATCAGCATCGACTGGCTGACCGGCAGCGACCTGACCGAGGATATCTGGGACCAGTTCTTCGCCTTCTACATGGATACCGGCAGCCGTAAATGGGGGCGGCCCTATCTGACGCGGGAGTTCTATTCGCTGATCGGCGAGCGCATGCCCGAGGATATCTTGCTTGTCATGGCCAAGCACAATGGCCGCTATGTCGCCGGCGCCATCAACTTCATCGGCTCCGAAACGCTTTATGGCCGGCACTGGGGCTGCATCGAGGATCATCCCTTCCTGCACTTCGAGGTCTGCTATCACCAGGCGATCGATTTCGCGCTCGCCAAGGGGCTGAAGCGGGTGGAAGCAGGTGCGCAGGGAGAGCACAAGCTCGCCCGAGGTTACCTGCCGGTGATAACGCATTCAGCCCACTATGTCGCCCATGCGGGTCTGCGCCAGGCGATCGGCGATTACCTCGCCCGCGAGCGCGATGACGTCGAGCACATGAACGAGATTTTGAGCGAGCACAGCCCGTTCCGTCGCGGCGAGCGGCTACAGGAGGATTGACGCCCTCGCCTCAGCCGCGCTACGCGAATACAACACCATCAGGAGAGACAAGATGACGAGCGCGGCTTACGACACCAACAACATCTTCGCAAAGATCCTGCGTGGCGAGATCCCCTCGGTCAAGGTCTACGAGGACGAACATACGCTGGCTTTCATGGATGTGATGCCGCAGGCGCCGGGCCATGTGCTTGTCGTGCCGAAGGCCGCCTCGCGCAACCTTCTCGACGCCGATCCGGCCGCACTCGCCAAGACCATCCCCGTCGTCCAGACGATCGCCAACGCGGTGAAGGAAGCCTTCGACGCCGATGGCGTGTTCGTCTGCCAGTTCAACGAACCGGCCGCCGGCCAGACCGTCTTCCACCTGCACTTCCACGTCATCCCCCGCCACGACGGCATCGCGCTGAAGCCTCATTCCGGCCAAATGGAAGATGGCGCCGTGCTGGCGGCGAATGCGGAGAAGATCAAAGCAGAGCTTTGATAGGCAAGGCGGAGCTTTGATTGATGAGGCCGACTGGGCTGAACGCACCTACATCAGGAGGACACCGATGATACGTCATACCGTGGCATTTCGCCTGAAGCACGCGGAAGGATCCGCCGAGGAAAAGGCGTTTCTTGACGCAGCATTCATCCTCACCACGATCCCAAGTGTGAGAAATTTCGAGCAGTTGCGGCAGACCAGCCGAAAGAACAGCTTCGCCTTCGGCTTTTCGATGGAGTTCGAAAATCAGGCGGGATACGACGCTTACAACGAGCATCCCGTACACACGGCCTTTGTCCGCGACCATTGGGTGCCTGAGGTCGAAGAGTTTCTCGAGATCGACTACGCACCACTCTGACCAGCGTTTCTGGGCAGAGTTCGCGTGTCGGAGGCACAGGCTCCGAAACATCAAAAAAGGCGGCTCGAAAGCCGCCTTTTCTATTCGCTTTACTTCTTCGGCACCCTTGGCACCGCGCCCTTCTTCGGCGCGCTCTTGACCTCGGGCTCGGCAACCGCCGCTGCCTTCGACTTCTTGACCGTGGCCTTCTTGGCCTTGGCCTTCGTCTTCAGCTCGCCGTCATCCTCGTCGTCTACCTCTGGGTGCACGACTTCTGCTTCCGGCTTCGGCTTGATCGGCGCGGTGTCCGACACGGCTTCCAGGATGATGCCCGGCTTGCCGTCTTCCTTCGGTCCGACGGTGACATTGACGACGCCGCCCTTCTTCAGCTTGCCGAAGAGGATCTCGTTGGCCAGCGGCTTCTTGATGACGTCCTGGATGACGCGCGCCAGTGGACGGGCGCCCATCTTTTCGTCGTAGCCCTTCTCGGCCAGCCACGAAATCGCATCCTCGTGCAGGTCGAAGGTGACGTTCCGTTCGGAAAGCTGGGCTTCGAGCTGCATGATGAACTTCTGCACGACCTTGTGGATGACCACGGTCGGCAGCGGCGCGAACGGGATGACCGCGTCGAGACGGTTACGGAATTCCGGCGTGAAGATGCGGTTCAGCGCTTCCTCGTCCTCACCCGTCCGCTTGGACGAACCGAAGCCGAAGGCGGCCTTTGCCATTTCCGACGCGCCCGCATTGGTCGTCATGATCAGGATGACGTTGCGGAAGTCGATCTTCTTGCCGTTGTGGTCGGTCAGCGTGCCGTGGTCCATCACCTGCAACAGGATGTTGTAGATGTCGGGATGGGCCTTTTCGATTTCGTCGAGCAGGACCACGCAATGCGGATGCTGGTCGACGCCATCGGTCAAGAGACCGCCCTGGTCGAAGCCGACATAGCCGGGAGGTGCACCGAGCAGACGCGAAACCGTGTGCCGCTCCATGTACTCGGACATGTCGAAGCGCAGAAGCTCGACGCCGAGCGACGAGGCCAGCTGCTTGGCGACTTCCGTCTTACCGACGCCTGTCGGGCCGGAGAAGACGTAGGAGCCGATCGGCTTGTTCGGTTCACGCAGGCCGGCGCGCGCCAGCTTGATCGAGGTCGAGAGCGCTTCGATCGCGAGATCCTGGCCATAGACGACCGAGCGCAGTTCCTGCTCGAGATTGGCGAGAACGGCTTCGTCGTCCTTCGACACGCTCTTCGGCGGGATGCGGGCCATCGTGGCGATCGTCGCCTCGATTTCCTTCTCGGTGATCAGCTTGCGGCGCTTGGACGGCGGCAACAGCATCTGGGCCGCACCGGTTTCGTCGATCACGTCGATCGCCTTGTCCGGCAGCTTGCGGTCGGAGATGTAGCGGGCCGACAGCTCGACCGCCGTCTTGATGGCGTCGTTCGAGTATCGCAGATGGTGATACTCTTCGAAGTAAGGCTTCAGCCCCTTCATGATCGCGATGGCGTCGTCGATGGACGGCTCAGCCACGTCGATCTTCTGGAAGCGTCGCACCAGAGCGCGGTCCTTCTCGAAGAACTGGCGATATTCCTTGTAGGTGGTCGAACCGATGCAGCGGATCGCGCCCGAAGACAGAGCCGGCTTCAAGAGGTTCGATGCATCCATCGCGCCGCCAGAGGTGGCGCCGGCGCCGATCACCGTGTGGATTTCGTCGATGAACAGAACGGCACCCGGATACTCCTCGAGTTCCTTGACGACCTGCTTCAGGCGCTCTTCGAAATCACCGCGATAGCGCGTGCCGGCGAGCAGCGTGCCCATGTCGAGCGAGAAAATCGTCGCATCGGCCAGCGCTTCCGGAACCTTGCCTTCCATAATCCGCTTGGCCAGACCTTCGGCAATCGCCGTCTTGCCTACGCCAGGATCGCCGACGTAGAGCGGATTGTTCTTCGAACGGCGGCACAGGATCTGGATGGTGCGGTTGACCTCGGCGTGACGACCGATCAGCGGATCGATCTTGCCGGTCTTGGCCTTCTCGTTGAGGTTGACGCAATAAGCCTTCAGGGCGTCCTGCTGCTTCTTGGCACCGCCTTCTTCCTCGGTACCGCGCGCGGCATTCGGCTTGCTCTCGGCTTCGCCTTCCTCGGCGCCACGCGGCGTGCGGTTCTCAGAAGAGCCGGCGCGCTTGCCGATGCCGTGCGAGATGTAGTTGACCGCGTCATAGCGGGTCATTTCCTGCTCCTGCAGGAAGTATGCAGCATGGCTTTCGCGCTCGGCGAAGATGGCGACGAGCACGTTGGCACCGGTCACTTCCTCG
The DNA here is from genome assembly GCF_055616315.1 of Rhizobium sp. O111. Taxonomy (NCBI): domain Bacteria; kingdom Pseudomonadati; phylum Pseudomonadota; class Alphaproteobacteria; order Hyphomicrobiales; family Rhizobiaceae; genus Rhizobium; species Rhizobium sp. O111. The sequence goes on along the minus strand of NZ_JBSHXL010000001.1, from coordinate 1,309,192 downwards.
CGGCCGGACGACTGCACATGGATCACCGCACGCTGAATGACACGCTGGAAGCCGGAGGTGGGCTTCGAGTCTTCATCGTATCCAGTGATCAGGTTGGAGAGTTCATTGTCGACGTATTCGACGAGCGTCTTCTTCAGCGCGACGAGATCGACGTTGCAGGCACCCATGACGGCTGCCGCATCGGCGTCGTCGATCAGGGCGAGCAGCAGATGCTCGAGCGTTGCATACTCATGATGCCGCTCGTTGGCAAAGGTCAGTGCCTGATGGAGCGCCTTCTCAAGACTAGGCGAAAATGTTGGCACGTTCAGATCCTCACTTCTTTTCCATGACGCATTGCAGCGGATGCTGGTGCTGTCGGGCGAAGTCCATCACCTGGCTCACCTTGGTTTCCGCCACCTCGTATGTAAATGTTCCGCATTCGCCAACGCCGTGGTTGTGGACATGCAGCATGATGCGGGTGGCACTTTCACGGTCCTTCTGAAAAAACCGCTCCAGGATGTGGATGACGAATTCCATGGGCGTGTAGTCGTCGTTCAGAATAAGTACGCGGTACAGGTTAGGCTTCTTGGTCTTCGGTTTGGTGCGCGTTATGACCGAGGTGCCGCGATTTCCGTTGTCCCCGTTCCTTTCGCTATCATCCTGCATCCGGACGGGCGTTGCGATCATTTTCATTCGTTCCTCGATCAACCCGGCGGAGCATGGGAGATGTGCTTTACCCGCCGAATGTCTGACTACTAACTTAGTTCATAATAGAGCGATTTTAAGCCCCTTGCTTCACACTGCAATCACAATTCGCCCGCGTCAGGTGCAAAGACACAAAAATAGCGCGCAGATTTGAGAATGCCTGGCGGCAAAACAAAAAGACCGGCTGCAGATGCGTAGCCGGTCTTTGTATTTCAAGAGGTAAGTGACGTGAGCGCTAAGCTTAGGCCGCCGTCTGCGTCGCCACCGGCGCCGGCTTCATTGCCTTCGCGGCGGCCGCGACCGGCGCCTCATAGGGCTTGTAGGCGCTCTTGGCGATGTCGGAGTACATTTCCGTCAGCTTCGTCGCTTCGGCGACAAAGTTTTCGTAGGCGGACTTCACATAGCTGGTCTGCAACTCGAAGACGGCTTCGAAGCTGCGGGCGCCCGAGAGCGTCTCGAAATGCGTGACAGCGTCCTGGAAAGACTTCTTGGAATATTCGGTGGTTTCCGTCGCGATCGCCTGCATACCCTTGGCGGTTTCCGAGTAGCTTTTCAGCACCGCGTCCATGGCTTCCTTGCTCTTGCGATTCGTGTCCTCAAAATTCAGCATGACTATCCTCCTTGTCTTGCGTAATTGCCGTGCGGGGGCCTCCTTGCCCTGCCTCGACATCGAAGGTTAGCTGCACCGCACACGAAGTCAAGCGACTTTGTGCAATGCAAAACAATCATTGGTTGCGATGACAATTGTAATCCTGCCCCGATTTTCGAGCGACGTACGTCTTTAATTGATTTCGCTAAAATATATCAGGCGGCCGCAACCGTAAGCTTTGAACAAAAACTCGGTTGCGCGCCGCGAATACTTTCTCGACAACGATCAATCGAGCAGATCGGCCGGAACCTTGCCGCCATTCTCCGACAGCTTCTTCAGAAGCGCCTTGTGCAGGAACATGTTCATCGTCGCCGAGTCGTTCTTGTCGCCGGTGTAGCCGAGTTCGGTCGCCAGTTCCTTGCGCTCGGTCAGGCTCGCATCCATGCCGACTGCCTTCATCAAATCGACGATCGAACGGCGCCAATCGAGCTTCTGGCCATTCTTCTTGACGGCGGCGTCGAGCACCATGGCGATATCGACCGAGGTCGATGGTGCGGAAGTGGCTGGCGATGTCGGTGCAGGGGTCGGAGACGGGCTCGGGGCGGCTGAAGGCGATATCGGCGCCTGCGCGGGCTCGATCTTAGGTGCAGCGGCCGGCGTTGCCTCGGCGGCGTGTGCCTCACCCCAGATTGCGTGTTTGATCTTGTCGAAAATACCCATGTCCGGTTTCCCCTTGATGGCGCTCGAGCACATGCTCAAGCCCAAGATGGGGCGCAAGACCGGGTGGTCCAGAGCGGGACCAGCAATTTCGGCCAGGCCGCGACGCCGCGGCCCAGGCACAATCGGTGCGAGACAAAGCTCGCGACCGGATCAGAGGTCGACGTCGAGGATCGCCATCGAGAAGTTGTACGAGCGGTCGCCGTCCTCGTCATCGATGTAGACGACGCCCAGAAATTCCTCGCCCATGTAGACTTCAGCGGAGTCGTTCTTGCGCGGACGTGCCTTGACGATCATTTCCGGGTTGAACGTGCGTTTGAAATAGGCGTCGAGTTTCTTGATTTCTTCGGGCTTCACACTGCATCTCCTGAGCGGTCTCAATGGCCGCTTTTTGCATGGGAAAGTTGGGCCTGTAAAGGCGCGGAGCCGGTAGTGACACCGCTTTCCCCGCCGTTCTTCAGGCCATGTTGTCGCTATGAGCGACGCGAAAACGCCTAGATGTCGGCGCCCATCACCTGGTCCATGATCACTTGGTCCATGAGCCTGGATGGTTCCGAACAGCCGGCCGTGCCGACCACCTTGGCGGGTACGCCCGCGACCGTCGTCTTCGGCGGCACCGCCTTCAGCACGACGGAGCCGGCGGCGATGCGCGAGCAATGGCCGATCTCGATATTGCCGAGGATCTTGGCGCCCGCGCCGATCAGCACGCCACTGGCGATCTTAGGATGGCGATCGGCGCCCTCCTTGCCTGTGCCGCCGAGCGTGACGCCGTGCAGGATCGAGACGTTATCGCCGATGACGGCGGTTTCGCCGACGACGAGGCCCGTCGCGTGATCGAGGAAGATGCCGCGGCCGATGCGTGCGGCCGGGTTGATATCGGTCTGGAAGACGCTGGAGGAGCGGCTCTGCAGGTAGAGCGCCAGATCACGGCGGCCGCGATTGAGCAGCCAGTGCGCGAGACGATGGGTCTGCAGCGCATGGAAACCCTTGAAATAGAGCAGCGCCTCCATGAAGCGCAGGCATGCCGGATCGCGGTCGTAAACGGCCTGAATGTCGACGCGCAGGATGGCGCCCCATTCCGGCCAGTCGGCCAGCATCTGGTCGAAGGTCTGGCGCAGCAGGATCGCCTGCATATCGGGATGATCGAGGCGCTCGCAGATGCGGTAGATCACGCATTCCTCGAGCGAGCGATGGTTGAGCACGGTTGAATACAGAAATGCCGCCAGCACCGGATCGGCTTCGGCGGCAAGACGCGCTTCCTCGCGCAGGCTATCCCAGATCGGGTCCATCGCCTTGAGCGAACCTTGGGTCTCAAGAGGACGAATGTCTGACTTCGCGACCATCGAGGTCTCCTTGTCTTCCGAATGGCGTTCCATCCGGGCATTGTATTCAGACTGGGTATTCCGGCTGGATCCGTCGATCGGCGCCGGGCATTTGCGCCTGAGTGTCACCCTATATAGGGCAAAATCCGGCTGATATAAATGGGGCGGCGGAAACAGCTTTTCGCTATTTTCGGCTTTTGGTGAACGATCGTTCTTGCGCGGCCGCCCCGATGTCACCGAGCGGAGAGTTCCGCGTAAAAGTCGAGAACGGCCGCCTTGAACACCTTGTCGCCGACGGCAAGCATGTGGTCGCGACCGGGGATATCGAGCGCGCGGGCGTCGGGCATCAGCGCCGCCAGTTCCTGCGGAGAGCCGGCGATATCGTCCTTGGTTCCGACGGCGATCAGCGTCGGCGCCTCGATCTTTGCCATGTCGCTTCGTTCGACCAGATCGCGCGAGCCCCTGATGCAAGCGGCGAGCGCCTGGCGGTCGCTCTTCGTCTGCTCGGCGAAGGCGCGGAACATGCGGCCGCGGGCATGGGTGACGCCATCGATCGACGGCGCGAGAAGCGCGTCTGCGATCGGGTCCCAGTCGCCGACACCATCGGTCATGCCGATGCCGAGTCCACCGAGCACCAGCGAACGGATGCGATCGGGCCTGCTGAGCGCGGCGAAGACCGAGATGCGCGCGCCCATCGAGTAGCCGATCAGGTTTGCTTCCGGGATGCCGAGATGATCAAGCAGCGCAATGGAATCAGCCGCCATGATCCAGGGGCGATAAGCTTCGGAATCATGCGGCTTGTCGCTTGCGCCGTGGCCTCTATTGTCCATGGCGATCACCCGGTATCCGGCCTCGCCTAGCGTTTTCAGCCAACCCGGATAGACCCAGTTGACGCTGGCGGTGGAGGCGAAGCCGTGGATGAGCAACACCGGCGGCCCCTCGGGATTTCCCTCGTCGAAATAGGAGAGGTTGAGGCCGTCGTGCACGAAGCTGGAAAAGGCAGGCGTATTCAAGTTCATCGGGGCAGTCCTGTTTTGCCGGGACCATATTTTATCGGGCCGCTGACGGGAACCCCTGCCCCAATCAAAAAGCACGGTCCAAAAGCGCCTCCAAAAACTATCGGGCGCGCCTCTCCTTTGGCTCGACACATTTCCGGCGACGCACTATAAGGTGCGCACGTTTTCAAAGGCATTCGGAGATCCCTCATGGCCGGTCACAATATCCCTCACTTCCAGAACGACGGCGGACACCGTGTCATCGAAGTCGGGGTGAAGGAATTCATGTGCACGGGCGCCTCCGTTCCCTACGACCACCCGCATATCTTCATCGACATGGGCGACGAGAACGAGAAGGTCTGTTCCTACTGCTCGACGCTCTACCGCTTCAACGGCGCGCTGAAGGCCACCCAGACGAACCCGGCCGGTTGCGTCTTCCACTTCCAGGTCGCCTAACTCACACGTCGCTTAATTCACCGAAACACAGATTGGATCGACCATGTCGGTCGAACATGCCGCTATTATCGGAGCGGGCGTCGCTGGTTTGACGGCGGCGCTGGCACTCGTCAGGCATGGCATTCGTTCCGAAATCTTCGAACAGGCGCCTGAGCTGACCGAAGTGGGCGCCGGGCTGCAGATATCGCCCAATGCGTCGCGCATCCTCGACAAGCTTGGCGTTCTCGACCTGTTGACGCCGGTCTGGCTCGAGCCGAACAGCATTCGCCTGATCTCCGGCACGTCGCTGCATGAACTGGCGGCCGTGCCATCGGGCCCCGCCGCCCGCGCGCGCTGGGAGGCGCCCTACGGGGTGCTGCATCGCACCAGCCTGCAAGGCGCGCTCCTTGCCGCCGTAAAAGACAACCCGCTCTGCACGCTGCATCTCGGCTCACGCATCGAAAGCGGTGACATCGCCGCGATCACCCGCGCGGGCGGCGTGATCATCGGAGCCGACGGCGTCTGGTCGAAGACGCGCGATCTTGTCGCCGACAGCCCCTCCTCGCGCTTTTCCGGCAACATCGCCTATCGCTTCACCGTCTCGGCGGCCGATGCACGGGGTATCCTGAACCGCGAGAGCGTCTCGGCCTTTCTCGGACCATCGGCGCATCTGGTCGCCTATCCGCTGCGCGAAACCGACAGCTTCAACATGGTGGCGATCACCACCGGCCATGCCGCTACGCGCGAATGGCTCGCGCAGCCGACGCAGGCGCAGCGCCAACAGTTGCTCGCCCGCTTCTCGCGCTGGAGCCCGGCGCTGCTGTCGCTGTTTGAAAAATCCGGCGAGATGACTTTCTGGCCGCTTTACGAGGCGACGCGCGGCAAGTGGCAGAACGGCCGCGACACGGTGCTGATCGGCGATGCGGCGCATGCGATGATGCCGTTTGCCGCGCAAGGTGCCGCGATGGCGATCGAGGACGCCTATGAACTGGCGTCGTTCCTGGCAAAACGTCCCGTTTCAGAAGCGCTGCCACTGTTCGAGACGCATCGTGTGCCGCGCGTGAACCGGCTGCGCCAGCGCGGCGCGTTCAACCAGTTCGTCTATCACGCCCGCGGTCCATTCCGGATCGGACGTGATATCGTTCTCTCTCTGAAGCCGCCGCAAAGTCTCGCGGCGGATCTTGACTGGATCTACGCTTATCGCGCCATGGACTGACAGCGCCGCTGATCAGACCGTCTTGGCGGCGGCGAAGCCGCGCTCGATATCGAGCTTGATATCGGCAACATCCTCCAGACCGATCTGCAGGCGGATCACCGGACCCTCGCTCGGCGCCTTGGTGACGCGGCGGTCGTTCAGGTTGACGTGGACCGCCAGGCTCTCGAAGCCACCCCAGGACCAGCCGAGACCGAAGATCCTCAGCGCATCGAGGAAGGCATGCGCCTTTGGCTTGAAGGCGGCCGGGCTATCGGCCTTCAGCACGAAAGAGAAGATGCCGCTGGCGCCCTTGAAGTCGCGCTTCCAGAGTTCGTGACCCGGGAAGCTCGGCAGCGCCGGATGCAGCACGGTGGCGACGTCTTCGTGACCCTCCAGCCATTTGGCGATGGTGAGCGCGCTTTCGTAGTGACGCTCGAGGCGCACACCCATGGTGCGCAGGCCGCGCAGGATCTGGTAGGCATCGTCAGGCGCGCCGCAGATGCCGAGCGTGATGTTGGCCTCGTGCAGCTGCTCCCAGTGCTTGGCATTGGCCGAAACCGTGCCCATCAGGATATCGGAGTGACCGGACGGATATTTCGTCGCCGCGTGGATCGAGATATCGACGCCGTAGTCGAGCGGCCGGAAATAGACCGGTGTCGCCCAGGTATTGTCCATCGTCACCACTGCGCCATGCTTGTGGGCGATCGCGGCGATCGCCGGGATATCCTGCATCTCGAAGGTGTTGGAACCCGGCGCTTCCGTGTGCACCAGCTTGGTGTTCGGCTTGATCAGCGTTTCGATGCCGACGCCGATCGCCGGATCGTAATATTCGACGGAAACGCCGAGGCGCTTCAGCATCGTGTCGCAGAAATGGCGGGTCGGGCCATAGACCGAATCGACGACCAGCGCATGGTCGCCCGACGACAGGAAAGCCAGGAACGGCACGGTGACAGCCGCGAGACCCGACGGAACCAGGATCGTTCCGGCCGATCCCTCAAGCGCGTCGATCGCCTCGCAAAGAGCGTCGGTGGTCGGCGTTCCGCGTGTTCCATAGGTGTATTTCTGCGCCCGCTGGTCCATCGCCTTGGCATTGGGAAACAGCACCGTGGACGCATGCACGACGGGCGGATTGACGAAGCCATGATAGTCGGAAGGGTCGTTGCCGATATGCGAAAGGCGGGTATTGATGCCAGCGTTTTGAAGCAGGCCGTCTCTATCTGTCATGTCTAATTAAGCCTTTGGAATGAACGCGCTTTGCCGAAGTCTTGGACCTCTCCCGAGGCGGGGTCAACCCCGCTCACGTAACGTAAAGCCGACCAAGCGAACCCGCCGGTACGGCAATTATCCAGATATATCAGTGAGTTTGCGCGATTTTTTTCGCCAAACACTGCCTTTTGGGTAATCAATTGCTCATTTTGTGAGCCGCGCTCAGCAAATTGCCGAAATATCACGCAATCTTGTGGCGCGAGACTTGACCGTGGTGACATTTCCGACTGTGATAGACCAACTCGCGCCGGGAGGGTGTCGGGTCTTTTGGGGGGTCAGCATGCTTCTGCGGATGCTCCCACAATAAACAAAAGATAACGGAAAAAGGTTGGGAAAAATGAAGATTAAGCTTCTGTCGGTCGCCATTGGCGCAGCAGTCTTCGCACTTGGCGCTTCGGCAGCTTCGGCGACGACGCTTGGGGACGTAAAAGCAAAAGGGTTCGTTCAGTGCGGCGTCAACACCGGTCTGACCGGTTTCGCGGCACCTGACGCTTCCGGCAACTGGGCCGGTTTCGACGTCGATTTCTGCAAGGCCGTTGCATCCGCCGTCTTCGGCGATCCGACCAAGGTGAAGTACACGCCGACCAACGCCAAGGAGCGCTTCACGGCGCTGCAGTCCGGCGAAATCGACGTCCTGTCGCGTAACACGACGTGGACCATCAACCGCGACACCGCTCTCGGCTTCAACTTCCGCCCGGTCACCTATTACGACGGCCAGGGCTTCATGGTTCGCAAGAGCCTGAACGTGAAGTCGGCTCTCGAACTCTCCGGCGCCGCCATCTGCGTACAGTCCGGCACCACAACCGAGCTCAACCTCGCCGACTACTTCAAGGCCAACAACCTGCAGTACAATCCGGTGGTTTTCGAAAAGCTCGAAGAAGTCAACGCAGCCTATGATTCGGGCCGTTGCGACGTCTACACCACCGACCAGTCCGGCCTCTACTCGCTGCGTCTGACGCTGAAGAACCCCGACGAGCACATGATCCTGCCTGAGATCATCTCCAAGGAGCCGCTCGGCCCGGCCGTTCGCCAGGGCGACGACCAGTGGTTCGACATCGTTTCCTGGACGGCTTACGCGCTGATCAATGCCGAGGAATTCGGCATCACCCAGGCCAATGTCGACGAAATGAAGAACTCGCCGAACCCTGACATCAAGCGCTTCCTCGGCTCCGAGGCTGACACCAAGATCGGCACCGATCTCGGTCTCACCAACGACTGGGCTGCAAACGTCATCAAGGGCGTCGGCAACTACGGCGAAATCTTCGAGCGCAACATCGGCCAGGGCAGCCCGCTGAAGATCGCTCGCGGCCTGAACGCGCTGTGGAACAAGGGCGGCATCCAGTACGCACCTCCGGTCCGCTAATCGGCCCCATATGAAAGCCCGGAAAGGCGGCCAAGCCGCCTTTCCGTCTTCCAAAAAAGAAAAGCCCTAAAAGGGGCACACAGGGGAAAGGCTCGGCATGGCGCAGCAAGAGGCGGCTCACACCACACCCATATCCGAAAACGGCTGGAACTACCGGTCCGTACTCAACGACCCGAAATATCGGGGCATCTTCTTCCAGGTTCTCACCGTCGTCGCACTCGTCGGTCTCGTCTGGTGGATCGCGCACAACACCGCGGCCAACCTGGCGCGCAGCAACACGGCCTCGGGCTTCGGCTTCCTGCGCGGCCGCGCCGGCTTCGAAGTCGGCCAGTCGCTGATCAGCTATTCCAGCGATTCGACCTACGGACGCGCGCTCGTCGTCGGCATCCTCAACACCATGCTGGTGGCCATCACCGGCATCATCACGGCGACCATCATCGGCTTCATCGTCGGCATCGGGCGCCTGTCGCACAACTGGCTGATCGCCAAGCTGTGCCAGATCTATGTCGAGGTTTTCCGCAACATCCCGCCGCTGCTCGTCATCTTCTTCTGGTATTCCGGCGTTCTCGCCGTTCTGCCGCAACCGCGTGAATCGCTGCATCTGCCGTTCAGCATGTTCCTCAACAATCGCGGCCTGGCCTTCCCTCGCCCGATCTTCGAGAGCGGCATGCTCGCGGTGCTGGCGGCCTTCGTAATCGCGATCATCGCCGTCATCTTCATGGCACGCTGGGCGCACAAGCGGCAGGCTGCCACCGGCAAGCCGTTCCACACCATCTGGGTGTCGATCGGCCTGATCGTCGGATTGCCCGTCGTGGCCTTCCTCGCATCGGGACTGCCGATGTCCTTCGACATTCCCGTTGCCGGCAAGTTCAACCTCACCGGCGGCTCGGTCGTCGGGCCTGAGTTCATGTCGCTATTCCTGGCGCTGTCCTTCTACACCGCATCCTTCATCGCCGAGATCGTTCGCGGCGGTATTCGGGGCGTGCCGAAGGGCCAGTCGGAAGCGGCCGGCGCGCTCGGTCTGCATCCCTCCAGCGTCACGCGCCTCGTCGTCGTGCCGCAGGCCATGCGCATCATCATCCCGCCGCTGACGAGCCAGTATCTCAACCTCACCAAGAACTCGTCGCTGGCGATCGCCATCGGCTTCTCCGACCTCGTCGCGGTCGGCGGCACCATCATGAACCAGAGCGGCCAGGCGATCGAAATCGTCTGCATCTGGGGTATCATCTACCTCGGATTGAGCATCCTCACCTCGCTGTTCATGAACTGGTTCAACGCCAAGATGGCCCTGGTGGAGAGATAAGACGATGTCCGTATCCAAGAACTCCTTCGTCCGAACCACCATGCTGTCGCCCGAACCCGCCCCGGCGGGAGAAAAGGGCGTCACCGCCTGGGTCCGCAAGAACCTTCTGGCGACGCCGAAAGACGTCGTGCTGACGGTGCTTGCGCTGGCGCTCATCCTCTGGGCGGTGCCGCACATCGTCAACTGGCTGTTCATCCAGGCCGTCTGGTCCGGTCCCGACCGCACCTTCTGCGCAACGACCGTCCAGGGTGGCGTTCAGCCCGAGGGCTGGAGCGGCGCCTGCTGGGCCTTCGTGCAGGCCAAGTACGACCAGTTCATCTTCGGCCGCTATCCGATCAGCGACCGCTGGCGCCCGACCATCGTCGGCATCCTGTTCGTTGCACTCCTGGTGCCGATGCTGATCCCGTCGGTGCCGCGCAAGGGCCTGAACGCCATCCTGCTGTTCCTCGTCCTGCCGGTCGTTTCCTTCTGGCTGCTTTACGGCGGCTTCGGTCTTGAGGTCGTTGAAACGTCGCTCTGGGGCGGCCTGATGGTGACACTGATCCTTTCCTTCGTCAGCATCGCGGTCTCCTTCCCTTGCGGCATCCTGCTCGCGCTCGGCCGGCGATCAAAGATGCCCGTCATCCGCATGGTCTGCGTGGCCTTCATCGAAATCGTCCGCGGCGTGCCGCTGATCACCGTCCTCTTCATGGCAAGCGTCATGCTGCCGCTGTTCCTGCCCACAGGCTGGACCATCGACAAGCTGCTGCGCGCGCTGATCGGGGTGTCGATCTTCACCTCGGCCTACATGGCCGAAGTCATCCGCGGCGGCCTGCAGGCCATTCCGAAGGGGCAGTTCGAGGGCGCGGATTCGCTGGGCCTCGGCTACTGGCAGAAGACCCGGCTGGTGATCATGCCGCAGGCGATCAAGCTGGTTATCCCCAGCATCGTCAACACCTTCATCGGCACCTTCAAGGATACGTCGTTGGTGTCGATCATTGGCATGTTCGACCTGTTGAACATCGTGCGCCTGAACTTCTCGGACGCCAACTGGGCAAGTGCCGTGACGCCTTTGACCGGCCTGATCTTCGCGGGCTTCGTTTTCTGGCTTTTCTGCTTCGGCATGTCACGCTATTCAAACTTCATGGAACGCCACCTCGACACTGGCCACAAACGATAAGAGCAAGGGGAAAAATCATGGCTGAAGCCCAACCCAAGAAGATGACCGTGTCGGCAACCGATGTTGCCATCGAAATCATCGGCATGAACAAGTGGTACGGTGATTTCCACGTGCTGCGCGACATCAACCTCAAGGTCATGCGCGGCGAGCGCATCGTCATCGCCGGCCCTTCGGGTTCCGGCAAGTCGACGATGATCCGCTGTATCAACCGCCTGGAAGAACACCAGAAGGGCCAGATCATCGTCGATGGCACGGAGCTGACCAACGATCTGAAGAAGATCGACGAAGTGCGCCGCGAAGTCGGCATGGTCTTCCAGCACTTCAACCTCTTCCCGCACCTGACGATCCTGGAAAACTGCACCCTGGCGCCGATCTGGGTGCGCAAGATGCCGAAGAAGCAGGCCGAAGAAATCGCCATGCACTTCCTCAAGCGCGTCAAGATCCCCGAGCAGGCCAACAAGTATCCGGGCCAGCTTTCCGGCGGTCAGCAGCAGCGCGTGGCGATCGCCCGCTCGCTGTGCATGAACCCGAAGATCATGCTGTTCGACGAGCCGACATCGGCGCTCGATCCTGAAATGATCAAGGAAGTGCTCGACACCATGGTTGGTCTTGCCGAAGAAGGCATGACGATGCTGTGCGTGACCCACGAAATGGGCTTCGCCCGCCAGGTCGCCAACCGCGTCATCTTCATGGATCAGGGCCAGATCGTCGAACAGAACTCGCCGGCCGAGTTCTTCGACAATCCGCAGCACGAGCGCACCAAGCTCTTCCTCAGCCAGATCCTGCACTAAAAGCGCGGATAGCAACCCTCAACATCCATCCCCGCCCTCTCAAACGATCGGCGGGGATGAAATGCGTTGTAAGGGAAGCGTGAGGTCGCCCTATCGGTGGTTGGCGGCAGTCGGGTCGGCCAGCGGCAGTTCGCGATCGGGTTCGGCGACGTAGTTGCCGAGCAGCCAGAGGGCGACTTCGGAGGCTTCCTTCGGCGAGGCGAATTCGAAGGTGCCGTTCTGGTGGGGCGTATCCAGGAAATCGACCGTCAGGCCCTTGCCGCTATCGGAGCTTAGAACGCGCACCCTGCCCGGCTGGATGACCTGGCAGGAGTAATGGCGCTGCATGCTGCGCATAAAGCCGGCCTTGTTGTCGTGCAGGCGGACGAAGACCACCTGGCCATTGGCCGTTGCCTGCAGCGAGCGGATCGCTTCGGTCGGGAAGGCGCGGTTGAACTCGATGATGGCAAGGCCGGTATCGTGCAGGCCCTGCTCCTCATGTTTCGCCGACATGCGCACGGCGATGAAGGCCACGATGACGAGCATCACGAAAAGAGTGGCCCAGATCATTATGCTCACGTCACACTCCATTCAAAGCAAGCGATGATGACAGCTATAACGCGCGAGGCTTGCGCGAGTTTGAACGAGCCTCAGATTTTCTTGCGCATCAGCGCCACGGTCATACCGATCTGGCGGCGCCATTGCGGTTGCTGCGCAGAGCGATCGAACAGCCCTGCCCCCAGCTTCTGCGCCTTCGACAGCACTGGCGCAGCCAGTGCTGCGGGCAGGAAGGCCGGGAAGACCGCTTGCGGGATAGTCACCTTGCGCGCCCTCGCGAGATGGTCGCGGCCAAGTCCGGCGAAAGCCTCGATGGCCGCCGAGATGCGCGCCTTGTCTTCGCCAGCCAGGAAGGTGTCTCGGTCAAGTCCGGTCGCGGCAAGGATTTCGAGCGGGATGTAGATCTGGCCGCGATGGCGATGGAGCGGCATCAAGAGCAGCAATCCCGCGATCGCCTGGGCGACACCGGCATGGCCGGCCGCTTCGGCCGACTGCGCCGCCTCGTCGGGCGACAGGATCAGGCTTGCCAGCTGGATCAGGGCCGAGGCCGTTTCGCCGGCATAGCCTTCCAGCGCGCCGCGCGATTCCATCGGATCGTCGTAGAGATCGAAGATGCGGGCGTCGATCTTATCCGACAATGTCTTGCGCGGCAGACGATGCGCCTCGATCGCGGCCAGCAGCGCGGCAGCCACCGGGTTGGCTTCCGTTGAGCCGTGCGCGGTTCCCTCCAGAAGATCGCGCCAGTATTGCATGCGGACTTCGCCGGGCAGCGGTTCGTGCACGAGATCGCGGATGCGGGCGAGTTCGGCGTTGAATGCATAGAGCGCCGCCAGCGCGCCGCGCTTGTCTTCGGGAGACAGGAGGCAGGCGAGATAGCGGTCACGATCGCTGTCGCGCAGCATCGCCAGGCAGATGTCCTGGTTCGTCGAGGATTGATCGGCCATGCGTCAGACCGCGATCAGCGCCGCTGCCACGGCGCGCGATTCCATCAGCATGATGTTGAAGGTGCGCACCGCCGCACCCGTGCTCATCGAATCCGAGGAAATGCCGGCGCCCTTCAGCGCAGCCTTAAGATCCGCCGGGATCGGGCGCATGTCGACGCCGGTGCCGAGCAGCAGGAATTCGATCTCGGACGCCTCGTTCAGGACACGCTGCAGGTTTTCGATCGACAGCGGCATGGTCGCGTCCATGTTCCAGCCGTGGATGCCCGACGGCAGGCAGAGGATGGAGCCGCGATGCGACATGTCGGCGAAGCGGAAGCCGCCGTTCCCGTAGGTATCGATCGGAGCGCGACCGGGAAAGTGCGCTTCGCGTATTTCAATGCCTCTTGCCATATTCTCACACTGCCGGCTTGCCGGGCTGGGCGGCCGGTTCCGGTACTTTCTTGTCGTTATCGTTATCGAGCGCATCCGGGCGGAGCTTGAAGACGATCAGCACCGGTGCAGCAATGTAGATGGAGGAAAACGTGCCGATGGCAACGCCAGCCAGCATGATGAAGGCGAAGGAGCGGATGACCTCGCCGCCGAAGAGCGCCAGCGCGAGCAGCGCCAGCATGGTGGTGGCGGCGGTCAGCACGGTGCGCGACAGCGTCTGGTTGATCGACGCGTCGATCAGGATCGGCAACGGCATCTTGCGGTAACGCTTCAGGTTTTCGCGCATGCGGTCGTAGACCACGACGGTATCGTTGAGCGAATAGCCGATGATCGTCAGAAGGGCGGCGACGCTGGTCAGGTTGAACTCGATGCCTGTGAGCACGAACAACCCGAGGATCAGGATGATGTCGTGCAGCGTGGCCACGATGGCGCCGACGGCGAACTGCCATTCGAAGCGCATCCAGATATAGACGAGAATGACGAGAAGCGACGCGAGCACGCCGAGCGAGGCGGCGCGGGTGAGTTCGCCCGAGATCGCGGGACCGACGACTTCGACGCGGCGGAAATCATAATCGTTGGCGAGTTCGTCGCGCACCAGCGTGACCGCCGATTGTTCGGCATTCTCGCCGCCGCCCTGCGCTTCCAGCTGGATCAGCGCGCCTGCCGGATCGGCCAGCCTGCGGGCAAGAATGTCGCCGATCGGCAGATCGCCGAGGCGGGCGCGGATATCCTCGAGGTCGGCAGGGCCTTGCTTGGCCTTCACCTCGATGATCGAGCCGCCGGCGAAATCGATGCCGAGATGCATTCCGACCGCCGCGAAACCCAGCATGGCGGCGACGCAAAGGGCGGCCGAGGCGGTGAAGACGTAGCGGCGGATGCCCATGAAGCGGATGTTGGCGCGATCGAAGATGCCGGTGTGGACATCCTTCGGCAGATGCCGCGGATGGCGGCGATGCAGCCAGGTGACGACGATCCAGCGGGTGAGCGTGACGGCCGTGAAGATGGTGGTCAGGATGCCGGCGGCGAGCGTGACGGCAAAGCCGCGCACGGCGTCGTTGCCGAGGAAATAGAGGATGACGGCGGCGATGAAGATGGTGACGTTAGCGTCGAGGATCGTCATGATGGCGCGGGAGAAACCGTAGTCAATCGCCTCGAAGAACGGCCGGCCGGTCTTCGCCTCGTCGCGAATGCGCTCGTAGATCAGCACATTGGCATCAACCGCCATGCCCATGATGAGCACGATGCCGGCAATCCCCGGCAAGGTGAGCGTGGCGCCGATGAGGCTCATCACCGCGAGGATGAGAATGAGGTTCAGGAGCAGCGACAGAGCAGCGATGAGGCCGAGGCCGCGATAGAAGCCGAACATCAGGCCGATGACCAGGATGGCCGCGACGATGCCAGCGACGAGCCCTGCCCGCGCCGATTCCGCGCCGAGCGTCGGGCTGACCGTGCGTTCTTCGACGGTCGTCAGCGTCGCCGGAAGCGCGCCCGCGCGCAGCATGAGGGCTAGGTCGCTGGCGCCTTCCTCGGTGTAGCTGACCGGGATCTCGCCCTTGCCGTCGAGGATCGGCGCGCTGATCGGGAGCGAGGCCATGACCTGGTCGTCGAAGATGATGGCGAGGTGGCCGCCGGCGTGCTGCTGTGTCTTCTCCGCCAGGCGCTTGGTGCCTTCGGCGTCGAGCGCGTAGCGGATCGCGACCGTGTCGGCCTGCGCATCAGCAAACGACTGGACATCGACGATATTGGCGCTGGTGATGAAATCGGTACGGTCCACCAGATATGGGATCGGCGGATCATCCAGCGAATAGAGAACTTCGGAGCTCGCCGGCCAGCGACCGTTGACGGCGTCCTGTCCCGACATGGTTTCGTCAAGCATGCGCACCGAAAGCTTGGCGGGCTCGTTGAGGATGTTCTTCAGACGCTCCGCATCGATGACGCCGAAGACCTGGACATCGAGACGATCGGCGCCCTCGGGCTTGATCGCGAAATCCGGATTGCCGAGCCCGGCGATGCGGCGGCTGACGATGTCGACGGACTGGGCCTGCGCCTCAGAAATGGCGGAGTCGATGGCGGCATCCGCGATTTCGATCGTGAGGTCGCCGCTATTGGCCTGCTTGAGCGTGACACCTTGTGTCGAGGTCAGATTTTTCAGCGCGGCGACGGCGGCGTCGACCTGCGCGGGGTCGGTGATCTTGACGGTGACTGTCTGGTCGTTGCCCGTAAGCCCGGTGTAACGAATGTTGGCCTGGCGCAGCGCGCGGCTGATCTCGCCGACGGTCGCGACCAGCTTCTGGCGCGCGACATCGGCGCGGTCGACCTCGAAGACGACATGCGTGCCGCCGCGGAGATCGGAACCAAGCACGACGCGGTGCTTGGACAGCCAGGAAGACAGCAGGCCGGACTGGCCGACCGGCAGAAAATTGGGGGCCGCGATCAACACGGCCACCAGCACCACAAACCAGATCAGAAGGGTCTTCCAGCGGGAAAAATGAAGCATTTTCTCTCGACTATGTCAGATCCGGGTGATCCGGTTCGTGGGATATGCGTGATGATTATGCGGCGTCTGCCTTTACGGGCTCGCCCTTGACGCGGATCTCGGTTACGCCGGTGCGGACAACGCGAACGCGCACGCCATCAGCAACTTCGACTTCGATTTCTTTTTCGTCAATCACCTTGGTGACCTTGCCGACGAGACCGCCAGACGTGACGACCTGATCGCCGCGACGGATTGCCTTCAGGGCTTCGTCACGCTTCTTCGCCTGGGCGCGCTGCGGACGGATGAGCAGGAAATACCAGACGACCATCAACGGCACGAACAGGATGATCATTTCGAAGCCGGAACCGAACGGCGACGCCGCACTGTCGGTGGCCTGGGCGAATGCCGGGGTGATGAACATGCTAATCTCCTCAAACTTTTCCGGAGGCGGAATGTCGCCTTTTTTCTCGGTGGCCGGACTATAATTATGGTCTTTGCGATTGCAACTGAAACAGCCGAAAACCGTACCGATTCCGCTGCCTAATAACCTTTCCGCGTATAAAAGGCCATGCTACCCGACTACGAAAAGCAATTGCCACACAGCCGCATACGCCCCAAGGAGAAAAGGCCATGGCCGAAGACGTCAACAGCATCATTCTCGGCGAACTGCGCCGCCTTGCCGATGCCGTGGAACGGCTGGCGGGACCGCCGCCCGCCATCAACGACTGGAACGCGGCCGACTGTTTCGTCTGGGCCCCTGCCCGCCAGCATCTGCAGCCTGTTGCCCGCCCCAACCGCGTGGCGCTGGCGCTGATCCGCGGCGTCGATCGCGTACGCGATATCCTGCATGAAAACACGGTACGCTTCGCCGAGGGCTATGCCGCCAACAACGTGCTTCTGTGGGGTGCACGGGGCATGGGCAAGTCGTCGCTGGTGAAGGCCGTTCACGAAGATGTCAGACGCGACAGCGGCGTCTCGCTGAAGCTGGTCGAGGTGCACCGCGAGGATATCGCCAGCCTGCCCACACTGCTCGACCTCCTGAAGGACACGCCGCACCGGGTCATCGTCTTCTGCGACGACCTTTCCTTCGACCACGACGACACGGCCTACAAGTCGCTGAAGGCGGCGCTCGATGGCGGTGTCGAGGGACGGCCGGAAAATGTGCTGTTCTATGCGACCTCAAACCGTCGCCACCTGCTGCCGCGCCACATGATGGAAAACGAGCAGTCGACGGCGATCAACCCGTCGGAGGCGGTAGAGGAAAAGGTGTCGCTGTCGGACCGCTTCGGGCTGTGGCTCGGCTTCCACAAGTGCAGCCAAGAAGACTATCTGACGATGATCGACGGCTATGCCGCCCACTTCAAGCTGCCGCTCGACCGCGAAACGCTGCATGCGGAAGCGCTGGAATGGGCAACCACGCGCGGCGCCCGCTCGGGCCGCGTCGCCTGGCAGTATGTCCAGGACCTCGCGGGCCGGAAGCGGATCGCGCTCGACAGAGCCTAATCCTCATTCAATCATCGACCAAAACGACAAAAGCCCGGCGTCTGCCGGGCTTTTGCATTGTCCTCGATACACAATACCTATTCGAGGAAACTCTTGACCTACTCGAGGCCTAACCTACTCGAGGAAAGTCATCGGGTTCACCGGCGTCGCGTCCTTGCGGACTTCGAAGTGAACCTGCGGCTGCTTGACGTTGCCGCTCATGCCTGACACCGCGACCGTCTGGCCGCGCTGGATCTTCTGGCCGCGCGTCACGCTCAGCGTGTCGGCATTGCCGTAGACGGTGACGGTGCCGTCGTCGTGGCGAACGAGAACCGTGTTGCCGAGTTCCTTGAGGCCGTTGCCGGCGTAGATGACGACGCCGTTTTCAGCTGCCTTGATGGCGGTACCCTGCGGAACCGAGATGTCGATGCCGTCGTTGCGGCTGCCGTTGACGTTGGCGCCATAGGCGGCGATCACGGCACCACGGACCGGCCAGCGATATTTGCCGATGCCGGTGGCTTCGGGTGCTGCCGAGGCCACTTCCTTCTTGGCGGCGTCGCTGACGCTTTCGGTGGCGACCGGCGCCTTGTAGGTGGCGGGCTGGGCTGCGGCCGTTTCCGGCGCGGATACCGGCTGTGCGGCGGGCTTGGGCTCCGCCTTCGGCTGGATCGAGGCCGTCTTCATGGTGTCGGCGGAGCCGCTGCCGTTCGGGATGTTCAGTTCCTGACCGATGCGGATCGAGCCGGCCGTGAGGTTGTTGGCGGCCTTGATGTCGTCGATGCTGTTGCCGGTCGCCTTGGCGATCTTGGCAAGCGAGTCACCCGACTTGACGACGTAGGTGCCGCCAGCGCCCTTAGGGCCGGCGCCGACGGGAGCCTTGCCGGACTGGTCGGCGCTCGCCATCGACTTGTCACGCGAGGCGTTCGAGCCGTTCGGGATGACCGCGAGGTTCTGTTCCTGGCCACGAGCCGGCTGCGGCGCCTGGCCACCCTTGGCGAGATCGTTCGATTGCGCGGCGGCCTTGGCGGCGTTGCCGCCGTTGAAGGTCGGGATCAGGATGGTCTGGCCGGGCCTGGCGGCTGCTGCACTCTTCAGGCCGTTGGCGCGCAGGATTTCCTTTTCCGGAACGCCGTAGCGGTTGGCGAGGATCGCGACGCTTTCGCCGGGACGCATGGTGACCGAGGGAGCGTTGGTCGAGGACCAGCCGGAGACCTTCGGGGTCGAGCCCGTGACAATGTTGTCGGCGTTGCGCTTCGGCGGAACGATGACCTGGCTGGAATGCTGCGGCGCGTTGGCGGCCGGGAACGGCTGAGCGAGAGCGACCTGCTTTTCGCGAGCGGCAGATACGTTGCCGGAAGCCATGGGGGCCTGCGACACGGCGCCGGGAGCGGCAAGCTCGGAGCGCTGAACGGAAACCGGAGCCGATGCCATGCGAGCGCTCGAGCCGTAGGTCGACTGCTGGCTCGGATATGGCTGGTTCATCGACTGATTGTTGTTTGCATAATTGGGCTGCATCGCGCCGCCCTGCATGTCCGCCTGCGGCACGGGATCAGCCTGAAGGCCGCTCATGCTCCGCCGAGGAATGGAATTTGTCGTCATCTGGTCCTGACCGGACGAAGAAAACAGACCGCCGAAACGCGTCACATCGGAACTGCAACCTGATGCAGCACTCGCCAGGAGAGCCACGATCAGGGCATTACCGGCAGACTTCCCGAACTTAGGCGAAACGCTGAAACGCATGACACTCGACCCACTGAATAACGCAACCATTTGTGGGTATGATTAAAGCGCGTTAGCATTACCAACCGGTTAAGGCGGAAACATCAGCTTGCGTTTTTTGACAAATCGCTAACCATAGCGACGACACGATCAGAGCTGCGAGGCGACGCGCGGAACAATCGGCAGGTACGGGGAGTTAAATAGCTCCTCGCGCTCGAAGCGGCTGCCGGTCTTGGTCAGGCGCACGAGGCGACACTCGGTCTCGGAGATGATCAGCGGCGCGATCATCGAACCGCCGGAAACCAGCTGATCGGCATAGAAGCGCGGCATGCTCTCGAAGGCGGCGGTAACAAGGATACGGTCGAAGGTGCCCTCGCCCTGAAGGCCGGCGCTGCCGTCCGCCTGACGCACGATGATGTTGCGGATGCCGAGCGTCTCGAAGCGCTTCTGGGCATTCGAGGTCAGCGTCTTGTAGCGGTCGATGGTGAGCACGCGCTCGGCCATGCGGGCAATGACGGCAGTCATGAAACCGCTGCCGGTGCCCACTTCCAGCACACGCTGGCCGGGCTTTACTCTCAGGTGATGCAGGACGCGGACGGCGAAATCGACGCCTTCGAGGAAGGAGCCGCATTCGATGGGGATGGTGCGGCTGGAATAAGCCTGCTCTGCGAATTGCGGCGGCACGAAGAGCGAGCGCGGCGCCTGCTCGACCGCCGTCAGCAGATCAAGATCGGACACGCCTTCGGCCCGCAGCCTCAAAACGAGTGCCGCAAACTCTTCCTTCTCCACCAGACGTGCCGCCAATGCGATTTACTCCGTACCCGAAAGCGCCCGCGCCACGCGGTCCTGTACGGAATAATCGGTCAGATCCAGTTTCAAAGGCGTTACCGAAATCTTTCTATTCTTGAGCGCGTTGACATCGGTGCCGTCAACGAAGGCGCCGGCGCGCTCGCCGAACTTCAGCCAGTAGTAGGGAAAGCCGCGACCATCGGCGCGGGCGTCGACCTCCAGATTGAAGGCGAGCTTGCCCTGCGCGGTCACTTCCGTGCCCTCGACTTCGTCAGGCGCGCAGTTCGGGAAGTTGAGATTGAGGAAGGTGCCCTCGGGCAGATCGACCGACATCAGCTTGTTGAGCAGTGCCGGGGCATGCGTCTCGCAGACTTCCCAGGGAAGGATGCGCTGGTCGCCTTCGCGAATGTAAGCCTGGCTCAACGCAAAGGAGCGCACGCCCTGCATCGTGCCTTCGATGGCGCCGGCGATCGTGCCCGAATAGGTCACGTCGTCAGCGACGTTCGAACCGGCGTTGACACCTGACAGCACGAGATCGGGCTTGATCTCCATCACCTGCTTGATGCCCATGATGACGCAATCGGTCGGCGTGCCGCGCAGCGCGAAGTGCTTGTCGGAGATCTTGCGCAGGCGCAGCGGCTCCGACAGGCTCAGCGAATGCGCGAGACCGCTCTGGTCGGTCTCGGGCGCGACGATCCAGACGTCGTCGGAGAGTGTGCGCGCAATCCGCTCCAGCGCCGCAAGGCCTTCCGCGTGAATGCCGTCGTCGTTGGTGAGCAGAATGCGCATGGTCTCAAGCCGCCTTTTCGATCTTCGTCAGGCCGCCCATGTAGGGCACCAGCACGTCGGGGATGGTCACCGAACCATCCTCGTTCAGATAGTTTTCCAGAACCGCGATCAGGCAGCGGCCGACGGCGGTGCCGGAGCCGTTCAGCGTATGAACGAAGCGGTTGGTCTTGTCTTCCTTGCCGCGATAGCGCGTGTTCATGCGCCGCGCCTGGAAATCGCCGCAGACCGAGCAGGACGAGATTTCGCGGTAGGTATTCTGGCCGGGCAGCCAAACCTCGAGATCGTAGGTCTTGCGCGAGCCGAAGCCCATGTCGCCGGTGCAGAGCGTCAGCGTGCGGAAATGCAGGCCGAGGCGCTTCAGAACTTCCTCGGCGCAGGCAGTCATGCGTTCATGCTCGGCGATCGAGCTTTCGGCGTCGGTGATCGAAACCAGCTCGCACTTCCAGAACTGGTGCTGGCGCAGCATGCCGCGGGTGTCGCGGCCGGCAGAGCCCGCTTCCGAGCGGAAGGACGGGGTGAGCGCGGTGAAGCGCAGCGGCAGCTTGTCATGCTCGAGGATTTCTTCGCGCACGAGGTTGGTCAGCGTGACTTCCGCGGTCGGGATCATGTAGCGGCCGTCGGTCGTCTTGAAGAGGTCTTCCTCGAACTTCGGCAGGTTGCCGGTGCCGAACAGTGCTTCAGCGCGCACCATCAGCGGCGAGCTCACTTCGGTGTAGCCGTGCTCGCTGGTGTGCAGGTCGATCATGAACTGGCCGAGCGCCCGCTCCAGCCTTGCCAGCGGGCCGGTCAAGACGGTGAAGCGCGAGCCGGAGAGCTTGGCGGCGGTTTCGAAATCCATGTAGCCGAGGGCTTCGCCGATTTCGTAGTGTTCCTTCGGCGTATGGTTCCAACGCGGCTTCTCGCCGGTCACGCGGGTGACGACGTTGTCGCCCTCGTCCTTGCCGACAGGGACGTCGTCATGGGGGACGTTGGGGATGCGCGAGAGGGCGTCGTTCAGCTCTTCGGAGAAGGCGCGATCGTCTTCCTCGGCGGCCGGCAGCAGGACCTTGAGGTCGGCGACCTCGGCCTTCAGCTTCTCGGCCAGCTCGGTGTTCTTCTGCGCCATGGCAGCACCGATCTCCTTGGAGGCGGCGTTGCGGCGGGACAGCATGTCCTGGACCTTCTGAACGGCCGTGCGGCGCTTCTCGTCCAGCGCGATCAGGCTTTCGGACAGGGGCTCGGCACCACGCTTGGCAAGTGCCGCGTCGAGGGCTTCGGGATTCTCACGGATCCATTTGATATCGAGCATCGTCGTTCCAGGTCGTTACAAAAAGGATGACCCGGCCAAAGCCTGACCGGGCCTCGACCGGATATTGGAAAGCGCTCATCGAGGAATTGCGGTGACGCTAGACGTTGTCCGTCTTGGCAACGTCCTGGGACCCTTCAGCCTCGGTGGCCGCATCGCGAGCACGCTGGCGTTCCACGAGTCGCGCCGCGTAGATGGCAATCTCGTAGAGAATGATGGTCGGCAGCGCAAGGCCGATCTGGGACATCGGATCGGGCGGGGTCAGCACCGCTGCGACGATGAAGGCCATGACGATCGCGAACTTGCGCTTTTCGCGCAGCCAGTCGGACGTCAGCAGGCCGACGCGGGCGAGCAGCGTGGTGATGACGGGAAGCTGGAAGACCAGGCCGAAGGAGAAGACCAGCGTCATGATCAGGCTGAGATATTCAGAGACCTTCGGCAGGAGCGAGATGGCGACGTCTCCCTCGCCCGGCGCCTGCTGCATGGTCAGGAAGAACCACATGACCATCGGCGTGAAGAAGAAATAGACGAGTGCGGCGCCCATCAGGAACAGGATCGGAGAGGCGATCAGGAACGGCAGGAAGGCCGAACGCTCGTTCTTGTAAAGGCCGGGGGCCACGAATTTGTAGATCTGCGCGGCGATGATCGGAAAGGCGATCACGAGACCGCCGAACATGGCCACCTTTACCTGCGTAAAGAAGAATTCCTGCGGCGCCGTGTAGATCAGCTGCGCCTTGGAGACATCGAGATGCGCCCACTGGACCGCCCATTTGTAAGGGAAGACCAGCGCATTGAAGAGATGCTTGGCGAAAATGAAGCAGACGATGAAGGCAGCGAAGAAGGCGCCGATCGACCACATGAGCCGCGTGCGCAGCTCCATCAGGTGCTCGATCAACGGCTGCGGCTTGTCTTCGATATCACCGCTCATGCTTCATCTTTCTTTTTCTTCGCCGCCGGCTTCTTCGGCGCGGCCGTGGCGACTGCTGCCGGCTTTGCGGCGGCCGTCTTCTTTGCGGGAGCAGCCTTGGCTGGTGCAGCGCTTGCCGGAGCTGGAGCCGGAGCCGCCTTCACGTCCGCGGGCTTGGCAGCAGCACGCTTCGGCTTTTCGGCCGGCGTCACCGCGACGGCGGCAACAGCGTCCGCCTTGTCGGCGGCCTTGGCGCGGGGCTTGCGGGCGGGCTTTGCCGCTGCAGCCTCAGGCACGGCAGCCGATGCTGCAGGCACCGGCGTCGGAGCCGGCATGACTGCAGGCGTCTCGGTCGGTGCGACCTCGGGCGCCGGCATCAAGCCGAGCGGCGCTTCCGTCTTGCTATCGACCGTTGTCGAGCGCTGGAGATCGGCCTTGATCTCGTTGCCCATCTGGCGAAGCGGGTTCATTGCCTCGCGCAGCGTGTTGACGGGATTGAGCTTCTGCGCGTCGCTCAGCGTCTGGCGCACGTCGTCCATATCGGCTTCGCGCAGCGCCTCGTCGAACTGGGCACGGAATTCACCGGCGACCTTGCGGGCGCGCTGCGTCATCTTGCCGAAAGCACGAAGCATCGGGGGCAGATCCTTGGGACCCACCACGACAATCAATACGACCGCGATGACAAGCAGCTCGGTCCAGCCAATATCGAACATTCAAGGCTCCTGAACGGGAAACGCGGGGGCGGCGCTGCCCGGACGTGGTTACTTCGTTTCGTCGGCCTTGTGATCGACGGTCTTGCCTGCGGTGGTCGTGCTCGAAGCTTCGGGCGCGTCCTCGTCGTTCATGCCCTTCTTGAAGCTCTTGATGCCCTTGGCAACATCGCCCATCAGTTCCGGAATCTTGCCGCGACCGAAGAGCAACAGCACGATGACCAGAACGATCAGCCAGTGCCACATGCTAAAAGAACCCATTACGCTAACTCCTGTTGTGATGCTCTATTGATGTAAGAATACCCGACATCAAATCCAACATCTAATTCCCCGTAGATAGACGCTTAATGTCACGGTATCGACCATCGTGACAAGATAGTCTCCGGTCGAAAAGTCGTGAAGACAATTGTTTTCGCTCGGCGTGGCGAAACAAAGACACGGAGCCGCCTATTCCTCGGACGCGCCACCGGGCGCCAGAAGGCCCAGTTCCTCGAGATCCATCTGCGTGATTGGGTCTTCGTCTTCGGTCAGCTCATCGTTCATCGACGGTGACGGAATGTTGAAATTGGCCGGGATACGGCCGGAGAGCAGCCCTGCCCCCTTCAATTCCTCGATACCCGGCAAGTCGCGCAGTTCCTCAAGCCCGAAATGATCGAGGAAGTCGCGGGTGGTGCCGAGAGTAACAGGACGTCCCGGCGTACGGCGGCGGCCGCGAAAACGCACCCAACCGGCTTCCATCAGCACATCGAGCGTGCCGCGCGAGGTCTGCACGCCTCGGATATCCTCGATCTCGGCGCGCGTCACCGGTTGGTGATAGGCGATGATCGCGAGAACCTCGAGTGCGGCGCGGGACAGCTTGCGCACCTCGTTTTCATCGCGGCGGATGACGAAGGAGAGGTCTGCGGCGGTGCGAAACGCCCAGGCATCGTCGACCCTCACCAGATTGACGCCGCGATGGGCGTATTCTTCCTGCAGCCGCAGCATAATGGCGCGCACGTCGAACGCTTTCGGCAGGCGATCACTGATGAAAGCTTCCGAGACGGGCTGGGCGGAGGCGAAGACCAATGCCTCGGCGATGCGGGCGGCCTCGCTCTCGTCGTGGACGGTGTCATCCCCGGTGCCGTCGTTGTCGCGTTCGGCGTCGCCATTGTCCAGATCGATGTCTTCCAGATCGCTCAAGCCGGCAGCTCCTGTTCGACGACCTGCAGTGTCGCATGATTTGGTCCACGCCGCATGTAGATCGGCTCGAAGACGCCTTCCTGGCGGATTTCGATCTTTCCTTCGCGTGCGAGCTCGAGCGAAGCGGCAAAGGCGCTGGCGATCGCCGTCACCCGGTCTTCGGGCGAAACCATGTAGGTCAGGATATGCTGCTCGAGCGCCGTCCAGTCGCCGATCTCACCGATCAGGCGGGTCAGCAATTCACGCGCTTCGGTGAGCGACCAGACGGTACGGCGCGCGATCGTGACCTGCGTGACAGCCTGACGCTGGCGCAGCGAGCCATAGGCGGTCAGCAGATCGTAAAGGCTGGCGTCATAGGCGGATTGGTGGCGATCGGGGATATGCTCGGGCGCGCCACGGGCAAGCACGTCACGACCGAGACGATTGCGGTTCACGAGACCGCCGGCCGCCTCGCGCATCGCTTCCAGACGTTTCAGGCGAAACGCCAGCGACGCTGCCATCTCCTCGCCCGAGGGGCCGTCGTCCTTGACCTGCTGCGGAATGAGCAGGCGTGACTTCAGGTAGGCAAGCCATGCCGCCATGACCAGATAGTCAGCCGCGAGCTCGATGCGTATGCGGCGGGCGCTGTCGATGAACAGCAGATATTGTTCGGCAAGCGCCAGCACGGAAATGCGGGACAGGTCGACCTTCTGCGTGCGGGCGAGATGCAGCAACAGGTCGAGCGGGCCTTCGAAGCCGGCGACATCGATCAACAGCGCCGGATCGGTCGAGGCGCGGTCGGCGCTGCCGTCCTGCCACAGCTTGTCCATCGGCGTTGCCGATGTCTGCGGGCGCTCCTGAGCCTTTGTCGTCGTTGTCACGTCGTCTCGTTCCTTTCGCGATCAGGCCGTCGCAAACATCGCATCGAATTCGGCGCGGATCGCGGCCTCGTCGGCGCCATCGGCTGTCGGGAACCCCTGCTCCACGCGCTTGGCACGTTCGAGCGCTCCACCTTGCAGCAGCGGCACGTTGGCGACCACTTCAAGCATCTCATCCATATGGCCATTGCAATGCAGCACGATATCGCACCCGCCCGCAATGATATTCGCCGCCCGCTCGCCAAGCGTGCCGCTCAGCGCGTTCATCGAACTATCATCGGAAAGCAACAGGCCTTTGAAGCCGATATGCTCGCGGATGATGCCGTCGATGACCTTGCGCGAGGTGGTGGCGGGATTATCGGGGTCGATCGCGGTGAAAACGAGATGGCAGGTCATCGCCATCAATTCGTCCTTCATCGCGATGAATGGCGGGAAGTCGTGGGCTTCCAACTCCTCGCGCGAGACGCGGACGACCGGGAGCTCGTGGTGGGAATCGGCAAAGCCGCGGCCGTGGCCGGGCATGTGCTTCATCACGGAGAGCACGCCGCCCGCCTTCAAGCCTTCTGATGCGGCGATGCCCATGTCCGTCACGGTCTTCGGGTCCATGCCATAGGCGCGGTTGCCGATGACGTTGCTGCTGCCTTCGACCGGAACATCCAGGACGGGCAGGCAATCGACGTTGATGCCGAATCTTGAGAGATCGAAGGCGTGCAGGCGCGACATCAGCCAAGCCGCGCGCTTGCCCTTTTCCGGGTCCTCTCTGTAGAGATCGCCCAGTTGTTGGCCGGAGGGATAGTGCGGCAGGATCGGCGGGCGAATGCGCTGGACGCGGCCGCCTTCCTGATCGATCAGCACCGGCGCATGCCAGCCGACGCTTTCGCGCATCTCGGCCACGAGGTCCGATATCTGCTGCGGTTCGGAAATATTGCGGCCGAACAGGATGAAGCCCCAGGGGCGCTCGCCCGCGTAGAAGGCCTTCTCTTCGGGCGTCAGGGAGAGGCCGCTACAGCCAAGGATCATCGCTTTTGATTCGGTCATACCCGAATCATAGAGACGCCTTGGCGAAATGCGAGCAGCGTCAACTGCCATTCACAAAAAAGAACGACGCAAAACTGCGTTCTGCAAACGAAAAGAGCGGCGGGTTGCCCCGCCGCTCTCAAGCAATTCAGTTACGAGCCTTACTTCGAAATCAGGCAGGAGCCGCCGGCTGCGCGGTACTTCTCGCAAATCGCGGCTGCCTCGTCCTTGGAGCCGGCAGTGATGCGCAGGCGGTAGTAGGTGCCCTTGCCTGCGATGTCGGCCTTGCGGATTTCGTAAGGCATGCCAGCCAGTACGCCGCCGAACTTCTTCGACAGGCTTGCATAGGACTTCTTGGCTTCGGCTTCAGATGGCAGCGATGCAATCTGGACGCCGTAGCTGCCAGGAGCGGCCGTGGTCGGCTGGGCCTGTGCCGCTGCCGGCGGAACCGCCGCAACTTCCTTCGGTGCCTGGGCAGCTGGTGCCGGTGCGGCCGTTGCAAGTGCGAGAGCCGAAGCACCCGGACGCGATGCCGGGGTCGGCGCGGTGTCGGTCTTGGTGCTGGTTACGGCACGGACCGGCGGGTTGACGCTGTCAGGCGTTGCCGCCGCAGCCTTGGCAAGCACGTTCTCAGAGGTCTGCTTTGCAGTCGGCGTAGCACCTTCGACCGGCGTCGAGCGAATGTCGGCGGACGCCAGCTGTTCGATCGTCGGAGCGGAGGCCGATGCACCACCTGCCGCGATCTTCTGCGTCTGCACCGAGGTGGGCTTCGGCAGCGAGGATGCAGCAGGCTCCGGCGCCGGCTCGTCGCGGGCGACAAGCGTCCCATCCGGCTTGACGATCATCGTGCGGACCTTGCGGGCCGAGACCGACGGCGAACGATCAGCATCCGACGGAGCGGCAGCGGCCGTATCGGTGGCGCTGTCGTTCGGCAGCAGGCGCGGATCCTCGGTGTCGCCGACGGGCGTTGCCATGGATGGCATCGGGGCGTCGTTATCTTCAGGCAGCGTTTCCGGCGTCAGCGTGCGCTGAACGACATCGACCGGCTGCTCGTCGCTCGAGACCAGCGACTTCTGCTTCGGGGCTTCGGTGGCAGCACCACCAACGCTGTCGTAGACGGCCTTGTCCTGGTTCGGAACGGTCTTGCCACCCGGGTTTTCCGGAACGACCTTGACCGGGTCCTTGTCGGCCACGATGACGCGCGGCTCGCCGGTGGCGATACCGAGGCCGCCGTCGCGCGCCAGGAAGGAATAGCCGGCATAGGCGACGCCGCCGAAAATGACGATGGCAGCGGCTGCCGCCAGCATGCGCTTCATCGAGCGGGCGCGGCTCATATCCTCGGCGTCGCTTGCCGACTGGATCTGAACTTCGGACACCGTCTCGCGACGCTGCTGTACGGGCTCGTTGACGCTGCGGCGGAAATCCTCCTCCAGCGCGCGTTCGAATTCATCGAAGCTCTGGGCCTGCGGCTGCGACGGCTGCGGACGTGCAGCGGATGCCACAGCGGCGACAGAGGCCTGGGCGCGGGCACGGATGTCCTGAGCCGGCTTTGCGGGTGCTTCAACCGGCTTGGCCGGGGTCAGAAGGTTGGCGATTTCCGAATCGACGTCGAAATCGAAATCCGACATCGCGGGGACAGGTTCATGCTTTTCGACCGGCGGCAGCGTCGGGACATGCATCTCGACCGCTTCCATCTGATACTCCGCATCGGAGATCATCGACGGATCGAAGGGCAGCTCTTCCGTGGTGTCGACGGCAGGTGCCGGCGCGCGGTAGGACGGTGCTGCGGGCTCCGGCGAACGGTAAACCGGTGCGGCTGACTGATACGCGGGCGCCTGGTAGGCCGGTGCCTGATAAGCCGGCGCCGGGGCGGCCTGCTGATAGGGCGCGGGTGCCGGCTGCGCCACAGGCTCCGGCTGGCGGACTGCCGGCTGGTAGGCCACCGGTGCAGCAACAGGCTGGGGCTTCGGCTGCTCGATTTCCTCGGCGACAACAGGCTCGACGAAATCGAGGTCGGCGAGCTCAAGCTCGATGCCTTCGAGATCCAGTTCGAAGTCATGGCCGGCAAACGGGTCTTCCGCGTCAGGTGCGGCCTTGGCGGCGACCGGCTGCGGCTCGGGTGCATAGCGAGGCGCTACGGGTGCTGCCGCTACGGGAGCGACGGCGACAGGCGGCTCGGGCACATAGGCCGGCGTCGGGATCGGTGCCTGGACGACCGGGGCGACCGGCTGTGCTTCCACGGGCGCAGCTTCGCGCGCGGTAACCGGATACTGCGAAACATCGGCCAGAAGGTCATCGATATCGAAGGCGATATCGTCGACTTCGGTGACGGCTTCCGTCAGCGCCGCATCGGCCTTGACGTCGCCATCCTTGGCGGCAGCGGCCAGATCGAAGGCGCTGTGATCGACAACAGGTTCGACGATCGGCTCGACAACCAGCTGCTCGACGGCGAACGACGGCTCATGACGATCGATCTCGGCGGGGAAGCTGGCGGCGGCCGGCGCTTCGAAGCGCGGCGCTACTGCCACAGGCTCGGCAGCGATTACTGGTGCCGGAGCGGCAACAGGCGCTGCGGTCGGCTCTTCGCGGCGAGACGTATGGAAATTGGCGATCGGCAAGCGAATGCTTGCGGCCGACCATTGCGGGGCCTTGGCGGGCTGAACCGGCGTCGGTGCGGCGCTGATCGAAAGCTCAAGCTCCTCTATCAGATCGCGAGCGCCGCCGGAGACGGGCTCAGCAGGGCGCGAAACACTTGCTGCCCAATCGGCGGACGAGAGGATCGCGCGGGCATCAGGCTGCTCGATGACAGGCAAGGCCTCGTCTTCGACCCGTTCCGAGACAACCGGCGCTTCGTAATGAACCGGCTCGGCATCATAGCGCGGCGCCTGCTCGTAGTGCTGTGCGGGCTCGTAGTGGGGCTCGGGCTCGTCGTAGGTGACGGGCTCCGGCTCGGCATAGACTACGGGCTCAGGCTGAGGCTGAGGCTGAGCGT
Source organism: Rhizobium sp. O111 (assembly GCF_055616315.1). Taxonomy (NCBI): domain Bacteria; kingdom Pseudomonadati; phylum Pseudomonadota; class Alphaproteobacteria; order Hyphomicrobiales; family Rhizobiaceae; genus Rhizobium; species Rhizobium sp. O111. The sequence continues at coordinate 1,279,261 of NZ_JBSHXL010000001.1, read as the reverse complement.
AAGCCGTCTCAATCGGATGATCGACGACCGCCGGCGCGGTCGGAGCGTCGTAACGCTCGAACTCGCGCAGCAGTTCATCTTCGAGATTGAAGGCAGGCTCCTGCCTTGGTGCCGCTTCGACGGTGTTTGCCGCTACACGGGGCTCAAAACCGACGATACGCGCAAGCTCCGCAAGGGGATCGTCGTCAGCAAAGAGGTTCGCATCGTTACGCGTGTCATACGCCCGCTGTTTATCTGCCATACTCATCCACTCGCAAATGCAAAGGTTTCGTGCCAGCGCATTGTGGGTAAATGGTGACGCTACCGCATCTCTTCCGGCGCAGCCGTTCCTGCGATGGCAAGACCCGACTTCAAAACGGACGCAACGGCGTACACCAGCCCTAGTCTGGTAATACTAGACTCTCGGCTCTTATCGTTAATAAATCGTAAGTCTACCTGATCCTTGCCCTTATTCCAATGAGCATGGAAAGAACTGGCAAGATCATAGAGGTAGAATACGACACGATGCGGCTCTTGCGATTGAGCCGCCGCCTCGACCAGCCGAGGGAACTCGGCAACCTTCGCAACCAATTGTAATTCCGCAGGATCCGAGATTCCCGACACGGCGTTCGCGAGGATTTCAGGCGACACGTCGAGATCCGGAAACGCCTCCTTCGCCTGCCTGAAGACAGACATGCAACGGGCGTGCGCGTACTGTACGTAAAAGACCGGATTGTCTTTCGACTGTTCCGTTACTTTGGCGAAATCGAAGTCCAACGGCTCCGAGCTCTTTCTATACAGCATCATGAACCGCACCGAATCGCGGCCGACTTCCTCGACCACATCGCGCAGCGTCACGAAGTCGCCCGAGCGCTTCGACATCTTCACCGGTTCGCCATCGCGGAACAGCTTGACCAGCTGGCACAGCAGAACGGTAAGCTTGGCCTTGCCTTCCGACACGCCACGCGCAACTGCCTCCAGGCGCTTGACGTAGCCGCCATGGTCGGCGCCGAGCACGTAGATCATCTCGCTGAAGCCGCGATCGAACTTGTTCTTGAAGTAGGCGACGTCGGCGGCGAAATAGGTGTAGGAGCCGTCCGACTTGATCAGCGGACGGTCCATGTCGTCGCCGACCTCGGTCGAGCGGAACAGCGTCTGTTCGCGATCTTCCCAATCTTCCGGCAGCTGGCCCTTCGGCGGCGGCAGCGTGCCCTTGTAGACGTGGCCCTTGAAGGTCAGGTCGTTGATGGCCGTGCGGATAGCGGCAGCGCCATTGGCGTGCAGCGTGCGCTCGGAAAAGAACACGTCGTGATGGACGTTCAACGCCTCCAGATCCTCGCGGATCATCACCATCATCGCATCGATGGTGCGATCCTTGACCAGCGGCATCCACTGATCCTCGGGCATGTTGTGCAGCTTGACGCCGTAGTCACGCGCCAACGCTTCGCCGACGGGCACGAGATAATCGCCCGGATAGAGGCCAGCCGGGATCTCGCCGATCTTTTCGCCGAGCGCCTCGCGGTAGCGCAGGAAGACCGAGCGCGCGAGAACGTCGATCTGCGAGCCGGCGTCGTTGATGTAGTATTCCTTGGTGACGTCGAAGCCGGCGAAGGACAGCAGGTTGGCCAGTGCGTCGCCGACGACGGCGCCACGGCAATGGCCGACATGCATCGGGCCGGTCGGGTTGGCCGAGACGTATTCGACGTTGACCTTGCGGCCCTCACCCATCGTCGAGCGACCGTAATCGGTGCCAGCAGTGATCATCGAGGCCAGCAGGCGCTGCCAGTAGCCGACGGCGATCCTGACGTTGATGAAGCCAGGGCCCGCAACCGATACTTCGGCTACATCCGGGTCTTCCTTCAACTTTTCGGTGATGATTTCGGCCAGCGCGCGCGGATTGGTGCCGAGCGGCTTGGCAAGCACCATCGCCGCATTGGTCGCGACATCGCCGTGGCTCGCATCACGCGGCGGCTCGACGGCAATGCGTCCGAAATCCAGCTCGGATCGCTTTTCCTTGACCAGATCGATCTGTTCAAGGGCGGTTTTAATCCTGGCTTCGAAATCGGTAAAAAGGTTCATCGCACTCTTCCATGCATAGGCTGTGCCACACGGCATCCGCCCGGCCTTTGCCGAGCGACCGCTGCCTAGCGCAAATCCGGAGTCTGGTCAAACAATCGCCTGTGGGCGCTGATGGCGTAGGTATCGGTCATGCCGGCGAGATAATCGCCAACATGGCGCGCCTTCGGCGCCTCGGCGAGCCCCGCGATGTGATCCACCCAATAGTGGCTCTGCATCTCCTTGGGGTTGGCCATGTAGGCCGAAAACAGATCGGTGACGATCTGCGCGGCGCCTGATCGAATGCGCATGATGTCGGGATGGCGGTAGATGCGCTTGAAGAGCATCGCCTTGATCTGCCTGTCCGTCTCGGCCATGCCCTCGGAAAACGTCGCGATGACGCGGTTGGCGTGCCTGACGTCGTCGGCGCTCTCGGGGCGGATTTCAGCAAGACGCTCCTGGGCGACGGAAATCACATCCTCGACCATGCGGGTGATTTGGCGGCGCATGATCTCGTGGGTGAAGCGGCTTGGCTCCAGCGTGGGGTAGCGCTCCCTCACCTCGGCCATCAGCCCGGCGAGGAAGGGGATATCCTCAAGCATGTCGAAGGTGAGATAACCAGAGCGCAGGCCGTCATCGATATCGTGGGTGTTGTAGGCGATATCGTCGGCGATCGCGGCAACCTGGGCCTCGAGGCTAGCGAAGGTGTCGAGCTGAAGATCGTGGATCTCGCAGTAATCGAGGATCGGTTGCGGCACGGGGCCGCGCGTGCCGGTTCCGTCCTTGGTGAGCAGCGGACCGTTGTGCTTGACCAGGCCTTCCAGGCTTTCCCATGTCAAGTTGATGCCGTCGAAATCGGCGTAGCGGCGTTCGAGCTTGGTGACGATGCGCAGCGACTGGGCATTGTGGTCGAAGCCGCCATAGGGCAGCAGCACCTCGTGCAGCGCGTCCTCGCCGGTGTGGCCGAAGGGCGTGTGGCCGAAATCGTGCACGAGGGCGACGCCTTCCGCCAGATCCTCGTCGAGCTTCAGCGCCCTTGCGAGCGCGCGCGCGATCTGGGCAACTTCGATCGTGTGCGTGAGCCGCGTGCGATAGTGATCGCCATCCTGGGCGATGAAGACCTGGGTCTTGTGCTTGAGGCGCCGGAAGGCTGTCGTATGAACAATGCGGTCGCGGTCGCGCTGGAAGTCCGAGCGTGTCGGGCTGGAATTCTCGGGATAGAGCCGCCCACGCGTCGTCCACGGGTCAGCCGCGTAGATTGCCCTGTCGCTGTTACCGAAGCCTAATGCACGCCTGTCGATCGTCATTCTTCACCGTCACTCGCCATGTCCAGGCTCACGCCCATTGACGCCGCCATATGCTCTTCATACCTATAGAGAGCATAAACGGCAAAGAGACGACGTATCGCCCACTTTGCCGCGGGCCGCGCTTTCATGATATAAGGCGCGATAGCATTGAAAAACAGCCGTTTATATTGATGGCTGGACCACTATTCTCTCCGGATCTTGACCCCGGCAGGAGCAGACATGACCGAAGCAAGTGTAACCCTTTCCGACGCCGCGGCGAAGCGAATCGCCACCATCGTCGGCAGCGACCCCGGCAAGAGCGCGCTGCGCGTTTCCGTTGAAGGCGGCGGCTGTTCGGGTTTTTCCTACAAGTTCGACCTGACCGACGGCATCCAGGACGACGACGTGGTCGTCGAGAAGAACGACGCGAAAGTGCTGATCGACAGCATGTCGCTGATCTACATGGCGGGCTCTGAGATCGATTTCGTCGACAACCTGCTCGGCCAGTCCTTCCAGATCAAGAACCCGAACGCGGTAGCGAGCTGCGGCTGCGGCACCAGCTTCTCGATCTGACCACCCTCTCCCGCTATCCACACCGAACCGGCCGAAGATTGCCTTCCGGCCGGTTTAACGTCTTGTCGCTTGTCTCAAGACCACGCTAGAAGAAGACGTCAAAGCGGAACGGGACAAAAGAATGAAGATCGCGACCTGGAACATCAACGGCGTCAAGGCGCGTATCGACAACCTCACGCAGTGGCTGAAGGATTCGAACCCCGATATCGCCTGCCTGCAGGAGATCAAGACGGTCGACGAAGGCTTTCCGCGGCTGGAGATCGAGGCTCTGGGCTATCATGTAGAGACACATGGGCAGAAGGGCTTCAACGGCGTCGCCATTCTTTCCAAGACCAAGCCGGACGAAGTGACGCGTGGCCTGCCGGGCGATCCGCTGGACGAGCAGGCACGCTTTCTTGAAGCGGTGTTCTCCATTCCCGGCAATCGCGTCGCCCGCGTCTGCTGCCTCTATCTGCCGAACGGCAATCCTGTCGATACCGAGAAATACAGCTACAAGCTCGCCTGGATGGAACGGCTGCGCACATTCGCGGCCGAGCGGCTGGCTTACGAGGAGATCCTGATCCTTGCCGGCGACTACAACGTCATCCCCGAGCCACATGATTGCTTCGACCCGAAGGTTTGGGAAAACGACGCTCTGTTCCTGCCACAGACGCGGGAGGCGTTTCGCAGGCTCGAGAGCCTGGGGCTGACGGATGCGGTGCGCGCGACGACGGATGCGGTGCCCGCCTATACGTTCTGGGATTATCAGGCCGGCGCATGGCCGAAGAACAACGGCATTCGCATCGATCACCTGATGCTGTCGCCGGAAGCCGCCGACCGGATGACCTCGACGGCAATCGAAAAGCATGTGCGTGCCTGGGAGAAGCCTTCCGACCACGTGCCTGTGGTCGCCTATTTCGATTTCGCGGCCTAAGGGCTAGGCGGCACAAATCGAGGCCGGATCTCGGCGATCCGGTCTTACATCGCTCAGTCGGTGTTGCTGCTGGCGATCTTGTGTGAGAGGGCGATGGCGTTTCGGCGGTCGCTTTCGCTGGCCACCGAGAAAGCCTGCTCCTGCAGCGATTCCATCCAGTTGCAATCCTTCGGCTTGCAGCGATCGAGTGCCGCCGTCATCAGTGCGAGGCCGTTGGCCGACTGGCCTTCCTGGAACAGGATATTGCCGAAGACGGACATGGCGCCCGGGTGACCGGCCTTGCGGGCCTGGTTCAGCCACTTCTTGGCCTGCTGCGTGCTGGTGGCGCCGCCATCGCCGGCAAGCATCATCTGCGCCAGCTGGAACTGCGCTTCGGGAACGCCGAAGGTGGAGGCGACCTGGAAATAGATCTGGCGCGCCTGGGTGAGATCGGTCTTCACGGGGCTGCCCGGAATGCCGTGCTTGTAATAACCGGCGAGCGACAGAAGCGCGTTGACGAAGAAGCCGGTATCTTCAGAACCGGGCTCCACGCCCTGCTGGGCGATCTCGCTATAAATCTTAAAAGCTTCGAAATCGTCCTGCGCGACGCCGTCGCCATCGGCATACATGTTGGCGAGCGCCCAGCGCGAGCCGGTGTGACCCTTTTCGGCCGCGTATTTATAGGCTTCGACAGCCTCTTCCTTCTGGCCGTTCTTGTAGGCCTTGAAACCGAACTTGAAGAGATCGAAAGGACCGGATTCCTTGTTGACGCCCGACTTGATGTCGAACGCGCTTGCCGGACAACTCATCGCCGCGCAGCAGGCGACGGAGAGCCCCATAAGCATCAATCTGAAAGGTCTGAACTCGAACGTCAGCATTTCACTCGATTTCTTTCGTTTCCACCCATACGCGCCATCTCGAACATCCCGCCCGTTCGGCTCGCAGATAAAGTCCCTTCGGCGAGCGATCCCGCGGTGGGTTCCAAGACCCGCTTGCCCGCGTCGCATCCAGCCTTTTGCTCTCCAGAGAGAGCCGTCATTCCCTTCGCACCGACCTCATCCGCCCGCTTCCCGGCGCGAACTGACGGCGATGCCTTCAACCTCATTTCGGCGAGCCCGCGGAGCGGCATTTCGCCTTCAGAAATGTCGTAGTCACCAATTGTGACAAAACGCGAGACGTCGTTACCGAAAGCCAGTTCGGAAAGCGGCAACACCGTCGAACGTGAGGAAATTGAAAGGCTTGAGAATGCTGCGATCGAACGACGCTTTCCGGCTGAAACACCCTGTAAAACAGGCGAAACAAGCGAAGCGGCAGCAACTGCGCCACACCTCATGTCCGTCTCTTTCACACTCACCGAAAAACGACCCATCTTACTCTTTTACGCGCACCCTATGCCTGTCATTCCCTCGCCCGAGATTACCGCTGCGCCTAGTTTGTGGCGGGAAATGGACAATTCGTGATGGAGCCCATCATACGCCAACACTCAAAAAAAACTGTTGCTGAATCGTCACAAAATGACACGTGACGAGAGCATGCTTAATGGCGCCCAGACAAAGAAAAGCCCGACAGTTTGCCGGGCTTTCACTTGCGCTGATCTTGGCAGGTCAGAACTTGACCTTGATGCTTGTGGAGATGGCCGCCACGAGATCGTTGCCGTAGTCGTAGGTTGCGTCGTCACCGTAGGTTACGCCATCCTTGACGACGGTACCTGATGATCCGCTGGTCATGACGCCGAGCGCTCCGGCAAGCCGCCACTCGATGTTTTCAGTCGGGCTGTAGGAGGCGCCGACGCCGAGCGTCCATACATCGGCCTGCGCACCATAGCCATCGCTCGTTCCGCGATCCCAGGTGAGGCTGACTGCCCCGCTCCACTGATCATTGAACTTGTGACCGACGCCGCCCGTAAGGGTCCAACCGTCACGGTAGCCGAGATCGAGCGATGTCAGCTGGTTCGACTGGCCGCAAGCGGTGCCGCGCGTCGAGGTGGGGCAAAGAGACACGGACTGAAGGACGCTCCAGTTTGTCCACTTGACTGAGCCGAAAGCCAACCAATCCGGTGCGATGCCGCTCTGCAACTTGAGCTCAAGCGAATCCGGAGCTTCCGCCTCGCCGTAAACATTGGTGATCCTGCCGCCGTATACCGGAACCACGGGAACCTGCGTCAGGTCGACCGTGCCGGTCAAACCGTCATACTTGACGCGGCTGTTGTACACCAAGCTGGCGCGCATCGCGTATTCGGGAATCTCATAGGCGACGCCGAGACGCCAGCCCCACGCACTGTCGCTCAGATCGAGGCGACCGACGCCGGTGCCAAGACCGAGAGCCAACGGCGCGGTGCTGACCAGCTTTTCCTGGAAGCCCTCGATCTCCTGATAGAATGCACCACCGATAATGCGCGCCTGGCCCTGACCGAGATCAAACTTGTAGGAACAGGTCGCCCCATAATTGTGGCTATCGATCTTCGTCTCGACGTTATTGTTTGCGCCCGCCCAGTTCACGCCTGGGTTCGTATGCGCACCAAACGGCTCCGAATAATCGACAAGGCAGTCAACGTCGCCGACGCCACCCTTGAGGCCCAAATAGGGAATGGCGTAGTTCTCTGTGTCATCAGCGTGGTTGGGCCGCGAATTCAGATTTCCGCCACCAGTGGTGTTCGAAGTATTGACGTCACGCGCATTCTTCAGCTTGCGCTGCGGCATGACATAGATCACGCCGGACTGAATCGAAAACTGCGATGCATCGAACAACTGATCGATATTATAGCCGCCACGCTCCAGACCGCCCGCGAAGGCAGTCTGGGTGAGCGTCGAAATCATAACAAGCGGCAGGGCTGCCGCCAGAACCTTACGAGATGCCAAGGTGTCTCCCCCACTGAGGCAATTGCGATGGTGAGACTGTGACGGCGAGAGGTTAAAATGGCAACTTCGTGACCGGACGCGATTGAAAAGTGAGCTAATGGATGCTTTACGTAAAAAATTGACGAGCACGTCAAAATTTCCTCATGTTAGAAAATGTATCTCAAAAAATCCTAAAATCGATCAGGTGATAGGGCGATCGTTCTATACGAGCACAGATATGTTACCTTCTGACAACAGTTTGATTTTTAGCAAAAACTTCGTGGAAAAGCTGAAAAATGGTGCTGCTCCGGCCAAGTTGTGGCGGCGGAGGGCGTGATTACGGTTAATTTTTTCGAAAAAAGGCGCCCGATTCTTCATCGGGCGCCTTGGAATGAAATACTATTGAAAGTTGATTTTACGAGGCTTCATCTACACGCGAGAGCGCGATCTTAAGGCTCGCGAGCTGGACCGTCAGCTCTTCCAGACGCTCCCGTTCGGCCGCGACGACCTCCGGGTTGGCATTGGCGACGAACTTCTCGTTGGAGAGCTTACCGTTGATCCTTGCCATTTCGGCCTCGGTCTTGGCGATCGCCTTTTCGAGGCGGGCCTTTTCAGCACCGAGATCGATCAGCGCGCCGAGCGGCAGGCAGACCGTCGCTTCGCCGGCCACGATCTGGGCAGCACCCTTCGGCGCCTGCTCGGCGAGCGAAATGCCATCGACACGCGCGAGGCGCTTGATCGCCGCATCGTGGCGCGACAGCCGGTCACGCGTCAGGCTGTTGGCGTTGACGAAGACGAGCGGGGCTACGGCCGATGGCGGTACGTTCATTTCGGAGCGAACCGAGCGGATATCGGAGACGAGGTCGATCAGCCAGTTGATCTCGTCGGCTGCCGCGTCGTCGGCGTAGGACGGCGACGGCCATTCGGCGTGGCAGACCAGGCCGTCACGCTCGCGACCCTCGCCTGCTGTATGCGCCCAAAGCTCTTCGGTCATGAAGGGCATGAACGGGTGCAGCAGCTTGTAGATCTCTTCCAGAACGTAGGCGACGCAGGACTGCGCCTCCTTCTTGGCGCCCTCGTCCGTACCGCCGAAGATCGGCTTCAGCAGTTCGAGATACCAATCGCAAACCTGGTTCCAGACGAAGCGATAGAGCACGCCGGCGGCATCGTTGAAGCGATAGGCTTCGATCGCCTCGGTAAGGTCGCGTTCCGTGCGGGCCAGTTCCGTCAGGATCCAGCGGTTGACCGTGAGCTCGGCGGCTTCAGGAATGAAATGCGGGTCGTTGACCACGCCGTTCATCTCGGCGAAGCGCGTCGCATTCCAAAGCTTGGTGCCGAAGTTGCGGTAGCCGGCGATACGGGCCGGATCGAGCTTCACGTCGCGGCCCTGGGCCGCCATGATCGCCAGCGTGAAGCGCAGCGCGTCGGCACCGTACTCGTCGATGAGTTCCAGCGGGTCGATGACGTTGCCCTTCGACTTCGACATCTTCTGGCCGTTCTTGTCGCGAACCAGCGCGTGGATATAGACCGTGTGGAACGGCTCGACCGGAACGCCGTCCTCGTCCTTCATGAAGTGCAGACCCATCTGCATCATGCGAACAACCCAGAACGGGATGATATCGAAGCCGGTGACCAGAACGTTGGTCGGGTAGTAGCGCGCAAGCTCGGGCGTCTTTTCCGGCCAGCCGAGCGTCGAGAACGGCCACAGAGCGGACGAGAACCAGGTGTCGAGCACGTCTTCGTCGCGCGTCAGGATTTCGCCCGGCTGGAAGTTCTCGAGCTTTTCCTCGACCCAAGCCTTCCAGGGGCCCTCGTGAGCGATGTAGTGCTGGATGGCGGCCTGCAGCGCTTCTTCCTCGGTCTTCTCGACGAAGACCTGGCCATCGGGACCATACCAAGCGGGAATCTGGTGACCCCACCACAGCTGACGGGAAATGCACCAAGGCTGGATGTTTTCCATCCACTGGAAATAGGTGTTTTCCCAGTTCTTCGGCACGAAATTGGTGCGGCCTTCACGGACCGACGCGATCGCCGGCTGGGCCAGCGTCTTGTTGTCCACCCACCATTGGTCGGTCAGGCGCGGCTCGATCGGCACGCCGCCGCGGTCGCCGTGCGGGACCACGTGCTTGTGCGGCTCGATCTTGTCGAGCAGGCCTGCCTCTTCGAAAATCTCGACGATGATCTTGCGGGCGGTGAAACGATCCTGGCCTTCCAAGCGGTCCCAGGCGCCATGAAGTGCGGCCGGATGATCGAGACCTTCGAGGAAGTCCTCGTTCTCCTTGATCGAGATCGAGGCATCGATGTTCATGACGTTGATGGCGCGCAGGCCGGCGCGCTTGCCGACTTCGAAGTCGTTGAAGTCGTGCGCAGGCGTGATCTTGACGGCGCCGGTACCGGCGGTCGGATCGGCGTAGTCATCCGCGACGATCGGGATCTTGCGGCCGACGATCGGCAAGATGATATGCCTGCCGACGATCGACTTGTAACGCTCGTCCTCAGGGTTTACCGCGATTCCGGTATCGCCGAGCATCGTTTCCGGACGGGTCGTTGCGACAACGATGTAGTCGCGTGTCTCGAATTCCGTCGGCTTTCCTTCCTCGTCGAAAGCGATCGGGTACTGGTAGGTGACGCCCGCTTCCAGCGGATAGCGGAAGTGCCAGAGATTGCCCTTGACCTCCAGCTGCTCGACTTCCATGTCGGAAATCGCGGTCAGGAGCTTCGGGTCCCAATTGACGAGACGCTTGTCCTTGTAGATCAGGCCTTCCTTGTAGAGGCTGACGAAGACTTCGAGGACGGCCTCAGACAGGCCCTCGTCCATGGTGAAGCGCTCGCGCGACCAGTCACAGGAAGCGCCGAGGCGCTTCAACTGGTTGAAGATCAGACCGCCCGACTCGTTCTTCCACTCCCAGACCTTCTCAATGAAGGCTTCGCGGCCCATGTCGCGACGGCCCGGAAGCTGCTGTTCCATCAGCTTGCGCTCGACGACCATCTGCGTGGCGATGCCGGCATGGTCCATGCCCGGCTGCCACAGCACGTCCTTGCCGCGCATGCGCTCGAAGCGGACCATGATGTCCTGCAGCGTGTTGTTCAGCGCATGGCCCATGTGCAGCGAACCCGTCACGTTCGGCGGCGGGATCACGATGGTGAAGCTTTCAGCGCCCGGCTTGGCGTTCGCGCCCGCGCGGAAAGCGTCCGCCTCGTCCCATTTCGCGGCGATCTTCGGTTCAACGGCTGCGGAATCGTAGGTCTTTTCGAGCATTTTTGGACCAAATCTGGAGGTTTTCTGGATGCGGGTTGTAAATAGGATGCCCGCCAGCAAGTCAATAAAAAAGCCGCCCCGAGGACCGGAGCGGCTCTTTGTAAAAAGCGACGGATCCGATCAGCGGCGCGGGCCGCGCGCCACACGCTCGATCTCTTCGCGCACGAGGCGCTCGACCAGGGTCGGCAGGTTGTCGTCGAGCCAGTCGCGCAGCATCGGGCGCAGCATGTCCTCGGCGATCTCGTCCAGCGAGCGGCGCTCGGCGCCATCGATGGCGGCGGCCAGTTCCTCGAAGGAGCGGGCGATCTGCAGGCCGGCATCCTGCGACAGCAGCGACTGCTGGGTTTCGTCCATCAGGCTCGGCAGAAGTCGATCCGACAGCGGCGCGGAAACCGGCTCGGCGTAGAGCGGCTGTGCTGCGATCGGCGCGGCAGACATGGGCGAAGCAGCCATTGGCGGAGCGATGGCGACCTGCTCCTGAACCGGCGCTGCCGCGAGCTGAACGGTTTCGGTTTCTGCGACCGGCTGCTGAGGAGGCATTTCGAACGCCATTGCGGCCGGTTCTTCGACCAGCACGGGCTCGGGTGCGCGCTGAGCCGCCGGAGCAGCCTGCTGCATCACCGGGTGCTCCTCGACTGCCTGCTGCGGCTGCGCTTCCATGACGGGAGCCGGTGCGACAGGCGCCGGCTGCTGGCGGAACTCGAGAGGCGGTTCGCGCTGCGGCTGAAGCGTGTTGCGCTCGGAGGCCGCGCGAACGCGGGCGGCGACATCGGCGAGCGACATGGCGGCGCGCGGCGCTTCCTGCGCGGGTGCGGAGCCTGCGGAGTTGGCAGCGACGAAGCGCGGATCGGTCTGCTGCGGTGCGGGATCGGGGAATTCCACGCCGGCATAGGCCTGATCAACAGTCAGATGAATATCGGAGCCGTGATCGTCTTCATCATCACCGTAAACAGGCGGCAGCGATGAGGAGAGTGCCCTGCCCGCGCCCGGCTCATTGCTTTCGATGATCTGGCGGATCGACGCCAGGATTTCTTCCATGGACGGTTCACGCGCTACGCTTGGCTGAGCCATATCTATCCCCGTTATTCTCAAACAACGACCGGATTGCGAGGTGTCGGCATCCGAATCACCCAGACTGTAGGATAGCCGATCGGGGAAAAAAATCATCGCGAATCAAATGACTGCCGCTTTGCACAGTTTTCTGGAAGGTCAACCGCCTTGCACAGTGCTGACCTCAAACAGAAACGGGCGCCAGTGGCGCCCGCATCATCGAAAACCCACGTCGCGCGTCGCTCAGAACACGAATTCGCGTGCTTTGGCGAAGGCCGGCAGCGGCTTGACGGAAGCGTTGAAGAAGACGTTTTCGGAGACCGCGCCGCGCTCGCTGACGAACACCGTCGCACGCGCCGAGCCGCCATATCCCTTGATGGTGACAAGGCGACCGCCTTCACGCAGCTGCGAGAAGAGCGAAGCCGGAACTTCTTCCACCGCGCCGTTGACGAAGATCAGGTCGTAGGGCGCGCCCTTGGCGCTGCCGGCTTCCAGCGATCCCGTGACGACGAAAACGTTGGCGTAATCGGCGAGGTTTGCCGTTGCCTCAGCGGCAAGCGCTTCGTCTTCTTCGAGAGCGACGACCGAACCGGCGAGCTTGGAGAAGAGCGCGGAGACATAACCCGTGCCGCAGCCGACATCGAGAACGACATCATCCTTGGTCACGGCTGCAAGCTGCAGCAGCTTGGCGAGCGGCGACGGCTGCATCAGAAAACGCGCCGGCTTGCCCGCGGCCGCCGGACAGATTTCGACGTCGGTGTCGATATAGGAGATCGCCTTGGACTTTTCCGGAACGAAAGCCTCACGCGGCACGGCAAGGAAAGCGGCCTGAACGGAGTGAGAGGTGACATCCGTGGTGCGGATCTGGTTGTCGACCATGTTGGCGCGTGCCGTCTCGAAATTCATAGTGTCCTCTCGCCCAATGAAAAGCGCTTATTGCTCATCCGTGTCTTAATCGCAGGGCAACCGGCTTTCAAGGCTTCCTGAGCGACTGCAGCAAGAATTCGGACATCGTGGCCACTCCCCCTAAGCCTTCGGAAAAATCCATGGAGACGTTCATGAGATTGTGATAATATTGCAACCGGAGGAATAAGGAGGAGAAGATCATGTCAGTCATAGCTGAATATTTCTCGCTGTTCGACTTTTTCATCGTCGCCGCACTGATCGCGATCATGTGCTGCGGCTTGCTCGGAAAAGAGACAGGCTGAGGTTCGAACATCGTCTCCCGCAACCAACACGTTCAGGTGGTCGTCAGCTTTATTAGCGATGACTTTAACCAATAAGAACGATGGCCAGCGGGGTGTCATGTCGAAATCAGCTCTTTTGGGTGGTCTCTTTATTGGAGGCCTATTTGCGATCGTCGTGATGATACCGCTTGTGCATGCGAGTGTGCCTGGCGTTGCGACCAACGGCGTTTCGCCGCTCGTATCGTTGCGGGGCGGGAATTAAGCGGACTGCTGCTGGCTGAACAGCCAAGTCGTGCCGCGACCGACTCGATCATTACATTCAAGCACAGCTCGACGTCCCTCGATGACGAGATTTCTCGCGTGCCAGGGATCGTAATATTTACATCATTTGCCGGTGAGAAAATTGGAGGCCTCGCCCGGAATTGAACCGGGGTACAAGGATTTGCAGTCCTCTGCGTCACCACTCCGCCACGAGGCCTCACAACACTTACGCTTGAAAGCGTGGGCGGCATTTAGAATGAATAGAAATTAAGCGCAAGGGGGTTATTCAAAAACCTACAGGATTTGCGCCGCCAAATTCAACGCGGTCTAAAATGACAAACCTGACCGCCATCGTGGCGATCAGGTTTGTCGTCATTGAAATGCCAGCCTTGGCTTATCACGGACCTACGCACTGACGGCGGGGGCCGTAGTTGGGCTGGTAGGTGTTGTCGGATGCGCGGTACGAGCGGTAGCGGCTGTAGCAATAATCCACATGTGAACCGCCCGAGCGGACGCGCGGCTGCGACGCGATTATGCCACCTATGATCGCCCCTGCTGCCAAGCCACCGATGATGGCGCCGGTGTTGTCATGATGACGATAGTAGCGGTCATCATAACGGCCGTAGTAGTCGCGACCACGGTTGCCGTAGCGGTAGCGATCCCGGTTGCCGTAACAGTTGCGGTAGGGGCCGCATCGATCCCAGTTGGGGCGCCTCACATCCGGAGGCGCGTCGTAGTGCTGCCCCTTGACCTCAAAGGCGGCGGCCGGCGACATGCCTCCCAGAGACGTCATCAGCGCCACGGCGATAATGGCCAGTTTCTTCATTTCAGACCTCACAATCCACAGAGATGCTTCATCCTTGTCCCATGACGAGATAACGCGCATTTCGGCAACTCGTTCCAATCACTTGGTTTTGCTCAGCATTCGCCAGTGAATGCGGCGATTTGGTGTGGGTTAACCCTGCACGCCCGAATGCCCCTCCGGCACTTTCTTTGGTCCGGCCGCTGCTTTATGACACTTTTATGACAACACCCTTTCATGGATGGATACTATGCTGAGCTGGTTTCGGAAACTCATGCCACGCGAAGACCGGTTCTTCGATCTCTTCGCGCAGCACGCGAAAACAGTCGTGGGTGCGGCCGAAGCGCTGAACGAACTGCTTTCCGGAAACGACACCGAGAAGCACTGCGCCCGCATCGTCACGCTTGAGAACGAGGCCGACGATATCACCCGCGATGTTCTGCTCGCCGTTCGCCGCAGCTTCATCACGCCGTTCGACCGCGTCGACATCAAGGACCTCATCCAGTCGATGGATGACGCGATCGACATGATGCACAAGACGGTCAAGACGATCCGCCTGTTCGAGCAGAAGAGCTTCGATCCCGTGATGCAGGAGATGGGCAAGACGATCGTTGAGGCCGCCCATATGATCGCCGAGGCCATCCCGCTGCTCGATCGAATCAACGCCAACGCCCCTCGCCTGACGGCCATCGCCGAAGCGATAACGCGGATCGAGGGACGGTCGGACGAATTGCACGATCAGGGACTGAAGGACCTCTTCCACCGGCACGGCGCCACCAACCCGATGGCCTACATCATCGGCAGCGAGATCTACGGCGAGCTCGAAAAGGTCGTCGACCGCTTCGAGGACGTCGCCAACGAGATCAGTGGCATCGTGATCGAGAACGTCTGATGGACGCCACCCTTGCCTTCCCGCTGCTTGCCGGGCTGATCGCGGTCGCGCTGTTCTTCGACTTTCTGAACGGCCTGCATGATGCCGCGAATTCGATCGCGACGATCGTCTCGACGCGCGTGCTCCGGCCACAGTTCGCCGTCGCCTGGGCGGCCTTCTTCAATTTCATCGCTTTCCTGTTCTTCGGGCTGCATGTCGCCGAGACGCTGGGGACCGGGATCATCGATCCGGCCATCGTCTCGCCGATGGTGATCTTCGCGGCGCTGATGGGCGCGATCATCTGGAATATCGTCACCTGGGTGTTCGGTATCCCGTCGAGTTCGTCGCACGCACTTGTCGGCGGGCTGGTCGGCGCTGGACTCGCCAAGGTCGGTTTCAGCTCGATCGTCTGGAGCGGTCTCTTGAAGACCGCAGGCGCGATCGTCATGTCGCCGATGATCGGCTTCCTGCTGGCGCTGTTTCTCGTGCTCATCGTTTCGTGGCTCTTCGTGCGTCAGACTCCGTTCGCGGTCGACCGCACCTTCCGCATCATGCAGTTCGTCTCGGCGTCGCTCTATTCGCTCGGACACGGCGGCAACGATGCGCAGAAGACCATGGGCATCATCGCCATCCTGCTCTATTCGCAGGGCTATCTCGGCGGCAGCTTCCACGTGCCGCTGTGGGTGGTGCTTTCATGCCAGTCGGCAATGGCGCTCGGCACGCTGTTCGGCGGCTGGCGCATCGTGCATACGATGGGATCGAAGATCACGCGGCTGAACCCGATGCAGGGCTTTTGCGCGGAGACGGGTGGCGCGCTGACGCTGTTCGGCGCCACATGGCTTGGTATCCCCGTCTCGACCACACACACCATCACCGGCGCGATCATCGGCGTCGGCGCGGCGCGGCGGGTGTCTGCCGTGCGCTGGGGCCTTGCGGGCAATATCGTCGTCGCCTGGGTGGTGACGCTGCCGGCCGCCGCATTGATCGCGGCCGCCTTCTACTGGATCGCCGGCCTCTTCGCCTGAGCGATTGATATCAGGAGGCGGAATTCCGCCTCCTGTGCCACCAAACCGAAAATCGTCGTCTCATTCGCCGCGCGACATGCAGGTCGTGTGACAGCACCAGCACGCCGAGCGGAATCATCCAGAAGCCGAGAATCGGAAGAAAGCCGAGACATCCGCCAAAAATCAGCAGTCCGCCGATCAAAAGCCTTGCTATGCGCGACTTCGGCAGCGGAATGCGGGTCGGCCCCATCACGATATGGCCGGTAGTGTGATCGATGCCAAAGCGTTTGGCGGTGTTTTTCGGTCTCTCAGTCATCCACAGCATGTGGGGATAACCTGAATGATTGCAAGGAGATGTCATTTTTTTGAAAAAACCGCTTGGCAAATCGAGCAAGCATTTGTATTAGCCCACTCACACCGCGGCGAGCGGTGATCCCTGGTAGCTCAGCGGTAGAGCATTCGACTGTTAATCGACAGGTCGCCGGTTCGAATCCGGCCCGGGGAGCCAGTTTCTAAAAGGCCTGCATTGAAAAATGCAGGCCTTTTTCTTTTCCGAAATCAAAGCGGTAGGTTTCGCCCCGAGCTTCTCTCGGCGGCGGTGCGATTGTTTCATCCCCGTGGGCGATCTAGCCACGGGGATAAAGACGAAGCGGCGAGATCAATAGCCGCAGGAGCGTCCTTCGTTCGGCCTGAAGCCATCGGAGCAGGCGCGGTTCATGGAATCGCCAGGCACATAGCCGGATGCCGAGCCCGCGGAGGTCGGGTAGCCCGCGCATCCTGTCGTGAGCGCAGCAAGGCCGATCAGCGTGATCGCGGCCAGGACGGTTGAAATTCGCTTCATATGGACCTCCTCGAAACTGTCTTTGAATCTAAGCTAACACGCGACCGGCAAACGCCATGTAAATTTCTTATGGCGCGCCGAGCGAGGGGCCGTGACGCGGCGCGGCACCCTACCCTTGCAGCGTGTCAACCTTGCGAAGATCCGGGAACAACCGCGTCCACAGGAGCACCACGACGATTGTCCCAACGCCGCCGATGACGCCGGCAGCGACGGGACCCATCATGCCGGCGAGCATGCCCGATTCAAATTCGCCCAGCTGGTTTGAGGTGCCGATGAAAAGCGAGTTGACGGCGTTCACACGTCCACGCATCGAATCCGGGGTCAGGAGCTGAACCAGCGAGCTGCGCACCACGACGCTGACCGTATCGGCAGCCCCCACCACCAGCAGCGCGGCGATCGACAGCGCGATGTTGGTCGATACGGCAAAGACGATCGTCGCGACGCCGAACACAGCCACAGCGGTCAACATCTTCGCGCCGACCCTGCTCGTCAGCGAGCGTCTTGCCAGAACGATCGACATGGAGAGCGCACCGACAGCAGGTGCGGCGCGCAGCATGCCGAGGCCCCAGGGGCCGGCATGCAGGATATCGCTGGCGAACATCGGCAGCAGTGCCGTGGCGCCGCCCAGCAGAACGGCGAAGAGGTCGAGCGAGATGGTGCCGAGCATCACCGGCTTGCTCTTGATGAAGGAAACGCCGGCAAAGACGGAGGTCAGCGTGACCGGTTCGCGCTTGCTCGGCGTCCATTCCATGCGGATCGAGATGACGTTGATGCTTGCAACGGCAAACAGGACGGCGGCCACGGCGAAGGGGGCGACGGCATCGACGCCGTAAAGCAGGCCACCCAGCGACGGGCCGACGATCAGCGCCGTCTGCATCATCGAGGTCGAGGTTGCCACCGCGCGCTGCAGCAGCGAGGGCGGCATGATGCTGGGGAGAAGTGCTGCCATCGTCGGGCGCTCGAAGGCCACAGTTGCGCCCATGATCGTCACCGCCGTCAGGATGCCCGCCGGCGTCAGCCAGTTCTGCCAGGTGGCGACGGCAAGTGCTGCCGACACCGTGGCGAGGATCAGCTGGCAGATCAGGCCGATGCGCCTTCGGTCGAAACGATCGGCGACGTGACCGACCACGAAGGTCAGCACCACCATTGGCAGGAACTGGCAGAGCCCGACCATGGCCAGCGCGAAGGCGCTATGGGTCTGATCGTAGATCATCCAGCCCATCGCGATGGCGACGCATTGAAAGGAGAGAGAAGAGAAGACGCGGGAAGCCGCGAAATTGAGATAGCCGGGATGGCGCAGAACGCTATCCTGGTGAACTGCTGATGCATCCATGAGAAAACTGTCCGGAGCGCTGCCGACAGCGCGCCTCTGAGGGTTGTTGCTGCAACCGTTTCCGCCCGGACCGGCGTGCTTGTCAATGGCGGCGGGGCCGCTTTCCGTTCGGCTCTGCTAAAACACGTGATCGTGACCGCCGACAGCGCCCGCCGCGGCGGTCATCCGACCAGAGACGTTATCTCTTTTTCTTCGTCGAACGGACTTTAACCGGTGCCGGCGGCGGGATCAGTTCGGCGTCGGCGTAGCAATATCCGGCGACCCAGCCGTCGCTGGCGAAGAGCTTGGAATCACCCTCCGCGTGCCACTGGCAGGTCAGCGAGTTGGCGTCCCATGCGGTAACCGTCACATCGTAGACGCCCTTGCCGGCGAAAGTGGTCTTCGGATTGCCCGTCAGACGCCAGCCCTCGGCCGGCTGCATCGTCCATGACACCCTCTGGCCCTTGCGGGCTTTCTGCTTGATGCCGAATTCGGGGGTCTGGCAGCGGTTGGTGGCGGGATCGCAGTTCATTTTCGCCGTCGACATCTGCGTCGGCGTATTTGTGACCACCGTCTGGCAACTGCTGAGCGTAAACGCCACGAGTGTCATGGCCAAGGCAACTTCATACCACATATCCGGCCTCCCATCCGTCACATGCTATCGATGGGGACCACATTACAGCATTACGACAACTGTCGCGCTTCACCGTTCGGGTGATACCGGCACGTACGTTTACATCGAACGGCAATGGCGATCAGCCAAGCGAGGTGTGCGACGTGTGGTCGGCCACGTATCGCCTCGGCGCCTTCGCCTTCTCTCTGAGATTGTCGAAGAGCGCATAGCCACCGGTCCAGCGGCCGAAGCCGCTGGCGATGTTGATGTGGCCCGCCAGCCCGATGTTCTTGAGCTCGGTCTTCCACAGACGCGCGTAGAGCGTCAGGCGGTCGAGCTCCATGTAATGGTCGTTGAGGCTGCCGACGGTGATGCTAGGAAACGGCAGCGCCCGTGTCGGCATCGGCCCGAAGCGGATGGCGGCATCCGGGTGGCGTCGTTCGGTGGGGCGCAGGTCGCAGGGGGCGACGAGCAGCGCGCCCTTGATGCGGCGCGCCGATGGCCGGTCGGCGAACTTCGCCGTCAGCAGGCAGCCGAGGCTATGGGCGACGATATAGGCCTCGCCGTGCTCGAGCAGCACCTCTTCGAGCCGGTCGGCCCAGCGATCGACCAAGGGATCGTCCCAATCGTCCTGTTCCACCAGAACGCTGTCAGGATGATCTCGGAGCCAGTATCGCTGCCAGTGGCCCTCGCCGGAGCCGTAGAGGCCGGGAATGATCAGTGTCGCGGTCATCGCTCCCTCCTAGAAGTCGGCATAGCGCGGGCTGTGCATGAGCGCCGAGATCTCGTCGGTCATCTGCATGATGCGCTCGCGCAGATCGGCACCCGTGCCGTCCTCGACATCCTCGCTGCCGAAACAATATCGCGCCTCATGCAGCTCGAGCCTCGCTTCCAGCTGGTCGCGGATAGTGCAAAGGCGATCGAAATGCCGGATGATACTCATCGTCGTCTCTCCTGTGCGGCTGCGTTTTTCGGGCCGCCATCTGATGAGAGCAGTATTCTCTATCTTTTTAGTAGATTAAAGGAATGAGCATCCCTGCATGCGCGAACGAGGGGAAAAATCGGCATGCCGATCTCGCCTGAGGGCGACAATCAACCCGCCAGGCGACCCGCGACGCGCGCAACCTCCGATGCTGTCGGATAATTTACCGATGTGCCGTGTTAAATCTTTATACAGGCTGAAACTTTTGATCCACACTCCCCGTAGCTTCGTAACAGAAGCAACACAGAAACAAGGGGATCACATTCATTGTCCGACGATGCAGCAAAGCCGCTTATCCTCTGGTTTCGCAAGGATCTTCGCCTCGACGACAATCATGCGCTGCATGCTGCCTGCCGCACCGGACGCCCGATCATTCCCCTCTATATTCGCGAGCCCTCCTCTTCCGGCACCGGGCCTCTGGGCGGCGCGCAAGAGTGGTGGCTGCATCACTCGCTGATGTCGCTCATGGCATCGATCGAAGCGCTTGGCGGCTCGCTCAATCTTGTGAGCGGCGATGCGCTCGATGTGCTCCTCGACCTGATCAAGAAGACCGGCGCGGACACTGTCATGTGGAACCGCCGCTACGATCCGCCCGGCATCGCCATCGATACGCGCATCAAGCGGGAGCTTGAGCAGCAGGGGCTGGATGCGCAGAGCTTCGCCGGCCAATTGCTGCATGAGCCGTCGCGGCTGAAGACAGGTGGTGGGACGCCCTACCGCGTCTATACGCCGTTCTGGCGGGCGCTTGAGGGTGCCGGCGAGCCGCCTCACCCTGTCGATGCGCCGAAGAAGGTCAAATTCGCGCCGGAGCTCGCTGCAGGCGAGACACTGAAGTCCTGGAAGCTTCTGCCGACCAAGCCGGACTGGGCCAAGGATTTCGCCGAAGTCTGGACTGCCGGAGAAGAGGCGGCGCGCGAGCGGCTTGCGGATTTCCTCGACCAGAGCCTCGAAGGCTACAAGGCAGACCGCGACTTTCCGGCCAAGCAATCGACCTCGATGATGTCGCCCTATCTGGCGCTGGGCGTGATATCGCCTGCCCGGATTTGGGAGGAGACGCGTGGGCTGGACGTGCCGGCGGACGATCTGGTTCATTTCCGCAAAGAGATCGCTTGGCGCGAATTCTCCTACCATTTGCTGTTTCACTTCCCGAAGCTGCCCTACGCCAACTGGAACGACCGCTTCGACGGGTTCGAATGGAGCAACAGCACCGCCCATTTTCGCGCCTGGACCAAGGGGATGACCGGCTATCCGATCGTCGACGCCGGCATGCGTCAGCTCTGGAAGCACGGCTTCATGCACAATCGGGTGCGGATGATCGTCGCCTCGTTCCTGATCAAGGACCTGATGATCGACTGGCGGCGCGGCGAAGCCTGGTTCCGCGACACGCTCGTTGATGCCGACCCGGCAAGCAATGCGGCGAGCTGGCAATGGGTCGCGGGCTGCGGTGCTGATGCCGCCCCCTTCTTCCGCATCTTCAATCCGGTGCTGCAGGGCGAGAAGTTCGATCGCGATGGCGCTTATGTCCGCGAGTTCGTTCCCGAGCTTGCGGCGCTCGATACCAAATACATCCACAAGCCATTCGCGGCACCTCAAAGCGTGCTCGACAAGGCGGATATCAAGCTTGGCGAAACCTATCCGAAGCCGATCGTCGACCACGCGACCGCCCGCGACCGGGCGTTGAAAGCCTACAACGCCGTAAAGGACGCAGCATGAACGCCCATTTTCACCACCCGCACAGTCGCTTGAAGATCGCGGTCATCGGCTCCGGCGTCTCCGGGGCATCAGCGGCATGGGCGCTCAATCCGCTGCATGACGTGACGCTCTATGAGAAGGAAGCGCGCGCCGGCGGCCATACCGCCACCGTGGACGTCGATTACGATGGAACTCGCATTCCCGTCGATACCGGCTTCATCGTCTACAACGAGCCGAACTATCCGAACCTGACCGCGCTGTTTGCGCGGCTCGGCGTCGCCACCCATGCCAGCGACATGAGCTTTTCGCTCTCGCTCGACCACGGCAAGCTGGAGTGGAGCGGCAGCGGGCTGTCTTCGATCTTCGCGCAGAAGCGCAATCTGGTACGCCCGTCCTTCCTCTTGATGATCCGCGAGATCCTGCGCTTCAACAAGACCTGCCTCATCGACCGCGCCGCCGGCCACCTCGCCGCGCGCTCCATCGGCGACTATCTCGACTGGCGCGGCTTCTCGCCGGGGTTCACCAATAATTATCTGGTGCCGATGGCAGCTGCGATCTGGTCGACGCCGGCGGCGAAGATGATGCAGTTTCCGGCCGAGCACTTCGTCAACTTCTTCGACAACCACCGCCTGATCTATTCAAGGCAGCACCAGTGGCGCACGGTGACCGGTGGCAGCCGAAACTATCTGGATAAACTGCTTGAGCCTCTGGGTGACCGGTTGAAGCTCGGGCTCGGCGTGCGCGCCGTCATCAGGGCCGAGACTGGCATCACCATCGTCGACGACCGCGGCGAGCAGCGCCACTTCGACAAGGTGATCCTTGCCGCGCATAGCGATCAGACGCGACGCATGCTCGTCGATGCGACCGAGCAGGAGAAACGGCTGCTGGCGGCCGTTCCCTATCAGCCGAACAGGGTGGTGCTTCACCGCGATCCGATGCTGATGCCGCAGCGCCGGAAGGTCTGGGCGTCGTGGAACTATCTGCGCTCCAGCTCGGCCGATGGCAACGCCGACGTCGCCGTCACCTACTGGATGAACAAGCTGCAGGCGATCGACGATCGCTTCCCGTTGTTCGTGACGCTGAACCCCGATCGCGAGCCGGATCCGCGCAAGGTCTTCGCGGAGTTCAGCTACGAGCATCCGCAATTCTCTGCCGACAGCGTTCAGGCGCAGCGCGCGCTCATGGATATACAGGGACGCAACGGCTGCTACTTTGCCGGCGCCTGGACGGGCTACGGGTTCCACGAGGATGGTCTGAGTTCGGGCCTCGCGGCCGCCAAGGCGCTCGGCGCGGCGCTGCCGTGGAGCAAGCTCAAGACTGATAGTATCGAACAGGAGCTGGACGCCGTCGCATGACGCAGAAGCGCGAAGGACGAGGCGTGAGCATGCGCGACAACGGGCCGCCGCCCGAGGCCGCGGCAGCGCTCTATATCGGCGACGTCATGCACCAGCGCATGAAGCCCTTCGGCCACCGCTTTCGCTACCGCGTGTTCTCGATGGCGATCGATCTCGACCGGCTGGACGAGGCGGATCGGTTGTCCGCGCTGTTTTCGGTCAACAAGCGCAACGCCGTGTCGTTTCATGAGAGCGACCATGGCGGGCGGATAGGCGCCAGGGCGCATGCCGACGAGCTGCTGGCGCAGGCGGGCTTGCGTGCCCAGCGCATCGTCCTGGTCTGCTATCCCCGCATCCTCGGCTACGTCTTCAATCCGCTCTCCGTCTATCATGCCTATGATGCCCGTGATGAACTGATCGCGATGATCTACGAAGTGCGCAACACGTTCGGCGAACGGCACACATACGTCTGCCCTATCGGCTCAGGCGAGGTCAGCGACACCGGCGTTCGGCAGAGCTGCGACAAGATCTTTCACGTCTCGCCCTTCATCGAGATGGGCATGCGCTACAATTTCCGCATGCTGCCGCCGGGCAAGGAGATCCGCTGGCGTATTCTCGAAACCGATGCTGGTGGCCCGCTTCTGGCGGCGACCTTCTCTGGACGGCAGCTGAGCCTCACGACGAGAAACCTGGCGTGGCTGACGGCAGCCGTTCCGTTTCTGCCGATCAAGATCGTCGGCGGCATTCATTGGGAGGCGCTGAAATTGTGGCTGAAGGGCGCGAAATACATCGCAAAACCTGCACCACCCGCCCCTGTCAGCGTGGTCGCGCCGCGCGAGACGGCGGAGGCAGCGGAATAACTAAAGCGTGCTTCGATATATGCGTCGATTGCCCGCAACACAGGATTGGAAAATTGTTTGGCTTTTCCAATTTTTACGATAGCGTTCAAAGCAATCGCCGGGGGGCGGAGATTTTCAGCGCATCGTCGTCCTGAACCGGCCAAATCTTGCCGGAGGAGAAAACCATGAGTGATGCTAGCGACTTGACCGATTCTCAAAGCAACGCGATCCAGCTGACGCAGCAGAATATCGGACAGGTTTCGAAGGGACTGCCGCTGCGCGCCAAGCTGGCGCTGAGGGCATTGCTTCGCATGCAGCATGGCTCGCTGACGATCGCGTTTCCCGATGGCCGCGTGGTGCGGGTGACCGGCAGCACGCCCGGCCAGCACGCCGAGATCCACCTGAAGAACTGGAACATCTGCTACCGGGCGCTTTCCAACGGCACGATCGGCGTGGCCGAGAGCTATATGGATGGCGATTGGGACAGCCCCGATATCGCGGCGTTCCTGGAGTTGTTCATCGTCAACGACGAAGCGATCCAGGACTACGCCAACGGCAAGCGTGGCCTGCCCCGTCTCGTCGAGCGCATCCGCCACTGGATGAATACGAACACCCGAAAGGGCTCGAAGCGAAACATCTCGGCGCATTACGATCTCGGCAACGACTTCTACAAACAGTGGCTCGATCCGACGATGACCTACTCGTCGGCGCTCTATTCCACCGGCGCCAACGATCTGCAGTCGGCGCAGAACGCCAAGTATCGGGCTCTGGCCGAGGCAACCGGCATCAAGCCGGGAGACCATGTGCTGGAGATCGGCTGCGGATGGGGCGGGTTTGCCGAGTTCGCCGCGAGCGAACTGAATTGTCGGGTCACGGGGCTTACGATCAGCCGCGAGCAGCTGGCCTTCGCCGAGGAGCGCATCCGCAAGGCGGGTCTCAGCGACAAGGTCGACTTCCGCTTTCAGGACTATCGCGACGAGACAGGCGTCTACGACAAGATCGTTTCGATCGAGATGTTCGAGGCTGTCGGCGAGAAATACTGGCCGGCCTATTTCTCCAAGCTTGAGCAATGCCTGAAGCCCGGCGGCAAAGCGGGTCTGCAGATCATAACGATTCGGCCGGAGTCCTTCGAACAGTACCGGAGCAATCCAGACTTCATCCAGAAGTACGTTTTTCCCGGCGGCATGCTACCGACCCGCGAGCATTTGGCGGAACTTGGGCGAAAAGTGAATTTGTCACTGGTGCGGGACTTTGGTTTTGGGTTAGACTACGCACGTACTCTGGCCGAATGGCGAGAGCGTTTTTGGTCCGTTTGGGAACGAGTTCGCCCACTGGGCTTCGATGAGCGCTTCAAGCGGCTCTGGGAGTTCTATTTATTTTATTGTGAAGCAGGTTTCCGCGCCCGAAACATAGACGTCCGCCAGGTCGTTTTTTCGCGGAGCTGACGAGAGCGGGTGGCGGGACCAGACAGTCGACCTCCTGTCCCGGTCGCCATCCGCCTCGTCTATCCCCTCATCACCATCCTGATTGGTTGTAGGCGCGACGACGCGTGAGCTATTCCGCAGGGCTTGGCGTCACCGGCCGGCGACCATCGGCGCGCGGGCGCTCCTGCCAGCCGGTGGCGCGGTTCACCAGCCAGAAATACAGGCTGTAGGGCATGAGATTGAGAGCCTTCAGCATGTAGGTGAAGCGCTTCGGGAAGGTGACCTCGAAATTCTTCGACTTCAGGCCCGCGTAGATCTCGGCCGCCGCCTCGTCGACCGGGATCAGCGACGGCATCGGAAATTCGTTCTTGCGGGTGGCAGGCGTGTCGACGAAGCCCGGATTGATGAGCTGGATGCGGATGCCCATCTTGTCGAGATCGAATTTCAGGCTCTCGGCCATGTTGATCAGGGCAGCCTTGGTGGCGCCATAGGCCGCACCCGTGGGCAGGCCGCCGTAGCCTGTCACCGAGGAGACGATGGCGATCTGCCCCTGCCCCTTGTGCTTCATGTGACGCACCGCCGGCACGAGGCAATTGACCACGCCCTGTAGATTGACGGCGAAGCTCTGCTCGAAATCCTCGCGGCGCAGTTCCTCGGCGTGAACAGGCAAATAGACCCCCGCATTGAAGACAGCGAGCGCCAGCGCGCCGTGCTCGTATTCGATCGATGCGAGCACATGCTCCATGTCTTCAGGATTGGTAACGTCGCCATCCAGCACGATGATGCTGCCCGCAAGACCGTTGGCTTCCGATTGCAGTTCGGCGAGCTTTTCGTGGTCGCGAGCGGTCACGGCGACCTTGTAGCCTTCGCTTGCCAATTTCAGCGCCAATGCCCGGCCGATGCCGGAGCTTGCGCCTGAGATCCAGGCAATTCCATGTTCGGGGCGGGCTACAAAATCGTTCATGGCGCGACTCCTCAGGTTGTATCGAAGAACGTCGAAACGGGCCCGGAAGTTCCTCTAAACCTCCCGGGATAATGGCTCTATCACGCTATTGTGGCTGCTTTCAGCCGATCAGGTCGCCAATCAGCTGGCGGAAGGACCCGGTCAGTTTGATGGGGGCATCGAGAACGGAAAATGCAATGCAGGGACGATCTTTTTCGGCCACCGGGCGGTGGTCGATCGTCTCGTCGGCAACGGAGATATCGCCGGGGCCGAAGCGGCCGCGATTGTCGTTAAAGGCGCCGTCGAGGATGAGCGTGAGCTCCATGCCCTTGTGGGTATGAGCGGGCATGGCGCGACCGGGCTTGATCCACATGACGCTGACTTCGCAGCCGTCGATATCGACCGAATATTCCTTGAAGCCGGGGAGCTTGGTCTTCCACGGCACCGTATCGACATCGAAGCCGACGAGGCGGCGCAGCGCGCGTGGAAAGACGCTCGGTTTGTCGGCCGCGATCAATGGCTTGGGTTCAACCGGCGCGGTGGATGCGAAGATCCGCGCCAGTTTGGCATCGCGGTCTTCAAGACTTGCTTCGGATGTCTGCTCCAAAGCCTGGCCGGCCAGAAATTCCAGGTCGCGTACCAAAGGCCGACGATCCGGCTTCATTTGCAGATGCGATTCGACAAGAACGCGCGCCGGCTCCGGAAGGGAACCCGCAACATAATACGCCATCAATGCATCGACCGTGTCGATATGCTCGTGAACCATGATGGTTTCGGTCGTTTCCGCTTTCAGTGATTGCTTTGTCATCGTCCATACGATGAATGTCAATCTCCGGATCACAAAGCGACCCGGATCAGCACGTCGCGAACCAATCTGGGACGGGAAGTCTAATTTTACCGTGTTGGTTGAGGGCGAGGAATAGGATTTCTTGCCAACCCAGCCTTGTGAAGGGAAAAGACCGTTCCTAAACTAAGTGTTTCAAAGAGGCAGATTCCATGACCGTTCATCCTTCCGTCCTAGAAGCCATTGGCAACACTCCCCTGATCAAGCTCAAGGGAGCGTCGGAGGCGACCGGTTGCACCATTCTCGGCAAGGCGGAATTCCTCAACCCGGGACAGTCGGTCAAGGATCGCGCGGCGCTCTACATCATTCGCGACGCGGAGAAGAAGGGCCTGCTGCGGCCGGGCGGCGTGATCGTGGAAGGGACCGCCGGCAACACCGGCATCGGCCTGACGCTGGTCGCCAAGGCGCTCGGCTATCGCACCGTGATCGTCATTCCCGAAACGCAGAGCCAGGAAAAGAAGGACGCGCTGAAGCTGCTTGGCGCTGAGCTCGTCGAAGTGCCGGCCGTGCCCTACAAGAACCCCAACAATTACGTGAAGGTTTCCGGACGGCTTGCCGAGCAGCTCGCAAAGACGGAGCCGAATGGCGCCATCTGGGCCAACCAGTTCGACAACGTCGCCAACCGGCAGGCACATATCGAGACGACGGCGAAGGAAATCTGGGCGGATACTTCGGGCAAGGTCGACGGCTTCATTTGCTCGGTCGGATCGGGCGGCACGCTTGCCGGCACCGCGATGGGCCTCAAGAGCTTCAACAAGGACATCAAGATCGGCATCGCCGACCCGGATGGCGCAGCGCTCTATGAATTCTACAAGAACGGCGAACTGAAGTCCGCGGGCTCCTCGATCACCGAGGGTATCGGCCAGGGCCGCATTACCGCCAATCTCGAAGGCTTCACGCCTGACTTCGCCTATAACATCTCGGATGCGGAAGCCCTGCCCTATGTCTTCGACCTCGTCGAGCATGAGGGGCTTTGCCTCGGCGGCTCGTCGGCGATCAACATCGCGGGCGCGGTGCGCCTCGCCAAGGACCTCGGCCCCGGCCACACGGTCGTGACCATTCTGTGCGACTACGGCAACCGCTACCAGTCGAAGCTTTTCAATCCCGATTTCCTGACATCGAAGTCGCTGCCGCTGCCGGCATGGCTGACCTCGCCTGTCGATATCAAGATCCCATACGAACCCGCAGCGTGAGGCCCAATGCCCGTTAATGCCCTCTATCGTGACGACTTCTATCTCTCGACCTGCGAGGCCGTCGTCACCGCCATTCACGAAGACGGGGGCATCGAGCTCGATCAGACCTGCCTTTACGCAACCTCGGGCGGCCAGCCGGGCGATACCGGCTTTCTCGAGCGCGCCGATGGCAGCAAGATCACGCTTGCGCAGACCAAGCATGGCGCCGCCAAGGACATCATCATCCATGTTCCGCTCGAAGGGCAGGCAAGCCCTGAGGTCGGCGAGAAAGTGGTGTTGCATGTCGATTGGGAGCGCCGCCACAAGCTGATGCGCATGCACACCGCCTGCCACCTGCTTTCCGTCGTCTGCTCGTACCCGATCACCGGAGCGGCCGTCGGCGAAGAAGAGAGCCGTGTCGATTTCGACATGACCGACACGATCGACAAGGACGAGGTGACGGCCAAGCTGATGGCGCTGGTCGACCAGGACCATCCCGTTTACCTGCAGTGGATCACCGATGAGGAACTGGCGGCCAATCCAGGGATCGTCAAATCGAAGAACGTGCGCCCGCCGATGGGGCTCGGTCGCGTCAGCCTCGTCTGCATCGGCGAAAACTCGGCGATTGACAGCCAGCCCTGCGGCGGCACACATGTTGCGACAACACGAGAAGTCGGACAGATTCATATCGCCAAGATCGAGAAGAAGGGCAAGGAAAACCGCCGCTTCCGTATCCGTTTCGGCGCTCCTGGCGACGACGCATAAGCATTGATTGGAGAGAGCAGCATGAGCGAGACCACGAGCCGCTTCGTCGTTTCGGCCGATTGGGTCGAAAAGCAGCTGGGGACGTCAGGTTTCAAGGTGGTGGACGCCTCCTGGTATCTGCCGGCGCACAAGCGCGCCGCCAAGGACGAGTATGTGGCGGGCCACCTTCCCGGCGCCGTCTTCTTCGATCAGGACGTGATTGCCGATCACTCGACCGGCCTGCCGCATTCGCTCCCCTCGCAGGAGTTCTTCGCTGCCGAAGTCGGCAAGCTCGGCATTTCAGAGACGGACACGATCGTCGTCTATGACGGCATGGGCTTCTTCTCGGCGCCGCGCGTCTGGTGGATGCTGCGGACCATGGGCGCTAAAGACGTCTACGTTCTGGATGGCGGCCTCGATGGCTGGAAGGCCGAGGGACGCGCTCTGGAGACCGGGACGACCGCCCCGGCGCCGGCAGTGTTCACGCCGAAGTTCCGTGCCGACAAGGTTATACCCTTCGAGACCATGCGCGAGATCGTCGATGACGGTTCGGCGCAGATCGCCGATGCTCGCGGCGCCGGCCGCTTTACCGGCGAGGAAGCCGAGCCGCGCGCCGGCATGCGTTCTGGCCATATGCCCGGCGCCCGCAGCCTGCCGGCGACCTCGCTCTCGGCCAACGGCCGCTTCAAGGATGTGGCAACGCTGAAGACGATGATTGCAGATGCCGGCATCGATCTCTCCAAGCCCGTCGTGACGAGCTGCGGCTCGGGCGTGACCGCCGCCGTGATCATGCTGGCGCTGGAAAGCGTGGGGCATGACGACAACGCGCTTTATGATGGCTCCTGGAGCGAGTGGGGCAGCCGTGAGGACACGCCCATCGTTACCGGCCCCGCAGAAGCGATCAAAGCTTGACCATGGCAAAAGCTCCCTCTTCGCTGAAGGCCCATGTGACCCGCCTCGAGATGACGGCGGCGCCGAAGACGAGCCTGCCGGTGCCGGTCAATATCCAGACCGCCATCATGCGCGCGCCGGAAATTCCGCTGCCGTTCTACCGCTATCTCTATCGCCAGGTCGGCGCGCGGTGGCAGTGGGTGGATCGCCTGAGGATGAGCGACGAGGAACTGGCCACCACGCTCTACGACAAGCGCAACACGATCTGTGTGCTCTATGTGAACGGCGCGCCTGCCGGATTCTACGAGTATTTGACGGTTGACGAGGATACGATCGAGCTCAGCCATTTCGGGCTGATGGAGCATGCGCTGGGTCTCGGGATCGGCAAGTGGTTCCTGCTGCAGGCGCTCTATGCGATCTGGACGCAGAACCCTTTGCGCGTGACCACCACGACCAACAATCTCGACCATCCCCGGGCGTTGCAGCTCTATCAGATGTTCGGCTTTTCTCCGGTTTCGACGGGCACCGCGATCGTGCGGCCACTCAGCGACAAGGAGTTGCTCGAGCTGGCGAAGAGAAGCTAGCCGGCGCGTTTCGGCTGTTTCTTCTGACGACTGTATAGAGGCGCAAGGATCGGGTGGTTTCCACGCGGGTTGAAGCGCATTCAAGGCAAGCTCGAAAAGGAGACGTGCCATGACTGCCCTATCTTTCACCGCGATGCCCACTGCCGACGCAGAGACGATCTGGAACGGCGGGAACGATGCCTATGGTCACTTGCCGGAGACAATGATTTCCGATGGCCCGGGACACCCCTGCCGCCATTGCCTGAAGAACTTAGATGCGGGCGACGCGCTTTACGTCTTCGCCTACCGCCCCTTCCCGGAGATGCAGCCTTATGCGGAGACGGGACCGGTGTTCCTGCATCAAAAGCGCTGCGAACGCTATGCCGCCGAGGAAGTGCTGCCACCTGTCCTGACGACAAGCCCCAACTTCATCCTGCGCGGCTACGGCCCCAACAACCGCATCGTCTACGGCACCGGCGCGGTGACCGAGGTCGCCGATATTCCTGCCTATGCGGCGGAGCTTCTGCGCAAGCCCGAGGTCGCCTATGTGCATGTTCGCTCAGCGCGCAACAATTGCTATCAATGCCGGATCGACGGTTAGATCACGGAAAAAAGCCGGTTGCGGAGAGTGCAACCGGCTTCAGTTGACGTAGCGCGATGGACTTTACGCCACGTTGAGCACGGCTTCCGCAGCGTAAGGCTCATAGCCCAGCGCCTCGGCAACGGCTTTATTGGTGACCCGTCCCTTGTGGACGTTGAGACCGTTTCTGAGATGTCTGTCTTCGGCGATGGCGCGCAGGCCGCGATCGGCGAGCGCCAGGCCATGGACCAGCGTGGCGTTGTTCAGCGCATGCGCCGAAGTGACCGGAACCGCGCCCGGCATGTTGGCGACGCAATAGTGCACGACGCCATCGACCTCGTAGGTCGGGTCCGAATGGGTCGTCGCGTGCGATGTTTCGAAGCAACCGCCCTGGTCGATGGCGACATCGACGATGACCGAGCCCTTCTTCATGCCCGAGAGCATTTCGCGGGTGACGAGCTTCGGCGCGGCGGCACCGGGGATCAGCACCGCGCCGATGACGAGATCGGCGGAGAAGACCTCGTCTTCGAGCGCCTGGATGCTGGAATAGCGCGTGTGGATGCGGCCGGAGAAGAGATCGTCGAGCTGGCGCAGGCGCGGCAGCGACTTGTCGAGAATGGTGACATCGGCACCGAGGCCGGCGGCCATGCGCGCCGCATGCAGGCCGACCACGCCGCCGCCGATGATGGTTACCTTGGCCGGCAGAACGCCGGGCACGCCGCCCAACAAAATGCCGAGACCGCCATTGGCCTTCTGCAGCGCCGTCGCACCGGCTTGGATCGAAAGACGACCGGCAACTTCGGACATGGGCGCCAGGAGCGGCAGGCCGCCACGGTCATCGGTCACCGTCTCGTAGGCTACGCCGGTGACGCCCGATGACAGCAGGCCCTTGGTCTGCTCGGGATCCGGCGCAAGATGCAGATAGGTGTAGAGGATCTGGCCGTCGCGCAGCTGCGCCCATTCGGACGGCTGAGGCTCCTTGACCTTCACGATCATGTCGCACTTTTCGAAGATGTCCTTGGCAGAGGACGCGATCTTCGCGCCCGCGGCGGCATAGGCCGCGTCATCGGCACCAATGCCGGAACCCGCCTTCGTCTCGATCCAGACCTCGTGGCCATGCGCGATATACTCGCGAACGGCTGCAGGCGTCAGGCCGACGCGATATTCGTGATTCTTGATTTCCTTCGGACAACCGACGCGCATCGGGGCGCTCCTCCTCGTTTGTTTTTTTCAGCCTCGTCGAGCGAAGCGTTCACGAGTGAAATCCAATCACCCCGCGCACGAAATGTCCTTGCAAAGAGGATTTGCATGTATGGCAATTTTCGAAGAAAGATGCGTTTTGGACGCAATAATCGAAAGTTCTTCGAATGTCGGATCTCGACGCCATCGATCATGCCATTTTGAAAGCGCTGCAATCGAACGCGCGGATCACCAACGCCGATCTTGCCGCCAAGGTGGGGCTATCCGCGTCGGCCTGTTCGCGGCGGCTCGACATTCTCGACCGCAGCGGCGTCATCCTCGGCTATCACGCGCGTGTCTCACCCAAGGCGCTCGACTACAAGATGATCGCCATCGTGCACATCTCGCTTTCCGGCCAGTTCGCCAAGACGCTGTCGGAATTCGAGACCGCCGTGAAGCGCTGTCCCAATGTGCTCGTCTGCTACCTGATGTCGGGCGAATACGACTATATCCTGCGCGTCGCGGCCCGCGATCTGGAGGACTATGAGCGCATCCATCGCGACTGGCTCTCGGCCCTGCCCCATGTCGTCAAGATCAATTCCAGCTTTGCCTTGCGCGAGGTGATGGACCGGCCCAATGTGGGCTTATGACGGAGGAGCGGAATCACTTGCCTGCGCGGGTTTTTCCGGAATACGGCCGAGGCCGGTGTGTTAAGAAGACGCCATGAAATCGAAGACCCGAGGCTATATTTTCGTTCTTCTGGCGATCACCATCTTTTCCATTCAGGACGGCATCTCAAAGCATCTGGGCGGCGCCTACCCGCCCGTTTTCGTGACGATGATCCGTTATTGGGCCTTTGGCCTCTTCACCATCCTTCTGGCCGCGAAGATGCGCGGCGGGATCGTCGCCACGGCGCGCACGAAGCGGCCGGTGCTGCAGGTGATACGCGGGCTGCTTCTCGCCGCCCAGGTGGTTGTCGTGATCAGCTGCTTCGCGGTGATCGGGCTCGCGCACTCGCAAGCAATCTTCTCGGCGACGCCGATCCTGATTGCGCTGCTCGCCATGCCGCTGCTCGGCGAGCGGGTAGGCTGGCGGCGGTGGACGGCGATCGGCGCAGGGTTGGTCGGTGTGCTTCTGATCCTGAAGCCTGACAGCGGCTTCTTCGATGTCACGCTGCTGCTGGCGGTGCTCTCCTGCTTCCTCTTTGCTTTCTACGTCATCGCCACCCGGCTGGTCAGCCGCGACGATTCATCGATGACGAGCTTCTTCTATACGGGTGTCGTTGGCGCCCTCGCGATGACGCTGGTCGGGCCGTTCTACTGGACCTGGATGGCGCCGGCGGATTGGGTGTGGATGGCGCTGGTCTGCATGACCAGCATATCGAGCCACTATTTCCTGATCCGCGCCTACGACATGCTCGATGCCGCAGCCGTCCAGCCGCTCACCTATCTTCAGCTCGTCTACGCCTCGATCATCGGCGTGACGATCTATGGAGAGACACTGAGCCTCAACACGATCATCGGCTCGGTGATCGTCGTCGGCTCTGGGATTTTCACGATCTGGCGCGAGCATGTCGTCGGCCGCCGGGAAGCAATGCGGAAGTAAAAATCGATCGCGCAATTTTAGCGAATTGTATAAATTCATTTCAATCTACGCGACGTATGCTGTCTCCAGTTCAATTTGGGAGACGCGTCATGCACAATCTCAACATTATTACCCGCAAGGCCGAACGCAAGTCGTGCCGGATCTTCGGCAAGGTTCGTTACCTGACCAAGGAAGTCGATGCGCGCATTCTGAACATGTCCATCTCGGGCATTGCGCTTGAAGTCCGCTCACCGCTGCATGCGGCTTCCGGCAGCCGTGTGCAGATCCTCGCCGACGATCTCGGCGTTCTGCACGGCGTCATCCGCTGGAGCCACAATGGCCGCGTCGGCGTCCAGTTCGACCCGAACTCCAACGCCCGCGCCCAGGTGGCTTCGTACTTCCGGTTCTTCCACAAGGACGTGAAGCCGGTTCTGGCGCGATAGACCTCGTCCGACACGCATAAAGCGAAAAGCGATATTCCCCTGTCATTTACGGGGGTTACTCCTTCGAAAATCACCCTACTCTCGCCGCCGGGCGGGTGTCGCGTGATGTTTCGAAGGAGTTTTCATGTCTTCCAATCTTGATCTGTCATCCATGAGCCGTCGTTCTCTTCTCACCGGCATTGCCGCTACATCAGCGCTCGTTCTGCTGCATCCATTCACCGCGCGTGCCGCCGCCAATCAGGCGCATCTCAGGCTGATGGAAACGACGGATATTCACGTCAACGTCTTCCCTTACGACTATTACGCCGACAAGCCGAACGACACGATGGGACTGGCGCGCACCGCGACGATCATCGACACGATCCGCGCCGAGGCGGCGAACTCGCTTTTGATCGACAATGGCGACGTTCTGCAGGGCAATCCGATGGGCGATTACATGGCCTATCAGCGCGGCTTGAAGGATGGCGATGTCCATCCCGTTATCAAGGCGATGAACACGCTCGGCTACACCGTCGGCACGCTCGGCAATCACGAGTTCAATTACGGCCTCGATTTCATGTTCAAGGTGCTTAATGGCGCGAACTTCCCGTTCGTCTGCGCCAATCTGACCAAGGGCCAGCTCGCCTCCGATCCGAAAAACGACGAGCTTTTCTTCAAGCCCTACATCATCGTCGAAAAGATGATCAAGGACGGGGCCGGCAATGAGAGCCCGGTGAAGATCGGCTTCATCGGTTTCGTTCCGCCGCAGATCATGCTCTGGGATATCAAGAACCTCGAGGGCAAGGCGCAGACGCGCGATATCGTCGAGGCCGCCAAGGCCTGGGTGCCTGCGATGAAGGAAGCGGGCGCGGATATCGTGATCGCGCTTTCGCATTCGGGCATCGATGGTAGTGCGCCTAGCGACAAGATGGAGAACGCATCGCTGCACTTGGCCGCCGTCGACGGGATCGACGCGATCTTTACCGGCCACCAGCACCTCGTCTTCCCCGGTCCGAAGACCTGGGATGGCATCCAGAACGCCGATCCGGTCAAGGGAACGCTGTATGGCAAGCCCGCCGTCATGGCCGGCTTCTGGGGCTCGCATCTCGGCCTGATCGATCTATTGCTCGAAAAGGACGGCAAGAGCTGGAAGATCGTCGACTTCACCTCGGAGGCGCGGCCGATCTATCACCGCGACGACAAGAAGAAGGTCGTGGCCGATGTCGCCGACAAGAAGGAAGTCGTCGAAGCCGCAAAGGCAGAGCACGAGGCGACGCTCGCCTATGTCCGCACCCCCGTCGGCAAGACGTCGGCGCCTCTTTACTCCTACTTCGCGCTGGTCGCCGACGATCCCTCGGTGCAGATCGTCAGTCAGGCGCAGACCTGGTACATCAAGCAGATGCTTGCCGACACAGAATACAAGGATCTGCCGGTGCTCTCGGCGGCGGCTCCCTTCAAGTCGGGCGGCCGTGGCGGCGCCGATTACTATACGGATGTTCCGGCCGGCGACCTCGCCATCAAGAACATCGCCGACCTCTATCTCTACCCCAACACCGTCCAGGCTGTCGTCATCACCGGCGAGCAGGTGAAGAACTGGCTGGAGATGTCTGCTGGGATGTTCAACGAGATCAAGGAAGGCACGAAGGACGCCGAGCTTTTGAACGCCGACTTCCCGTCCTACAATTTCGATGTGATCGACGGTGTCACCTACCAGATCGACCTCGCGCAGCCGCGCAAATACGACAATGACGGCAACGCCATCAATGCCGGATCGAACCGTATCCAGAACCTTGCGTTCGATAGCAAGCCGATCGATCCCAGCCAAAAATTCGTGGTCGTGACCAACAACTACCGCGCCGGCGGTGGCGGCAAGTTCCCGGAGATCGCGGCCGACAAGGTGGTGTTCCAGGCGCCCGATACGAACCGCGACGTGATCGTGCGCTATGTGCACGAGCAGGGAACGATCAATCCGGCTGCCGACGGCAACTGGACCTTCAAACCGGTGACGGGCGCGACCGCGACGTTCCAGAGCGGGCCGAAGGCGAAGCAGTTCATCGCCGACGTCAAGGGCGCGAAGATCGAGGAAGCCGGCGAAGGCACCGATGGTTTCGCAAAGTTCCGACTGGTTCTCTAAGACAGACTAAAGGCGGGGCTTAGAGCCTCGCCTACTCCGCCGCGAGTGGCAGATCGCGATCCTTGGTCTCGTTCAGCGCCGCGGTGAAATCGGCGTGGTTCGGGCAGAAAGACAGCTTCGAATGGAAGGCTTCGATCAGCCATGTCGCAGCCGGGCCCGGCGGGTTGGCGATGCGTCGTATCGCATAGATCGGATATTCGCCCTGTTCGTAAGCCGGCAGGTCGAGATGGACGAGCGTGCCGTTGGCCAGATCCTCGCGGATAATCGACGCCGGCAGGCCGCCCCATCCCAGGCCGCCGCGGATCAGCGCATGCTTGGTGGCGATGTCGCTGACACGCCAGGTCTTGTAGGACAGCACGTTGAAATCACGACCCTTGGTAAGCCCCGAGGCGTCGGTGACGACGAGCTGCACTTCCTCACGAACATCGCTAAGCGTCAGCGGCCTGTCGATATTGGCCAGCGGGTGGGAACGCGCGGCGACCGGGATCATGAAGGAATGGCCGATCTTTTCGACGGCGATCGAATCGTCCTGCTTCAGCAGCGCGCCGCCGATGCCGATCGTGGCCTTGCCCGACAGCACGGCCTCCATGACCATGCCGAGTTCGCCAGCACTGAGATTGAGCGTGACGGAGGGGAAGCGGTCGCGGAATTCACGCAGCACCGCGACTACCGCCTGAGACGGCACCATGACGCTGATCGCCACATCGACCTCGGCCTCCAGCCCTTCCTTCAGGCTCTTCACCCTCGCCCGCATCACTTGCAAGTCGGTCATCAGCCGGCGGGCGTCCTCGAGCATGGCCTTGCCTGCTTCGGTAAGCTTCGGCTGACGAGCGCCGGAGCGTTCGAACAGCTGCATTTCCAGCTGCGCCTCAAGGTTTGCAATGGTGTAGCTGACCACCGACTGGGCACGATTGAGCACGCGCGAGGCAGCCGAGAAGCTGCCGGTCTCGGCAACGGTCAGGAAAACCTGCAGCTGGTCCAGTGTCGGGTTGGGCAACATTACATCCATCCAATCGATCGATAGTCTTGATCGACATTATCACAGTTTTTTCGATAGGCCGCTAGACCTATTTCTTCACTCGAAGACGCGGTTCGACCTTCCCCCGATCGCGCCGAAAACGCAAAGATCAAAGGATTATCAATCATGTCGTCCATTCTGCTCTTGACCTCCAGCCCGCGTGCTGAGTCGCTTTCGACCGATATCGCTGTAGACCTCGCTGGCAAGCTCCAGTCGCAGAAGGCCGGCAGCGTCGTCGTTCGCCGTGATCTCGCAGCGAACCCGCTGGCCCATATCAACGACCTCTTCACCGGCGCGATCCGCAAGCCGGCGGACGCCCGCACGGCCGAAGAAAACGAAGCCGCGAAGATCTCCGACGAACTGGTCAACGAGTTGCTCGCAGCAGACACCATCGTCATCGGCACCGGCCTCATCAACTTCAACATCTATTCGTCGCTGAAGAGCTGGATCGACAACGTCGCCCGCGCTGGCATGACGTTCAAGTACACCGAAAACGGCCCGGTTGGCCTTGCCACCGGCAAGAAAGTCTACGTCGTTCTCGCTTCCGGCGGCGTCTACTCGCAGGGTCCGGCCGCCGGCATGAACCATGCCGTGCCTTATCTGAAGACCGTTCTCGGCTTCATGGGCATCACCGACGTCGAGACCATCTATGTCGAAGGCCTGGCCTTTGGTCCTGAAGCAGCCGAGAAGGCTGTCGGCGCTGCCAAGGCGCGCGCTGAAGAGCTCGCGCTCGCTGCCTAATTCAAAGGGTAGTCAGTTCAGGAAGACGGTCGGCTTGCCGGCCGTCTTTTTGTTTGTGGAGACTTACGGTTAGCCGGCAACCGTGAGACCATGGACGCCGGTCTGGCCGAAGACGCAGTTTCGGCCGTTCTTCTTGGCGCAATACAGCCGCTCGTCCGCTGCCGACAGGATCACCGTGAAGGCGTCGCCATCTTCGCTGGCTGTGGCGACGCCGATGCTGATCGTTACCGGCTTGCCATCGGGCGTGGCGACGCTGCTCTCGATCGTCCAGCGCAACCTCTCGGCCAGACGCAAGCCCTCGGCGTGATCGGTCAACGGGCAGATCGCCACGAATTCCTCGCCACCGAAGCGGAAGACCCTGTCGCCGGCGCGCAGGATCGAGCCCAGGCGCGCTGAGATCGCGCGCAGGACATCGTCGCCCTGCAGGTGGCCGAACACGTCGTTGACGTTCTTGAAGTGATCGGCGTCGAGGATCATCACCGTGGCGGATTGCCCCTGGCGCAGCGATTCGCGGATCATGATCGGCGCTTCGAGCTCCATTCGGGTGCGGTCGTAGAGCCCGGTCAGTACATCCCGGCCGGTGCGGCTCAGGAGGTCGTTGTAGCGCTCGCGGAAGGTCAGGTCGCTGAAAATATCGCCGATGGGACGCGCGCTCGATGTTGTCACGGCGCGGCCGATCCATTTCTCGTAGATCGCGAAGAGCACCGTGTAGATGCAGACGGCGAACATCTTCGCCTTCCACCCACCCCAGAACGCGGCAAGCGGGACGCCGACCGAATAGTGCAGCGCGCCGAAGAAGGCGATCTGGTCGAACGTCAAAAGCACGAAGCCGCAGATCATGAAGCGGACAACCGGCCGTTGCCGGAGATAGCGGCCGAGCCGCTCGTAGAGGAGGATGATGCCGATCGCGTCGAGATAGAGTATGGCCGTACCCCCGAGCATCAGCCAGCCCATTTCCTTCAGGAACTCGTCGCTGGGGAGCGCGCCAGATGTCAGCTCCAGCGGCGCGTGCCATTGCACGATCCAGGCGATCGCAACGGTCAAAAGGTTGCCGATGAAGAGCCCGTATATCGGCTGGCGGACGACGGCGGCGTCTTCCTGAAGATAGAGCATCAGGATCATCATCAGCTTGCCGGTGAAAAACACCGATGATCCCGGCGAGACGATGCCGAACGGTAGCTCGACATAAAAGACCGCCGCGAGGTAGGTCTCCATGAAGTGCATGACGCCGAGTGCCGTCAGGAATATGCCGAGGCCGATGCGGGCGCGAAAATGCAGCAGAGTCACCATCAGCGTGAAGTAGCCGATGGCTTCGACAACGAAGAGGATGAGATTGACGTTTGCGATCAACGCCGCGACCTCCCGTCAAGGCGATGCGGCGGCCGCGCCGGCCCAATGACACCACGCCATGCCATCTCGACCGCTCTGTCGGCGAAATTCATCACGGATGTGCGGCGGGCATTCTGATGCACTGGATATTCCTGCGATGTCTGCTGAGCGCAGGATCGCCGCAATGTTTTAAAATAGCATGAGGGAATGGCGGCGCGACCGCTCAACACGCAAGGGCGCGCCAGCCTTCCGTGATCAGACCTGACGAACCTTGGCTCCGTCGCTGAACAAGGATGGTCCGTTCTGATCGATGATCTGCTGCGCCTTGCGCACGGTGCATTCGATCGCATCATCCGTCGACGAAAACATGTCTGCGCGGATGAAATTGCGCACCAGCACCTCGTCGCCAACGGTCTTCTCGATACGGCCGGCCAATCGGTACTGGCCACCTTCCTTCATCGGTTCGGCGTAAATCGTGCAATCGGCATAGGGCTGCGGATCGGAAGCGGCGCTCGAAGACGCAGCGCCCGGCTGCTTCGCGCCGCCCGAGAACATGGAGAAAATGCTGAAAAAAATCGAAGCCATGATACGCCTTTGTCATGAGGGCGGATGCCATCAGGGTTAGATAGGGCCGTTGCCGTAAAAGTTAAATGATGAGGTTCGCGAGGATCTCGTTTTCGGTGATGTCCTCGAAGCTGATACCCGATGCCTCGAACTTCACGAAGAGTGCCGCGAAGTTTTCCGGCGCCTTGGTTTCGATGCCGATCAGGACGGAACCGAAATTGCGGGCGGTCTTCTTCAGATATTCGAAGCGGGCGATATCGTCATCGGGGCCGAGCAGGTTGAGGAAGTCGCGGAGCGCGCCCGGACGCTGCGGAAGGCGGAGAATAAAGTATTTCTTCAGGCCCGCGTACCGCATGGCCCTTTCCTTCACATCCGGAAGCCGCTCGAAATCGAAATTGCCGCCGGAGACGATCGCGACCACCGTCTTGCCGCGGATCGCTTCGGGGTCCATCGTGGCGATTGCGGTCAGCGACAGGGCGCCTGCCGGCTCCAGCACTACGCCCTCGACGTTCAGCATCTCGTTGATCGTCACGCAGATGGCGTTCTCCGGCATCAGCATCACCTGATTGCTCGGGAATTCCTTCAGCGCCGCGAAATTGAGGTCGCCGATGCGGGCGACGGCCGCGCCATCGACGAAGTTGTCGACCTTGGAGAGCGTCACGACCTCACCAGCCTCGATGCTGCGCTTCAGGCTCGGCGCGCCCTGCGGCTCGACGAAGAAGAAGCCCGTGCTCGGCACAGTGTCCTTGAGATAACCGCTGATGCCGGCCGCCAGACCGCCGCCGCCGACAGGCATGACGACGAGATCGGGCACCGTGCCCTCGGGCAGCTGCTGCATGATCTCAGAGGCCACAGTCGACTGGCCCTCGATGATATCCTCATGATCGAAGGGCGGTACCATGACGCCGTCGATCGTCTCGACGTGATCGCGGGCCGCCTTGTAGCACTGGTCGAAGAAGTCGCCCGTCAGCTTGATGGTGATGAATTCGCCACCGAAGATGCGGGTTTTGTCGATCTTCTGCTGCGGTGTCGTCACCGGCATGAAAACCACGCCCGGAACGCCGAAATGGCGGCAGACGAAGGCAAAGCCCTGCGCGTGATTGCCGGCAGACGCGCAAACGAAGGTCTTGCCGGACGCACCTTCCTCGATGCGCTTGCGGAAGAAATTGAAGGCACCACGGATCTTGTAGGAGCGGACGGGCGACAGGTCTTCGCGCTTCAACCAGATGTCGGCGCCATAGCGGGCGGACAAATGCTCGTTGAGTTGCAGCGGCGTTGCCGGAAATAGGCTGCGCAGAGCCTCTTCGGCAGCTTCGACATTCTGTCTGGTCACGGTCTCAGTCCCTTGTTATTGCGCCCCACGCTATGCCATAGGCAGACCCTCGAAAGAAGCCCATTTTCAACCACAACGGTTCGGTAAGGCGCAGTGCCACGCGTTTTGGGAAAAGTACCGAAATGACGTAGGCCGTACCGCCGAGATAACGCAATCGTGCGGTGAAACCGCCCGGTGACATCAATATTGTGAGTTTTATGACAGCAGACAAATTCTCAAAGCCGCTCGCCTGGCTCCTCCTCGCCGCCATCATTTTCGTAACGGTCTCGCCGATCGGCCTTCGTCCTCATACGGTGACTTCAGTCAATATCGACCGGGCACTTGCCTATATGGTCGTAGGCCTCGCCTTCGCCGTGGCTTATCCCAAGCACTGGATGACAGTGGCTTTGCTCCTGATCGCAGGCGCGGTCTTTATCGAATATCTGCAATATCTGTCGCCCACTCGCCACGCACGCTTTCACGACGCCGCAGTAAAAGCCGTGGGCGCAACGGTTGGCGTCGCTATCGGATCGCTGTTCAACAGGGTTCGCGCCGCCAAGGCGAATGCATCTTGACGCCTGCCCCGCGCACGCATGCCCTTGACTGAATCGCCGCAGTCGTTGAATGAGAAGCCTGCGCGGGCGTGGCGAAACTGGTAGACGCAAGAGACTTAAAATCTCTCGGCCTTTGGCTGTGCGGGTTCGATCCCCGCCGCCCGCACCAGGTGCCTGGTATTTACCCATAAATTGATGCGAGGACGGCTCAGGCCGTTTCCGAGGGAAGCGGTTTTCGCAGCCCTCTTATCATCGATGTCATATTGGTGAGGAAGGGTCTGAAGCGCGTCTTCATCTCCGCGATGAGCGCGCAGACAAGCGCCGTGAAGATCACGAGCGGTATGAAGGAACGGATGTCGAGAAGGCCTGCCTGCGCGATGTAGTAGGCCGCGATGACGATCACCGTCTGATGCGCGATATAATAGGTCATGATCGACTTGTTCAGGTACATGATGACCCGGTTCGGCCGGTTGGCGAGCCTGCCCGCGAAGGCAAGCAGCGCAAGCACGGCACTCCATTGGAAGGCCGAGCGGACGACCCTGATCGCGACCACGAGTGCATCCGGCCTCGCCTCCCGTGGTATGAACAGGAATACTGCCGTAAGCGCCGCCAGCGACAGCGTGGCGACGCAGAGGCTCATCCAGCGCTGGCGATCGATCTCCTGCCAGAAGCTTTGCTCGTTGGCGAGCAGCGTGCCCAGCATGAAAATCGAGAAATACACGGCGTGCGCATAGAGATCGGAATTGATGACCAGCGTCTCGCCGAAGACGGGATAGAGACAGAGCCTCAGGATCGACAGAAATGCGATCGGCGCCACGAACAAGCCCCTGCCCCGCAGCCGCGCCGCCAGGGACGCCGATAGGCCGGGCCAGCGCCGCGCGAGCTGCGGCTGGGCAACCGACCAGGCGATGACATAGATCCAGAGATAGGCCAGGAACCACATATGCTCAAGCTGAATCCCGGAGACGACATAGGTCTTCCAGAATTCCCAATAGGAGAGATCGGGCGTGAAGTTGTACGGCGAGACATAGATCTGCGGCGGCACAACCACGAAAACGCCGAATACAAAGGGCAGAAGGAGCTGCCGCGTGCGGGTCGTGCGAATTTCAGCCACGGATCTCTTCTTGAGCAGCGATGCCGTGACCACGCCGGAAATGAAGAATAGCAGGCTCATCCGCCATGGATGCGACCCGATCGTGATCAGATCGATCAGCTTCGTGGTATCCGAAGCGTGGACCCACCAGGTCTTCGCTCCATAGACAAGGCTCGAATGGTAGATGATGAGCGTGCCGAAGCAAAACACACGCAACGCATCAAGATCATGACGTCGTCCATCTGGTCTGTCGCCCACCATATATCCCGCCCTCAGCCCCGGGGACATACAACCATAAGGGAATTTAACAGACGTTAATTTAACCGGCTTGATTGAATATGTTTATCGCAATATTTCAAACCTTGGTGGAATTCGCCAGATAGTCCGACACAGCCTTCCGCAGCATCGCCGCGTCCTCCGAAGACATTTCACTCGGCCGGAACGTCACGTTCAGAACGTCGTTTCCGGAAAAAT
This sequence comes from Rhizobium sp. O111, assembly GCF_055616315.1. Taxonomy (NCBI): domain Bacteria; kingdom Pseudomonadati; phylum Pseudomonadota; class Alphaproteobacteria; order Hyphomicrobiales; family Rhizobiaceae; genus Rhizobium; species Rhizobium sp. O111. The sequence continues at coordinate 1,236,027 of NZ_JBSHXL010000001.1, read as the reverse complement.
AGTTGTAGAACATCAGAGCCGAGAGATAGCTGCCATAGATCGAAGGGTGGTTGCAATCATAGTAGAGATTGAAATCCTTCGGCTGGCTCTGAAGCGCTTCCCAAATCATGCCTACATTAACGAGCGCGACGCCGGTCAGCGCGGCGAGACGGGCATGCTGCCGCTGGATGTTGAGGTGCATGTCGGCATAACCCATTGGTGAGTAATCGCCGGCCGTCTTCGGCATGCCGGCATCCTTGATGCACTGATCGGTATAGCGCCAGGTGACGAACATGACCGGCACGTCGCCTTTCGCCTGAACCTCCCGTATCAGGTTCTCGGCATCGTCCCATGCCGGGCCGGATTGCCGCGCGCTATACTGGTCGCTGCTCAGCACCTGCAGCACGACTTGATCCCAGCGTCGGGAAAGGAGCGCCTGGGTTTTTTCACTCTTGATGTGATAGCCGAGGCTGACGCCCGGTTCCGCATCCATCACGATGCGCAGCCTCTTGGAATAGCCGGCGGAATCGGCGATGGCACGCACCATTTGGGGCATATTGTTATAGAAGGTGCGGCTGTTGCCGATGAACAAGGCGGTCTGCTCGGGCCTCTTGTCGAAATAGTCCCGGACGTATTGAACGCCCCCGTTAACGTATCCATTGAACGGCGGGAGGAAAAACATGCAGACGAGCAAGATCGTCAGCAATGCGCTTATTCGTATCAGCCGCAACACCTTGGAATCCCATGCTATTCAACAGGTACTCACATGAATATCAGCAAAGACGTAAAGGATGGGTTGCACGAACAGCGAAGAATCGAAGCATGTACCCGCCAGGCGCAACGAGCCCACGCCGGCATTCAGCCTCGGAGAAGTGGTCAACACCGACCTGAGCACCGCTCGAAGAATAGCCGAAGACAAAACGAGCGGCTGCGATGCATTTATGAGACATCGCTTAATTAATTAGTAATATCTCTTTCTTGCAACGTTAGAATGTGTTTGTATGCCTGCCGTCAGCAAAGCTACGGCTTTAGGGCGTGTATTTGTAAAGCTTGTCTTGTGGTGGGAGTAAGACGATGGTTTACGATTGGGATGGCGCCAGAACACGGCGCCTGAGACTGTTTAGAACAGGCACGGCATTCTTGATCGCACTGGCGGTATTTGGGGTACCGCTGTTCGTTTACACGGCAAAATTCCACGGATTTTACGGCTAGACGATCGCGGAAATCAGCAGCGACGACTTCGATTTTATGACGGCGTTTCGACGCCACACATGAAAAGGCGCGGCCCGAGGCCGCGCCTTCACTGTTTCAAGGTGCCTTGGCTCAGGCGAGCTTTGCCGCAAGCTTGGCGACGTGCGCGCCCTGGAACTTGGCGGCGTCGAGCTCGATTGCCGACGGCTGGCGCGAACCGTCGCCATCGGTGATAGTCGACGCACCGTAGGGCGAGCCGCCCTTGATCTCATCGACGCCCATCTGGCCCTGGAAAGCATAAGGAAGGCCGGCGACGACCATGCCCTGGTGCAGGAAGGTCGGGATGAAGCCGAGGATGGTGGATTCCTGGCCGCCGTGCTGCGTGGCGGACGAGGTGAAGACCGAGCCGATCTTGCCGACCAGCTTGCCGGCAAACCAGAGGCCGCCCGTCTGATCCCAGAAGTTGCGCATCTGCGATGCAACGGTGCCGAAGCGGGTGCCGGCGCCGACGATGATCGCATCGTATTCGGCGAGTTCGTCCACGGTGGCGATCGGTGCCTGCTGGTCAAGCTTGAAATGCGATGCCTTGGCGACTTCTTCCGGCACCAGTTCCGGTACACGCTTGACGGTCACGTCGGCGCCCGCGGATTTCGCGCCTTCGGCTACGGCGTATGCCATCGTCTCGATGTGGCCGTACGACGAATAGTAGAGAACCAGAACCTTAGCCATCTTGGAAGTTTCCTCTTTCTGGGTTGCGGCGGGTGCTGCGCTCGGTGCACCGACCAAAATCCGTTTGATGAATTCGCGTATCATAAAGAATGCCTCGCAACGCTATCGTGCGTATGACCAATAGCTAGCGCATGCACTTGGTGGCGGCCAGCCGCGCTGCGAGAGACGGACTGTTCAATCTTATCGCACGTTTTTGCCTTGCGTTCACATTTCCGTATTGGTGGGCACGGGCTTCCCGTCCGCTCTATTTGGTATAAGCTCGACACCAAAGACTGAGTGAAGACAGAGACCTAACATGACCCAACAGATTGTGACCGCAGCCATTCTGGCAATCGGCGACGAGCTTTTATCCGGCCGCACCAAGGACAAGAACATCGGCCATCTCGCCGATATGCTGCTGCTTGCAGGCATCGACCTCAAGGAAGTTCGCATCGTCGCGGACGAGGAAGACGCGATCGTCGAGGCGCTGAACGCGTTGAGGACGAAATACGACTATGTCTTCACCTCGGGCGGCATCGGGCCGACCCATGACGACATCACGGCCGACGCCGTCTCCAAGGCCTTCGGCGTTGCCTGCCATCATGACGAGAAGGCGATGGCGCTACTCGGCGAAATGTACAAGCGCCGCGAGATGGAGTTCACCGAGGCCCGCCAGCGGATGGCACGCATGCCTGTCGGCGCCACCCACATTCCCAACCCCGTTTCCACCGCGCCCGGTTTCAACATCGGCAACGTCTATGTCATGGCGGGCGTGCCGCAGGTGTTTCAGGCGATGGTCGACGCGGTGATCCCGACGCTCAGAACCGGAACGCCGGTGCTGTCGCTGGCGATCTCGTGCCCTTATGGCGAAGGCGATATCGGCACGCCGCTCGCCGCCATCCAGAAGGCGCATCCGGAAACAAGCATCGGCTCCTATCCGCGCTATGTCGGCCAGAAATTCTCCACCGAGATCGTCGTTCGCGGCCGCTCGCAGGCGGTGATCGATGCCGCCGGCGCGGATGTCGCGGCGATGATCGAAGGCATCCGTCGCGAACGGGATATCCTGGAAAACCATTCGGCGGAGGCCTAATCTCTTTCGAGACCGGCCTATGGGACTTGATCTCGGTCAAGGAAACAAATGGCGGGCAAGCGCATTGCTTCTCTTACGGACTTTTTCATCCGAGCAAGGAGATACACATGTCTTACAAAACCATTCTTGCGATACTCGATACTTCAGACAATTGCGTTGCAGTCGCCGATCTCGCCTTCGCGCTGGCTGCGGAACACGGTGCCCATGTGATCGGACTACATGCGGAAACGATCGCCGTCGTTCCACTCGTGGCGCCGATGGAGATCCCGGATCCCGTGGCCGTGCAGGCGCTGCAGGACATGGCGCACGCCGAACGGGTCAAGATCGAAACGATCGTTCGCCGCAAGGCCGAAGTCGAAGGCGTCTCGTTCGAATGGCGCAGCTTTGCCTCCTCGACGGGCTACGGCTCGGCACCGTTGATCGAGAGCGCCCGCAGCGCCGATCTCTTGATCGCCTCGCAGGCAGATCCGGCACGGCCGTCGGACAGCCACGTCGATGTCGACAACTTCCTGCTCGAAAGCGGACGGCCGGTCTTGATGATCCCCTTCATCATCCGCCAGCCGAAGCCGATCAAGCGGGTGCTCGTCGCCTGGAACGGCTCGAAGGAGGCGGCGCGGGCGACCTTCGACGCCCTGCCCTTCCTGACGGCCGCCGACGAGGTTGAGATCTTCTCCGTCGATCCGGTCGACAACGCGCTGCAATCGGCGGCGGTCGCGGGTGCGGAAATCGCGGCAACGCTCGCCCGTCATGGCGTCAACGTCACCCTCGCGACGGCGACGACCACGGACAAGAGCACCTCGGCCGTTATCGAGAACCGGCTGTCCGACAGCAGTATCGACCTGCTTGTGATGGGCGCCTACACGCATTCGAGGCTCTGGCAGATGATCTTCGGCGGCACGACGAAGACGCTCCTGCATTCCATGACGGCGATGACGCTGCTTTCGCGTTAGCGGGCCGCGATCAGCGGGGGCTTGCGTTTTGCAGCCAAATTCCGCTAATTGCCACGACCGACGACGAGCTCCGGCTTCGGTCCTTCCATCGCGCAGTCTCGGCTGCGCGATTTGCGTTTGACCCGAGTGAACGGAAGAGCGTCCGGCCGCCGGCAAACGGCGTGTCATCATCCATGCCTCGGAGCGAGCCAATGTCCCTTCCCGATAAAGCCTTTCCCGTTTCCTGGGATCAATTTCACCGCGATGCACGCGCGCTGGCCTGGCGTCTTGCCGGCCTGAACCGCGAGTTCAAGGCGATCGTCTGCATCACCCGCGGCGGCCTTGTGCCGGCCGCCATCATTTCGCGCGAACTGAACATCCGCCTGATCGAGACGGTTTGCGTCGCGTCCTACCACGACTACGTGAACCAGGGGGAGATGATGCTCCTCAAGGGGATCGCCGCCGAACTGCTTGAAGATGGCGGTGAAAGCGTGCTTGTCGTCGACGATCTGACGGATACCGGCAAGACGGCTTCCGAAGTCCGCACCCTGCTTCCCAAGGCACACTTCGCCTGCGTCTATGCAAAACCACAGGGTGTGCCTACGATTGATACCTTCGTCACCGAAGTGAGCCAGGACACTTGGATCTACTTCCCGTGGGATATGGGTTTCAGCTATCAGGAACCGATCTCCAAGGGCAGCAAGGGCTGATTTTCCAGGCCCTAGACCGCGCAAAGACAGAAGCAACTTTAAATTGCTCCAATCTTTGTTTACTAACATAATCAAATTCGCTGTCCGCCCCTCGCCGTCCGCCGTATGATCATATGGCATCAGGCGGCAAGGGCGCGGCAGGGTGTTTGGGTAGAGGGCGGTCGCTAAGCGCGACACTGGAACGACGATGCAGCGTTGGCGGTTTATCGGCTTGATCGCGGCTTTCGGGCTGTGCTTGAACGCGCATCCGCGCGCGGTCTTAGCCGAGCCCGCCTATATATCGGTCGTGCGTGAATATGTGGATACGCTCGTCAAGCCGATGATCAACAAGCCGAACGTTCTGGCCGCGATCAAGGCGCAGAACAGGAAGTTCGGCGATATCAGCCCGATGGATATCCAGGTGCTCGACAACAGCTACCGCTCGGAGATCAAGAGCGGGCAATGGCAGATGGTCACCCGCCTCCTCAACAATCCGGTCTCGCGGTACCTCAAAGCCAAGCAGGATGATTCGCAAGGAACGATTGTGGAAATATTCGTGACCGACCGGAACGGACTGAATGTCGCACAGAGCGTGCCCACCAATGACTACTGGCAGGGCGACGAAAACAAGTTCCTGAAGACCTTCGCCAGGGACTCCGACGAGGTCTTCATCGATCGCGCCAGCCGTGACGATGCCACGCAATTGCTGGAAACGCAGGCAAGTTTCACTGTTCGCGATGAGCGTGGAGAGGCGATCGGAAGCGCTACGGTAACCATCGCCATCGACGCACTTTAGCGCCTTGTTTGGCCTTGCGAATCACAAGGCTCATTTGCGCTCGAAAAGCCACCGCCAAATGACAAAATATGGCAAAATTAATCCAGCTTTGGCATTTCTCTTGCGCATCCCGTAGCAAGCCATTGAAATTCTTGCCCAACTGGTTTTTCCCCAGTCTCCACAGGCCACTCCACAATATCTTGTGGTGAACACTTCGTTAAGAACAAGCCCTTGACGGAATCGCCTGTTTTCAACTTAATGAACTTCGATGTTGCGGCGGCAGCTGAACCGGACATGACGAGGCCGGTTCTCACCAGAAATCGAGCATTGAATCAGGGCGTTGATCCATGAGGGGTGAGCCGCCATGAGTATGTTCTGCGCGATTTTTGCCGCCTGAAAAAGCGACATCCGGGGCTGGCGGAAAAAGGCTGTTAATACTATATTTAGTGATTGCAGCCACCATCACCACAAGATACAGGATGACCCATCTCCGGATGACACTCCTGTGACGATACGGAAACGAGAACTGGCTGCGCTCCTTACGGCGCCGCCGGAGGTGGAAACTTGCGCCTTGGTCAACGGGGACGGGGCGCGCGAGCTAGAGGTTAAGGCAAATGCGCATAGAACGCCGATTTACGAAGGCAGATCAGGGCGCTTACGCGGCTATCGAATTCCGCAAGGCAACCAGCGAGATCAAGAACCCTGACGGGTCGATCGTATTCCGCCTCGAGAACATCGATGTTCCCGCGCAGTTTTCGCAGGTTGCGGCCGACATTCTGGCGCAGAAGTATTTCCGCAAGGCCGGCGTCCCTGCCCGCCTCAAGAAGGTGGAGGAAAACGACGTTCCTTCCTTCCTGTGGCGCTCGGTTGCCGATGAGGCCGCTCTGAAGGAACTCCCGAAGGATCAGCAGTACGGTTCTGAAACCGATGCGCGCCAGGTCTTCGACCGTCTGGCCGGCACCTGGACCTACTGGGGCTGGAAGGGTGGCTATTTCTCTTCCGAAGAAGACGCGGCCGCGTTCCGCGACGAACTTGCCTACATGCTCGCGACACAGCGCGTTGCCCCGAACTCGCCGCAGTGGTTCAACACCGGCATGCACTGGGCCTACGGCATCGACGGCCCCGGCCAGGGCCACTTCTATGTGGACCCCTTCACCGGCAAGCTGACGAAGTCGAAGTCTGCCTATGAGCATCCGCAGCCGCATGCCTGCTTCATCCAGTCCGTCGAAGACGATCTGGTCAACGAAGGCGGCATCATGGACCTTTGGGTTCGCGAAGCCCGCCTCTTCAAGTACGGCTCCGGCACCGGCTCCAACTTCTCGCATCTACGCGGCGAAGGCGAACGCCTTTCCGGCGGCGGCCGTTCCTCCGGCCTGATGAGCTTCCTGAAGATCGGCGACCGCGCTGCCGGCGCCATCAAGTCTGGCGGCACGACGCGTCGCGCGGCCAAGATGGTCGTGGTCGACATCGACCATCCGGATATCGAGGAATACATCAACTGGAAGGTCAAGGAAGAGCAGAAGGTTGCTGCCCTCGTCACCGGTTCCAAGATCGTCAATCGCCACCTGAAGGCGATCATGAAGGCTTGCGTCAATTGCGACGGCGACAATGACGATTGCTACGACCCGAACAAGAACCCTGCCCTGAAGCGCGAAGTGCGCGCTGCCAAGAAGGACCAGGTTCCGGAGAACTATATCGGCCGCGTCATCCAGTTCGCTCGCCAGGGCTACAAGGACCTCGAGTTCAAGACCTACGACACCGACTGGGATTCGGAAGCCTACCTCACGGTTTCGGGCCAGAACTCCAACAACTCGGTCTCTATCAAGGACGACTTCCTGCGCGCAGTCGAAAACGACGGCGACTGGAACCTGACCGCCCGCAAGGACGGCAAGGTCATGAAGACGCTGAAGGCACGCGACCTGTGGGAATCGATCTCCTACGCCGCATGGGCCTCGGCCGATCCGGGCCTGCACTTCAACACGACGATGAACGACTGGCACACCAGCCCGGCTGCCGGCCCGATCCGTGCATCCAACCCGTGCTCGGAATACATGTTCCTCGACGACACGGCCTGCAACCTTGCCTCGCTGAACCTCATCCAGTTCAAGGATGCGGCCACCAAGCGCATCAACATCGCTGATTACGAACACGCCGTTCGCCTTTGGACGATCGTGCTTGAAGTCTCCGTGATGATGGCACAGTTCCCGTCGAAGCAGATCGCCGAGCGCTCCTACGAATACCGCACGATCGGCCTCGGCTACGCCAACATCGGCGGCCTGCTGATGTCGTCGGGCATTCCCTATGACAGCGACGAAGCCCGCGCCATCGCAGGCTCGCTGACCGCGATCATGACCGGTATCTCCTACGCCACTTCGGCCGAGATCTCGTCTGAACTCGGACCTTTCCCGATGTTCAAGCCGAACCGCGAAGCCATGCTGCGGGTCATCCGCAACCATCGCCGCGCCGCTTACGGCGAGACGTCGGGCTATGAAGGCCTGTCGATTAACCCGGTCGCGCTCATCCACTCCGAGAACCCGGACCAGGATCTGGCGGCTCACGCCAAGAGCGCCTGGGACAAGGCTCTCGAGCTCGGCGAAAAGCACGGCTACCGCAACGCCCAGGCAACCGTGATTGCGCCGACAGGCACGATCGGCCTCGTCATGGACTGCGACACGACCGGTATCGAGCCTGACTTCGCGCTGGTGAAATTCAAGAAGCTCGCCGGCGGCGGCTACTTCAAGATCATCAACCGTGCCGTTCCGGAGGCGCTCCGCACGCTCGGCTACTCCGAGAGCCAGATCGCCGAGATCGAAGCTTACGCTGTCGGCCACGGCAACCTGAACCAGGCGCCGGCGATCAACCCCGGCTCGCTGAAGGCCAAGGGCTTCACCGACGAGAAGATCGAAGCGCTGAACGGCGCGCTGAAGTCGGCCTTCGACATCAAGTTCGTCTTCAACCAGTGGACGCTCGGCACCGACTTCCTGAAGGGCACGCTTAAGGTTTCCGACGAACAGCTCGGTGACATGGGCTTCAACCTTCTCGAGCACATCGGCTTCTCGAAGAAGGACATCGAGGCTGCCAACGTTCACGTCTGCGGCGCGATGACGCTGGAAGGCGCACCGTTCCTCAAGAACGAGCACCTCGCCGTCTTCGATTGCGCCAATCCGTGCGGCAAGATCGGCAAGCGCTACCTCTCGGTCGACAGCCACATCCGCATGATGGCTGCTGCCCAGCCGTTCATCTCGGGTGCGATCTCCAAGACGATCAACATGCCGAACGACGCGACGGTCGAGGATTGCAAGAGCGCCTACATGCTCTCCTGGAAGCTCGGCCTCAAGGCAAACGCTCTCTACCGCGACGGCTCCAAGCTGTCGCAGCCGCTGAACGCCTCGCTGATCGAAGACGAAAGCGATGAGGACGCACTGGACGATCTGCTGCAGCAGCCGGTCGCCGCCCAGGCCGTCACCATCACCGAAAAGATCATCGAGCGTGTGGTCGAGCGTGTGACCCGCGAACGCGAGAAGCTGCCGAACCGCCGCCAGGGCTACACCCAGAAGGCTGCCGTCGGCGGACACAAGGTGTACCTGCGCACCGGCGAATTCGGTGACGGTCGCCTCGGCGAAATCTTCATCGACATGCACAAGGAAGGTGCCGCCTTCCGTGCGATGATGAACAACTTCGCCATCGCCATCTCGCTCGGTCTGCAGTACGGCGTGCCGCTCGAAGAATATGTGGAGGCCTTCACCTTCACCAAGTTCGAGCCGGCAGGCATGGTCATCGGCAACGACGCAATCAAGAACGCCACGTCGATCCTCGACTACGTGTTCCGCGAACTGGCCGTCTCCTACCTCGGCCGCCACGATCTGGCGCATGTCGATACGTCGGACTTCTCGAACACGGCTCTCGGCAAGGGCATCCAGGAAGGCAAGACGAACCTCGTCTCGACCGGCTGGACCCGCGGCTACAAGCCGACGATCGTTTCGAACAGCGAACGCCAGGCTGCCGGCGAGCCGAAGGGCTCGGCAACTGCCGCCCCTGCCCGCGCCTCGTCCGGTGCAACGGTAACGTCCTTCGCCGGCGCTGCCGCCCGCAAGATCGAGCCGACGACCGCCATCTCGACCTCCGAAATCGTCGCCTTCAAGCGCGATTACGAAGAGCGCGCCAAGGAACTGGCCGAAGAGATCGCCGAGGAAGTGGTCGAAGAGATCGCCAGCGAAGGCCAGCAGCAGGCGACCGCGCTGTTCTCCGACAAGGCCGCGGCCGACGCCGCATCGGCCAAGACGGAAGCCAAGAAGATCGAATCCGAGCGCCGCGCCCGGTCGATCATGCAGGGCTACACCGGCAACATTTGCTCGGAGTGCCAGAACTTCACGATGGTGCGCAACGGCACCTGCGAGAAGTGCGACACTTGCGGCGCGACCAGCGGCTGCAGCTGATCGGCTTTAGAGAACGCTAATTAAAAAGGCCGTCCGCTTATCCAAGCGGGCGGCCTTTTCCGTTGTAGGCAGGGCGCAAATTATCAATGCGCATCGACTCCCGTCGTGTGCAGCCTGTTCCTCACATGGTGGACGCCATCGACAGAGGACGCTGCGAGCTCGACCTTGCGGGCGATGCCGATGGTCTCGACGGAGCCTTCGACCGTGACGACATGGCCGTCGGCGTGGACCTCGATGCTGTCGATATCGACTTCGGGGACGTTCTCGATGTTTTCGGTGACCCGCGCTTCCAGATCGTCGCTGTCATCGCGATCGATCGTGTCGGCGCGGAGCGAATCCTTCAGCCGGTTCTCGTTGCCATCGCGGTCTATGCCGTCGATGCGGAAGCCTGGATTGTCGCTGCTGTCGAAATTGGCGGGCGTTTCGCCATAGGCGCGATTTTCAGGCGCTGCCGACGCGGCGTCCGTTGTGTCGGCATAAGGCCAGCCGTCGTCGATATTGCGCTCTTCGAAATCGCGATAGTCCTCGCTGCGCGACAGCGGCTTCTTTCCATCATCGTTCATGGGCATCGATCTTCTCCTTCAGCGTGTTTTCAAACAACGCCCAAGGGGCCAGATGGTTCGCCATTGATGGCTGGATTAACGCATCGCGCAGCGCTGGAGCGGGCGCTTACCGCGCGCTCTTCGCGTCGGCGACCGCAGGCGCTGCCGACAACGGCACGTCATCGGCCACTTCCTGCGCGACGGCGGAGAGGTCGAGATTGCCCCAGATGGATTTTTCCTTGCTGCGATCGGTACGGCGGGAAGTCTTGATTTCAACAACGAACGGCTTCGATTGAGCGCGCATGTGATTCCTACTGAAAAGCGTTGAACGAATCCATCAACGCAGCGAGCCTATGAAGCGTTCCCTCGCCGCGCAAGCGCATTCGGCTTCGCATCCCCCGACCTAGGCTGCCATATACAGCCTCAAGTCAGCCACGAGCAAAATTCACGCCCATGGCGCGAGCCGATGAGGGCGCTGCTACCGTTTTTTCGTCGCGACTGGCAGCCATGCAAAATTGTTTCAGGAAAATCCTTGAAGGAACAATCAATGTCGACTAGGTAGCACGTCGCCGAACGTAATGGCGTCCCAGCTCAGGCTTCGACGGCGTTCAATCGGCCACCTTTTCCTACTCGTGTAGAGGCACCGGCGGCGGCCCCTGGTCGCTTATCGATCGTTGATCGGCAGCCGGTTTGCAAACAAAATATCAGCGTGCGGATGGCACCTGGACAGCGGAACGGCCGATCAACATCGCTCGCTTCGACGGCTAGGGAGTCGCTGACGCCAAGGAATGAAAAAGACTGCGAATGACCATTAAAGAGCGTTTTCTGAAACAGCAGCATGCCTGGATGATCGGCGCATGCTACTCTCGCAAACACCCCGATTTTCATCGCTACGGCGGCGTCGATGTCGCCGTTTCGCCCCGCTGGAAAGAGTGTCTCGACACGTTCATGAACGACATGATCGACACCCTGCCCCGCAGCCTGTCCGAGCGCCGTTTGGCGCTGCGCAATCCGCGCCGGCCCTTCGAGCCCGGCAATGTCGAGTGGATTTTCGTCAGCAAGCACCGCGGCCTTCGCGCGCCTGACGGCACCCGGCCCGAACTGCCCGAGGCGCGCCTGCGCCGCGCTTGATCCGTTTCGAGCGATGGATTATCGCCGGCTGGCGGGGTTTTCTTACCCTTCCAGCCGGCGAATTTGTTTTGGGTGCCGCTTAGCGCCTGCCGCGCAGGCTCTTGGTCAGCACGATCAGAATGAGGCCGACGGCAACGGCAAGCGCGCCCCAGTAGATCCAGGGCGTCTGGTCGATCATAAAGCTTTCGGCCGGATACGGAAAATAGCCGCTGCCCTGCCCCATCCAGATCAGACCGGCGAGGATCAACAAGCCTTCAAGAGCGTAGACCAGCTTCACCATCACTTCTTCCTCCACGGCGCACTGTTCATACCAGAGCGCGAGCCTCAAGACTTCGGGAAATCGGCGCCGAGGCTAGTGTCCTTCCATTCCTCGATTAGCGCCAGGCGCTCCTTCAGCTTGGCCGTGACCGCGCCATAGCCGAATTCGCCAAGCACCAGGTGGCGTGGCGCTTTTTCGACCTCGGTGATCTTGATGATCGCTTCGCCGGCGCGCACTGGATCGCCCGGCTGCTGGCCGCTGTATCCAGCCGTCTGGCGCATGCGCGCGGCAGCGGTTTCCGCGTAATCGGCGATCTTGCTTTCGGTCTGCCGCAGCGAACGGCCGGCCCAATCGGTGCGGAACGGACCGGGCTCGACACAGGTGACCTTGATGTCGAGCGGCGCGACTTCGGCGGCAAGCGCATCCGACATCCCCTCGACCGCGTGCTTGCTCGCCGCATAATAACCGGATCCAGGAAAGCCGATGAAGCCGGCCACAGAGGTGATGTTGATCACATGGCCGCGTCGGCGCGTGCGCATGCCGGGCAGAACGGCGCGGGTCATGGCGAAGAGGCCGAAGACATTGGCTTCGAACTGATCGCGGATCTCGCTATCGCTGCCTTCCTCTATCGGCGACTGATAGCCATAGCCGGCATTGTTGACGAGGACGTCGATCCGTCCGAAGCGCTCCTCGGCGGCCTTTACGGCGGCGATGATCTGCGCGGCATCGGTCACATCGAGATCGACGGCGAGCGAATTGCCCTCATGGCCGGTGACGAGATCGGCGACGCGAGCCTTGTCGCGGGCGCTGACAACAGTCGGCCAGCCGCGGGCTATGGTCAGTTTCGCCAGTTCGCGGCCGAAGCCTGTCGAGCAACCAGTGATGAACCAGACGGGATTTTTATCTTGAGACATGGTGTTTTCCTGAAATGTTCGTCTGAAATTGAAAGCGCCCTTTGGTGTCCTTTGGGGATGTATTCGGGGCACCTTCTGATCTAGGGTCGTCCAACTGATTTTTCCAGAATTGGCGGGGCGTTGCGGCCAATAGACGCAAAAAGGCCGCGCGCTCGCTGGAGCACGCGGCCGGATCGGACCAGACTTTTCTTTCGGCTTACTGCAGCGTGCGCGGCGGCAAGCCCTGAACCAGCGGCGCGCCAGGCTGGACCGGTGCCACGCCGGCACCCGCGCCATCGAGGCCGGTGGCGACGACGGAGACGCGGAACTTGCCATCGAGGTTACGGTCGAAGATCGCGCCGACGACGATATCGGCGTCGTCTTGCACTTCGTCGCGGATACGGCTTGCGGCTTCATCCACCTCGAACAGCGTCATGTCCGAGCCGCCGGAGATCGAGATCAGCACACCCTTGGCGCCGCGCATCGAGATGTCGTCGAGCAGCGGATTGGCGATCGCGGCTTCCGCCGCCTTCATAGCGCGCTCTTCGCCCGATGCTTCGCCGGTGCCCATCATGGCGCGGCCCATGCCGCGCATGACCGACTTCACGTCGGCGAAATCGAGGTTGATGAGACCTTCCTTGACGATCAGGTCGGTGATGCAGCCGACACCTGCGAACAGAACGCGGTCGGCGGTCATGAAGGCGTCGGCGAAGGTCGTCTTGGCATCGGCGATGCGGAACAGGTTCTGGTTCGGGATGACGATCACGGTATCGGCTGCCTGGCGCAGCGCCTCGATGCCGGCATCAGCCGTCTTCATGCGGCGGTTGCCTTCGAAGGTGAAGGGCTTGGTGACGACGCCGACCGTCAGGATGCCGGCGTTGCGGGCCGCCTGGGCAATCACGGGTGCAGCACCCGTGCCGGTGCCGCCACCCATGCCGGCGGTGACGAAGCACATATGCGAGCCGGCCAGGTGGTCCATGATCTCGTCGATCGATTCTTCAGCGGCGGCGCGGCCGATCTCGGGCAGCGAACCGGCGCCGAGGCCTTCGGTCACATGCGCGCCGAGCTGGATGCGGCGCGAGGCCTTCGAGGTGGCGAGCACCTGCGCATCGGTGTTTGCGGCAATGAATTCAACGCCTTCGAGGCTTTCCGCGATCATGTTGTTGATGGCGTTTCCGCCACCACCACCAACGCCGATCACCGAAATTCTGGGCCGCATCTCGGAAATCCCGGGCTTGGCGTTCGTCATCGCAATCTCCTTCGTGCGCATTCTTTCGTGGGCTCCACCGCTTTATCGGGACCCGAATCGCGCATCAGCCTATGGGCGCAAGAAGGCAGAGGCGGGGCGAAAGAACAAGATGCAGGCTTTTCTAAAATTTATCCGGAACCTTTTTTGAGGTTGGCGCATTAGGTCGATTCAAGCCAGCTAAAAAGAAAGCCCGCCTACCCAAAAAGAGAGGAGTACCGCGCAGATGCCTATGCTCGCTTCCAGCCAGTCGATAGCCCCTCCGAAAGACCATGTCGTGACCGCCCAGGAAGCGCTGGAGCAGCTCTTCCTGCAGATCGAGGCCGAAGCCGAGTTGCGGATGATTTCCGCTGCTCTGAAGGCCGGCTGGTCGGCAGAGGACGCGGTGAGCGCGATCGACGAATTGCGTCGCAGCGAGTTGCTGCCGGGCGATCGCTGAACACCAAAAAATCATTCGCCTTCGAGGCCGGATGGCCTATCTCTACGCGGTCAAGTGATTGCGGAGACAGGATTTCATGACCATCAAGACCATCTGCATTTTTGGCGCCGGCGCCCTGGGCGGGATGATCGCCACCAAGATCGCGGCGTCGCTTGCAAACGACGTCACGGTGTCGGTCATCGCGCGCGGAGCGCATCTCGATGCCATCCGCCGCAACTGACTGACGCTGCATGAAGCGGGTTCCGAGACGCCGATCAACGTGAAGGTGGTGGCCACGGACAATCCGGCCGATCTTCCGCCGCAGGATCTGGTCATCACCGGTCTCAAGGGTCATCAGCTGAGCGCCGCGGCCGAGGGCATGGCGAAGCTGTTGAAGGACGACACGCGCGTCGTGATGATCCTCAACGGGATTCCGTGGTGGTACTTCCACCGCGACGACCATCCCGAATTCGCCGAACTGCAATTCGAGGAGCTCGATGAAGGCGGTGCGCTCTGGAGCCTTGTCGGCCCGCACCGGGTCATCGGCTGCGTCGCGCATCAGGGTGCGGAGGTCAGCCAGCCTGGCCATATCAAGCTCAGCAACAAGGGCCGCTTCATATTGGGCGAACCATCGGGCGAGATCACGGCTGATCTCGAGGCCATTCAGGCTCTGCTGCAGAAGGCCGATCTCAACATCACGCTGTCATCGAAGATCCGCAACGACATCTGGAGCAAGCTGATGGGCAATGCTTCGTTCAATCCGATCAGCGCGCTGACGCGTTCCACCATGTCCGACCTCATGGCCGACGTCGCCGTTAGCGACCAGATCGGCAAGGTGATGAAGGAGGTCAAGGCGGTTGGCGAGGCGCTCGGGGCCAATGTCGGCATGTCGGTGGAAGAGCGCCTCGAGCAGGCGAGCCAGATCGGCCCTGTCCGCACCTCGATGCTGCAAGACCTGCTTGCCGGAAAGGCGCTGGAGATCACGCCGCTGGTCGGCATGGTCGTTGCGCTCGGCAGGCTCGCTTCGGTGCCGACGCCGGTTTCGGAAACCTTGCTGGCGATGGTTTCGCAGCTTGATCGCGAGAACTGCAAGCCGGCCTGAATGGCCGGCCTCCCCTTCACAATGCTCTGTCAAGGCGCTCAGAAAGTGAGTCCGGAAACGCCTGCAGCGCCTTGAAATCGTCTCGTTTTACTTGAGCCAGCCAGCCATACGCTCGACCGCCTCGGCGATCTCAGCTTCGGAACCGGCATAGGACATGCGCATGGCGCGATGCCCTTCCAGCGGATCGAAATCGAGGCCCGGTGTCGCGGCGACATCGATCTCCGCCAGCATGCGCTTGGCGAATTCCATGCTGTCATTGGTGAAGCGCGTCACATCGACATAGGCGTAGAAGGCGCCATCCATCGGCGAGGCGATCGTAAGGCCCATCTCCGGGAGACGCCGCATCAGGAAGTCACGGTTGGCCGCGTAGCTTGCCTTGTAGACATCGAGTTCTGCGGAAGCGCCAAGGGCGGCGGTCGCGGCGATCTGCGATAGTTCTGGTGCCGAGATGTAGAGACTTTGGGCGACCCGCTCGATCGGGCGCACCAGGCGATCGGGCAGCACCATCCAGCCGATGCGCCAGCCGGTCATGCAATAATATTTCGAGAACGAATTGATGACGATCGCTTCGTCGGTCAATTCGAGCGCGCTCGTCTCTTCGCCCGCGAAGGTGAGACCGTGATAGATCTCGTCGGAAATGAAGGCGATCGAATTGGCCGAACAGTATTCCGCCAGTTCGGCAAGCGCCTTGCGGCCCGTCACGGTGCCGGTGGGGTTTGCCGGGCTTGCAAGGAGAACGCCCTTCAGCCGGATGCCGCTTTCCTTCTGGGCTGCCTCGATGCTTTCGGGCGTCAGCGTGAAATGCGTTTCGGCGGTGACGGGCACTTCGATGACCCGCAGGCCGAGGGCGCCGAGGATGTTGCGATAGGCCGGATAGCCGGGCCTGGCGATCGCCACCGCATCACCGGCATCGAACAGCGACAGAAATGCGAGATTGAAGCCCGCGGACGAGCCCGTCGTGATCGCGATGCGCGCCGGGTCGATGTCCAGCCCATGCCGGTCGCGGTAATGTGTTGCCAGAGCGTCTTTCAAGCGCAGAATACCCAGAGCGTCGGTATAGCCGATCCTGCCGTCTTCAAGTGCCGCCTTCGCCGCGTCGAGTGCGGCGCGCGGTGCGGGATGCGAGGGCTGGCCGACGGCCATCGAGATCACCGGCAGGCCACTTGCGCGCCGCCGCGTCGCTTCCGCCAGAACATCCATTGCGTGAAACGGCTCGACTGCACTGCGTTTGGAAATGGAAAACAAGGGTTCTTCTCTTTCGGCTCGATTTGCGGCCCGACAAATGCCGCATTAGTGAGATCTTCACAATCCCGCGACCAGATTACGAACGCGAGAATTCCTGTTTCAATAGGCCGGGATGCGCCGTATTTTTGCTGCTTCGCATTGCGTTCCGATCATCGGACTGTGATACCCGAAGCATTGAACGACCGACATCACCTGCAAAGACGAGGATATCATGGCCATTCTCCCGAAAATCTTCACGGCGCTCGCGCTGACCGCCTCCGTAGCCTCCGCCCAGCCGGCCGCAGCCCTCGACGACGCGCAGAAGAAAGAGTTCGGCGAGTTCATCAAGCAGTATCTGATCGAGAACCCGGAGATCATGCTTGATGTGCAGGAGGCGCTGCAAAAGAAGCAGGAGACGGCGCGCCTGGTGAAGGCCAATGCGACGATCTCGGAAAACAAGGCGACGATCTTCGATTCCAAATACGACATGACGATCGGCAACCCGAAGGGCGACGTCACGATCGTCGAGTTCTTCGACTACAATTGCGGTTACTGCCGCCACGCTCTGACCGACATGCAGACCATGCTGAAGAAGGACCCGAACGTCCGCTTCGTGCTCAAGGAATTCCCGATCCTCGGACCTGAATCGGTTGCCGCCCATAAGGTGTCGGACGCCTTCCGCAAGATCGCTCCGGAAAAGTACAGCAAGTTCCACGTAGCACTTCTCGGCAGCGATGGGCGGGCCGACGAGGCGAGCGCCATCGAAGCGGCTCAGTCTCTCGGTGTCAGCGAAAAGCAGATCCGGGCGGAGATGGCCAAGAGCCCGAGCGACGCTTCCGTGCAGGAGACCTACTCACTGGCGCAGAACCTCGGCATAACGGGTACGCCGTCCTATGTGATCGGCAACGAGTTGGTTCAGGGCGCGGTCGGCTATGACGACCTCGAGACCAAGGTCAAGAACATGCGGACCTGCGGCAAGACCAGCTGCTGAACCGGCCCCCATCAAATTGCCAAAATCCCGGTGCTTCAGCCATGTGGACAAAATGGCGCGATTCCTGATGCCTTGCCCAAAGGGCTTTCATTAAGCCTTTGGTGAGTCTATAGGTTGCCCTCGCACATTTGACGGAACACTCGATGACGCAAACCATTTTCGTCCTGAACGGGCCAAACCTGAACATGCTCGGCAAAAGAGAGCCCGGCATTTACGGCGGCAAGACGCTTCAGGACATCGAGGCGGACTGCAAGTCGGCCGGGCGAGAGCTTGGCGTCGATATCGATTTCCGTCAAAGCAACCATGAAGGTCAGCTCGTCGACTGGCTGCACGAAGCTGGCGACAGGGCTATCGGCGTTGCGATCAACGCCGGCGCCTACACGCACACCTCGGTTGCGCTACATGATGCGATCCGCGCCATTTCCATTCCCGTTGTAGAGCTCCATATCTCCAACGTGCATGCGCGGGAAGAATTTCGCCACAAGTCGATGATCGCGCCCGCCGCAAAGGGTGTCATCGCCGGCTTCGGACCATATAGCTACATTCTGGCGCTCCATGCGCTAAAGAACGTCACCGCATAAAAAGACAGGGCAAAACTCATGGCTGAAAAAAAGAACGGTATCGACCAGGCACTGATCCGCGATCTCGCGAACATCCTCAACGACACGGATCTGACCGAGATTGAAGTCGAGCAGGACGATCTGCGCATCCGCGTTTCGCGCGCCGGCAACACCCAGTATATCCAGGCGCCGATGGCAGCGCCTGCTTACGCCGCCGCTCCGGCAGCGATTGCAGCTCCGGCTGCTGGCGCAGCGCCTGCCGCTTCCGCCGCACCGGCACGCAACCCGGCCAACACGGTTTCTGCTCCGATGGTCGGCACCGCCTACATGGCACCGGCTCCGGGCGCGCGCGCATTCATCGAAGTTGGCGCGACGGTCAAGGAAGGCCAGACACTGCTCATCATCGAAGCGATGAAGACGATGAACCAGATCCCTGCCCCGAAGTCGGGCAAGGTCGTTGAAATTCTTGTCGAGGACGGCACGCCCGTCGAATACGGCCAAGCTCTCGTGGTCGTCGAATAAGGCGGACGTCATGGTCTCGAAAATCCTCATCGCCAACCGCGGGGAAATTGCCCTTCGCGTGCTTCGCGCGTGTAAAGAGCTCGGCATTCCCTGCGTCGTCGTTCACTCGACCGCCGATGCCGACGCCATGCATGTGCGCCTGGCCGACGAAAGCGTCTGCATCGGCCCGCCGCCGTCGCGCGACAGCTATCTGAACATTCATCAGATCGTTGCTGCCTGCGAGATCACCGGCGCCGACGCTGTACACCCCGGCTACGGCTTCCTGTCGGAGAACGCCAAGTTCGCCGAGATCCTCGAAGCGCACGGCATCACCTTCATCGGCCCGACCGCGGAACACATCCGCATCATGGGCGACAAGATCACCGCCAAGACGACGGCGCAGGAACTCGGCATCCCCGTGGTTCCGGGCTCCGACGGCGAAGTGAAGACCGAGGAAGAGGCCATCAAGACGGCCGCCGAAATCGGTTATCCCGTGCTGATCAAGGCGACTGCCGGTGGTGGCGGACGCGGCATGAAGGTCGCCAAGAGCGCTGACGACGTGATCGAGGCCTGGTCGACCGCCCGTACCGAAGCGGCTGCCGCTTTCGGCAACGAAGCCGTCTACATGGAAAAGTACCTCGGCAAGCCGCGGCACATCGAAATCCAGGTGTTCGGCGACGGCGAAGGCAATGCCATCCATCTCGGTGAACGCGACTGCTCGCTGCAGCGCCGCCACCAGAAGGTCTGGGAAGAAGCCAACTCGCCTGCCCTCAACGTCGAACAGCGCATGAAGATCGGCCAGGTCTGCGCCGACGCCATGAAGAAGCTGAAGTATCGCGGCGCCGGTACGATCGAGTTCCTCTACGAAAACGGCGAGTTCTATTTCATCGAAATGAACACCCGTCTTCAGGTCGAGCATCCGATCACCGAAGCGATCACCGGCATCGACCTGGTGCACGAACAGATCCGCGTCGCTTCCGGCGGCGGTCTGTCGGTCACCCAGGATGAGATCCACTTCCATGGCCATGCCATCGAATGCCGCATCAACGCCGAGGACGCGCGCACCTTCGTGCCCTCGCCCGGCACGATCACGCATTTCCATGCACCTGGCGGTCTCGGCGTACGTATCGATTCGGGTGTCTATCAGGGCTACAAGATCCCGCCCTATTACGACAGCCTCATCGGCAAGCTCATCGTGCACGGCCGCACCCGCGTCGAATGCATGATGCGTCTGCGTCGTGCGCTTGACGAGTTCGTGGTCGACGGCATCAAGACGACGCTGCCGCTCTTCCAGGATCTGGTCGACAACCAGGACATCGCCAACGGCGATTACGACATCCACTGGCTGGAAAACTATCTGGCCAGCAAGCCGGCTTAACCGCAATGGCAGGGTCGCGCAGGAAATCTCCAGGCATCACACCGGAAATTCTCCTGCGCGCCTATTCCATCGGGCTCTTCCCGATGGCCGAATCGGCTGACGATCCCGAGATCTTCTGGGTCGAGCCCGATCTTCGCGGCGTTCTGCCGCTCAATGATTTCCATGTTTCCAAAAGCCTCGCCAAGACTATCCGGCGCAAGCCGTTCGACATCCGCTTCGATCATGACTTCGAGGCTGTGATCGCGGCATGCGCGGAGGAGACGTCCGGGCGCCCAAGCACCTGGATCAACCAGACGATCAGGTCGCTCTACGCCTCCCTCTTCCGCATGGGGCATGCCCATACCGTCGAGGCGTGGGATGGCGACCAGCTTGTGGGGGGGCTTTACGGCGTGTCGCTGGGTGCTGCCTTCTTCGGCGAGAGCATGTTCTCGCGGCGCACGGACGCATCGAAGATCTGCCTAGTGCATCTGGTGGAACGGCTGAAGGAGAAGGGTTTCGTGTTGCTCGACACCCAGTTCACCACCGAGCATCTGAAGACCTTCGGCGCCATCGACGTTCCGAAGGACGAGTACGAGCACATGCTCGCCACGGCGATGGGTTCGCCACATCTGTCTTTTGCACAATAAAATACACGTTCACGTTGACGTTACCCCCAAGTCGCCTATTGTCGCGCCTTTAACGGGAGTATTGTTCATGAAGTTGAAAATTGCCGCGCTGACGTCCCTCTTCGTTCTGGCAGCAACGCTGGCTCAGGCGAAGCCATATCAGGAGATGTTTCCGGGTGCGGATCGTTTCGGAGATGCCGACAAGGCTATCCTGGAAAAGATCGACTTTCAGCAAGGCGCGATCAAGATTCCGGGCGCGAATGCCACCCTCGATATTCCCGAGCAATTTTACTATCTCAGCCCGGCCGACGCTCGCCGCGTGATCGTCGACATCTGGGGCAATCCGCCACAAGCGGGTGAAGGAACGATGGGCATGGTCTTCCCCGCCAAATACGCTCCCGTTGAGGGCGGATCATGGGGCTCTGTCGTCGAATACAGCGCTGACGGCTACGTCTCCGACGTGGATGCCGCTTCCACCGACTACGACGAACTGCTCCGCAGCATCAAGGACTCGATCGCGGAAACCAATCCGGAACGCGTGAAGCAGGGTTTCGAGAAGATCACGCTCGTCGGCTGGGCGTCACCCCCGCACTATGACCAATCCGCGCATGCGCTGCATTGGGCGCGCGATCTCATCTTCGGCGACGACATGAGCCAAGCGCACACGCTGAACTATTCCGTACGCGTCTTTGGGCGCGAAGGCGTCTTCATGTTCAACTTCGTGGCGGGAATGGACCAGCTGAAGGAAATTCAGTCCGCCGTCCCCGATGTCCTGACCATGGTCAAATTCGACAGCGGCAAGACCTACAAGGACTATGAAAGCGGAGACAAGCTGGCGGCCTACGGCATGGCAGGCATGATCGCGGCCGGTGCAGGCGCAAAGGTCGCGGCCAAAGTCGGACTGCTCGCAATGGCAGCCGTTTTCTTCAAGAAGGCCGGCGTGCTTGTTCTTGTCGCGGGAGCAGCGTTATTGCGGGCCCTCAAGGGAATGTTCTCCCGCAAGAAACCCTCGGCATAACGCTAAGGGTCAGTTCGTCTTGGCGTCGGGCGCAGGCACGTCCGACGTCGCCTTGCAGTCCTTCAGCCAGACGTCATAGATCGGGTGCTCGACAGCGTTGAGGCCGGGGCTGTCGGCGAACATCCAGCCGGTGAAGATGCGGCGGATCTTGCGGTCCAGCGTGATCTCGTCGACTTCGACAAAGCCGTCGATCTTCTGCACTTCGCTCTGGTCGCGGGAATAGCACGCCTTCGGCGTCACCTGCAGGGCGCCGAACTGCACCGTCTCGTTCACGTAGACATCGAAGGTGGTAATGCGGCCGGTGATCTTGTCGAGGCCGGAAAAAACGGCGACAGGATTGTCGATGCGGGCGGCGAAAACCGTCTGCGGCAGGAAGGACGAGCCAAGCGCCAGGGCAATGCCGGCGGCACGCAGGACGGGGTTCCGCGTGAGAAGCTTCATATCTTTCCGTCTCCACCGCATTTCAAAAATAGAAGGCCGCAGTGTCTGCGGCCATTCTGCGGGTATAGGTCAATTGTGGCCAAAAAGCGGGCCGGACTGGCTGTGATCAGCTACCGGGCGTCCATGCGTCGTAGTCGCCGGTGACGCGCGGACGTTCGCCGGCAACGGCGAGCGAGCCCGGCGGACGATAGGCCTGCGGCGAACCGGTCGGGTTGGCGCGGTGTCCCTTCTGCCATTCCTTGGCGACATAGGTCTCCTTGGACGGCGGCACGTCGGTGCGGTAGTGCATCCAGCCGTGCCAGCCCGGCGGGATCGCCGATGCGTCCGCGTAGCCCTTGTAAATCACCCAACGGCGCGGAAGGCCGAAGGAGGTGGTGCCGCCTTCGTAGTAGACGTTGCCCAATTCATCTTCGCCGACGCGCTTGCCGAAACGCCAGGTCGCGAAGCGGGTACCGATCGTCTGACCGTTCCACCAGGTGAAGATTTGCAGGAGGAGAGTTTTCATGTCTTTTCCTTGTGCCTGCCTTGGGAGCAAGCGGGACCAGAATTCGATCCTTCGCTTATGCCGCCAGCAGCGCCGGTTGTCCAGTGATTCCGAAGGCAAAAGGGTTCATTTCAGCGCCATCTTGAAGCCGAGATGCGAGGGCTCGAAACCGAGCCGCTCATAGAAGCGATGGGCATCCTTGCGCTTGGCATTGGAGATGAGCTGCACGCGCGGCAGACCACGCGCCCTCGCCTCTTCGATGCAGAATTCGATCATCCTGGCGCCGATGCCCTGGCCGCGCATATCACTGCGCGTCTGCACGGCTTCGATGATCATGAAGGACGCTCCGCGGCCGGTCAGCGTCGTGGTGATGGCGGTCTGGAAGGTGCCGACCACTTCGCCGGCCAGTTCGGCGACGTAGAGCGTCTGGTCGGGAGAGGCCGCGATGGTCTTAAACGCGCGCTCGTAATCCGGCAACGCGTCTTCGGATTGGGTGTCGCCGTGCCCGCCAATATCATCGTCGGCGAACATGGCGATCAATGCCTTCAGATCGTCCAGGCGGGCTTCGCGAATGATGATCTCTACGGCCATTTGAAACGTCTCAGTAGCTGGCGAGCGGTTTTTCGAGGATCAGCGCCGGGATGCCGGATTGGCCGGGGCCGTTGTTTTCGCTCTGGCCGACATCGGCGAAGCCGAGCCGGTGGTAAAACGTGATCGCCGCCTCGTTGCGCGGCTCGACCTCGAGCCGCATGATTTCGGCTGCCGGAAAGCAGGTTTCGAGCTCGGCGAAAATATCGCGGCCGATACCCTCGCGCTGCAGCGAGGGGCGCACGTAGAGCAGGTGCAGCATGACCGTCTTCGTCATCTCGCCGGACATGGCGGCATAGCCGATGCCGCCGATTTCCTTGCCGTCATCGGCCACCAGGAATTCGGCGTTCTTGTTTGCCATGCGCGTCTTCAGCGCCGCGGGCGAGAAGAGCGTGGAGACCAGTTCATCAACCTTCGGCGCGCCGAGAAGCGCGTCGTAGGTCACATGGAAGGTTTCGACCAGGAGAGCGCGAACCTTGTTGAGATCACGCTCGCTGGCGGTGCGGACGAAATACAAGACTATTCCTCGACGATACCGAGCTTGGCCTTGACCAGCGCCTGGACGGCCTGCGGGTTGGCCTTGCCGCCGGTCGACTTCATCACCTGGCCGACGAACCAGCCGGCGAGAGCGGGCTTGGCCTGCGCCTTGGCGACCTGATCCGGGTTGGCGGCGATGATCTCGTCCACGGCCTTTTCGATGGCGCCGGTGTCGGTGACCTGCTTCATGCCGCGGCTTTCGACGATCTCGGCCGGGTCGCCGCCTTCGCTCAGAACGATTTCAAAGACGTCTTTGGCGATCTTGCCGGAGATGGTCTCGGCCTTGATGAGGTCGATGATCGAACCGAGCTGAGCGGCGGAAACCGGAGTCGATTCAATATCCTTGCCGAGTTTATTCAAGGCGCCCAGGAGGTCGTTGATGACCCAGTTGGCGGCCATCTTGCCATCGCGGCCTTCGGCAACGGCTTCGAAATAATCGGCGATCGCCTTTTCCGACACGAGCACGGATGCGTCGTAGATCGACAGACCGAGTTCGCGCACGAAGCGCTCCTTCTTGTCGTCGGGCAGTTCCGGCAGGTCGGCCGCCAGCGCCGCCACGAAGGCGTCGTCGAATTCGAGCGGCAGCAGGTCTGGATCGGGGAAATAGCGATAATCGTGCGCGTCTTCCTTCGAGCGCATCGAGCGCGTCTCGCCCTTGCCGGCGTCGAACAGGCGGGTTTCCTGGTCGATCACTCCGCCGTCCTCGAGGATAGCGATCTGGCGGCGGGCTTCGTATTCGATCGCCTGGCCGATGAAGCGGATGGAGTTGACGTTCTTGATCTCGCAGCGCGTGCCGAAGCCTTCGCCCGGGCGGCGCACGGAGACGTTGACGTCGGCGCGCATAGAGCCTTCGTCCATGTTGCCGTCGCAGGTCCCGAGGTAACGCACGATCGAGCGCAGCTTGGTCATGTAGGCCTTGGCCTCATCCGACGAGCGCATGTCCGGCTTGGACACGATTTCCATCAGGGCGACGCCCGAACGGTTGAGGTCGACATAGGACATGGTGGCGTGCTGGTCGTGCAGCGACTTGCCGGCGTCCTGCTCAAGATGCAGACGCTCGATGCCGATCTCGATATCCTCGAACTGGCCCTGGCGATCCGGGCCGAGCGAGATGACGATCTGGCCCTCGCCGACGATCGGATCCTTGAACTGCGAGATCTGATAGCCCTGCGGCAGATCGGGATAGAAGTAGTTCTTGCGGTCGAAGATCGAGCGCTTGTTGATCTGCGCCTTCAGGCCGAGGCCGGTGCGGACCGCCTGGGCGACGCATTCCTCGTTGATAACGGGCAGCATGCCGGGCATGGCGGCATCGACGAGCGAGACGTTGGAATTCTGCGGCTTGCCGAACTCGGTCGAGGCGCCGGAGAACAGCTTCGAATTGGACAGCACCTGCGCATGGACTTCCATGCCGATGATGACTTCCCAATCGCCAGTGGCGCCGGGAATGAAGCGTTTCGGATCAGGCGTGCGAACGTCGACAAGGGTCATGGAAATGCTCTTTTGAGGCTATCTTATTCAACTGGTGAGGTAACGGAAATGACCTTCCGGTGCAAGGCTTTCGGCATGGTCTCGACCACTGCGGGCCGCACACCGGGCATTTTTCGGTTGTTAACGGGCCGCCGCTAAACTTCGCCGATGCTTCTCACTGATCTCGCCAAAATCATCGGACTGTTCACAGCCTGGAACGGGCTGGTGTTTACGATCTACTTCATCGACAAGCAGGCCGCGCGCTATGGCCAGTGGCGCATCAGCGAAAAGACGCTTCTGACACTGGCTTTCCTTGCCGGAAGCCCCGGCGCGGTGAGCGCCCAGCAACTGCTGCGCCACAAGACCCGAAAGGAGCCGTTTCGCTCGGAGCTGATGGCGATCTGCGGCTTTCATCTGCTTGCCGTGGTCGCGCTCATAGCAGCCATCGCGGCCAGGATGCTCGGACTGATCTAGAAAGCGCCGTAGGGGCCCTCGCCCTGCGACGATACCGGTTTCGACAGCCCAACCGAGGGGACGTCGCGGTCGAGCTTGGGATTATAGGCGACCGAAAGCCAGTGAATGGCATAGCCGTTCTTCTTGAAGAAGGTGATCGCCTCGTTGTTTTCGGCGTGGGTCTGCATCATCACGCTATCCAGCCCCTGCTCGGACACTTCCTTCTCGACCGACTGCAGCAATGCCGAGCCAAGGCCATGGCCGGTAAAAGACGGATCGATCCAGAAGTCGGAAATCGTCTCGTCGAGATTTTCGCGCGCGGCCCATCCGGCCGTGTGGCCGTTCCATTCGATAACGGTGATAGTCAGCCAGCGGGTCTCGGCGAAATTCATGAAGGCGCTGCGGGCAGCCGACGCCATCGCATCCGCCTCGCCGATCGGCGCCATGGCCTTTTGCCAGGCGCGCAAGCCGATCTCGCTCAGTGCCTCGGCCTCTCCCTCATGTGCATTGCGAATCGTGATCAATCAAAACCTCCGAAACACCGAGGAAAGTAAACCACCGAATCGAGCCATATCAAAGCCTTCCGTAACGTCAGGCGAAGCTTATCCCGCATTGCGAAAGACGGAGCTCGCTTGGCGCCGACCTTGACGCCGACGGGGCCGAAGCCTATCAAACCCTCATGTTGAGCTCGCAATCAGAGACCCGGTAAAGGCCCTGCCCGCAAGTTTTCTTGCGCGCATGGGCCCGACGAGAACGAAGCCCTGACGTCCAACGCGGACGCCAGATCGTTTTTGTGCGCCTTAATGGCGCGAGACCGGATCAACATTTCCATGGATATTTCACGCGCGGAACAGCGCATCCTGCACTTGCTGGCCCAAGGCGGCCGCATCGAAATCGAACGCGACGACAAAAAGAAGATCGAGGCGGTCAACTGCCTTACCCGCGACGGCTGGCTTTACCCGGGCTTCGACCTCGAGCTCTTTCGAAAGCTCAAACGGCTGAAGGCGATAAGATCCCAAACCGGACAGCCATACCGGATCACCGAACGCGGGCTGCGACTGGTGCGCTCGCAGCTGGACAACCGATGACGGGGAAACGGCGCCGCGTATGCGGCGCCGTTTTGCCGCCTCAGCGTTGAAGCAGGCGATATTTCGAAAGCTGAAGACCTGTGTCGCTGTAGCCGGCCGCTTCGCCAGCGCAGCTATCGTCGACCACGATATGGTTGCTCGTAGCGGCATCCATGGTTGCAAGGCTGATCTTATGTCGACGCTCCAGATAGCCGTAAAGCGCCCAATCATCGGCCCCGGCGCCGCAGACGGCAACCGTACTTTCGCACGTTCCTGACGACGGGCAGACATGATCCGCGATGCGCGCAGCATTGGCGATCGTATCCGCATCCGCCCCCGGCCGACCAATGTTGAAGCCGACGAGAATGACACTCAGCGCAAGTGCGACCGCCAAGCCGATCGACAGCCGCCGATATGAGCGCGTGTTCAGCGCCTGAAGCGCTCGGACAACAGCTGGTGCGCCCGCAATCGCGAATGCCGATGCGAAGTAGGCCAGCGAGGGGTTGAAATAGAAGCTCGCGACGCGGGGGCTGACCAGCAAGGGAAGCGAGGCGGAGAAGCCAATGAGCGCGAGGAAGATCGCGGTCCTTCGTCGCGCCTGGCTTAAACGCGGCACTTCGGAGCGGCTTCCCCAACGGCGATCGCAGAGCACAATAATGAGCGTGATGATCGCCGGATACGCATTCACGCGTATGAAAGCGCGCACTGCGTTCCAGTTGCCGCCACCGCTGCCACGCTGACCGGTCAGGCTCGGCAATAGCTGTATCGAGAGATAGCGCTCGATCGCGTCCCGGGCGCCGTCGAGCTGCCAGAGAGCTGCAAAAAACATGACGACCGTCGCTGTCATGACCAAGGTGTCAGCAATGACGGAAACCAGGCTTCGACGACGAAATGCCAGCCACCATATTCCCGGTGTTGCAAGCGGGAACAGACCGACCAATCCTTTGGTCATCAGCGCCAACGCCACCAATATGCCTGCCGCGATCATCAGGATCGAACGCAACATGACCTTCCCGCGATCTGCGCCATCATAGGCGACGATGACACAATAGATCGCCAGGGAGGTGAAAACGATGAGCAGGTTTTCGAGCATGCCGTTGGTGAAGCCCCAGCTGACACGTCCTGCGCCGAGCGCCATGGCCAAAACCATGGGACCTGCAAAGCAGAGCTCCGGATCGCTCTCGTGAAGCCTTTGCCAAATCTTCAGCAAAACGAAACCACTGGCGATCAGCGTCATCAAGGAGAAGCATTTCTCGACCGCGATCGTGTCGCCGAACAGAAGAAAGCCAATCGCCTCAAGCCACATCATCAAGGGCGGATGTTCAGAGAAGACCGGGAACAGGGTCTCCGAAAACTGCAGCCGCCACGGCGATCCAGCGCCTTCAGCCAGATTGCGCGCGATGCTGGCGTAGATCGCGCCATCAAAGAACATCGACTGATGCATGAGCTGACGCAGCACCAGCAGACAGACGACGATTGCAAGGATGATCCAGAGAGGCTTTGCAGCATCCACGGTCTTGGACTGCATGGGGTGCGCCTCGCCTACTTCCAGATGAACTTGTTGGCGATCACGAACTTCCAGACGGTGTCGATGGCGATGCCCGCCAGCGTAGCAAGGAAGACCACGTGAACCAGTCGCTCATAGGCAAGCGTCGCAGCTGAAACGTTGGCGACGATGCCGACGGAGGAGACGAACAGAAACTTGAGATAGCCCCAAAACTTGTTCATGCCGCGCAGCCGGCGATCCTGGAAGGTCAGCAGGTTGTTGAGCAGGAAGTTGCTGGTAGCAGCGACCAGCGTCGCAACGGTCTGCGCCGCCATGAAGGGCACGGTTAGCGCCAGTGCGCTGTACAGAACCGCCATGTGAACGAAGAGACCCAGCCCTCCAACGAACAAGAAAGAGATCAGGTTCGCCGGCACAATGCCACGGGTCATCTTGCTGAGAAGGAAGGTGACAAATTTCCAGATGACATAGCTGTCGAGCTTCGATTCGCCGCTGAGTCGCGCCTGGAAATCAAACGGCACTTCGGCGTGACGCAGGTCCTTGCGCGAATAGAGGATATCGAGAAGGAGCTTGAAGCCCGCGTCGCCAAGCTGCGGCGCAACTCCCAGAAACGCCTCGCGCCTGATAATGAAGAAGCCCGTCAGCGGGTCGACGAGCTGGCGTCCCAAAACGAAGCTGCTCAACCAGTTGCCAACCTTCGACAGCGTGTTACGGACCGGCGACAACGCATCCGCCTGGCGCTCATCGCCCAACCGTCGGGCGGCGCTGACGATGTGCAAGTTATCCTGGTGCAATCGATTCACCAGATCCTTGACCACTTCAGGATCATGCTGACCATCGACATCCATCACGCAAAGCAGTCCGCCCTTTGCAGACAGCATGCCCTGGATACTCGACTTGGCGAGGCCTCGATCGGTCAGACGCGTAATAATGCGTATGCGCGGATCATGCGCAGCGTAGTCGAATACCTTCTGCGCCGTTCCATCGGCGGAATTATCATCGACGAAGATAATCTCCCAATCCTTTTCATGAAGGGCAGCCTTGGTGCGTTCGATGAAAGGAATGACGTTTCCCGATTCATTGTATGTCGGGGCGATAATAGAAATACGGCCTGCGGGCAAAGCGTTATCCACCAATAGAATTCAATCGCACGTAGCAGGTCGCCAAATAAAAATCCAGCGAGATACATACGTGATCGGCATCAGCAAATTGGATACTTGTGGACCGACAAATCAGAGATGAAAAACCAGTGCCCGAAACACGGTGGATGCGTGTGCGGCGCCGTTTTCACTTGGACAGCAGCACCGGGCGCATGGCCGCCCACTCATCGCCGAACGAACCTGTGGCAACCTGCTTGCCAGCCAGCCGATACCAGTAACCGGCATTCCATGTATCGCCTTCGATGCGGTGACAGAGCGCGTGGCCCCAATCGAAAGGCTGTTCGCCTTCATGGGCCTGGCAGATGTCATGCACGGCTTTCCAATCCGCGCCCATCACGAAGTCTGCGGCAGCCAGGCGGTCGAAAGCGTCAACGAGCGCTGCAATCTGCGATGCCATAAGCTTCTCCTCCACTTGGCGCATCTAAGATGCGTGGGTCTTCCCTACCCCAAAACCGACTTCGCCGACCAGCATGTGGTCGGCGATCGTCATGTCTCTGATTTTCAGTCCGCTTACCACCACTTGGCGGGGGTGAAGCGGCCGACGGCTTGTTCGATGACGTGGGCCGTCTTGAAGAGGGTTTCTTCCTCGAACGGCTTGCCGATCAGCTGCAGGCCGAGCGGCAGGCCCTTGTGGTCGAGGCCGGCGGGAACCGCGATGCCTGGAAGGCCGGCCATGTTGACGGTGACGGTGAAGATGTCGTTCAGGTACATCTTGACCGGATCGGATGCCAGATCCTCATCGGCGATGCCGAAGGCGGACGATGGGGTCGCTGGCGTCAGGATGGCGTCGACGCCGGCGTGGAAGGCGAGGTCGAAGTCGCGCTTGATCAGCGTGCGGACCTTCTGGGCCTGGATGTAATAAGCGTCGTAGTAACCGGCCGAGAGAACATAGGTGCCGATCATGATGCGGCGCTTGACTTCCTTGCCGAAGCCGGCGGCGCGGGTCTTCTCGTACATGTCGGCAATGTCCTTGCCGTCGACGCGCAGGCCGTAGCGCACGCCGTCGTAGCGGGCGAGGTTCGAAGAAGCCTCTGCGGGCGCCACGATGTAATAGGCCGGCAGCGCGTACTTGGTGTGCGGCAGCGAGATGTTGACGATCTCGGCGCCGGCATCCTTCAGCCAGGCGATGCCCTGCTGCCAGAGCGTTTCGATCTCTTCCGGCATGCCGGCGACGCGGTATTCGTTCGGAATGCCGATCTTCATGCCCTTCAGCGACTGGCCGAGCACGGCTTCATAATCCGGAACAGGCAAATCGACCGAGGTCGTGTCCTTGGCGTCGACAGAGGCCATGGACTTCAGGAGGATTGCGGCGTCGCGGACGTCGCGAGCGATCGGGCCGGCCTGGTCAAGCGACGAGGCGAAGGCAACCGTGCCCCAGCGCGAGCAGCGGCCGTAGGTCGGCTTGATGCCGACGGTGCCGGTGAAGGCGGCGGGCTGGCGGATCGAGCCGCCGGTGTCGGTGGCGGTGGCGCCGGCGCAAAGATGGGCTGCCACGGCAGCCGCCGAGCCGCCCGAGGAACCGCCCGGAACCAGCTGCTGGTTCGAGCCTGCGGCGCGCCAGGGGTTGATGACCGCGCCGTAATGCGAGGTCTCATTGGAGGAGCCCATGGCGAACTCGTCCATGTTCAGCTTGCCGAGCATGACGGCGCCGTCGTCCCACAGGTTCTGCGTGACGGTCGATTCGTAATGCGGCTTGAAACCGTCGAGGATGTGGCTGCAGGCCTGGGTGTGGATGCCTTCGGTGGCGAAGAGATCCTTGATGCCGAGCGGAATGCCCTCGAGCTCGCCGCCCTTGCCGCTGGCAAGACGGGCGTCGGAGGCTTCGGCCATCTGCATCGCCTTTTCAGGCGTCACCTTGATATAGGCGTTGAGCTTGTCGTTGGCCGCCTCGATCGCCGAGATATAGGCCTCGGTGAGTTCGGTTGCTTTGATTTCCTTGGCGCGCAGCTTGGTGCGGGCTTCGGCAATGGTCAGGCTGGTGAGTTCGCTCATGATGGTTCGCTTCAAATCTTGAATGGCAACGAGGTCGGAAAGCGGCGAAAGGCCTTATTCGACGACTTTAGGCACCAGGAAGAAATTCTGATCGGTAACAGGCGCGTTGGAAACGATATCGGCGGCCTTGTTGCCGTCGGTGACGTCGTCGGTGCGCTTCTTCATCAGCATCGGCGTGACCGATGTCATCGCCTCGACGCCTTCGACATTGACTTCGGAGAGCTGCTCGACGAAGCCGAGGATCCCATTCAACTCGCCGACCATGCGGTTTGCCTCATCTTCGGAGACGGCAATACGGGCAAGGCGCGCAACGCGCTTAACGGTGGCTAGGTCGACGGACATCATATTCTCCGGATGGGATTTTCCCACACGCTATAAAGGCCATGCCCGCTGTGTGCAACGGGCATGGCCTTTCGTTCATTCAGATTTCCGCCCTTTCAACTGAGGGCGAAGTGCCAATGCGTCAGAGAACGACGCTCTCGCTCGGCTTGATCGCCTTCACCTCGGTCTTTGCGCCTTCCATGCCGGCGACGAACTTTTCGGGCGTCTGATCGATGATCGGGAAGGTGCCGTAGTGGCAGGGGATGGCGGCCTTGAAGTTGAAGTAGCGCTGGCAGGCGAGTGCGGCCACGGCACCGCCCATGGTGAAGCGGTCGCCGACCGGGACGAGGCCGATATCGGGCTGGTGCAGTTCGTTGATCAGCGCCATGTCGGAGAAGATGTCGGTGTCGCCCATGGCAAAGATCGAGGCTTCGTCGTCGAAGTGCAGCATCAGGCCGTTGGCGCTGCCGAGCGCGTGGGAGACTCCGTCCTCGGTGATCTGGGCGGAGGAATGCAGCGCGTTGGTGAAGGTGGCGGAGAAGCCGCCAAGCGACACCGTGCCGCCGGTATTGCCCATCTCGATCTTTCCGACGCCCTTGGAGCCGAGCCAGGAGGCGAGATCGGCATTGGCGAGGACGACGGCGCCGGTTTCCTTGGCGATCTGAACGGTATCGCCGACGTGGTCGCCGTGGCCGTGGGTCAAGAGGATATGGGTGACTCCAGCGGTGACGTCCTTGATGTGCTGCCCGGCGAAGGAGCCGTTATGCGTCAGGAAAGGGTCGAGGAGGATGGTTGCCTTCGCGGTCTCGATGCGAAAGGCGGAATGGCCTAGCCAAGTGATCTTCATGAAATCTGTCCTTTTATTAAGTGATGCAAAAGCCTGTTTCGATGGGTATGGAGATAACCGATACCGCCGCAAAGAAAAGCGGTCGAGGCTTCAATTTCTTTTGACGGGATGAAACGACGATGACGGTGCTGACGATCGAGGAACTGGCGGCGACCCTTCAGCCGGGACAGGCAATCGCCGGTCTCGACCTCGGCACCAAGACGATCGGGCTTTCGATGTCGGATCTCGGCCGGCGATTCTCGACGCCGCGCCCGGTCATCAAGCGCGAGAAATTCACCATCGATGCCGAGGTGCTTTTGGGCTTCGCCGAGAAGGAAAAGGTCGCGGCCTTCGTTATCGGTCTGCCGATGAATATGGACGGGTCGGCCGGTCCGCGGGTCCAGGCCACGCGCGCCTTCGTGCGCAATATGGAGCAGAAGACGGCCCTGCCCTTCGTCTATTGGGATGAGCGGCTGTCGACGGTCGCCGCCGAGCGGGCGCTGCTGGAAATGGACGTGTCACGCGCCAAGCGGGCCGAACGCATCGATTCGGCGGCCGCGAGCTTCATTCTTCAAGGCGCTCTCGACAGGCTATCCTTGCTTGGAAGGGCGGCGCTCGAAGAACCGGACGCCTGACGCGCCCGCCACCAGGCGGCGATCTTTTTGCGCCTGCGGAACGCCATGATGGCGAAGACGACGAGGCTGTCGACCACGACGGCGCGGGCGACCAACGGCGGGATGGTTTCGGCGGGGATGCCGAGAATATTGGCGTAGACCTGGAACGTCAGGTCGTGGGCCTGACGTGTGAGCATGAAGATGCCGAAGCTCATGTCGTAGTAGGATAGCCAGTACCAGCCCGCCAGAAACACGATCGGACCGGCCCAGAAGATCAGGAACCACTTCATGCGGTCGCCCCTCTTTGTCGCTTTGCGAATGGCAGATCAAGCGAGACCAGCCATGTCGATAATGCCATCAAACCCAGCACCAGGGCCGGCACCGCAATATCGAGCGCGAGCACGGCAAAGAACATCATCGCGGCAACGAGGAACATGATTCTCGCGATTTTGGTTCGCATGGTTCCAGACAACTCAACTTTGAAACTGCCCGGTAACCTGACCTCTTAACTCCATGTGCGCAATGTAAACCATTTGTTAAGGTTAACAGCCGAGCAGGAGGCTGTGGGAAAGTCTGGGCCCAATCAGCCGTAAACGCCGCGAACGATGCGTTTCAGGGCCTGCTCCGCCTTTTCCCAATCCTTCGACGCCTTCAGCGCCAGGCCGGCGCACTGTCCGCCGGCCGACGCCGAAAGGACGATATGCTGGATGGCGGCG
Source organism: Rhizobium sp. O111 (assembly GCF_055616315.1). NCBI lineage: Bacteria > Pseudomonadati > Pseudomonadota > Alphaproteobacteria > Hyphomicrobiales > Rhizobiaceae > Rhizobium > Rhizobium sp. O111. Next base: position 1,202,192 of record NZ_JBSHXL010000001.1, on the reverse strand, counting down.
ATCAGAATCGCGTTGACGGCGACGGCGTCGACGCCCTTGGGCGGCGTCAGCGAGCCGCGCATGCGCTCCAGCCATGTCGCCAATGCTTTCGAGCGCGCTTCCGAGAGACGACGGACCTGCTCGGTGTTTTCGGAGACTTCCCAGGCAACGATGCGGCGCATCAGCGGGTCGTCGCGCAACGCCTGGAGGAAGAGCAGCGACAGGCGCTCCATCAGGTCGCCGTAGGTCAGCAGGAACATGCCGCCCGTGTCCTCGGGAATGCGGTCCTTCACCCATGTGCCGAGATCGGCGCCGATGGCATCGACAAGGCCATTCAGGCCGCCGTAGTAGCGATAGATCAGCTGCTTGTCGCAGCCGGCCTTGCGGGCCACGGCGTTGATGCCGAAGTTCTGGAACCCCTCTTCCGCGAGCAGCGCCTTGGCGGCGTTGAGGATCGCTTTTTCCGTCGCGCCACGGTCGCGCACACGCTTTTCCGGTTCGGCCTGCGGTGCGCTCGCGATGGGGGTCAAAGGCATGGGGTCATTCAGCATCAGGGACTCGGATTTCATGTGTCACTTATCGGTGAGTAACAACACCGCCCCCAACCGGCAACGGCGAACCCTTTGAAAGATTGTGGATTGTTTTCGGGCCATTCGCTGCGGGCAGCCGAATGTCGCCGTGTGGCGACATCGATCAGAGCGTCTGGCCGAACCAGACGGTGCGCTCGGACGGCTCGACGAGCGGCGGTCCGAGGCGCGTAAAGCCGCGAGAGCCCCAGAAGCCGATACCATTGGCATTCGTTGCGCTGGCGCCGAGATGCACGGACTTCACGCCGGCGTCTCTCGCCTGCGAGAGCCACAGGTCGAGCAGCTTCGTCCCCATCCCCTGCCCGCGCAGACGCGACAGCAGGTTCATATGGATATGAGCCGGGAAAGCCTCGATGATGGCCGCTGGCGCCGACGAGGGATGATGGATCGCGGCGATGCGTTTCTCGTCGGCATTCCAGAGGTCGGGATCGCCTTGCGGGTCCGGGTAGGCGCTGCGCAGCGCCGGCCACCAGTCGCGCTCAAGCTGAGCCTGAAACGCAAGCGTATCGTAGACGCCAACGATATAACCGGCGACGCCTTCGGCATCCTCGGCCACGAAGGCGGTTTCCGGGCTCAGCGTCACGTAAGGCGCGGAGTAGATGTGGCCGATGAGCTTGCCGTCGCGATGCAGCGGCGTTGCGTCCTGGCCGGCGTCGCCCGTGACCAGCGAGATGTTGTAGATCTGATCGAGATCGTCGAGGCGCGCGCGGCGGAGCGTTGTCGTCATCAGGATGCCGGTGGATAGAGGAGATCGACGATGTAGCTGGCATCGAAACGGCTATCGAGCATGCCGTAGGTGGAGCGCCAGCCGCCGGCGAGACGGGTTTCGATGAAGGCATCGGCGATGCGCCCTGCCCCCAGACGATAGAGCTCGGCGGCACCCGCCGCGAGCGCCAGCTGCTCGACGAGCAGGCGAGCAGCGCCCTCGTCGCGTTCGCAAAGCGCCATGGCTGCACGCAGCACGTCGATGGTCTTCTTGCCGGCCGGGCCCAGATCGCGGGCAAGCCCTGCGAAGACGGTCTCGAAAAGATCCTTGCCGCGGTTCAGGATACGCAAGACATCGAGCGCCATGACGTTGCCCGAGCCTTCCCAGATCGCATTCACGGGCGCTTCGCGATAGTGGCGGGCGATCGGGCGTTCCTCGATATAGCCGCTGCCGCCGATGCACTCCATCGCTTCATAGATGAGCGCGGGAGCGATCTTGCAGCACCAGTATTTGGCAACCGGCGTCATGACGCGGGCATAGGCGGCCTCCTCGGCGCTGCCGCGCGCGCGGTCGAAGGCGTCGGCGAGACGGAAGGAGAGTGCTGTCGCGGCGGCAACGTCGAGCGCCATGTCGGCAAGCACGCGGGTCATAATCGGCTGGCTGACCAGCATCTTGCCGAAGACGCTGCGGCCACGGGTGTGGTGCACGGCCTCGGCCAGCGAGGCGCGCATGATGCCTGATGATGCCAGCGCGCAATCGAGGCGCGTCAGCGTGACCATGTCGAGGATGGTGCGGACGCCGGCGTCTGGGCCGCCGAGCAGGAAGCCGAAGGTATCGCTGAACTCGACCTCGGAGGATGCGTTCGAGCGGTTGCCGACCTTGTCCTTCAGGCGTTGGAACTGCAGCCCGTTGGCCGATCCGTCCTCGAGCAGGCGCGGCACCAGGAAGCAGCCCATGCCCTCCTTGGTCTGCGCCAGCATGATGAAGGCGTCGCTCATCGGCGCCGACATGAACCACTTGTGGCCCGACAGGCGGTAGATGCCCTCGCTGACTTTTTCGGCAGACGTCGTGTTCGAGCGGACATCGGTGCCGCCCTGCTTTTCGGTCATGCCCATGCCGATGGTGACGGCGGATTTCTGCATGGCCGGCTTGTTGGCCGAATCGTATTTGCGCGACAGGATCCTCGGCGCCCAGTCCTTCTGGACGGCGGGCGACGCGGAGAGAGCGGCAACGGATGCGCTCGTCATGGTGATCGGGCAGAGGTGGCCGGTCTCGAGTTGCGCCGACAAATAGAAGCGAGCGGCGCGGATCTTGTGCGCCTGGTCTTTCGCCTCGGCATCGGCCTGCGGATCCCAGACGGACGAATGAAGACCAACGGACATGGAGCGGCGCATCAGCGCGTGCCAAGCCGGGTGAAATTCCACGACATCGAGCCGTTCGCCGCGCGGGCCATGGGTGCGCAGCTGCGGCACACCCTGGTTTGCCATGCGCGCCAGTTCCTGCGCTTCCGGCGATGTGACGTAGCGGCCCATATTGTCGAGATCATCGCGAATGCCGCGCGGCAACGCACCAGTGAGGTCGACGATCAGCGGATCGGACCTGTAGGCGTTGATGCCGGACCACAGGCTCGGCTGGTTGAGTTCGGCGAGTTTTTCTTCAGCGGATGTCATGAATCGCTTCTAGAGTATGAGGCGGGCAAAGGGAAACCGGAAGTTTGGCACTCCTTGTGCTTTAGCCCAATTGCGACAAAATTGCAGGGGGAGAGCGCGGTTTGCCCACAGCGCATGCTTGCCGCCGCCGCACGCACTCTTTATAGAGCCGCTGACGACAGCATAGAGGCAGGTTCATGGTCTTCTTTCCCCACCGCCACCTCATCGGTATCAAAGGGCTCACAGAGCAGGATATCACCTTTCTCCTCGACAAGGCCGACGAGGCCGTCAAGATCAGTCGACAGCGAGAGAAAAAGACGTCGACCCTTAGAGGTTTGACGCAGATCAATCTGTTTTTCGAAGCATCCACCCGCACGCAGGCCTCCTTCGAGCTCGCCGGCAAACGCCTCGGCGCCGACGTGATGAACATGTCGGTCGGCAATTCCTCGGTGAAGAAGGGCGAAACGCTGATCGACACGGCGATGACTCTGAACGCGATGCGCCCCGACGTACTGGTCATCCGCCACTCCAGCGCTGGCGCCGCCGCCCTTCTCGCACAGAAGGTTTCCTGCTCGGTGGTCAACGCCGGCGATGGCCAGCATGAGCATCCGACGCAGGCGCTGCTCGACGCGCTGACGATCCGCCGTGCCAAGGGCAAGCTGTCGCGCATCATCGTCGCCATCTGCGGTGACGTGCTGCACTCGCGTGTGGCGCGCTCCAACATCCTGCTTCTCAACGCCATGGGTGCCAGGGTTCGCGTCGTGGCACCGGCCACGCTGCTTCCGGCTGGGATCGCCGACATGGGTGTCGAGGTCTTCCACTCAATGAAGGAGGGCCTGAAGGACGCAGACGTCGTGATGATGCTCCGGCTGCAGCGCGAGCGCATGTCCGGCGCCTTCGTGCCGTCGGTGCGCGAATACTTCCACTTCTACGGTCTCGACGCGGAGACGCTGAAGGCGGCGAAGGAGGATGCGCTGGTCATGCACCCTGGACCGATGAACCGAGGGGTTGAAATCGCCTCCGAAGTCGCGGACGGGCCGCAGAGCGTGATCGCCGAACAGGTCGAAATGGGTGTCGCCGTACGCATGGCTGTCATGGAAACGCTGCTGATCTCGCAGAACCAGGGTCCCCGCAGCGAAGGAGCCGGCGCATGAGCAACTCGATCGTCTTCAAGAACGTTCGCATCATCGACCCCTCCAGAGATCTCGACGAGGTCGGCGCGATCGTCGTCAAGGACGGCGTGATCGTCGCTTCCGGCAAGGATGCGCTGAGCGAGGCAGTACCCGCAGGCGCGACGGTGCGCGACTGCAACGGGCTTGTCGCAGCGCCCGGTCTCGTCGATGCGCGCGTCCATATCGGCGAGCCTGGGGCCGAGCATCGCGAAACGATCGAGTCGGCCAGCCGGGCCGCTGCCGCGGGCGGCGTGACCTCGATCATCATGATGCCCGACACCGATCCCGTCATCGACGACATCGCGCTGGTGGAGTTTGTGAAGAAGACCGCCCGCGACAAGGCGCTGGTCAATGTCTATCCGGCAGCGGCGATCACCAAGGGTCTCGCCGGCGAGGAGATGAGCGAGATCGGCATGCTGATGGAAGCCGGCGCGGTGGCCTTCACCGACGGCCGCTCCAGCATCCACGACGCGCAGGTTCTGCGCCGGGTGATGACCTATGCGCGGGAATTCGGCGCTGTGATTTCCTGCGAGACGCGCGACCAGCATCTGGCCGCCGGCGGTGTCATGAATGAGGGGCTGTTCGCAAGCTGGCTCGGCCTCAGCGGCATTCCGCGCGAGACCGAACTGATCCCGCTGGAGCGCGACCTGCGCATTGCCAAGCTGACGCGCGGCAAATACCACGCGGCGATGATCTCGGTGCCCGAATCCGTCGAGGCGATCGAGCTTGCGAAGAGCCGTGGCGCGACTGTCACCTGCGGCATCTCGATCAACAATCTCGCGCTCAACGAAAACGACATCGGCGAGTACCGCACCTTCTTCAAGCTCTATCCGCCGCTGCGCTCGGAAGACGATCGCGTGGCGATGGTGGATGCGCTGGCGCGCGGGGCGATCGACATCATCGTCTCTTCGCACGACCCACAGGACGTCGACACCAAGCGCCTGCCCTTCGGCGAGGCTGCCGACGGTGCTGTCGGGCTCGAGACCATGCTCGCGGCAGCGCTTCGCCTGCACCACAGCGGGCATGTGACGCTGATGCGCCTGATCGATGCCATGTCGACGCGGCCGGCGCAGATCTTCGGTCTTGATGCCGGTACACTGAAGCCCGGCGCCAAGGCGGATATCGTGCTGATCGATCTCGAAGAGCCTTGGATTGTCGCCAAGGACATGCTTCTCTCGCGCTCGAAGAACACGCCGTTCGAAGACGCGCGCTTCAGCGGACGTGCAGTCGCGACCTATGTCGCCGGCCAGTGCGTACATACATTATAAGAAGACAAGTGGGGGAACATGGGCGCTGATCTCATGACGTGGCAGATCACCTGGCAAATCGCGCTGGCGGCCGCCGCCATCGGCTATCTGCTGGGCTCCATTCCGTTCGGGCTGATTTTGACGCGCGCTGCCGGGCTCGGTGATGTGCGCAGCATCGGCTCGGGCAATATCGGCGCGACCAACGTTCTTCGAACCGGCAACAAGAAGCTGGCGGCCGCGACGCTGCTCCTCGATGCGCTGAAGGCATCGGCGGCGGCGTGGATCGTTTCCTACTTCTTCGGTCCGGAAGCCGCGGTCATCGCCGGCTTCTTCGCCTTCATCGGCCACCTCTTCCCGGTCTGGATCGGCTTCAAGGGCGGCAAGGGTGTCGCGACCTATATCGGCACGCTGCTTGGCGTCGCACCGCTGATGGTTCTCGCCTTCGCGGCTGTCTGGCTCGGCGTTGCTTTCTTGACCCGTTATTCTTCTCTTTCCGCACTGGTTGCAATTCTTGTCATTCCGGTTGCATTGTGGATACTGGGTGCAGAGAAGGTTGCAGCGATCATGGCGATCATGACGGTGATCTCCTACTGGAAGCACAAGGCCAATATCAGCCGCCTCATCAGCGGCACGGAAAGCAAGATCGGGGCAAAGGGATAGGATAGATGGACGCACGCAGCGCAAGGCCAAAAGGAATTGCGCTGACGGACAGGCAAAGGATTGCCTGGTTGCGTCTTATCCGCTCCGACAATGTCGGCCCGGCCACCTTTCGCGACCTCATCAATCATTTCGGTTCTGCGGAAGCAGCCCTTGCCGCCCTGCCCGGCCTTTCGGCACGCGGCGGCGCGACGCGCGCGATCCGGATCGCCACCGAGAGCGAAGCGCTGAAGGAGCTCGACGCGGCGCAGCGGTTCGGGGCGCGCTTCGTCGGCATCGGCGAACCGGAGTACCCGCAGGCGCTGAAGCAGATCGACGGGGCGCCGCCACTGCTCGCGGTAAAAGGAAATCTCGCGGCAACGGCGCAGCCGGCCGTCGGCATCGTCGGTTCGCGCAACGCTTCGATATCAGGCGCGAAGTTCGCGGCGATGATCGCGAGAGAGTGTGGACGTGTCGGCTATGCTGTTATCTCCGGCCTTGCGCGCGGCATCGATACGGCCGCCCACCGCGCCAGCCTCGACACTGGCACGATCGCCGCCATGGCCGGCGGGCTGGATCAGCCCTACCCGCCCGAAAACGCCGGACTGCTTGAGGAGATCTGGAATGGCAACGGCTTGGCTGTCAGCGAGATGCCGTTCGGCTGGGAGCCGCGTGCGCGTGACTTTCCGAGGCGCAACAGGCTGATCGCCGGCATTTCACTTGGGACGGTGGTGGTGGAAGCGGCGACGCGATCGGGCTCACTGATCACCGCGCGGCTCGCCGGCGAGTTCGGCAGGCTGGTCTTTGCGGTTCCCGGCTCGCCGCTCGATCCACGATGCCACGGCACGAACGGGTTGCTGAAGGATGGCGCGATGATCGTTACCGCGCCCGATGACGTGATCAGCGCGCTTGCGCCGCTATCACAGCTCGACCTGTTTACCGCGCCGCTTGCCGAGGAGCCGGAACGCGGCGGCGGATCGTCGCTGCTGCCGCCTGATGAGACCGACAGGGCGCGCATCATCGACGCTCTTGGGCCGACGCCCGTGGAGATCGACGATATCATCCGGCACACGGGGCTCAGCGCCTCGGCCGTCTATCTCGTGCTGCTGGAGCTCGACATCGCCGGGCGGCTGCACCGGCACCCCGGCGGGATGGTGTCCATTGCAATGGAGGTTTGACGACTTACATACGAGCCTGGAGATCGCCGGCTTCGACATATGCCATCTCGATCAGATAGCAGAGCATGTCGGCCTTTTCCTTTTCCGCCACCTGACGCAACTCGGCGAGCATCTGGCGGATGAAGGCAATGTTCTCGCGGGAGCCGGATCGGCCGGTATCCTTCTTTGCGTACTTAGCCGTCATGAAAGCACTCGCGCCCCAATTGGGAAGGGTTGATCGTCGCAGCCTGAACCACACGCGAAAAACGATATCGCAATAATCAGAAATTGCAATATGCGGCATATCGTCTTTTGGTTGCAACGCGTTGCAATGCGTAAAAATGCACTCAAAGTACTTGACCGAAACGAATTCCCTGTCCATGTCGGAGAACCGGCGACCGTGACACGGCAGGTCCTCTGCCCTGATATAGGCCGGCTGGCATCCATTTTTAGAGAATCATCATGAATGTTGTAGTGGTGGAATCGCCCTCGAAGGCCAAGACGATCAACAAGTATCTGGGACCCGGATACAAGGTGCTCGCCTCCTTTGGCCACGTCCGCGATCTCCCCGCCAAGGACGGCTCCGTGCTGCCCGACCAGGATTTCGAAATGCTGTGGGAGGTCGATGGGGCCTCGGCCAAGCGTATGAAGGACATCGCCGACGCGGTGAAGTCTTCCGACGGCCTGTTCCTCGCAACCGACCCTGATCGCGAAGGCGAAGCGATCTCCTGGCATGTGCTCGATATGCTGAACAAGAAGCGCGTGCTCGGCGGCAAGACCGTCAAGCGCGTCGTCTTCAACGCGATCACCAAGAAGGCCGTGCTCGACGCGATGGCAGAGCCGCGCGATATCGACGTGCCGCTGGTCGACGCCTATCTGGCGCGCCGCGCTCTCGACTATCTCGTCGGCTTCAATCTTTCGCCGGTGCTCTGGCGCAAGCTGCCCGGCGCACGCTCGGCAGGACGCGTGCAGTCGGTGGCGCTTCGTCTCGTCTGCGACCGCGAATCCGAGATCGAGCGTTTCGTCTCCGAGGAATACTGGAACATCTCGGCGCTGCTGAAGACACCGCGCGGTGACGAGTTCGAAGCAAAGCTGGTTGCGGCGAATGGCAAGCGGTTGCAGCCGCGCGCGATCGGCAACGGCGACGAGGCCGGCAAGCTGAAGGCGCTGCTCGAAGGCGCGTCCTATGTCGTCGATACCGTCGAGGCCAAGCCCGTCAAGCGCAACCCGGGACCACCCTTCACAACCTCCACGCTGCAGCAGGCCGCTTCCTCGAAACTCGGCTTCTCGGCTTCGCGTACTATGCAGGTGGCGCAGAAGCTCTATGAAGGCTTCGACATCGGCGGTGAGACGGTCGGTCTGATCACCTATATGCGTACCGACGGCGTGCAGATGGCGCCTGAGGCGATCGATGCCGCGCGTGGCGCCATCGTCGACCAGTTCGGCCAGCGCTACCTGCCGGAGAAGGCACACTTCTATTCGACCAAGGCGAAGAACGCCCAGGAAGCGCACGAAGCCATCCGCCCGACGGACTTCAACCGCTCGCCGGACAAGGTTCGCCAGTTTCTCGATGCCGACCAGCTCAAGCTCTACGACCTGATCTGGAAGCGCGGCATCGCCAGCCAGATGGCATCGGCCGAGATCGAGCGCACCACAGCCGAGATCATCGCCGACAATAACGGCGAGAAGGCCGGATTGCGCGCCGTCGGCTCCGTCATCCGCTTCGACGGCTTCATCGCCGCCTATACGGACCAGAAGGAAGACGGCGAACAGAGCGACGACGGCGACGAGGATGGTCGCCTGCCGGAGATCAATGCGCGCGAAAACCTCGCCAAGCAGAAGATCAATTCGAGCCAGCACTTCACCGAGCCGCCACCGCGCTACTCGGAAGCGTCGCTGATCAAGAAGATGGAAGAGCTCGGCATCGGCCGCCCGTCCACCTATGCGGCAACGCTCGCGACCCTTCGCGACCGTGAATATGTGATCATCGACAAGCGCAAGCTGATCCCGCATTCCAAGGGCCGGCTGGTGACGGCGTTCCTCGAAGGCTTCTTCACCAAGTATGTCGAGTACGACTTCACGGCTGATCTGGAAGAGAAGCTGGACCGGATTTCGGCCGGCGAACTGAACTGGAAGCAGGTTCTGCGCGACTTCTGGAAGGATTTCTTCGCGCAGATCGAAGACACCAAGGAACTGCGCGTCACCAACGTGCTCGATTCGCTGAACGAATCGCTGGCCCCGCTGGTGTTTCCGAAGCGCGAGGACGGCAGCGATCCCCGGATCTGCCAGGTCTGCGGCACGGGCAACCTGTCGCTGAAGCTCGGCAAGTACGGCGCCTTTGTCGGCTGCTCGAATTACCCCGAGTGCAATTACACGCGCCAGCTGTCTTCCGAAGGCGGCGCGGAGGCCGAGGGTGCTGCACTCAACGAGCCTAAGGCGCTCGGCACCGATCCCGTGACCGGCGAGGAACTGACGCTGCGCTCCGGCCGCTTCGGACCTTACGTCCAGCGTGGCGACGGCAAGGAGGCCAAGCGCTCCTCGTTGCCGAAGGGCTGGAAGCCCGAGGATATCGATTATGAAAAGGCGATGGCGCTGATTTCGCTGCCGCGCGATATCGGCAAGCATCCGGAATCGGGCAAGATGATCTCGGCCGGCATCGGCCGTTATGGACCGTTCCTGCTGCATGACGGCGGCTACGCCAATCTCGAGACCGTCGAGGACGTCTTCAGCATCGGCCTCAACCGCGCTGTCACCGTGATCGCCGAGAAGGCCGCCAAGGGTCCCGGCGGGCGTGGTCGCACGGCAGCGGCGGCACTAAAGGAGCTCGGCGAGCATCCCGATGGCGGCGGCGCGATCACCGTGCGCGACGGCAAGTACGGCCCCTACGTCAACTGGGGCAAGGTCAACGCGACGCTGCCCAAGGGCACCGATCCGCAGGCGCTGACCGTCGAGGAAGCCGTGGCGCTCATCACCGCCAAGGCCGGCAAGGCGCCGGCGGCCAAGAGCAAGGCGAAGCCGAAAGCGAAGGCCAAGGCTGCGGCGAGCGATGACGCGAAGCCGGCAAAGGCAGCCGCCAAGCCGAAGGCAAAAGCCAAAGCGCCCGCCAAGAAAGCTGCTGCACCCGCAAAGAAGAAAAAGAGCGAAGAGTGACCAGAATTCCGCGGGAACCAAAGGGCATGGGCAAGCGTCCCGAAAAGACGGGACGCTCCAGCAGGGCGCCCGCCGTCGAGCCACTCAACATCCAGCACGGCGCGCTTCCCTCGCGCGAAGTGATCCTGCGCTTCATCGCCGATCACCCGCAGAAGGCCTCCAAGCGCGAGCTCGCCAAGGCCTTTGGGCTGAAAGGCGACAGCCGTGTTGAGCTCAAGCACCTGCTGCGTGATCTCGAGCAGGAAGGCATGCTCCAGAAGACGCGCAAGTCTCTGATCCGTCCCGGCGCGCTGCCGCCGGTTACCGTGCTCGACATCACCACGCGCGACAAGGACGGCGGACTGATCGGCCGTCCGGCGGAATGGTCGGACGAGATGGGCGTGGCGCCTGCCGTCTCCATCCGGCAGTCCTCCTCGCCTGCCGGCCGCAACGGCAAGGGCAAGGCGCCGGTCGCCGGCATGGGCGACCGCATTCTCGCGAAGATTTTTGCCGCGACCGATCGTGGTGGCCCGGCCTATACGGCGCGCATCATCAAGATCCTCGACAAGCGCCGCGGCGCGCTGCTCGGTGTCTTCAAGGACGCGCCTGGCGGCGGCGGGCGGCTATTGCCGATCGAGCGGCGCGGCGAGGAAATGCTGATCGATCCCGATGACAAGGGCGACGCCAAGGACGGCGATCTGGTCGAGGTCGAAGTCGCGCGCCTGCGCAGCTTCGGACTGCCGCGCGCCAAGGTGCTCTCGATCGTCGGTTCGGTCGCTTCGGAAAAAGCGATCTCGATGATCGCCATTCATGCCCATGGCATCCCCTATATCTTCCCGCCGGCTGTGGTTGCCGAGGCGGATGACGCCAAGCCCGCGACCATGTCGCACCGCGAGGACTGGCGCGACGTACCGCTGATCACCATCGATCCGGCCGATGCCAAGGACCATGACGACGCCGTCTATGCCGAGCACGACCCCTCGCCCGACAACGAAGGCGGCGTCATCGTCACCGTGGCGATCGCCGATGTCTCCTACTATGTGCGCCCGAGCTCGCCGCTTGACCGCGAGGCGCTGAAGCGCGGCAACTCGGTCTATTTCCCCGACCGCGTCGTTCCCATGCTGCCGGAGCGGATTTCCAACGACCTCTGCTCGCTGCGCGAGGCACAGGACCGCCCGGCGTTGGCCGTGCGCATGACCTTCTCAAAGGAAGGCCGCAAGGCGGGGCATACTTTCCACCGCGTGATGATGAAGAGCGCTGCCAAGCTGTCCTACCAGCAGGCGCAGGCCGCGATCGACGGCAATCCCGACGACAAGGCCGGGCCGCTGCTGGAGTCGATCCTGAAGCCGCTGTGGCATGCCTATGAGGTGATGAAGCGTGGCCGTGAGCGCCGGCAGCCGCTGGAACTCGACATGCCCGAGCGCAAGATCCAGCTGAAGCCCGACGGCACTGTCGACCGCGTCGTCGTGCCGCCGCGTCTCGATGCGCACAAGCTGATCGAAGAGATGATGATCCAGGCCAACGTCGCGGCCGCCGAGACGCTGGAAAAGAAGAAACAGCCGCTGATCTACCGCGTGCACGATGGCCCGTCGCTCTCCAAGCAGGAAATCCTGCGCGAGTTCCTGGCGACGCTCGGCATTTCGCTCGCCAAGGGCGGCAACATGCGCGCCAACAACTTCAACGGCATTCTCGCCAAGGCCGAGGACACACCGCACCAGACGATGGTCAACGAGATGGTGCTGCGCTCGCAGAGCCAGGCGATCTACAGCCCCGAGAATATCGGGCACTTCGGCCTGAACCTGATGAAGTACGCGCACTTCACCTCGCCGATCCGGCGCTATGCCGACTTGATCGTGCATCGCGCGCTCGTGGGATCGCTCGGTTTCGGCGAAGGCGGGATCACGCCGGACGAGGAAGCGGCCCTCGACGATATCGCGGCCGAGATCTCCACCTTCGAGCGCCGCGCCATGGCCGCCGAACGCGAGACCGTCGACCGCCTCATCGCCCATCACCTTGCCGGCCGTATCGGCGAGGAATTCGATGGACGCGTGGGAGGTGTGACGAAATCGGGACTATTTGTCGCCCTGCCGGACTATGGAGCGGACGGTTTCATTCCTATATCTACACTGGGAATGGACTACTTCATCTATGATGAGGCGCATCAGGCACTATCCGGTGAAAAGACCGGCCTCGGCTATCGCCTGGGAGACAGTGTCACGGTCAAGCTGGTGGAAGCCATTCCGCTGGCCGGCGCGCTTCGGTTCGAGATGGTGAGCGAGGGGCGCAAAATGCCCACCGCCGTGCGTTCATTCCACAAGGGCGGCCGACGCGACGCAAGCCGCGCGCGCAAGCAGGCCGGGACAAGACCCCCGAGAGGGCGTCGATAGGCGTTTTGGGACGCCGGGAAGGAAGTGCAGTCATGACGACCACCTCGAACGGCCAGGCGATCCAATACGGCGATGTCGATGAAGCCAAGCGTCCGCTCGGTCAATCGATCAAGCGCGGGCTTCTCGGCCGTTGCCCGGCTTGCGGCAGCGGCAAGCTGTTTCGCGCCTATCTGAAGCCGGTGGATAATTGCGCGGCCTGTGGCGAAGCCATGCACCATCACCGCGCCGACGACCTGCCGCCCTACATCACCATCGTCATCGTCGGCCACGTGATCATCGCCGGCTACATGATGACCGACCTGATCTGGCCGATGCCGCTCTGGCTCACCTTCGCCATCTGGACGCCGCTGACGCTGCTTGCCACCCTGCTGATCATCCAGCCGATCAAGGGCGGGGTCATCGGGCTGCAATGGGCGCTGAAGATGCATGGTTTCGGCGGGCACAGCGACGAGCAGGATCAGTACGAAATCCCCGGCCGCCGGCATCAAGGCTGAAGACTTTCCTTGAACCTTCACCATCACGACATATTTGGCGTGTAGCAGCGCCGGATGAGCCGTGCGTTTGTCTTCAATGCACTGCACCAATTCTTGAGATGGTAGGCTTGTTTGACTGAATCGCTTCCACCGCAAACAGATCATTGCCGCCAACCTTGTTCATCTAGTAAAGCACACTCGTCATCAGGCTTTGGCAGGACCTCGCCAAGGCATCTGACTCGCGGCGCGCGATACTACGCAGCAGTTCTGTAGGGGTGGATATATGTCTCAGCCGCGAAACGGCACACCGGGCGATGTCGAAGAAATCCATTGGCCGTCTCTGGTAGCCGCCGTTTCGTCGATCTCAGCGGTCGGCATCGCGATCGGGCTGGGGTTGCCGCTTCTGAGCATCATCCTTGAGAAGCGCGGCATCCCCTCGACCCTGATCGGTCTCAATACGGCGATGGCCGGTGTCGCGGCGATGGTGGCCGCGCCGATCACGACGAAGCTGGCGCATGCCTACGGCGTGGCGCAGACGATGCTTTGGGCAGTGGTGGTGTCGGCAATCAGTGCCGTGAGCTTCTACTATGCGCAGGACTTCTGGATGTGGTTCCCGCTGCGCTTCGCGTTCCATGGCGCCACGACCACGCTGTTCATTCTCTCCGAGTTCTGGATCAACGCCGCCTCGCCGCCATCGAAACGCGGTTTCGTGCTGGGCATCTATGCGACCGTGCTGTCGCTTGGCTTCGCGGCGGGTCCCCTGCTCTTCTCCGTTCTCGGCAGCGACGGCATCCTGCCGTTTGCCGTCGGCGCCTGCGCCATTTTGATGGCGGCCATACCGATCTTTGTCGCACGCCATGAAAGCCCGGTGCTCGAAGAGAAGCCGGAACTGCATTTCATGCGCTATGTCTTCCTGGTGCCGAGCGCCACGGCCGCCGTCTTCATCTTCGGCGCGGTGGAAGCCGGAGGGCTGGCGCTGTTTCCGATCTACGCGGTACGCGCCGCCTTCACCGAGACTCAAGCGGCCCTGCTGCTGACGGTCATGGGGATCGGTAACATGATCTTCCAGATTCCGGTGGGGATGCTTTCCGACAAGATGAAGGACAAACGTCCCCTGCTCGCTGGCATGGCCTTCATGGGCCTGATCGGCTCTCTGATGCTGCCCGTGCTCTCTCATAGCTGGCTGCTGATGGCCGGCGTCCTGCTCTTCTGGGGTGGCTGCGTGGCAGGCCTCTATACGGTCGGATTGAGCCATCTGGGCTCGCGTCTCACCGGCTCCGACCTTGCCGCCGCCAATGCCGCCTTCGTCTTCTGTTACGCCGTCGGTACCGTTGCGGGTCCGCAAGTCATCGGCGCGGCCATCGATGTGGCGGGAAACAACGGCTTTGCCTGGGCGATTGCGGGCTTCTTCGGCGTTTATGCAGTGCTTTCGGCGGGTAGACTGCTTTTCATTCGAAAGCGGGGTTGACTTTTCAAGCTAGATTCGTAGTTTCGCGCCAGAATTAGCCGAGGCGCCTAGACGGATTCCAACGGCTTTCATTTAATTAAAGGCAGGACGACCATGGCCAAGGCTACAACAATCAAGATCAAGCTGCTGTCGACAGCCGACACAGGTTCTTTCTACGTCACGACGAAGAACAGCCGTACGATGACGGACAAGATGACGAAGACGAAGTACGACCCGATTGCTCGCAAGCATGTCGAGTTCAAGGAAACCAAGATCAAGTAATTTCTTGATCCTGTAGACCGCTTAAAAGCGCGCGCCACCAGGCTGCGCGCTTTTTTGTTGTCTGCGATACGGCTTGCGACAAGCACGATGAGGGGCCGACAAATGAAAACGCCGCCCTGCCCGTTTCAACGGAGAGGACGGCGTTTTACGAAAGGGGGTCGGTCAACAGGCAACGCGGCACGAGGAACCGCAGGTGTTGCTTGCCGACCGACCGACCCCACGACCCAGGAGATGCGGCGGACCTGAGCATCATGGGGTATCGGCGCACCCCGCATAGGGAGTGCTTATTTCTATGTATTGATCATTCGCGCGAAAATGAAAGAAAATCAACAAATTCTTAATGATGAGATTTATTAGGTTGATTTTATGGTTAAAAGTCCCGATTTGGGACGCCGTTTCGCATGTTTTCCGGCCATCTCGCGCTAGAATAAGATACGGCATCAAGAATAGACGGACAATATAGACCAGTATTCTTCGCGCTTGCAGGCCTGTGAAACCGCCTGAAAACCATCAAAATCGGCCAATCAGATCAAACAAAGTGACGGGGCCTCACATTTTCTTCTGAGGCTGACAGCGTCTGTGCTAACCTAGATCGGCCGTCGCGGCCAGCGCCAAGGTCAAAACCCAGCACTACTACTTGCGGCTAATCCGCACACAGGTCGGTCCGACGCCGTTCAACTTTCTGTGGATGATCAATGCGCTGCGGGTCCTGGGCGCCGAGCGCGCCTATGCCATTATCAGGCAGCGGCAACGACTCGGTTGCGACCGCCGTTCTTCGCTTCATAAAGCGCAACGTCGGCCTGCTTCAGCAGATGGCCCGGCGTGATGACCTGCGGCGTGCGCGAGGCGATGCCGAAGGATGCAGTCACCTGCAGCTCCTGGCCCGTGCCCTTCACCACGAAGGGTACGCTTTCGATAACGCCGCGCAGGCGCTCGGCAACGGAGGCTGCGATCTCCGGCGAGGTGTCGGGCATGACGACGACGAACTCCTCGCCACCATAGCGGCAGGCGAGATCGGCGCCGCGAACCGTGGAGCGGACGCGATTGGCGAACTCGCGCAGGATATCGTCGCCGGCATCGTGACCATACGTGTCGTTGATCTGCTTGAAGCGATCGATATCGGCGATCAGCACCGACAGCGGGCGACCGCGCGCCATCGAGCGGTTGAAGAGCGTGCTGATATGATTGTCGAGATAGCGGCGATTGCTGAGGCCCGTCAGCGGATCGGTGACCGCGAGCTCGATCGTCTGCTGCACATTGGCGCGCAGGCGGTCATTGTAGTTCTTGCGGCGGATCTGCGTCAGGCTGCGGGCCACCAGCTCGTTCGGATCGACGGGGCGGACGATATAGTCGTTGACGCCGAGATCGAGCGCGCGCACCACCATCTCGTCGTCGCCTTGCTCGGTGATGATCAGAATCGGCAGGAAACGGGTGCGCTCCAGCGAGCGGAGCTGCGAGCAAAGCCTGAGTGGGTCGTAATCGTCGATATTGGAATTGACGATCACGAGATCGAACAGATTTTCGGATGCTTCGAAGATAGCGGCCTGAGCATCCGAAATGGCAAACACGTTGCCGATCGGCTTCAGCGCCTTGATGATCCGCTCCTGCGAATTGGCGCGACCATCCACCAGCATGATCTGGCCGCCCTCCTCGCCGCGCTGATCGGCGCGCAGCAATTCGTCGATGCCCATCGTGTGCGCCGTCTGGGCGCGGATGCGCAGTTCGTCGCTCAACGTCTTCAGGCGCAGCAGGCTCTTGACGCGGGCGATCAGCTGCAAATCGTTGACCGGCTTGGTCAGGAAGTCGTCGGCACCGGCCTTCAGGCCACGCACACGGTCGGCCGGCTGATCGAGCGCGGTGACCATGACGACGGGAATATGCGATGTCTTCGGGTTGGACTTCAGCCGCTCGCAGACTTCGAAGCCGTCCATGCCCGGCATCATGATATCGAGCAGGATGAGATCGACTTGGTTGCGCTCGCAGATCGCCAGAGCCTGATAACCGTCGGACGCGGTCAGCACGTCGAAATACTCGGCGATCAGCCGCGCTTCGAGCAGCTTCACGTTTGCCGGGATATCATCAACGACGAGAATGCGCGCGGTCATAAGCTTCTTTCCGATCTATCAGGCGTCGCCTAGGTAGGTCTTGATCGTCTCGATGAACTTCGGAACGGAGATCGGCTTCGAGACATAAGCCTCGCAGCCGCCCTGGCGAATGCGCTCCTCGTCGCCCTTCATCGCGAAGGCGGTGACGGCGATGACGGGAATGACATGGAGCTCGTCGTCCTCTTTCAGCCACTTGGTGACTTCGAGCCCGGAAACTTCTGGCAGCTGGATGTCCATGAGGATCAGATCGGGGCGATGCTTGCGGGCAAGGTCCAGCGCTTCCATACCGTTGCGGGTCTGGATGGTTCTGTAGCCGGACGCCTCGATGAGGTCGCGAAAGAGCTTCATGTTGAGCTCGTTATCCTCTACAATCATCACTTGTTTGGGCATCGAACGCGATCCTAAGTCCGTCATGAAAACCGTTTCGCCGTGCGGAAATAAACCCGCGAGCACACCGGCCGCCATGAAACCGATTGCGGCACGCTATCGGTATTTGGTTGAAAAATAGGTAATTTACCGCAAGAAATGCAGAGCAACTTCAAGACTTCAAAGCAACGCGCCGCCGACCCGCAAGAGACGGCCATCGCAGTTCTCGCCTGGCTCGCAAACGAACCCGATCTGTTTGGCCGCTTCCTGGCGTTGACGGGGGTCGAACCGGCGCAAGTGCGCAATGCGATCAATGATCCGGGGTTTCTATCGGGCATGATGGACTTCCTGATGCAGCATGAGCCGACGGCGCTGGCGTTTTGCCAGGCGAGCGGTACGCCGCCGGAGGTGCTCAATGCCGCCTGGCAGCATTTCTCGCCTGCCGGCCTCGGCTCGGGCGAGTATTGATCATGAGCGTGGTCACCGATCCCTCGCAGGTGCGCCTCGGTGATCGCCCGCTGATCGTCTGCGATATCGATGAGGTGGTGCTGGAATTTCTCTCGCCCCTCACCCGCTTCCTGCGCTCGCATGATTACGATCTCCTGCCGCGCTCTTTCCGGCTGCACGGCAATATCGTGTCGCTGCTCGATGGGGCGGAGATGGACCGAGACCAATTCGACCGCTTCCACGAGATATTCTTCGAAACCCAGGACCTGTGGCAGGAGCCGGCGGAGCGTGCCGTCGAGACGCTGCATGCATTGGCTGCCGATGCCGACATCGTGTTCCTCACAGCTATGCCGCCGCGTCACCACGAAGTGCGCCGCAAGCTTCTCGACCGGTTCGACCTCTGCTTCGACATGATCGCCTCGGAACAGCCGAAGGGGCCGATCGTGGCGGCGCTGCACGACCGCCGGGAGCTGCCCGTCGCCTTTATCGACGATATCCAACGCAACCTCCTTTCCGTTGCCGACCATGTGCCGGAGTGCCTGCTGCTCAACATGATGGCGAATGCCGATTTCAAGCCATTCGCGCCGCCGCCCACCGGCACAATCGTACAGGCGTCTGACTGGACGCATGCGGCCGAGCTGATGCGGCGGCATTTTTCGACCACGACGACGCTGGGTAAAACCAGCGCATAAGCGCCGACATGCTCTTGAGACTCTCGAACTTAGAGCGTAATGTCGCGATGTTCAACCTTTGTTCCCGTCGATGACCGCCAATCCTGCCAAGACACCCGGCTTCTGTCGCGACTGCCTTGCCGAGCAGAAGGCGGAGGGGCGACGCTGTGCTGCCTGCGGCAGCCCCCGCCTCGTTCGCCACGACGAGCTCTACGGCCTGACGCTGGCTCATATCGACTGCGATGCCTTCTATGCCTCGGTGGAGAAGCGCGACAATCCCGAGCTGGCCGATAAGCCCGTCATCATCGGCGGCGGAAAACGCGGCGTGGTGTCGACCGCCTGCTACGTCGCGCGGATCTACGGCGTGCGCTCGGCAATGCCGATGTTCAAGGCGCTGGAGGCCTGCCCGCAGGCGGTGGTGATCCCTCCCAACATGGAGAAATACGTCAAGGTCGGCCGCGAGGTGCGGGCGATGATGCAGGAGCTGACGCCCTTGGTCCAGCCGCTGTCGATCGACGAGGCGTTTCTGGAACTCGGCGGCACGGAGCGGCTGCACAACGACCCACCGGCGCGCACGCTGGCGAAGTTGGCCCGCCGCGTCGAAAAGGAGATCGGCATCACCGTTTCGATCGGGCTCTCCTATTGCAAGTTCCTGGCTAAGGTCGCTTCCGACCTGCAGAAGCCGCGCGGGTTCTCGGTGATCGGCCGCGAGGAAGCGGTTTCGTTTCTTGCGCCGCGTCCGGTGACGACGATCTGGGGCGTGGGAAAGGCCTTCGCCGCGACGCTTGAGGCTGATGGCATCCGCACCATCGGCCAGTTGCAGACCATGGACGAGGCAGACCTGATGCGTCGCTACGGCACCATGGGGCAGCGGCTGTCGCGGCTGTCGCGCGGGATCGATGACCGCGACGTGCATCTCAACGATCCCGCCAAGAGCGTTTCGGCCGAGACGACCTTCTTCGACGACATTTCTCGCTATGAGGAACTCGTTCCGGTGCTGCGCAATCTCTCCGAGAAAGTCGCCTGGCGCCTGAAGAAGGGCGACATCGCCGGTCACACCGTCGTCCTGAAGATGAAGACGGCAGACTTCAAGTCGCGCACGCGCAACCGCAAGCTGGAGGACCCGACGCAGCTTGCCGACCGGATATTCCGCACCGGGATCGAACTGCTGCAGAAGGAGACGGACGGAACCAAGTTCCGACTGATCGGCATCGGCGTGACCGACCTTTGCGACCCCACGCGCGCCGATCCGCCCGACCTGATCGACGTTCAATCCGGACGGCGTGCCGCGGCCGAAGCCGCGATGGACAAGCTGCGCGACAAATTCGGCAAGGGCACGGTCGAGACCGGCTATACGTTCGGGACAAAGCGCAATCAATAATATGTGAGCCCTACTCGGGATCGAGCATTTCAAATCTTCCTTAAGTTTCGAGCATTACCCTCCGGCCCGTAGTATTGCGTATCGGTTGGGTTCAAATGTTCTCGCGTCTCGTCTTCGGGCTCGGCTTGCTGTCGGCCACCGCCCTCGTGCACCCCGCGTTCGCCACGGACGCGCGGGCGCTGCAGATCTTCGTTTCCAAGAGCAAGCAATCGCTGGCCGTCTATGACGGAACCGATGTCATCGCCACATCGAAGATATCGAGCGGAAAATCCGGCCACACCACGCCAAGCGGTATCTTCTCGGTGATCGAGAAGCAGACTTACCACGAATCCAACATCTATTCGGGCGCGCCGATGCCGTTCATGCAGCGGCTGACATGGTCGGGCATCGCGCTCCACCAGTCGAATTCCGTGCCGCGCTATCCCGCCTCGCACGGCTGTGTGCGCATGCCCGACGCATTTGCGAAACAGCTCTACAAGATGACCGAGATGGGCGTGCCTGTGATCATCACCGACGCGCAACTTGCGCCGGAGCCGGTCGATCACCCGCTGCTGTTCAGCCCACACGCGCCAGCCCCGGCGCCGCTTTTGTCCGACGTCGAACTTCGGCCGGCGATCGGCTCACTGCCGGTGCAGGTGGCGATGAACGAGGTGGCGATGCCGCGGCTGCAGGTGCAGCCGATCGTGGCGCCCGTCAACGACCAGCCGGTGAAAATCCTGATCACGCGCCGGGCGCAACGCGAAACCATCATCGATCTGCAGACCTATCTCGCCGAACTTGGATTTGCTGTCGGCAACGCCGATGGTTATCTCGGGCCGGCGACGGTGCAAGCGATCGGCGAGTTCAAGAAGCAGCATCCGATGAAACCAGACGCAGCCAAGTCACTCATCAGTGACGACCTCCTGCGCGCGGTCTATAGCGCCGCCGGCAAGGGCGAGCCGCCGAATGGCGTGATCATGGTGCGGCAGGGCTTCCAACAGGTGTTCGAGGCGCCGGTGACGATCGCCGAGCCCGGGCTGGCGCTCGGGACCCATTTCTTCAGCGCGCACGAAGTGAATTTCGAAGACGGCACCACCGAGTGGCTGGGCGTGACGCTGCCCAACACTTTGACCAGCCAGACGATGAAGCGGCTGGGCATCAGCACGATGGAAAGCTCAATCATCTCGGGCACGCCGATCCTGAACGCGCTCGGCCGGATCACCATTCCTGATGACACCAGGCAACGGATCGACTCCATGCTGACGCCGGGATCGACGCTGACGATCTCCGACACCGGCGTCGGCCCGGAGACCGGTCAGGGCACCGATTTCATCACGCTGACGCGCGGCTAGAGCCTTTCCTGGTTAGATTGAAGCATTCTGTTGGCTCAAACGGAGTCGGATGGTCGTCCGGCCGGCGCGCGTCGTAGCCAACGCATACGGCCAAGCCGGCCGGACGATCAGGCGGCCCGTTTCAGCCAACCCCGCAGGGGCCGGGCATCTTTCCGCCAGGGCAAAGGCGATCGGCTCGACCGTACCCGGGGTATGCCCTTCGCCAATCGCCTTTGCCCTGACGAAAACCTGCTCCGGCAGAATGCTTCAAGCTAACCAGGAAAGGCTCTAGACCAGCTCGACATCGATCACCCCTGGCGCCGAGCGCATGGCGGCTGCGATTTCGGGCGTGATCCGGTATTTCTGCGCCAGTTCCACCTCGATCTCGCGCTTGCCATCCTCCTTGATGACGATGAAGGAGACGAGGCCGTCGCCCCGGGCGTTAAGGTGGGCGGCAACGGCGCGCAGCGGGCCGGAATCGCGGACATAAACACGCAGCGCCTTCTGCATCTGCAGCGACTTTTCCTCCAACGACTGGATGGTCTGGATGCGCAGACCGATGCCCTCGGGTCGCTCTTCGCCGGTCGCGGTGATGACGAAGGATTTTCCCGATTCCAGCATGTCGCGATACTGGTTCAGCATTTCCGAGAAGAGCACCGCTTCGAACTGGCCGGATGAATCTGAGAAGACGATGATGCCCATCTTGTTGCCGGTGCGCGTCTTGCGTTCCTGCTTGGAGATGACGGTGCCAGCAAGGCGCGCGTTGCTGGCGCCCTGCTTCACGGCGGCTGCGAAATCACCGAAGGTCTGGACGCGCATCTTCTCCAGCACACTGCTGTAGCTATCGAGCGGATGGGCCGTCAGGTAGAAACCGAGGACCTGGAACTCCTTGAGTAGGCGCTCCGAGGGCAGCCAGGGCGAGAAAGGCGGCATCGAGATCTTTTCCGGACCCGATGACAACACGCCGCCGAAGATATCCGACTGGCCGCTCAGCTTGTTTTCCTGGGCGCGCTGGGCATAGCCCATGATGCGATCTATGCCGCCCGAAAGCTGGGCGCGATCGAGTTCGAAGCAATCGAAGGCGCCGGCGAAGATCAGGCTTTCCAGCACGCGCCGGTTCACCTGCTTCGGATCGATGCGCAGGCAGAAATCCTCGAGGCTGGCGAATGGCGTGTCGCCGCGCACCTCGACGATATGATCGACGGCCGATTCGCCGACACCCTTCAGCGCCGCCAGCGCGTAATAGATGCGGTTGTCGCCGGTCTGGAAGTGGCGGAACGAGGTCTGCACGGAGGGCGCGATCACCTCGATACCGAGGCGCTTGGCATCCTGGCGGAAGTCGTTGACCTTTTCGGTGTTCGACATATCGAGCGTCATCGAGGCGGCGAGGAACTCGACCGGATAATGCGCCTTCATGTAGGCCGTCTGGTAGGAGACGATGGCGTAGGCTGCGGCGTGCGACTTGTTGAAGCCGTAGTTGGCGAACTTCGCCAGAAGCTCGAAAATGTTATCGGCCTGCGGCTTCGACACGCCATTCTTGACGGCGCCGACGACGAAGCGCTCGCGCTGCTGGTCCATCTCCGCCTTGATCTTCTTACCCATGGCGCGGCGCAGAAGATCGGCCTCGCCGAGCGAATAGCCCGAGAGCACCTGGGCGATCTGCATGACCTGCTCCTGGTAGACGATAACGCCCTGCGTTTCCTTCAGCAGATAATCGATGGTCGGATGGATCGATTCGAGCTCTTCCTCGCCATGCTTGCGGGCGTTGTAGGTCGGGATGTTTTCCATCGGACCCGGACGATAAAGCGCCACGAGCGCGATGATGTCCTCGATGCAGTCGGGACGCATGCCGATCAGCGCCTTGCGCATGCCGGCACTTTCCACCTGGAACACGCCGACCGTCTCGCCGCGCGACAGCATCTCGTAGGTCAGCTTGTCATCCAGCGGGATCGCGGCGAGATCGACCTTGATGCCGCGCTTGGCGACGAAATCGACGGCGACCTTCAGCGTCGTCAGCGTCTTCAGGCCGAGGAAGTCGAACTTGACGAGACCGGCCTGCTCGACCCACTTCATGTTGAACTGGGTGACCGGCATGTCGGAGCGCGGATCGCGGTACATCGGCACCAGCTTCGACAGCGGACGGTCGCCGATGACGATACCGGCGGCGTGGGTCGAGGCGTGGCGGTAGAGACCTTCGATCTTCTGGGCGATATCGAGCAGACGGGCGACGACGGGCTCCTTGTCGGCCTCCTCCTGCAGCTTGGGCTCTTCCTCGATCGCCTTCGACAGCGGTGTCGGGTTGGCGGGATTGTTGGGCACGAGCTTGCAGATCTTGTCGACCTGGCCGTAGGGCATTTCGAGCACGCGGCCAACATCGCGAAGGGCGGCGCGCGCCTGCAGCGAACCGAAGGTGATGATCTGCGCCACCTGCTCGCGGCCGTATTTCTTCTGCACGTAGCGGATCACCTCTTCGCGGCGATCCTGGCAGAAGTCGATATCGAAGTCGGGCATCGAGACGCGTTCCGGATTGAGGAAGCGTTCGAAGAGCAGCGAGAAGCGCAGCGGATCGACGTCGGTGATCGTCAGCGCATAGGCGACCAGCGACCCCGCACCGGATCCGCGGCCGGGGCCGACAGGAATATCCTGCAGCTTCGCCCACTTGATGAAGTCGGCAACGATCAGGAAGTAGCCGGGGAATTTCATGCGCTCGATAACGCTGAGTTCGAATTCCAGCCGGTCGCGGTAATCCTTCTCCTCGTAGCCCGCCGACATGCCGAGCGTCTGTAGGCGCATATCCAAACCTTCGACGGCTTGGCGGCGAAGCTCCAGCGATTCGGCGCGCTCCGCCTCCTCGGGGTCCGCCGTGGCACCGGTGAAGCGCGGCAGGATCGGTTTGCGGGTCTTCAGGACGAAGGAGCAGCGGCGGGCGATCTCCACCGTATTCTCCAGCGCTTCGGGCAGATCGGCGAAAAGCTTCACCATCTCGGCGCGGCTCTTCAGATAGTGATCCGGCGTCAGGCGGAAGCGCGTGTCGTCGGAGACGATGGCGTTGTGCGCCACGGCCATCAGCGCGTCGTGCGCGTCATAATCGTCGCGCGTCGGGAAGAAGGCCTCGTTGGTCGCGACCAGCGGGATCTCGTGCTCATAGGCAAGGCCGATCACACGCTGCTCGTGGCGCTTGTCGTACGTACCCTGGCGCTGAAGCTCCATGTAGAGCCGGTCGCCGAACTTGTCCTTCAGAGACAGCAAGCGCGCGGTCGCCGGCGCGATGTGGCCCTCTTTCAGCGGCATGTCGATCGGGCCAGTCGATGCGCCCGACAGCGCGATCAGGCCCTCGGTGCCGAGCTCGTCCAGCCACGACGCCTTGATGTGGACCGCCTGCCCGGCGCCCTCGCCGCTGAGATAGGCACGGCTGACGAGGTCAACCAGCCGCTCGTAGCCTGCGTCGGTGGCGGACAGAAGCACGATCGACGGCAGCTTCGCCAGCTGCTGCTGGCCGCCGCGGCGCTCGGTCTCAAGGCCGTCTTCCATATCGATGGAGACCTGGCAGCCGATGATCGGCTGCAGACCTTCGTCCATTGATTTCTGCGCAAATTCCAGTGCGACGAATAGATTGTTGGTATCGGTGATGGCGATCGCCGGCTGGCTATCGCCCGATGCCTTGTAGAGAATCTTCTTGAGCGGCAACGCCCCCTCAAGCAGCGAGAAGGCGGAGTGCACACGCAGGTGAACGAAGCCCGGCGTACCGCCGATGAAGTCGCTCGCGCCGTTTTCAGTGCCCGCCATGATATGCCTTTCCGCGCATCCGTATGAATCGGATGCATTGTCGGATTTGGGGACGTCGATGTCCAGAGAGGCGGGTACCATCGGACCGCATGACAGCCATGCGGTCCCCGTTATTCTTACATTGCCATGCAGATCAAAGAGAAGCTGGCAATGAACATTGCGATGGAGGTGAATGCTGCGATATCGCGGATCATGTCAGTCATTTGGCTCTCCTGTGCTCTTATGTTTTTATTTTGTTCCGCTCTTGTTCCGTTGTCAACAGGATTGTTTTCTGTTTGGTTAACGGCAAACGGGAGACGAGCATGCGTCGATTCATCTTTGTGGCAGTCCTGCTTTCAGCCAGCGCGGCCTTCGGCGCGGATCCTGATCCGGCGCGCATCGTCGATGTGGCCGTCGGCGACTGGAACGGCGATGGCAAGCCGGACCTGGCGTTGCTCGCCGAGGCTCCCGACGATGCCGCCGACGACCAGCTCGGCGTCTACATCTATCTGCGGGATGACCACGACCTGTTGCGGCTTACGACCAGCGCGCCCGGCAAGATCTGGGGAACCACAGTGGCTGAGGGGATTTACGGCCAGGAGCCCTCGATCAAGGCGGCGGGCAAGAGCTCGATCGCCATCCATTCGAAAAACAGCGCCATCGGCCGCAACCGCTGGGAGCAGACGCTGACGCTTGCCTACCGCAACAACCAGTTCGTCGTCGCCGGCTACACCTACAGCCACTACGACACATTAAATCCGGATGGCGGCGGCTCGTGCGACTACAATGCGCTCACCGGCAAGCTGCAGCGCGACGGCAAGGATGCGAAGGCCGAGGCACGGACGATCACGATTGCCGATTGGAAGGACGAAACCGGGCAGTCTATCTGCGGCGGCTAGATTGGTCCTGACCAGGCGGTGAAATCTCAGAAATCCACGACCTTGCCGTCGGCGATGGTGACGCGGCGGTCCATGCGGGCCGCGAGCTCGTGGTT
The DNA here is from genome assembly GCF_055616315.1 of Rhizobium sp. O111. Taxonomy (NCBI): domain Bacteria; kingdom Pseudomonadati; phylum Pseudomonadota; class Alphaproteobacteria; order Hyphomicrobiales; family Rhizobiaceae; genus Rhizobium; species Rhizobium sp. O111. The sequence continues at coordinate 1,176,302 of NZ_JBSHXL010000001.1, read as the reverse complement.
GTGGGTGGCGATCAGGGCCGCGAGGCCGGACTGGCGCACCAAGGCTTCCAGAGCTTCGAAGACATAGCTGGCCGTCTCGGGGTCGAGGTTGCCTGTTGGTTCGTCGGCGAGCAGAAGGCTCGGCGCGTTGGCGACGGCGCGGGCGATTGCCACGCGCTGCTGTTCACCGCCAGAGAGTTCGCCGGGGCGGTGGGCGCCACGGTGGCCGATGCGCATGTAGTCGAGCAGCTGGCCCGCCCTGACCTTTGCTTCGTTGCGCGGCAGGCCCGCGATCATCTGCGGCATCATGATGTTTTCAAGCGCGGAGAATTCGGGAAGCAGGTGGTGGAACTGGTAGACGAAGCCGATCTCGCTGCGGCGGATCGCCGTGCGCTTGTCGTCGGAAAGGCCATTGCAGGCATTGCCGCTAATAGTGACTTCGCCGCCATCGGGATGCTCGAGCAGGCCTGCCAAGTGCAGCAGGGTCGACTTGCCGGTGCCTGATGGAGCCACAAGCGCGACGATCTCGCCGCTGTTGATGGTCAGGTCGGCCTTCTTCAGGATCGAAAGCTGGGTCTCTCCCTGGCCATAGTGACGCTCGACGCCGGAAAGCTTGAGAACGGTATTCCGCTTCATGTAATCAGCATTCCTTATTCGTAGCGCAGGGCCTGCACGGGATCGAGCTTGGAAGCGCGCCATGCGGGGAAGATTGTCGCGAAGAAAGACAGCGTCAGCGCCATGACGACGACGGAGACCGTTTCGCCGACCTCCATCTTGGCCGGGAGCTGGCTGAGGAAGTAGAGCTGCGGGTCAAACAGCACCGTTCCGGATAGCCAGGAGAAGAAAGCACGGATCTTCTCGATATTGATGCAGACGATAACGCCGAGTAGCACGCCGGCGAAAGTGCCGACCAGGCCGATCGCGGCACCTGTCATGAAGAAGATCCGCATGATGGCGCCGGAGCTGGCGCCCATGGTTCTCAGGATCGCGATATCGCTGCCCTTGTCCTTCACCAGCATGATCAGGCCGGAGATGATATTCAGCGCGGCGACAAGAACGATCAGCGTCAGGATCATGAACATAACGTTACGCTCGACCTGCAGGGCCGAGAAGAAAGTCTGGTTGCGCTGGCGCCAGTCGGTGATCGCGATCTGGCGACCGGCGGCCGCCTCCACCTTGGGGCGGAGTTCGTCGATATTGTCGGGATTGTCGACATAGAGCTCGATCGACTGCACCAGACCTTCGGCGTTGAAATAGAGCTGTGCTTCCTCGAGCGGCATATAGATGATCGTCGCATCATATTCCGACATGCCGATCTCGAAGATGCCCGAGACCTTATAGGATTTGACGCGCGGATTGATGCCCATCGGCGTCACGTCACCTTCCGGTGATATGAGCGTAATCGTATCGCCCGCCTGCAGTCCCAGCTGGTCGGCCATGCGCGAGCCGATGAGAACGCCCTGGCCGGCCGCAAAGCCGACGAGGTCGCCGGACTTGATGTTGTCGGAGACGGTTTTCACCTTGCTCAGGTCTTCGGCGCGGATGCCGCGAACCAGCGCGCCCGTGCCAGCGCCGCCGGCACCCGAGGCCAGCGTCTGGCCTTCGACGAGCGGCAGCGCCACCTTGATGCCCGGCACGGCGCCCAGGCGATCGGTCAGCGCCGGATAGTCCGTGAACGGCCCATCGACCGGCTGCACGATCATGTGGCCGTTGATGCCGAGGATGCGCGAGATCAGCTCGGTGCGGAAGCCGTTCATCACGGCCATGACGATGATCAGCGTCGCGACGCCGAGCATGATGCCGATGAAGGAGAAGCCCGCGATCACCGAGATGAAGGCTTCCTTGCGGCGTGCGCGCAGATAGCGCCACGCCACAAGTCGCTCGAAAGCGGAAAATGGCCTGCTGGCCGCAGCCGAGCCGGATTTGGATCCCTGCTGGCTCACCGCTGCGTCTGCCATTTCGCCTCCCGCCTTCTTCTTAGCCCAAGAGCTTATTGATTGCCGCGTCGATGGTCATCGTTTCGCGGGCACCGGTCTTGCGGTCCTTGACTTCCACTTCGCCGTTCGCGACCGCGCGCGGGCCGGCGATGATCTGTACGGGCACGCCGATCAGGTCCGCAGTTGCGAACTTGGTGCCGGCGCGATCGTCGGTATCGTCATAGAGAACATCGACGCCGGCCTTGGAGAGCTCCGCATAGATCTTCTCGCAGGCGGCGTCGCAAGCGGCGTCGCCGGCCTTCATGTTGATCACGACGACATCGAAAGGCGCAACCGAGGCCGGCCAGATGATTCCGTTCTCGTCATGCGATGCTTCGATGATGGCGGGAACAAGGCGTGTCGGGCCAATACCGTAGGATCCCATGTGGACGGCATGTTCCTTGCCATCCGGTCCCTGCACCTTCGCACCCATCGGCTCGGAATATTTCGTGCCGAAGTAGAAGATATGGCCGACTTCAATTCCGCGTGCGGACAGACGATCGCTCTCGGGGATGGCGTCGAAAGCGGCTTCGTCGTGCATCTCGGAGGTGGCGGCGTAGACCGAGGTCCACTTCTTGAAGATCGCATCCAGGCCGGCGACGTCGTCGAAATTGGTGTCGACCGAAGGGATATCGAAATTCACGAAATCCTTGTGGCTGTAGACTTCCGATTCACCGGTGTCGGCAAGGATGATGAACTCGTGGCTGAGATCGCCGCCGATCGGGCCGGTGTCGGCGCGCATGGGAATGGCGCGCAGGCCGAGACGATCGAAGGTGCGCAGATAAGCCGCGAACATCTTCTTGTAGGAATGCTCGGCGCCTTCGCGGGTCATGTCAAAGGAATAGGCATCCTTCATCATGAATTCGCGCGAGCGCATGGTGCCGAAGCGCGGACGGATTTCGTCGCGGAACTTCAGCTGGATGTGATAGAGGTTCAGCGGCAAGTCTTTGTAAGACTTGACCGAAGACCGGAAAATATCGGTGACCATTTCTTCGTTGGTCGGGCCGTACAGCATCGGACGGTCCTGGCGGTCCTTGATGCGCAGCATCTCCTTGCCGTAGGCGTCATAGCGCCCGCTTTCCTGCCAGAGCTCGGCCGACTGCAGGGTCGGCATCGACAACTCGATGGCGCCGGAGCGGTTCTGTTCCTCGCGGATGATGTTGTTGACCTTGTCGAGCACGCGCTTGCCCAGCGGCAGCCAGGAGTAGATCCCCTGCGACTGCTGCCGGATCATGCCGGCGCGCAGCATCAACCGGTGGGAGACGATTTCCGCCTCCTTGGGGTTTTCCTTGAGGATGGGCATGAAGTAGCGAGACAGACGCATGGCGAATTCCAGAGCTGTTGAGACGCCGCCAAATAGCGGAATCGAAGGCAATCACAATGTTGGCAGCGTTCATAACCGCTTCGCGGCAGGAAGGAAACCCGCGAGGGATTTCCACAGGCTTCTCTTAGAGCAAGTTGGAGCCCGCAAACCGAAGAAACCAAGAAAGCGGCGAAATTATAATGACTTGCGCGAAACTCTTATCAACAGAAAAAATTTACTCGAGTGTAGCAAAAATGCAAAAAAATCTGATGACAAAGCACAATCTTTGAGCTAGCTTTAGCCCACAAAACAGGCAGGGAGTTCAAATCCCTACCATTTTCGCGGTCAAGTCTTGGGAGGATCAGATCTTAGGCGCGCTTGTCGCAGCCCCGGTAACGGTTAAGGATCACGCGATACTTAAAACAAGGCTTTTAGCCTTGTTTTTTTTTGGCTTTTCGACACCGCGTCCCTCGCTCGAAACGCCCATCTTCCGCAACGTAAGCTGCCCATTCCGTTACGGCACCTCCATGCCGTAACTTGATGACACGCGTATGACGCACCTTCTATCGCATCTGCTCAATTGGTGAGCAAACGCCCTCAGACGTTCGAGAATGACGGGCCGATCTGCGGGAGAGCGTCGAAGCCCCAGCCGAAATAGGTCGAAGAGACATACCAGAGGATGTAGATGACGGCGGAGACCAGCGTCGTCAGCGAGAAGGTGAAGAGCGGCCGAAACCGCGTCGGTGCGCTGTGCACGGTGCCGAGCACGATATCGTCGTCCTCCGCCTGCGTCCGCAAGCCGATCGGCAAGACGGCAAAGAGCGTCATCCACCAGACGATGAAGTAGACGGCAAAGCCCTGTAGAAATGTCTGCAGCATAAGATCTCCCACCCAAGCGGCCGCATCGGGCCACCGCCCTTATAAGACGGAACAGCGACGATACAAAGCGGTGTTGAGAGGCTTGTGCGTTCTCTGCGGCGTTTGGGTCACTCTGCCGCAGCGATCAGACCTGCTCGAGCTCGATCAGCGTGCCGAAGAAATCCTTGGGATGCAGGAAGAGCACGGGCTTGCCGTGGGCGCCGATCTTCGGCTCGCCATTGCCAAGCACCCTCGCCCCGGCACCCAGCATCTGGTCGCGGGCTGCGATGATGTCGGCCACCTCATAGCAGATGTGATGCATGCCACCGGACGGGTTCTTCTCCAGGAAGGCCGTTATCGGGGATTGCGGGCCGAGCGGTTCAAGCAGCTCAACCTTGGTGTTCGGCAGTTCGACGAAGACAACGGTGACGCCGTGTTCCGGCAATGCCTCGGCCGCAGATACCGTGGCGCCAAGCTTGTCCCGATATGCGGCCGTGGCGGCTGCGAGATCGGGAACGGCTATGGCGACATGGTTGACGCGGCCGAGCATCGGATCAGACCTTGGTGACGAAGACGGTGACCAGCGGCTTCTTGCCCCAAATCTGGTTCGCCGTCGAACGGACCGCGCGACGCATCGATTCCTGCAACAGGTCCAGATCCTTGCGACGGGCGCGCGGAATGCTCTCGAAGGCGCTCAGCGCGGCGTCATAGAGCGTGTCCTCGAACTCATCGCCTTCATCGTCGTAGACAGGCAGGCCTATCGCCACCATGTCGGGTTCGCCGATGATATCGAATCGAGCGTCGATCACGACGTTCAGCGCGACATGGCCGACATAGGACAGCTTCTTGCGGTCGCCGATGCCCATTTCGTCGAAATCGCCGATCAGTGTGCCGTCCTTGAAGATACGGCCATGCGGGGCTTCGTCGATCACTTCTACCGTACCGGGCGCCAGGCGCAGGACATCGCCGTTGCGCACGCGCGGAACGGTGGAGATGCCGGATTGCTCCGCGAGCTCCTTGTGGGCGGTCAGATGCGTGGCTTCGCCGTGCACGGGAACGACAACGGTCGGCCGCGTCAGTTCGTACATCTTCTGCAACTCGTTGCGGCGCGGGTGGCCGGAGACGTGAACGAGCGCTTCGCTATCGGTGATGATGTGAACGCCCTGCTCGACGAGGCCGTTCTTGATGTCCTGGATGGCCTTCTCGTTGCCCGGGATGGCGCGCGAGGAGAAGACGACCGTGTCGCCCGCCGCCAGCGCCACGTTGCGCATCTCGTCACGCGAAAGCTTGGCAAGGGCTGCGCGCGGCTCGCCCTGGCTGCCTGTCAGGATGACGACGACGTTTTCGCGCGGAATATAGCCGTATTCCTCTTCAGCAATGAACGGCTTAATGCCATCGAGCAGGCCGAGATCGCGGGAGACGTTGACGACGCGCTTAAGCGAGCTGCCGAGAAGCAGGACTTCGCGTCCGGCGGCTTCGGCGGCTTCAGCCACGGTGCGGATACGGCCGACGTTCGAGGAGAAGGTGGTGATCGCGACGCGGCCTTCGGCGTTCTCGATGATCTTGCGCAGGCTCTCGGAGACGTCCTTTTCGGACGGCGAGACGCCGTCGCGCAGCGCATTGGTCGAATCGCACATCAGGGCAAGCACGCCTTCATCGCCGAGCTGGCGGAAGCGTGCTTCATCGGTCAGCGGGCCAAGCGACGGTTCGTGGTCGATCTTCCAGTCGCCGGTGTGGATGACGTTGCCCAAGGGCGTGCGGATCATCAGCGACATCGGCTCGGGGATCGAGTGGTTGACGGCCACGCCCTCAACGCTGAAGGGGCCGACATTGACGACGGTGCCCGCAGTGAACGGCGTGATCGGGATCTCGACCATCGTCGACTTCTCGTAGTTGCGCTTGGCTTCTAGGAGCCCGGCCGTGAAGCCTGACGCGTAGACGGGAACATTGAGGCCCGGCCAGAGATCGGCCAGCGCGCCATAGTGATCCTCATGCGCGTGGGTGATGAAGATCGCCTTCAGGTTCTTGCGTTCCTTGGCGAGGAAGCGAATGTCGGGCAGAACCAGATCGACGCCCGGCAGATCGGGACCCGGGAAGGTCACACCGCAGTCGACCATGATCCACTGGCGATGCGCGGACGGGCCATAGCCGTAAAGGGCGAGATTCATACCGATCTCGCCAACGCCGCCCAAAGGCAGAAATACCAGTTCGTCCTGCTTCGCCATACTGCTTGTTTTTCCAATCATCCAAAGAAGACGTCGCCGGCGGCGATCGTCATCATCCTGCCTGCCCCCGTATCGAGCAGCAACAGGCCATTATCATCAATTCCGCTGAAGTGGCCGGAAATCGAACGGTCCGGCAGATTCACGGTTATCTTTTCGCCAATACCGCAAGCGACATCGCGCCAACGGGCGGTGATGTCGCGAATACCGCGGCCGCGGTCCCATGCTGATAGCACATTGGCCATGGATACGAACAGATGCGCGAAGAGTTCCTGTGGAGAGGCGGAACTTCCCTGCTCGCGCAGGCAGGTCACGGGATAGAGCGGATTGTCGGGCATGAAGGCAACGTTGATGCCGATGCCGATGACAAGAGCATAGCGGCCGTCGGCCAAGGCCTCGCCTTCCATCAGTATGCCGCATGTCTTCTTACGGCCGATCAGGATGTCGTTCGGCCACTTCACCTCGAGCGGCTCCGCGCTCGGCGGCAGAACCATCCGCACCGCCTCGTGCACGGCCACAGCAATCGCCAGCGGCAGGGACGAGATGCGCTCCATCGGCGCAGGATCGATCAGGAGAAGAGAGGCGTAAAGGTTGCCGGGTTCAGAGACCCAGGGACGACCACGGCGGCCGCGGCCGCCGGTCTGCCTTTCCGCGGTCACCCAGAGGCGACCGGCATCCCCTGCCCGGGCCCGGGCAAGGCATTCACTATTGGTGGACAATGTCTCCGACAGAGCCTCGTGCCTGAAGTCATCGAGCGACTTCAGGCGCCGTGGGTCGAAGCTCATCAGAACAGCGTCGCGGCTGCGAGTTCAGCCGCACCACCGATCGGGCCGCCGATGAGGACATAGGCAAGAACGAAGAGGCCGGAGACGCCGAAGACGAGGCGCAGCGAGCCGGAGACGCGGGCGAATTCGCCGGTGGCTTCATCGAACCACATCAGCTTGATGACGCGCAGGTAGTAGTAGGCGCCGACAACCGATGCGAGGACGCCGATGATGGCAAGCGCATAGAGCTTGGCTTCGATGGCGGCGACGAAGACGAAGTATTTCCCGAAGAAGCCTGCCAGCGGCGGAATACCGGCCAGCGAGAACATCAGGATGGTGAGGACCGTCGCCATCATCGGATTGGTGGTCGACAAGCCTGCGAGATCGGCCACGTTTTCAACGACGGTGCCATCCTTGCGGCGCATCGACATGATGATCGCGAAGGAGCCCAGCGTCATGACCATGTAGATCAGCATGTAGAGCATGACGCCCGAGACGCCAGTCTGCGAGCCGGCGGCAAGACCGACCAGCGCGTAGCCCATGTGACCAATCGACGAATAGGCCATCAGTCGCTTGATGTTCTTCTGGCCGATCGCGGCGAACGAGCCGAGCAGCATCGAGGCGATCGAGATGAAGACCACGACCTGCTGCCAGTCCGCCATGACGGGCTGGAAGGCGGTGATGACGATACGCGTCATCATGGCCATGGCGGCGATCTTCGGCGCGCTGGCCAGGAAGGCGGTGACCGGGGTCGGCGCACCCTCGTACACGTCAGGCGTCCACATGTGGAACGGAACGGCCGAGATCTTGAAGGCGATGCCGGCGAGGATGAAGACCAGACCGAAGATCAGGCCGAGCGAGCGCGCACCATCCACCGTCAGCGCCTGGGCGATATCGGCGAAGTGGGTGTGGCCGGTGAAGCCATAGACCAGCGACATGCCGTAGAGCAGCATGCCGGAGGAGAGAGCACCGAGCACGAAATACTTCAGGCCGGCCTCGGTCGACTTGACGCTGTCGCGGTTGATCGCGGCAATGACGTAGATCGCCAGCGACTGCAGCTCAAGGCCGAGGTAGAGCGAGATCAGGTCGTTGGCCGAGATCATCAGCAGGATGCCGAGCGTGCAGAGCACGATCAGAACCGGGAACTCGAACTTGTCGAGCTGATTTTCCTTAGCAAGGCCGAGCGACATGAACAGCGCCACGATGGAGCCGACCAGAGCCGTCACCTTCATGAAGCGGCCGAAGCCATCAGCCAGGAAGACGCCGCCATAGGCCAGGCCTTCGCTCGGAGCGAAGACCAGCCAGAGGGCCGCGACCGCCAAAAGGATGATCGCGAGAACGCTGACCATGCGGCCAGAGCGCTCTCCCGAGAATACGCCGATCATCAGCAGGACCAGAGAGCCGACCGCGAGGATCAGTTCCGGTATCGAAAGATGCAGGCTTGCGAGTAGTGTTTCAGAGGTCATATCACAAAAGTCCCGTCATCATTTCATCGACAGCGCGACGTCATGCGCTGCCTGGACTGCGGCCGAATAGCTGTTGATCAGATGGTCGACGGAGGCAGCGGTCACATCGAAGACCGGAGCCGGATAGACGCCGAAGAAGATCGTCAGAGCAATCAGCGGGTAGAGGATCAGCTGCTCGCGCGGCGACAGGTCGAGGAGAGCCTTGAGCTTTTCCTTGTCCAACGTGCCGAAAATCACCCGGCGATAGAGCCAGAGCGCGTAAGCGGCCGAGAGGATGACGCCGGTGGCGGCAAAGAGCGCGACCCAGCTGTTGACACGGAAGACACCGATCAGCGTCAGGAACTCGCCGATGAAGCCCGAGGTGCCGGGAAGACCGACGTTCGCCATGGTGAAGACCATCATCGCAACAGCATATTTCGGCATGTTGTTGACGAGGCCGCCATACGCCGCGATCTCGCGGGTGTGGGTGCGGTCGTAGACCACGCCGACACAGAGGAAGAGCGCGCCCGAGACGATACCGTGCGACAGCATCTGGAAGATCGAGCCCTGCAGACCCTGCGCGTTGGCCGCGAAGATACCCATCGTCACGTAGCCCATGTGGGCAACCGAGGAGTAGGCGATCAGCTTCTTGATGTCTTCCTGCATCAGCGCCACCAGCGAGGTGTAGATGATGGCGATGACGGACATGGCGAAGACCATGGGCGCGAAGAAATCGGAAGCGACAGGGAACATGCCGAGCGAGAAGCGGATGAGGCCGTAGCCGCCGAGCTTCAGGAGAACGCCCGCCAGGATGACGGAACCAGCCGTCGGCGCCTGAACGTGCGCGTCGGGAAGCCAGGTATGGACCGGCCACATCGGCATCTTCACCGCGAACGAGGCGAAGAAGGCCAGCCATAGCCAGGTCTGCATGTGCGGCGGGAACTTGTAGGCGAGCAGCGCCGAGATATCGGTCGTGCCGGCCTGCCAGTACATGGCCATGATGGCGAGCAGCATCAGCACGGAGCCGAGCAGCGTGTAGAGGAAGAACTTGTAGCTGGCGTAGACGCGATCCTTGCCACCCCAGACGCCGATGATCAGGAACATCGGGATCAGGCCGGCTTCGAAGAACACGTAGAAGAGAACGATATCGAGCGACACGAAGACGCCGACCATCATCACTTCCAGCATCAGGAAGGCGATCATGTATTCCTTCAGGCGCTTCTCCACCGAGAACCAGCTGGCGAGCACGCAGAAGGGCATGAGGAAGGTGGAGAGGATGACGAACAGCATGGAGATGCCGTCGACACCGAGATGGTAGCTGATGCCCGTGCCGAGCCAGCCGTGCTTCTCGATCATCTGGAAGCCCGGGTTCGCGTTGTCGAAACCGATCCAGATGAAGAGCGACAGGATGAAGGTCACGACCGTCGTCAACAGGGCAATGTTGAGGACGTTGCGGCGGCCGTTCGGGCCGTTCTCATTCATCAAAAGCAGGAGCACCACGCCGACGAACGGCAGGAAGGTGACCGTGGAAAGAATAGGCCAATCGGTCATCAGAGGGCACTCCCGAGCATCATCCAGGTAACGAGCGCTGCAACGCCGATAAGCATGGCGAACGCGTAGTGATAGAGGTAACCGCTCTGCAGGCGCACGACGCGGTTGGTGACATCGACGACGCGGGCGGCAATGCCGTTCGGGCCGTAGGTGTCGATGACGCCGACGTCACCCTTCTTCCACAGGAACCGGCCAAGGGCCTTTGCCGAACGGACGAAGAGGAAGTCGTAGAGCTCGTCGAAGTACCACTTGTTCAAGAGGAACTGGTAGAGCACCCGATGCTGGCGTGCGAGCACGGCCGGCGTCGACGGCGACTTGATGTACATGTACCAGGCGGTCACGAAACCGATCACCATGGCGATGAAGGGGCTGAGGGCTACGAGCGCCGGAACGTGGTGGAACTCGTGGACCAGCTCGTTGTGCTCCGAGGTGAAGAGCGCGCCCTTCCAGAACTCGGCATATTCCTCGCCGTAGAAGTGTCCTTCGAAGAACCAGCCCGCGAAGACAGCGCCGATCGCCAACAGATAGAGCGGGATCAGCATAACCTGCGGCGATTCGTGTACGTGGTGCATGACCTCGTGCGAAGCGCGCGGCTTGTTGAAGAAAGTGAGGAACATCAGGCGCCAGGAATAGAAGCTCGTGAACAGAGCCGCGATAACCAGCATGGCGAAGGCGAAGCCAGCGACCGGCGAATGCGATGCGTAGGTTGCCTCGATGATCACGTCCTTCGAGAAGAAGCCGGCGAAGCCGATCGGCGTGAACGGAATGCCGACGCCGGTGATGGCGAGCGTGCCGATCAGCATCATCAGGAACGTGACCTTGATGTGCGGACGCAGGCCACCCATGTTTCTCATGTCCTGCTCACCATCGACGGCGTGGATGACCGAGCCGGCGCAAAGGAAGAGCAGTGCCTTGAAGAAAGCGTGCGTGAACAGGTGGAAAATCGCCGCGCCATAGGCGCCGACGCCGAGAGCAACGAACATGTAGCCGAGCTGCGAGCAGGTCGAGTAGGCGATGACGCGCTTGATGTCGTTCTGCACGAGACCGACGGTTGCCGCGAAGAAGGCGGTGATCGCACCGATAATGGTGACGACGGTCAGCGCATCCGGCGAAAGTTCGAACAGCGGCGACATGCGGGCGACGAGGAAGACGCCGGCGGTGACCATGGTCGCGGCATGGATGAGCGCCGACACAGGCGTCGGGCCTTCCATGGCGTCAGGCAGCCAGGTGTGCAGCAGGAACTGCGCCGACTTACCCATCGCGCCCATGAACAGCAGCAGGCAGGCGCCGGTCAGCGCGTGTGCCTTGTCGAGGTGCATGCCGAAGAGGTTCAGAACCACTTCGCCGCCCTCGCCGCCTTCATGCGCGAAGCTCGCGGCATTGGCGAAGATGGTGTCGAAGTTGATAGCGCCGAAGAGAACGAAAACGCTAGAGATGCCGAGGATGAAGCCAAAGTCGCCAACGCGGTTGACGATGAAGGCCTTCATGGCGGCGGCGTTCGCCGACGGCTTCTTGAACCAGAAGCCGATGAGCAGGTAGGACGCCAGACCCACGCCTTCCCAGCCGAAGAACATCTGGGCAAGGTTGTCCGACGTGATCAGCATCAACATCGCGAAGGTGAAGAGCGACAGATAAGCGAAGAAGCGCGGGCGATGCGGGTCGTGGTGCATGTACCCGATCGAATAAAGGTGAACGAGCGTCGAGACCGAGTTGACGACGATCAGCATGACCGAGGTCAGCGTGTCGATGCGCAGCGACCAGGAGACGTCGATGCCGCCGGACTGGATCCAGCGCAGGACTTCGACCTTGATCGGGCCGCCTTCGACATGGCCCATGCCAACGGTGATGAAGACGTACCACGACAGGACCGCCGCGATGATCATCAAACCCGTCGTGACGAATTCCGACGCCTTGGCGCCGATCGCGCGGCCGAAAAGGCCGGCTATGATCGCGCCGATCAGGGGAAGAAAGACGATAGCCTTATATAAAAACATAGCCTTATCAGCCCTTCATCATATTGACGTCTTCCACGGCGATGGAGCCGCGGTTGCGGTAGAAGACGACGAGAATTGCGAGACCGATGGCCGCTTCAGCAGCAGCGACGGTCAGAATGAACAATGCAAAGACCTGGCCGACGATGTCGTTCAGGAACGACGAGAAAGCGACCATGTTGATGTTGACGGCGAGCAGAATGAGCTCGATCGACATCAGGATGACGATGATGTTCTTCCGGTTGAGGAAGATGCCGAAGACGCCGAGCGTGAAGAGGATGGCGCTGACCGTCAGGTAATGGGAAAGTCCGATGACCATTGTGTTGTTTCCTTAAGCTCGCGCCTGCCTCAAAGCCCCTGCCCCGGCTTCACCGAGATCACCTCGACGGCGGTCTTCGGGTTGCGGGCAACCTGGTTTGCGATGTTCTGACGCTTGACCGTCGTGCGATGCTTGAGCGTGAGCACGATTGCCCCGATCATCGCGACCAGCAGGACGAGAGCGGCGATTTCGAAGAAGTAGACGTAATTCGTGTAGAGCACGTCGCCGAGGGCGGCGGTGTTGGTGCGCTCGGTGATCGCGGGGATCGGCATGGCGACCGTCTTGGCGATCTCCGGCGAGATCACGCTGCCGCCAACCACGACGATCAGCTCGGCCGCGAGGATCACCCCGATCAGCGCGCCGATCGGCGCATATTCCAGAACGCCCGCGCGCAGCTCCGTGAAGTCGATGTCGAGCATCATGACCACGAAGAGGAAGAGAACCGCCACGGCGCCGACATAAACGACGAGCAGGATCATCGCGAGGAATTCAGCCCCGAGCAGCAGGAAGAGACCGGCCGCGTTGAAGAAAACCAGGATCAGGAACAGAACCGAGTGAACCGGGTTCTTCGACCAGATGACCATGAACGCCGACGCTATCGCGATAAAGGCGAAAATATAGAAAAATAGAGCCTGCAGACCCATGTTCGTGCCTTCTTCATCTTCCCACGGGCTGCCGGGTACTCCCCCCGCCCGATGAAGCTTCGCATTGGTTGCCGCGAAGCTCTGGTGCATGTTGACTGGGCGACGCTTCAAGCACCGCCCGGCATTTCAATTTCAATCAACGGTACGGAGCGTCGAGTGCGAGGTTGCGAGCGATTTCACGCTCCCAGCGGTCGCCATTCTCGAGGAGCTTCTGCTTGTCGAAGTAGAGCTCTTCGCGCGTTTCCGTCGCAAATTCGAAATTCGGGCCCTCGACGATCGCATCGACCGGGCAAGCCTCCTGGCAGAAGCCGCAATAGATGCACTTCACCATGTCGATATCGTAACGGACCGTGCGGCGGGTGCCATCGTTACGGCGCGGGCCGGCTTCGATGGTGATCGCCTGAGCAGGACAGATAGCCTCACACAGCTTGCAGGCGATGCAACGCTCTTCGCCATTGGGATAACGACGCAGGGCATGTTCGCCACGGAAGCGCGGGCTGACCGGTCCCTTTTCGAACGGATAGTTCACCGTTGCCTTCTGCTTGAAAATGTAACGGAACGTCAGCCAGAAAGCGCTGATGAATTCCTTCAGGAACAACGAGCTGACAGCGTTGGACAAGCCTGCCATCTTCAACCTCCAATATTGCTGGAAACCAGGGCCGGCATGATCATGCCCCTGCCGTCAGCTTCAGCACGAATGCAACAATGATGACCATGGCGAGCGACAGCGGAAGGAAGACCTTCCAGCCGAGGCGCATCAGCTGGTCGTAGCGGTAGCGCGGCACGAATGCCTTGACCATCGCGAACATGAAGAACACCAGGCACGACTTCAGCATGAACCAGATGATGCCGGGAACCCAGTTGAGGAACCAGACGTCAACCGGCGGCAGCCAGCCTCCGAGGAACAGGATCGTCGTCAGCGAGCACATCAGGACGATGGCCGCGTATTCGCCGAGCATGAACATCATGTAGAGGGCCGAACCATACTCGACCATGAAGCCTGCGACGAGTTCGGATTCAGCTTCCGGAAGGTCGAAGGGCGGACGGTTGGTTTCAGCGAGTGCCGAAATGAAGAAGATGATGAACATCGGGAACAGCGCAAGCCAATGCCAGTCCAGGAAGGACGACGGCATGCCGAGACGCGTACCGATGCCGCTCTGCTGCGCGTGAACGATATCCGTCAGGTTCAGCGAACCCACGCAAAGCAGGACGGTGACAATGACGAAGCCGATCGAGACTTCGTAGGACACCATCTGTGCCGCCGAGCGGAGCGCGCCGAGGAACGGATACTTCGAGTTCGAAGCCCAGCCGCCCATGATGACGCCGTACACTTCAAGCGAGGAGATCGCGAAGATGTAGAGGATGCCGACGTTGATGTTGGCGATAACCCAGCCATCAGCGAAGGGAACCACGGCCCAGGTCGACAGTGCCAGAAGCACGGTGACCAGCGGGGCCAGAAGGAAGACCGCCTTGTCGGCGCCAGCCGGAATGATCGGCTCCTTGAAGACGAACTTCAAAAGGTCGGCGAAGGACTGGAAAAGGCCGAAAGGACCTACCACATTCGGTCCGCGACGCAGCTGTACGGCTGCCCAGATCTTGCGGTCGGCCAACAGGATGTAGGCGATGAAGACGAGCAAGCAGACGAGGACGAGAAGCGACTGACCGACCATGAGGAGGCCTGGCCAGACATATGTTGAAAGAAACGATTCCATAGTCCCCTGCCCTTACTCTGCCGCGACTTTGAAGTTGTTGCGGGCCAATGCCGAGCACTCAGCCATGACAGCCGATGCGCGCGCGATTGGGTTCGTCAAATAGAAGTCTTTCACCGGCGATGCGAAGCCGGCCTTGTTCATCTTGCCGGCTTTCTTGGCGACGGCAGCAATCTTGGCGCTGTCGCTTTCGGCAATCTCGTCGGCGGCCGCAAAGTGCGGGAACGCCTGGTAAAGCTTGGCGCGCAGCTGGCTCAGCGAGTCGAACGGCAGCTTCTTGCCGAGCACGTCGGAGAGCGCGCGGATGATCGCCCAGTCCTCGCGGGCATCGCCCGGTGCGAAGCCTGCGCGGTTGCCGATCTGAACGCGGCCTTCGGTGTTGACCCAGGTGCCGGACTTTTCCGTGTAGGCTGCGGCCGGCAGGATAACGTCGGCGTTCTGTGCGCCCTGGTCACCATGCGAACCGATGTAGACGGTGAACTTCGCCTTCTTGGCTTCGAAGTTCATTTCGTCGGCGCCGAGCAGGAAGAGAACGTCCATCGAGGTCAGCATCTCAGCGGCATTGACGCCCTTGGCGCCCGGTACGAAGCCGAGATCGAGACCACCGACGCGGGCGGCAGCCGTGTGCAGGACGGCGAAACCGTTCCAGCCGTCGACAACAGCACCGACAGTGCCGGCGAGCTTGGCGGCACTGGCGAGAACGCCTGCGCCATCAGCGCGCGAGAGAGCGCCCTGGCCGATGATGATGAGCGGCTTCTTGGCGTCGGTCAGAACCTTGGCGAAGCTATGCGTGCCGTCGACCAGATCCTTCAGCGTATCCGGGCCGGAGCCGAGATATTCGTAGTCGTAGCGCAGTTCGCCGGCTTCGCCGATCACGCCAATCGGGAAGTTGCCGCGGCGCCAGCGCTTGCGGATGCGGGCGTTAAGAACTGCGGCTTCGAAACGCGGGTTGGCGCCGATGATGAGCAGCGCGTCGGCCTGTTCGATGCCTTCGATCGTCGGGTTGAAGAGGTAGCTTGCGCGGCCGAGCGACGGATCAAGTGCCGTCCCATCCTGGCGACAGTCGAGGTTCTCGGAACCGAGCGACTTTACCAGTTCGGACAGAGCGTACATCTCTTCGACCGAAGCGAGGTCGCCGGCGATGGCGCCGATCTTGTCGCCGGAGGTCGAAGCGACAGCCGACTTGATCGCTGCGAACGCATCCGGCCAGCTTGCGACCTGCAGGCGGCCGTCCTTGCGAACGTAAGGCTTGTCGAGGCGCTGCGTCTTCAGGCCGTCCCAGATGAAGCGGCTCTTGTCGGAGATCCACTCTTCGTTGATCTGGTCGTTGACACGCGGCATGACGCGCATGACTTCGCGGCCACGCGTGTCGACGCGGATTGCCGAGCCGAGCGCGTCCATGACGTCGATCGTTTCGGTCTTGTTCAGTTCCCAAGGACGGGCCGTGAAGGCGAAGGGCTTGGAGGTCAGCGCGCCGACCGGGCAGAGGTCAACGACGTTGCCCTGCAGCTCGGAGGTCATCGCCTGCTCGAGATAGGTGGTGATCTCGGCGTCTTCGCCACGACCGATCAGACCGAGCTCGGCAATGCCGGCGACCTCGGTGGTGAAGCGAACGCAGCGCGTGCAGTGAATGCAGCGGTTCATGACCGTCTTGACGAGCGGTCCGATGTACTTGTCCTCGACGGCGCGCTTGTCTTCCTGATAGCGCGAGCCGGCGATACCGAAGGCCATGGCCTGGTCCTGCAGGTCGCATTCGCCACCCTGGTCGCAGATCGGGCAATCCAGCGGATGGTTGATCAGCAGGAATTCCATCACGCCTTCGCGGGCCTTCTTGACCATCGGCGTGTTGGTGAAGACCTCGGGCAATTCGCCGTTCGGGCCGCCGCGGATATCGCGCACGCCCATGGCGCAAGATGCCTGCGGCTTCGGCGGGCCACCCTTGACCTCGACGAGGCACATGCGGCAGTTGCCGGCAACCGAAAGGCGTTCGTGGAAGCAGAAGCGCGGAACTTCAGCACCGGCTTCCTCACACGCCTGAATGAGGGTGTAATGATCCGGGACCTCGATCTCGTTACCGTCAATCTTCAGTTTTGCCATCGTCACTCAGTCCTGTTTCCCGTTCACCGGAAGCCGGCAAACAAACCTATTCTGCAACGTTTCCACTGCCAGGCCGGATTTCGATCCCGCTGACACTGGTGTCGTCCAAATTTTCGTCTCCGCCCCCCGAGGCCCGGGAACCGGCCTGCGACATCGCGGCATTGGGACCCTCCCCGCGCCGCTCAGTCTTGTCTCTCCTCCGATCGCGATCCGCGACCGGACATCATCACGTCCGCTTCCGGCCCTTTGCCGTCAGCGCCTTTGCCTGCGCCACCCAGCCATCGCGGACAATGCGGCCGTCGAAACCAAACTCCGCGTCAAGGCGGGCCACATCGGCATCCGACCAGCCAGCGATCTCGCTGAGCATGCGAACACCCTTGGCGTTCAGCACCTGCTCAAGCTTCGGGCCGATGCCGGAGATCTGCTTGAGATCATCGGCTTTCTTGCCACGCGCTGCCGGCTTGGCGGCTGCAACAGTCTTCGTCTTCGCCACCGGCTCGGCCTTGTCGGCAACCACGGCCAGCTTCACGCGGGCCGTCGTCTTCTTCGTCGCGGCCGGGCGAATGTTTTCGGGCTTCACGTCGAACTCGGGCTTCGGCTCTTCCGGAGGCGTCTCGTCGAGAACCGCCGCCAGCTTGTTCGATGCTTCCATCGCTCCCTGGAGGGCGCCGAAGAAGGCGCCGGCCATCTGCGTGGAGAAGCCGAAACCGATTGCGGTCGCGGCAGCCATGGCGGCTGCCGGATTGACCATCATCGGCGCGATCGGCAAGGCGCGGGCATTTTCCAGCATCTCGGCGGCAAGACGGCCGAAGTCGGCCGAGAAATCGGCGACCCCTTCCTTGTTCTTGCTGTCGGATGCGTTTGCCATCGTCTTACTCAGCAGCCTCGAGAACCGCGCCATGGTCCATGGCGTTTGCCGTATACTGATCGATGCGCGCTTCGATCTCATGACGGAAGTTGCGGATCAGACCCTGCACCGGCCATGCGGCAGCATCGCCGAGCGCACAGATGGTGTGGCCTTCGATCTGCTTGGTGACGGCGAAGAGCATGTCGATTTCGCGCTTTTGGGCGTTGCCCTTGGCCATGCGCTCCATGACGCGCCACATCCAGCCGGTGCCTTCGCGGCACGGCGTGCACTGGCCGCAGCTCTCGTGCTTGAAGAAGGCCGAGATACGGGCGATCGCCTTGATGACGTCGGTGGACTTGTCCATGACGATCGAGGCTGCGGTACCGAAGGAGGAGCCGACCGAGCGCAGGCCGTCGAAGTCCATCGGCACGTCGATCATGTCCTTGGCGGGAACGATCGGGCACGAAGCACCGCCGGGAATGACCGCGAGCATGTTGTCCCAGCCGCCACGGATACCGCCGGCGTGCTTGTCGACGAGCTCGCGGAAGGTGATGCCCATTTCTTCTTCGACGGTGCACGGCTTGTTGACGTGACCAGAGAGCATGAACAGCTTGGTGCCGACGTTGTTCGGGCGACCGAGTGCCGAGAACCAGCCGGCGCCGCGACGGAGAATCGTCGGCGCAACAGCGATCGACTCGACGTTGTTGACCGTGGTCGGGCAGCCGTAGAGGCCCATGTTGGCCGGGAATGGCGGCTTCAGGCGCGGCTGGCCCTTCTTGCCTTCCAGGCTCTCGAGCAGCGCGGTTTCCTCACCGCAGATGTAAGCGCCGGCGCCGTGGTGGACGAAGATGTCCATCGGGTAGCCGAGCTTGTTGTTCTTGCCGAGCAGACCGAAGTCGTAGCACTCGTCGATCGCAGCCTGCAGCGCCTCGCGCTCGCGAATGTATTCGCCGCGAACGTAGATGTAGGCGGTGTTGGCGCCCATGGCGAACGAGGCAATAACGCAGCCTTCGATCAGCGTATGGGGATCGTGACGCATGATGTCACGGTCCTTGCAGGTGCCGGGCTCGGATTCGTCGGCGTTGACAACGAGGTAGTGCGGACGACCGTCGTTTTCCTTCGGCATGAAGGACCACTTGAGACCCGTCGGGAAGCCGGCGCCGCCACGACCGCGAAGACCGGAAGCCTTCATCTCGTTGATGATCCAGTCGCGACCCTTTTCGAGGATCTGCTTGGTGCCGTCCCAGTGGCCGCGGCTCATCGCGCCCTTCAGGGACTTGTCCTTGAGGCCGTAGATATTGGTAAAGATGCGATCTTTATCTTGTAACATGCTTCACCTCTTACCGCGGCTTCTTGCCGAAGACTTTAATGTATTCGGCTTCGCCGCCCTTGGCGAGCGCCTTGGCCTGCTTGACCCAGTCGTCGCGATCGATGCGGCCCTTGAAATTCAGGTAGCCATCGACCCACTCGCGCTCGGCCTTCTTCCAGCCCGCGACCTGCGCAAAGGTGAAGATGCCGAGTTCATGCAGCGTGCCTTCGATCTTCGGGCCAACGCCCGAGATCAGCTTCAGATCGTCAGGGGTGGCAGGCTTTTCGATGCCGGCAGGACGGTTCTTGTCTGTCAGCGACGGCTTTGCCGCTGCCGGAACCGGCGCTGCGACGCCCGGCTGTTCTTCAACGGCCTTGGCGTTTTTTGCAGCGGCCTTCGGCGCCGTTACGGGCGTCTTCAGCGCGGCATTGGTCTCGGCGTCCGTGCTCTTAGCGCGGGCTGCTTCCGACGGGGGAACCGGTGCGGCGTCGACCGTTGCGGTCGCAGCGTCGGCGACGACCTTCTTGGCGGAAGCCCTCTTCTTCGGCTCTTCGTCGGTCAGCGACGTCGGGCCGCCTTCCGGAGAGGAGAAGTGACGGTCGATCTGCGGGCCGGGTGTTACGCTCGCACCGTTGCCCGCATCGAAGGTGTCGATGATCTCGGCCAGGCGTTCCGGCGTCAGGTCTTCGTAGGTATCCTTGCCGATCATGACCATGGGCGCGTTGACGCAAGCCCCGAGACATTCGACTTCTTCCCAGGACAGCGTGCCTTCGGCATTACGCTCGAACGGATGGTGATGGATCTTGCTCTTGCAGACCGACATCAGGCCTTCCGAACCGCGCAGCATGCAAGGCGTCGTGCCGCACACCTGGATGTGAGCGCGCGTGCCGACCGGGCCGAGCTGGAACTGCGTGTAGAACGTCGCGACCTCAAGAACGCGGATGTAGGCCATGTCCAGCATGTTGGCGACCTTTTCGATCGCCGCGCGCGTGACCCAGCCGTCCTGTTCCTGCGCTCGCATCAACAGCGGAATGACCGCGGATTGCTGACGGCCCGCAGGGTATTTCTGGATCGTCTTATCCGCCCAGGCCGCGTTCTCGTCATTGAAGGCGAACGCGGCAGGCTGGAATTGATCTTCGGCTAATCGACGAACGGACATTCTTCCTCACGCCTTGTCAGTTTAGGGCGCCACACTGCGACGAGGTCAGAGACTTCATCTCGCAAGCGTAGGCCGACTGGTCTTTCTGCAGGAACACAACGAAGAACTTTCCACCGTTGGGGACTGCAGCCTTGATTTGATAGCCCCTGGACAAAAGCTCGCCCATGGACGCCTTGTTTGCCGGCGGCGCTACGTCTTCCTGGCCCAGCTTGGGGCCAAGTCCACCGGCTTCCTGCGCGTAAGCGCCAGAAGCCAGGAGGAGAACGACGGTAACGAGCGACGGCAGTTTCATTAGCGGTCGACCTCGCCGAAGACGATGTCGAGCGAACCGAGAACGGCAGTCACGTCGGCAAGCATGTGGCCCTTGCAGAGGAAATCCATCGCTTGCAGGTGGGCATAGCCCGGGGCGCGGATCTTGCAACGATAGGGCTTGTTGCTGCCGTCGGCGACGACGTAGACGCCGAACTCGCCCTTCGGCGCTTCGACGGCTGCGTACACTTCGCCGGCCGGAACGTGGTAGCCTTCGGTGTAGAGCTTGAAGTGGTGGATCAGCGCTTCCATCGAACGCTTCATCTCGCCACGCTTCGGCGGAACGACCTTGCCGTCGATCGAGGAGACCGGGCCGACCTTGGCATCGCCGAGCAGGCGGTTGACGCACTGCTTCATGATGCGGACGGACTGGCGCATTTCGATCATGCGGATCAGATAGCGATCGTAGCAGTCGCCGTTCTTGCCGATGGCGATGTCGAATTCGAGATCGTTGTAGCACTCGTAGGGCTGCGAGCGGCGCAGGTCCCAGGCAGCGCCCGAACCGCGAACCATGACGCCCGAGAAGCCCCAGGACCATGCGTCTTCCAGCGAGACGACGCCGATATCGACGTTACGCTGCTTGAAGATACGGTTGTCGGTCAGGAGGCCTTCGATATCGTCGAGAACCTTGAGGAAAGGATCGCACCACTTGCCGATATCCTCGACCAGTTCCTGCGGGATGTCCTGGTGGACACCGCCCGGACGGAAATAGGCCGAGTGCATACGGGCGCCACAGGCGCGCTCGTAAAACACCATCAGCTTTTCGCGCTCTTCAAAGCCCCAGACCGGCGGCGTCATCGCGCCGACGTCCATGGCCTGTGTCGTCACGTTCATGATGTGCGACAAGATTCGGCCAATTTCGGAGTAGAGAACACGGATGAGCTGACCGCGAATCGGAATTTCCAGCTTCAGCATCTTTTCGACGGCGAGCGCGAAAGCATGCTCCTGGTTCATCGGCGCGACGTAGTCGAGGCGATCGAAATAAGGAACGGCCTGAAGATAGGTCTTCGATTCGATCAGCTTTTCGGTGCCGCGGTGCAGGAGGCCGATATGCGGATCGACGCGCTCGATGATTTCGCCATCGAGCTCGAGCACCAGACGCAGAACGCCGTGCGCGGACGGGTGCTCCGGTCCGAAGTTGATCGTAAAGTTGCGAACGTTATGTTCAGTCATAGCGACGCGCTCCGCGCTGGCAATTGGCATGAGACGGCGAACGGAGAGGCTTCAAGACAGTCGAGCCTCATCTCAATTCGCAGCCTTCTCGTCTCCCGGAAGTACGTAATCGGTGCCTTCCCACGGGGACGTGAAATCGAAATTGCGGAATTCCTGCTTCAGCTCGACGGGTTCGTAGACAACGCGCTTGGCGGCATCGTCGTAACGCACCTCGACATAACCGGTCGTCGGGAAGTCCTTGCGCAGCGGATGGCCTTCGAAACCATAGTCCGTCAGCAGACGGCGCAGGTCGGCATGGCCGGAGAATGGAATGCCGTACATGTCCCAGGCTTCGCGCTCGAACCACTCGGCACCCATGTAGACCGACGTCGCCGACGGAACGGATACGCCATCGGCAACAGCGAGCTTGACGCGGATGCGCAGGTTCTGCTTCGGCGACAGGAGATGGTAGACGACATCGAAACGCTTTTCGCGCTGCGGCCAGTCGACGCCGCAGATGTCGATCATGCTGACGAAGCCGCAACGCGGATCGTCGCGCAGGAACGTCAGCAGCGCGACAATCGTTTCCGGCGTCGTCGTTACGTTCAATTCGCCATAGCTGATCGATGCATCGACAATCAGATCGCCGCGCATCTCGCGGAGATACGACGACAGTTCGCTCAAGGCTTCACTCATGACAGTCCTCCGCCCTTAGCGCTCAATCGTTCCGGTGCGCCGTATCTTCTTCTGCAGAAGCAAGACCCCGTAGAGCAGCGCTTCTGCCGTGGGGGGACAGCCCGGCACGTAGATATCGACAGGAACAACACGATCGCAGCCACGCACGACCGAGTAAGAATAGTGATAGTAGCCACCGCCGTTTGCGCAGGAGCCCATCGAGATGACGTAACGCGGCTCCGGCATCTGGTCATAGACCTTGCGGAGCGCCGGCGCCATCTTGTTGGTCAGCGTACCAGCGACGATCATGACGTCCGACTGGCGCGGCGAAGCACGCGGAGCAACACCGAAGCGCTCCATGTCGTAACGCGGACCGGAAACCTGCATCAGGCCTTCGACGGCGCAGCAGGCCAGACCGAACTGCATCCACATCAGCGAGCCGGTGCGCGCCCAGGTGATCAAATCGCGAGTGGACGTGACCAGGAAGCCCTTGTCGGCCAGCTCGTCATTGATCTCGCCGAAGAACGCACTGTCGCTTCCAATCGGCTTGCCCGTTGCCGGGTCGATGATGCCTTTCGGATGCGGCGCGACGAGCGCCTTGTCGCTTGGGGCTACTCCCATTCCAGGGCTCCCTTTTTCCACTCATAAATAAAGCCGATGGTCAGCACGAGAAGGAAGACCATCATGGACCAGAAGCCGAACCAGCCGATCGCGCCGAAAGAAACGGCCCACGGGAACAGAAAGGCGACTTCGAGGTCGAAGATGATGAAGAGAATCGACACCAGATAGAAGCGGATATCGAATTTCATGCGGGCGTCGTCGAACGCGTTGAAGCCGCATTCGAAAGCCGAAAGCTTTTCAGCATCAGGCGCCTTGTAGGCAACGGCGAACGGCGCAATGAGCAGCGACAAGCCGATTACAAGGGCGATGGCAATGAAAATGGCGATCGGAATATAGGAACTGAGAAGTCCAGTCATCAGGTTCATCCCTGCTTGCCATTTGCGCCGGGAGGCGCACCTGGGCATTTGCCCGGCAAGCGAACGTGCGTTGCAACAAGCCGTGGTTAGCGCAGCCACAGCCAATGCGCAAGAGTTTTAGCGTGTCAATTCCAATTGCACGCGTGCGACATTATTAGCCATGCACATTGTTTTTGCGACAAATCAACGCACAGCACACGATCTTGCATGCCAGCCTAGCATATATTGCATAACTCAAGGGCTTTCATGAGTAGGAAACGCAGGATTTGAACAAGCCAAGCGGCGAACTCAGGCTGCCGAAGCGCTTGACAACTAAGGCATATCCGCTGCGAGCGTCGCGCAGAGCCGCGTAAAAAACTGCGAACCGCTGCATGTCTATGTATTTGATATGCAATGACCATTTTCGCGCAAGCGCAGCGCCACAAGTGCGACGCGCCTCGCCCAGCCACCGGACAGCAGGGCAAAATCGGCGACCTTGCGGCGGCTAAATGCATGTTTCCTCATCTAAAGCCGGTCAATTGTCGGATAGTCGGAGGATCGGTTGCGATTCGATCAAAAACCGGCGCCAATCGGGTCGCTATGTCGCAGGCCCAACGACTAAATAAAGGGCATTTCGGCCAGTGGATATCACGCGCGCACCGGCCCCGGAACGGGCCGCGCGGGGTGATTGGGCGGGTGCGCGGCATGCGCTTCAGACACACTCGCGGGACCCGCGATTCCTGACATGCGCGAACGCTACTTAAAGCCATAAGTTGCGTGAAATAGCCTCGTTGATGAGGTGCATTCCGACACTTCTGTATTAGGAACGATAGCCGGGGCAATGGCGGCGACGTGTGGGATTATCGAGTGCCAGAGACATGATTGGTCGGCGGGACGTTGGGATGCACAGGAGAGGCGCCTGTCGCGCGCATGGCGCGGCTCCTGGCAGACCATACAAGGCCGCCTGCCCTCTTCGCGACAATGGCGCCACACGGAAGGCACTGCGAAACCCGCAAGACCGCAAGAGCGATGAGACCGGCGTGCACCCCGAAGGCAGAAAGGCGCAAGCGCACCTTCTAGGTGATCTATATTCTGGAGACATTCTGGAAAAGAATGGCGCGAGTGACGGGGCTCGAACCCGCGACCTCCGGCGTGACAGGCCGGCACTCTAACCGACTGAGCTACACCCGCGCATTTTTCAGACTGCGTCGCTCCGGACCGTGCTTTTCAGCACTTACATGAAATGGCGCGAGTGACGGGGCTCGAACCCGCGACCTCCGGCGTGACAGGCCGGCACTCTAACCGACTGAGCTACACCCGCATTCATTCCAAGCAATCCGGATGCTTTCGCGTCCGTGTCAAAGCAGCTTGCCGCTTCGATGAGCGGCTAACTACGGGGTTCGCATTTGAGTGTCAAGCAGGTTTGGAGACAAAACGATGACAGCCTGCGATTTGTTTGTGGGTGAATGAAATCAGATCGAAAATCGCCCACATATAAGGGACCATTCCAGCGCCGCCGCTCTAGATATCCGCCAGCGAACGATCCTGGCTCTGCCCTCCCCCTGGCCCTGCCCTTGTCGATTTTTCTTTTCCACAGACGGAATTACCGGGAAACCGGGGCATTGGCGGATGCCGATCGAAAAAAATCAAAAAATCTTCACAAACGCTCTTGCGGTTTGTCCGCGATCCGCATAGATCACGGCCATCGACGCGGCGGACATGATCCGCACCGCGGAGGGCGATTAGCTCAGTTGGTAGAGCGCCTCGTTTACACCGAGGATGTCGGGAGTTCGAGTCTCTCATCGCCCACCATTTTCTCTCCGCTTTATGTGATTGATCTACCGGCAGCTTTGATTTTGCTGCGGTTGCTAATCCCGTTTCCGGCGATTAGGTTCCGGCCAAATCGAACGGCACCTCATGTGCTTCAGGCGGAGATAGAATCATGAAAACACGCGAAGATCGCCAGGCACAGCGGGCAGCCATGCCGCGCACGCAGCTCAGCGCCCACCACATGGAAAACGCGCGCCTGCTGCCCGATCGCGGCGAATTGCTCTATCGAATCCCCAATGGCGGCGTGGGTGTCGAGATCGGCGCGGCGTTTGGGGAATACACGGCGGAGATTCTCGAAAAGAATCGCCCGGCCCAGCTTTATCTCATCGATCCCTGGAGCATGGACCGCTACAGCTCCGGCCTCGACCAGATCCATACGCAGTTCGGCAAACATATCGAAAGCGGGCAGCTGCACTTGATGCAGGGCACCTCGCTGGAGAAGCTCGCCGAATTCGAGGACGATTTTCTTGATTGGGCCTATATCGACACCGACCATTCGTTCGAACTGACCTGGCAGGAGCTTTTGCTCTGCGACCGCAAGGTCAAGCGGACCGGCCGCATCGCCGGTCACGACTTCTGCACCGGCAATACGGTGAAGCCGATCGTCTATGGCGTCGTCGAGGCCGTCACCAAGTTCTGCAAGGATTATGGCTGGCAGTTCGAATTCTTGACCGTCGAATCGCATGCGCACTTTTCCTTCTGCCTGAAGCGGCTCTGAGTCGCACAGGCTCCTAGGGAAAACGGTAGGGCGGATGCGCCGCCCTGCCCTATCTCCTCCCTCTCAAGCGCTTGTCGGCTTTTGTGCGGACTGATAGTGCCATGAAGGAAACGAGGAGGATAATTCCAATGAAGCAGCATTCTTTCGGCCACCTGCCCCATACGGTGAGCAATATCGGTTTTGGCGCATGGCAGATCGGCGGCGCCTGGGGCGATGTCAGCGAAGCTGATGGACGCGCAGCGCTCAATGCGGCGCTTGACGCCGGGATCACCTTCATCGACACCGCCGACGTCTATGGCGACGGCCGTTCGGAAAAGATCATCGCCGATGTGCTTGAGAGCCGTGGCGGCGAGCGACCGATGGTCGCGACGAAGGCCGGCCGGCGGTTGAACCCGCATGTGGCCGATGGTTACACCAAGGCCAATCTCGAGAGTTTCATCGATCGCAGCCTGAAGAACCTCAAGGTCGACAGCCTCGACCTCGTGCAGCTGCACTGCCCGCCGACGGAGGTTCTTTATCGCCCTGAGGTGTTCGAGGGCCTGAACGAGCTGCAGAAGGCCGGCAAGATTCGCGGCTATGGCGTCAGCGTCGAGAAGGTCGAGGAAGCGCTGAAGGCGATCGAGTTCCCCGGCGTGGTCAGCATCCAGATCATCTACAATCTCTTCCGCCAGCGCCCGAGCCATCTGTTCTTCCAGGAAGCGCGGCAAAAGAATATTGCCGTCATCGCCCGCGTCCCGCTGGCAAGCGGCCTGCTCTCTGGCAAGATCAGCCGTGAGACGACGTTTGCGAGCGACGACCATCGCAACTTCAACCGCCATGGCGAAGCATTCGATGTCGGCGAGACCTTCGCGGGCGTTCCGTTCGAGGTCGGCCTGCAGGCGGTGGAAGAGGTTCGCAAGCTGGTTCCCGAGGGCGCCACGATGGCGGCGTTCGCGCTGCGCTGGATCCTGATGAGCGATGCCGTCACGGTGGTCATTCCTGGCGCCCGCAACGCCGAGCAGGCGAAAGCCAATGCGGCAGCCGCCAGCCTTGCGCCGCTGACGCATGAGGTGATGGCCGCGAGCCACGAGATCTATGACCGGCTGATCGCGCCGCATGTGCACCAGCGCTGGTAACAGCTATAACTATTTCACCAAACAGAAATGGCCGGGCATCGACCCGGCCATTTCCTTACCTGGGCTTTGCCCGGATTACTTCTTTTCAGCGTAAGCCTTGATGGCGGCGGCGACTTCGGCCTGTGCCTTCTCGGCGTTTTCGAAGCCGTTCAGCTCGACAACCTTACGCTTTTCCGGCAGCTGCTTGTAGACGCGGAAGAAGGCCTGCAGGCGCTGCTGCTCGATCTCGGGAAGATCGGTGATTTCCTTGATCTTGTCGTAGCTCGGGTCGATGTCGCTGGCCGGAACGGCAACGATCTTGTCGTCCCGTTCGCCGCCGTCGATCATGTTCAGCACGCCGATCGCACGAACCTTGATGATGGCGCCCGGAACAACCGGCTCGCGGGTATAGACCAGAGCGTCGAGCGGATCGCCGTCACCGCCAAGCGAGCTGGTGATGGAGCCGTAGTTGGCCGGGTAGATAACCGGCATCGACTGGAAGCGGTCCACGACGATGTGGCCGGTCTTGGCGTCGATTTCATACTTGGTGAAGCTTCCCTGCGGAATTTCGATCGCCGTGAAGAACTCCTTGCTGTCGTCCTTCGGCTGCGGATAGTCGAGATAGGAAACATAGTCGGAAGCGGCGGCAACGCCGGCCGTGAAGAGAACGGCAGCGGCCGCGGAAATAATGGTCTTCATAAGAGATACCCCCAATTGGCATTGCGAAGAAACGCCCTCCGCCTATGGGGTTTGCATTACAGCGATGTGACATATGCCGGGCACTCATTGCCATCCACATGACAATCTCGTGAGCGCCCGGAGCAGATCTGTTATGCGGATCCGCGCTCGCGCTTCATCTCGTGGCGCATGAGGAATAGCGAGGCGCAGAGAATCAGGCCCGCACCTAGCCACAAATAGCCCGCGGGCGCATAGCCGAAGACCAACCAGCCAGCGAGAACGTTGAGCGGCAGCTTCAGATCGTCGAAGGGCTGGACATAGGCGGCATCGGCGGCGCTGTAGGCGAGCGTCAGAAGATACTGGGCGATCGCCGTCAGCAGGCCGGCGGCGACGAGCAGCATCAACACCGTGCCTGTTGGCATCGCGAAGCCGGCCGCAAAGGCGAGACCGCCGTTGACGGGCGTGAGGAGCACGAGCAGCCAGACCGTGATCGTCTCCGGCTTCTCGATCCCCGTCAGGCTCTTGGTGATCAGTGACGAGGCGCCCCAGAGCAGCGCCGAAAGGATCGGCAACAGTGCCGCCCAGCTGAAACTGTCCGACCAGGGCTGCAGGATGATCATTGCTCCGGCGAAGCCACAGGCCGTGGCGCCCCAGCGCACTGCCCCTACCCGCTCGCCGAGGAACAGGCGGGCGCCGAGGATGATGAAGAAGGGCGAGGTCATGACCAGCGCGATCGCCTGCCAGATCGGCACGCTCGCAAGACCAGCGACCCAGGTCTGGACACCGAGGGCGGCCAGCACGACGCGAACGATGTGGCGCCAGGGGTATTGGGTGCGCATCGCGCCAAGGCCGGTCTTCCACAGGAAGGGTAGCGAGAAGACGAGCGCGAAGGCATATTGCCAGAAGGCGACCGAGGCCGACGGAAAGGCCAGGGTCATCGTCAGCCATTGGGTGACGACGTTGAGAACAGCAAAGGCGATGCCGGCAAGCACCATCCAGCTTGCGCCGGCAAGCGCACGCGATGCGGATATGGAAATATGGGTAGTCTGATTCATGTCATTCATCCGAACAAAAGGACCAACATAAATCAGGACGCATGAACGCGGGTGCCGACGCGGCGGACGATGCCGCCCCGCGTACCCTGCTCATTCTCTTTCATCCGGACTATGACCGTCGGCTCCGGAATTCAACCGGATCTGCTGACCCTTCTCACCTGAGGTGAAAAGGCGCTCGCGGGCTCAAGCTTGCGCTCTTACCGCCGGTGGGGAATTGCACCCCGCCCTGAGAATGATCCATGCGTAGTTGAAAGCCGCGATCGCGGCAAGTCTCGCAAATGCGAAAAGGGTCCGGCTTTCGCCGAACCCTTCGAATACTTGTGCTGCCGGTCTCGTTGCCCGGCTGCCAAGCAAATCCAATCAGCCGTTGACGGCTTCCTTCAGGCCCTTGCCGGGCGTGAACTTCGGCACGTTGCGTGCCGGAATGTCGACTTCAGCGCCGGTCGACGGATTGCGGCCCTTGGTGGCAGCGCGATGGGAAACGGTGAAGCTACCGAAACCAGCGAGGCGAACGTCGCCCTTGCCCTTGAGTTCAGCCTGGACAACTTCGAAAACAGCGTCGACGGCCGAAGCGGCATCGGTCTTCGAGAGTCCTGCCTTTTCGGCAACTGCGGACACGAGTTCATTCTTGTTCATGTTTCCACCCCTTTCAAATGGTTCGAAACGACTCAAATCTATAGCCGGGCACGGAATTTGGTGCATCAGGCCCGCCGCACCCCAAAGAGCCTGCAAATAAAGGAAAAGCAAGCGTCTCCGTACGGTTTTCACAAAAAAAGGCTGGCAAAAATGCCAGCCTTTTCAGGGTTTTTAAGCAATAGGGCACGAATGTGGCAAACAAGGCTCAATGAGCGATGGAAGTGCCGCTTTCGTCGTGCCCTTCGACCGTTGCGATAACAGGCGTTTCCACCGTGCCATCCCACTCGATCGCCTCCGGTCTGCGGACCAGAGCATGCTTGATCACCTCGCCCATACGGGACACAGGGATGATCTCCATGTTGTTCTTCACGTTATCCGGAATCTCCGCCAAGTCCTTGGCGTTTTCTTCCGGGATCAGAACAGTCTTGATGCCGCCGCGCAGTGCGGCGAGCAGCTTTTCCTTCAATCCGCCGATCGGCAGGACGCGACCACGAAGCGTGATTTCGCCCGTCATCGCCACGTCCTTGCGAACAGGGATGCCGGTCATGATCGAGACGATCGCGGTTGCCATGCCGACGCCGGCCGATGGGCCGTCCTTCGGGGTGGCACCTTCCGGCACGTGGACGTGAATGTCCGACTTGTCGAAGCGCGGCGGCTCGATGCCGAAATCGACAGCGCGCGAGCGGACGTAGGACGCGGCCGCCGAAATCGATTCCTTCATGACGTCCTTCAGGTTGCCGGTGACGGTCATGCGACCCTTGCCCGGCATCATGACGCCTTCGATCGTCAGCAGTTCACCACCAACCTCGGTCCAGGCCAGACCGGTAACGACACCGACCTGATCCTCGCCCTCGGCTTCGCCGTGACGGAAGCGCGGAACACCCAGATAGTCCGAAATGTTCTCGGCGGTAACCGCGACCGATTTCGTCTTACCCTTGATGATCTCGGTGACCGCCTTGCGGGCGAGCTTCATCAGTTCGCGTTCGAACGAACGGACACCGGCTTCGCGTGTGTACTGCTGGCTGATCGCCATCAGGGCATCGTCTGAAACCGAGAATTCGTTCGGCTGCAGAGCATGTTCCTTGATGGCCTTCGGCAGCAGGTGCCGCTTGGCGATCTCGCGCTTTTCGTCTTCGGTGTAGCCGGCGATACGGATGACTTCCATGCGGTCCATCAAAGGTGCCGGAATATTCAGCGTGTTCGCCGTCGTGATGAACATCACGTCCGACAGATCGTATTCGACCTCAAGGTAGTGGTCCATGAAGGTCGAGTTCTGTGCCGGATCGAGCACTTCGAGCAGAGCCGACGACGGATCACCGCGGAAGTCCTGGCCCATCTTGTCGATTTCATCGAGCAGGAAGAGCGGGTTGGACTTCTTCGCCTTCTTCATCGACTGGATGACCTTGCCGGGCATCGAGCCGATGTAGGTGCGGCGGTGACCGCGGATTTCAGCTTCGTCACGAACGCCACCGAGCGCCATGCGGACGTACTCACGGCCGGTCGCCTTGGCGATCGACTGGGCGAGCGAGGTCTTGCCGACACCCGGAGGGCCGACGAGGCACAGGATCGGACCCTTGATCTTGGTCGCGCGGGCCTGGACAGCCAGATACTCGACGATGCGCTCCTTGACCTTGTCGAGACCGAAGTGATCGGCTTCGAGGATCTTTTCGGCGTTGTTGAGATCCGTCTTGATCTTCGACTTCTTCGACCACGGAATACCGAGCAGCCAATCGAGATAGTTGCGCACGACGGTGGCTTCCGCCGACATCGGGCTCATCTGACGCAGCTTCTTCAGCTCGGCATCGGCCTTCTCGCGACCTTCCTTGGAGAGCTTGGTCTTGGAGATGCGCTCTTCCAGTTCGGCCATCTCGTCGCGGCCTTCCTCGCCGTCGCCGAGCTCCTTCTGGATCGCCTTCATCTGCTCATTCAGGTAGTATTCGCGCTGGGTCTTCTCCATCTGGCGCTTGACGCGCGAGCGGATGCGCTTCTCGACCTGGAGGACCGAGATCTCACCTTCCATGAAGCCGAGCGCCTTTTCGAGGCGTGCCTTGACGCTGGTGGTTTCCAGCATTTCCTGCTTCTCGGTGATCTTGATCGACAGGTGCGAGGCAACCGTATCGGCCAGCTTCGAGTAATCGTCGATCTGGCTGGCGGCGCCAACGACCTCGGGCGAGATCTTCTTGTTGAGCTTCACGTAGCTCTCGAATTCGGACACGACCGAGCGGCTCAGCGCTTCCAGTTCGACCGGATCGTCGTGCGGCTCTTCAAGCACATGACCGAGCGCTTCGTAGAAATCCTCGCGGTCGGTGTAGGCGTCGATTTCAGCGCGCGCGCGGCCTTCGACGAGAACCTTGACGGTTCCATCGGGAAGCTTCAGCAGCTGCAGAACGTTGGCGACGGTGCCGACATTGTGGATGGCGGACGGCTCGGGATCATCGTCGCTGGCATTGATCTGCGTGACGAGCATGATCTGCTTGTCCGAGCCCATGACTTCTTCGAGCGCGCGGATCGATTTCTCGCGGCCTACGAAGAGAGGTACGATCATGTGCGGAAAGACCACGATGTCGCGCAGGGGCAATACTGGATAAGCGGTGCTCGCAACTGACGTTTTCTTCGTCATTTTATTTCCTTTCCATCGTCCCGTTGCCGGGCTCTTCTGGCGCGACCGTTTGGGACCGGCCGCACTCTCACTTGGATTAACAAGTGGAGGTTCTGACTATGCTTTTCAAGCTGCCACATGGCCCGTGTCCGCTTGGACATGACAGCTATGCTACAACGGAACACCTCACTATGTCGCGCCTAGCTGGACCGGCGCTGACCATTTCCGAACCGGCTAAAATACAACGCCGAAACACACCAACGGAATCATTGCATAATTGCCAAGGGCGGATGAATTCGCAACGGCAACGAACGTGGTTTCAGGCGTCATCAGCAAGTTTTATCGGCATTTGGAGGTGCCGCGAACGGTTTTTCAAATAGAAAGGGGCCTGCCAACGGCAAGCCCCTTAAATTCACGGTTCGTATCGCGCTGATACTTAGGCCGAGGCGTTGGCCTTTTCTTCCTGGCGATCCGCGTAGATGTAGAGCGGACGCGAGGAGCCGCGGACGACTTCGTCGGAGATGACGACTTCGCGCACGCCTTCGAGCGTCGGCAGTTCGAACATCGTGTCGAGCAGGATCTTTTCCATGATCGAACGAAGGCCGCGGGCGCCGGTCTTGCGGGTGATCGCCTTGCGGGCGATTTCGCGAAGGGCGTCCTCGTGGAAGGTCAGCTCGACGTCTTCCATCTCGAACAGGCGCTGATACTGCTTGACGAGCGCGTTCTTCGGCTCCGACAGGATCTGGATCAGTGCGTCCTCGTCAAGGTCCTCAAGCGTCGCCAGAACCGGCAGACGACCGATGAACTCGGGGATCAGGCCGAACTTGACGAGATCTTCCGGCTCCAGTTCGCGCAACACTTCGCCGACGCGACGGTCATCCGGAGCGGCAACGCTTGCGCCGAAGCCGATCGAGGTCTTTTCGCCACGGGCCGAGATGATCTTGTCGAGACCGGCAAAGGCGCCACCGCAGATGAACAGGATGTTCGTGGTGTCGACCTGCAGGAATTCCTGCTGCGGATGCTTGCGGCCGCCCTGCGGCGGTACGGAAGCGACCGTGCCTTCCATGATCTTCAGAAGCGCCTGCTGCACGCCCTCGCCCGACACGTCGCGGGTGATCGACGGGTTGTCGGACTTGCGCGAGATCTTGTCGACTTCGTCGATGTAGACGATGCCGCGCTGCGCGCGCTCGACGTTGTAGTCGGCAGCCTGCAGAAGCTTCAGGATGATGTTTTCGACGTCTTCACCGACATAGCCGGCTTCGGTCAGCGTCGTGGCATCGGCCATCGTGAAGGGAACGTCGATGATGCGGGCGAGCGTCTGGGCAAGATAGGTCTTGCCGCAACCGGTCGGGCCGACCAGCATGATGTTCGACTTCGCAAGCTCGATTTCGCCGTTCTTGGTGGCGTGCGCGAGACGCTTGTAATGGTTGTGAACGGCAACGGACAGGATCTTCTTCGCCTGACGCTGGCCGATGACGTATTCGTCGAGGACCTTGATGATGTCCTGGGGCGTGGGAACGCCATCACGGGACTTGACCATCGAGGACTTGTTTTCCTCGCGGATGATGTCCATGCACAATTCGACGCATTCATCGCAGATGAAAACTGTCGGTCCGGCAATCAACTTGCGGACTTCGTGCTGGCTCTTTCCGCAGAAGGAGCAGTACAGGGTGTTTTTAGAGTCGCCGCCGTTGCTGCCGCTGACTTTGCTCATATCACTTTCCTTCCAGCACGCCGCATTTCAAGGTGAAAGTGCGGTCAACTCATTGGCCTGCCCCACTTGGAGCTACAGCCGGCCAAGGCCGTCAAGGGGTACGAACCGGGTCCAGACTAGGCCGTCTTGGCCCCGGCGGCAACGAACTCCCCTTCGAAGCCAAATGCTATGTCATAAAAATTCAACATAGCATTAATACTTGAGAATGGTTCACCCGCCACTCGGTTTATTCCCTAGTTCGATCACAAATGAGATAGAACTGTGGCGGGGAAAACACCATCCCTAGTTCTGACTAGGCGCAGCGCCTTCGATCTCGACACGAGACGTCAGGACCTTGTCGATCACGCCCCAGTCCTTGGCTTCCGCCGCATCCATGAAATGGTCACGGTCGAGCGTCTTTTCAACTTCCTCGTAGGTCCGGCCCGTGTGCTTGACGTACACTTCGTTCAGGCGGCGCTTCATCTTGAGAATGTCGCGTGCGTGACGTTCGATGTCCGAAGCCTGGCCCGAGAAGCCGCCCGACGGCTGGTGAACCATGATGCGCGAGTTCGGCGTGGCGAAGCGCATGTCCTTGTCGCCGGCTGCGAGGAGCAGCGAGCCCATGGATGCGGCCTGGCCGATGCACAGCGTCGACACAGCAGGCTTGATGAACTGCATCGTATCGTAGATCGCCATGCCGGCGGTGACGACGCCACCCGGCGAATTGATGTAAAGCGCGATTTCCTTCTTGGGGTTCTCGGCTTCGAGGAAAAGCAGCTGGGCGCAGACGAGCGTCGCCATGTGATCCTCGACCGGACCCGTCAGGAAAATGATGCGTTCCTTGAGCAGGCGCGAATAAATGTCGTAGGAGCGTTCACCGCGATTGGTCTGTTCCACAACCATCGGCACGAGGGCCATAGCGGTATCGACTGGGTTTCTCATGTGCGTCCTTTGTCAACGTCTTTCCGGCCCGACGCCGGGAATCAAAGAAAATGCCTTATCCCTACATAGAACTTCCCTACCCTTCTCTTCAAGACGCGCCTTGGGATAACGTTAAGACGGTGGGAAACCATGCCTGTTTTCATGGGCCCTCTGTAGGGAGATTCTTCAAAACCGTCATTAACGGCGGAGAGCCATACTCACGGCTCACAGCTTTTCTCTTCAGCAAGATGAAGAAATGCTGAATTCGCTCAGTATGGGACGCCGGTCATTTACCTCGTGGAAAGCCTATCGCCAGATAACGGACGAGGCCTGCGGGCTGCCGCTCCGCGATTAAGAAAGTCGCCAGCTTATTTAGCGAGGATGCGGCCATACAAGGGGTATTGCCGTGTTCAATGTTACGACAGGACTGGCCATTTGGTGCTCCGAGGCGATGACGCTCGCGCTGGTCGCGTTCATTGCCTGGCGCCATAATGTCCGAGACAAGACTTATTTTTATTGGGGCTGGGGCTTCATGCTCAGCGGCATCGGATTTGCACTGGTGGCGCTGCGCGGCCACATTCCGAGCTATCTGTCGATCGAGGCGGGCAATACCATCGCGCTTGTTGGCCAGAGCGCCTGGGTGGCGGGATATCTGGCGCTCGACCGGCGCAAGATCGAATGGTGGGTGCTGTTGCCGCCGGTCGTCTGGCTGGCCGGCGTGTTCCTGCCCTGGGTGCACGACGACTATCCGAACCGGGTCGCCCTCTACAACCTCGCCTCGGCAACGGGCGCGACGGCGCTGACCATGGCGGTCAGCTCGCCCGGCCTCAATCGAGAGTCGGCGCGCGCCAAGCTCGCGGTCATGTTCATCCTGCAGGCCTGCGTCTGTTTTATCGCCGCCGGCGCGATCGCCGTGCTGTCGCCGAGTGATATGGAAGCAGCCAATATCGCCGGCATCGCTGCAATGGGTACGGCGCTGATGCTGACGCTCGCCTGCGCGCTGACGGTTCGTCTCATCATGGAGCGCTCGGAGCAGAAATTGCGTATTCTCAGCCTCACCGACACACTGACTGGCGTCCTCAATCGCCGCGGTCTGTTTGCGCAGTTCACGCGCATCCAGACGAAGGCCTTCGACGAGAACCGCCAGGTCGCCGTTCTTCTGTTCGATCTCGACAACTTCAAGCGCATCAACGATCGCTTCGGCCACCAGGGTGGCGACGCCGTGCTGACGGTCTTTGCCCGCATGGCGCAGCAGTTTACGCCTGCGGGCGTGTTCGGCCGCATGGGCGGCGAGGAATTCGGGGCGTTCGCAAGCGTCGCCGACCAAACCGAGGCCGAGGCGCTCGCCGAGACGATCCGCACCGAGTTCTGCCGTGTTCCCGTCAGCACCGGCGACGCCATCATTCCGGCCACCGTCAGCATCGGCGTGGCCCTTGCCTCGCCGATCGAGGCCAATATGGACAAGCTGGTATCGGCCGCCGACCGCGCGCTTTATTCCGCCAAGGCCGCGGGCCGCAACTGCACCGTCACCTTCGGCGAGGCCGAGGCGGCAGCGCCGCCACCGCCGGAAGAAAAGCCGGATCACACGACGGGCGAACTCGTGCCGACGCTCGACGACCAGATCCATGCGTTGCGTCGCGTAGGTTCACTTGGACGCTGACAATAGGTTGTGCTCTCTTCCCGAGGTTGAGCAAATCCGCTAAGCCTCGGGCATGATCACATTGCCTTACATGTCCATTGACCCCGCCGCGCGCCGCGTCTCCATCGATGCGCGCAGTCCCTTGTTCTACAGCAATCCCAATGCCGCATACGCGGCATTGCATACCCACTGTCCCACATTTTACTGGGAAGAGCAGAAGCAGTGGTTCTTCACCTCGTATGACCATGTGAACGCGCTTTTGCGCGACCGGCGCTTCGGCCGGCAGATCCTGCATATCGCCAGCCGCGAGGAGCTGGGGCTTCCCGAGCCCGACCAGCACGTCGTCAATTTCGACCTTGCCGAACGGTACTCCCTGCTCGAACTCGAGCCGCCGGAGCACACGCGCCTGCGCACGCTCGTCAACCGCGCCTTCGTTTCGCGCCACGTCGAGAAAATGAAGCCGGAGCTCGAGGAGCTCGCCAACCGGCTTATCGATCAGTTCGAGCACAAGGGCGAGGTCGAGTTGCTCTCCGCCTTCGCCGACATCATCCCGGTCACGATGATCGCGCGGATGATCGGCATCCCCGAGGAGATGGGGCCGCAGCTCCTCAAGTGGTCGCACGCCTATATCCGCATGTATCTCTTCGGCCGCACCCGCGCCGACGAGGATGGTGCCGAAAAGGCCGCGAAGGAATTCGCCGATTACGTGAAGACCGTGATCGCAGAGCGCCGCGCCAACCCGCGCGACGATCTTTTGACGCACATGATCCATACCGAGCACAAGGGCCAGTATCTGACGGAGGACGAGCTCGTCTCGACGACGATCGTGCTTTTGAATGCCGGGCATGAGGCGACGGTGCACCAGATCGGCAACTCGGTGCGGATGATCCTCGACAGCGGCTTTGCGCCTTCAGAACTGTTCAAGGACGAGGAAACAACGGAGCGGACCGTCGAGGAATCGCTGCGCATTTGCGCGCCGGTTCACATCTTCCAGCGTTGGGCGCTGGAGCCGGCCGAGATCGACGGCATATCGTTCAAGCGCGGCGACAAGGTGAGCCTGATCCTGGCCGCGGCCAATCTCGATCCGCTGAAGTTCACCGATCCGCTGACCTTCAAGCCGGATCGCCGCGAGGCGGCCAACCTCTCCTTCGGCGCCGGCATTCACTTCTGCATCGGCGCGCCGCTGGCGCGGCTGGAGCTCAACGTGGTCCTGCCGATTCTGTTCGAGCGCCTGCCCGGCCTGAAGTTGGCCAAGACGCCCGAAGTAAAGGACGTCTACCATTTCCACGGGCTCGACCGGCTCGACCTCAGCTGGCCCTCTCGCTGAGAAACGGCCAAATAAAACGACCGCGCTCCCTTTCGGGAGCGCGGCCATCCGCCTTGGGAGGCACAGCTGCCGGTTAACGGCAGGCTGTTCTTTGGTTTGTTTGCCTTACTCGGCGGCCTGCAGCGTCGGAACCGGCTGATCGAGCTCTTCCGGTAGCTGGCCTGCCATGGCGGCGGCGAACTTTTCCTGGTCGAGTTCATTTTCCCAGCGAGCGACCACGACGGTGGCGACAGCGTTGCCGACCAGGTTGGTCAGAGCGCGGCATTCCGACATGAAGCGGTCGATGCCGAGGATCAGCGCCATGCCGGCGACAGGAACCGAAGGCACGACCGACAGGGTTGCCGCGAGCGTGATGAAGCCCGCGCCGGTGATGCCTG
This sequence comes from Rhizobium sp. O111, assembly GCF_055616315.1. NCBI lineage: Bacteria > Pseudomonadati > Pseudomonadota > Alphaproteobacteria > Hyphomicrobiales > Rhizobiaceae > Rhizobium > Rhizobium sp. O111. Next base: position 1,138,470 of record NZ_JBSHXL010000001.1, on the reverse strand, counting down.
CAGCACCCTTGGACGACAGCATCGCAACGAGGAGCAGCAGGATCTGGTCGCCGAGCGACAGATCGATGCCGGTTGCCTGGGCGATGAAGAGTGCAGCCAGCGTCATGTAGATATTGGTGCCGTCGAGGTTGAACGAATAGCCGGTCGGGATGACCAGGCCGACGACCGAGCGCTTGCAGCCGGCGCGTTCCATCTTCTGCATCAGACCCGGCAGAGCCGCTTCCGACGAGGATGTGCCGAGGACGAGCAGCAGCTCTTCCTTGATGTAGCGGATCAGCGACAGGATCGAGAAGCCGTTATACTTCGCAACCGCACCCAGCACGACCAGCACGAAGAGAAGCGCCGTGATGTAGAAGGTGAGGATGAGGTAAGCGAGATTGGCGACCGAGCCGATACCGTACTTACCGATAGTGAAAGCCATCGCGCCGAACGCACCGATCGGGGCAGCCTTCATCAGGATCGCGACGAGGCGGAAGACCGGGGCGGTGAGCGCGGTCAGGAAATCGGTGACCGGCTTGCCCTTTTCGCCGACCATGCCGAGCGCGATGCCGAACAGCACAGAGAAGAACAGAACCTGCAGGATGTCGCCCTGGGCAAATGCACCGACGATGGTTTCCGGGATGATGTTCATCAGGAAGCCGGTGATCGTCGTCTCATGCGCCTTGGTGGCGTAGGTCGAGACAGCCTTGCCGTCGAGCGTGGCCGGATCGATGTTCATGCCGGAGCCCGGATGCAAAAGGTTGCCGACGATGAGGCCGACGATGAGCGCCAGCGTCGAGAAGACGATGAAATAGAGCATCGCCTTGCCGGCGACGCGACCGACCTTCTTCAAGTCCGACATGCCGGCAATGCCGGTGGCGACCGTGAGGAAGATGACCGGTGCGATGATCATCTTGACGAGTCGGATAAAGGCATCGCCGAGCGGCTTCAGGCTGGCGCCGAAATCAGGCCAGAAATGGCCGATCAGCATGCCGGCGATGATGGCGACGACGACCTGGAAATAGAGATGCCGGTAGAACGGCATCTTGGTCCGCGGCTCGGCGGCTGGAATTGCAACACCCATAGTGTCCTCCATAAAGCCCCCAAACCTGACCGGCCTCCCGGGGCAACTGCGTTTCAATCAACAGCCTTCCGGCTATTCGCAGCTACTTTGCAATGGCCGTGCCAGTTTCCGCGCGCCGTAATATCGCCATGATTCAAAACGGTTTTCTTCTGGACTGAAACGTCGCCGGAGCTCGATTGCGCGAATTGTCGCACAATTTCATTTGACGAATGTGCGAAAATCCGCACATTGAACATCATGCCAAATACGCTGAGCATTCCGGGGTTTGAGACCATCGACGACGTCGATCGCAGGACGCGACGCGGCTGGATCCTCTTCGTTGCGCTCTCAGCCGCCTTGCTTGTCGCGGCCCTGATTGGTGCGGCACTCTATGGGCGCAGTTCGTCGATCAACGCGCTCGCGGCCCAGAGCCAGACCGACGCCAGCTTGAAGGTGGCGCTGCTGACGGCCGTGCTTGAGCGCCCGCGCGCGCTGCCATTGCTGCTCGCCGAGGACCAGCAGGTTCTGAATGCCCTCTCCTCCACCAGCGTCACCGATATTGACATTTTGAACCGCAAGCTGGAGCGGCTGGTGACGGGCACGCAGGCCGCGGTCCTCTATGTCATCGGCACCGACGGCCTTGCCATAGCATCAAGCAACTGGCGCGAACCGATCAGCTTCGTGGGGAACGACTATACGTTCCGCGACTATTTCAAGCGGGCGATGCAGCAGGGAACGGCGGAGCATTTCGCGCTCGGCAGCGTCAGCAAACGCCCAGGCCTCTACATCTCGCGCCGGGTCGGCAGTGCCGACGCGCCGCTTGGCGTCGTAGTCGTGAAGCTGGAATTCGACCAGCTCGAGACCGACTGGCGCGACACGCGCCGGCCGGTTTACGTGACCGACGAGCACGGCGTGGTGCTGATCACCAGCATCCCCTCCTGGCGCTTCATGACGGCGGTGCCGGTGCCGCAGCAGGAACTCGCCGCCATCCGCGAGAGCCTGCAATTCGGCGATGCGCCGCTGACGCCACTGCCGGTCGTCAGGCCCGATATCATCGACCCCAAGACGTCACTGGTTTCCGCTATCCTTCCCGGCAGCAGTGCCGCGGAATATCTGCGCCTCTATGCTGCCGTACCGACGACGCCTTGGCGACTGGAGTATCTGGTGCCAACGGAAGCCGCCGTCGCCTCCTCCGTGCGGGAGATGCGTTTGCTGTCGCTCGCCGTGCTGGTGCCGATCCTCGCGGTTGCGGCGTTCCTGCTCCGGCGCAGGCAGAGTGCGGCCATGCGGATTGCGGTCGAATTGTCGATGCGAGAGGAACTCGAGCGCCGGGTCGCCGCCCGCACCGAGGATCTCAGCCGCGCGCGCGACCGCCTGCAGGAAGAGATCGCCGATCACAGGAACACCGAATCCAGACTGCAGGTCGTGCAGCAGGAGCTTGTCCAGGCAAACCGACTTGCCATTCTCGGCCAGGTCGCAGCCGGTGTTGCGCATGAGATCAACCAACCGGTCGCGACCATCCGCGCCTATGCTGATAATGCCCGCGTCTTCCTCGACCGCGAGCAGGCCGAGCCGGTGAAGGAGAATCTTGGCGCCATCGCTGCGCTCACCGAGCGGATCGGTTCGATCACCGAGGAGCTCAAGGCCTTCGCGCGCAAGGGGCGGACGGCGCCGGAACCGGTGGAGTTGCGCGATGTGATCGAGGGTGCCGTGGTGCTGCTCAAGAGCCGCTTTGCCGGACAGTTGCAGGCGCTCAGCATCAAGCTGCCGCCGCCGGGCCTGCAGGTTCTCGGCAATCGCGTTCGGCTCGAGCAGATCCTGATCAACCTGTTTCAGAACGCGCTCGAAGCGCTGGAGGGGCGCAGCGATGCGCGAGTGGAAATCTCGGCGGTCGCGACCGATGAGGACGTGGAGGTGATCGTCGCCGATAACGGCCCGGGGATACCCGCCGCCATCCTCGCCTCGCTGTTTACGCCCTTCAACACCTCCAAGGAAAAGGGCCTCGGCCTTGGTCTGGTGATCTCGAAGGACATCGTCGCCGACTACGGCGGGCGCATCGAGGTCTCCAGCAGCGACCGGGGAACCAGCTTCATCGTGCATCTCGTGAGAGCAAAGCCATGACAGACGCCGCATCCATCTTCCTCGTCGACGACGACAAGGACCTTCTGCGCGCCACCAAGCAGACGCTGGAACTGGCGGGCTTTACCGTTTCCGCCTTCTCCTCGGCGGTCGATGCGCTGGCGGCGCTGACGCCGGATTTCCCAGGCATCATCGTTTCCGATATCCGCATGCCGCAGATGGACGGCCTGCAGCTGTTCGACCGCGTGCAGCGACAGGACCAGGATCTTCCCGTCATCCTGGTCACCGGTCATGGCGATATTCCGATGGCGGTGAAGGCGATCCAGCAGGGTGTGTATGATTTCATCAGCAAGCCCTTCCCCGCCGACCGATTGGTGCAGAGCGTGCGCCGGGCGGTGGAGAAGCGGCGTCTGGTGCTGGAGAACCGGGCACTGCGCAAGGCGAGCGAGCAGGTACGCGACGACCTGCCGCTGATCGGCCAGACGCCGGCGATGGAGCGGCTGCGCCATACACTGCGGCAGATCGCCGATACCGATGTCGACGTGCTGGTGACCGGGGAGACCGGCAGCGGCAAGGAAGTCGTGGCCAGCCTGCTGCATCAGTGGGGGCGGCGCAAGGCCGGGAACTTCGTCGCGCTCAATTGCGGCGCCCTGCCGGAAACCGTCATCGAGAGCGAGCTTTTCGGACACGAGCCCGGCGCCTTCACCGGCGCGCAGAAGAAGCGTGTCGGGCGCATCGAGCACGCCAGCGGCGGGACGCTGTTCCTCGACGAGATCGAAAGCATGGCGCCATCGACGCAAGTGCAGATGCTGCGCGTGCTTGAAATGCGCGAGGTGACGCCGCTCGGGACCAACGAGGTACGGCCGGTCGACCTGCGCGTGGTCGCAGCCGCCAAGGTCGATCTCGGCGATCCCCGGCAGCGCGGCGATTTTCGCGAGGATCTCTATTACCGGCTGAACGTGGTGACGATCTCGATCCCGCCGCTCAGGGAACGGCGCGACGACATTCCGCTGCTCTTCGGCTATTTCGCCGAGCGGGCGGCGAAGCGCTTCAAGCGCGACATGCCGGTCGCGTCATCCGCCGTGCACCGGCATCTGCAGGATCACGACTGGCCCGGCAACGTCCGCGAGCTCTCGCATTTCGCCGAACGCTTCGTGCTTGGCGTGCAGCAGTTCTCCGGCAGCGCGTCAGAGCCGAAGCCCAGCGACCTCGGCGAGGGTCTGCCCCTGCCCGATCGGCTGGACCGTTACGAGGCAAGCATCATCCGCGACGTGCTCGACGCCAATGACGGCGATGTGCGCAGGACGATCGCGGAACTCGGCATTCCGCGAAAGACCTTCTACGACAAGCTGCAGCGCCACGGCATCGTGCGTGCCGACTTCGCGCCGAGCGATGAGCGGAACTAGCCCGCCGTAACGCCGTAACGCGTAGCGGGCTTGTTGTGCGAGAGGTTAGGCCCGAGCGCCAGGCGCGCTGCGGTTGCGGCATCGAGATCGCCGCTATCGGGCAAGGACGGGATGGTGACCAACTCGCCCTGATCGAAGCCCGCAAGGGCCGCGTCCACCATGTCGTTCACATCCATGACCATCGAGGGTGGCATCTGATCGACCGAGCGGCCGGCGCGCTCGAAGATTTCCGTGCGGGTCAGGCCGGGCATGACCGCCTGAACCTTGACGCCCTTTTCCGCGACTTCCGAATGGATGGCCTGGGTGAGGTTGAGGACGAAAGCCTTGGTGGCGCTGTAGGTGCCATTGAAACGCTCCGGAATATAGGCAACCACCGACGCGATGTTGATGATGGCGCCCCTGCCCCGCTCTGCGAAGGCCTGCGCGGCGGCAACAGCCAGCCGGTTGGCGGCAACGACGTTCAGCTCGATCATCGTCTCGAGATAATCGATGTCATCCTCCACCAGTGTGCCCTTGGGGCCGATGCCGGCATTGTTGACGAGCAGGCTGATATCAGCGTCTTCCCGCAAACGCTTCTCGACAATCCTGACGTCGGCGCGATCGGTCAGATCGGCCGGAAGGACGCTGACCTTCACGCCGGTCTCGCTGGCCAACCTGTCAGCCAAAGCCTGCAGTCGCGCGGCATCGCGGGCGACGAGAACAAGATCGTAGCCGCGTTTGGCAAGGCGATCGGCATAGGTGGCGCCGATGCCGGACGAGGCGCCGGTGACGAGTGCGGTTCCGAGAGAATCGGTGGACATTGCGGCATTCCTTCCTTGTTTGAACTCACCCTGCCCGATTTGGCGGGGCGCGTTGAAATTTACTGGTATATGCCACTATATTTAGGCGACGGAACGTCGTGCACAAGAGGCGCTGCAAAAGATGTGTCGTTTAGCGGTTGACGGATCGCCACCAATCGGAAGACATCACCGATGGAGAACATTCTATGGCAGAGAGCAACGCCCCTGACGGGGCATGGAATTATTGCAGCAACAGCGCGCTCAAGCGCGCCTCACGGCAATTGGGCCAGCTTTATGAAGACGTGCTGGCGCCGAGCGGCTTGAAGATCACGCAGTACACGCTGCTGACCCAGATCAAGCTTGGCGGCGAAACGCCGCTGAAAATGCTGGCCGAGGCGATGGTGATGGATCTCTCCGCGCTCGGCCACACACTGAAGCCGCTGCAGCGCGATGGTCTCGTGGAACTGGTTGCCGACGAGCATGACCGCCGCGTCAAGCGCGTGCGGCTGACACAGAAGGGCAATCAGCTATGGAATGAGACGAACGGCCTGTGGCGTGAGGCGCAGGCGCGTTTCGACGCAGCATTCGGCAAGGATGCGTCGGAAAACCTGCGGAGAACGATGGACCTCATCGCATCACCCAGCTTTGCCGCGGCCTTTTCCGGCGCCCGGCAGGATCAGGACTGAAGGGCGCAGCAATGATGTCCCTGCGCGAGGACAGCGCCATCAGAGCCTGATGACATAGTCCTTGCGAGTCGTTTCAATGACTTCCCACGTTCCCTTGAAGCCGGGTCTCAGGATCATCCGGTCGCCGGCGCGCAGGTGGACGGGCTCGCCATCGTCTTCGGTGACGATCGAGTGGCCAGAGAGAACGTTGAAATATTCCCACTCGTCATAGACGATCCGCCACTTGCCCGGCGTCGCCTCCCAGATGCCCGCATAGAGACCGCCATCGGCCTCCTCCAGGTTCCATGTCCGAAACTGCGGATCGCCCGCGATCAACCGATCCTCCGCCGGGGCGCCGACCTCAGGTTCGACGCCCGAAATATCGAGCTTGAGCTGCTTTGACATTCCGCCTCACACCCTCGCCAGCGACTGCTCGAGATCGGCGATGATGTCCTTAACGTCCTCGATGCCGATTGACAGGCGAACGACATCCGGGCCTGCGCCGGCGGCGGTCTTTTGTTCGTCGGTCAGCTGGCGGTGGGTCGTCGAGGCCGGGTGGATGACCAGCGAGCGGGTGTCGCCGATATTGGCGAGGTGTGAGAAGAGCTGCAGACCCTCGACCAGCGACTTGCCGGCTTCGTAGCCGCCCTTGACGCCGAAGGTGAAGACGGAGCCCGCCCCCTTTGGCGAATAGCGCTGCTGCAGCGCGTGGTTCGGATCGTCCTCGAGGCCGGCGTAGTTGACCCAGGCGATCTTGCTGTGCGCCTTCAGCCATTTGGCCACCGTCGCGGCGTTTTCGCTGTGGCGCTGCATGCGCAGCGGCAGCGTCTCGATGCCGGTCAGGATCAGGAAGGCGTTGAAGGGGGAGATGGCCGGGCCGAGGTCGCGCAGGCCGAGAACGCGGCAGGCGATGGCGAAGGCGAAGTTGCCGAAGGTCGAATGCAGGACCACGCCGTTATATTCCGGCCGCGGGCTCGACAGCATCGGATAGTTGCCGGATTTCGACCAGTCGAAGGTGCCGCCATCGACGATGATGCCGCCCATGGAATTGCCGTGGCCGCCGAGGAACTTTGTGAGCGAATGCACGACGATATCGGCACCGTGCTCGATCGGACGGATGAGATAGGGGCTCGCCATCGTGTTGTCGACGATCAGCGGCAGGCCATGCTTGTGGGCGACATCGGCGATTGCCGCGATATCGACGAAGGTGCCGCCTGGATTGGCGAGGCTTTCGATGAAGATGGCGCGGGTATTCTCGTCGATCTGGCTTTCGAAGCTCGCCGGATCGGCGGAATCACCCCAGCGCACCTGCCAGCCGAAATTATCGAAAGCATGGCCGAACTGATTGATGGAGCCGCCATAGAGCCGCTTGGCTGCGACGAAGTTTTCGCCTGGGCGCAGCAGCGTGTGGAAGACGATCATCTGAGCGGCATGGCCGGAGGCGACGGCGAGCGCCGCCGTGCCGCCCTCAAGGGCTGCGACACGCTCTTCGAGCACAGCCTGGGTGGGGTTCATGATGCGGGTGTAGATATTGCCGAATTCCTGCAGGCCGAAGAGTGCGGCTGCATGATCAGCATCGTTGAAGACGTAAGCCGTCGTCTGGTAGATCGGCGTGGCGCGGGCGCCGGTCGCCGGATCGGGCTTTGCGCCCGCATGCACGGCCAACGTATTGAAACCCGGATCATTCGCGGTCATGAAGTCCTCCCGTTCTGATTTGACATTATGACGGCGAGCATAGCGGACGATCGGCAAAAGTTAATCGCCATCCATTTCAACCGAAACGCGTTTGGCGAAAAATTTGCCCTTCTCAGCCGATGAGGCGTGGGTACTCGATTGCCGGGCAGCGGTCCATGACAACCTTGATGCCGGCCGCCTCGGCTTTGGCGGCAGCGGCATCGTCGCGCACGCCGAGCTGCGCCCAGATCACTTTCGGTCGCGGGTTCATCGCCAGCGCCTCGTCCACTACCTCCCCCAGATAGTTGGAGGCGCGGAAGACGTCGATCATGTCGACCGGCACGGGCACATCAGCGAGATCGCCGAAGACCTCCTGCCCTTGGATACGCTTGCCGACCTGGCCGGGATTGACGGGCACTACCTCGTAACCACGCGACAGAAGATAGCCCATGACGCCATTGCTCGGCCTTGCGGGATTGGGCGACGCGCCGGTGAGCGCTATCGTCTTTACCGACCGGAGGATATCGAGGATGTATTCGTCGCTATAGTGATCGTGATCCATCTTTCCTTGTCTCCAACTCAATGACAGCGCTAAAGCGTTTCCTATATATAATAGGTACGCTGGATGCCGAAGGAGGAGATCGCCGTGAGAAAAATGCTTGTGTTTACCGCCGCGCTGCTCGCCGCCACGCCGGCGCTCGCGATATCGCGCTACAATTCGCAGACGATCAGCTGCGACCGGGCGCGCGCCGCCATCCACAACGAGGGAGCGGTCATCTTGCGCTACCCCTCCACCCGCGTTCGCGGCATGACGCTCTACGACAGATATGTGCGCAACAGCCGGCTGTGCGACGCCAACGAATATGCCGAATGGACCACTGTTCCGACCAAGGACAACCCGAAATGCCGGGTTCTGAACTGTCAGAATATCGACAACCTGGACGGGATGCTGTTCATTCCGGATAATTCGCTCTGAGACCTGAAATTCCGGTTGAGCGGCTGCCCATCAGACGGGCATAAAACCCACCAATTTTGACAGGCCGGTCTCGCCCTCGCTTGGTTTTTTGTGATCTATTTACATCACCCAGTCGGGTTAATGCGCTCACCTTAGAAAATGTTCACTGTATATCCCGCTTATGTCCCCACCTGTTCATGGCCATTTTAGAAACACCTCATAGTTGAATGAGGAAAAAATTTTTGAAACTTCTGGCGTACGTATCGCAACGGCTGCTTAACGGTATGATCGTCCGAAGGTTGCATAATCGTTTAAGCAGAGAGGGCACTGCATAGCTTCGTTTTAATGGCTGCTGTTGCATTTTCCTGATGACGGCGTAACAAGCTTTGTCCCGTCTTTTCGCCACACCATCAGGTAGTTCTTTTGTCCCTCACCGTCATCCTGCTGGTCCTCTTCGGCGCGCTTCTTCACGCGACATGGAACGCATTGATCAAGGCCGGGACGGACAAGGCGCTGGACGCCAGCCTGATCTCGGCAGGTGGGGCGATCGCGGCCCTGCCTTTCCTGCCCTTCCTGCCCCTTCCCGCTATCGAGGCCCTGCCCTATATCGGCGCCTCGGCGATTTTGCAGTTCGCTTATTTCCAGCTGGTCGCTGGCGCCTATCGAGCCGGCGATATCGGCCTCGTCTATCCGCTGATGCGCGGCTGCGCGCCGCTCTTGGTGGCGGCAACGAGCGGCTTCGTACTCGGCGAGAGCCTGTCCGGCGGCGCGCTGATCGGCACGATCACGATATGCGCCGGCATCCTGACGCTCGCCTTCGAGGCCAAGCGCGGCAGCGGCCACGCCATTCGTCTGGCGCTCGCCAATGCCGTGGTCATCGCCACCTACACCTATGTCGACGGCATCGGGGCGCGGATATCCGGCAATGCGATCTCCTATACGCTGTGGATGTCGCTGTTGCCGCCGGTGTTGCTGCTCAGCTGGGCGATCTCGCGGCGCGGCGCCTATGCGGTTGCCATGCATGTGAAGGTGAACTGGTGGCGCGGCCTGATCGGCGGCACCGGATCGATCGCATCCTACGGGCTGGCGCTCTGGGCCATGACCAAGGCGCCTGTCGCCACCGTCGCCGCGCTGCGCGAGACGTCGATCCTCTTCGCGCTCATCATTTCCGTCGTGTTTCTGAAGGAGAAAGCCAGCCCATGGCGCTATCTCGCCGGCGCGATCATCGCGCTCGGCGGGCTATTGCTGAAGCTGGCGTAGAAGGCTCCGAGCTCCGCCGGGTTCAGTCCCTCGACCAATCCGGCATCCGGTTTTCCAGGAATGCCCCGATCCCCTCTTCCGCATCCTCGGTCATCATGCTGTCCACCATGACTTCGGCGGCATAGCCATAGGCCTCCTCGATCGGAATTTCGACCTGGCGATAGAAGGCTTCCTTGCCGATCTGGAGCGCCATGGGCGATTTGCTTGCGATCACCGAGGCGTATTTGGTGACGACCTGCTGCAGATATTGTTTTGGCACGATGCGGTTGACCAGGCCGAAGTCCTTGGCGGTCGAGGCGTCGATCGTCTCGCCCGTTAGCAGCATCTCCATTGCCTGCTTGCGATGGGCGGAACGGGTCAGCGCCACCATCGGCGTCGCGCAGAAGAGGCCGATATTGACGCCCGGCGTGCAGAAGGTTGCGGTATCGGTGCAGATTGCGAGATCGCAGGAAGCGACGAGCTGGCATCCGGCGGCGGTCGCAAGTCCGTCGATCTCGGCGATGACGGGCTTCGGCAGCTTGGTGATCTCCAGCATCAGGTCGGCCGCAAGCGCGAAGGTCTCCTCGAAGAAGGCTTCGCCGTCATCGGCATCGGCGCGATGCTCGGTTAGTTCCTTGAGATCATGGCCGGCCGAGAAGACATCGCCCGTCGATGCGATGATCACGACACGCACGTCGTCGTCCTCGGCCGCATTCTGCAGCTCGCCCATCAGCGTCTCCATCATGGCGAGCGACAGGTGATTGGCGGGAGGATTGTTCAGGGTCAGCCGCAGCACGCCATCGGAAAGCTGGCGCAGCACGAGCGAACCGCTGGCTTTGCTGGCATCGGTGCGGAACGATAGAACTTCGGCCATGATGAAACTCCCTGCATGTCGATTTCGTGCTATCAGTCCTGCCACAAAAGGCCAGTCATTTCGAGGAGAAGCGATGCCGTTGACGCCAAAGCGCTCACATCGAGACGCTGAAAATTGAGGTATCAAAATACCACATACTTAAAGCATTGATTTCATTGACTTGTTTTTACGGCTGCGACCCGCGGCAATATTGACGCTATCGGCCTCAACCTCTATACACACCGCCAGAACGCAGCCTTTCCCGGCTGCTTTCTTTTTGGTGCGCCCCAGGGCTCCCAAATCAAGCAACAAGAAACGCCCTTTCGCCTTCGGGCCAAGGGATCAAAAGAGAGTAACTACTATGGCAACCTTCTCCCAGAAGCCTGCAGAGGTAGAGAAGAAGTGGGTCATCATCGACGCCGAAGGGCTTGTCGTTGGTCGTCTCGCTTCTGTTATCGCCATGCGTCTGCGCGGCAAGCACAAGGCTACCTTCACTCCTCACGTTGACGACGGCGACAATGTCATCGTCATCAATGCCGACAAGGTCGTATTCACCGGCAAGAAGTATTCCGACAAGGTTTACTACTGGCACACGGGTTTCGCCGGCGGCATCAAGGAGCGTACCGCTCGCCAGATCATGGAAGGCCGCTTCCCGGAGCGCGTTCTTGAAAAGGCAGTCGAGCGCATGGTTCCGCGTGGCCCGCTCGGTCGTCGCCAGATGAAGAACCTGCGCGTTTACGCTGGTTCCAACCATCCTCATGAAGCTCAGCAGCCTGTCGCTCTCGACGTGGCCTCGCTGAACAAGAAGAACGTAAGGAGCGCCTAAGAATGGCTGACCTCTCCTCCCTGAAGGATCTCGGCACGGCTACCGAAGCTTCGGCTCCGGCACACGTCCGTAAGGTCGATTCGCTTGGCCGCTCCTACGCGACCGGCAAGCGCAAGAACGCTGTTGCTCGTGTATGGGTCAAGCCGGGCTCCGGCAAGATCGTCATCAACGGCAAGGAATTCACGGAATACTTCGCACGTCCGGTTCTGCAGATGATTCTGCGTCAGCCGATCGTCGCTGCTGCCCGTGACGGCCAGTTCGACATCATCGCAACGGTTGCAGGCGGCGGTCTTTCCGGCCAGGCCGGTGCCGTTCGTCACGGCGTCTCCAAGGCTCTCACCTACTTCGAACCGGGCCTGCGCTCGGTCCTGAAGAAGGGTGGCTTCCTGACCCGCGACAGCCGCGTCGTCGAGCGTAAGAAGTACGGTAAGGCCAAGGCCCGCCGTTCGTTCCAGTTCTCCAAGCGTTAATCGCTTCGGACTTCGGAATGTGGAAAGGTCGGGTGCAAGCCCGGCCTTTTTTCGTTTTGGCAATTGTTGAATCGATATTCAAATCGCATACCTCTTCGAACAGGCGAGAAGGAGTATTCACTTGGCCAACAAGTCGATCGATCATGCTTTCACGGCAACGAGCCTCACCTCGGCGGCAACGGACCCGACGTTTGCGGGTGCGCTGTCCTTCATGCGCCGGCGTTTCACCAAGGATCTGAACGGCGCCGATGCGGTGGTCTGGGGTGTCCCGTTCGATGCCGCGACCTCCAACCGGCCTGGTACGCGTTTCGGGCCGCAGGCGATCCGGCGGGCTTCGGCGATCTTCGACAATGATCCGCAATACCCCTTCAATCGCGACCTCTTCGCTGAGATGGCCGTGATCGACTATGGCGATTGCCTGCTGGATTACGGCAATCACCAGGAGACGCCCGAAGCGATCGAGCGGCAGGCGAAGACGATCGTCGATGCCGGCGCCTTCATGCTGACGCTGGGCGGCGACCATTACGTGACGTGGCCGATCCTCAAGGCGCATGCGGCCAAGCATGGCCCGCTGGCGTTGGTGCAGTTCGACGCGCATCAGGATACGTGGTTCGACGACAACAAGCGGATCGACCATGGCTCCTTCGTGGCGCGCGCCGTCCGCGATGGCATCATCGATCCCGATCGTTCGATCCAGATCGGCATCCGCACGCATGCGCCCGATGATTTCGGCATCAATATTCTTTACGGCCATCAGGTCGAGGAGATGAGTGCTGCCGAGATCGCCTCGACGATCATCTCGCACACCAAGGGCGCGCCCAGCTATCTGACTTTCGATATCGACTGCCTGGATCCGGCCTTTGCGCCCGGCACCGGCACGCCGGTTTCGGGCGGCCCGTCCAGCGCCAAGATCCTCTCCGTACTGCAGCGGCTGCACCAGCTCGACATCCGCGGCGCCGACGTGGTCGAGGTGTCTCCCGCCTACGACCATGCCGACATCACCGCCATTGCGGGGGCGACGGTCGCGATGTATATGCTGGGGCTGCATGCCGAACGACGCGCGACAGCGTCACACGGCTGACTCATCCATCTTCCAAAATGATTCCGGACTTCTTTCTAACCTATTGAAAGTGTGAGCAAGACAATGGCACCGAAGATCTTCATCGATGGCGAACACGGCACGACGGGCCTGCAGATCCGCACGCGCATGGCCGGCCGCCGCGATGTCGAGCTTTTGTCCATTCCGGAAGCGGAGCGCCGCAATGCCACGATCCGCGAGGATATGCTCAATAGCGCCGATATCGCCATCCTCTGCCTGCCCGACGATGCGTCGAAGGAAGCCGTGCAGATGGTCTCGGCCAACAACAATGTCCGCGTCATCGACACCTCGACCGCCTATCGCGTCGACCCTTCCTGGGCCTATGGCTTTGCCGAGATGGACAAGGAGCAGGCTGGCAAGATCAGTTCGGCTCGCTTCGTCGCGAATCCGGGCTGCTATCCGACCGGTGCCATCGGCCTGATGCGACCGCTGCGGGCTGCCGGCATTCTATCGGACGGCTATCCCGTGACCGTCAACGCGGTCTCCGGCTATACCGGCGGCGGCAAGCAGATGATCGCGCAGATGGAAGACCAGAGCCGCGACGACGCGATCAGCGCGCCGCACTTCCTCTATGGCCTGACCCTGGCGCACAAGCATGTGCCTGAGATGAAGATCCACGGCCTGCTCGACCGCGCGCCGATCTTCGCGCCATCGGTCGGCAAATTCGCGCAGGGCATGATCGTGCAGGTTCCGCTGCATCTCGACATGCTGGCCGCAGGCACGACGCTGGAGAGCATTCACGCGGCGCTGACCGCGCATTATGCCGGCCAGGATATCGTCGCGGTCGTGCCGCTCGCAGACAGCAGCAAGATGGCGCGCGTCGATGCGGTCGAACTCGCCGGCAAGGATACGATGAAGCTCTTCGTCTTCGGCACGCCGGGTGGTTCGCAGGTCAATCTCGTGGCCCTGCTCGACAATCTCGGCAAGGGTGCGTCGGGCGCCGCCGTGCAGAACATGGATCTGATGCTGGCCTCCTGAGCGAGGCCGGGCGTTCATGTCGTTTTCCGGTAGCATGGCCGATATAGGTGCGTGGCTTTCCGCCGCGCTGCCGGATCATGGGCTCTATACGCTGATCGCCATCGCCTGCATTGCCGGGCTTGCCCGCGGCTTTTCCGGCTTCGGGGCGGCGCTGATCTTCATTCCGCTCGGCGGCGCCATCATCGGGCCAAAGCTGATCTCGCCGGTGCTGCTCGTCATCGACGGGCTGGCGACGCTGGGCATGATACCGCCCGCGTGGAAGCGGGCGAACCGGCGCGAGGTCTTCACCATGGCTGCGGGTGCGATGCTCGGTGTTCCCGCCGGAACCGCGGTGCTGACGCTGATGGACCCACTGCTCTTGCGCTGGTCGATCACCGTCATCGCGCTGTTACTGCTTGCGCTCTTGGTCTCGGGCTGGCGCTATCACGGGGAGCCGCATTCCTATCTGAGTGCTGCGGTCGGGCTGGTGGCTGGTTTGTTCAGCGGCGCTGCCCAACTCGGCGGGCCGCCCGTCGTCGCCTACTGGCTGGGCGGAAAGACCGAGTTCACCAAGGTGCGCTCCAACATCATCATCTACTTCGCGATCTCCACCTGCTTCAGCGTCGCCAGCTATTATGCCGGCGGGCTGTTCGTCGATACGGTGTTCGCGCTGACGCTGGTCATTCTGCCGAGCTATACGATCGGCCTGTTTCTCGGCTCCAAGCTTTTCGGCTTCGCCAAGGAGAGCACCTTCCGGATCATCTGCTACGGGCTGATCGGCGCCTCGGCCTTCCTCGGCATGCCCGCTCTCGACGGCCTACTGCGCTAGGGCAGACGGCGGGCGAGCTTGGCCGGTCCTGACGACCAGCGCCTCGCCGGGACCGTGTACCGCCGCGAAGAGTAGGCCCGCCAGGAAGGTGAAGTGGTCGATGAAGAAGCCGAACTCCGCCTGATTGCCAGCCCAGCGCCCGGGTCCGTGGAATGCCACGGCGAGGAAGATCACATAGATCCCCGCCAGCAGGGCTGCCGGCGAAAAGAAGATGCCGGTCAGGAAGGCAAGCGCCAGCCCCAGCTCGAAGAAGGCCGCGACCCAGGCGAGAAAGAGTGGGAATGGAAAGCCGGCGGCGGCGATGTAGCCGGCCGTGGCCGTTATATCCATGAACTTGAAGCTCAGCGCCATGATGAACACGCCGGCGAAGATCAGCCTTGCGATCAGAATTGCGATTGTCCTGCCCATATCTCTCTCCCTGTGCCGATAACGGCCTGATACGTGAACGCTCCGCAGCGCGGTTGCGCCGCTCATGATGCAAGGACGAATGGCATATCGCGTTCCCGACATGCCCTTGCACAATCTCCTCCCGCGCCTTCTCATTCTGATTCAAGTGCTTCGCAAGTCGAGTCCGAAACGCGCCGCAAGTCCATGATTTCGGATTCCATTTAGCGATCGCTGTCCGCCGCCAGCCGACCCCGTCTTTATGAGATTTCTATTTCCCGTCGAAGACCAGCGAATGGATTTCATACGCCGCGCGGCGCTAGCCTGTGATCGAAATTCAGAGGTAGACGTCATGCGAGACTTCCTGTTTCCCCACCCTCCGACCGGCCGGCCCCGACGACCGGTGGTCAAGCGTCATATGCGCGAGAAGCGCACGGCGCACCTGCTGATCGTCTTCGGTCTCGTGCTTGCCGCCGTCGAGATCTATGTCATCTGGGGCAGTATCTGACACGGCCATGCGGATGGACACGCGACTACGACTGGGACCTGTGATCACGGCACTGGTCACGCCATTCAGGAACGACCGGCTCGACCTTGCGATGCTCGAGCGGCTGGCGGAGCGGCAGATCAATTCCGGCATCGACGCGCTGGCCGTCTGCACCGCAACGGGAGAAGGGCCGACGCTGTCGCCCACCGAGCGGGCGGCCGTCATCCGCACCTGCATCAGGGTCGCCGCCGGGCGGGTGCCCATCATCGCCGCGACCGGTACCAATGCCACATCGACCACGATCGCGCTGACGCTGGAGGCGCGAAAGCTCGGCGCCGACGCAGCGCTCGTCACGGTGCCCTATTATTCGAAACCGGGGCTGAAGGGTATCGTCCACCATTTCGAACAGGTGGCGGCGGCGAGCGATCTGCCGGTCATCATCGATGACAACCCCTCGCGTTGCGCCAGCAGCTTGGCGCCGGAAAGCCTCAAGGCGTTGGCGCCTATCGAGAGCATCCTCGGCGTCGTCCATTCGAGCGGTGTGGCGACCCGGCTCTCGCCGTGTCTGCGCCGACGCTTCGTCTCACTGTCATCCGATGACGGCAGCGCACTTTCGTTTCTCGCTTGCGGCGGCGATGGCATGCTGTCGTCTGGTGCAAATGTCGAGCCGCGCCTGTTTGCTTCGCTTCATCGCTCGGCGAAAGCGGGCAACGTGGCGGCGGCCATGGCGCTGCAGGACCGTCTGCAACCGCTCATAAGGGCGCTTGCGGAAGATGGCTCGCCGGCTCCCGTCAAATACGCGTTGCATGTGCTGCTTGGCACTCTCCCTGATGTCCGCCTGCCGATGGTCGGCCTCGATGCCATCGAGAAGGCAGCGGTTTTCGCCGCCCTGACAGGGCTTGCCGAGAGCCGTCGCCAAGCGCGCGCCGTCTGAGCCCGACAATTCCAATCACAGCCTCGGTCATCCAACCTGAAAGGAAAGATCATGCCCTCCTCCAACGCGCGTGCCCTCGCCGCGACCAACCAGCCCAGCCCCCTGCCGCGCTTTACCATCGGTCGGAGCAAGGGCGGCGGATGGGTGGTTCAGGATCGCGAGGGGCGCGTCGGCGGTCTGTTTATCAGCGAGAGCGCCGCATTGCATTTCGCCTCCGACGAATGCGATCACGATGCCACGCAGATCGCGATCACCCGCACACGAACGCTGCTGCCGTTCAATCGGCCCGATGGCCGCGGACATGTGCACTGACGGGACATGATCCACCTCAGCGGGAGCGCGCAACGGCGTTCCCGCGGGCGTTGGCGAACGCTTCCTTAACCGCCGTTTCGTATCATCTGCCCCTACCCCACGCCGAGCAGACACGATGTCGAACAAGCCGAATTTCCGCTTCACTCATTACGATCTCAAGGAACAGCGCGCCGGAACGGTGATCGAGGTGACCTTGAACGCGGTCGCCAATGTTCGGCTGATGACATCGCCGAACTACCAGCGTTTCACCGAAGTGCTCGATTTCAAATATGTCGGCGGCGTTGCGCGCAAATCTCCGATCCGGGTGCCGATCCCCGACAGCGGCCACTGGCATCTCGTGGTCGATATGGAAGGCCATCACGGCCTTGCGGAATCATCCGTCAAGATCGTCACCGCGCCATCGGCGCAGACACGGGCGTCGTGATCAACGCGGATTGCGCTCTTTCCTGAGTTTCGACCACCATTCAAGCCGCTTGCGGATATCGCGCTCGAAGCCGCGCTCGGGCGGATCGTAGAAAGTCTGGCGGCCCATCTTCTCCGGGAAATAATCCTGGCCTGAAAAGGCATCCGGCTCGTCGTGGTCGTAGCGATAGCCTTCGTTGTAGCCCTCATCCTTCATCAGCTTGGTCGGCGCGTTCAGGATGTGCTTGGGCGGCAGCAGCGAGCCGTTCTGCTTGGCGGCCATGGTGGCGGCCTTGAAGGCGGTGTAGACGGCGTTGGATTTCGGCGCGGTGGCGAGATAGACGCAGGCCTGCGCCAGCGCCAGTTCCCCCTCGGGCGAGCCGAGATAATCGTAGGCGTCCTTGGCGGCATTGCAGATGACAAGCGCCTGCGGATCGGCAAGACCGATGTCTTCGACCGCCATGCGCACCAGCCGGCGGCCGAGATAGAGTGGATCCTCACCAGCGTCGAACATGCGCGCGAGATAGTAGAGCGCCGCATCGGGATCGGAGCCGCGCACGGACTTGTGCAGGGCCGAGATCAGATTGTAGTGGCCGTCCTGGGCCTTGTCGTAGACGGGGGCGCGGCGCTGGACGATCTTCGTCAGTCCCTCGGTGTCGAAGATTTCGTCGCGGCGGGCGGCGCGCCAGACTTCCTCGGCGAGCGTCAGCACGGCGCGGCCATCGCCATCGGCCATGCGCAGCAGGCTGACGCGGGCTTCCGGCGTCAGCGGCAGCTCCCTGCCCTCGATCGCCTCGGCGCGGTTCAAGAGTTCGGCGAGGCTTTGATCGTCATGCGACTTGAAGGTCAGTACGCGGGCGCGTGACAAAAGAGCGGCGTTGAGCTCGAAGGACGGGTTCTCGGTGGTGGCGCCGACAAGGATGACGGTGCCGTCTTCCATCACAGGCAGAAAGCTATCCTGCTGGGCGCGGTTGAAGCGATGGATCTCGTCAACGAAGAGAAGCGTCTGGCGCCCGTCCATGCGGCGAAGGCGGGCGGCCTCGAAGACTTTCTTGAGATCGGCGACGCCTGAGAAGATCGCCGAAATCTGTTCGAAGGCAAGACCCGCCTCGCCCGACAGCAGGCGCGCGACGGTGGTCTTGCCGGTTCCGGGTGGTCCCCAGAAGATCATCGATCCCAACGAGCCGCTTTCGATCATCCGCCTGAGAACACCGTCCTCGCCGGTCAGGTGATCCTGACCGGTGACGTCGGCGATGGTCTGCGGGCGAAGCCGATCCGCCAGCGGCCGCCTGTTGGCGACCTCCGGCGGAATACGCGGCGCGAAGAGATCATTGCTCATCGGAAGAACTGCCGGATACGCTGGCCATTGCGCTCGATCTCGACGCGCCAGAAGCTCGGGTTCTGCGCGGCCAACGTAGCAAGATCCTTCGTGGTCTTCACATCGGCACTGTTGACGGAGACGATGATGTCCTTCGGCTCGAAACCGAGCTGCTGGGCAACGGAGCCATCCTTTACTTCCGAAACGACGACGCCCGTGCTCTCGCTTGCCATGCGCAGCTCATCGGCCACGCGCGGCGACAGGTTCTCGACGACGGTGCCTGTAAACGGCGAGCGGCCGCCGATCGTGCGCTGGTCGCGCGGCGTCGTCTCAGGCGCCTGGCCGAGCGTCATCTTCACATGCTCTTCCTTGCCATTGTCGGTTATGGCGAGATCGACCGGCTTGCCGAGACCGGCCGTGGTCAGGCGGTAATAGAGCGCGTCGGGGTGCTCCACCGCGATGCCGTCGACCGCAGTGATGACTTCACCAGCCTTCAGGCCGGCCTTTGCGGCCGGGCCGCCTTCCGTGACCTTGACGACGATGGCGCCGCGCGCTTTCTCGAGGCCGAGCGCATCGGCGACGTCAGAGGTGACCGCATCGAAGGTCGCGCCGACATAGGGACGCTCGAAGGTCTTCACGCCCGCGTCAGCGGAAGCAACGAAGACTTTCACGAGGTTGGCGGGGATGGCGAAGCCGATGCCGTTGGAGCCGCCGCCGCGCGAGAAGATGGCGGTGTTGATGCCGATCAGCTCGCCCTTCATGTTCATCAGCGCGCCGCCGGAATTGCCGGGGTTGATCGAGGCGTCGGTCTGGATGAAGAAGCCGAACTCGTCCTTGACGACCTGGTTGCGCGCCAGCGCCGAGACGATGCCTGACGTGACCGTCTGGCCGACACCGAACGGATTGCCGATGGCAAGCACGAGATCGCCGACTTCAACAGCGTCGGAATTGCCGATCGGAAGCGCCGGGAACGTC
This sequence comes from Rhizobium sp. O111, assembly GCF_055616315.1. Taxonomy (NCBI): domain Bacteria; kingdom Pseudomonadati; phylum Pseudomonadota; class Alphaproteobacteria; order Hyphomicrobiales; family Rhizobiaceae; genus Rhizobium; species Rhizobium sp. O111. The sequence goes on along the minus strand of NZ_JBSHXL010000001.1, from coordinate 1,118,785 downwards.
GCCTTGGTATCGACCTTCAGCACGGCGAGATCCAGCCGATCGTCCTTCAGAATGACCTTGCAGGGAAACTCGCGGCCATCCGAGAGCGCGATCTTGATTTCGTCGGCGCCCTCGATGACGTGGTTGTTGGTCACGATCGTGCCGTTGGCCTCGACGATGACACCGGAGCCGAGCGAGGACTGCTTCTGCGTACGGTTCGGCATCTGCTGTCCGAAGAACTGCTCGAAGAAGGGATCGCCGGCAAACGGCGACTGACGGCGCACTGTCTTTTCCGCATAAACATTCACCACCGCACCCGCCGTCTGCTTGACGAGCGGCGCGAAGGACAGCTGCATCTCCATCTGGCTCTGCGGCACGGTCTTGCCCGTCTCGCTATTTGCCGTTTGGGCGTGAGCGTTGATCGGCAGTGCAAGCACCAGAGCAAGCAGCGGCAGAGAGGCGCGCTTCAACAGGTCGTGCATAATAATCCCTTCTTGAAATCGTCTTGAGAGAACGTTGTAGTGCCGGACGCTAGAAAGGAAAGAGGGCGGAAGCATGGAAGAACAGGACGGGTGAACCGATGCGCGACAGACTTGCCAAACTGAATCAGGAACGACAGGCATGCAACTGATATCAAAGGCCAAACTCTGGGCAAAGTCACTGAAGCGTGACGTCGTGGCCCTGTGGCTCGCCGCACGCGACAGGCGCGTACCCTGGTACGCCAAGGCGGCCGCGGGAGGGGTTGCCGCCTACGCGTTGTCGCCAATCGACCTGATCCCCGATTTCATCCCCGTGCTTGGTTATCTCGACGATCTCCTCATCGTGCCCTTGGGCATCATGCTCGCCGTCAGGCTCATCCCTTCCGATGTCATGGCGGAGCTGCGTCTTGACGCCGCCGCGCGTCTGGAGCGGCCGTCCAGCCGCGCCGGGCTGATCGTCATCCTTGCCATCTGGCTTTGCTGCATCATCTTCGTCGGCATGGCATTTTTGAGAGCCAGATAGACCAGACAGGAACCACTGCATGACGCGATATCGCCAGCCCCTTCTCTTCACCGCCGCCGCGCTGCTTCTTTGCTGCGCCGGGACAAGCCACGCGGCAAGCTTCGATTGCGAGGCCAAGGAGCTGAAGCCGGACGAGAAGGCGATCTGCGACAACCGCGCGCTCAACGACGCCGACGTGAAGATGGTGACCACCTTCGACCTGTTATCCGGCCTGCTTGCCATGGGCTCGCGCGGCACGATGCAGGATGAGCAGACGGCGTGGCTGAAGAAGCGCCAAGAGTGCGCCGCCGACGTCGCCTGCATTCAGGCCGCCTACGACGAGCGGCTGAAGCAACTGGCAGAAACCTACAAAAACATAAACCGGCCGCTTTGAGGCGACCGGTTTAATAGAGCAACTGACTTTTAATCAGTAGGTTCAGCGATCGCCGAGATCGCGAACGGCGCCACGGTCGGCGCTGGTTGCGAAGGCGGCATAAGCCTTCAGCGCGGTCGTGACGTTGCGCTTGCGCTTTTCGGCCGGCTGCCAGCCCTTGGCGTCCTGTTCGGCGCGGCGGGTTGCCAGCTCCTGGTCGTCGACGCGCAGGCTGATCGTGCGGTTCGGGATGTCGATGTCGATCATGTCGCCTTCGCGCACGAGGCCGATGGTGCCGCCATTGGCCGCTTCCGGAGAGGCGTGGCCGATGGACAGACCCGAGGTGCCGCCGGAGAAGCGGCCATCGGTGATCAGCGCGCAGGCCTTTCCAAGGCCCTTCGACTTCAGATAGCTCGTCGGATAGAGCATTTCCTGCATGCCCGGGCCGCCCTTCGGGCCTTCGTAGCGGATGACCACGACATCGCCGGCGACGACTTCGTTTGACAGGATCGCCTTTACCGCCGCATCCTGGCTTTCGTAGACCTTGGCCGGGCCGGAGAACTTCAGGATCGATTCATCGACGCCTGCCGTCTTCACGATGCAGCCATCCAGCGCCAGGTTGCCCTTCAGGACAGCCAGACCACCATCCTTGGAGAAGGGATGCTGGGCATCGCGGATGACGCCGGTTTCGCGGTCGAGGTCGAGTTCTTCCCAACGCGAGCTCTGGCTGAAGGCGACCTGTGTCGGAACACCACCGGGAGCGGCACTGAAGAGATCGAAGGCAGCCTTGTTGTCGGTGACAGCGACATCCCACTGTGCCAGCGCTTCACGCATGGTCGGAGAGTGAACCGTCGGAAGATCGACATTCAGCAGGCCGGCACGGTCGAGTTCGCCGAGGATGGCCATGATGCCGCCGGCGCGGTGAACGTCTTCCATGTGAACGTCGGCCTTGGCGGGCGCGACCTTCGACAGGCAGGGAACGCGACGCGACAGGCGATCGATATCGTCCATGGTGAAATCGATCTCGCCCTCGTGGGCTGCCGCCAGGATGTGCAGGACGGTATTGGTCGAGCCGCCCATGGCAATGTCGAGCGCCATGGCATTTTCGAACGCGCCCTTGCTGGCGATCGTGCGCGGCAGAGCGGTCAGATCGTCCTGTTCGTAATAACGACGGGCAAGCTCGACGACGCGACGCCCGGCTTCAAGGAAGAGTTCCTTGCGGTCGGAATGGGTGGCGAGTGTCGAGCCGTTTCCGGGTAATGACAGGCCCAGGGCTTCCGTCAGACAGTTCATCGAGTTTGCCGTGAACATGCCGGAGCAGGAACCGCAAGTCGGGCAAGCGGAGCGCTCGATGACGGCGACGTCTTCATCGCTGATCTTGTCGTCTGCGGCTGCGACCATGGCATCGACGAGGTCGAGCGCGACCTTCTTGCCGTTCAGCACAACCTTGCCGGCTTCCATCGGGCCGCCGGAGACGAAGACCGTCGGGATGTTGAGGCGCAGCGAGGCCATCAGCATGCCGGGGGTGATCTTGTCGCAGTTGGAGATGCAGACCATGGCGTCGGCGCAGTGGGCGTTGACCATGTATTCGACGCTGTCGGCGATCAGTTCGCGCGAAGGCAGCGAATAGAGCATGCCGTCATGGCCCATGGCGATGCCATCGTCGACGGCGATCGTGTTGAACTCCTTGGCGACGCCGCCGGCCGCTTCGATCTCGCGGGCGACGAGCTGGCCAAGGTCCTTCAGGTGGACGTGACCCGGCACGAACTGGGTGAAGGAGTTGACCACCGCGATAATCGGCTTGCCGAAATCCGAATCCTTCATGCCCGTGGCGCGCCAAAGGCCGCGTGCGCCCGCCATATTGCGGCCGTGGGTCGTGGTTCTCGAACGATAAGCTGGCATTGGTGTTTCCTCACAACATCGGAAGTCTTGCGCGATACCGGGCGGATCTTGACGACACGCTCCTGATACCGCTGCTTTTTTGAATTGTCCTAATCCAAAGAGTATATGCTGTCACTACCGGGAAAGGCAAAAGCGGTACTCCTCGGTACGCCTCAGGCGTCCATCGATCATATACGTGGGCGGAACGTGGTTTGTTACAGGCAGAAGCACGTTTTCGCTACACGATAAGTTGGCTTCCCGGACGGCCGCTTCAAGGCGTAAACAGTGATCCGAAACGAACCTGAATGCGTTGAAGGTTCAATGCCGAGCTAGGTTGCTCAGGAGGATACCATGCCCGTCTACCGTCCACCCAGGATCGCCTCTTCGGAGATCACGCCGCGCCAGACCTATCTTGATCGCCGTCAGTTCCTCAGTGCTGCCGCGATTGGCGCCGTCGGCCTGTTGGGTGCCGGCACGGCCAGCGCGGCCGCGCTATCGGCGGTCGACAGCAAGTACAAGGTCGACGAGAAGCTGACGCCGGTCAAGGATGTGACAACCTACAATAACTTCTACGAGTTCGGTCTCGACAAGGGTGATCCGGTGGCGCTGTCCGGCGACTTCAAGCCCGCGCCCTGGACGATCAAGGTCGACGGCATGGTCAACAAGCCGGGCACCTTCGATCTCGATGCGCTGATGAAGGAATTTCCGATCGAGAGCCGCACCTATCGCATGCGCTGCGTCGAGGCATGGTCGATGGTTATCCCCTGGGATGGCTTTCCGCTGGCTTCGCTGCTCAGCAAGGTCGAGCCGCTCGGGAGCGCCAAGTATGTCGCCTTCGAGACGGTGGTACGCCCTGAAGAGATGCCGGGGCAGAAGGGGATCTTCCAGTCGCTTAACTGGCCCTATGTGGAGGGGCTGCGGCTTGATGAAGCCAACCACCCGCTGACGCTGCTTGCCGTCGGGCTTTATGGCGAGACGCTGCCGAACCAGAACGGCGCGCCGATCCGGCTGGTCGTTCCCTGGAAATATGGCTTCAAGGGCATCAAATCGATCGTGCGGATCACGCTGACGGACAAGGAGCCGAAGAACACCTGGCAGGTGACCAATTCGCAGGAATACGGCTTCTATGCCAATGTGAACCCCGCGGTCGATCATCCGCGCTGGAGCCAGGCGACCGAGCGGCGGATCGGCGAGAGCGGCTTCTTCGGCGCCAGCCGCCATCCGACGCTGCCGTTCAACGGATATGGCGATGAGGTAGCGAGCCTCTATGCGGGCATGGACCTGAAGGCGAACTTCTGATGGCAACGCTCTCGTTCAGCCTACCGAAGCGATGGCATTCGGCCTCCGTCTGGCTGCTCTATGTCGTCGGGCTGCTACCTGCCGCCTGGACCTTCTATCTCGGCGCCACCGACCAGCTGGGCGCCGATCCGGTCAAGACCTTCGAGCTCTTCCTCGGGTTGTGGGCGATCCGTTTCCTGGTGCTGACGCTCGCCGTCTCCCCTGCCCGCGATCTGCTCGGCTGGAACTATCTGCGCTATCGCCGCGCGCTGGGACTTCTCGCTTTTTACTACGTGGCCATGCACTTCGCCGTCTACATGCTGCTCGATCAGGCGCTCGACGTTTCCGCCGTCCTCGACGATGTGATGAAGCGGCCCTTCATCATGTTCGGCATGGCCGGGCTCGTGCTGCTCGTGCCGCTGGCTGTCACTTCCAACAACCTGTCGATCCGAAAGCTCGGATCGAAGTGGATCTGGCTGCACAAGCTGATCTACATCATCGCCGCCTGTGGCGCGGTGCATTTCGCGCTGTCGACGAAGCTTCTGGATCTCGAGCAGTATATCTATGTCGGCCTGATCATCCTGATGATCCTCTACCGGTCATGGCGGCCGATCGCGCGGAGCAGGAGGCGTAGCCGAAACGGGCAAGGCGGCAGAACGCGTCCAGCCCAGGCTGCTGGCTGAGCTCTTGTTAGAAACCGTGAGGGCTGACAGACTGCCCGCATGGAAGCAGCGTCGCCACTATACATCTACCGTGACCCGCATTTCGCCCCGGCCGGGGACACAGTCGTTGCCGCAGCGCCGCTTGACGTCGTCGTAGACGCCTACGGCGGCGGCGGGCTCGTTGGCGAGGCTAGCCTAAGCGCGGCCTTTGGTGGCGCGATCGTCTTCAAGGAAGACCTGACCGGGGCCTGTTTTCTTGGAGTATGGGGAAAGCGCAATGCTGCGCGTTTCAAGGCCGCACTAGAGGCGCAAGGTGATGTCGAGGTCATAGACGGCGCACCACCGGCGCGGCTTCAACATTTCAGCAAGACTGGCGAGCGGCCGAAGTGCACCCGATGAAAAATCAATACCACAAACGAAAACAGCCGGGCTTTCTAGCCCGGCTGTTTTGCTTCCGGCGAACCGGAAAATATTAAGCGGCTTCAGCAGCAGCTGCTTCGGCTTCAACGCGAGCCTTGTCAGCTGCGCCCTTGGCGAAGGTGTCGCGGTCAACGAATTCGATGACGGCGAGAGCAGCGTTGTCGCCCTGGCGGAAGCCAGCCTTCATGATACGCAGGTAGCCGCCGTTGCGGGTTGCGTAGCGCGAAGCGATCGTGTCGAAGAGCTTCGAAACAACAGCGGCGTCGCGGATCTGCGAGATCGCCTGACGACGAGCGTGCAGGTCGCCGCGCTTGCCGAGGGTTACGAGCTTTTCAACGATCGGACGGATTTCCTTTGCCTTCGGCAGGGTGGTCACGATCTGCTCATGGGTGATGAGCGAAGCCGCCATGTTGGCAAACATTGCCTTGCGGTGGCTAGCGGTTCTATTCAGCTTGCGGCCGGCTTTACCGTGGCGCATTGCTATTCTCCTTCACATGCAGGCATCTCGCCCGCCGTTTGATGGTTAGTATTGGTCTTCGTAACGCTTGGCGAGATCTTCGATGTTCTCAGGCGGCCATGCCGGCACTTCCATGCCGAGGTGCAGGCCCATGGAAGCGAGAACTTCCTTGATTTCGTTCAGCGACTTGCGACCAAAATTCGGCGTGCGGAGCATTTCTGCTTCGGTCTTCTGAATGAGGTCGCCGATGTAGACGATGTTGTCGTTCTTCAGGCAGTTTGCCGAGCGAACAGACAGTTCGAGTTCGTCCACCTTCTTGAGGAGAGCCGGGTTGAAAGCGAGTTCGGTGACTGCTTCTTCTTCGGTTTCCTTCTGCGGCTCGTCGAAGTTGACGAACACGCCAAGCTGATCCTGCAGGATGCGAGCCGCGAAAGCGACGGCATCTTCGCCGGAGATCGAACCATCGGTTTCGATGGTCATGTTCAGCTTGTCGTAGTCGAGAACCTGTCCTTCGCGGGTATTTTCAACCTTGTAGGACACCTTCTTGACCGGCGAATAAAGGCTGTCGACCGGGATGAGACCGATCGGAGCATCTTCCGCACGATTACGGTCGGCCGGAACGTAGCCCTTGCCGTTGTTGACGGTGAATTCCATACGGATTTCGGCGCCCTCGTCGAGCGTGCAGATCACATGCTCGGGGTTGAGGATTTCGATATCGCCGACCGTCTGGATGTCGCCAGCCGTTACAACGCCCGGACCCTGCTTACGCACGACCATGCGCTTTGCGTCGTCGCCATCCATCTTGATGGCGATTTCCTTGATGTTCAGGACGATGTCGGTGACATCTTCACGAACGCCAGGGATCGACGAGAATTCATGCAGCACGCCATCGATCTGCACGGCCGTCACTGCGGCACCGCGCAGCGAGGACAGCAGAACGCGGCGAAGCGCGTTGCCGAGGGTGAGGCCGAAACCGCGCTCCAGCGGCTCTGCTACGAGCGTCGCCTTGGTGCGCGAGCTCGAAGAGAACTCGACCTTGTTCGGCTTGATCAATTCCTGCCAGTTTTTCTGAATCATATTTTTGCCTTCCGTTCGTTGCCACCATCCAATCGTGACAACCGAGCTTGAGAAGCATCGGGAGCGAGGATCCGCTCACCGATGTTGTGAATGGCGATGATCAGACGCGACGCTTCTTGCGCGGGCGGCAACCATTGTGCGGGATCGGGGTCACGTCGCGGATGGACGTGATCATGAAACCAGCAGCCTGGAGGGCGCGCAGAGCGGATTCACGACCCGAACCCGGACCGCAAACTTCAACTTCCAGCGACTTCATGCCGTGTTCCTGAGCCTTCTTGGCGCAGTCTTCAGCAGCGATCTGAGCGGCGAACGGGGTCGACTTGCGCGAGCCCTTGAAGCCCTTGGCGCCAGCAGACGACCAGGCAATGGCGTTGCCCTGTGCGTCGGTGATCGTGATCATCGTGTTGTTGAAGGTCGAGTTGACGTGAGCGACGCCCGACGAAATGTTTTTACGTTCGCGACGGCGAACGCGTACGGCTTCCTTGGCCATTTTAATCCCTTTCTTGGATCTCTGCACCGCCGTAATACCAGCGGCTACACCGGAACGAGACCTTGCGGCCCTGCCCCAAACTCAAAAGAGGCCGGCGCAGACCGCCAGCCCCCTCACCTCCGGTTTCCCGGAAATTACTTCTTCTTACCAGCGATAGCCTTTGCCGGGCCCTTGCGGGTACGAGCATTGGTGTGCGTGCGCTGACCGCGGACCGGAAGGCCACGGCGATGACGCAGGCCGCGGTAGCAGCCGAGGTCCATCAGACGCTTGATGTTCATCGAGGTCTCGCGACGCAGGTCACCTTCGACCTGGTAATCGCGGTCGATGGTTTCGCGGATCTGCAGGACTTCAGCGTCGGTGAGCTGATTCACGCGACGATCAGCAGGAATACCGACCTTCTCGATGATTTCCTGTGCGAATTTCGGACCGATCCCGTGAATGTACGTCAGCGCGATTACAACGCGCTTTGCGGTCGGGATGTTGACGCCAGCGATACGTGCCACGCCTATTCTCCTTGCGTTCCAGTTGCCATCCGGCAAGTGGTGTCTCGTTACACGGCCTTGAAAGGCCGCAATTACAATTCAGGTTCTCAACAAGTCAAAACGATCGAACCCGGAATTCCTATCGGAAGTCCGCGCCGATCGCATCAGATATCGCGAGTTGGCGCGGTGTTTAACGGAATCAGTGCTGAAAAGCAACCGCTCCCGCCAAGTTTTATTTCCAAAGCCTTACAGCTTCGAAAGTATGCCCTCGATCTCGCCGGTGACGTGATCGATGTCTGCCATGCCATCCACCGACTGCAACTTGCCCTTGGCATAGTAGTAGCCGATCAGCGGCGATGTTTCCTTGTAGTAAGCGCCGAGACGCGTCACCACGGTTTCGCGGTTGTCATCGGGACGACGCTTGAAGTGAGTCGAACCACAGCGGTCGCAGACCCCTTCCACCTTCGGCTTGACGTTGGTGTCGTGATAGCCGGCACCACAATTCGCGCAGGTGTAGCGGCCCGAAACGCGGTCCGCCAGAATCTTGTCGTCCACCTGGATCTCGACGACCTTCGACAGTTCGAGACCCTTGCCGTTGAGCATGGCTTCCGTTGCATCGGCCTGAACCAGCGTACGCGGGAAACCGTCGAGGATGAAGCCATTCTCGCAATCGGGCTGGTCGATACGCTCCGACACGATTGCGATGACGATGTCGTCAGAGACAAGCTTGCCAGCATCCATGACGGCCTTGGCGCGCTTGCCGACTTCGGTACCGGCCTGAACGGCGGCGCGAAGCATGTCACCCGTGGAAAGTTGCGGAATGCCGTACTTTTCCACGATCCGCTGAGCTTGAGTCCCCTTACCCGCGCCCGGCGGCCCCAAAAGTATAAGTCTCATCGACCCCTCTTTCCTCCACGCAACTTCGATTTCTTGATCAGGCCTTCGTACTGCTGCGCGATCAGGTGACCCTGAATCTGCGCGACCGTATCAAGAGTTACGCTAACGACAATCAAAAGCGAAGTGCCACCAAGGGATAATGGGATCCCTGTCTGCGACACGAGGATTTCTGGAAGAATGCAGACGAATACGAGGTAGATCGCGCCGATGACCGTGATGCGGGTCAGCACGTAATCGATGTACTCGGCGGTGCGCTCACCGGGACGGATGCCCGGGATGAAGCCGCCGTGCTTCTTCAGATTGTCGGCCGTATCCTTCGGATTGAAGACGATGGCCGTGTAGAAGAAGGCGAAGAAGGCGATCAGCAGACCGTAGAGGAGCATGTAGAGCGGCTGGCCATGGCCAAGAGCCGCGACAATCGAGGTTACCCAGGTCGGCATGTTGGTGGTGCTGGCGAAGCCCGCGATCGTTGCCGGCAGGAGTAGCAGCGAGGACGAGAAGATCGCCGGGATAACGCCCGAGGTGTTGAGCTTCAGCGGCAGGTGCGACGTGTCGCCCTGGAACATACGGTTGCCCACCTGGCGCTTCGGATACTGGATCAGAAGGCGACGCTGGGCGCGCTCGACGAACACAATGATCGCGATGACGGCGATAGCAACGACGATGACCAGCAGGATGAGGCTCGTCGACAGCGCGCCTGTGCGGCCGAGTTCCAGCGTACCGGCAAGAGCCGAAGGCAGGCCAGCGGCGATGCCGGCGAAGATGATGAGCGAGATGCCGTTACCGATACCGCGCGAGGTGATCTGCTCACCGAGCCACATCAGGAACATCGTGCCGCCGAGCAGCGTGATGACGGTGGAGACGCGGAAGAAGATGCCCGGATCGACCACGAGCCCCTGCCCGCTCTCCAGACCAATGGCAATGCCATAAGCCTGCAGCGTGCCGAGAAGCACCGTGCCGTAGCGGGTGTACTGGTTGATGATCTTGCGGCCCTGCTCGCCTTCCTTCTTCAGGTTTTCGAGCGCCGGGACGACCGAGGTCATCAGCTGCACGATAATCGAAGCGGAAATGTAGGGCATGATGCCGAGGGCGAAGATCGCCATGCGCTGAACAGCGCCGCCCGAGAACATGTTGAAGAGGCCGAGAATGCCGCCTGCCTGACCCTGGAAGGCCTGTGCATAAGCCTGCGGGTTGAGGCCGGGAAGCGGAATATGCGTTCCCAACCGATAGACGAGGAGAGCTGCCAGTGTAAACCACAGGCGCTTCTTGAGATCCTCGGCTTTGGCGAAGGTCGAGAAATTGAGGTTGGAAGCCAACTGTTCCGCTGCAGACGCCATGCGTATCTCCGCGCTACCGGTTTCGGGCTCTGACCAAGCGAAAGGCAGAACGCCGGATCGGCATTTCTGAATTATTCAAAAGCGGGCTTCGGACGGATTGCGGGCGCAACCTATGCCTCACCCTGTTGTTCGTCTAACCTGTCCTGACGCACGTGCATCCGACCGGTTTTTGTGAGGCTCACATATGGGAGCAAAACCGCCCGGTGTGAAGCACCCCGGGCGGTTTATCATAGATTAAATTATTCTGCAGCTGCGGCAGAAAGAAGCGTGACGGAACCGCCAGCCTTTTCGATCTTTTCGACTGCCGGCTTGGAAGCGCCAGCAACTTCGAACTTGACCTTTGCCTTCAGCTCGCCGTCGGCGAGAACGCGAACGCCGTCCTTGACGCGACGGATAACGCCGGCAGCCTTGAGAGCTGCTGCATCAACCGTGGACTTGGCGTCGAGCTTGCCAGCGTCGATAGCAGCCTGAACACGCTCCAGGGACACGACAACGAAGTCGGCCTTGAAGATGTTGTTGAAGCCGCGCTTCGGCAGGCGACGGTAGATTGGCATCTGACCGCCTTCGAAGCCGTTGATGGCTACGCCCGAACGGGACTTCTGACCCTTGACACCGCGACCACCGGTCTTGCCGGAGCCCGAACCGATACCGCGGCCGAGGCGCTTGCGGCTATGGGTCGAACCTTCGTTGTCTTTGATTTCATTGAGTTTCATAGCGAATACTCCCTGCTTACTTCTCGTCGACGATGCGAACGAGATGCTGGACAGCACGGATCATGCCACGAACGGAAGGGGTATCTTCCAGCGTGCGACGACGGTGCATCTTGTTCAGCCCGAGACCGATCAGCGTGCGCTGCTGGACATCCGGACGGCGAATCGGGCTGCCGATCTGCTCGACGGTAACCGTCTTCGCTTCGGTCTTCTTTGTAGCCTTGGCCATGGATCAGCTCCTCTTATTCTTCAGAAGCGTTACCGGAAGCGGCACGGCGAGCCTGAAGCGTTGCATACTTGATGCCGCGCTGTGCTGCGATGTCCTTCGGGTGAACCTGGTGCTTCAGAGCGTCGAAGGTAGCGCGAACCATGTTGTATGGGTTCGAGGAACCGGTCGACTTGGCGACGACGTCGTGAACGCCGAGCGTTTCGAAAACAGCGCGCATCGGACCACCGGCGATGATACCGGTACCGACCTTGGCCGAACGAAGCAGAACCTTGCCGGCGCCGTGGCGGCCGTGAACGTCGTGATGCAGCGTACGGCCGTCGCGCAGCGGTACGAAGATCAGTTCGCGCTTGGCAGCTTCAGTTGCCTTGCGGATTGCTTCCGGCACTTCACGTGCCTTGCCGTGACCGAAGCCAACGCGGCCCTTCTGGTCACCGACGACGACGAGAGCAGCAAAACCGAAACGACGGCCGCCCTTGACGACCTTGGCGACGCGGTTGATCGCGACCAGCTTGTCGACGAATTCGCTATCGCGCTCTTCGCGGTTCTGGCGATCGTCGCGCGAACCTTTTCTTTCCTGTGCCATTGTCCTTTTCCTTTTTCTTTTGCGGGTGGAACGGCAGACAACACGAGGACCGCAGCAGCCTCCCCTATCGAGGAGCGTTTGCGGTCCGGTTAAAATCCGGCCGGAGCGCTGAGCTCCGGCCGGAAATTCATTAGAAGGTCAGACCGCCTTCGCGGGCTGCATCTGCCAGGGCCTTGATACGGCCGTGATAGATGAAGGCGCCACGGTCGAATACGACTTCCTTGACACCAGCCTTGGAGGCGCGCTCGGCGACGAGCTTGCCAACGGCGGCAGCTGCCGCGGTGTCAGCACCGGTCTTCAGAGAACCGCGCAGGTCCTTATCGAGCGTCGAGGCAGCCGCGAGGGTCTTGCCGGCAACATCGTCGATAACCTGAACGTAGATGTTCTTCGAGGAGCGATGAACCGACAGGCGCGGACGGCCATTGGCCACCGACTTGAGATGACGGCGCACGCGGTTGGCACGACGTGCAAGTGCTTCTTTCCTGCTAGCCATTTCGCGTGATCCTTACTTCTTCTTGCCTTCTTTGCGAACGATACGTTCGCCGGCATACTTGACGCCCTTGCCCTTGTAAGGCTCAGGACCGCGGTATTCGCGGATTTCAGCGGCGACCTGGCCGACCTGCTGCTTATTGATGCCAGTGACAACAATTTCAGTAGGCTTCGGCACAGCGATCGTGATGCCGACCGGCGGCTCATAAACCACGTCGTGGCTGAAACCGAGAGCGAGCTGCAGGTTCTTGCCCTGAAGCGACGCGCGGTAACCAACGCCGTTGATTTCGAGCTTGCGCTCGTAGCCGTCCTTAACACCCGTGAAGATGTTTTCGATCATCGTGCGGGACATGCCCCACTTCGAACGAGCATCCTTCGACTGCGTGAGCGGCGTCACGACAACCGCATTGTTTTCGAGCTTAACGCCGACTTCGTCGTTTGCGACGAAGAACAGCTCGCCCTTCGGGCCCTTTGCAGTAACCTTCTGGCCTTCGACCGTAGCCGTAATCCCAGCAGGAATCTGAACGGGCTTCTTACCGATACGAGACATTTTTATATCCTGTCTGTTCGCTATGGAGATCGATGCTCGGTATTAGAATACCGAGCAAAGAACCTCGCCACCAACGTTCTGTTCGCGAGCCTGGTGATCAGCCATCACACCCTTCGGAGTCGAAAGGATGGTGATGCCGAGACCGTTCGCGACCTGCGGAATGGACTTGACCGAGACATAAACCCGGCGGCCCGGCTTGGACACACGGCCGATCTCACGGATCACCGATGCGCCTTCGTAGTACTTCAGCTCGATGTTGATTTCAGACTTGCCATTGCCGAAATCGACAAGAGCGTAGCCACGGATGTAGCCTTCAGCCTGGAGAACATCGAGAACACGTGCACGGAGCTTCGAAGCAGGCGTCGAGACCGACGACTTGCGGCGGGAAGCGCCGTTACGGATGCGGGTGAGCATATCGCCCAACGGATCAGTCATTGTCATCTAACCTGCTCCTTACCAGCTGGACTTGACGATGCCCGGCACCTTGCCGAGATTGCCGAGTTCACGCAGCGCGATACGCGACATGCGCAGTTTGCGGTAGTATGCGCGCGGACGGCCCGATACTTCACAACGGTTGCGAATACGGGTCTTCGATCCATCGCGCGGCAGGGATGCCAGCTTGATCGAGGCCTTGAACCGGTCTTCGATCGGAAGAGCCTGGTTCATGATGATCGCCTTCAACTCGGCGCGCTTAGCGGCCTGGTTGGCGACCGTAATACGGCGGCGCTTGTTCTTTTCAACTGCGCTGGTCTTCGCCATGTGTGGTTCCTTTTCTACGCTCGTCGTTACGGTTACTGACGGAACGGGAAGTTGAACTCTGTGAGCAGAGCCCGTGCTTCGTCGTCCTTGGTGGCCGTCGTGCAAACGATGATGTCCATGCCCCACATCTGATCAACCTTATCGTAGTTGATCTCAGGGAACACAATGTGCTCCTTGATGCCCATGGCGAAGTTGCCACGGCCGTCAAAGCTCTTCGGGTTCAGGCCGCGGAAGTCGCGAACGCGCGGTAGCGCGATGTTCACGAGACGGTCCAGGAACTCGTACATGCGAGCGCCGCGCAGGGTAACCTTTGCGCCGATCGGCATATCTTCGCGGACCTTGAAGCCAGCGATGGAGTTGCGTGCACGGGTGATGACCGGCTTCTGACCAGCGATAGCGGCCAGGTCAGCTGCAGCAACAGTCGGCTTCTTCGAATCAGCCGTTGCTTCACCAACACCCATGTTGATTACGATCTTGTCGAGCTTGGGGATCATCATCTCGTTGGCGTAGGAGAACTTCTCCTGCATCGCCGCACGGATGCGCTCGACATATTCCTTCTTGAGCCGCGGCTCGTACTTTGCCTGAGCCATCAGATCACCTCACCGGAACGCTTGGCCACACGGACCTTCTTGCCGTCAACAACCTTGAAACCAACGCGGGTCGGCTTGCCGTCCTTGTCGATGATCGAGACGTTGGACAAGTGAACCGAGGCTTCCTTGCTGATGATGCCGGCTTCCTGGGTCTGCGTCTGGCGCTGGTGGCGCTTCACGCCGTTGACGCCACGGACTACGGCGCGATCTTCCTTGGGCAGAACCTGAAGGACTTCGCCAGTGCGGCCCTTGTCCTTGCCTGCGAGCATGACGACCGTGTCGCCCTTACGAATCTTTTGCATCGTTCGTGCTCCTTACAGAACTTCTGGAGCGAGCGAGATGATCTTCATGTGGTTCTTGGCGCGAAGTTCGCGCGGAACCGGTCCGAAGATACGGGTGCCGATCGGCTCTTTCTTGTTGTCGATGAGGACTGCTGCATTGGTGTCGAAGCGGATGATGGAACCATCTACGCGACGGATTTCCTTGGCGGTGCGAACGACAACCGCCTTCATCACGTCACCCTTCTTCACGCGGCCGCGCGGAATAGCTTCCTTGATCGAAACGACGATAACGTCGCCGATCGAGGCATACTTGCGCTTAGAACCGCCCAGCACCTTGATGCACATGACACGACGTGCGCCGGAATTATCCGCCACGTCGAGGTTTGTTTGCATCTGAATCATATCAGGTCGCCTTCTTGTGTTTACCGGAATGGTTGGGCTGTCGCCCCCTACCCCGGCATATGAAAATTGTCAGCCGGCCGCTTGCCACGAGAGCAGGCGAAAACACGGCATTAGCTTGACTAGCGCGGGATCGATCGTGCCAGGGTGGTTTCCCAAACGGGACCTTCCGTGCGCTCAAAGTAAAAGAACGCTCGACGAACGAGCGTTCTGACGCTGCTTCATACAGAAATTTCCGCGAGACGCAAGGCCTCGCGAGAAATTCTTACTTTGCCTGGCCGGAAATGACCGTCCAGCACTTGTCCTTGGAGATCGGCGCGCATTCCTCGATGGATACGGTATCGCCAATCTTGTACTGATTGTTTTCGTCGTGGGCCTTGTACTTCTTGGAACGACGAACGGTCTTCTGCATCAGCGGATGAGCGAAACGACGCTCAACGCGGACAACTACAGTCTTCTCGTTCTTGTCGCCAACGACGACGCCCTGCAGGATGCGCTTCGGCATATTCTTAGGCCTTTGCTTCTGCCGCCTTCTGGCGGGCAATGGTTTTCACGCGGGCGATGTCCTTGCGAACTTCGTTGACGCGGGAGGACTTTTCGAGCTGACCGGTGGCCTTCTGGAAGCGCAGGTTGAACTGCTCCTTCTTCAGGTCGGCGAGCTTGTCCTTGAGCTGATCGGCCGTCAGGCCGCGAACTTCTTCGGCTTTCATGTGCCTTGCTCCTTACTCTGCAATGCGCTGTACGAAGCGCGTCTTGACCGAGAGCTTGGCAGAGCCGAGGCGAAGCGCTTCGCGAGCGATTTCTTCGCTGACGCCGTCGATCTCGAACATCATGCGGCCTGGCTTGACCTTGCATGCCCAATATTCAACAGAGCCCTTACCCTTACCCATACGGACTTCGGTCGGCTTTGCGGTTACCGGAACATCCGGGAACACGCGGATCCATACACGGCCAGCACGCTTCATGTAGCGCGTGATCGCGCGGCGGGCCGCTTCGATCTCACGTGCATTTACGCGGTTTGGCTCCTGAGCCTTAAGGCCGAATTCACCGAAGGCGAGGTCGGAACCACCCTTGGCGACGCCCTTGATGCGGCCCTTAAATTGCTTGCGGTACTTGGTACGCTTTGGCTGCAACATTTTCTTATTCTCCGAACTTATCTGCCACCAACGCTATTAAGCGTTGTCGCGGCGACGATCGCGGTCACGGCTAGCCGGACCCTGAGCATCACCCTCGAGTGCGCGGCGCTCGGAGGCCATCGGATCGTGCTCAAGGATTTCGCCCTTGAAGATCCAAACCTTGATGCCGCAGATACCGAAAGCGGTTTCCGCTTCGGCTGTGCCGTAGTCGATGTCAGCGCGCAGCGTATGCAGCGGCACGCGACCTTCGCGGTACCATTCCGTACGAGCGATTTCAGCACCGCCGAGACGGCCCGCGCAGGTGATCTTGATGCCTTCGGCGCCAAGACGCATTGCGGACTGAACGGCGCGCTTCATGGCGCGACGGAAAGCAACACGACGCTCGAGCTGCTGAGCGATCGACTGAGCGACCAGTACAGCGTCGACTTCCGGCTTGCGAACTTCAACGATGTTGAGGTGCGTTTCGGAGTTCGTCATGTCCGACAGCTTCTTGCGGAGCTTGTCGATGTCTGCGCCCTTCTTGCCGATGATCAGGCCCGGACGAGCCGAGTGGATCGTAACGCGGCACTTCTTGTGCGGACGCTCGATAACCACCTTGGAGATACCAGCCTGCTTCAGTTCGCTCATGACGAACTTGCGCATCTTCAGGTCTTCGTGCAGCAGCTGACCGTATTCGGCATTGTCCGCGAACCAGCGGCTATCCCAGGTACGGTTGATGCCAAGACGGAAACCAATTGGATTGATTTTCTGACCCATTATGCGGCCTCCTCGGTGGCGGCTTCAACTTCGCGAACAACGATCGTGAGGTGCGCAAAGGGCTTTTCGATGCGCGATGCACGACCACGGCCACGAGCGTGGAAACGCTTCATGACGATCGACTTGCCAACGTAAGCTTCCGCTACGACCAGCGAGTCAACGTCGAGATCATGGTTGTTCTCGGCGTTTGCGATCGCAGATTCGAGCGTCTTCTTGACGGCGCCTGCGATGCGCTTGCGGGAGAATTCCAGCTCAGCGAGTGCGCGCTCGACCTTCTTGCCGCGGATAGCCGCGGCAACCAGGTTGAGCTTCTGTGGGCTGACGCGGAGCGTGCGGGCGACTGCTTGCGCCTCGTTGTCCTTCAGCCGGCGTTCGGCTTTTGCCTTGCCCATCGTTACTTCCTCTTTGCCTTCTTGTCCGCACCGTGACCGTAGTAGGTCCGGGTCGGAGAGAATTCACCGAATTTGTGACCGACCATGTCTTCATTGACGTTGACCGGAATATGCTTGCTGCCGTTGTAGACGCCGAAGGTGAGACCGACGAACTGGGGCAGGATCGTGGAGCGACGGCTCCAGATCTTGATTACTTCTGCACGTCCGCCTTCACGAACCTTCTCAGCCTTCTTGAGAAGATAGCCGTCAACGAACGGACCTTTCCATACTGAACGAGCCATTGGAGACTTCCTCTCTTACTTCTTACGCTGATGACGCGAGCGCATGATCATCTTGTCGGTCGACTTGTTCGACCGGGTGCGCTTGCCCTTGGTCGGCTTACCCCAAGGGGTAACCGGGTGACGACCACCGGAAGTGCGGCCTTCACCACCACCGTGCGGGTGGTCGACAGGGTTCATGACAACACCGCGGTTATGCGGACGCTTGCCGCGCCATACGGTACGACCGGCCTTGCCGTCGTTGATGTTGGCGTGGTCAGGGTTCGAAACCGCACCGATCGAAGCAAGGCAGGAGCCCGGCACGAGGCGCTGTTCGCCAGAGTTCAGACGAAGGATCGCGAGACCCGCGTCGCGGCCTACGAGCTGTGCGTAGGAACCAGCGGAGCGAGCGATCTGACCGCCCTTGCCCGGCTTCATTTCCACGTTGTGGATGATGGAGCCAACCGGGATGTACTGCAGGGGCATGGTGTTGCCCGGCTTTACGTCCACAGCCTTTTCAGAGGCGATGACCTTGTCGCCGGCAGCAAGGCGCTGCGGAGCGATGATGTAGGCCTGTTCGCCGTCGGCGTAGGAGATGAGCGCGATGAACGCGGTACGGTTCGGGTCGTATTCGATACGCTCTACCGTGCCTTCAACTTCGAACTTGCGACGCTTGAAGTCGATCAGACGATACGTACGCTTGTGACCGCCGCCGATGAAGCGAGCCGTGATGCGACCGAGGTTGTTACGACCGCCGCTCTTGGTCAGACCCTGCGTCAGCGCCTTGACCGGCTTGCCCTTGTAGAGCGAAGAGCGGTCGACGATGACCAGCTGACGCTGGCTCGGGGTCGTAGGATTGAATGTTTTCAATGCCATGTTTTTATTCCTCAGAGACCGGTGGAGACGTCGATCGTCTGGCCTTCAGCCAAAGTCACGATTGCCTTCTTCACGTCCTTCTGCTTGCCGACAAAACCGCGGAAACGACGGGTCTTGCCCTTGCGGAGCAGAGTGTTGACGGCCGTGACCTTGACGCCGAAGAGCGCCTCGACTGCAGCCTTGATTTCCGGCTTCGACGCCGTCTTAGCGACGTTGAAAACAACCTGGTTGTTTTCCGATACCAGAGTGGACTTTTCGGTGATCGACGGCGAGACGATCACATCATAGTGGCGAAGATCGGTCACTTGAAACGCTCCTCTAGAGCTTCAACGGCAGCCTTGGAAAGCACGAGCTTGCCACGGCGCACGATGTCATAAACGTTGATGCCCTGGATCGGCAGAACATCGATGTTCGGGATGTTCTTGGCTGCGAGCTTGAAGTTGCCATCAAGTTCGGCGCCGCCGATGAAGAGAGCGTTGGTCAGGCCGAGCGTTGCGAAGGTCGAAGCCAGAGCCTTGGTCTTTGCTTCAGCAGCAACCAAGTTGTCGATGATGATGACATCATCGGACTTCAGCTTTGCCGACAGAGCCAGACGCAGGCCGAGAGCGCGAACCTTCTTCGGAAGGTCGTGTTCGTGGCTGCGAGCAACCGGGCCGTGAGCCTTACCACCGCCGCGGAACTGCGGAGCACGAGCCGAATGGTGACGAGCGCGGCCCGTACCCTTCTGCTTGTACATCTTGGCGCCGGTGCGCCATACGTCGGCGCGGCCCTTTGCCTGGTGAGTGCCCTGCTGCTTCTTGGCAAGCTGCCAGCGGATTACGCGGGCGAGAATGTCTTCGCGGGGCTCGAGACCGAAAATCGCGTCAGAAAGAGAAACCTTCCCTGCGTCTTTTCCCTCGAGGGTCTTGACGTTGAATTCCATTGGTCTGGCTCCCTTACTTCGCGGCCGACTTGACGGCGTCGCGCACGATGATCCAGGCACCCTTGGAACCGGGTACTGCACCCTTGATCAGGATCAGACCACGATCTTCGTCGGTCGAAACCACTTCAAGGTTCTGAGTCGTTACGCGCGTCTGGCCCATGTGACCAGCCATCTTCTTGTTCTTGAAAACCTTGCCCGGATCCTGGCGCGAGCCGGTCGAACCATGCGAGCGGTGCGAAACCGACACACCGTGCGTGGCGCGCAGACCGCCGAAGCCGTGACGCTTCATGGCGCCGGCAAAGCCCTTACCAATGGTCGTGC
Source organism: Rhizobium sp. O111 (assembly GCF_055616315.1). Classification (NCBI taxonomy): domain Bacteria; kingdom Pseudomonadati; phylum Pseudomonadota; class Alphaproteobacteria; order Hyphomicrobiales; family Rhizobiaceae; genus Rhizobium; species Rhizobium sp. O111. Next base: position 1,099,221 of record NZ_JBSHXL010000001.1, on the reverse strand, counting down.
CGGTGACATCGACGAGCTGACCGGTGGCGAAGTGGCCAGCCTTGAGCTCGGTGCCGACGTCAAGCAGGTTGTCTTCCGTGACACGGAATTCAGCGAGCTTGGCCTTTGGCTCGACGTTGGCAATAGCGAAATTGCCGCGCATCGCCTTGGACGTGTTCTTGACCTTCGCCGTGCCAGCACCAAGCTGAACTGCGGCGTAGCCGTTCTTTTCTACTGTGCGCTGGGCCACTACCTGGCAGCCTTCCATACGCAATACTGTTACCGGAACATGTTCGCCGGCGTCGTTATAGACGCGGGTCATGCCGATCTTCTGTGCAATCACACCTGAACGCATCGGTTCAATCCTTCCAACTCAGCTCGAGCTAGGCTCAGAGCTTGATCTCAACATCGACACCAGCGGCGAGATCGAGCTTCATCAGCGCGTCTACCGTCTGCGGTGTCGGGTCAACGATGTCGAGGAGGCGCTTATGCGTGCGCATCTCGAACTGCTCGCGGCTCTTCTTGTCGATGTGTGGGGACCGGTTTACCGTAAACTTCTCGATGCGAGTCGGAAGCGGAACGGGGCCCCGGACGCTTGCGCCGGTGCGCTTCGCCGTCGACACGATCTCGCGCGTCGAAGCGTCGAGAATGCGGTGATCGAACGCCTTCAGGCGAATGCGGATATTTTGGCCGTTCATTCGACGTTATCCTTGTGTTTGTTACTTACGCGCCCTTGTTCAAGGCACGGGTTGTTTTCTTCCCTAAAGGCGGACCACCGGTTTCAAAGATCGAGAGGGACGTCGGAAACCGGCATCCCTATCCAGTCTTCAGGCCTTTCGGCCACCTTTATGTTAGCTTCAGTCTGCCGCTTCGAAACAACGAAGCAGCGCGCAAACAGCGCTTGCGCGCCATGTGCCGTATTTCTTTGTAATAAGCAAGCGGCTAAAGCCACTTGCTTCATAATAATGTCATCGAAGCGGCCGTCTCTTTCGAGACGGCCGATCTCAATGATTACTCGATGATCGAGGCAACGATGCCTGCGCCGACGGTACGGCCGCCTTCGCGGATAGCGAAGCGCAGCTTTTCTTCCATCGCGATCGGAACGATCAGCTCAACGGCAACCGTGACGTTGTCGCCAGGCATAACCATTTCCGTGCCTTCCGGCAGAGAAACGATGCCGGTCACGTCGGTCGTGCGGAAGTAGAACTGCGGACGGTAGTTCGTGAAGAACGGCGTATGACGGCCGCCTTCTTCCTTCGTCAGGATGTAGGCTTCAGCCATGAACTTCTTGTGCGGCTTGACAGAGCCCGGCTTGCACAGGATCTGACCACGCTCAACGCCGTCACGGTTAACACCGCGAACCAGAGCGCCGATGTTGTCGCCAGCCTGGCCCTGATCGAGCAGCTTGCGGAACATTTCAACGCCGGTAACCGTCGTCTTCGAGGTAGCGCGGATGCCGACGATTTCGACTTCTTCACCAACCTTGACGATGCCGCGCTCGACGCGACCGGTCACAACCGTACCACGACCCGAGATCGAGAACACGTCTTCGATCGGCATCAGGAACGGCTGGTCGATCGGACGCTCAGGCGTCGGGATGTAGGCGTCGACGGCGGCCATCAGTTCGCGAACGGCGTCTTCGCCGATCTTCTTGTCCGAATCGTTGAGAGCAGCAAGAGCCGAACCCTTGACGACAGGAACGTCGTCGCCCGGGAAGTCGTAGGACGACAGAAGTTCGCGAACTTCCATCTCGACGAGCTCGAGCAGTTCGGCGTCGTCGACCTGGTCGACCTTGTTGAGGAACACGACCAGAGCCGGAACGCCAACCTGACGAGCAAGCAGGATGTGCTCGCGGGTCTGCGGCATCGGGCCGTCAGCAGCCGAGCAAACCAGGATCGCGCCGTCCATCTGTGCGGCACCGGTGATCATGTTCTTGACGTAGTCGGCGTGGCCGGGGCAATCAACGTGGGCATAGTGACGGTTGGCCGTCTCGTACTCTACGTGTGCCGTCGAGATGGTGATGCCGCGTGCCTTTTCTTCCGGAGCAGCGTCGATCTGGTCGTACGCCTTGAACTCGCCGAAGTACTTCGTGATCGCTGCCGTCAGAGACGTCTTGCCGTGGTCAACGTGGCCGATCGTGCCGATGTTAACGTGCGGCTTGTTGCGCTCAAATTTGCTCTTTGCCATTTAGGCTCTCCATTCTTGCAAGTCCGCGAGGGACTTAATTCTTGTTATCGGTCAATTGGTATTCCGGTCACTTCTGACCGGAATACTTTGCCTGGATCTCGGTTGCGACGTTCGACGGGACCGGCGAGTAGTGATCGAAGGTCATCGTGTACTGTGCGCGGCCCTGCGACATGGAGCGCAGGTTGTCGACGTACTTGAACATGTTCGCCAGCGGAACGTTGGCGTTGATGACGATCGCGATGCCGCGCTGTTCCTGACCCTGGATCTGACCACGGCGGGAGTTCAGGTCACCGATGACGTCGCCGACGTAATCTTCCGGCGTTACGACTTCGACCTTCATCATCGGCTCGAGGAGCTGAGCGCCGGCCTTCTTGGCTGCTTCACGGAAGCAAGCACGCGAAGCGATTTCGAACGCCAGGACGGACGAGTCAACGTCGTGGAAGGCACCGTCAACGAGCGTCGCCTTGACGCCGAGCATCGGGAAGCCAGCCAGCGGACCGGAAGACAGAACGCTTTCGATACCCTTCTGAACGCCCGGGATGTATTCCTTCGGAACAGCACCGCCGACGATCTTGGATTCGAACTTGAAGTCGTCGCCTTCTGGGTTCGGTTCGAAGATGATCTTGACGCGCGCGAACTGACCGGTACCACCGGACTGCTTCTTGTGCGTGTAGTCTTCTTCGTGCTGACGCGTGATGGTTTCGCGATAGGCAACCTGCGGAGCACCGACGGTTGCTTCAACCTTGAATTCGCGACGCATGCGGTCGACGAGAATGTCGAGGTGAAGTTCGCCCATGCCGGCGATGATCGTCTGACCGGATTCCTGGTCAGTCTTCACGCGGAAGGACGGGTCTTCAGCAGCCAGACGGTTGAGCGCGAGGCCCATCTTTTCCTGGTCGCCTTTGGTCTTCGGCTCGATCGCGATCTGGATGACCGGCTCGGGGAATTCCATGCGCTCGAGGATAACCGGCTTCAGCGGATCGCAGAGCGTATCGCCGGTCGTGGTTTCCTTGAGGCCGGCGAGAGCAACGATGTCGCCTGCGAAGGCTTCTTCGATGTCTTCACGCGAGTTCGAGTGCATCTGCAGCATGCGGCCAACACGCTCGCGCTTGTCCTTGACCGTGTTCATGACCGACGCGCCCTTTTCGAGCTTGCCGGAGTAGATGCGGGCGAAGGTCAGCGAACCGACGAAGGGGTCGTTCATGATCTTGAACGCGAGCATGGAAAGCGGCTCGGCGTCGTCAGCATGACGTTCGATTTCGGCTTCGGTCTTGAAGTCGATGCCCTTGATTGCCGGGATGTCCATCGGCGACGGCAGGTAATCGACAACTGCGTCGAGCAGCGGCTGAACGCCCTTGTTCTTGAAGGCGGTGCCGCAGAACATCGGGTGGAACTTGACGTCGATCGTGCCGCGACGGACGAGCGCGCGGATCTGGTCGTTGTCGGGCATGGTGCCTTCGAGGTAGGCTTCCATCGCGGCTTCGTCGATCTCGACAACGGTCTCGATCAGCTTTTCGCGATATTCCGCAGCCTTTTCCTTCAGGTCATCAGGGATTTCGACGACGTCCCACTGGGCGCCGAGCGACTCGTCGCGCCAGACGAGTGCGTTCATCTCGATCAGATCGACAACGCCCTTGAAGTCGCTTTCAGCGCCGATCGGGAGCTGCATGACGACCGCGGTGGCGCCGAGACGGGTCTTGATCATTTCTACCGAGCGGTAGAAGTCAGCACCGGTCTTGTCCATCTTGTTGCAGAAGATCATACGCGGAACGTTGTACTTCTCAGCCTGACGCCAGACGGTTTCCGTCTGCGGCTCTACGCCTGCGTTGGCATCGAGAAGGGCAACAGCACCGTCGAGAACGCGCAGCGAACGTTCGACTTCAATGGTGAAGTCAACGTGGCCGGGGGTGTCGATGATGTTGAAGCGACGCATCTTGCCGTCGCGACCCTTCCAGAAGGTCGTGGTCGCAGCGGACGTGATCGTGATGCCACGCTCCTGCTCCTGCTCCATCCAGTCCATCGTGGCGGCGCCATCGTGCACTTCGCCGATCTTGTGCGACTTGCCGGTGTAGTAAAGGATACGCTCGGTCGTCGTCGTCTTGCCGGCGTCGATGTGCGCCATGATACCGAAATTACGGTAGTCTTCGATTTTATATTCGCGAGCCATAATGGACTGCCTTTCGGGAACCGTTCGGGATTACCAGCGATAATGCGAGAACGCACGGTTGGCATCAGCCATCTTGTGCGTGTCTTCGCGCTTCTTGACGGCGCTACCACGGTTGTTGGATGCATCGAGAAGTTCGCCGGAAAGGCGATCGACCATCGTCGTCTCATTGCGCTTGCGAGCGGCAGTGATCAGCCAGCGAATTGCGAGGGCCTGGCGACGCTCGGGGCGAACATCGACCGGAACCTGGTACGTAGCACCACCAACGCGGCGCGAACGGACTTCTACGTGCGGAGCAATGTTGTCGAGGGCGGCGTGGAAAACAACCAGCGGCTCCTGCTTCGACTTGTTCTGCACGGAGTCAAATGCGCCGTAAACAATGCTTTCAGCGACGGACTTCTTGCCGTCAAGCATGATTGCATTCATGAACTTGGTGACGATGAGATCGCCGAACTTGGGGTCCGGGTTGATCTCGCGCTTTTCTGCTCTGTGACGTCTGGACATACTTCTCGTCTCTTAACCGTTAAGGCGCTTTATCACGCGGAGGACCTCACGCAGCGCCGAATTTACAAAAAGTCCGAATTACTTCGGACGCTTCGCACCGTACTTGGAGCGGCGCTGCTTGCGGTTCTTGACACCCTGGGTATCGAGAACGCCGCGGATGATGTGGTAACGAACACCCGGCAAGTCCTTCACGCGGCCGCCACGGATCATGACGACTGAGTGTTCCTGCAGGTTGTGACCTTCGCCAGGAATGTAGCCGATGACTTCGAAGCCATTGGTCAGACGGATCTTGGCAACCTTACGGAGAGCCGAGTTCGGCTTCTTCGGGGTCGTGGTGTAGACGCGGGTGCAAACACCACGCTTCTGCGGGTTTTCCTGCAGAGCAGGAACCTTGTTACGCTTTACGTTTGGCTGGCGCGGCTTGCGGATCAGCTGGTTTACGGTAGGCATTCAACCATCCCTTACGTTTAAATCTCAAACCCTTGCGGGCGTAACTCACGCCGTCTCCGGCAAGATCACACGCCTGTCTCAATGCGCAAAACGTGGCCCGATCTGTTTTCACAGATGGACCACAAAGAGCAGAGGACGCAAAAGAAATGCGTCATGCGTGCAGGCAACATATCTTCAACGTGCGTTTCGAACCTTGTTTGAGGTGATATCGAGGGCGTGTCGCCCCAGATGGCCATGCCTCACATGGGTTCCGATGGCGCGGGTACTACTGGTTTCCCGTCGTCTCGTCAAGGCTGTTAACAAATAATCTTCCCGAGAAGGCCTTGAAACGCGGCCTTTTGGCCCTCGCTTGGACCTTTTAGACAAAATCGCGTGCGGTGGCCAAGATAAACTTGGGCATTGCAGCGAAAGCGGCTAAGGAATCAGAGATTGCAGAGGCCAAGTGCCTGAAATGAGATTCAAATCTCGAATCGAAGGACGAAGAATGATTACCAGCCCGGACAACGACAACAACAACGAAGGCCCGATGGTCTTCATCATCATCGGCAAGGGTTACGAGACCGATGGCAGCGAAGGTGTCGATCTGCACATCATGCTGAAGGCGGCCGACGACGACAGCGCGGTTCGCGAGGCGTTGAACGCGTTGTCCGAGGAAGGTTTCATCGAGGCCGACCTCGACCAGATCGGCATGCTGACCGACATTCCGGAAGAAGAGCCGCACGCATCCGCCTACAAGGGCGCGGTCGAAGGCGAAGTCGCGATCATTCGCTTCAGCTGAGGCGAGATCATGGAGCCGGATGCGCTGAAAGTGCTGATCTATGCCACTTGGCGCGACCGGCTTCTCGTTTTCGACGAGCCGGACTTTCCCGACGTGCTCTGGCAGGTGCCGGGCGGAACGGTCGAGACCGGCGAAGATATCGCCGAGGCGGCGCTGCGGGAATTCTCCGAAGAAACCGGCCTTGCGCCATCCGCTCCCCTCACCCCACTTGCCGTCCACGACTACCGGTTTTCGCTGAAGATCGGCGGTATCGCCTGGCACCGCCGGCACTATTTTCATGTCGAGCTCAAAGATCACCACCCGGAGACATGGCTGCACCAGGAGCTCACGCCATTCGGCGGCGGCGACCCGATCCAGTTTCGCTTCTTCTGGATCGACTTCACGCAGGCAAAAGCCCGGCTGGGCTATGGCATGGAACACTGCCTGCCGATGATCGGCTGATCGCCGAGCCCTCCCCCCTCCTCAATTCCATATCCTGAAACGAAAAAACCGCCCGGATTGCTCCGGGCGGTTTTCAATTCTTGTTATCCGGTCTTGCGACCCGGCGCCGATTACTCGGCGGCCGGTGCGCTTTCGCCAGCCAGATCCTGAAGCATCGGGGTCGCGACATCGGCGCCCGTGCCCTTGCGGCGTTCTTCGAGGATCAGCTCGTCGCGCGACGTCGCGATACGGCGGATCTGGGTCATCGTGCCACCGGTACCAGCCGGGATGAGGCGGCCGACGATGACGTTTTCCTTCAGACCCTGCAGGCCGTCGGTCTTGCCGGCGATCGCAGCTTCCGTCAGCACCTTCGTCGTTTCCTGGAAGGACGCGGCGGAGATGAAGGACGGCGTCTGCAGCGATGCCTTGGTGATACCGAGCAGAACCGGCTCGCCATAGGCAGGCTTCTTGCCCTGTTCGATCAGGCTGTCGTTGACGTCCTCGAGCTCGATACGGTCGACGTTGTCGCCGACGATATAGGTCGAGTCGCCTGCATCGGTGATTTCCACCTTCTGCAGCATCTGACGGACAATCACTTCGATGTGCTTGTCGTTGATCACAACGCCCTGCAGACGATAGACTTCCTGGATTTCGTTGACCAGGTACGAAGCCAGAGCTTCGACGCCCTTGATCGCCAGGATGTCGTGCGGCGCGGGGTTACCGTCGAGGATGTAGTCACCCTTTTCGATATAGTCACCTTCCATCAGATGGAACGGCTTGCCCTTCGGGATCAGGTACTCGACAGGCTCGACACCGTCTTCCGCCGGCTCGATGATGACGCGACGCTTGTTCTTGTAGTCGCGGCCGAGGCGGATCGTACCATCGATCTCAGCGATGATGGCGTGGTCCTTCGGACGACGAGCTTCGAACAGTTCGGCAACACGCGGCAGACCACCAGTGATGTCCTTGGTCTTGGCGCTTTCCAGCGGCGAACGTGCAAGCACGTCACCCTGGGAAACCTTCTGACCAGGCTCGACCGACAGGATCGCATCAACCGACAGCTGGAAGCGGGCATCAGCACCGCGCGGCAGCTTCATGACGCTACCGCTGGCGTCCATGATGACGATCGACGGCTTGAGATCCGAACCGCGCGGGGTCGAACGCCAGTCGATAACCTGACGCTTGGTGATACCCGTGGATTCGTCGGTCGCTTCGAGAACGGAGAGACCATCGACGACGTCTTCGAACTGAACGGTACCCGAGACTTCCGTCATCATCGGACGGGTGTACGGATCCCACTCGGCCAGACGCTGACCGCGCTTGACCTTGTCACCGTCATCGACGTGCAGCTTCGAACCGTAGGCGACGCGCTGCGAAGAGCGTTCGACGCCACGCTCATCGAGAATGGTGACCGCCATGTTGCGGCCCATAGCGACGAGAACGCCGTCAGAGTTGCGCAGCAAGTTGCGGTTCTTCATCTGCACGGTACCTTCGTACGATGCTTCGAGGAACGACTGGTCAACCACGTTCGCCGTGCCACCAAGGTGGAACGTACGCATGGTGAGCTGCGTGCCCGGTTCACCGATCGACTGTGCGGCGATGACGCCAACGGCTTCACCCATGTTGACAGGTGTACCGCGGGCAAGGTCACGACCGTAGCAGATCGAGCAAACGCCGGTCTGAACTTCGCAGGTCAGTGCCGAACGGATACGGATCGACTGGATACCAGCCTTCTCGATCTCGATGACATCGGGCTCAAGGATCATCTTGCCGGCATCGACGATACGTTCGCCGGTGACGGGATGATCGATATCGTCGAGCGCGGTACGACCGAGAACGCGAACGCCAATCGACGCCACGACCTGACCAGCATCGACGATGGCGGTCATGGTGAGGCCCTTGTCGGTGCCGCAATCCACGAGGTTGACGATGCAATCCTGCGCGACGTCGACGAGACGACGGGTCAGGTAACCCGAGTTAGCCGTCTTCAGAGCGGTGTCTGCGAGACCCTTACGGGCACCGTGGGTCGAGTTGAAGTACTCGTTAACGGTCAGACCTTCCTTGAAGTTCGACGTGATCGGCGTCTCGATGATTTCACCCGACGGCTTGGCCATCAGGCCGCGCATGCCGCCCAGCTGGCGCATCTGGTTCGGAGAACCACGGGCACCGGAGTGCGACATCATGTAGATGGCGTTCATCTGCTTCTGGCGACCCGTCTCCGGATCGAACTCGACGGCCTTAATGCGGGCCATCATGTCCTCGGCGACCTTTTCGGTTGCCTTGCCCCAAGCGTCAACGACCTTGTTGTACTTCTCGCCCTGAGTGATCAGGCCGTCGTTGTACTGCTGCTCGTATTCCTTGACCAGGTTTTCGGTGTCGCCGACGATCTTCGCCTTCGAGTCCGGGATAACCATGTCGTCCTTGCCGAACGAGATGCCGGCGCGGCAGGCGTGGGTGAAGCCGAGCTGCATGATGCGGTCGCAGAAGATGACCGTGTCCTTCTGGCCGCAATGACGGTAGACCGTGTCGATCATCTTGGAGATGTTCTTCTTGGTCATTTCCTGGTTGCAGATGTCGAAGGTCACCTTGCCGTTCTTCGGCAGGAGTTCGCCGATGAGCAGACGGCCAGGGGTCGTTTCATAGATCTTCGAGTAGGGCTTGCCATCCTCGTCGATCGACTTGAAGCGGCCGCGGATCTTGGAGTGCAGCGTCACGACCTTGTTTTCAAGCGCGTGATGCAGTTCGCCCAGATCAGAGAAAGCCATGCCTTCGCCCGGCTCGTTCTGGTTCATGATCGCGAGGTAGTACAGGCCGAGAACCATGTCCTGCGACGGAACGATGATCGGTGCACCGTTTGCAGGGTGCAGGATGTTGTTCGTCGACATCATCAGGACGCGGGCTTCGAGCTGGGCTTCGAGCGACAGCGGCACGTGAACGGCCATCTGGTCACCGTCGAAGTCGGCGTTGAAGGCCGTGCAGACGAGCGGGTGCAGCTGGATAGCCTTGCCTTCGACCAGGATCGGTTCGAAGGCCTGGATGCCCAGGCGGTGCAGCGTCGGTGCGCGGTTCAGCAGAACCGGATGCTCGCGGATGACCTCGTCGAGGATATCCCAGACTTCCGGCTTTTCCTTTTCAACCAGCTTCTTGGCCTGCTTGACGGTCGAGGAGTAACCCTTGGCGTCGAGGCGGGCGTAGATGAACGGCTTGAACAGTTCCAGCGCCATCTTCTTCGGCAGGCCGCACTGGTGCAGCTTCAGTTCCGGACCGGTCACGATGACCGAACGGCCGGAATAGTCGACGCGCTTGCCGAGCAGGTTCTGACGGAAGCGGCCCTGCTTGCCCTTGAGCATGTCGGACAGCGACTTCAGCGGACGCTTGTTGGCGCCGGTGATGACGCGGCCACGGCGGCCGTTGTCGAACAGCGCGTCCACAGATTCCTGCAGCATGCGCTTTTCGTTGCGGATGATGATGCCCGGAGCGCGCAGTTCGATCAGGCGCTTCAGACGGTTGTTACGGTTGATGACGCGGCGGTACAGGTCGTTCAAGTCGGACGTCGCGAAACGGCCGCCATCGAGCGGAACCAGCGGGCGCAGGTCCGGCGGGATGACCGGGACGACCTTCATGATCATCCATTCCGGACGGTTGCCGGATTCCATGAAGTTCTCGACGATCTTCAGGCGCTTCATCAGCTTCTTCTGCTTGAGATCCGACGTGGTGTCGGCCAGATCCGAGCGCAGGTCGCCCGCGATCTTCTCAAGGTTCATCGATGCCAGCATTTCGAAGATGGCTTCAGCGCCGATCATGGCGGTGAACTGATCTTCGCCGTACTCATCGACAGCAAGCATGTATTCTTCTTCCGTCAGGAGCTGGTGCTCCTTGAGCGCGGTGAGGCCCGGCTCGGTGACGATGTAGTGTTCGAAGTAGAGAACGCGCTCCACATCCTTCAGCGTCATGTCGAGCAACGTCGAGATGCGCGAAGGAAGCGACTTCAGGAACCAGATGTGGGCAACGGGAGCGGCGAGCTCGATGTGGCCCATGCGCTCACGGCGAACGCGCGACAGCGTGACTTCGACGCCGCACTTTTCGCAGATGATGCCCTTGTACTTCATGCGCTTGTACTTGCCGCACAAGCATTCGTAGTCCTTGATCGGTCCGAAGATGCGGGCGCAGAACAGACCATCGCGTTCAGGCTTGAACGTACGATAGTTGATCGTTTCCGGCTTCTTGATCTCACCATAAGACCAGGAGAGAATCTTCTCCGGAGACGCAATCGAGATCCGGATGGAATCGAAATTCTGCGCAGGCACCTGCGGATTGAAAAGATTCATGACCTCTTGGTTCATGCCTGTCTCCTTCATGGGCTGAAAGCCCTCAAACTGCGATGGTCAGCGGCAAATCCCGGGCGCCGCGCCATCGCGAAAAAACGACAATAACCGCAGAATGCGGCGAAATCGTCCCTTCCCGGCCAACACGTTACGGGGCCAGAGCTGGGACGGTGCGCGCTACATAGCAGCGCGCACCCTATCAGGTGGTTACTCGGCGGCGTCCGGCAACTGGCCGGTCTGCTGCTCGTCAACCTTCGAGTTCTCAAGCTCGACGGAAAGACCCAGAGAGCGCATTTCCTTGACGAGAACGTTGAAGCTTTCGGGAATACCCGCTTCGAACGTGTCGTCGCCACGGACGATGGCTTCGTAGACCTTGGTACGGCCGGCGACGTCGTCGGACTTGACCGTGAGCATTTCCTGCAGCGTGTAAGCCGCACCGTATGCTTCCAGAGCCCAGACTTCCATTTCCCCGAAGCGCTGACCGCCGAACTGCGCCTTGCCGCCCAGCGGCTGCTGGGTAACGAGCGAGTAAGGACCGATCGAACGAGCGTGGATCTTGTCGTCGACAAGGTGGTTGAGCTTGATCATATACATGTAGCCGACGGTGACCTTGCGGTCGAAGGGCTCGCCCGTGCGGCCGTCGTACAGAACCGACTGACCACTTTCGTGCAGACCTGCCTTCTTCAGCATCGAGGCAACGTCAGGCTCATGCGCACCGTCGAAGACCGGCGTTGCGATGGAGACACCACGGCGGGACTGCTCGGCCAGCTTGACCAGCGCGTCGTCGTCGAAGTGGGCGACTTCATCCTTGGCCTGCGAAGCGTAGACATCCGTCAGCTCCGTCTTCAGGTCGGTGATGTCCATCGTCTTGCGGTATTCGTCGAGCAGCTCGCCGATCTTCTTACCCATGCCGGCGCAAGCCCAGGCAAGGTGGGTTTCGAGGATCTGGCCGACGTTCATGCGCGAAGGCACACCCAGCGGGTTCAAGCAGATGTCGACATGCGTGCCGTCTTCGAGGAACGGCATGTCTTCGACAGGCACGATACGCGAGACAACGCCCTTGTTACCGTGACGGCCGGCCATCTTGTCGCCCGGCTGGATCTTGCGCTTCACAGCGACGAAGACCTTGACCATCTTCATGACACCAGGAGGCATTTCGTCGCCGCGCTGGACCTTCTCGACCTTGTCCATGAAGCGCTGTTCAAGGCGCGACTTGGATTCGTCGTACTGGCCACGCAGAGCTTCGAGCTCGGACTGAACCTTCTCGTCTTCGACGGCGAACATCCACCACTGCGAGCGGGGATATTCGGAGACGACGGCGTTGGCCAGCTCAGTGCCCTTCTTGAAGCCCTTCGGGCCTGCGATGGCAACCTGACCACGCAGCATGTCGATCAGACGGCCGTAGACGTTACGGTCGAGGATCGCCTGCTCGTCGTCGCGGTCCTTTGCGAGACGCTCGATCTCTTCGCGCTCGATGGCCATCGCGCGCTCGTCCTTTTCAACGCCGTGGCGGTTGAAAACGCGAACTTCGACGATCGTGCCGTAAGTGCCCGGAGGCATGCGCATGGAGGTGTCGCGGACGTCGGAGGCCTTTTCACCGAAGATGGCGCGCAGAAGCTTTTCTTCCGGCGTCATCGGGCTTTCGCCCTTCGGCGTGATCTTGCCGACGAGGATGTCACCCGGCTGAACTTCAGCACCGATGTAGACGATACCGGCTTCGTCGAGGTTCTTCAGCGCTTCTTCCGAAACGTTCGGAATGTCGCGCGTGATTTCTTCCGGACCAAGCTTGGTGTCGCGGGCCATCACTTCGAATTCTTCGATGTGGATGGAGGTGAACACGTCGTCAGCGACGATGCGTTCCGACATCAGGATCGAGTCTTCGTAGTTGTAACCGTTCCACGGCATGAACGCGACGAGCGCGTTGCGGCCGAGTGCCAGGTCGCCCAAGTCCGTCGACGGACCGTCGGCGAGAATGTCGCCGCGGTTGATGACGTCACCAACGGTGACCAGCGGACGCTGGTTGACGCAGGTGTTCTGGTTCGAACGCTGGAACTTCTGCAGACGGTAGATATCAACACCGGACTTGCCGGCATCGAGGTCTTCCGTCGCACGGATAACGATACGCGTCGCGTCGACCTGGTCGACCACACCGCCACGGCGAGCGCCGATAGCAGCGCCGGAGTCGCGGGCAACGATCGGCTCCATGCCGGTACCGACGAACGGAGCTTCAGCGCGCAGCAGAGGCACGGCCTGACGCTGCATGTTCGAGCCCATGAGAGCGCGGTTGGCGTCGTCGTTTTCCAGGAACGGGATGAGAGCGGCTGCGACCGAAACGACCTGCTTCGGCGAGACGTCCATCAGGTTCATGCTGTCACGCGGAGCGAGCATAACTTCGCCGGCGTGACGGCAAACGACGAATTCGTCAACGAACGAGCCGTCGGAACCGAGTTCGGCGTTGGCCTGAGCGACGTAATACTTCGCCTCTTCCATTGCGGAGAGGTAAAGAACGTCGTTCGTGACCTTGCCGTCAACGATGCGGCGGTACGGCGATTCAATGAAGCCGTACTTGTTGACGCGTGCAAAGGTGGCCAGCGAGTTGATCAGACCGATGTTCGGACCTTCCGGCGTTTCGATCGGGCAAATACGGCCGTAGTGCGTCGGGTGAACGTCGCGGACTTCGAAGCCTGCGCGCTCGCGGGTCAGACCACCCGGGCCAAGAGCCGAAAGACGACGCTTGTGGGTGATTTCCGAAAGCGGGTTCACCTGGTCCATGAACTGCGACAGCTGCGAGGAGCCGAAGAATTCGCGGACGGCGGCTGCTGCCGGCTTGGCGTTGATCAGGTCCTGCGGCATGACCGTGTCGATTTCGATCGAGGACATACGTTCCTTGATCGCGCGCTCCATGCGGAGCAGGCCGAGACGGTACTGGTTTTCCATCAGTTCGCCGACGGAGCGAACGCGACGGTTGCCGAGGTTGTCGATGTCGTCGATCTCGCCCTTGCCGTCGCGCAGTTCGACGAGCATCTTGACCACGGCCAGGATGTCGTCCTTGCGCAGGACACGGACGGTGTCTTCGACTTCGAGGTCGAGACGCATGTTCATCTTGACGCGACCAACAGCGGACAGGTCGTAGCGCTCGGCGTCGAAGAACAGCGAGTTGAACATCGCTTCGGCCGATTCCATGGTCGGCGGTTCACCCGGACGCATGACGCGGTAGATGTCGAACAGAGCGTCCTGACGGTTCTCGTTCTTGTCGGCGTTCAGCGTGTTGCGGATGTAGGCGCCGACATTGATGTGGTCGATGCCGAGAACCGGGATCTCTTCGAAACCGTGCGACAGGATGACGGCGAGCGACTTCTCGTCGATTTCATCGCCTGCCTCGAGGTAGATTTCACCCGTCGAGTAGTTGACGATGTCTTCAGCGAGGAAGTTGCCGTACAGGTCTTCGTCGGTCGCCTGCAGAGCCTTGAGGCCCTTTTCGGACAGCTGACGGAGCAGACGCGGGGTCAGCTTCTTGCCGCCTTCGACGACGACTTCGCCGGTGTCGGCGTCGATCATGTCGCTGATCGTCTTCGCACCCTTGAGGGTCTCAGGCGTAAACGGAATGCGCCAGCCCTTGCCGTCACGAACATAGTCGGACTTGGTGTAGAAGGTCGACAGGATCTCTTCGCCGTCCATGCCGAGCGCCATCAGCAGCGACGTTACCGGCAGCTTGCGGCGACGGTCGATACGGGCGTAGACGATGTCCTTGGCGTCGAATTCGATATCGAGCCAGGAACCGCGATACGGGATGACGCGAGCAGCGAACAGCAGCTTGCCGGACGAGTGGCTCTTGCCCTTGTCGTGATCGAAGAACACGCCCGGCGAACGGTGCATCTGAGACACGATAACGCGCTCGGTGCCGTTGACGATGAACGTACCGTTGTTGGTCATGAGCGGCATGTCGCCCATGTAAACCGACTGTTCCTTGATGTCCTTGATCGACTTCGCGCCCGTATCTTCATCGATATCGAACACGATCAGACGGAGAGTAACCTTCAGCGGCGCGGCATAGGTCAGGTCGCGCTGGCGGCATTCATCAACGTCGAACTTCGGCGGTTCGAACTCGTAGGACACGAATTCCAGCATGGAAGCGCCGGAGAAATCCGTGATCGGGAATACGGACTTGAAAACCGACTGAAGGCCCTCATCAGGGCGACCGCCCTTGGGCTCTTCAACCATCAAAAATTGGTCATAGGACGCCTTCTGAACCTCGATGAGGTTCGGCATTTCCGTGACTTCTGGGATCTTACCGAAAAACTTGCGTACGCGCCTACGACCATTGAACGAAAGGGTCTGAGCCATCGTCGCTCCTTCAAAATTGCATCCGGGCCTGCAACGGACGGGAACCGATGGCCAGTCGACCCCGTCAAGCAATGTGCGCTTCAAACTCGTCTCACTTCCCGAAATCACGAGGCCGGATTGCCTGCGCGTCTCGGTTCGAGACCATCCTCTTGAAGAACCCATTACCCAAAAGCCGTTTTCACGCGGCTTTTGGGTAATTCGTTCCGGGAAACGGCAAATGGGAGGCCGGAAATCCAGCCTCCCAGATGCAGTTCAAGATTACTTAACGTCGACCTTAGCGCCGGCGTCTTCAAGCTTCTTCTTGATGTCGGCAGCTTCAGCCTTGGAAACAGCTTCCTTGACAGCCTTCGGAGCGGCTTCAACGAGGTCCTTAGCTTCCTTCAGGCCGAGGCCCGTGATAGCGCGAACTTCCTTGATGACGTTGATCTTGTTAGCGCCGGCGTCAGCCAGGATAACGTCGAACTCGGTCTTTTCTTCTTCAGCAGCAGCCGGAGCAGCGCCACCGCCAGCAGCAGCAACTGCTACCGGAGCAGCAGCGGAAACGCCCCACTTTTCTTCGAGAAGCTTGGACAGTTCTGCAGCTTCCAGAACGGTCAGCGAGGAGAGGTCGTCTACGATCTTTGCGAGATCAGCCATTGTATCAATTCCTTATGTTCGGTTCGAACCGGTTGTTTATAAACAGCAAAAAACCGCCTTATGCGGCTTCGTCCTTCTTGGCGTAAGCCGAGAACACGCGAGCAAGCTGGCTTGCCGGTGCCTGAACAACGCCTGCGATGCGGGTAGCCGGAGTCTGGATCATGCCCAGCAGCTTCGCGCGCAGTTCGTCCAACGAAGGCAGGGTCGCGAGCGACTTGACTGCTTCTGCGTTGAGCGTCGTTGTCCCCATGGCGCCGCCCAAAACAACGATCTTATCGTTGGTCTTGGCGAAATCCACGACGACTTTCGGAGCGGTGATCGGGTCATTGCTGTATGCAATGAGCGTCTGACCGTTGAAGAGACCAGAGATCCCTTCCGCTTCCGTACCCTGAAGGGCGATTTTGGCCAGGCGGTTCTTCGCGACTTTGACGGTACCGCCAGCTGCACGCATCTTGGAACGGAAGTCGTTCATCTGCGCGACTGTAGCACCAGCATAGTGGGCCACGACAACCGAGCCCGAAGCCTTGAAGACTTCGTTCAGTTCCGTGACGAATTCGCGTTTTTCCGCTCTTTCCACTGCCTATCTCCAGTAGATGAGACCGTGACCGGCCCCATCGGGTTGCCTTTGCCTCCTGAGATCACGAATGATCCCAAGCGACGCTTGAGGATCCTGTCCCCTCGCGCTCCGCGCCAGAAAGGCTAAGAGGCACAAGGCATCCAAGGTTCGAACCAAATCGATGAAGCGAAGCTTCAAAAATTCGGGCCTTACCCGTCTCATGCAGGCCAAGTGATTAAGGGAAAACCACCTGCAATCTCGGACAGGATTCCGGATTTCTCCGGAATATCCCGGCCCCTTGCGAGGCCGGAATCTGATGAGCCGGACTGACGCCCAGCGAAACTTTATTAAGCGGCCGTGACCGAAGCGACTTCGATCTTGACGCCCGGGCCCATGGTCGAAGAGATCGCTACGCGCTTGACGTAGTTACCCTTTGCGCCAGCCGGCTTTGCCTTGATGACGGCGTCAGCGAAAGCCTTGATGTTTTCTTCAAGAGCCTTGGCGTCGAACGAAGCCTTGCCGATGCCGGCGTGGACGATACCAGCCTTTTCGACACGGAACTCGACAGCGCCGCCCTTGGAAGCCTTGACGGCGCCAGCGACGTCCATGGTGACGGTGCCAACCTTCGGGTTCGGCATCATGCCACGCGGGCCGAGAACCTTACCGAGGCGACCGACGAGCGGCATCATGTCCGGGGTCGCGATGCAGCGATCGAAGTCGATCTTGCCGCCCTGAACGATCTCGACGAGATCTTCAGCGCCGACAACGTCAGCACCAGCAGCCTTGGCTTCGTCAGCCTTGGCGCCACGTGCGAAGACGGCGACGCGAACGTCACGGCCCGTGCCGTTCGGCAGGTTGACAACGCCGCGGACCATCTGGTCAGCGTGGCGCGGGTCAACACCGAGGTTCATCGATACTTCGACGGTTTCGTCGAACTTGGCGACAGCCCGTTCCTTGACCATGCTGATAGCGAGGTCGAGAGCGTAGAGCTTCGTGGGATCAACACCTTCGTTGATCTTCTTGGTGCGCTTGCCTGCCATGGTCTTATCCTACCACTTCCAGGCCCATGGCGCGGGCAGAGCCCTCAATCATCGCCATTGCACCTTCGATATCAGCTGCGTTCAGGTCCTTCATCTTGGCTTCAGCGATCGTCTTGATCTGAGCCTTGGTGAGCTTGCCTGCGGTGGCGCCCTTGCCAGGCGTCTTGGAACCGGACGTGATCTTCGCTTCCTTCTTCAGCCAGTAGCTGACCGGAGGCTGCTTCATGACGAAGGTGAAGGACTTGTCCTGGTAGTAGGTGATGACGACCGGGATCGGCATACCCTTTTCCATTTCCTGCGTAGCGGCATTGAACGCCTTGCAGAATTCCATGATGTTAATGCCACGCTGACCAAGCGCCGGGCCGATTGGCGGGGACGGGTTAGCCGATCCTGCCTTGACCTGAAGCTTGAGCTGGCCTGCAACTTTCTTAGCCATAACTCTCTGCCTTTCACTGACGGCCGGTTGCCCGACCAATAATGCCGGATCGCTCCGGCGGCTGCGGTTGCGTGGTTCGGATTTTAGGACCCGGCTAAGGTGCCCTCACCTTCCACGCGCTTTGCGGCTTTCGCCGCGAGGACATAAGCCGTTGCCGGCTTACATCCGAGCTCAGACCTTCTCGACCTGAGCGTATTCCAGTTCGACCGGCGTCGCGCGGCCGAAGATCGACACTTCCACCTTCAGGCGCGAACGCTCTTCGTCCACATCCTGAACCGTGCCGTTGAACGATGCGAACGGACCGTCGGAAACGCGGACCTGCTCGCCGATCTCGAAGCTGACCGAAGACTTCGGACGCTCAACACCTTCCTGAACCTGACCGAGAATACGATCGGCTTCAGAGTCAGGGATCGGAACGGGCCGATTGTCGGAGCCCAGGAAGCCGGTCACCTTCGGCGTGTTCTTGATCAGGTGGTAGGCTTCGTCGGTCAGATTGGCGCGAACCATCACATAACCGGGGAAGAACTTGCGCTCGCTATCGACCTTACGGCCGCGACGCACTTCAACCACCTTTTCGGTCGGGACGAGAATCTTCTCGAAGAGATGCTCAAGACCCTTCTGACGGGCCTTGTTCTCGATGTCTTCCGCGACCTTCTTTTCAAAATTCGAATACGCGTGGACGATATACCAACGTGCCGCCATCTTATATCTCCGCCCGATCAGTTGCCGATATTGAGCACGAAGCCCAGCAACCAGCCGATCAACTGGTCCGCGGCAAAAAAGAACAGCGCGGCAAAGACAACCATCACAAGTACCATGATCGTCGAGATCATCGTTTCACGGCGCGACGGCCAAGTAACTTTCAACGTTTCCGTGCGAACCTGCTGCAGAAACGTAAGCGGATTTGATTTGGATGCCATCGACTGCCCACGCAATTACGGCGCGTAAAGCTGATCATATCAGCCCCACGCACCGCGTGTCTGTTGAACCCCTACATAAACACCGATTCCCCATTAGACAAGAGGGGAACCAAAGTTTAACGAAATTAGCCATGTACGAGCCTCTTGCGAAATGCTGCAGGTTGTCCGCGCTGTTCGTTCAAGGAAATGGCAGGGGCAGAGGGGCTCGAACCCACGGCCTGCGGTTTTGGAGACCGCCGCTCTACCAACTGAGCTATACCCCTTTACGCTTCCCGATCAGCCTGTTGGCGAAAGCCGCGACGCATTGTCGAGAAGCATGGCGCACCCTTTAAGACGCCGAGAGGAGATTGGCAAGTGCGTTTTTCACTTTTTCCCATTCCTCGCGTGTGCATCGAAACGCGTTCACAGCTTCACGTATCGGCGCCAGTCGTGCTCCTCGCGAAAGCCCAGCACTTCCCTGATCTTGCGGTTCGACAGGAGACCCTCGAATTCGCCGATCTCGCGGGTGAAGCTGACGTTCGGATAATAGCGCGCGGCAAGCTCGCGGGTCGGCGTATTGGCCGAGACGGTATCGTTGGCGGCGTTGAACACCTGGAAGCCGAGGCCATCCTTTTCGATGCAGAGATGGCAGATCTGGCCGAGATCGCGCGCGTCGATATAGCTCCAGGCGATGCGCTTGCGCATTTCGGGATTGGCGAAATAGGTCGGGAAATTCTCGTATTCGTGCGGCTCGATAACGTTGCCGATTCGCAGTGCATAAATGTCTGCCCCGGAGCGCTCGGCAAATGCCCGCGCCGTCTTCTCGTTCAGCACCTTCGACAGGCCATAAGAATCCATCGGGTTGACGTCGTAGTCCTCATCCAGCGGGAACTGATGGAAGTCGCGATGCCCCTCGGCAAAGCAGACGCCGTAGGTGGTTTCGCTAGAGGCAACGATGATCTTGCGCACACCGAGCTTCACCGCAGCCTCGATGACATTATAGGTGCCCATCGTGTTGATGCGGAAGGTTTCGTTGTCGGGTTTGATCAGGATGCGCGGGATGGCGGCGAAGTGCACCACGGCATCATAGGGTAGAACACCCCTGCCCGCTTCGAGATCCGGAAAGTCGCGATGCATCGAGAGCGCATTATAGACCTGACCGCTATCGGTGATATCGACGATCAGGTTGGTGACACCAGGATTGTCGAGCGGCACGAGATCGATATTGTGAACCTCGTAGCCGGCATTGACCAACCACGGCACGGCATGACGCCCCGCCTTGCCGGAGCCCCCCGTAAACAGAATGCGCTTCTTCATGAAATGTCCTCCCACACTATCGGATGCGCGAATAGATACTCCAACTGTCCCGCGATCAAGGCGAAGATGGAGATTCGCGCGGCACGGTCGCCTTGTCGTCCAATCCCAAGGCGCAATCGTGATTCAAGCCGGTACCTGGGGCATTCTCGAAAGTGTAGCGAAGATCGGGCGGATTGCCGCACACCTTGGCAAGGCTTTTGAAGCCGACGCATCTTCCGTCAGGGCCACGGTAGCCAGGGCCGCCCTTGCAACCACATCCGCGGCAGGCCGGCCGCTCAGGGCAGCCTGCCGCCATTGTCTGCGGCCCAGCGCCCATCTGCAAAATCAATATACTTAGAGCCGCAACAAGCAGCGTCGTCAGCCGCACATTAATTCCCTCAGCGAAATCCAACAGAAAAAGGCCCCGCTGTTTCCAGCGAGGCCTTTCCTAACTCAAAGCAATCCTAAGGATTACTCGATGATCGAGGCAACGATGCCAGCGCCGACGGTACGGCCGCCTTCGCGGATAGCGAAGCGAAGCTTTTCTTCCATCGCGATCGGAACGATCAGCTCAACAGCAACGGTGACGTTGTCGCCAGGCATAACCATTTCCGTGCCTTCCGGCAGGGAGACGATACCGGTAACGTCGGTCGTGCGGAAGTAGAACTGCGGACGGTAGTTCGTGAAGAACGGCGTATGACGGCCGCCTTCTTCCTTCGTCAGGATGTAGGCTTCAGCCATGAACTTCTTGTGCGGCTTGACAGAGCCCGGCTTGCACAGGATCTGACCACGCTCAACGCCGTCACGGTTAACGCCGCGAACCAGAGCGCCGATGTTGTCGCCAGCCTGGCCCTGATCGAGCAGCTTGCGGAACATTTCAACGCCGGTAACCGTCGTCTTCGAGGTGGCGCGGATGCCGACGATTTCGACTTCTTCACCAACCTTGACGATGCCGCGCTCGACGCGACCGGTCACAACCGTACCACGACCCGAGATCGAGAACACGTCTTCGATCGGCATCAGGAACGGCTGGTCGATCGGACGCTCAGGCGTCGGAATGTAGGCGTCGACAGCGGCCATCAGTTCGCGAACGGCGTCTTCGCCGATCTTCTTGTCCGAATCGTTGAGAGCGGCCAGAGCCGAACCCTTGACGACAGGAACGTCGTCGCCCGGGAAGTCGTAGGACGACAGAAGTTCGCGAACTTCCATCTCGACGAGCTCGAGCAGTTCGGCGTCGTCGACCTGGTCGACCTTGTTGAGGAACACGACCAGAGCCGGAACGCCAACCTGACGAGCGAGCAGGATGTGCTCGCGGGTCTGCGGCATCGGGCCGTCAGCAGCCGAGCAAACCAGGATCGCGCCGTCCATCTGTGCGGCACCGGTGATCATGTTCTTGACGTAGTCGGCGTGGCCGGGGCAATCAACGTGGGCATAGTGACGGTTGGCCGTCTCGTACTCGACGTGTGCCGTCGAGATGGTGATGCCGCGTGCCTTTTCTTCCGGTGCAGCGTCGATCTGGTCGTACGCCTTGAACTCGCCGAAATACTTCGTGATCGCTGCCGTCAGAGACGTCTTGCCGTGGTCAACGTGGCCGATCGTGCCGATGTTAACGTGCGGCTTGTTGCGCTCAAACTTACTCTTTGCCATTTGAATGCTTCCTGTGAACGAAATGGATGACCCCGGCGAACCGGTTTAGTGCCGCCGTTTAAGGCTTTCGGCGGAATTGCGCAAGACTTAATTGCGGACGCTATTCCGCACTGCCGCCGCATATGGGAACGAAGCATTCGATCGGCAATATCGAAGTGCGACGACACATGCGCGTTTTCACCATAACCCGCCACAAGCGATTGATGCTGTGATATTACTTGCCCTTGCCGGAGCCACGCCGGCGATCGCCCGGGGGAGCATGGCATGGAACCGAAGGACATCGCGAAACGATCGGCCGGCAATTTTCTGATCTTTGCCGGCTGCGCATTCATATTGTGGATATTGGCGGCGGCGATCGACTGGATCGCGCAGGTCGTGCGGCTCTCGACGCCCGAGCGGCTGCCGGCGCTGGCAGCCTCCATCGTCAGCTCGTCGACGCTGCAGGCGATCGTCGCCATATGGCTGCTGACGGCGGCTGTCGCCATCGCGTTTCCGAGAGTTCTCAGGCCGCTATCGACCACGACGACACTAATGTTCGATGTCGGCTACGGCATCCTCGGCGCGCTGACCGGATTCGGCATCGCGATCGGGCTCTTCGGCGGTGGGTGGTCGATCCTGTTGCGCGCACTCATCTATAGCGCCGTCATCGCCGTCGGCTATGTCGCCGTGCGCAAATGGTTGTCGCGGGACGAATTCACGATGGATGGGCGCACGCGCTGGATGGCGGCCGGCATCATTGCGCTCGCCTCCCCCTTCGTTTTGCTCTGGGGCTGAGATGGGGCGCCGCGTCAGTGCGATACGCAAACGCGAACAGGCGCTTGCGCGCTGTAGATAATGTCGGGCTTCGATTTGAAAAGTGGAGCGGGTAGCGGGAATCGAACCCGCGTATTCAGCTTGGAAGGCTGCTGCTCTACCATTGAGCTATACCCGCGGGGTTTGGTCCGATCCGAGGACGAATGGTGGAGAGAGTTGGATTTGAACCAACGTAGGCTGAGCCAACGGATTTACAGTCCGTCCCCTTTAACCACTCGGGCATCTCTCCAGTTTTTCGTCCGGATCGTTAGACCAAGTCTGCTAGACTTTCGAAGCGTTGCCGCCCCTCGGTCTGCGCCGCGTATATGACGGGCCGAGTTGCCTATGTCAACACGATGACGATGGAAAATATGCGAAAAATGTCATCGGCGATGGAAAGCCCCTGTGGACAAAGAAATCCTATGCGGAAAGAAATGCCACCGCTATAAAGCGGCATGAGCAAAGACAACAAATCCGGGGGCCCGCCCTCCGACGAAAAATCCGCCAAGGATACGCACTACGCGAATCTGCGTCGTGCGCATCGCGACAACAAGCGCGAACGCGGCGAAATTCCAACTCCCGGCTTCCAGAAGCGCAAGCGTGGCGGCGACGACTGGAAGCCGCCGGCACTCGCTCCGGACCAGGTCCATCTCTATGGCCTGCACACGGTGCGCGCCGCGCTCGAGAACAAAGAGCGCAAGAAGATAAAGCTGTCGGTCACCCCCAACGCGCTGGCCCGCCTTGAGATCGATGTCGAGAAACTCGGCATACCGTTCGAAATGGTTTCGCCGCAGGATCTCGACAAGGTGCTTGGCCCCGATGCCATCCATCAGGGCGTGATGCTGGAAACGCGTCCCCTGCCCGTGCGCCGCCTCGAAGCGCTGAAGGACAGCCCGCTGATCCTGGTGCTCGATCAAGTGACCGATCCGCACAATGTCGGCGCCATCATGCGCTCGGCCGTCGCCTTCAATGCCGGTGCGCTGATCACGACGCAGCGCCACAGCCCGACCGAATCGGGCGTGCTTGCCAAATCCGCTTCCGGCGCGCTGGAGCTCATCCCTTATATACAGATCACCAATCTCGCCGATGCGCTTGGCGAACTGCACAAGCTCGGCTTCGTCACCATCGGCCTTGATTCGGAAGGCCCGGCTCCTCTCGAGGGCACCTTCTCCGGCGATAAGGTCGCTCTCGTGCTTGGCGCCGAAGGCAAGGGATTGCGTCAGAAGACCCGCGAGACGGTGAATGCGCTGGCTCGGCTCGATATGCCCGGCGAGATCAAGTCGCTCAACGTGTCCAACGCTGCGGCGATCGCGCTTTACGCGGCGCGCATTCATCTGAAGGGCTGACAGGCTCACGGACAGGCCACCATGCAGAAAGATGCCGCTGCTGATGCTCGACCGCCTCGGTTTTGACGTCAGCGGCGGTTATCATCCAGCAATGCTCCGACCAACAAGGAGAAGCATCCGACATGGCAGTTCGTCCCCTCATCATCGGCATTCTCTTCATCGGCATCCTCGTCGCCATCGTTCTCAGCATCGGCTGGATCGACAAGACCCAGCCCGTGCATCAACCCGACCCGCTCGCTCCCACAGCTCCCGGCACCAATCCCACGACGACAGCACCGCCGCCGGCGCAATAGCCGCCAAGCCCGCTCCGGAACCCAATTGCCTTATTTGCGTTTCTTCCTCGTTCAAAAGGAGAAATCGCGTGCGAATAATGATCGCTGTCATCGCTCTCATGGTTGTTTCGGTTCTCAGCATCGCTGCCATGCCGTCTTCCGGCGATGGCATGGGCGAAAATGGCGGCCACCTGCAATCGACCGTTCGGCAGACCACTCCAAACTAGCCGCGCGAAACCGGTGCCTGAATACGGCCTGTTGAAATCACTATGCGAAATCAAATCGTGGCCGATTTTTCTTTACAGAGCAGCAAAATCTGCTAATTGGCGGGCGTTGCCCTTGTAGCTCAGTTGGTAGAGCACCTGATTTGTAATCAGGGGGTCGCGGGTTCGAACCCTGCCGGGGGCACCACAATTCTTCGAAGGAATCGATTGTTGCCACACCGACGGGCCTCGGTAGACGAGATGCTCGCGTTGCAACATTTGGTTCCTATTGCCCTTGGTTTCCCAGGGTTCCCCTGCATTCACGGCTGAGCCGTGCAACATGCCAAGAGGTTATTGAAATGGCTGAACTCACCCCGGCGCAGATCGCGGGACTTAAACTCGCCCGTGACGGCGATCTCTATCCGCAGGCGGCCGGCAAGTGGACGCATGAGAACGCAACCGTGACTTATGCGAAAACGGACCGCTGGAAAGAGCGCCCGCAGAAGATCAAGACCGTCACCGCGAAGACGCTTGTGGATCTTTGCGAGCACGGCTTCCTGGAGCGCCGCAATCTCACCGACGACGGCACCACCGATACCTATGGCATCACCATGGGCGGAAAGATCTGGCTGCTTCAGAACAAGTAAGGCGCTGTCGCTGACCCGACGGGCCACGGACGCGAGTCGACCAAGACCCGGTAGAAGCCGATTACAAACAGGGGGCGCCATGAAACTGGCGCCCTTCTGCCCTCTCCTCACCTATGCAGAGAGTGGTCCCGGCGAACAGCTGCGACCTTAAAATGCCTTGTCGTGCCAGCCCATTATCATTTAGCTAGGCGGACTTTATCAAAGGGCATTGCATGAGCGTATCCTTTCAAACCCTCTGTTTTCTGGCTTCCCCTACCGCCGAGGCGCTGGCGGCGCGAGACGAACTGATTCGCATCTATGGGGATGTGCCCGCCAAGGACGCCGATGTGATCGTGGCACTCGGCGGCGACGGCTTCATGCTGCAGACGCTGCACAGCACGATGAACTCCGGCAGGCTCGTCTATGGGATGAACCGGGGCTCCGTCGGCTTTCTGATGAACGAGTACCGCACCGACGCGTTGCGCGAGCGGATCAATGCCGCCGTCGAGAACACGTTTCGGCCGCTGAGAATGACGACCACGAATGCGGATGGAACGAGCGATACCGCGCTTGCCATCAACGAGGTCTCGCTGTTTCGCCAATCCTACCAGGCCGCCAAGCTCAGGGTCGAAGTCGATGGCGTCGTGCGGCTTGAAGAACTGATCTGCGACGGCCTGATGGTGGCGACGCCGGCCGGGTCGACGGCCTACAATCTCTCTGCGCACGGTCCGATCTTGCCTCTGGACGCGCCGCTTTTGGCCATGACGCCGGTGAGCGCGTTTCGTCCCCGCCGCTGGCGCGGGGCGCTGTTGCCGAACAAGGTGACAGTGGACATTCATATTCTCGAATCGGAAAAGCGGCCGGTGAATGCGGTTGCGGATAACTCCGAGGTCAAATCGGTGCTGCATGTGCGCATCGCTCAATCCGAGCATATGACCGCCCGCATTCTCTCAGACCCCGACCGCTCCTGGTCCGACCGTATTCTATCCGAGCAATTCGAGGATTGAGGCGATGAAGCGTTTCGGACTGACAGCCTGCGCGCTGCTGATCGCCGCGGCTCCCTTGGCCACGCATGCCGCAGATGCCACGGATCCTATCTTGCCCGCGAGCATCACATTCGCCACGAGCACGGGTTACTGGGCCGACGACGGCAATGCGCCGGCGGTCACCCGTCCGCCAGCCGCGAGCACGCCGAATGCGCCAGCCTCAGCGACGGCGACGCCCGCCGCGCCAAGCCAACCCCGCCATGGCTACTACAAGCTGTTTGCGGTTCGCCAGGCCGATCGCACCGCCAAGGTCTATCTGCAGCAGATCGCGCAGACCGAGACCGGGCCCGAAATCGTCTCAACGGTCGAGGTTCAGGAACTGAACGACCTCAATCCTTATGTGACGGATATTCGCCCTGAGAACTCGACCGGGCGGCTGAACGAGCCTGGGCTGTTCGCCATGGTCTATCTGAAAACGGATCCGGATGGAGATGCCGATAGCTGGACCGTCATCATAGACGAGTTCGGCGATATCAGCGTCGAGAAGTCCGGACATTAACGCCCGTAACGCTTCGAAAGACATGCCGCCAGAATCAGAAAAGGCCCCGGATGGGGCCTTTTCTATATCATCTTGACCAGACCGATCAGTCGACGTCGTCGACCACGGCATCCGCCTTGCCGCTGATGCGGTGGGCGAGCGCTGCTTCCATGAACTCGTCGAGTTCTCCATCCAGCACGTCGTCGGGCGCAGTGCTGGTAACGCCGGTGCGCAGGTCCTTGACCATCTGGTAGGGCTGCAGGACGTAGGAGCGGATCTGGTGGCCCCAGCCGATATCGGACTTGGAGGCCGCTTCGGCGTTGGCCGCGTCTTCGCGCTTCTTCAGTTCCGCTTCGTAGAGACGTGCGCGCAGCATGTCCCAGGCCTTGGCGCGGTTCTTGTGCTGCGAGCGTTCCTGCTGGCACTGCACCACGATGCCCGAGGGCATGTGGGTGATGCGGACCGCGGAGTCGGTCGTGTTGACGTGCTGACCGCCGGCGCCGGACGAGCGATAAGTGTCGATACGGCAGTCGCTTTCGTTGATGTCGATCTGGATCGAGTCGTCGACGACGGGGTAGACCCAGATGGACGAGAACGAGGTGTGACGGCGCGCGTTGCTGTCATAAGGCGAGATGCG
The DNA here is from genome assembly GCF_055616315.1 of Rhizobium sp. O111. Classification (NCBI taxonomy): domain Bacteria; kingdom Pseudomonadati; phylum Pseudomonadota; class Alphaproteobacteria; order Hyphomicrobiales; family Rhizobiaceae; genus Rhizobium; species Rhizobium sp. O111. Next base: position 1,072,160 of record NZ_JBSHXL010000001.1, on the reverse strand, counting down.
TACCAGGCGGTGAACGCCCGATTCGGTCTTCAGCCAGCCATAGGCATTGTGGCCCTTGACGAGCAGCGTCGCGGACTTGATGCCGGCTTCTTCGCCGTCATGCACTTCGAGCAGTTCAACCTTGAACTTCGAGCGTTCGGCCCAGCGGGTATACATGCGCAGAAGCATGTTTGCCCAGTCCTGGCTTTCCGTGCCGCCGGCGCCGGAGTGAACTTCGAGATAGGTGTCGTTGCTGTCGGCTTCGCCAGACAACATCGCTTCGACCTGCTGGCGCGCGGCTTCGGCCTTGAGTGCCTTCAGCGCGTCTTCGGCTTCCTTGACGATGGCTTCGTCGCCCTCGTCCTCGCCCATCTCGATGAGCTCGATGTTGTCTTTGATCTGCTGTTCGAAGCGGCGTACGCCGCTGATGCCATCATCGAGCTGCTGGCGCTCGCGCATCAGCTTCTGTGCTTCGGTGGCATCGTTCCAGAGGTTCGGGTCCTCTGCCTTGTTGTTCAACCAGTCCAGTCGTCTTATCGCCTGGTCCCAGTCAAAGATGCCTCCTCAGCAGGGTGATAGCCTGCTTGGTTTCATCGACTACGTTCTGGATTTCCGCTCGCATTGTCCCGCTTCTTTTGCGTTGTCTTCAAAAGTCGTCCGTCAAATAGTTGTGGCGGCCGCGGATGTAAAGAGCCGCGACCGCCACGCTATCAGCGGAAAATGTCAGTAGAGACCGCCGGCGCCGGATTGAACCGCCTGGTTGGCCTGCGGCGAGGTCTTCAGGATTTCCTCCGGCGCCATGGTGTTGTCCATGCCGATAACGGAGTAGCTGTCGGCCGGGCCGGTGCCGGGCTTGAAGGCCTCGATGATGGTGTTCGGGTCGCCCTGCGTCGCGGCCATGCCGGTCTTGCGGTCGATCGGGATCAGGTTCATCCCGGCAGGGATGACGAACTTCGATACCGGCGTGTCCTTGACGGCCGCCTGCATGAACTCGTTGAAGACGGGCGCGGACAGCGAGCTGCCGGTGCCGCCGCGGCCCAGCGTCGATGGCGAATCGAAACCGATATAAAGACCGGCGACCAAATCCGGTGTGAAGCCGACGAACCAAGCGTCCTTTTCGTCGTTGGTCGTGCCGGTCTTGCCGGCGACGTCGCGTTCGCCGAGCTGAACCTTGCCGGCGGCGGTGCCGCGCTGGATAACGCCCTGCATCATCGAGGTGATCTGGTAGGAGGTCATCGGGTCGAGAACGGTTTCGCGGTTATCGACCACGTTCGGCTCTTCCTGGTTCTGCCAGTCGCTGGCGTTGCAGGCCTCGCAGACACGCTCCTCATGCTTGAAGATGGTCTTGCCGTAGCGGTCCTGGATACGGTCGATGAGCGTCGGCTTGATCTGCTTGCCGCCGTTGGCGATGACCGAATAGGCCGACACCATGCGCAGCACGGTGGTTTCGCCGGAGCCGAGCGACATGGCCAGTACAGGCATCATCTTGTCGTAGATGCCAAAGCGGTTGGCATATTCGGCAACGACGTTCATGCCGAGGTCGTTGGCGAGGCGCACCGTCATGCGGTTGCGCGAGTGCTCGATGGCGAAGCGCAGCGTGTTGGCGCCACCACCCTCGCCTTCGTAGTTATCAGGTGCCCAGACCTGGCCGTTGCCGACCTGGATTTCGAGCGGATCGTCGCTGACGACCGAGGCCGGCGTGTAGCCATTGTCCATCGCGGCTGCGTAGACGAAGGGCTTGAAGGACGAACCAGGCTGGCGCATCGCCTGCGTCGCGCGGTTGAATTCCGACTGGGCATAGGAGAAGCCGCCGACCATGGCCAGCACGCGGCCGGTCTTCGGATCCATCGCGACGAAACCACCACCGACCTTCGGCGGCTGGCGCAGACGGTAGGATGTGGAGCTGTCGCCGCCAAGCCGTTCGACGAAGACGACGTCGCCCGGCTGCAGCACGCCCTGCGGCGACTTGGACGTCTTGCCGCCGGTGGCCGAACGGAAGGCCCACTGCATGTTCTTGGCTTCAATGGTCCCGCGCTGGCGGTCAGAGCCGATCTTGCCGGCGCCATCCTTCTGCGGCTGCAGGCCGATGTCGACGCTGTCGCTGGCGACGGCGAGCACGACGGCGAGGTCCCATTCCGGAACGTCGGAGAGAGCCGGGATATCGGCGAGCGCCTTACCCCAATCCGACGTCGTGTCGATCTGCTTGATCGGGCCGTGGAAGCCGCGGCGTTCATCATAGTTGATCAGGCCATCCTGCAGCGCCTTGCGCGCGAAGACCTGCAATTGCGGGTCGAAGGAGGTGCGAACCGAGAGGCCACCCTCATAGAGCATCTTCTCGCCGTACTGGTCGATCAGCTGGCGGCGGACGGCTTCGGCGAAGTAGCCCGATGCGAAGAGCGACGGACCGCTGGTGCGACCGGTAACGCCGAGCGGCTGCTTCTTGGCTTCCGCGCCATCCGACTGGCTGACATAGCCATTCTCGACCATGCGGTCGATAACCCAGTTGCGGCGGGTGACCGCGGCCTCAGGATGGCGGAACGGGTGGTAGTTCGCCGGGCCCTTCGGCAGCGAGGCCAGATAGGCGGCATCAGCGATGGTCAGTTCGTTGACCGACTTGTTGAAATAGGTGAGTGCGGCGCTGGCGATACCGTAGGAGTTGAGGCCGAAGAAGATCTCGTTGAGATAGAGCTCAAGGATCTTGTCCTTGCTGTAGGCCTGCTCGATGCGGAAGGAGAGAATGGCTTCCTTGGCCTTGCGCTCCATGGTCTGTTCGCTCGACAGCAGGAAGTTCTTGGCGACCTGCTGCGTGATCGTGGAACCACCCTGCGTCGGGCCACCGGTCAGATAAGCGACCACGGCGCGGCCGAAGCCGGTGACGTCGATACCAGGGTGCTGGTAGAAATTCTTGTCTTCGGCGGACAGGAACGCGGCCTTGACGCGATCGGGGACGGCCTGGATCGGCAGGAACAGGCGACGCTCCTTGGCATACTCGGCCATCAGCGCGCCGTTGCCGGCATGCACGCGCGTCGTCACCGGCGGCTCATAGCTGCTCAGCACCGCGTAATCAGGAAGATCCTTCGTCACCGTCGCCAAATAAACGGCAACGGCCGCCGCTACGCCCAGGAACAGGACGCAAGCCGCTCCGAAGAAATATCCAAGAAGTCTGATCATATCTAAGCTACCGGTATCTCAATTGTCGATCGGCGCGCGCATAACAATCGCATGAACCGCGGCACTTTGCACGCTGCGCGAATTACTCCATGCCGGATGCGGCCACAAGCCAATTCCGTTTTGCACACGGAAACATAGCCGTGAGTAATGGCCTGAATGTGAGGAAAGTAGGGCTTTTGCCTGCAATTCCACACGCATACATGTTTACGCACGCAAGTGTCACATCTGAGCAACGGCCGCCTATCAGCCGCCATTGGCGACCATGGATGCATGGTAATGCTTCACCGCTTCCGTCAACAGGTCACCCATCTTGGCGCGCCAGGTGTCGTCGAGCAGCAGTTTCTCGTCTTCCTTGTTCGAGAGGAAGCCGAGTTCCAGCAGGATGGAGGGAACATCGGGTGCCTGCAGAACGCGGAAGCCGGCGTGGCGGTGCGGGTTGTTGATGGTCCCGACCTGATCCTTGAAGGAGGCCAGCACACTCTCAGCCATCGAGATCGAAAACGCCTGCGTCTCGCGGCGCGTCAGGTCGAGCAGGATGTCGGCCACTTCGGGCGGCTCGGTCGCGGCCGCCTTGCCGGCGATCTGGTCGGACAGGTTTTCGCGATCGGCGAGATCGGCGGCGAGCTTGTCGGATGCCTTGTCGGAGATGGTGTAGACGGTGGCGCCGCGAATATCCTTCTGGCGCAACGTGTCGGCATGCATGGAGACGAAGAGTGCCGCGTGGTTCTGCCGCGCGATCTGCACGCGCTCGGAAAGCGACAGGAACGAATCATCCTTGCGGGTCAGGAAAGCCTTGATGCCGGGTTCACGATTCAGCCGGTCGGCGAGCGTCTTGGCGAAGGCCAGCGTGACATCCTTTTCCTGGGTCTTCGTGTCGACGCCGATCGCGCCGGTATCGATGCCGCCGTGGCCGGCGTCGACGGCAACGATGAAGTCGCCGGGCTCAGCCTTTTCGGGCACCGGTATGGCGCTTGTCGTTTGCGCGGCCTCAGGCTCGTTCCAGGATTGGGCTTTCACCAGTTCGGCGAAGGTCGCCTTGTCGGTCATCTCGGCTTCGAGAACGAGCCGCTGGCCCTTGCCGTTTTCATCCGCCTGAACCCTCGCCATGCCGATGCGAACGGGCTTTGTCGCCGTCAACACGATACGGGCGCTGTCGCCATCCATCGTGCCGTAGCGGATATCCTTGAAAAGGCCCCTCGCCTCGAGATCCTTGGCGGGAAACCCGAAAGCGGTTGCCGGAAGATCGACGACGACGCGTTCCGGATTGGCGATGTAGTGGATGGAGAAGCTCGGGGGACGATCGAAATCGATGACGATGCGGGTCCTGGCGTCGTCGCCGACGATACGCGCGCCATAGGCCAGCAGGCGCTCTTCGCCGGCCGCGGTCGCCACCGAATGACTGACCAACGGAACGGCCACGGCCATCACCGCGGCAACCAGCCAAGCCCTGAAGTTTTTCGTCCGCAAGCCGGATTTCACCGTTGCGCGCCGCGTCTCGCTATACAACCGACTGTCATGCCCCAATTGTCATCAATGCCGGATCCCGCGATACACGCGATTGCGACCGAGAACAATTGTCACTGTCGCCGCGCCGGAATCACCTCGTCCACCGCTATTTTTTATGATGCTGCAAATCCATCAATATTATGGCACATTTGGCTTTTCCCTTGCTATTGTGACGGAGAAAACATACAAGCAATTTTAGGGTAGAAGCACTGACGGGATAGAGTCGCCGACAAGGCAGCCAACCGCAAAGGACCTGGCGCCACAACCGGCAATCGTCCGCCGTCTTACATGCTTCCACTCGACAATGGATCCTGATTTTTCCGGAGTATGCGGAAACTTCATCGGTGGATTGCCACCAACCGCTCTTTAAAGAGAGAGCAAACTCATCGGGCCTGAATAAGGTCTTTGTTTTGTCGATCTCGCTTGGTCTTTTATGGTGTCGCAGCAGGTTTTATCTAAAGTCTACAGACCCCGGGAGAAGAGTTTCCCCGCTGCTGTCTGGCTGCTGCCTTCCACACCGAACCAATCGCGACTTTCACTATCCGGCGCTGCTATGACGGTCCGCACTCCCCTTGTCTTATCGACTGCGGAGACTGCCGACGATCGACCGCGCCGAGGAGCTCAGCTTACATGGCAGACAAAATGCTTATCGACGCGTCTCACGAGGAAGAGACGCGCGTCGTTGTCGTTCGCGGAAACCGCATAGAAGAATTTGACTTCGAGTCGGAACACAAGAAGCAAATTCGCGGCAACATCTACCTCGCAAAGGTAACGAGGGTCGAGCCTTCGCTGCAGGCTGCTTTCGTCGATTACGGCGGCAACCGGCACGGCTTCCTGGCCTTCGCCGAAATCCATCCCGATTATTACCAGATCCCGCTTGCCGACCGTCAGGCCCTGTTGCGCGCCGAAGCCGAAGAGCATCGCCGCGACGACGACGTCGAGCATGTTGATACGGCACGGATCGACCCCGCGACCCAGGAACAACCCGATGTCGGCATCGTTGCCAAGGACGAGCCTGATGCGCCAGTTGAAGCTGCTGTAGAGGTCGTAGAGACCGTCGAAGCTGCAGAGGTTGTCGAAACCGTCGAGGAAGCGCCTGCAAAGAAGGCAGCCAAGCCCCGCCGGAGCCGTAAGAAAGTCGTTCCCGCCGCTGACGAAGCGACGGTTGAAGCCGATGCCGCGGCATCGTCCGACGACGACGGCTCCACCGGCGGCGAGATGGCCGCCATGGTCGAGACCGACACGATTTCCGAAGACGTCGATGCGCGCCGCCGCGGTGACGACGAGGACGACGACGATCATGATCACGAAGAAGAAGTGATCGAGAACGTCGGCGCCGAAGACGCCATGGAAGAGGTTCCCGATCGCGTGCAGCGCAAGCCGCGCAAGCAGTACCGCATCCAGGAAGTCATCAAGCGTCGCCAGATCCTGCTCGTTCAGGTCGCCAAGGAAGAACGTGGCAACAAGGGCGCCGCCCTCACCACCTATCTGTCGCTTGCCGGCCGTTATTCGGTTCTGATGCCGAACACCGCACGTGGCGGTGGCATCTCCCGCAAGATCACCAGCCCTCAGGACCGCAAGCGCCTGAAGGAAATTGCCAAGATGCTCGAAGTGCCGCAGGGCATGGGGGTCATCCTGCGCACCGCCGGCGCCAACCGCACCAAGGTCGAGGTCAAGCGCGACTTCGAATACCTGATGCGTCTTTGGGAAAACGTCCGTACGCTGACGCTCGCATCGACCGCGCCTTGCCTCGTCTACGAGGAAGGCTCGCTCATCAAGCGTTCGATCCGCGACCTCTACAACAAGGATATCGGCGAGATCATCGTCTCCGGCGAAGAAGGCTATCGTGAAGCGAAAGACTTCATGAAGATGCTGATGCCGAGCCACGCCAAGGTGGTCCAGCCTTACCGCGACATTCACCCGATCTACTCGCGCTCCGGCATCGAAGCCCAGCTCGACCGTATGCTGCAGCCGCAGGTGACGCTGAAGTCGGGTGGCTACCTGATCATCAACCAGACGGAAGCGCTGGTTTCGATCGACGTCAACTCCGGTCGTTCGACCCGCGAGCACTCGATCGAAGACACGGCACTGCAGACCAACCTCGAGGCCGCCGACGAAGTCGCTCGTCAGTTGCGCCTGCGCGACCTGGCAGGGCTTGTCGTCATCGACTTCATCGACATGGAAGAAAAGCGCAACAACCGCGCTGTCGAGAAGAAGCTGAAGGATTGCCTGAAGAACGATCGCGCCCGCATCCAGGTCGGCCGCATCTCGCACTTCGGCCTGCTCGAAATGTCGCGCCAGCGCATTCGCGCATCGGTTCTCGAATCGACGACGCAGGTCTGCTCGCATTGCGGCGGCACCGGTCATGTTCGCTCGCAGTCTTCCGTTGCCCTGCACGTGCTGCGCGGTATCGAAGAATATCTGCTCAAGAACACGACCCACGACATCACGGTTCGCACGACGCCGGAGATCGCTCTTTATATCCTCAACCACAAGCGTCAGACGATCGTTGACTATGAAGCCCGCTTCGGCGTCGCCATCATCATCGATGCCGATGGCGCGGTTGGCGCGCAGCATTTCGCGATCGATCGCGGCGAAGCCGTCGAGAACCCGGTCAAGATCGAAACGCTCTTCAACTTTGCGGCCATCCCTGAAGACGACGACGACGACGTCGTTATCGAGATCGACGAAGAAGAAGACGAAGAGCTGGAAGAAAAGCAGGCGTCGGAACGTCCGGCTGCCGCTGCCCGTGCAGAGGGCGAAGGTGACGGACGCAAGCGAAAGCGCCGCCGTCGTCGTCGCGGCCGTAACGGCAATGGCGAGCAGCAGGCATCCGACGAGAACGGCGCCGAACAGGCTGGCGACGAAGACGGTAGTGACGAGGAAGGCGACGACGCCGAAACCACGTCCGCTGCCGGCTCCGAAGAACGCGCAGAAGGTGATGACGCACAGCGCCGCAAGCGCCGCCGTCGCGGCAAGCGCGGCGGTCGCCGCAACCGCGAGGAAGGTGCCGAAGGCGCTGAGGGCGACGATGTTGCCGAAGTTGATGGCGATGTTGCCGCAAGCGCGGAAGCAGGCGAGACCACGGACGAAGCCGCAGTCGCAACCGAAGACAGCGCACCGGTAGACGTTGTCGTCGAAGCCGCTGCAGCAGAAGCTGTCGAAGCCTCCTCGGCCATGGCCGCCGTTGAAGCTGGCGCCACCGTAACGGAAGACGTGAAGCCGAAGCGCGCTCGTCGCAGCCGCAAGGCCTCGCCGGTCGAAGAGCCTGTCGTGGAAGCAGAAGTGGCACCTGCCGCTGAAGCCGCACCGGTTGCCGAAGCAGCCCCTGCCGCCGAGCCGGAAGTCGCCGAAGCGTCCGCCGATCTGGCAGCGCCCGCTGAAGAAGAAGCAAAGCCCGTTCGCGCCAATCGCGGTGCAAACGTTGCCTCCTCCGAACCAACCGTCAAGTCGTCCACCACGGAAGCGGCTGATGGCGACGGCAAGCCGAAGAAGGCCGGCTGGTGGCAGCGCCGCGGTTTTTTCTGAGACTGATTTTCGGACGTGATTGATTGAAATCCGGCTGCGGCAACGCAGCCGGATTTTTTTGTTCAGGGGGTTATGTGGTGGCGGAGCCGGGATACGTCAGATAGCTCCGGTGGCGGGGCTTGGATGTCGGTCTCGCGCGGCCCCGTAAACAGGGTGCGCCATATCAAGCCTCCAGATGCTTGAACGCTCTCACACGCGGCGAAGTCTCATCCCTGCCCTGCCAGCAACCGTCGCTCACGCTAGGCTCGGCTAATGCGTATTGGCGCTTTTGGCTGGCACAAGCGCGAAACTGGTTCCAGCCAGAAAAAGCTGCAACGGTTTGGCGATAGACAGATAAGCAAACAGCGAGATCGGCTTCCGGCCGGATCTCGCTGAGACAAATTTGAGGATTGGTGCAAGGCTAGTCACGAACCGCACGTTCGCGCGCCGATAGTGGCGCCAAATCAATCGCGTTCGGAAATAACCGTCGCGTGCGGGTATTCGCCGTAGAAGCCGCGCCAATTGGCGATCGCGAAGCCGAAGACGACGAGTGCGCCGCCTTGGTGCAGCAGGCCCCAGTGGAGCGGGACTTCGAGCAGCAAGGTGGCGATGCCGATCGAGGCCTGGATGGTGACGAGGGCGAACATGACGACGGCGCGGCGTGCGTGGGTCGTTGCCGGCGCTGCGCGCAGCAGCATGATCATGTTGATCAGCGTTACGGCAAACAGCGTGTAGGCGCCGACGCGGTGGATGAACTGTACCGTCTTCGGGTTTTCGAAGAAGTTGATCCAGGCGGGCTGCTGGATCAGGAGATCGGACGGCACGATGGCGCCGTCCATCAGCGGCCATGTATTGTAGGTGAAGCCCGCGTCGAGACCGGCGACCAGCGCGCCGAGATAGATCTGGAACAAGGTCAGCGCGGCGATCACGCCGGCCCAGACACGCGCGCTTTTGGTCGGCGCCGTGTCTTCGGAATGCGGCGAGAGCGCGCGCATGATCCACATGCAAGATGCGAAGATCAGACAGGCCGTGATCAGATGCGTCGCCAGGCGATACTGGCTGACATCAGTACGCGCGGTCAGTCCCGACGAGACCATCCACCAGCCGATGGCGCCCTGGAAGCCGCCGAGTGCCAGAATGCCGACGAGAGGCCAGCGCAGGCGGCGCTCGATCCTGCCGGTTGCCCAGAAATAGAGGAGCGGGAGCGCGAAGATCACGCCGATGCCGCGGGCGATCAGGCGATGCGCCCATTCCCACCAGAAGATGCCCTTGAACTCATCGACGGTCATGTCGCTGTTGATCTGCTGGAATTCGGGAATGCGCTGATAGAGCTTGAATTCTTCTTCCCATTCCGTCGCGTTCAGCGGCGGGATAACGCCGTGGATCGGCTTCCACTCGGTGATCGACAGGCCGGAATTGGTCAGGCGCGTCGCGCCGCCCACAATCACCAGACAGAACAGCGCGAGAAGGACGATGCCGAGCCAAATTCGTATGGCCTTGCGATTATCATCCTGCTTGCGCACCTGGCGCAGAATTTCCTGTTCAGTCGTGAGATCAGCGACGGCCATGGACGGACTCCTTCGTTCCGACAGTTGATTTGCCTTAGCCACTGATGCAAAACAAGTCCGAACATTTGCGGCATGCAGTCGCGGTGGCCTGCCTGCACATCCCATACCGGAATTCACCAGATGCCTGTCCGCCTTCGCAAGTTCATCGGCACCATCCTCATCGTCGTCCTCGTTCTGGTCTATGCGCTGGTTGCGAATACGATCGCGGTTGCAACGCTCGGCAATGCGCCTTGGTGGGGCCACCTGCTCTATTTTTCGCTGACGGGGCTGCTCTGGGTGTTGCCGGCGATGGTCATCATCAAGTGGATGGCCGGCCCGAAGCAGCAATAGGCATTAATCGCGGACTAACCGTGATTGACGGAAAAGCCGGCGGCCGGGTGCGCGTAAAGGAAATGGATGCGCTGCCGCGCTATTTTCCCGGGCAGTATCTTTTCCCGGAGAACGCCCGTGCAAACGCAGAAGCTTCCATTGGAATCCGCGCCGCGTGACATCGCCGCAGACGCCGATGCCGGATTGGCGAAGCTCAGGGAGATCAATGCGCGGCTCTCCTTCGATGCGATCGAGATCGACATCGTCGATTCCATCGAGGCTATGGAGCCCGAATGGCGTGCGCTCGAGCGTGACAATCTGAATTCCCTGCACCAGGGCTATGACTGGTGCGCCTCCTGGATGAAGGCCTACGGCAATACGGCCGCCGTCGTCCGTGGCCGGTCGGGGACGCGAACGATATTCATCCTTCCCGTCGAGATCTTCCGGTCGCGCGGCGTGCGTGTCGCGAAGTTCATCGGCGCCGACCACAGCAACATAAACACCGGCCTGTTTGCCGCCGACTTCGCGGATGCCTTCGAGGCACTCGATACGCATGACCTTGCCGCGCGTATCTCCGGCGCGCTCAAGGGCAAAGCCGATCTGCTGCTCCTGCAGAACATTCCCCTGACATGGCGCGGCCGTCACAATCCGCTAGCGCTGCTGCCGATGGTGCAGAACCAGAACCACGCCTACCAGCTGCCGCTGTTCGACACGATGGAAGTGACGCTGAAGCAATTGAACGCCAAGAGCCGGCGGAAGAAGTTCCGGGTGCAGTCGAAGCGGCTGGAGGAACTTGGGGGCTTCGATTATGTCCATGACACGGATACCGCGAGCCAGCACGCGCTTCTTGATCAGTTCTTCCGGCTGAAGAGCGAACGCTTCAAGGCGATGGGGCTACCCGACGTCTTCGCGGACGCCGAGACGAAGGCCTTTCTTCATGGCGCGATCGATATCCGCGACGCCAAGAACGAACTGTCAGGTCTCGAAATGCATGCGATCCAGCTGAAAGGCGAGCATGCCGGTCACGTGGCGGCTGTCGCCGGCATTTCGCGCAAGGGCGATCATGTGATCTGCCAGTTCAGCGCGATCGACGAGAGCATCGGCGCCGAGGCAAGCCCGGGCGAGTTTCTGTTCTGGCAGATGATATCGGGCCTGCACGGCAAGGGAGTCAGCATGTTCGATTTCGGCCTGGGCGACCAGGGCTACAAGCGCTCCTGGGCGCCTGTCGAGACGGATCATTACGATGTCGTCCTGCCCCTCACCGCTCGCGGCGTGGTCGCCGGCACGGCACACCGGCTCGTCACCCGCGCCAAGGCCTACGTCAAATCGCAGCAGCGGCTCTATCGCGCCGCCCAGCGTCTGCGCCGGTTCGCCGGCGTCTGATCAGGCCGCCTGCTGGGCGACCGCCGCATTGCCATCCGTATTGCCGCCGGACATGAGCACGACGCGCTCGTAACCCGCCTCTTCGAAGCTGGTCATCGCGGCCACGAACTCTTCCTCGACGATCTCGGGCATGGAGAGGATGATTTCGACGGTCTTGCTCTGCGTCAGCTTGGAGACGCCGGCCACATCAGCAGCGCCGGATTCGACTAGCACCAGATCGTAGGCCGAGGAGAGAGCGTCGAGCAACAGCGAGAGGCGGTCGGCCCCACGCATGGCGCGGCGCATGTCGCTGGTGCCCTGGGGGATGAAGTGGGCGTCGGAGAGGTAGTCACCATGGATGGTGTCGCCAAAGGCTGCCTCACCGCACAGAAGGTCGGTCACGCCAGGCAGCGAGCGGCCCTGTGCGATCAGTTCCGTCGGGTGTCCGGAGCCGGTCATGTCGACGAGCACGACACGAGAGCCCGCCGACGCAAGCGCGCGCGCCAGGGCGACGGTCGCGGCCGAGCCATTGTCACCGGTCGGTGAAATTGCGATCGCCAGCGGTGCACGGCTGCCGATGAGGTAATGCGCGACGGAAGCGATGGAGAACTCGTTCTCCTCCTCAGGCTGTTCCGGGACGAGCTCTTCGGCGACTTCGTCTTGCTGTTCGTCTCTCACTTCCTGCTGGACGGCGAGCATGCTCGACGCGGGTGTGCGTGCCGGCGGCGAAGCAACTGCGACAACGTCGACCGTTTCCTGCTCGATCCGCTCTTCTACCTCGGCTCCCGACGTCGGCCGCAGGGCGCGGCCGCTAAAGAGCTCGGCCAGCATGATCGCGATCGAGGTCATGATGAAGGTCGCAAGTGCTGCGACAACGACGATCGGGACGACCTTGGGGAAGTAGGGATCGACCGGTTGAACGGCGGTCGAGACGATGCGGGCGTCAGCCGGGCTGGAATTCTTGTCGGCGCGCGAGGCGGCCTCGCGGAAGCGAGACAGATAGGTTTCGAGCAGCTGACGCTGGGCGGCTGCTTCGCGCTCAAGCGCATTCAGGCCAACCTCATCCTCGCCGGCCTGGGCGCTGTTTGCCTTGACCTTGTTGGACTGCTGCTCGAGCTCCTGCTCGCGAAGCGTCGCGACCTTTGCCTCGTTTTCGATGCTTGCCAGGATCTTCTGCGTTTCCTGACGGATCTGCGTCTTGATGTCGGCGAGCTGGGCGCGGAGGCTCTTCAGGCGCGGATGGTTGTTGAGCAGCGACGTCTGGAGGTCCGAGATCTGCGACTGCAGGCCGGATTCCGTTCCCTTCAGCCGCTGGATCGACTGAGACGACATGATGTCCTGCAGCGTATCGGATGCTTCGCCAGACGACAGCGCATTGCGCACGGACTGCGCGCGCGCCTCGGCATTCGCCCTCTCGCCGCGGACACGCGTCAATTCGGCGGAGATATCGTTCAGCTGCTGCGTCTGGAAATTGCCGCCGCCATTGGTCGGCAGCAGTCCATGGGCGGCGCGATATTCGGCGACCTTTTGCTCGGCGTCGCTGACCTTGGTGCGGAGGTTCTCGATTTCAGGCTCAAGCCAGCGCGTGGCTTCAGAGTTGGAATCAAGCTTGGCGCCGCTCTGCTTGGCGAGATAGGCGGCGGCCATGGCATTCGGGATCGTCGCCGCGAGCGCCGGATCCTTGGAGGTGAAGGTAATGCCGATGACGCGGGAACCGGGAACCTGATAGACCTGCAGGCGCTCGACGAAGGCGTCGATGACGCGCTCTTCCGGCGGGTTTGCAAGCGGGCTCTTCTTCAGATGCAGCGCGATCAGAATGTCGCCGAGCGCGGAGCTGTTGGCGGCTGCGTCAAACTCGGGGAGATCATAGAGCTTCTGGCTGCTGATGACCTGCTTTATGAGATCGGCCGACTGCAGGAGCTGAACCTGGCTGGAGATATTCAGTTCGTCTAGGAGCTGGGTTGCGTTCGCATCCGTTGCCTGCGCGGTGGCGAAGGCCGGCGCGCGCGGCTCGATCAGGATGCGGGTCTCGCTGCGATACTTCGGCGAGATCATCTTGGCGCCGGCAAAGGCCACCCCTGCCCCGAGCAAGGTGATCGCCACGACCTTGAGCCGACGGGCCCAGACGCCGCGGACCAGCTGGGCAAGATCGATATCGACATCCTGATTACCCGTCACGCCGGACATGCTCGTACTCCAAGAACAAAGGTGCCGCGAGGGTAAATGACTATAGTAACTCAAGGGTTAATGCTTACGGGCGCGGAGCTGACAGCCTTCGCAGCTCAAGAAAGAGCGAATTTGACTGCGGTCTTTACCGGTCATTAACCCTAACGGATCGATAACGGGGCAAGAGTTTCGTTTCCTGTGAGAAGCAGATGCCCGTCGCACAGCCCAAGTTTCTGATGGCCTTGAGCCTCGCCGCCATGACAGCAGTCTTGGGCGGCTGCAACAGCTATCAGCCCGCGCCGCGCGCATTCAACCAGGCGACGATCCAGCCCTATTCGCTGGATAGCGGCGACCGGCTTCGCATCACCGTGTTCGACCAGCCGAGCATGACCAACACCTACACGATCGATCAGGCAGGCTACATCGCCTTCCCGCTCGTCGGCCAGGTGCCGGCGCGTGGCCGCACGCTGCAGCAGCTCTCCGGCCAGATCGCGCAGAAACTCAAGCAGGGCTACCTCCGCGACCCCGACGTCACCATCGATGTCGACCGCTATCGTTCCATCTTCATCATGGGCGAAGTCGGCCAGCCCGGCCAGTACGCCTATGTTCCAGGCATGACCGCGCAGAACGCGATTGCTGTTGCCGGCGGCTTCACGCCGCGCGCCAACCAGAGCGCCGTCGATGTGACCAGAAAGATCAACGGCCAGGTGATGACCGGACGCGTCAACATCTCGTCCGCCATCATCGCCGGCGATACGCTCTATGTCCGCGAACGGTTGTTCTGATCATAGATGAGCGAACAGCGGCCCCTTCGCATCATTCACTGCTTCAGGTCCCCGGTCGGCGGCATCTTCCGCCACGTGCGCGATCTGGTGATTGAGCACAGCAAGGCTGGCCATGAAGTCGGCATTCTTTGCGACAGCTCGACCGGTGGAGAGCATGAGGACGCGCTGTTCGACGATATCAGGCCCTATCTGGCGCTGGGGCTGACGCGTGTGCCGATCCGGCGCTCGATCAGCCCTTCGGACATTGGCGTGCTTTGGGACGCCTACAAGAAGATCAAAAGTTTGCGGCCGGATGTGCTGCACGGACACGGCGCCAAAGGCGGCGTGCTCGCGCGACTAGCCGGCTCAGCCCTGCGGGTGAACAGGTATTGCGTAGCCCGCCTCTACACTGCCCATGGCGGAAGCCTGCATTATTCCCGCTCGTCGCTCCTGGGGCAATTCGTGCTCCGCATGGAGCGGTTGCAGGAATATCTCACGGACGCCCTGGTGTTCATCTGCGAGTACGAGCGCGACACCTACACCAAGAGGGTCGGCCGCCCGCGGACGCAGACGCGGCTGATCTACAACGGCATCAGCGAGCGAGACTTCGAGCTCGTCCCGACCCGGTCCGATGCCGTCCACTTCATCTACGTTGGCATGTTGCGGGACCTTAAGGGTCCCGACCTTTTTGTGGACGCGTTTGCAAAGACGGAGCGCCTGATCGGCCGGCCGCTGTCGGCGCTGATGATCGGCGACGGGCCGGATCGGGATCGCTACCGCGAGATGATGGTCGAGCGCGGCCTCGGCAAGCGGATCGGCATGCTGCCCGCGATGCGCGTGCAGCAGGCATTCGCGATGTCGCAGAACCTCGTCGTTCCGTCGCGAGCCGAAGCCATGCCCTATATCGTGCTCGAGGGGCTTGGCGCCGGCAAGACGATCATCGCGACCCGCGTCGGCGGCATTCCGGAAGCGCTCGGCAAGGACAGCGAGGCGCTGGTAGCGCCTGACAATGCCGACGATCTCGCTCGGGTGATGGCGGACGCTATCCGCGTTCCCGAATGGCACGAGAAAACCATGCCGCCGATCGACCAAGTGCGGTCGGTCTTTTCCGCTACCGTCATGGCCAAGGATGTGCTGAAACTCTATCGCGAGCTGCTTGAGCGTCGGGCCGCAAAGACAAGTAAAGCCACTTCGTAAAACGTTTCTTAGGGGCTTTCTGCTATTGCCGACTGGTGAAACAGCGGCGGTAGCCTCATGAACAAGGCAGAGAACAACGATCAATTTGATCTGGAAACCCTGCGCAAGCAAGTTTCCGACGTCAATCGACGCAGCGGCGGCGGCACTGAGAAGACCACCTCGGAGCCGCTCAACGACTACGCGCGTCAGATCGCCGAGCAGTTCAGCGATGGCACGCGCACGCCCGCGATCATGATCGGTCAGTTCCGCCTGATCGAATTTCTCTCGCAATTCGGCATCGGCCTGCTCTCCTTCCTGCTGTGGATGGATACGGAGGAAACGATCTCCATGCGCGCCGTCGCGTCCATATGCGTCGGCGCCGCGCTGGTACTCGCCCTGCAGACGGCCGATTGCTACACGATCCCGGCGCTGCGCGCCCGCACGCGCCCGCTGCCGAAAGTGCTGCTGACATGGACGCTGGTCTTTGGCGCCATGGTCGCCATTGTCGCGATCGTCAGTCCTGTCGATGCGGCGCAGCTGCGGTCCTATCTCTCGTGGTTCATCCTTGGCGGCGTCTTCCTGCTCGCATCGCGCTTCCTGCTCGCCTACGGCATCCGCAACTGGGCGCGAAACGGCATCATGGAGCGTCGCGCGGTTCTCGTCGGCGGCGGCCAGCCGGCCAAGGATTTCATTCGCCTGCTCGAACAGCAGCCCGACAACGACATCCGCATTTGCGGCATCTTCGATGACCGCGGCGACAAGCGGTCGCCGGCGATGGTCGCGGGCTATCCGAAGCTAGGGACGATCGGCGAGCTCGTCGAGTTCGCGCGCCTGACACGCATCGACATGCTGATCATCGCACTGCCGCTCAGCGCCGAGGCGCGCATCCTGCAATTGTTGAAGAAGCTGTGGGTGCTGCCTGTCGATATTCGCCTGGCCGCCCACTCCAACCGCCTGCGCTTCCGTCCGCGCGCCTATTCGCATGTCGGCTCGGTGCCGATGCTTGATATCTTCAACAAGCCCATTCGCGACTGGGATTCGGTGGCCAAGCGCTGCTTCGACATCTTCTTCGCCGTGCTTGCGCTTCTCGTGCTCTGGCCGATCATGCTGGGAACGGCCATTGCCATCAAGGCGACGTCTCAGGGTCCCGTCTTCTTCATGCAGAAGCGGCATGGCTTCAACAACGAGGTCATCAACGTCTTCAAGTTCCGCTCGATGTACACCAATATGAGCGACCCGACCGGAAAGGCGGCGGTGACCAAGGGCGACCCGCGCGTCACCCCCGTCGGCCGTTTCATCCGCAAGACGTCGATCGACGAACTGCCGCAGCTGTTCAACGTGCTTCTCGGCAATCTCTCGCTCGTCGGTCCCCGCCCGCATGCCGTGCTTGCCCAGGCCCGCGACCGCGCCTTCGGCGATGTCGTCGAGGGCTATTTCGCGCGCCACCGCGTCAAGCCCGGCGTCACCGGCTGGGCGCAGATCAACGGCTGGCGCGGCGAAGTCGACAATGACGACAAGATCAAGTTTCGCACGGCATACGACCTCTATTACATCGAGAACTGGTCGCTCTGGTTCGACCTGAAAATCCTGTTCCTCACGCCGTTCCGCCTGTTCAACACGGAAAACGCCTATTGAGCGCGATCGAGGCGACATATCCACGCGTCGCCCATCCACAACGGGCAACACTGCGACTGATCGGCTCGGCGGCCGTGACCGTCGGCGTATTCCTGTCGGGCTTCGTCATCAGCGAGCCCGCCCCGTATGAACTCTGGATGGCCTGTTTGGTCGGGCTGTGGTTCATCCTGGGGCTCAGGATCTCGCGCTATACCGTTCCTCTTCTGGCGCTGCTGATCACCTTCAACGTGGGCGGCATGCTGTCGCTGACGCAGATGAAGGATCTCGCCGATGGTCCGATGTACGTCGCGGTCTCGACCTTCCTCGCCTTGACTGCCGTCTTCTATGCCGCGATCATCGAGGACAGTCATCGTCGGCTGCCGCTCATCTTCAATGCCTGGACGTTTGCGGCCGTCATCACCTCGATGCTTGGTATTCTCGGCTACTTCCACGCCTTTCCGGGCTCCGAGGTCTTCACGCTCTACGACCGTGCCAAGGGCGCCTTTCAGGACCCGAACGTGTTCGGACCGTTCCTCGTGCCCCCTTCCCTCTATCTCGTGCACGGCATCCTGACGGGAAACCTGCGCGCGGCACCGATCAAGGCGGCGGCACTCCTGATCCTCGCGCTCGGCGTGTTCCTGTCGTTCTCGCGCGCGGCCTGGGGCCTGTTCCTGCTCACCATCATCCTCCTGATCTTCGTGATGCTGCTCAAGGAACGCAGCGGCGCGTTCCGTCTGCGCATTCTCGTTCTGTCGCTCGCCGCGATCCTGATGATGGTGGCGTCGCTTGTCATCGCGCTGCAGTTTCCCAAGGTCAGCGACCTCTTCTCGACGCGCGCGCAGCTTGTGCAGCAATATGACGGCGAGCACCTCGGGCGCTTCGACCGCCACCGGATCGGCTTCACGATGATGATGGAGCGACCGCTCGGGATCGGACCGATGGTGTTCGGCACCATCTTTCCCGAGGACGAGCACAATATCTGGCTAAAGTCACTGACGACCTACGGCTGGCTCGGTTTCGTCAGCTATGTCGGCATGCTCTTCTGGACCTTCTATCTCGGCTTCAAGAACCTGCTGAAGAACAGACCCTGGCAGCCCTATCTGATGATCGCCTGGATCGGCGTTCTCGGCCATGCAGCGATCGGCAACGTCATCGACATCGACCACTGGCGCCATGTCTATCTGCTCTTCGGCGTCGTATGGGGCTGCGCGGCGCTCGAGGCGCGGCATATGCGCGATCCAAACGCTCGCGACCGCCACTGAGCCCTTGCGAACCGCCATCGGCGCGCTAGTCTTTCCTTATGATCACAGCCATGCAGATACGCGCCGCCCGCGCCATGATGGGCATCTCCATAGAGCAACTGGCAACCGCATCCGGCCTGCCCGTCGCGACCCTCGAAACTCTTGAGCGCGACGAGACGCAAGGCGAGCCGCAGGCGCTGCTGGCGGTCAAGCAGGCGCTCGAGACGGGCGGCGTGCTGTTTATCGCCAGCGGTAATCATGACGAAGGTGGCCCGGGCGTTCGGCTGAAGGCACGCAGCGGCAGCGACGAGGGTATCCGTCCGGAAAACCTGAACTCTGCAAACGACGACTGAACGCTGGAACCAAAGTCGAGGTTTCGCGTTATTCCCGCGCATTATCAAAATGTTGGGGGATATTTCTTGAGAAACTCGAACGGTCTTTATGTAGTCATCGGCGCTCTGATTGTCGTCGTCGCCGGGCTTGGCGCCTATATCTATCACGAACAGACAAAGCCTAAGGGCGTCGAGATGAGCATCGGCCAGAACGGCGTGTCCATCGAGCAGAAATAACGTCTTGAGATGACTGGCGCGATAGTCGCGCTCAGTTCTTGAAGCTGGCGGCGCGCTCGCAATGCAGCGCGCCGTCGGTGATGACGCCAGCCGCGACCTTCATCAGATGTGCTTCCGCAAGTTCCATCAGCAAGAGCGCGACATCATGCTCTGACCAACCGGACCGAACAGCATTATCGACCATCTTCGACAGTGATTCGGACATTTTATCTCGAAGAGATTCGCTGCCAGCGACATCAATCATGAAAACCTCATGTATCTCCCGTATATCTATGCCACATATTGAAGCGATATTCGAGATCACCAGCAGTTTACCAGCATATTTATTAGAAATAACATCTTGCGTTGATTTAATACTGAATATCGGCGTCAAATATTATTGACAACGGCCGAATCGGCTAGCCCTGCACGCGATGACATGCAGCCAAATACAGTTATTCATCAGAGTTTTGATTGTGATCTCGGCTCCTGGGGGCTGCCGAAAATCTGATTAAATGGTCGGGGCGACAGGACTTGAACCTGCGACCCCTTGACCCCCAGTCAAGTGCGCTACCGGGCTGCGCTACGCCCCGACCTGCCTTTACGGCCTGATCCTGTTAGTCTTTTGGCTTTTTCCGTGCAAGCGAAAAATCACGTCGCTGGAATGAAAAAGGAACGGAAGGGGTGGAAAAGCGCGGTTCGGCGCAAAAAGTCCCACCAAAGTCCCACGGAGAGTTCTGTGTGTGTTCACGGTCTCCGGAGGATGCAAGCCGCACCGGACGCCGCTCCGGCTTCCCGACTCGATATTCAGATTGGGAAGCTTCGAGAACCCCGAGCAAATTCAAAGCGGCGTTTCACTGAGACTGGACCTCGCCGGGATCGATCCGGCGGGTTTTGAAACGCCATATCGGAGATTTTCATGCAGCAGTTTGCGCATTCGTTTGTTCCGACCGCCCATCCCATGATGTTCACCAAATCCTTCGCCGAGACTGCCGCCAGCTATCTGGAACATGGTGGCGACGATCGACACCTTCAGCCCATCATCGACCATTTCGGCGATCGAAACCTAGCGACCATCTTCCCGTTCGATGTGAAGCAGATGGCGATCGACCTCTATCCGACCCAGAGCAATGCCACTCGCAACCGCCAGGCGCTCACGCCGGCAAGAGCCGTCATCAACCACGGATACGAGCGCGGCTGGTGCAACCTGATTCGGATCAAGAAACTGAAGGAGGAGAAGCCGCTTCCGAAAACGCCAGCATCGCCGATCTGGATGCATGCGTTTATCCGTCGCTGCGATCGAGACGGACTGCCGCACCTGGCGGCACTGGTGCTCTTCATGGCGCAAACGGCGGCCAGGGTGAGCGAAGCTATAAACTTGAGGTGGAGAGACGTGGATCTTCCGGGGCGACGGGCGGTGATCCTGAAAACGAAAACAGGCACCAACTCGATGCGACACCTGACCGACGAGCAGGTTTCACGACTGCGCGCCATGCGAGGCATCGAGCCCGACGAAGCCCTGGTGTTCCGCTATCGGAACCGTCACGCCGTCAACGAGCGCATCAAGGCAGTCTGCGGGCGAGCTGGCATTAGCTATAAATCATCGCACCTGTGCGGGCGCCACACGTTTGCAACAACTGCTATGGATCTCGGAATGGACATCAGGACAGCCATGGAAGCGGGCGACTGGAAGACAGCAAGCATCTTTCTTGGAATTTATGTGCACCCGCGCACAAACTCTGGACGTATAGTTGCAGACCGGTTCAACGCCGAGCAGTATGACGCTAAGCTGTAGCCCGTCCTATGTTCCCGGAAAGTTAGTATGGTTAAACTATCGTTTGATGAGAAACTGCAGGTTACCTCGCCCAGCACCGCCTTTGACGGGTTTGCCAATTCGATCATCGGAACAATTCACGACGGAATACCCCCGACGTTGTTCCACTACACGAGCGGACAAGGCCTTCTCGGCATTATAGAAAACCACTCGCTGTGGTTTTCAGACGCCACGTTTCTAAACGACGGGTCTGAACTCTTCTGGGGCGTGAACCTGGTTGGGATGATGATCGATAAATTTATGGCCGATAAGTCAGCGGATGAAAAGAACGCCGGCTACGCCCTGAAGGAAGAGGTCGCAAGCGCGATGATTGGCTTTCAGCCAGTCACGTTTTCAATGAGTGAGCGAAACAACCTGCTCAATCAGTGGAGAGACTATGGAAAAGATGTGGTCCCGTATTGCATAGAGCTGCACACAGCTAGGCTTCTAAGCGCGGCGGGGTCGTCATCTTTCCCGATGTTCATAACGAAGATTGTCTATGATGTCGCGGAGCAGCAAGACCTGATCGCTTCGATTCTCGAAGCTATCTACGCAAGATCGAAGGAGCTGCTAGGTACTCGCTCCGTGTTCGGGGACGAGGAAGGGGAACCGCTCCTAATGGGAGCGGCAATCGAGATAGTCAAACTGATCACTAAGTTTAAAAACCCGGCCTTCGCCGCCGAAGAGGAGTGGCGAGCTATTTGCTATCGCCCCACTACGCCAAAAAAGTTCAGGGTTGGCTCCCTTGGAATAACGCCATACTACGAATGGAGGAGGACTGGCGACGATCGCCATCTACCCATCAAGAGCGTCACCGTAGGGCCGTCGCCATATTCTGAGGTTTCTCATCGCGCTCTTATCCAGTTTCTGAGAGAAAAGGGATACGATGCGGAAACGAGCTATTCAACCATCCCTATCCGCCAATAGGTTCGACTTCATGCCGGAGTGACACAACACAGGAGTATCAGCTCCTTAGCGCGGCGTGGGGCACATCGCTAAAAGGTCTATCACCGATGCTTTTCGGACGAGATGTCTCACAGTAAGGTCGGGTCGATGACAATCGAACCTTACAAGCCCCTCTATAAATGGCGCCGGACAAAGTTGGACGAGAACGACGTGCCGGCTGTTTCCGATTGGTCAGGCTACGACGGGGAGATCGGGATAGGGAGGATACAACTGCAGGACCATAGCGCAATGAAAGGGAAATGGATGTGGAACCTGCATGGTCCCATACGCATCAAGACGCGGATCTCGCCGCACTCCGGATATATCGACGACGGCCGCGAGGCTATGCGCATGGTCGAGGAAAGATATCATGACCTGATGGCGGCAAACGGGATGAAGGGGAGCAAGCAATGATCGCCACGTTGCTTGTCTGTGCCAGCCTGACCGTCGTCGATGGCGATACCGTCAGGTGCGACGGCCAGAACTTGAGACTGCTAGGAGAAGGCGTCCCATTCGTCTCGGGCATCGATACGCCGGAGATCGGAAGTCATGCTAAGTGCATGAAGGAACGTAACCTGGCGCTGCTGGCCAAGGGAAGGCTGAAAGGAATATTGGCCGAAGGTGGCCTTACGGTCGAGTTCTATGGAGTGAAGGATAAGACCCCAGCACGCCGGCCGCTGGTGAACATCTATCGGAATGACGGGTCAGAGGTGGGGCAAACCCTGCTCAAGGAAGGGTTCGCCAGACCGTGGCGGCAGGGATATCAGAACAATTGGTGCGATTAATCCCTACGAAGATTGAGCCTGCTTTGCGATGCAGGCCACGATTGCTTGGCCAGCATTAGTTGACCCTCGCGCGGACAAAAGGTGAGGCTTGTCGGCGATGCCGTCGTCGACGGCGATCTGTTTCTTCGCTGCGGCAAAAGCATCCACAAACTGTTTTGCCTTCTCTCCATCAAGCGTCACCTGAGACACTGCCAAACTGTTCCCAACTGAGCCCGTTTCTCCCTCTGCGTCGAATAGCAGCTTGCCGTCGAAAGCGAACTTGACAGTAGGCGTGAAGTCCTTCAGCTGCTCGGTATAGTCAAAACCCGGAATGGCTCGGACAATTAAGCCCCTTTTGGAGCTGTCACAAAGTACGACGACGCCAGAGCGAAGCGACGACATAAAGTTTACCGAAACGCTCTCGCCGCCCGAAAACGGATCGGCCTCTCGGTCGACGGACCATGACTGGAATCCAGCATAACCCGGTATCGCCGAGCATAACGAAATGGCTGCTACCATAGACACGATACGAAACACTTTCACCCCCATTTTAACATGGCGCAATCTTGCTGTGCTTGCGCAAGAAAGCAACTCTAAATATAGAATACGGTTACCAGCGGCGTATGCGCGTTTCCCACGCGCGATAGCCTACCCACCCTGACCTGAAGTTCGCTGCCGCTCCATTCGATCGAGCCGCTCACGAAGGTCGAGAATTACGTCACGGGTCCCATAGACGTTGCCCTGTGCTTCCTTCATGTCGGTCAACTGGCGCTGCTGATCGAGGAAACGTTGATCGTAGGCGGCAAATACTCGGTCAAGCTCCGCGCGCGGCACCTGGGCGTCGCGAAGCTCTTTGACGTTGGCATCGGTCCTGGCTCGATCTTCGGCTGACCGCCCCGTCCGCCATTCAAGCTCCTTGTTTGTCACCATCTTGTCGACGACGGTAGCGAGTGCGGTTGCCGTGCTTGAGACCTGGACCTTCGCGTCGTCCCTGATCTGGGCAATGTTGTCCTTAATCGGCTGCAGGGCGAGATAGCCGAGGCCACCAAGGATTGTGATCGATACCGTGCAGAACCCGATGATCAGCGGCCACTGTGTCTTCGACCCGCCCCGGACGTCATCCGAAAGGGCGCGCAACTGCGAGGCTATATCGGTAAAGCTCTGCCGCATCCGCATGTCGAGGTCAGCGATGCGGGTCGCCTGGTTCTCGACCCGCTCACCGAGCTGGACATATTTGGTTTCCGGATCGAAGTGGCCGTTGCTAGGCATATCATTATTCCCTGCCATTAAATGCGCTACCCCTGCCCTTGCGATGCGATGCTATTTGGCGGTTGAATCGCCCCTAAGCCCTGCTGCCTGATTGTTGTTGAAGTCGAAGCAGCGCCGCTTGCTGGCGTTTGCCTTGTCCACTTGCCCCCGCTCTCGATCGAGGGTGTTCAGTTTGCTTTCTCCGGGGATGAGAGGTGCGTGCGGCGTGTCGGTTCCGCACTCAGCCGGCTGCGGTCCTATATTGATGCCGGTATTGACGACGCCCTGTCGCCTGCCTGCATCCTTTATGCGGTCAAGGTCGGCGCCGCAGGAACTTAATGTCATCGTCAGTAAGACCGTCATCACGACCTTCAGCGCGGTTCTTGGCGGCATGGTCCTTCCTCTCGTGCTCGGCTTGAGCATCGTCCTGTTGTTCTTTCTGGAGCTGATTGCGGTACTGGACCTGGTAAGCGTCCATCACCGTCTTGTAGCTTTCGGCTTGGCGCTTAAACTCGTCACGTTCGGATTCTGCCGCAGTCTTCTCGGAAAGTAGGACGTATCCGGTGAGAAGGTTCTGATCGTGCTCGTGGAGCCACCAGCGGAAGCCGACGACGACGGCGCCGATCAGCAGAAGCCCGCCGATGATCGAGCCGGCCCATCTGCCCAGAGGAGTAGCGAGGAAGGCAATCATGGCTCCACCTTCACGCTGGTATCAACGGCGCCCTGATCGACGGCCTGCTGAGCGAGGTCGGTCTTGCGCTCGACATTTCGTTCCCAGACAGCGCCGAATACGTAACTTCCTATGATCGCTCCCATGAGCAGGATAAGGTTCATGGCGATCGTGTCACTGAGGGCGATCGGACGCCCCCATACCGCTAGGTAGGTCACGATACCCGCGCACCAGAGCAGTACCAGGATGATGATCCGGCGGCGGACTGCCCAGTCGGGCGATGCTATGTGATCCATGAAGAGCTTCATGCCTGCATCGCCCTCAGGAAGAGGCGGCCATAACCGGCGATCTTCTCCGCCTGGTCAGTGCCGTTGATGATCTTGCGGGCGCCTACCCAGTCCTCACCCTTCGCGGTGAAGTAGTCGCCCAGCTTCTTGGTGGTGAAGAGGCCGCGCGCCATGCCCTCGAACATGATCTTGACGGCGACGTCATCGCGCATTGCCAGGTCAGGATTGCCAACGAGATCGGCGCCGACGATCGGCCCCATCCGCTCGTAGTTGGCCTTGTGGGTCAGCTGAACGAGCCCACGGCCCAGCCAAGACTTGCCCTGTACATCCTTCCGCCAATAGGCCGACTTGACCCATGGCATCCGGCCCTTTGCCCACGAGCTTTCGAGGCGAGCAATGGCCTTGTCGACGGTGGGGTTGGTGGCCTCGTCCGGCTGTCGCGTCTCGATGACCGGCTGCATGGTGCGGGCCGTCTCGTGAAAGGCCGTCGCCAGCATGTAGGCCAGCCAGCGCGGATCGATGACAGCCTTCGCTGCCTCGTCGAGGATGGCCTCCATCCCCTGTACTTGAGACGCAGTGAGCGAGCCGCCGAACAACGAGGTTCGAACGCTCGCGAAGAAATTCGCGCGGTTCATGATGGTCTCCAATGTTTAGTGTCAACAGTTCAGGTCAGCGCTCGCAGTACGCGCATCGCGTAGGCGGTTGGATTTGAACGACACAACTTGACCTGAGACGCCCTAGACTTTGGCGTGCAATTAATTCAAAGCTGCGCTTATCAAAAAAAGCACGCTCTGGACGAAACATGCTCAACATCGGAATAGGAAGACAGATTGACCGGATATTCCCCGGCTCTATTCGGACATTGGTCAAGCTTACTGGCTATCTAAGCAAAAATGGTAGAGCCAGAAGCGCCGCGACGAAGCACGCACAGTCAGCTGAGGCTGCGGCATCGGCAGCTGACGCCGAAATTATGTCGCGTGCTGAGGCGATCTTGACGGAAGCTATATCTCTAGGACGAGATGGCCATTTTACTATCGTTCCGAGCGTTTTCCCCGTTTCGGCGACTGATAACTGCAACCTCGCTTGCATCATGTGCCCTGGTCACACCGGCATGAAAGGGCCAGCACTTACATTTGAGCAAGCAGAAGGAATTTTCGCATCGCTCAACTCAAATCGTGCCAGTTTCGGGAAACCCGTCTACCTGGATGTTACCGCAGGCGAAGCCACTCTCAATCGAGATCTCCACAGGGTATTTAAGAGCTTCAGAGAGCGTTTTCCCGAGGCGACTATCTCTGTCATCACTAATGCCACCCTTCCCTTACGTGGTCGGGTGACCGAGATTTTCGAACATGCAACTGCCGTAGCGATTTCTATCGATGGTGCCACAAAGGAGTCCTACGAAAGGATCAGACGTGGATCCCGGTTCGAGAACGTGATCCGGAATGCGAAGGACATCTGTGCGCTCAAGGATGGAAACGTTCAGGTGATCTTTGTTGCCATGGATCAGAACATCGCCGAGATGGCCGCGATGGTCAGGCTCTGTTCTGAGATCGGAGCGAAGCAACTCATCATTCAAGGGGTCGAACAAGGCTCTTCTCCCTTCCTCAGGGAAGGCGACAGCATGGCTTTCGACGCCCCTGCAGAGTTGCTTCAGGGATATTTGGCCGAAGCTCAAGTTGAGGCGGATCGTTTGGGCATCATGTTCAGCCCCACGCCTGGCGTGAGAGACAAGGCAAACACCTCCCCAATATCTACAGTGGAAAAGAGAGATCCAATTGAGGCGCGCAAAGCCTGGCTGCAGGGCGTGAAGATGTGTCACGTCCCTTGGACCATAGCACCAAGAATGAATCACACTGGCGACAAGCTTACGTCAACCAGGGCCTGCTGCCATATGCCTGGCAACAAAATCGGCATCGGCGGCTTCAGAGAAGAATTCGCTGACATGCCGGTGGGTGAACTATACAACAGCCAACGATACTGGGACATCCGGCAGGGTCTATTGGATGGATCAATCTCTAGAGATGCCTGCAAAGGCTGTCAGTATGCCGACAGCTACCAATGGACTGCCGCGCAACTACGCGAGATTGAAGCGGGGATCGAGCAGGCAAAAAGCATGGGGACTGAGGCTGCGTAGAGCCCCAGATCCCACTCAAATATCCGACGTCCAGTCTACTGCGTTGATCGCATCGGCGGTTGAAGCCGACATGACAGTTGCGGAAAGCTGCGAAAGCCGTGTCTGACATGACACCACATGTGCCTTTCCGTCCGATCCAGCCTGCTGGATTTGTGCAGCCGCATGAGGACGGTATGCCCACTCGCCCGCCTCATCCTCACACCAGAACGGCGTTGCCCAATCCAGAGGCAGATCAGGCAGTAAGCTCGCGGTCACACTGCCCATCATATTGATCTGATCAATGACGCCACTTGGATATCTGTGCGCGACACCGAGCGCGTCAGAGGAATAGCCACCAACGATTGCAAGAGCACAGACTGATGTGAGGGCGGCTATACGAAGCGCTCTCACATCATCAAGATCCGGCGCCGGGGGAGGAACGAAAGTTCGATCAACGAATGCCCATCCGATTTCAACCTCTGCCGGTGCAGGAAAGAACTCTTCAGCCACTTCCGGCACATAAATCTCTTGGATTTTGAACTCCTCAGAAAGATCGACGACCTCAACAACCAATCCATCAACCACACGTGCGTAAATCATGTTCTCACCACTTAATGAAGATTGCGCCGACTGCACCACTTCCACCCGAGTTGGCGCCGGCACTGCCAGATCCACCACCGCCACCCCCAGGAGAAGCTCCGGGGCCAGCAATGCCGAACCCGCCGCCACCGCCTGCCCCGCCGAATGACGACGTGCCGCCTGGGCCGCCGCTGACACTCGCGCCCGCCGCGCCGGCTGTGCCCGCACCGCCTGTCGCGTTGATGTCGCCGCCAGTCGCAGCACCACCTCCACCGCCGTTGCCAGTCGGATTGGGGCTACCGCCAGTGCCACCGTTGCAGGTGACCACGCCGCCAAAGGAAGTCGTGCCGCCAGCAGATCCAGACCCGCCGGCGCCACCACCAGCACCATTTGCACCGACCGTCCCCGTGAGAACCTGACCGGGTGTTACGTTGATCCTTTTCCGCGCATATCCACCACCACCGCCGCCGCCTGCGGAGCCATTGCCCCCGGCACCAATGCCGCCACCGCCAGCGCCGCCGCCCCAGCATTCGACTTCAATGATTGTCACACCGACCGGAACGGTAAACGACATTGCTCCCGCAGTGTTGAAATACTGCTGACCGGCGCCGAAACCGTAACGGATTGCCGACACGATTATCCATCGGTCTCCAGTCGCGTCGAAAGCAAACTCGGCTATCGTGCCTGCGATGAGCTCGCCTCGGGCAAGCGCACCGCCATCGAACTTGACGATGGGTTTATTCCCCAAGCCATTGAGGTTGAGTGTAGCGGCTGCGGTGTTTGTATTGGTCAACATCAACCGGATGGCCAACCCCGTGAAAAGCGTCGGCGTCGGCGACAAGACAGCAGTCAGGGCATTCGCGGCGCCGCCCGCAACGGCGAAATTCATCTTCTGCGACTGGATCGCCGTAGCCAGCTGAAGCACATCGTCTGGCGTGAAGCCTGATTTTGCGATGACGTCGACAATCTCGCGCTGGGTCCAGTTCGGAAAGCCAGCAGGAATTTTCGAGCCGCTGTTCACTCCAGCGCTGTAGTCAACGTAAGGGGCATCCGGATCTAGAGATCCGTATGGTTTCTGATATTTCATGGCGAAACCTTTCGGGTATCAATCGGCAATGAGGATTGGCGTGGTCCAGGCTGGGGCGACGCGCCGCAAGACGCACATCAGGCGATCGGCGTCGCCGATATCGAAAAGCGGATCGAGGCCGCACTGAGAAAATCCAGCGGTGAAGAAATCAACGGCGAGGTCGCTCACGCGGACGATCCAATACGTCTCTTGTCGAGGATCGCCGACCACGTGCTCTCCACCGCAGACGGAGAAGCCGCATTCAAAAATCGCAGGCTCTTCGATGGTTATCGTGAACCCGTAACGCGCAGCCAAAGTGATGAAATCCTGCGGCGTACTCACCTGCTGGCTATTGACCTTGGCCTCCAAGGCTCGAATCCGTTCTGCCGCAGATGTTTCTCCGGTCACGCAATTGTCAGGAAGGCCATATTCGACCTCCCACTCCGGGAGGAGGTCATCGATACCGGATAGGGTCGCCTCTCGCGCTAGCGCCCAGAGGCGGGCGTAAACGAGGGCGAAAGGAGATACCAGCACCCGCGTGAATGCCGCCAGGCGACTGTCAAGGCTGACGGCCTCTCCATCGGGGGAGCCGAACGCGGGTCCCGTGGGCCACATCGCCAACGCTGCACCGAGCAGATCTTCAGCGCTCGGATCGGACAACGCATCATCCACAAGAGGAGGCCGGCTGCCACTCGATGGACCTGCCCCGGTCGACGTTCTCGTTACAAGAGCAGGATCACGAGCCATATGTAACAACCCCAAGCGTTGGGAACCGGCCATCGGTTAACGTGACGTCACCGACCGGCAGAGCAAGAACGTGACGATCTTCACCCGTCACGCCAGAGATGGCTTCTCCAATCCATGACTTGGAGACGGTGAAAGTGTTTCCAGGAATACCCGGCCTGCACTTGGCGAGAAACATCGCCGTGATCGCAGCTGAAATGCTTGCTCGGATCTCCGTGGTATCACTCGACAATCCGTTGATCGTGACATCGATCGGATTGGCAACTGGCGCAAGTGCGACGGTGTTGTCGACCCGGACGAGGCGCTTGGTATCGATGTAGGCCTGCACAACGGCTACATCGGAAGGCTCCGGTATCAAGTTTACCCGGTTGGCGAACAGAAAATAGACCCAGACGGTGCCAGGTGACGCCGCCCTGAATGCCCAAGCAGCAACTACGCCAGAGACCTCGCGGGCATAGCGCTCATAATCCGTCAAAGATCCCGCACCTGGCGGGTTTCGCTTTCGCTGCAGGCCACGTTGGCGCAAATCTTCGATGCTTTCGAGATCGGCACCACCCCCCAGACCTGCAGACGAAACCGTGAACTGCGCAGAGAGGTCTGGATATAGTCCAGGGTCAGCCAAACTGACCGCACCGCCCGCATCCCTGTTTCCATTCGCACCTTTAGTTTCCGCCGAGACCGCGAAGGATATTGATCCATCATTGGCTGCTGTCGCGTTGGAAGTAGAGATGTATATTACAGAGGCGGAGACAAACCTAACTCCCGCAGGATACACAGCGGCCGGTGTACCAGTGCCAGTGATCGAGCCAACCGCTGGTGTCGGTTGCTTGCGATAGATCCCGACATCCGCACAATGCTGGATAACAAACTGCTCGGCCGCACTGTAAAGAAAGATCTGCCTGGCGAGCCATCCGGCGCGCAGCTCAAGCTCATGGCCGAGGCCGGCCAGCACTTTCACGACGATGGTGACGAAGTTGTTTTTCAGGCTGGTGTCCGTGCCCGGCAGATACTGCCGAAAGTATCCGCGCGCACGCGACGATAGTTCATCCAGCGAGCGGATAGGCCACGCCATCGATCTGCCTCCATAAACTTTCGAATTTTCGTTGATAGATGCGGGCGCCGTCACGACCGTAGAGCGAAACTTCACAGTCGAGCCGGTTCGCGGGCCGATCAGCGGTCGCGACCGCTTCAACGCGCGACACCACGCCTTGATCGATCAATGGCTGCAGAGCCTCGATCGCATAATCCTGCGCGTCGATCTCGATGCCGTCGTAAAGCGACTGCCGGCGCAGCAGCCACCAGCGCGAGCCGATTGGCCCCTCGCCGTCCATCTGATCGAAGCTATCGCCGAACCAACCCCTATTTTCCTCGCCTTCGCGCAGCTCGCTTTCCTCGACGCGCCGATCGGTCATGAGGTGGATGAGGACCTGCGTCGCCAGCCCTTGCCCCGCGCGAAAGTCGCCAGGTGCTGTTGGGTGGTCTGATGCGTTGATGAGGAGATCACCGACAAAGCCGTTCCAGCCGAGATCCGGCGCGCGGTAAGGCTCGGCGCTATCACCCTTAGGAATGATGCGAACCACTGAAGTCCTCGCTTATGTAGAGAATGCGCGCTTAAGCGCCGTTGTTGCCGTCGCTGTCGGTGATCACGCCTGAGGCAGTGATGTTTCCGTTGACCTGCAGATTGCCGTTGATCGTTGCAGGACCATTCAGAACCCAGCCTCCGGCTGTCGTCGTGATCGTGCGTGCACCGACGTCGACAACAATGCCAGTGGCGATGAGCTTCTGGATATTGCCGAAGGCATCGTAAATCGCGACGCCCCCATTGGGTAGAACAGGGCGCTTGCCCGGGTGCTCGCCGCCGATCATCATAGCGAAGTCCGGATTGCCGGGCTGCGGCAGCACGAAACCCATGCCGCCTGCTATGGGGCTCGACGCGAAACCATGCGGCTCGGGCCGGTACACCTTTGTCCATGCGTCGTTGTAGGCACCACGACCAGAGACAAACTGTTGGCCACCTTGCTCTACAACACGTCCATCAAGATCGATGCGGATCATTCGTCTATATACTCCGCATCGACGGCTGCAGGCGCCGCATAGCCGCTGGCGGTCTTGCCACGCGGGTTTTCGCCGCCGAGCGCACGCGGATCGGCAAGCGACAGCGTAGCCTTGGTCATATCGCCCTGCTCGAAAACGATGCTCTTGATAATCATCAGCCCCTCGATGCCGAGCCAGTCGTCTTCCACGGCAACCAGCCAGTTCGGCTGCCAGATCATGCCGGCGTCGTCCCGCCATCCGGTGACCGGAATGCTCGCCGTGACCCCGTTGCCGGCGGTGCGACGCCCCGTCCATCCGGCACGTGTCTTCATCCGGTCGAGCGTCGTCTCGCCTTCATGCACTAGGATCAACGGGCGCCGACGCTTGATGCCGCCGTCGCGGACGGAAGTCTGCGGCCGGAGCTGCTGCTTTCCGGTGCCCTCCGTCGTTTGCCCACGCACATTGATATCACTGTAGCGGCCCGACTCTGTGAAGCTCGCCGATGCGCCGGGCAGGATGTTTCTGCCTCGCCTCAGAGTGCCAGCGTGCGTACCGCCTGGCTTGCTGGCGATCATGATCTCGCCCGTGGCGGTATCGTGGATCAAGGCGCCGCGGCCACGCGCCCGCCGCTCGATCGAGCTAAAAGGGCTTTCGCCAAGATTGAGCTTATGGCGGGGCTCTTTAGGAAAGCGAGTGCCATCCGACTTGATGCCGATACCAAGCGAATCGAGTTCCTCGGCGATCGCGACGATATCCTTGTCGAAGATCTCCCCCGTCTTATGCTCGGCCGAGCACTCAACGAAGTCGACCGTCCGCGATACCAGACTGCAGCCGAGGCTGCGTTCCGCCTCGGTGTAGGCGGTATCGACGTCGCGCACGTATCCGGTCAGCATCAGCGTGCCGGTCGCCTTGATGACAGCGTCCTGCCCGGTAACGATCGGGATGCCAGGACCTCTAATGACGAGATCCAGATTAGCCGAGCGCGCCGCCTGCTCGGCAGATACATTGATGGTGATCTGCTTGATCGGCGGAAATCCCGCCACCGTCACATTTTCGAACATGTCAGTTTTCCAGCGCGTCGAAGCCGATCGGCATCAACATGGGTGTCGATGATCCGGCGATGTCGACGAGGCCTGCGGCGCGACCTGCCTCATCATAGAGTTTGTAGGCGAGCACCGTGGACGGCATTGAGATGCCCGTTTCCACGCGCCCAACTGGCGCCAGATCGGCGGCAAGATCGGACACCAGCCGAACGGATATCTGCACCAGGCGGGAAAGCCAGCCATACAGATCCGCAGCATCGGCGCCGATCGTCGAGACAACCGCAAGCGCGGCGTCGCCGGCCGCCGAGATCCGCTCCCGTCCTGCCCTTGCCTGCGGCCGCGAAATCCACTCCACGCGCCCGCCAGCAAGCGAAAGACCGACAGCGAGCAGGATCTTGCCAGCCGCTTCGGTGTCGCCCTCCTCGAAACTGCCAGCCTTCAGGCCATCGAAGCCTGCCACCGACGTGACGCTTTCGCCGACGATCCGCATCAGAGACAGCATCTCGGTGGAAAACGCAGCAGCCGACAGGCTAGGGGCGGCGGCAATCCGCGTCGCCACATCCGACAGGTCATCAGCATCCTGGACGATCACGGCCGCGAGGTCGGACAGCCAGGAGCACAGCGCATCTCGATCAGCAGTCATCGAAACAACCTCGACAGTCCGGCGGCCGCGTCAACGATATCGGTGACGTAAGCCAAGGTTACATCGGCCAAGCCGAGGATCATGCCAGTCTCGTTGCTGAGAGGAATGGCCGAAAAGCTGAAGGCTATATAGCCCTGCCGGTCGCGCTCTCGCGACCGGGTGAAGTTCTCGATGTAGGCCATGAAGCCGCCATCGATCGGTAGTACTAGCCGCCCCGGCCCAACCGCGAGACACGCCGCCTGCAACGACACGACCTGTAGATCGCTCACATCGCCGAGAAGATAGGCCGTAACGTCATAGATGCTGGTGGCGAGGCCAGCTTCTTCGAGAACCGTCTGCCGGCCACCGGCATATTCATGCCGCGCGATCCGCTTCCCGGCGGACAGCGCGTCCTGATCGACCCAGAAGCGGATACCGCGAAAGCTGGCTGGCCGCAGGTCTCTCTGCCAGTGTCTCATACTGCGTTACTCCATACCTGCGTTCATCGGCCGGTTGACCGATGCGGGCATCGAGCGGCCGGTATTGGCATTCACACCCGGCGGCCCATTCGCGCTGCCCGGACCGAACGAATTGAAACGGCCCGCCGCCGCCGAGAGCTTTTCCGCAGCTGCGGTGATCGCCGCGCCGACATCGTAGCCAGCGACCTTGAAGAATGCGGCGGAATCCTCGATCGCCTTGCCAGCTTCCTTGCCGCCATCAGCTACCTTCTGACCAGCTTCGTCACCGCCTAGATCAATCTTCAGCGCATCCTTGAATTCTTCCTTCGATGGCATACGAAAGAAATCGGACTGCAGGTTCGGCGCACCCGGCATGCCCGCTGCCTTGGCCTTTTCCCACCCAGCTGCCGAGTTGCGGCTATCGGCATACTGCCCATAGATTTCAGCCAGATTGACCTTGGGTGTGGAGACCATTGACGGGCGAGAGCCTGGAGCCGGCACACCTGTCTTCGGGAGATTGCGCGGGTCGAGATGACGATCACCGCCCGGAAACTCGGGAAGCTGCGGCCCCTGCGGCATGTTCGGCCCCTGCCGCATGCGCTCGATGAATTCGGGATCGCGGTAACCGCCGGTCAGCGCCAGGCGATCTGCCTCGGCGCTATGCGAAAAACTGCCGAAGGGCAGGTTCATCGCCATCCAAGTTTCGGTCTCCCAGTATCCTTTGCCTTGCTTGCCGAGAGCCTCGCGAACAGCACTGCCGTAATCGACATCCTTCGAAATCGCGTCCATGATCGGCACGGCCGGCCGAGCTACCCCTTTGCCGACGCTGTTCAACATCTTGTCCCAGCTGCTCGACAGCTTGTCGATACTTGCCTGCGTATCCCCGGTGACGCGGTTGAGATCCTGTAGGACTGTGCCATCGACCTCCGAGCTATTCACCGTGTCGATGAACTTCTTGTAGCTGTCCGCTGAGGTCATCAGAGACTGCATGCCGAGACGGAACTGCTCGTCGGTGAAGAGCAGAGGCAGCTTGCTAAGATCGCCCTTGATTGCCTCTTTCGAGATGCGAACAAAGGCGGCCACCGTATCCTCGCCGCTTTTACGAGCAGCATCCATCTCCTTGCGGAGATCGATACCCATCTTCGAGAACTTGCTAGCCGTGTCGGCCGAATAAATTTTGCCGAAGACATTCCCCGCATAGGTCGCGGCCGACGACGCCGAGCCGGTATCCTCACGAATGGTCTGAAGGATCGCCACCAGCTTCTTAAGGCCATCCTCGCCTGTATATCCGAGCGACGCGAACGAGTTCGCGAGGTCTGGAATGTATGTCGCCATGTCTTTCAGTTCGAACTGGCCCGCCTTGCCGCCGGCAACCATGATGTCAAACGCCCGCTGCATCTGACTGGTCTCGAGCTTCAGAGCCGAGGCCGCCTTGATCGCGGTGTTGGCGATATCGTCGGTGGCAGCACCCGATGCCTGCGCGGTGGCAAGAACGGAGGGGAGGAAGGCCATAGCCTCCTTCAGGTCCATACCCGAAGCAACGAGCGTGTCGAGCGCAGTGATACCGTCCTCGACACCCAGGGCGAGCTGCTTGGTCGTTGACTGCAGCTCGGTGAAGGCCGACTTGGTTTCTTCGGCGCTGGCGTTGGCGGTGATACCGATCCGGTTCATCTGACGCTCGACGGCGGCGAAATCCGTCAACGCCTTCTTGGCGCCATAGACAAGCGCCGCCGGCGCGGCAAACCGCGCGATACCGGCATACATGGCAGCGGTCGATTTCCCCAGGACGGACTGCTGCCTGTTAAAGGCGGCCGCCCGCTTGTTGATATCGGCCATCTTGTCGGACACGTTCTTAAGCGTCCGACCGGTCTTATCGACGGCCGATATCTTGAGCCGGGCTTCGACTTCGCGTGTCATGATCAACCTTTACGGAATGCGATCGCGCGGCTTACCCACCACGACAATTCGCGAAGCGTCATTCGCTGGACGGCTGCTGCGTCCCATCGGAGTCGGAAGACGAACTGGTCTGCGGCGCTGAGGAAGTTTTCAGTGCCGCCTGCCGGAAAAAACCGCAGATTGCGTCCTGCAGATCATTGGTGTCTGCGAACGACAGACCGGCAAGATCCTTGTATTCCGGCGAGACAACGAGCCGCTGCGCGTACGCGTCGACGACTGGATAGTACGTCACTACCATCGTGCCGCCATGGCCGTTCGGCTGCAGCTCCTGCGGGAAACCGAGACCGGACATGATGATGTCCTGATAAGTCGGCTCCCGCAGCGTGATGCTGTCGAACGGCCTTTCGTTGGGAGGCTCGTAGCGCTGCGAGAGCTTGATGGTCTTTTGCGCCATCGTCAGCCACCCGTCCTGCGATAGGTGGTACCGACGATGGTCACGCCAGAGGCTTCACCGTTGACGCGGTTGCTCTCTGGAGTGCCAGTGAAAACGGCGTCGATGAAGTGATGGGTGACGCCCGTGTTCTCCTCGTTGATGACTATGTTCTGGCGCGGAGATTCAATCAGTTCGTCGTCGGTGACATCGCCATCGCGGAAGTTGATGACCGCACTCGGCGAACGCGGCGTAAAGGTGCGGTCCATGGACCCGTCCTGATTGGTGACCGCCTCCGACGACGATCGCGCGCCAGAGACGTTGAATGTGCCGCGCAGCGCAAGCGTGCTGCCGCTCGAAAGCCGGACGCTCATGCGTCCGCCGAAATCCTTGCCAGCCATGGCAGTTTCTCCTGAAAAAGAAAAAGAGATGCGAGGGCGGAACCGCCCTGCCGTTAAGCGTAGACGCGGGCAAGGCCGGCGAAGATATCGAGCGGGTTGGCCCGGTCAATCGGCAGAACGATGTTGACGCGATTGCGGTCGTCCGCGTCGCGCGTCACGGCGATCTGATCAAGGAGATCCTGCGAAGACTCGACGACACCCCGCATTTGCAGCTGCACTGTGGAATTCACCAGCGTTGCCTTGATGTCCTTCGGCGTCCGCAGGTTCGCGTTGTTGGCCGGATTGTCGTCGACGATCGCTTTGTTCGAATGTTCGTTGGCGAGCGCCGTCCGGTGGAACTTCAGCGCATAGGTGATTTGGTAGACCGCCTGAATGTCGCGGAATACCGTATCCGGCACGTTGTTCGTCGTCTGCTGCTGCGTGATCACCTTGTCGATCAGGACGTCACCGCTGGTATTCACCTTCCAGGCGGAAACGCCGTTCTTCAGGAACGCGTCGCGCGTGGCGTAGCCCGGCCAGTATGTGCGGTCGCGCGGCGCCAGAACGCCTTCAACCTTGAGACCAGTCTGGTTGACCGAGACACGGCCATCGGCGCCACTGCCGAGCAACGCCGCGATACGCCCGACCACGGCGGCAACGAATTCGTAATCCGGCGTCGCCATGCCCGAATTCGACAGGATCGGGATCATGGTCAGATGCCAGGTATCCTTCGCCAGCGCGGATGCCGTCAGTTCGGCTGTCGTACCTGTCTTCGGATAGAAGGCATGGCCGTAGAGCTGCTGCGCATAGGACCAGCGACCCGCCGTGTTGTTGTGAAAGTCGTCGAGCTTGCTGCGGTTGCTGTCGTCACCGAAGGCCGAGACCACGATTTCGAAGGGATCGTCGCCCATGGCGGCGAGGATGGGAGCGACATCAGGAACACCAGCGCCAGGCGTGGTAGTGGCAAAGGTAAGGACCCCATTGAATGCATTGCCACCATCGATAACCGGCACGAATGCATCGAGCTTCGAAGCATAGATACCCTTGTGACGCGCCGTCAGCGTGACAACGTTCGTGGCGGCAGTCGCCGTGAACGGCAGACTCTTCTTGGTTGCGGCATTGAAATACGCGTTGACAGCAGCGGCCAGAGCCGTGGCAACGGCGTTGGCGGATGTGCCGGCGGCGATCTCAATCGAGACATCCTCGCCAGCGATCTGCAGGACGCCCTGCCCACCGTTGGCCGGCACGACACCGATGGTGACGGTGCGGATCTCCGCCGTGCCGGTATCGGCGACGCGCCCGAGATACAGCTCCTGGCTCGGCGCGTTCTGGAAAAGCCGGATCACCATGCTTTCAAGCATCGAACCACGGCCAGCAAGGGCGCGAGCTTCATTGACGCTGGAGCAAAGCGAGATACCGACCTCGGCAAGGGAGCCGGCAGCAAGGCCGTGCCCCAGAAGGATCATCTTCGTTTCGGATGTGAATTGCCCGCCCGACTCCACGTCGAAGGCAAGAAGCGGAGCGACGATATCGCTCGGGATGTTGGCTACCATTAGTTCTAATCCTTCTTCGTGGTCTTGGCGGGCTTCACCTCGACGAGGTCGCCATCCCTCACAAGGTTGCGTTCGAGCTGGCTAAGGTCATTGATCGGCCGCCCGTCTTCCGGCCAGCCGCCAGGGATCACGCGGCCATCGGCCGCGACATAAATCCTCTTCATCGATTTCTCCTGAGGTCAGGGCTCGGTCTAGCCGACGCCAATTTGAAGTTGCTCGCCACCGATCTGAACCTCGCCCACCAACTTCTCCAGCGGCGGCGCCGTCTCTGCGATGAAATAGCCGGCAAGCTCGGCAAGCTTTGCCTTGGCGTAGCTTTGCTCCGGCAAGGCCTCGAAAATGGATCGCATCGGCTCAGGCAGGCCGCCTTCGGATGCGAGAAACAGATCGCCCGGAACTTGCAGGCGGTAGCGCATGGTCCTGCGCAGATACCGCAAGCCAAGGTCAGGAAACTCGAATGGCATCTCTTCAAGGGAGATCACGCGCGGCGCGATCCGACGCCAGGCTACACCACGCTCGCTCCGCTCAAGCAGGAATTGCACCTGCGCACACAGGGCGGAGAGAACAAGTTCACCCTCGGCATCCGTCGCCGCCATCGGTACGGCATAGACCATTCCGCCCTCTTCCGCTGCGATCGCCAACTCGGCGCGTATGTCGAGAACGCATTCGCATTCGAAATCTTCAAGGTCCGCCAACGCTCCTCGCGACGTGTTCGTCGAGGTGCCGGTATGAACCGAAAGAACGGGGGTATAAGCCTGCGCCGGATCGATGTCCTGCGTTGCCACTGCGCGGCTGTCGAGAACGTTCTTTCCGGCGAAAGTGGGAAACCCACCCTTGGTGAGAACCGCGGATGTTGGCCGCAGAGTTTCGACGGTGATGAGGCGCAAGGCGTCAGGGGCAAGCATGAAACCTCACAGGGAAGAAGGTCGTTTGGCGCTGGGAACAACCGCCATGACGTGACCGAGGCCATCGGGATCGAAGCTCTCGATCGTAAAGAACTCACCGTCATCGAGCCGCTCCATAAAGAAGCCGGTTCGCAGCGGCATGCCGTAGACAAGGCGGATGGAGGCGGTTCGCTGCAGAGAGCGTCCGAGAAGACGACTTCCGCCCGCGAGCGGCTGGGAGCGAGCCTCGCTCTCCATCATCGTGTTCTCGAAAAACAGCGCCGATGTGTCGTAAGGCATCTCAGTCTCGGACAGGCGTGGCCGGGCGTTCGGATCGTCTCCGGAGACCGGATAGATCCGAACCGCCTTGCCGTGCACCCTCTCGGCCGTCTGCCGACTGACGGCCGCCAGACGTTCGAAAAGGTTCGCCATGGTCAGACCGTGGTCGCGCCGAGTTTGAATTCCACCGTCGGCGACGGATTTGCGGCCGGAACGACGGCAATGCCGACGAGCGTGTTGCCAGAGGCCGTCTTGTTCAGCTGATCATTGGTGGAGTCATAGTAGACCTTGTCACCTACAGCGATCGCGAGAGCCGAGACCTTCGCGTAGCGGATGACGCCCTCGGTAACGAGCGGAAGGTCGGCACCATTGGCGGCGTCCTTCTGCGCAACGCCGACCAGCGAGCCGATCACGACAAGCTTTCCGGAAGTAACTGCGGCGGGTGCCGAGACGGTGATGACATCACCCTTCTGCGTATAGTTTTTCATAGCGATAATCCCGTGGATTTAGCCGCGTGGCGGCCTGTGAACGATGCCGGCGACTGAAATGCCGCCGGCTGCTGGTCTGCCGTTTACTGACCGGGGTTCTTCACCAGGCCACGGTAGTCGAGCTGCTTGACGCCGGCATCGATGCGGACCTTGAACTCGACGCCATCAATGCCCCAGCCTTCCTTCTGCTCCAGCGTCGGCGTCTCGACGCCGTTCAGATAGGCGACTTCGATCGTATCCGTGGAGTTCGGATCAGCGGCCATGTACCAGGCCGCCGCCGAGTTCGCGGACAGACGCGCCTCGGAGATCACGGTCGCTGCATTACGCGCGGAGTTCGGTACGCGCTGCGTCTTCGACGGATCGAACTCCGAAGCCATCAGAACCGCCGCATCGTCTTCCAGTTCTACCGGCACGAGGAGGAACTTCGGACGAATATTCAGGCCGGCTGCAGCAATCCCATCGGCGTCGGCCTGCTTAGCCATGGCCGCACGGGCTGCACTGATGGATGCGGCAGTGATGCCGGCGCCAGCCAAAAGGTTCTTATGCGTGGCATGGAAGAGCTGAACGCCGTCGCTCATGACGGGATTGCTGGTCAGAACCGCATAGACCAGGTTGCCGATCGTGCGCTTGGCCGCGCGTCCCATCTTCAACGGGATGCGAGAGAAGGCGCCGACGTCATCATTAATGATTGCCTGGCGGCTGATGGCGAACATGTTGCCGTAGGTCGCGAGCTGGATCGTCTCGCCGCGATCGCTCATCGTCGCGTACTTGTATTCAGCACCTTCCTCGACCTTTGCCAGCGACGGGAACAGTCCTGTGTCGACGCGGTTGCCTGGCTTGAAATCGGTGAGAACGCCCTTCGACGTCCATTCGCTGTAGGTTTCCTCGGCCTCGCCGTAACCGCGCAACATGGACTTGCTGGCGACGTTGGCCAGGATCTTCACGAAGTCAGACGTGGTGTGCATGCCGCCAGCCATAACTGGCTGCATTGCGCGACCGACCATCATCAGCGGATCGGAGAAGGTTGGCTTCTCGCCGCGAAGATCAAGGGAGTGCCGCGCGATCTCACGCATCGTCATCCCCGAAAACTCATTGGCTTCACCACCAGCAACGCCAGCCTTGAGGAGCAGCGCCTTGGTGGCGCCGATCGCAAACTTGTCGCCGGCGTCTGCGGTCACGGTTGCCGGAGAGTGGCTGATCGTTTCAGGCGGGGCGCGATCGGCCAGCATGTTGATGATCAGGTCGCGCGCCGTGTCGGGGTTGCCCTTCGCCTCGGCAAGCACCTTGTCGGTTTCTTCCATTGAAAGCTTGGCCGAGCGGCAACGCGCGAAAATGTCCTGCGTGACATCCTTTGCGGTCGTCGTTTCGGAGATGACAGCGGCCGGTGCGGCCGGTGCGGGAGCATTCATAACGAACTCCATGGTTTGGACGGCTTGTGCCGGTTTTACGGGATTGCCGGGAGCCGCCACGGCGCGGTTGAGAGCAAGCTCATGGGGAGCATGCTTGAAGAGCTTGTAGTTGAAGGTCGGGAGCGACATTGTCTCCCCGGCCTCCTCGACATCGTCGGCGAAGCCGAGAGACCTGGCCACGTTTCCACGCATCCATGTTTCTTCCGCCATCAGGGAAAGGATCTCGGCGATTGGCTTCCCGCTACGTGCGGCATAGATCTCGGCGGCAGCAGCGGCGATCTCGTCGAGAGTACCGGCAGCCTTCCGATGTTCATCGGAGGTTCCCCAGGTGATAGTGGCGGGGTTATGGATCATGATCATGGACCCAGGGCGCATGATGATCGTATCGCCAGCCATGGCGACCACCGATCCGGCAGAAGCCGCCAAGGCGTCGATGTAAATCGTAACCTTGCCATCGTAGGCCTTGAGGGCGTTGTAGATGGCGATACCCTGAAATGCGATGCCCCCGCCGGTGTTGAGACGAACAACAAGGTCGCCAGACAATTCGCTCAGCGCCTCAATGACCTGCTCGTCGGTAAAGCCGGTTGTTCGGATGCCGTCTTCATCCCAAGTCCAGTCGCCACCGACCATGCCGT
Source organism: Rhizobium sp. O111 (assembly GCF_055616315.1). Classification (NCBI taxonomy): domain Bacteria; kingdom Pseudomonadati; phylum Pseudomonadota; class Alphaproteobacteria; order Hyphomicrobiales; family Rhizobiaceae; genus Rhizobium; species Rhizobium sp. O111. Next base: position 1,030,909 of record NZ_JBSHXL010000001.1, on the reverse strand, counting down.
AAAGATGGAGTTCGCCATCCTTCACAAGCTTACTGCCCATTGTTGATCTCCTGTGTGACGACACCACTCACCGGATACCGGCTGTCGCTGCTTAAAGTCAGACCGTGGGAATCCGCACGGTCGTTGTCCGCCTTGATTTCGGCATCGAGGTCGATTGGATCGAAGCCGAGCTTGCGCACCTCCGAGGACCGCGAGGACAATCCACCTCGGATGGCCTCGATCGACGCTTTCGTCTCCTTCGTCGGGTCGAGCATCTCGCGACGCGGCGGAGTGTGAGTAACTCTCGCCGGAATTCTCCGGCCCATCTGCGCGGCGAGCCCATCCAGAAGCCAACCACCGACCGGATCGCAGAACGAGGGGACCATCATGTTCCACTGCCAGTTCTCGATGGATCGGCTGAAACGTAGGAAGCCCATACGACCGCTGGAGAAGTTCCCTTGGCTCGCATCGCCAGTGAGGCTCGCGTAGTCGACACCAAGGCCAATCGCGATCTTATGAAGCGTCACCGTGGAGAAGTCCCGATACCCCTCTACCTGCGGCGGAACACCGAACGTAACATCTTCCCCCTGACCCAGGCGCATAATCAGACCGGGCTCAACGCCTTCTATGGGCAGATCTGTTTCGCTCTTGCCGCTCGCAGCGCCCAGCATCGAGTTCATCCCGCCATCCGCCTTCGTGATGAAGGCAGTAAAACAGGCGGCGATCTTCTGGCGAATGAGCTGCGCGTCCTCGTAGTCGGCGAAATCGCGCATCGACAGGATGACAGGTGCAAACCAGCTGACGCCGGTCATTTGGCCCGGCCGGTCCATCCGATAGATGTGAGCCACATATTCGGCAGGGACGCGAATGCTCTCAGGCAGACGGAACGTGACTATGTTGCCGGGATGCTCACGATATAGGTGGTAAGCCACCCTGCGCCCCTGCGCCGTGAACTCGATCCCATTCAGGATGAAGCCGCCACCAGAGAGGGCGCCATCCTTGCTGGTGTCAAGAAAGTCAGCTTCGAGGACCTGAAGCTGGAAAGGAAGAGGAAGTCGATCCGCCGCCTTTCGCGGAAACATCCGAACCAAAACCTGACCGGCCTCGACGACGCTGCGAGCAGCTAGGCTTTGCAAGCCGTAAAGGTTGTTACGACCATCAACATCGATCTTGCTGGTATCGCAATGCTCATTGACCAGCGCCTGCATCTGCGCCTTCATCCCGGCGACCTTAGTCTCGATCGTCGGAATGATTCCTGCGCCGACGATCCCTTCCGAGATGACCTGCACGCCACGCGCAGCAAACGGGTTGTTGCGAACCATGTCGCGGGAGATCTCGCGCAGCCGATAAGCCGAAAACTGAATTTCGGCGTTCGCGTCTGTGCCGACCGTCCGCCAGCCCTGTGATGCCCGAGATGCCCTCGCGGCATCATAGCTCATCAAAGTGTCGTTGAGAGCCTGCGCCTGAAATCGTGCCTGCAATCGCTGCAGTCCACGGCGAGGCGCTACAGCCATGATCGCGCGATCGAGGAGATTTAGCTGCATGAGAACCCACGATGAAATCGCGCCACCGTGGTGCGCGCGCTATTGGAATCCGGCTCGATTGCCGCCTTGATGACATCGCGAGCGCGGAGCATATCCGAGATGCTCTGGTACTCGACCTCGTGCGTTTGATATCGAACCCGCTTAGCGCCGGTGGCGATTGCCGCCTCGATGCTATCGAGATCCGTCTGAGACCAAGCCATTAGTGTTTCCTTTGCAGCCAGCCGCTCCGCATGCTGGTCTTCTTGGGCTCTTCCGCCGTGACGGTGCCCCCCTCGGCGGGTTGGCTGGCCAATCTCGCCGCCTGCGTCTGCACGATCAGCGGCGCAGGAGAAAAGAGATCGGCGTTGAATGCCTCTTCCGGTACGCCGCGCATCGCGATCAACCGCTGCCACTCATCCGGTGTCATGCGCGCGATACCGAGATAATCTCCCAGCGCCTCGCCATAGACCTCACAATCGAGCAGGTGGTTTTCGTAGCCGACGCGCGGTATCCACTTCTGTCGCGACCGGCCCTTGAACTTTTCGACACCGAGATACTCGGACGTGATCTGCTTGAAGTAGATCTCGTCCATCCAGTCGCCGAAATGGCAGTAGCCAGGCGGATCGATATCCTTGCCGGCGGCGCGGCCTTCCTTGCGCAAGCTGGCATAGAAGGCGCCCTTGATTGACCAGGTGCCGACGCCCCACAGCATGACGCCGTTGCGAATGCGCTTGCCGTTGAAGTTGATATCCATCGGCTTCGGCTGTCCGATCGGTGGCCTAGACCAGCCGTCGAGACCATCGAGAGCAAACACGCCTGCCTTGCCTCGGCACCAGGTGTAGACGACGTGGCTGCGATAGCCCGTATCAACGCCGAAGGCATCGACCTTGCGGGTGCGACCGAAGGCGTCCGGCCACTCCTTGCTGCGCAGCTCCTCAAGCTTGACGAACGCACCACCATGCGGATCGTCGGTCGCACCTTCGATATATCCTGCGTCGACACGCCAGCTCTGGCGATCGGGCCCCCATGCCTTGAACAGATACCAGATGCCATTCATCTGGACGTCTGCGGTGCCGACAAACACGATGCCCTGCGCCGGAATGTGACCGCGCCTTAACCCAACTTCGCGGCGCTCCATTAGCCTGACATGGTCGGGAGCGTCCCCCTTCATGTCGAAAGGCAGACCCAGCGTGAGGTTGAAGAACGTCTTCAGACTTTGCGGATCGCCGTTGCAGGCGATGAAGCGTTCCGCGATCTTCTCCCACGGCACGAAGGGAGAGGTCAGCGCGTCGAAATGGTAGGAAGGGTAGGCGCCGGGACGTGACGCCTCCGCTACCCATTTACCCTTTCGATAGAGCGAAACCTTCTCATGGCCCTGGACGATAGTCCCGCAGCAAGGCGTCGCGTAATACGGATCGTGGGGAAACTCGTCGTTGAACTTAAAGTAGCGACGATCGAACTCAAACTTGAAATCAGCGCCGCAGCCAGGGCACGGCATTTTCCAGTAACGCTGGTCTCCGGCCATGAACTTGTCGTCGATCTTCGACGAGCCCTTGACCGTGGGCGTGGAGACATAGGCCCGAAACCAATCACCCGATGCCAGGAAGGATTCCTGACGGGCCTCGATCATGCCGAACGGGTCTCCCTGTCCGTCGAGATCGTCAGGATACTCGTCGATCTCGTCGCAATAGGCCTTCTTGATCGTCGAGGATCGAAGGTCGGCCGCCGAATTGGCGATCGCCAATTTCAGCGAACCGCCGGGAAAGCGCTTGGCGAGTGCGGTCGAACCTTCGCCGGAACGGCTGGTTTGATCGCGTACAAGCTTCTTCAACGCCGCCGACTGCTGTAGCATGACGGTCAGCTTCTCGCGGTTAAACTCCGCGAGCGCGTTGGTCGTGGGCTGCACGATCATCATGCGGCAGGGGTCCTGCGCGATCGTATATGCAGCCGCGCAAAGCAGCAGGGTCGTGAAACCGGTCTGAGCCGACTTCCGCACCGCGATCTCGTTGTGCCCGCTCTCGACCATGGTCATTAGAAGCGGCTCGCGGATATGCGGCGTCAGGCTGTCATCCCAGGTGTCGCCGCTACGGGGCCCGTCTGGAACAACGACGTTGGAGCGTGCGTACTCGACGGCATCGAGCTTTTCCGGGGGCATGATCGCGGCCGCAAGCGCTGCGGCAATCACTGCAACAGCAGAGCGCTTCAGCGCGATATGCATCAGTCGTCACCGTCAAAGTGGATGTTGATATCGATGCCTGCCGCTTCCGCCTTTGCGGCTTCGCCGGAAACGGCCAGGAGATGTTCGGCTACTGTCTTGCGCTGCTCCGCGATCTTGTTGCGCATCAGTCGGCGGAGCTGCGGTTCGCCCTTGCGGGCCGCCTCCATGATTTCGTCGATCCACTGCATCGGGATGCCGAGATCGCGAACGACATGATCGCAAACCTTGATCAGCGCGCCCTCTATCCCGTGCTCGCCTTTGAGCGGCACGACCTGGCCGCTTCGCTCGGCGAAATCGAGAGCCTTAAGGCGGGTCTCGTATTTCGCCTTTTCTGTCTGCGCGTCGCGCAGCGCTCCGCCGCTGCCTGAGTTTTCGTCGCTGCCTTTCTTCGTCGCGGCTCCGATCTCGCGGGCCGCGTCTCCGACCTGGCCGACAAGACGGTCATAGGTCGCAAGCTCGACCATGCGGAGCCGGCCATTCTTCCGCGTCGACAGGCGGCCTTCGCTCTCCAGCTTGGCTACCTTCTCGCTGGCGGTCTGCCGGCTGATACCCTTCATCTTGGCGAGGTCCGACACACTGACCCAATGGCCGTCCGGCATCGCTTCCATTTGCGAGACGAGATCGCTCATGTCAGGTTGTCAGTCCCATTGTCAGGGTTGTCAGGTCAGCTTTTTGGCCGCCGTCACTAGCGAAATCTCGGGGTCGTCCCGGCCCGCAGGGGGCGGGTGTCTGGGGAGGACCCGAAGGGGGGTGGGGGTGCCGGGAGGGGGTCTGGGTCGGCCGACCCGGCCGATGGGTCAGCCCGGCAACAGTCGCCCGATCTCATGAAGGACGCGAGGAGCAAGGTGGTCTTCGATGATCGAGGCCAAGACCTTGATGAACTCGTCGGGGTTGTTCGTTACGTCGTGTGCCGGGTTAGGGCCGAACAGTTCGCGGATCGGAATGCGTGCCTTGCCGACACGCTTCATGACACCTGCATGTCCGTTGCCCATACGAGCAATAAAGGCTGAGGCATATGATCCGCGATAGCGCGTCGTCACCCCGGTTTTCGTTTGACGCGGCCCGAGATCGTAGAGCGGTATCCAGCCCGACTTTTCGACGATCTCAATCGTGTTTCCGCCAGCGTTGAAGTGGGCGGTAGTGATCCGCCGAACACGACTTGGTGGTAGGTCAGTGCGCAAGGCACTCTGCTTGATGACCTGCGTCTTCGCCATCTGCGTCATCCGTCGCATGGCGCTCGCCATAGCCTTGGCCTTGATCTCTCCCGGCAGCTTTCCGATCGCTCGCCCGAGCTGTGCAATCTCGGATGCGTCAAAGATAACTTCCGTCATCGTGTAGTCCCAAGCCTGCGACCATTACAGCCGCCCGATCATGGTAGCCTCCATCGGTCGGAAACAATGCCTATACTCCAGATACGAAAAAGGCGACCGCATCGGGTCGCCTTGGAAATCGGAGATCATAGCGGTAGCACCGGCCTTGAATCGGTGCCTCGCAGAGGAGGCGGTCAAGGCTGGGGTCGGATGCAATGTTCCCTGCGGCTTGTGGCCTGCTCTCCACATCGTCGAGCGATGAGATCAGAGGGTTTGCTTGTCCGGCTCGTCCAGTGCGACAATAGCTGTCACGACTTTTTCAGGAAAGCAAGAGGCATGCTCTCGATCTCGAAAGCCTTGCCCGCGACATCGATCACCACCTTCGCCTTTGCCTGCCGGCACCATTTCACCGCCACCACGAGGCAGCTGAATCCGGCGAATGGGCCATCAGTGATCTCGGCGGTATCACCATCCTTCATCGACTTGTCGGTCTTGATGTATGGGATTTCACTCTTGGTCGTAAGTGCCTTGAAACGTTCAACATCCGCGTCAGCTACCACGTGATACCCAGACGCTCCACCAACAATATCGAGCACGTCTTTGACGCTCGAAAGAGCATGGAAAGCTTCAGCTGTACCGACGCAACGCACCAGAATATAGCACCGCAGAAACGGCTTCACGGTCTCCAACCGACGCCCCTTGCGCACGAAAACCACCGTCTCGGTCGGCATAAAGACCTCGACATTCGCATCGGCCAGAGACTTTTCCACAGCGAATTCCCGACCACTTTCTACACGCAAGCAGTACCACTTAGCCATTTTCGGCTCCTTTTTGATCTTTTCCTTGGATGCTGCCCGCAACTTCTCCGCTGCGATTCGTGCGATTCGGTCAGTCCGCGTCGATCGCCAATGGATGCGATCACGCTCTTCCTGCGATAGTTCAGCCTCAATCATCGGCCTGTAGCGGATCTTCTTCCCCGTCATTTTACCGTGCATCGTCATTGTCCCGCTCCACACCAATTGCATTTTCAAAGTCCGTCAGTGCCTGCAGGCAAGCCTCGTCGAGATCTTCGATCTCAGGCGAAAGCCTCGGGAACTGCACCCATTCCAACTTCTCGGGAGCGGCCAGCCATGGCCAGCGACGCGCATGGTGCAACCGCTGCCATGCTTCCCAAATAGGACCCCCGACCATGACCTTGTCGAAGCATTGGGAGGCGGCAATGATGCGCTGCGGCACAGGGAAGCGTCGACGCTCGACCGTCAGCTCGATCAGCTTCACAGCCTCTGGCCATCCCTGCTTTTCGTGCTTGTCGCGCCAGATCAGCGCCTCCTTCTCCGGCCCCTGGCGAGCGATCATCTCCTCGATCGGGGTGAGCTGCAGGAATCTGGCCGGGCGCAGAAGCTCAGCGAAGATCATGGCGCGTCCGGCTCTCGAATAGCCGGTAAACGCTTCCGGCGTGGCCGATTGAGCCTGCACGACAGTATCCTGCAGCTTTTCCCAGCGCTCTTCGCGCAGGTAGGTTGCCGCCGAGCAAAGGTGCTTTCGCCCGCTCGAAAGTGCAGCCGCCTGATAGTCAGCTGATTGAGCCTCAGCCGCTTTCCGCTGCTCAGAGGACAGCGATGCCCATACCCGGCGTGCCTCCGGCTCGCTGTCGCTGATCTTCGTCTTCCAGCCGAAGAAGAACCGCTTAAACGCTTTCTCCACCGCAGCAGGATCATCTTCGTGATTTGCAGATCGCTCGCGCTCTCTCTCTTCTTGGTAGGAATCAGTATTTGCTGAATCTGAGTTATTACTAGGTGCCGATTTTACCGGCGACGGCGAATCCGGCGACGGTTTTGCCGTCGCCGGCAAATCAGTCTGCGGCAAAGATGCAACACTCTCCGATTGGCTCGAAATTCCGGAATGAATTCCTACGGTTGGCTCGTCATAGATCACCAAAACTGATGAGCTGAATTTGCCATCGTCCCGCGTCTGCTCACGCTCGGCATAGCCGAACTCGACAAGCTCGGTGATCATCTTGCGCGCCTTGTCCCGCCCGCAGTTACCCTTGCGGATGATATCGCCGATCACAACGGTCCAGTTATCAGGCTTCGAAAGCAGGTAGCTGAGGAGCCAACGAGCCTCCATCGTCAGCCGGGAATCCTCGAATACGTGGTTCGGTATGGCAGCATAGCGCGCATTGCGCACACCACGGCGAATTGTTGCTTCGCTGCTCATGCCGCCACCTCGCCAGCAGCGACGCCGCCCCATTGGGCGCCGAAGGCATCGGCAATGCCCTGATAGGTCTTTGAGCGCATCCTCCATCGATCCGGCCCCGGCGAGGCGCGGTGCACCTGCGACCATCGCTTATGCTCGTCGGTATCTTTTGCCGGCGGCACAAGCCTGTTTGTCGGCACCAGCAGCGGCAGTTTTCGCAGGTAGAGAGAGGTTGCCTTGAATGCGGGATCACCAAACCACCAAGGCTGCACCGTCTGAGCGGGTGGCTGGTAATCGCGGATCAGCGCCTTCGCATGTCGATGAATGATCGGGTTTTCTATGCAGATGCGCTCGATCGGGGCATTCCAGCAGTCGGAGAAAAGCGCAGCACCATCCCGAAGATCACGCCACATCTCTTCCTCGGTGCGGCCAGGCGGTGGCGAGGAAAGCCAACGGACACCAGAATTGCACAGCCGCGTGCAAGGCGGATGCATGACCGCCAGCAGATCCCAGCCTTCACCCAGAAGATCACGGACATCGCAGACGATATGCCGATTGCTTCCGTCGTCCGCCGGCAACAGGTCGCATGACCATGCATCATGGCCACGATCCGCAAAGGCGCGCCGCACGCGCCCCGACGTTTCGCAGCCCACAAGAACCCGCATCGATTTCATTTTACCCCCTCGGCGCCCGCACGCGCCGCCGCCCTGAGATCATGCGCAGCGATCTGCACTGGCATGACGATTGTTTGTGGAAACAAGCCGTCAGGCAGGCGCTTGGCACAGGCCAGCGCCACGACGGCTTCGAGATAGGAAATTCCAGCCTCCAGCCCCGCACTCTGCAGGATGCGCCGGATGGCCATGTGGTCTCGATGCATCACCGCGTACGGGCAGGCAAACAGCCATTCCGCTCGCTCTTGGTGCGTCTGCGCGTCCGCAAGGATCTCGACGATCGGTAGCATTCCGCTCAACGGTGCGCCTCCGAGTGACCTTGTTCCATGTGTAGCCCGGTGAAACACTTTGATTTTTCGAGATTTTCCGGCTCAAGGTAGAACGCTTCAACCGGCACATTGAGCCACCGGCAAAGCGCGATGACCTTGCCGACAGAGACCATCTGGCCGCCCATGGCGCGAGAAAGATCCGATACGGTGACGCCGATCTCGTCGGAGAGCGGTCTAAGGGCCTTCATGTTTTCAAGATGCTTCCGCTTCAGCGCTGAGGCAAAGGATCTGAAGTCATATTCGCCGCGCGCCGGGTTATGTCCATTCTGCAATCCGCTCACGCAACCTTCTCCCATTTGCCATAATCAACCAGCTTCACGCCGTAGATGCCCAAATCGACACCCAAGGCGCGCCATAGCTTTTCACGAGGCTCGACGCCCAACGTTCGGCCCGACCAAGCGAGATCTATTTGCTCGACGGAAACGCCTGCGCTCTTTCGGATCCGCTCTTTTTCCGCCGCTCTGGCAGCTTCAAAGCTTTTGGCAGGTCGCCGCGTGCTGGCTTTAGGATCTGGAAAGACTGCTCGGTATCCGGCCATTTCACATCGGGCATGAAGGAAACCCTTCAGCATCGTGGGTGAGAAATCGATCGTCATGCTACCTCGCTTTCCGGAGATCCTGCTTGGTTACCCCAGAAAGACCAATTGCCTCGCAGCCGAACATCGCCTTCACTAAGGCTGGCTTTACGCTGGAACATTTCGAGCTTTGGCAGTTCTGGATAAAGTCGATCCAGCTGCTCAGCGAACCAGACGGGTTTCTTCGAGTGCCCCTCGACAGGATGATCTGTGCACTTGACCGGTTGCGAACCAGGAAGCGGCGCGGGAAAGCCGCCACGCGTGCCGATCAGAAGCAGTTCGAGGTTATCGAATCCCCAGTATCCTGTTCCGGTCTGCTTGCCGGGATAGATCTTCTTCCAGCCCCAGAAACTCTTGAACTCGAAGCCCCAGGCATCAAGGGCGCGCATGCCGTTGGCGAGATCCGTCACCCACATGAACAGAACGGCTTGCTTCGGCGCCGGGCAACCGAGCGCGCAGATGTCGTTTATCGACATCGTGGGATAATGGTTCTCGGCGCTTTTCTCGCCGCCCGTCAGCTCGGAATGCGTCACGAACCGCCATGGTGGATCGGCATAGATTACCGGAAACGACGATCCCCCCTCATGTCCGGCCGCCTTCCACCAGGGCGTGGCATCGGCCTTGCTCGCAATCTCGGCCGCGAGCGACGTGCGGACGGCATGACTCTTTTCTTGTTCAGCGCGCCGTATCGACTTCACGACATGCTTCATTTCGGAAATGTTGGCGCGCTCTGGCAAGAACATCGTGCGCATTGGCTTCCGCGCCGCCTGCACGACGCCGTTGCGGCCAGTCACGGTTACAAGGTGCGGAATTTCCGCACCTTCGACCATCCTCTTCCGTATTGTTCCGACTGTTTTGTCATCCACGCCAAGCTTGGATGCGATGGAGCGCGATGATAATGCCGGATTGTCACGAAGCTGGGCTTCGATGATCTCGCGCTTTTGAACCGTTGAAAGGTGACGGCGCGACAAGTTGAGCGACCTGGCGTGCGCCCGCTTTTCCTCTTCCGATAGCCCTTTGCGCACAAAGCGCGGCCAATCGACGAGGCCGAGACTTTCGCAGATGGCAACACGATGGTGGCCGTCGAGGATGTTACCAGCCTCATCGTACTCTACCGGAACCTTGACGCCGTGCGCGATGATATCGGCTTCGAGGGCATCGTAATCCTCCTTCGAGAGCGGAGGCAGCAGCTGGTATGGACCGGATGCGTTCAATCTCAATCCTCCCCAATCATGCCGAGCGCATGCAGGTAGGTGTCGAGAACAGCTTCTTCCTCGCGGCGCTCCGCCTCATCCTTGCGCCGAAGCGCGATCACCTTCTTCATGATCTTGGGCGAAAAACCCGTCCCTTTCGCCTCGCCATAGACATTCTTGATGTCGTCGGCGACTGCACGCTTCTCTTCCTCCAGGCGCTCTATCCGCTCAATGAAGGCTCGCAGTTCATCGCCGACGATTCCGTTTGCGCGTCCCGCCGCCTTCTTCATGGCGCCGACCGTAGTCTTCGCCTCGACGCCGCCACCTGTGATGATCACTTCGGTATCGTCGCCTGCCGCCGCCATCTTTCCGCCGGCCACGCCCATGGGATCAAATTCGCCGCCCATCACTCAGCCCTCATCAATCGGTCGAGATAGGCTTCGCCCTTCTCGGTCACGGTCACGAAATGCGGATCGTCATTGAGCCGCGCGAGGTAGCCGCCGGCCACGGCGTCGCCGACCGCGCGCAGGTCGCGGTTCAGGCAAAGCGGATACGCCCGGCGGTTTTGCCGGGCGTGAAGCCTCACGTCATACAGGAGGCGAATGCCAGAACGGCTTAGACCCGGCTCGGTGATCATCAGTTCACCCTCGCCTTGCGCAGCCGGTCGCGCAGCCCACGCAGTGCCGCGAGAAGCCCGCCGCCCGCCTGCTCGTCGGTCATTCCCGCATCGATGCATTTCGCGGCGGCCACTGCCAGCGCCACATGCGCCGCCTCGTCATCCTTTTCGGGAAGGCCATCAAGGATTTTGTCGACGCCGGTCATCAGCAGACCCCCGCCATCATCGCATCGAGCCGCGCAAGGAACTGCATGGCCGGAACGATGCGGCTACGAACCGCCTGCCGCTCTGATGCATCCAGGTGACCATCCTCGATCGCAACCGCGATCGTACGAACCACCTCGTCGAGAACCCCGTCGAGCCGCAGCACCGCCGCCGCCGTCAGCTCGCCAACAGGCGTCGGCGCCTGATCGGTCACCAGCTGATTGATCGCGGTGGAGATGAAAGGGTGAGCCGTTGCGCGGTCGAGCGCGACCGCGAGGTCGACGCGGATGAAGTTCTTCGACCACTCTTCAGCCGTCGAGCAATACTTGGTGAGCGCCGACGTGCCGATGCCTAGCAGCTCAGAAGCACGGGAAACGCCGCCTACTGCATCTACCGAGGCGACCGTTGCAGCCTTCAGCAGGGCATCTGTTTGAGAGAGATATGAACGCACAAAACCACCCCTGAGTTTGGTCAAGGAAAAAAACGAGATGAAAGGATTCCGTGTCTGCCGCGCGAGCGTGGCTTACTGGTCAGGCATCAGATCAAGGAGGGCCGGATGCCTGTACGAACGAGAAACTGGTTGCAGGGGCAGGATTCGAACCTGCGATATCGTGGTTATGAGCCACGCGGCTTAAACCGGACTTGCCCACCCTGCCGGAAAGAGAAAGCGCGCCGGACAGTTGAGGTCCGCCAGTCCGGCGCGAGTTGGCGCGGTCGAGACCGTGCGCTTGGGAGACTTTCATGCTGCTTGCCCCCTATCGTGGTCCGCAAGCAGCCGATCAATAAGTTTGATGACAGGACCGGACGGGTTAGCTTTCCCGTTGATCCATTTCGAAACCGTGCCCTGGTCGACGCCCAACTCCTCCGCGAGCTGCGGCTGGTTAAGCCCAAGCGTCTTCATGGCGGCCTTGATGTTCTCAGAATGGGGCTCGGTCAAGTGCATCATGCATATTAAATGCCTTACGCATTCTTTTCTGTCAATGCCTCTTGCATCTTCGTTTTGGATAGAACATGCACATGGAAGATAATCTTAAAGAAATCGGCCAGCGCCTTAAGGCCGCTCGCGTCAGAGCCGGGTTCAAGACCGCCAGAGCGGCGGCGGAGTCGTTGGGGATCCCTTATCCGACGTATACGCAGCATGAGAACGGCACACGAGGGCTACAACGTGAGGCGGAGGTTTATGTTCGCCGCTACAGGATATCGCTAGACTGGCTTCTGCGTGGTAAAGGCCCCGGTGTCACCGACCTCGACGAGCTCGACGCAACGACAGGTCAGTCGAAGCCCAATGCCAGCTTCCCGCCGAGATATCAGCGGTTCGCCGGCGACGCTACCGTGCCACTCCTTGGGCAGACAGTTGCCGGGCCCAACGGGAAATTCATCCTCAACGGGTCCGAGGTGGGAAGGATCTTTACGCCGCCGATGCTCGAAGGCGTTGAGGGAGCTTACGCTGTCCGCGTATATGGGACGTCAATGGAGCCCCGCTATTATGCGGGCGAAACGGTATGGCTAAACCCGAACGAGCCTGTGCGACAGGGTGATGACGTAGTTGTTCAGATTATAACGGACGAAGAAAATGGGCGGGAGAGTTACATCAAGCGATACGTATCCCGATCGGCTTCAGCAACCCGCCTCTGGCAGCACAACCCCGACGAAGGCGAGAGCAACGAGCTGACGTTTGACACCAACGCGGTTTTCTCAATCCATAAAATCGTCTTTCACGCCACCGTCTGAAGCGCCTGCCGCTCCGAGATCCAGTTAGGACGGATCGTAAGATTACGCTGCGAGGGTGTGACCTTCGGGCACTCGCTGCAGCGGATTTTCCTACAGAGTTGCATGTAATTATGAACGCCCAGGTCCGCTGCTTTTCGCAGATTGGAAAGGTGAAGCGTGCGGGAATGGCCGCAATCGTCACAAGCCACATAAAGGCTCGATAGCTCGATCACCAATCGCATCGCGTCCGGATGATCGATCGCCAGCTTTGACATGCGCCCTCCCTTTTTGTTCTCATTCCGTTCACGCGAACTAAAAACAAAAAAACCAGCGTGAGTCGAATCGAATTTACAGATCCGACGGATTTTTTAAGACCATCACTCGAGTCGCATAAATGCATTTCGCATTTTTTATGCTTGACTGAAACAATGCGTAATGCATACTCCGGGCATTCCGAGATTTGGAATGTCAGAACACAGGAGTAGTTGAAATGCAAAACGCAACCAACATGCCCTCATACAGTGGCTCAATCCCGAGAAATATTGCAGCCGAGATGGCGGACGCTGCGCTTGAGCGCGGTCAAGGCCTGACCCGCAAAGAATACAAGCAGCTCGGCTACACAGACGATCAAATCGATCGCAACGAAGAGCAAGCTGCTCGTCTCTACAACAAAGGCTTGGTCCGACGCGTCGCCTGAGCATCCGCTTCGGTTTCCGCTTGTCGCTCCACCCCTCGCGGCAAGCGGGCTCCGAAACGGATGGAGCACCCGCCATGCAGCACATCACCATTGAAATCATGACGCAGTCAGCGGAACAGGCTGAAGAGAACCGCCGTCGCAACACCCGAGATCTTGGCGTCCTGGCGACGGTTCTCTTGGTATGGGTTTTCGTCGGCGCATGCTCGGCCCTTCTCCAGATGCAGCACGCCGCCGATATCGCGAGCCGCGTGTGATGCTGGACGATCTCCTGATCATTTTCGGCTCAGCCGCCGCAGCCTTCACCGCAGGCCTCTTGGTCGCGGCCGCGATCCTTCTTGGCCGGGCCGGATCACTGGTCACGCGGCTTAAATCGAAGTCTTGCCCGCTTGCCGCCGACGACGAGCGCGAGCACTCACCTTGGAGACACATGTGATGAACGTGATCCACCTGCCCCCGCGACTGACCATTGTTCCGCCAACGGTACGATCTGAGCCTCAAGTCACGATCGCCCACGCTTGTGGCCGACTACGCAGCGCGATCGATAACACGGACGAAGCACGTCGCCATATGACCGACGCGTCGTTCAGCATAGGTGGGGACCGCGAGCAGAACTTCGACAACGCAACGGTTTCGCTTGAAGAGGCGTTGCTTGACTTGCTCACCCTCACTGCACACGGCGGCGATGACATGGCCTTGCGACAGATGTTGCGCGCTCGCCGTGCAGAGCGGGAGCAAGGCTGATGACACCCGCTACCAGCCGGCAGTTCTCCGACCTCCACGAAGCAGCGGAGTTTGCTCTTCATTGCACCGAGCGTTCTTTCAAGGTGTTTCTGCACGAGCGGAAAGGCATGGATTTCCCACTGACAGACAACAACGCCGTCGCCGGAGTCCTCCGCCTACTTGGCCTGAATAACCGGCGCGAGATTGCGACAAACGGAGCCGCAAAGGCTGAATGGGACGCCATGCGCGCTGACTTCCGGGAATGGAGAAACTCCTGATGGCTGAGAACTCAGCAATCTCATGGACGCGCCACACCTGGAACCCGTGGATGGGATGCACCAAGGTATCTCCAGCGTGCGACGGCTGCTACGCCGAGGCGCTCATGGACAAGCGCTACAGTAAGGTTCAATGGGGTCCGCACGGCGAGCGCGTCCGCACAGGTGCCAGCACATGGAACGACCCGTTGCGCTGGCAGAAGCAGGCGGAGAAGGATGGGGACCGCCCATTCGTCTTTTGCGCGAGCCTTGCCGATATCTTTGACAATCAGGTCGATCCTCAGTGGCGGGCTGATGCATTCGAAGTCATGCGCAAGACGCCCCGCCTGGTCTATCTGCTGTTGACCAAGCGCCCGCAGAACATCGTCAAGCTTTCCGACGCGGTCGGCGGCCTTCCCGGCAATGCCGCGCTCGGCACCACTGTCGAAGACCAGAAGCGCGCAGACATGAACCTGCCGGCGTTGCAAGTCGCCAAGATCGAGACGCACCCGCTATTCACCTTTGGCTCGTTCGAGCCGTTGCTTGGACCGATCGTTATCCCGCCCGCCTTCATGCCGGATTGGATCATAACAGGCGGTGAAACGGATCAAGGTGGACACAAGGCGCGCCCCACCCATCCCGATTGGTTCCGCAGTCTGCGCGACCAGGCGCAAGCCAATGGCGCTACCTTTCACCACAAGCAGAACGGCGAATGGATCGCGTGGCGCCCGATAACCGGCAATCCGGACGATCGGCCGATCGAACACGTCATGCAGGACGGCAGCCAGTATTACCCCGGCAACTTTGGCGCATCGCTGCAGTCGATGATCAAGGTCGGGAAAAAGAACTCAGGCCGCGATTTGGACGGCGTGACCCACAACGATTTCCCGGCAGTGAGGAGATAGGTATGAGCGATTTTGTCACCATAGAGGCCAAGGTGTTGGCGAAGGCGATGAAGTTCGCCAATGCGATCGTCGAAGCCCGCAACACCATTCCGGTATTGAACACCGTGAAGCTTTCTTTCGGCCCAAAGGGCTTGGTAATCGGTGCGACTGACCTCGATATCGTCGCCTCGATAGAGGTTGACGAGATCGATGGCGCGGGCGAATGGTCGACCTGTATAGCCGCGCGAGACCTAGCCAACGTCGCCGCAGCGGCTGGGTCAACGCCGTTGCGCATCGCACCCAAACACGTCGATCGCGACAATGGCAAGGAACGCCAGTGGCAGGACAGGTCCGTTGAAATCGCTGTCGGCGAGGCATTGTACGATGTCCCCGCAGTGGACGCAGCCGACTTCCCTGAACTGCTCGGCGACCGGATGCAGCGTATCGAGCGGTTCACCAACGGCCAGTTCCCCGCGATGCTCAAGAAGGTGTCGAACTGCATTTCGACCGAGGAAACCCGGTACTACCTGAATGGCATCAACTGGTCGGCAAAGCAGCAGGGTAAACGCCTGACCGCCACGGACGGACATCGTCTTGCGACATGTAGGTACGATGGCAACGAGACCGGTGAGACGTTCTCATACATCCTTCCGCGAAAGACAGTGAGCATTCTCACAACGTTCCTTGATGGCGCCGACATCGAGATTTTTTCGATCGGCAAGGGCAACGCCATCGTCGAAACCATGCTCGACATCACCGCGCCAGCGGTGACGATCCGGACAAAGCTGATCGACGGCACCTATCCGGATTTTGATCGCGTCATTCCGAGCAACCAAAACCATCGGATCGACATCCGCAGGGAGGAGATGCTTGTCGCTCTCCGCCAGGCCACGGCAATCGGCAACTGGCGCGGCCCCGCGATCCGGCTGCATGGCATCAACGGTCGCCTGCATCTTGAAACCAAGAACCCCGACGCTGGCAGCGCCAAGGTCGTCACCTCGGCGGCATGGCCGGACGGGATGGCAGAGATCGGCTTCAACAGCCGGTACATGGCCGACATGCTCAAGAGCTGCCAGGGCGGCGAGATCAGCATCGGCATGACCGATGCGGGCGCCCCCATAACGCTCACAGACGAAGACAAGGATGTGATCCGCGTCGTTATGCCGATGAGGGTGTAGACATGAGCCACTCAGAGAAGACCCTCGAAGTCGCTGAGCGCTACCTGTCGCGACAGCCGGTACATACGACAAGCGCATCCGGCGAACCGCTATGGACGCGCGGCCAGATGCTTCGCGCGTTCTACGCCGGCCAGGTTGCCGTCATCGAAGACGAGCCCCCATCACCCGTTGATCTTGTGATGGGGTATCAGGACCGCGTTGCGGCGGCCCACCATGCGCTCTTCCACGATGATCCGACCGAAATTGCGGAGCGCCTCGCTCGGTACGCGGAAGAGACTAACGAGGTGCTGCAGGCGTTCGGCATGTCGCGCGAGGATATGCACCAGCTCGTTGACTACACCTGCGACCGGCCAGCCGGCGAGCCTGCCAAGGAAATCGGCGCAGCTCTGCTCACCCTCACGTCTCTATGTGTGGTCGCAGGCTACGATGTGATGGCTTGCGGCGAGGCTGATCTTGAGAAGTTGCAGCGGCCCGAAACGATTGCACGCATCCGGGCCAAGCGCTCGACCCGACATGGGCGAGGTCCGCTCCCCGGTATCGACCCCTCTTCCCGTCCCGTTCTGCCCTCTCCTGCGGGGAGTTTGAAGGGGGTAACCAGCAGTGATACCGTCGTTGAAAATGCCAGCGAGGAAATATGTCAGAGCGGCCAACCTATCAATGGGTTAAATTCAAGCCCATTGACTTACCTCCCGAAATTGAGCCCGGAGCTTGGACCCTCGCCCAAATCTGGGACGGGTACGCAAACGGTGGCGTCTTTGTCTTCGCCACCGATAACGAGTTCGCAAGAGCCGATATCGCCATCTTCGGCCTTGTCGTCGAATACCCGGCAGGCGATTGAGACCTGTTACTACTGTGATGATCCACTTGAACCCGAAACAACCGATCATTGGGTCAACGAAACATATCCGTGCTGCGACGCATGCGTTGCTGGTATAAGCGAATTGGCAGGCGAGGCTTCGGCCTACACCTCAGAGGTTCATCGGGCGGCAGCGCAAGCCGTGTCTAGAGCCAGGCTGGATAAGAGCCATCAAACTATGCCCTCTGAGCTTTGCGTAGTCCCCGCTGTAACAGGCGGTCCTGCCAACCAATCCCTCGATCATGAAAAGCTGAGAGAAAGGATCACCACGATCCTCCGACAGCATGATCGAGGGCCGAGGCCTGACGAACGTCGGCGCTTGGGAACCATGTCACTAATTCTGCAAGCCGTCTCGGATGCATCTTCGATCGAACATTTGGCATCGGATGACAACTCGTTGAGAGTAAAAGTTGACGACGGCCGCCTCGCTATCGTCACAACGTCCTCCATGAACGAGCCCCCACCGCCCGTAGAGAGGGAGGTTGGCAATGGCGGATGAAAAAGAGGATCTTCGGCCACTCACGGACGAACAATGGGCAATCATGTTCTCGGGTCCGGAATGGGACCAGGAGACGCTAGACGCCCTCGACTATTCTCTCCAGAAAGCCTTTGAAATTCATTCCAGCAGGCTACGGGCCAGTGCACCTTCGGAGGGCAGCGATGGCTGATTTATTGACTGCATCCGAGGCCGCCGCGCAGTTGCGGATCTCGCCGCGCCAGTTGAGAGACTTGACTGACGACGGCCTTGTGAGGTGGATTAACGTGGGCCGGGGGAAAAAAAGACCGTCCCGCAGATATACCCAGGAAGATCTGGACGAGTTCAAGCAGAGGCAAGCTACCGTATCATGTCCCTCTACAAACGCCCCGGCAAAGAGACCTATTCGTATGACTTCGTCGTCAGGGGCCGTCGATTTTCTGGCGATACTGGCGCAACGAAAAAGCGAGAAGCAAAAGCCTTCGAGGACACACAGAAGGAAATAGAAAAGGCGAGGATGGTAGCCGAAGCGGCACCAACATCGCCTTTCATGACCTTTGAAAATGCCGCCCTCAGATGGTTTCACGAGGTCGGCCAGCACCACAAGAATTCAAACACAACCCTCATCGTTTTGAACTGGCTGACCGTCAATCTTGGCGCC
Organism: Rhizobium sp. O111; assembly: GCF_055616315.1. NCBI lineage: Bacteria > Pseudomonadati > Pseudomonadota > Alphaproteobacteria > Hyphomicrobiales > Rhizobiaceae > Rhizobium > Rhizobium sp. O111. The sequence continues at coordinate 1,012,661 of NZ_JBSHXL010000001.1, read as the reverse complement.
GGAACGGATCTCCGCGACATCACGGACCCGGTCGTTGCCAGCCTTGTCGCCAAGCGCCGAGGAGAGCGGGTGAAGCGTGTCCAGCGGAACGGGAAGGTCAAAGAAGGCGCGCTCATCAAGCCAGCGACCGTCAACCGAACCTGCACGCAGCCGCTTCGCGAGATCATCCTGCGGGCGCGCGACGTATGGAAGGTTCAGGTCGGCGAGGTAAAGTTCGGCGACCATCTTCTGAGGGAGCCGCAAGAGCGCGTTCGCGAGGCCTCGATTGACGAGGAAGACGCGATTATGGCGCAGCTCGATCGCGGATACGATGACGCTATCCGCTTTGCCTTCCTCACAGGGTGCCGCCGGATGGAGATCCTCGGGCTGGAATGGCGCCACGTTGATTTCTTCTCTCGCCGCTTCACCGTGACTGGCAAAGGCGACAAACAGCGCAGCATCCCCATGTCGCAAGAGATTTACGATTTGCTTTGGGCGCAGAAGGATCACGATCCGGAAGCTGTGTTCACCTATGTCGCGGCCCGAACACTGAAGAAGATCGGCCAGGTGAGAGGAAAGCGCTATCCCATGACGGAAGCGGGCTTGAAAACTGCTATGCGGCGAGCAGTACCGGCGGCAGGCGTGAAGAATTTTCGCTTCCACGATACCCGCCACACAGCGGCCACCCGTGTACTTCGAAAATCAAACCTGAGAGTGGCGCAGCAGCTGTTGGGGCACTCGGATGTGGCGACGACGGCTAAGTATGCTCACGCCCTCGACGATGACGTTCGAGCCGCTCTTGAGGCGACATCGAGTCCCACCAGAATTCCCACGAAACCAGCGAGTGATGAGGATAACGTATTGAGGAAAAACCAGAAATCGGATTGATGGGGCCAGCCCCCCAGTCAAGTGCGCTACCGGGCTGCGCTACGCCCCGACCTGCCTTTACGGCCTGATCCTGTTAGTCTTTTGGGATTCTCGGCGCAAGCGAAAAATCGACATCGCTCAGAAATTCACCGGTTCTTTTCGCCATATCCCAGACGACCAAGCTCTCCGCCACCGTAAAGCGCTTGCCCTGCCGCGATCATCTGACTATTGGGACGTCAGATTGCTCAGGGAGACATAGCATGGAAATCGAGATCCCCTGCCCGAAGTGCAGGAACACCAGAATGAAGTTCGAACGCCCGCAACCGCTGGATAGCGACATGCTGACGTGCTTCACCTGCGGCCATGAGCTCGGAACGCTCGGCTCCGTCAAGGCGAAGATGATGGCCGCGTTCGAGCGGATGCAGAAGCAAGGCCTGCCGCGCAAGCAGTAAGCTTTAGCCGCGTACGAAACCCATTCGCCCGTCTTCGGCGGTCGTGACGCTGCTGCCGAGATAGTCGGCGATCGACATATGCGGGGTTTCAAAGGGCGTGGCGTGGGTCTGGGTCACAACGACCACATCCGCGCCCGCCGCCTCGCCCGCGAGAATGCCGGCGACCGCATCCTCGAATACGAGGCACTTGGCCGGATCGACGCCGAGACGTTCGGCGCCAAGACGATAGCCCTCCGGACTTGGCTTTCCGGATGAAACCTCTTCACCCGTCACAATCACTTTCGGCATTGGGATGCCGGCGGCGGCCATTCGGAGCTTGAAAAGCTCTGTCGGCGCAGAGGTGACGATCGCCCAACGCTCCGGCGGCAGGCTGTTCAGGAATTTCACCGAGCCCGGTATCTCAATGATCCCGTTCACATCCTCAAGCTCTTCCTGCAGCAACAACTTTGCTTCGTGCTCCGGATCGACACCCGGCAGCGCCAGATTGCGGATCACGTCGCTGGCGCGAACGCCGTGGATCGTCTTCAGGAAAACCTCGGGCTCGAACCCATGGCGCACTGCCCAGCCGGTCCAGACGCGCTCGACGACGGCGATGGAGTTGAGCAGCGTTCCGTCCATGTCGAAGAGGAAGGCGTCATACATTTTTGTGGGAACCGGCACGCGAAGCTCCTGGCTGGCAATATGAGATCATCTCGGGCGGCTTGACGTCGGTCTTAGCGGACCTGATCGAGAAGACGCTTGCATTCCAGCAGATCATAGAGCGCCTCCTGCAACAGCGCCCGATCTTCCTTGCCGACACTCGACTTGCCGAGCGACACCTCGGCCGCCTCGTCGTCGCCACCGCCGAAATTGAAGAAGCGGCGGGAAGCGGGCGCCTTGGCGCGTCCGACCAGTTGATCCTCCTCGGACATGCCGACCCTGGGCTCGCCGGCTTCGCTTTCGCTTTGGCCTGTCAGCGCCTGGACGCTCGCGAGGTCGCCATGGCCGATGGCGATGACGAACTTGTTGCCATTGGTCTTCAGGAGTTTTTGCACACCCTTGATGGTGTAGCCGTGATCATAGAGCAGGTGCCGGATGCCCTTCAGCAGGTCCACATCTTCCGGCCGATAGTATCGCCTGCCACCGCCGCGCTTCATCGGCTTGATCTGCGGGAAGCGGGTCTCCCAGAAGCGCAGCACGTGCTGCGGAAGATCGAGGTCATCCGCTACTTCGCTGATAGTGCGAAAAGCATCCGGGCTCTTATCCAAGGTTCTCACTCCCTACGCGATTTTCAGCACGCGATCTTCGGCGCGTCGCGCTTGCCGTTTATCGGCAAGGCGAAGGGGCTCGCATCTGATATGTCCGAGCCGCGACTCATCATATTTCAACGGTTTGCTTGCGTTAATTCAAGTCACGTCTCGAATTCGCACAGAAAACGTTGCGGAAAATTTACGGGAAGCGTCGATCAGCCTCGTCGGGCGACGAGATCGGAAAGCGATCAGGCAGCCGGATTGGCCGGCTTGGTCTTGACCTTGCGCAGGGTGTGCGCCTTGAGGATGCGGGTCTTCAAGACGTTCGATGCCTTGAAGGTCATGACGCGGCGCGGAGAGATCGGCACTTCTTCGCCGGTCTTCGGGTTGCGGCCGATGCGCTCGTTCTTGTCGCGCACCTGGAAGGTCGCGAAGGAGGAAAGCTTGACCGTCTCACCGCGAACGATGGCATTGCAGATCTCGTCGATCACAGTCTCCACGAGCTCCGCCGATTCCGTTCGGGACAGACCGACTTTGCGAAAAACGGATTCCGCCAAGTCTGCGCGCGTGACTGTTTTGCCGGTCATCTTTTTCCCTGCCCATCGGTTTTGTTTTGTGAGGACGAGCGAAGAGTATTTGTCTTGCGCCTTACGGTCAAGCCCTTGTTCGTTGTCAGCTTTTTGGGTTTTTAGGCCGTTACCAGCGCAGCAGGACGGCGCCCCAGGTGAAGCCACCGCCCATCGCCTCAAGCATGACGAGATCGCCCTTCTTGATACGTCCGTCACCGGCTGCAACCGCGAGCGCAAGCGGGATCGAGGCCGCCGACGTGTTGCCGTGCAGGTCAACCGTGACGACGACCTTTTCGGGCGCGATGTTGAGCTTCTTGGCGGAGCCATCGATGATGCGACGATTTGCCTGATGCGGCACCAGCCAGTCGAGATCGTCCGAGGTGGTGCCCGTGCTGTCGAAGGCTGCCTGGATGACGTCGGTGATCATGCCGACGGCATATTTGAAGACTTCGCGGCCTTCCATGCGCAGCTTGCCGACAGTGCCCGTGGTCGATGGTCCACCATCGACGAAGAGCTTTTCCTTGTGCGAGCCGTCGGAGCGCAGATGCGCGGTCAGAACGCCACGGTCCGCAGTGGTCCCCTCGCCTTCGGCTGCCTCAAGCACGATCGCGCCGGCGCCATCGCCGAACAGCACGCAGGTCGTGCGGTCGTTCCAGTCGAGGATGCGCGAGAAGGTTTCGGCGCCGATAACAAGCACGCGCTTGGCAAGGCCGCCACGGATATAGGCGTCAGCGGTGGTTACCGCGTAGACGAAGCCGGTGCAGACCGCCTGTACGTCGAAGGCGAAGCCATGGCTCATGCCGAGACGGTTCTGGATACTGACCGCGGTTGCCGGGAAGGTGTTGTCTGGCGTCGACGTCGCGCAGATGATCATGTCTATGTCATCGGGCGTCATGCCGGCCTTTTCGAGCGCAGCCAGAGCCGCCGCCGCGCCGAGCGAGGACGTCGTCTCATCTTCTCCGGCGAGATAACGCTGGCGGATGCCCGTGCGCTGGACAATCCATTCGTCGGAGGTGTCCACGACATCTTCCATGTCGCGATTGGTCATAACGCGTTTCGGAAGCGCGGATCCGAAACCGCGAACCACTGAACGGATCATATTCTTCAAATCCCGTCGCTCATGCCGCTTCCGGCCCGATAGGGGGCAGCCGCTTGGCATGATACTTTTGCAAATCGTTTTCTATTTTCTGATTGAGGCCATTCTTGGCCATGTCGTAGCCGACCTCGATCGCCGACGCGATCCCTTCGGCATTGGCGCCGCCGTGGCTCTTGATGACCACGCCGTTGAGGCCGAGAAACACGCCGCCATTGACCTTGCTCGGGTCCATCTTCTCGCGCAGCATGTCGAAAGCGCTCTTGGCGAAGATATAGCCGATCTTGGCAAGCAGGGTGCGCGACATCGCGGCTTTGAGATATTCGCCGATCTGGCGAGCCGTGCCTTCGGCCGCCTTCAGCGCGATGTTGCCGGCAAAGCCTTCGGTGACCACGACATCGACGGTTCCCTTGCCGATGTCATTGCCCTCGACGAAGCCGAAATAATCGAGCGAGTCGATATTGGCCTCGCGCAGCAGGCGTCCGGCTTCCTTGACCTCTTCCTGGCCCTTGATCTCTTCGACGCCCACATTGAGCAAGCCGATCGTCGGACGGTCGATCTCGAACAGCGCGCGCGCCATGGCGCCGCCCATCAGCGCGAAATCCATCAGTTGCTGGCTATCGGCGCCGATCGTCGCGCCGACATCGAGCACGATGCTTTCGCCGCGCATGGTCGGCCAGATCGCCGCGATCGCCGGGCGCTCGATATTGGCCATCGTGCGCAGACAGAACTTGGCCATCGCCATCAGCGCGCCAGTATTGCCGGCGGACACCGCGACATCGGCGTCCTTGGTCTTCACGGCCTCGAGCGAACGCCACATGGAAGAGACATAGCGGCCGCGGCGCAATGCCTGGCTCGGCTTCTCGTCCATGCGCACGGCAAGTTCGCAATCGTGGAGAACGGATTTCTCCTTCAGCTTCGGAAACTGGGCGAGAATAGGCTCGCACTGTTCCTTCAAGCCATACATCACGAACGAAATGTCCGGATGCCGTTCCAGCGCCTTTGCGGCACCGGGGATGACTACCTGGGGACCAAAGTCGCCACCCATGAGGTCGAGAGAAATTCTGATCACGCGTCCCTGATCCTTTTTTTTCGTCCCAGGAGGGCGAAATTTTGGCCAAAATACCGGTTTTACCGTCGCTGACAACTGAATTATGTCAAACCGCGAGCGGCTTTCAGTCCTTTTTCCAGTCTTTCAGAACAGCAAAGGCGGAAGGCTTCTTATCGTTCTCTCCGGTGTCTTCTATGTGACCATCGAAGGCAACGCCCTCTTTGCGGGGATACGGATCAATCGCCATGGCGGCGAATTCGGTGGCGACTTCGCCGGCGTCGATCGTGTCGCCGACAAAGCTTTCCGGCAGATCAGGACCATCGGGGTCCAGCATCATTTCGCCGGTATCGTTAGCCGGGCGGCGCGCAAGCTTGGAGTTCTCGGGAACGAAGATCTGCTCGAAGGGCTCATCGATCTTCGACGGCACCGGCTCCAGCGTGACGACGCAGCTCTGGACGATGCTCGCCCGCACCCTGCCCTTCACGCGGATGCCATCCTTTTTCCATCGCGCGATCTGCAGATCGGCGCGGAAATCGTCGACGGAGATCACGTCCCAGGTCTCGGCGAGCGCCCGCAACTCGTCCTTGTCGGCTTCCAGATGCACGTCGACCGGGTTGGCCGAGACGTTACCGACCTTGACCAGATAGGAGAAAGGCGTGTCTTCGTTTGAATTCTTCATCATTGTCTCCTCACGCGACGGCGGGCAGCGTTGCCGAGCCGGTCGCGATCGTGTCTTCGGACTGCGCCGACAGGTGTTTTTCAGCGGAAAACATCCAATCGGCAAGCGCGCGCATATCGACCGGATCTGCTTCCTTCGGATGAATGTTGCGGCCAAGCGCCACGGCGAGAGCCTCGGCATCGCCAGCGTCCATCGCCTTGGAATAGGCTTCGAGCCGGCCGTAGAACATGCCGGCGAGTTTCTTCATGCGCTTCGGCACGGTGTTGTCGCCAATGCCGAGTTCGCGGATCGAATAATCGATATCCTGGAAGAATGCATCCACGATTTCCTGCGCGATTTCCTGGCCGCTCGTCTCGGATGCACGCGTGCGGCGAAAAAACAGGATCATGACGGCCGACAGCATTTCGAAGCGACCCATGACCGTATCCGGCACGCCGAGTCTCTCGTAAAGCGCAGGCATGCGGGCGGCCGATGTCAGCGCCTCATATTGCCGGTCGACGATCGCCTGGTTGTTGTTTTTCTTGCCGAAGAGCCCGAATATCATTGTTTTTTCCGGAAAGGCCTCGTTCTTGGCGCCAACCTGCGTCCGGCCTTGTTGCATGATTTCGAAAGCTGGTTTACCGAAGCATGCGCGAATTGCAATGGCGAAGGTGGCCACTTTCGGGACAGCGCTTCGACGATGGCCACTCGGCAGATGGCTCACGTCCGACCCCGGAAAGGCCACAATAGTTTTGCATCAGCGTAACATTGCATGGCCGATGGCTGGTATCGATACGTTAAGGGAGTAGATGTCGTTGAAGAAACGGTATTTCAAGTCTGACAAGAAATTCCTCAGCAATGCCGCCATTGCCATCATGATCGCCTCCGCCGGATTGACCGGCTGCCAAACAGGTACGGTTCTCAACGGCGGTTACGTCGCCGACGAGCAGTCGCTCAACCTGGTTCCCGAGGGTTCGAGCCGCGAGCAGGTTCTGCTGTCGCTGGGCACGCCTTCGACGACCGCTACCTTCGATGGCGAAGTCTTCTATTACATCTCTCAGCGTCGCGAGCGCTCCATGGCGTTTCAGAAGCTGAAGGTCGTGGATCAGAGCGTTCTCGCCATCTATTTCGACAAGGACGGCGTCGTAGTCCGCCGCGCCAACTACACGCTCAAGGACGGCAAGCCGTTCGACACGATCACGCGCGTCACGCCGACTGGTGGTAAGGATCTCACCTTCCTGCAGCAGCTGCTTTCTGGCGGCAGCGCCGCGAACATGGCCAAGGGTCTGTTCGGCGCCGGCGATCGTCCTTCGCCGCAGAACCCGGCCAGCTTGCGCTAAGCGCCAAGTCATTCGCCCACACAAAACCCGCCGGATCGCTCCGGCGGGTTTTTCATTGGTTCTAGATCGAAGGCCGATCAGCCCGCCAGGATGGCAAGCAGCAGCAGCGCCACGATATTGGTGATCTTGATCGCCGGATTGACGGCGGGACCTGCGGTGTCCTTGTAGGGGTCGCCGACGGTGTCACCGGTGACCGAAGCCTTGTGGGCTTCCGACCCCTTCATGTGGCGCGTGCCGTCCTTGTCGACGAAGCCGTCTTCGAAGGACTTCTTGGCGTTGTCCCATGCGCCGCCGCCCGAGGTCATCGAGATCGCAACGAACAGGCCGTTGATGATGACGCCCAGCAGCGATGCGCCAAGCGCTGCGAAAGCCGACGCCTTGGAGCCGGAGATCAACAGCACGCCGAAATAGACGACGACGGGCGCCAGGACAGGCAGAAGCGACGGAATGATCATTTCGCGAATGGCGGCCTTGGTCAGAAGATCGACCGCCTTGCCGTAATCCGGCTTCTCGGTGCCCTGCATGATGCCGGGCTTTTCGCGGAACTGCTTGCGCACTTCTTCGACGATCGATCCAGCCGCACGTCCCACCGCCGTCATGGCGATGCCGCCGAAGAGATAAGGGATGAGGCCGCCGAAGAGCAGTCCGGCGACGACATAGGGATTGGAGAGATCGAAAGAGATTGCGCCGATATTGGCGAAGTACGGATACTGATCACCATGCGCGGCGAAATATTGCAGGTCGTTCGAATAGGCCGCGAAGAGGACTAGGGCGCCAAGACCGGCGGAGCCGATCGCGTAGCCCTTGGTGACGGCCTTGGTGGTGTTGCCCACCGCATCGAGCGCATCCGTGGACTTGCGCACCTCCGGCGGCAAATGCGCCATTTCGGCGATGCCGCCGGCGTTGTCGGTGACCGGGCCGAAGGCGTCGAGCGCCACGATCATGCCGGCGAGACCAAGCATGGCGGTGACGGCGATACCGGTGCCGAACAGGCCACCGAGCTGGAAGGTCGCCAGGATGCCGCCGACGATGACGATCGCCGGAAGCGCTGTCGATTCCAGCGATACGGCGAGCCCCTGGATGACGTTGGTGCCGTGTCCTGTCACCGATGCCTGGGCGATAGAATTGACCGGGCGCTTGTTGGTGCCGGTGTAGTATTCGGTGATGACGACGATCAGCGCGGTGACGATGAGGCCGACGATACCGCAGATGAAGAGGTTCATGCCGGTAATGTCATGACCGGCGACGGTGCCGATCGGGCCCCAACCGACGGTCAGCGACGTTGCAGCACCAAGACCCAGGATCGACAACAGGCCGGTGACGATGAGACCCTTGTAGAGGGCGCCCATGATCGAGCCGTTGCTGCCGAGCTTCACGAAGAAGGTGCCGATGATCGAGGTGATGATGCAGGCGCCGCAGATGGCGAGCGGGTAGATCATCGCCGATGCAAGAACCGGCGTTCCGCCGAAGAAGATCGCGGCGAGAACCATCGTCGCGACGACGGAGACGGCATAGGTTTCGAAAAGGTCGGCCGCCATGCCGGCGCAATCGCCGACGTTGTCGCCGACGTTATCGGCGATGGTCGCGGGGTTGCGTGGATCATCTTCCGGAATGCCGGCCTCGACCTTGCCGACGAGATCGCCGCCGACGTCGGCGCCCTTGGTGAAGATACCGCCGCCGAGACGGGCGAAGATCGAGATCAGCGATGCGCCGAAGCCGAGCGCGACCAGGGAATCGATAACTTCACGCGAGGCAGGATCGTGGCCGAGCACGCCGGTGAGGATCAGATAGTAGATGGAGACGCCAAGCAGCGCCAGGCCGGCGACCAGCATGCCGGTGATGGCGCCCGACTTGAAGGCGATGCCTAGACCAGCGGCAAGGCTATGCGAGGCAGCCTGCGCGGTGCGCACATTGGCGCGAACCGAAACGTGCATTCCGATGAAGCCCGCTGCGCCCGAAAGCACGGCACCAACCAGAAAGCCGATCGCGGCCGTGGCGGAGAGCAGCAGCCAGGCGGCGATGAAGACGACGACGCCGACAATGGCGATTGCCGTATACTGGCGCGTCAGATAGGCCTGCGCGCCTTCGCGAATATATCCCGCAATTTCCTGCATGCGGGCGTTTCCCTGATCGGCTGATAGCACCGACCGGATTGCCCAGATGGCATAGACCACCGAAAGCAAACCGCACGCTATTACGCATAAAAGAATCGTCATTTCGCTCTTTCCTCCAAAAGAGCCGGAGCTCACTCCCTCTCCGGCTGCGAACACGCCGTCCTCATTTCCTCCCACAGAAATGCTGCAACGCCGAGTGGAGATTGCGGGGAGGAAAACGGGACGTCAAGCCCGCAAGGGCTGAAAACCCTTACGGAGCAATGGGAAAGAGGAGATTAGCCGATCGGAGGAAGGGGCTGTTTCTTGCGCGCGAAACGCTACTTTTTCTGATCGCCGCGAACTTGCTTGGCGATGCGGTCGAGAACGGCGTTGACGAGCTTGGGCTCATCATCGCTGAAGAACGCCTGGGCGATCTCGACATATTCGGTGACGATGACCGCGACCGGGACATCCTTGCGGTCGAGAAGTTCGAAAACGCCGGCGCGAAGGATGGCGCGAACGGTGCTGTCGAGACGCGACAGCGCCCAATCGTCCTGCAGCGCGGAAGCAACCAGCGGATCGAGCCGCTTCTGTTCGCGCACCACGCCGGAGACGATCGAACGAAACCAGGAAGGATCAGCCTTCAGATAGGTTTCGCCATCCAGCTCCTGGCCGAGACGATGGGCTTCGTATTCGGCGACGATTTCGAGAACGCCGGTGCCGCCGATATCCATCTGATAGAGCGCCTGAACGGCGGCGAGACGCGCGGCGCCACGCTGGTTCGCTGCCTTGACCGGACGCTCTACGTTTTCGTTGCTCATGCCTTATGCACCCAGCTTTTTCTTCAGCTCGATCATGGTGAGAGCTGCGCGAGCGGCAAAGCCGCCCTTGTCCTTATCCGAACGGCGTACGCGCGACCAAGCCTGCTCGTCGTTTTCGACCGTCAGGATGCCATTGCCGATGGCAATGGATTCGCTGACGGACAGGTCCATCAGCGCGCGCGAGGATTCGTTCGATACGATATCGAAGTGGTAGGTCGCGCCGCGGATGACCATGCCGAGCGCGACGTAGCCGTCGTAGTTCGTGCCGTCATTATCCGCTCCATCGAGAGCCATTGCAATCGCAGCCGGAATTTCCAGCGCGCCGGGAACGGTGACGACGTCATAGGTCGCGCCGGCTTCGGTCAATGCGAAGGTTGCTCCTTCCAGGAGAGCATCAGCCATGTCGTCGTAGAAACGTGCTTCAACGATCAAGATATGAGGAGCGGTTTCTCGCGCCATGGGTCACCTTCATTTCCTAGAGGACTTGCCGTTCGACAGGCGGCGGTCAAAACATGCCTTCGGCAGAATGGCAAGCAAATTCGGCTCATGGCTGCGGTGCAAAATCGCGAATCGTCCCGGCGAACGCCGAGGTGCTGGCGGACTGCCGGGGCGAAAACGCCAGGTCGTGATCGATAACGGGTTGATTTCCCGCGCAAACTCATAGTTCCCTGAGGCAAAGGGGGACGAGAATGACCGATCAGCAAACACCCGTTATCAACGTGGATGCACTCAGCCTTGAGCGCTGGAAGCAGGGAGAGTTTTACCAGAGCGCGGATACATCCTTCGGCGCGATGCTCGGGCTGAAAGGGCTCGGCGTCAGCTATAACGAGGTACCCGCGGGCAAGTCGGGCTGTCCCTTCCACAACCATCATGCCGAGGACGAGATGTTCTTCGTGATCGAGGGGACCGGCGAATATCGCTTCGGGACCGAGCGCTATCCGATCCGCAAGGGCGATGTGCTCGGCGCACCGGCGGGCGGGCCGGAGACGGCGCACCAGATTATCAACACGGGTGCCACCCCGCTCATCTATCTCGGCATCTCGACGAAGGCTGCGACCGATATCGTCGAATACCCGGACTCGGGGAAGTTTCTTGCGAAGACGCGCCGCGAGGGATCGCCCGATCGGTCGTTTCGCGTGATGGGACGCGCCGGCGACAGTCTCGACTACTGGGATGGCGAGCCGGGAGCCTGACGAGGAAAGCGATCGCGATGAACGAGATACCGACGATAGAGACCGAGCGGCTGATCCTGCGCCCGCACGCGCTTGAGGATTTTGAGGCCTATCATGCGCTCTGGAGCAACGATGCGGTCGTGCGCTTCATCAGCGGGGTGGCATCGACGCGGGAGCAGAGCTGGGGGCGCATGCTGCGTGTCGCAGGCATGTGGCATCATATGGGCTTCGGCTTCCTCGCCATCGAAGAGAAAGAGAGCGGGAAGTTCGTGGGCGAAGCAGGCTTCCTGGAGATGAAGCGCGACATGCAGCCCGTCAGCACCGAGGGGACGCTGGAAACGGGCTGGGCATTGTTTCCGGAGGCTCAGGGAAAGGGCTACGCGACCGAGGCGCTGCGGGCATTGATCGGCTGGGCAGAGGTGCACTTTCCGGCACGGCCGATGAGCTGCATCATCGATCCCGACAACGCCGCCTCGCTGCGCCTCGCCGAAAAGCTCGGCTTTGGCGATGCGAGGCGCTCGAACTACAATGGCGAGGTTATTCTGCTTTCGCGACCGGGAACTCGGCCAGCCTAGCGGCGTAACGCGCCATTGTGTCGACCTCGAAATTGACGAAATCGCCAGCCTGGCGCTTTCCCCAGGTCGTGACCTCGAGCGTGTGGCGAATAAGCAGAACGTCGAAGTCGGTGCCATCGACAGCGTTGACGGTCAGCGATGTGCCGTCAAGCGCGATCGAGCCCTTAGGCGCGACGAACTTGGCCAGATGCTCCGGCGCACGGATGCGGAAACGGGTGGCATCGCCCTCTTCGGTGACGGAGAGGATCTCGGCCTTGCCATCGACATGGCCGGAGACGATGTGGCCGCCCAGTTCGTCGCCGATCTTCAGCGAGCGCTCGAGATTGACAGGGCTGCCCTCTTTCCAGGTGCCGATCGTGGTCAGGCGCAGTGCTTCTTCCCAGGCTTCCACCTCGAACCAACGGCCGTTGCTGCCCTCTTCGGGCAAGCCGGTGACGGTCAGGCAGATGCCGGAATGCGAGATCGAGGCGCCCATGTCGATGGTCGCGGGATCATAGCTAGTCGCCACGCGAAGCTTGATGCCCTCCTTGAGAGGCGAAACGGATTCGATCGTGCCGACGTCGGTGACAATGCCTGTAAACATCAAACTTCTCTTTCGTATTCGTCCAGGCTGTCGTCGCCAACGATGCGCGTGCCCACATGCTTGAAATCGGATGGAATATCGGTTTTGCGGATCGGCGTTTCAATACCGCCTTGCCCAATCGTGCCCGGCCCCTGGTAGAGCAGGATGCGATCGATATAGCCGGCCTCCAGGAAAAGCCGCGCCGTCTTGGCGCCGCCTTCGACCAGCAGCGAGGAAATGCCGCGGGAGGCGAGTGCCGGGAGAAGCTGTTCCGGGTGGTAGGGGTGGCAGTAGACGACTTCGACGCCGGCGGATTCGAGGGCTTGGCGGCGGGAGTCGAGTTGTGCGGTGGTCTCAGCGTTGATGTCAGCGGTTGGGATACCCCCCTCTGTCCTGCCGGACATCTCCCCCACAGGTGGGGAGATTGGCTGGGGGTGGCCGCTCGATTCAACATCGATTGTTTGGGGAGAAGCAGACAACGAGTCGATCTCCCCCCTTGTGGGGGAGATGTCCGGCAGGACAGAGGGGGGTAATCCTTGCTCCCCCGTCTGCGAACCGGAAACCTCCTCACGCCCCACCACGATGACCGGAACCTGCCGCGCCGTCCGCACCAGCTTCGACGTCAACGGCAGCTCCAGCAACGGATCCAGCACAACACGCACCGGCGAGCGTCCCTCAAGTCCGGGAATACGCACCGTCAGTTCCGGATCGTCGGCAACGGCTGTCCCGATGCCGACAAGGATCGCATCCGTCTCGGCGCGCAGCTGCTGCACTTCGGCGCGCGCCTCGGGACCGGTGATGGCGATCTGCCCCTCGCCCATGCGCCCGATCATGCCGTCTTGAGAAACGGCAAGTTTCAGAATCACATAGGGGCGGTTCTTCGTCTGGCGGGTGAGATAGGCGGCCAGCGAGTGGCGGCCCTCCTCTTCCAGCAAGCCGGTCTCGACCATGATGCCGGCATCACGGAGCATGGATATGCCCCTGCCCGACACGCGCTCATCGGGATCGGTGACGCTGATGACGACGCGCGCCACGCCGGATGCGATCAGCGCATCGGCGCAGGGCGGCGTCTTGCCGTGGTGGGAGCATGGCTCAAGCGTGACATAGGCGGTGGCGCCGCGCGCCAGTTCACCGGCCTCGGCCAGCGCCTGCGGTTCGGCATGCGGACGGCCGCCGACAGCGGTCGTGCCGCGGCCGACGATCGTGCCGTCGCGCACGACGACGCAACCGACAGAGGGGTTTGTGGATGTCTGGCCGAGATGGAGGAGACCCAGGCGGATCGCCTCCTGCATGAATTGCGCGTCGTCTGGCGAGGCGCTCATCGCTCAACTATCCAAAGGATCGCGAGCGATCTTGGCGTTGATCTCAGAGATCACCTTCTCGAAATCCTCGGCGTGAGAGAAATCGCGGTAGACCGAAGCGTAGCGCACGAAGCCGACGTCATCGAGGCTCTTCAGCGCTTCGAGAACCTGCAGGCCGATCTGCTCGGAGCTGATTTCGACCTCGCCGGAGCTTTCCAGGCGTCGGACGATGCCGGAGACCGCGCGTTCTATGCGGTCGCGGTCGACGGGGCGCTTGCGCAGTGCGATCTCGAAGGAACGCACCAGCTTGTCGCGATCGAAAGGCACCTTGCGGCCGGTCTTCTTCGAGACCATGAGCTCGCGCAGCTGCACGCGCTCGAAGGTCGTGAAGCGACCGCCGCAATCAGGACAGATACGCCTGCGGCGGATGGACGTATTGTCCTCCGCCGGGCGTGAATCCTTGACCTGTGTGTCTTCCGATCCGCAGAATGGGCAGCGCATGCGCTATCCTTAGCCGATGTAGTCGTACATTGGGAAGCGGCCGGTGAGGTTCATCACCTTGTCGCGTACGGCTGCTTCGACGCTGGCATTGCCTTCGTCGGAGTTGGCCGCCTTCAGGCCATCGAGAACCTCGACGATGAGATTGCCGATTTCCTTGAATTCCGCTTCCTTGAAGCCACGCGTCGTGCCGGCAGGCGCGCCGAGGCGAACGCCGGAGGTGACGAAGGGCTTTTCAGGGTCAAACGGGATGCCGTTCTTGTTGCAGGTGACGTAGGCGCGGCCGAGAGCTGCTTCGGCGCGCTTGCCCGTGGCGTTCTTCTTGCGAAGGTCGACCAGCATCAGGTGGTTGTCGGTGCCGCCGGAGACGACGTCGAGGCCGCCTGCGATGAGCGTTTCCGACAGCGCCTTGGCGTTCTTGACGATCTGGGCGGCGTAATCCTTGAACTCAGGCTGCAGCGCTTCGCCGAAGGCAACGGCCTTGGCGGCGATGATGTGCATGAGCGGACCGCCCTGCAGACCTGGGAAGACGGCCGAGTTGAACTTCTTCGCCAGATCTTCGTCGTTGGTCAGGATGACACCACCGCGCGGACCGCGCAGAGACTTGTGGGTCGTGGTGGTGGCAACGTGGCAATGCGGGAACGGCGACGGATGCTGGCCACCGGCAACGAGACCGGCGATGTGAGCCATGTCGACCATCAGGTAGGCGCCGACTTCATCAGCGATCTCGCGGAAGCGCTTCCAGTCCCAGATACGGGAATAAGCTGTGCCGCCGGCGATGATGAGCTTCGGCTTGTGGGTACGTGCCTTCTCGGCGACGTCGTCCATATCGAGCAGGTTGTCGCCTTCGCGAACGCCGTAGGACACGACGTTGAACCACTTGCCGGACATGTTGACCGGCGAACCGTGGGTCAGGTGACCGCCCGAATTGAGGTCGAGGCCCATGAAGGTGTCGCCCGGCTGCAGCAGCGCGAGGAAGACAGCCTGGTTCATCTGCGAGCCGGAGTTCGGCTGAACGTTGGCGAAGTTGACGCCGAACAGCTTCTTGGCGCGTTCGATCGCGAGTTCTTCAGCGATATCGACGAACTGGCAGCCGCCATAGTAGCGCTTGCCCGGATAACCCTCGGCGTATTTGTTGGTCATGATGGAGCCCTGGGCTTCCAGAACCGCACGGGAAACGATGTTTTCCGAAGCGATCAACTCGATCTCATGACGCTGGCGACCGAGTTCCTTTTGGATCGAACCGAAGATTTCCGGATCGGTATCGGCAAGCGAGCGATTGAAGAAGGTCTGGGTAGAAGCATTGGTCATCGGCGGGCTCCTTAACTGGAATGCGCTAGGCTATTAGCGCCCTGCCCGTTCGAGGGCAATACGGAGAGCGACATTTGCTGGGCAATCTACGCGCAACAAAAAACCGCGCCATGAAAGACGCGGTTTTTTTAGTTCTAACGCAGCTTGCGGCTCTTACTGAACCGGCTGCTCCATGCCCGCGGTCGTGTCGAGCGCGAGTTCGGCATTGCCGTCCATCTGGTAGATATCGTCTCGGAACTGCACGATACCGTCAGGCATGCCCCAGGCGGAGATGTAGACGAAGTATACAGGCACTTCCTCGGCCAGCTTGATCGGCGTGTTGACGCGGGTGGTGATCACCTGCTCCATCTGCTGGCGAGACCACGGAGGCGTGTCGCGCAGCAGCCAGGTGGTCAGGTCGCGAACGTTCTGGACGCGCACGCAGCCGGAGGATTCGAAACGCATGAGCTTGTTGAACAGGCCCTGCTGCGGCGTGTCGTGCATGTACTCGCCGTTCTTGTTGTAGAAGTTGATTTTCGTCGACGCCATGGCGTTGATCTTGCCCGGGTCCTGACGGAACATCAGGTTCGGCGCCTTTTCGGCGTTCCAGTCGATCGTCTCCGGGGCGACCTCCGTACCCTTGCCGTCGATCAGACGAATGTTGTTCTTCGTCAGATAAGTCGGGTCCTTGCGCATCAGCGGCACGATGTCCTTTTCGACGATCGAGCGCGGCGCGGTCCAGTAAGGATTGAGGATGACCTCGTAGATCTTCGAGTTGACCAGGTGTGTCGGGCGGCTCAGACGGCCGACAACCGCGTTGTGGCGCGTCACGACACTACCGTCCTCGATGCCCTCAACGTAAGCGGCCGGGATGTTGACCATCACGTGGCGACGGCCGAGTTCTTCCGGGAAGGTCTGCAGGCGGATCAGGTTCGTGTTCAGCTGCTGCAGGCGCACGTCGGCCGGGATGTTCATCGCCTTCAGCGTGAATTCACCGAGCACGCCGTCGGCCGGGAGGCCGTGACGCGCCTGGAAGCGCTTGACCGCGCCATCGACGTAGGAATCGAAGGACGAAGACATGCCTGCTTCCTGCGGCAAGTCGCCGGTAACGAAGAGGCGCTGGCGCAGGGCCTGGACGGACTGATCGGTGACGCCGATCTGCAGGCGCTGCTGGCCCGGATTGACCTGCGGCCAACCGCCTGCGGATGCGATCTGCTGATACTGGGCAATCGCCTGCTGAATGCTGGGGACGGACTGCGGTCCGAGGATCGGGGTGTTCGACACCACGGCGTTTGCCGTACGGGACGCTGCCTTCGCATCGAACTGGTCGTCCCAGTCACCGCGCTCCGGTGCATTGATCAGCGAATCGATTGCCGATTGCGCCAGAGCCGGCGCCGCTACCGAGCTTGCGCCAACGGCTGCGGCCGAAGCAAGAAATGCCCGCCGAGAGAGAGCTTCAGTACCTGTTTTTTTAGACATGCATCCCAACCACAATAATGCCGCCGCTTGAGAGACCGGTGGCTTTGCCCTTCGTCACCGCGAATAACGCAGTCACTACCCATCCGTTGCCACGGCGCACCTCAAATTCTCGCTGCCGGCGATCACATGATCGCGAGCAGGAAAGGCGAGGTTTTCATAACCCCGGATTCGAAAAGCGCCGATTGCCGTGTATTTCCGCTGCCATGCTAATATGGCCAATTCGTGTCTCCGCCGAAAAGTGCAACTTTCGATAGCGATCGAAGCGAAGAATGAACCAAACCATTGCAACGTTTCTGCCGGCTAATAGCGGCTAAAAGGCGACTTGAATACAGGGGTTTACCGCTTGAAGCGCGGTTGGCCGGCCATGCGTTGCAAAGATGCCACGTCGGCGCAAACGGCAAAGCCGGACGCGCAGGGAAACGCATCCGGCTTTCTTTGACCTTGGAGGGGTCTTGTTGCTTAGAGACGATACATGATCGAGTCGTTCCAGAAGCGGTCCAGACGGGTCAGCAGCTTGTTCATCTGCGCGAACTCGTCGGTGCCGATGCCGCCGACCTTGTCGATCGATGCCGTGTGGCGCTCATAGAGCTTGGCAACCGTCTCGGCGATTTCCTGGCCGGTTTCCGTCAGGCTGATGCGGACCGAGCGACGGTCGATGCGCGAGCGCTGGTGGTTGATGAAGCCGAGGTCGACGAGCTTCTTGACGTTGTAGGAAACGTTGGAGCCCAGGTAGTAACCGCGAGAGCGAAGTTCGCCGGCGGTCAGTTCCGAGTTGCCAATGTTGAAGAGGAGGAGAGCCTGGATGGCGTTGACGTCGCTGCGACCCTGACGGTCGAATTCGTCCTTGATGACATCCAGAAGACGACGGTGAAGACGTTCAACAAGATGAAGGGATTCCATGTAAAGATCGCGGATACCCAGGTCCTGCTGTTCACGGAAGTTCGATACCGCCTGCGGCTTGATTTTCGTATTCATGATGACTGCCTCACTGTTTTGTTTGGCGGTGTTGGTTGTCTTCCCGCCTTGAGACAGACCCTATCGAATACAGATAAAATTCTACTTAAACTGCAGGCTTAACAGTGCCTTACCAAAACGCGCTGTTGTATCAGGGTAAATCAACACTTACCTGCTGCCGGCGCCGGCGCTTCTCCTGCCAGAGCAAAAAGCGGAAAACAGCGTAGATAACGGCCACTGCCGCATGCAGGAGAATGATGAGTTTGTTGGCTCCGAAAATCTCCGGAAGAAAGCCATACATTATGATCTGGCCACCGGCCGCCAGCACCCAGATGACGGGTCCCCAGGAGACAGCCAGCCAGAGCCCGAGGGCAGCCACAGGGAACAGGACGGCAAGGCTGGTGCTTGCCACCTTCCACGGCAGGCTCAGAAGATCGAAGCGTCCCGCACCAATCAGCGAGTAGCCGACCAGCATCGCCCAATACTGCAATCCGAACCAGAAACACGAGATCGCGATCAGGCGCAGGAACAGGACAAAGAGAACGCCGGTGAGCGTGCTTTTCGGTATGGTCGGAGAATCAGCGTTCATGCGTCAGACAATAGAAGTGCTGCGGCGTCTTCGCCAGCGGTTGATCGCAAGCTGTTGATTGGTTGCGGCCATTCGCCCGGTTTGGATTTGCCTGGCGGCATGATAATGAGCGCAGCAACAATTGGAACTGCCAAGAGCTGGAACGATCATGCAGGACAAGACACACCTCGTTGATGAAATCACGGGCCACCGCCGGATGCGGCGCAACCGCAAGGCCGACTGGACGCGCCGGATGGTGCAGGAGAACCGACTGACGGTCGACGATCTGATCTGGCCGGTCTTCGTGGTTCCGGGTTCCGGCATCGTCGAGCCGATCCCCACCATGCCTGGCGTCAACCGGATGAGCGTCGACAAGCTGGTGGAAGCCACCAAGGAAGCGGCCGATCTCGGCATCCCCGCAATTGCGACCTTCCCGAATATCGAGATGTCGCTGCGCGACGAGACCGGCTCCAACAGCCTGGAAGCGAACAACCTGATCAATCAGGCAACCGCCGCCATCAAGAAGGCCGTGCCGAATATCGGCGTCATCACCGACGTGGCGCTAGACCCCTTCACCAGCCACGGCCACGACGGCATCCTGCGCGGCAACGAGATCGTCAATGACGAGACCGTCGAGCAGGTGGCGCGCGCGGCCGTGATGCAGGCCGATGCCGGCTCAGACATCATCTCGCCTTCCGAAATGATGGACGGCCGCATCGGCGCCATCCGCCGGGCGCTAGACGCCGCCGGGCACCAGGATGTCGGGATCATGAGCTACGCGACGAAGTTCGCCTCCGCCTTCTATGGTCCCTACCGCGAGGCGATCTCGACCGGCGGACTGCTGAAGGGCGACAAGAAGAGCTACTATATCGACCCCGCCAACGGCACCGAGGCGATCCGCGATGCGGCACTCGACGTCGAGGAAGGCGCCGACATGCTTATGGTCAAGCCCGGCCTGCCCTATATCGACATCTGCTGGCGGATGAAGGAAGCATTCGGCCTGCCGACCTTCGCCTATCAGGTGTCGGGCGAATATTCGCAGATCAAGGCGGCGGCGATGAACGGCTGGATCGACGGCGAAAAGGCGATGCTCGAGACCCTGCTCGCCTTCAAGCGCGCCGGTTGCGACGGCATCCTCACCTACTTCTCCATCGAGGTCGCCAAGATTCTGGCCAAGCGCTGATCGCTTCGCGCCAATATTGCATTCGGGGCGAGCGTCACCATATCAGCGGTAGCCACTCTCGAAAGGAGACCGTAACGATGTCGCTCAACCCGAACCCGCTTTATGCCGCACCTGACGATTGGCGCGCCTATAGCGGTACGCTGAGCCGGCGCGTTTTTGCGTTCATCCTCGACTATGTGATCATTCTGCTGCTCTGCATTCCCGCAGCGGTGATCCTGTTCTTCCTGTCGATCGTCACGCTCGGCCTCGGTTTCTTTCTCTATCCGGCGCTGTTCGTGATCGTCGCGGGCCTCTATTTCGGCTTCACGGTCGGCGGCTCGAGCCAGGCATCGCTTGGTATGCGGGCTATGGGGATTGCGATCGTGCGCGTCGATGGGCGGGAGATGGATTTCCTGACAGCAATCGTTCACCTCGCGCTGTTCTGGATCCTGAACTCGGTTCTGACACCGCTGATTCTGCTGGTCGGCCTGTTCACCGAACGCAGCCGCCTGCTGCATGATTTTCTCGTCGGCACGGTGACTGTCAGAACCGCCTGAGATCGCTCAAGCCTCTGAAATAAGCGGATTTCCCCTCCTTTTGAGGGGAAATTTTCGGCCAATATCCGAAAGTATAATCAGTCACAAAGCGCGGCGCACTGCCGCGCTGTTGACGTTTTCTTTTCTTAAGTCATGCTGTCATTTCAGCATGCAACCTAAGGACATCTCAGCAGCAGATGAATACGCAGACCACGCCATCTCCGCAGTTTTATCTGACGGCCCCGGCTGCCTGCCCTTACCTTGCGCATGAGATGGAACGGAAGGTTTTTACGCATCTCGTCGGGCCCCGCGCCGCCGAGATGAATGACATCCTGACGCAGGGCGGATTTCGCCGCTCGCAGAACATAGCCTACCGCCCGGCCTGCGAGGCCTGCCGAGCCTGTGTCTCGGTCCGCATCCTCGCCGACGAGTTCGAGCCGACCAAGTCGATGAAGCGGGTGCTCGCGACCAATTCCGATATCATCTCGACTGAATTTCCGGCGCAGCCATCAAGCGAGCAATATTCGCTGTTTCGCCGCTATCTCGACTATCGTCACCAGCAGGGCGGCATGTCGGACATGACGGTGCTCGACTATGCGATCATGGTCGAGGATACGCACGTCAACACCAAGATCATCGAGTATCGCCGACGTGTCGAGGGATCAGGACTGGAGACGCGGCCAAGCGGCGAGCTGATCGCGGCGGCTCTGACCGATACGATGAGCGACGGGCTCTCGATGGTCTACTCCTACTTCAATCCCGATCTCGACAAGCGCTCGCTCGGCACCTTCATGATCCTCGACCACATCAGGCGGACAAAGGCGCTCGGCCTGCCGCATGTCTATCTCGGCTACTGGGTCCAAGGCTCGCGGAAAATGGACTACAAGACCCGCTACCAGCCGCAGGAACACCTGACCGCGCGCGGCTGGGAACGCTTCGACCCAACATCCCTTCCCGAAGGTAGCCAGCCTTAAATGAGTTTCCTCACCCTTTCCGATCATCGGAAGGGCCTGCTGCTGACGGCGATCGGCGGCCTTGCGCTCTCCATGGACATTCCGCTCGTGCGCCTCGCCCATGGCGACATGTGGTCGATCGTCGGCATGCGCAGTATCACCACGGTTGCCGTGACGTTGCTGATCCTTTGCACGATCCGGTGGATGAAGGGAAGCTGGCCGGCGATGGTGCCCGGTCGAGCGGGCCTTCTTGCGGGATTTCTCTACGGGCTATCGACCATTACATTCCTGCTTGCGGTGTTTCATACGACCACCGCTAACGTGGTCTTCATCGTCGCCTTCAATCCGATGTTCGGCGCGCTGCTGTCATGGCTGTTCCTGAAAGAGCGCCCATCAGTATCGACGCTGGTGACGATGGCGGTGATGATTGTCGGCGTCGGCATGATCGTCGGCGATGGACTGGCCGGCGGCCACAGCTTCGGCGATGCGATGGCGCTCTTGACGGCGCTGGTGCTTGCAGGCGCGATTACCGTCGGGCGCGCGTCACGTCGCGCCATGGGCTTCGTGCCGTTGCTTGCCGCAGCCCTTCCCGCCGCCCTGGGCCTCGCCAACACCCTGCCAGCAGGTCTCGTGATCGAGCATCCCGCCTGGATCATCTTCAACGGCGCGATCCTGATGCCGGTGTCGTTCTGGTGTCTTGCCAGCGGGCCGCGCTATCTGTCGGCGCCCGAGGTCGGCATGTTCTACCTGCTCGAGACCATCCTGGCGCCGATCTGGATCTGGTTGATTTTCGCGGAAACGCCGCCGGTCATGACGCTGATCGGCGGCTCCATCCTCGTCACCGCGATTATGGCGCACTCGCTTTGGATGGTTCGGAAACAGCCTGCGACGCAACAAGCTCCGGCAGCTTGACTGTGTGAGCCGCATCGAGCTCGCGCTCCAGCCCGTTCAGCACATGCGTCCAGCCGCGATGGGTCTGCTCTTCGAAGGCCGACCACTCGGCGCACATTTCATGCGACAGCGTCAGGCGCGTGCCCTCCCCCAGCGGCTCGATCTCGACGCGGATGCGATCGGCGTTGTGATCGTGTTCGGCGACCGAAAACGAGAACACCATCAGGCGCGGCCGGCGCATTTCGAGAAATACGCCGTAATGAACAGCGTCACCGGTCGGCCGTCTGTCGATGACGAGAAAATGGCCGCCGACGCGCGGCTCGATATCTGCGCGGATGACCCGTCCGTCATCGGTGGCGAAGAGGAAGCGTTTGGCGATTTCGGGGTTGAGCCAGGCGTCGTAGACCTCGCAGGGCGAGGCATTGTAGGTGTGGCCGACGGAAAGCGTAATGGTCTTGCAGGCACTCATCAACATTCCTCCGTGATCGGACCTCCATGATCGGACATGCCGCCTTCCACGAAGGCGCCACATACGATCATTCCGTCCGCCTTCGGAATGATGTTTGTCCATGTTGTGATTACAGGACAGAACTAGAGGAAATGCCCCGCTCGCCAAGAGCGGGGCGCTGATATATTTCAGCCGGCGAACTTGCCGCTGCGGGGGAAGCCCTTGGGAACGGTGCGACCGGCGGATGCGCGGTCGGCGAGCCACTCGGCGAGCTCTTCCTTGTTCTTGCTGAACGTACGGCCGGCGCTGTCTTCCCAGACGAGGCCATCCGCGATCGCGAAGCAGCGAACATCCGAAATGCCGCCGTCCTTGTAGCGCTGCAGGCGAACGCCCTTGCCGCGCGACATTTCCGGAACCTGATCCAGCGGGAAGACCAGAAGCTTGCGGTTTTCGCCGACGACGGCGACGTGGTCGCCGGATACGGGCACGAGCAGCTTGGTCTCGTCGGGCATGGAGACGTTCATGATCTGCTTGCCCTTGCGGGTGTTGGCGACCATGTCGGTCTCCGCGACCACGAAGCCGTTGCCGGCCGTCGACACGATCATCTGCTTGCGCTGCGGATCGTGGACGAAGGCCGTCAGCACGTCCTGGTCGTTGTCCATGTCGATCATGATACGCAACGGTTCGCCATGGCCGCGACCGCCGGGCAGCTTGTCGCCGCCGAGCGTGAAGGCCTTGCCGCCTGTGGTGATGATAAGGATCTTGTCCGTCGTCTGCGCCGGGAACGCGATCCTCAGCGCATCGCCTTCCTTGAAGGTCAGCGTCGTGGTGTCGGAGATGTGGCCCTTCAGCGCGCGGATCCAGCCCTTTTCGGAGACGACGACGGTGATCGGTTCCTTCTCGATCATCGCCTGCTGGATCGCCTGCTCGTCGGCATCAGGCGCTTCGGCGAACTGGGTGCGGCGGCGGCCGAGTTCGGTCGCCTTGGCGAACTTCTTCTTCACCTCACCGATTTCCCAGGCGACGGTCTGCCACTGCTTGTCCTCGGAGGCGAGCAGCGCTTCGATCTCGGCCTTTTCCTTGCTGAGAGCGTCGAACTCGGTGCGGATCTCGAATTCTTCCAGCTTGCGCAAGGAGCGCAGGCGCATGTTGAGGATGGCTTCAACCTGGATCTCGGTCAGCGACCAGCGCGCGACCATGACGGGCTTGGGTTCATCCTCCTCGCGGATGATACGGATCACCTCATCGATGTTGAGGTAGGCGATCAGCAAACCGCCCAGGACTTCCAGGCGACGCTCGATGGCGGCCAGGCGGAAGCGCGAACGGCGCTGAAGCACGTCGCGACGATGGTCCAGCCACTCCTTCAGGACCTCGTTCAGGGCCATGACGCGCGGAATGCGGCCCATGGAGAGAACGTTCATGTTCAGCGGGAAACGGCTTTCGAGTTCCGTCAGCTTGAACATGGATTCCATGAGGATCGTCGGGTCGACGGTACGGTTCTTCGGCACCAGCACGACGCGGACATCTTCGGCCGACTCGTCGCGGATATCTTCGAGCAGAGGAAGCTTGCGGGCGATCAAGAGCTCGGCGATCTTCTCGATCAGGCGCGACTTCTGCACCTGGAACGGGATTTCCGTGATGATGATCTGATAACCGCCGCGGCCGAGATCCTCGGTCTCCCACTTGGCGCGCGTGCGGAAGCCGCCGCGGCCGGTCTTGTAGGCGTCGATGATCGTCTGGCGGTCGTCGATGATGATGCCACCGGTCGGGAAATCCGGACCCGGAATGAACTCCTCCACCAGCGTCTCGACCGTCGCATCCGGATGCTTGATCAGATGCAGCGCCGCGTCGCACAGTTCATGCGCGTTGTGCGACGGAATCGAGGTCGCCATGCCGACGGCGATGCCCGACGAGCCGTTAGCGAGAAGGTTCGGGAAAGCGCCCGGAAGAACCGTCGGCTCCTGGTCTTCCTCGTTATAGGTCAGCCGGAAATCGACGGCGTCCTGGTCGACGCCTTCGAGCAACAGCCCGGCGACATCGGTCATGCGGGCTTCGGTGTATCGATAGGCAGCCGCACTGTCGCCATCGATGTTGCCGAAGTTCCCCTGCCCGTCGACGACGGGATAACGCTGCGAGAAATCCTGGGCGAGACGGACCAGCGCATCGTAGACCGATTGGTCGCCGTGCGGGTGGAACTTACCGATGACGTCACCGACGATACGGGCGCATTTCTTGAAGGCCGAGTTTGGGCGAATGCCCATCTCGCTCATCGCGTGGATAATGCGGCGATGGACCGGCTTCAGGCCGTCGCGAACGTCGGGCAGCGCGCGGTGCATGATGGTCGACAGCGCGTAGGCGAGATAACGCTCTTCGAGCGCCGCCTTCAGGTCGATCGGAAGAATGCTGTCATCGTCTCCGCCCGACGGCGGCAAAATCTCTTGTCCCATACCTTCTGACTAACCGAGATGGTTGATGTGAGCAAGGAATCCGGGCATTGCGGCTGTGGATGAAGTCTCCGAACAGAAAGAAAACAACCGCTAAAACCTTTCTGCCCGAATTTGGACTTTGTTTGCTTATCCCTTCAACATAATTTTAGAAAACACGAAATATAAACCGGCACAAATCCATCGTAGATTATGGCCAACCGCCCACCTGGATCTGAGGAACACCCATGACATTTTACCGGACGACACGGCTCATGCTTTCGGGCGTGGCATTCCTTTCTCTCGCCGGCTCCGCCTTCGCGCTCGATGGCCAGGACCTGCTGACGAAGATCAATGCCGCCTATACGCTGCAGGGCGGCACGCTCGCAGCCGACGGCGTCGATGTCGACGGCAAGACCGTGACGCTGAAGAACGCCAGCTTCAAGCCGAACAACGGCAGTGCTCTGCCGATCGGCGAAATCACGCTCTCGGGCGTCGAAGAAGACGAGGACGGCGGCTACTACATCGAGGAAGCAGCCTTCCCTGATATCAACACCACCAATGACGGTGCGACGCTGACCGTGAGCGAGCTGACGCTCGGCGGCATCTCCATCCCTGCCGATGCCAAGGGCGAAGGCCTCTCCTCCATGCTGCTCTACGAGAGCGCCCACAGCGGCCCGCTGAAGGTCGTCAAGGATGGCGCCGAAGTGTTCTCGCTCGGCGGCAGCGATGTGAACCTGACGCTGCGCGAAGACGAGTCCGGCTTCGATTTCGACGGCGCCTTCAAGAGCCTCAAGGCTGACCTCAGCAAGGCGGCCGATCCGCAGAGCAAGGAAGCGATCGAGAAGCTGGCGCTGCAGCAAGTAAACGGCGACATCACTATGAAGGGCGCCTGGGACCTGGCACCGGGCACGATCGACGTATCCGAGTTCGCCTTCGACTTCAGCAATGTCGGCAAGCTCAACCTCGCCTTCAAGGTCAATGGCTACACGCTCGCCTTCGTGAAGTCGCTGCAGGAAGCCGCCCAGCAGGCGGAAGCCAACCAGAACAAGGACCAGGCACAGCAGGCCTTCGGCCTTGCCATGCTTGGTCTGCTGCAGCAGCTGTCCTTCGAAAGCGCCCAGATCCGCTTCGACGACGCCTCGATCACCAAGCGCGCGCTCGACTACGCCGGCAGCCAGCAAGGCATGTCGGGCAAGCAGATGGCGGACTCGCTGAAGGCGATGGCGCCGATCATGCTGGCGCAGCTCAACATCCCCGAGCTGCAGAACGCCGTATCGGCCGCCGTCAACACCTTCCTCGACGACCCGAAGAGCCTGACGGTCAACGCCGCACCGGAAAAGCCCGTGCCGTTCCCGATGATCATGGGTGCCGCCATGGGCGCCCCGAACACGCTGCCGCAGGTGCTCGGCGTGAAGGTTTCGGCGAACGACTGATCGCCTCGACATGAAATCAGGAAGGCCCGGCGCGCATTGCTCGCCGGGCCTTTTTGTTGGCTGGAAATGATCAGAGCCAGAAACGAAAAAAGCCCGACTTGCGCCGGGCTTTTCTCATTCACGCGATGTTCGCTCAGTCCTTCTTGACCGGCGGCATGACGCGCAGCGACAGTTCCATCAGCTGCTTCGGCGTTGCCGGCGATGGGGCGTTCATCAGGAGGTCCTGCGCCTGCTGGTTCATCGGGAACAGCGTGATTTCGCGCAGGTTCTTGGCGCCGAGCAGCAACATCACGACACGGTCGATACCGAAGGCGCAGCCGCCATGCGGAGGCGCGCCGTACTGGAAGGCGCGGTACATGCCGCCGAAGCGTTCCTCGACATCCGTCTGGCTGAGGCCGACCAGTTCGAAGGCCTTGACCATGGCTTCCGGCGACTGGTTACGGATCGAGCCCGAGGCGATTTCGAAGCCGTTGCAGACGGCGTCGTACTGGTAGGCCTTGAGCGACAGCGGATCCTGGCTCTGCAGCGCTTCCAGACCACCCTGCGGCATCGAGAAGGGGTTGTGGGCGAAATCGATCTTCTTGTCTTCCTCGCTCCATTCGTAGAACGGGAAGTCGATGATCCAGCACAGTTCGAAACGATCGCGATCGACGAGGTTCAGGTCTTCACCCGCCTTGGTGCGTGCTTCGCCTGCGAACTTGTAGAACTTGGCCGGTTCGCCGGCGACGAAGAAGGCAGCGTCGCCTGCTTCAAGGCCGAGCTGGACGCGGAGCGCTTCGGTGCGTTCTTCGCCAATGTTCTTGGCGAGCGGACCGGAGCCGCCGACCTTGCCGTCTTCTTCCTTCCAGAAGATGTAGCCGAGGCCCGGCTGGCCGAGCGACTGCGCCCAGGCGTTCATGCGGTCGCAGAACGCGCGCGAACCACCTGTTTTGGCCGGGATCGCCCAGACTTCAACCTTCGGGTTCGATGCGATCATGCCGGCGAAGACCTTGAAGCCGGAGCCTGCGAAGTGCTCGGTGACGGCCTGCATCTCGATCGGGTTGCGCAGGTCGGGCTTGTCGGAGCCATACTTGCGGATCGCGACGTCGTAAGGAATACGCGGCCATTCCTTGGTGACCGGCTTGCCTTCGGCGAACTGCTCGAAGACGGAGGTCATGATCGGGGCCATCGTGTCCCAGACGTCTTCCTGGGTGACGAAGCTCATTTCCAGGTCGAGCTGGTAGAATTCTCCCGGCAGGCGGTCGGCGCGCGGGTCTTCATCGCGGAAGCACGGCGCGATCTGGAAGTAGCGGTCGAAACCGGCCACCATCAGGAGCTGCTTGTACTGCTGCGGCGCCTGCGGCAGGGCGAAGAACTGTCCGGGGTGGATACGCGACGGCACGAGGAAGTCGCGCGCGCCTTCCGGCGAGGAGGCCGTCAGGATCGGGGTCGTATATTCGCCGAAGCCGGCCGACGTCATGCGGTTGCGGATGTCGGAGATGATCTGGCTGCGCTTGACGATGTTCTTGTGCAGCGTCTCGCGGCGCAGGTCGAGGAAGCGGTACTTGAGGCGGATGTCCTCAGGGTAATCAGGCTCGCCGAAGACCGGCAGCGGCAGTTCCTTGGCTTCGGAGAGCACTTCGATCTCCTGGGCGTAGAGTTCGATCTCGCCGGTCGCCATGTTCTTGTTGACGGTGTCTTCCGAGCGCGCCTTGACGACGCCGTCGATGCGGATGACCCACTCGCCGCGAACGGTCTCGGCGATCTTGAAGGCCGGGCTATCCGGGTCGGCGACGACCTGGGTCATGCCGTAATGGTCGCGAAGGTCGATGAAGAGAACGCCGCCATGGTCACGAACGCGGTGGACCCAGCCGGAAATCCGGACATTGGCGCCGACATCCGACTTGCGGAGGGCTGCACATGTGTGGCTGCGGTAACGATGCATCATCTCAATTTCCAGTATTTGGCTTGAAGACGGCAGCAGGGGCTTCAAAAGCTCTCTCGCGCCGACAAGAAAATCGGGCGGAAAAGCGCATGGACGGCCTGATTTGTCAAGACTTGGCACGGCTCACGCGTGCTTTGCGCGCGGTTTTCGACGTGGTTGCAACCTTATCATATGCCAAGCTCCGCGGCAGTTTGGTTGCGCGAGGCATATTGCTGAAGGTCGCGGTCAACTTTAAAGAGGATGTATCATCCTTCTCCGGAGTCCCACCATGCCTCTCCTCACCCGCCGCAACCTCCTGAAGGCTTCCGCCGTCGCCGGCGCTTACGGGGTAGGCATCGGCATCGCGGGCAAGTTCGGCATGGCGGAGGCGGCACCCGAGCCGCAGGTCTTGAAAGCGCTGAAGACGCAGGCAACGCTGACCGATGCCGGCGTGACCAAGAACATCATGACGTGGGGTGCTGTGGGGGGTGACGCGCAGGGCGGTGCGGCGATGCCGCCGGTGCTCCGGATGACCAAGGACAAGCCCTATGCGGCGCGGCTGACCAACACGCTCGACGAACCCACCACCATTCACTGGCACGGCCTGCGCATTCCCAACAAGATGGACGGCGTGCCGTTCATGACGCAGCCCTATGTCTATACCGGCGACAGCTTCGACTATGCCTTCACGCCGCCCGATGCCGGCACCTTCTGGTATCATCCGCACTGCAACACGCTGGCGCAGATGGGCCAGGGCATGACCGGCGTGATCGTGGTCGATGATCCGGCCGACCCGACATTCGATTCCGAAGTCGTGCTGAACCTCCGCGACTGGCGGCTTGGCGGCGATGGCCAGTTCATCGCGGCATTCCGGCCACGCGATGCGGCGAAGACAGGCACCTATGGCACCGTCCGCACCGCGAACTGGCATCAGGAGCCGCAATATGACGCGCCGGCCGGCGGCCTGATCCGCCTGCGCATCGCCGTCACGGATGTCACGCGCATCTTCTCGCTGAAGATGGAGGGTGCCGAGGCGACCGTGATCGCGATCGACGGCAATCCAGTGCCGAAGCGCTTCCCGCTCGACCTGCTGCTGATCGGTCCCGGCCAGCGGCTCGATCTTGCCGTTCGCATGCCCGATAGCGAAGGCGCGGTTGCGACGCTGGAGGACATTCGCGGCACCACGCCGAAAACGATCGCCAAGCTGCGATCGGTCGGCACCTCGCTCAAGCGCAATGTCGGCGACCTCGCAGCGCTCGCCGAGAACCCCGTCGCAAAGGCCGACCTGTCTTCGGCAGAGAAAATCTCGGTGGTCCTTAGCGCCACCGCCGAAAATGCGCCCGTCGACAGCATCTGCGGGACGCTGGGCTACAGCTTCTGGGCCATCAACAAGGTGCCGTGGCCGGGCGACACGAGTGACCCGACTGCGCCGCTTTCGGAATTGAAGCTCGGCAAGAGCTATATCCTGCAGCTGGAGAACGTGACGCCGCATACGCATCCGATCCACCTGCACGGGATGAGCTTCACGGTGCTCTCATCCTCCACGCGGGAGGTCATGCCGCTCGTCACCGACACCTATCTGGTGCAGCCCGACGAAAAGGTGCAGCTTGCCTTCGTCGCCGACAATCTCGGCGATTGGCTGTTGCATTGCCACATCATCGAGCATCAGAAGACCGGCATGACGAGTTATGTCAGGGTTGTTTGACCACTCTTTGCCGGTAGCGGTTGACATATTGGGCCGAAAGGAGAAGGAAGGTTCAACTATGTCTATCCTGCGAATGAATTGAGATGATTGAAACAACCGCCGATTTGGAGGCGGCCTGCATCGAGCTGGCCAAGTCAGAATTCATTACTATCGACACCGAGTTTCTGCGAGAGACGACGTTCTGGCCGGAGCTTTGCTTGATCCAGATGGCGAGCCCGACGACGGAAGTGCTTGTCGATCCGCTGGCCAAGGGTCTCGACCTGAAACCCTTCTTCGAGCTGATGGCCAATTCCAGCGTGCTGAAGGTGTTCCACGCCGCGCGCCAGGATATCGAAATCATCTACAACCGGGGCGGCCTCATTCCGCATCCGATCTTCGACACACAGGTCGCGGCGATGGTTTGCGGCTTCGGCGATTCCGTTTCCTACGACCAGCTGGTCAGCCGGACCAAGGGCGTGCAGATCGACAAGTCCTCGCGCTTCACCGACTGGAGCCGCCGTCCGCTTTCCGAAAAGCAGCTAGACTATGCGCTGGCCGACGTGACGCATCTGCGCGACGTCTACCTCTATCTCAAGGCAGAGCTCGAGCGCGAAGGCCGCTCCCTGTGGCTCTCCGAGGAGATGGATGTGCTTGAGGCGAAAGAGACCTACGACATTCATCCCGACGATGCGTGGCAGCGCCTGAAGATGCGCCTGCGCAAGCCGCAGGAGCTTGCCGTGCTGAAATACGTGGCCGCATGGCGCGAGCGTGAAGCGCGCAGCCGCAACGTGCCGCGTTCGCGCGTCATCAAGGACGACGCGATCTATGAGATCGCTCAGCAGCAGCCCAAGGATGCCGAGGCGCTTGGCCGCCTGCGCACCATCCCGAAGGGTTGGGAACGGTCGTCGGCCGGTGCCGCCGTCGTTGAGGCGGTGAATACCGCACTCGCCTTGCCCAAGGCCGAGATGCCGCATGCGCCGAGGCAGACCCAGGCGCCGGAGGGAGCCGCGGCCGCAGCTGAGCTCCTGAAGGTGCTGTTGAAGCTGATCTCGGAAAAGCACGGCGTCGCACCCAAGGTGATCGCCAACAGCGAGGATCTGGACAAGATCGCCGCCGAGGGCGAAAACGCCGATGTGGGCGCACTGCGCGGCTGGCGTCGGGAGCTGTTCGGCGATCCCGCTTTGCAGCTGATCAAGGGCGACGTTGCGTTGCGCTTCGTCGGCAAGAAGGTCGAGACGGTCGCTCTGTAAGTCGCGACGCAAATTTTGCGTCGCCTCGATTCAGGCCATAACTGCGCCCAATCATTCAGCTAAATCTTTTCGGGAGGGATATCCAATCCCCTTCCGAAAGGGCTTACGCGCGCCTACATTGCTTGAGACGCACGCTGGCCAAGGCTGAACGAAAAGACCCTTATGAGAGAAGTATCTCCAGTCCAGAACTGGCTTCTGATCATGCTCGTCATGGCAGGAAGCGGCGTGCTCTACAGCGTGATGTTCTTCCAGGACAGCCGCCCGCTCATCGGCGCCGTCTTCGCCCTGTGCATGGGCATGCCGATCATCGCCTTCGAGCGAAAAGTGATCTTTCGCGAACTGCGCAACCGCGTCGAGGCGCTGCCAACGCTGACCTTCTTCCTCGCAGAGCTTTTCATCTACGAAGTGCTGATGAGCATCGGCTTCGCGGCCGCCGGCCTCTCTTTGTGGGGAACCGGCATTGTCATTCCCCATTCCTGGGTCGACATGGTGGTGCTGCCGTTCAACGCCTTTCTTTACGCGCTGGCCGTCTGCTCGCTGATGATCTTCGTTCTCAGAGTTCGCGAGTTGCTGGGCCGCGAAGTGTTCACCAGCATGCTCGTCAGCCGCTACCGCAAACCGGTCAGCGAAGAGCGGGTGTTTCTTTTCATCGACCTTGTCGATTCGACGACCTTCGCGGAGAAGCACGGCGATTTGCGCGCCCAGCAGATGCTGAGCTCGCTGTTTGCCGCCTTTGCCGAGCCGGTGCGCAAGTACAAGGGAACGATCGTCGACTATGTCGGCGATGCCGCCATCATTACCTGGCCGCTGGACCGCGGGGTCAAATTCGCGCGCTGCGTCAATTGCATCTTCGACATCATCAATGCAATCGAGGCGGATGCCGAGAGCTGGCTGACGACCTATGGGCAGGTGCCGAGGTTGCGCGCCGCGCTTCATGGCGGCAGCATCATCACCGCGGAAATCGGCGTCGACCATCACAAGATCACGTATTTCGGCGACACCATCAACACGGCGTCGCGGCTTGAATCGCTCTGCAAGACGCTGAACCGCTCGGTGCTGATATCGACCGACCTCGCCCAGCGGATCCAGCTGCCGGCCAAGGTTGTCGCGGAGGATCTCGGGCAACACGCCGTCAAGGGGCGCGGACAGAGCCTCGGCGTGATCTCGCTCGTCAAGGCGGACGACCGCGTAGCGTCACCAAAGCTTCACGCGGGTGTCAAAGCGCCGACATGAGAGGCCTGTTAATCGAAGCCCGCATTCCATCACATGGGGGTTTCGATGAAAAATGCTCTTCTTGCTTCTGTTTCATTTGTTCTTTTGATCTCCGGTTCGGCCATGGCCGACCAGCAGCAATTTCCCGCAAAGCTCGCCGGTCAGGCTATTTTGCCGGCGAACACCATGGTGCCGGCTCCCGCCGATGCACCTGAGTTCCTCAAGCACTCCGGCAAGTTCACGACGCCGGATCGCAAGCGCACCGAGGCGCTCGGCACCGTTCCGGGCAAGGACGGCGCGCGCGTGACCGACCTCAAGCTTCCCTTCGACGGACAGCCGATCCAGGGCTTCTCCGGCATCAAGACCATGGAAGACGGCACGTTCTGGACGTTGTCCGACAACGGCTTCGGCTCGAAGGCCAATTCCAGCGACGCCATGCTTTTCCTGCATCAGGTGAAATTCGACTGGGCCACCGGCAAGGTCGAGGTCGTCAAGAACCTGTTCCTGTCCGATCCCGACAAGAAGGCACCCTTCCCGATCGTGCTTGAAGGTGCGGAGAAGCGCTACCTCACAGGCGCTGATTTCGACATCGAGTCCATCCAGCCCGTCGCCGACGGCTTCTGGATCGGCGAGGAGTTCGGTCCCTACATCCTGAAGTTCGACACCGAGGGCAAGCTGACCGACGTCGTTTCGACCGTCGTCAACGGCAAGCCGGTGCTGTCGCCCGACAATCCGACGCTGTCGGTTCCGGCAAACCCGGTCGCCAAGATGCCGGCCTTCAACCTGAAGCGCTCGGGCGGCTTCGAAGGCCTTGCCATGTCCAAGGACGGATCCAAGCTTTACGGTCTGCTCGAAGGCCCGCTCTTCCAGGACGACGGCAAGGTCGAGACGGTCGATGGCCGGACCGCCATCCGCATCGTCGAGTTCGACACGGCTGCCAAGAACTGGACCGGCCGCAGCTGGCTCTATCCGCTGGAAGAAAAAGGCATCGCGATCGGCGACTTCAACATGCTCGACGACAGTACCGCGCTGGTGATCGAGCGTGACAACGGCGCCGGCAGCAAGGACAAGGCCTGCGCCGATCCCAAGCAGCCGAAGGCGGATTGCTTCGAGGCTCCCGCCGAGTTGAAGCGCATCTACAAGATCGAGTTCAACGACGCCAACGTAAACGGCGCCGTACGCAAGATCGGCTATATCGACCTTCTCGACATCAAGGACCCGGACAACAAGAAGAAGGCCGGCACCAAGGATGGCGTCTACGACATGCCGTTCGTAACGATCGAGAACGTCGACCGCGTCGATGCCACCCATATCGTGGTCGGCAACGACAACAACCTGCCCTTCTCGGCCGGCCGCGCCGTCGACAAGGCTGACGACAACGAGTTCAGCCTGCTCGAAGTCGGCGAACTGCTGAACGCCAAGTAAGCAGCGATCGAAATCAAGACGGCCCCCGTTCGAAAGAGCGGGGGCCGTTTTGTTCGGCATGGGATTGAGCGGCGGCAGCGCTACTCGAAACGGAAGGCCAGGCGCTTGTTCGTCAGCTTCGCAAGCTGCTGCAGGCGGCCATCGAGACGCTCGCCGGCGAAATCGCGATACTCCGAGGGCACCACAAACTCAAGGTCGAGATCGGGATCGTTGGACTTGCGGAAGGTCAGATTGCGGACGATGCCGGGCATCGAGGCCGAGAACAGATAGACGACACGCAGCATGCCGCCGAGCAGCTTGGCGCGCTCGACATATTGCGGCGTTGCGATCGTTGCCAGCGGGCTGGTCGCGCCGTCGTCGTGCAGGCCTTCGAAGCGGTAGTAATTGGCGAGCGCGATGAAGGCGCGGCCGGGATGGCTGATGCCGACGAAGGAGGTGTGGGCGATGATGTTCAGCGCCTGCAGGCCGCGATAATCGGGATGGGCGCGCCAGCTGATATCGGCAAGCAGGCAGGCAGCCTGGCGATAGCGGGCTTCTTCCGGCGTCTCCAAGATATCGAAGAACGGCATCATCCGGCCGGTCCATTCCGAGAGCTCGCGGGCATGTTCGGGAGAGCGGGCACGCAGGATCGCCAGTTCGCGAGCCGCTTCCAGCAGTGGATCGGCGCGACGTTCGCTTTCGGAGAGAAGCGAGTAGAGATAGCCCTCGCGCACGCCCTGGCCAGAGAAGGAGATCACCGAGGGCTTCATGACGCTCAGCACTTCCTTCATCGCAATGGCGCCGAACGGCAGCAATGCGCGGCGATACTTCGAGACCGCCATCCAGGCGGGATCCTTGGAGTCCCTCGCGGCATCGACCTGATCGAGAAACAGCATCATCTGCTCGAGCGAGATTTCGTAGCCCTGCATCATGTGCAGCGGATAGTTGGTCATCTCCATGTGCAGCTTGGCGATGTTTCGCCAAGTGCCGCCCACAGCGTAGAACGTCCGCCCCTCGCCCTTGGCCAGAAGCTTGGAGATGGTCTTCACATGCTTGCGGGCGAAGGTGCGGGCCTTTTCCATCGAGCCGCCGGCATATTCCGACAGGCGCAGGCCGCCGAGCGGCAGCGTCACGCCCTGCCCGAGTTCCTTGCCCTTGATGTCGATCAGTTCCAGAGAGCCGCCGCCCAGGTCACCGGCGATACCGTCAGGCGTGTAAAAGCCGCTGACGATGCCGAGCGCGGAGAACTTGGCTTCTTCCTCGCCGGAGAGAACGCGCACCTTGCGCTGCAGGATGGTTTCGGCGCGATGGATGAAATCCGGGCCGTTCGAGGCCTCGCGGGCAGCAGCCGTCGCCAGCACGTACATGGTGGCCGCGCGCGCCTGATCGGACAGCGCCTTGAAGCGATGCAGAGCGGAAAGCGCACGTTCGACGCTGGCCTCGTCCATCTTGCCTGTGAGCGCTATGCCCTTACCGAGACCGCAGAGAACCTTTTCGTTGAAAAGGATCGTGGGCGATCTCGACAAGCCTTCATAGATGACCACACGGATCGAGTTCGACCCGATATCGACAACGGAGACCGGGGCAATCCCTGGAAGGCGCCCCTGGGCTTCTGATTCAACCATGCAGGTCCAGTTTTATCGTTTCGTGCGGCCGGAAAGAAGGCCGGCAATCAGCTTTGGCGCACTGGATTTCAACGCTTCACCACGGCCCGAAAGGCTGGGATTGGTCATGAAATACTGTTGCGCGTTGAACGGCTCCTCGCCCTTGCGCACCTCCATGCGCCTTGACGTCCCGTCGGCCAATATCTCGTAGCTTTGTTGATTGTCAATGAGGTTGCCAAGCATGATCTGTGACAAAACCTGCTCGTGCACGGTCGGATTGATGAGCGGAACCAGCGTTTCGACGCGGCGATCGAGGTTTCGCGGCATCATGTCGGCTGAGCCGATATAGACCAGCGCCTTGTCCGACGGCAGACCGTGGCCGTTGCCGAAGCAGAAGATGCGGCTGTGCTCGAGGAAGCGGCCGACGATCGACTTGACGCGGATGTTTTCCGACAGGCCAGGAACTTGCGGGCGCAGGCAGCAGATGCCGCGGATGACGAGATCGATCTCGACGCCGGCGTGGCTCGCCGTATAGAGGGCGTCGATGATTTCGGGATCGACGAGCGAGTTCATCTTCATCCAGATCGCCGCCGGCGCG
This sequence comes from Rhizobium sp. O111, assembly GCF_055616315.1. NCBI lineage: Bacteria > Pseudomonadati > Pseudomonadota > Alphaproteobacteria > Hyphomicrobiales > Rhizobiaceae > Rhizobium > Rhizobium sp. O111. The sequence goes on along the minus strand of NZ_JBSHXL010000001.1, from coordinate 976,606 downwards.
CCGTTCTTGGCATGCTTGATCTCTTCGTTGATGTGGCGAAGGATGCGCGAGCGCAGCGTATAGGGCGATACGGCGAGCTTCATGCTTTCTTCCGGCTCGCCATAACCGGTGATGAAGTTGAAGATATTGGCCATGTCGTGCGCAATGACAGGATTGCAGGTGAAAAACGACAGGTCGGTATAAATCTTCGCAGTGATCGGATGATAGTTGCCGGTGCCGAGATGGCAGTAGCTGCGCAGCTTGCCCTCTTCGCGGCGAACGACCAACGACATCTTCGAGTGGGTCTTCAATTCGATGAAGCCGAAGACGACCTGCACGCCGGCGCGTTCGAGATCGCGCGCCCAGCGGATGTTGGCTTCCTCGTCGAAACGCGCCTTGAGCTCGACAAGCGCCGTGACCGACTTGCCGGATTCGGCGGCATCGATCAGCGCGCGAACGATCGGGCTGTCGTTGGAGGTGCGGTAGAGCGTCTGCTTTATCGCCAGGACGTCAGGATCACGCGCAGCCTGGAGCAGAAACTGGACCACCACGTCGAAGGACTCGTAGGGGTGGTGAACCACCATGTCCTTTTCGCGGATGGCGGCGAAGCAATCGCCGGCGTGTTCGCGGACGCGTTCGGGAAATCGCGCATTGTAAGACGGGAAGCGCAGATCGTCGCGCGGCGCCTTGGTGATCTCAGACAGCGTGTTCAGCGCCAGCAGCCCAGGCAGAACGGCAACGCGGTTATCGGGCACGTTGGTCGCCTGCACTACGAACTGGCGCAGCGAGGCCGGCATTTCGGAATCGGTTTCGAGGCGGATGACCGAACCGCGGCGGCGGCGCTTCAGCGCGGTTTCGAAGAAGCGGACGAGATCTTCGGCTTCTTCTTCAACTTCGATATCGCTGTCGCGGATGATGCGGAACGTACCGGAACCCTGCACCTCATAGCCCGGGTAGAGCCGGTAGATGAAGATGTTGGCGACGTCTTCCAGCGTGATATAGCGGATCGTGTTGCCATCATCGGGCAGGCGCACGAAACGATCGAGCGCCGGCGGCAGGCGCAGAAGCGCCGTCATCGGCTCGCGGCCATTCTTGCTGACCAGCTGCAGGCCGATTGAGAAGCCGAGATTGGGGATGAAGGGGAACGGGTGTGCCGGGTCGATCGACAGCGGCGTCAGCACCGGGAAGATCGCCTGCTCGAATTCGGTGGCGAGCCAGTTGCGATCGCTTTCGCTGAGCGCGCCGGGGCGGACGATCAGGATATCTTCCTTGGCGAGATATTGCTGCAGGACCGCAAGCGAGGCCTGCTGCTCCATCTGCAGATTGTCGATTTCCTGCAAGATGGATTCGAGCTGCTCGGCCGGCGTCTTGCCATCGGGCGTGCGCACAACGATGTTCTGGCGCACCTGGCCTTCGAGACCGGCAACGCGCACCATGAAGAATTCATCAAGGTTGGCAGCCGAGATCGACAGGAAGCGAACGCGCTCGAGCAGCGGATGCTCGGTGTTCAGCGTTTCCTCGAGAACGCGGCGATTGAACTGCAGCCAGGAAAATTCGCGATTGATGAAGCGCTCGGGGCTGGAGAGCAGTTCTTCAAGCGGAGGAACGTTCGCCTTGGTTTCGGGAGCCGTTTCCTGGTTTCCCGCGACTGCACTGTCCATCGTTCGATCGTCCCCTCATGATTGCGCCAAGCCGAATATATCAGTTTCACGACGGAACTGTGACAGTCAATCAGCCGGATCGGAATTGCCCAATTCATTCAACACTTCAGCGGCGAGCGCGCGTGTGATCTTGGTGCCTCTCGATAGCGCCAACCGGTCCAGCCGCTCGACGATGGTCTGCGCGGCGTTTAGCGAGCGCTCCATCCTGACGACAATATAGAGCACCAGTTTGTCATCTATATAAAGCTGGCGATCGGCAAACAGCTTGACGATGACCTGCGACAGCAGTTCCTCGTCCGGCTCGCCGATCTCGACAACGGTCGCGGCCTTCAGGCGAGAGCGCAGATCGGCGAGCTCGACAGGCCAGGACATTGGCCAGAGGCGGCTGGTCATCAGCAGGCTGTGGCCGTTTTCGCGCACGCTGTTGATGACATGAAACAGTTCGGTGTCGTCGAAGCCGAGGCGATCGACGTCCTCAAAGAGCACCGGGCCGTTGGCCGCATCGACGGCGGCATTGGCGCCGGCCTTCGGGTGGATGAGCGTGGCGCCGCTGTGATCCTTCCAAATATTGGCGAGGTGTGACTTGCCCGATCCGACCGGGCCGGCGAGGATGACGACGGGCGAAGGCCAGTTCGGCCAGGCATCGACGATCTCGACAGCCGCCGCCAGCCGCTCAGAGATCAGGAGATCGTCACGACCGGTCGCGGCATCATGAGAAAAGGCCAAGGGCAGCTGCTCCACGGGCTTGCGCCTTGAGTCAGCGTTTTTCACGTCAGTCATTTCGGGCCAGCTTTTGTCTTCCGTACCGGGGTGGCCTTCGCCTCGCCCGCATACAGGTCACTCTCAAGATACCGTGAAAGCGCAAAGCGAACAAGGACGCCGACGGCGGCAGCGGCCGGCACGGCAACGAGCAGTCCGACGAAACCGAACAGCGCGCCGAAGGCAAAGAGCGCGAACATCAGCCAGACCGGATGCAGGCCGACGCTGTGACCGACAAGCTTCGGCTGCAGGATATTGCCTTCCATGAACTGGCCGCTGAAGAAGACCGCAAGCACCGCGCCGACCCAGATATAGTCAGGCCAGAACTGCACGAGCGCCACGCCGACTGCGGCAATCAGGCCAACGGTGGAGCCGACATAGGGGATGAAGCTGATCATGCCGGCGAAGAGGCCGATCAGCAGGCCGAAATTCAGCCCGACCAGCGACAGGCCGACCGCATACCAGATGCCGAGGATGAGGCAGAGCGACCCCTGACCGCGAATGAAGCCGGCAATCGCCTGATCGATCTCGCGCATGATCTGGTGGACGTTGGCGACGTAGTCGCGGGGCACATACTTGTCGATATTAGCGACCATCCGGTCCCAATCGAGCAGCATGTAGAAGGCGACAACGGGGGTCACGACCATCAGCGAGATCACGTTGACGACAGCAAGGCCGGAGCTCCAGACCTGGCTGAACAGCCCGGTGAGCAGGCCGAAGCCCTGAGACAGGATTTCGGAGAAATTGTTCTTGATTGTACCGAGCTGGTTCTTGATCCAATCCGGCAGCATCGAGTTCTGCTGCTTGGCGATGAAGGTCTGCAGCTGATCGATATAACCAGGCAGCCGGCCGGCGAAATCGGCGAACTGGCTGGCAAGGATCGGGATCAGGATCATCAGCGCAAGCACGATCAGGACCACGAAGGCGATCAGGATGACGATGGTCGCCATCAGGCGGCTGAGGCCGAGCCTCTCCAGCCGGTCGGCGACAGGGTCGAGGAAATAGGCGATCGCCATACCGGCCAGGAACGGCAGCAGGATGGAGCTGAACACCAAGAGGAAGGCGATGAAGGCGGCGAGCACGAACAGCCAGAAGATAACCTGGCGCTTCAGACCGGCGCCGCTAACCTGGTGTGGCATCATGTTCTCCGCTGATCGAACGTCGGTATTTGCCGCATCGCAGCGATACGGCCTGCGAGCCACATAGGATGCACCCGCGAGAATGGTCAACCCCAGCGTCCAATTTCCGCCGAGCTCCGTTCAAAAGAGCGGGAAATTGGGGCTTTTGCCACGCAACGCCTTGCATAAAGGCCCCTGTCATGCAATTGCGACCCGCATGTGACGCGGGGATATTTCCCGCCCGACGACAGCCATCGGAGAGCAGTATGAGCCAGTCCGGAAAAAACGGTCTCACCTATAGCGATGCAGGCGTGGATATCGACGCTGGCAACCTTCTCGTCGAAAAGATCAAGCCCGCCGTACGCTCGACCCGCCGCCCCGGCGCGGATGGCGAAATCGGTGGCTTCGGCGGCCTGTTCGACCTCAAGGCCGCGGGCTTCACCGATCCGGTCCTGGTTGCCGCCAATGACGGCGTCGGCACCAAGCTGAAGATCGCGATCGATGCCGATTATCACGACACCGTCGGCATCGACCTCGTGGCCATGTGCGTCAACGATCTTGTGGTCCAGGGCGCCGAGCCGCTGTTCTTCCTCGACTACTTCGCGACCGGCAAGCTCGATCCCGATCAGGGTGCGGCGATTGTCGAAGGTATTGCCGCCGGCTGCCGCGACGCGGGCTGTGCGCTGATCGGCGGCGAGACCGCCGAGATGCCTGGCATGTATTCCTCCGGCGATTACGATCTGGCCGGCTTTGCCGTGGGTGCGGCAGAACGCGGCAAGCTGCTGCCCTCGGGCGATATCGGCGAAGGCGACGTCATTCTCGGCCTCGCCTCCTCGGGCGTTCATTCCAACGGCTTCTCGCTGGTGCGCAAGATCGTCGGCCTTTCCGGCCTCGCCTGGGATGCGCCGGCACCGTTCGCAGACGGCAAGACGCTTGGTGAAGCGCTGCTGACGCCAACCCGCATCTATGTGAAGCAGCTCTTGAGCGTCATCCGCGAGACCGGCGCGATCAAGGCGCTGGCGCACATCACCGGCGGCGGCTTCCCCGAGAATATTCCGCGCGTTCTGCCGAAGCACCTCGCCGCCGAGATCGATCTCACCGCCGTCAAGGTTCCGGCCGTGTTTTCCTGGCTGTCGAAGACCGGCGGCGTGGAAGCGAACGAGATGCTGCGCACCTTCAACTGCGGCATCGGCATGATCGCCGTCATCTCCGCCGAGAATGCCGACACCGTCATTTCGGCGCTGGAAGCGCAGGGCGAAAGCGTCGTGCGGCTCGGCCGGATGATCGCCCGCGCCGAGGGCGCGCACGGCACGCTCTACCAGGGCACGCTCGCCATATGACGTCTCCGCGCAAACGCGTCGTCGTCTTCATCTCCGGCGGCGGTTCCAACATGATGGCGCTGGTCGCCGCCGCGAAGGCTCAGGATTTCCCTGCCGACATCGTCGGCGTGATCTCCGACAAGCCGGATGCGGGCGGGCTTGCCAAGGCATCAGCCGAGGGCATCGCGACCTTCGCCTTTCCGCGCAAGGATTACACCAGCAAGGAAGCGCATGAGGAAGCGATCTTCGCCGCCCTCGACGCTCTGTCGCCCGACATTCTCTGCCTCGCGGGCTACATGCGGCTACTGAGCGGCACATTCATCCAGCGCTACGAGGGGAAGATGATCAACATCCACCCTTCCCTACTGCCGCTATTCCCCGGCCTGCACACGCATCAGCGCGCCATCGACGCCGGCATGCGGATCGCCGGCTGCACGGTGCATTTCGTCACCGAGGGCATGGATGAAGGCCCTGTTATCGGCCAGGCGGCAGTGCCTGTACTCTCCGACGACACCGCCGACACGCTGGCGGCACGTGTGCTCACCGTCGAGCACAAGATTTATCCGCAAGCGCTAAAGCTGTTTGCCGAGGGCAAGGTGCGGATGGAAGGTGGCAAGGCTGTTAGGACTGCCGATGCGTCCGGCAATGCAGCAACCGGTGCCGTGATCTCCGCCTGATTGACCGGCGGGATGATGCGGATCATCATGTGCGTGGCCCACGGAGCGACGCCATGACGATTACCGTCAACATCGATGAAGCAAGCCTTCCCGAACTTCTTGCCAAGGTCGAAGCCGGCGAGGAGATCGTTATCTTGCGCGATGGCTTGCCGGTGGCGAAGATGGCCCCTGTTGTGACGGATAGGGCCACTGTCGTGGCGGCTCACGAAAAGCGCATGCAAGTGGTCGAGGCAATCCTTGCCTTTCGCAAAACCATGCCAAGCATCACACAGGAAGAAATTGCGGAATGGAAGGCGACGGGCCGGCGATGACGCGGCTTACCCATCGCCAGCAATTCAAACGAAACTGCCGCTCGCCACTTTGGACAAGCAACTGATAGAGGCAGCAGCACGCGAAAACGTGCCGCCGCTCGCTTGACAGGATCAACCCTTACGCCGCAATCGCCCGCGGCTGGTGCAGCGTGCCGTCGCTGTAGACGAAGCGGCCGCCGCGGAACGTGGCGCGGATGCGGTGGATGTCGCCGGCTTCGACGACAACCAGATCGGCACGCTGGCCGATGGCGATTTCGCCGCGGTCGGTGAGGCCGGCGGAGCGGGCGGCGTTTTTGGTTGCCATGGCAACGGCGGTCGGCAGGTTGGTGGCCTCGGCGATCTTGAAGATGCCGGGCACAAAGGCGGCCGGGTGATAGTCGGCGGCGATGACGGAGAGGACGCCGGCGCGGGCGGCATCGAGAGCGCTGAGATTACCCGACATCGACTGGCCGCGCAGCGCATTCGGCGCGCCCATCAGCGTCCAGAGCCCACGGCGACGTGCCTCTTCGGCGGCCGGCATCGTTACCGGGAACTCGCTGATCGTGACGCCCATCGCATGCATCTCAGCCACCTTCTCGGCGCTATCGTCGTCATGCGAGGCGAGCGACAGCTTGTGGCGCAGCGACAGGTCGACGATATGGCGGAGCCTGGTCTCGATTTCGGGATTGTCGCGCATGGCGATGCGCTTGGCGACCATCTCGGCGGCCATGTCCTCGGAGATGGCACGGCGTTCGGCCATGCTGAGGATGTAGCTCTGGATGTCGTTATACTGCCCCTGCCCCGGCGTGTGATCGGTCAGGGAGACCATGTCGACATGGCCGGCATCGAGTAGCTTTTCGAGCGCAGGGGCCGCGCCGACATTGGTGATCTCGTAGCGCGCGTGGACGCGGTGATCGATCAGGAGATCATCCTTGAAGCGGCTGACGCCCTCGATGACGGCGCAGGTGGTTTCCAGCGAGCGGACATGGCCGTAGACACTTTCGGTCGCGAAGGAGACGGCGGCATAGGCCGTCGTCACGCCGTGGGCGGCGAGCTTCTTGTCGAGCTCATGGATTGAGAAGCCGATCGGCATCATGGCGTTGGGGCGCGGCGCGATCTCGCGCTCGATCATGTCGCCATGGAGATCGACGAACCCCGGCATCAGCAGGCGACCTTCGCCATCGATGGCGGCATTGGCGACGGTCTCAGGGCGGATCTCGGCGATAACGCCATCCTCGATGCGCACCGAGCCGTTGTTCACGACCTCATCCGGCAGAACGATCGTGAAATTGCTGAGCCACATCGGCTTTCTCCTCATATCAGGCAATTATGACAGGCTGGAGCCGATAGCCCCGATTCATGACATGCGAATGAACGTCTCAGGGCTTATTCAAGGCAGCCCTGTTCAGTGCCGCCCATTGCAGCAGAATGATCGTCTTGAAGTCGATGATCTCGCCGCTGGCGATCATCTGCACCGCCTCGTCCAGCGGGATTTCGACGACTTCGATGTCTTCGTGCTCCTCGGCCAAGCCACCGCCTTCCGAGACGCGGTCTTCTGTGTCGATCGAGGCCGCGAAGAAGTGGACGAGTTCGGCGTTGGCGCCGGGGGAGCTGTAGGCCTTGAACAACAAGCGGACATCGCGGACGCGGAAGCCGGTTTCCTCGATGGCTTCGCGGCGGATGGCCTCTTCGGGCTCATCGCCATCGAGCAGGCCGGCCGGCGTTTCCAGCATCCAGGCCGGCTCGCCATGGAGATAGACGGGCAGACGAAACTGTCGGACGAGGACGACGGTGTCACGCTTGGGATCGTGCAGCAGGATCGTGGCGGCGGGAGTGCGATGGTAGATCTCGCGGTGGATGCGGTGCGTTTCGCCGTCGGAGTTGGTGTAATCGACTTCGTAGGTGCTGAGCCGCGTCCAGCCGTCCGAGAGCGTCCTTTCCTGGATGATCTCGGCCTTCGCCTTTTCAAATTTCGTCATGCCGCATCCTTGCGAAGCCAAACCTTGTTGTCGTGGACGGCAGCGCCGCCATAGGGCGCCACGGGGTCTGCGCCGGTCAAAACGTTGATGCCCTCACCATCGACATGCGCCTTGTTCGGCCACAGGCCCTCGGCGATCAGCACGCCCGGCTTGACCTCAGTCGTCAGCTTGGCGTGCAGACGCACCTCGCCTCTGGCGTTGCCGACCTGGACGAGATCGCCGTGGGCGATGTCTCGGGCTTCCGCATCAACGGGATTGATCATCAGCTCCGGCCGCCCCTCCTTCTGCCGCGAGGTCTTGGTCTCGGCGAAGCTAGAGTTCAGGAAGTTGCGGGCGGGCGATGTGGCGAGGCGGAACGGGTGTTCGGCATCGGCGACTTCGATCACGTCGACCTGATCCGGGAATTGCGGCAACTCCGGATAGGGGCCGAGCAGGCCGACGGCCTCCGGCGGGCGGTTTGGCGCCGGCTGGTTGCGCCAGTCCGGGCGGAAGTGGAAGCGGCCGTCGGGATGGGCAAAGCCGTTGAGGAAATGGGCGTCGTCGAAATCCGGCTGGCGATCGAACCACTTGTGTTCGAGGAAATAATCGTAGCCGGGGAGTTCGCTCGATTGGAGAACGCGGTCGATCATCTCACGCGCCGTGAAGCCGAAGCCAGGACGATCGGCGACGCCGAGGCGCTTGGCGAGTTCCTCGATGACGAAGAGATTGGTGCGCACCGTTTCCGGCGGCTCGACCAGCTTGGGGCCGAGCAGAATGTGGTTCTGGCCGCCGGCACGATAGATGTCGTCATGCTCAACGAACATGGTGGCGGGGATGACGATATCGGCCATTTCGGCGGTATCGGTCATGAACTGCTCGTGGACGGCGACGAAGAGATCGTCGCGGGCGAAGCCGCGCTTCACCAGCCGCTGCTCGGGCGCAATGTTCACCGGGTTGGTGTTCTGGATCAGCATGGCGGTGACGCGGCCGCGATGGCGGAGCGCCACGGCGTCGCCCGTCAGGGCTCGGCCGATCTGCGACTGGTCGATCATGCGGATGTCGGCATCCTTCATCGACTTGCCGGTGAGTTCCGCATTGTTCATGCGGAAGATGTCGCTGTTCGAATGGAAGGCGCCGCCGCCTTCATATTGCCAGGAGCCGAGAACGGTGGCGACCGAGGCCGCCGCATGCATGGCGACCGCGCCATTGCGCTGGCGGGTGAAGCCGTAGCCTAAGCGGAAGAAGGTCTTCTTGGTGGTGCCGACGAGCTTGCCGAAGGCTTCGATCTCCTCGCTCGAAAGCCCGGTAATGGCCGCAGCCCATTCGGGCGTCTTCGTCTTCAGATGCGCTTCGAGACCGGCGGGATCGTCGGCGTATTTCGCCATGTAGGCCCGGTCGGCATAGCCGTCGCGGAAGGCGATGTGCATGGCGGCGCAGGCGAGTGCTGCATCAGTGCCTGGCTTGAGGATGAGCGCCAGGTCCGCCTGCTTCATCGTCGGGCTGTCATAGATATCGATCACGACGATCCTGGCGCCGCGTTCCTTGCGCGCCTTGATCGCGTGCGTCATGACGTTGACCTGCGTGGCGACGGCGTTGGTGCCCCAGATGACGACGCAATCGGTGCGCGCCATTTCGCGTGGGTCCGGGCCTCTCAAGACCCCTGTCGCCATGGTGAAGCCGGTCCAGGCAGGGTTGGTGCAGATCGACGAGAAGAAGCCGGAATAGCGCTTGGCGTGGCGCAGGCGGTCGATGCTGTCGCGCTGCACCCAGCCCATGGTGCCGGCATAGTAATAGGGCCAGATCGCCTCGCTGCCATCCTTCGCCTCAGCCTTCACGAAGGCTTCGGCGATTTCATCCAGCGCGGCGTCCCAGGAAATCTGCTGCCACTCCCCTGCCCCCTTGGCACCCTTGCGGCGCAGCGGGTGCATCAGGCGGTCGGGATGATAGAGGCGTTCGGCGTATCGGGCGACCTTGGCGCAGATGACGCCCGAGGTGTAGCTGTGGTCGTTTGCCCCGCGCACACGGCCGATCCTGCCATCATCAGTGACCTCCACTTCCAGCGCGCAGGTGGAGGGACAGTCGTGCGGACAGGCAGTGTGGCCGATCCGGACGGCAGACTTCGGGGATTTGGCTTCGATGGGGGTCGCAATGTTCATGGAGTTTCTATATTCCAACCGGAAACCGGCCAAAAGCCGGAAACGACGTCTCCCACGCGAATTCATGTAGGCATCAGCGAAAATGAACTACCGCCATATCTACCATGCGGGCAACTTTGCCGATGTCCTGAAGCACGCGGTTCTCGCGCGTCTCGTCCGCTACATGCAGAAGAAGGATGCGGGTTTCCGCGTGCTCGATACACATGCCGGCATCGGGCTCTACGATCTCTCTTCGGAAGAGGCGCAGAAAACAGGCGAATGGCGCGAAGGGATCGGCAAGATCATGGAAGCCGAGCTTTCGCCGCAGGTGGCGGAACTGCTGGAGCCCTATCTGACCGCGATCCGCGAACTCAATCCAGATGGCGGCATGCGCTACTATCCCGGCTCGCCGAAGCTGTCGCGCATGCTGTTCCGGCCACAGGACCGGCTGTCGGCGATGGAGCTGCATCCCGAGGATTTCCAGCGGCTGCATCGCCTGTTCGAGGGCGACCATCATGCCCGCATCACCGAGCTCGACGGCTGGCTGTCGCTCGGCGCGCATCTGCCGCCGAAGGAAAAGCGCGGCATCGTGCTCGTCGATCCGCCCTTCGAGGAAGGTGGCGAATACGAGCGGCTGGTCGATGGTCTCGCCAAGGCCTATCGCCGCTTTCCCGGCGGCACATACTGCCTGTGGTATCCGATCAAGAAGGGCGCACCGATCAAGGAATTTCACGAGGCGCTGCAGGCACTCGATATTCCGAAGACACTCTGCGCCGAGCTTACCGTGCGCAGCGACCGCGGGATGGTGACCGGGCTGACCGGCTCAGGGCTGATCATCGTCAACCCGCCTTATACGCTGAAGGACGAGCTGCACCAGCTGCTGCCGGCGCTGAAAGATCATATGGCGCAGGACCGCTACGCCTCGCACCGGGCGTTCTGGCTGCGCGGTGAAAACAAGGCCGTGAAAGAGGATTGACCGACTCTTTCCGGCGCGAAATAGTCCGGCCACATTCCAAGTAAGTTGCCCGGCATTTTGAAAGAGACCGACGATGAAGATCCTTTGCGCGCCCGCCTCCCCCTATTCCAGCAAGGTCCGGATGGCCGCCCGCTATCTCGAACTGGATGCGACCGAGATCCGCGTCGACACCAATGCCGGCCCGGCGATCCTCGTCGATAACAATCCTCTCGGAAAGATCCCGACCGTGCTGACGGATGACGGCGTTTCGGTCTTCGACAGCGTCGCGATCATGCATTATTTCGGGCGACTGAAGGGCAAGCAGCTCTATCCGTCGAAGAACGGCAAGCGCACGGAAGCAGAGGTGCTGGAAGCCCTTTGCGACGGCATCTGCGACTGCCTGCTCGCCATCGTCTATGAACGCCGCTTCCGCGACGAGGAGAAGATCCACCAGCCGTGGATCGACCGGCAGTGGAAGAAGGTCGTGAGCGGCCTCAATCACCTCAGCGTCCACCTGCCGAAGATCGGCAAGAAGCTGCATGGCGGCCACTTCGCGCTGGCGGCGACGCTCGGATATCTCGACCTGCGCTTTCATGGCCAGTGGGAAGCCGAGCATTCGGAGCTGATCGGCTGGCTCCGGACCTTCGAGAAGAAATTCCCCGCCTATGCGGAGCTCAAGCCTCAGGGCTGAGCGCGATCGCGCTCCGCTTTCACGAAATCGATGAAGGCGCGCAACGCCGTCGGCAGCTGCCGGCGGCTCGGATAATAGAGGAAGAAGCCCGGATAATAGGGGCACCAATCCTCAAGCACCCGCACCAATTTGCCCGTCTCGATCTCGTCACGCACCTGATCCTCGAACAGATAGCCGAGCCCGTCGCCCTGCAATACGGCGTCACGCATGATGTCCTGATCGCCCAACGTCAGCGGCCCCTGCACCTCGATCTCCAACTCGATGCCGCCGCGCTCGAATTCCCAATGATAGAAAGCGCCGCCGGCAAAGCGGAACCGGACGCAGACGTGATCCTTCAGATCATGCGGCGTCAGCGGCCTGCCCCTGCCCTCGAAGTAACCCGGCGTGCCGACGACGGCGAAGCTGTGGCGCGGACCGATCGGGATTGCGATCATATCCGCCGCGATGCTTTCGCCGAAGCGTATGCCGGCATCGAAGCCTGACGAGACCATGTCGATAAGCGCATCGTCGATGACGATATCGACCTCGACGGACGGATGGGCTTTCAGGAAACGCGAGACAATCGGCAGCAGCACGAGCTTGGCTGCAGCGCGTGGCGCGTTGATGCGCAGCTTGCCGTAGGGCTGGCCACGGAACGTATCGAGATCATCAAGCGCGGCGTCGATATCCAGGAAGGCCGGACGGATGCGGTCGAAGAGGCGTTCGCCTGCCTCCGTCAGCGCCACGCCACGGGTGGTGCGGTTGACGAGGCGGACTTCCAGCCGCTCTTCGATCGCTCTCAGCGCGTGGCTCAGCGCCGAAGGCGTAACGGCGAGCTCGACGGCGGCCTTGCGAAAGCTTCGGTGACTGGCGATGGCCAGGAAAATGGCGAGGTCGGTCGAGCGCACACGCTTCATTGATGAGTATTTCTCACTAGCTCATGGAGTAGAAGGTAAATTCTCTCACTTATGTCCATAGGCTAGTTTCGGGGTGTCAGCAAATCACAACCCGAAAGGAAAACGTCATGCGTGTTTGGTTCATCACTGGTGCGTCGCGCGGTTTCGGCGCCCTTATCACCCAGGAAGCTCTCGATGCCGGCGATGCCGTCGTCGCCACGGCGCGCAATCCGAAAGGCTTGCAGGAGAAGTTCCAGAATCATTCGAATCTCTTGGCGGTCGCGCTTGATGTGACGGATGAAGCCTCGGCGCACGCCGCCGCCGAGCAGGCCGTCAAGCGCTTCGGCCGGATCGATATCCTGCTGAACAATGCCGGCTTCGGCCTGCTGGGTGCCGTCGAAGAGGCGACCAACGACGAGATCGAAAAGCTCTACGCGGCCAATGTCTTCGGCCTGTTGAAAGTGACGCGCGCGGTACTGCCGCATATGCGCCGCCAGCGTTCCGGCCATATCCTCAACATCTCGTCGATCGGCGGCTATGTCTCACATGCAGGCTGGGGCGTCTATTGCTCGACCAAGTTCGCGGTCGAAGGATTGACGGAAGCGCTTGCCGCCGAGGTCGCGCCGCTCGGTATCAAGGCGACAGTCGTTGAGCCCGGCTTCTTCCGCACCGACTTCCTCGACGAAAGCTCGCTGTCGGTCAGCCCAAGCTCGATCGCCGACTACGCCGAGACACCTGTCGGGGCGATGCGCGATTTCGCGGCTAGCCATAACCACCAGCAGCCGGGCGACCCTGCCCGCTTCGCCAAGGCGATGATTAAGCTGGCGCATTCCAACAATCCGCCGCTGCGCATGCCCTTCGGCAGCGACACGGTGGCTGCGATCGAGAAGAAGAACGCAAGCGTTGCCGAGGAGCTGGCCGCATGGCGGGAACTCGCGGTGTCCACTGACTTCCCCAAGGGGGAATGACGGCCACCACCGAACGAAGCGCAACAAAAAAGCCGGAGCGATGCCCCGGCTTTTTTCATTTCTCTGATCGGATGATCAGAACTTCATGCCGATACCGACCTTGACGCTATGCTCGTCATAGCCGCGCGAGATGTTCGCGCCGCCGACGTTGAAGTCGTTCTTCTGGTAGTCGGTGTAGCGGTATTCGATACGAGCCGTGATGTTGTTGGTCACCATGGCTTCGGCACCGGCGCCGACCGTGTAGCCCAGAGCGCTGTCGCTGTCAGAACCAGCGGCGTTGCTGAACTTGTTCTTGGTGGCGGCCAGACCAGCCGTACCATAGAGCAGGAAGGGGTTCAGGTCGTAACCGATACGGCCGCGGATCGAGCCGTTGACTTCGTTCTTGGCAGTGCCGCCGTCGACAGCGCCGTCAGCGCCGGAGTAGCCGATGTCACCTTCGACACCGTATACGATCTGGCCCTGCTGCCAGTTGTAACCGCTGTAAATCTGGCCGCCGAAAGCGCGAGCGTTATAGTCGTGAGCGAAGCCGCCCATGTTGTAGGTGCCGGCGCCACCGAGGTAGAAGCCCTGCCAGTTGCCAGTAGGCGCTACATCGTTCTGGGCAACCGGAGCTTCCGGGATCTGATCGACGGCATCGGCCGCGTAAGCAGCGGAAAAGCCACCAAGGGCAACGGTCGAAACCAACAGGCTAGCAATAAACGTACGCATACTCATCTCCTTATCGAACCCGCGCCCTTCATCAACTGTGTTAACGTGAAGCATTCGCGAGCAATTACGCATGTCCCTTTCGGATCGAGAGGGAAATTGATGCGCAAATGAGGATTTGGAAGAGCCAAAATGTGATTTGATTGTGGCTTAGGGGTGGCTGAAATTCGATGTTGCTTTATCGCAACAAACACTTCATTAACCCTAACCAAGCGTTAAATCATGAATACTTATTTTATCGAATTATATTCTTAAATAATACGTACAATATCCAAGTTCTGTGCGCAATCAAGACGCCTATTTATAAGATCTGATCGGCCGCCTATATAAGCACCGCAGAGATTTGCGGGATGAAGAGGCAGGATTTTGAGCGAGACAAGACTTCGAACAGCGTTGGTGACAGGGTCGGCCAAGAGAATAGGCCGTGCGATAGTCGAAGATCTTGCAGCGAGCGGCTTCTCGGTGGCGATCCACGCGAATGGTTCCATCGCCGAGGCGGAAAATTTTGCGGCGGAATTGCGGCAAGAGGGCAAAAACGCGATTGCGCTTCACGCCGATTTGAAGGACGTCGAGGACACCAACGGACTGATAAAAAAGGCGTTTGAGGCGCTTGGACCGCTCGATTTGCTCGTCAACAACGCCTCGGCCTTTCATAATGATTCGGCCCACCACTTTGACGCTGCGGCCTGGGACGATCATTTCGCGCTGCACGTGCGAGCGCCCTCCATATTGTCCGCCGCCTTTGCCGAACAGCTGCCGAAGAGCGCTGCGGGACTGATCGTCAACATCATCGACCAGCGGGTGTGGGCGCTCAATCCGGGCTTCTATTCCTACACGCTCTCAAAGGCGGCGCTCTGGACTGCGACGCAGACGATGGCGCAGAGCTTCGCGCCACGCATTCGCGTCAATGCGCTCGGGCCGGGGCCGACGGTTCGTAGTGCGCGACAGAGCGAAGAGGACTTCCAGCAGCAGGTGGACGGCCTTATCATGAAAGCGGGGCCGGGATTCGGCGAATTCGGACGGACGATCCGCTTCCTCTATGATACGCCCTCCATCACCGGCCAAATGATTGCCCTCGACGGCGGCCAGCACCTTGCCTGGCAGACGCCCGATGTGGCGGAGATTACGGAATGAATTCAAGGAAGCTGCCGGATGGCGGCGTTCTTTACGACGAAAATGACGAGACCGACGACGATATCGAGGTGGAAAGCGAAAGCTCTGCCTCGCCCGTCGGCGCGCCGGTTGCCTCTGCCATCGACTGGAACGAAGGCGGCAGCAACGAGACCGGGCTTGTCGGCGCCGACCTGATCGCGGAATTCGTCAAGCGGCTGCCGAACAGCCCCGGCGTCTACCGCATGTTCAACGACGCCGGCGACGTTCTCTATGTCGGCAAGGCGCGCAGCCTGAAGAAGCGCGTGAGCAATTACGCGCTCGGCCGCGTGCACTCCAACCGCATCGCGCAGATGGTGCGGCAGACTGCGCATATGGAGTTTGTGACCACCAGAACCGAGATCGAGGCGCTTCTCTTGGAAGCGAATCTGATCAAGCGGTTGCGGCCGCGCTTTAACGTGCTTTTGCGCGACGACAAGTCGTTTCCCTATATCCTGATATCAGGCGACCACCGCGCACCCGCCATCCTGAAACATCGTGGCGCGCGCGCCCGCAAGGGCGATTATTTCGGTCCCTTCGCTTCGGCAGGCGCCGTCGGCCGCACGATCAACTCGCTGCAGCGTGCCTTCCTGATCCGCACCTGTACGGACAGCGTGTTCGAGACGCGGACCCGCCCTTGCCTGCTCTATCAGATCAAGCGCTGTTCGGCGCCCTGCACGCATGAGATCAGCGATGCGGGGTATGGCGAATTGGTGCAGGAGGCGAAGGACTTCCTTTCCGGCAAGAGCCAGAAGGTGAAGGCGCATATGGCCGAGGCGATGAACCAGGCGGCCGAGGATCTCGATTTCGAGCAGGCCGCCGTCTATCGCGACCGCCTTGCCTCGCTGTCGCACGTGTCCAGCCACCAGGGGATCAACCCCGCCGGCGTCGAGGAAGCCGATGTCTTCGCGATCTATCACGAGGGCGGCATTTCCTGCATCCAGGTGTTCTTCTTCCGCACCGGGCAGAACTGGGGCAACCGCGCCTATTTCCCGAAGGCGGACCCGCAGCTGACAGGCGCCGAAGTGCTGAGCGCCTTCCTGGCGCAGTTCTACGACGACAAGCCGGTGCCGAAGCAGATCCTGCTTTCGGAAACGGTGGAGGAGATGGAACTGCTCGCCGCAGCCTTCGCCGAAAAGGCGGGGCACAAGATTTCGGTGCTGGTGCCGCAGCGCGGCGAGAAGCGCGATCTGGTCGATCACGTCATGGGCAATGCGCGCGAGGCACACGGGCGCAAGCTCGCGGAGACCGCATCGCAATCGCGGCTGCTCGAAGGCTTCAAGGATACGTTCAAGCTCTCCTACGTGCCGCAGCGCGTCGAGATCTACGACAACTCGCATATCATGGGCACGAATGCCGTCGGGGGCATGGTGGTGGCGGGGCCGGAAGGCTTCGTGAAGAACCAGTATCGCAAGTTCAACATCAAATCGACCGACATCACGCCCGGCGACGACTTCGGCATGATGCGCGAGGTGATGACGCGGCGCTTTACGCGACTGCTCAAGGAAGAGGGCATTCCGGACAGGAGCCAGCCGGTCGCTCCAGCGGATACCGCCGACATGCCCTTCCCTGCATGGCCCGACGTGATCCTGATCGACGGCGGTCAGGGGCAGATGACGGCGGTGCGGGCGATCCTGGAAGAGCTCGGCATCACCGACAGCGTCACCGCCATCGGCGTCGCCAAGGGTGTCGATCGCGATGCCGGACGCGAGCGCTTCTTCCTGCCCGGCGGCGAGAGCTTCACGCTGCCGCCGCGTGACCCGGTGCTCTACTTCACCCAGCGCATGCGCGACGAAGCGCACCGGTTTGCCATCGGGTCGCACCGGGCGCGGCGCAAGAAGGAGATGGTCAAGAACCCGCTCGACGAGATCGGTGGAATCGGCCCATCACGCAAACGTGCCTTGCTCCAGCATTTTGGAACGGCGAAGGCGGTTTCGCGGGCGGCACTGTCGGATCTTATGGCCGTTGAGGGGATTTCGGAGACGGTCGCCAAGCAGGTTTACAATCATTTTCACGACGACGCCGCGAAATAGGTGGCGTCGGTCGCAAATTCCACGCAAAGGCAGCGAAAAAACAGAAAGAATGTTGACGCTTTGCGGTCAAAGCCGTCATCTACGGACGTATCAAATCAGAGACAGATTTCATGGCATCGCGCGCATACAATATCCCCAACCTGCTGACCTACGGCCGCATTCTCGCGGTTCCGCTCATCGTCCTGTGCTTCTTCGTGGAAGGAAAACTGTCGATCAGCAATACGGCCCGCTGGGTTGCGCTGTGGATCTTCGTCATCGCGTCGATCACCGACTTTCTTGACGGCTACCTCGCCCGTATCTGGAACCAGACGTCGAATATCGGCCGCATGCTCGACCCGATCGCAGACAAGCTGCTGGTCGCCTCGATCCTTCTGCTTGTGGCCGCGGACCAGACAATCGCCGGCTGGTCGATCTGGGCCGCCATCACCATCCTTTGCCGCGAGATCCTGGTCTCCGGCCTGCGCGAATATCTCGCGGCGCTGAAGGTCAGCGTGCCGGTAACTCGTATCGCCAAGTGGAAGACCACGGTGCAGCTGGTGGCAATCGCCTTCCTGCTCGCGGGTCCCGCCGGCGACGAGATCTTCCCCTATACCACGATGACCGGCATCGGGCTGCTCTGGCTCGCCGCCATCCTGACGATCTATACCGGCTACGATTACTTCCGCGCCGGCATCAAGCACATCGTGGAAAACGACGAATGACCAAGCTCATCTATTTCGCCTGGGTGCGCGAGCGGATCGGCAAGGCCGAGGAAGATATCGCCCTCCCCGCCTCCGTCGTCACCGTCACCGATCTTCTCGATCACCTGAAGACGCTCGGCGAGGAGTACGAGACCGCATTGCAGTTTCCCGACGTGATCCGCGTCGCGCTCGATCAGGAACATGTCGAGCACGACGAGCCGATCGGCGATGCCCGGGAGATCGGTATCTTTCCGCCGATGACGGGCGGATGACGACCTCCCCCACCATCCGCGTCCAGGGCGAGGATTTCGACCTGCAGGCCGAAATCGATCTGTTGTGCAAGGGCAAGCCCGGCATCGGCGCCGTGGTCACTTTCTCCGGTCTCTGCCGCGACGAAGGCGGCACGCTTGATGCGCTGGAGCTCGAGCATTATCCGGGAATGGCCGAGGCGGAGATGACGCGGATCGCCGAGATGGCGATCGAGCGCTTCAAGCTCAACGGCCTGACCGCCATTCATCGCTACGGAAAGATCGCTGCGGGCGAGAACATCGTGCTCGTGATCGCCGCCGCGCCGCACCGCCAGGCCGCCTTCGATGGCGCGAACTTCGTGATGGATTTCCTGAAGACGTCGGCGCCCTTCTGGAAGAAGGAGCACGGCAAGGACGGCGTCGAGCGGCAATGGGTCGAGGCCAAGGGCCACGATGATGCCGCGCGCGACAAATGGAAGTGATCACGGGATCACCCGTTCACGCCGGCTGAGCACCAGCAAAAGCACAAGCAGCGAAAAGACCACGAAGTCACGCCACAGGACCGGGCCGTAAGCGGTCCATAGCGTCTCGACCAGCCCGAGACCGGCAGCACCACCCGCCGATTTCAACGGGTCGGAATAGCCGCCGACAGCGGCCACCATCAGGACCTTCAGCCCGAACATCAGCCCGGCGCCGAAATCCATCGTGCCGTAATATGCTGTGGAGAGGATGCCGCAGAGCGTCGCCATCAGGACGGCGGCGGCGTAGGCCGTGAGAAAGACGCTTGCGGCGCTGACGCCGCAGAGTTCGGCAGCCTTCGGATCGTCGGTGACGGCGCGCCAGGCGCGGCCCCAGGATGTTCGCTTCAGGATCACGGCGCCGATCGCCACGAAGCCGCACATCAGCGCGGTGTTGATCAGTTGCATCTCGGTCAACACCACCTCGAAGCCGCCCCTCTGCCAGAAGACGACATGGCCATTGAGAAACGGCGACAGCCAAAGGCTACGGGTATCGGATGCCAGTCGCGCGGTCTCCATCAGGACGATGGTGACGCCGAGCGCGGCGACGATGACCGTGTTCGAGGACTGGCGCACCAGCGGCAGCATGACCGAGCGGCCGATCCAGACCCCCGCCCCCATCGCATAAACCAACGAGGCGGCCGCGCCGAGCGCGAGTGCCGCGGGTAGGACCAGCCATAGCTTGTTGTATCCGAAATCGGTGAAGAGCAGCAGGATCTGGCCGGAGAAGGCGAAGAGCGCGCCATAGGTGATGTCGGGACGCTTGGTGACGCCGAAGGCGACCGCATAGCCGAAGGCCAGCGCGGCATAGAGAGCCGCCAGCGGCACCGCATTCGCCAGTTGCTGCAAGAGATAAGCCATCGACATATCCTATTTCCACGAAATCATAACTGGCAAAATTGCTTTTACCAGTTATATTTTGACGATGACCTTCTCATGGACCCCTCACCGCTTTTCCGGCGGCGCACTGGCATTCGATGTCGCCAACAGCGTCGTGCTGCGGCACGACGAACAGCGCCGTATCGATCGCTTTGCAATCGACGCGCAGCTGCATGCCTTTCCCCAGGCGGCGGCGAATTTCTGCGCCGAACGGGCGATCTTCGGGGACGTCGCGCCGGTTCCGCCTGATGGCAGGCCTGCGTTCATCGCCTTGCGCGAGGCGACCGATCGCTATTTTCGCGACCGCGTCCTTTCAAGCGGTAGCGATGGACTGTTGGCGGAGTTGCTGGAAGCGGCCGCCGTCGTGCTACGTGGCAGCTCGGGTGCTGCCGGCATCGATCGAGCCACGGCACATTCGGTGCTGAAGCTGATCGCCTCGCCTGAGCCCGAGCGGATGAAGATCTGCGGCAATTGCGGTTGGCTGTTTCTCGATCGCAGCAAGAACCGGAGCCGGACCTGGTGCGACATGGCGGTCTGCGGCAATCGAGCCAAGGCGATCAAGCACTATCGGCGCCGGAAAGAGGAGAACGGGTCATGAAAGCGTTCGGAGCGGTCCTGCTGTCGGCGATGTTGGTGCTTAGCGGATGCCAGCGCGAGAGCGACACGCTGGTGCAGGTCAGCGGCCATATCTTCGTGTTCAATTATCGCGTCGCGATCGCGACCTATTTGGTGACGCTCAGCAAGAAGGCGCCGCTGCCAGACGGCGCGGTGGCGATCGCCGAGTTCGAGAACCCAGCGGGCGGAGCGCCGCTTGTGATCAACGAGAAGATCTTTCCGGCTTGGGAGAAGATCAGCCTGCAAAGCCCGCCGATCCATTGTGTGAAGAAGGACAGGCCCTACGCCGTCAGCATAAGACTGGTCGATGCAAGCGGCAAAGAGCTGCAGAGCCTGAAGACGACGGTCATATCGGATGTCGATCAGTCGATCATGCCGGGCAAGCCGCTGGTGGTCGGGCCGCTCTACACCAAGAACCCCGAGGTCTTCAAAGCGGACGGAAGCGTGGATTACGACAGCGCCGACACCTGCCCCAAGACGTGAAAAAGCCCGGCGCGGTGGCCGGGCTTTCGGAGTCATTTCAATTAGTTCAGCCTTGGGGCTGAGCTTTTGATTCAGCCGACGATTTCGGTTTCTGCGAACCAGTAGGCGATTTCCTGGACAGCGGTCTCAGGAGCGTCCGAGCCGTGAACCGAGTTTTCGCCGATCGACAGCGCGAACTGCTTGCGGATCGTGCCTTCGTCAGCGTTTGCCGGGTTGGTGGCGCCCATGATTTCGCGGTTCTTCAGGATGGCGTTCTCGCCTTCCAGGACCTGAACGATGGTCGGGCCGGAGGTCATGCCTTCAACCAGTTCGCCGAAGAAGGGGCGTTCCTTGTGAACGGCGTAGAAGCCTTCAGCTTCGCGCTTGGACATCCATACGCGCTTGGAGGCGATGATGCGCAGGCCGTTGTCTTCGAATACCTTGGTGATGGCACCGGTCAGGTTGCGCTTCGTTGCGTCCGGCTTGATCATCGAGAAGGTGCGTTCAATCGCCATTGTAATAATCCTCATTCATCGGGGAAAAGTGGGCGGTGTTTACCCGTCCGATAGGCTGAAAACAAGGGGGCTGCGCGAATTTCACGCGTCCGTCACAGAGCGGGACAGTTTGGTACGAGGCGATGACGGAATTTCATGAAGCCATCAGCGCCATTGCTGGCAAAGCCCCATAGGATAGAACAGATCGAGAGATGGAGGGCAAAATGCAAAAGCAATATGCGATGTTTGCGGATTACAACCGCTGGGCCAACGGGAAGGTCTATGCGGCAGCCTCGGAACTGACGGATGCCGAATACCGGGAAAACCGCGGCGCCTTCTTCGGCTCGCTCAACGCAACGCTGAACCACATCTTGTCGGCCGACCGGATCTGGATGAAGCGCTTCACCGGATCGGGCGACGCGCCGACGACGCTCGACAGCATCCTCTATGAAGACCTCGCCGGCCTGCATGCCGCGCGTGAGCGGGAGGATACAAGGATCGCCGATTGGGTCGATACGCTTGATGCCGAGGCGCTCGCGGATACGTTCACCTATACCCCCGTCACCCGTCCCGGCGCGATTACCCAGCCGCTGTGGCCGGCGCTGTCGCATTTGTTCAACCACCAGACGCATCATCGCGGCCAGTGCCACATGACGCTGACCTCGCTCGGCAAGCCCAGCCTGTCGCTCGATCTCAGCTACTTCCTGCACAGCGACGGCAAGCGCTGGCTGAGCGCATGACGGAAACGCGGCATTAACCGCGTTGGCGAAATCCCGGAAATGGTTTTACTCGGCAAAGGTGCAAATTCAGCCCATCTTAAATAGTCCGGTGCATAGGGGAGAGAACGAGGCCGGACAGGGCCGACGAGCGAGGAGTGCAACATGGCAAGTGCAGCATCAAGCCCGCAGGCGCAACGCGAGACATCCCGTCCGGCACCGGTCACGGATATTCAGCGCATCAGCCAGCACATGACGCGCCTTGGCGTTTCCGGCCTGCCGCGCAATTACGAGCTGTTTCATGAGGCGATCGTTGGCCAGAACGCCGCGCTTGCGCAGGATATCGCCTCGCTTGGCGCGGCACCGCGCCAGCCATCCCTCGATGAACTCGGCCTCAAATATCGCCTCGTCAGCCATTGCGGGCTGGTCGGAGAGACCTCGCAGGCCGAGATGAGCAAGATGATGCGCGATGCCGTCGAGCGCCTGACGTCAGGCGTAAAGCAGAAGCAGAGTTTTATGCGCGCGGCGGAAACCGCGCTGAAATCGATCACCGGCAGCCCGGACCAGAGCCTCTCTTCCTTGATGAGCGAGATGGAGTTCCTGTCGACCTCTCTGGCCGGTCTCCTGACCGCCGAGACCGATCTCGAGACCAAGCTGCGCCACGACGTCGATCGGATGGAGGCGCTTGAGCGCGGCGTCGCCGCCGCTCAAACGGCATCGTCGACCGACCGCCTCACCGGCCTTCCCAACCGCACCGCGCTTAACAAGACCGTACTCGATCTCTATGAGCGCGAGGAAGGCTCGGCCGGAAGCGCGCTGATCATGATGGATATCGACGACTTCAAGGCGCTGAACAGCCGCTACGGCACGCAGACCGGCAGCCGTCTTTTGAAGAAGCTCGCCGACCTCTTCCGCAAATCGATCAAGAAGCACGACTTCGTGGCCCGCACGGATGGCGACGAGTTCACCTTCCTGTTCGCCAATGTCGGCATGCAGGAGGCGATGGCGATCGCCGAGCGCCTGCGCAACTCCGTGGAAGAGAACGTGGTCTTCGCGACCTCGGACGCCGGACAGAACGCCAAGCTGACGGTATCGCTCGGCGTCGCCCTGAGCGCGGACGCGGCGACGGCCTCGCAGCTGCAGGCCAATGCCCGTATCGCGCTGCATGCTGCCCAATCGAACCGGCGCCTGC
This sequence comes from Rhizobium sp. O111, assembly GCF_055616315.1. Taxonomy (NCBI): domain Bacteria; kingdom Pseudomonadati; phylum Pseudomonadota; class Alphaproteobacteria; order Hyphomicrobiales; family Rhizobiaceae; genus Rhizobium; species Rhizobium sp. O111. Next base: position 953,530 of record NZ_JBSHXL010000001.1, on the reverse strand, counting down.
CGGTGCAGGCCTTCGGGCGCTGAGAGACCGTTTCAAGCTCTTGCGCTGATCGCGGCTTTCGGCCAAAACGCCGGGCATGATCACGATTAGCGATATCTCCGCCCGCATTGCCGGCCGCCTTCTCCTCGACCATGCCAGCGTCTCGCTGCCCGCGGGCACGAAGGCGGGCCTCGTCGGCCGCAACGGCGCCGGCAAGTCCACCCTCTTTCGCATCATCACCGGCGATCTCGGGGCTGAGACGGGCGCGATCACCATCCCCAAGAATTCACGGATCGGTCAGGTCGCCCAGGAGGCGCCGGGCACGGAAGATTCGCTGATCGAAATCGTGCTGTCCGCCGACAAGGAACGCGCCGCATTGATGGCGGAGGCAGAGACCGCCAGCGATCCGCACCGCATCGCCGAGATCCAGATGCGCCTGGTCGATATCGACGCGCATTCGGCCGAAGCGCGCGCCGCCAGCATCCTCTCCGGCCTCGGTTTCGACCAGGCGGCGCAGGCGCGGCCGGCATCGTCATTCTCAGGCGGATGGCGCATGCGCGTGGCGCTGGCTTCGGTGCTCTTTACCGAGCCCGATCTGCTCCTGCTCGACGAGCCGACCAACTATCTCGACCTCGAAGGCACTCTCTGGCTCGAGGATTACGTCCGACGCTATCCCCACACGGTGCTGATCATCAGCCACGATCGCGATCTCTTGAACAATGCCGTCAATTCGATCGTGCATCTCGACCAGAAGAAGCTGACCTTCTATCGCGGCGGCTACGACCAGTTCGAGCGGCAGAAGGCGGAAGCCGACGAGTTGCAGACCAAGGCGAAGGCGAAGAACGACGCGGCGCGCAAGCATCTGCAGAGCTTCATCGACCGTTTCAAGGCGAAGGCCTCCAAGGCCCGGCAGGCGCAGAGCCGCGTCAAGGCGCTGGAGCGCATGGGCACCGTGGCCTCGGTCATCGAGGATCACGTGCAGCCGATCACCTTCCCCGAGCCGGAGAAGCAGCCCGCCTCCCCGATCGTCGCCATCTCGGGCGGCGCGGTGGGTTACGAGCCAGGCAAGCCGATCCTCAAAGGCCTCAACCTTCGCATCGACAATGACGACCGCATCGCGCTTCTCGGCTCCAACGGCAACGGCAAGTCGACCTTCGCGAAATTCATCTCCGGCAGGCTTTCGGCTGAAAGCGGCGAAGTGAAGCTGGCGCCGAGCCTGAAGATCGGCTTCTTCGCGCAACACCAACTCGACGACCTCATCCCCGACCAATCGCCGGTCGAGCATGTCCGCCGGCTGATGCCGGAAGCGCCGGAGGCCAAGGTGCGCGCCCGTGTCGCGCAGATGGGTCTGGCAACGGAAAAGATGTCGACGGCCGCCAAGGATCTGTCCGGTGGCGAAAAGGCGCGCCTGCTGATGGGGCTTGCCGCCTTCCATGCGCCGAACCTGCTCATTCTCGACGAACCGACCAACCACCTCGACATCGACAGCCGCCGCGCGCTGATCGAGGCGCTGAACGACTATGACGGCGCCGTCATCCTGATCTCGCACGATCGCTACCTGATCGAGGCGACCGTCGACCGGCTGTGGCTGGTCAACAATGGCACGGTCACCACGTTCGAAGGCGACATGGACGAGTATCGCGACCTGATCGTCGCCTCCGGCAAAAAAAAAGACGAAAAGCCGCAAGTAACTGAGGAGACCGCGACCAAGGCGGACCAGCGCAAGCTCAACGCCGACCGGCGCGCCTCGCTCGCCCCTCTCAAGAAAAAGATCAACGAAATCGAATCCTTGACGGGGAAGCTGGAGAAACTGATTCAGGGCCTTGATGCGGAACTTGCGGATCCGGTGCTTTACGAAAAGGCGCCGGCGAAGGCCGCAGAGAAGGCAAAGCAGCGCGGCGAAGCGGCCGCCAAGCTGGCTGCGGCCGAAGAGCAATGGCTGGAGCTTTCGTCCGAGTACGAAGAGGCTATGGCGGGATAGCCACAGTCGTTAGTCGAGCGCTTCGAAATTAACATTTGTTAGCGCGCGAACGGTCGAAAGAAACCGATCGTTAACCATAATCATCAAGGTTGTCTCAACATTCATTACTGATTTGTTGAGACCCTCTTCATGCATCGCTTCGCTTTTTACTCCGGCCTTCTTCTGTGCGCCGCCGCCCTCGCCGGCTGCCAGACAACAAAGCAGCCCGCGCCCGACAAGACGATCAAGACCTCGTCGATCGTGGCTCCCGAAGGCAAGCAGGACACGATCAGCGGCGATGCGGCCGAGCAGCCACGTGCACGTGGGTTTGGCAAGCAGCACCACCTCGCCGGCCGCATCATGACGGTGTCGTCGATCCACGATATCCGGCTGCAGGACAAGGAAGTCATTCTCAGCTTCGACGATGGCCCGATCCCCGGCCGCACCGACCGTGTTCTGGCGACGCTTGACGAGTTCGGCGTCAAGGGCGCCTTCATGATGGTCGGCGAGATGGCGGCGCTGCATCCCGAACTCGCCCGCAAGGTCGCCATGGACGGTAATGCGATCGGCAGCCACACCTACAAGCACGACAACCTGGCGGCTCTGACCTTCGACATGGCGATGGCGGAAGTCATGCGCGGCGAAGCGGCGGTGACCAAGGCCACGGGTGTCGACGTCAACTTCTTCCGCTTCCCCTATCTCGCCGACAGCCACAAGCTGCGCGCCGCGATCGCCATTCGGGACATGGTCGTGATGGACGTGGATGTCGACAGCAAGGACTATTTCAACACGACGCCCGCCGCCGTGACCAAGCGGACGCTTGACCTTCTCCACAAGCGCGGACGCGGCATCATCCTGATGCACGACATCCACAATCGCACGGCAACCATGCTGCCCACCCTGCTCACCAAGCTGGAGGCCGAGGGCTACAAGGTGGTGACGCTGAAGTTCAAGAAGCCGGTCGCGCCGACCGTTATGGCGTCGCTGTAATTCGACTGCGGAATTCGAGGTTCACGGCAGACGCCGGCGCTTGCCCGCCGGCGTCTTTCTGTTAAAACAGGCGCCCAATAATCATACTTTTGAGCGAAACACCGAAGCGAGCCAACAGCATGTCACCCATCAACCTCGCCATCGTCGGCGTCGGCAAGATCGTCCGCGACCAGCACCTCCCCTCCATCGCCAAGAACCCGGATTTCAACCTGATCGCCACGGCGAGCCGTCACGGCACGGTCGATGGCGTCCAGAGCTTCACCGCGATCGACGCGATGCTAGACGCCGTGCCCGAGATCGACGCAGTGTCGCTGTGCATGCCGCCGCAGTACCGCTACGAGGCCGCCCACAAGGCGCTCTCGGCCGGCAAGCACGTGTTTCTTGAAAAGCCTCCGGGCGCGACGCTGAGCGAAGTAGCCGATCTCGAGGCGCTCGCCGCCTCCAAGGGCGTATCGCTGTTTGCCAGCTGGCATTCGCGCTATGCGGCCGCCGTCGAGGCAGCCAAGTCCTTCCTCGCATCCACGACCATCGACAGCGTTCACGTCGTCTGGAAGGAAGACGTGCGCCAGTGGCACCCGAATCAGGATTGGATCTGGCAGGCCGGCGGCCTTGGCGTGTTCGATCCCGGCATCAACGCGCTGTCGATCGTTACGCATATCCTGCCGAAGGCGATCTTCCTGACCAGCGCAACGCTGGAGTTCCCCGAGAACCGCGACGCGCCGATCGCAGCCGACCTGCACTTCAAGAACGCCGATAACGTGCCCGCGCATGTCGAATTCGATTGGCGCCAGACCGGCAAGCAGAGCTGGGATATCTTCGCCGAGACGGCGGCAGGCAAGATGGTTCTGGCCGAGGGCGGCTCGAAGCTTTCCATCAACGGCGAGCTGAAGTTCGAAGCGCCGGAAGAGGAATATCCTTCGCTCTATCGTCGCTTCGCGGAAATCGTCAAGGCTGGTAAGTCAGACGTCGACCTCGCGCCGCTGCGCCACGTCGCCGACGCCTTCATGCTCGGCCGCCGCAAGTTCGTGGAAGCGTTCCACGATTGATTCGAAATTGCCGAACCTCGTGATACAGTAAGGTCATCCTGGCTATCTCAGAGGTTCGGCATGCGCGACGATGAAGCTTTCGGTCTAGGCTTGAAAAACCTGACGGTATCGCTCTCCGACGCAAATGCCTTATGGCATGAAGCCTATGAAGAAGAGGCCGAGGCGATCCGCCAGGCGCTCGGCGACACCGTCATCGACATCCAGCATGTCGGCAGCACATCGATCCCATCAATCAAGGCCAAGCCGATCATCGATATCATGGTCGGCATTCGTTACTTCGCCGACGGCCCGGCCTGCGTCGGCGCGATGGAGAGCATCGGCTACGACTACGCCGGCACCGATCTCGTTCCCGACGACCACATCTTCGGGCGCGGCATCAAGGGCGAGACGCGGACGCATCTCGTGCATGTCGTGGAATATCACGGCGAGAACTGGAACCGCATGCTGGCATTTCGCGATGCGCTGCGCGCCGATCCCGATCTCGCCCGCGCCTATGAGCAGCTGAAAATCGACCTCGCCGGCACGCATGCGGCAAGCCGCGCCGAGTACACCCGCGCGAAGCACGACTTCATCGAGAAGGTGGTCAAGGATGCAGGGATCGGCTGATCCGGACAGACTCTAGGCCTTCTTTTCCCAGCGCCCCTCGGGCGTCTGCTGCCAATATGTGAGGCTATGCCCCTCACCTTTCAGCTTCTTCCACTGCGCGCGTGCGCCTTCGAGCTGCTCCTGATCATAGCCGTCGAACATGAACACGACCCGCTCATAGGGATCGAGCGGCGGCGGCTCGGCGCCGGCGACGATGAAGCGGACTGTAGCGCCGTTGATGTTGTCATCGGCAACAGTCAGGAGAACCGGCTGATTGCCGGCGAGTTTGCCTTCATCCGTGCCATGCGGCAGGAAGCTGTCTTCGCGGAAGGTCCAGAGATGCGCATCGAGCGCATCCCTATGAGTCGCTTCCTTCATCTGAACCGCGACGCGCCAGCCGCGCTCGACGCTTTTGTCGAGCAACGGCGGAAGCGCGTCTTCCAGCTTGGATTCGGTCAGATGGTAGAACAGGACCTCGGTCATGATTCGTAGTTTGCACGCACTAGCTGGTCTAGCAGCCGCACGCCGTAACCGGAGCCCCAGGACTGGTTGATCTCGTCGAGCGGCGAGCCCATGGCGGTGCCGGCGATATCGAGATGGGCCCAGGGCGTCTCGCCGACGAAGCGGCCGATGAAGTGGGCCGCCGTGATCGAGCCGGCGTGGCGACCGCCGGTGTTCTTCATGTCAGCGAACTTGCTGTCGATCATCTTGTCGTATTCCTTGCCCAGCGGCATGCGCCAGAGACGCTCGTGGGTCTCGGTTCCGGCCGCGATCAAATGCTCCGACAACTTGTCGTCGTTAGAGAACAGGCCGGCCTGGATGTTGCCCAGCGCCACGAGAATCGCGCCTGTCAGCGTCGCGAGGTCGATCATGAACTTCGGCTTGAAACGATCGTTGCAATACCAGACGGCGTCGCAGAGCACGAGGCGGCCTTCGGCATCGGTGTTGATGACCTCGATGGTCTGGCCAGACATGGAGGTGACGATATCGCCGGGACGCTGCGCGTTGCCATCCGGCATATTCTCGACCAGGCCGATGATGCCGACGACGTTCGCCTTGGCCTTGCGGGCGGCCAGCACGTGCATGAGACCCGTGACGGCGGCGGCACCGCCCATGTCACCTTTCATGTCTTCCATGCCACCGGCCGGCTTGATGGAGATGCCGCCGGTATCGAAGACGACGCCCTTCCCGATGAAGGCGAGCGGCGCATCGCCGCTCTTGCCGCCCTTCCACTGCATGACAGCTAGGCGCGGCGGACGTACGGAGCCCTGGGCAACGCCTAGAAGCGCGCCCATGCCGAGCTTGCTCATTTCCTTTTCCGTCAGGATCTCGACCTCGACGCCGAGCTTCTCGAGTTCCTTGGCCTTGGCGGCGAATTCGACGGGGCCGAGCACGTTCGCCGGCTCGTTGACGAGGTCGCGCGCCAGATTGACGCCATCGGCGACCGCCTGCGAGACCTCGAAGGCCCTGGCGGCCTCAGCGGCGTTTGCGGTTACGATGCGGACCTTGATCGGCGCGCTGCCGTCTTTGCTGTTGCTGTCGTCGTCCGACTTCTTCGTCTTGTAGGTATCGAAACCATAGGCGCGCAACATCATGCCGAGCGCGAAATCGGCGGCCTGCGTGGCGGTGACATCCACGCCGGGCGCGTCCACAAAGATGGTCACATCCGTCGTGTTCTTGATCTTCGCGGCGGCAGCGCCACCAGCCTTCAGCCAATCGAACGAAACCAGAGCGTCCGCCTTGCCGAGACCGATGACGAAGATGCGCTCGGCCTTCGATCCCTCAGGCGCCACGATATCGAGTGCGCCGGCGAGCTTGGCGGAAAACGCGGCGATCTTGGCGGCCTTGGCCACCACGCCCGATGGGTCGGCGACACTTGCGCCGGCGGCGAGATCCTGCCCCTTGGCCTGCAACAGAATGGCGTATCCACCGGCAATTTCGGCAGAGTTTTCAAACGAGATATCGAATTTGGCTGACATGTCTTCTCCAGTGGGATCGTTTTAAATCCTCTTGCCCGATCATTCAGGTTTTCACCACTGAAGACAAGTCTTTGTCACAGCCATCGCGTTCAGGATCGCGGGAGTTGCGTCAACAAAGCGTCATGGACGACGACTATTCATCCGCACAAGTTGATGCGGCGAGGATCGGTCTTGAACTCCATATTGAAGACTTTCAGTCCGACTGCCATACGCGAAGCGGATTACGGAGCCGCCGACGTCTTCAAATTCCTTCTCGCCACATGGTTTGCGCTGCTTGTCGTCTTCAATCTGTTTCCTCAGATCGACCAAGAAATCTCGGCGCATTTCTTCACCCGTGAAGCCTGCAATGTCGGCGTTTCGCTTCGCGAGGTCTGTGGGCACTTTCCCTACCGCCAGGAATTCACGCTGCAAATCCTGCGCACGCTTTTCCTGCGCCTTCCCTACATCGCCGCGTTTGTGCTGCTGTGGAAGCTCATTGATTGCTATGGTCACTTCGGCGCCACCTTCGACGCCGAGCGCGCACGCAAGCTGAAGATCGCTCTCGGTTCGCTGATCGCCGGCCCGATCGTTCTCGTCAACTTCATCCTAAAGGACCATTGGGGGCGCCCTCGTCCATTTTCCACAACCGATTTCGGTGGCGCGCTCGACTTCGTGCCTGCGGGATCGACGGCGGGCAAGTGCCTGTCCAACTGTTCTTTCGTTTCAGGCGAAGCCGCAGGCGCAGGCTGGCTGCTCTGTCTTCTCTTCATCATGCCGCGCGCGTCGCGACGCGCGCTCTTCCTGCCGTTGGCCACGATTTCGTTACTGGCACCGGCATTGCGTCTGGCCTTCGGTGCACACTATCTGTCCGACGTCATTCTCGGGTGGTTGTCATCCTTCGTTGTTTTTGCCGGCATCCTGGCGCTGACCGATTCGCCACAGCGGGAAAAAAAACTGAAAATTGAATGAATTTTCGACGGTAGCTTGTCGCAAAAGCAAACCAAAAAGCGTAGATGGTTTTCGCTGCGTGGCGGCAAGAATTCGCGAAGAGCGTTCAAGGGCGTGCATGAAACTGCTTGAAACATATATATTGCGGCGCGTGGGCCAGATGTTTCTCGTCGCCCTATTGCCCGTGCTCGCGATCATCTGGACGACGCAGGTGCTTCAGCGCATCAATCTGGTGACGGATAGCGGCCAGTCGGTCGGTTCGTTTGCCAAGCTCGCCACGCTTATCCTGCCCTCGATCATTCCCGTCGTCCTGCCCTTCGCGCTGGTGATCGGCGTCACGCAGACGCTGACGACGATGAACAACGATTCGGAGCTTGCCGTTATCGATGCCGCCGGCGCGCGCCGCAGCATCATCTGGCGCCCGATCATCATTCTCGCGGCCGTCATCAGCGCCTTCTCCTTTTTTGTCGACAACGTCGTCGAACCGAAGGCGAAGACCGGCGCAAGGCAAATGATTGCAGCGGCTTACGCCGATCTGCTCTCAACCGTGATTGAAGAGAAGAACTTCCGCCAGATCGATACCGGCCTCTATGTGCAGATCTCCGAGCGCTTGGCCGGACGCGTGCTCAAGGGCCTGTTCGTCGTGGACGAGCGCGACCCTGCCTTCCAGCTGATCTACTATGCGCGCGAAGGCGCCGTCGATGAGAAGGGCACGTCGCTGATCATGCATGATGGTGAGGTGCACCGGAAAACCACGACCGGCGACGTGTCCATCATCCGCTTCGATTCCTATTCGTTCGACCTGTCCGACCTCACGCAGAACCGTGGCCAGTCGACGCTGCGCGCGTCCGACCGTGAACTGCCGTTCCTGCTCAATCCCGATCCTACGGACAAGGATTACATCGCCAAACCCGGCGGCTACGTTGCGGAGCTTCACAGGCGCCTGACCGACTGGATGCTTCCGCTTGTCTTTTCGTTGATTTCGCTTGCGATTGCCGGTGATGCGCGCTCGCATCGCGAGGCACGGCTGCACCCCATGGTATCGGCACTGGTGCTCGCGTTTGCGGTTCGATGGGCGACGTTCTACGCCGCCAACCAGATCGAAACGAAACCTATATTCATCGGCATCCTCTACGCGCTGCCGATCGGAATCAGCGCGTTGGCGATTGTTTCGCTGGTTTCGCACAAACGAATCTCGCTGCTGGGCTTCATCGGCAACTGGATCGCCATCGGCTGGCGCAAGCTGCAGCAGCGCTTCCCCCGCTCGGCCGGAGGTGGCGCATGATTTTCGGTACGCTCGGACGCTATTTCTTCCGCCGTTATGCAACGACGGCGATGTGGTTCTTCCTCGGTGTCATTGGCATCGTCTACCTCGTCGACTTCAGCGAGACCGCGAGCCGCATGTCCGGCCTGCCAGGCTATACGGTAACCGGCGGATTGCTGATGACGGCTGTGCGCCTGCCACTCATTCTGCAGCAGACGGTTCCCTTCATCGCACTTTTCGTCGGCATGACCGTGCTGATCGGCCTCAATCGCAAATACGAGCTGGTCGTGACGCGCGCCGCCGGCATTTCCGCTTGGCAGTTCATGTCGCCATTCATTTTTGGCGCATTTTTGCTCGGCATCGGCGTCATGACGATCCTCAATCCGCTGGCTGCATGGGGACAGCGGCAGGCAGCGAGCGTCGAGAGCAATTGGCGCGGCGATGCTGGCGCCTCAAAGGGCGGCCCTCAAGTGCCGTGGATCCGCCAGATCAGCGGTCAGGACGATGTCATCATCGGTGCGCGAAGCGTTCTTGAGGATGGAACGATGCTCGTCGACGCGGTGCTCGTGCACTTCGATTCGAGCAATCACATCATCCTCAGACAGGATGCGACGTCCGCAAAATTGGAAGATGGTTACTGGCTTCTTAAGAACGTTATCGAGCGTCGCCCCGGCGAGATCGCTGAGCGTAAGGATGAGGTACAGGTCCGTACCAATTTGAAACGGGACTTCGTCGAACAGAGGCTTACCGCCCCTGAAACCATTGCGTTTTTTGATCTCTCGAACCGAATCAACATTGCCAAATCCTTCGGGATTCCGACCAAGGCTCTAGAGACCCAATTCCACTCTTTGTTGTCCCAACCACTGTTGCTCGTGGCTATGACTCTCATTGCTGCAACAGTGTCCCTAAAATTTAGCCGGTTCAACCAATCGAGGTCCGTGATTCTGGGTGGCATCCTGGCAGGCTTCGTGCTTTATGTGGTCACCGTGCTTGTGAAAGCATTCGGAAGCAGTGGGGTTGTCCCGCCTTTCGTGGCGACGTGGATTCCGGTCATCGTCGCCTTGGCTTTGGGTGCAACAATTCTGCTTCATCAGGAGGATGGCTAGTGGCGGCAGGCAACCGCAAAAGTGTTCGTAAGCAGTTGGTTGCCCTGTTCGCAGGCGTAGCCCTGTGCAGCTATACCGGCAACGTGCCCGTTGCCATTGCGCAAGACGCTTTGCAAAACATGAAGCCCAATGTCTCGAAGGAAGCCAAGATGCTTCTTTCGGCCAATGAGCTCGTCTATAACAAAGACGCCGAGGTCGTTTCGGCCGTAGGTGGCGTGCAGATCAATTACGCCGGCTACAAGATGGTCTCGCAGCGAGTCGAGTACAATCAGAAGACCGGCCGGATGATGGCGCTTGGCAATGTCGAGCTCGTCAGCCCCGACGGCACGCGCATGTATTCCGACAAGCTCGACGTCACCGATGACTTCGCCAACGGTTTCATCAATTCGCTTCGAATCGAGACACCCGACAACACGCGTATCGTCGCCGAAACCGGCGAGCGCGTCGGTGGCACGGAGATGATTCTCAACAAGGGCGTCTATACTGCCTGTCTGCCCTGCGCGGAGAAGCCCGAGAAACCGCCATTCTGGCAGGTGAAGGCCGAACGCGTTATCCAGAACGGCGAGAAGCACACGATTCGCCTCGAGCACGCTCGCATGGAGCTTCTGGGCCATCCGATCGCCTACGTTCCGTGGCTCGTCGTTCCCGACAACACCGTCAAGCGTAAGTCCGGCTTCCTGTTCCCGAGCTTCGTCAGCGCACAGAATCTCGGCTTCGGCCTGTCTGTCCCCTACTATTACGTGATCTCGCCCAGCATGGACGCGACGGTGACGGGTACGGGCTACACGACGCAGGGCTTCCTGGCCGATGCCGAATTCCGCCAGCGCTTTGAGAACGGCACGCACACTCTGCGCGTGGCCGGTATCAGCCAGATGAATTCCAGCACGTTCACTGAAGGAACCAGCGACGCGCAGAACGATGCTCGCGGCATGATCGCCTCGAAGGGGGCCTTCCAGATCAATCCGCGCTGGTCTTTCGGCTGGGATGTAATGGTGCAGAGCGACAACAACTTCTCGCGCACTTACAAACTCAAGGGCTACGACAATTCGACGCAGACCAACCAGATTTATCTGACCGGTCTCGGCAAGCGGAACTACTTCGACCTGCGCTCCTTCTATTTCGACGTGCAGGACGCCGATCCGTCGAATACGGCGGAGAAGAAGCAGGCGATCGTCTATCCGGTGATGGACTATCACTACGTGGCGCCGCAGCCGCTTGCCGGCGGCGAAGTCTCGGCCGACGTGAACTTCACCAATATCTCGCGCGGGCATGATGACTTTTACGACATCGCGGGCTTCGATCGCTACCGTGGCCTTAACGGCCAGACATCGCGCCTGACCGGCGAGCTGACGTGGAAGCGTACGTTCGTGACGCCTGCCGGCGTTCTGATCACGCCGCTGCTTTCGGCTCGCGGCGACGCGCTGGCGCTCAACATGGACGACCCGGTCGGCTATGGCGGCAACTACGACACGAGCGATGCTGCAACGCGTGGCATGGTGACGGCTGGCCTGGAAGTTCGCTATCCGATCCTCGCCACCACCGACAACAGCACGCATGTGTTCGAGCCGATCATGCAGATCTATGCGCGCCCGAACGAATCGCTGGCCGGCAGGCTTCCGAACGAAGACGCGCAGAGCCTCGTCTTCGATGCGACCAATCTGTTCGAACGCGACAAGTTCTCCGGTTACGACCGGATTGAAGGCGGCACACGCGCTAACGTTGGCTTTCAGTACACCGGCACCTTCGACAACGGCTACAAGCTGCACGGCATCTTCGGCCAGTCCTTCCAGCTGGGCGGCCAGAACTCGTTCGACACCGCCGATCTCGTCAATGTCGGAGCCGATTCCGGCCTTGAAACCACGCGGTCCGATTATGTCGGTCTCGGTGGTATCGAGACGCCGCAGGGCTTTGCATTCGCCGCTTCGTACCGCCTCGACGAAAAGAGCTTCGAGCTTCGCCGCGGCGACCTGACGGCCGGCTTCGAGACGGACGCGTTCCAGAGCCAGCTTCTCTACACGCACGTCTCCGCGCAGCCGGAATATGGCTACGACACGGATAACGATGAGCTGCAGACGCGCGCTCGGGTCAAGTTCAAGGACTACTGGTCGATCTTCGGCGGTATCGCCTATGACCTGAACAACAACACGTTCACGCGCCAGACCATCGGCCTCACATACGAGGACGAGTGCACGATCTTCACGATCGCCTACTCCGACAAGCGCGACACCAGCGACCAGTCGGCAAGCGATTGGACGATCGGCGCGAGGCTGACATTCCGTACGCTTGGCGACATCAATGTCGGTGATGCCAGCGAGCTCGGATACGGTAACATCTACAACAACTGATCGATTTTGTAGCACGGCGAAAGAAAGGGGCCTTTCTTTCGCCGTAACGCTATGCAGGACATTGTGGCCATTGGATATATGCGGCATATGCTGCTGCGTCTCGAAGGCAGCAACGCTGACGTTATCTCGGTAAGATAGGCGCGCCGCGACGCGAAAGCGCGGCGTCAATGGGAAGGGTCGACAGATGATTGGCGCGAAGAACACCGTAAGAACGATGATCGCAGGCTTGGCGTTCGCCACTGTCGCTGGCTTTGCACTGCCGAAGGCCAATATGGCCTATGCCGCGAGCGAAGTCCGCGTGGTCGTCAACGGCACGGCTCTCACCAGCGGTGATGTGGCCAAGCGCCAGGCCTTCCTGCGCCTGCAGCACCAAAAAGCGGACGCCAAGGCTGCTGAAGACCAGCTTATCGAGCAGACGTTGAAGGAACAGGAAATCTCGCGCGTCCGCATGTCGGTGTCCAAGGACGACGTAGACGCTTCCTTCGCGCGCTTTGCCACCGGCAACAAGCTGACGACCGCGCAGATGACGCAGATCCTCAACCAGGCAGGTGTCGGCGTCGACCACTTCAAGGCATTCATCGCCGTACAGATGAGCTGGCCGCGCCTCGTCAACGCCCGCTATGGCAACAGCAACAAGATGTCGAACGCCGACCTCGTTGCCCGTATGATGGAAAACAACAAGCAGAAGCCGGAGACCACCGAGTATATCCTGCAGCAGATGATCTTCGTCGTGCCCGCCAGCAAGAAGGGCATCGTCGGCAAGCGCAAGAGCGAAGCGGAAGCCTCGCGCTCGAAGTACCCAGGCTGCGAACAGGCCAAGGTTTTCGCCGCCACGATGCGTGACGTTTCCGTTCGCGACCTCGGCCGCATGCTGGCGCCGGAACTGCCGCCTGAGTGGAAGCCGCTGGTCGAACAGGCCAAGGGCAACACCACGGCAACGCGCGTGACCGAAAAGGGCGTCGAATATCTTGCAATCTGCAGCCAGCGCCAGGTCTCTGACGACCAGGCAGCCGAAATGGTCTTCCGTGAAGAAGATCTGAACAAGGCCAAGGACAAGAACGCGCCGCCGGAAAACGCCAACGCTACCAAGTATCTCGACGAACTGCGCAAGAAAGCGCAGATCGTTCGCCGCTAATGTCGATGACGCTCGCGTTTTCTCGTCCGCTTGCACTGAGCCAGGGCGATCCTGCCGGGATCGGCCCTGACGTCACATTGATGGCCTGGCTGCGCCGCCGCGAGCTTGGCCTGCCGCCTTTTATTTTCATCGGTGATCCCGACGTCCTTGCCACCCGCGCGCGGATGCTGGATCTGACCGTCGCGATCCGCGAGACGGACTGCGCCGGCGCGATCGACGTCTTCGCCGACGCCCTTCCCGTTCTGCCGATCCCCGCAGGAATTGAAGTCATCGCCGGCGAAGCGCATGTCGCGACGGCTCGAGGGACGATTGCAGCGATCGAGCAGGCTGTATCGCTGACGATCCGCGGCGAAGCGCTTGGCGTCGTCACCAACCCGATCGCCAAGTCCGTTCTCTACGAGAGCGGTTTCCGTTTTCCCGGACATACCGAGTTTCTGGCTGAGCTTGCGAAACGTGCAACCGGCACGCCCGTGACACCCGTCATGATGCTCGCCGGGCCGAAGCTTCGCACGATCCCCGTCACAATCCACATCCCGATCAAGGATGTGCCTCAGGCGCTGACGGCGGAGCTGATCGTCGAGACCTGCCGGATCGCGCATGCCGATCTCGTCCAGCGCTTTGGCATCACCAATCCACGCCTCGCCGTCGCTGGCCTCAATCCGCATGCCGGCGAAGATGGCGCCATCGGCAAGGAAGATGCCAACGTCATCCACCCCGCGATCCAGTTCCTTCGCGCAGAAGGCATCGATGCGATCGGTCCCCTGCCCGCCGACACCATGTTCCACGACGAGGCGCGCGCGCGCTACGATGTGGCAGTCTGCATGTATCACGACCAGGCTCTGATCCCGGCAAAGGCGCTCGGCTTCGACGATGCCGTCAACGTGACGCTTGGCCTGCCCTTCATCCGCACATCGCCCGACCACGGCACGGCCTTCGGCATCGCCGGCAAGGGGCTGGCGCGCGAGAGCAGCCTGGTCGCCGCCCTGAAGCTTGCCGGGCATCTCGGTCGCGTTTCCAAGAGCAATTCCTGATGGCCGCACTCGACGGATTGCCGCCGCTGAGCGACGTCATCAGGCGGCATGGGCTGGATGCGCGCAAGGCGCTTGGGCAGAACTTCATTCTCGACCTCAACCTCACGCAGAAGGTGGCGCGTAACGCTGGCCCGCTCGAAGACGCGACGGTGTTCGAGGTCGGGCCTGGTCCCGGTGGCCTGACGCGGGCGATCCTTGCGCTCGGCGCCAAGAAGGTCATCGCCGTCGAGCGCGATCCGCGTTGTCTGCCGGCGCTGGCAGAAGTATCGGCGCATTATCCCGGCCGGCTTGAGGTTATCGAAGGCGACGCTTTGACCACCGATTTCGAGGCGCTGGCCCCCGAGGGACCGGTGAAGATCATCGCCAACCTTCCCTATAATGTCGGGACCCAGCTTCTGGTGAACTGGTTGCTGCCGAAGCAATGGCCGCCGTTCTGGCAATCGCTGACGCTGATGTTCCAGAAGGAAGTGGGCTTGCGTATCGTCGCTGACGAGGAAGACGATCACTACGGGCGTCTCGGCGTGCTCTGCGGTTGGCGTACGAACGCACACATGGCGTTCGACATCCCGCCGCAGGCCTTCACGCCTCCGCCGAAGGTAACCTCGACGGTGGTGCATCTGACGCCGAACGAGAACCCGATCCCCTGCTCCGTTGCCAATCTCGAAAAAGTGACCCAGGCGGCCTTCGGGCAGCGCCGAAAGATGCTGCGCCAGAGCCTGAAGCCGATCGGCGGCGAGAAACTGCTCGAGAAGGCCGGCATCGATCCGCAGAGACGTGCCGAGACGCTTTCGGTCGAGGAATTCTGCCTCCTGGCCAACAGCCTCTAATCCCTGCACACCTCATCAAAATCAACGCTAGCTTGCGCGGAGGCGGCGGTCTTCTATGCTGTTAAAACACTACAATTCCAGTCGTCTTGACTTGGGAAAACGAAGTATTTCCGCGCCCGGAAACCAAGTTTTTCTCGATGATCCGCTTTAACATCGCGTGAATGCGGTTTGCCTCATCGGCTGTCATGAAACTGTTATCTCTGGGGAATAGCCCGTTCCCGGCGAGACTCGTTGCGCAAGCAAACAAGTAGCCCCCTATTGATCTCGCCGTCATCTTTTCAGCTTTCAGGAAAGCGAACCCTTATGCGTACCAGCAGATTTTTGACGACCTGTTTCGGCATCGGCCTTGCGGCCGTCATGGCCGCCTCCGCTTCCGCCGCCGATATCACCGGCGCCGGCTCCACCTTCGTTTACCCGGTTCTCTCCAAGTGGTCGGCTGACTACAACAAGAAGACCGGCGACAAGCTGAACTATCAGTCGATCGGTTCTGGCGGCGGTATCGCTCAGATCAAGGCCGCAACGGTCGATTTCGGCGCCTCCGACAAGCCGCTTGAATCCAAGGAACTGACGGATGGCGGCTTCGGCCAGTTTCCGCTGGTTGTCGGCGGCATCGTTCCCGTCATCAACGTCAAGGGCATCAAGTCGGGCGAGCTGAAGCTCACCGGCAAGGTTCTGGCCGACATCTACCTCGGCAACGTCACCAAGTGGAACGACAAGGCCATTGCCGACCTGAACCCGGGCGTCAAGCTGCCGGATTCGCAGATCGCCGTCGTTCACCGCTCGGACGGTTCGGGCACCAGCTTCAACTGGACCAACTACTTTTCGAAGGTCAATGCCGACTGGAAGTCCAAGGTTGGTGAAGGCACCGCCGTCAACTGGCCCGTCGGCATCGGCGGCAAGGGCAACGAAGGCGTCGCAGCCTACGTCACGCGCGTGAAGGACTCGATCGGTTACGTCGAGTACGCCTATGCGCTGCAGAACAAGCTGCCCTACGTCCTGATCGAAAACGCTGCCGGCAAGTATCCGAAGCCGAACGCCGAGAGCTTCGCTGCTGCCGCTGCAAGCGCCGAGTGGGACAAGGCTCAGGACTTCAACCTGATCATGACCAACGCTCCTGGCGATAAGGCCTGGCCGGTCACGGCTACGACCTGGGCAATCATGTACAAGCAGGCCAAGGACGAAGCTCGCTCCAAGGCTGCCTTCGAGTTCTTCAAGTGGGCGCTTGAGAACGGCCAGAAGCAGGCTTCCTCGCTCGACTACGTTCCGCTTCCCGATAGCCTCGTGAAGCAGATCGAAGCCTACTGGACCGCCCAGTTCAAGGGTTGATCCCCACACTGTCGAAACGGTCGGAGAGTTCTGCTTTCCGGCCGGCTTAACTTTGATTGCCCCTCAAAGATTAGAGAACAGACAATGAGCCAAGTTTTGGCATCGCAGCGCGCCGAAAGTGTCGGCGTGAAGCGTCGCCATGGCGCGACCGGCGACATGGTATTTTCTGCGATCGTGCTGTGCTGCGGCATGTTCGTACTGATTGCACTTCTGGCAGCGACCTTTTCCATGGGGTGGGGCGGCCTTCTTGCCTTCCGCACCTTCGGCCTGGAATTCCTCTACGGCACCGAATGGGATCCCGTCGCACAGAAATTCGCCGGCCTCGTGCCGATCTACGGAACGCTGGTCACCTCGGCGCTGGCGATGATCATCGGTGTCCCCATCAGCCTCGGCATCGCGGTGTTCGTCACCGAAGTGGCGCCACGCTGGGCGCGCGGACCGATCGGCGGCGCCATCGAGCTGCTCGCCGGCATTCCGAGCATCATCTACGGCATGTGGGGCCTTTTCACCTTCGCCCCCTTCATGTCCGATTATATCCAGCCTGTCCTGATCGACTGGCTCGGTCCGCTGCCTGTCATCGGTGCGCTGTTTTCTGGTGCACCCATGGGGATCGGCATGCTGACGTCGGGCATCGTGCTCGCCATCATGATCATCCCCTATATCGCTTCGGTGATGCGCGACGTCTTCCTCGTCGTGCCCGCACAGCTGAAGGAATCGGCATACGCGCTCGGCTCGACCAAATGGGAGGTCGTGCGCGATATCGTCATTCCCCACACGCGCACGGCCGTCGTCGGCGGCATCTTCCTCGGCCTCGGCCGCGCGCTCGGCGAGACCATGGCCGTCACCTTCGTGCTCGGGAATACCCACAATATCGCGATCTCGCTGATGGAACCCGGCAACTCGATCGCCGCGGCCATCGCCAACGAGTTCACCGAGGCCGACACGGATCTCTATCTGTCGTCGCTGATCGGCCTCGGCTTCATCCTCTTCGTGGTCACCTTCATCGTTCTGGCGGCCGCCAAGCTGATGCTGCTCCGGATCGCCAGGCAGAAGGGAGAATAATCATGACGACATCCAACTCCCTTTACCGCTACCGGCAGATCAAGAGCGCCATCGCCTTGTCTCTCGCAACCGTCGCCACGGTGATCGGCCTCATCTTCCTCGTCTGGATCCTGTGGACGACGTTGATCAACGGCATCGCGGCGCTCAGCCCTCGCCTGCTGACCGAAATGACCCCGCCACCCGGCGAAGACGGCGGCCTGGCGAATGCCTTCATGGGGAGCCTTCTGATCGTCCTGATGGCCGTTGTTCTCGGCACGCCGATCGGGATCCTCGCCGGCACCTATCTTTCGGAATACAGCCGCGGCAAGAAGATCGGCGATCTCGTTCGTTTCGTGAACGACATCCTGCTCAGCGCGCCGTCGATCATCATCGGCCTGTTCATCTACGAGCTGGTAGTGCGCCAGACCGGGCGCTTTTCGGGCTATGCCGGCGGTATCGCGCTCGGCTTCATCTTCCTGCCGGTCGTGGTGCGCACAACCGACGAGATGCTGCGGCTGGTGCCCGACGTCATGCGCGAGGCCGCACTTTCGCTCGGCATCCCGCGCTGGAAGGTGACGGTGCATGTGCTCTATCGCGCAGCGTCTGCCGGTATCCTGACCGGCGTGCTGCTTGCCGTGGCGCGTATCTCCGGCGAGACCGCGCCACTTCTCTTCACCGCACTCAACAACCAGTACTGGAGCACGGACATGTCCGGGCCAATGGCCAACATTCCCGTCGTGATCTTCCAGTACGCGATGAGCCCCTATGACGAGTGGCATACGCTCGCCTGGGCCGGCGCCTTCGTCATGACCGCCATTGTGCTGCTGCTCAGTGTCGGATCACGAATCATCCTGAGCAGACGGGGGAAATAATGCTGCAATCTTCCAGCGCACTCGACACCGGCAGGACCGCGAATACCATGAAGACCGACAAGATCACGCTCGAAAACGTCAACTTTTTCTACGGGAAGACGCAGGCGATCCGCGATGTCAGCATCAGCTTTCCGGAGCGGCAGGTCTCGGCCCTGATCGGCCCGTCCGGCTGTGGCAAGTCCACGCTGCTGCGCATCCTCAACCGCATCTACGCGCTCTATCCGGGCATGCGGGCAACGGGTACCGTGAAGCTCGATGGCGACAACATTCTCGACCCCCGCTATCCGATGAACGAGCTGCGTGCCCGCGTCGGCATGGTGTTCCAGAAGCCGGTCCCCTTCCCCATGTCGATCTACGACAACGTCGCCTATGGCATCCGCCATCATGAGCGGCTGTCGAAGACGGAGATGGACGGGCGTGTCGAGGAAGCGCTTCGGCAGGCGGCTCTGTGGGACGAGGTCAAGGACAAGCTCAAGCAGAGCGGTCTCGGCCTCTCCGGCGGTCAGCAGCAGCGTCTGTGCATCGCGCGTGGCGTGGCGCTCAGGCCTGAGGTTCTGCTGCTCGACGAGCCGACATCGGCGCTCGACCCGATCTCGACCGCCAAGGTCGAGGAACTGATCGCGCAGCTGAAGGCGAATTTCACTATCGTCATCGTGACCCACAACATGCAGCAGGCGGGCCGTATCTCCGACAATACCGCCTTCATGTATCTGGGCGAGCTTATCGAGCATGGCCCGACATCGCAGATATTCGAGGCGCCGAAGAACAAGCGGACCGAAGACTACATCACCGGCCGCTACGGCTGATCATCGTCTAGGAATGACGCCGGCGCGAAGGCGCCGGCGGATGGATCAGAGCACCGGCGTCTCTTCGATCAGGCCGGTCACGAAGTCGAACATGCCGTGGCGGCGATCGCGGCGAAGGCGTTCGGCACGGACGATCGACTGTACGGCCTCGAAGGCTGTGTTCAGGTCGTCGTTGACGATGACATAATCATATTCGCGCCAGTGGGCGATCTCGGCGCGGGAATTGGCGAGACGCGTGGCGATCACCTCTTCTGAATCCTCTGCACGGCGGTGCAGGCGCGACTGGAGCTCGGTCATGGTCGGCGGCAGCACGAAGATCGATACGATATCGGCCTTCATCTTTTCCTGCAGCTGCAGCGCGCCCTGCCAGTCGATATCGAACAGCATGTCGCGGCCATCGGCCATGGCGGCCTCCACCGGCTCGCGCGGGGTGCCGTAGAAATTTCCATGCACTTCCGCCCATTCGAGCAGCTCGCCGCTGTCGCGCATGCGCTCGAACTGCGGGATGGTGATGAAATGATAGTGCGTGCCGGCAATCTCGCTCGGGCGACGCTGGCGCGTCGTGACGCTAACCGAGATCTCGAGGCTGCGGTCGCGCTCCAGGAGGTTGCGCGCGATGGTCGACTTGCCGGCGCCCGAAGGCGAAGACAGGACAAGCATCAGCCCGCGACGGGGGATCACGGTGGGGGTGCTCGACGGGGTCGGGCTCATGGCTCACTCCAAATTCTGAACTTGCTCGCGGAACTGGTCGATGACCACTTTCAACTCAATACCGGCCGCTGTCACGGCAGCCGCATTGGACTTCGAGCATATTGTATTCGATTCCCGGTTAAATTCCTGTGCAAGGAAATCGAGCTTTCGACCGATAGGGCCGCCCTTGGCGAGCAGGTCGCGCGCGGCGGCCACGTGTGCCTTCAGGCGGTCGATCTCTTCGCGCAGATCGGCCTTGGTCGCCAGGATCGCCGCCTCGGCATGGAGCCTGTCCTGGTCGAACTTGCCGGATGCATCCATCAGCATCGCGACCTGAGCCGCGAGCCGTGCCGCGATCTCGCGTGGCGAACGCGACGGGTCGCTTTCCACAACACCAGTCAGACGCTCGATGATCGCCACTTGGTCGAGGAGCACGCGGGACAGAGCCGCCCCCTCCTGCTCGCGCATATGCCGGAGATCGGTCAGCGCCAGCGAAAGGCCATTCATGATCTCGGCATCGCGCGCAGCGATGGCTTCCGGGCTATCCTCGGTCTCGCGGAAATCGACGATGCCGCGGATGCCGAGAAGCGTATCGAGCTTCAGCGGCGCCGGGTCGATGATATCAGCCAGTTGATCGCGCAGCGACAGAACGGCGGCAAGCGCTTCCTGGTTGAGAACAGTCTCGACGCGGCTTTCGGGCGACGAGACGGACAACGACACCTGCATATTGCCGCGGCTGAACTGCTCGCCGGCAAGCCGCTTGACGTCGTTTTCCAGCCGCTCGAGGCCTGGCGGCAGGCGCAGACGGATATCCAGGCCCTTGCCGTTTACCGAGCGCAGTTCCCAGGCCCAGCGCCAGCGATCGGTCGTGCCTTCGCGCCGCGCAAAACCCGTCATGGACTGCAAAGCCATGGAAGCCTCCGATAGTGTCAGTTTCTCTTTTTCTTCGGAGCCGGAGCGGGCGCTGCCGGCGCATCGGCGGGCGTTGCCGCATCGGGCTGCCCGTCGACCGCAATATTCGGATCGGCGCCCTTGTCTGCCTCCAGCTTGCGCCAGCGCCGGACATTGGCGTTGTGGTCCTCAAGCGTGGCGGCGAAGACATGGCCACCCGTGCCGTCGGCCACAAAATAGAGGTCCTGCGTCTTCCACGGATTGGCGACAGCTTCCAGCGCATCGCGACCGGGATTGGCGATCGGCGTCGGCGGCAGGCCCTTGATCACATAGGTGTTGAAGGGCGTCTCTTTCTTGAGATCCGACTGGTAGATCGGCCGGTCGGCCGGCTTGCCGTCGCCGCCGAACAATCCGTAGATGATCGTCGGGTCCGACTGCAGGCGCATGCCCTTGCCCAGGCGGTTCAGGAAGACCGAGGCCACGTGGGCGCGCTCGTCCGGAACGCCGGTTTCCTTTTCCACGATCGAGGCGAGCACGATCATCTCGTCCTTCGACTTGAAGGGCAGCGAGGGATCGCGCTTGTCCCAGATCTGGTCCACGAGCTTCTGCTGGGCGGCGGCCATCTGCTCGATGATCTCGGCGCGCTTGGTGCCGCGCGAGAACTTGTAGGTATCCGGGCGCAGGCTGCCCTCCGCCGGCAGGACGGTCGGGAGGTCGCCCTCAAGCACCTGGTCCTCGTTCATTCGGTTGAACATCTGGCGGACGCTCAGGCCCTCGGGGAAGGAGATCGAATAGAGAATGGACTTGCCTGACTTCAGCAGTTCCATGATCTCGTTCATCGAGGCATGCGCCTTGATTTCATACTCACCGGCCTTGAGGCTTTCGCCATCGTTCAGATGGGTGGCGGTGAGATAGCGGAAGACGCGGCCATCGGAGATGATGTTGTTGCGCTCCAGATTGAACGCGATCTCGGTGATGCCTGCGCCGTTGCGCACGATGAAATTGGTGTTGGCCTCCAGCGGACCGGGGCTCTGGTAGGTGGAAATCGCATAGTAGAAGACGACGACCGCTGCGGCGCAGCCGAGCACGACCAGCGTCATCAGGAAGTTCAGGAAAATGACGACCTGGCTTCTGGCCTTCTTGGAGCGCTTCGGCGGCTCCGGCACGCGCTCAGGGCGCAGCGCTTCGGTTGGCGATTTCGGAATGATCGGGCCACTCTGCGACTGCTGGCCCTGCTGGCCGGTCGTGTCGTTGCTCTGGTTCGTATCGCTCACCGGCAATCCTCTAAATTTGGCCCCAAAAGCTGCTTCTTGCGAAGCAATGCGGCGAAATGCGGGTGGGCAGCCATCGGATTGGACTGCCCTGCCCGTTGCGGACGTCGTGGGTCAGTCTCAGGCGACGTAGCGGCGCAGCACCAGCGATGCGTTTGTACCGCCGAATCCGAACGAATTCGACAGCGCCACGTTCACTTCCCGTTGACGCGCCTTGTGCGGGACGAGATCGATCTTCGTCTCGCGCTCGGGGTTGTCGAGATTGAGCGTCGGCGGCACGACGTTGTCGCGGATCGAAAGCGTCGCGAAGATCGCCTCGATCGCGCCGGCGGCACCCAGGAGGTGACCGGTGGCGGACTTGGTCGAGGACATGGAGATCTTCGACGCGGCATCGCCGACCAGGCGCTCGACGGCGCCGAGCTCGATCGTGTCGGCCATGGTCGATGTGCCGTGGGCGTTGATGTAGTCGATATCGCCAGGAGTCAGACCAGCGCGCTTCAGCGCCATTGCCATGCAGCGGCCGGCGCCTTCGCCATCTTCCGAAGGCGCGGTGATGTGGTAGGCGTCGCCCGACAGGCCGTAGCCGACGACTTCGGCGTAGATCCGTGCGCCGCGCGCCAGGGCATGTTCGAGCTCTTCGAGAACGACGATGCCGGCGCCCTCGCCCATGACAAAGCCGTCGCGGTCCTTGTCGTATGGGCGCGAGGCCTTGGTGGGGTCGTCGTTGTGCTGTGTCGACAGCGCCTTGCAGGCCGCGAAACCGGCGAGCGAGATGCGGCTGACCGGCGATTCGGTGCCGCCGGCGACCATGACATCAGCATCGCCGAAAGCGATCAGACGGGCAGCATCGCCAATGGCGTGCGCGCCGGTCGAGCAGGCGGTGACGACGGAGTGGTTCGGGCCGCGCAGCTTGTGACGGATCGAGACCTGGCCGGATACGAGGTTGATCAGACGGCCGGGAATGAAGAAAGGAGAGATACGGCGCGGGCCCTTGTCGCGCAGCGTGTAGCCTGCCTCGACGATGCCTTCGATGCCGCCAATGCCGGAGCCGATGAGGACGCCGGTGGCAATCTGGTCTTCGTCGCTCTCGGGGTGCCAGTTGGCATCGTTGAGCGCCATGTCGGCCGCGGCCATGCCATAGACGATGAAAGGATCGACCTTGCGCTGTTCCTTGGGCTCCATCCAATCATCCTGATTGAAAGTGCCGCCGGTGCCATCGCCGACAGGGATACGGCATGCGATCTTGGCCGGAAGGTCATCGACTTCGAACTCGGTCACGAGGCGTGCGCCGTTTTCACCCGCCAGCAGGCGAGCCCAGGTCACTTCCGTGCCGCATCCCAAGGGAGACACCATGCCAGTGCCCGTAATAACCACCCGTCTCATCGACTGCATTCCCCCGCCTTTTGTGTTCTATGGAGACCATGCCAGAAATAAAAAGGGCGGACTCCGGGTCCGCCCTTTCTAAAGTGCTCAGGATTAAGCCTGGGCCTTTTCGATAAACTTAACGGCGTCGCCGACCGTCAGGATCGAGTCCGCAGCGTCGTCAGGAATTTCAACGCCGAATTCTTCTTCGAACGCCATGACCAGTTCGACGGTGTCGAGCGAGTCAGCGCCCAGATCGTCGATGAAGCTTGCGCCTTCGACAACCTTGTCGGCGTCGACGCCAAGATGATCAATAACAATTTTCTTTACGCGTTCTGCGATATCGCTCATGTCGGTTTCCTCGACCTTATAATCCTGATCAGAGAGCCTTTATGGCACCCTACCCTGTTTCAGCCTGCGGCGCCCTAAAGCCACCTTCGGCAAACTCGTTGTACCCGGCTACCAGAGATGTCCCAGGCTTGCTTGGAAAGCCTGCCGGTCCGTCTTCTTTCTCGGGAGACTGTTCACAGTCATGGCCCGATTAACACGGTTTATGTCTGCCGCAAAGCCAGAAAATCAACCCCATAGCGTTGGTGAACAGGCTATTGCGGGGAAAAACGGCCCGAAAGCCAGTTTTCCGTTTCAGATCATGGCCATGCCGCCATTTACATGCAAAGTCTGGCCCGTCATGTAGGCCGCTTCCGACGAAGCCAGGTAAGCAACGGCGGAGGCCACTTCGGCGCCCGTGCCCATGCGCTTCATCGGGATCGCGCCCATGATCGCGTCCTTCTGCTTGTCGTTCAGCTTGCCCGTCATCGCGCTTTCGATGAAGCCCGGAGCCACGCAGTTGACCGTCACGTTGCGGGTCGCGATCTCCTGCGCCAGCGACTTGGTGAAGCCGATCATGCCCGCCTTGGAGGCGCAGTAGTTGGCCTGGCCCGGATTGCCGGTGACGCCGACGATCGAGGTGATGTTGATGATGCGGCCATAGCGGCGGCGCATCATCGGATGTGTCAGCTCGCGGGTCAGGCGGAACATCGAGGTCAGGTTGACTTCGATGACGCTGTCCCAGTCCTCGTCCGACATGCGCACGAAGAGGCCGTCCTTGGTGATGCCGGCATTGTTGACGAGAATGTCGACGCCATCGAGTTCGGCTTCGGCCTTGACGCCGAGCGCCTTGACTTCGTCGCGATCGGCAAGGTTCGCCGGGAAGATCTTGACGCGGTCGCCGAGTTCATTGGCCAACGCCTCGAGCTTTTCAACGCGGGTGCCGTGCAGGCCGACGATGGCGCCCTGCTTGTGCAGGATGCGGGCGATTTCTTCGCCGATGCCGCCAGAGGCACCGGTTACCAGAGCCTTGCGGCCGGAGAGATCGAGCATGGAAGAATTCCTTGTAATCGTTAAATCAATCAGGCCAGAAGAGCGGCGACCGCCGCGTCGATATCAGCCGGTGTATTGACCGAGATGCCGGTCACGTTCTTGTCGATACGGCGCGCGAGGCCGGTCAGGACCTTGCCGGCGCCGAGTTCATAAAGCGTCGTCACGCCGTTTGCCGCGAACCACTCGACCGTTTCGCGCCAGCGAACCTGGCCGGTGACCTGTTCGACCAGCAGCTTGGCGATTTCGTCAGCGTCGGTGACGGGCGCGGCGCGCACGTTGGCGATGACGGGCACGACCGGGTTCGACTTCGCGACACCTGCCAGCGCTTCGCGCATTGCATCAGCGGCCGGCGCCATCAGCGCGGAATGGAACGGTGCGGAGACCGGCAGCAGGATGGCGCGCTTGGCGCCCTTTTCGGTGGCGATGGCTGCAGCCTTTTCGACCGGCGCCTTCTCACCCGAAATCACGATCTGTCCGCCACCGTTATCGTTGGCGATCTGGCAGGCGCCGAGAACCGAAGCTTCCTCGCAGACGGCAATCACGTCGGCATGTTCGAGGCCGATGATGGCGGCCATGGCGCCGACGCCGACAGGAACGGCTGCCTGCATCGCATTGCCGCGAATGCGCAGGAGGCGCGCAGTGTCAGCGATCGAGAACATGCCTGCGGCACAGAGAGCGGAGTATTCGCCGAGCGAGTGGCCGGCGACGTAGGAGACCTTGGCCTTGAGATCGACGCCCTTGGCTTCGAGCACGCGGATGACGGCCATCGACACGGCCATCAGCGCCGGCTGCGCATTGGCGGTCAGCGTCAGCTTCTCTTCCGGACCGTTGAACATGGTCTCGGACAGCTTCTCGCCGAGAGCGTCATCGACCTCTGCAAAAACGGCGCGCGCCTCGGCGAAATTCTCGGCAAGATCCTTGCCCATGCCGACGGCCTGACTGCCCTGGCCAGGGAACGTGAAAGCGATGGTCATCCTATGTCCTTTTTATATGGACCCGCGGTCATTTCGCCTCCAATTGACATTCTTTCCCCGAGAGTCAAGTGCCGGAGGCCTGCGTTCCAAGGCTTTCGCGACTGCAACAAAGCCGCACATTTGCTCTTGCGCTTGCTCAATTCCGGCCTAAATTCGCGCCGTCCTTCAAAGACCTCATTCTTTTAAGATCACGATTAAGGCTCCCGAATGAAACACAAGAAACTTGGTCGCACCGATATCTCGGTGTCCGAAATCTGCTTGGGCACGATGACCTGGGGTTCGCAGAACTCCGAAGCCGAAGCGCACGGCCAGATGGACTATGCGTTCGAAAAGGGCGTCAACTTCTTCGACACCGCCGAACTCTATCCGACCACGCCGCTTTCCCCGGAAACGCAGGGCCTTACCGAGGACTACATCGGCACCTGGCTCGAAAAGACCGGAAAGCGCAAGGATGTCGTGCTCGCCACCAAGGTCGCCGGCCCCGGGCGCGCCTATATTCGCGGCGGCGAAGGCGCTGATGCCAAGAATATCCGCCTGGCAATCGAAGCCAGCCTGAAGCGGCTGAAGACCGACTATATCGATCTCTACCAGATTCATTGGCCGGTTCGCGGTCACTTCCACTTCCGTCAGAACTGGCACTACGACCCCTTCAAGCAGGACCGCGCCAAGGCTGTCGCCAACATCACCGATATTCTCGAGACGATGGGCGAACTGGTGAAGGAAGGCAAGATCCGCGCGATCGGCCTCTCCAACGAGACGACCTGGGGCACGCAGAAGTATCTCACGATCGCCGAGCAGCTCGGCCTGCCGCGCGTCGTCAGCATCCAGAACGAGTACAACCTGCTCTATCGCCACTACGATCTCGACATGGCGGAAATGTCGCACCATGAAGATGTGGGCCTGCTCGCCTACTCGCCGCTCGCCGGCGGCATCCTGAGCGGCAAGTATATCGGCGGCGGCAAGCCCGAGGGATCGCGCGGCTCGATCAACGGCGACATCGGCGGACGCCTGCAGCCGCTGCAGGAAGCACCGACCAAGGCTTACGTGGAGATCGCCAAGCGCCACGGGCTCGACCCATCGGCCATGGCCATCGCATTCTGCCTGACCCGCCGCTTCATGACATCAGCCATCATCGGCGCGACGACCATGGCGCAGCTGACAACCGATATCGACGCGGCCGGCATCAAGCTCTCGAGCGATATTCTCGCCGAGATCGACAAGGTGCATCGCGAATATCCGATGCCGATTTGATTGGAAGAACCGGGCACCTTGGCGACAAGGCGCCCGGCCGCTTCACGCTATCGCGGCACCAGCAGCGGTCGGTTGGCCACGCTGCAGAAAACTGATCGACGGGGCGAAGAAATATGCGCCACCCATCAGCTTGATCGCGGTCTTGAAATCAAACTGCGCCGTCGACGCTGTCCTGGCATCCGTCCAATCTATGTCTCCGGGACCGTTCGGCTGCTGGCCGATGACAGGGTCGACAGCGGTGTTCTGATTTTTGAAATCCACGTTGTTAGCCCATGCGCTTTGCGTGAATTCGAACTGCTCGGAAATATTCGACATATAGGCCATGAACAGCAGGCCTACCTTGCCGGTCGGCTGATCGTGCTCGGAAAAATCCTCGTCGATACTGTCGCGATTGCGCTTTCCATAGGTGATGCCACGGCGGGCCATGATGCGTGAACGCTCCCCCGCGTCCCCTGCGGTTCGCGGATTGGTCTTTCGGATGTGCGCCTTGAAGGGACATTTCGCGGTCATTGGATCATCGTCCCCATAGCCGTCGTAATTGAAGTCGTTCGTCGGCACACCCGCCTGCTCTTCACCATGGAGCACAACCGGCGTGCCGTCTTCGAACCGTCCCACGACGAGCGCACCCGCTCGCTCTCTGTCGTCGCCGGCAAGTTTCAGAGCCGTCGCCAGTTCGTCTTCCTGTTTCTTGAACAGCTGCACGTTCTGCTCGAGCTTGCGGTAGACGAAATAGCTACCGCACGAGAAGGGTGTGCACTTGGCTGGATCCGGCACGATAAACTGCGATGGTACGAACTCCTCCAACCACGCCTTGTTTACCCGGAAGTCTTCGGCGAGGAAGAGCGGCTGGCTGACGCCATCGACGTATCCAAAATGCTCGAGGCCTTCCCCCTTAGGGCTTCCGCCCAACTGTCGGCGCCGTTGCGCCTCGCCCCGATCCACGCCGAGAATGGCGACATTGGCCTTTTCAAACGCCTCCTTCAGCGAAGCAAGACCGGCGGAGACGAGGCCAGCATCGTCATCGGCAATCAGGATCATGGCATCAGGATCACTCTGATCAGGGTCCCAAGGGCCACCCTTCTCCCAGTCAGACTTCGCAGGATCGTTGATACCCGGAAAGTCCCTCGGGATGTCCTTGAACTGGAGGCTGGGGAGCGTTCCCCGCGTCCGCATTCCGGCGAGAAAAGCTGCATCTGTCGGCATATCGCCCGGCGGAATGTCGAGCTTCTTATAGCCGCTAGCAGTCAGAAAGACGCACAGTACCCGTCCGCCGCTGACTTTCGTGGCGCCGTAGGCGGCAGCGGATCGCAATTGATCAAGTGCGGATGTGGTTAGATAGGATAACGTCTGCAGTAGTTCCCAAATCTGCTCTTTCTTCATCTCTTCAAAGCTCAGGAAAATATTCGCCGTATAATCCCGGCCGTGTCCCTTCAGAATATTGGATTGCAGATCACTCAAGAATGCCAGCATCTCGGCGTCTGACACCCACGTCTTCCACTCTACCGCACGATCAAGAATAGTCTGAACAGTCGCCATAACTTCCTCCGTTTAACGTATCGCGGTTGCATTTGGTTGTATTGTATATTTTATACACGCAATACGTTATACACCCGCTGATGGAAACGACAACACAGGCACACCAAAATCGCGTCCGCGCACAGCTTGCGGCTCCCGCCCCTTGCGTTCTCCTGAAAAATCCGTATAAGCCGCCCTGTTCGCAAAACCCGGTCTTCTGGCTGGTGGCTGAACGGAGGGCCGGTTTCCCACGGGAAATCGTTCGGAACGGAAGCGTTCCAGCCTCCCGTGTCTCCGCTCTCGACCGTCTCGGAACGCTTTTCTTGCCTGGGTTCACCCAATCAGGAGCAGTCGTTGAGGCTTAGCCGCCGAATATCGGGTTGAATAAACGCAAGAAAGGCAAAGCTGTCATGGCTCTTTATGAACATGTATTCCTTGCCCGACAGGATATTTCCGCTCAGCAGGTAGAAGCCCTCGTAGAACAGTACAAGGGCGTACTCGAAGCTAACGGCGGTAAGGTCGGGCGCGTAGAAAACTGGGGCCTCAAGTCCCTGACCTACCGCATCAAGAAGAACCGCAAGGCTCACTACGTTCTCGTCGACATCGACGCCCCGGCTGCTGCCGTGCAGGAAATGGAACGTCAGATGCGCATCAGCGAAGACGTCCTTCGCTACATGACCATCGCTGTTGAAGCTCACGAAGAAGGCCCGTCTGCCATGATGCAGAAGCGCGACCGCGACGACCGCGGCCCGCGTGATGGCGCCGACCGTGGCCCGCGTCGCGAATTCGGCGATCGTCCGCCGCGTCGTGATGGCGACTTCCAGCGTGGCCCGCGTCCCGATCGCGCTCCGCGCGAAGACCGTGCATAAGGAGAACTGAGAATGTCTGAATCTTCCTCCGCACCGGTACGTCGTCCGTTCCACCGTCGTCGCAAGACTTGCCCGTTCTCCGGCGCAAACGCTCCGCGTATCGACTACAAGGACGTTCGTCTCCTGCAGCGCTACATTTCCGAGCGCGGCAAGATCGTTCCTTCCCGTATCACGGCTGTTTCGCAGAAGAAGCAGCGCGAACTCGCTCAGGCGATCAAGCGCGCTCGTTTCCTCGGCCTGCTGCCGTACGTCGTCGCTTAATCAGCTGACGAGACCAAATCGAGGGAAGGCAACAATGCCTTCCCTTCTCCCTTTCGCGATGGGCGCGGATCGGAACCCTTAAAACCCATGTTGAGGCCTTTCTGAAACTGATTCAGGAAACGCCCTCTAACTGCTTGATGAAGCAGGACAGCGACCGTGAAACCACTGAATGCAAAAATGCTGGGCGTTGGAGCCCTCGCCGGGTTCGTCGCCGCACTTCTGGTGCTGGGCGCTGGCCGGCAGCCGTCGTCTTTCAGTGCTGTTCTCTACGCGGCTTCCGCGCTTCCCATTCTTCTTGTCGGCCTCGGCTGGGGCAACATGGCGGCGATCTCGGCCGTCATTACCGCCGCCGTCCTCGGCGCGATCGCCATCTCGCCGTCCTTCGCGCTGATGATGACGCTGGTCACGCTGCTGCCGGCAGGCTGGATCAGCCACCTCGCCAATCTCGCGCGCCCCGCTTCCGAACTCGGCGGCCCCGATCACCTGATGGCGTGGTATCCGCTGTCGGATATCCTGCTGCATCTCTGTGGCCTCGTGACGTTCGCCGTCATCGTCGTCGGCGTGATGATCGGCTATGGCCCCGAACTGATCGACCGTCTGGTCGACGTGCTCTTCACCTCGGTGGCGCAGCAGCAGTCCGATTTCGCGCCCGACGCGGCCGTGATCGCGCAGACCAAGTCGCTCGTTCTCCTGCTTCTGCCGGCGATCCAGGGCGGCATGTGGGTGGTTATGCTGTTTGCGGCCTATTACATCGCGACGCGCATCGTTGCTGCATCCGGCGGCGGGCTTCGTCCGCGCGAGGATATCCCCTCCTCGCTCCGGATGAACCGCAACACGATCTTCATCTTCCTTCTCGGGCTTGCCGCAACCTTTCTGGGCGGCATCCCGGCGATGGTCGGAGCAACCGTCGTCGGCACGTTCGGTGCCGGCTTCCTTCTCTCCGGTTTCGCCGCGCTGCATTTTCGCACGCGCGGCAAGGAATGGCGCCTGCCGGCGCTTATTCTCTGCTACCTGGCATCCCTCATGTTGATGCTGCCAGCCTTTTTCATCCTCGTTCTGGGGCTCAGCGATACCCGCAAGGCGATCGCGCTGACCCCGAACAAGGATGCTGATGCCCCCAAACAGACAGATTCGAAACTCTAGGAACACGAAAGGAAAACTGACATGGACGTCATTCTTCTCGAACGCATCTCCAAGCTCGGCCAGATGGGCGAAGTGGTAAAGGTCAAGGACGGCTTTGCCCGTAACTACCTGCTGCCGCTCGGCAAGGCTCTGCGCGCCAACGACGCCAACAAGAAGCGCTTCGAATCCGAGCGCGCAACGCTCGAAGCCCGCAACCTCGAGCGCAAGTCGGAAGCACAGACCGTTGCCGACGCTCTCGAAGGCAAGTCCTTCATCGTCGTTCGTTCGGCTGGCGAAACCGGCCAGATGTACGGCTCGGTCGCTGCTCGCGACGTCGTTGAAATCCTGGCTGCCGAAGGCTTCAACATCGGCCGCAACCAGGTTCACCTGAACACCCCGATCAAGACGATCGGTCTGCACCAGGTCGAACTGCAGCTGCATGCTGAAGTCGAAATCAAGATCGAGCTCAACGTTGCTCGTTCGGCTGACGAAGCTGAGCGCCAGGCCAAGGGCGAAACCCTGACGTCGGTTGACGCCATCTACGGCGTCGACGAAGACGCTCTGCGTCCGGAAGACTTCTTCGATCCGGAAGCCGACGGCAACGCCGAAGACGAATAAGGTTCAGGAGAGCAATCTCCGGAATGCGAAAGCCGGGCCCAGCGCCCGGCTTTTTGCTGTCCGCTATTTTGAAGACTAATTGGCCGCCGTTTTCTGCTCGGGCTCGGCGCTCTTGTCGACGCTGACGACAACAGACAGGCCGGGCCCGAGGCCCTTCGCGGCAGGCTGGCCGGGATCAATGCTGATGCGAACGCCGACTCGCTGGGCGATCTTGACGAAATTGCCGGTGGCGTTGTCGGCCTTGATTACCGCGAATTCGGAGCCGGCAGCGGGCGAAAAACGCTCGATGCGACCGGTGAGCCGCTGACGGCCCAGGGCATCGACCACGATCGAGACGGGCTGACCGACCTGCATGCCCTCAAGCTGCGTCTCCTTGAAATTGGCGACGACCCAGACCTCCTCAGGCACCACCGCCATCAGCTGCGTGCCTACTGCCACGTACTGGCCGAGGCGAACGCCGATCTCGCCGAGGTGGCCGTCGCGCGGCGCCAGGATCGACGTGTTCTGGAGATCGATCTCGGCCAGATGCACGGTCGCTTCCGCGCTTGCCACGTTGGCCTCCAGCAGCGAGCGATTGACGATGATGGTCGCCAGATTCTGCTTCGACACTTCCAGCGCCGACTGCGCCTGGTTCAACGCGGCCTTCGCTTCCTCAAGCGTCGCCTGCGCCTGCTCGGATTCGCTGGCCGAGGCGATGCCCCTGTCGTTGAGGTTGCTGATACGGTCCCAGGCGAGCTGGGCACGCTTCAGCGAGGCGTTGGCGCTATCGATCTGCGCCTGGCTGGAGGCGATGGTCGCTTTCGCCGACAGCTCCGACTGGCGGGAGTTCTCAAGCGATGCCTTCTGCCCCTCAAGCGCCGAGCGGGCCTGGGCCAGCTTCTGCGCGTAGATGCGGTCGTCGATCTTGGCCAGCACGTCTCCCTGCTTGACCTGCTGGTAGTCCTTCACCGGAACATCGACGATGTAACCATTCACCTGCGGGCTCATGATCGTCACGTAACCCCTGATATAGGCGTTGTCGGTCGTCTCAACCGACGTCACGAACGGTGGCAGCCGCCAGGCGTAAAGCACGAGCAGGATGCCCGCGATACCGGCGATAATGGCGATGAGGCTGGCAGGCGACCGGAAGAATTTCGACATGCGGTGAACTCGTGATCAGGATTGAACGGCTGCGGAAGCATTCGGCTCGGCGGTCCGGCGCTCGGAGAGGCGCAGCCATGCCTGATGAAGAAGCATGACCAAAAGACCGAGAAGAGACGCCACGCAAATTGCGAGGAAGGTGTCGTTATAGGCAAGCGTATAGGCTTCGCGCGTGACCTGCTGCGACAGCAATGCCAGCCCTTCGGCGTTGAGCAATGTCTGGTCGGTGATGACTTTGCCGTATCCCGCGGAAAGCTGCGAGACGCGCTGGGCAACCAGCGGATCCTGCAGCAGGATATGCTCGACCAGCACGTTCGAGTGGAACTTCTCGCGGATTGTAACGAAGGTGCCGAGCATGGCCGAGCCGAAGAGCGAGCCGATACTCTGGGTGAAGAGGAAGATCGCCAGGAAATTGACGATGAAGGGATAGCCACGGGCCATGGCCGCCTTGAAGCCGCTCGCCATCACCGGCGGCAGGAACATCGCCGCTCCCGCCGAGACCAAGGCCTGGCTGAGATACATCTGCTCCGGCCGTGTCAGGCTCGTGGACTGGCTGTCGAGATAGGCGCCTGCCGCGATGAGCACCAGCGATATCAAATGCGCGGTGCTGACGTAGCGCGTCGTCATCAAGAGCGTGCAGAACAATCCGCCGAGCACCGAGGCGACCAGAACGATGGCGTAGAGCTTGGTCGTCTGATCGTTGAGCAGGCCAAGTTGCTGGTAGAAGTTCGCGGCCGTCGATGATTGTTCTGACGAAACGAAACGGAACATCAGAAGCACGCCTGCCATCCTGAGATTGGGGCCAGAGAGCACCCAGCGGATATCCAGCATCGGATTTTCGCGCGGCAGCTCAATCGCCACCACCAGCGCCAGACAACCGGCGGCGACAGCAAGGAGAACACCGATCCACGGCGCTTCAAACCACCAATAGAGACGCCCCAGCGTGAGGACGACCGCGAGGCAGCCGAAACCGACGGCAAGCAGGAGATAACTCAGGAAATCCAGGCGCTGGATGACGACCGCGCGCGGCGGCGAGGTCAATGGCATGGTGTAGATGATGGCGAAGACCAGCAGCGCAAGGCCCATCTCCAGCGTGTAGAGCGCGTGGTAGCCGCCGAGATCAAGCAAGGGCGGCGAGATGATGCGTGCGATCGGGGCGGCAAACAGCGTGCACATCAGCGCCAGGCTGATGCCTGTCGTGAGCTTGCGCTCCGGAGGAAAGAGCTCGAGCATGTAGAGAAAGCCGAGCGTGGAGATCGGCGCCGCCGCGATGCCGCTCAGCGCCCTGACGACGATCGCGGAGTGTAGGTCGGTCACCAGCAGGTTCAGCACCGCGGCAAAGACGAAGCAGACGATGCTGAACTCGGCGAAACGCCTCAGGCCATACTGCGTGCGGATCTTGAAGAGCGCGATCGACAGGCTGGCATATGGCGCCATATAGGCCGCCGACAGCCAGGAGACCTCGGCGGCCGTCGCCGAAAACGATCCCTGGAGCTGATAGATATTGGCATTCACAAGGTTCATGCCGAGACCCTGCGTAACGAAGAGCAGGACCGACGCGGCCATGTAGAAAGGCTTCTTCCAGCCGGCCATCGGCACCGCAGGCGGCGGCGCAGGCTGCGGCACCGGTGATGCCGCCTCGTCCGCGGCCTTTGGCGCAACACTGTCGCTGGACGCCTGGACGAGGCTCATTGCTATTTCCTCACACTCCGCGAATGCTCTGCAAATTCGCCTGCATGGCCCGTATCGTATCCAAGGTAGTTCTCAGATCGCGTTCGGGAATACCTGATATCACCTGGGCACGCACGCTGACGGCGATGTCGTCGATCTCGCCGGCGACTACCTTGCCTGTCTCGGTGATGTAGATTTCCTTGGCGCGACGGTCGGAGCCTGCAACACGGCGCTCTACAAAGCCCTGCCCTTCCATCGCGTCCAGAATGCGGACTAGGGTCGGCGTTTCCAGCTCCAGCCGATCGGCAAGCTCACGCTGGTTGATGCCGTCCTTCTTGTTCAGCGTGAAAAACACACGCGCCCGTGGCAGCGTCATGTTCCGTTCCCGGACGATCTTGTCGAAAACCGCTCTAAGCTTCCGGTTGAAAGCCGCCAAATCTTCAATCAACTCTCGTCCGAGAGGCGCATTTGTCATATTTATCAGTCCATTTAATTAGTGTGCTTATTATATCTTTTATGCCTACAGTCATTTCCCGCGTTTTTCAAGCGGTGATGACGAGAGTCTCGATGCACACTCCCCTATCAACGCCTAAAATACCACGAACGCGTTGATTCGCATGAGTCGCTTTGTACCGTGTCCGGAAGGCTACACCGCCGGTATTTTCGCGTAATGGCAAGATGCGCTGTGGAGAAGTCGAACAACGTGCCAAAGCCAAAGCGTTTTGGCCGCACGCCATGTTCAGCACTTGATTTTGCCGTTGGTGGGCTGCAAACCCGAAGCTGAATAAGACAGAACGGATCAAGATGAACGACGCCGCCCGAAAGATCGCCGCTGTTGCCCAGCCGGAGCAGCACTACCGCGAAGCACCCAACAACATCGAGGCCGAGCAGGCGCTTCTCGGCGCGATCCTGATGAACAACGACGCCTATTACCGGGTGTCGGACTTCCTCAAGCCGCCGCATCTCTACGAGCCGCTGCACCGCAAGATCTTCGAGGTTGCGGGCGATATCATCCGCATGGGCAAGATCGCCAATCCGGTGACGATCAAGACCTTCCTGAAGGCCGACGAGAAGGTCGGCGACATGACGGTCTCCGAGTACCTCGCGCGTCTGGCGCGCGAAGCTGTCACCATCATCAACGCCGAGGACTATGGCCGCGCGATCTACGATCTGGCGCTGCGCCGGGCGCTGATCACCATCGGCGAGGACGTCGTCAACATCGCCTATGACGCGCCGCTCGACATGCCGCCGCAGGCGCAGATCGAAGACACCGAGCGCCGCCTGTTTGAGCTTGCCGAAAACGGCCGCTACGACGGTGGCTTCCAGGCGTTCAACGACGCGGTGGCGCTGGCGATCGACATGGCTGCCGTCGCCAAGGAGCGCGATGGCGGTCTTTCCGGTATCTCGACCGGCATCATGTCGCTCGACGGCAAGATGGGTGGTCTGCAGCGGTCCGACTTGATCGTGCTTGCCGGACGCCCGGGTATGGGCAAGACATCGCTCGCGACCAACATCGCCTACAACATCGCCGCCGCCTACGAAGGCGAAGTGCAGTCCGACGGCAGCATGAAGGCGAAACAGGGAGGCGTCGTCGGCTTCTACTCGCTCGAAATGTCGTCCGAACAGCTGGCCACCCGTATCATCTCCGAGCAGACGGAAGTCTCCTCGTCGAAGATCCGCCGCGGCGACATCAACGATGCCGACTTCGAAAAGCTCGTCGCCTGCTCGATGATGATGCAGAAGGTGCCGCTCTACATCGACCAGACCGGTGGCATCTCGATCGCCCAGCTATCCGCCCGCGCGCGCCGCCTGAAGCGCCAGCGCGGCCTCGATTGCCTCGTGGTGGACTACATCCAGCTGATGACGGGCGCCGGCAAGGGCGACAACCGCGTGCAGGAAATCACCCAGATCACGACAGGCCTCAAGGCGCTCGGCAAGGAACTGAACGTGCCGATCATCGCGCTGTCGCAGCTGTCGCGTCAGGTCGAAAGCCGCGAGGACAAGCGCCCGCAGCTCTCCGACCTTCGTGAATCGGGCTCGATCGAGCAGGACGCCGACGTCGTGCTCTTCGTGTTCCGCGAGGAATATTACGTCAAGAACCTCGAGCCGCGCGACATTCACGATCCGAAATATCCGGAGTGGGAAGCGCTGTTCGACAAGGTGAAGGGCACCGCCGACGTCATCATCGCCAAGCAGCGCCACGGACCGACCGGCACCGTCAAGCTCGCCTTCCAGTCCGAGTTCACCCGCTTCGCCGACCTGGCCGAGCCGAGCTTCACGCATTACGAAGAGCAGTAAGGGCCTGACCCAATTTGACACCGCGCCCTCGCGTTGGCATTATCGCCAACATGAGGGCACAACTGCTTTACCGCTCGAAATCCGTGTTGTCGGACGGCGCAATCCAGGAGTTGGTCATCTGGAAAGTCACGCGGTCCGTGCCGGGTAGCACTCATGGCTACAAATACAGCCTCTTCTATGGCTATCCCGGACAACGCGTCGTCGGGTATGACAACGAGCGAGGCAAGGGCGACCACAAGCACGTCAACGGCCATGAAGAGGCATATGCGTTCTCGACGATCGAAAAGCTTCTCGAAGATTTTCGCAGAGACGTCGACATCAGAAGGAGCCGGCGCAGATGACCACCGCAACGATCCGAATTCAACGAGACGATGACGCTGCGATCGGCAACGCGATCGATGGGTTCGCCAAAGCCTGGAACAGCGGCGAAGCGCAACCGGATCTGTTCACCTTCTCATCACCCGAACAGCTCTTCTCGGTGCTCACGCCCAAACGCTGGACATTGATCGAACGCCTGCAAGCGATTGGCCCTTCGACCTATCGCGGCTTGGCAACCGCGCTGTCCCGCGACGTCAAGCGGGTCCACGAGGATGCGGCCGCGCTGATCGAATGGGGACTGATCGAGGTCAACGAAGAAGGCCGTATCCATGTGCCCTATGAGGTGATCCATGCCGATTTCGATCTTCGCAGCGTTGCGTGAGCAAAGCTCCGTCTCTTCCCTGTAATCATCCGACCCTTACAATGAGCGGAGACCTCCCTCCGCCTCCACTGCAGATGTGAAACATGACCGATTTTCCAGACGACTACGAAGAAGAAGACCGTTTTGCCTCCGCGGGTTTGCGCCTGACGGTAGATCTGGCTGCGCTTACCGACAACTGGCGTGACATGGCGCGGCGTTCCGGCAAGGCGCGCACAGCGGCCGTGGTCAAGGCAGATGCTTACGGTACCGGGATGGAGGACGCCGGTGAGGCGCTTTATCTGGCGGGCGCGCGGGATTTCTTCGTGGCGACCGTCGATGAAGGCGTGACACTCAGGCTCTATGCTCCCGACGCCCGTATCTTCGTGCTCGCAGGCATCTGGCCGGGGACCGAACGGCGCTTTTTCGAGAACGATCTCGTGCCGGTCATATCGTCGGAGGAGCAGCTTGCCTTCTGGATGGCGGTGCTGGCCGAGTATGGCGACTATCCGTGCGCGCTGCATGTCGACACCGGCTTCAACCGGCTGGGCCTCGACATGAACGAGGCGATCGCGCTCGCCGACGATGTGTCGCGTCCGGCGAGTTTCGCGCCCGTGCTGGTCATGAGCCACCTTGCCTGCGGCGACGACCCGAACTCGGCGATGAACCGGCAACAGCTTGAATCATTCCGCAAGGTTAGCGCCGCCTATGAAGGTATCGATTCAAGCCTTTCGGCCTCCGCCGGCATCTTCCTCGGCAGCGATTATCACTTCGACCTGACCCGCCCGGGGATCGCGCTTTATGGCGGCGCGGCGGTGAACGGCATGACCAATCCGATGCGCCCGGTCGTGACGGCGGAAGCGCGCGTTATTCAGGTGCGTGATGCCAAGGCCGGCCAAGGCGTCGGCTATGGCCGCGCACTGGAAATTACCCGCGACAGCCGGCTCGCCATCGTCTCGGCCGGTTACGCCGACGGGTATCTGCGCAGCCAATCCAGTGGTGGCGTCCCCCTGCGCCAAGTGGCGCCCCAGGGCGGCCACGGCTTTATTGCCGGACGCAAGGTGCCGATTGCCGGACGCGTGACCATGGATATGACGATCTTCGACATCACCGATCTGCCCGAGAACGCGGTGAACGCCGGCGATTATGTCGAGCTCTTCGGGAAGAACATCTCGGTCGACGACGTCGCGCGCGCGGCGGGCACGATCGGCTACGAGGTGCTGACGAGCATGGGGTTGCGCCACGAGCGGCGGTATCTGAGCGAGGACGACGGCTAGGGCTTGGAATCCCTGCCTGCGCCTCTTGGAAGCCGGAAATCTTCGTGCTAAAAGAGAACAAAAGGAGATCGAAATGGCCGAGATCCATCTCAGCGAGCAAGACCTCACCTTCATTGAGGAGCAGGTAGCAGACGGACGATACCGAAACGCCGAAGACGTTATTGCGGCCGGGTTGAGACTGCTTGGCAGCGAAGAAGGCGAGATACAGGAACTGCGCCATCTGATCCAACAGGGGATCGATGACATAGATGCCGGACGCGCCATCACATTCGAAAGCGCCGAAGATCTGACAAAGCACATTCTCATGATGGCGGAGGAACGGAAGAATGCGGCCGCGTCAGCTGAAAATGTCGTTCGAGGCGCTGGATGATCTTCTCGGCATGTATGATCATATTGCAGCCTTCGATGCGCTTGCTGCGCGGCGTTTTCTCGATGACATCAACGGCAAGATCGAATGGATAGCAAAGCTCGGTATAGCCGGAAGTCCGCGCGAGTTCATTCCCGGGTTGCGGGCTTTCCCTTATCGCAATCGCTGTATCTATTTCTTCATTGATGATGAGACGCTTTCCGTCCTGCGCGTGCTGCATGGACGGCAGAAGATCGAGCTCTCACATTTCCTGCGTTTTTATCAGACAGAACAAGAAGACTGATCCTTCCTCATGGCAAAAGCAAGAACACAATTCATCTGCCAGGGCTGCGGCACCATCCACAGCCGCTGGGCCGGCAAATGCGAGGGTTGCGGCGCGTGGAACACCATCGTCGAGGAAGACCCGATGGGCGGGATCGGTGGTGGCCCGGCGAAGACCCCGAAGAAAGGCCGCCCGGTAGCGCTGACCGCTCTGTCGGGCGAAATCGAGGAAGCGCCGCGTATCCATACCGGCATTTCGGAGCTCGACCGGGCGCTGGGCGGCGGCTTCGTGCGCGGTTCGGCGGTGCTGATCGGCGGCGATCCCGGTATCGGCAAGTCGACCCTGCTCATGCAGGGGGCGGCAGCACTGTCGCGGCGCGGGCATCGGATCATCTATGTCTCGGGCGAAGAGGCGGTCGCGCAGGTACGGCTTAGGGCTCAGCGTCTTGGGGCAGCCGATACGGATGTGCTGCTCGCAGCCGAAACCAATGTCGAGGATATCCTGGCGACACTTGCCGAAGGCAAGCGGCCCGACCTCGTCATCATCGATTCCATCCAGACGCTGTGGAGCGATCTTGCCGAATCCGCGCCGGGCACGGTGACGCAGGTGCGCACCGGCGTGCAGGCGATGATCAAGTTCGCCAAGCAGACGGGTGCCGCCATGGTGCTTGTTGGCCACGTCACCAAGGACGGGCAGATCGCCGGTCCGCGTGTGGTCGAGCACATGGTCGACGCCGTTCTCTATTTCGAGGGCGACCGGGGCCATCACTACCGCATCCTCCGTACCGTCAAAAACCGCTTCGGGCCGACCGACGAGATCGGCGTGTTCGAGATGTCGGACAAGGGCTTGCGCGAGGTGGCGAACCCGTCCGAGCTCTTCCTTGGCGAGCGTAACGAGAAATCCCCGGGGGCTGCCGTTTTCGCCGGCATCGAGGGCACGCGGCCGATCCTCGTCGAGGTGCAGGCGCTGGTGGCGCCGACATCGCTGGGTACGCCGCGACGGGCGATCGTCGGGTGGGATTCGGCGCGGCTGTCGATGATATTAGCCGTGCTCGAGGCGCATTGCGGGGTAAAGCTCGGGCAGCACGACGTCTATCTCAACATCGCGGGTGGCTACCGGATTTCAGAGCCGGCAGCGGATGTGGCGGTCGCGTCCGCACTGGTTTCGTCGCTTGCCGGTATTGCCCTTCCCGCCGATTGTGTCTATTTCGGCGAAGTCAGCCTGTCGGGCGCCGTCCGGCCGGTTGCGCACACGAACCAGCGCCTCAAAGAAGCCGAGAAGCTCGGATTTTCTGCAGCGCTGCTTCCATCGGGGTCCGCCGAACTGCCAAAGGGCACGGGCGGGCGCTGGAGCGAGATCGAAAGCCTGCCGGATCTGGTCGCCCGGATCGCCGGCTCGAAGGGCGCTTTGAGACGTGTGGAAGAAGAGGTTTGATCCTTTCATCGCCGCAACAGGTGATGATATAGGATGCACGCAATGAGGCGCGACTGAGCTGCGAATTGGCGGCCGTCCTGGAGTTGGATTTATATGCCCATTACGATTTTCGACGGTATTGTCATCGGCGTCGTGCTTTTTTCCGCCGTGCTCGCCATGGTGCGCGGCTTCTCCCGCGAAGTGCTCTCGATCGCAAGCTGGGGCGGCTCGGCTGCCGCGGCCTATTATTTCTACCCCTATCTCGTGCCTTACGCCAAGAAGTACACCGACGATGACCGCATCGCGCTGGTCGGCTCGGCCGCGGTCGTATTTCTGGTCGCGCTGATCGTGATTTCCTTCATCACCATGAAGATTGCCGATTTCATCATCGACAGCCGCATCGGCGCGCTCGACCGTACTTTGGGCTTCCTGTTTGGCGCGGCAAGAGGCATACTTCTGCTCGTCGTCGCCACCGCTTTCTGGAACTGGCTGGTCGCCGATCATGGCGCGGCCTGGGTCAACAATGCCAAGTCGAAGCCATTTCTGGATTCGATGGTCGTGAAGATGCAGTCGGTTCTGCCTGCAGAATTCGCGCAGGTACTCCGCGCAAGCGCAGAGAAGATGTTACAGCCGCAGGGCGGCAATGCGGAAGGCGACAATGCGCCGGCTTCCGATCAGGCGCCGGCCGAAGATGCCGCCCCCGCCCCTGCCAATGGTGCACAGCAGCCGTCTAATTGACGCAGTGTTCAACAGCTTGACCCAGCCTATGGCAGTTGCCATTTGAGGGGGACGCGACTAAAGGTCCGGCCGGGCACACGCTCCGCCGGGCTTACGCCGTTTTCGGAAGTGCCATTCCATTCTTGTGAGAGCAAAGGCCCGCATCAATGAACCAGTCCCATTCCTCCACGCTCAACGACGAACTCGATGGCGATACGCTGCATGAGGAATGCGGTGTCTTCGGCGTTCTCGGCCATCCCGATGGCGCAACGCTGACAGCGCTCGGGCTGCATGCCCTGCAGCATCGTGGACAGGAGGCGGCCGGTATCGTCACTTTCGACGGCAAGCAGTTCCATACCGAAAAGCGCATGGGCCTCGTCGGCGACCACTACACCGATCCGGCAACGCTGGCGAAGCTTCCGGGCTTCATCTCGATCGGCCACACGCGCTACTCCACGACGGGCGAAGTGGCACTGCGCAACGTGCAGCCGCTGTTCGCCGAACTTGAAGTCGGCGGCATTGCGGTTGCCCATAACGGCAACTTCACCAACGGCCTGACGATGCGGCGCATGCTGATCGCCGATGGCGCCATCTTCCAGGCGACGTCGGACACCGAAGTAGTGCTGCACCTGATCGCCCGCTCTAAGCAGACTTCCTCCTCCGACCGCTTCATCGACGCCATCCGCCAGATGGAAGGTGGTTACTCGATGCTGGCAATGACCCGCACTAAGCTGATCGCCGCGCGCGACCCGATCGGCATCCGCCCCCTCGTGATGGGCGAACTCGACGGCAAGCCGATCTTCTGTTCCGAGACCTGCGCGCTCGACATCATCGGCGCGAAATACATTCGCGACGTCGAGAACGGCGAAGTCATCATCTGCGAAATCCAGCCCGACGGCTCGATCACCATCGACAGCCGCAAGGCCGACCAGCCGAAGCCGGAACGCCTCTGCTTGTTCGAATATGTCTATTTC
Source organism: Rhizobium sp. O111 (assembly GCF_055616315.1). Classification (NCBI taxonomy): domain Bacteria; kingdom Pseudomonadati; phylum Pseudomonadota; class Alphaproteobacteria; order Hyphomicrobiales; family Rhizobiaceae; genus Rhizobium; species Rhizobium sp. O111. The sequence continues at coordinate 911,312 of NZ_JBSHXL010000001.1, read as the reverse complement.
GCCCGTCCTGATTCCGTCGTCGGCGGCCGCAGCGTCTACACGGCGCGCAAGAACATGGGCATCAACCTTGCCAAGGAAGCCCCCGTAGAGGCCGACGTCGTCGTGCCGGTGCCCGATGGCGGCACGCCGGCAGCCCTCGGCTTTGCGCAGGCGAGCGGCATTCCGTTCGAATACGGCATCATCCGCAACCATTATGTCGGCCGCACCTTCATCGAGCCGACGCAGCAGATCCGCGCCTTCGGCGTGAAGCTGAAGCATTCGGCCAACCGCGCGATGATCGAAGGCAAGCGCGTCGTCCTGGTCGACGATTCGATCGTTCGCGGCACGACCTCGCTGAAGATCGTGCAGATGATCCGCGATGCCGGCGCCAAGGAAGTTCATATCCGCGTTGCCAGCCCGATGATCTACTTCCCCGACTTCTACGGCATCGATACGCCTGACGCCGACAAGCTGCTCGCCAACCAGTATTCGAGCCTGCAGGCGATGTGCGACTATATCGGCGCCGACTCGCTCGAATTCCTGTCGATCGACGGCCTCTATCGCGCTGTCGGCGGCGAGAACCGCGATGCGGCCAATCCGCAGTTCACCGACCACTACTTCACCGGTGACTACCCGACCCGCCTGCTCGACAACGACAGCACCAGCAATGTCCGCAAGCTGGCCGTCATGGCCAGCAACGGCTGATCTCGACTGACCTTTCGACCGAGGGGCCGATCGCGCCCCTCGCCTCCCCGCGCATACGGATAAGGCTACAATGAGCGTCAATCTCACCGGCAAGGTCGCACTCGTCACCGGCGCATCGCGCGGGATCGGCTATTTCACCGCACTCGAATTGGCCAAGGCCGGCGCGCATGTCGTCGCCTGCGCCCGCACGGTCGGCGGCCTCGAGGATCTCGATGATGCGATCAAGGCTGTCGGCGGCTCGGCGACGCTCGTTCCCTTCGACCTTGCCGACATGAACGCCATCGATGCGCTCGGCGCCTCGATCTTCGAACGCTGGGGCAAGCTCGACATTCTCGTCGCCAATGCCGGCGTGCTCGGGGTGATCTCGCCGATCGGCCATATCGAGGCGAAGGTGTTCGAGAAGGTGATGACCATCAACGTCACGGCGACGTGGCGGCTGATCCGCTCGGTCGATCCGCTGCTGACACGCTCCGAAGCCGGACGCGCCGTTATTCTATCGTCAGCTGCCGCCCATCGCTGCCGCCCGTTCTGGGGTGCCTATTCGGCGTCCAAGGCTGCTGTCGAGGCCTTGGCGCGCACCTGGGCCGGCGAGACGCAGAGCACGCCTCTTCGCGTCACCAGCGTCGATCCGGGCGCCACGCGCACCGCGATGCGCGCGCAGGCCGTACCGGGCGAAAATCCGGAAACGCTGCCGCATCCTTCCGAGGTTGCAAAGGCGATGATGCCGCTTCTCGCCCCCGACTACACCGAGACTGGCAAGCTGTTCATCGTGCGCGAGAACAAGCTCGTCGGCTACCAGATGCCCGGCTAAGCCGTTTCGGCTACCGCGACGCTTGCGCCGCGGTCTGGAAGAGGCCCGTTAGGTCGGGCTCGTCTGGGCAAAGCGCGTTGAGATCGACAGGGCCTTGGATGCCGGCAAGGCTGGCGGTATCGGCGAACTGCCAGATCGACCATCTCGAGCAATCGCCCGCCGACGGCTCCCCAGCGATGCTTCGCAGCCAGAGATGGTGCGCGGGAAACATCTCCTCATTCCCCTTTAGATATTGATCGAAGAAGGGCTGATCGAGGTAGAAGATCGGCTTGCCGGGATAGGCGCCGTTCAGTTCCACAAAGAAAGCCTGGATCTCGGCGCTCAGTTCCTCGCGTGTCGGCACCTTGCCGCAATTGCCGGTGAATTCGAGATCGATGGCAAGCGGAAGCGTTCCCTGTTCGGAAGGCACCGTCGCCAGCACGTTCTGAGCCTGATCGCGGCCGGGGCGGCAGAAGGTGAAGAAGTGATAGGCGCCCCTGACGATGCCTGCATTCTTTGCCGCCTGCCAATTCTCGGCAAAGCGGGTGTCTCGGTGATCCCCGCCTTCCGTCGCTTTCATGATCGCAAAACGGACATTCGGCTGCGTCGCCAGAGCGTTCCAATCGACCGCGCCCTGATGGTGGCTGATGTCGATGCCCTGGATCGGATAATCGGTGAGCGAGGGAGGAGAGAAAGTGGCCATGGCGCGATCGTATGCCAGATAGGCTGCTGAAGCGACAGCCAGAAGGATGGCGGCAAGCAAGGCCTGATGTATTCGCTTCAATGGTGGCTCCGTTTTGCCTATCGTTCCCATCTGATATAGGGCGGGCTTGAGAGATATCTGGACCGCCCGGCCCTTCGCTTGCGCTCCGGGCGTTCGACGCTGCAATCGATTCGCTGGATCGATTGCTCGGGCTCAGCCCGACCGCGTCTCACCCCCCTTGACCAATGCCCGAAGCCGGGCCATAAAACCCGCCATGAAGACGGTTACCTGCATCATCTGCCGGAAGATTATTCGCTAGCGCGCTCGCTGGCCTGGCCGTTTTCGTCTCCCAATACGCCAAGATGACAAACGCCCCGGCCCGCCGGTCGCGACACGTTGTTTTTCGGATTATGGCATTTTGGGAGAATAGACATGGACGGCCAGTCGGGATCGAAGACGCCGGAACTCAAGCTGTACAACACGCTGACGCGCGAACGGACGGTCTTCGCACCGATCGACGCCGACAATGTGCGCATGTATGTCTGCGGCCCGACCGTCTATGACTTCGCCCATATCGGCAACGCCCGCCCCGTCATCGTCTTCGACGTTCTCTTCCGGCTGCTGAAGCATGTCTATGGCGACGACCACGTCACCTATGCGCGCAACATCACCGACGTCGACGACAAGATCAACGCGCGGGCGCTGCGCGATCATCCGAGCCTCTCGCTCAACGACGCGATCCATGCCGTGACCGAGAAGACGGCGCGGCAGTTCCACGAGGACGTGGCGGCACTCGGCTGCCTCGAGCCATCGGTGGAGCCGCGCGCGACCGACAATATCGCCCAGATGATCGAGATCATCGGGCGGCTGATTGCGCGTGGGCATGCCTATGAGGCCGAGGGCGAGGTGTTGTTCGACACCAAGTCGATGGCGGATTACGGGCAACTTTCCAAGCGCCCGCTCGACGAGCAGCAGGCGGGCGCCCGCATCGCCGTCGACGCGCACAAGAAGAACCCCGGCGACTTCGTTCTCTGGAAGGCCTCCAGCGACAGCGAACCCGGCTGGGAAAGCCCTTGGGGCCGCGGCCGTCCCGGCTGGCACATCGAGTGCTCGGCGATGAGCCAGCGCTATCTCGGCGACGTCTTCGATATCCATGGCGGCGGGCTCGACCTGATCTTCCCGCACCATGAAAACGAGATCGCCCAGTCGCGCTGCGCGCATGGCACCGAGGTGATGGCGAATGTGTGGATGCACAACGGCTTCGTTCAGGTCGAAGGCCGCAAGATGTCGAAGTCGGAAGGCAACTTCATCACCATCAACGAATTGCTGGCAACTGAGAAATTCGGCGGTCGCAAGTGGCCGGGCGCGGTACTTCGCCTCGCCATGCTGATGACGCATTACCGCGAGCCGATCGATTTCTCGGTCAAGCGCCTGGAAGAGGCCGAACGCCTGCTGGCGAAGTGGCCGGCGGCGGACGCCGGCGACGCCGCACCCTCTGAGGCGGTCCTCGGCGCGCTTCGAGACGACCTCAACACGGTGGCTGCCGTGCAGGCGCTGCATGCGCTGGCCCAGGAAGCCAACGCCGACAAATCGCTGCTGCCGACCTACGCCGCCAGTGCCGCCCTGCTCGGTCTTTTGCCCGAGATGGCGGAAATCGACGAGGCGGTGGCGATCGAGATCGACCGGCGCGTGAAGGCGCGGCTGGAACTGCTGAAGGCCAAGAACTTCGCCGAGGCCGACAAGATCCGCGACACGCTGCTGGCCGAGGGCGTGCAGTTGAAGGACGGCAAGGATGCGGCAACCGGCGAGCGGGTGACGACGTGGGAGGTGAAGCGGTAGTCATGTTGAGTGCTGCGGCCTGCGATACCCCCCTCTGCCCTGCCGGGCATCTCCCCCACAAGGGGGGAGATCGGCTGGAAGTGACCGCATGGCCCAGCCATCGACGCTTCGGATTCGCTCGACGTTGCGTTGGGCAGCGTCATCGCTACTATCCAATCTCCCCCCTTGTGGGGGAGATGTCCGGCAGGACAGAGGGGGGTAACGCGCCCGCTGCGCTAACGAAGGAGCATGCCATGACCCATGCCCCCGTTCCCCAGCAGCGCCGCGCCAACGCCAAGCGCATGCGCCAGGCGCTCACAGACGCCGAACTCAAACTCTGGAACGAACTACGGGCCCACAGGCTGATGGGCCTCGGCTTTCGCAGACAGGTTCCCGTCGCCGGCTTCATCGTCGATTTCGCCTGCCCTCAGCATCGGCTTATCGTCGAGATCGATGGCTCGCAGCACGCGCGCGAATCGAACGCTGTCTATGACGAAGGAAGGACGCGTCGCCTCGAGGCCGATCACTGGACAGTCCTGCGCTTCTGGAACGACGACGTGCTGCGCGATGTCGACAATGTCTGCCTGCATATCCTCACGATCATAGGAAGGCACAGCTCATGACCTCAACCTACACCGGCGGCTGCCAGTGCGGCGCGATCCGTTTCCGGGTCCAGGGGACGCTCAAGGACTCCTCGATCTGTCATTGCCGCATGTGCCAGAAGGCATTCGGCGCCTATTATGCGCCGCTGGTATCGGTGCGTGGCGCCGAGCTTGAATGGACGCGGAGCGAGCGGAAGCGGTTTCAGTCGTCGAACGTCGTGGAGCGCGGCTTCTGCGCTGATTGCGGCACACCGCTGACCTATGAGGCGCCGGATGGGATCGCGATTGCCGCCGGTGCCTTCGACGATCCCTCGGCGCTGCCGCCCGTCATCCAGTTCGGCACCGAGCGCAAGATCGATTTCGTCGACCACCTGCACGAACTGCCGGCCCGCGTGACCGAAGACGATGCCGAGTCGGCACCCTTCGTGCTCGATCTCGTTTCCTACCAGCATCCCGACCACGACACCGCAACCTGGCCAGAGGAAAAGCGTCCGTGACGACAACAGCGGCGATGAGTGGAGGATGTCAGTGCGGCGCGGTTCGCTATCGCGCGGCGGGTGAACTCGGCTATCCGCATCTGTGCCATTGCCGCATGTGCCAGAAGGCTTCCGGCAACTACTTCATGCCGCTGGCGGCCGCGAAACGATCCGAGTTTGCGCTGACGCGTGGCGAGCCAGCGTGGTTCCAATCCTCTGACCTCGTGCGGCGCGGCTTTTGCGCGGCCTGCGGGACGCCGCTTTTCTACGACACGCCGGAGGCCGATACCATCAACCTCGTTCTCGGCACGCTCGACGATCCGCAGGCGGTCAAGCCGGTGGCGCAATCGAATACCGGGCTCAAGATGCGCTGGTTTCACGACCTCGACGACCTGCCCATCGAACCCGACGAAGAGACGCCCGATCGCGAAAATGCGATTGCCGCGAGCAACCATCAACATCCCGACCACGACACGGCCGAATGGCCATCTGGAGCATCATCATGAGCGAACCCATCCGAACCGGCGGGTGCCAATGCGGCGCAGTGCGTTTTCGTATCTCGGGCAAGCTCGGGCGACCGTCGATCTGCCATTGCCGGATGTGCCAGAAGCAGTTCGGCGGGTTCTTCTCCGCACTGGTGACGGCGCCCGAAGAGGGCATGGAGTGGACGCGTGGGGCGCCGAGCTACTTCCAGTCGTCCATCAACATCGAGCGCGGCTTCTGCAAGGATTGCGGCACGCCGATGATCTACCGGCATCCCGGCGGGCTTGAGCTTGCGATCGGCACCTTCGACGATCGCAGCGATCTCGCGCCGCAGGTCCAGGTGAACTACGAGGCGCGCATCCCCTGGGTCGAGACGATCTTCGACCAGCCGGTTCATACCGACCCCGATTTCTACGCGCGGCAGGAGGCGATCATCTCCTTCCAGCATCCCGATCACGACACCAATATCTGGCCAGCCCAAGGCGTGAAAATATGACCGAAGTTCTGAGAACGCTCTATCCCGAAATCGAACCCTACGCATCGGGCCATCTCGATGTCGGCGACGGGCATGTGATCTATTGGGAACGCTCGGGCACGCCGGGCGCGAAGCCGGCCGTCTTCCTGCATGGCGGCCCCGGCGGCGGCATCGCGCCGAGCCATCGCCGGTTGTTCGATCCCGCGCTCTACGACGTGACGCTATTCGACCAGCGCGGCTGCGGCCGCTCTACGCCGCATGCCGATCTCAACGCCAACACCACCTGGCATCTCGTTTCAGATATCGAGCGGCTTCGCGAGATGGCGGGCGCCGAGAAGTGGCAGGTTTTCGGCGGTTCCTGGGGATCGACGCTGGCGCTCGCCTATGCCGAGAAATATCCGGAGCGGGTATCGGAGCTGATCGTGCGCGGGATCTATACGCTGACGAGGGCCGAGCTCGACTGGTACTATCAGTTCGGCGTCTCCGAGATGTTTCCGGACAAGTGGGAGCGCTTCATCGCGCCGATCCCCGAGAACGAGCGGCATGAGATGATGCACGCCTACCACCGCCGGCTGACCCATGAGGACAAGGCGGTCAGGCTCGAAGCGGCGAAGGCCTGGAGCATCTGGGAAGGCGAGACGATCACGCTGATGCCGGAGCCTTCGACCAGCGGCAAGTTCGAGGACGCCGAGTTCGCCTATGCCTTCGCGCGCATCGAAAACCACTTCTTCGTCAATGCCGGCTGGATGGAGGAAGGTCAGCTTCTGCGCGACGCCCACAAGCTGAAGGACATTCCCGGTCTCATCGTCCACGGTCGCTACGACATGCCCTGCCCGGCCAAATACGCCTGGGCGCTGCACAAGGCCTGGCCGAAGGCGGATTTCCATCTGATCGAGGGGGCGGGGCATGCCTATTCGGAACCGGGGATTCTCGACAGGCTGATCCGGGCGACGGATATGTTTGCGGGGAAGTAAGGTTCTCCGGAGCAAATGAGCTGACGCTGGTGGGTGTACGCCCCCTCCGCCCTGCCGGGCATCTCCCCCACAGGTGGGGAGATTGGCTGGGCGCACCCGCTCGCCACAAATCGATCTCCCCCCTTGTGGGGGAGATGTCCGGCAGGACAGAGGGGGGGTGCCCCACATGAAAGCATTCAAGGCCTGGGAGGCTTCGCGATGAAAGACCGTATCTATCTCTTCGACACCACGCTGCGCGACGGACAGCAGACGCCGGGCATCGATTTTTCCGTCGAGGACAAGATCGCCATCGCCACCATGCTCGACGAGTTCGGGCTGGATTACATCGAGGGCGGCTACCCGGGCGCGAACCCGACGGATACGGCTTTCTTCAACGAAAAGCGCACCCGCAACGCCTCTTTCGTCGCCTTCGGCATGACCAAGCGCGCCGGTGTTTCGGCCTCCAACGATCCGGGACTGACCGCCCTGCTGCAGGCAAAGAGCGACGCGGTCTGTCTGGTCGCCAAGAGCTGGGACTATCACGTCAAGGTGGCGCTCGGCTGTTCCAACGAGGAGAACCTCGAGAGCATCTCAGAGAGCGTCAAGGCCGTGGTCGCGGCGGGCAAGGAGGCGATGGTCGATTGCGAGCATTTCTTCGACGGCTACAAGGCCAATCCTCAGTATGCGCTCGCCTGCGCCAAGGCGGCCCATGATGCCGGGGCGCGCTGGGTCGTGCTTTGCGACACCAATGGCGGCACGCAGCCGCCCGAGGTTCGCGAAATCGTCGAGGCGGTGATTGCGTCGGGCTTTCCCGGGCACTGTCTTGGCATCCATGCGCACAACGACACCGGCCAGGCGGTCGCCAATTCGCTCGCCGCCGTCGAGGCCGGCGTGCGGCAGATCCAAGGCACGCTCAACGGTATCGGCGAGCGTTGCGGCAACGCCAATCTGGTGACGCTGATCCCGACGCTGGCGCTGAAGGAAACCTATTCCTCGCGCTTCACGACCGCCATCGACCCCGAGCGTCTCCTCAACCTGACGCGGCTGTCGCATGCCTTCGACGAGCTGCTGAACCGCTCGCCCGATCACCAGATGCCCTATGTCGGCGCCTCCGCCTTCGCAACCAAGGCCGGCATCCATGCCTCGGCGCTTCTGAAGGACCCGCGCACCTACGAGCATGTGACGCCGGAAAGCGTCGGCAATTTCCGCAAGGTCATGGTGTCGGACCAGGGTGGCAAGGCGAATTTCATCAACGCGCTGAAGCGGCGCGGCATCGAGGTCGGCAAGGACGATCCGAAGCTCGACCGGCTGATCTCGCTGGTAAAGGACCGCGAGGCTTCCGGCTATGCCTATGAGGGTGCGGATGCCAGCTTCGAGCTCTTGGCGCGCCGCACGCTCGGCACGATCCCCGAGTTCTTCTCAGTCGAAGGTTTCCGGGTGATGGTCGAGCGCCGCTTCGATTCGCATGGGAAGGTGAAGATCGTTTCAGAGGCCGTCGTGAAGCTCAGTGTCGATGGCCAGACCATCATGTCGGTGGCGGAAGGCGATGGCCCGGTCAACGCGCTCGACCTCGCGCTGCGCAAGGATTTCGGCAAGTACCAGCACGAGATCGACGATCTGGTTCTGGCCGACTTCAAGGTGCGTATCCTCAATGGCGGTACGGAAGCGATCACCCGCGTCCTGATCGAATCCACCGATAGCGACGGCGTGCGCTGGTGGACGGTCGGCGTGTCGGAGAACATCATAGACGCCTCGTTCCAGGCGCTGATGGATTCGGTCATTTATAAGCTGATGAAGAACCGACAGCTGGCGGGAAAGATCGCGGCCGAATAGAAACGCTCAATGGAGCGCCGCCATGACGAGGCCCCAGCGCTCCTGCGAATACCACTCCTGCTCCGTCTTGACCGCATTCCAGCGCAGCGCGTGAATGCGGTTGAGCCCTCCGGCGTGGAAGGCGCGATCAAGCGCGGCATAGGTCGAGAGATCGCCCGAGATCCCCTCGCCCCAGACGAAATTGACCGGCTGCAGGAAACGCGCGCTCAACTCATCCCCCTCCCTGCCGATCAGGAAGAAGGCGGCCTGCGAGGTCACCCCAAGCAGCCGTCCCTCGGCGCCCATGGCGGGCGTGCCGAGCGGAAACAGCAGGCGCCCGCCGTCCGCGAGCCTGTCGATCCAGGGTTCGGCGGGGTGGTGCAGCGCGAAGTTCACATAGACGGCATCCGCCGGCTCGCGGGGCCATTCGAGACCGTCTCCGTGGACCACTTCGACATTGGCGTATCGCTCGAGATTGCGCCTGGCCTGTTGCGCCAACTCCGCATCGAACTCGACGGCCACGACGCGGCCGGTCTCGCCGACGATTTCGGCGATGATGGCGGTGTAATAGCCGCTGCCGGCGCCGATGTGGCAGACCGTCTCGCCCTTGCGCAGCGCGAGCCGGTGCAAGACGCCCGCATGCAGGCTGGGGCTGCCATTGTTGACCTGGCGATCGGCCTGGAGCGCGAAGAGCAGGTCCTGATAGAGAACGACCGGATCGGTTGAGGGCACGTCCACGTAGCGCTTCCAGTCCCGCATCTTCCACGGCGGCGCCCCCAGGAAATCCTCGCGCGGCACAGTGGCGAACGCGTTCAGCAGCGCATCATCCCGATCGACACCGGCTTTGGCCAGCATTTGCACGGCGTATGCGCGGCGGCAGATTTTCAGCTCGGCTTCATCCACGGTCTGATCCTGATAATTCAGCATTAGCGAATATCGCTTCAATGAAATGAATTGGCCTATTCACGGCCTTTGCGCTAATCGGGTGCCAATCATAAGAACCAATGGAAACACCCAATGTCCGCCGATGCAAGCATTCCCCTCGTGAAAAACGAGGACAGTCCGCGTGGCTTCGCCTTCGCGCTTACGGCCTATCTACTCTGGGGCTTCCTGCCGATCTACATGAAGGCGGTCGCGCATATTTCGCCGGCCGAGGTGATCGCGCATCGCATCCTCTGGTCGCTTCCGCTGGCCGGCATCGTGCTCATCGTACTCGGCCGCACGCAGGACATCCGCATCGCGCTGCGCTCTCCGCGCATGCTCGCCATGGCGGCGCTGACGGCATCGCTGATCACGGTCAACTGGGGAACCTATGTCTGGGCGATCGGCGCCGGGCATTCGCTGGATGCGGCACTTGGCTATTTCATCAATCCGCTCTTCAGTATCTTCCTCGGCGCGGTGGTGCTGAAAGAAAAGCTGCGTCCGGCGCAGATCGGCGCGATCGTGCTGGCGGGCCTCGCGGTCGTCGTGCTTGCGGTCGATAGCGGCGGCGTTCCGTGGGTTTCGCTAACGCTGACGATCTCCTGGGGTCTCTACGCGCTGTTTCGCAAGACCCTGCCGCTCGGACCGAACCAGGGATTCTTCCTTGAGGTTCTGATCCTCAGCGTCCCGGCCTTCTTCTACATTCTCTACCTGGAGCTCGGCAGCGGCACGGGCCATCTCTATCGCACGGGCTGGGCGGATACCGCGCTTCTGCTCGGCTGCGGCGTGGTGACGGCGGTACCGTTGATGATCTACGCCAACGGCGCCAAGCTCCTGAAGCTGTCGACGATAGGCATCATGCAGTATATCGCGCCGACGATGATCTTCCTGATCGCCGTCTTCATCTTCAAGGAACCGCTTGGCACCGCGCGCATGATTGCCTTCCCGCTGATCTGGGCGGGGCTTTTCCTCTATACGTGGTCGATGCTGAGAGGCAGTCGGGGGCGATAAGCCCCCGCAATTATAATTTCGAGATAACGGCTTCCTCGCCGTCGCGGTCGCTCGCGACTTCGGCGGCCTGCGCCATGATCGCCGGGATGATCTCTTCGATAGAGTCGATGACCAGCGGCTGCACCCGGTGGGCGGTGTGGATGAAGCCCTCGTCCGTCATGTGGCGCAGGAGCTCCATCATCGGATCCCAGAAACCGTTGATATTGGCGAAGATCATCGGCTTCTCGTGACGGCCGAGCTGCGCCCAGGTCATGATCTCGATGATTTCCTCCAGCGTGCCGATTCCGCCCGGAAGCGCCACGAAGGCATCGGAGCGCTCGAACATCGTATGTTTGCGCGCATGCATGTCAGGCGTTACAATCAACTCGTTGAGCTGGCCGAGGGAGTGGCGGGTCGCCTCCATGTCGATCAAGAATTCGGGAATGATGCCGGTCACCTGACCGCCGTTCGAGAGCGTACCGCTCGCAACCGCCCCCATGATCCCCTTGGTGCCGCCGCCATAGATCAGGCGCAGGCCGTAATCGGCGATCTCCTTGCCCAGCGCGCGGCCGGCGGCCATGTGGCTTGGGTCGCTACCGGGGCGCGAACCGCAATAGACACAGATGGAGCGAATGGAATGAGATTGATCTGTCATGGGAGCAAACAACTATTCTCTCTGGGTCCAGTCAAGAAAAATGACGGAAAACATACATCTTACATTTGCCCGGCTACTTTGACTGCTTGTGCAAAGCAACGGGAATCGCTAGCAATTTCAGGAAGTCTGGCAAGATTGCCGCTTGGGGAGACCTGATGATGAAAAACCGTGCCGGCTTGCTGGCCCTTGCAGTGCTTGTAATCGCAATTCTGTTGATGGTCTTTGTCGTCATGCCGCGTATCGGCGGCGATGCCGGCAAGGTTGGTGACGCAATCAATCAGGCAAGCTCCGAGGTCAAGAAAACCGTAACCGAATCCGCCAAGACCTCGCGTCCGTCGGCCCCCGACGATGCCGCAACCGCGCAGAAGCTCGGCGGCCTGACAACGGCAGCCGGACAGGCACTTGGCGAACTTAAGGCACTGTTTGCCGACGGCAAGGGCCCGACCGACGACGTTTTCGCAAGCGCCAAGACGAAGACTATCGGAGCGCTTCAGGCACTCGCCGATTTCGCGACCCCCGAGGGTACCAACCCGATCACCACAGCCGCGATCGACAAGGCCAAGGCCGGCGCCGCCAAGGCGCTCTCCATCATCCAGGCGCTGCCCGAAAACATCGCTGACGCAGCAGCCGCGATTGCACGTGCCGAAGCCGCCCTCACGGGCGCGCCGGAACCGGCCGCACCTCAGACGCAGGACAACGCCGCACCGGTTGCCGAAGGCCCGAAGCTGCCGACCTTCGACGTGCTGCGTGTCGAGCCCGACGGCTCCACTGTTATCGCCGGTTCCGCCGAGCCGAACAGCAAGCTTGAAATCCTCGACGGCGACAAAGTGCTGATGGGCACCGATGTCGGCGACAATGGCGATTTCGTCGCGGTTCTCGACAATCCGCTTGCCGCCGGGGACCACCAGCTGCAGCTGCGCGCGACTGCCAAGGATGGCAAGGTGACGACCTCGGAAGAGATCGCCACGATCTCGATCCCCAAGGACGGCAATGCATCGCAGCTGCTCGCCATGGTCTCCAAGCCGGGCGCCGCCAGCCGCATCATCACCGCGCCTGGCGTGACGCCTCCGGCAGCAGCCAACAACGCCGCCCCGACCGACGAGGCCTCGGCAGCGCCGCAGGCACAGGCTCCCGCGACAGCGGAGACGGCAACGGCGCCGGCAACAGCAGCCGCACCGGCTGATGTCCGGGTCAATGCCGTCGAAATCGAAGGCGACAAGATCTTCGTCGCCGGCACCGCGAAGCCTCAAGCCAATGTGTTCGGCTATGCCGACGACAAGCTGATCGGCAAGGCCAAGGCCGGCGCGGATGGCCACTTCGTCATCGACGGCGTAATGCCGCTTGCCGTCGGCGACCACAAGATCCGCGTCGATGTCGTCGATGCGGCCGGCAAGGTTCTGGTTCGCGCGTCCGTCAACTTCAACCGCCCCGAAGGCAACCAGGTCACGGTAGCGGCGCAGTCCGGCACATCCACGGGCAACGCGGCGACGCCGATGGTCTCGCTCGACGAAGGCGCGCTCGGCAAGCTGAAGAACGATGCGGCCAAGGCATTCGCGCTTCTGAGCGGCCTGTTCAGCGACGGCAAGGTGCCCGGCAACGAGCAGCTCGCGGCCGCGCGCTCGGCCAACGAGTTCGCGTTGAAGTCGATCGTCGATTTCCGTGCCGCCGCCGATGCGACTGCCGACTTCAAGGAGCGTGTCACCACCGCTTCGATGAAGGCGAGCGATGCGCTGAAGCTGCTGCAATCGCTGCCGCGCGATGCCAGCTCGGTCGGCGCCGCACTCGCCAAGCTCGGCCAGATGGTTGCCGATCTGACGGCGCCGCCGGCTGCACCCGCGGTACCGGCTGCCCCTGCAAACGAGGTTGCGAGCGGCGACGCTGGTCCCGCGACCATCGAGCAGGCGCCGCTGCAGGAGAGCAAGGAAACCGTGATCATCCGCCGTGGCGATACGCTGTGGCAGATCTCGCGCCGCATCTATGGCGCGGGCGTGCGCTACACGACGATCTACGTCGCCAACGAGGACAAGATCGTCAATCCGGATCGCATTCTGCCGGGCCAGGTCTTCGGCCTTCCGAAGGACGCTTTGCCCAACGCGGAAGAGATGCACCGCAAGCGTATGTCGGGCGAGCATCTCTAGGACAGACAGGATTACTGAAGATTACCGGGGGCCGGCGTCGATATGACTGCCGGCCTCTCTTTTCCTTTGATCTTCTTATGTTGTATTGCTCCGCCCGCAACCCTATTTGGCGTTGACGGCGATCATGTCAGGCGGCGGCTTTGCGCTGCTCCCTTCCCCTCTTTGCCGACAACACGACACTTCCAGGGCCTGACGCGGGCCGGAGACATGCATGGCAAACGGCAAGACAGTTTCAGATTCCAATCTGTTGCGGACCCTCTTCAATCTCTGGCCCTACATGTGGCCGACGGGGCGCGGTGATCTGAAGATGCGGGTCGTCTGGGCATCGGTCTACCTGCTCATATCGAAGTTCGTGCTGCTGCTCGTGCCCTATTTCTTCAAGTGGTCGACGGATGCGCTGAACGGCAAGTCCGACCTTGCAGGCAAGGTGCCGGATCTCCTCGTCGGCGCCATCGCGCTCGTCATCGCCTATAACCTCACCCGGCTGATCCAGCTCGGCCTGAACCAGCTGCGCGACGCGCTGTTTGCCAGCGTCGGCCAGTACGCAGTGCGCCAGCTTGCCTACAAGACCTTCGTGCACATGCATGAACTGTCGCTGCGCTTTCACCTGGAGCGCAAGACGGGCGGCCTGTCGCGGATCATCGAGCGCGGGACGAAGGGCATCGAGACGATCGTTCGCTTCACGATCCTGAACTCGGTGCCGACGCTGATCGAGTTCCTGCTCACCGCCATCATATTCTGGTGGGGCTACGGCTTCTCCTATCTGGCGGTCACTGCCTTCACCGTCTGGGCCTATATCTGGTTCACCATCCGGGCCAGCGACTGGCGCATCTCCATCCGCAAGACGATGAACGACAGCGATACGGACGCCAATACCAAGGCGATCGATTCGCTTCTGAACTTCGAGACGGTCAAATATTTCGGCAATGAGGACATGGAGGCCAAGCGCTTCGATTCCTCGATGGCGCGCTACGAGAAGGCTGCGACCAGCGTCTGGACGTCGCTCGGCTGGCTCAACTTCGGCCAGGGCGTCATCTTCGGCCTCGGCACAACAGTGATGCTCATCCTCTCGGCGCTGGCCGTGCAGCGCGGCGAGCAGACCGTCGGCGACTTCGTCTTCGTCAACGCCATGCTGCTGCAGCTTTCCGTGCCGCTCAACTTCATCGGCTTCGTCTATCGCGAAATCCGCCAGGGCCTGACCGATATCGAGCAGATGTTCGACCTGCTCGAGGTACAGGCCGAGGTGAAGGACGCCCCCGATGCGAAGCCGCTGAACATCGAGCAGGGCGCCATCTCGTTCAAGGACGTGCATTTCGCCTACGACCCGGCGCGCCCGATCCTGAAGGGGATTTCGTTCGACGTGCCGGCTGGGAAGACGGTGGCGATCGTCGGACCGTCAGGGGCCGGCAAGTCGACCATGTCGCGGCTGCTCTATCGCTTCTATGACATCCAGAGCGGCTCCATCACCGTCGATGGCCAGGATGTGCGTGGGGTCACGCAGAAGAGCCTGCGCACCGCGATCGGCATGGTGCCGCAGGATACCGTGCTCTTCAACGACACGGTTGCCTACAACATCCGCTACGGCCGGCCTTCGGCCACCGAGGCGGAGGTGAAGACCGCGGCCGAGATCGCGCAGATCGCCCACTTCATCGACCTTCTGCCTGAAGGGTTCAACACCATGGTCGGCGAGCGCGGATTGAAGCTTTCGGGCGGCGAGAAGCAGCGCGTGGCCATTGCCCGCACGATCCTGAAGGCCCCGCCGATCCTCATCCTCGACGAGGCGACATCCGCACTCGACACGACGACGGAACGCGAGATCCAGACCGCGCTCGACGTCGTCTCGAAGAACCGCACGACGCTTGTTATCGCTCACCGTCTTTCGACCGTGATCGGCGCCGATGAGATCATCGTGCTCAAGGCCGGCGAGATTGCCGAGCGCGGGACGCATGCCGAACTGTTGCTGAAGAACGGCCTCTACGCATCCATGTGGAGCCGCCAGCGCGAGGCGACGCAGGCCGAGGAACATCTGAAGCAGGTCCGCGAGAACGACGATCTCGGCGTGGTCAACCGGCTGGCGCCTGCCACCTGAGCCCGCAGACGCTTGCCGTTCATCAGCAAGCTTAGATGTGCATGAGAGGGCATCGGCATTGCCCCCAAGAGTGTTTCCCTGTAACCAGCGGAAACGAAAACGCTAGGAGAGCGGCATACATGAGCTTGTTCAATACGGTACGCAACACGATCGTTCCGGTGCACAAGGAAGGTTATCCCTTCATCGCGGCCTTCTTCGTGGCCTCCCTCATTCTCGGCTGGATCTTCAAGCCGCTGTTCTGGATCGGCCTGATCCTGACGCTGTGGTGCGCCTATTTCTTCCGTGATCCGGAGCGCATGACGCCGCAGGACGACGATCTGGTGATCTCGCCCGCGGACGGCAAGGTGTCCTCCGTGCAAATGGTCGTGCCGCCGGCGGAGTTGAACCTCGGTTCGGCGCCGATGCTGCGCATCTCCGTCTTCATGAACGTCTTCAACTGCCATGTGAACCGCGCCCCGATGCGCGGCCGCATCGTCAGCGTCAATTACCGCTCGGGAAGCTTCGTCAACGCCGAGCTCGACAAGGCCAGCGAAGACAACGAGCGCAACGGCCTCGTCATC
Organism: Rhizobium sp. O111; assembly: GCF_055616315.1. Taxonomy (NCBI): domain Bacteria; kingdom Pseudomonadati; phylum Pseudomonadota; class Alphaproteobacteria; order Hyphomicrobiales; family Rhizobiaceae; genus Rhizobium; species Rhizobium sp. O111. The sequence continues at coordinate 895,163 of NZ_JBSHXL010000001.1, read as the reverse complement.
GAGACAGCCCACGGCCAGATCGGCGTCGTGCAGATCGCCGGCCTCGTGGCGCGCCGCATTCTCTGCTGGGCCAATGCCAACGAACCGCTGGATGCCGGTGAGCGCTTCGGCCTGATCCGCTTCGGCTCGCGCCTCGACGTTTTCCTTCCCGAGGGCGCGCAGCCGCGCGTGACACTCGGCCAGACGGCAATCGCAGGTGAAACGGTGCTGGCCGAATTCGGCTCCGCCAAGGGCCCTGTCGTCAGCCGCCGCGCCTGAGAACCACTAGGAGCGCGATCATGGAAACGCCCTTCCCGCCTTTCGAACCCAATGGCCCACCCGATGATTCGGGACGTGGGCCACGGCTTCGCGAGATTCCGTTGCGGCTGGTCGTTCCCAACCTGATCACAATTCTCGCGATCTGCGCCGGCCTGACCGGCATTCGGCTTGCCTTCGAGAATCGTTACGAGCTTGCCGTCGGCATGGTGCTGGTCGCCGCGTTCCTCGATGGTATCGATGGGCGCGTTGCGCGGCTGATGAAGGCGACTTCGAAGTTCGGCGCGCAGATGGATTCGCTGGCCGATATCGTCAATTTCGGTGTGGCACCGGCGCTGGTCGTCTATGTCTTTGCGCTAGACCAGGCGCGTTCGCTCGGTTGGATCGCGGCTCTCATCTATGCCATCGCTGCCGGCCTGCGCCTGGCGCGCTTCAACGTCATGTCGGAGCGCGAGAACAAGGCGAGCTGGCAGTCGGAATATTTCGTCGGCGTGCCGGCGCCTGCCGGCGCCATGCTGGTGCTTCTGCCGGTCTATCTCGGCTTCCTCGGGATGACGACCGACAAGACCTTCGGCTATCTCTCCGCCGCCTATACGGTGCTTATCGCCTTCCTGCTGATCAGCCGCCTGCCGGTCTGGTCGGGCAAATCGGAAGGCACCAAGCTTCGGCGTGATCTTGTGCTGCCGATGATGCTTGGCGTGGTGCTTTATGTCGCCATGCTGTCGAGCTTCACGTGGGAAGTCATGTCGCTCACCGCCGTGGTCTACCTCTGCACGCTGCCGTTCGGCGCGCGCAAGTGGAAGCGCAAATACGGGACGCTGACGATCGAAGAGCCGGGTGTCGGCGAAGACGATATCGGCCGTCACATCTGACGTACCCCCAACAATCCTGACCTGTCCCGCTTCGCTCAAGGCTCGCGAATTATGGTTTGGCGACACAAATCATGATGTGTCTTGCCTCCATTTTGTCGCTATTTCGGGCAAAAGAGCAATAAATATAAGAGTCTAGGGACAGAAGTTAAGGAGAGTAACGTGACCCCGAAGAAGACGAATGTGGAACAGCCTGCAAAGACCGATCTCAGCGCGCACTACCGCCCGCTCGGCCTGAAGGCTGTTCTGGCTGCAGCGCTGATGCTGAAGAAGCCGGCGCTCGCCAAGAAGATCGCCTGATCACGACATCAGGACACGGGCGCCGAGGCTGATGGCCAGAAGCGCCATGACGATGCCGATGAGCACGTCGAGAACCCGCCATGCGGCGGGTTTGGCAAAGACCGGTTGCAGCAGACGCGCACCGTAGCCCAGACCAAAAAACCAGATGAATGACGCAGCCGCGGCCCCAAGGCCGTAAGCCAGGCGATCCACGCCGTGATAGGCGGCCGACAAGCTGCCGAGCAGGACGACCGTGTCGAGATAGACGTGCGGATTGAGGAAGGTAAAGGCCAGGCACGTGGCCACAGCCGCCTTCAGCCCCAGCGGCTCAGGCGTACCCGCCTCGATCGCGCCGGGCTGAAGCGCGCGCCGGAACGCCATGAACGAGTAAGTGCCGAGAAACAGCATGCCGCCGAGGCTGACGGCGATAATCAGCGTCGGCGATTGCGAGACGAGCGTGCCGAGACCGGCGACGCCTGCGGCAATCAATAGGGCATCCGACAGCGCGCAGATCAGGCACAGCACGAAGACATGCGAGCGCAGCAGTCCCTGCCGCAGAATGAAGGCATTCTGGGCGCCGATGGCGATGATGAGGGAAGCGCCGAGGAAGAGGCCTGAGAGCGCGGCCGAAATGGAGAACATGTGATTTTCCGGATGTGACTGCGGTGGGGATATCGAATCAGAAGAAGCTGAGCTGGCCGTCATCCGGCTTTTTCTTGTCAGCGGGCGGCAGCGGCTTTTCCAGCGGCACTGGGGTCTGCAGGTCCTCGCCCATATTGGCCACGTTGTTGACCTTGTCGGAGACCGGTATCGCCTCGAAGAAATCCTCCTCGACCGGCCGCATGAGATCGGCCACCTCGCGCGGTTCCTGCGTCTTGCAATCCAGCCAGCGGGCGAAGTCCTCGGGCTTGATGACCACGGGCATGCGGTCGTGGATCGGGGCCATGGCGGCATTGGCTGATGTGGTCAGAATCGCGCCGGTATCCACTTCGGAGCCATCGGCCGAGGACCATGTTTCCATGAGCCCTGCAAAGGCGACCACGCCGCCGTGACGCGGCTTGATCCAATAGGCCTGCGATTTCTCGCCGCTCTGCTTGGAAGGGCGATGCCATTCGTAAAAGCCGGAGGCGGGAATGAGCACGCGGCGATGGCGCATGGCGGCGCGGAACGACGCCTTGCCGATCGCTGTTTCCGAGCGGGCGTTGATGAGAAGCGGAAACGCCTTGGGGTCTTTCACCCAGCCCGGCGTAAAGCCCCAGCGAACGAGAAGCGCACGACGGTCCGGCAGGTTGCTTCCCCTCTCCTGTCCCTCGCCCGAGACGACCACGAGAATCGGCTGAGTCGGCGCGATGTTGAAGCGCGCGGGAAAATCCTCAAGGTCGAGGATACCCAGAACTTCCTTCAACTCCTCGGGGGATATGGTCAGGGCGTAGCGTCCACACATGCCAATCTATTTGCACCCTGCCCTTTCAGGGTCAAGAGAACGGCCAGTTATGGTCCCGTCGGTTCAGCCTCTCGGTGCGAAGAGGATGATCGCAGTGCCCGCGAGGCAGACAATAGCGCCGCTGATGTCCCATCTGTCAGGCACGCGGTGCTCGACAAGCCACAGCCAGATCAGCGACGCCACGATGTAGATGCCGCCATAGGCCGCGAAGGTGCGGCCCGCCGCTTCGCTCGGCACCAGCGTCAGGAGCCAGGCGAACAGCGCCAGCGACACCATGCCGGGCGCCAGCCACCAGATCGGCTTTCCCATGCGCAGCCATGCCCAGAAAGCGAAGCAACCGGCAATCTCGAAGAGGGCCGCGGCGGCGTAGATGATATAAGTCACGGCACGTGCCTTCGAATCGCTTGGATCAGATTGTTTTCCTGAGTGAGATAGGCACGCGACGGCGATCACCGGCAAGCAACAAACGGCATTTCTGATGACTTCCAATCCGACAGCTGCATCTTCCGCGATTCTCGAGCGCGACGGACGGTTTCTGCTGGTGCTCCGGCGCAATCCGCCATCGGCGGATATGTACGCCTTTCCCGGCGGCAGAGCGGAGCCTGGGGAAACCCCTGATCAGACCGCGTTGCGCGAGTTCGAGGAGGAGACGGGTATCCGTGCCCGCAACCCAAAGATCTTCGCCACCTACGATCTGAAGCAGCACGGCGCCGACGGACGGCTGACCAGCCACTTCTTTCTCTCGGTTTTCCGCGTCGAGGCCGATGCCGATTCGGCTGCCGTGGCGGCCGACGATGCGGTGGCGCTCGGCTGGTTCACGGTCGATGAGATTCGCCGGCTGCCGACGCCGCAAAGTGTGCTTGAGTGCGCCGAACGGCTGGCAGCAGCCCGGAAGTGAGGAAGGGGAATAAGCAAGGGGAAAGGCAACCCCGCACCTTGTCGCCGTCACCTTCCGGGTGTCCAATACGCACATGATTCCCCTTCGCCGCGTTTTGTTGTGTGTTGTTCTTGGCGTCTCCACGGCGATACCGACATTTGTCTCGGCGCAGGGGCCGACAGCGGTTGCGCCCGATGAATCGGTCGCGCCTAAGGATGTCACCGTTCCCTATGACGACAAGCTTGGCCGGTTGGCCGAGGTGCTCGGGTCGGTGCATTATCTGAGAACGCTCTGCAAGGCTCAGAACGGCGAGGAATGGCGCGCGCGAATGCAGCAACTGCTTGATTCTGAAGCGAAAGATGAGCCCGCACGGAAAGAGAAACTGACGGCGGCGTTCAATCGCGGATACCGCGCCTTTGCCTCCGTTTATACCGATTGCACACCGGCGGCGATCATGGCAGAAGAACGCTACCGTAACGAAGGCGCAACACTCGCCACGGAAATTACGTCACGCTTTGGAAATTAACGATAAATTAACCTCTTTTTACAGGGGGACGTGTCGTTTTGGGAAAAGGCTGATAGTGTTGTTAACCAGACAGTAAGGCATGCAGTTCGAGGAAAAGCTAATGGAACCGAGCCTCAACGACATCGACGACATGATCGTCCACGAAAAGATGCAGGCGGCGCTGGAGTACCATAACGAAGCCTGGGCCGACGGCATGGCCGACGGTATCGAACCCGAGATCATCGCCGACACGGCAATCATTCACGCGCTTCGCGAAACCATCCGCCTGCACGGCGAAAAGAACGCGGAAGCCTTGCTGGAATCGTTGCGAGAACGCATGCTGGCCGGTGAGTTTTCTCCGACCCGCACCCTGCAATAACACAGAGAGTTCCATGCGCACCGATATGAACAATGCTTCGCGGCCCGCGATCGCGCCGCTTTTGCTTGCAATCAGCCTCGGTGCCAGCAGCCTGATGAGCGCCCCATCGGCGTTTGCGCTGTCAGAGTTGCAAAAGACCCCCACCGCTTCCGACGGCACATCCACCGACAAGCCACCGAGCGCGCCCGACGCATCGTCAGGCGTGCCCGCGCCTGGCCCTGTGATCAGCAAGCCGGCGGGCCAGAGCCCCGACACGACGCCTGGCGCACAGGACAGCTCGAAGCCGGTCGAGGTTCTCTACGACATCAGCAAGGTGCCGGAACCGGTTCGCCACATGCGCGAGCAGATCGTCGAAGCGGCCGCCTCCGGCGATCTCGAGCGGCTGCGGCCGCTGTTCGGCACTGGCGCGACACAGACGCAGGTCAGCGTCGGTGAAGCAACCGACGATCCGATCGGCGCCCTGAAGGATCTCTCGGGCGACCCCGATGGCGACGAGATCCTGGCGATCATTCTCGACATCATCTCGACGGGCTTCGTCCATGTCGGACAGGGCACCCCCGACGAGATGTATGTCTGGCCTTACTTTGCTGAGAAAGACCTGAAAAAGCTGACGCCGCCCGAGCGCGTCGAGCTCTTGCGCATCGTCACCGCCGGCGATCTTGCGGACATGCAGGAATTCGGCGGCTACAATTTCTATCGCCTCGGCATCACCGCCGACGGCAAATGGAAGTTCTTCACCGCCGGCGACTGATGCTTGCGATCCCCGTTCCGACGACATACTTCTGAGCGATAACAACGCGACAGGTGCGCCATGCCAGCCGTATTTCTGAAAGACCGCGCGCTCATCCGGGTGAGCAGCGCCGAGGCCCAGTCCTTTCTGCAGAACTTGATCACGACCGATATCGTGTCGCTGGATGCAGCCGAGACGCGCCCAGGCGCATTGCTGACGCCACAGGGCAAGATCCTGTTCGATTTCATGATCTGGCGCGATGGCGACGACTTCATCATCGAGACTGACGAAAGCCAGCGCGAGGCGCTGACGAAGCGGCTGACGATGTACAAGCTGCGTGCTGCCGTGGCTCTTGCCGACGAGGGCAATGGCGTTACCGTCTCGTGGGATGACGCTTCGACCGATGGCTTCAAGGACAGCCGATTCGCCAAGGCGGGCATCAACGTTTTCCGCCGCCCGGGCGAGCATGGCAGCGACGATATCGCGCTTTACGACGCGCTGCGCGCCGCGCATGGCGTCGCCGTATCCGGCTCCGACTACGCGCTTCAGGACGCCTTTCCGCATGACGTGCTGATGGACCTGAATGGCGGGCTCTCGTTCAAGAAGGGCTGCTATGTCGGCCAGGAAGTGGTGTCGCGCATGCAGCACCGGGGAACGGCGCGTCGTCGCGTCGTGACCGTGAGCAGCACCGAGCCGCTCCCCGCCTCCGGCACCGACATCACAGCCAACGGCAAGCCTGTCGGTACGCTCGGGTTGGTCTCGGGACATGGCGGGCTCGCCATCATCCGAATCGATCGCGCCGGTGAGGCCATGTCGTCGGGTACGCCACTGCTTGCCGGCGACGTCACCGTGACGGTTGCGCTGCCCGCATGGTCCGCGCTCGTCTTTCCGGCCGCCTCCGACGAGGCCAGCGCTTGACGACGAAGGCTCCCCGCGCCTGGCAGCGCATGCTTTCGGGGCGCAGGCTCGACCTGCTCGACCCCTCGCCTCTCGATGTCGAGGTGAGCGATATCGCCCACGGCCTGGCGCGCGTTGCCCGCTGGAACGGACAGACATCGGGCGATCACGCCTTTTCGGTCGCGCAGCACAGTCTCGTGGTCGAGGACATCTTCCGGCGGCTGAACGAGGCGACGCCGGACCAGTGCCTGATGGCGCTGCTTCACGATGCGCCCGAATATGTGATCGGCGACATGATTTCGCCGTTCAAATCGGTGGTCGGCGGCGGCTACAAGACCGTCGAGAAAAGGCTTGAGGCGGCGATCCATCTGAGGTTCGGGCTGCCGCCGCATGCATCCCGAGAACTCAAGGACAACATCAAGAAGGCCGATACGATCGCGGCCTATTTCGAGGCGTCGCAGCTTGCCGGCTTCAGCGCCAGCGAGGCGCAGAAGCTCTTCGGCCAGCCGCGCGGGATCACCAAGGAGATGCTCTTGTTGACACCGCTGCCGGCGATCGAGGCGCAGCGGCTGTTTTGCGAGCGCTTCGCCGTCATCGACGGCCTGCGGGGCAAGTCATGACCTCGATCGTCGTGACTCCACTTGCCCGCATCGCCGAAATGGCCGTGCGGCACCGCGCCCGCGAAATGATCAGCCTGATGGCGAAGGAACAGAGCTTCCATCGCCCGGCGGTCATTCAGGCGCACCGGCATCTGCTGCTCCACATGAACGACATCGCCTTCAAGGGCACGGGCAATCTCGTGGCGCCCGATGAGACGCATGTCCGAGAGATTATCGACTTTGCGGCGGGGTGGGATCAGACGGCGCCGCTCATCGTTCACTGCTGGATGGGCGTATCGCGCTCGCCGGCTGCGGCGGTGATCGCGGCCTTGTCGCTGAGGCCGGACCAGAGCGAGGAAGAGTTGGCGCAGCGTCTGCGCGCGGCCTCGCCCTATGCCACGCCGAACATGCGGATCATCGAGATCGGCGATCAACTGCTTGGCCGCGATGGGCGGCTGGTCAAGGCGATCAAGGCGATCGGCCGTGGCGCCGATGCGGATGGAAACGCGCCCTTCGTCCTTGCGCTTGACGAAGCGTGACGGTTTCAAACGGTTGACGCGCCTGCCTTCTGTCCCATCTACGCAGGTCAACCGATAATCATTTCAGATATTTGGCGAGATCATGGAACAACAGGCAACCGACGTAATCGTGGCAACCCGAACGGCTTTGAGCCAGGCGAGCGCGCTTGCGGTCCAATACTCATTCTCCATCCTCGGCGCGCTGATCCTCCTGGTGCTTGGCTGGTTGATGGCGAGTTTCGTCAGCCGCTGGGCGTTTGAAGGCATCTCGCGGGTGCGTGGGATCGACGAGACGCTGGCGCGTTTCTTCACCAATGTCCTGCATTACGCGCTGCTGATTCTGGTGTTCATCACCGTGCTCGGGCAATTCGGCGTGCAGACGGCCTCGATCATCGCGGCTCTTGGTGCTGCAGGCTTGGCCATTGGTTTGGCACTGCAGGGTACGCTGCAGAACATCGCTGCGGGCATCATGCTTTTGATCCTGCGGCCGTTCCGGGTGGGCGAGTATATCGCGACGGGCAGCGTCGCCGGCACGGTCCGTGAGATCGGGCTGTTCGCGACCGAGTTCCGCACCGCCGACGGGCTCTATCTGCTGGCGCCGAACTCGACGCTCTGGAATACGCCGATCACCAATTACAGCCGCGAGAAGACGCGCAAGAACGATCTCACCATCAATGTGCGCGCCGGCGACGATGTCGATCTGGCGATGAAGGTGCTGACGGATATCGCAAAGGCCGATTCGCGGGTCGAGAAGTCGCCGCAGCCGAAGACCTATATCGACGCGGTGACGTCGGACAAGATCACGCTGACGCTGCGCTATTGGGCGAAGACCGGCGAATGGGACGATGCGCGCCGAGAGATTCTCGGCCGAGTGAAGGCGAGCTTCGACGAGAAGGGCCTGCCGATTCTTTAAGAGGCGGCCGCCAGGCTGGCGGCCACCCCTATCTCTGCCATGGCAGAGTGAATGCTACTTGATGACGGCGCAGGCAAGACGGGCGCCGGCATCGCCGGCCGGCTGGCTGCGGTAGTCATCGGAATTTTCATGGATCATCAGGGCGCGGCCGCGAATGCCGTTGTCCTTGCCGTCGAGCGTCACCATCCCATCGAAGACCTGCGCTCTCAGCACACCGTCCTGCCCGACATACTGGTTCGGCATATCGCCGGCATGCGGCCCCTTGGCGGCGAGCAGACCGTGCTCGGCCTTGGTAGGGTTGAAGTGCTTGCCGGCCGATTCGTGATGGCTGGCGGCATCGCACTTGCCGGTTTCGTGGACGTGGAAGGCGACCCACTTGTTGGCCGGAAGGCCGGACACTTCAAGCTCGATCAAGACGCCACCGGCGGCGGCGGCCGTCAATGTGGCGCGGCCATCATCCTTGCCATCGGCGCCGACGAAATTGGCCTGCGCGGTCTGCTTGTCCTGCGCGACAGCAACAGTCGCCAAGGCCGCGACGGTCGCGAATGCTAGAGATAGAAGCCGTTTCATGCTGTTTCCCTCCTGTGAGCCCTCTTTCAGAAACGCGTGCGGCGTGCCGGTGTTCCAGCATAGAGCGCAAAGAAAAAGCCGACCAACCGGCCGGCTTCTTCTTTGATCAATTCATGAGCGAGCGATCAGGACGCGATGTCGAGATCATACTGGCCATAGGTGTTCTGATAGAGAACATTGGCCGAGTTTGACTGGCTTTCATAAGTGGAGCTCAAAGCACCAGACTGGCGCGCGCCCATCATGAATGCGAGGACGCCGTTCGACAGCTTGGGTGCTTCCTGGGTGCTCTGGGACTGGCTTACAACGGACAGAATCCCCGGCTTCTCATCAGCCGCACGCTCACTACGGCTCAACACGCCGTCACTGTTGGAATCCAATCTCGAAAGAGTGCCGAGATACGCGTAGGACGTATCAACTGCAGACGAAATACGGTTCATACAAACCTCCGTTCACCGCATTACCGATGATGTTTGTACGCAATACGAATAGGGAAAAATCAGAACTAAGCCGGTGGATAAACTGATTTGCGAGGCCGGTCAATAAGTTGTTAATGCCGCATTAACCATGATTGACAAATTCTGACACTCTGATCGCGGCCAGAGTAGCCGGATCCTTTGGTCACTCCACCTGAGCGACGCATGGATAAATATAGCGGGAACCATATATCTTTTTGTGAAACAACTAAATATTAATGCGACTAGGAGATTATGCCGGCCAAATTTAGAGCATAAAAACAATCCTAGATTGCATATTTATTTTGCTTCAAACGCTTCAGGAATGCCTTCGCATGTTGCCCATGCCATACGGGATCCGAACCGCCGGACAATCAACCCACCGCTCCAACATGCTTATAGGCACCGGAGAGGAGAGCAGCGGCTATGGAAGCTGAAGCGCTGTTCAGGCGCCAGTGTGCCGCGTCCCTCAATGAAGACGGCACCACCGACGGACAACGGCTCGTGAGACTCGTTATCGACACCTACCGCGAACAAGCCGGCAGCATCCGCAGCCTCGAGCGCCAAGCCAACCTGACCCTTGAAGAAAACGAGGCGCTGCAAGTCCTCCTCAATCAGGCGAACAGAAGCCTGACTGAGCAAAGTCACCTTCTTGAGATCGTCCTCAATCACCTGCCGCTCGGCCTGTGTATTTTCGATTCGGAACAACGCCTCATCGTATCGAACATTCGCTTCCAGCAACTGTTCGGGCTGGAGGCGGACGACACGCGAGCGGGAACATCGATCAGCTCGCTGATTGCCAAGATCGACGGCCTGGAAAAGCCGGAGGTGAGAGCCGCCACTCGCGAGGGCCGCGCCGACGGCGGACGCATCCGCCGTCGCGAATGGGAGATGAATGACGGCCGCATCATTCAGAGCGTCGTTACCGTGCTTCCCGACGGCAGCAACATCTCCATTCATGCGGATATCACCGACGACCGAAAGGCCGCAGAGCGCATTGCGTTTCTGGCGCACCACGACCCCCTCACCGGCCTGCCCAACCGAATCCGGTTCCGTGAACAGCTGGATACGGCGCTTGGTGCGCGCAAGCCGGACGATCAGATCGCGCTTATCCACCTCAACCTCGACCGCTTCAAGTCCGTCAACAACACGCTTGGCGTTTCGGCGGGCGACAAGATCCTGCGGCAGGTTGCCGATCGTTTGCGCGCCCTTGCCGGCAAGAGCAACATTCTCGCGCGCCTGGGATCCGATGAGTTCGCCATTCTGCAATGCGGGCGAGAGCAGCCGTGGAATGTCATGGCGCTTGCCGATCAGATCAGGCGCGAGCTCTCCGAACCTTTCTTCCGCGGAGAAAAGGCGGTCGAACTCAGCGTTTCCATGGGCATAGCCGTCTGCCCCAAGGACGGCACGGAGACCGAACTGCTTCTGAAACATGCCGGCGTGGCGCTTTCGCACGCAAAGAGCGGCGGCAGACGCGGCGAGCGCTTTTTCAGCTCGGAGATGGAAGCGCAGCTTGAAGCGCGACACGCCCTTGAGGCGGATCTGCGCAGGGCCGTTCACAACGAGGAATTCGAGCTTCACTATCAACCGCTCTATGACATGGCCGAACGTCGTATCTGCGGTTTCGAAGCACTGCTCCGCTGGAGCCACCCGACCCGTGGCCGGATCGCGCCGATGGAGTTCATTCCGTTGGCCGAAGAAGTTGGGCTTATCGTCGACATCGGACGATGGGTGCTCAAGCGCGCTTGCACGGACGCTGCCACCTGGCCCGCCGATATCAAGGTCGCTGTCAACGTCTCGGCGATCCAGTTTATCTCCAGTGATCTGGAGGAGGATGTCTCGGCCGCGCTTGCAGCATCCGAGCTTGCGCCCGAGCGTCTGGAAATCGAGATCACCGAGAGCGTTCTTATGGAGAACCGCGACGAGGCGCTGCCGATCCTGCATGCGCTTCGCCAGCGCGGCATCCGTATCTCCATGGACGATTTCGGCACCGGCTACTCGTCGCTCAGCTATCTGAGCAGCTTCCCCTTCGACAAGATCAAGATCGACAAATCCTTCGTCAACGACATCGTCGACAACAAGGAAGCCTTCGCGATCATGCGCGCCATCATTCTGCTCGGCAACGCGCTCGGCATGCGGGTTACCGTTGAAGGCGTGGAGACGGCGCAGCAGCACGACCTGCTGGCGCAGGAAGCCTGCGACGAGATACAGGGCTATCATATTAGTTCGCCCCGCCCAGCCTTTGACGTGCCGCAGTTGCTCGCGGGGTCGCAACGCAGTGGCAAAGCCCAGGCCGTGTGACGCCGCATTGCGACTCGTCACCGCCCGCTCTAAGAGAGGCGATCTCCGTCTACTCCTGGTGCGCACATGAAAGAGGCTCAGGCCTTCCGTCCCTACGAAACGCTCGCTGAAGCGCTTATCCCGCATTCGCACGAAGGCGACGATGGTTCGCATGATCTCGCGCATATCTTGCGCGTCTTCAAGAACGCCATGCGCATCCAGGCGAGCGAAAGCGGAGATGGCCGCATTCTTGCCGCCGCGGTCTTGCTGCATGATTGCGTGGCCGTCGAGAAGAGCTCGCCGCTCAGAGCCCAGGCATCCGCGCTTGCGGCGGACAAAGCCTCTGGGGTGCTGGCCGGGCTTGGATGGTCGAAGGACGATATCGCCGCCGTCGCCCATGCGATCCTGACGCACAGCTTCTCGGCCAACATCGCGCCCGAGACGCTGGAAGCGAAGATCTTGCAGGATGCAGACCGGCTGGATGCAATCGGCATGGTCGGCGCGGGCCGCTGCTTTTATATCGGCGGGCGCATGGCGTCGTCGCTTTACGACCCGCTCGACCCGGCTGGAAACGATCGACCGCTTGACGACCGGCGTTATGTCATCGACCATTTCCAGACGAAACTGTTCAAGCTGGCCGATGGGTTCAAGACGGCCGCTGGCCGGGCGCTTGCGGCGGAGCGCGACAAGAGGCTGCGGGATTTTCTCGACGCCTTCATGGACGAAATCTAGGAGGACTTACATGCGCGTCAGCGATCTCTTCATCTATCCGCTCAAAAGCGCCCGTGGCATCGCGCTTCAAAGCACCGAGATCAATGCCTTCGGCCTGCCCGGCGACCGGCGCGCGATGCTGATCAATCCGGATGGGAGCTTCATTACCCAGCGCGAAATGACGGATCTGGCGCGGCTCGACGTTCGGCAGGAAGCCAACGGCTTTCATCTCGGCATGAACGGGGAGACCCTGTTCGTCCCCCTGCCCGATGGCAACAAGCGCATCGATGTCTCGATCTGGAAGTCGATCGTCAATGCCGCGATCGCCGACGACCACTCCAACCAAGTGCTCTCGCGCTGGTTCGGCCGGGACCTGAAATTCGTGTTCTTCGACGACGACGCCAATCGCATCGCGAGCCCGGAATGGGCGGGCGACGACACGCCGGTGACTTTCGCAGACGGCTACCAGATCCTGGTGACCACGACCGGGTCGCTGAAGGCGCTCAACGCCGATATCGGGGCTCATGGAGAAGGCAGCGTCGGCATGGAGCGGTTCCGGCCGAACATCGTCATCGACACGGACGAAGCCTGGCCGGAGGATCGCTGGGCGGCCATCGAGATCGGCGGCATCCGTTTCGATCTGGTGAAGCCGTGCGCGCGGTGCATCATGACCACGCAGGACCAGCAGACAGGTTCGCGCGAGGTTGCGAACCCGATGCCGGCCATGGGACGCATCCGCATGTCGGCAGACCGTCGTGTCCCCGGGCCGCTGTTCGGCTGGAACGTCACGCCACGCGCGGCGGGTGCGATTTCGATCGGCGATACGGTGAAGGTGCTCGACGAACGCCCGGATGGATGGGCGTTCAAGGTGCGCAAGCGCGCCTAAGGGTAGACTAGGCAGCAGCGAGCTTCAGCGCCTTTAGCGCGGCCTGCACGAAGCCCTCGCGGGCTGTGGACGGTTCCAGTCCGCGCGGCTCGTAGACGTGGCGGTGCAGAAAGAAAGCCGTCAGGCGAAATGCCTCGGACAGGCTGTCGAAATCGGCGGCCTGCCGCTTTTCCACGGATAGAAACGCCGGCAAGGCAAACATCCTGTCGGCCCAGGGTGCGCCGGCTGTGCGGCTGACCGCGCGACCCGATTTCGGCGAGACATAGGCAAGATCGGCGCGGGTGCCGGTTGCGGCGCATTCGTTGAGATCCAGCCCAAAACCGAGATCGTTGAGCACGGCGAGTTCGAAGCGAACGAACAATTCGCCCGCATCGGCCGGGTTATCGAGATTGTCGAGAATGACTTCCAGCGCCTCGAAGAGATGCGGATGTGGATCGCGCTCCGGCAGAAGCCGGAGCAAGGCGCCCATGGCCTGCACGCCGTAAACCGCGGTCGCCGTTTCCATCAGCCGGGCGGCACGCAGCGTGAGCGGCTCGATCTTGAATTCGCCCATATGCTCATCGAGACGCGCGCGCCAGGTGACCTCGACCTCGTTGCCGGGCTGCAGCACCGGCTGCATGGCGCGCGAACGCCCGGATCGCACCATCCCTAAGTGACGACCGCGATCCGGCGTCATCACCTCGGTGATGACGCTTGTCTCGCCATGGCGCCGAACGCCAAGAATGATTGCACGACCTTGCCACTGCATTAGAAATCGACCTTCACACCACGCGCTATCCTAACGCATGGCGCAAGCCCTGTCATGAAAGCCTCAGGCCTCGGAGGGGAAAAGCCGGCGCAAGAAATCCCGCATTGCGTCTTCGTCGAACGGCTTGACGAGGAGCGGCCTGTTTTGCAGGTCTTCGGGAAAATCCAGCGTGTCGGAGTAGCCGCTGACGAAGCCGAAGGGGATTTCGGCGGCGACCAGCCGCCGGGCGAAATCGAAGCTCATGACCTCGCCGAGATTGACGTCAAGCAGGGCGAAATCATATCTGTCGGCCTGGATCGCCTCATTGGCCTGCTCGACGCTATTGCAAATATCGATGGTCTCGACACCGACGGCACGCAGAATGTCTTCCGCCTCCATCGCGATAATCAAGCTATCCTCGAGAACCAGAACACGTCTCGCGACCATGATCAGAAAGCCCTCTTCCGGGCGCCGCTCTCGACGCACCATGTATCCCAAAATCGCATTTCTACCCCTGACAACCCACGGCCTCAGCCGAGAATTTCACGCCGCCTATGCTTGCATAGCCGCTTTTTCAGTCCCGGTCGATATTAGCGAATCTCGACACAAGAATGGCTCGTGCTGGACATTAGGGTCCGGCCCTGGAATTTGCATTTAAAAAAGACATAGATAGAACCGCTTAGAGGAAGGGGCGCACCCTCTCGTCGAGCCCATCCCAGGCAGCAATTTTGGCGAGCGTTTCGCCATCCAGCACCTCGCAGGCGCGCTCCTGCCAGCGGATCAGATTGCGCGACGCGAGCTTTTTCAAGGTCTTGTTGGTGTGCACGATGGAGAGGCCGAGTGTGTCGGCGATGTGCTGCTGGGTGATTGGAATGGCGCTGTGGCCGTTGAAGAGATTGAGCTGCTTGCCGCGTTGATAAAGGAAGGCGATCAGGTAGGCGGCGCGCTCCAGCGCCGTGCGGCGACCGATGCTCAGGAGGTGTTCGTCGAGGATCCGCTCCTCTTGCGCCGCCATCCAGGTGATGTCGAAGGCGAGCGACGGATGCTTGTTGTAGAGCGTCATCAGCTTGTCACGCTCGAAGACGCAGAGCGAGACCGGCGACAGCGCCTCGATCGAGTGCTGCATCTCACCCATGATGGTGCCTTGCAGGCCGATCAGATCGCCGGGCATGATGTAGTTCAGGATCTGTCGCCTGCCGTCTTCGAGCGTCTTGTAGCGGAAGCCCCAGCCGGTCAGCACGGTGAACAGGTGCGCGCTATGAGCGCCTTCAACGAGGATCGTGGCGCCTGCATCGGCCGCCAGTTCACCCTTCTTGAACTTTGAAATGAAGCCCAGCTCGTCGCCGGTGAACTCGCGGAAATGCGGCAGCGGCCGCAAGGGACACTGTTCGCAGGGTGTCTTGAACGAATGCGTCGGCCGTGATGTCGCCATGCGCTCCCCATAATCCAGAAAAAGCGGCGCCCCGAAATCGAGACGCCGCTTTTAAAGAACTCATCACTTGCAGCTTTGTTCCTTCGTTATCCAGATTTTTTCAAGGAAACGAGGGACTTGCGCCATAACCGGGGCAGCTTACTGGCGCGGGAACTCCAGGCCCATTTCGCGGAAGCGTTCGGGATCGTCGCCCCAGTTCTCGCGCACCTTCACGAAGAGGAAGAGGTGTACGGTCTGCTCAAGGATCTCAGACAGTTCCTTGCGCGATGCGGTCGAGATCGCCTTGATTGCTTCGCCATTCTTGCCGAGAGCGATCTTCTTCTGGCTGTCGCGCTCGACGTAGATCACCTGCTCGATGCGAACGGAGCCGTCCTTGCGCTCTTCCCACTTTTCCGTCTCGACATGCGAGGCGTAGGGAAGCTCCTGATGCAGGCGCAGAAACAGCTTCTCGCGGGTGATTTCGGCCGCCAGCTGGCGCATCGGCAGATCGGAAATCTGGTCTTCCGGATAATACCAAGGACCCTCGGGAAGCGTCTTGGAAAGGTAGTCCATGACGTCATCACAGCCCGAACCGTTTTCGGCCGAGATCATGAAGGTCTGGTCGAAAGCGACGTATTCGTTGGCTGCCGAGGCCAGCGCCAGCAGATCCTCGCGCTTGACACGGTCGATCTTGTTGAGAGCGAGGATCTTGCGCTGGGGCACGTCCTTCAGGCTCTCGAGGATCTTCTCGGCGTCGCCGCGCAGGCCACGCTCGCTGTCGATCAGGAGCATGATGATATCGGCATCCTTGGCGCCGCCCCAGGCGGAGGTGACCATGGCGCGATCGAGCCGACGACGCGGCTTGAAGATGCCAGGCGTGTCCATGAAGACGATCTGGGCGTTGTCGTGGGTTGCGATGCCGCGGATGACCGCGCGCGTCGTCTGCACCTTGTGGCTGACGATCGAGACCTTGGCGCCAACCAGGCGGTTCAGCAAGGTCGACTTGCCGGCATTGGTCGGCCCGATCAGGGCGACGAAGCCGGAATGCGTCGGGCCAGCGGGTTCAGCGGCGCTATCCGCGATGTCGTGTTCTTCGGTCATTGTTCCCGTCAATTTCCGGCAGACGATTTCTGCCAAATGCCTTCGCGTTCGAGCATCTTCGTCGCGGCCACCTGCTCGGCGGCACGCTTGGAGCGCTCGACGCCCGTTTCCGGCTTCACGCCGGCGACTTCGACCGTCACCGTGAAGCGCGGATCATGATCCGGTCCGGTGCGTTCTTCAACCCGGTAGTTTGGCGTCACGCCGAATTTGGCATGCGACCATTCCTGCAATTCCGTCTTGGCGTCGCGCCTCGCGCCATCGGCGCGCACCGCCCGCTTTTCCCAATACTTCAAGATGAAGTGGCGGGCGACCTCCAGGCCGGCATCGAGATAGATCGCGGCGATCAGGCTTTCGACGACGTCGGCGCGAACATTCATCATGCGCTTGCCGGTGAGCTTCTTCACGTCGGCACCGGTGCGGATGTAGAGATGCAGGCCAAGCTCGTCGGCGACTTCAGCGCAGGTATCGGCGCTGACCAGCTGGTTCAGGCGGACAGAGAGTTCGCCTTCCGTGGCGGTGCCAAAGGTTCTGAAAAGCATCTCGGCGACACACAGGCCAAGGACCCGGTCGCCAAGAAACTCAAGCCGCTCATAGTTCGCGCCCTTCTGGGTGCGGGCGCTCGCATGCGTCAGTGCACGATCGAGGCGCTCCTTCTCGGCGAAGACATGGCCGATCAGCGCCTCGAGCTTTGTTCGGTCAGCCGCCGAAAGCGTCGGCGACTTGGTCATTCAACGCCCTTGAACAGTCGATCCCAACGCATGTTGGAAGGCCACTTCCAGATTTCGCGGAAGGAGGTGTCGTTGCCGAGCGAGAAGAAGATGACGCTGGCGCGGCCAACCAGATTTTCGGCCGGCACGAAACCGACGTCGAAGCGGCTGTCGAGCGAGTTGTCGCGGTTGTCGCCCATCATGAAGTAGTGACCTTCGGGAACGATGAACTCGCGGGTGTTGTCGCCGCGCGATACCGGAGATTGGTCGAGCGTGTCGTAGGTCACGCCGTTATCGAGCGTTTCGCGGAACACCGGAACGTCCTGGCCCGGATCCTGCGCGTAATCGGAGTTGAACGTACCATCCGGCACCTTCGGAACAGCCTTGCCGTTCACGTAGAGCACGCCATCGGTGACCTGGATATGGTCGCCGGGGAGACCGACGAGGCGCTTGATGTAATCGACCTCAGGATTCGGCGGGAAGCGGAAGACGACGACGTCGCCGCGCTTCGGCTCGCTTGCGAAGATGCGGCCGCTGAACAGGTTCGGCGAGAACGGCAGCGAGTATTTCGAATAGCCGTAAGCGAACTTGTTGACGAAGATATAGTCGCCGACGAGAAGCGTCGGCATCATCGAGCCCGAGGGAATGGTGAATGGCTGGAACAGGACCGTGCGGATGACCATCGCCAAGACGAGTGCCTGGACGATGACCTTGATGTTCTCCCAGAGGGCGTTCGGCTTGGCTTGAACTTTTTCGGACACGCAGTTCTATTCCTTCAGAGCGCCAAAACGGCGCAAGTCTTTAATCGGTTCTGTGTAGCGGCTTCGGCTGATTGCGGCAATGCCGCCAACATTAAAAGCGGGACATGTAACAGTCTGTTGCTCTGCAGTCAGTCGCTCAGCGGCAGGGCCTCGATGATGACGAAGGCCTGGGCCAATGGATAATCATCTGTAATTGTCAAATGGATGGCGGCGCGGTGCCCTGAGGGCAACATCTTCTGTAGAATCTCGCCGGCGCCGCCTGTCAGCTTCATCGTCGGCTTGCCGCTCGGGAGATTGACGACGCCCATGTCCTTCCAGAAGACACCCTGGGCGATGCCCGTGCCCAGAGCCTTGGAGCATGCCTCCTTGGCAGCGAAGCGCTTGGCATAGGAGGCGGCGCGGTTGGCGCGGCGGTCGGATTTCTGCTGTTCGATCTCGGTGAAGCAGCGATTGGTGAAGCGCTCGCCAAATCGCTCCAGCGACTTCTCCACGCGCCTGATATCGATGAGGTCGCTGCCGATACCGATGATCATACTGTTTCCTCAAGCGAAACGGGCTCAGCGACGCGCAGGCGCGCACGCTCCAGCAGGCGGGCGCGGCGGCGCCCCTGGAAGCCCCTCACCGTGTAGAATGTCGCGAAATAGATGGCCACGGCGGTGACGGCTGCCGGCGGCAGCGAACCGATCAGCATCGGCTCCAGCACCGGGCGCCAAAGCTCGCTGAAGTGCAGTTCGTGGAAGAGTGCGGGAAGATCGACCGCATTGCCCTGCATCGTATCCTTGCGGCTCAGGAGCAGATGCCCGATTTCCCAGGTCGTCCCCCAGATGAAAGGATAGGTCAGCGGGTTGCCGAAGGCCGCGCAGCCGAGAGCGGCGGCGACCATATTGCCTGACAACAGATAGGTGATGACGAAGGCCATGATGAAATGGACGCCGATGAACGGGGTCCAGGACACGAAGATCCCGGCCGCGACGCCAACAGCCACTGCATGTGGCGATGCCCTCAGGCGAAGCACGCGCATCACGAGATAGCGCGGAGGCCTCAAGAATCCCTTTCGTGGCCAAAGCAGCTCACGCAGCTTTTCACGAAATCCAGCGGGTTTCCGACGACGAAATAACATGGCGCGTATGTAGTGCATGCCGCACAGGCCTGACAAGAGCGCCAGACCTCCTCAGTCGCTATTTGATGTGCGCCGACTGAGTATCTACCGGGGCGTAACTCAAACGCCCCTTCCCACTTGCAAATCCGGTAACCGATTAACGGCTACGGAACAGACCACGGTCAACCTGACGCTGGCGATATTCGAGATCGATACGGTCGAACGAGCCGTTCAGGTATGCGGTTTCGCGTTCTTCAGCGCTCGGAGCGCGCAGGGCACGAGCGAACTTCTTGATCGGTGTAAACATTTGGATGCCTCTTCTTTCGGTCACTTGTTGATGACCAGAAGATAGGCGGGGCCGCGCCTTTTTACCAACGCTCTAATACTCAGTCAGCCATGCACTAAACGCATACCTAGCCCCTCATCTGCGACAATTTGACCATAAAACGATCACATATTGTGCAAACCGGGTGCAGATGCGCCCGCTTTACTCGTAAAGCCGGCGCACGGTCGCAACGCAATCCAGCTCATTCAGCTGCGCAAGCAATTGATTCAACTGGCGAAGATCCCAAACTTCCACATCGAGCGCCATCTCCGTGAAGTCGGTGGCGACGCGAACCGTGTTGAAGACGCGGATGTTGACGTCGACATCGGCGACGGTGCGGGCAAGCTTTGCGAGCGTACCGGGCTCGTTCAATGCATTGACCAGGATGCGGGCCATGAAGCGCGACTTGTTGGCCTCATCCAGATCCCAGCGCACGTCAATCCAGCGATCGGGCTGCTCGTCGAACCGCTGCAGCACGGGCGACTGGATCGGGTAGATCGTGATGCCCTTGGCGTTTTCGGTCGTGTTGGTGATGCCGACGATGCGATCGCCGGGTACCGCGCCGGTCGGGGCGAACTGCACATCGATATTGCTTGAGATGCCACGGATCGGCACGGCTTCGGCATCGCCGAGCGCCTCAAGGCCGTTCGGCGCATGCTCGCCGGCCTTGCCCTTATCGGGGATCTTGAAGATCATGCCGGTGGCGCTGCGAACATTGAACCAGCCATCGTCGCCCGAGGGCTTCGAGGTGATGCGCTCTTCCTGGTGATCGGGATAGACGGCGCGCAGCACGTCCAGCGACGACATCTCGCCGCGGCCGACGGAGGCAATCGCGTCCTCGACATCCTTCTGGCCGAGACGGTGCAGCGCCGGCTTCATCGCTTCGCGGGAGAAGACCTTGCCGGCGCGATCGAAGGTGCGCTCGAGAATGCGGTGGCCGAGGCCGGCATATTGCTTGCGGATGGCCATGCGGGTGGCGCGGCGGATGGCGGCGCGCGCCTTGCCGGTGACGACGATCTCTTCCCAGGCCGCCGGCGGCACCTGTACGCCGGAGCGGATGATCTCGACCTCGTCGCCATTCGCAAGGCGGGTGACGAGCGGCATGATGCGGCCGTTGATCTTGGCGCCAACCGTGGTGTCGCCGATGTTGGTGTGAACGGCGTAGGCGAAGTCGATCGGGGTGGCGCCGCGCGGAAGCGCAATCAGCTTGCCCTTCGGCGTGAAACAGAAGACCTGGTCCTGGAACAGCTCGAGCTTGGTATGCTCCAGAAACTCTTCCGGGCTGTCGCCTTCGGCCAGCGCTTCGATCGTATGGCGGAGCCAGGAATAGGCGTTGGATTCGCGAGAGAGGATGTCGCCATCAGCATTGCTGGCGCCGTCCTTGTAGAGCGTATGAGCGGCGATACCGAACTCGGCGATCTCGTGCATGCGCTTGGTGCGGATCTGCAGCTCGATGCGCTGGCTCGACGGGCCGACGATGGTGGTGTGCAGCGAACGGTAATCGTTCTGCTTCGGCGTCGAGATGTAGTCCTTGAAACGGCCGGGGACGACGCGCCAGCGGGTGTGGACGATGCCAAGACCACGGTAGCAGGACGGAATATCGTCGACGATGATGCGGAAGCCATAGACATCCGACAGCTGCTCGAAGGAGAGCGACTTCGACTGCATCTTGCGGAAAACGGAGTAAGGCTTCTTCTGGCGGCCCTTGACGTAGGCATTGGTCAGCCCGTTGGCGACAAGCAGGTCGCGCAGCTCGGTCTCGATCTTCTTGACCAGGCCTTCGTTGCGCCGCGACAGCTCCTCGAGCCGCTTGGTGACCGTGTCGTAGGCCTCGGGGTTGATGTGGCGGAAGGACAGGTCCTCCAGCTCCTCGCGCATATCCTGCATACCCATGCGGCCGGCGAGCGGTGCGTAGATATCCATCGTCTCTTCGGAAATGCGGGCGCGCTTTTCCGGTGACATATGGTCGAGGGTGCGCATGTTGTGCAGGCGGTCGGCCAGCTTGACCAGCAGCACGCGCACATCGTCGGAGATCGCCAGCAGCAGCTTGCGCAGGTTTTCGGCCTGCTTGGCTTTCTTGGTGACGAGATCGAGTTTCTTGATCTTCGTCAGGCCCTCGACCAGGCGGCCGATGTCTTCGCCGAAGAGCTCATCGATCTCGGCGCGGGTCGCGGTCGTGTCCTCGATCGTGTCATGCAGCAGGGCGACCGCAATCGTCGACTCGTCGAGATGCATGTCCGTGAGGATGGCGGCGACTTCGAGCGGGTGCGAGATATAGGGATCGCCGCTTGCCCGCTTCTGCTGCCCATGCTTCTGCATGGCATAGACATAGGCTTTGTTGAGCAGGGCTTCGTTGGCGTCGGGCTTGTATTTCTGAACCCGCTCCACGAGCTCGTACTGCCGCATCATGCCGAAACCACTCCATCACAAAAGAAAAGCGCGCCAATCACAGATTGGCGCACGTGATACTCAATCATATGCCGAAGCAATAATGGCGCAAGATTGACGATTAGTAATCGTCGCTCTTTTCCGGCGGCACGAGGCCTTCGATACCGGCCAGAAGCTCTTCTTCCGACATCTGGTCGAAGGTGATCGTCTCCGGAGCGTCTTCCTGCTCTTCGCCATCGGCAGCAGCCGCGGTGGTGATGAGGCTTGCCGGATCGGGCTCGGGCTCGTCGACTTCGACGTGCTTCTGCAGCGAATGGATCAGGTCTTCCTTCAGGTCGTCGGGAGACAGCATCTCATCGGCGATCTCACGAAGGGCGACGACCGGGTTCTTGTCGTTGTCGCGATCGATGGTGATCGAGGCGCCCTGGGAAATCAGCCGGGCACGGTGGCTGGCAAGCAGAACCAGCTCGAAGCGGTTCTCAACTTTGTCAATGCAATCTTCTACTGTGACACGGGCCATTGCCTGTCCTTTACGGTCGGGATCTCGGGATTAGCACGGCGATACAATTAAAAGCAGGCGAATTCAAGTTTTTAGTGAAGGAGCCGTTCGAGCCTGTGGGAACTTTCTAATTTTAGAGGTTTCCACTAAAAGTTGCTTGGAATATGCCGAATCCTGCCCTAAATCTGACTTATATGAATAGTTCATAAAGTAAGAATTGTTCTGAATTTTTCAGATAACCCATTGTTTTCGTGGGTTATCTGCAGCCGCATATTAGATTACTCAAAGTGGATTGGTACGCGATGTTCGACCCGCGAGAAAAAATTGCACTTTTCATTGATGGCGCCAATCTCTACGCGGCGTCCAAGAGTCTGGGCTTTGATATCGACTACAGAAAACTTCTGAAAGCCTTCCAGAAGCGCGGTTATCTGCTGCGCGCCTATTATTACACGGCCCTGATCGAGGACCAGGAATACTCCTCGATCCGCCCGCTGATCGACTGGCTGGATTACAACGGCTACAAGGTCGTGACCAAGCCGGCCAAGGAATTCACCGACTCCATGGGCCGCCGCAAGATCAAGGGCAACATGGATATCGAGCTCGCAATCGATGCCATGGAGCAATCCGAAACCGTCGATCATCTGGTGATTTTCTCCGGCGACGGTGATTTCACGACGCTGGTCGAGGCGCTGCAGCGCAAGGGCCGGAAGGTCTCGATCATCTCGACGATGGCGACCCAGCCGCCGATGATCGCCGACGATCTGCGCCGTCAGGCGGATCACTTCATCGACCTCTTGTCCCTGAAGAGCGAAATCGGCCGCGATCCGTCCGAGCGCCCTGCCCGTCCGGTCGAGCCTGCGGCATCCAGCGACTTCGAAAGCTGAGGCGAGCAAACAATGCTCAAAAAGAAAATCGCGGCAATTGCCGCGGTTTTGATTCAGGCGGCTATTTGATCAGCCATTGTCCTTGAGAAGCCGGCTCTTCTGCCGGTTCCAATCGCGCTCTTTTTCAGACTCGCGCTTGTCGTGCAGCTTCTTGCCCTTGGCGAGCGCCAGCTCCATCTTCGCGCGGCCGCGATCGTTGAAATAGATCTTCAACGGGATGAGCGTCATGCCTTCGCGATTGATGCCGGCGCGCAGACGGTTGATCTCGCGGCCCGACAGCAACAGCTTGCGGCGGCGGCGCGGCTCGTGGTTGAAGCGGTTGGCCTGCAAATATTCCGGCAGATAGGAATTGATCAGCCAGATCTCGCCACCCTCGTCCGATGCGTAGGATTCGGCGATATTGGCCTTGCCCTCGCGCAGCGATTTGACCTCGGTGCCCATCAGCACCAAGCCAGCCTCGTAGGTATCGACGATCTCGTAGTTGTAGCGCGCCTTGCGGTTTTCGGCGACGATCTTCTTGACGACGCGCTGGCTGCCTTTGGGGGCCATGACAAATTCCAATTGCTCGGGGGCGCGATATCCGCGCCCGCACTTCTCGGCTTTATGTAGAGGCGCGGCCCATCTTTGTGAAGGCCGCGCGTTTTATCAGTTCAGCAGCCTATCAGTTCAGAAGGCCGGCGTGGCGCAGCGCCGCATCGAGTGCCGCTTCCGTGCTTGCCTCCAGCGAGGAGACGAGCGGCGAGCGTACGGTGCGGTTCATGCCGCGAATCTTCGACAGGCCGTACTTGGCGCCACAGAGGCCCGGCTCCAGGAAGATCGCCTTGTGCAGCGGCATCAGGCGGTCCTGATATTCGAGCGCCTTCGTGAAATCGCCAGCTAGGGTCGCGGCCTGGAACTCGGCACAGAGGCGCGGAGCGACATTGGCCGTGACCGAAATGCAGCCGACGCCGCCATGGGCGTTGAAGCCGAGCGCGGTTGCGTCTTCGCCGGAGAGCTGACGGAAATCCTTGCCGCAGGTGATGCGCTGTTCGGAAACGCGCTCGATCTTGCCGGTGGCATCCTTGACGCCGACGATATTGCCGTATGCCTTCGCAAGCGCGCCCATGGTTTCCGGCGTCATGTCGATGACCGAGCGGCCCGGAATATTGTAGATGTAGATCGGCAGCTTGATGGCTTCGGCGATCGCCGCGAAATGGGCGTAGAGGCCCTTCTGTGTCGGCTTGTTGTAATAGGGCGTGACGACGAGAACCGCATCGGCACCGGCCTTTTCGGCGTGCTGCGCAAGTTCGACGGCTTCGCGGGTGTTGTTGGAGCCGGCGCCAGCCATGACGGGAACGCGCTTGGCGGCGGCCTCGATACAGAGTTCGACCACGCGTTTGTGTTCGGCATGCGACAGGGTCGGCGATTCGCCGGTCGTTCCGACTGGAACGAGACCGCTGCTGCCTTCCTTGATCTGCCAGTCGACATGGGAGGCGAAGGCCGCTTCATCGACAAGGCCAGCATCGGTGAAAGGCGTGACGAGTGCGGGAATGGATCCCTGGAACATGCAGAACTCCTTACGACCGCAATCCATGCTTCGGCCGCATTCCTTGAATACGAAGGAGCGCACCATAGTGCGCCAAAAAGGGTCCGACAAGCGTACAGAGCTTCGTTGCAACAAATTCCGATCGCAAATGTGAATGAAATTGAAGGGCTTCGGTAAGGTTTCGTTAATATGCGTCCCAGCAAATGTATGGACGCGTTTCCATTGCGAGTATCCCTGATGAAGAGAGCTGTCCTGATCCTGTCCGCGCTCGGCCTGACGGCCGCCGCATGGGGCGCATTTGCCGCGCAGCTCCCAGGCCAGGACGCGCCCGTTCCCGACGTCCGGCCGATCGGCTACATGCCGCAGACCTCGCTGCCGGAATCGATGACAACGGGCGCGATCCCGCGAAGCCAGGCAATCGCCCCCGTCAACAGCGACCTGAAGACCGGCCTCGACGCGCTATCCGCGAAGGACCCGATGCAGGCGATTTCGATCCGCGACGGCATGGCGCAGGGCACGCTCGACCGTCACATCCTGACCTGGGCGATCGCTGTCTCGGGACAGAAGGGCGTACCCTCAGTCGAGATCGCCACCGCTGCCCAGGAATTGAAGGGCTGGCCCGGGCTGGCAAAGCTCAGGATATACTCCGAACGTGCGCTCTATGGCGAAAACCCCTCGCCTTCAGCGGTTCTCGCGGCCTTCGGCGAAACCGCTCCGGAAACGACGTCAGGCGCGATGATCCTGTCGCGCGCGCTGGTCGCCACCGGCAAGCAGCAGCAGGCGGCGAAATATATGCGCAAGGTCTGGCGCGGCGAGACGCTGGACAAAGCCACGGAAGACAAGATCCTGGCCGAGTTCGCAGGCTTGCTGACGGTTGCCGATCACAAGGCGCGCATGGAATACTTGATGTATCGCAATCGCACGGCGCAGGCCAAGCGCTTCGGCGATCTCGGGCAGGCGCAATCGCTCTACAAGGCATGGGAAGCCGTCGCCAACAAGGCGCCGAACGCGGGCGCGCTTCTTGCCGGCGTCGATGGAAAATGGAACGGCGATCCGGGCTATCTCTTCGCGCGCATCGAATATCTGCGCAAGCAGGAGAAGTATCCGGAGGCCGCCAAGCTTCTGCACCAGATGCCGCGCGACCGCGACGAGCTCGTCAATGCCGGCGAATGGTGGAACGAGCAGCGCATCGTCAGCCGTGGGCTGGTCGATCAGGGACAGTTCAAGCTCGCCTATGGCATCGTTTCGAAATACGCGGCGACGACGCCGACCGATATCGTCGAGGCAGAGTTTCATGCCGGCTGGTACGCGCTGCGCGGGCTGCAGGACCCGACAACGGCCCAGACCCATTTCCGCAAGATTCTGGATTTCTCCAACGGTCCGATTTCCGTGTCGCGCGCCTATTACTGGATGGGACGCTCGGCAGAAGCCGGCGGCGCCGGCAAGGCCGCAGAGTTCTACGCCAAGGCCGCGGGCTATCCGACCACCTTCTACGGCCAGCTTGCCGGCGAGAAGCTCGGCCGCAAGACGATCAATGTCAGCTACCCCTCGCCCAGCCCGGCGGACCGTCAGCGCTATCAGGCGCGCGAGGCTGTGCAGGCTATCGCCCGCCTCGACGCAGCCGGCCATGGCTGGCGGGCGAATGCGCTTTATCTGGCGCTCGGCGAACAGATGCAGAGCCCCGGCGAACTCGCGATCCTCTCCGCGCAGGCCGAGCGCTCTGGCGACCATCATTTGTCGCTGCAGATCGGCAAGAGCGCCTATGCGCGCGGCGTCGATGTCGCGGCGCTGGCTTTCCCGATCGGCGTCATTCCCGGCACCGCCAACATCTCGGGCTCCGGCAAGGCGCTCGCTTATGCAATCGCCCGCCAGGAGAGCGCCTTCAATCCGACGGCTGTCTCCATCGCCGATGCGCGCGGCCTGCTGCAGATCCTGCCCGGAACGGCCAAGGCCGTCGCCAAGCGCCACAACATCGCCTATTCCAAGGACAAGCTGACTGCGGATGCCGGCTACAACGCGACGCTCGGCGCGCATTATCTCGGCGAGCAGATCGACGCCTTCGGCGGCTCCTACATCATGACCTTCATCGCCTACAATGCGGGGCCGAAGCGCGTTCCTGAATGGATCGGCCGCTACGGCGATCCGCGCGGCAAATCGATCGATGCCGTCGTCGACTGGATCGAGCGCATCCCCTTCCCCGAAACGCGTAACTATGTGCAGCGGGTGATGGAGAATTACGAGGTCTACAAGGCCCGCCTCGGCCAGCCGGCCAGCATCCAGCAGGACCTGATCGGCGGACGCAACGCGTCCTAAAGCGCCGTTTGCCTGCTGGTGCAGCGCAGGCTAGTCTCTCGTCAAAGCGGGGAGAGACGATGGACGATACCGACAGCCAAGCCTTTAAGGACCGGACTTTCATATCCAGCGATGGCCTGACGCTGCATCTGCGGGACTATGATCCACCCGCTGAGGCAACCGAAGACACGCTGCCGGTGATCTGTCTTCCTGGGCTCACGCGGAATTCGCGCGACTTCCACGCGCTGGCGCTGGTCCTGTCGCGGGATCCGGTTGCTCCACGACGGGTGATTGCTCTCGACTACCGAGGGCGCGGCCTCTCCGACTGGGACGAGAACAAGGCCAACTACAACCTCGCCGTCGAAGCCCGTGATGTCATCGAAGCCTGCGCCTATCTGAACATCGGCCGCGCCGCCTTCATCGGCACATCGCGCGGCGGGCTGATCCTGCACCTGCTTGCGGGAATGAACCCCGATCTGATTGCCGCAGTGGTCCTTAATGATATCGGTCCGATTATCGAGGCTGGAGGATTGATGAAGATCCGCGACGATCTCAACGCCGCACGGCTTCCGAGCGATATGGAAGAGGCGGCCGCGCTGCTGAAGCTGCGGCATAGCGCCGAATTCCCTGCCCTTTCGGATAGCGACTGGGCGGAGATGGCGACGGCAATCTTTCGCGACGTCGATGGTCAGCTCGTACCCGATGTCGATCCCGCGATTGCCAGGCAGCTGTTGTCTATCGATTTCACCAAGCCGGTGCCGGACCTCTGGGCGCAATATGAGAGTTTTGCACGCCTGCCCCTGATGGTGGTTCGCGGGAAGAATTCGGCATTGCTTTCCGAGGGCATGCTAACAGCGATGGCTGATAGGCATTCCAATATCAGGATCGTTAGAGTTCCCGGCCAAGGCCACCCGCCCTTGCTGCATTCAGAGCCGGCGCTCCAGAGCATCCGGACTTTTCTGACGGCGACATAGCGCTCCGATCCGAACCTTCAGACGACAAGCTTTCCAGTGCAACTTGCACGCCGCCAAGAATGCAAAAAGCCCGGTTCATGCGAACCGGGCTTTCCTGATTAGACCGAAGTCAGATCAGATTAGAATGCACGCTGCAGACGGAAGTAACCCGACCAGTTGTCGTCGTCGTTCGTCGCCGACGTGTGGTCCTGCCACTGTACCGAAGCCTTAGCGTAGAAGTTTTCTACGATCTGGTAGTCAAGCGTTACGCCAGCCTTCCAGATGTCCTGATCCGAGAAGTCGGTGGTGGTGGTGAAACGACCGCCAGATACGTAACCACCGTTGCGGTAGTTGTCGAAGTACTGAACACCGGGGGTGATCTTCAGCTTGTCGGTTGCCTGGATGGCGTATTCAGCAGCAATCGTCCACTCCGACTCTTCGTAGTAGGCGTTCGGGCCAGAAGCCCAAGCAGCTGCGAGGCCGAGGGTGCCCGGACCAACTGCAACCGTAGCCATACCGCGGATTGCACCTTCTTCGGTATCCGTGTCGTAGCCGCCGATCAGCTGGTAGCTGAATGCGCCAGCCTTGCCACCGATACCAGCAGCGATACCAACGTTGTTCGCGGATTCACCGAGGCTCGAGTGGATGCTGTCTTCCAGTTCGTCAACCGAGATACCGGCGTAGAAGTCGCCAGACTCATACTGGTAACGAATGGAGTTGTGCAGGGTCGGGCCAGAAGCAAGCGAGTCGGTTTCGCCAGAGAGACCATCGTCCCACCAGCTGTAGAACAGACCAGCGCGGAAGCCGGCGATGTCGATGTAAGCAGAGTCGAGGTAGGAAGACTGCTGCGTAGCGTTGTCAGCGTCCGTCTGCAGAACGATAACGCCGGTCAGCGGACCGTACTCGGTGTCGCTCTTAGCCGTGAACTGAACCTGGCCGCGAGTGAACGAATCCCAGTCAGACGTACCGGAAGCATCCTTGCCAGCATCAACCTGGAAACGGATGTAACCGTTGATCTTCAGGCAGGTTTCCGTGCCCGGGATGTAGAAGTAGCCGGTGCCGTATGCGTCGCAAACGCGAACGTATTCTACTGCTTCCGGTTCAGCTGCAACAATCGCGTCAGCAGCCTGAGCGCCGGATACAACTGCCAGGGCAGCTGCGGAGCCGAGAAGTAGGCTCTTGATGTTCATATTGACCTCCAATTCAAAGTTTCAATCGGATCCGGGTTTTCGCCGTTTTGGCAGCGTTCCCTGCCCCGTCACCGTGTTTCAAGAAGTCGGACGATCAACCGCCCTCGCTTCCGAAGTTGAAAATACAAGACCCGGCCTGTCACGCAATCACCAACTTGTTCGATTGGGGGATTTACGACAGCCTTCCGTATGCGCTGTTGCTGAAAGGTCACAAATACGACATGCGGCCATTCCGTTTGTTTATACTTCGTTAAGAAAGCCCTGGTTTTGCGGGGGTTTAGTGCCAACCGACAGCACGGCAAAACCCGGCGATGTGCCACATTGGTACCGTTTTCCGGCCGGATTCGGCGGGATAGCCAAGGATTTTAGCAGGTGAATGAATAAGTGGCGTGACAGATCAGCAGAGACGCCTATGCGGAATCGCTTGCGGAGCGTCCGATGATTCTCGAAGCGATTCTGTGCGGCGCTGTCATCGTCGTGTCATGGAGATGACGACAAGGTCCGCGGCGCGCAGAGATGCGCGCGCGACCAAGTAGGTTCGACGCAAAATCACTGAAGTGTCTGTTTGGAAAAATCGCTCGACTAAGGAGCAGTACCCATGCGTCCGTGTCGGACATTTGGGATGATGGCGGAGAAGATGGGATTCGAACCCACGATACCCTTCCGGGTATACTCCCTTAGCAGGGGAGCGCCTTCGACCACTCGGCCACCTCTCCGGTCGAGAGCCTGATAGAGTCATTCGCTGGGGGACGCAAGCGCTTTTCGGCTTTGTCCCTGAAGAAAAAGCCGGCTTATTTCTAAGCCAGCAATTGCTTCAGATCGGAAGACCCGTCGGCGAGGATCGACTTGTCGGGGTTTATGCCAAGTTCCAGCATCTTCTTGCCGCTGACATAGGCCTTGGCATCGTTAATCGCATCGACGGCGATGAACTTGCCTGATTTGAAGTACCAGATCGAATGCGCGCCTTCGCGCGCGCCAGGGCGCAGGAGCGTTTCGTCGTAGCCGAGATTGAAGCCGGCGATCTGCAGCTTCACATCATATTGATCGGACCAGAACCAGGGCTTCGGCTCGTAGGGCGCGTTGCCGCCTGCAATGATGGCGGCGGCCGCGTCGGCCTGATCGACGGCGTTCTGCACCGATTCGAGACGGATGCGCCCGCCCTGCCACGGGAGTGCCGCGCAATCTCCGGCCGCGAAGATTGATGGGTCGGAGGTGCGCGCGAATTCATCGACGACGATGCCGTTCGCAACCTCAAGGCCCGATTCCTTGGCGAGCTGGTCGTTCGGCGTCACGCCGATGCCAACGATGGCGAAATCGATATCGATGATCGAGCCATCGGAGAGTTCGGCGCCAACGAGCTTGCCGTCGCGGCCGATCAGATGTTTGAGGCCGGTCTTTTCGCGAATCTGCACGTCATGCTCTTCGTGGATGACGCGCATGATATCCGCGGTCTCCTTGGCGGCGACACGCTGCAGAATGCGGTCGGCCATTTCAATGACGGTGACTTCAAGGCCCAAATGGCGCGCGACGGCTGCGGCCTCAAGGCCGATATAACCGCCGCCTATAATAAGGACGCGGCGGCCGGGGCGCATTTCGGCGGCCAGAAGATCCGCGTCGCGCTTGTCGCGTGCGACATAGACGCCTTCGAGATCGCCACCGATCGCCGCCGGCAGGCCACGCGGCGTCGAGCCCGTCGTCAGCGCCAGGGTGCCATAGTCGATGGTGGAGCCATCCTGGAGCACGACCTGCTTCTTGTCGCGCTTGATCTGCTCGACCCATGTAGAGAGACGAATCTCAACATCATTGTCTGCGAACCACTGCTCGGGGCGAAACAGCAGGCGGTCGAAGCTCATTTCGCCGAGCAGATACTTCTTGGTGAGTGGCGGGCGCTGATAAGGCAGCACATCCTCGGCGCCAAGAATGGTGATGGGCCTGGTATCCTTGAGCGCACGAAGCTTGGCCGCCATTGCAAAGCCTGCCTGACCTGCGCCGATAATCACCAATCTGTCCGTCACGATATCACTCCCGCATTCACTGTATCGAGCAAAGGCCTATCCCCTGCCCCTTGCGTCGTCAACCGGAGCGGAGCGCCGTCAGGCGATCTCGATCCAGCGGCGCTGGTGATAGGACTCTGCCATGGCGTGAACAGACTTTTCTATCCTAAGACCGTCTTCGAATGTGACGATCACCGACGGCTCACCGGAAATCGCACGAATGAGTTCGCGGTATTCGATGATCTTCAGATCGTTGAAGCCGAGGCCGTGACCTGGCGCAGGAATGAACCGGCCAACGCCCAATGACTTCATGATATCCTCCCGCTTCGACCATGATTTGGAATGCTTGGACCATTTTGACAAGACTGGTGATCGAGCCAAGAAGCACGTGACAGCCATCAAACAGCGGAAATGGCTCGATATTCCCCGAATAAAAAACAAATATGCCCGGGATTGGAAATCATCTATGGTCGGGAAACTGGAATATACGTTTCATTTTCGGATCAACACATGGACAACGACCCCAAGGCCCCCTCTCGCGTTCCGAGGGATTTCGAGAGCCTGCGCAGCACGATCATCGAGCGCAAGGCGACCATGCCGAAGCGCCTGGCGCAGGTGGCGGCTTTCGCGCTGGCCAATCCCGATGAAATCGCCTTCGGCACGACGGCAAGCATCGCGTCGGCTTCCGAGGTTCAGCCATCGACGCTGGTGCGGCTTGCGCATCATTTGGGATATGAGGGCTTTTCCGACCTGCAGAGCATATTTCGCGAGAGGCTGCGCGACCGGACGCTGACCTACGAAGAGCGGCTGGTGACGCTGGAGCAATCGGGCGGCGAGGACGAGGATGCCAATCTGCTTTCCGGCTTCATTTCGGCCGCCGGCCAATCGATCAACCGGCTGGCCGCGACCGTTCAGTCGGACACGTTCAGCAAGGCGGTCGATATTCTGGCGGCGGCCGATACCATCTATTTGATTGCCAAGCGCCGCTCCTATCCGCTGACGGCGCATATGAGCTACGCCTTCTCGAAGCTCAATATCCGTCACCAGATCGTCGCTTCTCCCAATGGCGTCGACCCCGAGACCGTCCAGTTCGCAACGCCCAAGGATGCGGCGATCGCGGCGAGTTTTTCGCCCTACGCTGCTGAAAGCCTCGGCCAGGCGGAGATGCTTAAGGAGCGTGGCGTGCCTGTCGTCGTCATCACCGATTCGGCTTTCTCGCCGCTCGCCACCAGCGCCGCCTGCTGGTTCGAAGTGGCGGAGGCCGATTTTGCCGGCTTCCGTTCGCTTTCCGCCTCGATGGCGCTGACCATGGCGCTGCCGGTGGCGATCGCCGAGCGGCGGCGAAAGCTGGGGCAGCCAAAATCCAAAAAAGCAAAAATGGAATAAACATTCTGAATTGACATTCAAACGGAACCGATGTTTCATTGATCAATATCACCGGCGGACATCCACGCCGGACTGAAAATGATCGGGAGGACATGATGGCACTAACTCAACCGGGCGCGAATCCGGGGCTGTCGCTTGATGTGATTACCATCGGCCGCTCTTCGGTCGATCTCTATGGCCAGCAGATCGGTTCCAAACTCGAAAACATCGCGTCCTTCGCCAAGTCTGTCGGCGGCTGCCCGGCGAATATCGCGATCGGCACGGCGCGCCTCGGTCTGAAGTCGGGGCTGATCACCCGCGTCGGCGATGAGCAGATGGGCCGCTTCATTCGTGAGCAATCGGCACGCGAGGGCGTTGCGACCGACGGCATCGTGACCGACAAAGAGCGGCTGACGGCGCTGGTGCTTCTGGCGGTCGAGGCCGAAGGCGTTTCGCCGATGATCTTTTACCGCTCCGACTGTGCCGACATGGCGCTCGAAGAAGGCGATATCGACGAGGCCTATATAAAGTCCTCGCGCGCGGTGCTGGTTTCGGGAACGCATTTCTCGCGGCCGAAGACGGAAGCGGCGCAGCGCAAGGCGATCCGTATCGCCAAGGCCAATGGCCGCAAGGTGATCTTCGATATCGATTATCGCCCGAACCTCTGGGGCCTTGCCGGCCATGCCGAAGGCTTCGAGCGCTATGTGAAATCGGACCGCGTATCCTCGAAGATGAAGGAGACGCTGCCGGATTGCGACCTGATCGTCGGCACGGAAGAGGAAATCCTGATTGCCTCGGGCGCCGACGACGTGCTCGGCGCGCTGAAGGAAATCCGCCGCCTGTCGTCCGCGACTATCGTCTTGAAGCGCGGCGCGATGGGCTGCATCGTCTATGACGGGCCGATCTCGGACGATCTCGAAGCCGGCATCGTCGGCGAAGGTTTCCCGATCGAGGTGTTTAACGTGCTCGGCGCGGGCGATGCCTTCATGTCCGGCTTCCTGCGGGGATGGCTGAAGGATGAGCCGCTGAAGACCTGCGCCACCTGGGCGAACGCCTGCGGTGCCTTTGCGGTCTCCCGCCTGCTCTGCTCGCCAGAATATCCGACCTGGGCGGAGCTCGACTTCTTCCTGAAGAACGGCAGCACGCATCGGGCGCTGCGCAAGGATGAGGCGATCAACCACATTCACTGGGCCTCGAACCGCAAGGGCGACATCCCGCTCCTCATGGCGCTCGCCATCGATCATCGCTCGCAGCTGACAAGCGTCTGCGACGAACTCGGCGTCGACTACAAGCAGATCGTCGCCTTCAAGCGGCTGGCGGTGGAAGCCGCCGCGCGCGTCGCCGATGGCCGCAGCGGCTATGGGATGCTGATCGACGAGCGCTTCGGGCGCGATGCCTTCTTCGACGCAGCGACCAAGAACTTCGCCTGGATCGGGCGGCCGGTCGAGCTGCCCGGCTCGAAGCCGCTGCGTTTCGAGTTCAGCCAAGATATCGGCTCGCAACTGGTCGAATGGCCGCTCGATCATTGCATCAAGTGCCTGTGCTTCTATCATCCCGACGATCCCGCAGAGCTGAAGACCGAACAGCAGGAGAAGCTGCGGACGCTATTCGAGGCGGCGCGCAAGGTTGGTCGCGAGCTGCTGGTCGAGATCATCGCCAGCAAGAACGGGCCGCTCACCGACGACACCATCTCGACAGCAATGGAAGAGCTCTATGCGCTCGGCATCAAGCCGGACTGGTGGAAGCTGGAACCGCAGGCATCGAGCGCGGCGTGGAAGAAGATCGATGCCGTCATCGCCAAGAACGACCCATGGTGCCGCGGCATCGTGCTGCTGGGGCTCGAGGCACCGGCGGACGAGCTGGTGAAGGGCTTCGAGGCGACGCTGGCGGCACCTTCGGTCAAGGGCTTTGCCGTGGGAAGGACGATCTTTTCGGATGCGGCGCGGGCCTGGCTGTCCGGCAAGATCAATGACGAGCAGGCGATATCGGACATGGCCGGACGCTTCCGTGAACTGACCGAAGCCTGGTTGAAAACACGCGGGCTAGGTTCTTAATTGCGAATAGACTTCTCCCCAACCCGGTGCGTTAGGCGAGGCGTTGGGGAGGGGAAAAACGGATACGAGAATTGCGGGAGGAGCCTTATGGGCAAGACTGTACGATTGACGATGGCGCAGGCCGTCACCCACTTTCTGAAGAAGCAGATGACCGTCATCGACGGCAAGACGGTGCCGATCTTCGGCGGCGTCTGGGCGATCTTCGGCCATGGCAATGTCGCGGGCATCGGTGAAGCGCTCTATCAGGTGCGCGGCGAGCTTAAGACCTATCGCGCCCATAACGAGCAGGGCATGGCGCATGCCGCGATCGCCTATGCCAAGGCGAGCTTCCGCCAGCGCTTCATGGCCTGCACGACATCGATCGGCCCTGGCGCGCTGAACATGGTGACGGCGGCGGGCGTGGCGCATGTCAACCGCATCCCCGTGCTCTTCCTCCCAGGCGACGTCTTCGCCAACCGCGCGCCGGATCCGGTGCTGCAGCAGATCGAGGATTTCGGCGACGGCACGGTTTCCGCCAACGACGCCTTCCGCCCGGTCTCGCGCTATTTCGACCGCATTACCCGGCCGGAACAGATCATCTCGGCGCTGAAGCGCGCCATGCAGGTGCTGACCGATCCATATGATTGCGGTCCGGTGACACTGTCGCTCTGCCAGGATGTTCAGGCGGAAGCTTTCGATTATCCAGAGAGCTTCTTCGAGGAGCGCATCTGGACCACGCGGCGCCCTCGCCCCGATGCGGACGAGCTGGCGAACGCCATCGCGCTGATCAAGAAGTCGGAAAAGCCTGTCATCATCGCCGGCGGCGGTGTGCTCTATTCGCAGGCGACGAAGGAACTCACCGATTTCGCGGATGCGCATGGCATTCCTGTCGTCGTCACGCAGGCCGGCAAGTCGGCGATCGACGAGCGGCATCCGCTGGCGCTCGGCTCGGTCGGGGTCACCGGCACGTCGGCCGCTAATGCGCTTGCGGAAGAAACCGATTTGCTGATCGCCGTCGGTACACGCTGCCAGGACTTCACCACCGGTTCATGGGCGCTGTTCAAGAATGAGAAGCTCTCCATCCTCGGCCTCAACATCGCCGCCTACGACGCCGTCAAGCATGACGGGCTTCCCCTGGTGGCGGATGCGCGCGAAGGTTTGAAGGCGATCTCCGAGGGTCTTGCCGGCTGGAAGGCTCCGGCAGTGCTTTCGGCGAAGGCCGAGAAGGAAAAGAAGATCTGGATGGAAGCCGCCGCCAAGGCGATGGCAACCACAAACGCTGCGCTGCCCTCCGACGCCCAGGTGATCGGCGCGGTCACCCGCACCATCGGCGGAGAGAACGCGATCGCGCTTTGCGCGGCCGGCGGTCTGCCTGGCGAACTCCACAAGCTCTGGCCGGCCACGGCGCCGGGCAGCTACCATATGGAATACGGCTTCTCCTGCATGGGTTACGAGATCGCGGGCGGCCTCGGCGCCAAGATGGCGCATCCCGACAAGGACGTCGTCGTCATGGTAGGCGATGGCTCCTACATGATGCTGAATTCAGAGCTCGCGACCTCGGTGATGCTGGGCCTGAAGCTCAACATCGTCGTCCTGGACAACCGCGGCTACGGCTGCATCAACCGTCTGCAGATGGGCACCGGCGGGGCCAACTTCAACAATCTGCTGAAGGACTCCTATTACGAGGTCATGCCCGACATCGACTTCCGCGCACATGCCGAAAGCATGGGGGCGATCGCGGTCAAGGTGTCCTCGATCGCCGAGCTTGAGCAGGCGATCATCGATTCGAAAAAGAACGACCGGACGTCGGTGTTCGTGATCGATACGGATCCGCTGATCACGACGGAGGCCGGTGGGCATTGGTGGGATGTGGCTGTGCCGGAGGTGAGTTCGCGCGAGGAGGTCAACAAGGCGCGCGCCAATTACATGAAGGCGCGCGAAGCGCAGCGGATTGGTTGATTTGAAGCTTTAGAGCAAGTGGCCCCCTCATCCGGCTGCCGCCACCTTCTCCCCGTTGGGGAGAAGAGAAACGTGGTGAGGCGCTCGCTCCATCTTCCCTTCTCCCCTCCGGGAGAAGGTGCCCGTAGGGTTCAGGTGCAAAAAGTTGCACCGGGGATGAGGGGGCCGCGCTCGCTGACTTTAGAGAATGACGAGGAGAAACAACAATGAAAGCCAAACTTGGCATGTCGCCCATCGCGTGGTGGAACGACGACCTTCCTGAGCTCAGCGACGACGTATCGCTGGAGGAATGCCTGCGCCAGTCGCGCGGCGCCGGTTTTACCGGCATGGAACAGGGGCGCCGGTTCCCGAATAATCCGCGGGAAATGCTGCCGATCCTGAAGGCGGCCGACGTGACGCTGTGCGGCGGATGGTTTTCCGGTACTCTGGTCGACGAGGAGCTTGCGGCCAACAAGGATCGCATCCAGCCGATGATCGAGCTCTTCAAGGCCGTCGATGCTCCCTGCATCGTTTATGGCGAAGTCGGCCGCTCGATCCAGGGCGACCGTTCCAAGCCGCTCGCCACCAAGCCGAAACTCTCCGACGACGAGATGAAGGCCTATGCCCGCAAGGTCACGCAGTTCGGCGAATGGTGCGCGGAACAGGGCATGCCGCTTTCCTACCACCATCACATGGCGGCCGTGGTCGAGACCGAGCCGGAGCTCGACGCCTTCATGCACAACTCGGGCGCCGGCATTCCGCTGCTGCTCGATGCCGGCCACCTTGCCTTTGCCGGCGGCGACGTGCTGCGCGCCATCGACAACCACCACGCCCGCATCAACCATGTCCACGTCAAGGACATCCGCAAGTCGGTGGTCGACGGTCTCGACCGCAGCAGGCAGTCCTTCCTCGATGCGGTGGCGCTCGGCGCCTTCACCGTGCCGGGCGACGGGTCGCTCGATTTCGGCGCGATCGTGAAGCGCTTCGCCGATTACGGCTATGAGGGCTGGTTCGTCGTCGAGGCCGAGCAGGACCCACGCAAGGCGCCGCCGCAGAAGATGGCGGAGATCGGTCACGCGGAACTGATGCGGGTGATGACGGCTGCCGGATATACGGTGGAGACGGAAGGGTTTCCGAAGGGGTAGTCTTACGCGAGAACGGTGGGTGGTATACCCCCCTCTGCCCTGCCGGGCATCTCCCCCACAGGTGGGGAGATTGGCTGGGCGCAACCGCTCCCTCTACCTTCAGTGTTTGGCGTAAACCTCACCGCATGTCGATCTCCCCCCTTGTGGGGGAGATGTCCGGCAGGACAGAGGGGGCGCCGCACCCACAACGATACCGAGGAGAAACAAATGCCAAACCTCAAAGTCAAACCAACAGGAACGCACGGCCGCGTCACCCATGTCACACCCGAGAGCGCCGGCTGGACCTATGTCGGTTTCGACATGCACCGGCTGAAAGCTGGCGAGACCGTGTCCGGCGAAACCGGCGAGCGCGAGGTGTGCCTCGTCTGGGTGAGCGGCAAGGGCAAGGCCAGCGCCGGCACCAGGGATTTCGGCACGCTCGGCGAGCGCATGAGCCCGTTCGATGGGGCGCCGCATGCGCTCTATATCCCAATGGAATCGGCATGGTCGGTGACGGCCGAGACCGATCTGGAGCTGGCGGTCTGCTCGGCGCCGGGCGGTGGCGCCTATGAGGCGAAGGCGATCCCGCCGGGCACGCATCCGGCGTTGACGCGCGGCAAGGGCACCAATGTGCGCTACGTCAACAACATCATGCCCGAGGATGACGCGTCGGCCTATTCGCTGCTCGTCGTCGAAGTGATCACGCCAGGCGGGCATACTTCCTCCTACCCGCCGCACAAGCACGACCAGGACAATCTGCCGAACGAGAGCTTCCTCGAGGAGACCTATTACCACCGCCTGAACCCGCCGCAGGGTTTTGGCTTCCAGCGCGTCTATACCGACGACCGGTCGCTTGACGAAGCAATGGTGCTTGAGGATGGCGACGTGACGCTGGTGCCGAAAGGGTATCACCCCTGCGCTGCCACGCACGGCTACGATCTCTACTATCTCAACGTCATGGCCGGCCCGAAGCGCGTCTGGAAGTTCTACAACGCGCCGGAGCATGAATGGCTGCTCAAGGCCTGAGACCGCAAGCATGACGACAAAAGCCGCGCCTCGACAGCGCGGCTTTTTCGTTTCAGGCGCCCGACATCAGATATCGAGCACCAGCTGCGGCAAGCCGTTCGAGGTCTTGCGCGGGGAGACGCCGTTCTCGTCGACCTGCGCGTTGACCCTCTGTCGAAAGGCCGAGAAGCTCTCGAAGGTGACGACATCGACGGGCTCGTCGAAATGAAGCGTCAACTTGTGCAGGCCGCCGGATTGTTCGCCAAGCGCCAGGATCTTGCCGGTGAACGGCTGGTTGAGATAGCGACCGCTCACCCGCGCGCCCACGGTGAGTGCGGCAAGCGGCGTCGTGTTGGGCCTGTTTGCCAGCGCCGACAGCGTGTTCCAGTCGCGGACGCCGTGCTGGCTGGCGATAAGCTCGAGAGCGGCGCTATGCGAGATCGGTGTGCCGCTGGATTCCATGGCGCTACGTAATCGCTTTGCCTGGGCCTTCAGATCGTCGATCGAAGGATAGTTCATGGTTCAGCCTTTCAAAAAGGCATGCTGTTCGAAGCAGTTGGGAGCTCGCGTTGCCACCAGTCAGCATGCACAAAGGGCTGTGACCGTTCATTCCGGGAGATCTTCACCATGGATTTTCATCCGCGAGCGGCAGGCGTCTCTAACCGGTTTTCGGTATGAGGCAGGGAGGCGCAACTGTCAACCTGCGCAAATTTCCGGCAAAACTGACGAATATTGCCTAAAAATGGGACTTTTGAGCGCCACAATCTACATAAGCATCTAGTTTTAAAGATCTTTTTCAGAACTATTCAGCACACTTGCCCTAGATTGAAACCAGACAACCAGCGGAGGCGACCATGGCCTTTCAGATGCACCTCGATACTGCACATCCCGA
The DNA here is from genome assembly GCF_055616315.1 of Rhizobium sp. O111. Taxonomy (NCBI): domain Bacteria; kingdom Pseudomonadati; phylum Pseudomonadota; class Alphaproteobacteria; order Hyphomicrobiales; family Rhizobiaceae; genus Rhizobium; species Rhizobium sp. O111. The sequence continues at coordinate 855,786 of NZ_JBSHXL010000001.1, read as the reverse complement.
ACCGGAGCAGGCTTACCGGGAATTCGCGCTCGATCGCCCCGGCAAGATCATTTTCGTCGGCCATCACCTCAGCACCGCTACCCAACTCCGTTGCCTGATCCGCAGCATCACGCTCGCCGGCGCGACGCTCGAAGTGAACGCTTCGATCGAGATGCCGAACCATTTCTTTCTGGAAATTCTCGGCATCCAGGATGAGATCGGCGCGACGCTGGTGAAACGCGAGGGCGACCTCGCGACGATCAGCTTCAACATGCTGATCAATCCGGAATTCCTGCACCACGTGCTGCGCCTGAGCTTCGAAAACTAGGACCAGTCACCCCTAGAAAAAGAGCGGGCTTGCGCCCGCTCCGGTTTCGCCTGATATCGTCAGGCCGCCAAACGCCGCTCGATCTGATCGATCGGCAAGTTCGTGTAATCCTTGGGAATTTCGGCAGATATAATCGCCTGCGCCTCGACGCTGAGGTTGGAACGAAGCGTTCCGAGCGCGCGCGGCGGCGCCACCAGCACGATGTTGGTCGCATCCTTCTCGATGATCAGGTCATCCAGCTTGAACGCGATCTGCTTCAGGAATTCGGCCTCGGCCTGATCGTGCCAATCGAGCTCCTCGACCGCGCTACCCCGACCATCCGCGCTATGGGCCCGGCCGGGCTTGTCGGTGCCGATTTCCCGATCGGGCTCGTTCGGTTGCGCCAGGGTTTCCCTGACCTTGAGATCGACGCCGCTAACGTCGCCGTCATTCTGCATAATCAGAGCCTTGCCTCCGTCGCATACCACAACCCAGGAATTTCGCGGCACTCTGATGTCAGCCATATCAGTCTCCTTGATCTTCTATCTTGAGCGCGAAATTCGCACTCGGGAGCACAGACTTGTGCTCGTGAACAGGAGGCAAACGCCCGGGATCGTAAAGAGTTCAACGATTTGTGGAATTCGCGCCATGGGCAATCCAATCCGTGTAGGGGACGTACAGAGAGGCAAACGTCAGGACAGGATCATGAAAACAGCTCTCGTCGCCTATGCCGGTTCATTTGGTACCCTGCTCGTGTTGGATGCCATATGGCTCGGCCTCGTCGCCCGGACATTCTATCGCGATCAACTCGGCGATCTGATGCTGCCGTCACCGAATTTCGGCATCGCCGCGATCTTCTATCTCTTCTTCGCCGTTGCCGTGGTGGTGCTCGCCGTGCTTCCAGCGATCGCGTCGGGGTCCCTATGGACCGCCGTCATCTACGGGCTGATCCTGGGCCTTGCCGCCTACGGAACTTATGACGTCACGAACCTCGCCACGCTGAGGAACTGGCCGCCGCTGATGAGCATCGTCGATCTCGCCTGGGGCGGCTTCGTCACCGCGATGACGGCCGCCGGTGGATTTTTTGCGGTCCGAGCTCTCAGTTAAATTCTCATTCACTAAAATTGCAGTGACTTCGTTGATGATTGCGCAAAGCATTCATGTGACGCTCCATTGGAAAGACTAGGATTTTCCTGATTTTAGGAGTGTGCCTGCGATGTCGATGCTCAACAACACGCACCTCACGACGGTGAAATCGGAGATTTACGAGACCCGGTGGGAGCAGTTCAACGTGCGGCGTCCGGCCCGCATCGTCGCCGTGCGGCCCTGTCTGACGGGTGTCTCGATGCGCAGCGCCGAGATCATCGATATCTCCCGCGGCGGCGCCACGCTTCTTGTCGCCTCGGCGACCGGTCTTCCCAAGCACTACTATCTCAACATTCTCGGGCTAGCCTACCGCATCGGCTGTGCCGAGGTATCACGGCGCAATGAGCGCCTGCATGTGCGCTTCATCAACACGATCGAGCCCGAGGTATTGCGCCGCGTCGTGCGTGCCGACTTCATGATCGGCAATATGGAAGCGATCAGCGCAAGCCGCACGATCAGCATGTAAATAGGCTTCCCAGCGGAATAATCGTCCTTGCCATGGCACTGTCAGCGCCTATTGTTGGCGCGATTTTCATAGCCTTGGGAAATGCCCTTAAAATGTCTGCCTTCTCGCGCTTCACACCGCTTGTCAGCGCCCTGCCCTCCACCGTTCCCTTCGTCGGCCCAGAAGCCATCGAGCGCCAGCGCGGCCTTACCGTCAAAGCGCGCATCGGCGCCAACGAAAACGGCTTCGGCCCCGCCCCATCAGTGCTGACGGCAATGCGCGAGGCGGGCGCTGATATCTGGAAGTACAGCGACCCCGAGAACTACGATCTGAAGGAAGCGCTTGCCGCCCATCTTGGCACGACGCCGGCCAATATCGCCATCGGCGGCGGTATCGATGAGTTGCTCGGGCAGATCGTGCGCGTGGTGATCGAACCCGGCGCACCCGTCGTCACGTCGCTCGGCGGCTATCCGACCTTCAACTTTCATGTGGCGGGCTTCGGCGGCCGGCTGGTCACCGTTCCCTATGTCAACGATCGGGAAGATCTCGACGGATTGCTGGATGCGGTGAAGCGCGAAAACCCGCCGCTCGTCTACTTCGCCAACCCCGACAATCCGATGGGCAGTTGGTGGGATGCCGACCGCGTGGTGGCTTTTGCCCGCGCCATCCCCGAGACCACGCTGCTGATCCTCGACGAGGCCTACAGCGAGACAGGCCCCGCCAGCGCCCTGCCCTCGATCGCATCGCTGATCGATCTGCCGAACGTGATCAGAACCCGCACCTTCTCGAAGGCTTACGGCCTTGCCGGCGCGCGGGTGGGCTATGCGATCTCGACACCGGGCACTGCCCTCGCCTTCGACAAGATCCGCAACCATTTCGGCATGAACCGGATGGCTGTCGCCGGCGCAATCGCCGCGCTCAAGGATCAGGCCTATCTCTCTGAGGTAATCGCCAAGATCCACGCCGCGCGCGAGCGGATTGCCGGTATCGCCGCTGCCAACGGCCTGCAGGCGCTGCCGTCGGCAACCAATTTCGTTGCCATCAACGCGGGCCGCGACGGCACCTATGCGCGGGCGATCGTCGACGGGCTGATGCAGCATGGCGTGTTCATCCGCATGCCTGGCGTGGCGCCGCTTAACCGCTGCATTCGCGTCAGCGTCGGCCCGGCCGCCGATATGGACCTGTTCGAGGCGGCACTGCCTCAGGTTCTGAAATCGATCGGCTGATTGAACGACAAGAACCGCGCCGGCCTTGTTCCTGCCGGTCGCGGTTCGATATGTCGGCGCAGGCGCATGGCGCCTCGCCATCCCCTCTTCGAGGTTATTGTTTTTATTGAATTGTCAGCACTGACAGTCGCTTAGTGCACCGTCATCCATTCGCGAGCCGCGCGAAGCGCCTCGACAAGCTGCATCTTGTCCATCGTGGCCGCGAGATCGGCGCGCAGTTCGGCGGCGCGATCGTGGCCCTTGATGGCGGCGATGTTCAGCCATTTGTGGGCCGCAACGAGGTCAACGGAGCATCCGCGACCTGTCGCGTACATCAGACCCATTTCGCAGAAGACATCGGCGTTGTTTTCGCCACCCATGGTGGCCGTTTCAGCATTATGCATTTCAAAGCGTGCCATCGGTTTTATCCCTGTTTAGCCTGTTATCGACTTACCCTGTTTTACCTCGGAGCCTTGCCGTCTAACGCGGCGTTCGGTCTCTTCGGCTCGGCGGGTTTGCCCCGCTCGTTTGATGGCTCCAATATGCAGCAAGCCCTTCAAAAAACGCCTAAAATGCATGATTAATTTGAGACAAACAAAGTGCAAACGCTTGGTAAAATTGGGTTTTTGTTAAACATCGGATCGCCTGCTCATTAAGGGTTCCGGCATTTGTTTAAGGAAAAATTCAGATTTGAAAATCAACCCTTCGTTCACCACGAAATCAGCGCTCAAATGAAAACACACGGGAATTCGTCTTCGCGAACGGGCACTTTCAGGCATGCCGGAACCAAAAATATTTACCTTTACGTTCGCGTAAGCTATCGTCCGCAACCTCAGGACATCAGGGAGGAATAAGATGATCCGCAGTCTCATTCTGGCGAGCGCATTGGCGCTCTCCGCAACGCTTGCGCATGCCGAGGAGCCGATCGCAGGCAATTGGAAGACGGTGGCGGGCGATACCGCCGTGATCGCGTCCTGCGGCGGCAGCTACTGCATCACGCTGAAGACGGGCAAATATGCCGGGCGCAAGATCGGTACGCTGACTGGCAAGGACGGTACTTATAATGGCGAGATCACCGATCCCAGCAACGACAAGACCTATAGCGGCTCGGGTACGGTTTCCGGCAACTCGCTGAAGATGAAGGGCTGCGTGCTCGCCGTGCTCTGCAAGTCGCAGACCTGGACACGCTTGTAAGACGATATCCGGTGCGCCCGGCCCATCGGGCGCATCTCTTCCGTCCTTCCCGCCCATGCTTGTTTCATGAACGGCGGATGAATTCCGATCTCAGCATCGGTTCAGCCTGACCATGGCAAAACGGTGTCATTCTAAAGTGCACTGCGTCGCAAGCAGCACCCGGCGCACACATGACATTCGGAACATGGCACATGGGCAAGGATACGGAAGTGCTTATCATGGCAAGACGCTTCACCATCATCACGCTGTTCGCGGCGATCTTCGCCGTCTCGTTCTCGGCGGCCGTCAACCGCAATGCCGGCGGCGGCGCGCAGTCGCATTTCGGCGCGAACTATACCTGCGTCGACAGAACCAACCCGATCTGCACCAGCGTCAACTGACACCACCGCGACCGGCAACCGCAATTCCGGCTACCGGTCATTGGCCATTCAGGTCTTGTCAGGCTGGTCATGCACGCGTCGTTTGCTTGTTAAGAACGACGTACTATAATGCCTCATGAGCAACCGAATCTCTCCTTCTGCCCCCCTCGACGTCTCGTCTCCGAGCCCCTTCAAGCCGCAAAGTTTCGACGATCCCATCAAGGCCGTCGAAGCGCTGACAGAGCTTTACGAGCGCAACACGACCTTCCTGATCGAGCACTTCAAGGAACTGGCGCAGGGCGCGCCAATCACCTCGCGCTACCGGGCATTTTATCCGCAGGTCAGCATCGAGACGACCAGCTTCGGCCATATCGACACGCGCCTCTCCTATGGTCACGTCACGGCACCGGGCATCTACACGACGACGATCACCCGTCCCTCGCTCTTCCGGCACTATCTGAAGGAACAGCTCGGGCATTTGATGCGCAATCACAATGTGCCCGTCGTCGTCTCCGAATCGACCACGCCGATCCCGCTGCATTTCGCCTTTGGCGAAGGCGCGCATGTCGAGGCATCCGCGTCGGCTTTCGTCGACGTGCCGATGCGCGATCTCTTCGACACGCCCGACCTCAACACCACCGATGACGAGATCGCCAACGGCGAATATATCCCGCCGACAGGCGAGCCCTCGCCGCTTGCGCCTTTCACGGCACAGCGCATCGACTATTCGCTGGCCCGCCTGTCGCACTATACGGCCACGGGCGCGCAGCACTTCCAGAACTTCGTTCTGTTCACCAACTACCAGTTCTACATCGACGAGTTCTGCGCCTGGGCGCGCAAGCTGATGGCCGATGGCGGCGATGGCTATACCTGCTTCGTCGAACCCGGCAACATCATCACCCATGCCGGCTCCAGCACGCCGGAGACGGACGCGACGCTATCGCGCCTGCCGCAGATGCCGGCCTATCACCTCAAGAAGAAGGGCCATGCCGGGATCACCATGATCAACATCGGCGTCGGCCCGTCCAACGCAAAGACGATCACCGACCACGTGGCGGTGCTGCGCCCGCATGCGTGGCTGATGCTTGGCCATTGCGCCGGCCTGCGCAACAGCCAGCGATTGGGTGACTACGTGCTGGCGCATGCCTATATGCGCGAAGACCACGTTCTCGACGACGACCTGCCGGTCTGGGTGCCGATCCCGGCGCTTGCCGAAGTGCAGGTAGCGCTGGAGGCCGCCGTGGCCGAGATCACCGGCTACGAGGGCTTCGAGCTCAAGCGCATCATGCGCACCGGCACCGTGGGTACGATCGACAACCGCAACTGGGAACTGCGCGACCAGCGTGGACCGGTGAAGCGGCTGTCTCAGGCCCGTGCCATCGCGCTCGACATGGAATCGGCAACCATCGCCGCCAACGGCTTCCGCTTCAGGGTGCCTTACGGAACGCTGCTTTGCGTCTCCGACAAGCCGCTGCATGGCGAACTGAAGTTGCCGGGGATGGCGACGGCCTTCTATCGAACGCAGGTCAACCAGCATCTGCAGATCGGCATCCGCGCCGTGCAGAAGCTCGCGGCCATGCCGCCGGAAACGCTGCATTCACGCAAGCTCAGAAGCTTCTTCGAGACGGCCTTTCAATAGGCCACGTCGCTTGCCTCACGAGGCGCGACGTCGACCGAACGGCAAGGAGATTGCCGTTCCCGTGAGCGCGGAAACAATGATCAGCAGATGGGCATTGATGCTTGCCCGGGCGAGTGCCGCGATATCCGCGGCATCGCTCGATGCGCCGAAGGCAACGGCGCCAGCCGTGATGCCCGCCGGATAGGTGCCGACACCGCCAGGGGCATGCATCGGCAGCACCGACGACAGCTCGCCACCAAGCGCGCCGCCAAAGCTTGCGGCGGCCGGCACGACGCCCATCAGCCGCAACGCCCAGGCAAGCACCAGCACCTTGACCAGCCAGTTGATGACGGTCATCGCCCAGGCGCGTGCGAAAGCCGAGGCGTTTGCGGGCAGACCGTTTTCGATCTCGGCGACAAAGTGTTGCAATTTCCTAGGCAGGAGCTTCGCGGCAAGTCGGACGAGAGGCTTGCGCGCCGCAAATGCTGCGACCGGCAGCAGCAGGAACGCCACCCACAGCAGCCACGCAATCAGTTTGTGCGACGACGCGATGGCGAAACCGATCCCTGCGGCTGCAAAGAGCGCATGAAGATCAAGAAGACGCATGACGAGCAGCGCCGCCGTTCCGCGCGCTAAGGGAATGCCGAATTCGGTGCGCATCAGCAATGGAAAGCTGGTTTCGCCGGTTCGAAACGGCAGCATGATGTTCAAGAGATTATGGACCTGCGTGACGCGAAAGAGCGCCGGGAAACGGCCGCTGGTTTCGCGCGGGAAGTAATCGTAGATGCGCCAGGTGCGCAGAAAGTAGGTACTGGTCAGAAGCGCCAGTGCGGCAATGATCGTCAGCGCGCCGACCTCGGCCCATTGCCGCAGAATGGTCGACCAGCCCCAGAACCACTCGATGAAGGCGGCATAGACTATGACAATTATGACTGTGAACAGCAGCATTCGATTGCGTGCGAACCAGGATTGTCGGCTGGCAACCACCGGAGACTTCATGTACTAGCTTCCTGCCTTCGGCCGACAGAAGAGCGGCACCACTGGGCGGCGTTTTAGGAGAAATACGTGTTGCAGACAACGGCAGAAACACTTTCAGGCGCGACCGACGCCGCTGCTCCCGTCGAACTATCGCTGGTCGTCCCCGTCTTCAACGAAGAAGAAAGCGTTGGCCCGCTGGTCGATCGCATCTGCTCGGCGATGACGCGATATCCCAATCGCTGGGAGCTCATCCTGGTTGACGATGGCAGCACCGACGCCACGCTCGTCAATGCCCGCAAGCATATCGGCCGTGACGGCCTGTCGCTTCGCATCGTGGCGCTGCAGCGCAATTTCGGCCAGACCGCCGCCATGCAGGCGGGCATCGACACGGCCACTGGCCGCCTCATCGCCACCATGGATGGCGACCTGCAGAACGATCCGAACGATATCCCGCACATGGTCGCCGAACTCGAGCGCCGCGAACTCGACCTGCTCGTCGGCTGGCGCAAGAACCGTCAGGACGGGCTTTTGCTGCGCAAGATCCCTTCCTGGTGCGCGAATTACCTCATCGGCCGCATCACCGGCGTGAAGCTGCACGACTATGGCTGCAGCCTGAAGATCTACCGCACCTCGGTCATCAAACAGGTGAAGCTGATGGGCGAGATGCACCGCTTCATTCCGGCCTGGGTCGCCGGTGTCGTTCCGAGCTCGCGCATCGGCGAAATGGTCGTTACGCACCATGCCCGCGCACATGGCCAGTCGAAATACGGCATCTCGCGCACGTTCCGCGTGATCCTCGACCTGCTCTCGGTGATGTTCTTCATGCGCTACAAGGCGCGCCCGGGCCATTTCTTCGGCTCGCTGGGTCTCGGGCTCGGCGCCTTGTCGGCTCTGATCCTGATTTATCTGTTCTTCGACAAGTTCATCATGGGCAACGATATCGGAGCTCGACCGATGCTCATGGTCGGCGTCGTCCTTCTTCTGTCGTCGGTGCAGATGATCACCACCGGCATCCTGGCCGAAATGATCGCGCGTACCTACTACCGCGACGACGTCTCGCCCAACTATATCGTCCAGCGGATCTTCGACGGGAATGAGAATGCGTAATCTCCTGGCGCGCAAGCCGGATGCTGTCGTCTGGCTGATCGCCGGGTATTTCTGCATCCAGTTTATTGTTCGTCTCCTGCAGCCACACGGCCTGAGATTTGACGAGTCGCAGCAGGCGTTCGTCTCGCAGTGGCTGACGCTCGGCTACGATTCGCAGCCGCCGCTCTACAACTGGCTGCAGTCGATCGTCGTCTGGTTTTTTGGCCTGTCGCTGGCAACAGTGTCCGCGACCAAGAACCTGGTGCTATTTCTCGTCTACCTGACCTACTACAAGCTTGCCCGCGAGGTGCTCGAGGACAAGCTCTACGCTGTCATCGCGACGCTTTCGCTGCTGACCATCCCTCAGCTCTTCTGGGAAGCGCAGCGCGACCTCACCCACACGGTCATTCAGCTTCTGACGATCAATCTCTTTCTCTACGGCGTGATCAAGACGCTGAAGGCACCGTCGCTCGGCTCCTATGCCTTCATGGGGCTGGCGCTCGGATTGGGGATGCTGTCGAAGTACAATTTCACGCTCGTCGCCGTGGCCGCGATGCCAGCCGTCTGGCTGCATCCGCAAGGACGCGCGCGGATCATGGACCGGCGCTTCCTGCTGTCGATCGCGCTTGCCGTGCTGATCTTCTTGCCGCACGGGCTCTGGCTGCTGCACAATCTCGACATCGCCTCCGGGCGCACACTCGGGATCATGAAGCAGGAAGCGCCAGACACGGCGTTTGCGAAGCTGGTGCAGGGGCCATTCAAATTCCTGCGGCTCGTCTTGGTGATCATGGCACCGACGGTCCTCGTCTACACGCTCGTCTTCGGCCGTTCCTTCTGGAAAAGCCTTCGTGCATCTTCCGAATGGACACGGTTCTTCACCGCTCTGTTCGTCACCATCGCGCTTCTGGTGCTGGTTCTGGTCGTCACGATCGGCATGACCTCGCTGCGCGACCGCTGGCTGTTGCCGTTCCTGTTCCTCATGCCAATCTATTTCTGCTTGAAGATGCAGGCCGCCGGCCATCGCTCTGATAGTCACTTCCGCCGCTTCATCGTCGTGCCGCTGGTTCTGATGATCCTCATCCCGACGGCGTTGCTTGCCAGGCCGAACCTGCCCACCTTGTTTGGTCGGTACGAGGCCTACAACGTGCCCTATAGCGGCTTTGCCAAACACATTGCTGCTGAGGAGAGCAAGACGCCGGGTCTCATCGTGACCGACAGCTGGCTGCCGGCTGGCAATCTTCACCTGCAATGGCCGGATGTGCCGCTGATGTCGCGGTTCTTCGACAATATGAAGATCGCCTACGAGTGGACGGCCGACAGGCCGATCCTGATGGTGTGGATCACCAAGGACAGCGGAGAGGCTTTGCCTCCCCTGCTGGCCGAATGGGTCACGCAAAATCTCGGCGAGCAATATAGCGCCGTCGACGTGAAGAGCACCTCCGTCCCCTATCACCGCGGACGGGCGGAAGATCAGGTCGGGTTCAGCTACGTCTGGATCTATCCGAAATAAGCGGGCCTCAAGCCTTCAGCTCCTTCCACGCCGCATCCAAGGCAAGCTTGGCAATGCGTCCCATCTCGTCCACTTCCTCGTGGCTGATGATGAGTGGCGGGGATGCGAGCATGCGGTCGCCTGTGGCGCGCAGGATGAGGCCATTGGCGAGCGCGTGATTGCGCACGAGCGTGCCGACGGCATCTGGCTTCTCGTAACGGGTGCGGGTTTTCTTGTCGGCTGTGAGCTGCAGCGCTGCCATCAGGCCGATGCTCTGGACCTCACCGACGAGATCGTGATCGCCGAGCGCGCCCCACACCTTGGCGAAGTAAGGGCCGATATCGTCGCGGACGCGCTCGACCAGCCTTTCATCCTCGATGATCCTGAGGTTTTCCAAAGCGGCGGCGGCGCAGACGGGGTGGCCGGAGTAAGTGAAGCCGTGGTTGAAATCGCCGACCTCGTTGATCAGGACATCGGCGACGCGGTCGCTGACCAGCACGCCGCCGATCGGCAGGTAACCCGACGACAGACCCTTGGCGATCGGCGCCAGATCCGGCTCGACACCGAAATACTGGTGACCGAACCATTCGCCGAGACGGCCGAAGCCGCAGATCACTTCATCGGCAACGAGCAGGATGTTGCGCGCCTTGCAGATGCGGGCGATCTCCGGCCAGTAGGTTTCGGGCGGGATGATCACGCCGCCCGCGCCCTGCACCGGCTCAGCCACGAAGGCGGCGACATTATCCTCGCCGAGCTCATCGATCTTCGCTTCCAGCTCGCGAGCTACCTTGAGGCCGAACTCGGCCGGAGAGAGATCGCCACCCTCGCCATACCAATAGGGCTGGCCGATATGGACGATGCCCTCGATCGGCAGGTGGCCCTGCTCGTGCATGTACTTCATGCCGCCGAGGCTGGCGCCGGCGACGGTCGAGCCGTGATAGCCATTCTTGCGGGAGATCACGATCTTCTTCGACGGCTGGCCGATGGCGCCCCAATAGACGCGGGCCATGCGAAACCATGTGTCGTTGGCCTCGGAACCGGAGCCGGTGAAGAAGACGTGATTGAAGCGCGGGCCGGCATGGGCCGTGACTTTCTCGGCAAGCAGGGTGGTCGGTGTCGTCGTGGTACCGAAGAAGGTGTTGTAATAGGGCAGTTCGTTCATCTGCCGCGCCACGGCCTCGGTGATCTCGTTGCGGCCATAGCCGACATTGACGCACCAGAGGCCGGCAAAACCATCGAGGTATTTGTGGCCATGATTGTCCCAGACATGCACGCCCTCGCCGCGCTGGATGATGCGGGTGCCGTCCGCATTCAGCTTCTTCATATCGGAGAACGGATGCAGATGATGAGCGGCATCGATGGCGGCGAGATTGGAGCGCGCGTAAGTATCAGACATGATTTGCTAAACACCCTCGGATATTGAAAGCCTCTTCCCAATGAGCTACGACCTTGGCCTTGTCCGAGGGGATTTTCAAGATCATGGCGAGCGACAACATGCACGGCAAAGCTGCGGGTGGCGATCCGCGCATCGAAATCCTGCTGGTCGGCATGAATGGCGACCTGCGCGGCAAGCAGATTCCGCTCGAAGCGCAGAAGAAGGTATGGGCCGGCGAAGTCCGCCTCCCCTCCTCCACGCAGTCGCTCGATATCTGGGGCGACGACAATGACGATATCACCGGGCTGTCACTCTCCGTCGGCGATCCGGATGGACACTGTCTTCCCGACCGGCGCAGTCTTGCGTCGATGCCTTGGGCGCCGGAGGGCTCGGTCCAGGTGCTCGCCACCATGCATGAATTCGACGGCACGCCGAGCTTCATGGACCCGCGCGCCATCCTGCAATCGGTGCTGAACCGTTACGCCGAGCGCGGACTGACGCCCGTTGTCGCAACGGAACTCGAGTTCTACGTGGTGGCGCCGGACTGGCGCGAGACCGGCCGGCCGATGCCGCCGGCAAGCCTGACCTATCAGGGCGATCCGAACGGCTTCCAGCTCTACGACATGAGCGCCGTCGATGCGCTCGACGATTACCTGCAGACGGTGCGCGCATACGCGAAGGCACAGGAGTTGCCGGCGGATGCGACAACGGCGGAGTTCGGCCCTGGCCAGTTCGAGATCAACCTTTTGCATCGCGCCGACGCGCTGGCCGCTGCCGACGACTGCATCTACCTGAAGCGGATCGTGGAGCAGGCGGCGCGCAAGCACGGGCTGAAGTCCACCTGCATGGCCAAGCCCTATTCGGATCACGCCGGCTCAGGGCTGCATGTGCATGCCAGCATCATCGACCGGGATGGACGCAACATTCTCGACGCCGAGGGTGGCGAGGCAATGAAGCTGAAATCGGTCTGCGCCGGGATGCTGCAAAGCATGCGCGATGCGCAGCTGGTGTTCGCACCCTTCGCCAACTCCTACCGTCGCTTCCAGCCCGGGTCCTTCGCGCCTGTGGATCTCACCTGGGGCTACGGGCATCGCGGTACGGCGATCCGCATTCCCGACAAGAACGGACCAGCGGCCCGCATCGAACACCGCGTTGCCGGTGCCGACGCCAACCCCTATTTACTGCTCGCGGCCATTTTAGGCGGCATGCTGCTCGGGCTCGACAATGAGCTCGACCCCGGCGAGGAGACGACGCCGTCGCATATGCCTGACAATACGACCAAGCTGACGCATGACTTCCTGACGGCGGTCGAAACGTTTCGGGCGTCGCCGTTCATCGCGGATATCTTCGGCGAGGCCTATCAGAAGCTCTATGGTGACACGAAGCGGAAAGAGGCGATCACGCATCTCCGCACCGTTTCCGACTTCGACTACCGCACCTATCTGCCGCGGCTTTAGGACGTCGGTTCGCGGCGTTCGGCCTCATCGACCTGGGCGGCAAGCCCCTGTCGGACGAGAACCTTGAGTTCGCCGGGATGCAGCTTCAGCGCGACGTCGCGGGCGAGCGGCAGGAGTTCGCCGTCCATGACGCAATTGGCCTTCGAATGCACCTTCGGGAAGTGCAGATGCACTTCGGCCGGGTGCATGATCATCACGTCGGCGTTTTCCCTCACCTTCCCGCGCAGGAGATCGATGGCAAGCCGCGCCACGCCCCATGGCTTCAAGGGCTTGGCGGTGTAGAAGCCGAGTTCGCCTGATGTCAGCGTATCGGCGTAAAGCAGCGCATTCTCGCCGAATGGATTGTTCGATACGGATACGGCTGACACCTTGCGGCGTTCCTTGATGCCAATAGCCTCGAACTCCACCTCGAATTCCGGCGGATTGAGCACGACGCCAAAAGCCGCGCGGGTGCTGGCGCGCATTTTTCCGAGCCTGGACCGATAGCTGTATGAATTGCGATAGCGGACCATGCGCGCATGAAGACCGGCGGAAAACTGGTGGATGAAAGGGCGGTCGTTGGCGCTGGCGATATCGACATGATCGACCTCGCCCGAGGCCAGAACATCGAGCGCCTGCCAGATATCGAGCGGAATGCGCAGTGATCGCGCAAACAGGTTCATCGTCCCGGCTGGGATCACGCCGAGCGCCACGCCGTTCTTCCAGGCGATCGAGGAGGCCGCCGAGATGGTGCCGTCGCCGCCGCCCGCAACGATGCCGTCGATGTCGTCGCGCCGCGCGGCACGCTCCATCGCGGGGACGATCTCCTTGCCGGGAAAGACCACCGCCTCGAAATCATGGCCGGCTTCGCGGAACACCCGTTCCGCATGCTTCTCGTACGCCTCCATGTCGGTCGTGCGAAAGGTGCCGCCATCGCGGTTGAAAAAACCTATAAGCTTCATCGAGTTCCCGTTATTCATCGGCTGACGCGCCGCCTAGAAATGGTTCGTTCGCGTGCGATTTCAAGCAGATGGCGCTCTAAATGACGCTAGAATGCGCGATCTGGACCAATGCATCGCTCACGTATGCGTCTGGCGGGATGCTGCGCTGCATAAAACGCACATGACGCCTCCCGACAAATCGTAAATTAATACCGTGTTGGAGCAGGCGCTCCATCTCCCTCATTTTCCGCTTGTCCGTCCGGCAGTGACACTTCATTGCGCGACTGTTCCAAGCCATTGCATGCCGAAGGAGCTCGCGCTTGAGCCAGGTCGCCGTAAACGATTCCATCGCCGACATCCCCGTTTCCGAGGCGCCCTCGCCCATGGCGGTCGCGCTCGTGCAACTGGCGCTTGCCTGTGGTGGCTTCGGGATCGGCACCGGCGAGTTCGCGATCATGGGCCTGCTTCCCAATGTCGCCGACACGTTTTCCGTGACCATCCCGCAGGCTGGTTATGTCATCAGCGCCTATGCGCTCGGCGTTGTCATCGGCGCTCCCGTGATTGCCGTGCTGGCCGCCAAGATGGCGCGGCGCTCGCTTCTTCTGCTGCTGATGGGCATTTTCGCGGTCGGCAATATCACGAGCGCCATGGCTCCCTCGTTCGAGAGCTTCACCGTGCTGCGCTTCATCACCGGCTTGCCGCACGGCGCCTATTTCGGCGTTGCCGCGATCGTCGCCGCATCGATGGTGCCGGTGCATAAGCGCGCCCGCGCGGTTGGCCGCGTCATGCTGGGTCTCACGATCGCGACGCTGCTCGGCACGCCGCTCGCCACCTTCTTCGGTCAGTCGCTCGACTGGCGCGTCGCGTTCACCGCCGTCGGCGTGATCGGCCTCGTGACCATGGCGCTGATCTGGTACTACGTGCCGCGCGATGAGGTGTCCGAGGGTGCGAGCTTCATGCGCGAACTCGGCGCCTTCAAGCGTCCGCAGGTGCTGCTGACGCTCGCCATCGCGGCCGTCGGCTACGGCGGCATGTTTGCGATGTTCAGCTATATCGCGGACACCACCACTGATGTCGCCATGCTGCAGCCAGGAATGGTCGCCGTGATGATGGTGCTGTTCGGCGTCGGCATGAATGCCGGCAACGTCGTCGGCTCCTGGCTCGCCGACAAGTCGATCATGGGCACGATCGGCGGCTCGCTGGTCTTCAACATCATCGTGCTGACGCTGTTTTCGCTGACCGCTTCCAGCCCGTTCATGCTCGGCCTCTGCGTCTTCCTGATCGGTTGCGGCTTCGCGGCCGGTCCGGCGCTGCAGACCCGCCTGATGGATGTCGCCGCCGACGCGCAGACGCTGGCGGCCGCCTCCAACCACTCCGCCTTCAACATCGCCAACGCGCTCGGCGCCTGGCTCGGCGGCCTCGTCATCGCCTGGGGCTACGGCTCAGCTTCGACGGGTTATGTCGGCGCGATCCTGTCGGCGCTCGGCATCGTCGTCTTCGCGGCCTCACTACGCCTCGACCGGCGCAGCCGCGTCTGAGCGATCACAGGCCGCCACATCCCTGAGGTGGCGGCCACTGGGGCGGCAGGATATGTTTTCCTCGCCCCATGCGGCCAAGGCGGCGATGACGGGCTTCAATGTCTTGCCAAGCGACGTCAGCGCGTAATCCACGCGTGGCGGCACGACCGGAAACACCGTGCGCGACACCAGACCGCATTCCTCCAGCTCCCGAAGCTGCTTAGTGAGCATCCGCTGCGTTACCGATGGCAGCTTGCGGCGCAGTTCGTTGAAGCGCAGCGTGCCCTCCATCAGGTGAAAGAGGATCACGCCCTTCCACTTGCCATCCAGAAAACTCAACGTCGCCTCGACGGGGCATCCGGGGAAGTTCTCGGTCAGCTTGTCTCTCGGCAACGACATTTGACGGTATCCTTTTGGGTACTACGTACAGAATTTGTGCATTCTTGCGTGATCCTAACGTAAGACGCATCTAGCATCCGTGCAACAAACACTGGAGTCTTTCATGCGTGCCGTCGCCTACACCACCCCGCAGCCCATTTCCGCCGAGACATCTCTGATCGACGTCGACCTGCCGATGCCTGAGGCTACCGGCCACGATCTCCTGGTCGAGATCAAGGCCGTCTCGGTCAATCCCGTCGACACCAAGATCCGCATCGGCGTGGCGCCCGCGGACGGCGAGTTCAAGGTTCTCGGTTGGGACGCGGCCGGCATCGTCAAGGCGGTCGGCCCTGATGTGACGCTTTTCAAGGTCGGAGACGAGGTCGCTTACGCAGGCGCGATCAACCGCCCCGGTTCCAACGCAGAGTTCCATCTGGTCGATGAGCGCATCGTCGGCCGCAAGCCATCAAGCCTCGATTTCGCGGCCGCCGCTGCCTTGCCGCTGACCTCGATCACCGCCTATGAGGCGCTGTTCGACCGCCTGAAGGTGCAGGACGCTGTTCCGGGTGCGGCCAACGCCATCCTCATCATCGGCGGCGCCGGTGGCGTCGGGTCGATCGCCATCCAGATTGCCCGCGCCTTGACCGACCTCACCGTCATCGCGACGGCCTCGCGGCCGGAAACACAGGCCTGGGTGAAGGAACTCGGCGCCCACCATGTGATCGACCATTCGCAGCCGATCGCTCCGCAGATGGCAGCACTCGGCATTGGCGCACCCAGCTTCATCTTCTCCACGACGAACACCAGCGACCACCTGCAGGATATCGTCGAGGCCATCGCGCCGCAGGGCCGCTTCGCGCTCATCGATGATCCAAAGACGCTCGACATCGTGCCCTTCAAGCGCAAGGCCATTTCGATCCACTGGGAGCTGATGTTCACCCGCCCGCTCTTTAACACCGCCGACATGATCGAGCAGCACAAGCTCCTGAACAAGATCGCCGACCTGGTCGATGCCGGCACCATCCGCACGACGCTGAACGAAACGCTCGGCGTGATCAACGCGGCGAACCTGAAGACGGCGCATGCGATGATCGAGAGCGGAAAGACCAAGGGCAAGCTCGTGCTCGCAGGCTTTTGATCGCTGTCGGCTCGTCCTGATGGATGAGCATTTCGGCATAAGGAAGCGCCTTATCCATCACGCTTACCAAGAAAGCCGCGCGGCCTGCGCGGCTTTTTCGCCGCAACCGCCTACCCCGCTTGACTTTTTCAGCGTTTGGGACCACCTACAGCATCACGCACGGAACGCCCGTTCCGCGCGGATATCAACGGAGCCATCTCACGATGCCAAGCGACAGTAGTAGTCGATTGCCTTTGCCGTACGCGGCCTTCGTGCGCTGACCGATATCCATCGGGCTCGCCCGTCGGACGCTGCGGCGGATCGACGGAAAGGCGAGCTATATGAACATCAATCGCTTCCCTCTGCGGGCAGGCCATGCCGCCCGTTTCTTTGCCAGCGACAGCCTCGGTGCCATCACCACGGCTGAACGCGTCGAGCGTCTAAACGCGCTCGAAATTCCCGAAGCAGCGGCTATCCTCGCCACGCTGCCGCAGCAGAAGGCCGTCCGCATACTCGGACGCCCGGAGCTGCACCATGCCGCCGCGATGCTGACCGAAATGCCGGTCGAGCAGGCCGCACGGCTATTGAACGCCACCGCCAACGACCGCGTCGCCGACCTGTTTCAAGAAATGGACGAGGCCGCTCGGGCACACCTGTTTTCCAAGCTCGACCGCGCGACCTGCCTCGCCGTGCAGCACCTCATGGGCTATCCGCCGCGCACGGCAGGCAGCATCATGACGACGGAGTTCGTCAGCGTCCCAGCGACCTGGACTGTCGAGAAGACATTGGAGCATGTTCGCAAGGTCGAGCGTTCGCGTGAGACCGTCTATGCGATCTATGTTCTCGACGTGGAGACACAGGCGCTCACGAGCGTCGTCACCCTGCGCCGTCTCATCAATGGCGAGCCGCAGGCCTCGGTGCTGAGCGTCGCCCAGCAGGGCGGCATCGTCCGGGCCGATCCGCTGATGACGCAGGAAGACGTGGCACGGCTGATCCGCAAGCACAATCTGCTGGCACTGCCTGTTATCGGCGAGAACGGCCACATGCTGGGGATTGTCACGGTCGACGACGTGATCGACACGATGATCGCCGATCAGACAGAAGACGCCCAGAAGTTCGGCGGCATGGAGGCGCTCGGAAAGCCCTACATGGCGATCAGCTTCGCCGGCATGCTGAAGAAGCGCGCGGGCTGGCTCTGCGCCCTCTTCCTCGGCGAGATGCTGACGGCAAGCGCCATGCAGCATTTCGAGGGCGAGCTGGAAAAGGCCATCGTGCTAACGCTGTTCGTGCCGCTGATCATGAGCTCCGGCGGCAACTCCGGTTCGCAGGCGACGTCGCTCATCATCCGGGCGCTGGCGCTGGGCGAGCTGAAGCTGTCAGACTGGTGGCGGGTTCTGCTGCGCGAACTACCGACCGGCATCGTGCTCGGCTCGATCCTCGGCGCCGTCGGCTTTGTCCGCATCATCCTGTGGCAGAATATCGGGCTCTATGACTATGGTGAGCACTGGATCCTCGTCGGCTTCACGATCTTCGCGGCGCTGATCGGGATCGTGACGTTCGGCTCGGTCGCAGGCTCGATGCTGCCCTTCGTGCTGCAGAAGCTACGGCTCGATCCGGCCAGCGCCTCTGCGCCCTTCGTCGCCACGCTGGTCGACGTGACCGGGCTGGTGATCTACTTCTCGGTGGCGCTGCTGATCCTCAGCGGCACATTGCTTTAGACAGGAAAACGGGGCCGATCGGCCCCGTTTCTCATTGTGGTTCAGGCCGTTGCCTGGATGACGACGACCTGCGCGCCCGGCTCTACCCGCTCGTAGAGGTCGATGACGTCGTGGTTGAGCATGCGGATGCAACCGCTCGACATGGCAAGACCGATCGACTGCGGCTGGTTGGTGCCGTGGATGCGGAAGTGCGTGTCGTTGCCGCCGCGATAGAGATAGATGGCGCGGGCGCCGAGCGGATTGTTCGGCCCGCCCGGCATGCCGCCGGCGAGCTTGCGGTAGCGCTCTTCGCGGCGCTGCATGTTTTCGGTCGGCGTCCAGCTCGGCCATTCGGCCTTGCGCCCGACATAGGCGCCGCCTGCAAAGGCCAGCCCTTCCCGACCGACGCCGACGCCATAGCGCATCGCCTGGTTATCGCCGAGGATGTAGTAGAGGCGGCGGGCGGGCGTATCGACGACGATGGTGCCGGGGCTATAGCTCGAGGCATAGCTGACCTGCTGGCGACGAAGCTCCGGATCGATCTTGTCGATCGGCATGGCCGGCAGCGGAAACTTCTCGGCCGGAATGGCCGCGTAGTTGGCGCGATGATCGGGACCGCTCGAAGCGCAGCCGGCGAGAAGCGCGGAGACGCCCAAAACGAAACCACGGCGGGAAAGCGACATCGAAGCAGATCCTTAACGTTCGGTTGATGAGACCAAGGTTACGGAGATTATGGTTAATGAACTGCTAAGCGTGTGGGTGTGGTAACGCATTCGTTAAGAGGTTGTGAGGTGGCTGTTCGCACCTCAAAGCCGCAGCAGCATGGCCACGCGCCGTTCCGGATCCATGCCGTTGCCGACTTCATCATCGATCTTGGCCCGCAAAAATGGCGGCATGGCTTCGCCGTCTGCCGTTTCGAAACCGATGGATTGGTAGAAAGGTGCGTTGAACGGGACATGGCGGTCCGTCGTCAACGTCAGCGCGGAGAGCCGTCGTGTCCTTGCCATTTCGACCGCGTGGGACATCAGGCGCCGGCCGACGCCCTTTCGTTGCCAGTCCCTGCTGACATCGAGCTCGATCACATAGAGGGTGTCGTGGATCTCTTCCGCCGCCAGGAAGCCGACTGGGTGATCATCGCCGTCGGCGGCCACGATCAGCAGGCCGGCTTCGAGTGCCTTTCGCAGGATATCGTGCGGCAAGGCTTGCGCTGCGTCGGAGATGCCCAACGCCTCCGCCAATGTCGCGAAGGCGTCAAGTTCGATCTCGGTGAGACGCGGGAATTCTTCCAAGCGCGCTTGCCTGATCGCAAGGGTAGCGCTCATGGCTCATCCCTTACATATTCGGATAAACAGGCCCCTCACCGCCCTGCGGCGGCACCCAGTTGATATTCTGGTTGGGGTCCTTGATATCGCAGGTCTTGCAGTGGACGCAGTTCTGGGCGTTGATGACGTAGGTCTCCTCGCCATCCTTCTCCACCCACTCATAGACGCCTGCAGGACAGTAGCGCGTCGAGGGACCGGCGAAGATGTCGTGCTCCGACGACTTCTGCAGCGCCATGTCCTTGACCTTCAGATGAACAGGCTCGTTCTCCTCGTGATTGGTGTTCGACAGGAACACCGAGGAGAGACGGTCAAAGGTGAGCACGCCGTCAGGCTTGGGGTAATCGATCGGCTTGTGCTTTGATGCCGGCTCCAGCGATGCGGCATCGGTCTTGCCGTGACCGAGCGTACCGAAGAAGGAGAAGCCAAAGAGCTGGTTGGTCCACATGTCGAGACCGCCGAGCGCCACGCCGATGGCCGTGCCGAACTTCGACCAGAGAGGCTTGACGTTGCGGACCTTCTTCAGGTCCTTGCCGATGTCGCTTGCGCGCCATTCGTTCTCGATCTCGATAACCTCGTCATTGGCGCGGCCTGCGGCGATAGCGTCGGCGATCCTGTCGGCCGCCAGCATGCCCGACAGTACGGCATTGTGGCTGCCCTTGATGCGGGGAACGTTGACGAAGCCGGCGGAGCAACCGATCAGCGCGCCGCCTGGGAAGGTCAGCTTCGGCACCGACTGATAGCCGCCCTCGGTGATGGCGCGGGCGCCGTAGGACAGCCGCTTGCCGCCCTCGAAGGTGGTGCGGATCGCCGGATGCGTCTTGAAGCGCTGGAACTCCTCGAAGGGATAGAGATAGGGGTTCTTGTAGTTCAGGTGCACCACGAAGCCGACGGCAACGAGGTTGTCTTCCAGATGATACAGGAACGAACCGCCACCGGTCTTCATGCCGAGCGGCCAGCCGAAGGAGTGCTGCACGAGGCCCTGCTTGTGGTTCTCCGGTTTGACTTGCCAGAGCTCCTTGATGCCGATGCCGAATTTTTGGGGTTCGCGGTCCTTCTGGAGATCGAACTTGGCGATCAGCTGTTTCGCGAGCGAGCCGCGCACGCCTTCGCCGATCAGCGTATATTTGCCGAGCAATTCCATGCCGCGAGTGAAATTCGGGCCGGGCTCGCCGTTCTTCTCGACGCCCATGTCGCCGGTGGCGACACCGATGACGGCGCCCTCGTCGTTGTAGAGAACTTCGGTGGCGGCAAAGCCCGGATAGATCTCGACGCCCAAGGCTTCCGCGTGGCCCGCCAGCCAGCGACAGACATTGCCGAGCGAGACGATGTAGTTGCCGTGATTGCTCATCAGCGGCGGCATGGCGAAGTTCGGCAGGCGGATGGAACCGGCCGGGCCGAGCAGCAAGAAGTGGTCGTCCTTGACCTCGGTCTTGAACGGATGATCTGCCTCTTCGCGCCAATCCGGCAGCAAGCGGTCGATACCAATAGGATCGACGACGGCGCCCGACAGGATATGCGCACCGACTTCGGCGCCCTTCTCCAGCACGACGACGGAGAGTTCGGGATTGACCTGCTTCAGCCTGATCGCGGCCGAGAGGCCGGCAGGACCGCCGCCGACAATCACGACGTCGAATTCCATGCTCTCGCGTTCGGGCAGTTCAGTCGCTTCGGTCATTCATCATTCTCCGCTCGGCCGGCTTTGCGGCCATAATTCCCCGTGTGTAGGCTATCTCTTGGCAAAACATGGCTGGATTGTCGAGCCGGGAAACGACAGCCAATACCCCATTTCGCGCAATGATATTCCTCTTCACCAGAGAACTACATGCCGCTTACGTCAACGTCAATAAATGAAGCTGATCAAGCCATGGCCGGTCTTTCCTTTTGATCGTCGCGCGCCCTATAAACGGAGCGAACAACAGGCGACGTCAAAATGGATCTGGGCATCAAGGGCAAGCGCGCGCTCGTGCTGGCATCGTCGCGCGGACTCGGCCACGGCATCGCGGTCGCTCTGGCGCGCGAAGGCGCCAATGTGCTTTTGTGCGGACGCAGCGGTGAAACGCTGGAGGCGAACTGCAAGGCGATCAATGCCGAGGGCAAGGGCAAGGCCGACTGGATCTGGGCCGATCTTTCGGAAGAAAACTTCGTCGAGACGGTCACGACAGCCGTCAAGAGCAAGCTCGGTGGCGTTGACATCCTGATCAACAATACCGGCGGCCCGACGCCCGGCACTACCGAGGACATGACGGCAGAGCGGCTGGAGACCTATTTCTTCTCGATGGTGCTCCGGGTCATCACGCTCACCAACACGCTGCTGCCCAGCATGAAGGAACAGGGATGGGGCCGCATCCTGACTGTCGCGTCCTCAGGTGTGATCGAGCCGATCGGCAATCTCGCGCTTTCCAACACGCTGCGCCCAGCGCTCGCCGGCTGGAGCAAGACACTGGCAACCGAAATCGGCCGCTTCGGCATCACCACCAACCTGCTGCTCCCCGGCAGCATTCTGACGAGCCGGCTTGACGATCTCGACGGGGCCGCCGCCAAGCGCACGGGCAAGAGCATAGAAGACGTTCGCGTCGTCAAGGAAGCGGCCATCCCAGTCGGTCGATACGGCAAGGTGGAAGAGTTCGCGGCGACCGCCGCCTTCCTCTGCAGCCAGCAGGCGAGCTATATCACCGGCAGCCTCGTGCGCTGCGATGGTGGCGCGGCGCGATCCCTCTGATCGCAAACGACAATCGGGCGCCAGCCAGCGGCGCCCGACCGCGGTTGCGTCACATTCACGCGATCGCCCGCAGGTTAGAATATGCGAACATTACGAAAATTTAAGCCATTCTAACCACTTAGTGATGCCCCTGTCGGGATTGTGTCTCTTTCGTGCCGCAATAAAAGTGGTTGAATAAGTCATACTCAACAGCCCCCGACCGGTATCAACCATGAAGAAACTCTGGATCACCACCTGCCTTGTTGTCGCAGCCGGCTTCGGCGCGTGGCACTATAAGGATCGCATCCCCTATCTCTCGCAATTCGGATCGAAAGCGACCGCACAGGCCGATGCTTCCGGCGGCAAGCAGGCGGCAGGCGATGGCGCGCAACAGGGGGGCGACCAGAAGGGCAAGGGGCGAAAGGGCGGCGGACCGACCCTGGTGAAAACAGTGGCCGCCGTTAAGACGGTGCTGCCGCGCGATGTCACGGCATCCGGCTGGGCCGACGCCGACGACAACACGACGATCGCCGCGCAGGAACAGGGGTTGGTCACCGAGATCATCGCCAGCGATGGCTCCTCCGTCAAGCAAGGCGACCTCATCGCCAAGCTCGACAACCGCACGGCACAGGCCGCGGTCGACAAGGACAATGCGATGATCGTGCGCGATACCGCGACGGTCGCCGAGGCAGAGACGGCGCTCACGCGCGCCTCGGACCTTCTCACATCGAAAGCCGGCACGCAGCAGACCTATGACCAGGCAAAGGCGGCGCGTGACACCGCCGTTGCCACCGTGCAAGCGGACAAGGCGACGCTCGCGTCCGATCAGGTACTGCTTGAACATACCGACATCCGGGCGCCGTTCGACGGCCGCCTTGGCGACGTCGCCGTCAGCCCCGGCGCCTTCGTGACGGCAGGTGCGACCATTGTGACGATCGCCAAATACGACCCGATCTATGTGAAGTTCCATCTGCAGGAGCGCGATCTCAGGCAGCTGAAGCTGGCGCTCGCAGCCGGCCCCGTCGACGTGACCACCGTGCCGCCATCAGGCAAGGGCAAGCCGCGCACCGGCCATATCAGCTTCTACGACAACAGTGTCGATACCGCATCCGGCACCATCCTCGCCAAGGCGAAATTCGAGAATGCATCGGGCGCGCTCTGGCCCGGTCAGTCGGTCAACATCGTCGTGCATTTCAACAACAACGAACAGCAGGTGGTCGTGCCGACGGTGGCGGTGAGCCCCGGCGCCGATGGCTTCTACTCGTTCGTCGTCAACGACGGAAAGGTGCGGCTGGCGCCTGTCACCGTCGCCCGCGCCAACGGCGGCTACACGGCGATCTCTGCCGGTCTTTCGGAAGGCGACCATGTGGTCATCGAGGGACAGGCGCAGCTCGTCGACAAGCAGGCCGTGAAGGAAGAGTTCGATAGCAAGGCGATCAACGTCGCCTCGGCGGATCAGCCGAAGTCAACGGAAACCATCGTGGCGGGCACGGAAGAATGATACCAAATTTCTGTATCCGGCGCCCCGTCGCCACCACGCTTCTCGCCATCGGCGCCGTGCTTGCCGGCATCGCCGGCTATCAGCTCGTGCCGGTGGCAGCCCTGCCGCAGGTCGATTTCCCGACGATCAACGTCTCGGCGGCACTGACCGGCGCCTCGCCGAAGACCATGGCGACGTCGGTCGCGACCCCGCTGATCAAGCAGTTCGAGACGATCCCCGGGATCAGCGAAATCAGCGCCACCAACTCGCTCGGCAATACCAGCATCGTGCTGCAGTTCGATCTCAACCGCAGCATCGATGCGGCCGCCGCCGACGTTCAGGCGGCGATCTCGCATGCCACACGGCAGCTGCCCGACAACATGACGACGCCCCCGAGCTACCGGAAGACCAACCCGGCCGACGCTCCCGTCATGCTGCTTGCGGTGCAGAGCGATACGATGCCGCGCAGCAAGCTCGACGATGTCGCGGAAAACATCATCTCGCCCTCGCTCTCCACCCTGCCCGGCGTGGCCGAGGTCTCGGTCTTCGGCGCGCAAACCTATGCCGTGCGCGTCGAGGTCGATCCGAACAAGCTGCTCAACCGGGGTCTCGGGATCGATACGGTCAACAAGGCGATCCAGGCTGCCAATAGCCAGGTGCCCGTCGGCACGCTGCAGAACGACAGCCAGAGCATGACGATCACCGCCGACACGCAGCGCACCAATGCCGAGCAGTTCCGCACCCTCGTCATTGCCAATCCTGGTGGTGCGCCGATCCATCTCGGCGATGTCGCCGACGTTGAGGATAGCGTCGAGAACCAGAACACCGGCAGCTGGTACGACGGCAAGCAGAGCATCATCCTGGCAATCCAACGCCAGCCGGATGCCAACACGGTTGCGGTCGTCGATGCCATCAATGCGAAGCTGCCGGCGCTGCATGCCGAGATACCGGGATCGGTGACGACGCAGGTGATGAACGATTCGGCCAAGCCGATCCGCGACGCGATCTCGGACGTGAAGTTCACGCTGTTCCTGACAATCGGCCTCGTCGTTCTCGTCATCTACCTCTTCACCGGCCACCTGACGGCGACGATCATACCGGGCCTTGCCGTGCCGCTGTCGCTGATCACCACCTTCGGCATGATGTATGTGCTGGGCTACAGCGTCGACAACATCTCGCTGCTCGGGCTGACGCTCGCCGTCGGCCTCGTGGTCGACGACGCCATCGTCATGCTCGAAAACATCCTGAGGCACGTCGAGGATGGCATGCCGGTTCTCGAGGCGGCCATCAAGGGCTCGGGCGAAGTCAGCTATACGATCATCTCCATGTCCGTCTCGCTGATCGCGGTCTTCATTCCGATCCTTCTGATGGGCGGTGTCGTCGGGCGTATCTTCAACGAGTTCGGCATGGTGGTGGCGATCGCGATCGTGGCATCCGCCATCGTGTCGCTGACGGTCACGCCGATGCTCGCCTCACGGCTCGGCAGCGGCCATAGCCAGCCGCCTTTCTTCATCCGCTGGTTCGATGCCGGCTTCGAGCGAACGCTGCGTGGGTATGACCGCTCCGTTGCCTGGTGCCTGGCGCACCGTCCGGCCATTCTCGGGCTGTTTCTGGCTTCGGTCGGACTGACCATCGACCTGTTCATGACGCTGCCGACGAGCTTCTTCCCGACGGAAGATATCGGCCGCCTCAACATATCGACCCGCGCCCGCCAGGATATCTCTTACCCGGCGATGAAGGATCTGCAGAACCAGGCTGCGGCGCTGGTCAAGCAGAACCCTGCTGTCAACCACGTCATGTCGATCGTCGGCGGCAATGCCCGCAGCCCGCTCAACAACGGCACGATGTTCGTTGAACTGAAGGACAAGAAGGACCGGCCGCCACTCGACCAGACTCTGCGCGAACTGCGCGCCAGCATTAGCAAGATCCCCGGCCTACAGGCCTTCATCACACCGCAGCAGAGCCTGCGCTTCGGTGGACGGCAGACGGCCAGCCAGTATCAGCTGGTGGTCCAGGCACTCAGCGCGGACCAGACAAACCTCTGGGCCAACAAGATCCAGCAGGCCATGCACGGCGATCCGCGCTTTACCGACGTGACATCGGACGCGCAGAACAACGCGCTTCAGGCCGAGATCAAGGTCGATACGGAAAAGGCAGCCGCCTTCGGGATCACCGACGACCAGCTGCGCACGACGCTGCAGGAATCCTTCGGCGGTTATGCGGCGGCGCAGATCCAGTCGACCGGCGACAGCTACGACGTGCTCGTCGAGTACGACACCAATGCGCCGTGGGATGACCAGAAGCTGCAAGACATCCGCGTGGCGTCGTCGAGCGGCGCGCTCGTCCCGCTGTCGAACTTCGCGACCGTCGAACGCACCACCGGGCCGGTGACGATCAACCAGACCGGCCAGCTGGTCTCGACCACGGTGTCGTTCAACCTGCCCGCCGGCGAGGCGCTCGGCGATGCAACAGCGGCGATCGACCAGATCAAGAAGGACATCGACATGCCCTCGGACGTCTTCACGTCCTATGGCGGCACGGCGCAGATCTTCGAGCAATCGCAGGGCAATACGCCTCTCCTGATCCTGGCGGCGGTTCTGACGATCTATGTCGTTCTCGGTGTCCTCTACGAGAGCTTCATCCACCCGCTGACGATCCTCTCCGGTCTGCCGGCGGCAGCACTCGGCGCGCTTCTGGCATTGAGAGTGATGAACTTCGACCTGTCGATCATCGCGTTGATCGGCCTCCTGATGCTGATCGGTATCGTCAAGAAGAATGCGATCATGATGATCGACGTGGCGCTGGAGAACCTGCGATCGGGAACCGGGATGACTTCGTCCGAGGCCATTCACGAAGCTTGCGTACGGCGTTTCCGCCCTATCATGATGACGACCTTCTGCGCGCTGCTCGGCGCGCTCCCGATCGCGCTCGGCTCGGGCGCAAGCTCGGAGCTTCGCCAGCCGCTCGGCATCGCCGTGGTCGGCGGCCTCATCGTCAGCCAGGCGCTGACGCTGTTCATCACCCCCGTCATCTTCGTCGAGATGGGACGGCTCAGCGACTGGCTGCTCAGCCTTGGGCGGAAGAAGACAGAAGAGCAACACGAGGAGCCCGCCCGGGCCATCGCAGCGGAATGATCGAGACGGGCGCCCATCGGCGCCCGTTTCATTTTGCGCTTCCGCGTCTTGAATAAGACGAACCGCTGTGGCATCACGCGCCCTCTTGAATTTGGGCGTCCCTTGGCGCCCCGGCGGAGCATTTGCTCCAGTCTCCAGCAACGATCGACATTGAGAGGTGCGAGCATGGCTCAAGCGCTAGGTTTGGACTTTGGCACGACCAACACCGTACTTGCCACCGCAGACGGCAAGACCACGCATTCCATGGGCTTCACCAGCTCGGCGGGTGAAAGCGACAGCATGCGCACGGCGCTGTCCTTCATGAAGGATGGCAAGCTCGGCGCTTCGGCGCTGAAGGTCGAGGCAGGCCATGCGGCGATCCGCCAGTTCATCGACAATCCCGGCGATTGTCGCTTCCTGCAGTCGATCAAGACATTCGCCGCCAGCGCGCTCTTCCAGGGCACGCTGATCTACGCCAAGCGCCACAGCTTCGAGGACCTGATGGAGGTCTTCATCCGCCGCCTCAGCAATTATGCGGGCAGCAACTGGCCATCGGACGTGACGCGCATCGTCACCGGCCGGCCGGTGCACTTCGCCGGCGCGAGCCCCGATCCGGTGCTGGCGACGCAGCGCTACAACGAGGCTCTGTCGCGCTTCGGCTTCCCGGAGGTGCACTATGTCTATGAGCCGGTGGCGGCCGCTTTTTACTTCGCGCAGAACCTGAAAAGCGATGCAACGGTGCTGGTCGCCGACTTTGGCGGCGGCACGACCGACTATTCGCTGATCCGCTTCGAGACCGTCGCCGGCCAGCTGAAGGCCACGCCGATCGGTCATTCCGGTGTCGGCATCGCCGGTGATCACTTCGACGCGCGCATCATCGAAAACGTCGTGGCGCCTGAGATCGGCAAGGGGAGTCATTTCAAGAGCTTCGACAAGATCCTTGAAGTGCCGACCAACTACTACTCCAGCTTCAGCCGCTGGAACCAGCTATCGATCTTCAAGACCTCGCGCGAATATGAGGACCTGAAGAAGCTTGTCCGGACGGCGCTTGAGCCGGAGAAGCTGGAGCTCTTCATCGATCTCGTCGACCACGACGAAGGCTATCCGCTCTACCAGGCGGTGTCCGCCACGAAAATGGCGCTGTCGGCCTCTGAGGAAGCCGAGTTCAACTTCTCGCCGCTCGGCCGCGCCGGAAAGCGCATGGTGGCCCGCGCCGATTTCGAGAGCTGGATTTCGGACGATCTCGCGCGCATCGAAGGCGCGCTCGACGATGTGCTCGAAAAGACCAATACGGAAGCGGGCACGATCGACAAGGTCTTCCTCACCGGCGGCACCTCTTTCGTTCCGGCGGTGCGTCGCATCTTCACCGAGCGCTTCGACACGGATCGTATCGAGACCGGCGGCGAGATGCTCTCGATCGCGCACGGCCTGGCGCTGATCGGCGAACGCGACGATATCGCGCAATGGACGGTGCAATAGGCCGGGATGTGGCGGCTGCGCACTTTCATTGAGGCCTCAGCTTCGGTAATGTCGCGCCCATGATCTCCGTCAACGACCTCTCTCCAGGCGAACTCGCAGCCCTTCTGCATTTCCATGCGGATGCCGGCGTCGAGTGGCTGCTGGAAGACGAGGCCGTCGATCGCTTCGCCGAATTCGAGGCGATGAAGGCGGCGCGCCGCAGCGCCGCCCCTGCCCCGCAGGCGGAGGCGAGAGAGACGGCTTCCCGTGCACCAGCGGCTTCCGCACAGCGCAGTGCGCCCCAGCCTGAGCGGTCGGCGCAGCGGCCGCAGCCGGCCATCCCCGACGGCGAGGCGATCCAGCAGGCGCGGTTTGCCGCCGAAAGCGCGCGGTCTCTCGCGGAGCTGAAGACCGCGCTCGAAGCCTTTAACGGCTGCAATCTCAAGCACAGCGCGCGCTCGACGATCTTTGCCAGTGGAGATGCTGCGAGCGGCATCATGCTGATCGGCTCGGCGCCGGGCGCGGAGGACGATCGCGAGGGGCAGCCTTTCGCCGGGCGTCCCGGCCAGCTGCTGGACAAGATGCTGGCCGCGATCGGGCTTGATCGCGCGGGTATCCTCTTGACCCAGGTCATTCCGTGGCGCCCGCCGGGCAACCGCGTCGCCTCGCCCGCCGAGATGGATATCTGCCGTCCCTTCATCGAGCGGCAGATCGCGCTTGCCGAGCCGAAAGTGATTCTCCTGCTCGGGAATTTCGCGGCTCGAGTGTTTTTTGGCGAAGGCGACACCATTCACGGCTTGCGTGGCCAATGGCGTGAAATTGCCGCAGGTGACCGCGTCGTCCCGGCCATCGCGACGCTGCATCCGCAGGACCTGTTGACGGCGCCGGTCAATAAGCGCTTGGCCTGGAACGATTTATTGGCTTTTCAGGCGAAACTGACAGAAATCAATTCTGCCTCCTAAATAACCAACATTGACAGATTTGCGACGATACCCATGCGCAAAACGCATGCCTGCCGCGTATTCCTATGCCTTGTGAAATCTATTGTGCGCTGCAATATTAGCGTTGTGTCTTGGGAGGAATCACTAAGGAACCAAGGCAATGAGCAACACTCGTCGTCCTACACACTGCAGATTTGAAACATTGAGAAACGCAAACAGCAACGGCCGCACCACGCAGAGCTACTGCCGCACCGGCTTCGCCACCAACGAGCAGATGATCGCTCGTGGCACTGGCGCGAGTGGTCGCATCGTGCGCCCCGCTGCCATCTTCGCGGATTTCCAGCAGTATTGATCGCAGGGCACGGCCATTCGCCGTCCCTGCCGCTTATCGGCTTATTCTCATGACGACCCGTCTCATCTCACTTCTCTGCAAGATCGACGCCATCGAGCATATCCGCGCAGCCGTATGCGCCGCGGAAGCCTACGATCGCGAATCCTGACGCGTCGCCATCGGCGCACGCCAGAGCGGCCGCAGCGGCCTACCTCTCTCCCGATATCTCGCTTGCCGCGTGAAACGCCTGATCAACATAGGCAAACTTGATCGCCTGCCACTGGCAGTATTCCTCGACGAACGCGCGCGATATCCATAGCGACGGCTTCTTCATATCGATGTCCCACCCCATGCAGCCATCCTGCGCCGCCTTGGCGAAGAGGCGCTGCATATGCGTGCGCGATATCATGAAGTCGGCTGCCAGCGCCCTGCTGTCGATCGGCCCGACGAAGAAGCGGTCGGGATGCTGCTCTTCCGGGTCGATCCTCGACATCAGATAATCGACGATAAGGCCGCCGGCGTCGTTCCACATAAACATGGCAACCCGCTCCGGCGGCTCACGCCAGGCCTTATCGCGCAGGCAATCACGCGCGATGCGCGGCTGCATCAGCCCTATCCACTGAGGGTTTGCCTCAAAGCGCTCCGCCCTATCGCCGTCGTCGAGGACGTCGAGCGCGAGCAGGTTGGACCAGACCCAGCTGACCATTGCCTGCTGCGCGATTTCGGCCACCTCGTAGCGACGCGGCCGCTTGCGCTCTTCGCCCGGAACACAGGTGATGAACCTGTAGGTCGCAAGTTCATCGATATAGCTGCGGATGGTGTTGCGGCTCGCGGCCTTGAAAGCAGTGATCTCGGTCGTCAGCGCCGTAGCAGTTAGCCCGGACGTTGGATCGCCATCGACGCGCTCCATGCTGAGCGCATAGGCGACTTGTGTAAGAAGCCACCGCTGGTGCGATGCGAGCAAGCGCGCAAGCCTTGGGCCGGCATCGAACATGTTGCGCATGCGGCTTGCGTGAAATCGAATACCCAAAATAAACTTGGGGTCGGCGATCAAGTCTGCGGCACTAAACGGCATTGGTCTCCCGGACGGCACTCGACTTGCCCATGCACAAGCTCAACAATGCGAAGCCGTCACTTATTCTCAACATCATGACATATAAATAAATGAAAATTGTTCATGTTCACAAAGCATGCGCAATCGCCCCGCGCTACCCTCAAATTTTGTAGGGACGAGCGCGCGACATCAAAAATGCATGAATTTTGCGACACTTAGCCGCACCATTTCGTGAGAATCGCGTTACGGGGAACTGGCTTTCCGCGCAGCCGCCCGCTCAAGCTCCAGCTGATGCTCGCGGTAGATAATGAAAATGCCAGCAGAGACGATGACGGCGGTTCCGATCAGCATGCTCGTGGTCGGGATATCATCGAACACGAAGTAAGCGAGCACACTTCCCAAGACGATCGATGTGTATTCGAATGGCGCGATCGTCGAGACATCCGCATGACGATAGCTTTCCGTGAGCAGGATCTGCGCGATACCGCCGCAGAAGCCGGCGGAGATCAGATAGAGTTGCGGCGCGAGATCAAGCAGATCCCAGCCGAAGGGTACAGTGAATAGCGAAAACACCGAGGCCGTGATCGAGAAATAGAGCACGATCGTCGAGGTCTTCTCTTCTTCCACCAGCTTTCTCACCTGGATCATCGCCAGACCGCCGAGAACGGATGCCAGGAGCACCGTAACGGCGCCGATTGCCTGCGCCGTCTCCACGCCGCCATCACGAAAGAGTGTAAGCTTCGGCCAGGACACGATCGCCACACCGATCAGGCCGACAAACACCGCGCTCCAGCGATAGACGCGCACCGTCTCGCCAAGAAGCAGCGCGGCGAAGATCACCGCGATCAGCGGCAAGGCATAGCCGAGCGCGATCGCCTCGGGCAGCGGCAGGTGCAGCAGACCATAAAAGCCCAGGCCCATCGAAATGATGCCAAGCGTGCCGCGTTTGAGATGACCGACAGGATTGGCAGTGTAGAACGATGCCTTCAACTGTCCGCGATAGGCCAGAAACGCCATGATCGGGAACAGGGCGAAAAACGACCTGTAAAAGGTCACCTGGCCGGGCTGGATGCCGGCGCCCGCAAGCTTGATGAAGGTCTGCATCGCCAGAAAGAAGACGACGGAGGCGACTTTGCACGCGATACCTCGCATCGGGTTTTCGAATACCGGCCGCATGTCAGAAACTCGCGAATTCACCAATTGAACGTCGGGGGATCGCACCGGATTCGATGCATGCTCACTTTGACAGGGTTTCTGCTAAAGAACAGGTGAAAACGCCACATGCGCGAATTTGGTCGTCTTTTTCGCCCAGACCATCCCATTCAGCGCCCAAATCGCCCCATACGAAGCGGATCATAGCGTCGGAGAATGCACCTCAAGTATCTCCAGCACTGGCGGCGCTAAAACCCCGCGAAACTGCCTCTGGCTTTAGCTTTAGTTCAGACTTTAGTGTAATTATACCAATCAAATTTTACGGCAGAGCGCCCACTCTGTTTGCGAAGCATTGTCTAAAGGTCTCAGGGAATATCATGCGCACAGATACCGGCCAGGTCATCAATCTGGCAGATTACCGCCCCACCGATTTCGTACTCGAGCGCGTGGATCTGACGTTTGAACTGGACCCGACCGCGACCAAGGTAGATGCCCGCCTGATCTTCCACCGCCGCAAGGGCGCCGATCCGAAGGCGCCGCTCATTCTCGACGGTGACGAACTCGCTCTGTCCGGCCTGCTCTTCGACCAGGCGGAAATGAAGCCCAGCCAGTATACGGCAACGCCTGACAGCCTGACGATCCGCAACCTGCCGAAATCCAAGCCCTTCGAGCTGACGATCACCACGATCATCAATCCGGAG
The DNA here is from genome assembly GCF_055616315.1 of Rhizobium sp. O111. Taxonomy (NCBI): domain Bacteria; kingdom Pseudomonadati; phylum Pseudomonadota; class Alphaproteobacteria; order Hyphomicrobiales; family Rhizobiaceae; genus Rhizobium; species Rhizobium sp. O111. The sequence goes on along the minus strand of NZ_JBSHXL010000001.1, from coordinate 823,269 downwards.
GCCAACACCAAGCTGATGGGCCTTTACCGCACCAACGGCGTCTACTGCACCCAGTGCGAGGCCGAAGGCTTCCGCCGCATCACTTACTTCCCCGATCGCCCGGATGTTCTGGCGCCCTATACCATCACCATCATCGGCGACAAGGCCGCCAACCCGGTCATGCTGTCCAACGGCAACTTCCTCGGCGGCGCCGGTTATGACGAAGGCCGCGCCTTCGCCGCCTGGTTCGATCCGCATCCGAAGCCGAGCTATCTCTTCGCGCTGGTCGCCGGCGATCTTGGTGTCGTCGAAGACAAGTTCGTCACCATGTCGGAGCGCGAGGTCACGCTGAAGATCTACGTCGAGCATGGCAAAGAAGCGCGCGCTGCCTACGCCATGGATGCGCTGAAGCGCTCGATGAAATGGGACGAGGAGCGGTTCGGCCGCGAATACGATCTCGACATCTTCATGATCGTCGCCGTGTCGGACTTCAACATGGGCGCCATGGAGAACAAGGGCCTCAACGTCTTCAACGACAAATACGTGCTGGCCGATCCGGAGACCGCGACCGACCAGGACTACGCCAACATCGAAGCGATCATCGCCCACGAATACTTCCACAACTGGACCGGCAACCGCATCACCTGCCGCGACTGGTTCCAGCTTTGCCTGAAGGAAGGCCTGACTGTTTATCGCGACCACGAATTCTCGGCCGACATGCGCTCGCGCCCGGTCAAGCGCATCGCCGAAGTGCGCCATCTGAAGTCCGAGCAGTTCCCCGAGGATGGCGGTCCGCTGGCGCATCCGGTGCGTCCGACCACCTATCGCGAAATCAACAACTTCTACACGACGACGGTCTACGAGAAGGGCAGCGAAGTCACGCGCATGATCGCGACGCTGCTCGGCAAGGACCTGTTCAAGAAGGGCATGGATCTCTATTTCGATCGCCATGACGGCCAGGCCGTCACGATCGAGGATTTCGTCAAGTGCTTCGAGGATGCCAGCGGACGCGACATGACGCAGTTCTCGCTTTGGTATCACCAGGCCGGCACGCCGCTCGTCACCGCATCCGGCAGCTATGATGCTGGCGCCAAGAGCTTCACGCTGTCGCTTGAGCAGATGGTTCCGGCAACGCCTGGGCAGACAGACAAGAAGCCGATGCACATTCCGCTCAGCATCGCGCTCTTTGCCGAAGGCGGCACGCCGCTCGAACCCTCCTCGGTCGATGGCGCCGAGTATGGTGACAACGTGCTGCATCTGACCGAGCGCAGCCAGCAGGCTACCTTCAAGGGCATCGGCTCGCGGCCGATCGTATCGATCAACCGCAGCTTCTCGGCGCCGATCAACCTGCATTTCGATCAGTCGCCCACGGATCTGGCGCTTCTCGCCCGCTTCGAGACCGATCACTTCGCGCGCTGGCAGGCGCTGACCGATCTCGCACTGCCGACGCTCCTTGCAGCCGCCCGCGATGCGCGTGACGGCAAGCCGGTCGTTGCCTCGAAGGATTTCGTCGAGGCCCTGCTTGCGGCAGCCGCCGACGAGACGCTGGAGCCCGCCTTCCGCGCCCAGGCGCTGGCGCTCCCGAGCGAATCCGACATCGCCCGCGAACTTGGCGGCAACAACGACCCCGATGCCATCCACGCCGGCCGCTCCGCCGTGCTGCAGCAGGTTGCCGACGCAGGAAAGAGCGTCTTCGCCGCACTCTACGACAGCATGACCACGCCAGGCGATTTCAGCCCCGACGCCAAGAGCGCCGGTCGCCGTGCGCTCCGCAACAGCGCGCTCACCTATCTGTCCTACGCCGAGAATACGCCTGATCGCGCCAAGGCCGCCTTCGATGCCGCCAACAACATGACGGATCTGATGCAGGCGTTGACGATCCTCGCGCACCGCTTCCCCGACAGCAGCGAGGCGGCCGCAGCACTCTCCACGTTCCATGACCGCTTTGCCGGAAACGCTCTTGTTATCGACAAGTGGTTCTCCGTCCAGGCGACCATTCCGGGCGCAAAGGCGCTCGATCGGGTGCTGAAGCTGATGGACAATCCGCAGTTCAAGCGCACCAACCCCAACCGCGTGCGCGCGCTGGTCGGCACGTTTGCCTTCGGCAACCCGACCGGCTTCGGACGCGCGGATGGAGAGGGCTATCGCTTCCTCGCCCGCGAGATCCTCGACATCGACATACGCAACCCACAGTTGGCGGCGCGCATCCTTACTTCGATGCGCTCCTGGCGCTCGCTGGAACCCGCAAGAGCCGAGCATGCACGCAAGGCGCTGACCGAGATCGCCGAAGCACCGGCTCTCTCCACCGACGTTCGCGACATCGTCGAGCGCACCCTCAAGGGGTGATTTGCGACACGAGGCGGCCGAGCCTGTCGAAGCCGCCTCCCACGCATGCTGGAAAAATCAGCACTTAGAATCGGTTAACAGATTTTTACCTTTTCCTCTGGACAAGGCGAATCACCAATGATTCATTGAGTCAGGTTCGGGCGAGCGGCGCAGCGAATCACGAGGGACAAGGCTCAGAAAATGATGAACGTGCGGCGGGCAACCGTGGCCGAAGGACGGCTGCGTGTCGATTTCGAGAGCTTCCGCGCCTGGCGTGAAAGCTTCACCGGCAAGGCTACCGCGACCTCGCGACCATCCTCTACCCGAAATTACACGCATGCCGAGGCCGTGTTGAAGCGCGCCATTCCTATCCTTATCGTTGCATTTCTGACGGTTGTTGCAGCCTCGCATTTCTTTGGCATGCTCTCCGAGCACGACCGCATGCAGGCCGCCGCCCGCCACTCCACGGCACTCGCAGCCGCCACCGCCGCCGCAGCCTTCGCCGACTCCGCGGCGATCTTCGACAGCGGCAACGCCACCGAAGGCCAGGCCCGCCTCGCACGCTTCTTGCCTCAGGACCGGCTCGACGACGACGCCTTCGTCCTCCTCGTGCAGTCGAGCGGCAAGGTGTTCGCGGCGTCCGCTGCCGGTGCGGCCTATGTCGGCGCCGGTATCGGCGATTTCTTCTCCGAGGTCTCCGCGATCCGCCGCTTCGGCGACCGGGCGGGCGTGATTGAGACCACCATCGCCGGCCGACCGCACTACGCGCAGATCACGCTCATCGGCGACAGCGGCGGCTATGTGGTCGCGGCAACCTCGCTCGACCGGATCAGCCAGCTGTGGCGCGAGGAGTTGACGCTCAACGTCACGCTGTTTGCCGGCATTTCCTCGATCCTCCTGGTCATCCTCTACGCCTACTACATGCAGGTGCGCCGCGCCCGCCATGCCGACGAGATCTTCGTCGAGTCCAACCAACGGGTCGAAACAGCTCTGTCGCGTGGCCGCTGCGGCCTTTGGGATTTCGATTTCGATCGCCGCGAATTCTTCTGGTCGCGCTCAATGTACCAGATGCTCGGCCTTCCAGGCGGCGACGGCAATATGTGCTTCGGCGACGCAGCGCGTCTGATGCACCCTGATGACAGCGGCATTTACGAGATCGCCCGCTCGGTCGCACGCGGCGACGCCGAGCAGATCGACCAGATCTTCCGCATGCGCCACGCCGCCGGCCATTACGTCTGGATGCGCGCCCGCGCACAGGTCATCCGCACCAATGCGGGCCAGGTCCACATGATCGGCATCGCCATGGACGTGACCGAGCAGCACCGTCTCGCACAACGCTACGCCGAAGCCGACCAGCGGTTGGCGGACGCGATCGAGAGCACGTCGGAAGCCTTCGTGCTGTGGGACAAGAACGACCGACTGGTGATGTGCAACACGCACTTCCAGCAAGCCTACGGCCTTCCCGACAGCGTGCTGGTGCCGGGCACCGAGCGCGCCGCGGTCAATGCCGCCGCCGCCCGTCCCGTCATCGAGCGCCGGATCGCCGACGCCCATGGCAACGGCTACTCGCGGACCAGCGAAGTGCAGCTTGCCGACGAACGCTGGCTGCAGATCAACGAGCGGCGCACCCGCGACGGCGGCATGGTTTCCGTCGGCACCGACATCACGCTTCTGAAGCGCAACCAGGAGCGCCTGCGCGATTCCGAACGCCGCCTGATGGCGACGATCGGCGACCTCTCCTCTTCCCGCCAGACGCTGGAACGGCAGAAATCGGCGCTGTCGCTGGCGAACGCCAATTATCTCTCGGAGAAGGAACGGGCCGAGGCCGCCAACAAGGCGAAGTCGGAATTCCTCGCCAACATGTCCCATGAGCTGCGCACGCCGCTCAACGCCATCCTCGGCTTCTCCGAAATCCTGCAGGACGAAATGTTCGGTCCGCTCGGCTCGGCGAAGTACGACGAATATGCCCGCGACATCCATCACAGCGGCCGTCACCTGCTCAACGTCATCAACGACATTCTCGACATGTCGAAGATCGAAGCCGGCCACATGAAGCTTCAGTGCGAGACGATCGACCTCGCGCCGCTCATCGAGGAAAGCCTGCGCTTCACCGCGATCCCGGCCAGCGAAAAGCGCATCGAGATCCAACAGCGCATCTGCGATGGCATGACGCTCAATGCCGATCGCCGCGCGATGAAACAGATCCTGCTCAACCTGCTGTCCAACGCCGTGAAATTCACCGACGAAGGCGGCCGGATCGCGGTGCGCACCCGTCGCACATCGGTCGGCGTCATGCTCACGATCGCCGATACCGGCATCGGCATTCCCACGACCGCGCTCAGCAAGATCGGCCAACCCTTCGAACAGGTCCAGAACCAGTATGCCAAGAGCAAGGGCGGCTCCGGTCTCGGCCTCGCCATTTCCCGCTCGCTGACGACGCTGCACGGTGGCCGCATGAAGATCCGCTCACGCGAGGCGATCGGAACGGTGATTTCGCTGCTGATCCCGGACAGCGCTGCATAAAGCTTCGCATGTCGGCGCCGCAAAACCGCTACACACTTTTGCGCGACATGCGCTACGCCTTCACCACCGCCTGAAAGACCTTCCGCACCGTCTTAGAGATCTGCTTCATCTCTCCCTCGAGCGTCTTGATGTCGGGGCAATCGCCGGCCCGGCAGACGAGATCGATCAGACCCGCCGGTGCATCCTTGGGATCGAAGGGACCATCGATGCAGAGCCGGATGAGCTGCGACAGTTCGGTGTAGAGCCCGAACGCCTCGCCGCAGCTATCGACATCGGCCGATGCCATCAGCGGCGCTCCCAGCTGCTTCAACGCTTCGCCAGTGCTGATGCCATTAACCTTGACGGCGACATCCTTCGCCGGCGCGATCAGCGCAAGGTATTGCGCGATGAACTCGATATCGACGACACCGCCGGGGATGAGCTTCAGGTCCCACATGTTGGCCGGCGGCTTTTCCTGTTCGATCAGCGCGCGCATCTCGGCCACATCCTTCGCCACCTTGCGCACATCGCGCCGCGTCGACAGCACCTCCTCGATCACGCGCTCGACGTCATCGATCAGGCTGGCATCGCCGCAGATCAGCCGCGCGCGGCTGAGCGCCATGTGTTCCCAGGTCCAGGCTTCCTCGCGCTGGTATTTCGCAAACGAGCTGACGCGGGTGGCGACTGGCCCCTTGTTGCCTGAAGGGCGCAGGCGCATGTCGACTTCGTAAAGCACGCCCTCGGCCGTCGGCGCCGACAAGGCGGCGATCAGCCGCTGGGTGATACGGGTGAAGTAGCGCACCGCGTCCAGCGGCTTGGCGCCGTCGGATTCCTCGGCCGCATCGTCGTAGTCGTAAAGCAGGATGAGATCGATATCGGAGCCCGCGGTCAGCTCAAAGCTTCCGAGCTTGCCCATTCCGGCGACGGCGACGCGGCCGCCGGGGAACTTGCCGTGCGCCGCCTCGATCTCCGAGAGCACGGCGTTCAGTGCCGCCTCGACGATCAGATCAGCCAGGTGCGTGAAGGCGCGGCCCGCCATCGCGCCGTTGATGGAGCCCGTCAGCAGGCGAATGCCGATCAGGAAGCGCTGCTCGGCAGCGAAGATGCGCAGCCGGTCCAGCACCTCTTCATAATAGCGCGCCTGCTGCAGCGAGCCCTTGAGGCGTCCCGCCAGATAATCGCGCGTCGGAAGCTCGGCCATCAGGCCTGGATCGAGCATGCCGTCGAAGACATGCGGCCTCGCGGCAATGACCTCTGCGAGCTTCGGCGCCGCCGACATGATATAGACGATCAGCGAGAGCAGCGCCGGATTGCTGCCGAGCAGCGAGAACAGCTGGATGCCGGCGGGCAGGCCCGAGATGAAACTGTCGAACCTGAGGATCGCCTCGTCGGCGCGCTTGCTTTCACCGAACACACGCAGAAGCTCGGGCGTCAGTTCCGTCAGCCGTTCGCGCGCCTCGACCGATTGCGTCGCCTTGTAGCGCCCGTAATGCCAGGTGCGGATGACGCGGGAGATGTCGGAGGGGCGTTCGAAGCCGAGTTTGCGCAGGGTCACCAGCGTGTCGGGATCGTCGTTCTGGCCGGTGAAGACGAGGTTGCCCGTCTCCGTCGACAGCTTGGTCTCCTGCTCGAACAGCCGGGCGTAGCGGCGCTCGACGGTCCTGAAGACCTCGACAAGACGCTCCGAGAAGCTCGGCGTGTCGCTGAAGCCCATCATGTAGGCGATGCGCTTCAGTTCGCCCTCGGTCTCGGGCAGCAGGTGGGTCTGCTCGTCGCGCACCATCTGGATGCGGTGCTCGACGTCGCGCAGGAACCAATAGGCGTCCGTCAGTTCCTCGCAAGTCTCCTCGTCGATCCATTTGGCCTTGGTGAGCTCGTTGAGCGTTTCCTCGGTCGCGCGCGAGCGCAGCGCCGGCATGCGCCCGCCGGCGATCAGCTGCTGCGTCTGGGCGAAGAACTCGATCTCGCGGATGCCGCCACGGCCGAGCTTGACGTTATGCCCCTTCACCGCGATCGCCCCGTGCCCCTTGTGGGCGTGGATCTGCCGCTTGATCGAATGGATGTCGGAGATCGCCGCGTAGTCGAGATACTTGCGGAAGACGAAGGGAGTGAGGTCGCGCAGGAAACGGTCGCCGGCGGCGATATCGCCCGCAACTGGACGCGCCTTGATGAAGGCCGCGCGCTCCCAGTTCTGCCCCCTGCCCTCGTAATAGACCATGGCGGCATCGATCGAGACGGCAAGCGGCGTGGCGCCGGGGTCCGGGCGCAGCCGGAGGTCGGTGCGGAAGACGTAGCCGTCGCCGGTGCGCTCCTGCATGATGCGGACGAGCCTGCGCATCAGGCGCGGGAAGATATCGATCGCGTCGTCGGGATCCGACAGGATCCCCGCCTGCTCGTCGAAGAAGACCACGAGATCGATGTCGGAGGAATAGTTGAGCTCGCAGGCGCCGAGCTTGCCCATGCCGAGCACGACGAGACCCGATCCTTCGCTCGGCCGCGCAACATTCTTCAGCTGCAGCTTGCGGGCTTCGTGCGAGGAGAGAAGCAGATGATCGATCGCGGACGAGACCGTGGCCTCGGCAAGCCGGCTCAGCCACGCCGTGGTCGTGCGGCCATCGAAGACGCGGGCGAGATCGGCGAGCGCCAACAGAAACGCCACGCGGCGCGTGACCGTGCGCAGGCGGCCCATGATCTCACTCTCGCTCGGTGACGCGCCTTCGCGCGGCATCCAGGCGTCACGCGCTTCCGAGATCAGCGCCTCCAGGCGCGGCTCGAGCGGCTCGCTGATGGCGATGGTGAGGATGCCGGGATCGATGTTGGCGATATCGCGCAGATAGGGCGAGAGCGTCAGCGCGGCGGAGATGAAATCGCGAAGCGCGCCCTCGGTCTTCAGCATATCGGCCACGACGGGTTCGTCGGCGCCGATCTTCTGCAGATCATCAAGCACGAGCTTCAATTCGGTCTTGCTCAACGGCTTCAACAGGCCGTCGACCACCTCGCTCAGGCTGTGCGTCGAATTCGTCAGCATGCGCCCTCCCTGGCATCAGGCAGCGAAAGTCGAAGCAGAATCAAAGCCGCTCGCCGCCTGAGGCTAAGTTAGGGTCTCAGACGCAAATGGCCAACAGACAATTCGGGGTAGCGTGGAAACGCCTACTTCAAGGGAAAGACGAGGGTGACGGCGAGGCCGCGATTGGTCGCCGCATCCGGATCGGTGTCGCTGAGTTCCAGCTTGCCGCTGTGCAATTCCATCACCGCTTCCACAAGCGACAGCCCCAGGCCGGTACCTGGTTTCGAGCGACTCTCGTCCAGCCGCACGAAGCGCTTGAGCACGTCCTCGCGCTTGTCGGCAGGGATGCCGGGACCATGATCGGCGACCTGAAGGCAGATGGCGTCCGGCCGGCGTGTCAGCCGCAGCGAGACCTCACCACCCGTCTCGGCGCCCGCCGAATACTTCACGGCGTTGTCGATCAGGTTGAAGATCGCCTGGCCGATCAGTTCGCGGTTGCCCTGCACCTCGATGCCGGGCTCGATCGCGGTGGTCATCGCAAGGCCCGCCTCGTCGGCCACCGGCTCGTAGAGTTCGGCGCTATCGGCGACGATGGCCGAGAGATCGATCGTCGACATTTCGGCGGCCACCGAGCCGGCCTCGACGCGGGAGATCATCAACAGCGCATTGAAGGTGCGGATCAGCTGGTCGGATTCTGAAATGATCCCTTCCAGCGCCACGCGGCGGGTATCGGCATCCGGCGTATCGATCGCGTCCGCCGCCTTGTTGCGCAGGCGTGTCAGCGGCGTCTTCAGGTCGTGGGCGATGTTGTCGGAGACCTGGCGCAGCCCCTCGTTCAGCTTCTCGATACGGCCGAGCATGGTGTTCAGCGACACGGAGAGACGATCGAACTCGTCACCGGAGCCGCCGACCGGCAGGCGCTGCGAGAGATCGCCGGCCATGATCTTCTTGCTCGCCGCCGACATGCGGTCGATGCGCTTCAGCGCGTTGCGGCCAATGCCGAACCAGATGATGACGGCGCCGAGACCCATGATCGCCAGCGCGACCATCAGCGCCTGCCTGACGAGCACGCGGAACGCTTCCGGCTCGCCGAGGTCGCGGCCAATCAGGATGCGCAGGCCATTGTCGAGCACGTTGATGTTGGCGACCGCCATGTGCGGCTTGCTCTGGCGTCCCTCGGCATAACGCTGATAGCGAAACGGCAGGCTGGTCCAACCCTGCTCGTCGAGTACGCCCGGCTGGACGGAAGCGACGTTGCCCGCGAGGATATCTCCCGAAGGACCGGCGATGATATAGAGATTGGCGCCCGGCTGGCGGGCGCGGCGCTCCATGGTGCGTAACAACAGGTTCATGCCGCCATTGTCATAGGCGCGCTGAACCTGGTCGACCTCCTGCTGCACCGCCTCGCGGATCTGGCTGGTCAACAGCCGCTCGGACATCGCCGTCACGTAGAAGACGAGCGTTGCGGCGCAGATGGCGAAGAGCAGGATATAGAGAGCCGAAAGGCGGACTGCCGTGGACTTGAAGAGAACCCAGAAGCGGTTCATCCGTCATCCTTGATCATGTAGCCGGCGCCGCGAATGGTTTTCAACAGCGGCAGGCTGAAGTCCTTCTCGATCTTGGAGCGCAGCCGCGACACATGCACGTCGATGACGTTGGTCTGCGGATCGAAGTGATAATCCCAGACGTTTTCGAGCAGCATGGTGCGGGTGACCACCTGGCCGGCATTCTTCATCAGATATTCCAGCAGGCGGAATTCGCGCGGCTGCAGCGGGATCTCCTTCCCGCCACGGCGGACTTCGTGGGCCAGACGGTCGAGCTCGAGATCGCCGACGCGGTAGACGACGTCCTGATCGGGCGTGCCCTTGCGGCGGCCGAGCACCTCGACGCGCGCCAAAAGCTCGCTGAAGGCGTAGGGCTTGGGGAGATAGTCGTCGCCGCCGGCGCGCAGGCCGGTCACGCGGTCGTCGACCTGGCCAAGGGCGGAGAGAATGAGAACGGGGGTGTGGATGCCCTTGCGGCGCAGCTCGGCGATGACGGAAAGGCCATCGCGGCGCGGCAGCATGCGGTCGATCACAAGCACGTCGTAGGTGTTTTCGGTCCCCATGAAGAGGCCGCTTTCGCCGTCGCTTGCATGGTCGGCGACAATACCCGCCTCACGAAAGGCTTTCGTGAGATAGGCAGCCGCTTCCAGATCGTCTTCGATGATGAGAATCTTCATGCGGCCGACATTACCCGCCGGCTGTGTTTCGGCAAGGCTCAAAGCGTGATCGTCTTGCTGGAAGGTCATTGTCGTCACCTGCGATGGGTTGACAGGAAGAGCCGCGCGAGCGCGCGACCCTTCAATTCGATCCGGAAACCCGGGGCGTTTAGCCCTGGTTTTCGACCGGAAGGGCGACGAAGCGGCTGCCTTCCTTGGACTGGATCTGGAACAGCGCGCGAGTGCGGCCATCCTTCTTCGCCTGGTTCAGCACCTTGACCACGTCATCGGCCGAGGAGACTTCCTGGTTGTTGACCGAGGTGATCTTCTCGCCTTCCTTGATGCCCTTGTCGGCAGCGTCGGAGTTTGGGTCGATGCCTGTGATCTGCAGGCCCTTGCCGTCATCAGCCGGGCCAACCGTCAGGCCGAGATCGGCGAGCGCCTTTTCGGATGCCGGGGTCTGCGCTTCCGGTGCCTGATCGCCATCATCGGTCGAAGCCTGCTGCTGTTCTGCCGGCAGCGTGCCGAGCTCGACCGTGACAGGCATGGACTTGCCGGAGCGCCAGACGGAGAGTTCGACCTTCTTGCCCGGCGTCATCGCGCCGATGCGGCGGCTCAGATCACGGGCGTCCTTGACGGTCTCGCCGTTGACGGCGGTGACAACGTCGCCCGCCTTCATGCCGGCCTTTTCACCCGGCGTTCCAGCCTGGGCGTTGACGACCAGCGCGCCGCTGGCTTCAGAGAGGCCAAGCGAGTCGGCGATGTCCTTGGTCACCGGCTGGATCTGCACGCCGAGATAGCCGCGCGAAACCTGGCCGTCCTTCATCAGGTCGGCGACGACGTCCTTTGCGGTCGAAGCCGGGATCGCGAAGGCGATACCGACGCTGCCGCCCGACGGCGAGAAGATGGCGGTGTTGATGCCGACCACCTGGCCGCTGAGGTTGAAGGTCGGGCCACCGGAGTTGCCGCGGTTCACGGCTGCGTCAACCTGGAGATAATCGTCATAGGGGCCGGAGCCGATATCGCGGCCGCGGGCCGAAACGATACCTGCCGTCACCGTGCCGCCGAGGCCGAACGGGTTACCGACGGCCACGACCCAGTCGCCGACGCGGACGTTGTTGTCGTCCGCCCAGTTGACGTAGGTGAACTTCTTGCCCTTGCCGTCGACCTTCAGCACGGCGAGGTCGGTGCGCGGGTCCTTGCCGATCAGCTTGGCGTCGAGCTCGGTACCGTCCTTCATGACAGCGACGAAGGCCGCGCCATCGGAAACGACGTGATTGTTGGTGACGATATAGCCGTCTTCGGAGATGAAGAAGCCCGAGCCCTGGGCGACAGGGCGCAGGCGACCCTCATGCTGGCCGGGGCCTGGAGGATGCGCGCCGGGAGGGCCACGGCGACCCTGCTGCTCGCCGAACTGGCGGAAGAAAGGCTTCAGGGCGTCGGGGAGATCATCGAAGCCACGGCCGTTGAAATCGAAGGAGAAGCCGTTGTTGCCATCCTCATCGGAGACCGGCTTGACGCGGCTTTCGACGCGAACGGAAACGACGGCAGGAGAAACGGCGTCGACGACGTTGGCGAAGCTCGGCACGGACGGTGCCTCGACCTTGACCGCTTCAGCATAGGAACGCGTGATTTCGAGGGGGACACCCGTCGCCAGGACGGCGGTGGCAAGACCGGCAACGGTCGAGGCCTTGAGCACGGTCGACAGTGACGGAGCTTTGATAGTCTTCAGCATAAGACGCACCTTCTTATATTTAAATCCACGGGACCGGCGGTTACCGGATCGGTCGATGGATAAAGATATAGGACGGCACACCTTACTGCGAACTGTCCGAGGCATGAAAAATTCGTAATGTCCGAATTCTTCCGCCTGGAGCCGCGCGGATTTACTTTTTCAAGAGCTCGTTCAGGCGCGCCTGCTCGTCGCTCGTCAGCGCCGACCCCGTCGGCTGGCCGGCATAGCGGCGGGCGAAGACGACGAGCGACAGGCCACCCAGCACCGCGAGCAGGATCGGAGCGCCCCACAAGAGCAGCGTCTTTGTCTCGAAGCGTGGCTTCAGCAACACGAATTCACCGTAGCGGGAGACGATGTAGCTCATGACCTGCTGGTCGCTATCGCCATCGGTAATGCGCTTTCGCACCAGCAGACGCAGATCCTTGGCCAGTTCGGCGTTGGAATCGTCGATCGACTGGTTCTGGCAGACCATGCAGCGCAATTCCGCCGAGATGGCACGCGCACGGCTTTCAAGCGCGGGATCTTTCAGCATCTCGTCCGGGTTGACGGCGAAGGCCGGCACGGCGGACGTGATCAGGAGGAGAGCCAGAAGGAGGCGACGCATCATTCGGCCGGCTCCATGACAGGCTGCAGCGCCTTTGCCTTGCGGCGTGGCGCGCCGACGCGCAGGCGCCGGTCGCTGAGCGAGACGAAGCCACCAAGAGCCATGACAAGGGCGCCGCCCCAGATGCAGAGAATATAAGGCTTCCACCAGATGCGCACGACGATGCCGCCGTCATCTGTGGGATCGCCGAGCGAGACGTAAAGCTGGCTCGCACCGAAGGTCAGGATACCGGCTTCCGTTGTCGGCATCTGGCCGGCGGTGTAGATGCGCTTGGCCGACCAGACGTCAGCCACGTCGACGCCGCCCCTGGCGATAGTGAAATGACCGCGATCCTCGGTGTAGTTCGGTCCGGTCGCCTTCTTCATGCCGTCGAAGCGCAGCGTGTAGCCGCCGGCATCGGTCACCTCGCCCTGCTTCATCTGCAGCACGTGCTCGGTCTGGAAGGTGGAAACGGCGACGATGCCAAGCACGGAAATACCGAGACCCGCATGGGCGAGCGCCGTGCCGAAGGCCGAACGCGGCAGGCCCTTGAGGCGGCGCCAGGCGATGCCAAGAGGCTGCTTGCCGACGCCGGCGCGATACCACAGATCGGCGATGGCGCCGAGGACCAGGAAGAGACCGGCCGCGAGACCGAGAACCGACATGACCGGGCCGCCATGCTGGAGATAGAAGAACACGACGGCGGCAACGAAGGCGAGTGCCGCAACCGCATAGAGCCGCTGCAGCGCGCCCAGCAGATCACCACGCTTCCAGGCCAGCAGCGGGCCGAATGGCACAATGACCAGAAGCGGCGCCATCAACAGGCCAAAGGTCATGTTGAAGAAGGGCGGGCCGACCGAGATCTTGTCGTTGGTCAACGTTTCCAGAACCAGCGGGTAGAGCGTCCCCGTCAGCACGGTGCCGCAGGCGACCGTCAGGATCAGGTTGTTGACGACGAGCGCTCCTTCGCGCGAGATCGGCGCGAACAGGCCGCCGGCCGTCAGCCTCGGCGCCCGGAAGGCGAAGAGCGACAGCGCACCGCCGATGAAGAGCAGCAGGATACAGAGGATGAAGACGCCGCGCGAGGGATCGCTGGCGAAGGCGTGAACCGAGGTCAGCACGCCCGAGCGCACCAGGAAGGTGCCCATCAGCGACAGCGAGAAGGTGAGGATGGCGAGCAGCACGGTCCAGATCTTCAGCGCCTCGCGCTTTTCCATGACGAGCGCCGAGTGCAGCAGCGCCGTGCCGGCGAGCCAGGGCATGAAGGAGGCGTTTTCGACCGGATCCCAGAACCACCAGCCACCCCAGCCGAGCTCGTAATAGGCCCAGTAGGAGCCCATGGCGATGCCGAGGGTCAGGAAGGTCCAGGCGGCGAGCGTCCAGGGGCGCACCCAGCGCGCCCAGGCGGCGTCGATGCGGCCTTCGATCAGGGCGGCGACAGCAAAGGAGAAGCAGACGGAGAAGCCGACATAGCCGAGATAAAGCAGCGGCGGATGGATGGCGAGGCCGATGTCCTGCAGGATCGGGTTCAGATCCTTCCCCTCGGCCGGCGCCGGATCGAGGCGCGCGAAGGGGTTGGAGGTGAGCAGGATGAAGAGTATGAAAGCGACCGAGATCCAGGCCTGCACCGAGAGCACATTGGCCTTCAGCGTTTCGGGAAGATTGCGGCCGAAGACGGCGACCAGCGCGCTGAAGAGAGCCAGGATCAAGAGCCAGAGCATCATCGATCCCTCGTGATTGCCCCAGACGCCCGAGTATTTGTAGATCAGCGGCATCAGCGAATGCGAGTTTTCCCAGACGTTCTTCACCGAGAAATCGGAGACGACATGCGCATAGGTCAGGACGCCGAAGGAGAAGGCGACCAGCGCGAAAAGAACGACAGAGCCGATCGGCCCGACATCCATCATCGCCTGATCCACGCGCCGGGCACCGATCAGCGGTACCAGCGACACGATGATCGCGGTGGCGAGCGCCAGAATGAGAGCGTAGTGGCCGATTTCGATGATCATTTCGCCGCCTGTTCCTCTTTCCAGAGCCCCTGCTGCTTCAGCCTGTCGGCGACATCCTTGGGCATGTATTTCTCGTCATGCTTGGCAAGCACGGTATCGGCTGTGAAGACGTCGCTGCCGCTCTCGAACGTGCCCTCGGTCACCACGCCCTGCCCTTCGCGGAAGAGATCGGGAAGGATGCCGGTGAAGCGGACGTGAACCAGATCGCCCGAGGCATCGGTCACCGCGAAACGCACCGTCGAGCCAGCGCCCCTGACCACACTGCCCTCGCCGACCAGGCCGCCGAGGCGGATGCGGGTTCCCGGCGGGACCGGATTGCTGGCGAGATCGGCCGGCATGTAGAAATAGGCGACCGAATTGCTGAAGGCGAACATCACCAGCAGAACGGCCGCGACAATGAAGCTCATTCCGCCGCCGATTACCGCAAGGCGTTTCTGCTTGCGCGTCATTGCATCGTTCCTTGTGTCGCCGCTGCGTCCGCGGGAAGACCGAGTTCATGGGCGAGCGCTACAAGCTGCTTGCCCTTCTCGCCATCAGCGGGGAAAGCCGTCAGCCCGCGCTTCAGCGCCGCCGCCGCGCGGTCCTTGTCGTTCAATACCATATAGGAGCGGACCAGCCGCAGCCATCCGTCGAGATTGTCGGGGTTCTCGGTGAGCTTCGCGTCGAGGCTGTCGACCATGCCGCGGATCATCTGCTGACGATCGCCGCTGTTCATCTGATCGGCCGCCGCGACATCAGCCTGCGTCGGCCCACCAAGCGGTGCGGCTGCCGTTGGTGCGTTACCCGCAACCGGCGTGCCGCCGTTCTTTGCGATATGCTCGCTCACCAGCGGCATCCATGGCGCGTCGGGCGGTGACTGCTTGGCGATCGCCTCGAAGCCGGCGCGGGCCTCGTCGGCCTTGCCCGCCTGTTCGAGGCCGAGCGCGATGTAGAAGCGGGCGCGCGGGTTTTCCGGCTCCAGCTTCAGCGATCGCGTCAGCACATCGCGCGCATCGTCGGTGATCACGCCGCTCGAGGCGGCAATCAGCGTTTCGGCCAGCCCATCGAGCCGGGCCGCCGTTTCGCCGAGCAGGCGGATGGCGTTGCGGTAGGCGGTCTCGGCGTCGGCGATACGCATGGTGTTGAAGTAGATCGGCGCCAGGATGTCCCAGCCCTTGCCGTCATCCGGGTTCTCGGCGAGATGCCGCTCGGCCTTGGCGACAAGGATCGCCATGTCGTTGCCGGGATTCTCCAGGCGCGCCTCGAGAGGCTGCGAGGGCAGATCGGGTCTGCCCATTATGATGTAAAGACAGAGCCCCGTGAGCGGCAGCAGCATCAGCACGAAGACTTCGGCGGCGCGACGGTATCCGCGTCCGGCCTTGGGAGCAGCAGCCGTGTCGGCGCTCGATACGGCGAGCAGTCGTCGGCCGATTTCGGCGCGGGCGTATTCGGCTTCCTCGGAGGAAATCAAACCACCGGCGCGGTCGCGGTCGAGTTCGGCAAGCTGGTCGCGGTAGACGGCGGTTTCGCCGGCACGGCTATCGCCGGTCGCCTTCGAGCCCCGCAAAAGCGGATAAAGCAGAAGAGCGGCAACGGATGCCGTCATCACGGCCAGGAGAATCCAGAAAGTCATGACCGCCAATTACTCGAAGCGCGTGATCATTCCAATACGCAAAGCCACGATGACGATGATTTGAAGTATTTTGCCGCACGTTACCAAACGAAGGTACCGTCAGGGCTTTCGCTCAGCCGAGTGGCGACCAGCTGCCGTCGCCATTGCGGCAGGCCGATCCGCGCGCCAGCGTGTCCTTGCCGTCGACGGTGAGCGTGTGGGTGTACTGGCGGCAATTCTGCGAGCCGACCTGATAGGGTGCGGCGGCCACGACCTTGCCGCTGACATTGCGGCCGCTCCACACGACCGGCTGGCCGACGGCTGCCCCTTCCAGCGCGCGATACTCGGCTTCGAGCGCCCGCTGCCGGTCGCTGTCGCTCAAGGTCACGCCGGTGCGGCCGACGATGCCGCCCTGCAGGGCTTCGATGATGGTGGCGGAAGCCGATGGCTTGCGGCCGCCGAAAAGGCCGGATGAGGCGCCGCTCTTCGTCGTCTGGCAGCCGGACAGAGCCACGCATGCCACAAGAGAAAGACCAATTATGCCTTTTGAGCTAGGTATCATTCAGTCGAACCCGAACAAGGTGTCAAACGCGCCACAGGTGCAAGCCGCACCCCGCCTTAGGCCGAGGTAAAGCATGCTATGCAAATGTCTTTCTGGCATCAAGCCGCCGATCACGCAACATCCTTTGTGACACCGGGAAGAATAAGGCGCGCCTTCAGCCCGCCCCACTCGCCGCGCGACAGTTCCAGCCGGCCCTGATACTCGTTGGCGATCTCGGTGACGATCGACAGGCCAAGGCCGGTGCCTGGCTTGCTCTCGTCGAGACGGCGGCCGCGCTTCAAAGCCTCGCGGATCTGGTCGGGCTCCAGGCCCGGGCCATCATCCTCGACGATCACCTCGACCCAATGGCGGCGGGCACGGCCCTCCCCGCCCTTGACGTCATCGGGGGCTTCGGTGACCGAAAGCCGGACCTTGTGCACGGCAAAGCGCGAGGCGTTTTCGAGCAGATTGCCAACCACTTCCTCCAGATCCTGCTGCTCCAGCGCCACGGCCAGATGCGGTGGGTTGACGACAAGGTCGAACTCCTTGTCGACGTTCAGGCGGCGCATGACGCGCACCAGCCGTTCCAGCGCCGGCTCGGCGTCGGTACGGGCGAGCACGGATTCGCGCTGGGCGGCGATGCGGGCGCGGTTGAGATAGGATTGCACCTGCCCCTGCATCGATTCCGCCTGGCTCTTGACCAGCTCGCCATGCGAGCGCTCCAAGACGCGGGCCTCGTTGAGCAGCACGGCGATTGGCGTCTTCAGCGAGTGGGCGAGATTGCCGACCTGCATGCGGGCGCGCTCGACGATGCGGCGGTTGCTGTCGATCAGCGCGTTGACCTCGTTGGCAAGCGGCAAGATCTCGCGCGGGAACTCACCCTTCAGCTGCTCGCTCTCGCCGGCGCGGATGCGCTCGAGTGCGGCGCGCGCCTTGTCGAGCGGCTTCAGGCCATAAAGAATGGCGAGCGCGTTGACGATCAGGCTGCCGACGCCGAAGCCGGCAAGAGCGAGATAGAGGCTGTGGGAGAAGTTGCGGACATCGTCCTCGACGACATCGACATTGCCGGTGACGCGAAAGCGCGCGGCGCGGCCATCGGTGTCGAGCACCACTTCGGTCTCGGCGACCTGGATGCGGTTCTGCGAGGTATCGGTGACCTGATAATAGCGCTCGTAGTTCTTGTCGAACGGCGCTTCCAGCACGGAGGGAACGGGGATGGTGGTGGCGCCGAGCGAGGGCGAGACCAGCGGCGGGGCCGTGTAGGTCCCGAGCGGCTCGACCATCCAGTACCAGCCGGTTTTCGGCTGGGCGAAGCGCAGGTCGCCGAGCTGCGGGCTGCCCGACAGCGCGCCCTGATCGCCAATCGCCACCGAGTTGATGACGTTATAGAGCTGCGCGCGCAAAAGATCCTGAAAGCCGCGCTCGGCGCTCTTGCGATAGAGCGTCGAGATCAACAGGCCGATTACGACAAGCGCCACGGTCGACCAGATCGTGGTCAGAAGCAGGACGCGTGCGGTAAGAGACTTAATTCGCATTGGTCGGCGCTTGGATGCGGTAGCCGAGACCGCGCACCGTTTCGATCAGATCGACGCCCATCTTCTTGCGCAGGCGACCGACGAAGACTTCGATCGTGTTGCTGTCGCGGTCGAAATCCTGGTCGTACATGTGCTCGACCAGCTCGGTGCGCGACACGACCTCGCCCATGTGATGCATGAGATAGGCCAAGAGCCGGTATTCGTGCGAGGTCAGCTTCAGCGCCACGCCGTTGACCACCGCCTTCGAGGTCTTGGTGTCGAGGCGAACGGGGCCGCAGACGATCTCGGACGAGGAATGGCCGGCGGCGCGGCGGATGAGCGCGCGGATGCGGGCGAGCACTTCTTCGACGTGGAAGGGCTTGGTGACGTAATCGTCGGCGCCCGCATCGATGCCGGCGACCTTGTCGCTCCAGCGGTCGCGGGCGGTCAGGATCAGCACCGGCATGCCGCGACCGGCGCCGCGCCACTTCTCCAGAACGCTGACGCCATCGAGTTCGGGCAGGCCGATATCGAGGATGATCGCGTCATAGGGCTCGGTATCGCCGAGGAAGTGTCCCTCCTCGCCGTCGAACGCCTGATCGACGACGTAGCCGGCCTCTTTCAGGGTTTCGCTCAGCTGACGATTCAGATTGACGTCGTCTTCGACTACCAGGATGCGCATCGGTCCGCTCTACTCCGCTTTATGTCTTCGATGTCTAAATAGGGCGATTCTGCCTACATCGGAACCTTGACGGTTACTTTACGCGGTCGCTGGCCGTTGCCCTGGACGAGCACGGTGATGATGCAGCTGTCGCCGGAGGGCTGAACGGAGAGCAGCTGCCCCCCGGTCTTCTCGACAACCTGCTGGGCGGCTTCACTGCAATCGCCTGCTACACGCACCAAAAGGTTGTGCGTATTATCCGGTGAGGGCGACGGTACCGTCAGCCAAACGGCCAACGCTGCGACGCTCAGAGGAGAGGCCATGTGCTATGCTTTCAATGGATACCAACTTGACCTGACTATGTACTCAGGAGACCTGAATGGCAAATGAATGCAAGGTAATGTCGGGTCCCTGGGGGTGTCTCGGAGCACGCCGCAAGGCACCCGACGTAGCTGCTGTGGCCGGAAAGGCACGGTTGGCGGTGGCATTCGCGCCACCGTGCCGCAATCGCCCCTGGACTCAAGGCTTGATCGCCGACTTCGCCGTCACCCGGCCATAGACCGCCAGCAGGCCACCCAGCGCGCCGGCTATGTTGACGATCGCATCGACGATCTGAGAGCGATCGCCGGATGCGATGTCCACACCCGTAAAGTGCAAAGCCGAAGCGAGGATCGCAACGACCGCGCCCCAGATGGTCTTCGAGCTGTACCAGTTTTTCAAATCAGGCATCGTCCTTCTCCTTCGGTTGAAATGTCACGTCTGAAAGATCGCCCGGGCGGGCAATCCCAGCGGCACGCGCTCGCCAAGCTGACGGATCGTCACCGCAAGGCTCGCCTGCCGCCCGCCGAAATCGAGCACTTCGTCGGCGAGCGGATAGGTCCATTCCGGCGTCGCGACCTCGGCGGCGCGGATTACGGCGTCGGTGCCATCAAGCACCTCGACCCGGTAACGTTCGAAGGGTTCGTCGAGCGGAATGTCGGCGCCGGTCCAGCTGTCGGCATTGTCGCGTCCGCGTCTTGTCCAGGAGATCACGGTATCGCCGGCATCCGTGCGCCGGCAGCGCAAGTGCACCGGAGCGAGCGGTGTGGCGGCGCGCAGGCCGCCCGCGAACACGAACGGCCCCGCCATCGCAAGCGAACCGGCCGCCTCGGCGATCCAGTTGAGCGACAGGCCGGCCTCGTCGCTACGCAGCCCGAGCGGCTTGACCGCCTCGTCGAGCAGCACAACGGCAGCGCCCTCGATAATGCCCGAGACCATCGCATCCTCCGTACCGGCAAGCCCGCGCAGCAAGCCGCCGAGCCGCCATCGCCCGGCCGCGATCTCTTCGGCCTGCAGGAAGGACAGAATTTCCCAGACGCCACCCACTGAGCGCACAGCCAGCCGATTGGCGCCGTTCAGCACCGATATTTCGGCCGCCGAGGAGAGCTCTCCGTAAGCGAGATCGACGATCAGAGCCTGGGACCAGTCAAAGCGGCCGGTAACACCCGGTGCCAATGCGCACACAAGCGTTCCCATCGTCGCCGGACGGTCGAGCACCGCCCTGCCCCGATAGCCCTCCGTCGTCGCCGATGACGACAGGCCGACGGTGCGCCATGGCTTGGCGAAGACCGCGCCGCGCGCGAAGCTCGCCGCCGCCTCGCCGTCGAAGCGCGGCAGGTCCATGAGATGGACCAGCGGCTTGAACAGGTTCGACGCGGTGCCGCCGCCATTGCGGCCGCCGGTCACGGCGGGCGGAGCGCCGCCTGAAGATGGCGCAAAGGCTCGCGCCTCGATGCGACGCGCATCGCCATCCTCGATGCGCGAGACCAGGAAGCGGCCATCGGGACCATCCGCGAGCGAGACGACATCGCCCGGCTGCACGTCCAGCCGACCCGGCGCCAGCGAGAAGCGCAGCGAGCGGCGGGCGATTCTGACGTCGCGCAGCAGCGCCTCGGCCGCATCGAGCGCCGTCTCTTCGGCAAGCACGGCGAGCAGATCCTGCTTGATCAGCCGGCTCGTCGCTTGCCCGGCGCGATGCGAGCGGGCGCTGGCCTGCTCGTAGTCGAGATCGGGATTGTAGACGGTGATCACCGCCTCGGCGGCGAAATCGCTGTCGTGGCCGCGCGTCTCCTGCCAGAGCGGTTCGTTCTCGCTGTCGACGAGCGTTTCGATCCGCATCGCCGGCAGGCTGGCGCGTGCGCGCGCGCGGAAGCGCAGGAGGCCGGCATCCTCGAAGGCATCGATCTGGAACGCCTGCAGCAGCGGCTCGATCAGGTCGCGAGCTGACCCAAGCTCGCCCTTGACGTAACCGATCAGGTCGCCGCTCACCTCGGAGACGTCGAAATCCGAGAAGCCGTGGTCGCGCAGCACCGTCGCCACGATATCGGCCAGGGTGCCGGCACCAAGCCGACCATTCAGCCAGTGCCCGGTGCGCCAGTTGCCGCCGTCGGACCAGACATCCGTTGCCAACGGAAAGGCCGGGAACGGACGCGCATCCCAGCACCAGACAAAGAGGTGCGAGGGGTCGACCATGCCACCAGGCGCGTCATTGCCGGCCCACCAGCGATGGTGCGCCTCGAGGAAGCGACGCTGCATGCTGTCCGAGCGCATGCCGGTCGAGAAATACGGCGCTCCACTTTCCACCGACTTCGGGTCGGCGAAGACATTCGGCTGGTTGGCGCCCTTGTCGACGGCGCCGCAGCCAAGCTCGGTGAACCAGACCGGCTTGCCGGACGGGATCCAGGCCGTCGGCGCCGCGCGCTCGGCGCCGCCGATGCGCTCGTGATGCGGATTGGCCCACCAGGCGGCGATATCCTTGTAGCGGAAAACCCAGGGCTTGCCGGCGAGGCCATCGGTGATCGGGCTGCGCTGCCGGGCTTTGCGGGCATCGTCATCGGGGTAGTACCATTCGAAACCCTCGCCGCTAGTGATCGCCGCCGTCAGCGCATTTCGATCATCGGCAAGCCGGAAGCCGTCGGGATTGGCGCTGGCGAGATCGTCGTCGCGCCAGTCGGCGAGCGGCATGTAGTTGTCGATCCCCACTGCATCGATATCGGGCGAGGCCCAGAGCGGGTCGAGATGGAAATAGACGTCGCCGCTGCCATCAGCCGGGTGATAGCCGAAATACTCGCTCCAATCGGCGCCATAGGTGATCTTCGTCGCCGGCAACAGGGCTTTGACATCGCCGGCCAGCCGCACCAGCGCCTCGACGAATGGGAAGGCATCGCCGCCATCGCGCAGCTGCGTCAGCCCGCGCAGTTCGGAGCCGATCAGGAAGCCATCGACCCCGCCCGCAAGACGCGCCAGTTGCGCATAGTGCAGGATGAAACGGCGGTAGCTCTCTTCGCCACCGTGATAAGCCACATGACCGCCCGCAATCGTGAAATCACCCGCCTGCGCATTGCCCGCAAAGGCCTGAACCTGCCCGCGCGCGGCGACCGTCCGATCGGCACTGCCGGGCCGCCCCGACGCCGGATCGCAGGTAATGCGGCCGCGCCAGGGATAGGGTGCCTGTCGCGCGCGCCCATAGGGATCGGCAAGCGCGTTATCGACGGGAATGTCCATCATCACGAAGGGATAGAGATAGACCTGAAGGCCACGGCTCCTGAGATCGGCGATCGCCGAGAGCACGCTGGTATCATCGGGCGTGCCGCCATAGGCCGGGCCGCCATTGCTGCGGCTGACGAGGTGGGCCGCGCCGCGCGCGATGCCGGAGACCGACCACGGCGTGCTTTCCTCCGCGCGGCTCGCCACCTCGACGCCGGGCACCACGCGGCATTGGCCGGCGCGCAGATCGGTCCCGAACCAAGAGACGACGAGCGCCACGCGCTCGAGATTGGGGCAGAGCGCCAGCAGCTCGTCGATCGAGATATCCCAATCGCTCGTGCCGCGCAGGCTGTTGCGGTTGAGAATGCGGGCGCTGCCGGCACCGAGGCTCTCCGAAACCTGCGCCAGCTGATAGCCATGCTCGGTGGCGCCGGGGATGATGCAGACGGCCCTGATCTCATTTTCCAGCTCACCGACCGATCTCACCACCTCGAACTGCAGCAGCGGAATGCGGTTTCCATAGGCATCGAGCGGCAGCCGCTCGAAGACGACATAGGCAAGCCCGCGATAGGCGGGCGCATTGCCGGCCCCTTGCTTGGCCTCGATCAGCGGATCGGGCAGCTGGGTGTCATCGCCACGATAGACGCGCATCTCGATCCTGGTGAGATCCAGTTCCTTGCCATCGGCCCAGACGCGCCTGACATGCCCGATCGGCCCTTCCGCCAGCCCGACCGCGAGATTGGCGAAGTAGCGGAAGCTTTCGACGCGGGTGCCGCCGGTGGCCTTGCCGCCCTGCCGCTCGCTGGTCACCTCCTCCTCGAAGCGCGTCGCCCAGATCAGCGTGCCGCCGACGCGGACACTGCCATAGACGCGGTTGATCGCCGTACCCTCGTCGGGGCCGGGAATGCGGGCGCTCGACAGATGCGCGCCGCGCACGGTGGAGCGGCCGTTGATCAGCGCGCGATCGACGACGCTTCCGGCAAGCGCGCCCGCCGCGCGGCCGATGATGGCGCCGACAGGGCCGAAGACGCTGCCGATTGCCGCGCCGGCTGCCTGGAAGAGGAGCGTTGCCATTTATCTCTCCGGAAAACGAAAGACGCCCGAAATGCGCCGGCGCCAGCTCGGCACCAGCGGCGAGGTCACCACCGCCGCCTGCTCGTAGGCGTGGATGAACTGCCGCTCGCCGGAGAGGATACCGGCATGCTTGGCGGCGAGCTGCGGGCGCCAGCGGAACAGGAGCACGTCGCCCGGTCTTGCCTCGACAAGCGGCAGCGGCGGACCGAAATGCCGGAGTGCAGCCTCCATCAGCCGATCCCCGCCGCCGCGCTCCGCCCAGTCGGGCGCATAGGGTGGCGGGCGCTCTGGCTCCCGCCCGTAAAGCTCGCGCCAGATGCCCCGGATCAGCCCGAGACAATCGCAGCCGACGCCCTTGAGCGAGGCCTGATGCCTGTAGGGCGTGCCGATCCAGCCTTCGGCCAGCCGCAGCACTTGCGTTGAAATGTCTGTCATTTGAACAGCGCGCTCCCGTCATGAAGGGTCTCGCCATCGGCATAGGTGTAGGCGAAATCGGTGCCGGGGATGTGCGGGAAACCGCGAAAATTCAGGTGGTTGGCGAATTTCGCTCGGCAGGTGGAAAAGGCCTTGTCGCAGCCCGCCGTGAGCACGACGCGGTCGCCCGCACTTGGGGTGGCCTCGAGCGGCAGCCAGAGCGTCACCTCCAGCAGATCGTCCTTCATCGTATGCGTCTCGATCTCCAGCCGCTGGCCTTGATTGTCGCCATCGAGAAAACCGAGCACGCCGAAGCGGAAGAAGCCGTCGGGCACGGTGCGGACACCCGAAAGCACAAGCCGGCTGGCATCCGCCACCGCGACCACCACGCCTTCGGCGCGCATCGCGGGTGCCGAGAGATCGACACCGCATCTTTGATCGCCAAGCGTGGCGTCGCAGCGCCGGCCATAGACGCGGCCCTGCGGCTCGCCGAGGCGGCTGGCGAAGCTGCGCAGCTCCGCCTGGAACTGGCCGGCATCGCGCGTGACGTCGCCGATCTCCTGCACCTTCAGGAGCATATTCTGCTCGGGCTCCGCCCAGTTGACGAGATGCACCTCGACGCGGGCGCCGTCATAGCGGCCACGCGTCAGGTCCTCCTCGGTGATCGCCGCGCTGGAGAAGCCGCCGGCGACATCGCTGGTGGCCGCGGGCAGGCCCGCCTCCTCTTCCGCGGCACTGGCGGAAAAGCCGCTGGCTGCCAGGAAGGTGGTGACCGCGAAGGTCAGGTCGTGATCGTGTTCGGTAAACCCAAGCACGACGCCATCGCGCCGCGTTACCCGCCAGGCATGGCAGAGCGTCGTGGCGTCGCTCGCAAGATGCGCGGCGAGCGCGTCGGGAATATGCCTCATGGCATGATCTCCATCAGCGGAATGGTGGGAATGCGCCCGGCATTGAAGGCCGAGAGGTTGACGTCGATGCGCCCGGTCGCAAAGCGCACCGGCACGTCGAACAGAAACCCCGCAGTCACCGACGCGCCCTCCGGCGGAACGGCATCGGCCGCGAAGGTGACGATGCCGGTTACGGGATCGCACACGAAGGCGGACGACGGTTGCGGCACGCCATCCACCGCGACGACGACCGAGCCCTCGACAGGCTTGGCGATCCGCCGCGTGCTGCTGGCGCCGGCATCGCCATAGGTCTTGGCGAGCGTGAAGGCGACGGTCACGCCATCGCCGATGCCGAGCGGCTGGTCGCCCGGTCCGATCTCGGCACCGGGCCGTGTCGAACTCCAGTCGATGGGATCACGGAAGCGGAAGCCATAGAGCTCGCCGCTCCGGGCCTCGAAGAACTCCAAGACTTCGTAGAGATCCGCCACCGAGCGCACACCGGAGCCCGCATCATAGCTGCGCCGCGCATCGCGCCAGCGGCTGTTGCGGTTTTCGCGACCATTGGAGAGATTGACGATATCGGTGCGCCTGACAGGCCCGCCGCTCGTCGACAGCGACAGGCGCAGCGGAAAGCGCACCTCATGGAAACCTGACATCATCACCTCACAGGTTGCGCTGGCCGCGCATCGCGGTGCGCGCCAGCATCGAGGAAATCTGCGCCTCGCTCTTTCGGAAGCTCTCGGCATCGGTCGTGGTGACGTTGAAGACGATCTGCGGCTGCGAGCCCGCCCCTGCAGCGGCGACGCCGAGCGAACCGTCGGCGCCGCGCCGCAAGGGCAGGATCGCCTCGCTGCCCGCCTCGCCCATCAGCCCCATGTCGCCGCCGAGAGGGAAATAGGTGGGCTGCGAGACGACACCGCCATCGGCGAAAGGCAGCAGCTTGCCCGCACCGCCGAAGAGACTGGAGGCGGCGCCCGAAAGCATCGTCTCGAGCGGTTTCAATCCAGCCTGCAGCGCGATATCCGTCATGCGATTGGCCAGCCCGCGCAGCACGTCGTCCAGCCCCTTGCCGCCTGACACGGCACTTCGGAGAGCGCCTGACAGCGCCGAGCCGAAGGAGCGCGAGCGGCCCTCCAGATCGTCGAGCGCACGCCGCAGCGTCGCCGCCTCGTCGGTCATGGCGGAGAGGTCCGTCTGGTCATCGGTCATGGTCGTTCCTCGTGTCTAAGCTTGCCCGGCTGTCCGGAAAGCGGGCCATCAGCCCATCGAGATCGGCGCGGGAAACAGCGGGACGCTGTGGCGAGAGCCCGCCGGCTGCGGCGTTAAACTCCACCGGCGTCATCCCCCAGAAGGATTGCGGGGGAAGCCGCAGCAGGCAGAGACCGACATGCAGGACCCGCGCCCAGGGAAAAGGCGTGGGCCCGGCACTGTCCGTGGTCTTCATGCCCGCTGCGGCTAGAGGGGGCGCGCGGAGGCGTCCGCGCCATCCCCCGAAAACGTCGCCGTCAGCAAATCTCCGACGATCGCGGCATAACCACCGATGCCGCCCTCGACATCGGCCTCCGCCACATCCTCATCGGAATAGAGATTGCCGCCGCCGCGCAGGCCGGCGCCGATGATGCGGATCATATCCGCCGCCCTCAGCCGGCCGCCGGCGAAACGCTCGGCCAGGCCATTCAGGCTATCGACCGAAAACGCCGTCTCGAGCTCGGCCAAGGCGCCCAGCGTCAGGCACAACACCCGCCGCTCGCCGTCGATCTCAGCCTCGATCTCGCCGCGCCTGCGATTAGCCCTTCGTCCTGGCACTTGTTCCACTGCCGTGCGGGCCGCCATCACAGCGCCTCGAAGGTGATGGCACCGGCCGATTCCAGCGCCAGCTCGAACATCACCTCGCCATTATACTGGCCGGAATATTCGAGCGCGCTCGCCTGAAACGGGCCGGTGACCGTCCCGAAATCCGGCACGACAATCTGCCAGCTCAGGATCGAGGCGTTGAAGAAGGCATTGCGCACAAGCTGGTCGGAGGCCGCATCCTTGAAGATGCCTGAACCCGACACCGAGGCCCGCTGCACGCCGGCGCCGCCCAAAAGCTCGCGCCAGCGCCCGGCGCTCTCGGCATCGGTCACATCCACCGTCTCGGCATTGAAGGCCAGCCGCTTCGAGCGCAGCCCCGCCACCGTTTCATAATCCGCGCCATTGAAAACCCTCAACAGCAGATCCTTGCCCTTCTGCGCCACCATGGCCTCGTCCCTTCCACGAAAAAGGGCGCCCCAGAGGGACGCCCGCGATGTCATCGACTTGTCACTTTCAACCTGACGGCGAAGATGCTACGACCGCTTCGATCCCTTCCCTTCGCCGAAATCCACACCATGTCCCGGGCCTTCCCTCTGCGTTCGACACAGATGATTGCCGTGCTCACCGTGACGCAGCTCATCGGCTGGGGCACGACGTTCGACATGCTCGGCGTCATGGGCCGGGTGATCGCGCCCGATCTTGGGCTGGCGAACGAAATCGTCTTCGGCGGCCTGACCGTGATGATGGTCGTGCTTGCGCTTCTGGGCCCGACGATCGGCCGGCTGTTGCAGCGCCACGGCGCCGTGCCCGTTCTTGCCGCCTCATCCGTCACCTTTGCCGCCGGCCTTCTCATGCTGGCCGCGACAGAGGGTATCGTGCTCTACACGATCTCCTGGATCGTGATCGGCATCGGCGGCGCGCTCGGCCTGACAACGCCGACCTATACCGCCGTCGTCGAGCGCGAGGGCGCAAACAGCAAGCGTATCATCGCCATGCTGATGCTGTTCACCGGCCTATCCAGCACGCTGTTCTGGCCGATCCTCAGCCTGCTCGACGCTCACTTCGGCTGGCGGAGCACCTTCGTCATCTGCGCGGCGCTGCAATTGTGCATCTGCCTGCCGCTCTATCTCTTCGGTCTGCCGCGCCCGGCGGCCACGCAAGAGGGATCCGCCGAAATGCATGCAGCACCGGTCGATCTTTCGCCCGATGATCGGCGCAAGGCATTCCTGCTGCTTGCGGCGGCAACGACGCTATCGAGCTTCGTGACCTTCGGCCTGGCACCATCGCTGCTGGAGGTCCTGCGCCAATACGGCGCCGCGCCTGTGCTCGCGCTGCAGCTCGGCTCGGCGCGTGGGGTCATCGGCATCACAGCGCGCGGCATGGACATGCTGCTTGGCAAGCGCGGCAACCCCATCGTCAGCGCCATTGCCGGGATCGGCCTGATGGTGGCGAGCTTCGGATTGATCCTCATCGTCCCGCCCTCGACATCGCTGCTCGTCGGCTTCATCGTCATCTACAGCTTCGGCGCCGGGGTCATGGCGGTTGCCCGCGCGCTGCTGCCGCTGGCGCTGTTTTCGCCGCGCGAATACGGCCTGCAGGCCGCCCGCCTGTCGCTGCCGCAAAACATCGCAAACGCCGCCGCGCCCATCATCTTCACCGCCATCCTCGACCGCGCCGGCGCCGGCATGGTGATGGCCCTATGCTGCATGCTCGCCGCACTCGCCTTCGGCCTCGTGCTGATGCTGGCCACGCTCATCCGCCGCGCGAAGCCGGTTGCTCAGGTCGCCTGAGCCAGCGAAGCGACGATGTCCCTCGTCGGCAAAAGTAGCGTGCGCTCGAGGCCCTTGGCGGCGCGAAAACCGAACTTGAGATAGAAGGCCTCCGCCTCGTCGTCCAGGGCATGAACCATGACGGCGCGAAAGGCGACCGAGCGCGACGAGGAGACGACGGACATCAGCGCGTGCTTCAACAAGGCCCTGCCCAGCCCCATATTCTGATGGCGGCGGTCGACCGCCAGGCGCGCCAGCAGCGCGACCGGGATTTCGCCCGGCGCCCGATGCCCCTTGACCTGCCTCGGCGCGCTGTTGCGGCTGATCATGCCCGCGCACAGCGAGTGATAGCCGACGACGCGGTAATCCTCGGTCGCGATGACGACGGTCCGGGTATATTCCTGCTGCTGATTGTAGAGCGCCATGTCCTTCAGGAAGCCATCCAGCGCCGGCTTGCCACTGTCGAAATCATCGACCAGATGCTGTTCGCCGAGAGGAACGGGCTTGCGAAACATCCGTCAGTCAATCCATTCGGCGTTTGATTTGAACAGCGCGACGAGCCTATCGTTGGCCTTCGCCGGTTCGTCGAGAAGCCCCTCGACGGCATCGAAGACAGCCGCATCGACGCCGATGAAACGCTGATCCAGCAATTCCTTCTGAGCCGAGTAAAACGCCGCCTCGGTCATGAATGCCGTGAGAGACTTGCCGCTGACGGCCGCGGCGCGCGCGATGATCTCGCGCGTCTCAGTATCGATGCGCAGGTTGATGGTTTCGCTCTTCTTGACGCCGGGCATGTCAGTCGCTCCGCATGCGGATCCATGAATTCGTACGGACAATGTCTATACAGCAATGCGGTGCCGCCGTCCAGATTTGGGCTCTCAGCCGCCCGAGATCTCGACCGCCACCTCCGTCACTGCCCGGAAGCGGATCTCGGCGACATGCGGCCTCGTCTTCGCTTCGCGCCGGGTGCGGGTCGAAAGATGCAGCAAGCCCACCAGGTGGTGGGTTTCCAGCGAGAGCGGCGCATCGTCCAGCAGGAGGCGCAGCCGCTCGGCGATGGTTGCGGCCTCTCTTCGGCCGCCGGCGTCGGTCCAGATTTCGAGCGTCAGCAGGTGCTCGGCGCCGGTCTCGGTCGCTGTCGAATAGTCGTTGCTTGCGAGATCGGCGACGATGATAGCAGGGAGTTTTCGGCCCGAGACCAGGCGGTCGCGCAGGCCTTCGGGGCCAATCATGGCGGACAGTTCCGCATCGTCGCCGAGGCGCGCTTGGATCGCCGTCAGCAATTGGTTGGCGGCGCTCATCGGGCTTCCTCCTCGCACAGGCAGACCAGATAGTTGCCGCGCTCATCCGGGTCGCGCCAGGCGCGGATCGCAAAGATGCGCGCGCCCTTGCGCAGCCGCATGCCGGCTTCGATATCGTCGCGGAAGCGCAGCCAGATGCGGTGGGTCAGCGTGAAGACATCGGCGCCCGCCTGCTCCTCGCGCAGCTCGCTCACCGGTTCGACGCGGGCCCAGAATGAGGCGATCTCGGTGAAGGAAATGCTCGCGCCGCCCTGCCCGTCCGGCGTCTCGACCGGTGCTTCGAGCGCCAGCCGCGCCGTCATCTGGCCGGGATCGAAGAAGACCGAGCGCATCAGAGCCTCCTGATCATGTAGGGCGCGATCAGGCGGTCGTAGCACGAGGGAATATCGGCCGGCTGGCCCTCGACCGCCACCGTGCCCCGGAACGCGAACATCTGCGCGACATGCATCAACATCGCCCGCTTCAGCGTATCCGGCACCTCGGCGCCGCTCTCGCCGAAACCGGCGGTTAAGTCGATCTCGATGCCGTTGATGGGCTGATCCGACCTCACTCCGCGGCCGAGCACGAGGCGCGCCGGGCGTGCGTGGCCCTCGAGGATGTGGCCGGTCAGCGGGAGTTGAAGCTCCTCGCCGGATGCGTCGTAAAGGGTCAGACTTTCAATGGCTTGGACGGGGCCTCTCGCGATCTGAATCACGCCGTCTTCAGGAATTGAATCAAGATAGAGACGCCAGGTCTGGGTGATGAGGCTGAGGCCGGTGGTGCGCTCGAGATGTTCGCGGGCGGTGCGGATGAGCGCGGTGAGCAGCGTGTCTTCGTTGGTGTCGTCGAGGCGGAGGTGGGATTTGGTCTCGGCGAGCGTGATGGGTTCGGAGCTGGGTGGGTTGATGAGGGCGTAGGTCATGGGTGAAGGTTCCTGGTGGTGTGTGATGTGGTGTGGGGCGGAGGAGGAGACGTTGTGCGGTGTGGCCCCCTCATCCGCCTGCCGGCACCTTCTCCCCGCTGGGGAGAAGGGACTTGGGGTTGGCCGCTCGCTCCATCTTCCCTTCTCCCCCGCGGGGAGAAGGTGGCCCGAAGGGTCGGATGAGGGGCTCCGGGCGCGACGCAGGCTACATTCGGGGCCACTGGGCACTACGCAAGCCGCATTCAAAGCCGCGCGGCCCAACCCGAGCCGCACCCCCTCACCGCACTCAACTCACCGCAAACTTCACCAGCTTGATCGCCTCGAAGTTCTGAACCCCGCCGCCGACCCGCTTGGTCGTGTAAAACAGCACATACGGCTTGGCCGAATACGGGTCGCGCAGCACCCGCACCCCCGTACGATCAACCACCAGATAGCCCGCGCGGAAATCCCCGAAGGCGATGGCCATCGCATTGGCCGCGATGTCGGGCATGTCCTCCGCCTCGACGACGGGGAAGCCGACCAGCGAGGCGGCTTCGCCTGCCGTTGCCGGCGGCTGCCAGAGGTAGCGGCCTTCGGCGTCCTTCAGCTTGCGCACCTCGGCCTGGGTCTTGCGGTTCATCACGAAGTTGGCGTTCTGGCGGTGACCCGCCTTCAGCGAATAGATCGTGTCGATCAGCGTGTCGGAAGCGCCGGTCGCCTTGAAGCCGCCGGCAGCACCCGTGGCGATGTAGCCGAGATTGCCCCAGCTCCAGGCGCTATCGGCGACCACGGTATAGGCCAGCAGGCCCTTGGGCTTGTTGATGCCATCGCCGGCGACGAAAGCAGCCCCTTCCTGCTCGGCGAAGACGGTATCGACCTCGCTCGATATCCAGGCCTCGATATCGACGGCGGCATCGTCGAGCAGCGCCTGGGTGGCGGCCGGCATGGCGTAGAGTTCCATGGTCGGGAAAGAGAGCTCGGCAAGCTGGGCGCCTGATGTCTGCGGCCGCGCCGCCGTTTCGGCCACCCAGCCGGACGCCATGCCGGAGATCGCAAACGGCTTCTTCAGCACAGCACCCGAGACCTGGCGCACCGTCGCGATCGAGCGGATCGGCGAGACCACCGAGAGGCGGCGGCCGATTTCGGTATCGGTTTCGTCAGGCACGAGATAGCCGCCATCGGCGCCGGAGCCCGATGACATCGCCTTGGCCTCGATCTCGCGCAGGCCGGCCTCGTCGCCGCGGCGGATATACTGCTCGAAAGCCTGCTTGTGCTCGGTGGTCTCTGCGCCCACCGATGCGGTGCGGCCGAGCGGCGGGCGGGCCTTTTTCAGCGCCAGCTGGTCGAGCACCTTTTTCTGCTCGTCCATGGCGCGGCTGATGCGGTCCATCTTGTCGCGGGTGACGACATCCGACGTCAGCTTCTGCTCGATCTCGCCGAGCCTGGCGTCGTTGGTTTCCTTGAAGGCTTCGAAGGCTTCCATGAACTCGTCGAAGGCGGCGGTCATTTCCGGCGCGGCCTTGATTTCGGGGGCAGTTTTCTCGGCAATCTGCATGTTGGTCATTGCGGGATCATCCTTTGTGAAGGGTCTACTTGAATGTGTCTTGCAGCATCATCCGGGCAGCCCGGCGCATGGCGCGGACGAGCTCGGTCTCCTTGTCGCGGAACCACCGCGCATTCTTGATGTTCTGCACGCGGGCAGACGGCAGCATGGGGAAGGTCACCACCGAGATCTCCCAGAGGTCGGCCTCGAGGATGCGGCGCACGCCGGATTTGGCATCTGTCTTGGCGCGGACGGTGCGAAAGCCGATCGACAGGCCATCGAGCGCGCCGTTCTTCAAAAGCTGGTGCACCTCGCGGGCGCGGCTGACGCCATCGGCGAGCACGCCCTCGACATAGAGCCCGCGGCTATCCTCGCGGATCGTCTTCCAGGCGCCGATCGGCTCGGCCGGGTCGTGCTGGAAGAGCATGCGCACGCCACCGGCGCCGCGCGTCTTCAGCGAGCGCAAAAAGGCGCCGCGCTCGATCGCATCCTTGCCGAGATCGACCTCGCCGAAGACGCTGGCATAGCCGGAAAAGGTGCCGTCGCGGCTGAGGCCCCGTAGCTCCAGATTGGCGAACTTGCGCGTGTCCGCGCCGGGAATGGCCCGGGTGGACAAGCGCGTGGGGGTTCGCGCCAGCGCGCGGCTTGCGGTCATGATCATGCTCCTCGTTTCATGGTTTTGTGGCCGGCCGGCTTACCGGTTGCGGGCGCCGTATCGGCCGGCGATCCGCTGGAGAATGCCGAGCCCCCACCAGGCGCAAAGGCTGGAGGCGGCCGAGCCCGAGAGCATCACTTCGACAGCAGAGAGCCGATCGACCAGATCCAGCCGCTCGGCGATCCAGATCCCAGTCGGCCCGCCAAAGACTATGCCGCAGGCAAGCCCGGTGAAAAACCGGCTCGCCGCCTCG
The DNA here is from genome assembly GCF_055616315.1 of Rhizobium sp. O111. NCBI lineage: Bacteria > Pseudomonadati > Pseudomonadota > Alphaproteobacteria > Hyphomicrobiales > Rhizobiaceae > Rhizobium > Rhizobium sp. O111. Next base: position 790,527 of record NZ_JBSHXL010000001.1, on the reverse strand, counting down.
CGCCGGCTCTTCGGCAAAAGATAGATCAGCGACACGGCGGCACCCGCCGACGCGCCCAGCGCCCTGGTCGCCCAGAGGCTGGTATCGTTGGAGAAATCGGCCATTGGGTTGGGCCTTTGTGGTGTGGCGTGTGGGGGAGACGCGCGTCTTCCGCCGCAGCGATGCTACGGCCGGTTCAATTCTGCTGTCTTTTGAATCTGTTGCGCACAGCCGCTCTAAGATTGAGTCCGGCGGTTCACACGATGAATCAATTGGCGATGAGATCGGCCCAACAAGGTTCAAAACCCGCGCGGTATTCGTGACGCTTCAGTCGCTCTCGTCGAGCCCGTCGTCCTTATCCAGTTGCTCGCGCTGCCTGCCGTGGGTGATGTCGGAGACCATGATGGCATCACGGCCGATGCGGTAGGTGATAATATAGGGGCCGACGACCAACTGGCGGCGTCCAGTCAACATGGGTACGGGAGCGCCGACCTGGGGATAGGCGGCGAGCCTTCTGATGCCGCCCTGGATTCTCGCCATGGCAGCGTCGGCAGCGCGGGAATTGAACGCGCTCAGATAGCCATATTCGTGGCTGAGATAGTCCGCAGCATCCTTGGAAAGAATGACCTTCATCATGCCGCGTCATCTCTGGGAGAGGATGTCAGCTCCCGCATGAACTCCTCGAAATCGACGGTCTCGCCATTGCGGATCTGCTCTTCGCCCTTCAGCGTCTGCAGAACATCATTCCCCTCTTCCATCAGATAATATTTCAGCGCCCGGACGATGACCCAGCTACGGCTGCGGTCGGTGGCCTTGGCGATGGTCTCGATGTCCTTCAGCATGTCTTCTGGAATGCGCAGGGCAATCGGGTCGGAGAGAACGGGCTTGGTCATCGGCTTGCTCCTCGATTTGTAATACTGTGTATAACAAATTTCCGAGCTGGCCTCAACGCCACCCCCATCAATACCCCACCGCCTGCCGCTTCTCCTCATCCGTCAGAAACACCGCCTCGCCTACCCGTTTCCAGAGCTCGCCTCGCTCGGCAGAGAGACCCGCGACCTTGTCGAGATCCGGCTCCAGCCGCAGCCCGTCGCCATAGCCTGCCGCCGCCCAACTCGACAGCGCCGCCAGCGTGCGGGCCAGCATGGGCAGCACGGTCAGCCTATAGAAGGCGCGGTTGGCTTCCTGGTAGTTGGCGTAGGTGTTGTCGCCGGGAATGCCGAGCAGCATGGGGGGCACGCCGAAGGCGAGCGCGATGTCGCGGGCGGCACCGTTGCGGGCCTCGACGAAGTCCATGTCCTTGGGCGAGAGGCCCATGGATTTCCAGTCGAGCCCGCCTTCGAGCAGCAGCGGCCGGCCGGCGCGCATCGGGCCGGAATAGCCCTCGTCGAGCTCCTGCTTCAGCCGCTCATACTGGTCCGGCGAAAGATTGCCGCCTTCCTTGGGCTGGTAGACGAGCGCGCCGGAGGGGCGCGCGGAGTTGTCAAGCAGCGCCTTGTTCCAGGTGGCCGCGGCATTGGAGAGATCGAGCGCCACCTGGGCTGCCGCCAGCGGCGGAAAGCCGAGATGGTCGTCGAGCGGGTGGAAGAGTTTCAGGTGCAGCAGGCCGAGCCCGTCGGTCTCGACGGGAAAGCGGCGGACGAGGCCGCCGGCGCGGTAGTCATAGGCTTCCGGCCAACCGTCGCGGCCCTCGACGATGCCGATACGGTCGGGACGCAGCAGATGCAGTTCGCGCAGCGCGCCGCCGATCTCGACGGGCTCGACATAGGCATTGCCGGACAGCAGCAGATGGCCATAGAGCGCCTCGAAGAAATCGGGGCCGCTCATGCGGGCATTCGGCTGGCGCAGCAGATGCAGCAGCGGGTGGTCCGGCCGTTCGCGATCCTGCTCGTAGATGAGCAGCGGTACGCAAGCGGCGGCCTCCGAGACCATCCTCACACAGCGATGCGCCACAGGATTGCGCATGAAGCCCTCGCGCGACAAAGCCGCGTAGGAGCGGCCGGTCCAGCTCGCCCTGCCCTCCGATGTCAGCGACAAGAAGCCGGCGGCCTTGCGTTCGGGCACAGATGTGCGGCCCGCCGCGGAGCCCCACGGCAGGAGAGATCGAAGGTTCATGATCCGGTTTCCTGATGTTTGCGACCGGCACTGAATTGGCCGGCGCTATCGTCTGCACAGGGCGATTAAGCCCGAGGCGCCGCAAGGGCGGCGGTCGCGGGCATGTCCCCGCGACTTGGATGCTCAAGAACGAATTGGGGCCGGATCACATCCGGCCGCCGGCATCACATTGCCGAGCCGATGATGTTGCAAAGCCCGGTGCGCACAACTTCCTTGGTGGTCAGCTGGCCGGCCTGGATATCGAAGACGGCATCGACGCGCACGCCTGATCCCTTCTGGCGGGCGACGACGCGCAGGGTCTGGATGCGGCCACTGCCTGTTGTTTCCTGGAAGGCGTCGACCGAGGAGAGTTCCCTGTTCACCTTGATGCCGGAAAAGCCCTCGGCGGCGACGGCCTGGGCGAGGTTCTTCAAGACGGCGGCGGATTTCGCCTTCGGAAACTCCTGCCACGTCTTGTAGCTCAGCGCCGTCACCATCGGCACGCCCGACACCTTGAAATTCGCCTCGCAGGAAGCCGCCTCGGCCAAGCCCGCGCCCGAAAGCAGCAGCGCCGCCGTCATCACCATGATCTTCAATTTTATCTCCTGAAACGTGTGTTTTCCCAACTCAATGGGGATATCCGACTTCAGGTTGAATTAAAACCGGAAATATGCACGCGACGGCAACCGGTGCGTTTGCGGCGCTGGAGAGCGTCAGTTGCGATCCTTAAGCGCCGGGATCGGGCGCCAGCGGCGCACGGGTAGCGTCTTCAGCAGCGTCTCCATGCTCTCGAATGCGACAACGCTCTGCTGTACGCTGAAGTCACCGCCGTCGATGCGGCGGGCAGCCTCGATCGCATCGGCGAAGAACCCGCCGAGATCGGTGATCTGCAGCTTAACCTCTTGCATGTGCAATCTCCGGGTCTGACGTCCGTATCCTACCATCAATCGACCTTCTCCGCGATCGCCTCGCAAATCCAGGCATTCAGCGACTTGTCTTCATCGGCAGCGGCCATGGCCGCGCGACGGTGCAGCGTGGGGTCCATTCGGATGTTCAGCGAGCCCTTGAAGGGCTTCTCGGGATCGCGGCCCTCGTCGATGCAGGTTTGAATGTAGTCGTCGATCAGCGTCCGCGCGGTCGCTTCCACCAATCTGGAATCCTCGCATTCCGCCAGCAGGAGATCGTCGATATGCAGTATCTTGATGAACAGCGTGCCGTCCTGATACTCCACCGACGCCTGGTAGCCCTTGTAGGTGATCGGCTTCATAGCTCTTTCCTGTCGATCAGATAGTTGCGTATCTGGTTGACCATGTAGGGTTTGATCTCGTTGCCGGGATGCGGCTCGTGAACGATGATGACCTTCTTGGTCACCGCGTGCACGAACTTCCGGCCCGAACCGCTCCCGCTCTTCAAGTCATAGCCAAGACCACTCAGCAGCTTGACCAGTTTGCCATAGGGAAATGGCCCCTTGCAGGCGCGAAACTCCTGCTTCAGCGTTTCAAGGCGCGTCATCCGCCACCTCTGGCGCTAAAATACGCCTCAACTTCGCTGCAACTATTTTTCAGTTGCAAGTATTTTTCTACAGATAATCTTCGCGCACAGCAAGTCAATTGGCGGCAACCTTTGCGTCAACCCGCCCACAACCTATCAACGCAATCTTGCGGCGCAAACGCCGCCATTAGAGGGAGCCGGCTGGCCCAATCACCCCAGCGGCTGCTTCACCGCCAGGTCGCTCTCGTAATCCGCCGCCATGCGCATTTCGCGGATCGGGCGTACGAGGTCGATGGAAAGCTGGTAGTTCGGGTGCGCCTTGTAGGCGGCCAGCGCTGCCTCGTCGTCGAACTCGCCATAGACCACGAGATCCACCTCGGTGCCGAGCTGGTCGGTCTTCACATTGGTGCCGATCTCCAGCAGACGGGCGTGCGGGATTGCGGTGAGGATCGACAGGCCCTCGCGCACCTTGTCCATGTTTTCTATCGGCGCCGTGAAGAAGACGATGTGACGGATCACGCGGAACTCCTGTATGTCTGATGGATCGCTTTAACCGATAAGCCGGGCGATACCACGGCAGACCCATTGCTTCAACCGGGCGAACCAACCCGCCGGGCGCTCGGGCCTTATGGCGGCCAGAAAGGTCTTGCCGTAGCCTGCCAGTTTTTCGGCCCGGTCGGTGCCGTTGACGATGCGGCGGGCGTTGATCCAGTCGTCATTCGTCGCGTTCAGATGATCGGCGAGCTTGTGCTTCGAAAAACTGCCCTGAACCATGCCCTCGATCAGGATCGATACCGCCGGCCCCATCTCCATCGCCCGGTCCGGCTCGGCGACGAGATCGATGCCTGTGAGAACGCTCATCGCCTCGTAGTTCCGCTTGTGGGTCAGCTGCACCAGGCCGCGGCCGAGCCAGCTCTTGCCGTCCTCGTCGAGCCGCCAATAGGGCGTCTTCACCCAGGAGAGCTTGCCGCTCGCGAATGCATTTTCCAGGATCTCGACGGCGCGCGCATCGGTAGTCGCCAGCGTCTCGCGCACGGGCTGCATGGTGTAGGCCGTCTCGTGAAAGGCGGTCGCCAGGATATAAGCCAGCCAGCGCGGGTCGGCGTCGACCATCCGCTCTTCCCAGAAATTCAGAATCGCCGTCATGCCCTCGACCTGCGGGGCCGAAAGCGTGCCCTTGAACAGCGCCTCGCGCACCGTGTCGAAGAAAAACCGCCTGTCGATGTGGATAACCATAGCGTGTAATCCTAAAAGCTGATGAGGACGTCCTGGCCTTAATCGATTAAATTTAATTTAATCGTTTAAAGTGTTTAAAGCCATGATTTACAGACCGTTTGGCGCATGGCAGTGATGATCCATCATTCAATTCGTCTTCGGAGGACCGCATGACGCAGCCCGTTCACAGCAATCAGCCGATCATTCCCCAGCATGTAACGGACCAACTCGAAAGCGAGTGGCGCCAGGTTCGCCCCGTGCCGCAGGCACAACGTCCGGCGACGCAGCAACAGCAGCGTTAAGCGCAAGTGCCAGGGGGTGTCAAACACCCCCTCACGGCCCGCCCCTCCGGCAGTGGCCAATACGCCATCAAGGCTTCAAATACCCCGCACACGCGGCTCCCCGCCCCCTTCGAGCATCAAAGCCGTCAGCGCCCAGACCAGAGCATCCAGCCGGTCCGGCGAGCGGCCCTGGGATAATCCATCCGGGCCGAAATCACACATCTGATCTTCCAGCGCCATGAAGCGCCCTGCATGGGCGACACGCCCCTGCTCGTAGAGTGCGGCGACCGGCTCGGCGCGCAGGAATTTGCCGCGCGTGGCGCGCACCGTCGTTACCGGCAGCGTCTCGTCGATGCTTTTCAGCATAGCGGTGACCATATCGCCGCCTTGGTTGATCTCGGCCACAACGCGGTCGGCGGCGAAGCGGCGATAGGCTTTCGCCACCGCGCCCGCCCAGCCCGCCGGGCTTGCGCCCTCCACGGAGCAATCGGCCAGCACCACCGCGCGGCCGCTCGCATCCAGCCCGGCGACAACAATGCCGCAGCAAGACGTCGGCCCCGTCGCCGCCGGCGGATCGACCGCCACGACGATGCGGCGGAGATCGCCGGAAAGGCGGATCGTCACGGCATCGAACATATCGCGGCGCCAGAGCGCATCCTCGCGATCCTCGATCAGCTCGCCATCCAGCTCCTGCCGCCCCAGCCGCGTGCCGCCATAGCGGCCCGCCAGCGCGTCGATGAAGCCGGGCGCCAGGTTTTGGGCATTGGCGCGGGTGCTGATGCGCGTCGTCAGCGTCGTCGGGTCTGATATCAGCGCCTTCAAGAGCGGCACCGGGCGCGGCGTCGTCGTCACCAGCTGGCGCGGTGCTGAGCCGAGCCGCAGGCCGAACTGCAGCATGTCCCAGGTCTCCTGCCCGTGCTTCCACTTGGCGAGCTCGTCGCTCCAGGCGAAATGAAACTGCGGGCCGCGCAGGCTTTCGGGATCCTCCGACGAGAATATCTGCGCCACCGCGCCGTTCGGCCAGACCAGCCGGCGGCGGGAGATCTCGAATTCGGGACGGCGGCTGCGGGCGATCCGCATGATCCCCGAGATGCCGTCGATCATCACCTCGCGGGCATCGCCCAGCGTCTCGGCGATCAGTGCGATGCGCAGATCCGACACGCGCCCGGCGCTCGCAATCGCATGCACCCATTCGGCCCCCGCCCGCGTCTTGCCCGAGCCGCGCCCGCCCATGATCAGCCATGTGCGCCAGTCTCCCGGCGGCGGCTGCTGTTCGTCGCGGCCGGTAAAGGCCCAAAGGTTGCCAAGCGTGGGCCAAAGCCCCAGCCGTTCAGCAAGGTCCTCGGCGGGAAGGTCGAGCATGTCGGCCAGCGAGAGTTCGGGCCGGTCTGCATCGGCGCCGGCGCCGTTATCGGCACCACCGTTGACATTGGTATCAGCGCCAGCATGGAAGTTGGCGTTGGCGGACCGGGGCACACCGCTCGCCACCGCGTCGACCACCGGAGCCTCACCGAAAACCGCCGCTGCCACCGCCACGTTATCCGGCTGCGACATCGCCCCGATCAACGCCGTGCCACGCGCAATTGCACCCAGGATTACCGCGCGGTCATCAGCCCGTTTCGCCACGATCGCATCCATTTTATGACTGTAGTCCAGCAAGGCGCCAGCGACCTTGCCCGTATTGGCGTCCGCGACGCGCCGCTCAATCCGGTTCGGCTTCGCGGCTGGCGAGGGCTGGTCCGTCGTCAATAGTTGGGGGAGCGCCGTCGCGCTGCCATTCGGCCAGCAATTGGCGGGCGCGGGCTTCGGCGCGCTCTTCGATGCGTGCGAGGAATTTCGCTTTGACATGGTCGAGCCCCCTCGCCGCTTCGCTTTCCTCAGCGGCCTGCTCGCGGTCGCGGGCAAACTGGCGCTGCAACTGGTCGATCTTCTCCAGCGTGCGGACGATCAGTGACATGGCATCGGTCGCGGCCTTCAAATCGGCGCGGGCCAGTTTGGCGGCGGCATCGTCGCCACCGCCTGATGTCGTCTGCTCGGCCGCCTTGCGCAGATCGCGAAAGGCCGAAAACTGCTCGCGCATCTCGGCCGTCATCTCGTTCAGGAGCACCCGCAGCTCTTCGGCCGGCGATGCCGCGGACTTGGTCTCGAGCATACAGGCCTCGGCCACCGCCTTGGCCCTGTCCACGTCGAGAGCCTGCGCGAGATCGTTTTCATAAGCATGGTGAGCCGGCCAGAGGCCAAACAGCTCCGGCGCGAAATCGTCGATATCGGTCATGGGGACATCCCGTGGCAACAGGCGTTGCGTGGAGAAGCGGCGGTGCCGGCAGCAATGATAGATCAGCCAGGAGACCATGCCCCTCGCCGCGCCCTGCCCGCAACTTTCCGACTATGCCATAACCCTATCAAAGCACCGTTACGCCGTCAAGGATTATTTTCCTATTATCGGAAAATCCTCCTGCAACGTCCCGTCGAATTGCAATTTATCTATGTCTAATCTATTGATAAATATAGGCTTTCTTGCCTTTCTCTTGGCTATTTCAATGAATCCTCAAGAAACCCACGGCTAGAACGGATCGCAGCAAGGGGCGATCGACATGCAGGCCATCCAGATACGACTAGCGGAGATTATCGAGGCGTTGAGCAAGGCGCTCGACCTTACGGAGGGCCAGCCGCCCGGCCATTGCATCCGCGCCTGCTATATCGGCACCCATATCGGCCGCGAGATCGGCATGGCGGATGAGGCGCTGCAGGAGCTCTATTACACGCTGCTCCTCAAGGATCTCGGCTGCAGCAGCAATGCGGCGCGGATCTGCGAGCTTTACATGGCCGACGATCTCTCCTTCAAGCGTGACTTCAAGCTGGTCGACGGCAGCCTCAGCCAGGTGCTGCGCTTCGTGCTTTCGCATACCGGCATGCAGGCCGGCCTTGCCGAGCGGTTTCGCGGGATCGTCAATATCCTGCAGAACGGCGGACGCATCGCCACCGACCTGATCCAGACCCGCTGCCAGCGCGGCGCCGAGATCGCCAGACAGATGCGCTTTTCCGAGGGCGTGGCCGATGGTGTGCTCAGCCTAGACGAACACTGGAACGGCGGCGGCAAGCCGCTGGGCATATCAGGCGAGGAAATCCCGCTCTATTCGCGCATCGCGCTGGTCTCTCAGGTGGCCGATATCTTCCAGATGAGCGCCGGGCCGCGGGCCGCCATCGCCGAGATTGAAAAGCGTGCCGGCAGCTGGTTCGATCCTTCACTTGCCGCCGCCTTCATCCGCATCGGCGGCCGCGAGGAATTCTGGCGGACGCTGCGGTCAGAAGCGCTGGAGACGATCGTGCTCGACAGCGAGCCCGGCCAGCAGGCGATCATGGCCGATGACGATTATCTCGATGATATCGCTGCCGCTTTCGCCCGCGTCATCGACGCCAAGAGCCCCTATACGTCAGGCCATAGCGACCGCGTGGCGCTGTTTACCGATCTGATCGCCGAGGAGATGGGGATCGACGAGAAAGGCCGCCGGCTGTTGCGCCGCGCTGCCCTGCTGCACGATATCGGCAAGCTCGGCGTCAGCAACAGCGTGCTCGACAAGCCGGGCAAGCTCGACGACGAGGAATGGGGCCAGATGAAGCGCCATGCCGAGTTCTCGGAGATGATCCTCTCCCATATCGGCGCCTTCTCCGACCTCGCCCGCATCGGCGGCGCGCATCACGAGCGGCTGGATGGCAAGGGCTATCCGCGCGGGCTTATGGCCGATGAAATCCCGATGGAAGTCAGGATCGTCTCGACCGCCGACGTGTTCGACGCGCTCACCGCCGACCGCCCCTATCGCGCCGCCCTGCCGATCTCCAAGGCGCTGTCTATCCTCTGGGAAGGTGCCGGCCAGGCGCATGACCCTATCTGCATCGAGGCGCTGCAGCGGGCGCTTGCGAGGACCGAGCTGGAGCGGCCTGACGGCGCAAGGGAAGACCAGCGCGCGGCTGCGTGAGTTTTTCTGATTGGCCTGACAATATTCTATTGTGCTAAAATAAAGATCATGACCCGCGAAGAGCTTGCATCCTTCGCGCTCAGCCTGCCCGAGGCGGTCGAGAGCGCGCATCACGGCACACGCGATTTTCGCGTGCGGACGAGGATTTTTCTCACCATGCCGGAGCAGGATTATTGCGTCGTCAGGCTGACGCCGGAGCAGCAGCACATGACGCTGGCGGTGTCGCCGAAGGAGACAATCGCCGTTCCCGGCGGCTGGGGATTGCGCGGCTCGACGCGGCTGTTCTTTCAGCTGGCGAGCGACGCGCTGGTGCAGGATCTGGTGCGCCGCTCCTGGCAGAACGCCGCGCCGAAAACCCTGCAAAGACAATTCGTTGTCATCCCTTCCCCATAAGTCGATTCAGCCAGAATCCACTCAGCGATTGCCCACTTCATCCGGCGTCTTCGGCGCATCGTCGCCGACCGTCAGCGGCCAGTCGACGACATAGTCCTCGTAATTGTCGACATCGATGCCCGTCTCGTCGATGGTGCGGCCGCGCGCCGAAATGCCGGCGATGTGCACCGTCTCCGGGTCGCCCGAGACCAGCGGATGCCACCAGTAGAGATCGCGCCCCTCGTTCAGCAGCCGGTAGCCGCAGGTCGGCGGCAGCCAGGGGATTTCGTCGACATTCTGCTTGGTCAGCTGCACGCAATCGGGCACGAAGTCCCAGCGATTGGGGTAGCTGGAACACTGACAGCTTTCGCTGTCGAGCAGCTTGCAGCGGATCGAGGTGAAGTAGATATCGCCGCTATCCCACTCCTCGAGCTTGTTGAGACAACAGAGACCACAGCCGTCGCAGATGCTTTCCCACTCGGCATTGGTCATCTCGTTCAGCGTCTTTTGCTTCCAGAAGGGCTGCTCTTCCATCATTCCGTTCTTGCAACAGCACCCGCAAAATCGCGTGAGTGCTTTCCATTTCTCTTGTTCTTCTCAGGCAAATCAACCAAAGATTCACCCTGCGCCGGTTACCCCGGATGCGAGCGGCAGATTTGCCATAGTTCGACCTCAGTCTATCAGGCGTCGAACTGACTGATCGGGCGGGAATATAAGACGTGACGGATCCGGACAATCCAGAAAAGCAGCCGCGCAAGAAACGCCACTTGCTGCTGAAGATCGATTCCTGGATCGATTCCACCATCTGGAACGCCGGTTTCCGCTCCGCCGAAATCTGGGAAGACATCACCATCTTCTTCCGCCGCTTCCGCGTTCGCGGCTGGAAGCGCGTCGTGTTCGAACTTGCCGGCGAAGGCCTGACATGGGGTTCGGTCGGCGCCGTCTTGATGCTTGCCCTTGCCCAGCCCGCATTCGAAGCTACCAAGGAAGATTGGCGCAATCGCGGCGATTATGCCGTCACCTTTCTCGATCGCTATGGCAACGTCATCGGCCATCGCGGCGTCATCCACCAGAATTCCGTGCCGATCGACGAGCTGCCCGACAGCCTGATCAAATCGGTGTTGGCGACCGAAGACCGCCGCTTTTTCAGCCACTTCGGCATCGACGTGATCGGCCTCTTCCGCGCCATCGTCACCAATGCGCAGGCCGGCGGCGTGGTTCAGGGCGGCTCGACGCTGACACAGCAGCTCGCCAAGAACCTGTTTTTATCCAACGAGCGCTCGATCGACCGCAAGATCACCGAGGCCTTCCTGGCACTCTGGCTCGAGGCCAATCTGTCGAAGAAGGAAATCCTCTCCACCTATCTCGACCGCGCCTATATGGGCGGCGGCACGTTTGGGGCGGCGGCGGCGGCGCAGTTCTATTTCGGCAAGAACATCACCGATGTGAATCTGGCCGAATCCGCCATGCTCGCCGGCCTCTTCAAGGCGCCGGCGAAATACGCGCCCCACGTCAACCTGCCGGCCGCGCGCGGCCGTGCCAACGAGGTTCTCACCAATCTCGTGCAGAGCGGCATGATGACCGAGGGCCAGGTGATCGCGGCACGCCGCAGCCCGGCCACCGTCGTCGATCGCAACCAGGTGGAATCGCCCGACTTCTTCCTCGACTGGGCCTTCGACGAAACCATGCGGCTTTCGCCGCGCTTCCACCAGCATTCGCTGATCGTGCGCACCACCGTCGACATGGGCCTGCAGCACGCGGCCGAAGATTCGATGGAGACGTCGCTGCGCGAATATGGCGAGAGCTATCACGCCAAGCAGGGCGCGATGGTGATGATCGAAAACGGCGGCGCCGTGCGCGCCATGGTGGGCGGGCGCGATTATGGCGAGAGCCAGTTCAACCGCGCCACCAAGGCGCTGCGCCAGCCGGGCTCCTCCTTCAAGGTCTACACCTATTCGGTAGCCATGGAGAACGGCATGACGCCCGACAGCATCGTCGTCGACGCGCCGATCTCCTGGGGCAACTGGAGCCCGCACAATTACGAAAACCGCTATGCCGGCCGCATCACGATCGCGACCGCGGTTGCGCAGTCGATCAACACTATTCCCGTCCGCCTCGCCAAGGAGAAGTTCGGCATCGCCCCCATCCGGGCCATGGCCACCAATCTCGGCGTGGAATCGCCAGTGCGAAACGACGTGACGATCCCGATCGGCACATCTGAAGTCACCGTCATGGACCAGGCGACCGCCTATGCCGTCTTCCCGGCCGGCGGCTACCAGTCGCGGCGCCACGGCATCACCCAGATCCTCGATTACGGCGGCGACGTTCTCTACGATTTCGACAAGGACGAGCCGCCGGCCAAGCGTGTGCTCTCCGAGCAGGCCGACGCCTATATGAACCAGATGCTGTCGCGCGTGCCCTATGTCGGCACCGCAAGGCGCGCCGCCCTCGACAACGGCATCCTGACAGCAGGCAAGACCGGCACGACGCAGGCCTATCGCGACGCCTGGTTCATCGGCTTCACCGGCAATTTCACCACCGCCGTCTGGTTCGGCAACGACGACTACACCTCGACCAACAAGATGACCGGCGGCACGCTTCCGGCCATGACCTTCAAGCGCCTGATGGACTACGCCCACCAGGGCATCACCTTGCGCGCCATCCCCGGCGTCACCGCCCCCCCGCCCCCCAAGACCATCGCCGCCACCAAACCCGCCGCCGGCGCGCCACCACCGCTGGTCCGCCCACGGATGCTCTCGGTGGAATCGACGAAGTTGCTGAAGGATATCGGCGAGGAACTGAAGACGGCAGCACCGCTGGCGGCTCAGAAGGTGGCTAGCGCGGAGTGACCCCACCCGCGGCGTCATCCTCGGCCAACGTGCCGAGGATCTAAGCACGCCTCCCGGAATGCAACGGTGCGGATGCACGCTACGGCGCCAAGTGTCCACTACCGTCGCCCGAGAGGCACCGTCGGCAGATGCTCGGCACAAGACCGAGCATGACGTCGGGGATGGGGTTGCTGTCGGCGCTCACAGCGGATGAAGACAACCGGCAACCGCTCGTTTCCACAACGAAAACCCCACACGCGACGTCATCCTCGGGCTCGTCCCGAGGATCTAAGCACGCCTCCGAGAGTGCAACGGTGCGGATGCACGCTACGGCGCCACGTATCCACTACCGTCGCCCGAGAGGCACTGTCGGCAGATGCTCGGCACAAGACCGAGCATGACGTCGAGGATGGGTTGCCGTCGGCGCTCACAGCGGATGAACACTACCGGCAACCGCTTGTTTCCACAGCGAAAACCCCACACGCGACGTCATCCTCGGGCTCGTCCCGAGGATCTAAGCACGCCTCAACGGGCGCGACGGTGCGGATGCCCGGCGCGGCGCCAAGTGTCCACTACCGTCGCTCGAGAGGCACCGTCGGCAGATGCTCGGCACAAGACCGAGCATGACGTCGGGGATGGGGTTGCGCCGGCGGTTGAACCGCAGACACTGGCAGAGTGAGGGTTAGGCTGCTTTTGGTCTAACTGGCAAATGCCACTACCAGCAACCGCTCGTTTCCACAGCGAAAACCACACACGCGACGTCATCCTCGGGCTCGTCCCGAGGATCTAAGCACGCCTCCGAGAATGCAACGGTGCGGATGCACGCTACGGCGCCAAGTGTCCACTACCGTCGCTCGAGAGGCAACGTCGGCAGATGCTCGGCACAAGACCGAGCATGACGTCGAGGGTGGGTTGCCGCCGGCTCTCACAGCGGATGAAGACAACCGTCAACCGCTTGTTTCCAAAGCGAAAACCACACACACGACGTCATCCTCGGGCTCGTCCCGAGGATCTAAGCACGCCTCCCCGGATGCAACGGTGCGGATGCCCTGTGCGGCGCCACGTGTCCATTACCGTCGCTCGAGAGGCACCGTCGGCAGATGCTCGGCACAAGACCGAGCATGACGTCGAGGCTGGGTTGCCGCCGGCGTTCCACGAAGTCGTGGTCGGTCGACGCTCATCGCCCCCACCTTTTCCCCCTCCACCATTCCGCCCAGCCAGAATCAGTGGTAACCCTTTCAACTGATTTGGCTATCAAGGGCGACCGGTGTTTCGATTTCCTCTCTTTATCGCGATGACGCTGATAATCGCTTTCGGCGGCGGGATACTCGTTTCGCTTTATGCGCTGAATGCGACCGCCGGCTTCGGCGCCATCAAGCTTGGCGCATGGGAGGCGTTTCCGGAGTTGCAGACGGAGAATGCCGATCCTTACGCGAAATCGCACCGGGCGCGCGCAGGCCGGCTGCTTTATGGGTCGGCAGAGGGGTTGATGTTTACCGCCAAGGTGGATGACGCCGGCAATCGGCTGGAGGCGGGGTGCAGTTACCGGATCACCGGGCAGACGCCGCCGGCGCGGATCTGGACGCTGTTCACATCTGATAATTCCGGCAACCCGGCCTCGCTGCAGCCGGGGCTGCCGGGTGCGCTCAATTCGTGGACGGTGCTGCGCCAGCCGGACAGCAGCTTCACCATCGACATCTCGACCCGGGCGCGGCCGAACAACTGGCTGGCGCTTCCGGCGGCCGGCACGTTTCAGCTGGTGCTGACGCTGTTCGACACGCCGACGGCGGGCAGTTCCGGTGTCATCGATCTGGCGATGCCGAAGCTTGAAAAGACTGGGTGCGGCAATGCTTAGGGTTCTGTTCGCGCTTCTGGCCGGCCTTTTCGGCGCCGCTTTGCTGCATCTCGTCATCATCCTGTCGCTGCCGCATTTCACCGGCAAGGATGCGGCGACGCGCGTCGCGTCCGAAGGCGATCTCGATACGTTCTATCTGCTCGGAGGCACCGAGGATACGGCGGGGCTTTCCAACGACGACCCCTTCGTGCGGACCGCCGTCTGTTCCTTCGATATCGAGGAGAACCCGGTGCGGTTCACGGCCAGGGGTAACGTGCCCTTCTGGTCGATCGCGCTGTTCGACGATGCGTCGAACGAGATTTTCAGCATGAACGACCGGACCTCGGTCGGCGGCGCGGTTGATATCCTGATCGGCAGCCCGATCCAGCTCACCGAATTGCGCAAGTCGCTGCCGCAGGAACTTCAGAGAACCATCTTGGTCGAAACGACGCGGTCGGGCGGATACGCGGTTTTGAGAACGCTGGCGCCGCAGACGAGCTTCGACGCGGCGGCCAAGAGCTTCCTGTCGGAAGCCGGTTGCGAGGAATTCGCTCCCTCCAACTAACGCCGTCTGGACTACTTGGTCTTCGACCGCGACGCGCGGCGAACCGACGCCGGCTTGTCGGGGTCTGTCAGGCGTTCGTAGCGCACGCCGGTGTAAAGCAGGATCTGCGCTTCGAGCGGCGATCCTTCCACGCTTGATGATCTTTCCTTGCGGCCTGGCGTCCGAGATAGACGATCAGCCAATGCGATGACTATTGCCATTGTCGTCTCCCTGCACTGCCCGAGACGGATGAAGCTCAGATCTCACCCTGCCCGCCTGCGCGGACCGGCGCACCCTTGGCCGGGTTTGCCGGCATCGGGTCATTCGCGCCTTTCTCACGGCATATCGTGAACAATACCGTGATGCGTATGATGGCGCCCCTTACGAGGAGCGCGTTCTGCTTCCCGGATTGAGACAGACGGTGGTTAACAGAATATTAAAATTCGGCCGCAGAATCCTTGTCGATCGACGTCTCCATTAAAACGCAGGGGCCCGCCCTTTGGTTGCATGCCGATCGCAAAGATTCGCCGTTTCCATGGGTCGCAAATTTTAGCTATAAATCATATAGTTAGCGATACAGCGCCAGAGGCAGGCTCCGCCATCACCGATGTTACAAATTTACCTCACAAAAATATTAATTGCAGTTCGCCGAGATGCCGCTAAGGTCGCATTATCGGCTGCAGGGCAAAACGCGGCCGACCCTGGATTTGATCTGGGGACTGGGTCTGACGGTTAACCAGGGTGGGCAGACAGATGTCTCTGATGATTGGGTCGACATTTTCGCCTGAGGATCTCGATATATTGCGCCATGCGCTGGATGCCTGGTGCGCGGAAAAGCGCATCGACATCAAGAGCTCGAAGGCGCAGGTCGCCGCCTCCACGGCGCTCGATCTCTATCAGTCCGGCTATGACGACCCCGACAGGCTGCTCACCGCGCTGCGCGGACACCGGGCGCTTTAAGCCGTCCATACAAGTCATCCACATCACTCGTTTAACGGGCATCGAACGGGCAGGCCGATGCCGCGACCGTTGATGTTGCACAGCACCATTTCGGGACGATTCCCCTCAAATCTTCAGCAACGGTTAACCGTGTCCCTGTAGGATTTGTTCATATCCCGTATGTGGTAGAGGCGTCTTCGCGTCCAGGCCAGCGGCATCCCTCTAGCGTGTTCAGGGTGTGTTTTGTGCGTGACCGGTTTCGAGACCTAGAGGCCCCCTCCGCGAGCCGGAAGAAGGACGTGGTTCTCATGGCGACAGTGAGCAGTTTCGAGGGATTGCAGCCGCCGACCCGATCGGAGCTTCGCCAGTTCGCCGAATTGTTCACCCCCCTCTTCGTCGCCTCCTCCGATGACGCCAAGCGCCAGGCCGTTGCAGCGTTATCGCAATGCGCCGCCATTCCGCAGGCCGTGGCGCTGTTCATCGGCTGCCAGCCGATCGCCATTTCCGCCCCCTTCCTCATCTCCTCGCCTGCCATCGACGACGATACGCTGATCACGGTTGCTCGCACGCAGGGCGTCGAGCACATGCGCGCCATCGTCAGCCGCGATGCGCTGTCGCCGCGGGTGATCGACGTGCTGGTCGGGCTGCGCCATGCCGCGCCGAAGCGGCAGGTGGAAACGATCGAGCCGGCGCCAACAGTCGACAGAGCCGAGGTCGCGGAGGCACTGGCGAGTGCGGCGATGCCGTTCGTTGCGCCGGAGGCTGGACAGGTTAAGGTCATCGCAGAGACCGCGAGCGTAAAGGTCGAGATCAGCGAACCGGTTGCTGTGGCTGTCGAGGCTGTCGAGGCTGCGGGTGTCGAGGCGACGCCCGTGATCAACAAGGTGGTGGTCGTTGCCCCAGAGGCTGCACCTTTGGCCACCGAAAAGGCGTCCGTGGTCACCGAAGTCGCGCCTGTCGTCACCGAGACGGTGTCCGTTCTTGCCGCCACGCCTGTCGCCGTCGAAGTGCAGACCGTAGCCATCGAAACCGACGCCGAGGTCGTGGTGGTCGAGACGATCGCCGTCCGTCCCGTCGAGCCGACGCAGATTGCCGAGGCGCCTTCTGCAGCCGGCGAACAGCCGAGCGTTCGGTCAACACCTTCCCCTGCCCCGGCGGCAACCGCCGAGACGCCCGCCAACGGCGGCGCGCGCGAGGAAGAGGTTCGCGACACGCTGCGTGGTCTGGCGCGCCATCTTGGTCGCGACGACAACGACCGGCTCGGTCTTCGCACCCTTTCGACGCTGCAGTCGGCGCTGCTGGTGCGCTTTGCCCGCAGCCGCGAGGCGGTGGCCTTCGCAACGGCGCTTGCCGATACGCTGTCGGCCAGCCGCTGGCTCGCCGAACGCATCATGCTTGACACGTCGGGCCAGCAGATGGCGACGACGCTGACCAGCATCGGCATGGATTTTTCCGACGCCGTCTTCGTTCTCGAAAAGCTCTATCCGCATCTCGCCGAGGCGCAGCACAGCGTCACCCGCGCCTGGATGGTGCTCGATGCGCTCGATCCGGAAGAGTGCCGCGACCGCGTCGAGGCATGGCGCCGGGCCGACAGCTATACCTATCTGCCGGAACAGGCCCCCGCGCCCCATCCGGTCGCACAGCAGGCCTCGCATGCCCGCGCCGTCCACCAGCCGCCGGCGCGCGCCATGCGGCTCGTCGGACGTTCGCGCTGATCTGAGTTAGAAGCGGTCGTCGCGCTCCTTGGCGAGCGGCACGATATCGGCGACATCATCGGCCTCGAGCTCGACGATCCAGAGGTCGTTGTCGAACTTGCGCTCGCGCTCCAGCATCGTTCTGATCTCCTCGGCATCCTTGCGCTCGAGCCTGATCTCGAACAGCCGTTCGCCGCTGTCTTCCTCGTCGAAGAAGCTTTGAGGCGCCGGGCCATAAAGCGTCTCGGAGCCATCGCGAAAATGCTGGCGGATGAAGACCGCGCCAGCCTCGTCGGCGCCCTTCTTCTCGACGGCGGCAAAATCGCCCTTGGCGAAGACACGGCGCAGCAGCGCGGATACGAAGATGTCGGTGCGAAGTCTCATGCAGGCGGTATAGACCGGTGTGCACGGAGCCGCAACGCGGCGGCGACGCGCATTTGATCGGCGCTCAGAGCGCGCCGATATCTTTGAGCTTCTTCAGTACCGCCTCGCTGGGCTCGCCGTTTTCAGGCAGGTTGTAGTGCTTCTGGAAATGGCGGATGGCGACGCGGGTTTGTTCGCCGACGACGCCGTCGACGCCGACATTGGTGTAGGCCATGTTGACGAGGCCCTGCTGGATCTTCAGGACCAGATCGACGCTATTCAAGGTCGATGACGGCGCGGTTGAAGGGGTTGCGGCGGCGCGGGCGACGGAGGTCTGCCTGGCCGGAACGGCCTCCAGCGCGTTTTTCGGGGCCGAGATCTTCTGGACCGGAACCTGCCTGACCGGCACCTGGGCTGCCGGGGCCGAAACCGGGGCGGGCTTGGGGGCCGCTTTTGGCGTTGGCGCGGTCTTCACCTGGTGCTCGGCGCTGCGGATGGCGGCGGCGACCGGGTCTTCAGCAAGCGCCTGGGCCGAGACATCCTCGCGCGGGCGCTCGGTGGGAATGGCGGATGGGCCGATGGAGTCGGTTCTGAGTGCTGCCAGCACTTCGGGCGTGGCGTCGCCGCTCTGCGGCATGCCGACGGTTTCCTCGAAGAACAGGATGGCGGCGCTGGTGCGCGGGCCGATGACGCCGTCGGGCGCACCGTTATAGAGGCCGCGACGGACGAGTTCGGCCTGGATGTCCATGACCAGCTGGTTGGCGGGCTGGCCGGCCACAGGCGCCGGCGGCACGGCGTTGGTGGTCTCGGCGCTGTTCGCCTCGCCCTCACCCTCGCGCTCGATCTTGAAGGTGGTGACCTCGCCGGTGTGTTCCTCGACCGGTGGACGGCCGATCAGCGCGCTCGGAAACAGGCTGTCACGGGTGCGCAGGAACGGGTGCGGGTGCACGCCCGGCTGATACCAGAGCGCATTGGCGGCGACGAAGGAGAAGATGACGAGGAAGGCGGCCGTGCCGCCCGTGATCGACGGATTGCGGCCGATGACGCCGCCGAGCACGCCAATGCCCTGCAGCCCCAAACCGCCAACGGCGGCAGCCCCGGTGAGAAGAAGGCTCGGCTTCTGCCTGCCCCTCTTTCCCTTAGGCGATTTTCGCTTGCTCGCGGCCATCGAAAAGCCCCTCTTCCAAGATGTCGGTCATGCCAGTCGACGCTTTCAGCCGTGGCGGAAACTCGACCGGGTGATTGGCCGAGAGATCCATGACGGGAACGCCGGAGCCATCCGCCGCGATCGAGATCGTGATGATGGTGCCGGAACCCGGCGTGCTGGCGATGGCGAAATCGCCGCCATGCAGCGCGACCAAGCCCTTGACCAGCGACAGGCCAAGGCCCGTGCCTTCGAACCGGCGGGTGTAATCGTTCTGGATCTGCACGAAAGGCTGGCCGAGCAGCTGCAGCTTGTCGGCCGGAATGCCGATGCCGGTATCGGAGACGCAGAGCGTCAGGATGCCGTCGCGCACCGAGGCGTCAAGGGAGATCGCGCCGCCGGCTTCGGTGAACTTGACGGCGTTGCCGACCAGATTGATGAGGATCTGCTGGATGGCGCGCTGATCGGCGACGACCTCGTCGAGACCGCGCTGGATGCGGCTTGTCAGCGACACGCCCTTGGTCTTGGCCTGCAGCCCGAGCATGGCCTCGCAGGAGCGGACGACGGTGGCAATATCGAAGGGTTCCAGCACCAGCTCGTAGCGGCCGGCCTCGATCTTGCTCATGTCGAGCATGGTGTTGACGACGGAGAGCAGATGCGCGCCGGAATCGCGCACGAGGCCGACATATTCGCGCTGGCGCTCATTGGCGAGCTTGCCGAAATACTCGCCGATCAGGATATCGGAGAAGCCGAGAATGGCGTTGAGCGGCGTGCGCAGCTCGTGGCTGACGGCGGCCAGGAACCGCGACTTGGCATCATTGGCCGAGCGGGCATCGGCGGCATGGGCTTCGGCCTCGACGCGGAGCTGATGCTCGGCGGAGACATCGCGCAGCTGGGCAACGACGCTAACAAGCGCGCCATCGCTGTCGCGGCGCGCGGTGAGATCGGTTCTGAGATGGGAAAACTGGCGATTGTCGACCGAGACCGACGGACGCTCGAGCCGGAGATCGACCATCGCCTGCTCCTCGCCCTGGCGCAGCCGGTCGAGCGCCTGGAGGAAGAGGATGCGGTCGGAGACGTGGATCTGCTCTATAAAGCCGCGCCCGTCAGGGGCGCGCATCCAGGCGAGATAATCGCGCTTGTCGCGGCCGCCGACATTGACGACGGAACCCTGCGGATCGAGAAACAGGATCAGGCCGGACGAGGCTTCCATGAAGAACTCTTCGGCGGACTGGGTGGCGACACCCGATGTGACGATGCTCTGGCGCGACAGAGCGATGCTGCCGACGGCCGAAAACAGGAAACCGCCGACGACGGCGGCAACGCCCGCCGGAAGCGCAACGGCCGGGCTGGTGACGATGGAGAGAGCAGCGGGGGCGACGACAAGTGCTGCCGAAGACAGAAGCGCAAGCCGGCGCAGGATGGTCAGCTCACGCTGGCGCACCGCGGCACTTCCTCCCGTCCGGGAGAGCCAGCGATCCGCCGCCCGGTCCACGAGGGCTGTCGCCCGATCCACGATGTCACTCAATACAAGCACGCAATACCCGCCCTAAAAAGGCTCTTCACAGAGGCCCAAGAATAGGCCCCGGGCGCTTAAGGAAAGAATAAGGGAAACTGCCGCTCCCCAGCCGGAAAGCGCGAAAAGTCCCATTTTGGGCCACCGGAAGGGCCCTTTGTTTTTTACGGTTAACAGCGAGTAAGCGACGGATTTCGCTCATTTTTCGGCAAGTCGTTAACGCTTGGGGCGAGCGCGCTTCGAGGAAAGCCTGCAATTACAGGAGGTGGCTCATGGCATGCTTAACGCCAATGGCTACAATTCGACCGAAATGCGCCGAATGCGGTTTCGATTAAAATTTGAACTAAATTTGACGCAAATGCCACCGAGTTTCGAAAACCGGCATTCGCAAGTTTTGGCTAGGGTGAAATCACACCGGAAGACGGACCTGATTCGGCGGCAAGACCGAGCGGGAAAACAGGATGGGCAACGAACATGTGGTTTCTATTCAAATCATCGATCTGGCTCGGGCTTCTTTTCGTCGCCTTGTCGTTCTTCAGCGGCGAGCGCCAGACGAACACGCAGACCGGATCGACATTGCAGATTGCAGACGCTTTCGTCGCCGTGACCGGCGCCTATGACTATCTGAGCGGCATGTGCGGCGAGAAGCCTGAGGTTTGCGCCAAGGGCGCCAATACGCTCGGCGTTCTCGGCGAGCGGGCCCGCTCCGGCGCCCTCGTTGCCTTTGAACTGCTCGACAGCAAGTTCGGCAGCGGCAAGAGCGCCACTGTTGCCACGACCGCGACACCTTCCGTTGGCCTGGCGCCTGCGACGGCCGTACAGCCGGCAACGGCAGCCGCTCCGCAGCAGCTGCGCGATGATCGTACCGTGGCGCTGAACCAGCCGATGCCTTACCGCCCGCCTGTTGACGACGGCGAGGACAGCCCGGCCGCCGCCCATGTCGCGACCGATCGGGTCACGACCGGCACCATTCCGCTGCCGACCCCGCGTCCGGCGATCTAACGAATTCCGCGGCCACCGCCGCACCCAAGCTTGCACCGGCGCCGGCCAATGGCCCCGCCCTGTGCCTGACGTGCCTGCCCTGTTTATTCTTCAGCAATTTGCTGCGCCGCGAGGATGCCCATCCTTCGCGGCGTTTCTTTTTAACAGTTCAAATCTGGCCGCATCTCCCCTATATGATCGGGAGACAACGAAAGGCCATTTGCATGACGTCCCTCGATCAGATCATCGACGATTTCACCTTCCTGGACGACTGGGAAGATCGCTATCGCTATGTGATCGAACTCGGCAAGGCGTTGCCTGATCTCGCGGACGAGAAGAAGACGTCTTCAAACAAGGTGATGGGCTGCGCCAGCCAGGTGTGGCTGGTAACGCATGTATCCGACGACAGCGACAATCCCGTGATGACCTTCGAGGGCGATTCCGACGCGCATATCGTGCGCGGGCTGGTGGCGATCGTGCTCGCCACCTATTCCGGCAAGACCGCTTCCGAGATCGCCGCATTGGATGCCTTCGAGGTGTTCGGCAAGATGGGCCTTGTCGAGAACCTCTCGGCACAGCGCTCCAACGGCCTGCGCTCGATGGTGAACCGCATCCGCGAGGAAGCGCGGCTGCGGGCGGCGGCGTAAAGCCAGCCTTTCTTTTCTGACTGACCGATCAGGACCAGAGCTCCGGGCGATAGTCCGGCGTGCCCCAATGCTCCATCCGCGGGCGGCGGGATGGCGGTTGCGGATTGTAGTGGCGCGAGAGCGCCATGAGTGCCGTGCGCAGCATCAGCTTGGCGGAACGCACCGGCCATTGCCGCTCGCGCTCGACCGTCTCAAGCCCCTTCATGAAGCAGCAGACATCCAGCGCCACGCCTGACAGCTCCGGCCCAAGCGCCTCCAGCGCGCGGTTGACGGCAAGGCGGGCGGCGACGGCGCTGTCGGTCAGATCCGCCATGCCGCCGCGTCCGCCGCTGGCGCGGCTTGAGAGCCGCGGCTCCCAGGAGGCGGTGACGCGCGGCTGCAGCTGGGCACGGGTGAAATCCAAATGCAGCCTCTCGCCGGCCTTGATCGCCGCCTCGGGCATGAAGGCAGCGCCGTCGCGGTCCTTCAAACGCTCAATACTGGCGAGCGGCGATTCATCCTTGTTGACCCGCAGCCGCCTGACGACGCCGTCGACCTCCCGGGCGCTTGTCTCGATATCCGCGTGCTGGGTGAGAAAGGCCTCATCGGCCTCGGCGGCAGCGCGGCGCAGATAGGCGCGGGCCTGATTGGATGCGCGCAGTAGATCGCCCTGCTCCTCGATGAGGCCGGAGGCGCGGGCTTCGGCGATAAGGACTGAGGGAAAGCCGGCGGTCGTTCCGTCGGCGAAGAGGAGGTCGATATCGCTCCCCTCGCCCTGATGTCGGCGCGCTTCGCTGCGGATGAGCAACTTCAGCAGTCTCACCATCGGCTTTCGCGACGCGGCCGGCTTTGTCTTGGTCTTTGCCGATTTACTCATGGCCGTATCCTCCGCCGGATCGGAAGATGGAATTGACGGTGCGCTCGACGGCGGCGACGAATTCGTCATAGGCGGGGTCGTCGCGGCGATCCTCGACCACGTGGCAGGCATGGCTGACCGTGGTGCGATCGCGGCCGAAGCCGGTGCCGATCTCATGCAGCGGGATCTGCAGCGCGACATGGCAGACATACATGGCGATCTGCCTGATGTGGCAGAGCGTGCGGCGGCGGTCGCGGCGCATCTGCACACGCTGGCCGGCGATCATCACCATCTCGGTCGTGACTTCCTGGCAGATGCGGCAGACGGCGCGCACGGCATCCGTGGCGGACGGCGGTCGATCATCCCTTGAAAGGGTGGTCTGCTCTTCCCCATAAAGCGGGGACAGCGGCGCATTCGCGGCGCCGGGCGGGGAAAAATGTCCAATCGGCATATGAATACTCCTATGAATAGGAATTAATTCATACACGCTATACAGGAACGGGGATAAACGAAAGCGCGCCTCGATCGATTTCGGCTGATTTCGCTCACGAATTTTAACGAGGATTGAAATTATTTGGGATTATTTTCCTCGTCGCCTTGAAGCCAGACACGAAAAAGCCGGGCTCTCGCCCGGCTGATCGTGATCGTTCAATGCGACAAATCTATCAGCCGCGGCCGCGCTTGCGGCGCTGGCCAAGGCCCATTTCCTTGGCAAGGCGCGAGCGCGCCTCAGCATAGGCAGGTGCTACCATCGGGTAGTCGACCGGCAGATCCCACTTTTCGCGATATTCTTCAGGCGAGAGGCTGTGGTGAGTCATCAGATGGCGCTTGAGCGACTTGAAATTGCCGCCGCACTCGAGGCAGGTGATCTGCTCGTCCTGGACGGATTTGCGCACAGAGACAGCAGGCTTCTGCTTTTCAACGACAGCCATGGCCGGTGTCGGCGTCGATGTGTTGCTCAACGCCGAATGCACGTCCGAAATAAGATTGGCGAGGTCGCCAACCGGCACGACGTGGTTGCTGACATACGCTGCGACGATATCCGCGGTAAGCTCGACCAGCAATTCTGGCCCGCTTCCGGCTGCAGTATCCGTCATATTTCGTTTCTCCTGTTTGCATGCTCAAAAGGTCTAGAGCCTCCTTGGCCCCGGACCGCTATCGTAGAGCGAACAGCAAAAAACTCAGTCTGCGGCTACATGTTTCGAAAAACTGAAATCCACCCCTAGATTCCTGAGGCCGAAACCCGTTCTTATACTGCCTGATCTTGCATTAGTACGCACACACCCGCACACGACCCTCAATTAAACATTGAAATTCAAAGCGACCGAGGAATTATGCAATGTGATTCTAATTCAATATCAGAACTCTACTTGAGCATCAATTATCACCGTTTTGCGAAAACGCCAATTAATATTTCATATATATCCGTCAAAAAACGCCTCTATCCCAAGAATTAGTATAGCGCGAAGGAAACATTAATCATCCTCACATCTGCTTAAAACTGCAAAAAACTGCTTAAAATCTTGAATATATAGCGCTCTTACCTTTCAAGAAGATCGTCGCGCACCGAAGGCGGTAACAGACGATAACCTGTCTTGTGTGCCGCCCTGGCCAAGAGATGAGCGGCGACCGGTGCCGTCAGTATAAAAAACACGAAACCAGCAAGCGAACGTGCAAATACGGCGATTTCTCCTGATTCGATCCCGGCCGCAAATAATAACAGACCCGAGCCAACCGTTCCGGCTTTCGAGGCGGCGTGCATGCGCGTGTATAAATCCGGCAGTCTGACTATACCAAGGGCGGCCACCAGCGCGAAAAGCGCACCCGCCATGAGCAGCACGGAAACGACGATGGCGGCGACGTAATCCATCATGTCCTGTCCTTCTTCGTCTTGCGCGCGGGCGTGGTCTTGGGTTTCAACTTGGCATCGCTCTTCACCTTCGCATCGGGCTTTTTCGAGGCCGGGCGGACGGTTTTATCCGTTTGCGCCGCCATCGGTCCAGCCGAAGCGGGCAACGGGCCGCGCGACAGAACGAAGCGGGCGAAGGCGACGGTGGCGAGAAAGCCGACGAGGCCGAGCGAGATTGCGATATCGATATAGAGCGCAAAGCCGGTCTTGACCGCGACGACGGCGAGAAAGCCGATCGCCGTGCCCGAGAGCGTGTCGAGCGCCAGGATGCGATCGGGCAAGGTCGGCCCGACGATGACCCGCCAGGATGCGACGAGGAAGGTGGCGGCGAGGATCACAAGGGCCACGGATGCCGAGATGGAGACGATCGCGTCAGGCGTCATCGGAAGGCCTCCATGATCTTGCGCTCGAAGCCATTGGCGATATCGCGCCTGATCGCATCCGGATCGGCGCAATCAAGCGCATGGACGTAGAGCGTCTTGTGGTCATCGGAGACATCGACCGAGAGCGTTCCCGGCGTCAGGGTGATCATGTTGGCGAGCAGCGTGATTTCGAAATCGCGATCGACGGTGAGCGGAAAGGCGAAGATGCCGGGCTTCAGGTTCATCTTCGGGCTGAGCACCGTTGTCGCCACCTTGATGGCGGACATTGCGAGCTCCTTGATGAACAGCAGCGCCAACGACGTGATCGCCCAGAGGCGCCAGAGATAGGCCTTGCTGCCGAAGGGTTCACGCACGAGGAAGAGTGCCAGTGCGCCGAGCGCGAAGCCCAAGACGAGATTGTGCGCCGAGGTGCTGCCGCTGAGTGCCGCCCAGGCGATCGCCAGCAGGAGATTGAGAAGCAAGGCGATCATGGCGCGACGCCTCCCGGGAAAACGGATTCGATATAGGGATAGGGGTCGGTGAGCTCGGTGGCGACGGATTGCGTCAGCGCCAGCAGGCGCTCCGGCAGCAGGCCGAAGCCGACGATGAAGACGGTGAGAAGCAGGAGCGGCAGCATCGTCCGCCAGCCGGTGGCGACATGGGTTTCGGCGCTTTCGGTGGCCGGGCGCCAATAGGCGAGCAGGAAGACACGGCCAAAGCAGATCGTCGTCAGGAAGCCGCTGACCAGCACGGCCGCCGCCAGCCACCAGGCACCGACATCGAGCGAGGACTTGACGAGGATGAGCTTCGGCCAGAAGCCGGAGAACGGCGGCAGGCCGCAGGCGGCGAAGAAGAGGATGAGCGAGATGGCGGCGAAGAGGCCATTGCGGCGATAGAGACCGCCGAGCCTCGTCAGCGAGAAACTGCCGCCGAGAAAGGCCATCTGGCCGGCCGCGAGATAGAGTGCGGTCATCAGCAGCATGGAATGCAGGGCGTAGAAGACGGTGCCGGACAGTGCGCCTGTCGTGCCGATGGCGATGCCGATCAGCATGTTGCCAATGCCTGATATGACGACATAGCCAAGCAGCTTTCTCACATCATCCTGCGCCAGCGCGCCGAGCGCGCCGAGAATGGCGGTGGCAGCACCCGTGATCGCGATCAGCAGGCTGAGCTCCTCGCGCTCCAGCGGCAGCAGCACCACCAGCACGCGGATCAGCGCATAGATGCCGACCTTGGTGAGCAGGCCGGCGAAGAGTGCCGACACGACGATGCGCGGGGTGTGATAGGAGGCAGGCAGCCAGAAATTGACCGGAAAGGCGGCCGCTTTCATGGCGAAGGCGAGCAGGAAGAGGGCTGCCAGCGTCGTCAGCGGCGCGGTGTCGCTCAGTTCACCGGCCTTGCTGGCGATATCGGCCATGTTGAGCGTGCCGAAGATGGCATAGAGAATGCCGACCGCGATGAGGAACAGCGTGGTGCCGAGGAGATTGAGGACGGCATATTTCATCGCGCCGTCGATCTGCTTGCGCTCGGAGCCCAGGATCAGCAGGCCGAAGGACGAGATCAGCAGCACCTCGAACCAGACGTAGAGATTGAAGACGTCGCCGGTGAGGAAGGCGCCGGTGACGCCGGCCATCAGCATCATCAGGAACGGGAAGAAGCCGTAGCGCCGGCCGGTGTCGTCGACATCGGAGAGCGCGTGGATGGCGCCCGCCAGTGCGGCGATCGCCGCGGTCAGCGCCATGACGGCGGAGAGCGTGTCGACGGTGAAGGCGATGCCGAACGGCGGCAGCCAGCGGCCCATCACCATGGTGAGCGGGCCGTCGGCCATGACCTTGACGAGGAGTGCGGCGTCGAGGGCGACGAGCAGCGCGAGGCCGGGGATGGCGAGTGAGGCTTGAAGGCGCACGGAGCCGCGGGCCATCAGGAGGATGGCGCCAAGCGTGATGCAGAGCGCCACCGGGGCGATGACGAGCCAGTGGGCGATCGGCACGGGGGATGTGACGAGGGCTGCGGAGAGGTCGGTGATGGGCTGGGTGGGAGTGGCCATTTAGGGGGTGGCCTCCCTTGGGGGTGGTGCGGGTGGGCGTGGTGCGGATACACCCCCCTCTGTCCTGCCGGACATCTCCCCCACAAGGGGGGAGATTGGCTGGGCTCGGCCGCTCGCTCCACATTCATTGTTTGGGGATGCCGTCGCAACGAGTCGATCTCCCCCCTTGTGGGGGAGATGCCCGGCAGGGCAGAGGGGGGTAACCCACGGCATAACACCAGCCATCATCAATACCCCACCGGCGGCGGCGTCGGTTCATCGGGCTCAGCCACCCGCATCTCGTCGGTGTTGTCCGTGCCGATGTCCTGATAGGCGCGATAGGTCAGCACCAGCAGGAAGGCCAGCAGCGAAAACGAGATGACGATCGCCGTCAGGATCAGCGCCTGCGGCAGCGGGTTGGCTGCCCCCGATGGCAGCGCGTCGAGGCCGTCGGGGATGATCGGCGGTACTTCGCGGGTGAGCCGACCTGATGTGAAGAGCAGCAGGTTGACGGCGTTGCCGAGGATGGCGATGCCCAGCATGATGCGGATCGAGAATTTCGACAGCATCAGATAGACGGCGGCGGTGAAGAACAGGCCGACCAGGATGGCGAAGAGCGGCTCCATCATTCGACCTCCCGCTCTTCCAGCGACAGCGCGATCGAGGTGACCGCGCCGACCACGACGAGATAGACGCCGATATCGAACAGCATGACCGATGACAGCGGCACCTCGACGCCGGCAATCACTGGATAGATCCAGAGGCCGGTCATGAAGGGCACGGCGAAAAGGATCGAGATCAGGCCGGCCAGAGAGGACATCAAAAGGCCGGCTCCTGCGATCGACAGCGGGTGGAAGACGATGGCGCGGCGCACGGCGCCGGTGCCCTTGATGATGCCGAAGATCGCCAAGGCGGATGCCGCGATCAGCCCGCCGATGAAGCCGCCGCCGGGCTCATTATGGCCGCGCAGCAGCACGAAGACGGAGAAGAGCAGCATCAGCGCGGTGAGCACGGGGGCGATGGTGCGAGCGATAAGCGTATTCATGGGCGCTCCACTCCGAGGTCATCGGGCGCATCTGGGTCGTTTGCCGCGAGCTTGCGCTCGGCCCCTGCCCGGACACGGATCAGCGCCAGGATGGCAAGGCCGGTCATGGCGACGACGGCGATCTCGCCGAGCGTATCGGTGCCGCGGAAATCGACGATGATGACGTTCACGACATTGGCGCCGTGGGCGATGGTTTTCGAATAGGTGTTGAAGAAATCGCTGAGCGTGGCGCTGAATGGCGCCTCGGTCGCCTTCATCAACAGCAGCGTCAGGCCGGCGCCGCAGGCAAGCGCCACCGCGCCGTCGAAGAGCATCTGGCCGAGAGGGCGCGGATCGGTGTGCGACAGGCGCAGCCGCGTCATGACCAGCGCGAGGATGACCACCGAGAGGGTCTCGACCATGAACTGGGTGAAGGCGAGATCGGGGGCGCCGAAGAGCAGGAAGATGAGCGCGACGGCAAAGCCCTGGATGCCGAGCGAGACGATGGCCGTCAGCCGGTCGCGGGCGATGATGACAGCGACAAGCCCGATGACGGCAAGCAGGAAGACCCCCCATTCATGGATCTGCACGCCGATAGGCCATGCCGGCAGCGACGGCCCCTCGCCGAACAGCCAGAGCGGCAGGAGCAAGGTGGCCGCGACCGCAAGGAAGGTGCAGGTGACGTAGATCTCCAGCCGGCCGGGCTGCAGGATGCGGGTGATGCGCACGGAGAAGGATACGAGGCCCGATATGGCGTTGTCGAAGCCCTGATCCGGCCCCGGCCCCAATCTCTGCAACAGCGCCGCCATCAGCGCGCGGGCGCGATCGAGCTGCCAGTAGACGGCGATACCGAGCGCGATGGTGAAGAGCGACAGGAGCAGCGGCAGCCCGATATGCGGCGCGAGCGAGCTCTCGATCGTGGTCGCCGATCCCCTGACGGACGAGGCCATGGGCGAGGAGATGAAGCGGTGCGTCGTTGCGGAAAACATTGCGGCGAGAAGGCCGAGCAGGGCCAGCACGGCGGGGCCGAGCCAGAGAAGCGGCGGGGCTTCGTGCGGGTGCTTGGGCGTCTCGACCGGGGCGCCGAGGAAGGGTTTCAGGGCGACAGCGAAGGCGATGGCGAACATCAGCACATTGGCCGCAATCACCAGGATGGCGAAGAGGATCGAGCGAGGGTCGCCATGGGCAAGCGCCGCGTAGATTTCCTCCTTGGCGAGGAAGCCAGCGAACGGGGGCAGGCCGCCCATCGAGAGGGCGGCGGCGAGCGCGATCGCGAAGGTGAGCGGCATTGCCGTTCTCAGCCCGCTGAGGCGGGTCACGTCGCGGGTGCCGGTCTCGTGATCGATGATCCCCGACACCATGAACAGCGCGCCCTTGAACAGCGCGTGGGCGACCAGATAGAGCACCGCCGCCTCGATGGCGTAATCGGAGCCGAAGCCGGTCAAGAGCACCAGCAGACCGAGCGAAGAGACGGTGGTGTAGGCGAGCTTCAGTTTCAGGTCGGTCTTGCGGATGGCGAGCAGCGCGCCAACCACAAGGGTGACGCCGCCGAAGAGCGGCAGGATGGTTTCCCACGGCGTTGTGCCGCCCATGGCGGGATTGAGGCGCATCAAGAGATAGACGCCGGCTTTGACCATGGTTGCCGAATGCAGATAGGCCGAAACCGGCGTCGGCGCTTCCATGGCGTTGGGCAGCCAGGCGTGAAACGGATATTGCGCCGACTTGGTGAAGGCGCCGCCGAGGATGAGCAGCAGGATCGGCATGTAATAGGGGTTGGCGCGCAAGAGATCGCCCGATTGCAGCAGCACCGAGAGCTCCGACGCGCCCGTGGTGCTCCAGATCATCAACAGGCCGGCCAGCAACAACAATCCGCCGCCGCCGGTGATGACAAGCGCCTGCAATGCTGCGCGGCGCGAGGCCTCGCGACGGTGATCGAAGCCGATCAGCAGGAAGGAGGTGATCGACGTCAGCTCCCAGAAGACGAAGAGCATCAGGAAATTGTCGGAGACGACAAGACCGAGCATCGCGCCCATGAACAGGAAGATGAAGGAGAAGAAGCGGCCGAGATCGGGATGGCCCTTCAGATGACCGCCGGCATAAAGCACGACCAGCGTTCCGATGCCCGTGATGAGCAGCGCGAAGGTGACCGACAGGCCGTCGAGCATCCAGGCGAAATCGAGATTGAGGCTCGGCGCCCAGGCATAGCCGCCGCGAATGACGGTGCCGGCCGCGATCTCCGGCAGAAGGCTTGCGAACCGCAGGAAAGCCAGAAGCGGCGCGAGCGCCAGCAGCCAGGCGGCATTGTGACCGAATGCGCGGACGAGGAACGGTGCAAGAACGGCGCCAAGAAATGGCAGACACAGTGCCGCAAACGTCAATGCCGTGCCATCGGCCATCCGCTCTCCTTTTACCCTTGAAGACCCCGAATCCGAAACAAATCAGATGCCTCAGGTTTAGAAGAAGAGCGCCGCCATCTCAAGCTAGATCGGCCAAATGAGGGTTTGGACGCATCGCGCGCGGGGACGGATGGCGGCGCAAAGAGGCTGTTTC
Organism: Rhizobium sp. O111; assembly: GCF_055616315.1. NCBI lineage: Bacteria > Pseudomonadati > Pseudomonadota > Alphaproteobacteria > Hyphomicrobiales > Rhizobiaceae > Rhizobium > Rhizobium sp. O111. The sequence goes on along the minus strand of NZ_JBSHXL010000001.1, from coordinate 759,922 downwards.
AGGCAGCGCGGGTGAGACGCGGCATGCGTCTTGGCGCGAGCAGCGTGTGCAGAATGAAGGCGGCAAGCAGCAGCGGCCAGAGCGGACAGGCGGCAAGGCCGAAGCCACGCGCCAGCGTCCATCCGCCCCTCATGGCCCAGCCTTCGAGCGCCGTCATCAGCATGAAGACGCTCGAGATCGCGCAATAGGCGCTGACAACAATAGTATCGCTCATTTCAGCATCCCCCGATGCTCGCCATTGGCCCCGATGCTTGCTTTTCACCAAGTATAGCCAGGATCAGGGGCGACATTAGCTGGCTCTTATGATGAGCCGGCGTTCATCCGAACGGGCGATGCGACGAAGGGCGCGATAACCGCGCTTGAGACGAGCGGGAGACGGCGTTTCGTGGTAGTCTCCTCGCAATAGCAAATGCCAATCATCAAGGGAGGATGAGGCGATGCTGGAAGCGGACAAGATCTTTGCCGGCTCCGTTCCGGAGAATTATGACCGCCACATGGTGCCCCTGATCTTCGCGTCCTATGCCGCCGACCTGGCGCGGCGGGCAGCCGCCCTCAAGCCGAAGGCGGTGCTCGAGATCGCGGCCGGCACCGGCGCCGTGACCCGGGCGCTGGCGCCATTGCTGCCACCCGGCGCGACCTATATCGCGACCGATCTCAACCAGGCCATGCTCGACTATGCCCGCTTGCACCAGCCGGCCGACGACCGTGTCGTCTGGCGACAGGCCGATGCCATGGCGCTGCCCTTCCAGGATGCGAGTTTCGACCTCGTCTGCTGCCAGTTCGGAGCGATGTTCTTTCCGGATCGACCGGCCGCCTATCGCGAAGCAAGGCGGGTGCTCAAGCCAAACGGCCGGCTTCTGTTCAGCGTCTGGGACCGGATCGACACGAACGTGTTCGCCGACGACGTGACCAAGGCGCTGGCCACCGTGTTTCCCGAGGATCCGCCACGCTTTGCCGAGCGCACGCCGCACGGCTATCACGACCGCAACCAGATCCGCGACGACCTCGCGCGCGCCGGATTCAAGGAGATCGAGATCGACACGCGCGCCGATATCAGCCGCGCGCCGTCCGCCCGCGAGGTCGCCGTCGCCTATTGCCAGGGAACGCCTCTGCGCGGCGAGATCGAGGCGCGGAACCCTGCGAAGCTCGAGGCCGCGACCAAGGCGGCGGAGGCGGCGCTCGCGAGCAAGCACGGCAACGGCGAGATCGCCGCCAAGATCCAGGCGCATGTGATTTTGGCTTCCGGTTAGGTTTGCCTCATCCGGCCCATTGCGCGGCCCGGCCTCTTTGGAGCATAGGAAGATCCAAACGGAATCAATCCTTTAGGGAAACGCAATGAACCTTATCGAAGAGCGCGTGGCGATGGCGCGGGCGGGCACGAACCCTTATGTGATCTGCCGCATGCGTTCCGGCTGGCTTGTCATCGGCGATGTGCAGCCGCTGCCAGGCTACTGCCTGCTGCTGGCGGATCCCGTCGTGCCGAGCCTCAACGATCTCTCTCCCGAGGCCCGCGCTGCCTTTCTCAGCGACATGGCGCTCGCCGGCGACGCGCTGCTCTCAGCGACCGGTTGCGCCCGGGTGAACTACGAGATCTGGGGCAATGCCGAGCCTGCCCTGCACGCGCATATCATGCCGCGCTATCTGACCGAGCCCGAGGACAAGCGCCACCGCCCGGCCTGCATGGGCTATTCGTGGAGCGAAGCAGCGAAATCCGGTGATGGCGAGGCCGCGCTGGTGGCCAAGCTGAGAGAGTATATCGAGGCGCACGGGGCTGTGATCTGATCGACACGGAGGCCGCGAACTCGGCCTTCGGACGCTCGCGGTCCCTTGATCGTTCAACCAAACAGCACCACATTCTCGAAGAAATCAAAAAACACTCGCCGCAAGCCACAGCTGCGTGAAAGGAGCACTCCATGGCCGATACGACGATCGCCAAGGTTCACAAGACCGATGCCGAATGGAAGGAACAGCTCACCCCCGAGCAATACCGCATCACCCGCCAGCACGGCACCGAACGGGCTTTTACCGGCCCTTACTGGGATTCATTCGAAACGGGGCTCTACAGCTGCGTTTGCTGCGACGCGCCGCTGTTTCGCTCCGACACCAAATTCGACGCCGGCTGCGGCTGGCCGAGCTATTTCGAGGCGGTTTCGCCCGAGGCGGTGACGGAATACCGCGATACCAGCCACGGCATGGTGCGCACCGAAATCCGCTGCGGCAAGTGCGAGGCCCATCTCGGCCACGTCTTCCCCGACGGCCCACCGCCAACAGGCCTGCGCTACTGCATCAACGGTCACTCGATGGTGTTTACGCCGGACAAGTGATGGCGATGACTATGGATTACGCCCGCCCGGGAGACCGTGGCGGGCGTTTTGCGTTTGTGGTGTGGGGGCGCCCCTCCGCCGTCCGGACTCGGATCGAGGACGACAGCGAGAGGGAGGAAACGCTTTCGTTTCAATTGGTTGCCAACGTCGGCAACACACTCCGCCGTCATGCTCGGCCTTGTGCCGAGTATCTAAGCACGTCTCCCGGAATGCAACGGTGATGGTGCTTTCGACGGGCGCCTATGTGATGCCGCCATGCGTACCGGGTGATCCACTCACGTCCAGCCCGTTGCGGCGTGCTTAGATCCTCGGGACGAGCCCGAGCATGACGCCGCGAGGGAGGAAGTGTTGGTGTTTCAATGGGTTGCCGGGTCAAGGCTCCGCCGTTTCGATCATTTACTGACGCCGGCCACATACTCAGCCGTCATGCTCGGCCTTGTGCCGAGCATCTAAGCACGCCTCCTGGAATGCAACGGTGATGGTGCTTTCGACGGGCGCCCATGCGATGTCGGCACGCGCACTGGGTGGTCCATTCACGTCCAACCCGTTGCACCGTGGTTAGATCCTCGGGACAAGCCCGAGGATGACGTGGCGAGGGAGGAAGTGTTGGTGTTTCAATGGGTTGCCGGGTCGAGGCTCCGCCGTTTCGATCATTTACTGACGCCGGCCACATACTCAGCCGTCATGCTCGGCCTTGTGCCGAGCATCTAAGCACGCCTCCCGGAATGCAACGGTGATGGTGCTTTCGACGGGCGCCCATGCGATGCCGGCACGCGCGCCGGGTGATCCATTCACGTCCAGCCTGTGGCACCGTGGTTAGATCCTCGGGACAAGCCCGAGGACGACGCCGTGAGGGAGGAAACGTTCGTTTCGATGGGTTGCCGGGTCGAGGCTCCGCCGTTTCGATCATTTACTGACGCCGGCCACATACTCCGCCGTCATGCTCGGCCTTGTGCCGAGCATCTAAGCACGCCTCCCGGAATGCAACGGTGATGGTGCTTTCGACGGGCGCCCATGCGATGTCGGCACGCGCACTGGGTGGTCCATTCACGTCCAACCCGTTGCACCGTGGTTAGATCCTCGGGACGAGCCCGAGGATGACGTCGCGAGGGAGGAAACGCTTGTGTTTCAATGGGTTGCCGAATTCACTCTCACCCTTTAAATGGCTTTTCGTCGCCCTTCGCACGCCACCGTCAGCCGGGCACCCGCAATTCCATGAACGTCAGGTCCAACCAGCGGCCGAACTTGATGCCGACTTCGTGGAAGGTGCCGCCGTTGCGGAAGCCGAGCTTTTCGTGCAGCGCGATGGAGGCCCGGTTGCCGGCCTCGATGCCGGCGATCATGACGTGGATGCCGTTTTCGCCGGCGCGCTTGATCAGCGCCGTCATCAATTCTCTGCCGATGCCCGCCCCCTGGTGGTCCTTTTCGACATAGACCGAATGCTCGACCGTGTGGCGGAAGCCTTCGAAGGCGCGCCAGTCGCCATAAGAGGCGTAGCCTGCGATCTTCCCTTCCCTTTCGGCGACCAGAATGGGGAAGCCGCGGGCGCGGCGCATGGCGAACCATTCGCGGCGGTTGTCGAGATCGACCACCGTCTCGTTCCAGATCGCCGTCGTGTGCTCCACCGCGTGGTTGTAGATATCGCGGATCGCGGCCAGATCGGCCTCGGTGGCGTCGCGGATGAGGGTGGCTTGCGTCATGATGGTATATCCACTATAAATTCACTATGTCCACTATATCAGACAATTTCGATCGCTGTCTAGGCGATCGCGTTCGCGCCGAGCGGGAATTGCGGGGATGGTCGCTGAGCGATCTCTCGGACCACTCCGGCGTATCGCGGGCGATGATCCACAAGGTGGAGCGCGGCGAGAGCAGCCCGACGGCCTCGCTGCTAGGCAAGCTCTGCGGCGCCTTCGGGCTGACGGTGTCGTCGCTGATCGCGCGCGCAGAGGCGGGCAGCCAGCGACTTCGCCGGCACGCGGACCAGCCGCTTTGGACCGATCCGGAGACCGGATATACGCGGCGGCATGTCTCGCCGGATGGTAGCCCGTTCGATATTATCGAGGTTGCACTGCCCTCAGGCGGCCGCGTCGCCTACCCGGCCGCCTCCTTCGTGTTTCTGCGGCAATGCATCTGGGTGACCGAGGGGGCGCTCACCTTCGTCGAGGGCGAGGTGGTGCATGCGCTAAAGGCGGGCGACTGCCTGCTGCTCGGGCCGGCGGTGGATTGCGAGTTCCGCAACGATAGCGATGAGACCTGCCGCTATGTGGTGACGCTGACGAAGACTGGCTGAGGTTAGGCCGGACTCATGCTGAAACAGGTGAGCACGGCGGTGTAATGGACCGCGGCAGCCGCGACGACGAAGCCGTGCCAGATGGCGTTCTGGAAGCGCAGCTTTTCCCAGACGTGGAAGATCACGCCGAGCGAATAGATGATGCCGCCGATGACGATCAGGAGCATTGAGGCATAGGGGATGCGCTCGGCGACCGGGCCCGCGACCATGACGCCGCTCCAGCCCATGGCGAGATAGAGCAGGATCGCCAGACGGTCGTAGCGGCCGGGGAAGACGCATTTCAGGAACACGCCCATGAAGGCCACGGCCCAGATGCCGATGAGCATGCCGAGAAGAAGCGGATTGTCGGCGCCGCGCTCGAGGAATGGGGTGTAGGTGGCGGCGATCAGGATGAAGATCGAGGAATGATCGAGCCGGCGCAGGAACCATTTGGTGCGCGAGACGGGCCAGGCATTGTAGGAGAACGAGATGCCGAGCGTCAGCACCAAGCCGAGGCTGTAGATCCAGGCGGCGGCCAGTTCGCCATGCGAGGACCAGACGGTGGCGTAGAAGATCAGCACGGTGGCGCCGATGAGCGCGAGCGCCAGCCCGACGCCGTGGACGATGCCATCGGCGATCAGCTCGTATTTGTCATAAGCCCAGCGGATGCCGTTGAACTCGCCCATGCAAGATATGCCCCATTCGTTAGACCGGGATCGTCGCATCGAAATGGTTTGCGCGCAACACAAGCGCTGTGTGGCGAAGATAAATCTTCGTGAAGCCGGATGAGGCGGGAGGCCGTGGCCGCCTCCCGCATCTCCGCCTCCCTTTTATAGGCTTGCGCTCACGCCTTGCGGCGGTCGACCAGCACCGAGCATTTGGCGTGGCGCACGACGCGGTCGGCGGTGGCGCCGATGAAGTAGTTGCTGAAATCGGGCATGTGCGAGGAGAGGATGATGAGGTCGGCCATGTTGGCCTCGGCCGAGGCGAGAATGCCGCTCGCGGGCCTGCCGTGGCTGATCTCGACCTTGGCGGGAATGCCGGTGCTGACGATCAGCCCCTGCAGCTTCTCCTCAGCATCCTTGGCGGCGTTTTCGATCAGGTCGACGGGGATATCGACGCCGAGATAGGTCGGGATGTCCTCGACGACGTTGAGCAGGATGATCTCGCCGCCGCTATCGAGCAGCGAGGCGGCCTTGCGGAAGGTCATTTCCCCGTTTGCGAGCGCGCCGATTTCGACCGCGACGATGATCTTCCTGTACATGATGCAACTCCTCTATGACTGCATTTAATGGTGACAATATCCTCCTGAAATACATATGGCGCTTTGATCGAGATCAAGCTGGCGCCGTTGATCGGGATCAAGCCGGAAGCTCGAAGATCACGCGCGGAAGTCGTCAATGGATATCGAACGCTTCATCGTCAAAAACGGGACTTCTGTGAACAATCGCGATGCGCCATATAGGATGCAAGTACAGCGGCCAGAGGACCCATCACACGCATGAACCGGCGAACCTTCCTTGGCATCGCTATGGGCAGCACTTTGCTGCCCGAGAGCAGCATCTTTGCTGCCGGCGCCGGTACGCCCTCCTTATCCCGGGCAGGAGACCCAAAGATGACCACCACACAGACTTCCTACGCGCTGACGCGCCCTGCCTATGTCGATCACTCGCATCTCGTCGTGACCGACCTTGCGACCGTTTCGGCCTTCTACCAGTCGATGCTCGGGCTCAAGGTCATCGAGAAGACGGCGAGCGGCGAAGTGCTTGGCGTCGGCGAAACGCCGCTTCTGACACTGACGACGGGCAAAGATGTGCGCACCGCGCCGCGCAATGCCGCCGGCTTGTTTCACACCGCTTTCCTGATGCCATCACGCGTCGAACTGGCGCGCTGGTTGCGCCATGCCGCGCACAACAATGTGGTTCTCGACGGCGCGTCCGACCATCTGGTCAGCGAGGCGATCTATCTCTCCGACCCCGAGGGCAACGGCATCGAGATCTATTCCGACCGCTCGCCGATGCAATGGAAATTCCACCAGGACGGCCAGGTGGAGATGGCGACCCACCGGCTCGACCTGCAGGCGCTCTACGAGAGCGCGCCTGATGATACGTGGACCGGCATGGCCGATGGCTCGGCGATCGGCCACATCCACCTCCAAGTCGGCAATATTCCCGAGGCCGACCAGTTCTATCGCGACGTGCTCGGCCTGAAGATCATGGCGCGCTATCCCGGCGCCAGCTTCTTTGCCACAGGCGACTATCATCACCATGTCGCCGCCAACATCTGGAACAGCCGCGGCGCCGGCGCCCGCACCGAGGCGATGACCGGGCTTTCGGACTACGCGCTGCGCTTCAACGATACCGCGGCCCTCGACAAGGCCGTCGCCAAGCTCGACGAACTCGAGATCAAGAGCGAGAAGCGCGACGGCGGCGTATTCCTGCGCGACCCCTGGGGGATCGGGCTGACGTTGTCGGCGTAAGTTCCTCTCCAAGGATGATTGTTGCAGCGCCCACCTTTCGGTGGGCGTTTTGCATTCCAACCCTCACGTCGGCCATGCCGGCGCGGCCGGGCTTTCGAAGTGGTCGGCGAAGAGGGTTTCGGTGAGGTAATCGACCAGCACGCGGACCTTGGGCGACAAGTGCCGGTTCGAGGGCCAGAGCATGTGGAACTGGCCGGGACCGTCGATATGATCGTCGAGCACGGTGCGCAGGCGGCCTTCGGCCAGCCGGCGACGCGCCAGGAAATCCGGCATGCAGCCGATGCCGAGACCGGCTTCCACCGCGCCGCCCAATGCTTCCATATTGTTGCAGACGAGCAGGCTGCGGATCGCCAGTTCCGGCGCGCCTGATGGCATGGAAAGCGGCCAGTCCTGCAGCTTGCCACTGTTGGGAAAGCGAAAGCGGATGGCGGCGTGGCCGGTGAGATCGTGCGGGGTTTTCGGCGTGCCGTGCGTCTCCAGATAATCGGGTGCGGCGCAGAGCAGCATGCGGAACGGCCGCAGCGCCCGCGACATCAGCCTGGAATCCTGCAGATGACCGCTGCGGATCGCCACATCGACGCCCTCGTCGATCAGATCGACGATGCGGTCGTTGAAATCGAGATCGAGCTCGACCTCGGGATAGAGGCGGACGAAGCCCGGCACGACGGGCAAAAGAAGATGATAGCTGACCAGCGGCAGGCTGAGGCGCAGCCGGCCGCGCGGGGTGGCGACGGCAGCGGCGAGCGAAGCCTGCGCATCCTCGAGATCGTCAAGCACACGGCGGCAGCGCTCGTGAAACAGCCGCCCCTCCTCCGTCAGCCTTATGCTGCGCGTCGAGCGCTGGAAGAGCCGCACGCCGACCTGCCGCTCCAGCGTCGTCACGGCCTTGCCGACGGCGGACGCCGACAGGCCAAGCACGCGTCCGGCGGCGACGAAGCTGCCGAGATCGGCGGTTTTCACGAAGGCCGACAAGCCGCTGAGCTGATCCATATTGCGCTTTCCACGCTCCTTATTCGAGCGAATTTTTCCATGATGAACGGCATCATAGGCCGCTTATCGCAATATTGAAGCGAATTTATCCTGTCTGTGCTTTCGGCGATGGGCCTCCCGCTGTCGCCGCGCTTCACCTTTCACACAGGCGGATTTCTCATGACACGACAACTCTCGACACCGCTTGGCGCCCCCGGCGCAAGCCAAGCCGGCAGCATCAGGAAGATCATGGCGTTGATCGGCATTTGCGCGGCCGCGGCCGCCATGCCGCTGACCTTCACCGGACCGGCGGTGGCGCTGCCGGCGATCAGCCGCGATCTCGGCGGCAGCCCGATCGCGCTCAACTGGGTGACCAATGCCTTCATGCTGACCTTCGGCAGCAGCCTGATGGCATCAGGAGCGCTCGCCGACAGCTATGGCCGCAAGCGCATCTTTCTCATGGGCCTCGTTGCCTTCCTGCTGTTTTCCGCAGGCCTCGCCTTCGCCCCCGATATCGTCTGGTTCGACGTGCTGAGAGCGCTGCAGGGCATGGGTGCCGCGGCCGCCTTTTCCGGAGGCATGGCGGCGCTGGCGCAGGAGTTCGACGGCAATGCGCGGATGCGGGCCTTCAGCATCGTCGGCTCCAGCTTCGGCGTCGGCCTCGCCTTCGGGCCGATCGCCTCTGGCTTTATGGTCGACAGCTTCGGCTGGCCGGCGATCTTCGCGCTTGTCGTGGGGCTGGGCGTGATCGCCTTTGTCCTCGGCTCCATATTCCTGCACGAGACGCGCGACCCGGAGGCCAAGGGGCTCGACTGGCCGGGTGCTACAAGCTTCACGCTGGCATTGGCGCTTTTCACCTACGGCGTGCTGCTGGCGCCGGAGAATGGATGGGGCAGCCCATCGGTGGTGGCGCTGCTCGTCGCCTCGGCGGCGCTGTTGGCCGGCTTCTGGCTGATCGAGCGGAGGACGGCGCGGCCGATGCTCGATCTGACGCTGTTTCGCTATCCGCGCTTCGTCGGCGTGCAGCTTCTGGCCGCCGCACCGGCTTACGCCTTCGTGGTGTTGCTCATCCTGCTTCCCGTGCGCTTCGTCGGTATCGACGGCATGAGCGAGGTGGGCGCCGGGCAGATGATGATCGCGCTATCCGGCCCGCTGCTGGTGTTGCCCGTCGTCGCAGGGCTTTTGACGCGCTGGTTCACCGCCGCCGTCATCTGCGGCGTCGGGCTGCTGATCGCGGCCGGTGGGCTGTTCTGGCTGTCGACCCTTCCGGCAGGCGTGCCGGCCTCGCAGCCGCTGCTTTTGATCGGGCCGCTTCTGACGATCGGCATCGGCATCAGCCTGCCCTGGGGGCTGATGGACGGGCTTGCCGTCAGCGTCGTGCCGAAGGAGCGGGCCGGCATGGCGACGGGGATTTTCAGCACGACCCGCGTTGCCGGCGAAGGGGTGGCGCTCGCCATCGTCAGCGCGGTGCTTTCGGCGCTGGTTGGCGCCCGGCTTGGGTCAGGTCTTGGCGGGTCAGGTGAAGAGGCGGCGCGGGCGGCGCAGCGGTTGGTGACCGGCGATCTCGGCGCGGCCGCTCTTGCGATGCCTCAGATGGGTCGCGAGGCGCTGGCGCTGAACTACGCGCAGGCCTTCAGCACGCTGCTCATCCCGCTCGCGAGCATCACGATTTTCACGGCGGTCGTGGTGGTGGCGTTTCTCGGCCGCAGGGAGCCTGAGGCGGCATCGGAAGCCGCCGTTTGTGACAGTGCGGCGGGCTGAGATATCGGATCTGGCAGGGCCGCGACGGTGCTCCGAACGGGCACGAAACGCAGCGGCCCTGCCTCCCCGCCGTTGCGTTCCTGATGATGCGCCTCAGATGAGGCGAGAATTCGGCATTCCCGCTTTGACACAGGCGGAACCGGAATGAGTTTCGCGGCGTTCTAAGTGCGAAGCACAGGGGCTTCCGGGGAACGACAATTCATGGGTATTGCCAACGGCATTCGCAAACAGGCGAGCAAGATCGCGATCGGAGAGCGGCGGGTCAGTTCATGGGCGAAAAACATGACTGACGCAGAGGAAGCCATAATACAGGCGCCGGTGCGGCGTTTGGAGAAGGATGGCCTAGACATTTCAATGGCCTGGGCGATCATCGGCATCTTCGTGATCCTCGCTCTTTCGGCCGTCTACATGATGTCGCTGGTTCTGATCCCGCTGACGCTTGCCATTGTCGTCGGCATGATCCTCGGGATGCTGGCGGAGAAGCTGACGAAACTCGGCGTGCCCCGGATTACCAACGCCGTGATCCTTTCCTCGGCCGTGGCGCTCATCATCTTCCTCGTCGCCAATTCGCTTGCAGGCCCGCTGACGACGCTTGCCAACGAGGGGCCGGACTTTGCCGAGAAGACGGCGAACCGGCTGATGCCCTATCTCGAGCGCATCAAGTGGCTGCATATCACGCCCGAAACCTTCCAGAGCGGCCCGATGTCGGCAGAGAAGCTGCTGGAGAATACCGGCAACGTCCTTCATCTCGTGACAGCGAACCTGACGCCGGCCCTGGTGCAGGCGCTGATCTTCTTCGCGGCGCTGCTGCTCTTCCTGATGGGCCGCGTCAGCCTGCGCAAGTCGATCATCATGGTGTTTCGCGAGCGCTCGCAGCGGCTTGCGGCCATCCGCGTCATCAGCAGCGTCGAGCAGGTGCTGGGCTTCTATTTCGCCACTGCCTCCGTCATCTATGCCTGCCTCGGCGTCGTCATGACCATCATCGCCTATGCGGGCGGGCTGTCGGCGCCGGTGCTCTGGGGCTTCTTCGCGTTTCTCTCGAGCTTCATTCCCTATCTCGGCATCACCATGATGACGCTCGCAATCGCGATTGCCGGCATCATCACGCATGATGCGCTCGTCGTCGGGCTAATCCCGGCTGCGGCGTTTTTTACCGTCCACCTGCTGATGGAAAACCTGATCTTCCCGGCGGTGATGGGACGGCGGCTGGAGATCAACGCCTTCGTGGTGTTCCTCGCCATTCTGTTCTGGACCTGGATGTGGGGCGCCGTCGGCGCTATGCTGGCGCTGCCCTTGTCGCTGATCGTCATGACCATCATCGACGAGCTGTTCATCGAAGAAAAGCAGCAGCCGCAACTGCCGAAGTGAGGCCGCCATGTCCGAGATAGAGCTGAAAAGCCTGAGCCAGGATCGATTGACCAGCGGCCGTTCGCCATGGGGCAACGGCGTCAGCCGACCCATATTCGCGCCACTCACCGATCATCTCCAGATCGATGCCCTCGTGATCGGCGGCGGCGTGACCGGGGCGCTGATGGGGCAGCATCTGGCCGAGCGCGGCCTGTCGGTTGCGATCGTCGACCGCGAACATCCGGGGCTCGGGAGCACCGCCGCCAGCACCGCGATGCTGCAATGGGAGATCGACAAGACGCTGACGGAACTCGAGCAATTCTACGGCTTCGAGCGCGCCGTCGGCATCTACAGGCGCAGTGCAGCCGCCGTATCGGGCCTCGCCAAGCTGATTGCCGCCTACCGCATCGACTGCGCCTTCCAGCCGCGCCGCTCGCTTTATCTCGCCAGGAACCACGAGGGCGCGCGCGATCTCGCGGTCGAGGCCGAGCTCAGGCAGCGCGCCGGGCTGCCGAGCCGCTATCTCGAACATTGCGATCTGTTCACCGAATTCGAGATCGACCGCGATGCCGGCATCCTGTCGCGCGGCTCGGCGGAGGCCGATCCGCTGCTGCTCACATGGGCGCTGCTGCGGATGGCTAACAAGGATGGCGCGCGGCTCATCGATGCGTCCGTGACGAGGCTGCACAGCGAGGGCAACCGCGTGACAGCGGAAACCGATGGCGGCTTCGTGATCGAGGCGAAGACGGCGGTGCTCGCCACCGGCTACAGCCTGCCTGATATCGCGATGCCGAAACTGCACCGCACGACGTCGAGCTGGGCAATGGCGACCGTGCCGCAGGAGCCGGGCACGCTGTGGCGCGACCAGGCGCTGATCTGGGAGGATAGCCACCCCTATCTCTACATGCGCACGACCCATGACGGCCGGATCGTGGTCGGCGGCGAGGATGACGACACGGTCGATCCGGCCGCGCGCGACGCCAAGGCGCCGGAGAAGATCATGGCGATCCGCGAGAAGATGAAACTGATCTGGCCCCGCGCCGACACCCGCGTCGCCACCGCCTGGTGCGGGACCTTCGGCGAAACGGCGGACGGGTTGCCACTGATCGGGCCGGTGCCGTCACTGCCGCATGTCTTTGGGGCTTATGGTTATGGCGGGAACGGGATTACGTTCTCCTATCTGGCGACGCAGGTGATCGGGGCGATGATGTCGGGGACGTATCGCGATTGGTTTGATGACTTTGCGATGGATCGGGATGGGCCGGGCGGCGTGCGGCGGGATGAGGCGGCGCGGGTGGAGATGGTGGTGAGGTAGAGCGGGTTGGTGGGGCTTAGGTTGAGCCGGGGTGCTTCGTCGTTTCGTGTGTGTTGGGATATCCGCTCGCCAGGTTGTGCCGTGGGATACCCCCCTCTGCCCTGCCGGGCATCTCCCCCACAGGTGGGGAGATTGGCTGGGCGTGGCCGCTCGCTCCGACATCAACGTTCGGATGGGAAGCATGTCACGAGTCGATCTCCCCCCTTGTGGAGCCGTTGCAAAATACGCGATCGCGGCAGCTCTATGGCGAACCGACCTGCCCTTTTCCCCGCTCAATGCCTTGAGCGGGGTTTTTGTTGGCTTCAGGCTGGCGTTTTCAGGTTTGCGGGCGCAGTTCGGCCTTGGTCACGTCGCCATCGTCACCCAGCGGCGCATGTTGAAGGCGATCGTCGCCATCAGCACCTGGGCCCGCGCCTTGACGAGCCCGCGATAACGGATCAGCCCGAGGCCCATGCGATGCTTGAGCGTGGCGAAGGTCGTCTCAACGGCCGCACGACGTTTCGATATCATCCGGTTGAGGCGGGCAAGCCTTGGCGGCAGGACGCGGTGATGCCGGTTGGGCCGGCGCATCAGCCGCGGCTTGATGCCCTGGCTCCTCAGGGCCTTCTCGCGTGCATGGGTATGATAGGCGCTGTCGGCCAGCACGCAGGATTCGTCGCCGGTAATCAGAAGGTCGGCGACGACGGTGTCGTTGACATTGGCCGGCGTGGTCACGACCCTCAGGATCAGGCCGGATCCTTCATCGACCCCGACATGAGCCTTGTAACCATAGGCCGAACCTGCCTTGCCCTTGCGCTGCGTGAACCGCGCATCCGGATCGCTCGGTGCCTGACGCGGCAACCGCTCGCCCGGCTCGTCCCCGTCCGAACCGGACGCGTCGGCATCGAGATTGGCATTGGCATCAAGGTCGCCATTGCGACCGCGAGGCGGGCGGGCCGCCGTCGTCTCGATCACCGTCGCATCCAGCATCGTGCCACGCCGCAGGATCAGACCGGCGGCATCCAACTGCCGGTCGAGCTCGGCAAACAGCTTGTCCAGCAGCGCTTCGCTGATCAAAAGGTTGCGAAATCGGCACAGCGTTGAGTGATCCGGAAAAGCTTCATCCAGAGCAAGGCCGACGAAACGCTTGAACGACAACCGGTCGCACAACGCTTCCTCAAGCTCCATGTCCGAGAGGCCGTATAGCGACTGCAGAAGCAGCGCCTTGAACATCACCAGCGGTCTATAAGCGGGCCGACCGGCGCCCTTGCCCGTGTCATCACGCAGCCGCGCAAGGTGCTTCTCGAAACGGTACCACCTCACCAGCGACGACAACTTGTCCAGCCGACCCGACCCTTTGCCCTGAGGGATCAACGCATCGGCGAAACTGAACTGGCCACCATCCCGAACCGACATCGCATCATCTCCGCTCATCGCTAAGACAGAGAATCACAACGGTGAGATTTTGCAACGGCTCCCTTGTGGGGGAGATGTCCGGCAGGACAGAGGGGGGTAACACGCACTCGGATCTAACGATCCGTGCTCCCGCGCCAAAGCCAACGCGAGTAGAGAGCCACCCTACTCCGTCGTATCATCATCCCCACGATCCTCGACATCCTGCAGCCGCACGAATTCCGTGCCCTTGGCCTTGAGATCGAGGATCGCCTTCGCCACCCCCTCGCCGGCGGCGTGGGTCGGCTGGTTGATGTGGGAGATGACGACGTCGCCGTCCTTGGCGGACGAGATGCGTTTTTCCGTGATCGCGGCACCAAGAAGCGAGCCGCCGTCGCCGTTTACCGAGTAGCCGGCGATGCGGTAGCCCATGGCGCGGATCTGGGCGATCGAAGAGAGGTCGTATTTGGCGGTCGAGCCGCGGAACCAGCGGGGGGCCGGGATGCCGGAGGCGAGCATGGCGTCGGCGCCGCCTTGGACTTCGAGGCGCACGGCTTCAGGAGAACCGGCGGATGCGATGCCGTAGATCGACACCGGCTGGTCGACGGCGGGAATGTGGTTCTGGCCGTGATTTTCCAGTTCGAACAGATCGGGATTGGCGAGCATGACCTGCAGCGCTTGCGGGTTGTGCTTCAGCCAGCGGGCGGTGACGAAGATCGTTGCCGGAATGCGTTCAGACACCAGCACCGAGAGGATACGCTCGTCGGCCTTACCCATGCAGGCGTCGAAGGTGAGCGCGACGCGGGCATGGCCCTTGATATCCGAACGGGCGACGCGCAGGTGCGGCTCGACGAGCTTCGCGGATGATGTCTGCTTGGGCGGTGTCTGCCTGGGCGCGGTCTTCGGGGCGGACTTCGGCGCCGGGTTTGCCGTCCCTGCGTCCGACGAAGGCTGAACCACCGGCGCCGGCATCGTGGCTGCGACGACGGGCTGGATCGTTGCCGTTTGCCCGGCAGCGGCCATTGCGACCGGGGCAAGGAGCAGCGCCGAGGCGAGGACGAGGTTTTTCATTGTGCCGGGACCGTGGAGTTCAAACCGAGTTCAGATGGCAGCAGCCGTATAGTGATCGCATCGGCCGCTTCCACGGCAAATTTACGGCCGGTTTCGGCGCATTGCTGTTTCTGTCGATAAATAAGTCGTGGCCGCGCGGCAAGGCGTGATCAGCCGGCCGAACGTTCGTCGAAGGCAGCGCGGGCTTTTTCCACATCCGGCAGGTAGTCGATCGTCCAGGCATAGAGCGCCTTGAACGGCGTCTGCAGCGAACGGCCGAGCGGGCTGATGCGGTATTCGACCGCAACAGGCGAGACGGGAATGACCTCGCGCGTCACGAGCCCGTTGCGCTCCAGGCGGCGCAGCGTCTGGGTCAGCGCCTTCTGAGTGATGCCGCCGAGTTGGCGCTTGATGGCGTTGAAGCGCAGCGGCCCGCGATCGAGCACGGTCAGGATCATCATCGACCATTTGTCGGCGATCTGCTCGAACAACAGCCGGCTCGGGCAATCGACAACGAAGCTCTGCTCGATAGCGTCGGGGCGGTCCGCGCGGCAATTGACGGGGGCTGCGATCGGCCGATGTTCGTTCATGGCGGTTTCCTCGATGCTACCTAGGCGCCTCGTAGTGCCTCATTGACACTAGGTATATAGAATACACTTAAGGCGCGCCACCTTTCTACAGGAGTTTGCCCGTAATGAATGCAGCTGACGTCAACGCGCTGTTTGCGCCGTTCAAGATCAAATCGCTCGACCTCAAGAACCGTATCGTCATGGCGCCGATGACGCGGACCTTCGCGCCGGAGGGCGTTCCGGGAGCCGATGTCGAGGCCTATTATCGCCGCCGCGCCGAAGACGGCGTCGGGCTGATCCTTTCGGAAGGCACCGTCATCGACCGGCCGGCGGCCAGCAACCACGAGCGCATCCCCTTCTTCCACGGCGAGAAGTCGCTTGCCGGCTGGAGCAAGGTGATCAAGACGGTTCACGACAAGGGCGGCAAGATGGGGCCGCAGATCTGGCATGTCGGCTCGGTCGCCCATCCGGCCGGCGACTGGCCGACGAGCGGTGTCGAAAGCCCGTCCGGTCTGCTTGCGCCGGAAACGCCGCGCGGCGAAGCGATGAGCGAGGAAGACATCGCCGACACGATCGCAGCCTATGCGCGGGCCGCCGCCGACGCCAAGCGGCTCGGCTTCGACACGTTCGAGATCCACGGCGCGCATGGCTATCTGATCGACCAGTTCTTCTGGGCCGGCACCAACAAGCGCACCGACCGCTATGGCGGCGCGACGCTGAAGGAACGCGCCCGCTTCGCCGCCGATGTGGTGAAGGCGATGCGCGAGGCCGTCGGCCCCGACTATCCGATCATCCTGCGTCTCAGCCAGTGGAAGCAGCAGGACTACAAGGCGCGGCTCGCCGAAACGCCTGACGCGATGACCGACTGGCTGATGCCGCTGGTCGAGGCGGGCGTCGATGTGCTGCACTGCTCGCAGCGCCGCTTCTGGGAGCCCGAGTTCCCCGAGATCGACGGCGAACAGGGGCTGAATTTCGCCGGCTGGGCGAAGAAGCTCACGGGTGCGGCGACCATCAGCGTCGGCTCTGTCGGTCTTTCCGGCGATTTCATGGCGGCATTCGGCGGCGAGAGCTCGAGCGTCGTCGGGCTCGACAATCTGGTGCGGCGCATGGAGCGCGAGGAGTTCGACCTGATCGCCGTCGGCCGCGCGATCCTGAGCGATCCGCAATGGGTGACCAAGGTGCGCACCGGCGACAATGAAAACATGCGCCCGTTCACGGCAGCCGCCTTCGGCGAACTGGTGTAAGGCGTCACCTGCGACACGAATGCGAAACGGCGGCTCCATCAGGGCCGCCGTTTTGCTTTGGTCTGGACGAGAGGCTCTCAGGCTACTCAGTCGTAGAGGTAATATTTGGTCCACTTGTCGCGCGGAACCTTGTCGCCGATCTGGTAGCTCAGCTCGCGCACATTGATGTGCTGCGGACCGGTGATGCAGCTGTAGGACAGGTGATACCAATCACCCCTGCTGCGGAAAACCGCACCCGGAGCTTCCAGACGATCGTCGCTCGGGACCGGGTCCTTGAAGGTGTAGGCGATCACCTTGTCCGGCTTGTAGCCGGTGGCGTCCTTGTTGATGCGGCTCATGGCCTCGGTGTCGCAGCTCTGTTCGAGGCGCGTCGCGGGGTCGAGCTTTTCGAGCTGCTTCTTGATTGCGGGGTCGACGGCGAATGCGGTGGGTGCAAAGGCGGGGGCGGCAAGGCTGAGAGCGGTCAGAACAAGGGCGATACGTTTCGGCATTACTGAAGAAATCCTTTGCAAGCTCATTCCGGAATGCTGCGCGGCCGGTTCAGCAGAGGCAGCTTTGAGGGCCGCCCGGCCATGGCAGAATTCCGCACGATGGGAGCGGACTTTCTTAAATATTGTGGTCACATCAAGGCAAGGTGAGGATTGCTTGGGTTTTGCACAGTCACCATTTAGCGAGCGTCGCATGGCACTCTTGCGCGTGGCTTTTGCCGCTTGATCGACAGCGCTTGCGTCTCTATCTCTTCACAACCTGAAATGCCGACCCCGGAGCTCCCCTTGTCCGTCTTCAAGAACCTGCCGAACCCGCCCGTTGCGCCGAAGAAGCCGCATTCCGACACGCGTCACGGCATCACCCGCACGGACGATTACGCCTGGCTGCGCGCCGACAACTGGCAGGCGATGTTCAAGGATCCCTCGATCCTCGACCCCGAAATCCGCAAGCATCTGGAGGCGGAAAACGCCTATATGAACGCGGCGATGGAAGACACCAAGCCGCTGCAGAAGACGCTGTTTGCCGAGATGCGCGGGCGTATCAAGGAAGACGACAGCTCGATCCCGATGAAGGACGGGCCCTTCGCATACGGCACCTTCTTCGTGACCGGCGGCGAGCAGCCGCGCTACTTCCGCATCCCGCGCGACGCCGACATCAAGGATGAGAGCCAGCGCACCGTGCTGCTCGACGGCGACAAGGAAGCCGAGGGCAAGGCCTATTTCCGGCTGGCCGGCATCGACCATTCCACCGATCACGATCGCGGCATCTGGGGCTATGACGACAAGGGCTCGGAGTTCTACACGCTGAAGGTTCGCGACCTGAAGACCGGGGAGGACCTTCCCGACCTGATCGAGAATACCGGCGGCGGCGGCGCCTGGGCGCCCGACGGCAAGAGCTTCTTCTATTCGGCGCTCGACGAGAACCACCGCCCTTCGAAGGTGTTCCACCACATCATCGGCACGCCGCAATCGGAAGACCGTCTGGTCTACGAGGAAGAGGATGCGGGCTTCTTCATGGGCGTCGGCGGTTCGCTGCTCGACGACTTCATCTATATCGACATTCACGACCACGAGACCTCGGAATATCTGCTGATCCCGACCAGCGATCTTACCGCCAAGCCGAAGATGGTGGCGGAGCGCGAAGAGGGTATCGAGTACACGCTGACCGAAGGCGGCGACGTGTTCTACATCCTGACCAACGACGGCGACGCCAAGGATTTCAAGATCATGGAAGCGCCGGTCGATAATCCAGGCAAGGAGAACTGGCGCGAGGTGGTGCCGCACAAGCCGGGCACGCTGATCATCAGCCACATGGCCTATGCCCGCCATCTGCTCTGGCTGGAGCGCAAGGACGGCCTGCCGCAGATCATGATCCGAGACCGGGCGACCGGCGAGGAGCACGCAATCGGCTTTGCGGAAGAGGCCTATTCGCTCGGCCTGCAGGGTGCCGCCGAATATGACAGCGACGTGATCCGTTTCTCCTACTCCTCGATGACGACGCCATCGCAGCTCTACGACTACAACATGGTAACGCGCGAGCGCACGCTGTTGAAGACGCAGGAAGTGCCCTCGGGCCATAACATCGACGACTATGTCACCCGCCGCGTGTTCGCGCCTGGTTGGGATGGCGTCGAGGTGCCGGTGACGCTGCTTTATCGCAAGGACACGCCGCTCGACGGCTCTGCCCCCTGCCTGCTCTACGGCTACGGCGCCTATGGCGTGACCATTCCGGCGAGCTTCAACACCAACTGCCTGTCGCTCGTCGACCGCGGCTTCGTCTATGCCATCGCCCATATCCGCGGCGGCAAGGACAAGGGCTTCGCGTGGTACGAAGACGGCAAGATGGAGAAGAAGACCAACACCTTCAAGGACTTCATCGCGGCGGCCGACTATCTGAATCAACAGAAGTTCACCTCCTACGCAAACATCATCGCCGAGGGCGGCTCAGCCGGCGGCATGCTGATGGGGGCGATCTCTAACATGGCGCCGGAGAAATTCGCCGGCGTCATCGCCGCCGTTCCCTTCGTCGACGTGCTGAACACCATGCTCGACGACACGCTGCCGCTGACCCCGCCGGAATGGCCGGAATGGGGCAACCCGATCGACAGCCGCGAGGAATACGACCAGATCGCCGCTTACTCGCCCTACGACAATGTGGAGGCCAAACCCTACCCACCGATCCTGGCACTGAGCGGCCTGACCGACCCGCGCGTGACCTATTGGGAGCCGACCAAATGGGTGGCGAAGCTGCGCGACAAATCGACCAGCGGCGCGCCGGTGTTGCTGAAGACCAACATGGACGCCGGCCACGGCGGGGCGTCCGGGCGGTTCCAGCGGCTGGAAGAGGTTGCGTTCGAGTATGCGTTTGCGGTGAAGGTGGCGGGGAAGATGTAATCCGCTTGCGGGGTGCCGTGGGGTACCCCCCTCTGCCCTGCCGGGCATCTCCCCCACAAGGGGGGAGATTGGCTGGGCGCGGCCGCTCGTTCCACTCTCATTGCTTGGCGTAGGCCTTAACCGCGAGTCGATCTCCCCACCTGTGGGGGAGATGTCCGGCAGGACAGAGGGGGGTAATTCTTGCTCCCCCGCCAACGCAAGGAGCCCCAATGCCCGTCCACATCGCCCTCATCCGCGCCATCAATGTCGGCGGCACCGGCAAGCTCGCCATGACCGAGCTGAAGGCGATCTGCGAGACGCTCGGCTTTACCGACGTCAAGACCTACATCCAGAGCGGCAACGTGCTGTTTCGCGCAGACGCCAACGAGACCGATGTCGCACGCGCGTTGGATGACGCGCTCGGCGAGCTGCTGGGCAAGAAGCCTGGCGTGATGGTGCGCAGCCGCAGGGAGATGGGGGCGATCGTCGCCAAGGCGCCCTTCCCCGACGCCAAGCCGAGTTTTCTGCTCGTCAGCTTCCTGCCCGAGAATGCGCCTAAGAATGCGCTCGACAGGATGGTGGCGCCTGACGGAGAGGAGGCGGTGGTAGATGGGCGGGAGATCTATGTGCACTATCCCATCGGTTCCGGCAAATCGAAGCTGAAGCTGCCGGCGCTTAATGCCGGTACATCGCGCAACATCAATACCGTTCGCAAGCTCGCCGAAATGGCGGCCGCGATGGAAGATGGCTGAGACCCGCTTTACGGCGGCGGCGCATTATTTTAGTCTTCCCTAATTCACAATAGCATCGCATCTGTTTCCTGCTTACCGGGAGGGACCGATATGGCGAAGTACAGAGCGCATCTGCCGCAGATCGACGGCGGGTTTTATGCGAGCGACGGGGGCATGGAGACGACCTTCATCTTTCACGACGGGATGGAGCTGCCGCATTTTGCGTCCTTCGTGATGGTTGACGACGAGGAAGGGCGGGACCGGTTGCTGGTCTATTATCGCCGCTATCTCGAGATCGCCCGCAAGCACCGCACCGGCTTCATCCTGGACACGCCGACATGGCGGGCCAATCCCGACTGGGGCGAGAGGCTGGGCTATGACGCCGAGGCTTTGCACCGGGTGAATTTGGCTTCGATCGAGCTGCTGTTGCCGCTCCGCGACAAATACGAGGAACCGGGGCGGCCGATCGTGATCTCAGGGGCGATCGGGCCGCGCGGCGATGGCTACAAGGCGGGCAACATGAATGCTGCCGAGGCCGAGGATTATCATGGCGCGCAGATCAGAAGCTTTGCGACAAGCGAGGCCGACATGGTGGCCGCCTATACGCTGACGAACATCGACGAGGCGATTGGCGTGGCGCGCGCGGCGGCGGCCAATAATATGCCCTGCGCGATCTCGTTTACGGTGGAGACCGACGGCCGACTGGTGACGGGGCGGAGCCTGCAGGATGCGATCGAGACCACGGATGCGGCGACCGGCGGCTCGCCCGCCTACTACATGATCAACTGCGCGCACCCGACCCATTTTGCAGGCGCGCTCGACGCGAACAGCGGCTGGACGCGGCGCATCGGTGGCCTGCGCGCCAATGCTTCGCGGATGAGCCATGCGGAACTCGACGAAAGCGAGACGCTCGATGCCGGCGATCCATCAGATCTCGGGGAGCGGTATCGGGTGCTGTTGCGCGACATGCCCGAGATCAGGATCGTCGGCGGCTGTTGCGGCACCGATCACCGCCATGTGGCGGCGATCTGTGAGGCTTGTGTGCCGGCAGCTGCTTGAGTTCAGTGCTCGGCGTGCGCCGCAGCCTTGCTGCCGCCGTGGCCGCTGATATCGGCGCCGGCGGTGCTGGAGAAGCGCAGGTTCCAGAAGGTGGCGGTGAGCGAGACCGCGGTCACGAACAGGAAGGCGGCCGAGAAGTCATGCAGTTGCGGCGTGTCGCCGCTGCCGGTTGCCGACATCGAGACATGCAGCACGAAAGCGCCGACGCAGATGCCGAGCGACAGCATCAGCTGCTGGAAGGTGGTGTAGAAGCTGGTTGCGGCGCTCATGCGGTCGCGCTCGATCGCGTCATAAGCCACCGTGTTATAGGCGGTGAACTGGAACGACATGAAGAAGCCGCACATGACGAGCACCGCGAAGATCAGGCCGAGCGGCCAATCGGGGCGGAAGAAGGCGCAGAGCGCGTAGCCGAATGTGGCGGTGAAGCCGTTGAACACCAGCGCGTTGCGGAAGCCGAAGCGGCGCAGGATCCTCGGCGCGAAGGCCTTCATCGCCATGGAGCCAATGGCGGCTGCCGTCACCAGCTGGCCGGCCTTGGCGGCGGAGAGGCCGAAGCCGAGCTGGAAATAGAGCGGCAGCAGGAAGGGTTGCGCGCCCTGCGTGATGCGGGTGAGCGAACCGGCGATGACAGAGGTGCCGAAGCTCGGCACCTTCATCAGCGAGAAATCCATGATCGGCGCGGGATGCTTGCGCGCATGCTTGAGATAGGCAATGCCGAAGAGCACGCCGATCGCGATCAGGAACAGCGCGAACATCCCCTCGCCGGGACGGCTGGAGCTCTCGAAGCCGAAAAGCAGCGAGCCGAGCGCAATGCCGGAGAGGATGAAGCCGACGGTGTCGAAGCGCTTCTTCGTCTCGCCCTTGAAATTCTCGATGAAGATCGAGACCAGGACGAAGCCGAGTATGCCGATCGGGACGTTGATGTAGAAGATCCAGCGCCAATCGAGATAGGTGACGATCATGCCGCCAACGGGTGGGCCGAGGATAGGGCCGATCAGCGCCGGCACCAGCAGCCACGACATGGCGTTGACCATATCCTTGCGGGCGACGCTGCGCAAAAGCACGAGCCGGCCAACCGGCATCATCATGGCGCCGCCGAGACCCTGCAGCAGGCGGGCAAACACCAGACACCAGAGATTGGGCGAGAGCGCGCAGCAGATCGAGCCGAGAACGAAGACTGCGATGGCCCACCGGAAGACCGTGCGCGAGCCGAAGCGGTCTGCGATCAGGCCGCTTGCCGGAATGAAGATGGCGAGGCTGAGCAGATATGACGTCAGCGCGATACTCATCGACGGCGCGGTGACGCCGAAATCGCGCGCCATGGTGGGAAGTGCAGTCGCCAGAACCGTGGCGTCCAGCTGTTCCATGAACATGGCGCTGGCAACGATCATCGCAATCAAGCGGAAATTGAGCGGCGGGCGTCCAACGACAGCCGCCTGGTAGATCTGATCCGACATCGTCAGGGATCGCTCGCGAATACGCGGCTCAAGCGCGAAGGCAATCGCCGCGGGCATGAAATGGCAAGGCGCCAAGGGTGAATGAAGTTTTTATATACGCCCGCAAATGTGGCGGGGTTATGCTGAAATGGCAAGGCTGATGTGAGCTCAGCGTATGGGTATATTAGCGATGATCGCGCATCAGCGTTTCGTAGTCGCGACCGCCGGAGAAGATGTTGGTGATGAGGATGGTGTCGGGCTCGACGCGGTAGAGTATGACGATGCTGCGCCGCTCTACGCGTTCATTCCTGATGATGCTTGTTCGCAAGCGTCTTTATCCAGGCAGCCATCTCCTGGCTGCTCAGGCTCGGCCTGGGATCATCAAGCGATTCCTGCACCCGCGCCCTTATGGCGGCGATGCGTTCCTTGTGCTCTTCCTCCTGGCGCATCCAGGCGCGCATGGCGGCGCGGATGACTTCGCTGGTGGAGGCGAAGGCGCCGGCATCGATCTCGGCATTGATCACATCGACCATTTCCGTTGGCAGCGTGATGCTGAGCTTTTCCATGTGTGGCTCCCGCGTTTGCGTCTGGAGGTGCGATTTAATCCTACCACTGCGGCCATGCGGCAGCAATCGGCGCGCGGGGTCGGTCGCGGCAACAAGATTGCGGGGATTATAGTGGCGGAATCATCCCTCCGCCGCGCTTCGCGGATAAAGCACTTGCGGGCCATCAAGAGGTGTCGCGCCTTGCGGGAGCGGCGCGCTTTTAACCGCGGCCGGTGTACGACCGAGGCGACTTGCCCAGACGATGAAAGCAATCGAGACCATCGCCACCGCGCAACCTGCGACGACGTCAACTGCATAATGATTGGCATTGGTTACCGCGGAGCATGCCATCGCGACGTTCAAGGCGATCACCGGGTATCTTACTGGTGCAAGCGACCACGCGGCCCATGCACACAGGAAAGCCACAGCTGCATGGACGGAGGGAAAGGTCAAAATGCCTTTGCTGGCCTCAACGCTCCAGACAAAATTGGCGTCTTCGCGAACAGCGTTGAACTGGTCGAGGAAATCGTAGCCGTAGAGCGGGTTGAGGTTTTTTAACAGGGAGCCATCGAAGCCATAGTAGGAGTAGGTGCCGACCGCAGGTGTCCAAACAGAGATGAGGCTGGATAGAAAACAGATGACCGCAAAACTGGCGACCATTACATGCGCCCGCTTTGCGTGGCCGGCGATCGCCAGCAAAAGCGGCCAAAGCAGCAACTGTAATGCGAATGTGCCGTATGCTGCGTTCAAGATGATGGCGAGTACCGGATGGCCATCGACTACGCCAATCACATAGTGCCAATCAAAGCCAATTGCCGCATCCAGGGCCGCGAGGTTGTGATCCTGCAGGGGCAGGTTCAGCCGAATAGCAAGATACGTTGCTAGTGCAATTGGTGTCGTGAGCAGGAATCCATAGGCGACACATGTCGTGCCCTCTCGCACACGCGGCATGTCAAATCGTGTGCAAAGAGCAGCAATCAGCAAGAACGCGGCAGCACAAGCGAGAATAGGAGCGATACCGGCGAGGTCGATGGCCAATCCGCTGACGGCAGCCAGACCAAAGGTTGAGACGTAGGCCCCCAGAACGACCATCTCCGTCACGCGCTTCGCATTATCAACGCCCATTGCAACCTCGAATACCCGTGTCGGATATTTGAAACCACTAGCAAATAACCATAAGGGGAAAGTTAATAGGAAATCGCTAACTGGTTGCATCTCGCACGCGATCGACGGTCTTGGCGCGGCATTACCTCCTATTTCCGAATTGCATTTCCCGCCAACGCGCTCAAGCTCTCACCGGAGGAGCGCCGGGGCGCCTTGGCCGTCGGCGAAAATGGGAGAGAGGGGCAGATGCGTCTATATCTCATCGTGGCGGCCGCGACCGTTCTCGTGGCGGGGAGTGCCGAGGCTTATCAGAAATGCGGCGGCAGCCCTTCTGTCGATGTCTACTGGGAGAAATCGGTCCTTAGCGTCAACGGGACCTTCTACCAGATGAAGAGCGAGAAGCTTGGAAAGAAAAGTGCGCGGCTCGTCGGCCACGACATGACTTTCGTCAAAAGCAAGGGCGGCAACGACGTGCTGATCCGCAATGGTGGGAGCACGCACTATACGTGCCAGAAGACTGAGGGTGAATTGGGCGCGGTCAGCATCGTTCCCTATCGGGCGAACACGATCGTCAAGTCCACGGCGGAGGTCGAATACCCGGACGATACCGGCAATGGCGCGCAGGCCTCTTCCCGCAATGGCCGTGGCAAGGGCGGCGGCGGTGGAGGTGGTGGGGGCGGTCACGGCGGAGGAGGCGGTGGCCATGGCGGAGGCGGAGGCGGAGGTGGTGGCGGCGGCGGAGGCGGTGGTGGCGGCGGGCGCAACCGATGAAGTTTGGGCCAACACACGGCGCTTGAGCGCTTGCGCCGGCAGGGCCTGAGCCCTACCTAAAGCCTATGACCATTGCACCCGCACAGACGTCGCGCCCCTTCCCCTTCGACAACAGCTATGCGCGGTTGCCGCAGAATTTCTTTGCCCGGCAGGCGCCGTCCGCCGCCGCCGAGCCGTGGCTAATCAAGCTCAACGAGCCGCTGGCGCGAGAGCTCGGGCTCGATATCGAGGTTTTGAAACGTGATGGGGCCGCGATCTTTTCCGGTAATCTCGTGCCTGAGGGCGCAGATCCGCTGGCCATGGCCTATGCCGGGCATCAGTTCGGCAGCTTCGTGCCACAGCTCGGCGACGGGCGGGCGATCCTGCTTGGCGAGGTGATCGACATCAAAGGCCGGCGCCGTGATATCCAGCTGAAGGGTGCCGGGGCGACACCGTTTTCGCGGCGGGGTGACGGGCGCGCGGCGCTCGGGCCGGTGCTGCGGGAATATATCGTCAGCGAAGCCATGCACGCGCTCGGCGTGCCGGCGACGCGGGCGCTGGCGGCGGTCTCGACCGGGCAGCCTGTCTATCGCGAGCAGATCCTGCCGGGTGCGGTGTTTACCCGCGTGGCGGCGAGCCATATCCGGGTCGGCACCTTCCAGTTCTTTGCGGCGCGCGGCGATACCGAGGGCGTTCGGGCGCTCGCCGATTACGTCATCGACCGGCATTATCCCGAGCTGAAGGACGGAGCCAATCCCTATATCGCGCTGTTCGAGGCTATTGCTGAACGGCAGGCGGCGCTGATCGCCAAGTGGCTGCATGTCGGCTTCATCCATGGCGTGATGAACACCGACAACATGACCGTTTCGGGCGAGACGATTGATTTCGGCCCCTGCGCCTTCATGGATGCCTATGATCCCGGCACGGTGTTTTCCTCGATCGACCAGAACGGCCGCTACGCCTATGCCAGCCAGCCCGGCATCGGGCAATGGAACCTGGCGCGGCTTGGCGAAACGCTGCTGCCGCTGATCGACGCCGATCAGGACAAGGCGGTGGAGATCGCCAATGTCGTCATCAAGGATTATGGCGAGCGTTTCCAGCTGCACTGGATGCGGGGGATGCGCGAGAAGATCGGTCTTGCTGATGTCGAGGACGACGATCTCTCGCTGATCCAGTCGCTGCTTTCGACCATACAGGCGGGACAGGCGGATTTCACGCTGAGCTTCCGGCGCCTGTCGCATCTGGCGGCCGACGACAGTGCCGAAGACGCGTTCCTGGATACGTTCAGCGACAGCGCCGCGGCGAAGGATTGGCTGCTGCGCTGGCGGGAGCGGCTTGCGCGCGAGACGACGACTCCGAACGAGCGCAGCGTGGCGATGCTTGGCGCCAACCCCGCCTTCATCCCGCGCAATCACCGCATCGAGCAAGCGATCGCAGCCGCCGTCGAGGATGCGGATTTCTCGCTGTTCGAAGCGCTGCTCGACGTTCTCGCCAGGCCCTATGAGGATCACGCGGAGTTTACCGCCTACATGCAGCCGCCCAAGCCCGAGGAGCGGGTGTTGCAGACATTTTGCGGGACCTGACTGGCCGCATTCCACTACCAGGACGCTAGCGTCCGTCGTGACCTTTCGACGCGGCCAAGCGCCTGCGTTTCATGGCTTTTTCGTGGCAGCTAACGAAACATCGATTCAACGCTCGCCCGTAAATCCAGATTCTGTCGCATTTTCTAGCCAGTTTGCGCACCCCCATATTGTGGCGGTTGAAAGGCAGATGGGGCCGCTCTATTTCCGCTGATGACGCTTGCGGCAAAATGTCTTGTTCGCCGTTTGCGTGCATTCCTGACCACTCCCGATCCCCCTCGGGAGCTTTATGCATTTCAGTTGGAGACCGGCCTGATGGCGATCGTCTTAACATCCATCCTCTTCATTCTGATAGGATTGGCACTCGGCGGAGGCGGGCTCTGGCTCGTGCTGCTCGGTGGTAACTTCTTCTATCTCTTCGCAGGCATCATGTTCCTGCTGACCGCTGCACTGCTCTTGAAGCGCAAGGCGTCGGCCCTTTGGGTCTATGCCGTGCTCGTCGTCGTTTCGCTCGTCTGGGCGATCAACGAAGTCGGCTTCGACTGGTGGCAGCTCGGACCGCGCGGCGGCCTGATCATCCTGCTCGGCCTGTGGCTGCTTACGCCCTCGATCCGCCGTCCGCTCGGCTTCTCCGGCACGACCGGCGCGCCCTACCCGGCCAGCCCCTGGCCGCTCGCCATTCCGGTTCTGATCGCGATCGTGGTTGCCGGCTATTCGATGACGACGGACCCGCATGACCAGAACGGCAGCCTGCCGACGGCCATGACCGGCACCACGACATTTGGCGGCACGGTGACCGACGGCGAGTGGCACCAGTATGGCCGCACACCCTTCGGCCAGCGCTATTCGCCGCTGGAGCAGGTCAACGTCAGCAACGTCAAGGACCTGAAAGAGGTTTGGCGCTACCAGACCGGCGACGTGAAGCGGCCGGATGACGTCGGCGAGACGACCTACCAGGTCACGCCGCTCAAGGTTGGCGATACGCTGTACATCTGCACGCCGCACAACCTTGCCATCGCGCTTGATGCCAAGACCGGCAAGGAAAAGTGGAAGTTCGACGCCAATTCCGGCATGAACCCGGACCGACAGCACCAGACGTGCCGTGGCGTGACCTACTACCACGATACGGCAGCGGCTGCCGGCGCTCCCTGCGTCGACCGCGTCTACCTGCCGACCGCCGATGCCCGCCTGATCGCGCTCGACGCGCTCGACGGCAAGGTCTGCACCGATTTCGCCGAACAGGGTACGCTGCACCTCGAAAAGGGCATGAAGTACAACCCCGCCGGCTACTACTACTCGACCTCGCCGCCGGTGGCGATCGACGGCAAGCTGATCATCGGCGGCGCTGTCAACGACAACTACTCCACCCAGGAGCAGTCCGGCGTCATCCGCGCCTTCGACATCCACACCGGCGCGCTGGTCTGGAACTGGGATTCGGGCAACCCCGACGTCACGACGCCGCTGCCCGAGGGGCAGACCTACACGACGAACTCGCCGAACAGCTGGTCGGTTCTGTCCGCTGACGAGGGTCTCGGCCTGATCTACGTGCCGCTCGGCAACCAGGTGCCCGACCAGCTCGGCATGAACAGAAGCGCCAATGTCGAGAAATTCTCGTCGTCGGTCGTGGCTCTGGACATGAAGACCGGCCAGTTGCGCTGGGTCCAGCAGTTCGTGCATCACGACCTGTGGGACATGGACGTTCCGGCACAGCCCGTGCTCTTCGACATGAAGAAGGCGGACGGCACCGTCGTTCCGGCACTCGTGGCGCCCACCAAGCAGGGCGACCTCTACGTGCTCGACCGCCGCACCGGCGAAGCGATCATTCCGTTCAAGGAAATCCCCGCGCCGCAGGGCACGATCCCCGAGGATCATGCTTCCCCGACGCAGCCGATCTCGGACCTCACCTTCTCGCCGCCGCCGCTGCATGAGAAGAACATGTGGGGCGTGTCGCTGTTCGACCAGCTCGCGTGCCGCATCGAGTTCCACCGCTACAAGTATGAAGGCCGCTATACGCCGCCGTCGCTGGAAGGCACGATCGTCTATCCGGGCAATTTCGGCACCTTCAACTGGGGCTCGGTCGCGGTCGATCCGGAACGGCAGATCATGTTCGGCATGCCGACCTATCTGGCCTTCACCTCGCGCCTGGTGCCCGCCGCCGACATCCCGCCGAAGGGTGCGGGCGAAAAGGGCAGCGAACAGGGCCTGAACCGCAATGACGGCGCGCCTTATGGTGTGGTCATGGGTCCGTTCCTCGGCCCGCTCGGCATTCCCTGCCAGGCACCGCCATGGGGTTATGTCGCCGGCGCCGATCTCACCACGGGCAAGACCGCCTACAAGCTGGTGAACGGCACGGTTCGCGACATGAGCCCGTTGCCGATGCCCTTCAAGCTCGGCGTTCCCGGTATCGGCGGCCCGATCATCACCAAGGGCGGCGTTGCCTTCCTCGGTGCCGCGGTCGACGACTACCTGCGCGCCTATGACGTGACCAACGGCAAGCAACTGTGGCAGGCCCGCCTGCCGGCCGGCGGCCAGTCGACGCCGATGACCTACACGACATCAGACAACAAGCAGTATGTCGTGATGGTGGCCGGCGGACACGGATCGATCGGCACCAAGCCGGGCGACTACGTCATCGCCTACACGCTGCCCTAAGCAGTTTCAACGACCACCGAAATGGCCGCCTCCGGGCGGCCATTTTGCGTTTGGGCCTTTGATGGACAGCGCGCGATTATGACAACGAAAGGCTGGCGCAGGCTTATCGAAGCAATTCTTCCGTGCATTGTCTCAGGGGGAATTTTCATGAAGATCGGCGACGGCATCTCGAGCGCTTATGGCTTGAGCAATCTTTTCCAGCAATCCGGCCAGCGCAACAAGCAGCAGCCGATGACGATCGAAGACAGCATTCGCCAGACGGGCGCGTCGCTTGCACCCAGCACGACGCCGCCCTCGATCTCCAGCACGATGTGGGCGCTGCAGGCGACCGACCAAAGCCAGACGATGTCAGGTGTGGAAGACGACGCCAAGGCCCGCCACGACGCCATCGTCAGCGAATTCAGCGACCTCGCCAACATGACGCTCGCCGAACGCATCCGCAAGCAGGTGCTCGACAGCCTCGGGATGACCGAAGACAGCCTGAAGGGTATGTCGATGGACGACCGCGCGGCGATCGAAAAGCAGATCGCCGACGAGGTGAAGCGCCAGCTGACGGGCAATGACGACAAGGGCGAGAGTGCTGCGGCGGATATCGGCGCGGTGTGAGTCTTGCCGTGTAGCTTGGTGGGACGCGAGATCGCGGCCCATGATCGCTGCCGCTGCGATAGGCCTCTCCGGGCGCCACAAACTCCACCCTCATTCCTGTCCTTGTGACAGGAATCCAGCCACGGCGCGTCTGCGCCGTGAATGACCTGCTCCCAGCATTCGTCCGAAGAAGAGTCTTCTCGCCGCGCGGACGCGTGTCGGCTGGATTCCCGCCACAAGGGCGAGAATGAGGGAGAGGATGGGGGCGCTTCGGCTAAGATTTAACCGTGGTGCTTGGGATTAAGAGATTGATTCAAGCAGATGCGAGCGAGATTCATATTTGCACTGTAGGTATATGAAATATCTCGACAATTTTGCAGATCCTGTTGCGCACCAATGGGTACTGCAGAGCTGAAAATCTACTGACAAACGTTTTCAGCGTTCGTAGAGACTATCGACGAAGGCCTTGTCCGCAACTGGGCCGCGATCGTTTCCGGCGCGAGCCCGCAGTGCGCGACCATACGCAAGTCCCCGCTCGACCAATGTGTCGTCGGATTGATCCTGCGGAGCCTCCGGCTCGCTCTGGCCTTTGCCAGCACCCGTCTCGTCGTGCGCCATCTGGCTTCTCCGTGAGGGTTTCAGTCTAATGCCGGCGTCGTTGCTCAGCAAGCCGCCCGCCCCCTCACACCATCTCCGCCACGATCCGCCCCACCTCGCCGAACACCGGGTTGATCTCGGCGGTCGTGACCGTGGCGTTGGTGACGTAGACGGCGATCAGGATGGGGCCGTGGCCGGGGGGCCAGCAGATGGCGATGTCGGCGGCGGAGCCGTTCTTGCCGGTGCCGGTCTTGTCGCCGATCTTCCAGGTTTCCGGCAGGCCGGTGCGCAGGCGTTCGTTGCCCGTGGTGTTGGCGACCAGCCACTCGATCAGCGTCTTTTGCGAGGGCTCCGACAGGACCGAGCCGAGCGTGATGTTGCCGAGCGTGTCGAGCATGGCATCGGGCGTGGTGGTGTCGCGCGGGTCGTCCTTGGCGATGTCGTTGAGATCGGGCTCGATGCGGTCGAGGCGGGTGGAGCCGTCGCCGAGCGTGCGCAGCCAGTTGGTCAGTTCCTTCGGGCCACCAAGGCTTTCAAGGATGAGATTGGCCGCGGTGTTGTCGCTCAGCGTGATCGCCGCCTTGCAGAGATCGCCGACGCTCATGCCCTCGCC
Organism: Rhizobium sp. O111; assembly: GCF_055616315.1. Classification (NCBI taxonomy): domain Bacteria; kingdom Pseudomonadati; phylum Pseudomonadota; class Alphaproteobacteria; order Hyphomicrobiales; family Rhizobiaceae; genus Rhizobium; species Rhizobium sp. O111. Next base: position 728,708 of record NZ_JBSHXL010000001.1, on the reverse strand, counting down.
GCCGACATGTTTCTCGGTCTCGGGCGAATAGGCGATGAGCTGTTCCTTCTCGTAGACCACGCGGCGCTCGAGATTTTCCTCGCCCTTGTCGACGCGCGACAGCACCATGGCGGCGGCGAGCACCTTGAAGGTGCTGAACATCGGGAAGGTCTCGGTCTCGCGATAGCCGAAGGAGATGTTGGTCTCGGTATCGATAACAGATACGCCGATGCGCCCGCCGATCTGCTTTTCCAGCGCGCCGATGCGGCGGTCGATCTCGTCGTCGCTCTCTTCGGCGCGAACGATCCCCGGCAGTAACAGCGCCGGGGCGAGCAATGCGGAGCCGAGCAGTGTGCGGCGGCGGAGCGAAAAGGGATGCATGAAAAGACCTCTGCCAGAATCGATGAAGGCATCAATGAGTACGGGGTTAAAGCGGGATTGTGGCCCGCTTGCGTCGCCCGCGCCTTCGCCATCGGAATGCGTTGATCTTTCAGATTCGCATTCCCGGCATCAAGCCCTTCTCTGGCATCACAAGCGTCAGGCGGCCTTTTTGGCCGCCATCTGCGTGACCTCGACCGTCACATGCGACAATTGGCCGAGCGTCGCGAGCTTCTCTTTGTAGAAGGACGGCGCGCGCGGGGCCGATGTGGCGACGGCGACGATCGCCGCGTGGTGGCCAGGGCCGACCTGCCAGACGTGCAGATCGGTTATTTCGTCGCCATCGGTCTCGACCACCTTGCGGATCGCCTTGGGCAGATCGCCCGCCGCCGGCAATGTGTCGAGCAGAACGGCGCCGGATGCCTTCATCAAGCCCCAGGCCCACTGCGCGATGATGACGCCGCCGACGATGCCCATCAGCGGATCGAGCCAGAGCCACCCATAGAGGCTACCGAGCAGAAGTGCCGCGATGGCGAGCACCGAGGTCAGCGCGTCGGCGATGACGTGGACATAGGCGGCGCGCATGTTGTTGTCGGTGGCGCGCGGGGCGTGGCTGGCGTGGTCACCGTGACGGGCGTGGGAGCTATGGTGCGCATGGTCGCCGTGGTGCGCATGCGAACCGTGGTGGGCATGGGAGCCGCGATCACCGTGGCTCCCATGGCTGTGGCCATGCGCGTGGCCGTGGTGATGGTGGTCGTCCTTCAGCAGCCAGGCGCTCAAGACATTGACGGCGAGGCCGAGGACGGCGACGCCGATGGCCTGGGAGAAGCTGATCGGAACCGGATTGGCGATGCGCAGCACGCTTTCATAGGCCATCAGCAGCGCGATCAGCGCCAGGATGATGGCGCTGGCGAAGCCGGCGAGATCGCCGAGCTTGCCGGTGCCGAAGGTGAAGCGCGGATTGTGGGCCTGGCGGCGGGCGTAAAGATAGGCAACCGCCGAGATCAGCATGGCGCTTGCATGGGTCGACATGTGCCAGCCATCGGCGACCAGCGCCATCGAGCCATACCAGGTGCCGGCGGCAATCTCGGCCACCATCATCGAGGCGGTCAGCGCGATGACGAGCCAGATGCGGCGGGTGTTACGGTCATGGTCCTCGCCGAGGAAGACGTGCTCGTGCTGCAGGTTGTTTGTCTGTGCGCTCATCGCACGCTCCTTGTCGGTGGCCTTGTCAGTGGTCTCGCGCCCTCAGGCGCATCAGCGGACGTAGGTTCTCAGAACCTCGGAAATTTCCTCGACGGCCTCGCTGCGCGCCTTCTCGTCGGCAGCGTGCAGCACATGCTCGTGCAGGTGGTCATCCAGCACCTCGCCGGTCAGCCCGTTCAGCGCGCCGCGGATGGAGGAGAGCAGCTGCAGGATTTCGCCGCAGGGCTTTTCGGCCTCAAGCGCCCGCTCCACCGCATCCATCTGGCCCTTCAGCCGGTTGATGCGGGCGATCAGCTTTTTCTTGTTGTGCTGGGTGTGGGACATGATCTTCTCGATATAGGATAGGGGGGTACCCTATCTCAAATGAAGACGGAAGGAAAGCGGGCGCACGGCTTGACAAGACGAAGAATTGGGAAGATGTATTGCGCCATGATCAAGAACGCGCACATCAACCGCTCGTATTTTTGGCTGTACCTGTAAAGGGCGGCTGGACAGATCTTATTGTCAACAAGCCGCCGTCAGGCGGCTTTGTTGTATCTCAAGCGTCCTGACGGCAGAACACCACGAAACGCCAGACCGGGACGTAAAGACATGACCGACATCGAAGGCAGCGAAATCTCATTGATCCGCCCGCCGGTGATCAATATCCGTGCGGCCAAGCCGCGCGACCTTCCCGAACTCAACGACATGATCGCGCTGCTCGCCAAGCACCACGGCGACGCCGCCGGCTCGACGCCGGAGCAGCTCGAGCGCGACCTGTTCGGCCCCCTGCCCTGGATCACCGCGCTGGTCGCGGAAACCGACGAAGGCCTGATCGGCTACGCCATTCTCGTGCCGCTCTACCGCGCGCAGGAAGGCGCGCGCGGCATGGATCTGCACCATCTCTTCGTGCGCGACGGCCATCGCGGCCACGGCGTCGGCCAGCATCTCGTCAACCGCGCCCGCGATACCGCCCGCAACGCCGGCTGCGGCTACCTCTCGGTCAGCGCCGCGACCGGCAACATCCAGGCGCACCGCTTCTACGAACACATGGACTTCATCCCGCGCCCGGTCACCGGCATGCGCTATCTGCAGGCGCTGGCTTAGAGGTTCAGACGGCCCTTTGTGGCGCCCCCAATCGCATCGGCGGCTGCGCCTTTCAGCGCAGCACCGGTTCGCCGTGGAAGCGGCGGCGGGAGGGTTTGGAGACGCCGAAGCCGATTTCCATCATCAGGCGCGGCTTTTCGGTGGCGACGGTTCCCATGTGGAAGCCGAAGGGGTCTTCCACGAAGCCGGAGCCGGCCTTGCCGGTCAACGTGATCGGGCTGTCCTTGCCGTAATAGTCGATGATCTCGTCGGCGGGGTGGCCGACCAGCAATGTCAGCTGGTGCTTCATGCGGCGCTTGTTGTGGCTGCCCCGGACGAAGACGTGCGGGCCGGTGCCTTGATCCACATCCACGAGATAGAAGAAGAACTTCAGCATCCGCCAGTCGTCGAGATCGAAGTGATACTTGTCGAGCGAGGCAAGGCTGCGGTCGGCTTCGCTGGCCTTGGTGGGGAAGCTCCACCATGTGCGGGTGGTGATCAGTTGCGCCTGGGCGCCGAGATAGCGGCGGGCGATCTCCGACAACAGCGGATCGCGCTGCACGGTCAGCACCGCCGGGCAATCCAGCGCCCGCTCGAAATGGTGGCCGGAGAGGATGGGGCGGCCGAGCCGGTCTTCGGTGGCGCGATGATCCGATGCGCTGAACTCTATCTTGCGGTCGAAATTGCCGAAGCACGGGGTGGCGTGGCCGAAGGCGGATATCTCCTGCGTGATATCAGCCGGCAACTGCAAATCGGGGAAGATACCGTCGCGGTTCAGCGCATCCACGGCGGTTTCGGCGTTCACGCCTTTAAAAATGGTCGGGAGGTTGTCGATCGCGCCGTTGCTTTTCCTGGCCGTCAGCCAGTGGGCGCGGCGGCCGGGAATGGTGCGGGCGAGCAGGAACATCGGCAGCCAGGCCGGGTTCTCGCGGATATCGGCCATGTAGGTGGGAATGCGGACCGCCATGCGCTTGAGCTTGCCGCCCTTGCGCGCGACCGCTTCGAGATCATTTGCGGAGGCGTTCAAGGCGGCACCACTGGCGGGAGATACTGATGAGCTGTGCATTTCAGCTGGCCTTTCGCAAGACGTTTGAGGATCGTCATTCGGCAGCGGCATGCGCCACTGCGGGGCATTCAGTCGAATTTGCTAATAAATGCTGCAATGCGGCGATTTTGGGGTATTTCTACCCTCAATGGCCAGGCACCGCCTTCAGGTAGGCGGCAATCGCCTCCAGATCAGCCTTGGGTAGGTGGGCGACGTTCTGCTGCACCTCGGTCATCGATCCGCCGGCCGAATCGAAATCGGGCGTGAAGCCGGTTTCGAGGTAGTTGGCGATGTCGGCCTCGCTCCATTCGCCGATGGCTTTCGAGCCCGGCGTGATGTTGGGGATGGTGCCCTGCCCTTCCGGATTGGGAGCGCCGGCGAGCCACAGATCCGGCTTCAGGCCGCCCAGCGCATCGCGCGGGGTGTGACATTCGCCGCAATGGCCGAGGCCCTCGACCAGATACTGGCCGCGTTTGACCTTGTCGTCGGCATTTTGAAGCACGACGCGCGGACTGTCGTTGAAATAGAGAAACTTCCAGCCGCCAAGCGCCAGCCGGATGTTGAACGGGAAAGGCAGCTCATGCGGCGGCGCGACGTTGCTGCTCTTCGGCAGGGTCTTCATGTAGGCGTATAGGTCGTTGACGTCCTTGTCGGTCATCCGCGTATAGGAGGCATAGGGGAAGGACGGATAGAGATGCGAGCCGTTGGGCGCGACGCCGCGCTTCATGGCATTGCCGAATTGAGCGAGCGTCCAGTTGCCGATGCCGGCCTGCTCGTCACTGGAGATATTGGGGACGTGGAAGGTGCCGAAGGGGCTCTTCAGCGCCAGCCCGCCAGACAGCGTCAGCTTGGCATCGCCTTCGGCACTGGGCGCCGCGTGACAGCTGACGCAGCCGCCGGCCCAGAAGACCATCTCGCCGTTCTTGACGTCAGGAGCGCCGAGGTTCGCCCAATGGCTCTCAGGCAGCGGGTTGGGCGCGGTTACCAGGTAGAAGACGGCGCCGCCCAAGACGGCGACGCCGACGAGACAGAGAACAAACCTGATAAACCTGCGAAACATGCACTGCTCTCCCATCGTCCTTGACGCTTACTGGACATAAAGCGATCCGCCCGGCGGGCAAGGCCGGACGGATCGCAGAAGACGGATCGCCCAAGGGAGGATCCCCCCGGGCGAACAGAAAGGGGAGACCTATTCCTTCTTCACGCGGTAGTTCTGATGACAGCCGCCGCAGTTGGCGCCAAGCGTCTTCAGGCCAGCGCCGACGCCTGCGGCGTCTGCCGGAAGCTGGGCGAGCAGCGTATCGGCATCCGTGCCGAGCTTTGCCGAGCGGGCCTTGAAGTCATCCATGTTTTCCCAGATCTTCGGGCTCGCCTCGGAATCGGCGGAGGCGTTTTCCGTGCCGGGTCCGAACTGATCCGGGAAGGCCTTGGCGTTTTCCGAGATCGTGGTCAGCGCCGCCTTCACGGCTTCGGCGTCATAGGGCTTGTCGCCCTTGGCGATGCCCGAGAGCGCGCCGGTGGCGCCGCCGATCTTCTTCATCATGGCAACGCGTGCGTCATGCGTGCCCTCTCCGGCCGCCAACACCGACGTGACCCCCATGCCGGCGACCATGATGGCCGCGACGATTGCTTTTACTCTCATGTCTCCACTCCTCTTCGATACCGAGATTTTCGAAGCCCGGCGCTTCGTTTTTACGCGGGCATGATGGCAAATTAATCTCAGCTAAAAAGTAACAAGTGGGTGAGAGTGCAATAAATTCAGGAATTTGCGGTTTCGGCGTTTTTCATGCCGGCGCCCGCCAGCCATGCCAGGCAGTCAGTATCGCGATCGCCACCAAAAGGCCGCCGGCGATGCGACCGACGAGGATGGTGGCGCGTGGGTTGGAGATCAGCAGCGTGCGGCTGCGCGAGGCGGTGACGGCGATGGTGCCGTAGATCGCCGCCTGCGTTGCCATGGTCATCAGCCCCATGACGATGCCCTGCAGCCAGATCGGCCCATAGACGGGCTTCAGGAACTGCGGATAGACCGCCAGCATGAAGAGATAGGCCTTCGGATTGATGAGGCAGGTGATGGCGCCCTGGCGAAAGGCGCGCCAGCCCGAACCGCTCGTGCCACCTTCGACTGATGAAACCGTGATTGAGCTTGCGATCAGCGTGTAGCCGATCCAGGCCATGTAGGCGGCGCCGATGAAGAGCAGCGGGTTGAAAAGCGCCGGGAGCAGCGTCGCCAGGAGGCCGACGCCGATGGCGCCATAGAGCGAATGCACCGCCCCGCCCGCCATGATGCCCGCCGTCGCCGCCATGCCGGCGCGCCGGCCAGACGTCAGCGAATTGGCGAGCACGAAGAGCATGTCCATGCCCGGGACGATGATGATGCCGAAGAGAAGGGTGAAATAGAGCCAGAGGTTTTCGCTGTAGGTCATGTCAGTTGCCTATCGTCGATCCGCGATGCAGAGCTTGCGGATAGCGTTGAATTTCAATTCGATAGGGTGATCTGTACGACGGCCCAACTGACAGTGTAGTGTCAGGAGCGTTTGGCGGAGGAGAGGATATGCGCAAGGCGTCCCGGCTTTTCGAGATCATACAGCTGCTGCGGCTGGCGAAGCGACCGGTGACGGCCGCCGTCATGGCCGAGGCGCTGGAGGTGACGGTTCGCTCGATCTACCGCGACATCGCGGCGCTGCAGGCGATGCGCGTGCCGATCGAGGGCGGGCGTGGGATCGGCTATATTCTCCGGCCCGGCTTCGACCTGCCGCCGCTGATGTTTACGATCGAGGAAATGGAGGCGATCGTGCTCTCGCTGGCGCTGGTGGAACGCACCGGCGACGCGGCGCTGAAGCAGGCCGCCAAGAGAGTGAACCAGAAGATTTCAGGCGCCGTGCCGGCACCGCTCCGAGAAGCGATGGAGGGAAAGGCGCTCTACGCTTGGGGCACGATCGCGCCCTCGCCGGAGGGTCTGGATCTCTCGCTGGTGCGCGGCGCGATCCGCGACGAGCGAAAATTGACGCTCGATTATCGCGACGAGCTCGGCCGGGGCAGCCAGCGCACGATCCGGCCGATCGCGCTCATTTATTACTCGCAGAGCTCGAACATCGTTGCATGGTGCGAGCTGCGCGAGGCGATCCGCAATTTCCGCAGCGACAGGGTCGAGCGCTGCGTGGAGGCCGAGGGCTTCTTCAAGGGCGAAGGCGACGGTTTGCGGACGCTCTGGACCTCGGGGTGGACACAGACGCCGGCCGCCGTTTCGGCGATCTGACGCCGTCCCCGTGGCTGGGATCACGGGGACGGCCGTTTCTCATCCTCAGAGGGCGGCGCCGCCGGAGACTTCGATGCGCTGGCCGTTGACCCAGCGATTGTCCTCAGAGAGCAGCGAGGCGATCATCGGGCCGATATCGTCGGCGACGCCGGGGCGGCCGAGTGCTGTCATGTCGGAGACCATCTTGTTGACCACGGGATTGTCACGAACGATGCCGCCGCTGAAATCGGTCATGACAGCGCCCGGCGCGACCGTGTTGGCGGTGATGCCGCGGGCGCCGAGTTCCTTGGCGAGGTAACGGGTGAAGACCTCTACCGCGCCCTTCATGGCCGCATAGGCCGAGCTGCCGGGAACGCTGAAGCGGGCAAGACCGCTCGAGATGTTGATGATGCGGCCGCCATCGGCCATCAGCGGCAAGAGCTTCTGCGTCAGGAAGAAGACGCCCTTCAGGTGGACATTGACGAGGCCGTCGAAGGCCTCCTCGGTCGTCTCGGCGATCGAGGCGTGGTAGCTGGTGCCGGCATTGTTGACGAGATAATCGAAATCCCTGGCTCCGAAGGCTTCCAGCGCCTGCCGGACGCTTGCGACGAAAGCGTCGAACGAACCGGCATTGCCGGTGTCGAGCTGGAGGGCGACAGCCTTGGCGCCGGCCGCCTCGATCTCGGCGACGGCGCTTTCGGCTTCTGCCTTATTCGTGTTGTAGGTCAGGATGACATCGACGCCGCGCCTGGCGAGGCTGACCACCGTGTTGCGGCCGAGGCCGCGACCACCGCCAGTGACGATGGCGATCTTGTTCTTTGAATTTGCTTGATTTTCACTCGGCATGACAGGCTCCTTGGGGCTCATTCGATGGCCTGATGCTACGCCTGCACACCCTCTCTGCTGAATGCCGGAACTCTCGAATTTCTTGCCTATTCCTCCAATCGACTTGCGGCCTGAAGCCAGTGATCTAAGATCACTCCCAGTGGTTTTGATGGAGAGCAGCATGGCGGAAGCGCTGAAGGACATGGTGTCGCGCTATATCGATGCGGTCGGTGGCGGCGATGGGTCGTTTGCCATGCCGGTGCCCGTGCCGGGGCTTGCGATTTCGCGCGTCAGCCAGCCGGTGATACCGCATCACCGCATCTACCGGCCGACCATCTGCGTGGTGCTGCAGGGCGCCAAGCGGATCTTGAGCGGCGACCGGGTGCTCGACTATGGCGAGAACCAGCTGCTGATCGTCACCGTCGAACTCCCCGCCTCCGGCCAGATCGTCGAGGCGAGCCCTGAGCAGCCCTATCTCGGGCTCAACATCGATTTCGATCCTGTCCTGATGCGCGAGGTGATGGACGATCTCGAAAATCCGCCCAAACCCTCCGGCGACGGCATCGCCTGCGTCTTCGTACAGGATTTCGACGAAGCGCTGCAGGATTGCGTGCGCCGGCTGCTCAATCTCATGGAGACGCCGAAGGCCATCCCGGTGCTGGCGCGCTCGATCATGCGGGAGATCTGCTACTGGCTGCTGACAGGGCCGAACGGCCGCGAGATCTGCAAGCTGGCGCTTCCGGGCAGCCATGCGCGGCGGATGAGCGATGCGATCTACCGGCTGCGCGACAATTTCGCCGAACCGGTGAGGATCGAGGAACTGGCGGCCGTGGCGCGCATGAGCCCCTCCTCCTTCCACCAGCATTTCAAGACACTGACCTCGATGACGCCGCTGCAATACCAGAAGCACATGCGCCTGCTCGAAGCCCGCCGCCTGATGGTGACCGACGGCGCCAATGTGGCAAGCGCCGCCTATCAGGTGGGCTATGAAAGCGCCTCGCAGTTCAGCCGCGAATACACCCGCATGTTCGGCACGCCGCCGAAGCGGGATGTGAGCGAGATGAGAGCGTCGCCGATGGAGACGGCGGCGGCTTAGGAGCTTGCCGGGGATCGCCTAGGCTCAGCCCCTCAGCGCCAGCACCCTGCTCTCCTCGCGGCCGAAGCCGCGGATCTCGATGCGGTCGGCATGCACGTCGACGATGGCGAAGGTGTTTTCGGCTTCGGTGTCGACCATGCCCTTGAAGTTGACGAAGTGGCAGCCGTCGACCGCGCCGTAATTGCCGACGTGGTTGTGGCCGTTGAAATAGGCCATGACGTTGGGGCTCTTTGCCAGGAGCTCGATCATGCGTTCGCGGTCCCAGCAGTCGTGCTGGTTGGGCGGGTAGACAGGGTAGTGGTTCATGACGATGACGCGTTCGCCGCGCTCGGCGGCGTCGGCGATCTCGGCTTTCAGCCAGTCGAACTGGCGATCGCTGATCATGGCGTTCCAGGCTTCGGCGTTGATGGCGCCCGCGGCACGGAGTTCGGCGAGCTTTTCGGCAGCGATCTCGCGGTAGGGGTGGCCCTCCTCCGGAGCGAAGGTGCTGACTTCATTGCCATCGAGCATGATGAAGCGCCAGCCGTGGTTGGCGAGGCTGTAATAGGGCGCCGGCATGCCGAGGCGGGCGGCGACGTCTTCCAGATGCTCGGGTGCGACGGCGAAGTCGTGGTTGCCGAGCAGGAACAGATTGTCGTGCTTCAGGGCGTCATAGACGGGCAAGATGGTGTCGAAGCTTTTGAAATCGCGGTCGATGATGTCGCCCAGCGTGATGACGAAGCTCAGATCCTCCGCGTTGAAGACCTCGATCGCGGCTTTCAGCTTGGCCGGGCTGTTTTCGTAATAGCGATCCATGCCGGCATGCGGCTCACGGGCGGCGTATTGCGGGTCGGCGATGATGCCGAAGCGGAACAAGGGGAGCGGTTGGGTCATGGTGCCGGATTAGGTGGGGTGGGTGACAGGGATGTGACAGCTATCATCAACGCGGAGGGGGAATGCGCAAGTGGTCGCTTAACGGATGCTGGGGTGCCCGGAGCCCCCTCATCCGACCCTGCGGGCCACCTTCTCCCCTATGGGGCGAAGGGAAGATGGAGCGAGCGGCCGGCTTCCGAGTCTCTTCTCCCCAGCGGGGAGAAGGTGCCGGCAGGCGGATGAGGGGGCCACGAGCGCAACGCCGGCGACACACCCCTCGCCCCACAAAACAAAAACACCCGGCGTCTCCACCGGGTGCTCTCATCACTCTCTAAAAAACCGGCTTACTTGGTTGCGGCTTCGTAGCGTTCCAGGACGTAGTCCCAGTTGATCAGGCTGTCGACGAAGGCTTCGAGGTACTTCGGACGGGCGTTGCGGTAGTCGATGTAGTAGGAGTGCTCCCAGACGTCGACGCCGAGGATCGGGGTGGCGCCGTGGACGAGCGGGTTTTCGCCGTTCGGGGTCTTGGAGATTTCGAGCTTGCCGTTCTTGACGGAAACCCAGGCCCAGCCGGAGCCGAACTGGGTGGTGCCGGCAGCGACGAAATCGGCCTTGAACTTGTCATAGCCGCCGAGATCGGAGTTGATGGCCGCTTCGAGCTTGGAAGGCAGCTTGTTGCCGCCGCCGCCCTTCTTCATCCACTTCCAGAAGTGGACGTGGTTGTAGTGCTGGGCAGCGTTGTTGAAGAGGCCGGCATTGGTGCCGAAGGACTTCTTGACGACTTCTTCGAGCGAGAGGTCGGCGAGACCGGCTTCCGCCGCGAGCTTGTTGCCGTTGTCGACATAAGCCTTGTGGTGCTTGTCGTGGTGGAACTCCAGGGTTTCCTTCGACATGAAAGGCTGCAGCGCTTCGTAATCGTAGGGAAGTTCAGGCAATTCAAAAGCCATGGTCGTCTCCTTTTGGCAATAGTTTGCGTAATCGGCAGGTGTGCGGGAACATAGGAGCGCAAGCTTGGTGAGGCAACCTGCGAAATGTCAAAAAAGACCGCTGCGGAAGAAAATTTAACCGCGCTAAGGGCTTGGCATGCAAGGCGCAAATCAATCATGATGACAGTGCTTTACGGCAAGGCCTTCCAAGCTTGGGCGCGAGGGCCGAAAATGTGCGAGGGCTCAGTATGAGGCTTGGCGTTACAGGGCACCCTATGCTCCACCCGATCGGCTTTGCGGCCGTCTTCATCGCGGCTTTTCAGATCGCGGGCGGCACCGCCTTGGCCTCCTCGGGCGACGGCTGGCAGGATTTTGCAGCCGAGGTGCAGGGAAAATGCGAGATGGCGGCGCGCGCGCAGGTGGAACTGCCGCATGCCGTGGTCGATCCCTTCGGCAGCGAGAATTTCGGCATGGCGCTGGTGACGGGCAAGCCAAAGGGCGCCAACGGTTTCGTCAGCTACTTCTGCATCTACGACAAGAAGACCAAGGCGGTGGAGCTTGGGACGGAACTGGAGACCGAGCGGATGGGGATCTTGCCGGACGAGTGAGGCGGCGCCCCCCTGTCTTCAGCCACACAGCCGCCCTATGCGCAATCAAGGATTGCATTCGATTTGTGTACGCGCAACCTGAATTTCGATAGCCTTCCCACGCCGGCCCATAGATGGCGCGGCATGGGAGGATGTCATGTTTCATTTCAGCAGCGCATCGCTTGCCGCCCTTGCGAAATGCCATCCACATCTGCAGGCCATCGCCCAAGCGGCGATCCGCGAGATCGATTTCAAGGTGCTCGATTCGACGCGCGGGCGCGATGCGCAGGAGCGGGCGTTCAATGGCGGTTTTGCGAAGGTGCATTTTGGCGATTCGGCCCATAACTACGTGCCGGCCATAGCCTTCGATCTGTTTCCTGCGCCCTATGACTGGAACGACAAGGAGGCTTTCATCAGGCTCTACGGAGTGATCATGCCGCTGCCGCAAAAGCTTGGGCTGAAAGGCCTCGACGGCAAGACGCTCCTGTTGCGTGCAGGTATCGACTGGAACATGGACGGCAACTTTAGCGACGGCTGGGACATGCCGCATTATGAGCTGCATCCCTGGCGCAAATGGTCGAAGAAATCGAAGCTTTACGAAGACTGACGTCCGCGCGTGGGAGCGGGCCGTAACGGTGTGCGGGTGCCCTGCTCCGCGCTGCCGGCAATACCAGTCTCAGCTCGCCAGTCACGTTTCCGTGCGCCCCATTGACGACCGACCAACTAGTCGGTAGACTCCCATTCATGGCATCGGACACATACACACGCATTCTCGACACCGCGCAGTCGCTGATCGTCAACCGCGGCTACAACGCCTTCAGCTATGCGGATATCTCCGCGGCGCTGGGCATTGGCAAAGCGACGATCCACCATCACTTCCCCGGCAAGGCCGATCTCGTGGTCGCGGTGATCGCCCGCTACCGGCAGGCGACCGAGGATGGGTTGGCGGCGATGGCGGCGCATGAGCCGCGCGCCGGCCGGCGGCTTGCCGGCTATGTCGGCTTCTGGGAACAATGCATCCGCGACAACAACGCGCCGTTTTGCATCGCAGCCCTTCTCGCCGCCGAGCTGCCGAGCCTGCCGGCCGAGGTCGCCGAACAAGTGAAGGCGCATTTCGACGAGCTCACCACCTGGCTCACCGGCTTCATCGACGAGGGGCTGAGAAAGGGCGAGCTGACGAGTACAGAGGATGCGGAGCGTAGCGCCCGCATTCTCGTCGCCACGGTGCACGGCGCCATGCTGGCGGCACGGGTCGCCGGTGGCGACGCGGAACTTTATGCAAGCATTACAGCGCCGGCGCTGCAGAGGCTGACCCGCCAGATCGCTTCGACCTGATACGTGACGTGCATGCGCATTTCCTACCCCTCTTCTCGTTCTTCAAGCCGACCGACTGGTTGGTTCGCAAAAGGAAACAGACATGGCCAATCCGCTTTCGCTTCTCGGTGAGATCCACACCGCCATCAGCATCATCCCTGCCGTTGCCGGGCTCTACAGCTTTGCCAAATACCGGACCATCCGCCCGGAAACGACGGTCGGCAAGGTCTATCTCGCGACGCTGGCTCTATCAGCCATCAGCGCCTTTGGCCTGTCTTCCACCGGCGGCTTCAATCCCGGCCATGCGCTGGCGATTGTCGTGCTTCTCGTCTCCGCCATCTGTCTCGTGCTGCCGAAACTTAGCTTCTTAGGGCGGCTGATCCCCTATCTAAGAAACCTCGGCTTCTCCTTCACCTATTTCCTGCTCTGGGTGCCCGGGATCAACGAGACCCTGTCGCGCCTGCCGCCCTCACACCCGATCGGCAACGGCCCGGATTCGCCGCCGGTGCAGACTGCTTTGCTGATCTGGGTGGTGCTGTTTGCCGCCGGCAGCCTTGCGCAGGCCTTTCTCGTCTCGCGCGGCCAGGCGCGGCGGGTGATTGCGTAACTGGCTAACTAGGCCTCACGGCCGAAATAGACCTCGACGGCCGCAAGCCTGTCACCCCTGAAGCGGAGCGTTTCCATATTGCGGAACGCTCCGCCGTCGTGTTTGACGGCGCGGTAGCGCACCACGGCCTCATCGCCCGCAAGGCCGAGATATTCGATCTCCATGCGCGTAAATGGCGGCGACGCCGGCCAGCACCTCTCGAAATAGGCGTCGCGGTCGATATGGTCGTCGCGCGGGCTGGAGAAGGTGAAATCCTCCGTCAGCATGGCCGCGACGATATCCTTGCGGCCATCGATATAGGCGGCGTAGAGGGCGCGGACCGTTTTCTCGCGCCTTGTGTCGGTTTCATCCGTCATAGTATTTCTCCTCCTCCTTCAGAAACTGCGGTCACACGGACAAAAGGCCAGCCCCACGAGGCGAAATCCGACATCGGGCGAACGGAATGGCCCCGTATCCGTCCTTGATGGGCTGTCTGCGGAAGGGCTATACCGATGGCGTGCCACCGGAAACGGAGGCTCTCCTGTCTTTCCTCACCCGCTCCGCCCGGCCCTCGCCCGGGCCTGACCGGTTTGTGATCGACATCAGTGCCGCCTTTCCCTTGCGATGTGGACGATCGATGATGCAGAAGGCCCTGACATGAGTGACAAGACAGAGGATGCCGGCGCGGCCGCGCCGGGCTCGATCCATTGGAAACGCAATCTGGCCGTTTCGCTTGTCGGCTCGTTCACGACCATCGTGGCGATGACGCTGCTCCTTCCTTTTCTACCGCTCTATGTCGAGGAGCTCGGCGTCAGCGACCATGCCGCGATCGTGCAATGGTCGGGCATCGCCTATGGCGCCACCTTCTTCGCCGCCGCCTTCGTGGCGCCGCTCTGGGGACGGCTGGGCGATATCTATGGGCGCAAGCTGATGCTGGTGCGCGCCAGCCTCGGCATGACCGTTGCGATCTCGCTGATGGGCATGGCCGGAAACGTCTGGCAGCTGGTGGCGCTCCGGCTCTTCGTCGGGCTGGCGGGCGGCTACTCGTCGGGCTCGATGGTGCTGGTGGCGACGCAGACGCCGAAGGACCGTTCGGCCTGGGCGCTGGGGACGCTGGCCTCAGGCATCATGGCGGGCAATCTGGTCGGGCCGCTGATCGGCGGCGTGCTGCCGCCCCTGATCGGCATTCGCGGCACGTTTCTCGCCGCCGGCGCGATGATCTTCCTCGCTTTTCTGGCGACGCTGTTTCTCATCAAAGAGGAGAAGTCCCCTGCCCGCAAGAAGGCCGCCAAGCAGAGCGGCGGCTGGGCCTCGATACCGGATAAGCGACCCGTCATCGCCATGCTCTTCACCGGCATGCTGTTGATGCTCGCCAACATGTCGATCGAGCCGATCATCACCGTCTATGTCGCGCAGCTGGTGCACGACGCGGCGCGGGTGACCATCATCGCCGGCATCGTCATGTCGGCGGCCGCACTCGGCAGCATCCTTTCGGCCTCGCGGCTGGGCAAGCTCGCGGACAGGATCGGCCACTGGCCTGTCATCGCAGGCGCGCTCGGCATTGCCGGCCTGCTCTTGATCCCGCAGGCGTTCGTTACCTCGTCATGGCAGCTGATCGTGCTGCGCTTCCTGATGGGCGTGGCGCTCGGCGGCCTGCTTCCCTGCATCTCCGCCGTCATCCGCCACAGCGTCCCCGACAGCGCGGCGGGCAGCATCCTCGGCTGGTCAGTCTCGTCGCAATATGTCGGCCAGGTCGCGGGGCCGCTGCTCGGCGGCTTCGTCGGCGGACATATCGGCATGCGGGCGGTGTTCCTCGGCACCTGCGTGCTGCTGATCGCCGGGGCGGCGTATTCTTGGATGGTGCGGCCGCGGGGGGATGCGGTGCGCACGTAAGGTTTTGGAGTTGCTAGGATTCCACGCTCTCGGCGTCATGCTCGGGCTTGTCCCGAGTATCTAAGCACGCAGCAACGCGCTCGACTTGGATGGATCGACCGGGGGCGTGGGCTAGTGTTTATGGCCACGGCTGTCCTAGAAGCCGCGCCGTTGCATTCGCGGAGACGTCCTTAGATCCTCGGCACGACGGCCGAGGATGACGGCGGAGAATTGTCTTTCGCCATTAAGCCATTGATATAAAACGGCTTTCGTGCCTCGCGACACCAGCCGTCGCGGAAGGTGCCACCCCTTACATCAACAAATAATCCACCGCCACCGGCAGCGCCGGCAGGTCCTTCTCGCCCATGGCTTCGCGGATGTTGATCTCGACCGTGTCGGCGATCGCCTCGATCGGGAGTGCGTTGGGTTGCTTGCCGAAGGGTTCTTCCAGCTCGTCGCCGAGCGCGTCGAGGCCGAAGAAGGTGTAGGCGACGAGTGCGGTGGCGAAGGGCATGAACCAGCCGAGTACGTCGTCGAAGCCGAAGGGCAGCAGCAGGCAGAAGAGATGGGCGGTGCGGTGCAATAGCAGTGTGTAGCCGAAGGGGACCGGCGTCCAGCGGATGCGCTCGCAAGAGGCCTGGGCGAGCGTGAGGTCGGCGAGCGTTCGGTCGAGCATCTGGTAGTTGATGTCGGTGAGCAAGCCCTTGGCGCGGAGGTCGGCGAGTTCGCGGGCGATTTCCAGCGACAGTGCTTCGGGCGGGTTGCGGCTGGCGGCGTAGTGGGCGTTGATCGCTTCCGGCAGCAAGCGTTCGACCTTGTGACGGGAGATGCCGGTGCGCAGGTGCGGAACGAGCGACTGGACGAAGGCGATGACGAGCGTCAGCACGCGCTTGCGGGCTTCCTTTCCGGCTTCGCCCGACATTGCTTCGAGGATCAGTGTCTGGCGGGCGAAGTGGCGGGCGGAGAAGACGATCACGCCCCATTGCCGGCGCGCTTCCCACCAGCGGTCGTAGCAGGCGTTGTTGCGGAAGCCGAGGAAGATCGACAGCGCGATGCCGAGAAGCGCGAAGGGGGCGCCGTTGAACACAGGCAGCATACCGGGCCTCAGCGTGTGACAGAGCACGACCAGCGAGGAGAGCACGGCGGTGAGGATGATCTGCGGCAGGACGCGCTTGATGATCGAGCCGCGGAGAATGAAGAAGAGCTTGAAGAGGGTTGGGCGGGGGCGCACGATCATGATGCGAGGGACCAGGTGGGGGTGGGAGTGATGACGACTTTCAACGTAGCGTGTGTGGCCCCCTCATCCGCCTACCGGCACCTTCTCCCCGTGGGGGAGAAGAGACTCGGGGCAGGCCGCTCGCGCCGACCTCCCCTTCTCCCCCGCGGGGAGAAGGTGGCCCGAAGGGTTCAGGCACAACGAGTTGCGCCGGGGATGAGGGGGCCACGCTCTCCTCCCTCAATAGCAGATCAGCTGTCGCTTGCGCTGCGACCAAATGCCCAATTCATGTAGATTTCGAGCGCCTTGCGGGTGACCGGGCCCTCCTGCAGTTCGCGGCCGTCGAGGCGGCTGACGCCGACGACCTTGGAGTAGTTGCCGGAGGTGAAGATCTCGTCGGCCGCCATGAAGTCGTCGACCGAGAGCGTCTCCTCGCGGACCTCGAAGCCGGCCTGGCGCAAAAGGCCGATGACGCGGGCGCGGGTGATGCCGGCGAGGAAGGTGCGGTTGGCGACAGGGGTCTTGACGACGCCGTCCTTGACGAGGAACACGTTCGAAGACGCGGTCTCGGCGACATTGCCGTTCATGTCGCGCATCAGGGCGTTGTCGAAGCCGCGGCTTCTCGCTTCCGCGATCGCGCGGCCGCTGTTCGGATAGAGCGAGCCGGCCTTGGCGTCGGTCATTGCGGTTTCCGGCGACGGGCGGCGGAAGGGCGAGACGGTGAGCGAGTTCGGCTTGTTGTTGCCAAGCGGGGCTTCGAACAGGCAGAGCGCGAAGCGCGTGCTGTCGCCATCGACAGTGACGACGCTGCCGGCCGAGCCATGCTCGCCCCAGTACATCGGCTTGATGTAGATCGGCGTCTTGCCGTCGAACTTCTTGATGCCTTCCCAGGCGAGCGCTTCGATCTCTTCAGCGGTCTTCACCGGCTTCAAGCCCATGTTGACTGCCGAGCGGTTGATGCGCTGGCAATGCAGGTCGAGATCCGGCGCGATGCCGTCGAACCAGCGGGCGCCGTCGAAGACGGTGGAGGCCAGCCACATGGCATGCGAGGTCGGCCCGATCAGCGGCGGGTTGCCGGTCAGCCACTCTCCCTCGACATAGGTCCAGGTGTTGGAACGGGGCGATGTATCGACGGCCATGAGACTCTCCTTCAAGAAATTGCAGGGAGACAAAACCCCGCGTGCAGACCGGGTCAAGGAGAAATATGGCGCGGTGAACGCTAAGCAAGAAACGGCATGCGGTGACGGAGCCAAGGGCAATATTCATGCGTGCTTGATGAAACATGCGGGATGGATGCATCAGTGAAAATCATGGGTAATCCGGTTGGAGCCGGTCGTGACCCCGTGTCATTATGTATGGCAACGAGGATGCCCGCGCACTGAGCGCGCCCTGCAGGAGTGAAGACCCATGAAAGCCATGTTCTACGACGCCTTCGAAAAGGCCCCGGAGATCGCCACCCTGCCCGATCCGACGCCCACCGAAGACGGCGTCGTGATTGCTGTCGGCGCCACCGGGCTTTGCCGCAGCGACTGGCATGGCTGGATGGGCCACGATCCCGATATCAAGCTGCCGCATGTGCCGGGCCATGAGCTTGCCGGCAAGGTGGTGGCGACGGGCAAGGGCGTGATGCGCTACAAGGTGGGCGACCGGGTGACGGTGCCCTTCGTCTCCGGCTGCGGCCGTTGCGGCGAGTGCCACTCCGGCAACCAGCAGGTCTGCCCCGACCAGTTCCAGCCGGGCTTCACCCATTGGGGCTCGTTCGCCGAATATGTCGCGATCGACTATGCCGACACCAATCTCGTGCACCTCCCCGAGACCGTCGACGATGCGACGGCCGCCAGCCTCGGCTGCCGCTTCGCCACCTCATTTCGCGCCGTCGCCGACCAGGCCCGCACCGGGCCGGGCGAATGGATCGCCGTGCATGGCTGCGGCGGGGTCGGCCTTTCGGCGATCATGATCGCCACCGCGCTCGGCGCGAATGCGATCGCCATCGATGTGTCGGACGAGAAGCTGGCCTTTGCGCGGGAGTGCGGGGCCGTCGCAACGATTAACGCGACTGAGGTTGCCGATGTGCCCGAGGCGGTGCGCGAGATCACCAAGGGTGGCGCGCATGTCTCGATCGACGCGCTCGGCCATCCTCAAACCTGCTTCAACTCGATCAAGAACCTGCGCCGCCGTGGGCGCCATGTGCAGGTGGGCTTGATGCTGGGTGAGCATTCAACGCCCTCGATCCCGATGGCGCAGGTGATCGGCCATGAGCTGGAAATCTACGGCAGCCACGGTATGCAGGCCTGGCGCTACGACGCGATGCTATCGATGCTCGCCGCCGGCAAGATCGCGCCGCAAAAGCTGATTTCGCGACGCATCAGCCTGGAAGAAGGCATCCCGGCGCTGATGACGCTCGACAAGGCGGAGACGACGGGGATCAGCGTCATCACGCGCTTCTAGGCCCACAACCGCCTTCAATCAAAACGTGCTTTTCAGTTTGTTGCAATCTTTGGTTTAGATTGCATACTCCCCTTCAACCGGATGAACCGGGATGGAGGGGAGCATGCCAAAGCGTTTTATTCTTTCGATCGATGGTGGTGGCATTCGCGGGATCATCCCGGCGGCCATCCTGGTGGAGCTGGCCAAGCGGTTGGAGGGGCTGCCGCTGCATCAGGCGTTCGACATGATCGCAGGGACATCCACCGGCGGCATCATCGCGGCGGGGCTGACATGCCCGCATCCTGACGATGAGGAGACGGCGGCGTGCACGCCGGCCGATCTTCTGGCGCTTTATGTCGATCACGGCGGCAAGATCTTCGAGAAAAACCCGATCCTAGGCCTCATCAACCCATTCGGCCTCAACGATCCGCGCTACCAGCCAGATGAGCTGGAAAACAGGCTGAAGGCGCAGCTCGGCTTGACGGCGACGCTCGATAAAGGGCTCACCAAGGTGCTGATCACGGCCTATGATATCCAGCAGCGGCAGGCGCTGTTCATGGCGAACACCGACAAGGAGAACAGCAATTTCCGCTACTGGGAGGCGGCGCGGGCGACATCGGCGGCGCCCACCTATTTTCCGCCGGCGCTTATCGAGAGGGTTGGCGAGAGAAACAAGGACAAGCGCTTCGTGCCATTGATCGACGGCGGCGTCTTCGCCAACGATCCTATTCTCGCGGCCTATGTGGAGGCGCGAAAGCAGAAATGGGGCAATGACGAGCTCGTCTTCCTGTCGCTCGGCACCGGCCAGCAAAACCGCCCGGTCGCCTATCAGGAGGCCAAGGGCTGGGGCATTTTAGGCTGGATGCAGCCGTCTCATGACACGCCGCTGATCTCGATCCTGATGCAGGGACAGGCGAGCACCGCCTCCTATCAGGCCAATGCGCTGCTCAATCCGCCCGGCACCAAGATCGACTACTCGACCGTGGTGACAAAGGAGAACGCGGCTTCGCTCAGCTATTTCCGTCTCGACCGGCAGCTGAGCTCCAAGGAGAACGACGCGCTGGACGACGCATCGCCCGAAAACATCAAGGCGCTGAAGGCAATCGCCACCTCGATCATCAAGGAAAACGCCCTGGCGCTCGACGAAATCGCCAAACGCATCCTAGCCAACCAATAACGGCCAAACACGATGCGGTGATCGGCGGGCTGAAAACCCGCCGATAGCGCGGGGGTGCCGATCCGTGCATCGGAGCCTTGCGTTTTCGCGGGTTGCCATTGCCCGGCTAAAGGTCTATCGCGCTCGCCGCTAAGAAAAAGAAAAAGCGAGACATCATGTCCAACTCATTTGTGAACACACATGCGCCCGAGGGCGTACAGGCCGGCTTTGCGCCGGAAGGCCAGCTCGAGCGGCACACGCGGCTTGAAGGAACCTGGCTGAACATCTTCGACGTCACGGTGCCCGCGGGCGGGCGTACGCCGCTGCATCGCCACGAAAGCCCCGAGATCCTGCGCATCATCGAAGGCTGTCTCATCATCCGCCGGATGACGGACCAGGGGCTGGAAGAATTCGAAGCCACCGCCGGCGATATCGTCCGCATCGAGGCCGATCAGGCGCATGGCTATTCCAACCGCGGCCCCGACATCGCCCGGTTTTCGGCAACGATCGACAGCGACATGTCGGACTTCTTCGAAGCCGCCGAATCGCGCACCCGCGACCTGTTGACCGTCGTCGCCAACAGCGACAGCACGCGCATTCTGGCGGCCTGATCGCCGTCTTGGAGCCGTCCGGATCACCGGGCGGCCATTCTCCCCGGCCGTTCACCCCGGCCTCGATCGCAAGCATGCGAACGAATTCTGCCATGCCCCTCTTGCGCTTGGCCACGTTACCCTTCAAAATTGAAGAATGCCCGACAGCGACCCTTCCAGTACCAGCTCCACCCCCTCTTCCAGCGATATCTCTGCTGATGGCGATGGGGATGGCTGTAGATGGCGTGCGCTTCGCCGCGCCGACCTTAGGTCAGGCATAGCCGCGTTCGGGGCGGCTCTTTTCTTATCCATCGCGGAATCTGATCGCCGGTCGTTTGCGGCCGCCGTCATCCGCCTTTCATATTTTCATCGCAAAAGGAGCGGTCCCGTCAACGTGGCCGCGTTACACCATTGATGTTCTTCGACTGGATGTCCGACCCCTCCGCCTGGGTGGGTCTCGCAACCCTGATCGTGCTCGAGATCGTTCTCGGCATCGACAATCTCGTCTTTATCGCCATTCTCGCCGACAAGCTGCCGCCGCATCAGCGTGACCGCGCGCGCCTCGTCGGCTTGGGGCTCGCTCTGTTCATCCGTCTCGGCTTGCTCGCCTCGATCGCCTGGATCGTGACGCTGACGACGCCGATCTTCTCGGTCATGGAGTTCAGTTTCTCCGGCCGTGACATCATTCTCCTCATCGGCGGCGTGTTCCTGCTCTTCAAGGGTACGATGGAGCTGCACGAACGGCTGGAAGGCCATGTCGAGACATCCGAGAAGAAGGTGGTGCATGCCGTCTTCTGGCAGGTCATCGTGCAGATCGTCGTGCTCGACGCGATCTTCTCGCTCGACAGCGTGATCACCGCCGTCGGCATGGTGCAGCACCTGCCGGTGATGATGATCGCCGTCGTGATTGCCATTGGCGTCATGCTGCTCCTCTCGAAGCCGCTGACGAGCTTCGTCAACAAGCACCCGACGGTCGTGATCCTCTGCCTGGGCTTCCTGATGATGATCGGTTTCTCGCTGATCATCGAGGGCTTCGGGGTGCACCTGCCGAAGGGCTATCTCTACGCGGCGATCGGCTTCTCGGTGATCATCGAATCGCTGAACCAGCTGGCGCGGCACAATCGCGAGCGGCTGATCACGCCCACCAACATCCGAGAACGCACCGCCGACGCCGTGCTCGGCCTGCTCGGCGGCAGACGGCCGCAGGTGACGCTTGGGCCGACGGCGGAACATATCGCCGAACAGGCGGCCGAAGAGGACGTGTTCTCCAACGAGGAGAAGGACATGATCCAGGGCGTGCTGACGCTCGCCGACCGCTCGGCCAAATCGATCATGACGCCGCGCATCGATATCGACTGGCTGGATCTCGATGCGCCTGAGGCAGAGCTGCAGCGCCGCATCGTCGATCTCGGCCATTCCCGCTTTCCGGTCGCGCGTGGGAGCCTCGACAATTTCATCGGTGTCGCCAGCGCCCGCGACCTGTTGCGTGACCTGATCGTCGACGGGTCGATCAATGTCGAGCGCTCGATCCGCGAGCCCTTCGTGGTGCATGAGAGCATCAGCGCGCTGAAGCTGATGGAACAGCTGCGCCATTCCAGCGAAGCGGTCGCCATCGTGCTCGACGAGTACGGCGATCTCGAAGGCATGGTGACGCCCACCGACCTGCTTGAGGCCATCGCCGGCGAGTTTCCCGACGAAGACGAGGAGAAGCTCTCGATCGAGCGCGGCGAGGATGGCTCGCTGACAGTCGACGGCTGGATCGATATCCGCCACGCCTCCAAGCTTGTTGATGTCGACCTGGTGGACGAAGGCGACCGGTTCTCGACGCTGGCAGGCTTCATTTTGTGGCGGCTCGGGCATCTGCCGCATCAGGGCGAGACGATCCGCTTCGAGGAACTGACATTCGAAGTGGTATCGCTCGATGGCCGCAACATCGACAAGATCAGGATCAAGCGTATCGAAGACGCAGACTAAGAAAGGGAGAGAGACGCCATGGCATGGTCGGCAAGCCAATATGTGAAATTCGAGGATGAACGGACACGTCCGGCGCGTGATCTTCTGACGCAGGTGCCGATGGAGCGCATCGAGCGCGCCATAGACCTCGGCTGCGGCCCTGGCAACTCGACGGAGCTGATCATCGACCGCTACGGTGCCTCGGGCGTCAGCGGGCTCGACAGCGATCTCAACATGCTGGACGCCGCGCGCAAGCGCCTGCCCGGCACCGATTTCCTCGAGGCGGATCTCGCAACCTGGCAGCCGAAAGAGCCGGTCGATCTGCTCTTCGCCAACGCCGTCTTCCAATGGCTGCCCAATCATCTCGACATCTTCGACCGGCTGATGGATGGCCTGAAGCCGGGTGGCGCCCTTGCCGTGCAGATGCCCGACAACCTGACCGAGCCGACGCATATGCTGATGGAAGAGACCGCCCATGCCGGCCCCTGGAAGGCCGCCTTCGAGGCCAAAAGCGTGCGCCGCAACCCGCTGCCGGCGCCCTCCACCTATTACTCCCGCCTGATCGGCAAGGCCAAGCGCGTCGACATCTGGCACACCGCCTATAACCACCCGATGGCGGATGCGGCAGCGATCGTCGAATGGGTCAAGGGCACCGGTCTGCGCCCCTATCTCGACCATGCCGGCGATCAGCATCGCGAGGCGTTTCTGGCGGATTATCTCGGGCGGGTGGAGAAGGCTTATCCTGAGATGTCCGACGGGCGGGTGTTGCTGAGGTTTCCGCGGATATTCATGGTGGCGGTGAAGGGGTAGACGGGGCTAGGTGTCCGAGGCGACTTAGGCCGCGACATTTCAATGGGTTACCGACGATCGCCAACACTCCGACGTCATCCTCGGGCTCGTCCCGAGGATCTAAGCACGTCTCCACAAATTCAACGGCGCCGGTGCTTTCGACGACAGACCAAGCGATACCTGCACGCGTCCCGGTCGATCCATCCACGTCGAGCCCGTTGCTGCGTGATTAGATCCTCGGGACGAGCCCGAGGATGACGTCGCGAGGGTGGATATCTGCGTATTTCAATAGCTTACAACAAGCGACCCGGCCAACCCCCGTCATCCTCGCCTTACCTCACATATCAATGCCACACCCGCTTGGCACCCCATCCGCCCGCTCTATCTTCCCCCTCCCATATCAAGGAGATCATCATGGACGCAGCTCCCAGCCCGCCGGTCACGCTTGTCATCTTCGGGGCCACCGGAGACCTCACGCGGCGGCTGCTTGTTCCCGCGATCATCAACCTCACGCAGAGCGGGCTGACCGGCGAGGATCTCCGCATTCTCGGCGTCGGCATCGAGCCTGGTGACGATGCGATGCTGGTGGCGCGGCTTGATGATTTCCTGAAGACGCTCGATGATGGCGGGGCGCATGCTGAAAGCGATGGCTGGAAGAGCCTCAGCAGGCGGATCGCCTATACGTCCGGCGATTTCACCAAGGACGAAATCTATCTCGACATCAAGGCGCGGCTCAAGAAGGCGTCCAGCGGTAATGCTGCCTTCTATCTTGCCGTGCCACCGCAATTCTTCGGGACGATCGTCGAGAAGCTCGCCCAGCACGGGCTGACCCAGGAGACCGACAGCGCGTTTCGGCGGATCGCCATCGAAAAGCCGTTCGGGACCGATCTCGCCTCGGCCAAGGCGCTCAATGCGCGCATCCTCTCCAAGGTCTCGGAAAGCCAAGTTTACCGGCTCGATCACTTCCTCGGCAAGGAGACGGTGCAGAACATCCTGACCACCCGCTTCGCCAACATGATGATCGAGGCGCTGTGGAACAACAACTATATCGACCATGTGCAGATCACCGCCGCCGAGACGGTCGATGTCGGAAGCCGCGGCAAGTTCTACGATGCGACGGGCGCGCTGCGCGACATGGTGCCGAACCATCTGTTCCAGCTGCTGGCGATGATCGCCATGGAGGCGCCGAACGGGTTCGGCGCCGAGGCGATCCGCAGCGAAAAGAGCAAGGCGCTCAGCGCGCTCAGGATTTATACGCCCGAGGAAGCGGCCGAGCATGGGGTGCGCGGCGTCTATACCAGCGGCCCTCTCAACGGTAACCCGGTCACCGCCTTTCGTGAGACCAAGGACGTCTCGCCCGACACAAGGACGGAGACCTTCGTGGCGCTGAAGCTTTATGTCGATACGTGGCGCTGGGCGGGCGTGCCGTTCTATCTCCGGACCGGCAAGGCGATGAAGGCGCGCGATACGGAGATCGTGGTCACCTTCCGCCAGGTGCCCTTCGCGCAGTTTCGCGAGACCGACATCAAGCGCAGCCTGCCGCCGAACCGGCTGGTCATCCAGGTGCAGCCGGATGAAGGCTTGAGCGTCGAGCTCTCCATCAAGTCGCCGGGGCTTTCGGTCGATACCGTGCCTGTCTCGCTCGACTTCCGCTATGCCGACAAATTCGATATCGGCAAGATGACCGGCTACGAGTCCCTGCTCTACGATCTCTTCATCGGCGACCAGACGCTGTTTCAGCGCGCCGACGGCATCGAGGCGGGCTGGGCCGCCGTGCAGCCCTTCCTCGACCTCTGGGGCAAGAGCGACAACCAGCCGGAGCCCTACCTGCCGGGAAGCATGGGGCCGACCTGCGCCGACGAGCTGATCCGCAAGGATGGCCGGCAATGGCACGAGCTCGGCGTTATTCTACACAACCCAAAAAGCGCACATGAATAAAAATACACTCTTATGTTAGTATATCCGGAACAACCATGCTCACGCGCCGCCGTCCCGAAATAAACCCATAATATTTACGGGAAACGGCTCGCTTCGCCGCTGAAAGGCGGTACCAAGTACAAAAAAGGTAGAAGTTGACCGGTTACTTCCCCGGATCCAAGCTTTTACTGCTGACAGAGTTGCTTTTCCAGTGCGACAAAGAAGGCGGGGGCCCGCCACACCCCGGCGGGCCCTTCTGGACGCTTTAGTTGTTTTTTTGCTTATATCAGGCAAAAAAATCGAATTGTTAATGACCGATTAACATATTTACTTGCGCTCTTCAGCGGCCTTGCTAAATCTACCCTCTAATCTGGGGTATTGATGATGACGGATATTCAGTCTTCCAAGAATCGATCCAATTCAGACCAACGAATGGAGACCTGCCGGTCCGAATTCGAACCCATGCTCTTCGAACTTATCCGTGACGGAGAGAAGAGAGGGTGGAAAGCCGCCGAAATCGCCATGGCCCTCGCCGACGCGGCCGATGACGTCATCCTGAAGCTTGCCCGCGAGACAAAAAGCAAGCACTGACACCCCATCCGGCCGCCTGAACCAGGACCGCGTCAGGATAGATTTTCCGGGCCGAAACCCACTTTCGGCGAGCGGCGATAACACATACACTCACGACTGATTTGGCATTCATCACTGATTTGGCCTGTCGTGAGCCATCGTCCGATGTCTCCCAGCAAGCAGTGTGGTCGCGCAACGGCGGGAGACGATATTGCAGTGGTTTGCGGCAGCACTTCTGGCTTGCGGATGCGTCAACCTCGCCGAATTCCCCGACTTCCCGCCGGCGAAGGATTATGTTGCTACGACATCGTGCGATTTGAGCGCTGACCCGGCCGGATGCCGGGATACGCGTGCCGGGTGGGCGGTGACTTATGCGCGTGCTGTTGGCGGGGGTTATGAGAGCCAGAGGGCGGTCGCGTTGTGCCTCAGCACTGGGTGTGACAAGGCTATCGTCGAAGACCGGGTTTTGGGCTGCGCTTGGCGGCATGTGATCGTCGGCGCGAAGCATGCGACGACGGCGGAGAGTGATCGGGCGCAGGTGGAGCGGTTTTGCGGCGGGAGCGCGCTGGATGAGGCTGATCGGCAGACGGCGCGGGATCAGGCGGCTGTTTGGATGCAGTTGGTTGGGGTGACGCAGTAGGGTTTGCTGGCGGTCGAGTGGTGGCTGGCGTTGGAGTGCGCAGCCCCCTCATCCGACCCTTCGGGCCACCTTCTCCCCGCGGGGGAGAAGGGAAGAAGGAGCGAGCGGCCCGCCCCGAGTCTCTTCTCCCCAACGGGGAGAAGGTGCCGGCAGGCGGATGAGGGGGCTGCACGGCACGACGCTAACCTCACCATCCACATCACAGCAAAACGGGCGGAAAATCCGCCCGCTGCATCATCCATCATCCCAATCCGATCAAACGAACTGGCTGAGCCCCGGCACCGAAGCCACGACCTCGTCGACAACTTCCTTGCCGGCGTGCTGTTCGGCAATTGAAAGGGTTTCCTTGGCGAGGGAGGTGATCTCGCCCATGCCGAGGCCTTCCGACATCAGCTGCTGGCCGAGCGCCATGATGCCGCCGCCGCCCAGAGCGCCCATGATGCTGCCGAGAAGGCCGCCGCCGCCGGTTTCGCCGGCGCCGTTATATTGGGCGACCAGATCGGAAGCGCCCGGAATGGCTTCGATCATCCGGGCGACCGGGCCGTCGGCCGCTTCGCGCTGGAGAAAGCCAAGCATCATGCCGAGCGCCTTTTCGGCCACTTCGGCCGGAATGCCGACCCGTGCGGCTATCTGATCCACGATTTCATTCATCGTCATCCTCCTGGTTTTATTGACGTTAACGTCAACGTTAATCGAGTTTGAGTGGCAACTCAAGGCATCCGCGACGCGATCATCGCTTATCCAGTTTTCCTTTTAATGCAGACAGTTGTCGGCATTGCGGTCCCTGCTTATAACAGTCGAAGCATATTACAATGAACATGCGGATTATGCTCTCCGCATTTTGACGCAATCGGCGTCCGTCGCCGGCAGGGAGACCTTTCGCATGCTCGAGGATGGCAAGATCTACATCGGTACCAGCCGCAACCCTGATGACAGTATCAACACCCCCGAATATCTGGAACTCAAATACGGCAACCGCCACGGACTGGTGACCGGCGCCACCGGCACCGGCAAGACGGTGACGCTGCAGGTGCTGGCCGAAGGCTTTGCCAGGGCCGGCGTCCCGGTCTTCTGCGCCGATATCAAGGGCGATCTCTCCGGCATTGCCATGAAGGGCCAGCCCCAGGACTGGATGACCAAGCGGGCCGAGCAGATCGGTTTCGACGATTACGAGGCGGACCAGTTCCCGGTCATCTTCTGGGACCTGTTCGGCGAAAAGGGCCACCGGGTGCGCACCACCATCGCCGAGATGGGCCCTCTCCTGCTCGCCCGGCTGATGGATGCGTCGGAGCCGCAGGAAGGCGTGATCAACATCGCCTTCAAGATCGCCGACAAGGGCGGCCTGCCGCTGCTCGACCTCAAGGATTTTTCGGCGCTTCTCAACTACATGGGCGAGAACGCCACCGAGCTTTCCAGCCAGTACGGGCTGATCTCCAAGGCCTCCGTCGGCTCGATCCAGCGCGCGCTGCTGGTGCTCGAGCAACAGGGCGCCGAGCATTTCTTCGGCGAGCCGGCGCTGAAGATCACCGACATCATGCGCATAGACAATCGCGGCTACGGGAACATCTCGGTGCTCGCCGCCGACAAGCTGATGATGAACCCGCGTCTCTACGCGACCTTCCTCCTCTGGCTGCTGTCGGAGCTCTTCGAGGAGCTGCCCGAAGTGGGCGATCCGGAGAAGCCAAAGCTGGTATTCTTCTTCGATGAGGCGCATCTGCTCTTCAACGACGCGCCGAAGGTGCTGGTCGAGCGTGTCGAACAGGTGGTGCGCCTGATCCGCTCCAAGGGCGTCGGCGTCTATTTCGTCACGCAGAACCCGCTCGACGTGCCGGAGACGGTGCTGGCGCAGCTCGGCAACCGCGTGCAGCACGCGCTGCGCGCCTATACGCCGCGCGAGCAGAAGGCGGTGAAGACGGCGGCCGATACGTTCCGCCCCAACCTGGCCTTCGACTGCGCCACCGTGATCACCACGCTTGGAACCGGCGAGGCGCTGGTCTCGACGCTGGAGGCCAAGGGCGCGCCATCGATCGTCGAGCGCACGCTGGTGCGGCCGCCATCCGGCCGTGTCGGGCCGCTCACCGATGCAGAACGCCAGCAGGTGATGGACAAGAGCCCGGTGCTCGGCGTCTACGACGAGGATGTCGACCGCGAATCCGCCTTCGAGATCCTGGCGGCGCGGGCGCAGAAGGCATCGGATTCCGATGCCGCCAAGCAGGCGCAGCCGACACAGCCGACCGAGGGAAGCGCCTCCGGCCGCTGGACGCTGCCGGGCTTTGGCGACGACGACAAGGACGAGAAGCCGGCGCAGGGCCGCCCCCGCTCCGGCGGCTACCAGCGCGAGACGGTGGTGGAAGCGGCGATGAAGAGCGTGGCGCGTACCGTGGCGACCCAGGTCGGGCGGGCGCTGGTGCGCGGCATTCTCGGCAGCCTGAAACGGTGACCCCTCAACTCTTTTCGGAAGCGACCGCGTGACGTTGATTTGGAGAGAGTTGAACCCCGCAGAAAAGCAGATCATCCAGCGTCTGGCGCGATACGCCGCGCGCGGCGAGGTGCCGCCAGCCTGGGACTGCGACCACTACCGCGCTGCCGAGATCGACGCATCCGGCTCGCTGCGCCTTCGCCTGCGTGACAGGACCGATTGGCCCGCCGACCTGCCGGCGCATCCCGTCGCGTCGGGCTATTTCGACGACAAGGAGGTCGCCGATCCCTACGGGCCGCTTGTCGACATCATCCTGTTTTCGGCCGCGGGCGTGCTTTCGGAATTGCAGATCTACCGCAGCGATGGCGGCGTAATCCTGAAGGCGATAGAGGCCGACGCGATCTTCCTGATCACGGTGCACGAGCATCACGGTTGAATTTTCGCGGCCGCAATGCTATCGCTGGGATACTTGAGAAAGGAGGGTTGCGCGTGACGATACATTTCCGATTCAATCGCCAGCGTGGCCCCGTCAACGCCCTGCAAATGCGTTTGCAGGGCTGACCAGAGACCGTTTCTCGACACCCTCTTCCTGGTCCGCCCCTCGTGGCACTGCAGCCGTGAGCCTATGCTCGCCTGCATGTTTCTATCCCCCGAGCTTGAGCACACGCGCGCGATGAAGGCTGATGCCCGCGACGCGCCTGTGCCTGCTCGCAAGACCAGAGCAAGATCATGACGACAATCCATATCCGCAATCTCGGCATCACCCTTGGCAAGCCGCTGTTTTCCAACCTCACGCTTGCGATCGGCGCCGGCGACCGCATCGGCCTTGTCGCCGCAAACGGGCGCGGCAAGTCCACGCTGCTGCGCTGCCTGTCCGGCGCGATAGAGCCGAGCGAGGGCGACGTCACGCGCTCGCGCGGGCTCACCATCGGCCATGTCGAACAGGACGTGCCGCCTGCCCTTCTTCCTCTGCCGTTGCATGAGGCGGTGCTGAAGGCGCTGCCGGAGGACCAGCAGCTCAACGAGAGCTGGCGGGTCGACATGGTGCTTGCCGGCCTCGATGTGCCCGACGAGATGCGCGAGCGACCGGTGGGGCAGCTCAGCGGCGGCTGGCAGCGGCTGGCGATGCTGGCGCGAGTCTCGGTGACCGAGCCCGACGTGCTTCTGCTCGACGAGCCGACCAACCATCTCGACCTCGGCAAGATCGCCCGGCTTGAGGACTGGCTGAGCGCGCTGCCGCGCGACATGCCCGTCATCATCTCCAGCCACGACCGCGCCTTTCTCGACGCCACGACGAACCGGACGCTGTTTCTGAGGCCGGAACAATCGGCGCTGTTTTCGCTGCCCTATTCGCAAGCGCGGGCAGCGCTCGACGACAGCGACGCGGCCGACGAGCGGCGCTACCAGCGTGACATGAAGGCGGCGGAAAAGCTGCGCCAGCAGGCCGCCAAGCTCAACAATATCGGCATCAACTCCGGCAGCGACCTGCTTGTCGTCAAGACCAAGCAGCTGAAGCAGCGGGCGGAAAAGCTGGAGGACGCGGCGAAACCCGCGCATCTGGAGCGCTCCTCGGGCGCGATCCGGCTTGCCAACCGCGGCACCCACGCCAAGGTGCTGGTGACGCTCGAGGATGCGATCGTGGCGCGGCCGGATGGCACGCCGCTCTTCAAGACCGGCAAGCAATTCATCTGCCAGGACGACCGCATCGTTCTCCTCGGCGCCAATGGCATGGGCAAGAGCCGGATGGTGACGATGCTGCGGCGGGCGATCCTGGAGATGGAGGGCGCCGTCGAGGGCATCAAGGCGACGCCGTCGCTGGTGCTCGGATATGGCGATCAGGCGCTGAACGAGCTGATCGACGAGGAAACGCCGATGCGGATGATCCTCAGGCGCTTCGATGTCGGCGACGCGAGAGCCCGCGCGCTGCTTGCCGGCGCCGGGATGACGATCGAGATGCAGGGCAAGCCTATCGGCAGGCTCTCGGGCGGGCAGAAGGCACGATTGGGGATGCTGGCGCTGCGGCTGACCAACCCAAACTTCTACCTGCTGGACGAACCGACCAACCATCTCGACATCGAGGGCCAGGAGGCGCTGGAGAGCGAGTTGATGGCGCAGCAGGCAAGCTGCCTGCTGGTCTCGCACGATCGCGACTTCATCCGCAACGTCGGCAACCGCTTCTGGCTGATCGACGGCAAGAGGCTGGTGGAGGTGGAGAGCCCGGAAGGATTCTTCGCCGCTGCCGCGACGGCTGCCTGATCGGGCGGCCGTCGGTTTAGGTCATAGCGAGGCTGGCGGCGGAATTCGATCTCCGCCGCCCGGCCAGCAACGTTGCTCGATCGCGATCAGCCCTGCCGAAGCGCTGCCAGCTGTGCCTGCGCATTGGCGGAGCGCGCGGCGGCCATGAGTTCCTTGGTGACCACGCGCTTGCCAACGGGAAACAGCGAGATGCCCGCAAGCTTGAAGTCCTGGAGGCCGAGCGGAATGCCGATGATCGTCACGAACATCAAGCAGCCGTGCAGCACATGAGAGATTGCCAGGATGACGCCGAATGGCAGCCAGATGATGTTTGCGATCAATCGAAATAGTGTCAGCCCGGCGCTGCTTTTGCCGGTAAGTTCGGCATGCGATACGACATCCCGTCCGAAGGGCCAAAGGCTAAGCAAGCCGATCTCCCAGCAGGCGCGCGCCCACGGCAAGCCGATGATTGAAATAGTCATCAGTGCGGCGGCGAACCACCACATCAGTGCCAATGCCCATCCGCCAAGTATGAACCATAGAAAATTCGCGCCAGTACGCATGATGAAATCCCCTCATATCTATAAGACGAGATGAGCAATACATCGCGCCGCCGTCAATCTGTGCGCGAAGAATTTACATCTACAATTCACGCAAAGTTTGTCCCGTCGCAGGCGAAGGCGAAGTGCTATCCGCGTCAGGAAATGTTTGCTCGCTTCAGAACGAAGCCGGTGCGGCGGCGAGCACGTTGAGCTTGCCGCCTGATATGGCGTAGAGGCTCAAGCGGCGCTCGACCTGGCCCGATGGCGACAGGCGGAAGAGGCCGGTGACGCCGCGGAAGCCGACCTTGCTGGTCAGCGTCTCGGCGTTGAGGCCCGTCGGGCCCTTGGTGCGGATGATGCCGGAGGCGATGGCGATGGCGTCATAGCCATAGGCGGCATCGGCCGAGAGCGGGCGCTTGTAGTGGCGCTGGTAGCGCTCCGAGATCAGCGAGGTGGCCTCGGGCTCGACCATGGCGATCAGCGTGCCGTTGGCGGTCGGCTCGCGGTAGGTCTGCGGCGGCCAGGCGCTGGTGCCGATGAAATTGAGATTGCTCTGGCCGCCGGCCTTGATGGCCCCTTCGATGGTGGTGGTGATCGCCGTGCGGCCGAGGATGAGCACCGTATCGGCCTGCTGCAGCTGCGGCTTGGCCGTCCCAACGGCGGCAGCGGCCGCTGCGTCCGTCAGGTCATATCTGACGATACCAAGAAAGGTGCCGCCCGAGGCGCGGATGGCGTCCGCCAGCCTGAGATCGGCAGTTTGCGGGAGATCCCGCTGTGCGAACACGACGACCTTCTTGTGGCCGCTGGCAGCGGCTGTGCGCAGGCCCTCCAGCGCGCTGTCGGTCTCGCTCGATGCGAGATTGTAGACATTGCCGGATGTTGCCGGCACGGGCTGGCCGAGATTGAGGAGCGGCGGGCGCTGGTCGGACGGCATGGCGGCGACGGCGGCCGTGGTCGCCGGTGGCAGGTAGCTGATAAGGATCGAGGAGTTTCTGGACTTGGCGGCGGCCACCGCAGCAGGTGCTGCGGCGGGGCTTGCGACGTCGATCACCTTGACGAAGGCCTGGTTGGAGCCGAGTTCGCCGATGCCGAGGGCTGCGGCATCACGGACATCGCGGGACGGGCCTTCGAAGAGCCCGTTCGAGCCCTTCTGCATCAGCAGAGTGATCTCGGCACCGTTTTCGCCGAAGCTTTCCTCGACGTCGCTCGACGGCGGCTTGATGTCGTTGGTCTTGACGTTCCTGGCGATGCCATCGACGTCGGACTGGCAGGCGGCAAGTGCGCCGCAGGAAAGGACGACGGAGAGAAGCAGGAGCGATCGTGCGGCTTTCGCCCCCTTGCGGGCTGCGCGAAGGACGCCGCGTAAACCATGCGCGCCACGCGCCTCATCCCTACCCTGCACTGTCACTGCTTCCCCCAAACCCTAATCAGGCCGTCTATAGCGGCCATTTCGCGGCCTCATATCTGCATAGGCATCTGGCGAAAGCAAACCCTTCCCCCAAACTTGGTTGACGGAAAAGCTAAAATTTTCAGCTTTTTTGAGCGGATAACTTCGTTCTAAGTTATCCACGCTTCCAAACCCGATATTTATGGCTGATCGGTACATTTCTCCCAACAAGTGGAGAAATTAAGTCCCGTGACCAAAAGAACAAAAACAAACAAAATCGCTTTTATCGCACTTCTTTCGGCATTTTCTTCTTTTTCTTACAATCATGCATCGGCTTCTGTTCTTTATAATACAGAAGCTTACGGCGCATCTTACTCCAGCTATATTTCGGCAAGCATCGCCGAGCAGGCGGCAAGCGCCGTCAGCGTCGGCGGCATGGCGCGCCTCGTCACGCTCGCCGGACGCGGTCTCGCGCAGGCTTTCGGCTCGATCGATCTCGCGGCCCTGAAGACGCCGGCGCCGGTTGCGGCCGCCGCATTCAGCCCCGAGACCACCGCATCCGTGAAGCCGGCAACCCGCCCCTCGATCGCCGCGCGTCCTGATGATGGCGGCGTGTTCGGATCGGTCGCGATCCCCTTCAAGCGCCTGGCAGCCCTGAAGCGGCTGGCGCCTTCGCTGGACGAAATGACCAGCGGCACCGCCATTTCCTGCGGCGCGGGCAAGTGCACTGAGGCGGTCACCGCGGTCAAGGTCGCTTTCACCAAGACCTCGCAGGCATCGCTGCGCGACAAGATGAACGCGATCAACACCACGATCAACCACACGATCCGCTATGCCCGCGACATCGATACCTACAAGGTCGCCGATTACTGGGCGACGCCTTCCGAGACGCTGAAGCGCCAGCAGGGCGATTGCGAGGATTTCGCGATCCTGAAGATGGCGGCACTCAATGCCGAAGGCGTCGATCTGAAGGACATGGCGGTCGTCGTGCTGTTCGACCAGAAGCGCCATTTCTACCACGCCGTTCTCTCGGTCTCGGCCGGCGGCAACCACTATATTCTCGACAACATGCGCGACGAGGTTCTCGCCGACAGCCGCCTGCCCGACTACATGCCGCTCTATTCGATCGCCGGCGGCAAGGGCTACCTGCACGGCTCGCGCGTTGGCGGCAGCCAGATGGCATCTGCCATGCCGATCGAAAAGGTCGCGCCTGGCGAAGGTGTTGCCTTCTGATTGGAAGGCAATGGCGAGGGCCGGGGCTGGCCTCCTCTCGCATCCCGCTTCGATACCGAGGCGAAATGGAGCCGCCGGCGCTGCATTGCCGGCGGCTTTTTCATGTCGGCCCCCTGACTTAGCCGAGATATTTGTCGAGTTCGCCGAGGATCGAGGTCCAGCCCTGGATATGGCCGTCGCGGGCGCCTTCGCTGCGGAACTTCACCTGCTTCAGCGTCAGCTCGGTGGTTTCCGCGTCGATCTCCTTCAAGTCGATGGTGACGACGCTGTCATCCAGCGAATGCGGGGATTCCCAGGTGAAGGACAGGCGCGAATAGGGATCGACTTCGAGATAGGTGCCGGAATGCGGGATCTCGCGCTCCGGTGTGACCATCACGATCATGAACCGACCGCCCTTGACCGGATCGGTGGTGACATCTCGGGCGTCGAAATTGCCCGCCGGCGTCTTCATGAATTTGGCCAGCGCTGTTGGCGAGAGCCAGGCGTTGAAAATCTTCTCGCGCGAGGCGGCGATCTTGCGGCTTACCGTCAGTTCAAGTTCGGACATGACTTCACTCCTTTGAAACGAGTAACTCTTCCAACGCCGTAAGGCGCAGCTCCCATATCGACTTCAGTTGCGCGAACCAGTCTTCCGTCAGTTTCAGCGGTTCAAGCTCCGCTGCAATGAAATGCTCGCGGCCCAAAGTACGCCGGGTGACCAGCCCCGCCTCCTCCAGAACCTTGATGTGCTTGGAGACGGAATTCAGGGACATGTCGAAATGAGCAGCGAGCCCCGTCACCCTGAGAGGCCCCTCTTGCACGAGGAGCGTCAGGATCTGCCGCCGCGTGGTATCCCCCGCGGCCTTCAATATCCGTGACAGTGCGTCTTCATCCATTTCATTCACCCATGTGGTTGAATATATCCATATCCGAGCGATAGTCAACCACATGGGTGAATATCTTTACAGAGGTGAAACGCGCCCTCCCCTGAAACTTTTGAGAAACGGCCGGATTTTGTGTACGTTACGCAAGTTACGGAAAATGGAGACCAACATGCCGCGCGTCTCTGCTTCGGAATTTCAGAAGAATTTTGGCGAGTGGCACGACAAGGTCCAACAGGCACCGGTCGAGATCACCAAATACGGCAGGCCGACCGCCTATCTCGTCTCGGCGGAGATGTTTCATCAGCTTTGGGATCGTTTCAGGGTTTCGCTTCCCGTGGGCGCGCTTTCGGAAAGCGAAGTGCACCTGATCATGCAGGCGCGCGTGGAGATCGACACGCCTTACAATCTGGATGACATTAGGTAGGCTAGCCGAAGTAGGTGTAAATAGCGATCTGTTCCTGCGGCAGCACAATAAGCTGCGCTTCGCTTTTTGTGGTGAAGTAGCCCTCGGCCCCCTTGCCGCCTTCGGTGATCTTCCGGATCAAGTCGTTGGCGACGCCCGCGCACGAAAGGGAGCCGGCAACGGCACCATCACCGAACCAGCCTTCCGGTGCCGGGGTTGCCTGCCAAGCCGCGTATGCATAGTAGCGACCCTTGGCACTATTGGCATCATAGCCTCGCGCCTGCCGCGCATCTTGGAAAAATGCCAACCCCTGTTGGCGGATTTTCGCGATGGTTTCCGGGGACAGCCGGAAGACGACTGCGCCGCATCCTTCGCGGCGTATCGGAACGACCATGTCGAACCAGCTTGCATCGCTTCCCAAAACCAGAATGTCAGTTGTTCCAAGCGCTTCGGGCAACGCGTTCTGATAGAAAGACGCCTTGCCCGGCACGCATGCGGCTAAGGTCGCTGCGACCACGGCGGCGGTCGATACCCATCGAAAAGCACGAAGAATCATCTGGCCCCTTCTGATATTCGCGGAAACAAGATCTGCATATCACTCCTCTCGCAGCAATTATTTAGTGTATTTCCGCAAGGCGCCCACAGATGAATGACGCCGCCATTTAAGCAGGAATTGCCATGATGCCATATCACTCTACATAGCTCTTCCTGCGCGTTTGGAGGAGCGACACCATGGATCAGTTTACCGGAGGATGCCTCTGCGGCCGCGTTCGTTTGACTGCATCCGGTGCGCCCTATCGGGTCGGCATCTGTCATTGCATGGATTGCCGCAAGCATCATGGAGCGCTGTTTCATGCGTCTGCGATCTTTCCCGAGGATGCGGTGCGGGTCGAAGGCGAGACGGGGGAGTATAATGGGCGGTTCTTTTGTCCGCGCTGTGGGTCGCCGGTGTTTGGGCGAAGCGGTGATGAGGTCGAGGTCAATCTTGGATCGCTTGATCAGAAGGACCAGTTTCAGCCGACGTATGAGCTGTGGACCATCCGCCGCGAGGGGTGGCTACCGGCATTTCCGTTGAGGCACCGGTACGAGCGCGACCGGGATGCGGCGGGGCGTTTCGAGGATTGATGTGGATCAGTAGCGGGAGATGTAGCCGATCAGCATCGACTTCTCGTGCGTCGGCGCCAAAGCCAGGTTGATCTGGCCCTTCATGGTCTGTGTGCCGACGGTGATCGTGAAGCCTGTCGCGAGCGTCTTGCCCTTGTTGCGCGACAGGGTGGCGATGGCTTCCTCGATCTGGGTGTCGATCGAGAAACGCAGGCTCTTGGTCAGTTGCGCGAGATCGCCGAGCGGCAGGCGCTGGCGCAGCATCGACAGGAAGGCGTCGTTGAAGAGCTGTACCTTCTTCTCATGCGTCAAAAGGATCGCCGGCGACGGCGAGGCCTGGATGATGGCGTTGACATTGGCGAGCGAGGAGATGTCCTCGACCGTATCCAGCCGGCGCAACGCCCATTTGAGGCTGAGGACGCGCAGCAGCGAGGCGAGATTGCCGGATTCCGGCATCTGCGAGGCGGTATAGTGCACGAGATCGGCGGTCGACATCTTGCCGGAGGCCGACATGCGGCTGAGGCCGTCCCAATAGATGCGTTCCAGCCGGATGCCGCGACGCTCGCCGCCACGACCCGCGACAGCCCGGAAACGCGGCTCGATCTCTTCGGCGTCGATCGCCGGCAGCTGCTCGTCTGATGGTTCGAGATCGGTTGCGTCCTGAATTCCGGGCTTGACGATCAGCATGGTCAGCGCTCCGTCAGCGCTTCGGTGCGCGCCTTGTTGATCGGCTTCATGAGATAGCTGAGCACGGTCTTGCTGCCGGTCATGATCTCGACCGAGGCGACCATGCCCGGGATGATCGGATAGGTCTTGCCGTCGCGCGCGAGCTCCGACTTGTCGGTCTTAACCTGCACGAGATAGTAGGTCTCGCCCTTTTCCTTCTCCACCAGACTGTCGGCCGAGATGTTTTCGACGATGCCTTCGAGGCCCCCGAAGATCGAGAAGTCGTAAGCCGTGATCTTGACGATGGCCGGCTGGCCACGGCGGATGAAGGCGACGTCGCGCGGCGAGATCTTGGCTTCGACGAGCAGCGTATCGGCCGTCGGAACGATGCCGGCGATGACGCGGCCGGGATCGACATAGGCGCCGATCGTGTTGACCTCGAGCGTGTTGACGATGCCATCAACAGGCGAGCGGATATCGGTGCGCTTGACGCGATCGGATGCGCCACGCACGGTTTCGTCGACGACCGAGAGCTCGGCCAGCGCCTGCGCCTTGTCCGTCAGCGCCTGCTGGCGCAGTTCGAGCGCGAGATCGCCGAGCTGCAGTTTTGCTTCCTGCACGGCGGCCTGAAGGCGATCGAGGCTTTCCTGGTAGACCTTGAGCTGGCCCTGCTGATCGGTGAGATCGCGCTCGGTCTTCAGCACTTCGGTTTCGGCGACCAGCTTCTTCTTGGCGAGCGGGCTGATCAGGTCATACTGGCGCTGGGCGCCGTCGATATTCTGCGTCAGGCGGTCGATATTGGCGTGCGCCTCGCTGAGTTCGTTTTCGCGCTGGCGGACGCGCTCTTTCAGCACGCCGAGCTTGTTGGTATAGCTGGCGCGATCGGCGGCGAAGAGCTGGGCTTCGTTGGCGCAGACTTCCTTGGCGACGGCCAGAATATCCTCAGGGCAATTATAGGGCTCGTCGTACTTGCCCTCTTCCTCTAGCTTCAGGCGCGCCACCTTGGCGCCGAGCGCGCGGGCCTTGGCGACCGATTCACCGAGCGTAGAGGTGGTGGTGGTGTTGTCGAGCTGGACCAGGAGCTGGCCCTTGCGCACGACCTGGCCGAGAACGACGGCGATCTGCTGGACGACGCCGGGTTCCGACGATTGGATGATCTGCGTCTTCGAGACGGGAATGACCTTGCCTTCGCCGCGGGCGATCTCGTTGATCTTGGCGATCGCCGCCCAGGCGACGAAGCTGGCGATGACGAGCGCCACGAGGCCGAGAATGGCGCGGGCGAGAAAGGGCGGGTTGTCGTGCTTGTTCTTCATGACAGCTTAACCCCCGGAACGATCGGCGTCACGTTCGCGGCAGCCGCCGGGCCGACAGGCGCGCCGGATGCAACCGAGGCTACCGGGATCGGATGGGCGTGGGCGGGAGCAGCGGTTGCCACCTGCGCGACCGGCATGGCGGCGGAGCCTGCGGGGGCCGGCGCGACTGAGGTGACCGGGGCGACGGACATGGCGACCGGCGTGACCGGAGCCTGCCTTGCGACCGGCACAGCCTGCGGGGCCACGGCCGGAGCCGGCGCGCCGGGCTTGCGCTGCATGGCTTCGATGACGGCCTGCTTCGGACCATCGGCAATGATGCGGCCCTTGTCGATGACGATCAGGCGGTCGACGAGATCCAGCATGCTGTAGCGATGGGTGGCGATGATCAGCGTCGTCTTGCGGTCGAAGGCCTTGGAGAGGCGGGCGATCAGGTTGCGTTCGGTCGCGAGATCCATGGCGCCCGAGGGCTCGTCGAGGAAGACGACCTTGGGGCGTGTGAGGAGCAGACGGGCGATGGTGAGCGCCTGCTTCTGGCCGCTCGACAGATTGCTGCCGCGCTCTCCAACAGGCATGTCGAAGCCGCGCGGATGGGTACCGACGAACTCGTCGACGCCAGTCATGCGGGCGACTTCGAGCAGGTCCTCATCGGTGGCGTCGGCGCGGCCGAGCAGAAGGTTTTCCTTCACCGTTCCCGAGAACAGATCGGAGGACTGGCCGGCGACGGCGACGTTGGCGCGCACTTCGGCCATGTGATACTGGCGGATATCCACACCATCGATCAACACGCGGCCGCCTGACGGCGCGAACAGGCCATCCAGCAGACGTCCCAGCGTCGTCTTGCCGGAGCCGATGCGGCCGATGATGCCGATGCGCTCGCCGGGATTGACGTTGAAAGACAGCTTGTTGATGACGGGATAATCCGAACCCGGATACTGGAACGAGACATCCTGGAAAGAAAAGGCGCCGCGGGTGATCTCGCGATTGACGAAACCGACCGTCGAGGGGCGGTCGTCGGGCTGTTACATGATCTTGTCGAGGATGCGCAGCGACATGGTGGCCTGGCGGAAGCGTGCCAGCGTCATGGCGATCTGGCCGAGCGGCGCACCGGCGCGGCTGGCCAGCATGACGGTCGCGACGATCGCGCCCATGGCGATGCGGCCTTCGGAGAACTCATAGGTGCCGGCGATGACGATCAGGACGCTCACCATCTGCTGCACGAACATGGTCATGTTGATGGCGTTGGTGGAGACGTGCTTGATCTCTTCGCTGGTGCGGCTGGAATATTTCGTCAGTTCCTGCCAGCGGCGCAGCATGGTGGCTTCGGCGCGCAGGCTCTTCAGCGTCTCGATCGTCGAGATGGTTTCGACCAAGAGCGACTGACGGCGCGAGGCTTCGTTGGCGGCGGTCGCCATGCGCTTGCCGATCGCGGCCTGGGCGTAGAGACCGATCACGACCGAGAGCACGAAGGCGACGGCGGGGATGACGACCAGCCAGCCGGAGATGAGATAGATGACGGCAAGGAAGATGAAGACGAAGAGGCTGTCGATGATGACGCCGATCGTGTTCGAGGTGAAGAATTCACGGACGAACTCATATTGCGTGACGCGGTTGGCATATTCGCCTGTCGACATCGGGCGCGAGGCCAGCGTCGAGTTCAACACCTTGTCGAACAGCATCTGCGACAGGCGCAGATCGGCCTTGCGACCGGCATAATCGATCAGCGAGGAGCGCGCGGTCTTCAGCAGGAAATCAAAGAGATAGGCAAGCGTGATGCCGGCGGCGAGAACCCAGAGCGTCGGGATCGCCTTGTTGGGCAGAACGCGGTCATAGACGTTCATCGTAAACAGCGGCGAGCCGAGCGCGATCAGATTGATGAAGAGTGCGGCCACCATGACGCGGACATAGGTGCGCCAGTAAGGCGCCAGCGTCGTTGCCAGCCAATGGCGCTTTTCGATCTCGACGGCATTGCCGACCAGCGCCTCTTCCGAAGCGTTCTGATAATAGAGCGTGAAGGCGAAAGCCGTCTCAGGCTTCAGCGCGATCAGGTCCTCGCGCGACAGGCGCGAGGAAACGCCGGCGACCGGGACGATGTCGGTGATGTAGGAGCCGTCTTCGGCCATCTCCAGCAGCGGGAGCACGCCGCCATCGGCAAAGGCAACGATGGCGGGACAATCGAAATTGCCCAGCCGGCAATCGCGCTCCGGATGCTTGATGACCTGAAGGCCGATGCGCTCGGCCATCTGCTCGACATCATCGCCCTCAAGCGATTCGGTGATCTCATCCGGAAGGCCGGAGAAGAGCACCGTATCGGAGCTTGGTCGACCATAGAACGCTGCCACGGACTTGAACGCGGCCTTGAATGTTTGAAGCGGCATGCTGCCGTTCGTCTCAGATGCAACGTTCCGCATGTTCTATGGTCACCTGACTACTACTGCTGCCGGATCGGCGCCAGCAGGTCCATAGGCATGCCAGCCTTCTGATGAGAGTCGACTTCGGCATATCCGGGATTCTGAGCGGCCGCTGGAACAGCGAACTCTTCTCGTGCGTAAGGCTTGGCCTGATCCAGCGGCTTCAGCTTCATGGTCTGAAGCAGATTGCCGGATGCGGCGAGGATCTTGTATTCCGCAAACAGCGAGGCAACGCGGGCCGTATCAGCCAGCACCTTGGTGTTGAAGCGGGTGTTCTGCGCATCGAGCACGTCGAGCAGCGAGCGCTGGCCGACCTTGAACTGCTCGCGGTAGGAACCGACCAGCTGGTTGTTGATCGACGACTGCTTGGCAAGAATGCCCGACAGCTCGCCGCGGCTGACGCGTTCGTTCCAGGCGGAGCTGACCGATTCCTTCACCTCGCGCTGGACCTGGGCAAGCGCATAGCGCTCTTCGCCGGCGCGGCGGATCTGCTCCTGCTCACGGGCGACATCGATGCCGCCGCGATAAAGGTTCCAGCGGGCGACGACGCGCACCTGGTAATCGTTGGTATTGCCTTCGTCGCCGTCGATGTCGTTACCAACGCGGGCCGTACCCTCGAGATTGACCTTCGGCAGGTAATTGGCGCGCGCGCCACGAACACCTGCATCGGCCGCGTCAACATCGGCGTTGGCGGAGAAGATGCGCGGGCTGTTCTTGTTGGCGACGAACAGTGCATCGTCGAGCGTCTTCGGGATATACTTGGCGACCGACGGCGGGGTCTGGGCATTGACGATCGGCTGGCCGACGGCCTTCATGAAGCGGATCTTCGTTGCTTCCAGCTCTTCGAGCGCTTCGCGCATGCGGGCCTTGGCGGCCTGCAGACGTTCGCTGCCCTGAAGACGGTCGGCATCGGTCAGCGCGCCGCCCTTGATGCTTTCATTGATATCGCCGACCATCGCCGTGTGGAAGGAGACGTTTTCCTTCGCGGCGGCAACGATCTGGTTTTGCAGCATATATTCCAGGTAATCCTGGGTTACTTCGAGCGCCAGCGCTTCGGAGCGCTCGAGGACCCGAAAGGAGGCGCCATCGACGCGCGAGGCCTGCTGATCGACCTGCGACTTGCGCGCGCCGCCATCAAACAGCGTCTGCGTGACCGTCACGCCGACATCGCCGGGCGACAGGTAATCATGGTCGGAGCTCAGCGTGCCCGTGGTCGAATTCGACAACCGGCGGCGGCCGATGCCGCTCTCCAGATCAACCGACGGCAAGTATAACCCGCGCGCCTGACGAAGCTCAAACTCGATTGCTTCTTTGTCTTTTGCAGCCTGAAGTATCTGCGGATTGGTTTTCATCGTCGTTTCGATGGCTTGCTGCAAAGACATCGCATTGGCGTCGACGAAAAACGAGAAATTCAGAGCAACAGTGGCAGACAATGCTGCAATAATGCTTTTGGTTTTAAACAAGACGGATGCCCCTCAACATCTAAATTCACCGAGTGAACCCGTATACCGAACGCTTTCATTCGGCAAACAAGTAACACCTATTTTTCCACATTCCAATTCCGGTACAGGTCTTTCCTGCGGAGACGGTTAATTCCCTAGTATCAAGCGCTAAAGCTAGAATTTTACAGGGTTTTTTAACGCCAACTTTTCCCGTCCGTGTTTATCTGCCGTTACTTCCACAGGGACCTGCCCCGCGATGAAATTCCGTCAGCGTTACCAATCCGCAACAAACCTTTCCGCACTCCGCATCGCATCGATCGTTTCGATCTGCTTCGCGGCCTTCTCGGTCGGTTTTTTACTTATCTTAAACCTTCTGATGCCGGAGCGACCATTTTTGGTTGGATTCGTCGGAGCCACCGCTATTTCGCTTTTTGTTGCATTTCCGCTGCTCATGATGCTGCAGATCAAGAATAACGAGCTCA
Source organism: Rhizobium sp. O111 (assembly GCF_055616315.1). Classification (NCBI taxonomy): domain Bacteria; kingdom Pseudomonadati; phylum Pseudomonadota; class Alphaproteobacteria; order Hyphomicrobiales; family Rhizobiaceae; genus Rhizobium; species Rhizobium sp. O111. The sequence continues at coordinate 685,987 of NZ_JBSHXL010000001.1, read as the reverse complement.
GAAAACTGCAGGAAGCCGTTAACTATTCTCAGCGGCACGACAGCGTTACCAAGACTCTCAACGGAACAGCCTTCGCGGCCGCCGTCGAACACTATATCGACCGCCGCAAGCGAATCTCTACTGACGCGGGCGGCGTGATGATCGCCGTCGTGATCGACACGCTCGACGCCATCAGCCGCCGCTATGGGCCGCAATGGGCCGATACCGTGATGCAGTCGCTTGCCGCGATCACCCAGTCCTCGGTGCGTTCGGGCGACCTCGTCGCGCGTCTCGCGACCAACGAGCTCGGCGTGTTCCTGCCCGGCGCCACGATCGAGAACGCCCAGGATGTCGGCATGCGCATCCGCCGCCGCTGCGAACAGGCGGCCTTCACCGCCGGCGATGCACCGTTGTCACTCGACATCCGCCTCGGCGGCGCCGTTTTCGACGGCCCGACCGACTTCAACCACATCCGCCAGCTGGCCGACGAAATGGCCATGGACCGTGGCGGCGAAGCGGACGACACCGTGCCGATCTCGAGACTGCCGGCGGCCTGAGGGCTGCGGACTGACGCGGACAAGGCAGCAATCGCGACGTGATCTTGAGGCGCCAGCAGGCGCCTCTTTTCGTTTGGGCGATTGGCGGATGGATCGGGGTTTCGGCCAGGCGGAGGCATGGCGGCGGACGCTGGCGTCGATACCGGCGAACGCAGGCTGGAGGCGTATCGCAATCGCCGCAGCTTGCCGCAACGGCGAAAACCTGCAGCAACCATCAATATCCGCCGCGCCTCACCAGCCATTTGTATTGCAACGCTTCTGGCCATCCGAAGCGAAACAGTCCACGTGGTTTCATTCGCCATCCACCGACCACGCAATCAGGCTGGCCGTAACGGCCGACTGCCCGACCATACTCCGCATCTCGACCGCACGCCGATGGGGAGCCGTCCGTCCCTCACCCCGCGCACGCCCCTCAAAACGCGAAAAAGGCGCTCGCGCGCCTTTTCCCTTGTCATGTCAGGCGGAGTGTTCCGCCTGTCCGTCACCCCTTAGCCGACATGCGGCGCGGTGGTGGTGTCGTGCTTGTCGTCGAACAGGATCTTGACCGCTTCCGTGGTGTTCTGGAGAACCGCCACATCGTGCCAGCCGCCATTGGCGTTGACGCTGACCACCGTGTCGGCACCCTGGACCGTCGTCTTGACGCTCGAGAGCGCCTCGGCTTCGGTGGCCTGGTGGCCGAGCAGGCTGTCGAGGAGCTTCGACACGTCGAGCGTGTCGCCCTCGCGGGCCTTGTAGTCGGTGATCACGTCAGCGATCTTCACATCCGAAAGCGCGTCGGCATCGAGCACGAAAGTATCGGCCCCTGCCCCACCCGTCAGCGTATACATGCCGCCGGCGCCCGAGAGCGTGTCGTTGCCATCGCTGCCGACCAGCGAGTAGGCATGGTTGTCGTCCGCGCTGCCAAGCGTGGCATCGAAGGCGACCTCGACGAAGTGGCCGGTGGAGCCATCCGTCAGCGTGTAGCTGCCATCCGCTAGGATCGCCTGACCGTTGATCGCGCTATCCGACGCGTGTGCGTCGAGCGACAGGCTGGCGATCTGATGATCGGCAAGGCTCGAAAGCTCGCCGGCATCGCTGATGCCATTGTGGTTCAGGTCCTGCCAGATCGTGAGCTTCGAGAAGGCCTCGTCACTGGCATCGATCTTGCCATCATGATTGCTGTCGAGCGTCGCCAGCGCCTGAAGACCATCGACATAATTGCCGCCGGCAAAGTGCGGCGAGAAGATCTCGCTGCCATTGTCGATCTTGCCGTTGCCATCCACATCATAGGCCAGGATGCCATCCGTGCCCGCCGTCCAGGCGATCTTGTCCTGGTGGCCATCGGCATTGATGTCGAAGGAGACACCATGCTCGAGGCTGGTGAGCGCGATGCCGTTGTGGTCGAGGTCGAGGATGATGGGGTCGATGGCGTTGGGGGCAGGCGCGAAGTTGCTCGAAGTTAGGCTGCCGTAACCAACATTATGCAACGTCATAATGTGCTCAAGCGTGAACTGACTGGAAGTCAGATTATTGGCATCGCCGGTAACGTGGAGCGTGTAGATGCCGGCATCGGCGGTCGAGGTGTTCGTCGAAGAATAAACCACGATCGTGTAGTAACCGGCCTTGATATTGCCGATTGCGTCAGCAATCCGACTTGCAACTGAACCGCTGTTCGTGTCGGTCGTCAGCGATGAAGCAACGAACGACGAATTCTGTAGCTCTATGACCTTGATACCACTCGATACCGTAGTACCGCCTGAAGAGGTCGATTGAATCGTCTGGTATGTCGCAGCCGGGTTGCTGCTGCCAGCGATGTCTGTCGTACCGAGCACGACGGCGATCTTGTCGCCCGAACCGAACCCATAGACGTCCGCCACAGTGTTTTCACTCGACGCGACCCCATTGTGTTTGAACACGATCGTGTCGGCACCGTTGGAACTCAAGTTGACGGTCCAGGAGTCGTTGGAGGAACCGCGCGCATCGATAACGACAACGTCGTTACCGGTTCCGACATTTACGGTGCCGCCGCCGGAACTTGCCGTTATAACGTCGTTCCCGCTTGTGCCGGTGATGGTAAGGCGTTCGGTCTGGTTCGACAGGTCGAGTTTGCCGCTGGACGTCATGACGACGCTTTCGATCTGGTCGATCTGCGCATCGCTGGTGCTGATAAAGCCACCGGCAACGTAAAGTGTGTCGTTACCCGCGCCGCCGTTCAGAACAACGTCGTTCTGCGCGCCGTAGATCGCGTCGTTGCCAGCGCCGCCAAACAGTGAATCGGCCCCACTGCCGCCGATGATCATGTCATTGCCGCTTGAGCCAGTAACCGTGAACCCTTCGGTCTGCTTCGACAGATCCAATGTACCGGACGTTGTCATGATGACATTCTGGATGTTGACGATCTGGCCATCGCTTGAGCTGTCGAACCCACCTGCGACCATCAGCGTATTGGTGCCGGTTCCGCCGTCGATGATCTTGTCCGTATCGAAACCGTAGATCCGGTCATCACCGCTGCCCGCAAATATGTAGTCGCGGCCGCCGCTGTAGATCGTGTCGTTGCCGGCGCCGGCGGAGATGAAGTTAGAGTCTTTGGACGCATCCAGATAGACCTCGTTAAAGACGCCGACGCTACCCCCGACGATCGTATCGTCCTTGTCACCGCCGTAGATTTGGTCCGATCCGCTACCGCCGATCAGCGTGTTGGCGCTGGACTTCAAGCCGATGATGACATCATCGCCCCCGCCCGCTGATAGATTGTTTACTCCCGTGTATAGATCGCCATCTCCGTCCCAAAGCGTATCATCGCTGTACTTCGTCCCGCCATCCTCGATCGCAGTGATCGCGACATAGGTCGATGTCGAGACCCCGGCATTGGTCGCCGTAACCTTCAGGATGTAAAGACCGTCGCGGTTGGTGTCGGGATCGCCTGACAGGACGTTGCCTGTGCGGGTCAGCCAGTTGTCCCAACCGTTGTTTGTTGTGCCGTTGCCCTGGCGTACAACCTCATAGCTATAGGTCGTTGCCGCGGTCGCGCCGCTGAACAACGACGCCAGATCAAGCCGGATGCTTGTCGGCTCACCCGCCGGGTACTGGCCCGAACGACCGTCCGTGAACGCATATTGCGGTCCTGCCTGAAGTGCCGCAAGCGGCGCCTCCGGGAGATCGTTTACATTCAGAGTGAACTGTTTCGACGCGTCGACATCGCCGCCGACGTTCGGATCATTGACATTCACATTGACTGAATAGGACGACTTCGTTTCGAAATCAGGAGACGAGCCCACGTAGTATAGTTCGTTGCCGTTGCGGATTTGGAAGGAGCTGGCATCCGCGCCCGTCAGCGAAAAGCTGTTCTGGCCGAGCGCATCATCGGTCGCGCCAAGGACTGCAACCTTGATGCCTGTGCCGACGTTGATGTTCTCGTCAATCGAGTTGACGACACTGCCGAAGGTAACCCCGGTCGGCGCCTCGTTGACGTCACCGACCTGGATCGTGAAGTCCTGGCTGGTCGTGAGGTTGCCGCTGTCCGTCGACGTAACGCTGACGGTGACGGTGTGGGCTGTCTCGTAGTCCAGCGATACGCCTTGCTTCAGCTTTAGATCGCCGTTGACCACCTCGAAGCGGTCGTCGGAGACGGTGTAAGTGTGGGTGTCGCCGACATCCTTGTCCGTCGTCGTCAGGTGGCCGATCGTCGCGCCAAACTTGTTTTCGTTGATGGTGTTGGCAGAGAGCGCGATCGCCGTCGGCGCGTCGTTCGTGCCGGTGATGGTGACCGTCACGTCCTTGCTGATGACGCCGCCGTGGCCGTCACTGATCGAGACGGTGTAGGTTTCGGTGCGGATTTCGCCCGCTTTTAGCGCCTGCGCCGCCTCGTTCAGCTTATAGGTCCACTCCACGCTGCCGCCCGCCGTAAGAGAGGACTCGTTGACAGCGCCGAGCACGAGGGAGCCAAGCGCCCCCTGAGGGGAGGTCACACTTACCGTGTGGGTGTCGGTCAGGTCGACGTCGATGAAGTTGATCGTCCCCGTTTCAGTCGGCTTGGTGTCCTCGATGACAGCGGCTGAGACGTTGTCGGCGATCTCGAATATTGGCTTGTCGTTGCGACCCTCGACCGTGACGGTCACCGTTGCGGTGCTGAAGCCGCCCTGGCCGTCGCTGATCGTGTAGGTGAAGGTATCCGTCGTCTTCTCGCCTTCGGCAAGATGCTGCAACTGCGCAGAAGCGCTGGCGTCGTAGCTGAAGGACGTGCCGTCGAAGGAGATCGCGGCACCCATCGCGGAGATTGCAGCCTTCGCGCCAGCCTGATCGAAGCCGATAACGCTCAGCTTTTCACCGATGTCGACGGTCTTGTCGTTGGCGAGCAGCAGGCTGGCATCGATCTTGTAGGTGTGATCCTCGTTGATCGCGGCGTAATAGGAGCCGGGCTCGCCCGCTTCGGCGACGAAGCCGAACTGATAGCCACCGAAGGCCAGGCCACCGCTCGGCGCGTCATTCCACACGCCGTCGCGGAACTGGCCGTAGAGCCACAGGATGTTTTCGTTGCCGTTGCTGTTGTTCGGCTCGTTTGCATCCCAGTTCGTATAAACGAAGGGCTGGCCGGCCTCGGGGCCGGTTGCCCAGACCCAATGGCCCTCGTGGCCTTCGTCCGTGCCGCCGAGATAGGCGATAATTTCGGCCTTGCCGCCATCGTGATTGACGACACCAAGAACGACATTCTGCTCATGCGCCGAGGTGATGGTCGCCAGATAGCTCTTGTTGTCGGCCAGCAGCTGGGCCGCATCCACCCGTGCCTTGTCCCAGGTCTCGGAATTGTCGGTGGGCTTGAAAGTGTAGGCGTGACCGCTGGCGGCATCGAGCGTCCAGCCATTCGGCACGCTGGAGAAGACGTCGTCATTGGCGATCGGGTTGTCGTTGGCGCCGTGGATGGTGACCTGGTAGACGGCGGACTTGCTGTCGCCGTCGGCGTCGGTGACCGTGAAGGGAACCGTCAGCGTCGCGACATCGCCCTTGCCCAGCGCGTTGAAGGCGCTTCCCGGCTCGATCTTGAGGACGCCGCTAGTCTGGTCGTAGCTGTAGACGAGCTGATCAAGCGTAACGGTCATGCCGGCTGGCGTCGTGATCGTCGCGTGATCGAAGTCGAAGTCCACGGCGCCCGGACCATCGGCGCCGAACGAGACCTTGTTGTCCTCGTGCAGGTTGAAGGTGATTGCGCTGCTGTCTTCACTGGCTGATGCGGTGAAGACCGGGGTTTCCGTGCCCGTTTCGCCGTTAATCACCGGCTTGTCGTCATGGATCGTGGTCGAAAGCGTCAGGTTGACGCTGTCGCCGTCGCCGTCCTTGGCGATAACGCCGAAGCTCAGCGACTGATCGGCACCAAGGCCGGTATTGCCCGGCTGATGGTCGATATTGCCGAGCAGCGTCACCTTCCAGCCGGCGTCGCCCTGATCGAGCACGGCGCGCAGGATGACTTCGCCGCTCTCGGTGCGGCCTTCGATCGTGTGCGCGTCGGAAGACAGGCTGAAGAAGATCGCTCGCTTGTCGGAGGTCAGGCCGCTGTCGACGCCCGGGGCGCCGGCGACCAGCGAGCGGCTAGCGCCGCCGTTCACGGTGAAGCCGCCCGAGAAGGCCGTGGAGCCGAAGCCGTCGGCGCCAAAGTTGACCGCCAGATTGCCGGATGTGACGTTGCCATGGCCGGCGTCGGTGCCAGCGGGCTGGGTACCGACCGCCACGATGCCGCTTTCAGAGAGCAGCGCCTGTGAAATGCCATCCGCGTTGGTGAGGACGGGCTTGTCGTCGGCGACGGTGACCGTGAAATGGCTGTGGGCCGGATCGCCATCGGCATCGGTCGCGGTGAAGGCGAACTGCAGGCCGCCCTGGGGCACCGACGGATGGTCGAGCGTATCGATAAGCGTCAGCTTGTACTGACCCGTCGTCTTCGACAGCTCGACCGTGAAAATGGTGCGGCCGTCGGCGGAGATCGCCGTCAGCAGGGTGTTGTTTGCAGACAGCGTGTAGTGGATCGCATCGCCGTTCGAGGTCAGGCCTGTCGGCTGTTGGGTGTCGAAAGTAACGCCGCGCAGGTCGACATTGTTGTCAGCACCCCAGCTGATGCCGAGCGAGCCGGTCGCGACCGACGGCGTGAACTGGCGCAGCTCGACGTCGTCGATGAGGATCTGGTTGCCAGTGCCGCTCGTCTGGGTGATTTCGACGCTCAGATGCCAGCCGGCATAGTCGCTGCCGATAACAGGCGAGTTCAGGTCGACCGAACCCCACTTGCCGTCGGCCGGCTCCGTCAGGGTGATCTGCGAGAGCACGACCGTCTGGTTTCCGTTGGTGGCGATCAGCTTGGCAACACCGCCGCCGAAGTCCTGGTCGGTGCGGTTGCCGACGTCGAAATGCAGCGAGTAGACCTGGCCGGCGACCAGCGTCGTGCCGGTGTCCCTGGCCAGCGTCGCGCCACTGTGCAGCCAGACGACGTTGCCGCCGTCATGCCCCTCGGCCGACACGATCGATGCCGCCGGCGCGAACAGGCCGCCAATACCGCCGGTGATGGTCCAGCCGGTCGGGGCGTTGTAGCTGTAGTTGCCCCTGGTGTCCGGTTGCACACCGGGCAGGCCGGCTGCCAGCCTATCTTGCTCGAAGGTGCCGTTGGCGAGGATCTGCGAGGAGCCGACTTCCTCGGCATGACCGAGCGTCGGCGTGCCGATCGTGGGCACATCATCCTTGATATGGAACTGCAGATTGATGTTGACGGTGTCGCCATCATAATCCTTGCCTGTGAGCGCGAAGCTCAGTTCCTTGGCGACGGCGTCGCCGCCCAGATGGTCGATCGCGCCCTTCAGTTCGAAGGCGTAGCCGCCGAGCGCAGGCGCAAGCGACAGGGTGAAGACCTGCGAACCCTGCGAGGGAACATGGCCGGCCTGCGGGGCTGCACCCACATAGCCGTAAAGCGTGTTGCCGACGACGGCGTAGTGAACCTCTGCGCCTCCGGACGTAAACTGCGGCTGGCCGTTCAGCGCGCCGAAGCTCAGCGAGCCCGCCTTGTAGCCGTCGGGTCCGAAGTCGACCGCGCCGTTCGACAGGAAGCCTTCGACCACAGAGCCGATGCGCACTTCGTCCAGCGGATTGCCCGTCAGGATCGCATGCTCGTCGATCGTCGTGTTGACGTCGTTGACCTGCGCGCCGACAGGATTGGCGTCATCGACATGCAGGTTCAGCGTGAACTTCACCGCATCCGTATCACCATCCTGCGCCGTCAGCTTGAAGCCAAGCGACAGGTCGTCGCCCTTGACGTGGTCGAGCGGCTTCAGAAGCGTGAAGCTGTAGGATGCCGTCGCCGGATCCAGGACCACCTTGAACACCTGCACGCTCGAAAGCCCGGCCACGACATTGGCCGAAAGCGCGATCGGGCTGACATAGCCGTAAAGCGTGTTGCCGGAGAGGACGTAGCGAACCGTCTCGCCATGCGAGGTCACCGCAGGCTGGCCGGCGGTGCCGTCGAAGGCGAGCGAGCCGGTCTTGTAGCCGTCGGCGCCGAAGTTGATCTCGCCGTCACCTGCCTTGCCGTTGATCAGGCTGCCGGTGATCGTGTTGTCGACAGGCGTCTTCGTCGTCAGCGCCATCTCGCCGACATGGTTTGCGCTGGCGTCGGCAATCTGGTTCGGTGCCGCCACGTCGTCGGTCACCTTGACCGTGATCGTCGCCGGCGCCGAGACGTCGCCGTCACCGTCGGTGATGGTGAAGCCGAAGCCGATCTCCTTGACGTCGGCGCCCTGTGTCGAGTGCGACAGCGCGACGTTCTGCACATACTTGTAGGTGCCGTCGGCATTGACCGTCAGCGTGAAGGCCACCGTGTTCGTACCGTGGACCGTGCCGGTCAGCACATTGCCCGACTGCGTCACGTCGATCGCAACGCCCGCCGTCGTCTTCAATTCGGAGGAAACCGGCGTGAAGTGGATCGCCGTTGCCAGCGAACCGCCCTGGTAGCCATCGGCACCAGGCGCAAGCGCCGACACATGGCCCGTCGCCTCAATCGCACCGGACGCAAGATTGTGCTCGTCGACGGAAAGCGTCGCGTTCTTCGGCGTGGTCGGAACGTCGTCCTTGATATGGAATTGCAGTTCGATGTTGACGGTGTCGCCGTCGTAATCCTTGCCTGTCAGCGCAAAGCTCAGTTCCTTGGCGACGGCATCGCCGCCCAGGTGATCGATCGCGCCCTTCAGTTCGAAGGCGTAGCCGCCGAGCGCAGGCGCAAGCGACAGGGTGAAGACCTGCGAACCCTGCGAGGGAACATGGCCGGCCTGCGGGGCTGCACCCACATAGCCGTAAAGCGTGTTGCCGACGACGGCGTAGTGAACCTCTGCGCCTCCGGACGTAAACTGCGGCTGGCCGTTCAGCGCGCCGAAGCTCAGCGAGCCCGCCTTGTAGCCGTCGGGTCCGAAGTCGACCGCGCCGTTCGACAGGAAGCCTTCGACCACAGAGCCGATGCGCACTTCGTCCAGCGGATTGCCCGTCAGGATCGCATGCTCGTCGATCGTCGTGTTGACGTCGTTGACCTGCGCGCCGACAGGATTGGCGTCATCGACATGCAGGTTCAGCGTGAACTTCACCGCATCCGTATCACCATCCTGCGCCGTCAGCTTGAAGCCAAGCGACAGGTCGTCGCCCTTGACGTGGTCGAGCGGCTTCAGAAGCGTGAAGCTGTAGGATGCCGTCGCCGGATCCAGGACCACCTTGAACACCTGCACGCTCGAAAGCCCGGCCACGACATTGGCCGAAAGCGCGATCGGGCTGACATAGCCGTAAAGCGTGTTGCCGGAGAGGACGTAGCGAACCGTCTCGCCATGCGAGGTCACCGCAGGCTGGCCGGCGGTGCCGTCGAAGGCGAGCGAGCCGGCCTTGTAGCCGTCGGCGCCGAAGTTGATCTCGCCGTCACCTGCCTTGCCGTTGATCAGGCTGCCGGTGATCGTGTTGTCGACAGGCGTCTTCGTCGTCAGCGCCATCTCGCCGACATGGTTTGCAGTCGCATCGGCAATCTGGTTCGATGCCGCCACGTCGTCGGTCACCTTGACCGTGATTGTCGCCGGCGCCGACACGTCGCCGTCACCGTCGGTGATGGTGAAGCCGAAGCCGATCTCCTTGACGTCGGTGCCCTGCGTCGGATGCGACAGCGCGACGTTCTGCACATACTTGTAAGTGCCGTCGGCATTGACCGTCAGCGTGAAGGCCACCGTGTTCGTACCGTGGACCGTGCCGGTCAGCACGTTGCCCGACTGCGTCACGTCGATCGCAACGCCCGCCGTCGTCTTCAGGTCGGAAGGAACCGTCGTGAAGTGGATCGCCGTGGCCAGCGAGCCACCCTGGTAGCCATCGGCGCCAGGCGCGAGCGCCGACACATGGCCCGTCGCCTCGATCGCACCGGACGCAAGGTTGTGCTCGTCGACGGACAGCGTGGCATCACTTGGGTTCACGGGAATGTCGTCGGCGACCGCAACGGAGAAATAGACGGGGACCGCATCGCCATCCGAATCCGTAGCGACGGCGTGGAAGGTCAGTGTCAGCGCATCGGTGCCCTTGAACTTGTTGTCCAACGGACCGGTGAGCGTGAATTCGTAGGTACCGCTGCCGTCGTCGTTCAACGTGACGGTGAAGATCGGCTGTCCTTCTGCGGTGGCGACAAGCGTCGTGCCGTTCTCCGAAAGAGTGTAGGTCAGTGCAATGCTGTTCGATGTGAGGGCAACTGTCTCGCCATTGGCATCGACCGCCGACATGGCGGCGACCTGCGCGGAGGTATCGCCCGCAGCCGAGGCGAAGACGAGCGAGCGGCCGACGCCGTCATTGGCGCCTTCGACGTCGTAGTTGTCGGCGCCCCAGGAGATGTGAAGGTCGCCGGAAGCGGTCGTGGATGACGAGGAGACGGCCTCGCGCAGCAGAACCGGCATCTCACCGCCGTTGCCGAGATTATGCTCGTCGACAGTCGTGTTGCTGTCTTCCGACGGGCTCCAGGCGATGACGTCATCCTTGACGTTCAGCGTCAGCGTGCCGTTGGCGATGTCGCCGTCCTGGTCACGAACCTGGTAGCCGATGGTGAAGGCCTGGGTGTTTTCGCCCTGGCCAGCGGCGTGCTGGATCGCGGCGTTCTGAACGATCGTGTAGATGCCGGAGGTGGTGTCGCTCAGCGTGACAGTCAGAACCGTGATGTTGGTGCCGTGCTGGACCTGCGAGATCACGATGCTGCGGCCATCGGCGCCGACGGCCTGGAAGAAGGAGCCTTCGCCTGCAGGCGACGTGGCGAGGCCGGCGCCGGTCAGGAGCACGGAGCCGATACCGTCGTTGCCGGAGAGGAAGCCGAGCGTGCCGGTGGTGTTGAGGAGCGTGGCTTCGCCGTTGCCACCAGGCAGCGAGCTGTCGTCGAGCAGGACCACGGCATTGGCAAGCGCCGTCGGGGTGTCGTTGTTGAGATCAGGGGTGCGCTCGGGCGTCGAGTCAGCCTGCTGCGTATCGGCCAGCAGCGAAGCGAGCTGCGTCGGGTCGCCGCCGTTGCCCTGGATCGAGTCCTGGAAGTTGGCGCCGGAGCTCGAGGGGGAGGAGCTGGCGGAATAGGAGCCGTCGGGGCCGGCGGCGACGTTGATGTTGCTCTGTTCGAGAGCGGCGATCACGGCCTGCTGGGGCAGCTCGACTTCGCCGAGCAGGAAGGTCGGAACGTGGAGCGCGCCGTTGACGATGACGATTTCAGTGCCATTGGCCTGGACGAGGACGAGGTCGTTGCCGCGCACGTGGATATCGTCGATCGCGGTGCCTGCCGGCAGATGGGCGATGTTGTTCTGATCCGGGACAACCTGGCCAGCGGGTGCTGCGGCTGCGGCCTCCTGGGCTGCGGGCAAGCGGCCGGTCGTTTCAGTCGACTGGGCGCCCTGCTGGTCGCTCGGCTGAGTGGTTCCGGCCTGTGCGACCTCGACGCCACCTAGGGCGGAAGTCTGCAGGCGAGCGTCCTGATGAATATCGGAGATCAAGTCATGCGATGCGTTTTCATTTTCAACGGCAGAGATGCGAGAATCTTCGATAGACATACAAAATACCCCAATGAGAAACTGAGGCCAAATAATTCCGCCGAAGATACAAAAGCAATACTGCCCTATAGGCGCCGATATAGCCGGTTATGCATCCACCCAGAAATGTTTAAGAACGGTTAACCGCAAAACCGCTTAATCGGTAAAATTCTAATAAAAATAGAACGATAGAGGCTATTTCGCCACAGCAGAACGGCCCCGTTTCCGGGGCCGATTCGAGCGTGTTTCGGGTGTTCGCAGGCGGGCTTGCGAGGCCTCAGCGGGCCGGCGCCACGAGGCAGAAGAAGGCGCCCTGCGGGTCGATCGCCTGTATCACCCAGCTGCCGCCGGGCACTTCCATCGGGCCGTTGACGACCTGGCCGCCGCCGGCCTTGACCCGCTCGATGGCGGAATCGATTGCCGGGACATTGAAGTAATAGGCCCAGGCCGGCATCGGCACATTCTCCGGCTTGGTCATCATGCCGCCGACGGGTGTGCCGTGTTCGGCGAAGATGCGGTAGACGCCCATCGGGCCCATGTCGAAATCATGGTCCTTGGTCCAGCCGAAGAGCTTTTCATAGAAGGTGAAGGCCTCACCGCCATCGCCGGCGTAGAGTTCGCTCCAGCCGAGCGTGCCGGGGGCGCCCATCGCCGGCTCTGGCGGCGGGCTGTCCATCGGGGCCGGGGTCATGATGCAGATGACGGCGCCATGCGGGTCGGCAACCACGGCGAAACGGCCGATTTCGGGGATATCCTCCGGCGGGCGGCGGACGGAGCCGCCATTGGCGGCGAAATCCCGGGCGCTCCGGTCGACATCGTCGACGGCGACATAGCCGGTCCAATTCGGCGGGATGCCGGTGCCTTCAAGCTCTGCGGGAAAGACCATCATGCCGGCGCGGCCGACGCCATCGGCCTCGAAGATGGTATAGGGCGGCATGCCTGGGACGGTCATTTCGCTGGTCGTCCAGCCGACGACCTTTGTGTAGAAATCCCTGGCGCCCTTGGTGTCGGGCGTCATCAATTCGCACCAGATGAACTTGCCGTGGGTCTCCGACATCGTGATCTCCCTTTCACGTTCTTCGTTGCGTCGATGCAGGCGTGATGATCTCAGGCGCCCATGATCTCAGGCGTCAGTGGCAGCAGGATGACGTCTTGGCCGCTTCAGCATACTCGTCGTGGCGCTTGACGAAGTTCATCGTCGAATCCTCGTTGCGGCCCTTCGGGGCGCGGTCGAGGATCATCAGCGTGCCGATCAGCTCTTCCGGGCCGCGGGCATAGCTGGAGTATGTGTGGAAGATCTCGCCTTTCTCGTTTTTGTAGAAGGCGCTCAAGCCCGGCAGTTCGTCATTGGCATCTTCGGGCGGGATCGAAGTAAAGTTATAGAATACCTTGTCCTTGCCGAGATCTTCCGGGCTGAACGATACATGATAGTCGAAGTTGAAGTCGCTCGATGCCGAGGATACCCAGGGGAATTTCCAGCCCATCCTGGTCTTGTAGGCCTCGATCTTGGCCACGGGCGCACGCGAAACGGCCACCCAGGTGACATCGTGGTTGTTCAGGTGCGGCAGCGCGCCATCGACATGGTCTGACAGGAACGAGCAACCGGGACAGCCGGCCTCCCAATCGGGACCAAGCATGAAATGATAGATGATCAGCTGGCTGCGGCCATCGAAGAGCTCGCTGAGCGATCTCTTGCCATCGGGCGTGTCGAAGGCATAGTCCTTTTCGACCTTGACCCAGGGAAGCGCCATGCGCTCGGCATTGACCTTGTCCCTCAGATGCGTTGCTTCCTTCTCCTTGAGAAGCAGCGCGCGGCGGGCTTCGAGCCATTCTTCGCGGGAAACGACTTGGTTCTGCATCGTGTGCGCCCTCCTCCGGCGCGACCGAAACGGTCCATTCTCCTTTTCCTTGACTATATATATTGATATCAATAGAAATTGGACATGTCAAACGCTACCGAGATTCCTTTCGCGACGACGCTTCTGGTGCGCGACACGTGCCTGTGCCTGCATGCGCAGCGGGCGGCGCGAGCCTTGGCGCGGCTGTTCGACGATGCGCTGCGGCCAGCGGGGCTGACCAATGGGCAATTCTCGCTGATGATGTCGCTGAACCGGCCGGAGCCGCCGCCGATGGGGCCAGTCGCCAAGCTGCTCGCCATGGACCAGACGACGCTGACGGCGGCGCTGAAGCCGCTCCAGCGGCGCGGCTGGGTCGAAGTCTTCCCGAACCCGAGGGACAAGCGCGGACGGTTGTTGCGGTTGACGCCCGAGGGTATGCGCGTGCTGACCGCCGCGCTGCCGATCTGGGAAAGCACGCATGCGGCGCTGGAACAGACGCTGCCCGAGGGCAATGCCGAGCGGCTGCGGCAGGATCTGCAGGCGCTGGCCTAGCCTCAGAGCTTGTTGGCGATGCGTGGGTCATCGCCGAAATCGGCGCGGGTAAACCCGATTCTCGCTTTCGGAAATTCGCAGAGCGCCTGGACGCCTGATGCGGAGAGACGCAGGCGCCATGTCTGGCGCTCGACGGGATCGCGCGCGGCGAAGGCCGAGGCGGTGAGCAGCGCGATGTTGCGGCGATGGCCGGGATCGCGGACCGAGGCGTAGAGGATCGCCTGGCAATCGGCCTCGCGGGCGGCATCGGCCAGCGCCTGGCAGGGCTCGTAGCGCTGGGGATCGGTCCATATCGCATGGTCGCGATCGAGCGGCGGTGTGGTGAGATCGATCGCGCGCGGTGTCTCGATGGCTGCGGCAAAGGCGGTGTATTCGGCGGCGTTGGCGGGAAGCGGCGTATCGGGGGAATCGGCGAAGAACAGCAGCCGGTAGAAGGCCATCTCCGATATCGCGGTCTCGACCGCTTCCGATGCGTAGTAGACGCCGAGCGTGCGCCCTGCCCGGCGGAAGCGCGAGCCGTGGGGATAGATGGCGCCGTAGCGGAAGGGTGTGGCCAAGAGGTAGTCGAGGCCTTTGCATTCCGGCGGCAGGACCGGCTTGCTTTCTTCCAGCAGCGTTTCGAGCAGGGCCTGCTCTTCCAGCGTATCGACGATCTTCAAGGTCGAGATCTGATGCTGCGCCTCCACCAATCGCCAGAAACGGCCGGAGACGGGTCGCGCTTCAGACGATAGCGCGGCGGGCGTCCAGGTAGGCGAGGACATCGGTCAATCCTGATATGCTGACGATCTTCTCGAGCGGCGTGGCGCCGAGCGCGGTGTTGGCGTTGCGCAGCCATGAGCGCGCGACCGCTTCATCACCACCGACGATGGCATCGAGCGAGCGGAACAGGCGCACGAGCAGAATGGCGAGCTCGAAGGATTTCGAGCCGCGCTCGAGCAGGTAGTCCTGCCTTTTCATGCGCGAAACCGTGGCTTCCGACAGGCCAAGCACTGAAGACAGCGTGCGGGCACTGATGCCGAGGCGCTCGGCGGCGGCAACGGCGGCCTTGGTGATGACGACGGCCTCCTGGGGATGCGTGCCTGATATCGTATGAGCGATGGCCATGGCGATTTCCTTTCCTTGGAAACAATATAGCGATTATATTTCTAATGGAAAGGTGATCGGCGGGAATTCCGCCCGAAATGAAAACAACCCGGCCTGCAATGCAGACCGGGTTGCCAATAGTGGTGACGGCTAGGCTTACTTCGCCGATGGGTCCTTGATGGTCTTGCCGATCGAGAAGGCCAGAAGGGCCGAGATCAGCATCAGGGCGCCGACGATGAACATCGGCATCTCGTAGAGACCCGTGGCATCCTTCACCGCACCGGTGATGTAGGGTGCCGCGAAGCCCGCGATGTTGCCCACGGTGTTGATGTGCGCGATGCCTGCGGCAGCCGCAGCACCCGTGAGGAAGCGCGAGGGGAAGGACCAGAAGTTCGGCAGCGCCGAGAAGATCGCGCAAGCGGTGAGCGTGATGGCGATGACGGTTGCCTCAGGGGACGACATCAGCAGAGCGAGCGGGATGCTGATCGCGCCGACCAGAGCCGGGATGCCGACGTGCCAGGCGCGGACGCCACGCTTGGACGCATCGCGGCTCCAGAAGAACAGCGCGACGGCGGCCGGCAGATACGGGATCGCCGTGATCAGGCCCTTGTCGAAGACGTTGAACTTGGTGCCGAACTTAGTCTCGAAGCCGGCAATGATGGTCGGCAGGAAGAAGGCCAGTGCATAAAGGCCGTAGATCAGGCCGAAGTAGATGACCGACAGGAGCCAGACGCGCTTGTCCTTGAGCGCCTGCAGGGTCATCGAGCCGTGGCCGGAGAGCTTGCCTGCTTCTTCCTTGGCGAGTTCGCGGTTCAGCCAGTCACGCTCTTCCGAGGTCAGCCACTTGGCGGCGGTCGGGGTGTCGGGAAGGTAGAACCAGGTGATGATGCCGACGACGATCGCAGGAACGGCGACGCCGAAGAACATGATGCGCCAGCCTTCGTAACCGAACAGGCCGTGCGCCTGGATGAGCAGCGAAGCGATCGGCGCGCCGATAACTGTCGTCAGCGGCTGGGCCAGATAGAAGAGCGCCAGGATCTTGGCGCGGTGGCGGCCGGGAACCCAGGTGCTGAGATAGAGGATGGCGCCGGGGAAGAAGCCCGCCTCGGCAACGCCGAGCAGGAAGCGCAGCGAATAAAGGCCGGTGACGCTGCTGACCCAGGTGAAGAGCATCGCAACGACGCCCCAGGTCACCATGATGCGGGCGAGCCAGCGGCGGGCGCCGTATTTGTGGAGCGCCAGGTTGCTGGGGATTTCCAGAACGATGTAGCCAACGAAGAAGATGCCGGCGGCAAAGCCGAACTGGGCCGCGGTCATGCCGAGGTCCTGCGTCATCCCGTTCGGGCCGGCAAAGGAGATTGCCGTACGGTCGAGGAAGTTGATGAAGAACATCAATGCGATGAAGGGAACCAGGCGAATGGAGATCTTGCGGATCGCCGATTTTTCGACCTGCTGTTCCTGGTCTGATAGTTTAAACGTCGCGTTCACATAGTCCTCCCGACAAGACCGCTGCGGCCCATCGAGCCTACGAGTGCGACTTGCGCTATGCAGCCCCGTTGTGTCGGGAATGCTGGATGTTGATCTCTAGCCCTACCGCGAAAGTCGGTCTCCTATGTCCGATACTTGTGCAACTGATCGCGCCCGATTACCGAATGCGCCTTGTCACACGAGCCCCAACGGACATGCCTCCTCCCCTAGCGAGCGACATATTTCTTTCAAATTACCAGCCACTCGTCAACTGGTATGATGAGATGGTGAGTATTCTTTAACAGAATATTAGAACATGTTCAAAATCCGCGTACACCGAATCGCGCGCTTCTAGACAGCAAAAAGCGCCGCGCTCCGAAAAGCGCGACGCTTTGGCAGTTAGTATCAGGTTCTGCCTGATCAGGCGACAGTCACCGGCACTTCCGTGGAGGTGCGCATGGCGTGGCTGTAGGGGCATACGATGTGGGCGGCAGCGGCCAGCTTCTCAGCGGTCGGCTTGTCGAGGCCCGGGATATTGACGGTCAGCGCAACTTCGATGCCGAAGCCGCCGCCATCTTCACGCGGGCCGATGCCGACGGTGGCCGAGACGGTCGTGTCTTCCGGAATCTTGACCTTCTGCTGGCCCGCGACAAATTTCAGGGCACCGAGGAAGCAGGCCGAGTAGCCGGCCGCGAAGAGCTGTTCCGGGTTGGTGCCGGTGGCGCCGTCGCCGCCAAGTTCCTTCGGAACCGTCAGCGTGACATCGAGAACGCCGTTTTCGGAAACGGCGCGGCCTGCGCGGCCACCGGTGGCGGAAGCTTTGGTTGTGTAGAGGATCGGCATGTCAGTCTCCTTCGTTGGCTCCTTCGTTGGGGCTGGATTTTGTATATCGCGCAATTAAATTGTACGCAAGTGAATTTTGCAAATTGCATTCGGAATCCGAAAAGACGACAATGCAAACGCCGGGGAAGCACGATGACGAAAGCGCAGACGACAAAGACGATGAAAATTCCGGAAGAGGAAAAGCGGCTGGAGCGACAGCTCTGTTTCGCGGTCTATTCGACGGCGCATGCCTTCACACGCGCCTACAAGCCGATCCTCGACAAGGTGGGCCTCACCTATCCGCAATATCTCGTCATGCTGGTCCTGTGGGAAAAAGCGGCGCTGCCGGTGAAGACCATCGGCGAACAGCTCGATCTCGATTCGGGCACGCTGTCGCCGCTATTGAAGCGCCTCGAGCAGAGCGGGCTCATCGTTCGCACCCGCGACCCCAAGGACGAGCGGCAGGTGATCGTGACGCTGACGTCAGAGGGCGACGCGATGCGCTCGCAGGTGGACGGCATCATGGGCGAGATCGGCAAGGCGATCGGCTGCACGCTCGAAGAGATGGTCGACATCCGCGAGAAGCTGCACGGCCTGCGCGGCAATCTCACCGAGACGCGGTAAGCCCGCACCATTCCCTCGCCCGGGCCGACAGACGGGTTGACTCCGAGGGATAGTTTGCGAATTTTATAGCCGCGACGCCTGTTCGCGCAGTTCAGTCGGGAGGAATTGCGAGATGTCATGCCCAAACCACGCACCATGTGCCTCACACCCGATCTTGTCCAACTCTGCTATCGCGAAGAGGTCGATCCCGGCCCGGATCCGCGCCTGACGACACTGACGGACGACGATTTCGCCTCGCTCACCGCGCGGCTGACGGAAGAGAGCGGCGACGAGCCGCTCTGGGTCTTCGCCTACGGCTCGCTGATCTGGAAACCGGAATTCGAGTTCGTGGACCAGAGCCGCGCGACGGCTCTCGGCTGGCATCGCTCCTTCTGTCTCGAGATCAAGAGCTGGCGCGGCTCGCCCGAGCAGGCCGGGCTGATGATGGCGCTCGATCGCGGCGGACAATGCGACGGCATGATGTACCAGCTGCCTCAGGGAGACCGGGCCGCGCAGATTTCCCGGCTGCTGCGCCGCGAGATCAGCGAACGCGAGCATATCGACACGATAAGATGGCTGCCGGTGAAGACGCCTAAGGGCCGGGCTCGGGCGCTGGGCTTCTGGATCGGGCCGACGGGCAACCGGATCTACCGCAAGCAACCCCTGCCCCTGGTGGCCGCGACGCTTGCGCGCGCCTGCGGCTATGTCGGCTCCTGCGCCGAATATCTCTACAACACCGTCACGCATCTCGAGAATTTCGGCATCCACGACCGAAACCTCTGGCGCCTGCAGGAGCTCGTCGCCGCCGAGATCCGCCAGATCCACGGGATCGCGGAACCGACGGCATAGAGGCTTGCCGACGCCGGGCGATGCGAGTAGCCGCATGACGACAGAGCGGTCATAACCAACGCTCGCAAGGAGGACGCATGTCAAACGGTGGTCAGCCTGGACTGTATGATGATCCGGCACTTTTCTCCGCCTATGAAGCAATGCGCCAGCGTGCCGGCAGGTTGAATGAAGTCGTTGAGGAACCCGCGGTCCTCTCCCTTCTTCCAGATGTCGCCGGAGCGGATGTGGCAGATCTCGGATGTGGTGCAGGCGCCATGGGCCGAAAATTGGTGGCGCTCGGCGCGGCAAGTGTGCTCGGCATCGATTCCTCACAGCGCATGCTGGAACAGGCAAAACAACACGGGGCCGCTCTTAAGCAGTTGGCATTCAAACAGCAGTCGCTTGAGGATCTGCAACTTCCAGAGCTTGGGTTCGACGTCATTCTGAGCAGTCTGGCATTGCACTACGTTGGAAATTTCGAGCGGCTAGTCGATGTCATCTATCGAGCGCTGAAGCCCAAGGGCTGCCTGATCTTCTCCGTCGAACACCCAATCGTCACCTGCCATACCCGAGAATGGATAACCGGTGACGACGGTGTCAGGCAGGCATGGCCGGTCGACCGCTACGGTGAAGAGGGTCATCGGGACGCACGTTGGCTTGAGCTGACCGTTCCGCGAGAACACCGAACGGTGGCGAGCTATATCAACGGATTGCTGGACGCGGGCTTTTCGATTGCCCGCCTGCTGGAGCCCATGCCTGATCAAGCCGATATCGATCGATGGCCACGCCTTGCGGACCAGCGGCGCAGACCACCCTTTCTCGTCGTTCGCGCCGACAAAACCTGACGCTTTCACCAATCATGAGACCGACTTGCGTCTCATGACCCAGCCTCGCGCAGTGATTTCATCATTTCCCGCAGGCCGCGGCTCAAGTGCTTGTCGCGGCGCACGACCATTCCAAGCTTGCGCACCAGCGGCGGGTTGACGGGTGCGGTTTCGAGGAAGCCGGCGCGGTCGCGCTTCAGCGCCAGGCCGGGCAGGATCGACCAGCCGAGGCCGGCCGCCACCAGTTCCTTGATGGCCTCGACGCTGCCGAACTCCATGACAGGGCGGGCGACCAGACCGGCCTGCCCCATCCATTCATCGATGGTCCGCCTCGTGTTGCCGCCGTCATAGAGCAGCAGCGGCTTGGTGTTGATGAAGGCCGCGTCCGGGCCGCCATGCGGGATGGCCGAGCCGCGCGGCGCAACGACCATCAGCTCGTCGTCATAGAAGGCCTCAACCTCGAAGGACCGGCCGGGTGCGGGCAGCGTCACGACCGCGACGTCGAGCGCATTGGTCTCGAGATCGCGCAGGATGTCGTCGGTGTTGCCGATGCGGACGGTGATTTCGAGCCCGGGCATCTTCTTCCTGGCGCGCGAGATCGCCAGCGGCAGCAGATGGATGGAAGCGGTGGCGCCGCTGCCTATGCGCACGCGGCCGCTCTCGCCATTCCTGTGCGGCGCCATCGCCTCCTCGGCATCGGCAAGTTCCCGCATGATCCGCCGCGCATAGTCAAGAAATTCGAGACCGGCCGCCGTCGGCTGCGCCCGACGTCCGACGCGCTCGATCAGGCGCACGCCGAGGCGCTGTTCCAGGAGCTTGATCTGCAGGCTGACCGCCGGCTGGGTCACGCCCGCCTTGTCGGCGGCGGCGGTGAAGCTCCCGAGTTCGGCGATGTGAATGAAGGTCTGCAGCTGGTCGAAGCCGAATGCCATGCGAAATTTCTCTTATGGTTTGCATAAGATGCATAAGCTTCATTGCGGGATATATCCAGCGCATTGTCGGGACGTGCCAATACGGAGACAGAAGAGATGGCGACCGACACATCGGACGAAAGAGCAAGCCAGCCGCGCGTGGCGACAGTGCTGGCAACGGTTGCAGAGGCGGCGCGAAACCTCATCGAAAGCATCGAGACGCGCTGCCGGAAACGACGCGGCAGGGCGGCGCTCAGCGAGCTGACCGATGACGAACTCAAGGATATTGGCGTGTCGCGCGCCGACGCGATGACGGAAGCGGCGAAATCGGCGTTCTGGGGATAAGGATGGCTTGGAGCGCCTGAAGCACGCAGCCGTGGGGCCGGCGCGAAAAGTCTCTCCCCTGATCGGGGAGAGACGAAGACATAGCTTACTGCTTGACGACGATCGGCGCCTTGGTCGGCACGCGGTCGTAGAGGTCGATGATGTCCTGGTTGAGCAGGCGCACGCAGCCCGACGATACGGCCTTGCCGATCGAACGCCAGTCCGGATTGCCGTGCAGGCGGTAGAGCGTGTCCTGGCCGCCGGAGAAGATGTAGAGCGCGCGGGCGCCGAGCGGGTTCTTCAGACCCGGCTCCATGCCGCCGTTCTCGATCGAATATTTCACGAGTTCCGGCTGACGAGCGACCATCTCATTCGGTGGCTTCCAGCGCGGCCACTTCTGACGCCACTGGATGACGCCATCGCCCTGCCAGGCGAAGCCTTCGCGGCCGATGCCGACGCCGTAGCGCATCGCGGTCCCGCCCGGCTGGACGAGATAGAGGAAGCGCGAGGGTGTATCGACGACGATGGTGCCGGGGCGCTCGCCGGTCGGATCGATGACCTGCTGGCGATAGTAGCGCGGATCGATCTGCTGGTAGGGAACCGGCGGAATGAGGAAGCCGCCATCCTCGACCGGGCCGTACATGACAGCGAGCTCGGCATCGGTGGGCGCCGGCGTCGTCTGGAAGGCACGGATGGGGTTCGGGAATGCCATTGGCTGGCCGTACGACGGGCTCGTGCCCGAAGTGGAGGCACACCCTGCCAGCGCCGATGCCGCGGTTACCGCTGAAAGCGATAGAAAGTTGCGGCGGGATATGGATTTGTCAAAGCTCATAACGAGGGTCAATTTTCCTTAAGCGCGGAAACGGCGGACGTCGTTTCCTGGAGGGTTGTTCAACGCTAGTCACAATTCAAGGAAACTATCCCGTTATGCTAAATAAACCAGAACCTCACGAAGACGTGTGCCCGCTTGCGGCGACGTTCTCACGCCGCCTGTTGCGCGGCTACATCACCACGATCTCGGACTTGGCCGAAACACGGTCGTAGAGGTCGATGACGTCCTGGTTCATCATGCGTACGCAGCCCGACGACGTGGACTTGCCGATCGATTCCCAATCGGGCGTTCCGTGGATTCGGTAAAGCGTATCCTCGCCATTCTTGAAGATATACATGGCGCGCGCGCCGAGCGGATTTCCAAGACCGGGGTTCATGCCGCCGTTTGCCGCCGAAAACGAGCGGACGTCGGGCTGGCGCTTGACCATTTCATCGGGCGGCGTCCAGCGCGGCCACTTCTGCTTCCACTGGATGACGCCACGGCCCGACCAGGCATAGCCTTCGCGGCCGAGACCGACGCCATAGCGCATGGCCTTGCCATTGGGCTCGATGAGATAGAGGTGCTTGGTCTTGGTGTTGACGACGATGGTGCCGGGCTTTTCGGTCGAGGGGTAATCGACCTCCTGGCGCATATATACAGGATCGACGCGGCTGACGGGAATGGCGGGCAGCGTAAAGTCGTTGTCCCTCACCTCGCCATACATCGCGGCGCTGACGGGATTGATCAGCGGCATGCCGTAGGTGCGCATCTGGGTGGCGCCGGGGATGCCATAGGTCTGGTTGTAGATCGTCGCGGGGACGCCGGGTCGCTGCGGGATCGGCGCATTGATCGGCCGGACGCGATCGGGATCGATGCCCGGCGGCTTGTAGAACACCGGATAGGTTTCCTGCACGAAACGGGCCGGATCGGTGGCGCCGGTATCGGGCACGAGAATGTTGCAGCCGCCAAGCGACAGGGACGCCAACACAAGCCCCGACATGGCCGACAACCGGCTTAGACCCTTCATGAAACCACCCTCATCGATATCAGCGACATTTATAGCTGCCGCGAGGATGGCATGCGCGGCTGGCGCGAAGCTGGCGATGCCGGCCAGCCAGCGCCCTAACGCGACTGATTAAGCAGCCACGCCGTGGAAGAAGCGGATGCTCTGCTCGATTTCCTCGGGCAAGGCCGAGGTATGGCCGCCCTTGGCCGTATCCGTCTCGATGCGAACGCCGCCGGATCGCGCGCGGCTGGCAAGCAGGCCGGCGCGATCGTTGAAATGCGATTCGTCCGTGCCGTGGACGACGCGCACCGGGCACTTGAAGCTCTGGGCGTAGCACAACGCCGTGCGCACCTCGAACTCGTGGGTGTTGTCGTCGTCGAAGCGGATATCCTGCGGATAGCGATTGAAGAAGCGGAAGGCGTCGGGATTGCCGGAGATCGGGGCGGCCGCGCGGAACTTGTGGGTCGACATCGAGGCGAGCATGGTGAGCGTCCCGCCGATGCTGTGACCGGCGATGAAAAGCCTGTTCGCATCGACACCCGGCAGATGCGCCAGGCGGTCTGCGGCCGAGAGCACATCGTCCACCTCGTCATAGAAGCCGGAGAAATTGCCCGCCTGGCCATTTTCGCCGCGCACCGAGGGCATCAGCACCACGAAGCCGGCATCGATATATGGACCCATCAGGTTCCAGTGGCCGACGCCCATGGCATTGCCGCCATGCAGGAAGAGAATGCCGGGTTTGGCCTTGCGCTCGCGCTTGTACTTCGACACCCAGGCGACCAGCTCCAGCTCGCCGCCATAGCCGGAGCGATAGAAGATCTTTTCAGCATTGGCCGGCGCATCGAGCGGCTCGTACTTGTCGGGCGCCGGGCCCTTTTCGAGCAGCCGCGTGCGGAAGCGCTTGCGCACCTTGGCGTAATCGCGGGTGATCAGCCGCGGCTCGGGCGGAACGTCGAAGGCATTGGCGACACCGGGAAGAGCCGGAAGAACAAGGGCGCCGGCGAGCCCGGTCAGAAGCAGGCGGCGCTGGCGCGAAAAGGAATGGTCGTTGTCGTCTGTCATATCACTCTTCCGTCTTCCCCGGCATGATAGATGCTTGCACCCTCGGCGCGCCGACGCCAAGACACATTGTGTTGAGGATGCACAGTCGGATGTATTTTGCATCAGGAAAATGCGAGATGAGGGATTTGGGCGGGTGGAAACGCAGTTTGCCAACAATTGCGTAAGCCGAATTTAGCCTGAACCAACTCCGCCTAAAGCAACAATCCCACGCATTGCTCGCCTCACCCTGTCTATCTCTTCAGACAGCGATCGGATCATATCTAAGGTGAGCTTATGCGACGTGCCTTCTGCGTCGGCACAGATTGCGTAAGCGCTGTTGGGCTCCCAAGGATCAGCGGAGACTGATTTAATTCCATGAGCAAGAAGATTGCGCGCCTTCGCTGCATTCTCCACCTCGTTGATGCAGTGCGCGACATCCGATCTCCCGACGAACTGCCGCATGTAGACGCGCCAGTGCGAAATAATCGGACCTTTTTCGATCTGCTTTTGCATACCTCCAGCGGCCAGCTGTTTGCGCATCTCATTCTCGAGAAAGCTCCAATAAATTTGCACCTGGCCGATTTCGCAGGCCAGATCGCGCAAGGTAGGATAGGAGCCATTTTCAGTGTCCATGGCATTAAGCATATGAGATAGAACCTGAAATGCTAGCCCCGCGCCCTCGACCCAATAGAGCCCCTACCCCGCCTTCGCATCAATCATCGCCACCAGCGTCGTCAGCCTATCGGCCTCGTAGGACGGCTTGTCCTGTCGCAGCCGCGAGATGCGGGGGAAGCGCATGGCGACGCCTGACTTGTGGCGGTTGGAGCGGTTGATGCCTTCGAAGGCGACTTCCACCACGAGGCCGAAATCCTTGTCGGCGCGCACGGCGCGCACCGGGCCGAAGCGTTCGGTGGTGTTGTTGCGCACGAACTTGTCGAGGACTTCAAGCTCGGCGTCGGTGAAGCCGAAATAGGCCTTGCCGACGGGCACCAGCTGCTCGCCGTCGGGCGTTTCGGCCCAGACGCCGAAGGTGAAATCGGAATAGTAGCTCGAGCGCTTGCCGTGACCGCGCTGCGCATACATCAGGACCGCGTCGACATTATAGGGGTTGCGCTTCCACTTGAACCACGGCCCCTTCAGCCGCCCGGCCTGGTAGACGCTGTCGCGGCGCTTGATCATCACGCCTTCGATGACGGGATCGGGCGGGGTCGAGCGCAGGTCGTCAAGTTCTTCCCATGAGGAAAACGGAACCAGCGCGGAGAGGTCGAAGCGCTCGTGCGGGGCTTGCTCGACGATTTCGCTCAGGCGCGCGCGGCGTTCGAGATAGGTTTTGGCGCGCACGTCCTCCTCGCCGTCGAAGAGGAGGTCATACGCGCGGATGAAGGCGGGGTAATCGTCCTGCATCTTCTGCGTCACGGTCTTGCGGTTGAGGCGCTGCTGCAGGTCGGAGAAGGTGCGGGTCGGGCTGTTGGAGCGGGCGGTGCCGCCGACCAGAAGCTCGCCGTCGATGACGCCGTCGAAGCTGATGGATTGGACGATATCGGGGAATGCGGCGGAGATGTCGTCGCCGGAGCGAGAGTAGATCTTGCGGGTCTCGCCGGCGCGCGACAGCTGCACGCGGATGCCGTCCCATTTCCATTCGGCCGCGTAATCTGATGGATTGAGCTGCGTGAGATCGCCCTCCTCCACCGGGTTTGCCAGCATCACCGAATGAAAGATCGCCGGCGTCGCCAGCACCGGCTTGCCGCCCTTGCCCTCCAGCCATGCGAACAGGCTCTCATAGGGCGGCTGCAGGCCGTGCCACAAGGTCTCGATCTCGGTCACATCGGGTTCACCGAGGTCGGCCAGCGCCTGCTTGGCGAGCCGTGCCGAGACGCCGATGCGCAGCGCGCCAGTGGCCAGCTTGATGAAGGCGAAGCGGCCGGAAGCGTCGAGGCGGTCGAGCAGGTCGCGGACATAGCCTCGCACCTCCGTGCGGCCGAGCGTGTTCATCTCAGCCACCACCTCGCCGAGCCTCGGCTGCGCCAACGCCGAGCGCTCTATGTCGCGCTCATTGTCCCAGACGAGCGAGATGGTTTCGGCGAGATCGCCGACGTAGTCATAGGAATAGCGGAAGAGGACGTCGTCGATGCGCTCCAGCGCGAGCTCGCGCAGCATGGCGGGCTTGACGTTGCGGACGTCGAGCGTGCCGGCGATGGCCGCGAGGCCGTAACCGCGATCGGGGTCGGGCGTGTCGCGGAAGTAGTCGGTCAGCAGCTTCAGCTTGCCGTTGCGGGATGGCGTGAGGACCAGGCGGTCTAGGAGGTCGGCGAAGGCTTTCATGGATGGCCTCCGTCGCTTTTGTAGGAGGCGATGGTGGGTGGGATACCCCCCTCTGTCCTGCCGGACATCTCCCCCACAAGGGGGGAGATCGACTCGTGGCGAGATTTGCGCCAACCAATGAAGGTGGAGCGAGCGGGTAAGCCCAGCCAATCTCCCCACCTGTGGGGGAGATGCCCGGCAGGGCAGAGGGGGGTATCACGGGCGCCAAGCGTATCGACGGCGCTAAGGCTAACCATCGTTATCACTCCGCCTCATCCTCATACCCCACCAGATGCAGCGGCCTAGCCTTGATGCCCTGCAATTCGCACCAGCGCACCAGCGCCTCCTCGCGCCCATGCGTTACCCAGACCTCGGCCGGATGAAGCTCGGAGATCGTGTCGGTCAGCTCCGGCCAGTCGCAATGGTCGGAGATGACGAGCGGCAGCTCGACACCACCCTGCTTGGCGCGCTGGCGTACCATCATCCAGCCGGAGGCGAAGGCAGGCAGCGGGTCGTTGAAGCGGCGGGCCCAGCGGTCGGCGAAGGCCGATGACGGGCCGACGACGACGGCGCCCTTGAACAGAGACTTGTCGCGTCCCTCGACGGTTGCCGGGCGCAGTTCGCCGAGGTCGATGCCCTGGCTGACGTAGTAATCGCAGAGCCGCTCCATGGCGCCGTGGATATAGATGGGCTCATTGTAGCCGGTGTCGCGCAAGAGGCGGATGACGCGCTGGGCCTTGCCGAGCGCATAGGCGCCGATCATGTGGGTGCGCTCGGGAAACTGGCGGAGCGACGCATAGAGCTTGGCCATTTCGCCGGCGGGGTCCGGGTGGTGGAAGACAGGCAGGCCGAAGGTCGCCTCGGTGATGAAGACGTCGCAGGCAACCGGTTCATAGGGCGCGCAGGTCGGGTCCGGGCGGCGCTTGTAATCACCTGACACGACGATGCGGGTCGCATCCTTCTCGATGGCTATCTGGGCGGAGCCGAGCACATGGCCGGCGGGGTGGAAGCTCACCTTGACGCCGTTGACCGATGTCTCCTCGCCGAAGGCGGCGGCCTGCTCCGAGCCGCAGAAATCCTCGCCGTAGCGGATGCGCATGATATCGAGCGTCTGGCGGGTGGCGAGCACATGGCCGTGGCCGGAGCGGGCGTGATCGGAATGGCCGTGGGTGATCAGCGCGCGCTCAACGGGCCTGACCGGATCGACATAAAATCGGCCATCAGGGCAATAGAGCCCCTCGGGTGCGGGATAAAGCAGCGCGTCAAATCTCATCGGCATAGAGATAGCGGCAAATGGCGGAAGAACCAGAGGGGATGGAGAGCTGTCCTCCCGCCATTTGCCGCGCTGAACGCACACCCTGACCACGGCGTGCGTTCAGTTAACCTGTCGGCCTGCCAGTCCGCGGACTTGCCAGCGTGTCGGCCTGCCGGCGTGTCAGCCGACCTGCGGCATTTCCCGCAGCAGCTTGTCGAGCGTGACCGGGTAATCGCGCACCCTGACGCCGGTGGCATTGTGGACAGCATTGGCGAGCGCGGCCGCAACGCCGCAAAGTCCAAGCTCGCCGACACCCTTTGCCTTCATCGGCGAGGAGTATGGGTCCGTCTCATCCAGGAAGATCACGTCCTGGTGCGGAATATCGGCGTGAACAGGAACCTCGTAGCCGGCGAGATCGTGGTTGACGAAAAAGCCGCGGCGCTTGTCCACCGCCAGCTCCTCCATGAAGGCGCCGCCGACGCCCATGGTCATCGCGCCGATCACCTGGCTGCGCGCCGTGATCGGATTGAGGATACGGCCGGCGGCGCAGACGCTCAGCATGCGGCGAATACGGATTTCCGCCGTATAGGCATCGACGCCCACCTCGACGAAATGCGCGCCAAAGGTAGCCTGCTGCATCTGCTGGCCGAGATCGCCGAACTCGATCGTGTCTTCGGCGACGATGCCCTCCTGTCCCGCGGCCTCGGTCAACGGAATGCTCCGGTTGCCGGAGCGGATCGCGCCGTCCGCAAAGGTCGCGTCGGTCGAGTTGAAGCCGACCTTGCGGGCGATTGCCTCGCGCAGCGCAACGCAGGCCGCGTAGACGCCGGCGGTCGCGCTGTTAGCGCCCCATTGGCCGCCCGATCCCGCCGAAACGGGAAAGCGGGAATCGCCAAGCTGGACCGCGACTTTGTCCATGCCGACCCCCATCATCTCGGCGGCGGTCTGCGCGATGATCGTATAGCTTCCGGTGCCGATATCCGTCATGTCGGTCTCGACGGTGACCACACCTTCGGCATCCAGGCGCATGCGGGCGCCCGACTTCATCACCAGATTGCCACGGAACGCCGCCGCGACGCCCATGCCGCGCAACCAGCGGCCGTCGCGAAGGCGGCCAGGCTGGGCGCTGCGCCCCGACCAGCCGAAGCGATCCGCGCCGGTTCGCAAACACTCGACCAGCTGCCGGTGCGAGAATTTCTTGTCGGGCTTTTCGGGATCGACCTGCGTATCGTTGAGAATGCGGAACTGCACCGGATCCATGTTCAGCTTCTCAGCCATCTCGTCCATGGCGATCTCAAGCGCCATGAGGCCAGGCGCCTCCCCCGGCGCGCGCATCGCGTTGCCTTCGGGCAAATCGAGCGTGGCGAGCCGCATCGCCGTCATCCGGTGCTCGCCCGCGTAAAGCAGGC
Source organism: Rhizobium sp. O111 (assembly GCF_055616315.1). Classification (NCBI taxonomy): domain Bacteria; kingdom Pseudomonadati; phylum Pseudomonadota; class Alphaproteobacteria; order Hyphomicrobiales; family Rhizobiaceae; genus Rhizobium; species Rhizobium sp. O111. The sequence continues at coordinate 657,355 of NZ_JBSHXL010000001.1, read as the reverse complement.
GCGTCTGCTGGACGGCGGATTCGAGCTTGCCATCCGGCAGGTTCCCGCTCCAGCTTTCATGCGCAATCGCCGTAATCCGTCCCTCGCGGGTGGCGCCGATGCGCAGGCGCTGGATGGTTGCCGGGCGGTGGGTGGTGTTGTTCATCAGGAACGGCCGGGGCAAGGCCACCTTGACGGGCCGCCCGGCAGCCTTGGCGCCCAGCACTGCAAGCAGTGCATCGGCGCGCAGGAACAGCTTGGAGCCGAAACCACCACCGATGAAGGGCGACATGATATGCACCTTCTCGGGCTCGACGCCCAAGGTGGCGGCCAGTTCCGCGCGGTTCCAGGCCACCATCTGGTTGGAGGTCCAGACCATAATCTCGTCGCCATCCCAGGCCGCCATCGATGAATGCGGCTCCATCATCGCGTGCGACTGGTCGGGCGTCGTGTAGCGCTCGTCCAGCTTGACCGCTGCCTGCTCGAAAGCCGATGCGAAGTCGCCGGCCGCGCTGTCGGCGTCATCCCCCTCGGAACCGGACGGCTTCGTGGCCGAGCTCTGGGCGGCCTGAAGATCGTAGGCGCCGGGGGCCTCGACATAATCGACCTTCACGAGGCTCGCGGCCGCCCTCGCCTGCTCGAAGGTTTCGGCGACCACGACCGCGATTGCCTGGTGATAGTGCGAGATCTGCGGGCCGCCGAACAGCTGGGCGATATTGAATTTGCCCTTGCCGAGCTCGCCTGCGCTCTGGGCCGTGACGACGGCAATGACGCCGGGTGCGCGCTGGGCGGCCTGCACGTCCATGGAGCTGATCCGCCCCTTGGCGATGGCGGCGCCGACCGGATAGCCATAGGCCGCGTTCAGATTGGCGCCGTGCCATTCGTAAGCGTAGGTGGCGGTGCCGGTGACCTTGCGCGGACCATCTATCCGGACGATCGGCTGACCGACAACCTTCAGCTGATCGATCGGGTTTGTCGTTGCGGGAGTGTCGAAGCGCATGGTTCAACCTTTCATTTCGTCGAGGATGCCCGCGAGCGTGCGCTCGACGAGGGTCACCTTGAATGCATTCTCGTGCGTGGTGCGTGCCCCCTCGAGCAGCTTCGCAGTGACGGCGACGGCACCGTTCGGCAGCTCGGCGTCCGCCGCCTCGACCCGCCATGGCTTGTGCGCAACGCCGCCAAGCGCCACGCGCCCGCTGCCGTCGTTCCGCACGACGGCGGCGACCGAAACCAGCGCGAAGGCATAGGATGCGCGATCACGAACCTTGCGATAGACATGCCGTCCGCCGATCGGCGGCGGCAAGGTGACCGCGGTGATCATCTCGCCGCGCTCCAGCGCAGTTTCGATATGCGGCGTGCTGCCCGGCAGGCGATGGAACTCGCTGATCGGGATCGCGCGCGTCGAGCCGTCGGGTTTCACCGTCTCGACCACGGCGTCGAGCGCACGCATGGCAACCGCCATGTCGCTCGGATGGGTGGCAATGCAGCCATCGCTGACACCCATGATGCCATGCAGCCGGGTAAAGCCGCCAATCGCCGAACAGCCGCTTCCCGGCTGGCGTTTGTTGCAGGGCTGGTTGGTATCGTAGAAATACGGACAGCGTGTCCGCTGCAGCAGATTGCCCGCGGTCGTGGCCTTGTTGCGCAATTGTCCGGATGCTCCGGCCACCAGCGCCCGCGACAGCAGGCCGTAATCCCGGCGTATCCGCTGGTCCGAGGCGAGATCGGTGTTGCGCACCAGCGCTCCGATCCTAAGCCCCCCGGCTTCCGTCCGCTCGATCCTGTCCATGCCGAGACCATTGACGTCGATAAGGTGGGTTGGCGTCTCGATCTCGAGCTTCATCAAGTCGAGAAGGTTGGTGCCGCCGGCGATGAATTTTGCGGTCTCGTTGCGGGCGGCGGTGGCGGCGGCGTTCGCCACCGAGGTCGCGCGTTCGTATGAAAATGTTCTCATGCCTGCCTCCCTGCGACTTCGTTGATGGCTGCAACGATGTTCGGATAGGCGCCGCATCGACAGATGTTGCCGCTCATGCGTTCGCGGATTTCCGCATCGCTGACCTCGGTCGGCGCCGTCAGGTCATTGGTGACATGGCTCGGGATGCCGGCCTTGATTTCCTCGAGCACGGCGACGGAGGAACAGATCTGTCCGGGCGTACAGTAACCGCACTGGAAACCGTCATGCTTGACGAAGGCGGCCTGCATCGGGTGCATGTCGGCGGTGGTGCCGAGCCCCTCGATCGTGGTGATCTGGTCGCCCTCGTGCATGACGGCGAGCGATAGACAGGAATTGATCCTGCGGCCATCCACCATGACGGTGCAGGCGCCGCACTGTCCGTGATCGCAGCCCTTCTTGGTACCGGTCAGGTGCAGATGTTCCCTCAGCGCATCCAGCAGGGTCGTGCGGTTGTCGAGATCTAGTTCGTGTCGCGTTCCATTCACCGTGAACGCGACCTGCGAATGATTCTCCGCGGCTGCCGGGGCAACGGATTGGGCGAATACCGGGCTTGCCGCATTCGCGGTCGCGACGGAAACGGCGGCGGTCCCCACCATCAGGTCCCGCCGAGATATTTCGATCATGCTTGGGACGGTCTTCAAGGCTTTCTCCTTTGCTCAGTCGCCACGGCGGCGGCCGACCTCGGACGAAGTTTGAGGTAAGGCCGACAGTCCGCTTCGTTGAGTGAGAAAGGTTAGGTCAGAGAGAGACGGTGATTACCGGCCGCATGACGATAAGGCTTATACTCTGCGCTCACCAATGCAGAAAATTTGAAATAGCAATATATTTCAATAGGTTGAATGATCGGAAACCGGCCAGGATCAAATTCACGGCCGGTTAAAGAGAAAGTGAACCGGTCGTTAGAAGCGTGGTGCTGTCCGATTTCAAAGTTTGTGGCATATATGCGAGAGATTGCTCGGCGCACGATGTCGGTAAAACGACGGGGGCGTTGGAACTAAATGCTTCGCAATTCGTTAGTCCACGCTCGTATCTTGCACGATCGATCATAGCATCTGCCACGCCTGCGGATTTATGCTCTGGATTCATAACCCCTATGACTTCTAGCGGTCTATTCAAGCCGCGGATATTCGGGGAAGCTGAGCGACCGAAGCGTGACTGACATTGGTCAGCGCGACGGATCGCGAGACATTCTCACCAGTATCCGACCAAGCTAAGGCACAAAGATGAAAATCCAGATCAATGGACAGGCCCACGATGTGACATCGGAGGGCGACACACCACTCCTGTGGGTAATTCGTGACGAGCTCGGGATGACGGGCACGAAGTATGGTTGCGGACTTGCGCAGTGCGGGGCTTGCTCCGTCATGGTCGATGGCGAAATCGTCCGATCCTGCGTCACGCCGCTCGAAAGCGTCGTCGGCCGATCGGTTACCACGATCGAAGCGATCGAGAACGATCCAGTGGGCCAGCGCGTCGTGGCCGCATGGATCGCGCACCAGGTGCCGCAATGCGGCTACTGCCAGTCCGGCCAGGTGATTGCGGCAACCGCGCTCTTGAAGCAGACCGCCACTCCATCAGACGATGAGATCGCCGCCGCCATGGTCAATCTCTGTCGTTGCGGAACGTATAACGCCATCAAGGCAGCGGTTCAGGATCTCTCCGGTCAGAAGGTGGAAACGCTATGACCGCCCCCGTTCGCGAAATCGACGGTCAGACGGAACTGACCACGGCCGTACCGGTCAACGTATCACGGCGCAACTTCCTGCTCGGCTCCATCGGCGCGACCGCCGGTGCTTTGGTGCTGGGTTTCGGGCTGCCGATCGACGGCGCACGCGCCCAGGAAGCGGCCAAGACGATGGCGCCGGGAACCCGCGTTCCGGCGTTTCTGGAAATCCGCCCGGACAATACGGCGCGGCTGATGAGCCCCTTCGTCGAGGGTGGCCAGGGCGTTTTCACCGCAATGGCCCAGATCGTCGGCGAGGAGCTCGACCTCGACCCGGCCTCCTTCGTGGTGGAAAACGCGCCGACCGGACCGGATTATCTGGTCGTCAACGGCACGATGCGCATCACCGGCGGCAGCATGTCGGTGCGCACCAGCTATGACACGATGCGCAAGCTCGGCGCCCTCTGTCGGGCGATGCTGGTGCAGGCCGCCGCAACGCGGTTGAACGCGCCCGCCAGCGAATTGACGACGGAGCCCGGCCATGTGGTGCACGCGGCCTCGGGGCGCAAGCTCGCTTACGGCGAACTCGCGACGGAAGCCATGGCGCTTGACGTTCCGGCCACCGACAGCGTTACGCTCAGGGACCGGTCGCAGTTCCGCTGGATCGGCAAGCCCGTACAGCGCCTCGACGTGCTCGACAAATCAACCGGCAGAGCGATCTACGGGATCGACTGCAAGGTCGACGGCATGTTGCATGCGGCTGTCCAGCACGCGCCGCGGCTCGGCATGTCGGTCGGCGACATCCGCAATGAGGATGCCGTCAAGGCGATGCCGGGCATCCACTCGGTACACCGCCTGCCCGGCGCCGTCGCGGTCGTCGCGGAACGCTGGTGGAACGCCAAGCGCGCCGCCGAAGCACTGCAGGTCGAATGGCAGGAGGCAGGCGCCAAGCCGGTGATCGACGGCATCCGCACGATGCCCGCGGATTTCTCGACCGCAGCCTTCAGCCAGCGTCTGGCCAATGAGCCGGGTGACGGCAAGGACGCGGAAAAGGTGGGAGATGCCACGGCAGTGCTTGCCGCCGCCAAGACCGTCGTCTCGGCCACCTATCACAGCCAGTATCTGCATCACGCACAGCTGGAGCCACCTTCGACGCTGGCGCGGTTCAACGAGGACGGTACTCTGGATCTGTGGATGCCGAACCAGGCGCCCGAACAGTTCCAGGCGAATATCGCCACCCTCACCAGTCTCGATGCATCGAAGATCAACGTGCACAGCCCGCTGCTCGGCGGCTTCTTCGGACGCCACTTCCTCTATCCCGCGGCCAACCCCTACCCGCAGGCAATCCAGCTTGCCAAGGAAACCGGCCGCCCGATCAAGCTGATCTGGAGCCGTGAAGAAGAGTTCCTGCGTGATCCGATGCGGCCGATGGCGGCCGTGCGGTTCCGTGGCGCGCTCGACGATAACGGCATGCCGGTGGCCATCGAGGCCGTCAGCATCTGCGAGGGACCGAGCGAGAACATCTACGGCCACAGCGACGACAAGATCGACGACACCGCCGTGGAAGGCCTGACAGGCAAGGCCTACGCCATCCCCAACCGGCGCATCGCTCAGCTATACGTCGAAAATCCGACCATGCTCGCCTACTGGCGTTCGGTGGGCAACTCGATGAACGACTTCCTCTACGAGTCGTTCCTCGACGAGCTGGCCGACAAGGGTGGCAAGGACCCCTACGAGCTGCGCCTTCAGCTGTTGAAGGACAATCCGCGACTGAGCACCCTTCTCAAGGCGGCGGGCGAACTGTCGGGGGGCTGGAAGCGCGGACCGTTCACGGCGGCCGACGGCTCACGACGCGCCCGTGGCGTGGCCATGGCGTCGGCTTTCGGCAGCTTCACCGCAGCCATCGCCGAGGTGTCGATCTCGGCGGGCAAGGTTGTGGTGCACGACCTGTGGGAAGCGGTCGATCCGGGCAACATCGTCAATCCGGCGATTGTCGACGCCCAGATCAACTCGGCGGCGGCGCTGGGTGTTTCCCAGGTCCTGCTTGAGGAAGTGGTCTATCAGGAGGGGCAGCCGATTGCCCGCAACTACGACCTCTACCCGATCCTCTCGCCAGCTGAGATGCCTCGCGTTCACACGCGGGTCGTCGAAAGCGGCGAGAAGATGGGCGGCATCGGGGAACCGGGTCTTCCGGCTGTCCCGCCAGCGGTCGCAAATGCGGTCTCGACCCTGACGGGCCAGCGCATCCGCAGCATGCCTCTTTCTCAATACACGTTCGACAGCTAGCGCGCCGCGCCCCTCCGCCGTCAGCAACGTTGCCGGGATCTTTTATCCCGGCGACGTTCTGGTAACCGCCGCGGTCGAGCCACGCGCGCTTGCGCAAAGCCGTTAACATCAGCCTGTTTCAAGAGGATGGATTGTCCTTGAAAAAAGTCTTTCTGGTCGTTCTTCTAATCATTATTGTCGTCGGAGGCGGCCTTTTCTGGTTCGTCACCTCCAAGCCCTCATCACCATTCGAGAGCGCCGGCATCACCACCGGCGCCGCCAGCGAGCTTGTTGCGCGCGGCGAGATGGTCGCGCGGCAGGCCGATTGCGTTGCCTGCCACAGCCTTCCCGATGGCAAGCCGTTCACCGGCGGGCTCGAAATGGGCACGCCGCTCGGCTCCATCTTCGCCACCAACATCACGCCGGACAAGCAGACCGGGATCGGCAACTATACGCTGGCCGATTTCGACCGCGCCGTCCGCCACGGCGTGACCCCCGATCGCAGGCGGCTTTACCCCGCCATGCCCTATCCGTCCTACGTCAAGCTGAGCGACGATGACGTCCGCGCTCTCTACGCGTTCTTCATGGACGGTGTGCAGCCGGTCAATCAACCGAACCGCCAGACCGGCATCGAGTGGCCGATGAACATGCGCTGGCCGCTGGCGCTCTGGAATGCTGTTTTCGTCGACCAGGGCATCTATGCCGACAAGCCGGCGCAGGACGCGGTGTGGAACCGCGGCGCCTACCTGGTGCAGGCAGCCGGCCATTGTGGCGCGTGCCATACGCCACGCAGCGTCACGATGAACGAAAAAGCGCTCGACGACGGCAGTCCGCTATTCCTGTCCGGTGCGCTGCTCGACGGATGGTATGCACCGAGCCTTCGGCAGGATCACAATACCGGCCTCGGACGCTGGAGCGAGGACGATATCTTCGCCTTCCTCAAGAACGGTCGCAACCAGCATGCCGTTGTCTTCGGCTCGATGGCCGAGGCCTATAACAACTCGACGCAGTTCATGAGCGATGACGATCTCCGGGCGATCAGCCACTATCTGAAGTCGCTTCCGGGCGATCCGGCCCGCGACGGCACGCCATGGGTCGTTCAGGCATCGGCGACCGCCGTCACGAATGTGAGCAGCACCGCGGATGCAGCGCCCGGCGCCAAGACCTATGCCACCAGATGCGGATTCTGCCATGGGCCCGACGGCGGCGGCAAAGCCCCCTGGATTCCGCCGCTTGCAGGATCGACGGCTTCGCTGATCGACCACCCGGACTCCCAGATCAACGCAACGCTCAACGGCTCCGCCCGCGTCGTGACCGCCGGCGTGCCCGACGCCTACCGCATGCCGCCCTTCCGCGAACAGCTCTCGGACCGCGAGATCGCCGATGTCCTCACCTATGTCCGCTCCTCGTGGGGCAACCATGGCAAGGCCGTCGCCCCGACCGAGGTCAAGGCCATGCGAGAGCATACCGACCCGGCAAGCAGCAGCCCGATCGTTCTGCAAATGCGCTAAGCGCTCGTTTAAAGATCACGGAAAACAGTGCCTCCCGTCCCGCTCAGCGCGGGGCGGGAGGCTATCACGTTGATCTCGTCCACCGGGCGTTAGTTGGCCGGCTGGACCGAGACGCTTTCCAGGTAGGATATGATGTTGTGCCTGTCCGCGGCATTGCCCACGGAGATCGGCATGAAGGAGCCCGGCACCATCTGGCGCGGGTTGGTGAGAAACCTGTCCAGGCTTTCCGCATTCCATTGAACGCCGAGCGCCTGCATGCCCTTCGAATATCGCGCGCCCTCGACACTGCCAGCAGGGCGGCCGACGACACCATCGAGATGCGGCCCCACCCTCTTTTGAGCGGCATCCAGCGCGTGGCATGCCGAGCACCGCTGCCGGAACAACATCGCGCCGGCGGAGGCATCCTGTGCTCTTGCGCCGATATTGGGAACGGCAACGAGAACCAGACAGGACATCGCGAAAGCGAGGCGTTTTCCCGAAAATGTCATGGGGTATCCTTTATTCAAGCGGCTCTGAGCTGATTGTTGTTTGCGCGCGGAAAGGCCGGCCTAGCGGCGGAGAGCGGCGATATCGGCGAGGATCGACAGGGAAAGCGATACAGCGTCCCGCGCCTTGGAAAAGATCCCGATCGGCGCCTTGATCCTTTCGATGGACGCTTTCGAGCATCCGAGCTCCTCGAGCTTCGCAACGCGCCGCGCATGCGTTCTGACGCCGCCGAGCGCCCCGATATAAAACGGCGCGCCGGCAAGGGCGGCGATCAACGGCCCGACTTCACGCTCGATATCGTGATGCAGAAGGACGAGCGCGGAATCGGGATCGAAATCTTCCGGCTTTGGCGCGTTGGCTGGATCGAGCTGGCGCACCTCGTAACTCGCCGATTGCGCTATGCGCGACAATGTCTCGGTTTCGATCGACTGTCCGGACACGAAAATGAGCGGCGCCGGACGATATGCCATAGTGAAACCGGCCTCGGACCAGCCGGTCTCGACCGCCTGCGCATCGAACACGAGGGAGGAGGACGCGGGCACGTAACGCAGGGCAACGCGGCGCCGCGCCTTCAGACCGCGGACGATCTCACTCAACGCCGTGCCGTCCTTCAGACAGTGTATCGTCAATGTCAGGCCGCCGCCGCAGGGCAGAACAATATCGAAGTAAGGCGAGCCCGCGCCAAGCATCAGCTCCTTGTCCGTGCCGAGTTCCAGCGCCTCCAGCGCCTCTGCCGCAACCGCAGCCTCGACGCATCCGCCGGAGACAAATCCACAGAAGCCGCCATCGGCCCGCACCGCCATCTGCGCGCCAAGCGCGCGCGCCGCACCGCCTCGAATTTCGGTCAAGAAAATGAGGGCGGCCGGCATTCCGGATTTCAGGGCATCGAGCGCGAAGGACAGGATCTCGAGCGGAGCGTCCGAGCTTTTCTCGCGAAACGGCACAGCTAGCGCCGTGCTGTCGACACCCTGGTGAAATCTCGTGTTCATCGGCGCTCACCTCACTGTGACCGATCATGGAAGCGACAGGCTCGGAACAGAGCTACGACATCGCAACCGACAATGCCAATGTTCCGAAAATACTCATTGTCGATTCCGCGATCGATTGAAGTCGGACACAAACGGTCGACCATCCATCTTGGAAAGTTAGTGGCGAAGAGGCAAGATCGGTAGATATTGAAAACAGATAAAGCTTATGAATTGAGATTATGAATGTGACGGAAGGCCAAATCTAGAGCCTTTCAGGAAGCCGGGAACCTGATCGGCGGGCAGCGGCCTGGAGAAGCGGTAGCCCTGCGCCTCCTCACACTTGGCGAAGCGCAGGAACTCCCGCTGCTCGTCGGTTTCCACGCCCTCGGCGACCACTGTGAGCTTCAGCGTCTGCGCCAACGAGATGACGGCGAGGCCAATGGCGACGGCGGTCTTGTCCGACGGCAGCGCCTCGATCAGCGAGCGGTCCATCTTCAGGCGGTCGAAGGGGAAGGTCTTCAGCGAAGCCAGGCTCGAATAGCCGCTGCCGAAATCATCGATCGAGAAGCGGATGCCCAGCGGGCGCAGCGCAGTCATCGTCGCCAGCGCGCGGTCCGCATCCTGCATCAGCACGCTTTCGGTGAGCTCGAGCTCAAGCCAGCGCGGCGCGAGCCCGAAGCGCTCCACCGCTTCCTTCACCAGACGCGCGAAGTCCTTGTCGGTAAACTGCCGCGCCGAGACGTTGACGCCAATGCGAAGCGGCGGCAGGCCCATGTCCTGCCACGCCCGCGCCTGGCGGCAGGCTTCGTTAAGCACCCAAAGGCCGAGCGGGACGATCAGACCGCTCTCCTCCGCCATCGGAATGAAATCCGCCGGCGGCACCATTCCGCGGGTCGGATGCTTCCACCGGACGAGCGCTTCGAGGCCCGTGACTGCGAGTGTCGAGACATCGACCTGCGGCTGATAGTGGAGGACGAGCTGATCGGAGATAATCGCCTGCCGCAGTTCCTCCTGCTCGCTGACCGGTAAATTGAGGTCGGCGTCGCGAGCGCCGTGGTAATGTTGCAGCGTGTCGCGCCCGAGCTGCTTGGAGCGGTACATGGCGCTGTCGGCGTTTGCCAGAAGCTCGTCGGCGGTCGCGCCGTCGCTCGGGAAAGAAGCGACGCCGATGCTGCAGGTCACGCGCAGCTGCTTGTCCTGGTAGTTTATCGGCTTGCGCACCGCCTTGTGCAGCTCGCGCAGGCGCCGCGTGATGCCGGTGTCGTGGTTCGACTGATGCACGAGCACGACAAGGAATTCGTCGCCACCGAGGCGCACGACCATATCGGAGGCGCGAACGCCATTCGCCATGCGGGCCGCGACTTCCTTCAGCACTTCGTCGCCTGCCCCGTGGCCCAGCCTGTCGTTGATATCCTTGAAATCGTCGAGGTCGATATAGGCGACGGTCACCTTGCGGCCGCTGCGGCGCGCCTGATGCAGCGTCTTGGCCATGCGCTCCTTGAAAAAGGCGCGGTTGGGCAGGCCGGTCAGATCGTCGTGATGAGCCATGAACTGGATGCGCTCGTCGCCGCGGCGGCGCTCTATGGCGATGCCGGCGATATGCGTCGCCATGGCGACGAACTCCATCTCGCGCGGCGTCGGGCGGCGGACCTCGCTGGAATAGAGCGCGAAGGTGCCGAGCACATTGTTCTGCGCCGTCATGACCGGCATCGACCAGCAGGAGCGGAAGCCATATTGCTGGGCGACGCCGCGATAATCAGCCCAGAGCGGATCAACCATCATGTCCTCGACCATGACGAACTTGCCACGCCAGGCCGCCGTTCCGCACGAGCCGGCGTTCGGACCGATGGTGACGCCATCGATCATGCGGCTGTAGATGCTTGGCAGGCTGGGCGACGCGCCGTGACAAAGCCGCCGTCCGTCGCGATCCAGAATGAGCACCGAGCCCATTATGCCCTCGATCTCGGCCTCGACCAGAAGGACGAGTGCCTCAAGGATCATCTCAAGCGGCTCGTTGCGGGCGATCATCTCCACCACCTGCGCCTGGCCGCGACGGAATTCTTCCTGCCGCTTGCGCTCGGTGATATCGCGCGAAACGCCGATCAGACCGACGACTTCCCCCTTCTCGTTGCGCAACGGAAGCTTCGAGGTGAGCCGGCAGGTGACGAGTTCGCTCAAGGGCGAACGGACCATCTCCTCGACGTCGAGCCGATGCTCGCCCGTCGCCATGATCTCCTGCTCGATCTCGAAATAGCCACGAGCGGTCTGGAAGTCGAAGAAATCGAAATCACGCTTGCCGGTGAGATCCTCGGGATCGTCAACATCGAAGGCCCGCGCGACGGTTGCATTGGCGAAGACGAAGCGGCTGGCGCGGTCCTTGACATAGAAGAAGTCGGGAAGCTCGTGGATGATCGCCTTCAGCCCGAGATCCTCGATACCGGCGGCCATGCTGCGGCTGCTGGAGACAATGAGCGCTTGCGCGGCGGTGACGATCCTGCCCGTATCGATCTCGGTCGTATCGGCATCACGAAAGCTGGCACTCAAGTCATTCATGGTCAGCCCCCAGAGTGGCCGCACGGCGAGCCACACCATCAAACACAGTCGCACACATAGTAAATCCTGAAGTGTTTCCGAATTCTTGGCGCACACTCAAATAAAAAGGTGAATCATACACCAACGGAACTGCACGAATTCCATGATTAATAAATAATAATGCCCGCAACCTTGAGTGTGCCAAAACGATACTTCGATCGCGGCACGGTTCCTGCATGGCTGAAATCATGAACAGATCGCCGCTCCTTTCGTCCCTCCCCCTGGCGTCCCGCCGCAATCTCTTGCGCCTTGCCGCCTGCTCCACGGTCGCCCTGCTCGCGCCTCCCGCCTTCGCGGCGAGCCGGCAGCCGGATCTGCGCGGCTCGATCGACGCGGTGAAATACAAGGCCGCACCTGATCCAGGTGACCGCAAGAGCAGCAGCCTGCAGAAGATGATCGACGACGCATCGGCCGAGAACGTTCCGGTGTTCCTGCCGCCGGGTGTCTACAAGGTGTCGAACCTGACCTTGCCCGACAATACGCGCATCACCGGCGTGCCCGGCGCGTCACGGATCGTCTATACCGGCGACGGACGCCTGTTTACCGCCGAGAACGTCAAGCGCATCGAGCTTTCCAACATCGTGATCGACGGGCAGAATCGCTGGCTTGGCGATAATGCATCCGCGCTGGTGCAATTCACCGGCGTCGACGACGTCGTGATCGACAATTGCGAGATCTCGGGAAGCCGCAAGCATGCGCTGCAGCTGGAGCGTTGCGGCGGGCGGATCGAGCGCAGCCGCATATCGGGGGCCGCGCAATCCGGGCTCTACGCGGTGGAATCCTCAGGCCTTTCGGTGACCAATAACGAGGTGTTCGATTGCGGCAATGGCGGCATCCTGATCCATCGCTGGAAGAAGGCTGCCGATGACAGCATCGTGAGCGGCAACCGAATCTACAGGATCGGCGCGACCGATGGCGGCACCGGGCAGAACGGCAACGGCATCAACCTGTTTCGCGCCGACAATGTCATGGTGAGTAACAACCACATCTCCGACTGCGCCTTCACCGCGATCCGCGCCAACTCGGCCTCCGACGTGCAGATATCGGGCAACCAGTGCCGGCGCTCGGGCGAGACGGCGATCTATGTCGAATTCGAGTTCGAGGGGGCCGTGGTCGCAAACAACATGATCGACGGGGCCGCCAACGGCATCTCTATCGCCAATTTCGACAAGGGCGGCAGGCTCGCCAGCGTAACCGGCAATGTCGTGCGCAATCTCAAGCTCGACGGCCCCTACAAGCCGGATGTGAGCTTCGGTATCGGCATTGCCGCCGAGGCCGACACGCTGGTTTCGAACAACATCATCGAGGGTGCGCCAAGATGGGGCATGCAGCTCGGCTGGGGTCCCTACATGCGCAACCTGGTGGTGACAGGTAACGTGGTGCGCAAGGCGCCGGTCGGCTGCGCGGTCTCGATTGTCGATGGGGCGGGAACCGCCGTCATTACCGACAACGTTTTTCAGGACATGGCCGAGGGCGCGGTGGTCGGGTTCGAATGGGACAAAAAGATGTCGGGAGAACTGGCGGATGGCGCCGGCGGCTACGCGCATCTGACTGTCGAGCGCAATCGCGTGTCGTGAAGCATGTCGCGCAAAAATGTGCAGCGGTTTTGCGGCGCCGACATGCGACGAGCTTTAATCCACCATCAAAAGCTTTGATTGACCCATCAGCCTTGGAAGCTTCCGCTTGATCGCCCTAGCCTCTAGGCTCGCGGCAGGTTTTAAGAGGGGCACATCATCATGCTGACAATCTACGGCGTTTATCGCTCGCGCGCCTCGCGCGTCTACTGGATGGCTGAAGAGCTCGGGCTGGAGTTCAAATCCGTGCCGGTGCTGCAGGCGCGGCGCCTCGACAACCCGCTGGCATCGGATGCGCCGGTCAATACGCTGTCGCCTGATTTTGCCGCCATCAATCCGATGGCCATGATCCCGGCCATCAAGGATGGCGATCTCGTGATGCACGGATCGCTGGCGATCACGCTCTATCTGGCCCGCAAGCATGGCGGCTCGCTCGCCGGCCAGAGCGTGGAGGAAGACGGTCTTCTGACCATGTGGACGATGTGGGCGGCGACCGAGGTCGAGATCCACACGATCAAGCTCGTCATGACCTACGACAACGAGAAGGAAGACACCGAGGAAGGCCGGGCGACCATCGCCGTGGCCAGCCGCTCGCTGAAGCGGCCGCTGGCGGTGCTCGAAAAGCATCTCGCAACCACCGACTATCTCGTCGGCAACCGCTTCACCGCCGCCGATCTGAACCTTGCCGAAGTGCTGCGCTATGCCCAGTCGGAGCAGGCGCTGTTCGACGCGCATCCCAAAGTCGACGCCTGGATCAAGCGCTGCCAGGCCCGCCCGGCCTATATCGCCATGCAGGCGGCACGGTCCAAAGAGACGGTGTGATCAGACAAAGAGCTTCAAGGTCTCGGCCATCTCGGCGCGGATCCAGGCCTTGAAGTCCCTGACCTTCTTCGGTTCGCGCACCCCGTGCGCGGTCACGAAATAGTGGCCGAAGCCGGTTCTGGCGCGAATGCCGAAGGGCGCGACCAGCTGGCCCTGCTGCAGCGCATAGCCGGCCAGCGTCTGCCAGGCGAGCATCACACCCTGCCCGGCGATAGCGGCATCGAGGCAGAGCGACGCATCGTTGAAGACGTGGCGGGTTTCGAGCGCGGCACCCTCAAGCCCCGCCGCGCGCATCCAGACGTCCCAGCCAAACATCGCACGGCCGTCGATGATCGCGGGCAGCGCCAGAAGATCGGCGGGTTCGCGCAGGCTTTCGGCCATAGCGGGCGTGCAGACCGGGAACACCTCCTGCTCCAGCAACAGCTCCGCCTTCACATCGGGCCAGCGACCATCGCCGACGCGGATGCCGATATCGACATCGCAGAGCGCCGGATCGACCAGCTTCATGGTCGCGTCCATGCGCAGGTTGATGTTGGGGTGGTGCTCGGCGAAACGATCGAGGCGATAGACCAGCCAGCGCGCGGCGAAGACGGGCGCCACCGAGATCGTCAGGATGCTGTCGTCGCGGCGTTGCGCGAGCGCCACCGCCCGCGACAGATGCGCGAAGCCTTCATTGAGCGTCGCCAGCAACGGAGCGCCCGCCTCGGTCGCCAGCATGCCCTTGGGCGTGCGCTCGAAGATCGTTCGATCAAGCTGCGCCTCGGCCTTGATCACCTGCTGGCTGACGGCGCCGATCGACACACCAAGCTCCTCGGCCGCCGCCTGCAGCGAGCCCAGCCGCCCGACGGCTTCGAGCGCGCGCAAGCCGTTCAGATGTACCGAGTTCAGATTTCTCATATAGATTTTCTATATCAGAATTCCGTTATTCTCAATTGAAACCCTCCCCACTTCGGGAGGATATTGCCCTGCATCACGCATGCATCTTTCGTCTGTGAAGCGATCACTCCCCGCAGGCAGAGACCGAGAAAGCGAGGCATCCGATGCATTGGCTAAAGTTTTTCTTGAACGAAGAGATCGTCGAACCGCTTTATGGCGTCGATCCGGCAGGCGATCCGCTCTCCCATCCCGATCTTGCGCGGATGTCGCTGACGGAGTTGGCAGACCTGCCGCTCGAGCGTTGCGAGCAGCCCAACCCCGTCCTCGAGCGGCCCGAACTGGCGCTCTGCGCATAGGCTCCGAAATCTGCTAGTCTCTCCCGGACGTTCGACCGGGAGGATGCATGGCCGACAATATCGACGCGATCTTCAAGCGGCTGCTGCGGCTTGTGGCCGAGGCGAAACTGCCCGGCGTCGAGGAAGGCACGTCCTATGGCAACCACGCGCTGAAGGTCGCCGGCAAGTCCTTCGTGGCCGTGAAGGACAACGAGACGATCGTGATCTCGATTTCGCTCGACGAGAAGGAAGCGCTGCTTGCGCTGGCGCCCGAGATCTATTTCCAGACACCGCATTATGTCGGCTGGCAGTATCTGCCCGTGCGTATCGACGTCATCGGCGATGCGGAACTGACGGATCGGCTGATCGGCGCGTGGCGATTGCGCGCGCCGAAGAAGCTTTCGGCAAATTACCAGCGTTGATGCGGCTTACGCCTTTTCGCGGGCGAGCGCGCGCTGCACGGCCGGGCGCTCGAGCATGCGGGCGTAGTGGTCGGCGACCTTTGGGAAGCGCGCCGGGTCGACATCGTCGCTCGGCAGCCAGCCGGTCATGACGAAGAGATAGGGATCGGCGACGGAGTAGCGCTCGCCCATCACCCAGGGACCGGCGAACATGCCGTCTTCGATCAGCGCGAAGCTCTCCGCCATCGTCTCCGGCACCTTGGCCTTCATCGCCTCATGGGCTGCGGCGTCGTCGGCCCAGCGGCTGGCGCGGCGGCCGTGGGCGTGGTTCACATGGACCGTCGAGCAGATGTAGCTGTTGAAGGCCTGCAGGCGGGCGAATTCGAAGGGATCGTCGAGCGGCGCAAGGCCGGCCGCCGGCGCGATGGCGGCGATATAGGCCAGGATCGCCGGCGTTTCGGTGAGCACGCCCTTTTCGGTGGCAAGTGCCGGAACGCGGCCCTTGGGATTGATTGCCCGATAGGCTTCGGAGCGCTGCTCGCCATTGGCGGTATCGACCCGCTTCGCCTCGAAAGGAAGACCCGATTCCTCAAGCGCGATGAGGCTGGCGCGGGAACATGCGCCGGGCGCGAAATACAATGTCAGCATGACGACTCCTGTTTTGTCAGGAGAGCATAGAGCGCGCGAGCGGGATTGCGAGCGAGAAAGAGAGACCGCATGCGCGGCCTCCCCGATTTGTCTCTGGCGTCGCTTCAAGCGGCCTTGGCGCAGCCCGGCACGTCTTCCAGCCGGTACCAGACGGGAATGCCGCGCTCGTTCGCGATGCGAACATCGTTGTCGGCGCCCTTGGATTCCCCTTCCAGCCGCAACACGCCCTCGCACAGTTGCAGCAGGCGGCCCGCGACCGGGTGGAATATCCGCTCGTAGAGATCATCGCCCACGCTTTTGCCGCCGGCGGCATGCCAGACCGGCAGGGCGACCCATTCGCCGATCATCGGCACATGGCCGGCTTCGAACAGAGCGTGCGACGGCGCTTCCAGCCGCTGCAGATTGGCCGCCATCTTCGCCGGATCGTCACCGGTTCCGGAACGATAGGGGCCTGCAATCAAGATCAACATGTCTCTTCTCCTCAACTCCCGGCTTCATGCACGGGATTACGTGAAAATGCATGATATTTCTTGATTGTCGAATCATTTCGTGCAAACTCAGGAAAATTCATTCAACTTCGTGAGCCCGATGCTGACCTCCCAACGCAAGACACTGATCCTCGACCTGCTGCGCCGCGACGGCCAGGTGATTGCAAAGCGGGTGGCCGAGGACCTCTCCGTGTCGGAAGACACGATCCGGCGCGACCTGCGCGAGATGGCGGCGGAGGGGCTCTTGAAACGCGTGCATGGCGGCGCGATGCCGCTTTCGCCGGAGCTGCCGGATTTTACGACCCGCAAGGATGTGTCGCGGGACGCCAAGCAGCGGCTTGCGGCAAGAGCGATCGGCCTGATCAAGCCGGGCCAGATGGTGTTTCTCGACGGCGGCACGACCACGGCGGAGATCGCCCGACAGCTGCCGCGCGGGCTTGCGGTCACCATCGTCACTCACAGCCCGACGATCGCCGCCGAGTTCGAGCATCATCCGAGCGCCGAGGTGATCCTGATCGGCGGCAAGCTCTACAAGCATTCGATGGTGGCTGTCGGCGCCGTCGCGATGGCCGCCATATCGCAGCTGCGGCCGGATCTGTTCTTCCTTGGGGTGACGGCGGCGCATCCGGTGCACGGGCTGTCGACGGGGGATTTCGAGGAGGCCGCGATCAAGCGGCATATCGCCGGCTCCGCGATCGAGACCTATGTGCTGCTGACGGCGGACAAGCTCGACCGGGCCTCCGCCTGCCAGGTGCTGCCGGTCGCTTCGGTTTCGGGGTTGATCGTGCCTGACGATATCGACGAGGCGCAGCTTGCGCCCTATCGCAGCCTCAACGGCGCGATCCTTTCAGCATGAAGGGCGTCATCAGGCGGGCACGGAAGTCCTCGATACGGGGGCCGAACAGGCTTGCCGCGAGTGCGACCGAGAAGACGGCAAGGGCCAGATAAGCCAGCCGATCATCCAGTGCGCCAAGCGTGAGTGCCATCTCCAGCTTCGGCTGCCAGGTGGCCAGCAGCACCGAGAGCGAGGGCATGTCGAGCAGCCGGCCGGGCATCCAGGCAAATGTCGGTGTCTGCGCGAGCGCTATCATGGCGCCATACAGGGCCGAGAACCGGATGGCGACCCGCAGCCAGCGCCAGGGGCCGAGCGGCCTGCCCCCTCCATCCTCGAACGACCAGCCGATATAGGTGCAGAACACCACGAGGAAGGGGAAGGCCACCGGCAGGCTCTGCATGACCATTTCCGCGTTCATCTGGCCGGTCCAGACATTGGCGAGCAGGAGCGGAAATGGCGCCGAGGCGCCGAAGAGGACGAGCACGAAGAGGCACCAGAGCCAGCTCATGCCGATGTGGTGAATGCGAGCGAAGGTGATGACGAGGATGATGCCGCCGGCGATGTAATAGCCAATCGGCTTGATCGTGCCGGTCATCATCAGGATCAGCGGACCGCAGGAGCCGGCAACCCGCGCGCAGCTCGATGTCGCGACCGTTGCCCAGGTGACGTAATCGAAGCTCATGGCAAAGAACAGAAAGACCGCCAGAGCGATCAGCATCCACCAGAGATAGCGGCCTGCAAACATATCCTGCCCTCATGGCAATCGATGTACTGCGCCAAGAGTAGCTTAACCGGATGAAAGCGCACGCGCCGTCATCCGGTTCAGTTTCGCATATATTAGAATCGCCTATCTTTTGTGTTTGGAATGTACCGTTCCGGCACGCTTTAATCAGAGAGTACCGCCGCCGCGCGAATGTCGCCGACGTGAATACCATTCCAGTTGTGCATGCTCGATGTCGCCAGATCGGTGAGACCGACGCCGATGGCGCTGTCCTTGTCGAAGAAGCGGGCAAGGGCCGCGGCAACCATGCTTTCGGCGGCGCGCGCGTGGCCGTCGTCACATTTGACGGCGATCGAGATGCCCTGATCGGGAATGGCGGCGCAGAAGACGCCCTCGGCGCCCGTCTTGGCGAAGATGCGGCCGGGCGCCAGCTGCATCAGCTTCGTGCAGAAGCGGCCGGTGCCTGCGACATAGAAGGGCTCGGCCATGCAGGCATCAAACAGGCGGCGCGAGGCCTTGGCGCGCAATGGTTCCAGGCCGTTGCCGGTCGCCATCCTGGCGAAGCCATGCGCCAGCCCCTTCAGCGGCACGGCGTAAGTGGGGATCGAGCAGCCGTCGGTGCCGCAATTATCATGGCCGAGCACGGCGCCGGTCAGGCTTTCCATGGTGGCGCGGATCTCCCGCTGCAGCGGGTGATCGTAACCGACATAGCCCTTGGGATCGACGCCCTGATGCACGCAGGTGCAGACGAAGCCGGAATGCTTGCCGGAGCAATTGTTGTGCAGCGCCGTCGGCTTCTCCATCGTGCGGGCCTGGTGGATCAGCACCTTCTGGCTCGATGACCAGTGGCCGCCGCATTCGAGCGTTTCGACATCGCGGCCGGCACGTGCCAGCATAGAGGCTGCGACTGCAACATGCTCGTCCTCGCCATTATGCGAGGAGCAGGCGAGCGCCAGCTCCTTGTCGCCGAAACCGTAGGCATCGGCAGCGCCGCTTTCGACCAGCGGCAGCGCTTGCATGGCCTTGCAGGCCGAACGCGGAAAGGTGGGCGCCTCGACATCACCAAGCGAGAAGACGACCTTGCCATCGCCATCGACCGCGATGACGGCGCCGCGATGCCGGCTTTCGACGCGCGCGCCGCGGGTGACTTCAACGGTGACGGGATTGGTCATGAGCTTATCCTGATATTCTGAACAGGCTGTCACGCATAAATGATGGGCGCGATAAAGCAATCGGGTTCATGTTGAAAAAGAGCGGCGCAATTGCGCCATCTTGCTCGTCACATCCTTGGCCGCAACCGCACGTCAGCAAAGGTCCCCGGCGTTTCATGCGTCATCTCAAACGGCTCCTTCTTCTCATCCTCGTCGTCTATCTGCTGCCGGCCCTGGCGTCGGCCGGGTGGTGGTCGCTGCAGAACCACCCGAGCTCCTGGCGGGAGGCCGAATGGGGCACGTCGGGCGTGCTGCCTAGGGCTGATGCCAGCGGCGATGCCAAGATCTACATCATGTCGGCCAGCACCGGCGGGCTGAAGGGCGCGGTCGCCAGCCACTCGTGGATCGTCACCAAGGCCGAGGGCGACGCGACCTACAATCGCTACGACAAGGTCGGCTGGGGCTCGCCGATCCGCCGCAACAATTATGTCGCGGACGCCTACTGGTATTCCAACACGCCTCATATCGTTAAGGAAATCTCCGGCGACGAGGCCCAGAGGCTCATCCCCGCCGTCGAGGCGGCGATCCAGTCCTACCCCTATGCCGGTGTCGGCGACTACCGGATCTATCCGGGGCCGAATTCCAACAGCTTCGTCGCGCATGTGCTGCGCACCGTGCCCGATCTCGACGCGGTGCTGCCGCCCGATGCGGTCGGGCGCGACTACCTCAGCGACGGGCGGATGTTTGCGATCGATGCCGACGGGCGCGACATGCACGCGACCCTCTACGGCCTGATCGGCATCGCCGCCGGCCAGCGCAGCGGCTTCGAAGTGCACTTCATGGGCCTGGTCGCCGGCATAGATGTCGCCAATCCCGGCGTGAAGATCCCGGCGATCGGGCGGATCGGGCTTTAGGGTCAAAACATCGATCACATAATTGAATGGACGCCATCGCGGACACGAGGTTGCAATCAAGTGGTGCGGGTCTAGACTTTTGGCAACTGGAGTCCGCCGCATGTCATCCGCCTTCTCATCCATTCTCCGCGATCAACGAATACGCATTCCGTCGCTGACGCTTGTGACGCTCGCCTTCACCTATGCCTCAACCATGCCGTATCAATCGATCATCGGAATTACCGAACTCGGCATGTCGGATCACGCCTATTCGATACTGATCTTCGCCGCCGCCCTTATCAATGTCGTGACCAGCCTGACGCTCGGCATCTGGTCCGACAAGCTCGGCGACCGCAGGCTGCTGGTGCTGGCACTGTCGGTAAGCGGCATGATCGGCTTCGGGATGATCTACGCGTTCCGCAACACGGCCGCCTTCATGATCGGCGTGCTGCTGTTCATCCCGATCAGCAACGCGACCTATTCGGTCCTTCTAGCGAGCATCCGCGCGGCAACAAACACCATGGATCGCGGCAAGTCGGCCGCGATCACTTCAACGGTACGGGCGCTGTTTTCCGGGTCATGGGCGCTGGCGCCGGGTTTGATAGGCCTCTATCTCGTCAGCGCGCACTCGATGACGCCGGCCTACGGCATTGCCGGGCTGGCGAGCCTCGTTTGCTTCTGCCTGTATCTCTTCCTGGCGAAGGCCGAGCCAAGGCGAGATGCGTTGTCCTCACAACAGGTTGGCTTCTTCAGTTCGCTCGCGCTTGTCTTCTCGCCTCGCGTGCTGATGCGTGTCGGCATCTTGTCGATGATGCTGGGCCTGCAGCGGTTGAGCAGCGTGGTGTCGCCGCTGATCATCACTCATGATGCCGGCGGCAGCGTCGCGGATGTGGGGATCACAGCCGGTATGGTCGCGTTCCTGGAAATGCCCTTCATGCTGATGTGGGGCGCATTGCAGCGGCGTTTTCGCAGCGTCCATATCCTGGCTACCGGGACGCTGATCTATTGCGTCTATCTGGTGATGCTCAGCCTCGTTACCGCGCCGTGGCAAATCTATGCGCTCGTCGTCGTCAACGCCTGCGGTTGCGCGGCGATCCTGAGCGTGCCCATCACCTACCTGCAGGACCTGATCGCCGATCGGCCAGGGCTCGGCACATCACTTATCTCGGTCAATACGTTTGCGGCGAACGGCGTCAGCGCGGGAATTTTTGCCCTGGGAACAAGCTTCACAAGCTATTCCGGAACCGCCTTGCTGGCGGCTGGTGTCGGCATTGCAGCGATATTGCTGCTGCTGTTCGTGGAAGCTGAAAAGCAACAGCTTCAGCAATCCGCTAACCCGCGCTAATCCGATACGCGCAACGCCGCGCGCCGTGGAGGATGTGTTCCTCGCGCTCTACGTCCGCGCCGAGGATGCTGCGGAAGGTTTCGAGTTCGGAGCGGCAGAAGCCGGCGCAGGTGGTGGCGGCGGCGCAGATTGGGCAGTGGTTTTCGATCAATAGCAGCGAGCCGTCCTCTTCCTGCCAGCTATCGGCCATGTAGCCTTCGTCGGTGCGGATGCCGGCCAGCTGGCGGACGCGCGTGGGAAGATCTTTAGCGGTGATCTCGCTGCGGTAGCGCGCCAGCGTCTCAGTCTCGCGGGCGGCGATGACGGTGTCGAGCGCCTGGGGGCCAAGGCTCTGGACCATGGTTGCGAGGAGCGTCGCGGTCAGCTCGGCGTGGCGGTCGGGGAAGCGGGCGTTGCCTGATGGCGTCAGGTGCCAGAGCTGACGGGGACGGCCCCTGCCCGGCGCGGGCTCGGAGACGGGCTCGACCAACCCCTCGTCGGCCATCTTCGCCAGTTGCTGGCGCGCGGCCTCGCCGGAGATGGACAGCGCCTCGCCGATCGCCGATAGAAGTTGTGGCCCTTCGGTCTTAAGCAGCATCAGGATTCGGTTAGCTGATGATTGGCGCATAGGCTGATATTTTTCCAAGCTTGTTCTTGCTTTAATAGCGCGGCTGTGTATTTTTTCCAAGCTATAACTTGCAAAAAACTTCCCAAGAGCTTTCCAGGAAACATTCAAGGCATTCCGCATGAGCAGCATCGACGACGTCGTGACGGAGCGCTCCTCCGTCTTCCATCTCTTTTCCAGATCGGTCCTGGCAGCCACGCTGATGCTCGGCGGCGGCGTGACGCTCTATGCGGTCGAGGCCTATATCATGGCGACGATCGCGCCATCGATCGTGCGCGATATCGGCGGGCTGGAACTGCTCTCGTGGGTCACCACGCTGTTCGTCGCGGCGGCGGTGCTCGGCTCCATCTTCGTCGCCATGCGGCCGCGCGGCATCGGCCTGCGCACGGTTTACGTGGCCGGCGCGCTGATGTTTGCGGCCGGCAGCCTGATCTGCGCGCTGGCGCCCTCGATGCAGGTCATTCTGGCCGGACGCGCCGTGCAGGGATTTGGAGCCGGCGCGCTGGGCGGGCTTGCCTATGCATTCATCCGCTTTGCCTATCCCGAGCACCTGTGGCGCAAGGCCTCGACCCTTTATGCGGCGATCTGGGGCGTGGCGACGCTGCTCGGCCCAAGCCTTGGCGGCCTGTTCTCCGATGGCAGCACCTGGCGCCACGCCTTCATGCTGCTTGTTCCCGTGAGCGTGCTCATGGCTATCCTTGCGCCCGTGCTGTTGCCTTCGGCGCATGACGATCGGGCTCCCGGGCGCACGCCGATCACGCAGATCGCGCTGCTCCTGGCGGCCGTGCTTCTGGTCAGCATCGCCGGCACGATCGAGGCGACGCAATCGAAAGCGCTGCTGGTTTCGGCATCGCTCATCGCCGTGGTCGCCATGCTCGGCATTGAGCGGCGCAGCGGGAACCGCCTGCTGCCGACAGGCGCCGTGGCCCTCAGCATGCCGATTGCTCGCGTTTACCTGATGATGTTCCTGCTGATCCTGGTGCTGACCAGCGACATCTACATCCCCTATTTCCTGCAATCCCTGCACAGCGTCAGCCCACTGGAATCGGGATACCTCACGGCGCTCGTCGCGCTCGGCTGGACAGTGGCAGCGTTTCTCAGCGCCTCGTTCTCCGGCCCCCGCGCCGGGCGCGCGATCGTTATCGGCTGCGTGATCGAGACGGTTGCGGTCGCGGCGCTGGCGATCTTCCTGGCACGCGACAATCAGGCAGGCAGCATCGCACTGCTCGCGCCGGCCGTCGTCTTCATGTTCCTCATGGGGTTCAGGGTCGGGCTCGGCTGGGCGCATCTGGTGACCAAGGTGCTGCGCCTCGTCGCGACATCGGAGCAGGACAAGGCCTCGGCGGCGATCACCACCGTGCAATCGCTCGGAAGCGCATTCGGCGCAGCCTTCGCGGGCGTTATCGTCAACAGCACCGGCCTGCTTGCGCCAGGCGGCGTTGCGGGAGGCATATCCGCGGCGCATTGGCTGTTCGTGCTGATGGCGCTGCCGGGGATCGTGACGATCTTGATCTCGCTGTCGATCCAGAAGTCCGGCAACGAGACGCAAGCGACGGCAGCGGCGTGATCGTCAGACGCGCAGCATGATCTTGCCGATATGGCTGCTCGATTCCATCAGCTTGTGGGCTTCGACGACATCCTCGAAAGCGAAGGTCTTGTGGATCACGGGGGCAAGCTTGCCCTCGTCGAGCAGCGGCCAGACCTGCGACAGGAGATCGTCGCGGATGGCGCGCTTTTCTTCCGGCGTGCGCGGGCGCAGCGTCGAGCCCGTCACTGTCAGCCGCTTGACCATGATCGGCGCGAGGTTGGCCGTTTCGGCAACCGCGCCGCCGAGGAAGGCGATGATCGAGAGGCAGCCGTCCTTCGCCAGCGAGGCAAGGTTCTTCTCGAAATAGGCGGCGCCGATCATATCGAGGATCATGTCGACGCCATGGCCGGTCTCGGCCTTGATCACCTCGGCGAAATCCTCGGTCTTGTAGTTGATGGCGCGCTTCGCGCCGAGCTTGACGCAGGCGTCGCATTTCTCCTGAGAGCCCGCGGTCGCATAGACCTCGGCGCCGAAGGCGCGGGCAAGCTGGATCGCGGTGGTGCCGATGCCGCTCGTGCCGCCGTGGATGAGCACCTTTTCACCCTCGGTCAGGCCCGCCATCTGGAACATGTTGGCCCAGACGGTGAAGTAGTTTTCAGGAAGTGCTGCCGCCTGGACCGCATCGTAACCTCTTGGGAACGGCAAGGCTTGCCCTGAGGGGATGAGGCAATATTCGGCATAGGCGCCGCCATTGGTGAGGCCGCAGACCTTGTCGCCGACAGAATAGCCGCTGACGCCGGGGCCGATCGCGACCACTTCACCTGCGATTTCAAGGCCGAGGATCGGGCTTGCGTCCTTCGGCGGCGGATAGGTGCCCTGGCGCTGCGCGACATCGGGACGGTTGACGCCGATCGCCTGGGTGCGCACGAGGATCTGCCCCTCGCCCGCCACGGGCAGCGGCCCGCTCGATATGTTCATCACGTCAGGGGCGCCGAAGCGGGGCAAATCGACAAAACGCATAAGCGCAGGCAAAGACATCACCGGTCTCCTCATTCGGATAGCAGTGAGATAGTTCAGCAACGCGGCGTTGAGAAGGGCGGAAACGCCGGAGCGTCAATTCGCCTCGCCCAGCCGATGGAAGACAAGGCCTTCCGCGCTTTCCTTGGCCAATGCCTTGATATGGGCGATGGCGGCGGAGACGCGGCTGATGTCGTCGATGACGAGCCCCTTGGGGAGCTCCAGAACGCCGATCGAGCAGCGCATCAGCGGGAAGAAGGCCTCGACGCCGGCGCGGTCGTGGCCGCGGATGCGGCCGGCGGCGCGGTCGATCTCGGAATAGAGATCCTGGGCATCGTCATGGAAATCGCCGATCAGACGATCGAGAATTTCCGTCAGCTCCTCCTTGGTCCAGCCCTGCACGCCGATGAAGAAATCATCGCCGCCGACATGGCCGAGGAAGTGGCGCTCGGCGAAGAAGTAGCGGCGCATCAGGGCTGCGAAGAGCGAGATCGCGTGGTCGCCGAGGTGGAAGCCATAGGCATCGTTGAAGGGCTTGAAGTTGTCGAAGTCGCAATAGCAGAAGTGACGGGTCTCGTCGCTGTCGCGGCTCGCCTCGCGCATGAAATCGCGGATGGCGTGGTTGCCGGGAATGCCGGTCAGCGGGTTCTGGTCCTGCGCGGTCTTGAGCTTCTTCTCGTTCATCACCTTGATGAGCGAGGCGGCCGAGACGACGCCGGCATAGCGCATGTTTTCCGTCAACAGCAGACAGTTGGCGCCTTCCATGTTGGCGAAGATGGTCATCAGCTGCTCTGCATCGGAATCGAGGCCGACGATCGGCGCCATTTCGACGAAATGCGAGATGGTGCGCTCATACATCTTGTTCTTCAGCAGATCGCGGCCGAAGGGGTGGTAGATATATTCCTTGAGATGGCGCTCATGCAGGATGCCGCGCGGCTCGCCATTGGCGTTGAGGACCGGGAAGAAGGCATTCTGCGGATGGCGGCGGAAGACCTCGAAGACGCTGTCGATCGTGTCGTTCTCATAGACCGTCGGCAGCACTTCGATCTGCTTGCGGATGAGGATTTCATCGAGCGACTGGTTGTTGCGCTTGCTCTTGCCGAGTTCCTGCAGATGCGGGAATGACGGCACCAGCTCGGAGACATGCGTGGTCGGGCGCGAGATGAACCAGCCCTGCACGAGATCGACGCCATATTCGCGGCAAGTGATGAACTCGGCTTCGGTCTCGATACCCTCGGCAATCACGCGGGTGCCGAGCACATGCGCGATGTGGACGATGTTCTTCAACAGGTGGAGCTTGCGCGGGCTACCATCGATATCAGCGATGAAGTAGCGGTCGATCTTCAGGTAATCCACCGGATGATCGCAGAGCAGCTTCATCTCGCCATGGCCGACGCCGAAATCGTCGATCGCCAGCTTGAAGCCGCGCTTGCGCAGCAGCGACACCAGTGCGGCGAATTCGGGAACCGAGGTGTTGTCGAAGCGCTCGGAGAATTCGAAGCAGATCGAGGATGGCGGGATATTGGCAAGCTTCAGATGCTGCAGCAGGTTCTCCACCAGCTGCTCGCCATGCGGAATGAGGCGGACATCGAGATTGAGGAACAGCGTCGCGGTGGAGAAATTGGGCAGCGACGCGAACTTGGCGAGCGCGCGGCTGGCCACCATCTGCTCGAGTTGCAGCAGCTGATCACCGCGCTGGGCCTCGTCCAGAATTTCGAGCGGCGAATTGAAGCCCAGGCGCTCCTGGCCGCGCATCAGCGATTCATAGCCGAAGGCAACACCGGTGCTGGCTTCGACGATCGGCTGGAAGGCGTTTTCGATAACGAGTTTGGCGAGAGTAATGATTTGATCGCTGGTGTAGCGACGAATAAGGGCGGGCTCTACGGTGGCAGCCAACGACATGCCATTCTCCACTATACGGCATTTATAATTATAATTTTTCGCGCGGAGACTAGGGGCGAAGCGTCAACGAACACTTTCCCCAATGTGAAGGTTTTGTGAAAACTGGCGATTTATCAAATGCATGCGGCAACCGCCGCGCCAAGCGGCGGCTATTAAGTATGCCCGCCTTCAGGCGGTGCGGCGATGCTCGTGGTCGGCGAACATGTCGGCGACGCATCTGGCATCGGCGGGGGCGCAATCGCGCGCTTTCGGCAGGCCATCGACCTTGCGGGCGGCATCCCACAGCCGGAGCGCTTCGCGCACCACCTCGCTGCTGGAAACATAAGTGCCATCGTCTATCGCCGCGCGGATATCGGCCGCCTGCAGCGGAGAGATGGAAACGGTTACCATCGGCATGACATCACTCCCATTGCCTCGTGGTCTCCCATCGCCTCGTCGGGCAGACACCTGCCCGGTCGAGGAACGGATACACACTCGCTTCGGCCGCCCTTCCGGTCGCGGGTGCTGGGCTTTCAGCAGTGTCGCTTTCACACGTTTGCGACCTCTGCCATGAGGTTAATTTTAGTCTTCACTCACATTCTTGTCAAAAAAGAAACAGTGCGTGATGAACAGGCTGTGAATAGCGGGCACAATCAGCGGCGGATGGCGAGCCCGAAAGCGAGCATCGACCAGCCCTGCAGCAGCAGGTCGCAAGCGAGGAAGAGGCCGAGGATCCACAGGCTGTTGACCGGCCAGCCAAGCACGATGACGAAGCCCGCGAGCGCCGTGATCAGGCCGCTCAAGAGCACCCAGCCCCAACCTCTCGACGGGCGCATGCGCCAGCCGACGAAGACGCGGAAGATGCCCGCCACCAGCAAGGCCATGGCCAGAAACAGCGTGAGCGCCGCCGATGCCAGAATGGGATTCATGAAGGCGAAGACGCCGGCCAGCACATAGAGCACGCCGCTCAGCGCCCAGAAGAGCAACTGCTCCCACTCGCGCACCTGAAAGGCATGGGCGAGATAAACGATGCCGCCGACCAGCATGAGCAGGCCGACGTAATAGACGGAAACGACGGTGGCCAAAAAGACGTTGGCCGCGGCGATGGCGCCGAAGACGATCAGCAGTGCGCCGAGCACCACGAACCAGACCCATTTCGACCGCAGCGCGGAGGACGAAGGCATTTCATCGGACATATCTGTCATCATGCACCTCCCGGTTGTTCATTGAGTATGGCGCAGAAACGGCGGATGGAAAGAGATATCTTACGGAAAAGGCGATCAGATTTTTATTGATTGATCAGTCAATCAAAATTATGCTGGCCGTATTGCAGGAGAAAGACCGTGCCGAAAGTCGGAATGGAACCGATGCGCCGCAAGGCGCTCGTCGATGCAGCGCTGCGCGTGATCGGGGATCACGGCTCGCTCAGCGTCACCATGTCCGAAATCGCCAAGCAGGCCGGCGTTTCCGCGGCGCTCGCGCACCATTATTTCGGCAGCAAGGAGCAGCTGCTGATCGAGACAATCCGCTCGCTTCTAAAGCAGTTGCGCGACGACGCGGTGACGGCGCTGAAGGCAGCCGCCACGCCGCGCGCGCGGCTTTCGGCGGTGATCCGCGTCAGCTTCCACGCCGACCAGTTCGCGCCGCAGACGGTCGCCGCCTGGCTTGCCTTCTACGCCGAGGCGCAGCGCTCGGAAGAGACGCGCCGCTTCCTCGTCATCTATTCCAGGCGCCTGCGCTCCAACCTCGTCGCCAATCTGAAGCCGCTCTGCCCAGCCGATGTCGCGGAACATATCGCAGAAGGCGTGGCCGCGATGATCGACGGGCTCTACATCCGCCAGAGTCTCGGCTCGACGCGTGTTGGCGCCGAGGCCTCGATCGCGCTGACGGAGGATTATGTGACGATACAGCTGGCCCGCCATTTGCCTTCTTTGAGCGAAGCAGGCGCGGCCCCCTCATCCGGCCTTTCAGGCCACCTTCTCCCCGAGGGGAGAAGGGAAAGCGAACCCAAGCACCGCAAGGACATCTGACATGAGAGCCCAGCCCACAGCATCGCACTTCATCGATGGCGAATATGTCGAGGACGATGCAGGCACCGTGATCGAAAGCCTTTATCCGGCGACCGGCGAGATCATCGCGCGGCTTTACGCGGCCACGCCCGCCATCGTCGAAAAGGCGATCGCCGCTGCCAAGCGCGCCCAGCCGGAATGGGCGGCGATGAGCCCGACGGCGCGCGGCCGCATCCTGAAGCGGGCCGCCGACATCATGCGCGAGCGCAACCGCGAACTCTCGGAACTTGAAACGCTCGACACCGGCAAGCCGATCCAGGAAACCATCGTCGCCGACCCGACGTCCGGCGCCGACAGCTTCGAGTTCTTCGGCGGCGTGATCGCGGCCGGCCTCAACGGCTCCTACATCCCGCTCGGCGGCGATTTCGCCTATACCAAGCGCGTGCCGCTCGGCGTCTGCGTCGGCATCGGCGCCTGGAACTATCCGCAGCAGATCGCCTGCTGGAAGGCAGCACCGGCGCTTGCAGCAGGTAACGCCATGGTCTTCAAGCCCTCCGAAAACACGCCGCTCGGCGCCCTGAAGATCGCCGAGATCCTGATCGAGGCGGGCCTGCCCAAGGGGCTCTTCAACGTCATCCAGGGTGACCGCGATACCGGCCCGCTGCTCGTCAACCATCCCGATGCCGCCAAGGTGTCGCTGACCGGTTCGGTGCCGACCGGCCGCAAGGTGGCGGCAGCGGCAGCCGGCAATCTCAAGCATGTGACGATGGAGCTCGGCGGGAAATCACCGCTGATCGTCTTCGACGACGCCGATATCGACAGTGCCGTCGGCGGCGCCATGCTCGGCAATTTCTACTCGACGGGCCAGGTCTGCTCCAACGGCACCCGCGTCTTCGTGCAGAAGGAGATCAAGGGCGAGTTCCTGAAGCGACTGAAGGCGCGCACCGAGGCGATGGCGATCGGCGACCCCATGAACGAGGCGACGCAGATCGGCCCGATGGTCTCCTGGGCGCAGCGCGAGAAGGTGCTTGAATACATCGAGAAGGGCAAGGCCGAGGGCGCGACGCTCGTGGTCGGCGGCGGCATTCCGAACAACGTCTCGGGCGAAGGCTACTACGTACAGCCGACGGTGTTTGCCGACGTGACCGACGAGATGACGATCGCCCGCGAGGAGATCTTCGGACCTGTGATGTGCGTGCTCGATTTCGAGGACGAGGCGGAAGTCATCGCGCGCGGCAACGCCACCGAATTCGGCCTGGCGGCGGGCGTCTTCACCTCCGACATGAGCCGCGCCCACCGGGTGGTCGATCTTCTCGAAGCGGGTACGCTTTGGATCAACACCTACAATCTCTGCCCGGTCGAAATCCCTTTCGGCGGCTCCAAGCAATCCGGCTTCGGCCGCGAGAATTCGCTCTCCGCGCTGGAGCATTACTCCGAGCTGAAGACGGTTTATGTCGGCATGGGGCCGGTTCAGGCGCCTTATTGATATGAACTCAGCCGACAACGAGATCGTCGAGATCGACATTCAGGGCCGACGCGATGCGCTTCAGCACATCGACGGAACCCGTCTTCTTGCCGGTCTCGATTTCGGAGAACTCCGCTTCGGACAGCCCGGCCGCCTGCGCAAGTTCCGCCGGGCTCATCTTGCGGTAGGTACGATAGGAGCGGATGCGGCTGTCGCTCTCGAGCAGCTCGTAGACAAATTCCGCTGGCCAGGTCTCCTCGCCGGCGGCAATGCGCGCCATTACCCTGGTGGCACTCAAGCCATCGACCAAATCTTCGTAATCTTCCTCAAGCAGCAAAACGTAATTCTTGCCGTCGATCTTGAGCCTTTGAACATCAAGCTTCGTGAAGACGTCATCGTCGCGGTCACCGTCGACAGCCAATTTGTGCGCTTTGGTCATGCCGCGTTACTCCTTGTAAATGCTGCCGCGGGGGCCGACGTTGATGACAAGGACAAGCCCGGTCTGCTCATCGATGATGACGCGGTCATTGCCGACACGTATGCGAACGAGATCCGTTCCGACAAGCTTTTTCACATCCACCGTCTCTCCGCGAGCGAAGGCGTGGACCTTTGCCTTGATCGCGGCCTGACGCTTGGGCTGCATCCGCTCCAAGCTTCTCTGCGCAAGTTTAGAGTAGATCACAGGCTTCATCCTAGCAACATAAACCAGAGCGCCGCACAAATCAATTAAGGGTTGCAAATTCATGCAGGCAGATTTCGTCATCATCGGTTCCGGCTCGGCGGGCTCGGCGCTTGCCTACAGGCTGTCGGAAGACGGCAAGAACAGTGTTATCGTCATCGAGGCCGGCGGGTCGGATTTCGGGCCGTTTATCCAGATGCCGGCGGCTCTGGCCTGGCCGATGAGCATGAAGCGCTACAATTGGGGCTATCTTTCCGAGCCAGAGCCAAACCTCAACAACCGCCGCATCACCGCGCCGCGCGGCAAGGTGATCGGCGGATCGTCGTCGATCAACGGCATGGTCTATGTGCGCGGGCATGCGGAGGATTACAACCGCTGGGAGGCGCTTGGCGCCAATGGCTGGGCTTATGCCGACGTACTCCCCTATTTCAAGCGGATGGAGCATAGCCACGGCGGCGAAGAGGGATGGCGCGGGACGGACGGGCCGCTGCATGTGCAGCGTGGCGGCATGCGCAACCCGCTGTTTCACGCCTTCATCGAAGCCGGCAAGCAGGCAGGCTTCGAGGCGACGGACGACTATAACGGCTCGAAGCAGGAAGGCTTCGGGCTGATGGAGCAGACGATCTTTCAGGGGCGGCGCTGGTCGGCCGCTTCAGCCTATCTGAAGCCGGCGCTGAAGCGGGCGAATGTTGATCTCGTCTATGGCCTTGCCCGCAAGGTGGTGATCGAAAACCGCCGGGCTGTTGGCGTCGAGATCGAACGCGGCGGCAAGGTCGAGGTCATCAAGGCCAACCGCGAGGTGATCGTCTCGGCTTCCTCGTTCAATTCGCCGAAGCTGCTGATGCTCTCGGGCATCGGCCCGGCGGCGCATCTGAAGGAGATGGGGATCGAGGTGAAGGCGGATCGGCCTGGTGTCGGCGCCAACCTGCAGGACCATCTGGAATTCTATTTCCAGCAGGTCTCGACCAAGCCGGTGTCTCTTTACTCGTGGCTGCCCTGGTTCTGGCAGGGCGTTGCAGGCGCGCAGTGGATGTTCACCAAGTCGGGCCTGGGCACTTCCAACCAGTTCGAGGCCTGCGCTTTCCTGCGATCAGGCCCCGGTGTCAAGCAGCCGGATATCCAGTATCACTTCCTTCCTGTTGCAATCAGCTATGACGGCAAGGCGGCGGCCAAGAGCCACGGCTTCCAGGTGCATGTCGGCTTTAACCTGTCGAAATCACGAGGGAACGTGACGCTCGCCTCCGCCGATCCGAAGGCCGATCCGTTGATCCGCTTCAACTATATGAGCCATGCCGAGGACTGGGAGAAGTTCCGCCACTGCGTGCGGCTTACCCGCGAGATCTTCGGCCAGCAGGCTTTCGACCAGTATCGCGGCTCCGAGATCCAGCCGGGCGAGAACGTCCAGACCGACGAAGAGATCGACGCCTTCCTGCGCGAGCATCTGGAAAGCGCCTATCACCCCTGCGGCACCTGCAAGATGGGCGCCAAGGATGATCCGATGGCGGTGGTCGATCCGGAAACGCGGGTGATCGGCGTCGACGGCCTGCGCGTCGCCGATAGTTCGATCTTCCCGCATGTGACCTATGGCAACCTCAACGGCCCGTCGATCATGACCGGCGAGAAGGCCGCCGATCACATCCTCGGCAAGCAGCCGCTGCCGCGCTCCAACCAGGAGCCGTGGATCAATCCGCGCTGGGAAGTGAGTGATCGGTAGGGGTTAATGGTAATCGTCTTCGCGTTGATGGCGGACGGCGAGGATGGTTACGGTTGTGCTGTCTTCGATTTCAAAAAGGATGACATAGCCACTGTCCCCGAATGGGATCAGCATCTCCCGTAGAAAGGCGTCTCCAGCCTCACTAAGATCAGCCTTTCGGCAGCTGAACGGGAACTGGCTGAAGCTGACAATGCCTCTCTGGATAGCGGAATAGGCACGCTTGGCAGCGTGCTTATCTCGCTGCAGAAGAAACTGGTAGAGGCTTGATATTTTCCCTGGCCCTTCGCGTTAAGCGGACCGAGTAAGTCATTCCGCAGCATCTTTATCCAGAGCATCGTCCAGCATTTCCTTCAGTTCCGCGAGGACGAATTCCGCGCTGTAATACTCACCCGTCCGCTTGGCTTCCTCTCTCGACGCCAAACCCCGCGCAATGAATTCCGCCTGCGTTCTCCGATAATGAACCTGTCGACGCAGCGAATCTTCCATGAACGCCGACAGGGTCTCGCCTTCGTTCAGGACGCTTTCAGCGGCGGCACGCAGCTCCGGATCGACACGCAGAGACGGAAGCGTTGCAGATTTCATGACAGACCTCGCGCGTTGCAATTGCGATGCATGATAGTGCAACAGGCGACAGGTGACAAGTTACGGCTCGGCTCGGCGATCAGTTGGCCGTCAGACGAAATTGGAGATCCGCAACCTCGCCCGCATATTCGCCAGGGCTTGCAAACGCGGGCCACGGGGCAGATAAGACCGATGCCCCCTTTTCTGTCCCCATGCCCCCAAGTGACCGACATGCCCCCACTCTATCGCAAATCCAAGCTGCTCCGCCGTTCGCGCGTGTTTCGAGGCTCGTTCTCGCTCTGGCGTCCGCGTCTGGTGTTCTGGTGCGGGGCGCTCGCGATCGGGTTGATCAGCGTCGCCTTCGCGGAACTCGCCGACATGGCGCAGAAGGCGTTTGCGGCGGTGACGACATCAGGGCGGTGGTCGTTCCTTTTGCCGCTGATCATCACGCCGGCCAGCTTCGTGCTGTCGGCCTATCTGGCGGCGAAGCTGTTTCCGAATTCGCAGGGGAGCGGCATTCCGCAGGCGATCGCGGCGCGGCACCTGCATGACGAGGCCGACCGCACGCGGCTGCTGTCGCTCCGGATTGCCGGCGGCAAGATCCTGCTCACCGTGCTCGGCCTCTTCTCCGGCGCATCGATCGGCCGCGAGGGGCCGACGGTGCAGGTGGGCGCGTCGATCATGCTGGCGGTCGCCCGCTTCGGCGGCATGGCGCAGGCGCGCGGGCTGATCCTGGCGGGCTCGGCCGCCGGCATCGCGGCTGCGTTCAACACGCCGCTTGCGGGCATCGTCTTTGCCATCGAGGAGATGAGCCGCACCTACGAGTCGCGGTCGAACGGGCTGGTGCTGACCGCGGTGATCCTCTCCGGTCTCGCCGCGCTCGGGCTGTCGGGCAGCTACAACTATTTCGGCTCTACCTCGGTGGCCCCGATGCATATGGCCGATTGGGGCCTCGTCCTCATCTGCGGCGTCGGCGGCGGGGCGCTCGGGGCCGGGTTCAGCGGTCTTGCACTGCATGTCGGCCAGCGCGTGCGTCGCTGGGCGCAACCGCAGCCCCTGAAGCGGATGCTGTGCCTTGCAGGCGGCTGCGGGCTTGTTATCGCCGTTATCGGCATCGCGTCGGGCGGCAATACGTTCGGCACCGGCTACGAGCAGGCGCGCGGCGCTGTCGAGGGCCATGCGCTGCCGCTATTCTTCTTCGTGGAGAAACTGCTCGCCAGCTTCCTGTCGATGATCTCAGGCATTCCCGGCGGCATCTTCGCGCCGTCGCTTGCCGTCGGCGCCGGTTTCGGCAGCACGGTCGGCTCGCTGATCGGCAGCAGCATCGCGCTGGCCGCGATCCTCGGGATGGCCGGATATTTCGCTGGTGTCGTGCAGGCGCCGATGACGGCCTTTGTGATCATTCTGGAGATGACGGGCGATCATGAGGCGGTGATCCCGATCATGGCGGTGTCGATGATCGGCTATGTGACCTCGCGCTTCCTGTCGCGCGAGCCTCTCTATCACGGCCTGTCGCGGGTGTTCATCGCAGCCACGATCCGGGCGCGGCGCGCGGCGGAGAAGGCGTCACATCAGGAAGAGCCGGCCCATTAGGACCAGTGGCGTGCCTTAGGCCAGCATCCGCGTGACCTCGGCACCGCGTGGCGCCACGGCGTCGGCGATCGTCGTCGAAAACAGCACCTTGCGGGTGGCGTCGGCCACCTTGGCGAAGACGTGGCGGATTTCGCAGTTCTGCTCGCCGTCGCAATCGTCGCACTTGCGGTAGGCGGTGATCGATAGGCAGGGCAGCGGGGCGATCGGGCCGTCGATGATGCGCAGCACTTCGCCGAAGGTGATCATGTCGGCCGGCTTCAGGAGCAGATAGCCGCCCTGCTTGCCACGGCGGCTGACGA
The DNA here is from genome assembly GCF_055616315.1 of Rhizobium sp. O111. Taxonomy (NCBI): domain Bacteria; kingdom Pseudomonadati; phylum Pseudomonadota; class Alphaproteobacteria; order Hyphomicrobiales; family Rhizobiaceae; genus Rhizobium; species Rhizobium sp. O111. The sequence goes on along the minus strand of NZ_JBSHXL010000001.1, from coordinate 622,498 downwards.
CGATGCCCTGGTGCTTGAGGTCGAGCAGGATCTGCTCGAGGAACTTCTTCGGGATCTTCTGCTGCGCCGCGATATCGGAGATCATCACAGGTTCGCCGTCATCGGCCTCGGCCAGAACGGTGAGCGCCCTAAGCGCGTATTTCGCCTTCTGCGTAATCATTTTCAGCCATCGACACACAAGCGGCGGACACTAATTGCGCCCGGCGGAACTCTTCTTTTTCTTTCTATCTCACGCGCTGGATGAACATAGTTTGAACAAGCGCGCAAAACCCCTGAGAAACAGGCTTTTCAGCCTTGTTTTCAATCTCAAATCAGCAATCTCGAATTTAACCGAAAAAGCGATCCTCCAAGCATCAAATCACATTTCCGATTGACAGGCGACGTGTAACCCTACTAAATCAATAGAGATTAAGGCGCGACGCTGGCCATTCATGCTGGCGCGGCTGCTTTTCTGCATTGCAGCGGCAGGGGAGAGATATTTGCTCCATTCCAGCCTGCTTTCGAAATGCCTGTTTCTGTCCTCTCCATCCCCAAGCTGCGATACTCCTGTCAACATCTAGGACAGGATTCCCATGACTGTTGCTCATACAATCGAAGAAGCGGAAACGCTGAACACGAAGCTTGCAAGCCTATCTCTGGCGGAACGCCTGTCGTTCGTCGCCAGCCTCGGCGGGCGGGTCGTGTTCACGACGTCGCTTGGTATCGAAGACCAGGTCATCACCGCCGAGATCGGCAATCACCGACTGCCGATTGACGTCGTGACGCTGCAGACCGGCCGCCTCTTTGCCGAGACGCTGAACCTGATCGACGAGACGGAAAAGCAGTACGACATCCACATCAGCCGCTACGAGCCCGAGCAGGCCGATATCGACGCCTATGCGGCGCAATACGGCCTTAACGGTTTCTACGAGAGCGTCGAAGCCCGGCATGCCTGTTGTGGCGTGCGCAAGCTGAAGCCGCTTGCGCGCGCGCTCAATGGGGCAACCATCTGGATCACCGGCCTGCGCCGCGGCCAGTCGGCCAATCGCTCGGAAACGCCGTTCGCCGAATATGACGCCGATCGCCATCTGCTGAAGGTCAATCCGCTGGCCGATTGGGACATCGACGTCATCAAGGCTTACGTCGCCGACAGCAGCGTGCCGATCAACCCGCTGCATGCGCGCGGTTACCCCTCGATCGGCTGCGAGCCGTGTACCCGCGCCATCAAGCCCGGCGAGCCCGAGCGCGCCGGCCGCTGGTGGTGGGAACAGGACCAGACGCGCGAATGCGGCCTGCACGTGGCTGAAGAGGCGTCCGCCATTTCCATCCAACAGTAACCCCTCGGCATCGGGATCAGAGCGCGGCAGCCGCCGGCGCTCCCCGATGCATAGTCTCATTGCATTCCAGGTCATTTGCCTGCGAATGATCGAAGTCTGGAGTAAGACATGCCCGATAGCCGTCCGGATACGGAACTCAGCAATCCGCAGAGCACCAAGCCGCCGCTCGACCCTCATCTGAAGGCGCTCGAAAACGAATCCATTCATATCTTCCGCGAAGTGGCGGCCGAGTTCGAGCGTCCCGTGATGCTCTACTCGATCGGCAAGGATAGTTCCGTGCTGCTGCATCTGGCGCGCAAGGCCTTCTATCCCGGCCGCGTGCCCTTCCCGCTGCTTCACGTCAACACCGGCTGGAAGTTCGCGGAGATGATCACCTTCCGCGACAAGATCGTGAAGGAATATGATCTCGATCTGATCGAGCACATCAATCCGCGCGGTGCGGCCGAAAACATCACGCCGTTCACCTATGGCTCGGCGCGCTATACCGACATCATGAAGACAGAAGCGCTGCGCAATGCGCTCGACGCTGGCAAGTTCGACGCGGCCTTCGGCGGTGCGCGACGCGACGAGGAAGCCAGCCGCGCGAAGGAACGCATCTACTCTTTCCGCACCCCCGACCACCGCTGGGATCCGCGCAACCAGCGCCCCGAGCTCTGGAACATCTATAACGGCCAGATCCGCAGCGGCGAAAGCGTGCGCGCCTTCCCGCTGTCGAACTGGACCGAGGTCGACATCTGGCGCTACATCCAGGCCGAAAACATTCCGATCGTGCCGCTCTATTTCGCCGCCAAGCGCCCCTATGTCGAGCGCGACGGCATGATGATCGATGCGACCGATCCGCGCCTGGAGCTGCTGCCCGGCGAGACGAAGCAGGAAGACTTCATCCGCTTCCGCACGCTTGGCTGCTTCCCGCTGACGGGCGCGATCAAGTCCACCGCCACGACGATGGACGACATTATCGCCGAACTTGAAATTGCCACTGTCTCCGAACGCCAGGGCCGCGCCATCGACCGCGACCAGTCCGGCTCCATGGAGAAAAAGAAGCGTGAAGGATATTTCTGAGATGACTGCAGCAGCAACAGCAAGCGCCATCGCCGCCCCCGCCGCCGAGCCCGCCCAGGCCGTGCGCGACACGCGACCGTTGCGCCTCATCACCTGCGGCAGCGTCGATGACGGAAAGTCCACGCTGATCGGACGCCTGCTCTGGGACACCAAGGCTGTCAAGGAAGACCAGGCAGCGACGCTGCGGCGCGATTCCACCGGCAAGCAGAACGATCTCGGCCTTCCCGACTTCGCGTTGCTTCTCGACGGCCTGCAGGCCGAGCGCGAACAGGGCATCACCATCGACGTCGCCTATCGCTATTTCGCGACCGACAAGCGCTCCTTCATCGTTGCCGACACCCCCGGCCACGAGCAGTACACCCGCAACATGGCGACCGGCGCCTCGACCGCCGACCTCGCCATCCTCTTGGTCGATGCCCGCGCCGGCATTCTCGAGCAGACGCGCCGTCATGCGACGATCGCCTCGCTGCTCGGGATCAAGCAGTTCGTGCTCGCGGTCAACAAGATCGACCTCACGAACTATGATCGCGCCGGCTTCGAAAAGATCGTCCACGAGTTCCGCGAGTTCGCGCTGTCGCTCGGCGTCAAGCAGATCACCGCGATCCCGATGTCGGCGCTGAAGGGCGAAAACGTCGTCTATTCCGGCGAGGCTTCGATGCCATGGTATGCCGGCCCGACGCTGGTGGAAACGCTGGAGCTTGCCACCGTGCGCTCGTCGCAGACGGTCGGCTTCCGCCTCTCCGTGCAGCGCGTGTCGCGTCCGGGCGAAAGCTTCCGCGGTTATCAGGGCACGGTTGCCGGCGGCTCTGTGAAGCCGGGTGACAGCGTGATGATCCTGCCGTCGGGCATGGTCGCCAACGTCACCAAGATCGTCACCTTCGACCTCGTGCGCAACGCGGCGGTGGCGGGCGACGCGATCACGCTGGTGCTCGACCGCCAGGTGGACGTGGCGCGCGGCGACATGATCGTTTCGATCGACAGCCAGCCGCAGGTGGGCCTCTCCTTCGACGCGCAGATCGTCGCCTTGCAGCCCGAGGGCATCGAGGCTGGAAAGCGCTACTGGCTGAAGAGCGGCAGCCGCCGCCAGCGTGTTCAGGTCCAGCCTGTCGCGCAGTTGCAGCTGAAGACCGGCACCTGGACCTCGGCCGAGACGCTCTACATGAACGCCATCGGCAAGGTGCATCTGACCTTCGACGAAGCGGCGATCTTCGACCCCTATGAGCAGAACCGCTCCTCGGGCGCCTTCATCCTGATCGATCCGGAAACCAACAACACGGTGGCCGGCGGCATGGTGACGGGCAAGCGTTCGGAGCTCAGCGGCCTTCACAGCGGCGACGGCCGCGTGATCCTGTCGCTGCCGGCCGATCTTGCCGACCAGATCATGGCCAGCGAGCTGTTTTCCAGCCGCCGCGACGAAGCGGAAGTGCGCCGGATGACGGCGGCGGAGGCCGCCAACCTCTGGACCAACGCCGGCGGCGACATCTGACATGACGACATGAGACGGGGCCGATTGGCCCCGTTTTCTTTTGGGAGGCAAGGGCATGCGTGGCATCGCAACACCGGTAAGGCCTGTCTCGTCACAAAGCACCGTCGTGCCTGTCACGGCGGGGCGCGCCATGTCATCACAGGATTGGAGCCGGCTGCTGCTGCTCGGCGCGCTGTGGGGCTGTTCGTTCTTCATCGGGCGAATCGCCGTTTCCGAGATTTCGCCGCTGGCTCTCGTCTTCTACCGGGTATCGATCGCGGCACTGGCGCTGCATCTTTGGCTGAAGCTTCGCGGCCTGTCCTTCGCCCCGGTGCTGGCGCACCCGGCCGGCTTCCTCGGCCTGGCGCTGTTGAACAACGTCATCCCGTTTTCGCTGATATTCGCCGGGCAGACCGAACTCGGCGCCGGGCTCGCCTCGATATTCTATGCGACGACGCCGCTCTGGACGATCTTCGTCGCCACCATGCTTGCGAAAGACGAGAGGCTGTCAGTCACGGCACTCGCCGGCATCGCGCTCGGCGTCGCCGGTGCCGTGGTGCTGATCGGCCCCAGCTTGATCTTCGATCTCGATGGGCCGCTATGGGCCAAGCTCGCGGTCATCGGCGCGCCTCCATCTCCTATGCATTCGGCGTCGTGCTTGCGAGACGCTTCCGCAGCATCGGCGCCGAGGTGATCGCCACCGGCCAGCTGACGGTCTCGAGCCTGCTGATGCTGCCCGTCGTCGCCATCTTCTGCGCGCCTGATGACATCATCCCCGTGAGCGGAACGACATGGGTGGCGATCGCGATCCTCGGTCTCCTGTGCACGGCGCTTGCCTTCATCCTCTACTTCAGCCTCATCGCCTCGGCAGGCGCCACCAATGCCTCGCTGGTGACGCTGCTGGTGCCGGTGAGCGCCACGCTGCTCGGCGCGCTCTTCCTCGGCGAGCGGCTGCGGATGTTCGAGTTCGCGGGAATGGCGCTGATCTTGAGCAGCCTGGTCGTGATCGATGGCCGGGTGTTGCGGCGGTTCGCCGGTGGCGGCGGGGTGCGGCGGATGACGGCGGCGCAGGCGGTGCGGCGTTGGCCTTATGCGGCGAGCGATATTTGACGACGGGCGCTAGCGCGTCGCGCGTTCCATGACGATATCCGTCTGCACATCCTGACCCACCGTGAAGGTCGTGCTGCCGACCGGCACGAAGCCGACCTTGTCGTAGAAGGCGATGGCGCGGGCGTTCTTTTCGTAGACCGTCAATTGCAGGCGCTCCACGCCGCGCGCCGCACATTCCGAGATAACAGCGTCGAGCAGGTGATTGGCGAGGCCCTGGCCGCGCCAGGCGGTGTCGATGTAGATGCGGCTGAGCAGGCTGGCGTCGGCGATGGATGGCGAGACGACGAGATGGGCGTAGCCGGCAATCGTGTCGCCGTCCGTTGCCAGAAAGACGGCGGCCTCAGGGTCGGCGATCTCGGTGGCCTGGATGTCCGGCCGGAAGGCCTTGGTAACATAGGCTTCGAGATCGGCGGCCGGCGTGTCGTCGCCATAGGTGGCGCGGAACAGGCGGGCGGCGAACTGGCTGAGTGCCGCCGCATCCGCCGCTTGGGCCCGCCTGATCTCGATAGATGCCGTCATCGGTATTGCCTCCGCCTAGAACAGCGGCATGTGCCGGTTGACGTCCTTGTAGAGCAGATAGCGGAAGCGGCCGGGGCCGCCAGCGTAGCAGGCCTGCGGGCAGAAGGCGCGCAGCCACATGTAGTCGCCGGCCTCGACCTCGACCCAATCCTTGTTGAGCCGATAGACCGCCCTGCCCTCGAGCACGTAGAGACCGTGCTCCATGACGTGGGTTTCCATGAAGGGGATGACGCCGCCGGGCTCGAGCGTGACGATGGTCACATGCATGTCGTAGCGCAGGTCGGACGGGTCGATGAAGCGGGTGGTCGCCCAGACGTCGTCGGTATCGGGCATCGACTGCGGCGGGTTCTGATCCTCATGGGTGAAGAGCGCCGGTGGCGGCTCCAGGCCTTCAACCGGCTGGAAGGCCTTGCGGATCCAGTGAAACTTGGCGGCATCTGCACCCTTGTTCCAGAGCGTCCACTTCGAGCCCGCCGGCAGGAAGGCGAAGGAGCCGGGACGCAGCACGTGGGTGGCGCCCTCGTGATCGACCGTCACCTCGCCATCGACGACGAAGAGCACGCCCTCGGCGCGCTTTTCCGGCTCCGGCCGGTCACTGCCGCCGCCGGGCTGCACTTCCATGATGTATTGCGAGAAGGTCTCGGAGAAGCCGGTCATCGGGCGGGAGATCACCCAGGCGCGCGTGCCCTGCCAATGGGGCAGATAGCTGGTGACGATATCGGTCATCACGCTGCGCGGGATGACGGCGTAGGCCGTCGTGAACACCGCCTTGCTCGACAAAAGATCGGTCTGCGGCGGCAGGCCGCCCATGCTGGAATAGTAATCTCTGCTCATCGATCCGCTTCTCATGACATTTGTGACATCAAGCTTTAAGCGCGAGATTCCAACGAGGCAATATGCGGATTGGCGGAAGTGTTTTTCTGTCCGGGAGACCATGGCGCCGTGGGCCAGGTGACCTGACCGTGACGCTCATCGTGAAAGCGGCATCACGCCGCCTTCTTGGCGCCATCAACCGGCAACGGCTGCGCCGTGCGCGTGACCGCGTATAGTTCCGCCTCGGCGATTTCCTTCGCGAAACGCTGACGAAACGGGATGTAGTTCGGTCTGCCAATCGGCGCGGAAATACAAGACAGGTGCGAATTGTCGCCAACAAATCGTCGGCCCGCTCGATCAAAGCCGATGGTCGAATAGTAGTAAGGAAGTTGCCCTTCCTCGATAAGGTTCGCCAGAATCAAGTTCAGAACCGACTGCTCGGGGCAGAACCATCTGTATTCCTCGTGATGATCACCGACCAAAGGCGGAAGGATAAACTTCTGCACCCTGCACAGTGCGAGCCAGTACAGCAGTATTTCCTTGGCGGCCGGCGTGTTCCTGGACACGATCCTGTTGACGATATGCATCGGGAAATTGCACGAAAACACCGTATTCCCGCCAATTTCGACGATCTGGCGACCGCTCGCATGTTGCGCGACCTTTCGGCGCTGATCCTCACACTCGCGGCCCACGAAGAAGTCATGAACATCGCCCGTTCCGGCAACGAATTCCGGAATGTTTTCCATGGCAACCCGCAGGCCGGGATACTTGCCAATGTTGGCGTCCGTGTAGATCACGAGGTCGTTTTTGTTCATCGATTGCAAAGCATGGAGCAAGACGAACGGCTTCCAGGCGCACATGCCGATCGTGTGCAGGCCCGGATTTTTCGGCAAGGCGTACTTGTCGTCATAGCGCTGCACCAGATCCTCGGCGCCCAAGGCGCGGAGTTTTCGCGGCGTATAGGCCTCAAACTCGCATCCCTGCGATAGAACGAGCGCCTTCAGATCTTCCATGGATTGGTCCAGCGGCAGACCATCATCATGGGGAAAACCTTCGGTGTGGAAAGTAATGACCTTTATTCTGGTAATCATGGCCTGCATTCCCCCACGCCTATTTGGCTCGCTCAGAATAGCTATCGTTTTATGGTTAACAGATTGTTACCACTGGCATGCGACTAATCTACACACGCAATACGGGTCATTGCAGCGAGCCGCTCGGATTCGTGAAATATTGCGACAGAAGCCCGATGGCAGCAATCGCCGACTGACCTGTCCGTGAGGATATTCGCGCGAGGCGTATTTTAATCTTGCAGATGATATTGGGGATCGGCGAATCCGGGTGGCTGATGGGAAGAAAACCGTGCCGGTTTAGACAAGTATGGGCAAGGCCGACAGAGTTCTGCCATTGCCGCCGTGAGAACAGAGAAAGTCAGAAATTCGGGATCGGGTGGAAAATCCTGTAGTGCCGGGATTTTCAGCTGGTCGGAGTGAGAGGATTCGAACCTCCGACCCCCACGTCCCGAACGTGGTGCGCTACCAGACTGCGCTACACTCCGTGACCAGCGGCGCCTCTATAGACCGGCCCAACGGCTTGCGCAAGCACCAAAATCCAAAGCGGGTTGCATTTTTATGACGGCGGCGGCGGGAAGCGCGCCCAGGCTTGCGCGCGAGCAAAAAGCCACACCTGACGCAAATTTTGCGCTTGCGAAAAAGAGCTGATTTTCTTTTGCCGGGTTCCGCGCTAAAGCGCTGTCAGGACAGGCTGAAACGCTGCAGGGGCAGTGATTCCCGCCGCCGAATGCGCGACAAATCCAGGGACGACACCATGAAACTCCGCACTTTCGCAGCCGCAGCGCTGGCCATCGCCTTGGCCGGCTGCACGACCATCCCGACGGCCGCCGATCCGATCTCCAGCCGCTGGGTCGGCCAGTCCGCCGGCAAGTTCTTCGCAGCCTTCGGCCCGCCGCAGACCGACGCCGACAATGGCGGCGGCAATGTCTACACCTGGCAGGGCGGCTACAAGACCGTGACCATTCCGGCGAAATACGCCGATGGCACTGAGGGCAAGCGCGGCAAGCAGATCTCTCCTGCCCGCAAACAGTATCTGCGCTGCAAGGCCGTGATCACCACCAGCTCGGACTACACGATCCGCAGCATCAAGGTATCCGGCGACCTGCCCGGCCTCAACGGCGGCCCATCCTACTGCGCCGAATTCCTGGCGCCTGCCCAGCCGGCCGCGCAGTAAGGCGCAGCGAAAGCGAGAGACACGAAAGGCGGGACGCGGGTTCCGCCTTTTTTGTTTTGGACGAAGTCTCAAAGCTATAGCGCCCCCCGGGAAATGGACGATCTGCAAACCATGGTTTTAGCGTCAAATTTATCGACTCTTGGATGTATTTGACGCTAGATGCTCACGAGAGAACGACGTGAGCGGTGGATCGTGGCCCTTAATTTCCATCCGAGAGTGGGTGCAGTTGTCATTTGCGATTACAGAACCGGCTTCAAAGAGCCAGAGATGATCAAAGAGCGCTTGGCGGTTGTCATCTCCCCTCGGCTGCCCAACAGAAGCGATCTTTGTACGGTTGTTCCGCTAAGCATGTCACCACCTAAGCGAGACATCAAATATCAGTGCCGCATCGAACTCCCGATGGAGGCACCCAAACCTTACGAGGGCAAATTCAAATGGGCTAAGGCCGATATGTTGGCGACTGTCGGCATCAGGCGGCTGACACTCCCATATACGGAACGAGACCCTGTCAGTAACAAGCGAAAGTATCTGACGATTATTCTCGGCCACGAGGAGATGGACAAGATCACAACAGCAGTTCTGCATGCATTGGGTCTGGAACACTTGACGAAGGCAGTGCTATAGCCCATATCTTGTGGTGTCTGCGCTACCGATCTATCGGGGAGCGCCTCAAGTCCACCGCGAGGTGGCGGATTATCCTAGCGACGACAAGCCAAGATGATTGACACCCCGTCTTACGAGGCGGGGTTTATTTTTTTGGATTTGGACAAAAACATCATTGGCTGGGGCGCCAGGATTCGAACCTGGGAATGCCGGTACCAAAAACCGGTGCCTTACCGCTTGGCGACGCCCCACCAGAGACTGGCAGCGAGAAACGCTTGCCAATTGCGTCGCCTGATTAGCAAAGGTCCGTGAACGTCACAATCATTAAGTTTCGGGGCGAGCATATTTCTGTGTGGTCTTTTCTGTGCGCTCTTTTTTGTACGCTTTGGCGGACGGCATGCTAGGTCTCTTCCAAGACCATACCGCTTCGGAGTGACAATGAGCCAGTATCGTGCCCGCCCGCCTGCCCTTGCCACGCTTCTCCTCGACGATGCCGTCGTCAGGATCACCCGTTGGGACTTCGAGCCCGGCGCAGATACCGGCGTGCATACGCATGGCATGGGCTATGTCGTGGTGCCGATGACGGATTGCCAGTTCCTGATCGAGGAGAACGGCGATAGCCGGCGCGTGGATATCACGGCCGGTGCCGCCTATCGGCGCGATGCGGGCACCGAACACAATGTCGTCAATGCCGGCGACAAGCCGATGTCCTTCATCGAGATCGAGTACAAGTAGGTCGTTACAGGACACGACCGGGTGGACGACCGCAGGAACGACATGGCCAATCCAGACTTCAATCGCGCCTTCGAGCCCGCCTACGGCCAGGCAGTGCCCATCGCACCCGGCGTTCAGCGGATCACGGTCAACAATCCGAGCGCGTTCACCTTTCACGGTACCAACAGCTATATCGTCGGCGACCGCTCGGTCGCGGTCATCGATCCCGGTCCCGATGACGACGCGCATTTTTCGGCGCTGATGGCAGCGCTTAAGGGGCGCGAGGTCACGCATATCCTCGTCTCGCATACGCATCGCGATCACTCGCCGCTCTCGCGCCGGCTCAAGGAGGCGACGGGGGCTATCGTCGTCGCCGAAGGGCCGCACCGGGCGGCGCGGCCGCTGCATGCGGGGGAGACCAATCCCTTCGCCGAGAGCTCCGACATGGCGTTTCGTCCCGATATCGCGCTTGCCGATGCGCAAGCGATCGAGGGCGATGGCTGGCGGCTGACGGGCGTGCATACGCCGGGGCACGCGGCCAACCACATGGCATTCGCGCTTGAAGACACCGGCATCTTGTTTTCGGCCGATCATGTCATGGCCTGGGCGACCTCGATCGTCGCGCCGCCGGATGGCTCGATGGCCGATTACATGGCCTCGCTCGACAAGCTGATTGCAAGGCGCGACCGGCTGCTCCTGCCCGGCCATGGCGGCCCGGTACGCAAGCCGATCTCCTTCATGCGGGCGCTGAAGACGCATAGGCGCATGCGCGAGCGCGCGGTGCTGGGGCGGATCAGGGCCGGCGATACCAATATCCCCGGCATGGTCAAAGTCATCTACCGCGACACCGATCCGCGGCTGCACGGCGCGGCTGCCCTTTCCGTGCTGGCGCATATCGAGGATCTGATCGAGCGCGGCGAGATCGAGACGGATGGCCCGCCAGCGCTTTTGGGGTCGTACCGGATGGCCGTGCGATAGGGCTCACGTCAGCTGCCGGCGATGCCGAGCAGTTCGGCGTCCAGCGCTTTCAGATAATCCTCGGCGATATCGGCGCTGAAGCCGAGGTCGGAGGGGCCGTAGCGGGAGGCGACGCGGACGTCGACGAAGGTGGTCTCGGCCTCTTCGCGCAGACGGATGATGACGTCGAAGCGCAGGCCGAGAACCAGCGTGCGCGTCTCGCCCTGCAGCGTCACGCCGTTGGCGCGGCGGATCAGCTGGGCAACGTCGTCGTCATAGGGACGCGGCGTTGGGACGGGCACGACATCGGGGGCCTCGTCGGGAACGGCGGTGTTGTCGGCGGCTTGGCTCTGGGCTTGGGGCTGGGGCTTGGCCGCCGGCTTGTCTTCCGGATCGCGGGTCGGCACGCTGTCGCCTTCGGCGCGCGTGATGCGGATGCCGTTGAGCTTGGCGACCTTCTTGACGGCCTCCAGCACGCGGTCGATGGCGCCATCGTAGCGGCGGCCGGTGAGTTCGGGATAGGCTTCCAGCTGCTTTTCGCGATCCTCCGGCGTCACCGGAACCCGCTTCAGCCAGATCTGGTCGGCGCTTGGGGTCTTCAGCCAGTCCGGCACCGAGACGGGATCGGTGGAGACGTCGTAGATGACCGGCATGCTCATATAGCGCTCGACCGCCAGTCCGCCGATGAAAAGCGGCAATGCCGCGAAGATCAGCGCCTTCAGCGCATCGTGTCCGCCTTCGGCGCCCGTCAGCCACAGGCTGCGCAGGCCGGCTGCGGCGAGCACGGCGGCCAGGATGCTGAAGCCGGTCGCGACGATGAGGATGAGCACGAGATAGGGCGTGGCGAGGCCGGCGAAGCGGTGACCGATCAGCGCCGCCAGGCACAAGACCAGCGCAAAGGCCGCGAACCGCCTGGAAAAGCGGGCGGCACTGGAAATGGGGCGGTCGAAACGGATTGCCATCAAACTTACCGGTTAGTCGCAAGCGGCGCGTCCCGCATGAACGCGCAAATCGCCCAAGCACTTGTTTAGTGCAAGATTCGCCTAAATTGAAACTGTTGTCTTACGCGAGCGTGTCCAATCCACGATGAAGCCACGTTTTAGACCACCAAAGCGGGCATGGATTACGTGAGCATTTTCTGATATTGAGTTGATTTCCCGCAGTTGCAGCATGTTCATCGGTCACGGACGAACAGGAGAAAAGCAATGATCGCATCCGAGCTTGCAGTGGAAAGCCCCATGCCGACGCTTGCCGGGGCCGATGCGAGCGATCCGCTTCTGCCGATGGAGCTTCTGGAGCTCGAGCTTTCGCTCGAAAGCTACGATGGCGACAGCGACTTCTGCGATGCGGTGCGCACGGCGGCGGGCAAGAGCGGCGGCGAGTTCCTGTTCGATCTCCCTGCCGAAGGGCTGATCGACGATTGCAAGCGGATCGCGGTGCTGCGCATCCCGTCCGCTTCCACCGACATGCGGATCGTGCTCGCGGTGCTCGACCAGAACGGCACCGATATCCGCATGGAAAGCCCGGCGCCCGAGACCGCCCATATCGCGCAGTTCGCCGATGCCTTTATCGAGGTGCTGGAGCGGTTCTAAAGCATGTCGCGCAAAAGTGTGCAGCGGTTTTGCGGCAACGACATGCGACAAAAGCCTAATCGCGGCCGGATGCGGCTTCGGCCAGCGTGCGGAAGGCGAACTTTCGGCCGCATTCGCATTTGATCACGCTGGTTTCCTGAAAATTGGTCTGGCGCTGGACGAAAAGTCCGCGCGGCAGCTGGTCGATGTTGAAGCCCGGGTGCTTGCGCTTCGGATCGTCCGTCTCGGAGGCTTCGGCGAAGCCGCTATTGCCGCATTGCGGGCAGGTCAGCTTTTTCGAGAATCGATCACGCAGTGCCATCAGTCGCTTCCATTTCCGTGAGGCGTCTTCTTATAGCGGTTCTCATCCGGGCGAAAGCCGGAACCAAAGCTTGGGGGCATCGTTTTCCCTTGAAAGGAGACAATCATGCCCAATCGCGACCCGATTCCCGTGCCCACGCCAGAGACCCCGCGCGGCCCGACGCCGACACCCGGCATTCCCGACCGCGTGCAGGAAAAGCCGCCGCTGACGCCGGCACAGGATCCCGGTGACAGCAAGAACCCGAACGACCCGACGCTCGATCCGGCGCTGCTGCCGATCGGCGATCCCGCCGGCGCCGCGTGACAAGTTTTGCGGCTGACGGAGTTTTTAGTTGACGGGTGATCGGGCTTGGCGTCTGCTATTTCCAGCAAGATCAATCCGTTGAAGATGAAACCATGCGTATTCTCCCGCTGACGCTCACCATCGCCGCCATTGCGATCGGCCTTTCGGCCTGCCAGACGATGACGCCGGAAGAACGGCGCGCGGCCGATGAGCGGCAATGCATGAGCTACGGCTTCAAGCGCGGCACCGAAGGCTTCGCCACCTGCCTGCAGCGCATCGATCTCAATCGACAGGCGCAGGCGCGGGCCGACAGCGCATACGTGATGTCTGATATGTCGTGGCGCATGGGCGGCCCCTATTACGGCGGTCCCTACTATCGCTGGTAAGCCCTAAAGCGACCTCTCCTTGATCGCCGCCTGCGCCGCAGCCAATCTGGCGATCGGCACGCGGAAGGGCGAGCAGGAGACGTAGTCGAGACCGATGCCCTCGCAGAAATGGATCGAGGCCGGATCGCCGCCGTGCTCACCGCAGATGCCGAGCTTCATGTCGGCGCGGGTGCGCCGGCCGCGCTCGGTGGCGATGCGGATCAGCTCGCCGACACCATCGAAATCCAGCGAGATGAACGGATCATGCTCGATGATGCCCTTGCGCTGGTAAGTCGGGATGAAGGCCGAGGCGTCGTCGCGCGAGATGCCGAAGGTGGTCTGCGTCAGATCGTTGGTGCCGAAGGAGAAGAATTCGGCGGCTTCGGCGATGATGTGGGCGCGCAGTGCCGCGCGCGGCAGCTCGATCATCGTGCCGACGAGGTAATCGATCTGCATCTCGGCTTCCGTCATCACATCGCGGGCGATGGCGTCGATGCGATCCTTGACGTAATCGAGCTCGGAGCGCAGGCCGACAAGCGGCACCATGATCTCCGGCACGACGGCGGCACCCGTCTCGCGCGCCGCATGGACGGCTGCCTCGAAAATGGCGCGCGCCTGCATCTCGACGATCTCGGGATAGGAGATCGCAAGGCGGCAGCCGCGATGGCCGAGCATCGGGTTGAACTCGTGCAGCGCATCGACGCGCTGGCGAAGTGCTGTTGCGTCCATGTTCATGGCGGCCGCGACATCGGCGATTTCCTCGTCGGTCTTCGGCAGGAATTCGTGCAGCGGCGGATCAAGCAGGCGGATCGTTACCGGCAGGCCGTGCATGACGTTGAAGAGGCTCTCGAAATCCTCGCGCTGCATGGGTAGCAGCCTGTCGAGCGCCGTGCGCCGCCCCGCCTCGTCCTCGGCCAGGATCATCTCGCGCATGACATGGATGCGCTCGCCCTCGAAGAACATGTGCTCGGTGCGGCAAAGGCCGATGCCTTCGGCGCCGAAGGAGCGCGCGGCGCGCGCGTCGGCGGGCGTATCGGCGTTGGTGCGCACCGTCATGCGGCGGACGCGATCGGCCCACTCCATGATGCGGCCGAAATCGCCCGAGAGCGCCGGCTGCACCATCGGCACCTCGCCCTTCAGCACCTGCCCGGCCGATCCGTCGATGGTGATGATATCGCCCTTCTTCAGCGTCACGCCCATGCCGATCAGCCGCTCGTTGCGCAGATCAATGCGCATGGTGCCTGCGCCGACGACGCAGGGGATGCCCATGCCGCGGGCAACGACGGCCGCATGGCTGGTCATGCCGCCACGGGTCGTCAGGATACCTTCGGCGGCATGCATGCCGTGGATGTCCTCGGGGCTGGTCTCGACGCGAAGCAGAATGACCTTGCGCCCCTCCTCTTCCGCCATGACAGCCTCTTCGGCGGTAAAGACGATCTCGCCGGATGCAGCACCCGGTGATGCCGGAAGGCCGGTGCCGATCACCTCGCGCGCAACGCGGGGGTCAATGGTCGGATGCAGCAGCTGATCGAGCGAGGACGGCTCGATGCGCAGCACCGCCTGCTCCTCGGTGATCATCTTCTCGTCCACCATATCGACGGCGATCTTCATCGCCGCGCGGGTCGAGCGCTTGCCTGCGCGCGTCTGCAGCATCCACAGCGTGCCGCGCTCGATGGTGAACTCGATATCCTGCATGTCGAGATAATGGCCCTCGAGACGATCGCAGATCGAAACGAACTCCCTGAAGGCCTCCGGCATCAGCTTTTCCATCGACGGCCGGTCGGAGCCGGAGGAGATGCGGGCTTCCTCGGTGATGCTCTGCGGCGTGCGAATGCCGGCGACGACGTCCTCGCCTTGGGCATTGACCAGAAACTCGCCGTAGAGCGACTTTTCGCCGGTCGACGGGTTGCGGGTGAAGGCGACGCCGGTGGCCGACGAGTTGCCGAGGTTGCCGAAGACCATCGCCTGGATATTGACGGCGGTGCCCCAGCTTTCGGGAATATTGTGGAGATGGCGATAGGTGACGGCGCGCGCGCTCATCCAGCTCGAAAACACCGCACCGACAGCGCCCCAGAGCTGCACCTGCGGATCCTGCGGGAACTCCTCGCCGAGTTCTTCTTCCAACACCGCCTTGTAGAGATGGACGACGTGCTGCCATTCGCTCGCGGTCATCTCGGTATCGTATTCGTAGCCGTGGCGGGCCTTCTCGTCTTCCAGGATTTCCTCGAAGACCTCGTTGTCGAGGCCCATGACGACATCGGCGTACATCTGGATGAAGCGGCGGTAGCTATCCCAGGCAAAGCGCGCGTCGCCGGCATCGTGGCCGAGCGCCTGAACGGTTTCGTCGTTGAGCCCGAGGTTCAGCACCGTGTCCATCATGCCTGGCATCGATACGCGCGCACCGGAGCGGACCGACAAGAGCAACGGACTGGCGCCCGCGCCGAAGCGACGGCCGGTGACGGCCTCTATGCTCGATATGCCTGCCAGCACCTGCTGGCGCACCTCATCGGATATGCGGCGGCCATCGCGATAATAGGCGGAACAGGCGTCGGCGGTGATGGTCAGGCCGGGGGGAACGGGCAGGCCGAGGCTGCACATCTCCGCGAGATTGGCCCCCTTGCCGCCCAGCATCTCATGGTCGAGCGCTCGCCCCTCCGCCGCACCATTACCGAATGTATAGACCCACTTGGTCATGCTCTCCCCAACACCAAAATCGGGATCAGCTTAATCCCTTGGTGTTAAAATGAAAATCGCACAAATACGGCCAAAATGTTGCAGTGCACAACATCCGCGTATTCAAGCCGTTTGAATTTTCAGGAAGAGTAATAAAGCTTTGCGGGACCGCAACAAAGTCCCGCAAAGCCTTATTTCCGTCCGGCCAGGAAAACCGGACGGGGGGTTCAGCATGCCGATACAACGTGGAGGAAGCCTCAACACATGCGCACGGCAATCTGTACGCAAAACCGGTGGCGCGATCCCTGCGGACCGCACATACAGTTTCTTCTAATGCAAGATGGGTAAAAAGGCATCACCTTATTGGGTGAGAAGCCCATTCAGGCCTGACTTTTTTTGGGTGTTTCGCCTTGACCTCAGGCGATCTCGCGCAATTGTTCGGCGGTTTGCAGGTCGACGGAGACCAGCTGCGACACGCCCTGTTCCGCCATCGTCACGCCGAAGAGGCGGTTCATGCGGGCCATGGTGATCGGGTTGTGGGTGATGATGACAAATCGCGTCTCGGTGGAGGCCGCCATCTCGTCCATCAGGTTGCAGTAGCGTTCGACGTTGTGATCGTCGAGCGGTGCGTCCACTTCGTCGAGCACGCAGATCGGCGCCGGGTTGGTGAGAAACACCGCGAAGATCAGCGCCATCGCCGTCAGCGCCTGCTCGCCGCCCGAGAGCAGCGTCATGGTCTGCGGCTTCTTGCCCGGCGGGCGGGCGAGGATTTCGAGGCCGGCTTCCAGCGGATCGTCGGATTCGATCAACTGCAGCTCGGCCGTGCCGCCACCGAACAGATGGGTGAAGAGGCGCTGGAACTGGGTGTTGACCACATCGAAGGCGGCGATCAGGCGCTCGCGGCCTTCGCGGTTCAGGCTCTGGATGGCGCCGCGCAGCTTGCGGATCGCGTCGATGACGTCGTCGCGCTCCTTGATCAGCGCCGCCAGCCGGTCGCTCAGTTCCTTCTGCTCTTCCTCGGCGCGCAGGTTGACGGCGCCGAGCCGTTCGCGCTCCATCTTCAGCCGTTCCAGCTCGCGCTCGACCTCGCGCAGATCAGGCATCGCCTGCATGGCATCGAGACCGGCGAGCCGGAAGGCTTCGTGCGGGGCGACGTTCAGCGCCTCGCGGATGCGCGCCTCGGTCTCCACGCGCTTTTCGCGGGCCGAGACCAGCCGCTCTTCGGCGCGGCCGCGGCGTTCGCGACTTTCGGCGAGCTCGGAGAGCGCAATCGCCGCCTTGTGATCGACATCGCGCTGCATCAGCTCGGCCTGCGCCAACAGGTCGGCGGCGGCGCGGCGTGCGTCGTCAGCCTTCTGCAGCTCGTTCAGCAGGCCCCGGCGCTTGTCGTCGAATTCGTCCGGCGCCATTTCGAGATCGGCGGCTTCCTCGCGGGCTTCCTCTTCGCGGTCGCGCAGCGTCGCGATGTGGTCCTCGGCACTTGCGGCGCGCTGGCGCCAGGTCTCGCGCTCCTGGCCGATGGCGATGATGCGGCGCTGGCGGGCGTCGTTTTCACGATTCAGGCTCTCGTGGCGGGCGCGGGCCTCGGCAAGGGCGCCGCGATCGGTGGCGACATCGGCCTGCTGCAGCCGCAAGCGCTCATCGAGTGCCGAGAGATCCGGCGCGTCGTCGAGCTCGATGCGGGCGTTTTCTTCCTGGATGGCGATGTCTTCGAGCTGGCTCTGCAGCTGGCTGATGGCTTCGGCAATGACATCGCGGCGGCGGATGAGATCGCCGGAGGCGCGCTCGGCAGCAGCCAGCGCCTCGCGGGCTTCCGCCAGCTGGCGCGCCGCCATGCGCGCGGTATCGCGGGCTTCGGCCAGGCGATGTTCCTCGCCCGAGATAGCTTCGGCCGCGATCGCCAGCTGCTCTTCGGCTTCAGCCAACACGTCGCGGGCGATCGATGCTTCGCTCTCGAGCTCGGAGAGACGGTTCTTCTGGGCCAGACGGAGGGCTGCCGCACTCGGCGCATCGGCGCCGGTGACGTGGCCATCCCAGCGGTAGACGGCGCCATCGCGGGTGACGAGGCGCTGGCCAGGCTTGAGGCTCGCCATCAGGCCAGGCGCATCGGCGTCGGAGACGAGGCCGATCTGCTTGAGGCGGCGAGCAAGGGCGGCCGGCGCGCGGACATGCGTGATCAGCGGCGTGACGCCAGAGGGCAGCACTGGATCGGCCGCGCCATCGCCGTTCTCCGACCAGTGGGCCGGTGCCTTCGGGTCGAGCGGGGATTCGAGATCGTCACCGAGGGCAGCACCCACGGCGGTCTCGAAGCCGCGATCGACCTTGAGATCATCGGCGACAGGCGCGAATTCGCCGGCGGTGGCACCGGATGCCAGCATACGGGAAATGGTGCGCGCTTCGGTCTCGATGGCGTTCAGCTGGGCGCGGGCCTGATCGACCGGCGCGCGCGACATCGCCTCCGTCTGCCGGGCAGCGGCCAGCGCCTGCTCGACCGCCTGGATGGCGGCTTCGGCCTCGGCCACAGCGCTTTCGCCGGCTTCGACCACCATGCGCTTCTCGTCGGGATCGGGCAGCGTCGCGATGCGCTCGCCGATGCCTGACAGCTCACGATTGGCCTCGTCCATCTGGCGCTCGAGCCGCATCTTGCGATCTGAAAGATCGCGGATGGCGCGTTCGAGCTGGTTGCGGCCGGCGGCGGCCTCGGCGCGTTCCGATGTCAGGCCGGCGAAGATGCGCTCGCTGTCGGCAAGCTTGGCGGCGGCTTCCTCGAAGGCCTCGCGGGTCTCTTCCGCGTAACGGCCGGAATCGGCGAGGATCTCGTTGATCTCGGCTTCCTCGGCATCGAGGCGCTGGAGGATCTCGGCATTGTCGGCGACGAGCCGTTCCTCGCGCCTGATATCCTCCGAGAGCTGCGCCAGGCGGCGGGTGAGCTCATCGCGACGGCGCAGGATGCGGTTGGCGTCTTCTTCCAGCTGGGTCTTGGCGATCTGCAGGCGCTGCAGCGCGGCCGCGGCGCGGGCCTCGCCTTCGCGCAGTTCAGGGAGCTTGAGGCTCGATATGCCTTGAGACTTGGCGGCCTCCATCTGCATCTGCGCCTTTTCGGCGACGATGGAGGTGGCCTGGTTGAGCGCGCTGTCGGCCTCGGCCTCCGCCTCCTTGGCCTGCACCCAGCGGATATGCAGGAGCATCGCCTCGCGGGCGCGGATATCGGCGGAGAGCGACTTGAAACGATTGGCCTGGCGGGCCTGGCGCTTCAGGCTCTCGATCTGGCTTTCGAGCTGCGATGTCACGTCGTCGAGACGCTCGAGATTGCTTTCGGCGGCGCGCAGGCGAAGCTCGGCCTCGTGGCGGCGCGAATGCAGGCCGGAAATGCCGGCGGCCTCTTCCAGCAACTGGCGGCGGGCCTGCGGCTTGGCCGAGATCAGCTCGCCGATACGCCCCTGCCCGACCATCGACGGCGAACGGGCACCGGTGGAGGCGTCGGCGAAGAGCAGCTGCACATCCTTGGCGCGGCTTTCCTTGCCGTTGATGCGGTAGACGGAGCCCTGCTCGCGCTCGATGCGACGGGTGACCTGGATCTCGTCGCTGTCGTTGAAGCCGGCAGGCGCCGTGCGGTCGGCATTGTCGAGATAGAGCGCCACCTCGGCGGTGTTGCGGGCGGGGCGATTGCCGGAACCGGAAAAGATCACGTCGTCCATGCCGGACGCGCGCATGTTCTTGTACGAGTTCTCGCCCATCACCCAGCGAAGGGCCTCGACAAGATTGGACTTGCCGCAGCCATTCGGCCCGACGACACCGGTCAGGCCGCGCTCGATGACGAATTCAGCGGGTTCGACGAAGGATTTGAAGCCGACGAGGCGGAGCTTGTTGAACTTCATGCGGTGGACCTCGGAAGCCGGAGCCCCCTCATCCGCCTGCCGGCACCTTCTCCCCGCTGGGGAGAAGAGACTCGGAGCTGGCCACTCGCTCTACCTCCCCTTCTCCCCCACGGGGAGAAGGTGGCCCGAAGGGTCGGATGAGGGGGCCGCGCGCGCAAACTTCGCAGCAACGAAAAAACGGGCGCACGGCTTCCGCCGTCGCCCGTCTTATAGGAACGGCTCAGCTTAAAGCAGGCTGTCGATAAGGGCCGACATGATGTCAACCGACATGTCTCCAGAGTAGCGCTTCCCGTTGATGAGGAAAGTCGGCGTGGCGTTGACGCCGAAATCCTTGGAACCCCGTTCCCGCGTCGCGTTCACTTCATCCAGCAGCTTCTGGTTCGTCAAGCACTTCGTGAAGCTTTCCTCACTAAATCCAGCGAGTTTGGACATCTGGAGGAGTGCGGTGCGGCCATCTTCGGCGGCGGCCCAGGTCTGCTGCTGCTTGAAGAGCATCGAGACCATCGGGAAATACTGCTCCGGCGTGCTCAGATCTTCGGGCTTGGACGGATTGCAGCGGGCCAGCATGAAGGCTGCGGCAGCGCGCGGGTCGAAGGGGAATTCGCGGATGATGAAGCGAGCTTTGCCGGTGTCGACATACTTCTTCTTGATCTCGTCGAAGGTGGTGGTGTGGAAGTGCGCGCAGTGCGGGCAGGTCATCGACATGTATTCGACGATGGTGACCTTGGCGTCTTCCTTGCCCAGCGCCATTTCCGGCAGAGCGCCCGGCTTCAGCACGGCTTCCATATCGACATCGCCGTCGGACTTCGGAATTTCCACAGCCGCATTGGCGCTGCTGAAGACCGCCAGGCTGGCGGTCGCGGCAGCTGCGCCGCCCAGGAGCTGGCGCTTGGTCAGTTGCATTTCGGACATCTGCATAATTTCCTCATAAATGAGAGTAGCGGCTGGAAGTGCGATATAACGGCTGATCGCCGCTAACAAGGCACGCATGAACGAGTTTCTTCAAACAATTGTGACCTTGATGGGACGAAGGGACGGGAGTGGCAAGCAACTCTTGATTTTATTTGGCGCGGGAGGCGGCGTTTAGTCCTTGCCTTCGCGTCTCATGCGCTCAGCATGGCGACGCTCGATGCGATCGAAAACCGCATCCTCATCAATATCATCGCTTGGGTCGTCGATTGCTTCGCGAATTTTTCTACGCATCACCTCATCTGAAAGAGGCGTAGTCTCGCCTGTTGTGCCAATTGACCGCTTGTTTGACATTCTTATCTCCTCGCCACACTGGCGGCCGAGGCTCTACCGCCCCTTCTTCCCCAACACTGCCGTGCCCAACCGCTTCACCGCCTCACGCAGCTTCTCATTGTCGATGCCCTCCATCATCCCCTCCAGCCGGCGCGCCGCCTCGCCTTTCAGGGGTGGTGGGGTGCGGGAGCGTTTGAAGGCTTGGGAGACCGGTTTCTGGACAATGCGGATCTGGTGGACGGCGGAGAAGCCGAAGAAGCTGTTGATGCGCTGGATGAGCTCGCCCTGCGCATGCGTGAGGAACAAGGCGCGGGCGCCCTCGCAGGCGATGGTCAAGACGCCGGGGCGGAAGCTGCCGTCATCGCCGCCGCGCGCCCAGGCGATCTTTTCCGGCCGGGTGCAATCGGCGAAATCCTCGCCGGCGATCTCATCCCAGGAGCCGAGCAGCGCCGTGTTGATGCCGGCGCGCTTGGCGAGCACGGGGTCGATCAGGCCGTTGGCCAGTTCGGAGATCTGTTTTTCACCTTTGCGTGGATAACTCATGGAAACCTTTGGATGCCGCCGCTATCGGGCGCCGCCGCCTTGATCGGGCGGCAATGCTTCGCCAAGTATAGGGCACTTCCCCTCCGCACGGCAAATGATGACCTTAAAGACCACCACCGCGCCCTTAGCAAAGCCCCTGCTCGACTGGTACGATCGCCATCACCGCGACCTGCCTTGGCGCGTTTCTCCGCCGATGGCAAAGCGCGGGATCACACCGGATCCCTATCATGTGTGGCTTTCCGAGGTCATGCTGCAGCAAACCACGGTTCCAGCAGTCAAAGCCTATTTCCTGAAATTCCTCGCGCGCTGGCCAACGGTTGATGATCTCGCCGCCGCACCCAGCGAGGACGTGATGGCGGCATGGGCGGGGCTTGGCTATTACGCCCGTGCGCGCAACCTGAAGAAATGCGCCGAGGCCGTGGCGTACGAACATGGCGGCGTGTTTCCGGATACCGAGGAAGGGCTGAAGGCGCTGCCGGGGATCGGCGATTATACCGCAGCGGCGGTGGCGGCGATCGCGTTCAACCGGCAGGCATCGGTGATGGACGGCAATATCGAGCGGGTGATCTCGCGGCTTTACGCGATCTCGACGCCGCTGCCTGCAGCCAAGCCGTTGATGAAGCAGGAGGTGGCGCTGTTGACGCCGGCGGACAGGCCGGGCGATTTCGCGCAAGCGATGATGGATCTCGGCGCCACGATCTGTACGCCGAAGCGGCCCGCCTGCGCGCTCTGTCCCTTCAACGGATCGTGCGAGGCGCTGGCGCTTCACGATCCCGAGCATTTCCCGGTCAAGGCCGCCAAGAAAGCCAAGCCCGTTCGCGTCGGCGCCGCCTTCGTGGCGGTGACATCAGATGGCGAGGTTCTGTTGCGACGCAGGATCGAGAGCGGGCTGCTCGGCGGCATGACCGAGGTGCCGACGACGGGCTGGACGGCGCGGATCGACGGCGAGACCTCGACGGACGCAGCCCCCTTCCCGGCCGACTGGCAGCCATCGGGCACTGTCACCCATGTCTTCACCCATTTCGAGCTCAGGCTTTCGATCTGGCGCGTGGCGATCTCCGCCAGGATCGAAGGGGATGACGGATGGTGGGAGCCGGTTACAAATCTTGACGCGCAGGCATTGCCCACAGTCATGAAAAAAGCGATCACAGCGGCTATTCCACGCGCGTTTCAACAGTCCAAGGACGGATAAATGCCTATTGATCATATCGTTTTCGATATCGGAAAAGTTCTTATCCACTACGATCCGAACATTCCCTTCAGCCGCATCATTCCGGATGCGACCGAGCGGCAGTGGTTTTTCGACAATGTCTGCACCCACGACTGGAACATCGAGCAGGACCGCGGCCGCACATGGGCGGATGCCGAGGCGCTTTTGATCGACAAGCACCCCGATCGCGAGGAACACATCCGCGCCTTCCGCAAGCACTGGCACGAGATGGTATCGCATTCCTACGACGACAGCGTCGCCATCATGGAAGGGCTGATCGCTGAGGGACGCGACGTGACGATGCTGACGAACTTCGCCTCCGACACGTTCCGCGAAGCACAGGTGCGCTTCCCCTTCCTCACCAAGCCGCGCGGCGTTACCGTCTCGGGCGATATCGGCCTGATCAAGCCTGATATCGCTATCTACGAAGCGCACACAGAGAGCTTCGGCCTCAATCCGGCAACGACGATCTTCATCGACGATTCGGCGCCCAACATCGAAGGCGCCAAGAAGGCGGGATGGGACGCGGTGCTCTTCACCGGCGCCGAGCAGCTGCGGGCCGATCTTGCAGAACGCGGCGTGAGGGTCTGATCATGGCATTCGATCCAGTCAAGGAAATCACCCTGTTTCACGACGCGATCAACAGGCTCGACTACCAGATGATCGAAGACTATTTCGCCGAGGACGCGACCTATGTCTCGAACGGCGTCGGCAGTCTTGCGGGCCGCGACGAGATCATGACGGCGTTCCGCAAATATTTCGACGACTACCCCGACCAGACAGCCTTCAACACGCTTGTCGAGCGCGTCAGCCCCTATGCTGGGCGCGCCGTATGGTCGGTGCGTGCCACGCACAGCAAGACCGGTAAGCAGCTGGTGCGTGAGGGCGAGGAGACGATCACCTTCAACGAAGAGGGACGCGTGACGCGGGTGGATGTGAAGGATTACCAAGACTTCTAAGCCAGGCCTCCCTCCCTGCCCGCGAAGAGAAACCGTAAATCTCTCATCGCCTTAGGAACAATCAGCGCCGTTGACGGTTTTGTGAGGACCCGCGCATGACGCGGTTTCGAGCAAACGATAAGTCAGCCGTGCTGACGGGAGGTTATGATGGGTAGAGGTATCTTGCTGTGGTTTCTGGGCGTTCCGATCCCGCTGATCCTGATCATCCTGCTGTTCTGGCACTAGGGGGTCGGCGATGTCCTTTACCTCCTCCGCCGTGGTGACCGACGCACCACTGGAATCATCGGCTCCCGCCGTCAGCTGGGGGCCGATCATCGCCGGCACGCTGGCCGCCACCGCGATCTCCTTGATCTTCATCCTCATCGGCTCCGGCCTTGGCCTGACCATGGTATCGCCCTGGTCGCATGACAACGCCTCGCTGACCGCGATCGGCGCAACGGCCGCGATCTGGCTGATCGTCGTGCAATGGGTTTCGGCCGCGCTCGGCGGTTATCTGACCGGCCGGTTGCGGACCAAATGGGTCGGCGTCCACACGTACGAGGTTTTCTTCCGCGATACCGCGCATGGCTTCCTCTCCTGGGCGCTGGCAACAGTGGTCGTTGCCGGATTGCTGGGATCGGCGCTGTCATCTGTGATCAGCACCGGCACGCAGGCCACCGCAACAGCGGTGGGAGCAGTCGGCGCCGCAGGTGCCGGGGCGGCTGTCAGCGCCAGCGACAATACGAGCGGCTTCTCGCCGGCCTACTTCACCGACGCCTTGCTGCGCCCGGCCAATACGGCGCCTGCGGCCGGCAACCAGAGCGATGAAGCGGTCAATGCCCAGGTGACGCGCGTGCTGGTGAACGGCATTGTCGACGGCAAGCTTTCGGCCGATGACCAGGCCTTTGTCGAGCAGGTGGTTGCTGCCCGCACCGGCCTTTCCGCGACCGATGCCAAGGCACGCGTCGATGCCGTCATGAAGCGCATCGACGACGCCAAGCTTGCTGCCAAGGAGGCTGCGGATAACGCCCGCAAGACGGCTTCGGCGGTTGCCCTGTTCGGCGCACTGTCGCTGTTCGTCGGCGCCTTCATCGCCAGTGTCGCCGCCGCAATCGGCGGACGCCAGCGCGACGAGGATGAAGAGCGGATGGCGTTACTGCGCCGCTAAGCGGTGAAGCTGAAAACTGAAAAGACGCTCGGAGCGATCCGGGCGTCTTTTGCTGTCTTGGAAGTCCTGAACTGAAGACGCCCGGGGTATGATCCCGGGCGCCTTTTGCCGTCTTCCGCAACTGGAGGTACAAAAACCGGTCGACGGCAGTCTCGATCGGGCCTTTCGCGGATCAGCCCGCGTTTGCCAGATCACTGCGGATGACGGCTCTGAGATCGTCGATCGGGCGCAGGGATTGCCCATCGTCGAAGTGCCAGAACGTCCATCCGTTGCATGCGTCGAAACCCTGGACCTTTGCGCCCATTCTGTGGATCGAACCCGCCTCGCCGCCTGCCGTAACCGTGCCGTCGGCGCGAACGATCGCGCTATAGCGGCGCTTGGCGTCGGTCAGCACCTGGCCGGGCTTGATGAGGCCGCTTTCGACCAGCGTGTTGAAGGCCACGCGGACCTCCTGCTTCTTGCCGGTCATAACCGTCAATTCCGCCTTGCCGAGCGGCTCGACTGCCTCGATGCGGGCGGAGGCCGCGTCGATATAATCCTGCTCGCGCTCGATGCCGACGAAGTGGCGGCCGAGGCGCTTGGCGACGGCGCCCGTGGTACCCGAACCGAAGAACGGATCGAGGATGATGTCGCCCGGCTTCGAAGAGGCCATGATGACACGGGCAAGCAGCGCTTCCGGCTTCTGCGTCGGATGCACCTTCTTGCCGTCCTCGCCCTTCAGGCGCTCATGGCCGTTGCAGATCGGGAACAGCCAGTCGGAGCGCATCTGGACGTCGTCGTTCGAGGCCTTGAGCGCATCGTAGTTGAAGGTGTAGCCCTTGGCCTTAGCATTCGGGCTCGCCCAGATCATCGTCTCATGTGCGTTCTGGAAACGACGGCCCTTGAAGTTCGGCATCGGGTTGGTCTTGCGCCAGACGATGTCGTTCAAGATCCAGAAGTTCAGATCCTGCAGCGTGGCGCCGACGCGGAAGATGTTGTGATAGGAGCCGATGACCCAGAGCGTGCCCGTCGGCTTCAGCACGCGGCGGCAGGCGAGCAGCCAGGCGCGGGTGAAGGCATCGTATGCTTCGAAGGAGGCGAACTGGTCCCATTCGTCGTCGACCGCATCGACCAGCGACTGATCGGGACGATGCAGATTGCCGCCGAGCTGCAGGTTATAGGGCGGATCGGCGAAAATGACGTCGACGGAATGGGTCGGGAGGGCTTCAAGAGCGGCAACGCAATCGCCCTTGATGATCGTGTCGATCCAGGAATCCGGCTTTGCGGAGGCCTTGAGATCGGCAAGCGGAAATACAGACGCCATCTTTTAACTCGCTCATACACATTACGCTCTTTACTGTCTGTTATGGTTACTCATCTTGGTTACCAAAGCCTGAACCGGGGTGCGATTTCGGGAAAATAAAATCGCCAGCGCGCGTCACGTGGCACGCACTTGCCGGTTTGCAGGCTATTGCCTATGATTGAATTCTCAGGAGCGAACACGCGATGCGATCGACCAAGGCAGCCGAAAGCTCAGGCAAGCAACCGTCCCGGAAGAGCATTCTGGCGGGAGAGTTGACCGATGAAGAAATTCGGCTGATCCGCAATGCGCGCGTTGAAACCGATGCGCCTTACGAACTTGACGATCTCGATGAGGATGGAAAGCTCAGCCCTTCGAAACGGCCGGGCTGATCCTTAACCCACCGCATCATGCACCGCCCGGCTATCCGCCGGCGCCTCGTCCCGCTCCTTCATTCCGTAATCGCGCACGACATGGCCGATGCGCAAACGGTAATCCGCGAAGATGCCACCGCGGCCGGCGGCTTGGGCGGCGCGGTGGTGTTCGAGGTTGCGCCAGCGTTTGACCGCTCCCTCGTCGCGCCAGAAGGAGAGCGAGAGCAGCTTGCCGCGCATCGTCAGGCTTTCGAAGCGCTCGATGGAGATGAAGCCATCCATCTTTTCCAATTCGGCGCGCAGTTCGCCGGCGAGGTCGAGATAGGTGTGGCGCTCGCCCATATAGGGCAGGACTTCGAAGATGACGGCGATCATGGCAGCACCTTTGCGACGTGGGGGAGCGAGACGTTCTTCAGGAAGATGCGGTCTTCCTTGAGGATAAAACGTTCGCGTCTTGCGAATTCGTAGTTCTCGCGGCCGAGCGGGTCGGCGGTCAGGCGGGCGCGGTAGGCTTCGTAGGCGGCGAGGCTTTCGATGTTGTAGACGCCGTAAGCCGTCGTTGCCGAACCCTCGTGCGGGGCGAAATAGCCGATGAGATCGGCGCCGTTGCGCGGGATCGCCTCGCCCCAATTGCGCGCGTATTCGGCGAAGGCATCCTTCTTGAACGGGTCGATTTCGTAGCGGATGAAGCAGGTGATCATCTTTTTTCTCCTTGATTGCAGGATGGTTTTGCCATGTTGCGAGACGGAGATGCTTCGGCTACGGTCGAAGTATGGAAGATAAGATCCTGAGGAGGTGAGCCGTGAAGGAAGGACCTGATATCGCTCAGATCGGCGCGCTGATCGGCGACCCCGCGCGTGCCAACATGCTGGCCGCGCTGACGGGCGGGAAGGCGCTGACGGCGACCGAGCTCGCCGCTGTTGGCGGCATCACGCTCCAGACGGCGAGCGCGCATCTCGCCAAGCTCGAGGCCGGCGGCCTGCTCCTTCCCCGCAAGCAGGGTCGGCATCGCTATTTCACGCTTGCTGATGAAACTGTCGCGCGGCTGATCGAGAGCATGATGGGCTTTGCGGCGAGCCGCGGGCATCTGCGCCACCGGCCGGGGCCGAAGGAGCCTGCGCTGCGCAAGGCGCGGATCTGCTACGACCACCTTGCCGGCGATTACGGGGTGCGGATGCTGGATAGCCTCGTCGCCAAGGGCGCGATCGACGCCGTCGGCGACGGCTTGGCGCTGACCGCGAAGGGTGAGGATACGTTCCAGTGCATCGGGATTAATGTCGCCGACCTCAAGGCGTCGCGGCGGCCGCTCTGCCGCTCTTGCCTCGATTGGAGCGAGCGGCGAGCGCATCTGGCGGGCAGCCTCGGCAAGGCGCTCCTTGCGAGCTTCTTCGACAAGGGTTGGGCGCGTCGTACGGCGGGCAGCCGCTCGGTGATCTTTTCGCCTGATGGAGAACGCCAATTCCTGGCACTGTTTCCGGTGAAGACGTCGGTCGCGGCCTGAAGCGCGACGCGCTTCAGGCTCTTGTTTTGGCGCATGTCTTTGTCCCGAAACCGGGAACCACTTTCGGGAGACATGCGTCAGCTTGGCGTGACCAGCACATCGGTGAAGCCACGCTCGGCGATATCGTTGCAGAGTTCGCTCCATTCACACTCGTCGCAGGCCTTGCGGATCGTGCCGAGAGCGAAATTGCGGCGCAGGCGTTTCAGCAGCGCCGCGTCGGGATAGATGCGGGTGCCCTTCCAGACCGCCATCCCCAACAGACGGCCGACGGCTTGCGCCGCCGCCCTGTCCCGCGCCACGACGCTTTCGTTGTGGCAATGCGCCGCCGCTCCTGAGAGCAGCGGCGCGCAAATATCGTCGGGGCCGTCGACCAGCTCGATATCCTCCCCCGACGACAGGCGCCGGGCGATGCGGATGTAATTCTCGGTGAAGGCGGGCGTGTAGCCTTCACCGACGAAGGTCAGCATGCAGAGCAGGTGGTGGGCGCGCAGGCGAATGGTCACTTCAGCGGCCGGTGTAGATCCTGATACCCTTCAGCACGGCTGCCGCCAGCGCCGACTTCAGCACCGCGCCCAGGATGAAGGGGGCAACGCCGAGCAGCCAGGCTTTTTCCATGCCGAGCAGGTTTGCGAGCCACAGGCCACCGATCGCCAGGCACAGGATATTGGCGGCGAAGTGGGCTGCGAAGCTGCGGATCACGGCATCGCCGGTCCAGCCGCGCGCGGCAAGCCAGCCGACAAGGGCGGCGATCACGGGGAAGGATGCGAGATAGCCCGCCGTCGGGCCGGCGAAGGGTGCCAGACCACCGGCGCCACCGGCCAGAACCGGGAAACCCATGGCTGCTTCAGCGAGCCAGGCCAGCACCGTCGCCGCGCCGAGGCGCCAGCCGTAGAGCGCGCCGATCATCGTCACCGCGAAGGTCTGCATGGTGATCGGCACCGGCACCATCGGCACCGAGATCTGCGAGGCGAGCGCCAGGATGAGCGTGCCCGCCAGCACGAAGACGGCCTTGATGGCGGCCGGGCGGGCGGCGAGGCGCAGCGGGTCGAAACGGAACTCCTGGGATTGATCGAACAGGGACATGAACTCTCCTTCTCAAATTATAGATAATTTTTGATTCCCATCTATTTTATGAGAGAGATTTTTCGCGATGGCAAGCGGGTACGATGCGATTGCGCGGTGGACAAGCGGGATCACACGCAGGATCGGCGGCGAAAGTGAGCGCAAATGCGCACATTTCTAGGCGATTCACGCCGACAACAAATTATCTATAATTTTGAGAAATCAGCCGACGATGGCGAAGGCTTCGCCGTTTTCGCCAGCCTTGTTGGTGGATTTCGGCGCGCGGCCGATCCACTGGACGTGGCGCTCGAGGATGCCGGCCGCCTCTTCCACCCTGCCCTGGCGCAAGGCCACGAGGATGGCGCGGTGGTCGTGGTCGGTGCGCTTTTCCCAGCCCGAACGCCAGGCGGAAAACAGGAAGCGGGCGCTGGCGGCGTGGAGATCGTCGATCGAGGCGAGCAGCCGGCTCATGTTGCAGGGCGTCAGGATCAATCGATGGAAGCGGCGGTTGGCCTCTTCCCAGGCGTGGACGTCGGCCGCCGCATCGCCCTCGCGGGTCGCCTCCTCGGCGGCGTCGAGGATTGCAGGCGTCAGATGCTTGGCGGCGTGGCGCAGCGCCAGCACTTCGAGTGCCGCCCGCATCTCGGCCACCTCGCGGACCTCCTTGATGTCGAAGGAGGCGACGCGCACGCCGCGGCGCGGCTCGCTGATCGCAAGCCCCTGGGCCTCCAGGCGGCGGAAGGCTTCGCGCACGGGCACGTGGCTCGCGCCGAACTCCTCGGCGATATGGTCCTGGCGCAAACGGAAGCCGGCCGGCAGTTCGCCGCGAACGATGCGGTCGGCGAGCACGCGGCTGATGCGGCTTGCGATTGTGTCTTCCGGTTCCTTGGCCATACTCATCCATTAGAGGGCGAGCCGTGGCTTGTCGAGGCGGCAAGCGCCTGCATCCGCAGGCATTTCAATTGAGCGCAACCCTAGCCATCCAGCACCCGCAGGCCAGCCATGACACCCGGCCGGTTGAGATCGGGCGAGGCATCGTGTAAAGCCGCAGCATCCCCACAAACCAAGGCTTGAGACTTATATGAACGGCTTCGACCTCATCCTTTTCGACTGCGACGGTGTTCTGGTCGATTCCGAAATCATCGCCGCGGACGTCGAGTCCAAGCTTCTGACGGAGGCCGGCTATCCAATCAGCATCGAGGAGATGGGCGAGCGGTTCTCCGGCATGACCTGGCAGAACATCCTCATGGAAGTGGAGCGCGACGCCAGCATTCCGCTCTCGGCCTCGCTGCTCGACAAGTCCGAAAAGCTGCTCGACATGCGCCTTGCATCCGACGTGCAGGCGATCGCGGGCGTCGAGGCGGCCATCAAGCGCATCGATCTCAAGCGCTGCATCTGCTCGAACTCTTCCAGCGCGCGGCTCACCATGATGCTCTCGAAGGTGGGGCTCAGCCAGTTCTTCGCGCCGAACATCTTCTCGGCCAAGGACCTCGGCGCCGATCGCGTCAAGCCGAAGCCCGATATCTTCCTGCACGGCGCCAAGCAGATGGGCGCTTCGCCGTCGCGTTGCGTGGTGGTCGAGGATTCCGTGCACGGCGTCCATGCGGCCCGCGCCGCCGGTATGCGGGTGATCGGCTTCACCGGCGCCTCGCACACCTACCCCTCGCATGCCGACCGGTTGACGGATGCGGGTGCCGAGACGGTGATTTCGCGGATGGTGGATCTGCCGGGTGTGGTTGCGGCGCTGGCGGAATGGGAAGGCGTGGCGTGAGTTTGGATGAGATGTTTGCGGGAATGGGCTCAGGCGCTGTGCCGTGAAGCCCCCTCATCCGACCCTTCGGGCCACCTTCTCCCCGTTGGGGCGAAGGGAAGATGGAGCGAGCGGCCGGCTCCGAGTCTCTTCTCCCCAGCGGGGAGAAGGTGCCGGCAGGCGGATGAGGGGGCCACGCGGCACAACCTCACCCTTTATCCCCACAAAGCGGCCATAGCCGCCCTACCCCAAAGCCCCGTTAGCTAGACTTCTTCTTGCCCTTGCCCTTGGCGGGTGCACCCTGGTCGAAGCCGACGTTGACGCGGACCAGTGCGCCGGAGCCGACGGGCAGCTTGATGTCGTCCTTGCGGAACAGGACCTGGGTGGCGCCGGTCGGGTCGATCTGGGCGGGGAAGTTGGTGACTTCCGAATAGAGCGCGTCTTCGCCATCGAAGACGGAGATGCGGATCGGCAGCGTGACGTTGCCGCCGGTGCCGGCCGGGCCTGCGACGACGCGGACCTGTGCCACGACGGTCATCACGAGGTTCTGGTCGTTCAGCGTGCACTGGCGCGTGTAGTTGCCGATCGAGGCCTGGAAGGAGAGCTTGTCGGGCGCGCCGGTCTTGGCGCCGCCGGCGTAGCGGTAGAGGATCGCGTCTGCGTCCTTCATATAGATGGTCGGGCAAGCGCCCTGGACGACGCGCGCCGTGGTGCCGGACGCCGTGGTGGCGGTGCCGATCGACGGGTCGTTGGAGGACGGGTTGGCAGGCGACATCGGCATGATCTGGCCGGTGGCGCCAGCGGGTGCCGTTTCCGCCGTCTTCGTTTCTCCACCGCCCATCCCGAGCGAGTTGCAGCCGACCAGAACAGCCGCGAAGGATACGGAAGCGATAAGACGAGAGACCTTGCCGAGCACGATTATTCCACCCTCTTCACAAAGTTTTTTGCCAGGCCTGCTGAGTGAAAACAGGGCCTTTCGTGACAGTTTGCGATGGTCTATATCAGCGGCGCAAACAAAAATCGATTGGGTAAGCACTGTTTTGATGCACATTTCGGGATTGCAGCCGGCGAAGGCCAGAGCTGCGGCCAAGAGGCGGCGCGACACAGGTTTTCTCTTCAATCCGGATTTTATCTAGGCCGGCACATCAAGGATGACGACAGTGGAATATATCTCGACCCGCGGCAAAGCCCCTGCTCTCGGTTTCTGCGATGCATTGCTGGCGGGTCTGGCGCGTGACGGTGGCCTCTATGTGCCGCGCGAATGGCCGCAATTCTCCAAGAAGGAGATCCGGGCGCTGCGCGGCAAGAGCTACCAGGACATCGCCTTCACCATCCTGTCGCCGTTCACCAACGGTGAAATTCCGGCTGACACGTTTCGCGCGATGATCGACGAAGCCTACGGCACCTTCCGCCATCCGGCGATCGCGCCCCTGGTGCAGACCGGCCCGAACAGCTTCGTGATGGAGCTCTTCCACGGCACGACGCTCGCCTTCAAGGATGTGGCGATGCAGCTTCTGGCGCGGCTGATGGACTATGCGCTGGAAAAGCGCGGCGAGCGCGCCACCATCGTCGGCGCCACCTCGGGCGACACGGGCGGGGCCGCGATCGACGCATTCGCCGGCCGCGAGCGCACCGACATCTTCATTCTCTTCCCGCATGGCAAGGTTTCGCCGGTTCAGCAGCGGCAGATGACGACGTCGACGGCGTCGAACGTGCATGCGCTCGCCGTCGAGGGCAATTTCGACGATTGCCAGAACCTCGTGAAGGCGATGTTCAACGACGGCGCCTTCCGCGACAAGGTGAAGCTCTCGGGCGTCAACTCGATCAACTGGGCGCGCATCATGGCGCAGATCGTCTATTATTTCACGACGGCGATCACGCTGGGCGCACCCGACCGCAAGGTCTCGTTCACCGTGCCGACCGGCAATTTCGGCGATATCTTCGCCGGTTACTGCGCCAAGCGCATGGGCCTGCCGATCGGCAAGCTGGTCGTTGCCACCAACGAAAACGACATCATGGCGCGCACGATCAAGACAGGCCGCTACGAGATGAAGGACGTCAAGGCGACGACCTCGCCGTCGATGGACATCCAGATTTCATCGAATTTCGAACGGCTGCTGTTCGAGGCCTATGGCCGCGATGCCTCGAAGGTTCGCGCCGCCATGGACAGTCTGAAGCAGTCGAACGGTTTCGACATTTCCGCCGATGCGATGTCCTTCATCAAGAAGGATTTCCGCGCCGGCCGCGCCAGCGAAAAGCAGGTGGCCGAGACGATAAAGACCACGCTCGAAAAGACCGGCTATCTGCTCGATCCGCATTCGGCGATCGGCGTTTTCGTGGCCGACAAGCACGAAAAGGCCAATTCGCCGATGGTGACGCTTGCCACCGCGCATCCGGCTAAGTTCCCCGCCGCCGTAAAATCCGCATCCGGTATTGACCCCGCGCTTCCGACGTGGCTTGCTGATTTGATGGACAAGGAGGAGCGCTTTCAGATCGTTAAGCCCGAGCTCAAAGAGGTAGAAACATTTATCGACGAGCATTCCCGGGCCTAATCGGCAGAAGGCGCAGAAAGATAGCCAATGACAGTTGAGTGCACCCGGCTCAAATCCGGGCTGACAGTAGTGACACAGACCATGCCGCACCTCGAAAGTGCAGCACTCGGGGTCTGGATCAAATCAGGTTCGCGCAACGAGACGACAGACGAGCACGGGATTGCCCACCTGCTCGAACACATGGCCTTCAAGGGAACCGCGCGCCGCAGCGCCCGCGAGATCGCCGAACAGATCGAGGATGTCGGTGGCGAAGTAAACGCCGCCACCTCGACCGAAACGACCTCCTACTACGCGCGCGTCCTGAAAGACCACGTGCCGCTCGCCGTCGATATCCTGGCTGACATTCTCACCGAATCCGCTTTCGAAGAGGAAGAGCTGGAGCGTGAGAAGCAGGTCATCCTGCAAGAAATCAACGCCGCCAACGACACGCCCGATGATGTGGTGTTCGACCGGTTTTCCGAAGTCGCCTATCGCGACCAGACGCTCGGCCGCGCCATTCTCGGCACGCCGCAGACGGTGGTGTCGTTCACGCCGCAGCAGATCCGCGGCTATCTCAGCCGCAACTACACGACCGACCGCATGTTCGTGGTCGCCGCAGGCGCCGTGCAGCACGACGAGTTCGTGCGCATGGTCGAGGAGCGATTCGCGTCGCTGCCGACCGCGCCGAGTGCCACGCCGGTCATGGACCCCGCCAAGTACATCGGCGGCAATATCCGCGAGACGCGCGACCTGATGGACGCCCAGATCCTGCTCGGCTTCGAGGGCAAGGCCTATCACGCGCGCGATTTCTACTGTTCGCAAATCCTCGCCAACATCCTCGGCGGCGGCATGTCTTCCCGCCTGTTCCAGGAAGTGCGCGAAATCCGCGGCCTCTGCTATTCGATCTATGCCTTCCACTGGGGCTTTTCCGACACCGGCATCTTCGGCATTCACGCCGCGACCGGCGGCGAGAACCTGCCGGAACTGGTGCCCGTCATCATCGACGAGCTGCACAAGTCGGCGACCTCGATCGACCAGAAGGAAATCGAGCGTGCCCGCGCACAGATCCGCGCGCAGCTTCTGATGGGCCAGGAAAGCCCGGCGGCGCGTGCCGGCCAGGTGGCGCGGCAGATGATGCTCTACGGCCGGCCGATCTCCAATCCTGAAATGATGGAGCGGCTGGAAGGCATCACCATCGAACGCCTGACCGACCTTGCGGGCCGGCTGTTCTTCGACACCGTGCCGACGCTTTCGGCGATCGGCCCGCTCGAGCATCTGGCGCCGATGGAAGACATCGCCGCGTCGCTCACCTCGCCTGCCCCACAGGGCAAGCAAGCCGTACTTTGAACCTGCATTCGCGTTGCCGGGAGTGATCGATGCCAAAATCGGTGTTTCGGTTCCTGTCTCGGCAGCCGGAAGCAGTTGAAATCGAAGACGCCAATTATGTGCTGCGGCTGCCGCGCTATCAGGATTTCAACCAGTGGCACAAGCTGCGGTCGGCAAGCCGCGGCTTTCTCGAGCGCTGGGAACCGACCTGGCGGCGCGACGAGCTGACGGAAGGCTCGTACCGGGCGCGCGTCATTCGCGGCAAGCAGGAATACGCGTCGGGACAGGCCGTTCCGCTGCTTCTTTTCCACCGTGAAAACATGACGCTGCTCGGCGGCATCACCATCGGCTATATCAGGCGCGGGGCGGCACAGAGCTGCATGATCGGCTACTGGATGGGCGAAGCGCATGCCGGCCAGGGCCATATGTTCGCCGCACTTCAATTGGTTATACCCTACATCTTCGCAGGCCTTGAGTTGCACCGTATCGAAGCAGCCTGTATTCCAGACAATGCTCGGAGCATCCGCCTGCTTGAAAAAGCCGGGTTTCAGCGGGAAGGCTATCTGCGCGGATACTTGAAGATCAACGGTCAGTGGCATGATCACGTGATGTTTTCACTGCTCGCCACCGATACGGATAAAGGCAGGATAACCGACAGCCGATGACCAACAAACGCATGCTGCACCTATCACCATCTGGACGTTTCGTCGCGGTGATCGCAGCGCTTTTCCTGTCGGCTTTGGCGCTGATGGCAGGGGTCGCGCAGGCGGCCGAACCGGTGAAGATTTCCCGCGACGACACCGCGCTCGATCTGACCAAGACCACCGAGATCTACGCCAACCAGGGCGAGGCCTTCCAGGTTTCGACCGCGGCCGGCGCTGACGGCATCCGGCGACGCATCGAGGTGCGGTCGAGCTCCGGCAACCACCAGGGCGACTGGGCGGTCTTCGCGCTCGCCAACGTTTCCGACGAACAGCTGGAGCGCGTCATCGTCGCACCGCATTTCCGTCTGGTGAATTCCAAGCTGTTCTGGCCCGACCTCGGGTCGCAGCGCATCATCGCGATCACGCCGAGCGAAGGCTTCGCGCTCGACCGGCAGCCGAGCGACGATTCCGACGTCTTCCGCATCACGCTCAACCCGGGCTCCGTCATCACCTTCGTCGCCGAGCTTTCGACGCCGGAACTGCCGCAGATCTATCTGTGGGAGCCCGACGCCTACAAGGACACGATCAACGCGTTCACGCTCTATCGCGGCATCGTGCTCGGGATCGCCGGCCTGCTGGCGGTGTTCCTGACCATCCTCTTCGTCGTCAAGGGCACCTCGATGCTGCCGGCGACGGCAGCGCTCGCCTGGGCGGTGCTCGGCTATATCTGCGTCGATTTCGGCTTTCTCGGCAAGCTCGTCAGCATCGCCTCGGCCGACCAGCGAATATGGCGCGCCTGCGCGGAAGTGGCGCTGGCATCGAGTTTCGTCATCTTCCTCTTCACCTATCTCAACCTCAACCGCTGGCATACGCATCTCGGCTATGTGACACTGGCCTGGGTGCTGGGCTTGGCGCTGCTCTTCGGCGTCGCGATCTATGACCCGGCCATCGCCGCCGGTATCGCCCGCCTATCCTTCGCGCTCACCGCGACGCTGGGCTTGCTGCTCATCATCTATCTCGGCCTCAACCGCTACGACCGCGCCATCCTGCTCGTGCCCGCCTGGGCGCTGATCCTGGTATGGCTGTTCGGCGGCTGGCTGACGATTACCGGCCAGCTCGACAACGACATCATCCAGCCGGCGCTCGGCGGTGGTCTCGTGCTGATCGTGCTTCTCATCGGCTTCACCGTCATGCAGCACGCCTTTGCCGGCGGCACGTTCCAGCAGGGGCTGTTCTCCGATCTCGAACGGCAATCGCTGGCGCTGACCGGCTCCGGCGACATGGTGTGGGACTGGGACGTGGCGCGCGACCGCGTCGTCACCATCCCCGATGTCTCCGTCAAGCTCGGCCTTTCGCCCGGCACGATGCATGGTGCGGCCCGCAACTGGCTGCCGCGCCTGCATCCTGACGATCGCGACCGTTTCCGCGCCACGCTCGACGTGCTGCTCGAACATCGCCGCGGCCGGCTGAACCACGAGTTCCGCATTCGCGCCGAGGACGGGCATTTCCACTGGCTCCTGATCCGCGCCCGGCCGGTGCTCGATTCCAACGGCGAAGTGATCCGCTGCGTCGGCACCGTCATCGACGTGACCGAGCAGAAGAACTCGATCGACCGGCTGCTGCAGGACGCGCTGCACGACAACCTGACGGGCCTTCCCAACCGCCAGCTGTTCCTCGACCGCCTGCAGGGCGTGCTGGCGCTGGCGCCGGGTGGCGATATGCTCAGGCCAACCGTGATGGTCATCGATATCGACCGCTACAAGCTGGTCAACGACGCACTTGGCGTAGCCGCCGGCGACAATATCCTGATCGCGCTGACGCGCCGTCTTCGCCGGCTCCTGAAGCCGCAGGACACGCTGGCGCGCCTCTCCGGTGACCAGTTCGGCCTCATCCTCGTTTCCGAGCGCGATCCGGCCAAGATCGCCGACTTCGCCGATGCGATCAGCAAGGCGATCATGGTGCCGATCAACTTCGCGAACCGCGAGATCATCCTGACGGCGTCGATCGGGCTTGCGTCCTTCGTCGACCAGCAGGAAAACGCAACGGGGATGCTCAGCGATTCCGAGCTTGCCATGTACCGGGCGAAACGCGCCGGCGGCAATCGCGTCGAGCCGTTCCAGCCCGCCTTCCGCGACTTCGGCGCCGACCGGCTGCAGCTGGAATCGGATCTCCGCCGTGCGCTGGAGCGCAAGGAACTGTCGATGGTCTACCAGCCGATAGCCGGCCTGGAAGATGTCGAGATCGCGGGCTTCGAGGCGCTGATGCGCTGGGAGCATCCGAAGCGCGGCAACATCCCGCCGTCGGAGTTCATCCCGATCGCCGAGGCTTCCGACATCATCAACATGCTCGGCGTCTTCGCGCTCGAACAGGCGACCAACGACCTGATGGCCTGGGAGAGCCAGACCGGCGAGCTGCCGATCTTCGTGTCGATCAATCTCTCGAGCGCCCAGCTCCTGAACAACGATCTCTATGACGACGTGCGCTCGGTTCTGGCCAAGACCCATTGCGATCCGACCCGGCTGAAGCTGGAGCTGACCGAGACGATGGTGATGGAAAACCCGGAACAGGCGCGCCTGGTGCTGGGCAAGCTGCGCGAGATCGGCCTTGGGCTGGCGCTCGACGATTTCGGCACCGGCTACTCCTCGCTCTCCTACCTCACCCGCTTCCCGTTCGACACGATCAAGCTCGACAAGACGCTGGTCTGCGACACCAGCGACCGGAAATCGACCGTGCTGCGTTCGGTGATCTCGATGGCGCGGGAGCTCGAGATGAAGGTCGTGGCCGAGGGTATCGAGTCCAACGAAGACGCGATCGAGCTCGCGAAGATGGGCTGCACCTACGGCCAGAGCTATCTCTTCGGCCCGCCGATGGCGTCGGAATCGGTGCTGCGGCTGCTGAAGGAACGGTTTCCGCTGACCAAGCGCGCCTGAGGTTTCTCAGGCGCCCGAATTTCAGGCCGCGGCTTGCCGTGGCTCGGCGACGCGATCCTGGATCAATCGGTGCAGATATTCGAGCTTTTCGACAACGGCGTTCGACAGCACGAAGGGATAGGAATCCGGCTGGCCCATGCTGCGCTGGATGGCATTGATCGCCACCGATAGCGGCACCCAGGCGCTGACCAGCTGCTCGGCGCCTGCCGCCCGATAGGGATTGAAATCAACCTCCGACGCCATCTCCTCATGACCGCGCGGATCGATGGCGATGCCGAAGCCGCGCGCCGTCTCCAGCGTATCGACGATGTGCAGATAATGCGCGAAGCACTCGGCGAAATCCTCCCAGGGATGGGCCGCCGCATAAGCGCTGATGAAGCTCTGCTGCCAGCCGAGAGGCGCGCCGTTCTGATAATGGTTCTGCAGCGCCTGGCCATAATCCTGGCGCTCATCGCCGAAGACGGCGCGGAAGCCATCGAAGGCGTCGCGGTCGCGGACCAGGCGGTTCCAGACGAAGTGCCCGATCTCGTGGCGGAAATGTCCGAGAAGCGTTCTATAGGGTTCGTTCATCGAGGCGCGGGCAAGTTCGCGGGTGATGTCGTCGGCTTCGGCGGCGCGGATGGCGATGACGCCTTCGTCGTGGCCTGTCATGGCCGGGATGACATTGCCGTCGAGCTGCACCTCGTCCTCGAGAAAATCAAATACCAGGCCGCCTTGCGGATCCTCGATACGGTCAGGCGGCGGAAGACGCCAGCGCAGCAGCGAATAGAAGAGATGGCGCTGCGCCTGGCTGATGCGGCGCCAGCGATCGATCCCCTCCTGCGTATGGGTATTCGGCACGAGGCGATTGTAGCGACAGGCGATGCAGAACGGATTTTCGTCATCCGCATTCACCAGCCAGTTGCAGATGTCGAGACCGGCATTGGCGCAGAAACGCACGGCGCGCTGCGGGTCCGAGGTCAGCTGCCACAGCGTCTCGTCGCGCGGCTCGAGCGCGCGCATCGAGAGGTCATCGGGCAGGAAGCCGAGGCGATGGTTGCAGCGGACGCATTGCCGGTTGTCGAAGTGCACGACCTGATCGCAGTTATCGCAGGCGAAAAGCCGCATGGAACGCCCCATAGCGTGGTGTTGATACAAAACGACCCGCAGCGCGGATGCGCGACGGGCCATTGCGGGGATGTTTTCGATCACATGCGATCGACGACATCCTTGATCTTGCCTTTGGCATCGCCCTTGGCGGACTGGGCCTTACCCTTGGCTTCCTGGACGGCGCCCTTGGCGCGGGTGGAATTGTCGCCGGTCGCCTTGCCGACAGCCTGCTTCGCCTTGCCGGCGATTTCGTTAGCCTTGCCGGAAATCTTGTCGCTGGTGCTACCCATCTGATGTCTCCTTTTGGAACGGGCCTCGTGCCCGGTGCGAAAAGAGAACGTGGTTCGCAGCTATTCGTTCCGCGAATTTTTGCGTCTTCAGGCGTGGCCGGCTTCGGTGGAGAGCATGGCCGCCGAAATGCCCATGCCGGCCAGCGCGCGCTCGTATTTATCATCGAGATTGGGATCGAAGATGAGGGCATCGTTGGCCGGGCAATTCAGCCAGCCATTGCTGGCGATCTCGGCTTCGAGCTGCCCGGCACCCCAGCCGGCATAGCCAAGCAGCATGGTGGCGCGCTTCGGCCCCTCGCCCTTGGCGATGGCGCGGATGATGTCAAGCGTCGCCGTCATGCAGATATCGTCGCTGACGGGAATGCTGGAATCGCAGAGATAATCGTCGGAATGAAGAACAAAGCCACGGCCGCTTTCCACCGGCCCGCCCGTCTGGATCGAAAGGTCGCCAGATGGCGGCGGCATGAGGATTGCCTCGTCGCTCTTGATCATGTCGAGATGCATGAGCACGTCGGTGAACGAAAGCTCCTGAGAGCGATTGATGATGAAACCCATGGCGCCGGCGTCGGAATGGGCGCAGACATAGATGACCGTGCGGGCGAAATTGCTGTCCGATACGCCGGGCATGGCGATCAGGAACTGGCCGTCGAAGAAGCCGCGTTCACGTCTGTTTTTCAGGGTCGACAGGGACATGATACCTCCTGATGCCAGACCGCTCGAGGCGCCGACAAGAGAAACATGGGCCAATGTCCTGTTTCAATCAACTGAAAATGAAAATTAAATCGGATGCGGCTGCTGGCGAAGGGCAGCGGATTTGAATAACCATTGCCGCATGACCTTTGCCCCGCACAAAAGCCATCTCGTCCTGATCATCGCCACGGCTCTTGGCCTGACCCTGCCCGCGCTCTCCGCAGCGCAGGCGGGCACCAGCGAATGGGTCGACAATGCCGGCGGGCGGATGCGGCTGGTGGCGATGGCGCCCGACGCGCACGGCAAGATCCGCGCCGGGCTGCAGATCGAACCCAATGCCGGATGGATCACCTATTGGCGCGAGCCGGGCAATAGCGGCATCCCGCCGCAGATCACGATTGCGCCCGAGACGGGGGTAACGCTCGATAAGATCGGCTACCCGATCCCGAAGCACATCAAGGACGACAGGCTCGACGACATCGGCTACGACGCGCCGGTGACGCTGCCGCTCACGCTTTCGGCCGAGAGCGGCGCGACCGAGATCAAGGCGCAGGCCTTCATCGGCATCTGCAAGGATATCTGCGTGCCCTTCCAGGCCGATCTCACCGTTCCCCTCTCGGCGGCGGGGCAATCGCAGCCGGAGGAGAAAGCCATTCTTGACGCCGCCGACGCCAGACTTCCGGAAGCGCCCTCCTCCAAGTTCAAGGTGACCAAGCACACGCTGTCGGCCGACCAGAAGGAGCTGACGCTCAATATCACGCTCCCCGACATCGGCGATACGACCCCTGACGTCGTCATTGCCGGCCCGAGCGGCTACGTCTTCACCAAGCAGCTGATGAGCAAGCGCGATGGCACGTCGCTGACGACGACGGTTGCGATCGGCAAGCTGCCGAAGAATTACGACATATCGGGCAAGAGCTGGAGCGCGCTTGTGATCGATGGGGCGCGCGCCATCGAAAGCCCGCTTGCTTTCAAATAGGCCAATCCTATCATTCACACCTGCCCTCGATCTCAACGTCTGCGCGCCGACGGCGCCTCACAAACATAACCAGGAGATAGTCATGACCATTGCAATCGGCGACACGCTGCCTTCGGCGACCTTCAAGGAAAAGACGGCTGACGGCCCGGTCGAGACCACGACCGAGGCGCTGTTCAAGGGCAAGCGCGTCGTGCTCTTCGCCGTCCCCGGCGCCTTCACGCCAACCTGCTCGCTCAACCACCTGCCCGGCTATCTCGAAAACCGCGACACCATTCTCAATAAGGGCGTCGACGACATTGCGGTCATCGCCGTCAACGACTGGCACGTCATGGGCGCCTGGGCGCAGTCCTCCGGCGGCCTGGGCAAGATCCACTTCCTCCCCGACTGGGATGCCTCGTTCACCAAGGCCATCGGCCTCGACGCCGACCTCTCCGGCGGCGGCCTCGGCGTGCGCTCCAAGCGCTACTCGATGCTGGTCGAGGACGGCGTCGTGAAGTCGCTCAACGTCGAGGAAAATCCGGGCCAGGCGACGGTGTCCAGCGCTGCGACGATGATCGAGCAGCTTTGATGTGATGTTTGCGGGGTGGAGCCGCGCGTCGGCTTCGCCCTGCGCTTGGCCGCGCTGACGCGCTGGCTTCCGTGACGGGTTGCGGCGCTTGGCGCCCTTCCGCTCCTGCTGCGCCGTTGTATTTCTGGTGGCGTGCTTAGATCCTCGGGACGAGCCCGAGGATGACGTCGAGAGCGTGGGAAGCGGCGTCTTTTCAATAGCTTACGACCCGGTAGATTGACGACGGCCCATCCCCACGGCCGTCATACTCGGGCTCGTCCCGAGTATCTGCTGCGGGCGCAATTGGCTCGACGTCTATGGACGCTGGGCGAGGACGGGGCTGCGGGTGCCCAGGCGTCAATACACATCCTCCCGCTAATTCCAGTGGCTCGCGCCCCTTTCACTCCCCTGCACCGTCGCATTCCTGGAGGCGTGCTTAGATCCTCGGCACCTTGGCCGAGGATGACGACGAGAGCGTGGGAAGTGACGCTCTTTCAACATGTTAGCGACGAAGTAGGTTAGCGGCGCATCATCCCCACGGCCGTCATACTCGGGCTTGTCCCGAGTATCTGCTGCGGGCGCAATTGGCTCGACGTGCATGGACGCTGGGCGAGGACGGGGCTGCGGGTGTCGCTCGGACGCAAGTACGCACCCGCCCACCAATTCCAATGGCTCGCGCCCCTGTCACCTCCCCTGCACCGTTGCATTCGCGGCTGCGTGCTTAGATCCTCGGCACGTTGGCCGAGGATGACGCCGAGAGCGTGGCGGCGCCTCCTCCCAATCCGCCAGTCCTCTTCCCTGTTCTCCACCAACCTCTGTCGATCGTCGATATTTTTCGCGCTCGACCGCTTGCGTCTCGGCTCGAACTATCGTTATAACGTTACAAAGTAATGTTATTACATACTGAGTACCCGCAATGACCCTCCTGAACAATCTCGCCGCCGGCCTGATGGGCGGCTCGGCAATGAGCCGCGTGATCGGCGCCGTTGTCGTCGCAGCCCTGCTCTGGATCGCCATCGCATGGGCGGTGGTGCTGCCATGAGCGAAGAACTGATCCGGCTCTCCAATCTCACCGTCGCCTATAACCGGCACCCGGCCGTGCACCACGTCTCCGGCGCGATTACGGCCGGCAGCCTGACGGCCATTGCCGGGCCGAATGGGGCGGGAAAGTCGACGCTGTTGAAGGCGATTATGGGTGAGCTCAGGCCGAGCGAGGGGCGCGTGGAGCATCGGCTGCAGCGCACCGATTTTGGCTACCTGCCGCAGGCGGCGGATATCAACAAGCGGTTTCCGATCTCGGTGCTCGATATCGTGCTGCTTGGCGCATGGCGGCAGGCGGGGGCGTTTTCGCGGGTGTCGGGTGCGGAAATGGTGAAAGCACAAGAGGCGATTTCGGCGGTCGGGCTGGAGGGCTTCGAGCGGCGGCAGATCGGGTCGCTGTCGTCGGGACAATTGCAGCGGGTGCTGTTTGCGCGGCTGCTGCTGCAGGACGCCAAGGTGATCCTGCTCGACGAGCCGTTTACCGCGATCGACGCCCGCACCACCCGCGACCTGATCGAGATGATCAGGCGATGGCATGG
This sequence comes from Rhizobium sp. O111, assembly GCF_055616315.1. Taxonomy (NCBI): domain Bacteria; kingdom Pseudomonadati; phylum Pseudomonadota; class Alphaproteobacteria; order Hyphomicrobiales; family Rhizobiaceae; genus Rhizobium; species Rhizobium sp. O111. The sequence continues at coordinate 578,931 of NZ_JBSHXL010000001.1, read as the reverse complement.
CGACGGGCGAACGATCGTGGCGGTGCTGCATGATTTCGAGCAGATCCGCGCGCATTTCCCGCAGACGCTGCTTCTCGCCCGCGAGATGATCGACTGGGGGCCGACGGCTTCCGCCATGTCTGCCGAGAACCTGTTGAAAGCAAGGGCGATGGCCGAGCGCTGGGATGAGGACGCAGACACCTGCGCGCCTGCCGCATGACCATCTACGATCTCTTCTTCGCGCCCTTCGTCGATTACGGCTTCATGCGTCGGGCGCTGGTTGCGTGCCTGTGCCTCGGGCTCGGTTCCGGGCCGATCGGCGTGTTCTTGATGCTGCGGCGCATGAGCCTGATGGGCGATGCGATGAGCCATGCGATCCTGCCGGGTGCGGCGATCGGCTATCTCGTCGCCGGCTCGCTGTCGCTGACAGCGATGGGGATCGGCGGGCTGGTGGCGGGGCTCGCGGTGGCGCTTTTGTCGGGCGCGGTCAGCCGGGTGACGGTGCTGCAGGAGGATGCGAGCTTTGCCAGCTTCTATCTGGCGTCGCTGGCGCTCGGCGTGCTGATCGTCTCGCTCAGGGGGTCCAACATCGACCTGCTGCATGTGCTGTTCGGCACCATTCTCGCCATCGATCCGCCTGCCCTTTACCAGATCGGCGCGATCACGACGCTGACGCTGATCGTGCTCGCCGCGATCTACCGGCCGCTGATCGCCGAATGCTTCGACCCGAGTTTCCTGAGGGCCATCGGCGGGCGCGGTCCGGTCTATCACTTCCTGTTCCTGCTGCTCGTCGTGCTCAATCTCGTCGCCAGCTTCCAGGCGCTCGGCACGCTGATGGCGGTGGGGTTGATGATGCTGCCCGCCGCGATCGCGCAGCTCTGGTCGCGCAGCCTGCCCTCGATGATGCTGGTGGCGGCCTTGAGTGCCGCAGCATCCGGCTATTTCGGGCTGATCGCCTCCTACCATTTCGAGCTCGCCTCCGGGCCGACGATCATCATGACGGCGGCGGCGATCTACGGCTTTTCCATCTTCTTCGCACCGTCGGGCCTTGCCCGGCGACTTTTCCCCCGCGCCCATCTCAAGGGCTAACCAAAGGATCTTTCTATGCCCCTTAGAAGATTGCTTCTCACCGCCTCGCTTCCCGCGCTGATGGCCTTCTCGGCCATGCCGGCTTCGGCCGAAACGCTGAAGGTCGTGGCCTCGTTCACCGTGCTGGCCGATGTCGTCAGCCAAGTCGGCGGCGACCATGTCGAGGTCAAGAGCCTCGTCGGGCCAAACGGCGACCCCCATGAATTCGAGCCGTCGCCCACTGACGCCAAGAACCTGAAGGCCGCCAAGGTCACCTTCGTCAGCGGCGAAGGGCTGGAAGGCTGGATGGACCGGCTCATTGCGGCATCGGGCTACAAGGGCACGCCGGTGACCGTTTCCGAGGGTGTGAAGACGCGCACCATGGAAGAGGACGGCAAAACGGTGACCGATCCGCATGTCTGGAACAGCCCCATCAGCGTCAAGGTCTGGGTCGCCAACATCGAGAAGGCGCTTTCATCGGCCGATCCTGCCGATGCGGCGGCGTTCAAGGCCAATGCCGAGGCCTACACCAAGAAGCTCGACGAGATGGACGCCTATGCCAAGGCGAAGTTCAAGGACATTCCCGAGGATCATCGCAAGGTGCTGACCAGCCATGACGCCTTCGGCTATTTCGGCCGGGAGTATCATGTGAGCTTCCTGGCGCCGCTCGGCGTTTCCACGGAGAGCGAGGCATCGGCGGCTGAAGTGGCCCAGCTGATCGAGCAGATCAAGGCTGAGCACGTGAAGACCTATTTCTTCGAGAACTCCAACGATCCGCGCCTCGTCAAGCAGATCGCCAAGGCAACGGGGGCAGAGCCCGGCGGCGAGCTCTATGTGGAATCGCTCTCGGATGCCAAGGGCCCGGCATCCACCTATGAGAAGATGTTCCGCTACAATGTCGACCAGATTTCCGCCGCGATGCGCAAGGGCAGCTGACGACGGAAACCGAGACGTTCGACCTGCGGGATCAGACCTGCAGGTCGAAGACGATCAGGCCGCCGAGGCCGCCATCGAGCGACGAGACGATGCGCTCGCCGACGGCGACATGCTCGGGATGGATGAGATAGGCGTCGCGCGCCTCCGGGCTTTCGAAGGTGACGGCAAAGCCATCGACAAAGCCGGCATGCAGGCCCTCGGGCGAGACGTTCGGGCCGTATTTGATATCCAGAATACCCGGAATGACCTGCTTCAGCGCGACGATCTGCTCGAATAAGGACTGCTTCTCTTCGCCCGTGATGGCCGATTTCAGCCGCATCAGCACTGAGTGCAGGATCATATGTTGCCTCCCGACATGTTGTTATCCGCAAAGCATAGTGGGAATGCGGCTGCGGGCAAGATGCAAAGATTAGCCATGGAAAAAGGCGCGACCGGTGACCGGCCGCGCCTTCTGATCAATGATTGCCGAGCCGCGATCAGGCGGCGGAGCGACCTGCGAAAGACGACGTCAGGCGATCTGCGAGTGCGCGGGCCGGCGACTGCACCGGACGCGAGCTTGACGTGGCGGCGCTGACGGCGCGGTCGTCGAGCTTGAACTGCGACAGCAGTTCCAGCAGGGTCGCCGCCTGGGTTGCCAGACCGTGGCTTGCAGCGGTTGCTTGCTCCACCATGGCCGCGTTCTGCTGGGTGCCCTGGTCCATGAGATTGACCGAGGTGTTGATCTCGGAAAGGCCGGTCGACTGTTCGCGCGAGGAGAGCACGATCGACTGGACGTTGCGGTTGATCTCCTGCACTTCTGAGACGATCTCCTGAAGCGCCTGACCGGTGCGACCGACGAGATCGACGCCGCCGCGCACCTGGTCGCCGGATTTGGTGATCAGCTGCTTGATCTCCTTGGCGGCGTTTGCCGAACGCTGGGCGAGTTCACGCACTTCCTGGGCCACGACCGCAAAGCCCTTGCCGGCTTCACCGGCGCGCGCCGCTTCGACGCCTGCGTTCAGCGCAAGCAAGTTGGTCTGGAAGGCGATGTCATCGATGACGCCGATGATGTTCGAGATCTGGCTCGACGACTGCTCGATCTCCTGCATGGCATCCACCGCTTCGCGGACGATCTCGCCGGAGCGCTCGGCGCCGGCCTGGGTGCGCTTGACCAGCTCGCCGGCGTCACCTGCGCGGCCGGCAGAATCCTTGACCGCGGTCGTGACCTGTTCGAGTGCCGCTGCCGTCTCTTCGACGGAGGCTGCCTGCTGCTCGGTGCGGCGGGAGAGATCGTCGGCCGATGCCTTGATCTCGGCTGCGCCGGCATCGATCATCCGGGCATTCTCGCCAACGGTGCGCAGCGTTTCCTGCAGGCGGCCGATTGATTCATTGTAGCTGATGCGCAGTGCGTCCAGCTGGTCGGCGAAGGGCGTTTCGAGACGGTAGGTCATGTCGCCATCCGACAGGCGCTGCAGGCCGACGCCGAGGCCATCGACGGCAAAGCGGACCTCTTCGGCTTCACGCGCCTTCTGGGCTTCGCGAGCAATCCGCTCGTTTTCGCTGAGGCCGCGATTGGCTTCCGTTTCGCGCTCCAGGCGTTCGCGCTCCAGCGCGTTGTTGCGGAAGACGGCGACAGCGGCTGCCATTTCGCCGATCTCGTCCCGGCGGGCGCCGTGCGGGATCTCGTGGCTGTTGTCGCCCGATGCAAGCTGGTTCATCGCGCCGGTGATGTCGCTGATCGGACGCGCCACGCGGAAGAAGGAGATGAAGGCGGCAACGATGGCGAGCAGAGCGGCGATCGCGACGGCCGTGAAGGTCGAGATCCGGGCGAAGCTGACGACATCGCTGGAGATCGCAATCGACTGCGCCGCCAGATCCTTGTTGTTGTCCACCACGCCCTTGATGATGCCGCTGGCTTCGATGCCGATCGGATCCATGTTCTCGACCATGAACGGCTTCAGGTTCGCCTGCTCGCCTGAGGTCGCCATCTTCGCGATCGTCGCGCCGAACTCGTCATAGGCGCGGAAGTCCTTCTTCAGCGTCTCGACCTTGGCGCGGGTGGCCGGCAGCGTGACGCGGGTCTCGAAGGAGTTGAGTGCCTCATCGCGGATGGCACGCGCGTCGTCCACCGCCTTCTGGTGCGCCGCGATTTCCTGCGGGCCGGTCGCCGACAGCATGGCCGTGACATTGCGGCGCTGATCGCCGAAGCTCTTGTCGAGCGCCGCCAGGAAGGCGTTGCCGGTCATGTTGCGGACCATCAGCTGCGACTGCGTTTCCAGATTGGAAATGGAATTGAGCGCCAAGCCGCCCTGAATGACACCCAAGACAACAACGCCGCCAAAGAGCGCTGGTATCAGTGTCCTGATCTTCAAATTCATCATCGTAAGCCCCGGTCTTTCTTCAATCTTTTTCGATCTGGCCCTCCTCAACCGCTGACAGGTTTGACAAATCGCAATTTAGAAATACTTACCGGACGGGTTGTTGCGGCGAAATGTAGCAAGTCCTTGTAGTCGCGTAGGCAGGTATACAGCGCGATAGATCACGGCTTCGAGATGGCCGTTTCGGGCGGAAAAACCGTCGTAAACGGGACGACGTTGGCGACATTCTCCTCTAAGCTGCGACGCATGACCGCACGGGAAGAGGAGCCCGCGTGGACCGCAGCATTTTCAACGGAGGAGATGAAAATGAGCAAGAACCGTGGCGTCGTCTACATGCGGCCCGGCGTTGTCGAAATCCATGACATCGATGATCCCAAGCTCGAGGCACCCGATGGGCGCCGCATCGAGCATGGCGTGATCCTGAAGGTGATCTCGACCAATATCTGCGGATCGGACCAGCACATGGTGCGCGGCCGGACCACGGCGATGCCGGGGCTGGTTCTCGGCCATGAAATCACCGGCCAGATCATCGAAAAGGGCATCGATGTCGAGATGCTCGAGGTCGGCGACATCGTCTCGGTGCCGTTCAACGTCGCCTGCGGCCGCTGCCGCTGCTGCAAGTCGCAAGACACCGGCGTCTGCCTCACCGTCAACCCGTCACGCGCCGGCGGTGCCTATGGCTATGTCGACATGGGCGGCTGGATCGGCGGCCAGGCGCGCTACGTGACCATCCCCTATGCCGACTTCAACCTCCTGAAATTCCCGGATCGCGACCGGGCGATGGAGAAGATCCGCGATCTCACCATGCTTTCCGACATCCTGCCAACGGGCTTCCACGGTGCGGTGCGCGCAGGCGTCGGCGTCGGCTCGACCGTCTATGTCGCGGGCGCCGGTCCGGTTGGGCTTGCGGCTGCCGCTTCCGCCCGCATCCTGGGTGCTGCCGTCGTGATGATCGGCGACTTCAACAAAGATCGCCTGGCGCATGCCGCTCGCGTCGGCTTCGAGCCGATCGATCTGTCGAAGAGCGACCGGCTGGGCGACATGATCGCGCAGGTGACCGGGAGCAACGAGGTGGACAGCGCGATCGACGCCGTCGGCTTCGAGGCACGCGGGCACTCTGGCGGCGAGCAGCCGGCGATCGTCTTGAACCAGATGATGGACATCACCCGCGCCGCCGGCTCGATCGGCATTCCCGGCCTCTACGTGACCGAAGACCCCGGTGCCGTCGACAGTGCCGCCAAGACCGGCAACCTGTCGCTGCGCTTCGGGCTCGGCTGGGCGAAGGCGCAATCCTTCCACACCGGCCAGACGCCGGTGCTGAAGTATAACCGGCAGCTGATGCAGGCCATCCTCCACGACCGCCTGCCGATCGCCGATATCGTCAACGCCAAGGTGATCCCGCTCGAAGAGGCCGTTCAGGGCTATGAGAGCTTCGACCACGGGGCCGCGACGAAGTTCGTGCTCGACCCGCATGGGGATGTGGCGAAGGCGGCTTGAGGGATATGAGGATGAGGGGGTGGCTGGCGTTAGCGCGTGTGGCCCCCTCATCCGCCCTTCGGGCACCTTCTCCCCGTTGGGGAGAAGAGACTCTTGGCGGGCCGCTCGCTCCATCTCCCCTTCGCCCCAACGGGGAGAAGGTGGCCCGAAGGGTCGGATGAGGGGGCCGCACCCGCTGAGTTAGCCATTTTTTACACCACACACATGCGTTTCCTCCGGCAGGTGATGGTCAGCACGCTCGAATGCCATCAGAGGCAGTTTACCTGACCTACTGCTGCATAAGCTGCCACTGGAAATGCTTGCAGTCCGATGGCGAACACCAACCCATGACAGGCTGCCAGAAACCACGCGCTTTCTCGAAGCTGCGGGCGGCTTATGGAAGCGATGAGGACCGCGAAGCTGGAGAATCCCACAGCAAGCCAGATAAAGGTTAGTGGCGGAAAATATATCATGATGATCGGAAAGCAGCTTCCAAACGTATAGTCACCTGCTGTCATGTAGGACCATGCACTCACCGCTATCCAAAATAGCGCATGCATGAGCACCGTAGCTGGTCTCCATAAGCATCGGTATCGCACGATCTGCCTCCATTGGTTTGGCTGAGACAGCGATACAATCTTGACGATAACTGCGCAATAACTGCAATTCCTACAAGGTGGTCGAACTCCTTCGACAATTAACCCAGTCCGCTGATCATCGGACCTACTGTGTGGCCCCCTCACCCTACCCTCTCCCCGAGGGGAAGAGGCGCGCGCCACAAGCCCCTTCTCCCCAGCGGAGATGAGGGGGCTGCTGGCGATGAGGCTGACTCTTCGATCAAGCTCCTTCGACGCGTCTACCCACCCCACCCAACCTCTCCGCCACCTCAAACAGCGCCGGCACCGCCGGATTGGTCGACGCAGCCGAGGCGCAGAGCACGATGTCGAACTCCGGCGCATCCACAATCGGCCGCGAGACCAGCCCTTCCGCCAAGTCCGCGCACAAAGACTGCGGGATGAGCGCGATGCCCAGGCCTTCGGCCACCAGGCGGATGATGGTGTGTTGCAGGCGGGGTTCGAGCGCGAAATGCGGGACGACGCCTGGGGAGGCGCAGTAGTTGCGGATGGCGTCGCGCAGCGTCGGCGTCACGCTTGCGGGGGCGGCGATCAGGCGTTCGCTTGCGAGGTCGGTTGGGCCGGCGATGTCGAGTTTCGCCAGGCGGTGATCTCGCGGCACGATCAAACGCAGGCGGTCGCGGGCGAGAAGCGTGGTGCGAAGATGCGTGGCCGGGCTGCCGCCGAAGGTGACGGCGGCGTCGAGGTGGCCTTCGATCAGCATCTCCTCGATATCGGTCGGTATGCGCTCCTCGAGCACGAGGCGGACATCCGGCCGCTTTTCGGAGTACAGCCGCACCAGCGCCGGGACGACGCTGTAGGCGGCGTTCATCATGAAGCCGAGCTTCAACTCGCCCTTCACGCCGGATGCGACCAGCTGCACATCGCGGCAGGCGGCATCGAAATGGGCGAGCACCGCGCGGCACTCCTCCAGAAAATGCTTGCCCGCCGCCGTCAGCGCGACGTTGCGGGAATTGCGCTCGAAGAGGCGGGCGCCGAGCGTCTTCTCGATCGCGGCGATCTGGCGGCTGAAGGGCGGCTGGCTCATGTTCATGCGTGCCGCCGCGTGGCCGAAGTGCAGCGTCTCGGCGAGCGCCACGAAATAGCGCATGTGGCGCGTGTCCATTTCATACCTCTGAGGTATCAATCAGCAATGATATCGACATTGGATTATATCGATATCAGGGGCTAGACAATCGTCTTTGCAACCTGAGCTCCTTCCCCAATGCTGACCAATCTCCTCATCGTGCTCCCCATCTTCGCGCTGATCCTGACCGGATGGATCGCGCGCAAGACAGACGCGCTCGGCCCCAATGCGACGCGCGAGGTGAACCGGTTGGTGGTCTATCTGGCGCTGCCGGCTCTGCTTTTCGACATCATGGCCAACGCCAAGCTCTCACAGATCTGGCAGCCGGGCTTCATCCTCGCCTTCACTTCCGGCTGTGCCATCATCTTCTGCGCGACGCTCTGGTGGCGGATGGCGAAGGGCCGGCATCTGGCGGATGCGGCGATCGATAGCCTCAACGCCAGCTACGCCAATACAGGCTTCGTCGGCTTTCCGCTGGTACTCTCGATCGTTGGCGACAACGGCATGGCGCCGACCCTGATCGCGACGATCGTCACCGTCTGCGTGCTCTTCGCCGTCGCCATCGTCCTGATCGAGGGCGGGCTGCAATCGGAGACGCGGCGGCGCGATATCGCCCGGAAGACATTTCTCTCGCTGGCCAAGAACCCGCTGTTGATCGCGCCGGTGCTGGGGGCGCTGTTCATGGTCTCGGGTGTGGCGCTGCCGGCGCCGGTGCATGCGTTTCTAAAACTTCTCGGCGGCGCGGCTTCTCCCTGCGCGCTGATTGCGCTTGGGTTGTTCCTAGCGGGATCGAAGGCGGGGGCTGCGACCGAGCGGGCGGCGACGGCCGGCATTCTCGTCGGGCTGAAGCTGGTTGCGCAGCCTTTGGTAACATGGGTCATCGCCGGGCCGCTGCTGCAGCTGCCGCCGATTGCGGTGCATACCTGCGTTCTCTTGGCGGCGCTGCCGACGGGGACCGGGCCGTTCATGCTGGCGGAGTTTTATGGGCGGGAGGCGAGTTTGACGGGACGCGTGGTGCTCGCCTCGACGGTGCTGTCGATCGGGACGATTTCGGCTTATCTGGCGGTTGCGGGGTGAGCGGCCGGTAAGAAATGTTTTGCCGTGTGGCCCCCTCATCCGCCCTTCGGGCACCTTCTGCCCTATGGGGCGAAGGGAAGATGGAGCAAGCGGGCCGCCACGAGTCCCTTCTCCCCAGCGGGGAGAAGATGCCGGCAGGCAGATGAGGGGGCGGCAGGTGAGAGGTCTAAGATAGTAATTTCAGATGGATAGCTGGGAGCCCGGAGCCCCCTCATCCGACCCTTCGGGCCACCTTCTCCCCGTTGGGGAGAAGGGGAAGCCGAGCAAGGGAAGCCTCCCCCACCCTACCGCTTCTTGAACGGCTCCATGCCCTTTCGCGCCAACTCGTCGGCGCGTTCGTTTTCCGGGTGGCCGGCGTGGCCCTTGACCCAGTGCCACTTGACCTTGTGGCGCTGGTTGGCGGCGTCCAGCGCCTGCCAGAGTTCGCCGTTCTTCACCGGCTTCTTGTCCGCGGTCTTCCAGCCGTTCTTCTTCCAGCCGAAGATCCACTTGGAGATGCCGTCCATGACGTATTTGCTGTCGGTGTGGAGATCGACCTCGCAGGCGCTTTTCAGTGCCGTCAGCGCCGAGATGGCGGCCAAAAGTTCCATGCGGTTGTTGGTCGTTTCCGCCTCGCCGCCGCAGAGCTCCTTTTCGACCTCGCCATAGCGCAGCACCGCGCCCCAGCCGCCGGGGCCGGGATTTCCGGAGCAGGCGCCGTCGGTGTAGATATCGACGTGCTTCATGGCGTGAGCCCGTATTCGGCGGCGGATTTGATCTGCCGGTGGAAGCGCAGCTTGCGCAGGTATTCGAGCGGGTCCTTCTTCGTCACCATCGCGCCCTCGGGCGTCATCAGCCAGTCGTAGAGGCGGGTAAGGAAGAAGCGCAGCGCCGAGCCGCGCGAGAGGATCGGAAGTGCCTGAAGTTCGGCGTCGCTCAGCGGGCGCACGCTGGTATAGCCTTCGAGCATGGCCATGCCCTTGGTGATGTTATAGGCACCGTCCTTTTCGAAGCACCAGGCGTTGAGGATGATCGAGACGTCGTAGGCGAGCAGGTCGTTGCAAGCGAAGTAGAAATCGATCAGGCCCGAGAGATCATCGCCCAGGAAGAAGACGTTGTCGGGGAAGAGATCGGCGTGGATGACGCCGGAAGGGAGATCCTTCGGCCAGCTTGCCGCGAGAAAATCGAGCTCGCCGCGGATTTCGGCCTGCAGGCCCTTCTCGACCTCGTCGGCGCGGGCTTCAGACTTGTCCCACAGTACCTGCCAACCATCGACGGAGAGCGCGTTGGGGCGCTTGAGGTCGAAACCTTCGCCGGCGAGGTGCATGTGCGCCAACGCCTTGCCCACTTCGCGGCAATGCTTGGCTTCCGGCTTGCGCAGCCACATGCCTTCGAGGAAGGAGATGAGGGCAGCGGGGCGATCCGACAGCTGGCCGAGCAGCGCGCCATCCTTGCGCGGCAGCGGCAGCGGGCAGGACAGGCCGCGGGCGGACAGATGCTGCATCAGGCCGAGGAAGAACGGCAGGTCGCTTTTCTCGACGCGCTTTTCGTAGAGCGTCAGGATCAGCGGGTCCTTTGAGGTATGCAGCAGGAAGTTGCTGTTTTCGACGCCCTCGGCGATGCCCTTGTAGGACAACAGCGTGCCGGCGTCATATTCCGTCAGGAACCACTTCAGATCGTCTTCGGAGATATCGGTGTAGACTGCCAAGGCGGGCTCTCGTTTTCGGTTTGGTGCTTCGGTCGGCTTCGGGCGGTGCAGATGATACCCCCCTCTGCCCTGCCGGGCATCTCCCCCACAAGGGGGGAGATTGATCCGTGGTGGGGGTTTCCCCAAACAATTGATCTTGCAGCGAGCGGCGTCCCTCAGCCGATCTCTCCCCTTGTGGGGGAGATGTCCGGCAGGACAGAGGGGGTGGCCCACCCTCCGACCGCCAATTACCCGTTGACGAAGGCCATATCCGCCGTCGTCAGCTCGATGTCGCGCAGCTCGCGGTTGACGAGGAAGTGCTCGTTTTCCTGAACCGTTTCGGCAAGCTCGACCTTGGCATCGAACCGGGCGCGAAAAGCCTCGATGATCTCGTTGACGATGACCTCGGGGGCCGAGGCGCCGGCGGAGAGGCCGAGCGTGCCGACGGGGCCGATATCGTCCCAATCGAGCTCGGAGGCGCGCTGCACCAGGATCGATTTCTTCGCCCCTGCCCTGAGCGCCACTTCGACGAGGCGCTTGGAGTTGGACGAATTGGGCGCGCCGACGATGATGAAGAGATCGCAGCCGGGGGCCGCCTGCTTGACGACTTCCTGGCGGTTGGTCGTCGCGTAGCAGATCGAATCGGCCGATGGCGCCGTCAGGTTCGGGAAGCGCTCCTGCAGGCGGGCGATGACGCCGGCGGTGTCGTCGACAGACAACGTGGTCTGCGTGACATAGCCGAGATTGTCGGGATCGGCAGGCTCGTAGAGATCGACATCGGCGATGGTTTCGACCAGCGAGACAGCGCCTTCAGGGAGCTGGCCCATGGTGCCGATCACCTCGGGGTGGCCGGCATGGCCGATCAGGACCACGTGGCGGCCGAGCTTGTTGTGGCGCATGGCCTGCTTGTGGACCTTGGAGACCAGCGGGCATGTGGCGTCGAGATAGAAGAGGTTGCGAGTGGTCGCATCCTCGGGCACCGATTTCGGCACGCCGTGGGCGGAGAAGACGACCGGCTGGGCGCGATGCTCTTCCGGGATCTCGTTCAGCTCCTCGACGAAGACCGCACCCTTGGCTTCCAGGCCTTCGACGACATAGCGGTTATGAACAATCTCGTGCCTGACATAGACGGGCGCGCCATAGGATTTCAGCGCCAGAACGACGATCTGGATCGCCCGGTCGACGCCGGCGCAAAAGCCGCGCGGCCCGCAGAGCCTGATCGTCAGTGGAGGTTTCGCCGCAATATTCATGTCTTTTCCGGTTGATGCAGATGTGCGTCTCTAGCCCAATATAGGCAGAAATTGAAGCGATACTATTGCGCCGGCGGATTGCCGCGCTTGCGCAAGCGCGCGACGACGACGATCACGACCAGCGTTAAGGCCAGGCCATACCAGGTGAAGGCGTATTGCAGGTGGTTGTTGGGCAGGTCGACCTCGGTGACGCCGCCGATCGGCATGCCCTTGGGATTGGGCGTGTCATCGGCATCGACGAAGAAGGGCACGACCGCAGCCTTGTCGAGCCCGGTGCTCGAGGCCATGACGTCGAGATCCTTCCAATAGAAGATGTTCTTGGCGACGTCGTTGTCAGGCACGACCCATGACGGCTTGCCGGGGAGTTTGCCGCGAGCGAGACCGTTGACGGTCTGCTCGCCCGTCAGCTGGCCCTGCATGCGCATTTCCGGTTCCTTGTTATCATAGGGCACGAAGCCGCGATTGACGAAGAGGAAGCGGCCGTCTGAAAGCTGCAGCGGCGTATAGACATAAAAGCCGGTCTGGCCGCGCCAGGTGGCGAAGAAGTGGCGTTCGCGGCTGTTGTCGTAGACGCCGGTCGCGGTGACGCGGCGGTATTCGATATCCTCGCCCTTGGCGGCCATGGCCTCGATCTCGGACAAGGGGACCACGGGGGCCGCGAGGCGGGCGGCGATATCGGCGAGCAGGCCTTCTTTCCAGTGCAGCCGCTCGACCTGCCAGGTGCCGAGCGCGATCAGGATGGCGAGTGCTACGAGGACCGCGATGGCGGTCAGGACCGATCGCGTGCGGCGGGGGGCTGCGGCTGTGGCATCAATCACGGGAGAGACGTCCTTCACGGGCATTGTGGCGATACTGCATGGCGATCAAAATGCCCTTGCACCAACGCAGCGCCAAGAGCGAGAGGATGATCGTCAGCGGCGCGAAGAGCAGGATGTGCAGCCAGATCGGCGGCGAATAGTTCACTTCCAGCCACAGCACCGAGCCGATGACGATGAAGCCGACGATCAGGATGACGAAGACGGCCGGGCCATCGCCGGCGTCGGCAAAGGCATAATCGAGGCCGCAGGCGGCGCAGCGCGGCTTCAGGCCCAGCAAGCCATTGAAAAGCTTGCCATTGCCGCAGCGCGGGCAGCATCCGCGAATACCTGTTTTCAAAGGATCCACAGGTGGGAAATGCGCGCTGTCTTCGTTCATGCTATCCTCCCGACGCGGTGAGTCACCGCCTTAAAGTCACCCATAATGTAATCGCAATACGAAGTGAAATGCCTGCGCGATTTCGCCTCACTGATTCGCGCCAAACAAAAGAAGAAAACACATGTCCGAGGAAAACCCCGCCGCTCAGATCGTTATTCTGAACGGCGCACCGCGCAGCGGAAAATCATCGATCGCCAAGGCGATCCAGGACGAGTTCGACGGCCCGTGGATGAACATCGGCGTCGATGCCTATAACGCCATGACGCCCGAGCGCTATCTGCCGGGCATCGGCCTGCGGCCCGGCGGTGAACGGCCCGATCTGGAAGACGCGGTGCCGTTCTTCTACGCCGCCCTCTACGAGACCATCGCCATCCATGTCGGCCTCGGCCTCAACGTCGTCGCCGATCTCGGGCACCACGATTTCTACTCGCAACCGCTCGGCATTCTCGCCGACTGCGCCCGCAGGCTGGAAGGTTTTCCGGTTCTGTTTGTCGGCGTGCACTGCCCGATCGACACGATCATGCGCCGCCGCGAAATCCGCATGCCGGGCCGCGAGGGGCTCTACGACCAGGCAAGCGCAGAAGACCCGATCCCCGATTCGGTGCAGCGCTGGCAGGACCATGTGCACCAGCCGGGCATCTACGATCTGGAAGTGGACACGTCGCTTCTGACGCCGCTGGAATGCGCGGAGATCATCCGGCAGACGCTGGATATCGGGATTGCGAGGCCGTCGGCGTTCGAACGGATCGCGGAAGCGCGGTAGGGGCGAGACGGTAGAAGCAGACTTCGTACGCAAGTGAACCGTGGGTGCAGCTAACTCAGCATCCGGAGCCCCCTCATCCGCCCTTCGGGCACCTTCTCCCCGGCGGGGAGAAGGGAAAAGCGGCACCCTCTGCGCGATCTTCCCCTCTCCCCTCGGGGAGAGGGCAGGGTGAGGGGGCCACTGGTGAGACGAAGCTAAGGGCCGAAACCTCTGAAATAAAAAAATGCGGAGCCACCTCTCGATGGTTCCGCATTTTGCATTTCAGGCGGCCTCTGCAGACCGTCTTTCCGCAGCCCTCACCCGGCCGCGAGCGGTACGCCCCAGCCGCCCCAGACGTAGATCGAGAAGAACAGGAAGAGCCAGACCACGTCGACGAAGTGCCAGTACCAGGCGGCCGCTTCGAAGCCGAAGTGTTGCTTGGGGGTGAAATCGCCGCGTATGGCGCGGATCAGGCAGACGATCAGGAAGATCGTGCCGACGAGCACGTGGAAGCCGTGGAAGCCGGTCGCCATGAAGAAGGTGGCGCCGTAGATCGAGTTCTTGAAGGCGAACGGCGCGTGAGCGTATTCATAGGCCTGGACGCTGGAGAAGAGCACGCCGAGCAGCACAGTCAGCGTCAGGCCCTGGATGAGGCCCTTGCGGTCGTTGTGCAGCAGCGCGTGGTGCGCCCAGGTGACCGTGGTGCCCGAGAGCAGCAGGATGACGGTGTTGTAGATCGGCAGGTGCCAGGGGTCGAGCACCTCGATGCCCTTCGGCGGCCACTGACCACCGGTGAAGGCCAGACGCGAGGCCTGGATGGCTTCGTGCGGATAGAGGCTGGCGTCGAAATAGGCCCAGAACCAGGCCACGAAGAACATCACCTCCGAGGCGATGAACATGATCATGCCGTAGCGCAGATGCAGCGAGACGACGCGGGTGTGGGCGCCCTCATGGGCTTCCTTGACGGTATCGGCCCACCAGCCGAACATCACGTAAAGAACGACCGCAAGACCGATGAAGAACAGCCAGGGATGGGCCCATTCGATGCCGAAGATGTGCAGCGAGCCGCCGTTGAGATAGCGCATGTAGCCGACGCCGCCGAAGGTCATGACGAAGGCGCCGAACGACGCCAATATCGGCCACGGGCTCGGATCTATGATGTGATAATCGTGGTGTTTCTGATGCGCTTCGGCCATTTGGACTCCCCCGGACCTATCCTCTCCGCTCCGGCTTAGCCGGAAACGAACCCAGTATCAAAGTTTCTTTTCAAGCGTTTGCGTTCCATCCTCGCGCGAAGCCACCGGCTTCGGTCCTTCCTTCGGATAGAACGTGTAAGACAAGGTGACCGTGTGGATATCCTTGGATTCCACGGCCTTGACGATATCGGCATCGATGTAGAAGACGACAGGCATGTCCAGCTTCTCGCCCGGCTGCAGCACGGTCTCGTTGAAGCAGAAGCACTGCACCTTGTTGAAATAGACACCCGCCTCGCCCGGCGTGACATTGAACACGGCCTGGCCGCGCTGCGGCTGATCTGACTTGTTGACGGCGGTGAAATTCACCTGGATCGTTTCGCCGATGCGCGGATTGACCTCGCGCTCGACGGGCTTGAACTCCCAATCCAGCCCCGGCGCGACATTGGCATCGAAGGTGACGCGCATCTTGCGGTCGAGGATGACAGTCGAGGCCTGCTCGACGCGCTGCGTCGTGCCGTTATAGCCGGTGAGCTGACAGAACATGCGATAGAGCGGCACGGCGGCATAGCTTGCCGCGCCCATGCCGAAGACGAAGGCAAGGCACATGAAAACGACGGCGCCATTGTTGCGCGGTTTTCTCGGCGTGCTTTGCGCTTCGCTCATCTCATGCCCTCAAGTGAATTTCACGATGGTTATGGCGTAGAAAATGACGACCAGAGCGGCCAGCACGAGGCCGAGCGCAACGTTGCGGTTGCGGCGAGACTTGCGCTGGGCCTCGGTGAGCTTGACGGTCTCGATCAAAGGCCGGCTCCCCAATGCGTCATCAGGAACGACGCCAGGCGGTCGAACATCAGCGCCGAGAAGATGGCGAAGAGATAGAAGATCGAATAGGCGAAGAGCTTCTTGGCCGGAACCATCTTCTCGTCGCCATCGGGCATGCGCCAGCAGATGACGGACCAGTAGATGAAGACGGCGCTGAGCAGGCCGGCGACGACGCCATAGCCGGTGCTGGCAAAGCCGAGGAAGGTTGGCGCGACGGCGCTGAACGCGGTCAGAACGGCATAGACGACGATCTGGTTCTTGGTGGTGCGCTCGCCCGAGACATTCGGCAGCATTGGCACGCCGACGGACTGATAATCGCGCATCTTGAACAGCGCCAGCGCCCAGAAGTGGGCCGGCGTCCAGAGGAAGATGATGAGGAAGAGGACCGTGCTTTCGATGGTGACGCTATCGGTCACGCAGGCCCAGCCGATCATCGGGGGGAAAGCACCGGCCGCACCGCCGATGACGATGTTCTGCGGCGTCGAGCGCTTCAGCCACATCGTGTAGACGACGGCGTAGAAGAAGATGGTGAAGGCGAGGATCGAGGCTGCGAGCCAATTGACGGCGAGCCCGAGGATCGACACGGAAAAGCAGGAGAGCACGAGACCGAAGGCGAGCGCCTCGTTGGGGGCGATACGGCCGGCCGGGATCGGGCGCTTGGCGGTGCGGGTCATCACCGCATCGATATCGGCGTCATACCACATGTTGAGCGCGCCGGATGCACCAGCGCCGACGGCGATGCAGAGCACCGCGATGATGCCGATGATCGGGTTGATGTGGCCGGGCGCCACGATCAGGCCGGCGAATGCGGTGAAGACCACAAGCGACATGACGCGCGGCTTGAGAAGCTCGAAGTAATCGCGGGCGCTGGCTTCCGACATGCGAAATTCGCTGTCGTCTCCTAGGCTGCTGCGATCGTCGATGACTGTCATTGGTATTGTCCTGAAAACTGAACGGTGACCGCCGCGCTCCTCCGGCGGCGGTCACGATGTCTCGCATCCATTTACTTGATGCGCGGGAGCTGTTCCCATTGGTGATAAGGGGGTGGCGAGGAAAGCTGCCACTCGAGGGTCGTAGCACCCTCACCCCACGGATTGTCTCCGGCGACGCGCTTCTTGGCGAAGGCTTCGAACACGCCGAAGAGGAAGATCAGAACGCCGAAGGCCGAAATGTAGGAGCCGATCGAGGACACGTAGTTCCAGCCGGCGAAGGCGTCCGGATAGTCGATATAGCGGCGCGGCATGCCGGCGAGGCCGAGGAAGTGCTGCGGGAAGAACACCAGGTTGACGCCGATGAACATGACCCAGAAGTGCAGCTTGCCGATGAACTCGTTGTACATGTAGCCGGTCATCTTCGGGAACCAGTAGTACCAGCCAGCGAAGATGGCGAAGACGGCGCCGAGCGACAGAACGTAGTGGAAGTGCGCCACGACGTAATAGGTGTCGTGCAGCGAACGGTCGAGACCGGCATTTGCCAGCTGCACGCCGGTGACGCCACCGACCGTGAACAGGAAGATGAAGCCGATCGCCCAGACCATCGGCGTCGAGAAGGTGATCGAGCCACCCCACATCGTCGCGATCCAGGAGAAGATCTTCACGCCCGTGGGCACGGCGATGACCATCGTTGCGAAGACGAAATAGCGCTGCGCATCGAGCGACAGGCCAACCGTGTACATGTGATGCGCCCAGACGACGAAGCCGACGGCGCCGATCGCGACCATGGCGTAGGCCATGCCGAGATAGCCGAAGATCGGCTTCTTCGAGAAGGTCGAGATGATGTGGCTGACGATGCCGAAGCCCGGCAGGATCAGGATGTAGACCTCAGGGTGACCGAAGAACCAGAACAGGTGCTGGTAAAGGATCGGGTCGCCGCCGCCCTCGGGCACGAAGAAGGAAGTGCCGAAGTTGCGGTCGGTCAGCATCATGGTGATGGCGCCGGCGAGAACCGGGAGCGACAGCAGAAGCAGAAAGGCGGTGATCAGAACCGACCAGGCGAAGAGCGGCATCTTGTGCAGCGTCATGCCGGGAGCGCGCATGTTCAGGATCGTGGTGATGAAGTTGATCGCACCGAGGATCGACGACGCACCAGCGATGTGGAGCGCGAAGATCGCAAGATCGACCGCGGGACCCGGCGTACCCGTGCTCGAAAGCGGCGGATACATGGTCCAGCCACCGCCGGCACCATAAGCGCCAGCCGGGCCTTCGACGAACATCGACATGATGAGCAGAAGGAAGGCCGGAACGATGAGCCAGAAGGAGATGTTGTTCAAACGCGGGAAGGCCATATCCGGCGCGCCAATCATGATCGGCACCATCCAGTTGGCGAAACCGCCGATCATCGCCGGCATGACCATGAAGAAGATCATGATCAGCGCGTGCGCGGTGGTGAACATGTTGAACATCTGCTTGGCGCCGTCGATGGCGGCATCGCCTTCGTAACCATAGACCATGGCGGCAAGGCCATGGAAAATCTGGATACCGGGCTCCTGCAGCTCCATGCGCATGGCAACGGAGAGCGCGCCGCCGACGATGCCGGCCATGATCGCGAAGATCAGGTACAGCGTGCCGATGTCCTTGTGGTTGGTCGAAAAGAGCCAGCGATTGACGAAGCTCGGCTTGTGCGAGTGGTCGTGGTGATCGTCATGGGCGTGCGCGCCATGATCGTGATCATGCGAATGATCGTGTGCGGAAGGTCCAGCCATGTCCCGTTCCTTTTCCTTTACTGAGCGACGTTTTCGGCGACATCGAGGGTCTTTGCGGGACCATCGGTTTCAGCCATGAGGTTCTTGTAAGCACCCGGCAGGTCGGAGGCGGCGGACGCCATCCACTGCTTGTACTTGTCCTCGGAAACGACGCGAATTGCGATCGGCATGAACGCGTGGTCCTTGCCGCAGAGTTCGGAACACTGGCCGTAGAACAGGCCCTCGCGCTCGGCGCGGAACCAGGTTTCGTTCAGACGGCCGGGCACGGCATCGATCTTGACGCCGAAAGACGGCATCGCGAAAGCGTGAATGACGTCGGTCGGGGCCGCGGTCACGAGAACGCGCACCGTCTTGTTGACCGGCAGCACGAGTTCGTTATCGACGGCGAGAAGGCGCGGATACTTGGCCTTGTCTTCCTTGCCGGCGGCGGCGCGGTCCTGATCCTTCAGGAGATAGCTGTCGAAGGCGAGCGGATTGTCGCCCGAGCCCTCGTATTCATAATTCCACTGCCACTGCGTCGCGGTCGCCTTGATGGTGACATCAGGGTTCTCAGGAAGCGTTAGCTGGGCGGTCAAAAGATTGAACGACGGAACCGCCAGGAAGAGCAGCACCAGAACCGGTCCCACAGTCCAGGCGATCTCGATTGCCGTGTTGTGGCTTGTCTTTGATGGAACCGGGTTCGCACTGGCCCGGAAGCGAAGACAGACGATGATAAGAAGAGCGAGCACGAAGAGTGTCACGGGAACAATAAACCACAGCGTATATTGTTCGAACCAGTGAATATCGCGCATGATCGGCGTCGCGGCTGGCTGCAAAGTGGCCTGCCACGGCATCGGTTGGTCGGCATAACTGCCGGAAGCAAAAAGCAGACAGACCATCGCGGTCATGCCTGCATAGGCCTTCTTAATCACGTTTCATCTCCCTCGAGCGCTGACCCGCGTGCACTGCACGCAGAATCCTTGCCATCCTCATGCGCTTCAAACCACAGTTTAGCACTTGCCGCAATAATCCAAAGCATTTGGCCATGCGGCATTTTCGCCCCGATGATCCCTCCTCCGGGCGCATCGAAACATGCCATGATTTTCCTTATGATACGGAAAATGTTGGCTTGAGCCAGCCATCCTTCCCAAGAATAATCAAGAAACGTCCCATTTCCGCCGTAGTCCCCGGCTTTTCAGCGGGTGGGGCTTTTCATTTTGGACGGCCCGCCCCAACTTAGCGGCACTGATTCGAACTGCAGAGGTTTTCATGGGTTTCCGTTCCCTAGTGCGGCCGTTCGTGCTGTCGGCTTGTGTTACCGCCGCGGCGATCGCTCCGGCTTTCGCGCAGACGCCGGCGCCGACACCAGCTCCGGCCGCGCCAGCACAGCCCGCCCCCGGCGCCCCTGCCGCGCAGGCGACACCAGGACAGACGCAACCGCAGGCGCCCGGAACCGTCCGCTCCAATCACGGCGCATGGTCCGTGGTGTGCGACAAGCCGGCCGGCGCTTCGGCCGAGCAATGCGCGCTGATGCAGAACGTCATTGCCGAGGATCGCCCGGAAGTTGGCCTCTCGGTGGTCGTGCTGAAGACCGCCGACCGCAAGTCGAAGATTCTTCGCGTGCTTGCGCCACTCGGCGTGCTGCTGCCCAACGGTCTCGGCCTTAACGTCGACGGCAAGGATATCGGCCGCGCCTACTTCGTGCGCTGCTTCGCCGACGGCTGCTACGCCGAAGTCGTGCTTGAGGACGAGTTGCTCAAGACCTTCCGCAGCGGCGCCAGCGCCACCTTTATCGTCTTCCAGACGCCTGAAGAGGGTATCGGCATTCCCGTCGACCTGAAGGGCTTCGCCGAAGGCTACGACGCGCTTCCCTGATGTCAGGGGGCTAACAAGGGCCCCTGACCTCCGCGTCTGATCGCTTTTGCGATCCTTACGAATTCGACACTTGCTCGAACCGTCCCCGGGACCTACATCGGCAGGAAGCATTTCCTGCCGCAGCGGAGCATAATGACATGAATACCGATCTCCTGACGCTTTTCGACGCCGACGAAGCGAAGATGCGTTCGCTTGTCGCCGAGGCCCTTTCCGGCGCGGACGACGGGGAGCTCTATATCGAGCACGCGCAGGCCGAATCGCTGATGTTCGACAATGGCCGCCTCAAGGGCGGCAGCTTCAACACCGAGCAGGGTTTTGGCCTGCGGGCGGTGGCCGGTGAAGCGGTCGGTTACGCGCATGCGGGCGATCTCTCGGTTTCGGCGCTGAAGCGGGCTGCCGACGCGGTGAGCGCGGTGACCCGCGGCTATACCGGCAGCTATGCGGCGGCCCCACAGGGCACCAACAAGAAGCTCTATAGCGACGAAAACCCGATCGGCTCGCCCACCTTCGAGGAGAAGGTCAAGGTTCTGCAGGACATCGACGCCTATTTGCGCGGCAAGGACGACAAGGTCCGGCAGGTGACGGCTTCGGTCGCAGCCAGCTGGCAGGTGGTCGACATCCTGCGCGCGGACGGCCACCGGGTCCGCGATATCCGGCCGATGACGCGCATTAACATCTCCGTCATGGTCGGCCAGGGCGATCGCCAGGAAAGCGGCTCCTACGGCAGCGGCGGACGCATCGGCTTCGGCGACTTCATCGCCGAGGGCAACTGGCAGTATGGCGCCGACGAGGCGCTGCGCCAGGCGCTGGTCAATCTCGAGGCGATCGACGCGCCTGCCGGCACGATGGACGTCGTGCTCTCCTCCGGCTGGCCGGGCGTGATGCTACACGAGGCCGTCGGCCACGGGCTGGAAGGCGATTTCAACCGCAAGAAGACGTCGGCCTTCGCCGGCCTGCTCGGCCAGATGGTCGCCGCCCCCGGCGTCACCGTGGTCGATGACGGGACGATCGACAGCCGTCGCGGCTCGATCACCATCGACGACGAAGGCACGCCCTCGGGCTACAACGTGCTGATCGAAAACGGCAAACTGGTGGGCTACATGCAGGATCGGCAGAACGCCCGGCTGATGGGCATGAAGCCGACAGGCAACGGCCGCCGGCAGGGCTATGCGCATGTGCCGATGCCGCGCATGACAAACACCTACATGCTGGGTGGCGACAAGACGCCGGAAGAAATCATCTCTTCCGTGAAGAAGGGCATCTATGCCGTCTCCTTCGGCGGCGGCCAGGTCGACATCACCTCCGGGAAGTTCGTGTTCGGCTGCACCGAGGCCTATCTGATCGAGAACGGCAAGATCGGCCCGGCGGTCAAGGGCGCTATGCTGATCGGCAACGGTCCCGACGCGATGCAGCGGATCTCCATGGTCGGCAACGACATGAAGCTCGACACCGGCATCGGCAATTGCGGCAAGGCCGGCCAGTGGGTCCCCGTCGGCGTCGGCCAGCCGCATCTGAGGATGGACCAGGTGACGGTGGGCGGCACGCAGGCGTAATAGGCCCCTCCCCGCCCCACACGAATGGCTTGAAATAGGCGACCGCGAGAGTTATATAACTACCAGCAGCAGACAACGAGGCTTCCGAAAGGACGCTGTTGCAAGTGCACCCTTAGAGGTCGGTACACCACGGTAAGGCACACTCGTTCGGCGGAAACGCCATGGGAAAGGCTCCTTTTGGGGGCCTTTTTTGTTTCTAAGGCACCCGTATCTGTTGGAAATGGGCCTTTTTCACGAGTTGGCGGACGTTATACTTCCGCTTGATGTGATTGAAATCGATGTCTTTCTGGTAAGCGCTTTTGACTACAAGCTCGACGTTGTGTTGGTCGGATCTGCTCGGAAAGAGATAATAGATAACAAGATCATTGAGGCCAGAGGTCAGGACAGGACCTGAAACGGCAAGATTGCTTGCCTTGTTTTTGTCGAGAGACTGCCATGTCAGATAGTTGTCCTCGACCATCCTCCTGCAGATATCTGGCAGCTTCAGAGAATTTTCGTAGCGCTCCTCGCTAAACTGCCTCAAAAGGCCAGCCTCATCTCGCAAGGTAAAGGCTGCGGAACCGCCTTCATGGCGCCGAGAAAATACATGTGTCTGATAGGAGATACGGATGTCGATGTCGGCACCTCCAGCCCCTTGTCCAGCAAGGCATACCGAGGTAGGCACAAGGTGTTCGAACGTGAACCTACGTCGCGCATGTTCGATTGTTGGAAACGAGTCGTTGATAGTCGTCATGAGGCGCAAGGACCCGAAGCAGCAAGACAGCTCTCACGATCTGGACCCATTCACCAAATGAACTGGATTATAGATTGCGCCGGGTAGCCTAGCTCTAAAACATCGAATTCTCGCGATAAAAGGGCACCTGTCAAGCCTCGCAACCCTGCACTGCCGCCGAGCTTCACGGTCATGGCCGTCGACAGCAAGTTCTACAGGCTAGGCCTCGGCACCGCCTGACGCTCAAAGAGCTTCATCAAGCGAAAACAGCCACTTGCGCTTTATCGCGGCTGCGAGGTCGATATCGTTACGGTGCGCGAAAAGAAGGATGTGGCCGAGCACGTCGGCGGCTTCGTCTTCGAGGTCGCGGGCCATGTCCTCGCCGGAGCGTCCCTTGGGCCGCCCTCGCCCGCTGACACGGTTCCAGGCCTGGGTCAGCTCGCCCATCTCTTCCTGGAGCTTCAGCAGAAACCAGTCGGCATCGCGGGTGATGCCGTTTTCTCCGGCATAGGCACTCGAGGCCCGCTCGAACTTCAGGGCAAGATCATCCAGCATCATGTTCTCTTTTCGTTTACGTAGGAGAACCCTGATTCAGCGGCAATGTCCAGTCGGAATGGCTGGCGGATCAGCCGCGGTCGCCGAGCAGCATGCAGTCGTAGGACCGCTTCTTCAACGCGTCGCAGGCGGATGTCGCTGCGTCGCGGCTTTCAAAGCCGACGAAGCGTGCGCGGTAGACCTTGTTGGCGCCCTTGCCGACGGCTTCCGTATAGGGGTTGGCCGACTTCAGCGCGGCGCCGCCTTCGGACTTGGCCTGGGCGAGAAGCGCGCGGGCGGCTTCGTCGCTCGGGGCAGCCGAGATCTGGATCGACCAGTCGCCGGTTGAGGCAACGGATGCGAGCGGCTTTGCAGAGCCGATTTTTGCCGACGGCGTGACGGCGTCGAGCGCCGAGGGACGCTCCTGCGGAACGGTGTCGCTCAGATAGCCGAGCGCCTTGGGTGCAAGTTCGCTGCGGGCGATTTCGGGTGCTGCGACCGGGGCGACATCCTCGACGCGCGGTGCGGATGCGGGGACCGGCAGGTCGCTGGCGTCTGCCGCAGAGGCAACTTCGACCGGCTCGCGCGAATTGACGCTGGCGACCAAGCGGGCGCCACCCGAGGAGGATGCGCGGCCCATGGCCTTGTCGAGCAGGGCCGCCATCTTGTCGTCGCGGCTACGGGCTGTGCGGCCACCGAGGACCACGCCGACGACGCGGCGGTTGCCATCCTTGACGGCGCTGACGAGGTTGAAGCCCGAGGCGTTGGTATAGCCGGTCTTGATGCCGTCCATGCCCTGGTAGCGGTACATCAAGTTGTTGTGACCGCGAATCTGGCGGCCGCGGAAATTGAAGCTCGCGGTCGAGAACAGGCGATATTCGCGCGGATAATTCTTCATCAGGGCGACGGCGAGCGTCGACATATCACGCGCCGTGGTCACCTGGCGGCCATCCGGCAGGCCCGACGCATTGTAGAACGAGGTGCGGCTCATGCCGAGCTGGCGCGCCTTCTGCGTCATCAGCCTGGCGAAATTGCTCTCCGAGCCACCGAGCTTCTCGCCCATGGCGGCAGCGGCGTCGTTGGCCGACTTGGTGATCATGCCGAGGACCGCTTCGCGCACGGTGATCGACGTTCCTGCCTTGGCGCCGAGCTTGGTCGGCGGGCGGGAGGCTGCGTATTTCGACATGACGATCGGCGTATCCCAATTCATCTTGCCGCGATTGATGGCCTCAAACGCCATGTAGATCGTCATCATCTTTGTAAGAGACGCGGGATGGTTGAGGACATCGGCGTTTTCCGACGACAGAACCTTGCCGGTTCTCGCATCGAGGATGAGTGAAGCGCTGCCAGCCATAGCCGACAACGGCGCCGCAACGACCAACGTCGCGGTTATAATCGCGGCCAACAGCTTTCTCATGCACTTCCCCTCGATGAACGGCCGACCCTCGTCGCCCGAATTTTGTCCCGTTCCTGTACAGAAGGACACAATATGGCGCGACTTTGCGGCAACGTGGACCATTTTTGTCAAATTCTACCCTTTATGGTGAAAAAAACGTAAAACACGCCCTGCAATATTAGCATTCAGGCAAAGTCAGCATTCAGCAAGGCTTAACCTCGCCCTTGCTAGGGTCGCCTTCCTCACGACCCCCGCAGACGGAGCGGAGATGATGAACGCCAGAACGCTGGCAAAGCGGATCGCGATAACCGGCGGGCTGGAGGTGGCCAACCTCCTGCGCTCGGTCGGGCTGATGCGCGGCGCACGTGGGATGGGCGCGATCTTCACGCTGCATCACGTTCGCCCCCACGAGCCCTCCGCCTTTTCGCCGAACGCGCATCTGGAGATCACGCCGGAATTTCTCGACGCGGTGCTGACGCGGCTGAAGAGCGACGGCTATCGATTCGTGTCGCTTGCAGAGGTTCCCGAAGCGCTCCTAGAGCCCAAGCCGTCGCAGCCCTTCGCGGCCTTTACGCTTGACGACGGCTATCGCAACAATCTCGTCTACGCCATGCCCGTGTTCGAGCGGCATGAGGCGCCGTTCACGATCTTCGTGGCCAAGGGGCTGGTGGAGCGGACGCATACGATCTGGTGGGAGACACTGACGGCGCTCTTGCGACGCGAAGACAGGCTGAGCTTCGATTTCGGCGATGGGACCGAGACGATCGACACCGCCACCCCTCAAGACAAGCACCGCGCCTTCGCCCGCTTCGCACGCTACATTCATGCACATGAAGAGACGGTGGCCGTGGAGGCCGTGGATGCGCTCGCGCGGTCGCATGGGATCGACCCCACCGAGATCGTCGACGATCTGGTGATGGGCGCGCCGGAGCTCAACCTCCTGGATGCCAGCCCGCTCGCCTCGCTCGGCGCCCACACCGTCAGCCACCGTGCCGTCGCGCGGCTCTCCGACGCCGAGGTTCGCGATGAGATGACGCACTCCCAGGATTATGTCGAGGTGATCAGCGGACACCGGCCTGATGCATTTGCCTATCCCTATGGAACGCGCGAGGCGGTGACGCAGCAGCAGGCGGCGATTGCTAGGGATCTCGGATTTTCTCTGGCGGTGACGACGCAGCCCGGCGTGATCGGCCGGCAATCGCTCGAGCGCTCCACCTATCTGCCGCGCCTGTCGATCAACGGGCTCTATCAGAAGCCGCGCTATGTCTCCGGCCTTGCTTCGGGGATTCCCTTGAAGCTGATGGGCAATCGCGGCTGAGGGGCTGCCCCTCCCCGCCAGATTATCCACCGATCACTTTCTTTTGAGGCGGCGCGCCATTTACAGGTCACGCCGGCGCCCCGAGGCACGATCTTTTCAACCTAGGATGAAAATTCGAGCGAGGAGCGCCGTGGTTGCGCGGCGCTCCTTTTCGATGTCAGCGGCGGCGGGTTCGCGGCGCCCTTGCGCGGGCGATTGCAGACGCCGCCGAGGGGATGCTTACGGATACATCCTGACCTTGTCCCAGCCGCCCTCGGGCGTGGCGCGGCGGAACTCTATGCGGTCGTGGAGCCGGAACTTCTGGTCTTTCCAGAACTCGATCGAGGTCGGCTTGATGCGGAAGCCGGACCAGTGCTGCGGGCGGGGAATCTCGCCGATGGCATAGCGCGCGGTGTATTCGGCGACGGCTTTCTCCAGCGCGAAGCGGCTTTCGAGCGGGCGCGACTGCTTGGAAGCCCAGGCGCCGATGCGGCTGCCGCGGGCGCGGGTCTTGTAATAGGCGTCGGCTTCCTCGTCGCTCACCACTTCAACCGGGCCGCGCAGCCGAACCTGGCGGCGCAGCGTCTTCCAGTGGAAGCACATGGCCGCTTTTTTCTGGCCGAGGACTTCACGGCCTTTCTGACTTTCGAAATTCGTGTAGAACACAAATCCGTCTTGATCGAATCCCTTAAGGAGAACCATGCGGACATTGGGAAGGCCGTCTTCATCGACCGTCGCAAGTGCCACCGCATTCGGGTCATTGATCTCGGAAGCTTCGGCTTCCTTCAGCCAATCCGCAAAGAGCTGGAACGGCTCGTTTTGCTCGGTGAAGTCACTGGTTGTTAACTCATTTTCCGACATATTAGCTCAAATGCCCCGGGTTTATTCGATAATTGCCCAGCCCAAAACCACTGGACAGGACACAGGGTGGAAGTCATAGCAAAGTCAGTTCGTCATACAAAGGGCCTCATGCGCCAATGCGCGGCCATCTGCGTTGTCGGAACGGCAGTGCTTACTCTCTCGGGCTGCATGGCCGGCGGGCTTGATATGTTCAGCAGCAACAAGGTCGACCGTTCGGTTGCGACAGGCACCGTGCCGCAGCCGGCGCCGACAAGCGACAGCATCTCGGACGAAATGACCGTGGGCAATGCCGTGACCTCGGCCGACATCAACGGCCTGCAGGGACGCCCCCTTCCCTGGGCGAACGCTTCCACCGGCAGCGCCGGCGTGATCGACACGATCGTCGAAAACAACGACACCGGCCAGGTTTGCCGTCAGTTCAAGACGACGCGTCACTCTTATGTCGGCATCTCGAAATTCTACGGCAAGACCTGCCTCGTCGGCGGCGGCAACTGGCAGCTCCTGAGCTTCCAGCCCGAGAGCTGAGCAGCCTTTTCAGGCAGTCGTTAACGGCCGCCCCCGGCTTCGTTTCCAGATTTAGCAAAAGATAACCATTCCGCATGAAACCGTGGCGTGTCCTGACGCCAAATAAGGACTGATTAGCAACTTTGCGGGACTGTGGTTCGCATATGTGCGCAGATTTTCTGCTCGCGAAGCGAACTTCGGCGCACCAAATGAGTTTAATCGGGGCTTCGAGGTGCCGGACAGGGCACCTCGCATTTGGACACCGGGCGGTTTGGACATGCGCGATCCTTATAAGATATTGGGCGTCAGGCGCGACGCGGGGCAAGACGAGATCAAGGCAGCCTGGCGCAACATGGCCAAGGTGGTGCACCCTGACCATAATCAGGGCGACCCGCTGGCCGGTGCGCGCTTCGCCGAGATCGGCCGCGCCTACGACACGCTGAAGGACCCGAAGAAGCGCAGTCTCTTCGACAGCGCGGCTCGGGCGGCCGAAGCCAAGCAGAACGAAAAGCAAAACGAAAACACCATCATGGCGCAGCGCCAGGCGGCGCGCGAAGCCGCGATCCGCGCCAAGCAGGCGCAGGAAAACGCCGAGCGGGTGATGGAAGAGCTGGCGCGGGCAGCGGCGCAGAAGGCGGCCGCCGAGGCCGCCAAGCAGCCACAGCCGCAACAACAGCAGCAGGCCGGCGCCGCAGAACCCGCGGAAGAGATGATCGAGCGGATCTTTGGCAACCAGGCGCGCGCGGCGAGCGGTGGCGGACGGACGCGTGGCTTTGCTTCCGGCCGGGCCAAGCGGCCGGAGCCCGAGAGCGCCGAGGCCGACAAGCAAACAGAGAAGACTACCGAGAGCGCCAAGGCCGGCGATGCCGGCAAGACAGTAGACGACGAGCACGGCGCGGAAGAAGCCGCGGCGGCGAGCGCTGCCGTCCTGCAGCCGCTGAGTCTCCTCACCTCCTTCGTCCGCCGCTTCACCGGCGGCGCGGCACCCGCGCCCGAGAAGGCGCCGGACCAGCTGGCCATCGCGACAGTGACCATCGAGGATATCTTGAAGGGCGCCTGGGTGAACGTCGATCTCGGCGATGGCCGCGATGCCGGCTTCGCGCTGACGCCTGGAACCACCGAGGGCCACACCGTGCGCCTCAAGGGCCAGGGTCACAAGCTGACGGGCATGCAGCGCGGCGATGCTGTGGTCAACATTCACATCGCGCCGCACGCCGATTTCACCGTCGACGGGTTCGACCTGCATACCGTGCTTCCCGTGACGATCGAAAACGCCGTGCTCGGCACCGACGCGCGCATCGACGGACCGAACGGACCGCTGACGGTCACCGTGCCGGCATGGTCGGGATCGGACAAATCAATCCGCTTCGAAGGTCAGGGATTGCCCAAATCGGATGGCGGAAAGGGCGATCTGGTGGTCGAACTGCGCATTATCCTGTGGGAAAAGCCGGACGATAAGGTCACGGATTTGATGAGAATTATGAAGAACGGCCTGTTTTTGTGAATTTTAGGTGACATTAGCACCCTTTGTTACGTTCCCTAACAGTTGATGATTGCTGCCAATCTTGAACCGGCTGGCCGGCTATGCCATAGGCAGGATCGATCAATTTACTTAAGGGGCGAAACATGGCTCAGGCACAAGGCCTCATGTCAGGCAAGCGCGGCGTCATCATGGGCGTTGCCAACAATCGTTCGATTGCGTGGGGCATTGCCAAAGCTATTCATGCACAGGGCGGCGAGGTTGCCTTTACTTATCAGGGTGATGCGCTGAAGAAGCGGGTCGAGCCGCTGGCAGCTGAACTCGGCGGCATTCTTGCCGGACACTGTGATGTCAGCGACGAAGCATCGATCGACGAGGTTTTCGACAACATCGAGAAGACCTGGGGCAAGATCGACTTCATCGTGCATGCGATCGGCTTTTCCGACAAGGACGAGCTCACCGGCCGTTACGTCGACACCTCGGCGGACAACTTCGCCAAGACGATGCAGATCTCCGTCTATTCGTTCACCTCGGTCGCACGTCGCGCCGAGAAGCTGATGACGGACGGCGGCTCGATGCTGACGCTGACCTATTACGGCGCCGAAAAGGTGATGCCGAACTACAACGTCATGGGCGTTGCCAAGGCAGCTCTTGAAGCCAGCGTGAAGTATCTGGCGGTCGATCTCGGACCGAAGAACATCCGCGTCAACGCGATCTCGGCCGGCCCGATCAAGACGCTTGCAGCGTCCGGTATTGGCGACTTCCGCTACATTCTCAAGTGGAACGAATACAACGCGCCGCTGCGCCGCACCGTCACCATCGAAGAAGTCGGCGATGTCGGCCTCTACATGCTGTCCGACCTGTCGCGCTCGGTCACCGGCGAAGTGCACCACGCCGACAGCGGTTATCATGTTATCGGCATGAAGGCTGTGGACGCGCCGGATATTTCCGTCATAAAAGACTGATCGTACTCTCTTATGAGTCATGCTCGCGGCCCCTCCTCGCGGAAGCGATAAGGGGCCGTTTGCAATATGGAGCCGATCATTGCTTATCTACGTCATTCGTCACGGCCAGACAGACTGGAACGCGGAACGTCGCCTGCAGGGGCAAAAGGACATCCCGCTCAATGCCATCGGTCGTGAGCAGGCGCGCCAGAACGGCATCAATCTCGCGGAAATCCTGAAAGTCGAAGGCATCGAGTTCGATTTCATCGCGAGCCCGCTCGGCCGCACGCGCGCGACGATGGAGATCGCCCGCGAAGCAATGAACCTGCCCCCCAAGGACTACCGGACCGACGAGCGCCTGGTCGAAGTGTCGTTCGGCGACTGGGAAGGCTTTACGGTCAAGGAACTGAAGGCGACCGCCAAGGACCGAATCGTCGAGCGCAATCTCAACAAGTGGGATTTCATTCCGCCGGGTGCCGATGCCGAAAGCTACGAGATCATGTCGTGGCGGGTGGCGTCCTGGCTGAACGAGGTGGACCGGCCGACGGTCTGCGTCACGCATGGCGGCGTTATTCGCAGCCTGTTCAGGACGATTGCCAACGTGCCGAAGGATGAAGCGGCCGAAGGCGAGATTCCGCAGGACCGGATTCTCAAGATCGAGACCGACACGAAGCAGATCGCCTGGATCTAGGCCTGCTTCGCGGCGCCCGAATTACTGTACGATATCGAGATCGTTGATGACGCGCTTTCCGTCGACTTCCGTGTAGAAGACGATGACCTTCACGCCTGCCTTCAAGCCTTCGAAATTGAACTCTTCCGACGCCTGATAGGTCTTGCCGTCATCGAGCGTGAGGCTGAGATTGCTCATGTCGATGTTCTTGATCGTCGCTTCCACGTCCGCGCTTTCGGCAAAGCCGCTGATCGGCGACAGAAAACTCGCTGTGGCCAAAAGTGTAGCAACTACGAAGCGCATAACGGCATTCCTTCGAAAACACGACTCAAACATCCAATTGTGCATAGATAGCCTCCCGAATATGGCGAAATTTGCCCTGAACCGTGACCATTCCCGCCCAATTGATGAAGCGCATTTTAACAACAATCAAGAGGGTTCGTTAATACAGTCGTACACTTAAAACGTGTTCCCAATACTACCTGTAAGAAATCGTAAATTAACACCCGCTACTTACAGTCATAAGGAAACGGGGAGACTGGGGTTTTGCTATTCCGCAGGAAACATAACGAGGCAACGCGGAGTTCTTTGAGGAATACCCATATCTCGTTTCTGGTTTCCTGCCTGGTCGCCGTGGTCGTCATCATCGTCGGTTTCAGCCTGGATCGCGCCAATACCGCGGCTAATCTTCGCGAATTGACGATCCGCACGGAAAACGAGACCAGCCTTATTCGCGCGCGTGTGACCGCCCAGATCAACATGGACATCACCATCGTGCGCGACCTCTCCAACATGGTCGCGATCAGCTCGAAGATGAATGCCGAGGAGATGGAGCGGCAGATCAACTGGCTGCTCATCCAGAACCCGCATTTCGTGCATATCGCCGTTGCCCCCGATTTCATCGTGCAGTCGGTATTTCCGCCGACGGAGGGCAAGGATCGGCTTGGCCACGACGTGCGCGAATTCCTGATGGATCGCCAGTCGGTGGCGCGCACCACCGGCAACCAGCAGGCGCGATTCTACGGACCGATCCGCACGCTCGACGGCAAGGACACATTCGCGATCTTCTTCCCCGTCTTCGTAAAAGAGAACGGCCAGCGCCGGGTCTGGGGCGCGGTCGAGGCGGTCATCGATGCCGACATGTTCTATGAGAACACCGGCCTGAAGCCGGCGCGCGACAGCGAGAACCGCGAGAAATATCCGCATCTCGACCACCTCTCCATCGCGCTGCGCGATCTTGGAACGACGGGTGCCGCCGTCTCCCCGTTCTTCGGTTCGCCGGAGGTGCTGGGGCAGCGGCCGTTGACGCGCAAGATCACATTCGCCGGCGGGCGCTGGGAGATCGCCGCGGCGCCGAAGACCGGCTGGACCGCCCCTCCAGAGAATCAGCAGACGCTGCGCTTCATCATTCTCGCCGCCGCCTGCCTCACCATCATTCCTGTGTTTTTCGCGACCCTTTTGCTTGGCGAGCGCAACAAGAACATCAGGCAGCTGGAAAAGCGCGAGGAGACGCTGCTGGAACTGTCACAGCGTCTCAACCTGGCGCTGGAAACATCCAACATCGGCATCTGGGAACTGAGGAATGGCGGCCAGAGCCTGTTCTGGGACGGGCGCGCCGCCGCATTGCACGGCAAGCAAGCGATTGAGGGCAGCTACTCGCTCGACGACTGGCTTGAAACGATTGTTCCCGACGATCGGCGGGTGGCGAAGATCCACCTGCTGAAAGATGGCCGGTCCGGTTCCTCCTACACGACGCAATACCGGATCGAGCTTTCGGACGGCAGCACGCGCTATCTGCGATCGGTGGGCTCTGTCTATAACGACGCAGCCGGCACCATCCGCACGATCGGCATCGTCTGGGACGTGACCGCCGATGCGGTTGCGGCCGAGACGCTGCGCCGTGCGAAAGACAGCAGCGACATCAAGAATGCCGAGCTGGAACTTGCGCTTGACGAACTGTCGCACCGTGAGGCCGAACTCGCCGAGCTCTCGGGCAAGCTCGATCTGGCGCTCGATTCCTATCAGTGCGGTATCTTCGAGGCCACGCTCGGCAAGCCCGGTTCGTTCTGGGACGACCGGATGCACGAGCTCTATGGGCTGGAGCCGCGCGCCGGCTTCATGGACGAAGAGACGTGGCTGTCCTGTGTGCTGGAAGAAGATCGCGCGCTTGCGGTCGAGAGCGCGCGTTATTTCAAGAAGGTCGGCGATACCCATACCGTCGTCTGTCGCGTGCCGACCGAAGACGGGACGATGCGCTATGTGCGCTCGACCGGAAAGGTGCATGCGACCTCGAGCGGCCAGCTGAAGATCATCGGCGTTGCCTTCGACATCACCGAAGACGCGCTGATGACGGCGGAGCTGAAGGCGGCGAAGGACGAGGCGATCGGCAAGAACATCGAGCTTGAACTCGCCAACAACCGTATCGAACACAATTCGCTGCATGATCCGCTGACGGGGCTCGCCAACCGCCGCAAGCTCGACAAGGCGCTGGAGCAGCTGACCGAGGCCGGGCAGCACGCCAGGCAGAAGTTCGCGATCCTCCACATCGACCTCGACCGCTTCAAGGAGATCAACGACACGCTGGGCCACGCGGCGGGTGACGCCATGCTTGTACATGCCTCCCGCGTGCTCTCGCGCAGCATTCGGCCGAGCGATATCGTCGCGCGCATCGGGGGCGACGAATTCGTTATCCTAGCGCTCAATGCCAATGACGCCGAGATGTCGGCGCTCTCGGGCCGTATCGTCGAGGAGATGCGCCAGCCCATCGATTTTCAGGGTTTTGCCTGCCGCTGCGGCGTGTCGATCGGGATTGCGCTGGCGAGCGGCATGCGCGTCGATGCCCGCAAGGTGCTGATCAACGCCGACATCGCGCTCTACCGAGCGAAAAGCCAGGGCCGCAACCGGTTCCAGTTCTTCAATCACAATCTGCAGGCCGACATCATCAACAACAAGCGGCTGGCCGACGAGATCCTCTCGGGCATCGAGAACGGCGAGTTCACGACCTGGTACCAGCCGCAATTCAGCGCCCGTACCATGCAGCTGACCGGCGTCGAGGCGCTGGTGCGCTGGCAGCATCCGTCTCGGGGTCTGCTGACGCCGGACAAGTTCCTGAAGATCGCCGAAGAGATCAACGTCGTGCAGACGCTCGATCGCATCGTTCTCGAAACCGCGCTGAAGGACAAGATGCGGTGGGCGGCGCTTGGCGTTTCCGTTCCCAAGGTCTCGGTCAACGTATCCGCCCGGCGCCTGCATGACGATGCGCTGGCCGATTCGCTGCGCATGCTGCAGATCAGGCCGGGCGAGATCTCGTTCGAGCTGGTGGAGTCGATCTTCCTCGACGAGAGCGAGGACGTCGCTGCCGAGAACCTCGACAAGATCAAGGCGCTCGGCATCGACATCGAGATCGACGACTTCGGCACGGGCCACACCTCCATCGTCAGCCTTTTGAAGCTGAAGCCGAAGCGGCTGAAGATCGACCGGCAGCTGGTGCAGCCGATCATCACCTCGGCGCAAGAACGTGCGCTGGTGCGCTCGATCATCGACATCGCCCGCTCGCTTGGCGTCGAGACCGTAGCCGAGGGTGTCGAGACTGTCGCGCATGCCAGCCTGCTTCTCGAACTCGGCTGCGACCTGCTGCAGGGCTACGCCTTCTCGCGCCCCCTCTCCTTCGACGATTTCACCGAAGCGGCCACCCATACGGCCTGGCGCATCGCTTCATAGGATCGCTTTGCGCGGTTGTTCTCGGATTTGAGGAAACACCGTTTCCCAATGGAGACGGTTTGGCGCAAAGAAAGCCTTTTGCCCTCTCGGCTTTTGGCCTATGAGTGTCGCGCCTTTTTAAAGAATGGCGCGGCCCGGGGACGCCCGGCGGCGCGATCCGGTCGGAGCATATGTCACACAATACATTCGGTCACCTCTTCCGCGTAACCACCTGGGGCGAAAGCCACGGACCGGCGCTTGGCTGCGTCGTCGACGGCTGCCCTCCCGGCCTGCGTTTCAAGCTTGCAGACCTTCAGGTGTGGCTCGACAAGCGCAAGCCCGGCCAGTCGCGCTTCGTGACGCAGCGCCGCGAGGATGACCTCGTCAAGGTGCTCTCCGGCGTGATGTTCGACGCAGACGGCGAGACGATGATCTCGACCGGCACGCCGATCTCCATGCTGATCGAGAATACCGACCAGCGCTCGAAGGATTACGGCGAGA
Organism: Rhizobium sp. O111; assembly: GCF_055616315.1. Classification (NCBI taxonomy): domain Bacteria; kingdom Pseudomonadati; phylum Pseudomonadota; class Alphaproteobacteria; order Hyphomicrobiales; family Rhizobiaceae; genus Rhizobium; species Rhizobium sp. O111. Next base: position 544,761 of record NZ_JBSHXL010000001.1, on the reverse strand, counting down.
TCGCCCGCCAGTACCGGCCGGGCCATGCCGACTACACCTACGATCTGAAATACGGCATTCGCGACTATCGCGGCGGCGGGCGCTCGTCTGCGCGCGAGACCGCGGCGCGCGTTGCGGCCGGCGGCATCGCGCGGCTGGTCGTTCCCGGCGTTCGCGTGCGCGGCGCGCTGGTGCAGATCGGCAAGCACAAGATCAACCGCGACAATTGGGATTGGGATCAGGTCGACCAGAACCCCTTCTTCGCGCCCGATCGTGACATCGTTCCCGTCTGGGAAGAGTATCTCGACGGCATCCGCAAGAAAGGTTCGTCGATCGGCGCCGTGGTCGAGGTCGTCGCTGACGGCGTTCCGGCAGGTCTCGGCGCGCCGATCTATTCCAAGCTCGACCAGGATATCGCCTCACTTCTGATGTCGATCAACGCCGTCAAGGGCGTGGAGATCGGCAACGGCTTCGAGGCGGCCGAGATCACCGGTGAAGAAAACGCCGACGAAATGCGCATGGGCAATGATGGCCAGCCGATCTTCCTGTCCAATCATGCCGGCGGGATCCTTGGCGGCATTTCGACCGGGCAGCCTGTCATCGCTCGCTTTGCGATCAAGCCGACCTCGTCGATCCTGACCGAGCGCCAGTCGATCGATGCCGACGGCAAGAATGTCGATATCCGCACCAAGGGTCGCCACGACCCCTGCGTCGGCATCCGCGCCGTGCCGATCGGTGAGGCGATGATCGCCTGCGCCATCGCCGACCACTACCTTCGAGACCGCGGCCAGACCGGCCGGCTGAAATAGGAACGTTCCCATGCCTTACGATCAGAAGCGCGTCGTAGACGCTATCCGGGCCTTCGAGGCCGGCGAAATCGTTGTCGTCGTCGATGACGACGGCCGCGAGAACGAAGGCGATCTTATCGTTGCCGCTGTTCACTGTACACCGGAAAAGATGGCCTTCATCGTGCGCCATACCTCGGGCATCGTCTGCACGCCGATGCCGAAGGAAGAAGCCAAGCGCCTCGGCCTCAATGCCATGGTCGCGGAAAACGATAGCGCGCATACGACGGCCTTCACCGTCACCGTCGACTTCAAGCACGGCACGACGACCGGCATTTCCGCCGACGACCGGACGCTGACGGTGCGCAACCTCGCCAACCCGAATGTCGGCGCCTCCGACTTCGTGCGCCCCGGCCACATCTTCCCGCTGGTCGCCCGCGAGGGTGGCGTGCTGATGCGCTCGGGCCATACGGAAGCCGCCGTCGATCTCTGCAAGCTCGCCGGCCTGCCGCCGATCGGCGTGATCTGCGAACTGGTCAACGATACCGGCAGCGTGATGCGTGGTCCGCAGGTCTCGAGCTTTGCCGAAGAGAACGGCCTCAAGCTGGTCTCCGTTGCCGACCTCATCGCATACCGCCAGCGCAAGGAAACGCTGATCCAGCTGCAGGCGAGCTTCGATGTCGAGACGCCGTTCGGCAAGGCGAAGGCCCACAGCTACTCCCTGCCCTGGGATCCGATGCAGCATCTCGCCGTCGTCTTCGGAGACATCCGCGATGGCATCGACATTCCGGTGCGACTGCACACGGAAAGCGTCGTGGACGACCTGTTCGGCAAGCGCTCGGTCGATCACTACATGAAGAAGATCGCCGAGAAGGGTCGCGGCGTCATCGTCTATCTGCGCGAAGGTTCTGTTGGCGTCGGTCACCAGGACAACGGCCGCAAGGCGCTTGGCCAGGGCCGCGAAGCCCATGCGGAAGCGCAGAACCGTGAAAGCGAATGGCTGGAAATCGGTCTCGGCGCGCAGATCCTGAAGGATCTCGGCGTCAGCTCGATCAAGCTACTGACCCGCAGCGAGCGCCACTATGTCGGCCTCGAAGGCTTCGGCATCAAGATCGCGGAAACAGAGATCGGCTAAGGCCGGTGAGATGATCAGCCGGCGGGTAAGGCCCGCCGGTTTCGCCCTTCGTCAGGCGGCGATGCGCTTGAAGCGCGTCCTGACGTTCTGCATGTAATATTTGCCCGGCGATTCAGACGTCACCATGGCGATGACATGGGCTTCGGCCACGCCTTCGAACATGCGTTCCTCGCCATTGTTCAGGCAGACACGCAATCTGCCATCTTCCTGGCTGAAATAGACCGCATCGATCAGGGCGGACTTGACGGTAACGGGCTTCATCCGCGCACGCTTCTCGCTCAACGAAACGATCGAACCTGTCGCCGCGGCGCGGGCGTCGCGACGGTTACGCATCAGTGCTCTGACCCTGCGGGCGAGGCTGTTCCATGCCGTCCATGCGGCGTATCTGATCGCTCGTGTTTTCATGCTGTCATCGTAGGAGCGCGGTCCTTAAGAAGTTCGCGAAGAAGCATGGTAAACCCCCGTCAAGATTAACAGGCGGTAATCATCTAAAATCCGAACTATCTCAACGATGACAATCGCTTAGCCGCGCCACCCCTCCAGCATCTCGACCCGCTCGACACCGGCGAAGCGGGCGACGCGATCAAGCTCCGCAGCGAGCTTTTCAAGGCGGCCGGCGGAGGGTTTTACGCCGGGCTCCAGCCACAGGCGCTTGACGTCGAGCGAGCCCTTCCTGCGGTCCGCCTTCATGTCGATGCGGCCGATCAGGCGATCGCCCTCCAAGAGCGGGAAGACGTAGTAGCCATATTCGCGCTTCGGCTCGGGCACGAAGATCTCGATGCGATAGAAGAAACCGAAGAGGCGTTCGGTGCGGTTGCGGTCGCGGATCATCGGATCGAAGGGGCTGAGCACCCGGATGCGCGGTGGTGCCGCTGGATAGTCATCGAGCGTATCGAGGAAATCCGAGAACGCCCAAGAGGGGCGCGGCTTGCCGCCCAATGCCGGCTCGATCAGGATCTCGGTCAGTTCATCGCGGTGGGCGACGACCCAGCCCTTGGCCTCATCCGGCGAGACCAGCGCCCAGAAGGCCGCTATCTCGCCATGGGTGGCAAAGCCCAGCCTCGTCAGCGCGCTGCGGCAAGCCCAGTCCACGAATTCCTCGCGGCTAACCTCTGGCTCGTGAAACTCGGCCGGAATGACGCGCTCGACGAGATCATAGACCTTCTGGAAATTCGAGCGGCCCGAGATGGCGAACTTGCCGGTGCGCCAGAAATATTCGAGCGCCGTCTTGTTGGGATGCCAGTTCCACCAGCCGCCGGAGACATGGCCATCGGCCTTGATCTCGCGCGCCATGATGGCGCCGTCGCGGCTCACCCGCTCGTAGGTCTCGTCGAAGGCATCTTCGAAGCCCTCGCCGCGCCATTTGCGCCAGCGATCGACCAAAACCTCCTCCTCCCGCCGGAACTTGTGCTTCCAGTAGCGGAAGTAGCTGCTCGGCAGGATGGAGGCGTCGTGCGTCCAGTGCTCGAACAGCGCGCCGTCCTTTTCGAGCAGCGTGGTCAGGTGCTCGCGCTTGTAGGTCTGGTTGCGCGAGAAGAGAATCTGGTGGTGGGCGCGCTCCACCCACTGGATGCTGTCGATCTGCACGAAGCCGAGATCGTGGATCAACTGCAGCAGGCCAGGTTTGGTGAGCACGCGGTTGGGCGGGGCACTCAAGCCCTGCTTGGCCAGAAAGATGCGGCGGGCGGCGGCATTGGAGATCAGCTTCGTCATGGCAGCGATGATAATCCGGAAAATGTTCCTAGCCACCCGAATATGGCGGGTTCGGGCGAGGATGCAATGGGGTCAAGTCGCGTCGCGTTTTGATCTTCCCTCCGGCCGCATTCGTTTATAGAACGGCGCTTCACCTCAGGGGGACGCAGTGAATATCCGTTTCGAAAGCGCCGGTGTCAGCTATGGATCGCGGACTGCGCTGCAGCCGCTGACGTTGGAGCTCACCGAAAAGCGCATCGCCATCATCGGGCTGAACGGCTCCGGCAAGACGACCTTCGCAAGGCTGATCAATGGCCTGACCAAGCCGACGTCAGGCCGCGTCATCGTCAACGGGCGCGACACATCGGACGAGAAGGCAGCGCTTGGCGATGTCGGCTTCATTTTCCAATCGCCACAGAACCAGATCATCCTGCCTGTCGTGCGCGATGATATCGCCTTCGGCCTGAAGAGCCGCGGGCTTGCGAAGGCCGCGATCGAGGCCAGGGTGACCGAGGTGCTCGACCGTTTCAACGCCGGGCATCTGGCCGAGCGGCGCGCGCACGAGCTTTCCGGCGGCGAACTGCAGATGGCGGCACTCTGCTCGGTGCTCGCTACCGGCCCCGACATTCTCATTCTCGACGAGCCGACCAACCAGCTCGACCTGCGCAACCGCGGGCTCGTGCAGGGGCTGATCGAGAGCCTGCACGAAAGCGCCATCGTCATCACCCACGATCTGGAGCTGATCGCCGATTATCCGCGCGTGCTGGTGTTTCACCAGGGGCAACTGGCAGCCGATGCGCCGGCCGCCGAGGCGATCGCCCGCTACCGGGAGCTCGCGGCCTGATGCAATCGCTTTATGTCGAGGGCAATAGCCGGCTGCACCTGATCTCGGCGCGGGTGAAGCTCATCGTGCTCGCCGTGCTCGGCATCGCGCTATTCGCCACCGCCAACATCGCGCTGCTGGCCGTGGCCGTCGTCGCCACCGGCGTCGTCTATTTCGGCATTGGCATGCCGGTTCGTGCAGCCCTTGCGCGTTTGAAGCCGATCCTTCTCACCATTCTCATCGTCGCCGTCTTCAGCCTCGCCTTCAATCCCTGGCATGGCGCAGTCGTGGCGCTGCTTCGGCTAACGGCGCTGATGCTGTTTGCCGCGAGCGTGACCGCCACCACCACGATTGCCGCCTTCATGGACGAGATCACGCTGGCCGCCCGGCCACTGGAGCGCCTGGGGCTGGTGCGGGCCGACGATGTCGGGCTGGCCGTCGGGCTGGTGGTGCGCTTCGTCCCTGAAATCATCGGCCGCTACCACGCGATTGCCGAGGCGCACCATGCGCGCGGGCTGAAGGTGAGGCCATCGACCGTTCTGGTGCCGCTGATCATCCTGACGCTGAAGGATGCTGATAACATCGCGGCTGCGATTGACGCGCGCGGTATTCGGCGGCATGTGAATTAGCACCTGTTGAACCACGGAGCCATCATGAGCACCCGAGATCTCGTTCTGTCCGCCCTGTTTGCCGCCATCATCGTCGCACTCGGCATTCTGCCGCCAATCACGCTCGGCTTCATTCCGGTGCCGATCACGGCGCAGTCGCTCGGCGTGATGATGGCCGGTGTGGTGCTCGGCGCCCGGCGCGGCACGGTGGCGGTGTTGATCGTGCTTGTGCTTGTCGCGATCGGCCTGCCGGTTCTTTCCGGCGGACGCGGCGGGCTGGCGGCGTTTGCGGCGCCCACCACCGGCTTCCTGATCGGCTGGGTCTTCGCCGCGTTTACGACCGGCTATATCAGCGAGCGGCTGGTGAAGCATGGCCAGGCGGCCGGCATGCAGCTGACCGGCTTCTTCTTCGCGGCGATGATGGGCGGGATCGTCGTGCTCTATGCCTTCGGCATCGTCTATCTCGCCTTTGCCGCGCAGATCGGCCTGAAGGCCGCGTTTACCGGCTCGATGGCCTTCATCCCCGGCGACGTGATCAAGGCCTTCGTGGCGGCGCTGGTCGGCCGCGCGGTCATGGCCGGCTATCCGCTGCTGCCGGTTAAAGGCTAAGCCAGAACCTAGTTCATGAAACCGTAGAGCCAGTCCCGCGTCACTTCAGGCAGCGGGACCGGCGCCTTGTCCTCGCGCGTCTGGGCCTGCCAGACGATCTCGACCTCGGCGGCGCGCTCATCGCCAGTATCCACCGCGATGATGAAGCCGACGGAGCGAACGCCGATCTTGTCGACGGCGGTGGTAAACAGCACCATCTCGTCATAGCGTAGCGGACGGTGCAGGATGCATGTGATCTTGCTCGCCACATAGAGCGGCTCGTCTGCCAGTTCCGGTCGCTCGGACCAGAATTTCGCCAGCGCGGATTCGGCATAGGAGATGTAGGAGCCGAGGAACATCTGGCCGTTCATATCCACATCGCGAAACGGCACGTGGATCTGCACAATGTTGGAGCGCATCGCAGCGTTCATCGATTTCCCCCAGTCTCAGCCTTAGCTATTGCGCAATTCCGGACGCAAAACCGCGCTACACTTTTGCTGGAATTGCTTTAGTCCCCCAAGAATAATCGCCTGCTAATATTATGTAAATGAAGGCGAAAGGCGTATGACAGCGCAGGATTGTTGAAATCGCGAGCCCCTACCCCATCTGCTGTGGAACATGACGAGGCAGGCAGATAGAGTGATTTAGAGCCTTTCCTGGTTAGCTTGAAGCATTCTGCCGGAGCAGGTTTTCGTCAGGGCAAAGGCGATTGGCGAAGGGCATACCCCGGGGTACGGTCGAGCCGATCGCCTTTGATCCTGGCGGAAAGATGCCCGGCCCTAGCTGGTTTGCGAAGCAAACCACCGGGGTTGGCTGAAACGGGCCGCCTGATCGTCCGGCCGGCTTGGCCGTATGCTTGGGCTACGACGCGCGCCGGCCGGACGACCATTCGACTCCGTTTGAGCCAACAGAATGCTTCAATCTAACCAGGAAAGGCTCTTATGAGCACCCGCCTTTACGAACATCCGATCTTTCTGGAACACATCACGCCCGAGGGCCACCCCGAGCGATCCGACCGGCTGCGGGCGCTGAACGTGGCGCTGGGGCATCCGCATTTCGACCGGCTGGACCGCCAGCAGGCACCGCAGGCATCGGAAGACGCCGTGCTTCTGGCGCATCCGGAAGAGCATCTCTTCGCCGTCATGCGGCAGGTGCCGGAGGAAGACGGCGAGATCAACCAGCTCGAGGCCGACACCTATGCCAGCCCAAAAAGCTTGCAGGCGGCGCTGACAGGGATCGGCGGCGCCATGGCGGCGGTCGACGACGTCTTCACAGGCAAGGCGGACAATGTCTTCGTCGCCTCGCGGCCACCCGGCCACCACGCCGAGAAATCCAAGGCGATGGGTTTCTGCTTCTTCAACAACGCCGCCATCGCCGCCCGCCACGCCCAGCTTAGGCACGGCGCCGAGCGCGTGGCGATCGTCGATTGGGACGTGCACCACGGCAACGGCACGCAGGACATCTTCTGGGACGATCCGTCCGTGCTGTTCTGCTCTACGCACCAGATGCCGCTCTATCCCGGCAGCGGCGCCAAGAACGAAACCGGCGCGCACGACACGATCGTCAACGCACCGCTTTCGCCCAATGTCGGCAGCGAGCATTTCCGCGAGGCGTTCAAATCCCGCGTACTTCCGGCGCTGAACGACTTCCGCCCCGACCTGATCATCATCTCGGCCGGCTTCGACGCGCACCACCGCGACCCGCTGGCGCAGATCAACCTCGTCGGCGAGGACTTCGACTGGGCGACTGGCCGGCTGCTCGAAGTGGCCGACAAAAGTGCCGGCAACCGGGTCGTCAGTCTTTTGGAAGGCGGCTATGATCTCGAGGGCTTGGCCGAATCGGCCGGCTTGCATGTTTTGAGAATGATGAAGGGTTGAGCATGACCGACAACGCCAAGCCGGAGGTTTCCGGCCTCTCTTTCGAAAAGGCTGTCGCCGAACTCGAAAGCATCGTCGCCCGGCTGGAACGCGGCGACGTGGCGCTGGACGAGTCCATCGAGATCTACGAGCGCGGCGAAGCGCTGAAGAAACATTGCGAGACGCTGCTTTCGGCCGCTGAAAACCGGATTGAGAAGATCAGGCTCGACCGCGCGGGAAAACCGCAGGGCGTGGAGCCTTTGGACGGGGCTTGAGGCGTTCAGCAAGCTGAGGATAGCGCAGCCGATATTCTCGGCGCGTAACCAGATATTCCGCCCTCATCCCTGTGCTCGTCACAGTGATCCAGCGCGATCAAGTCCTTGATCGCGATAGACTCTTTTCGCCGCGCAGACGTGCGGCGGCTGGATTCCTGTGACAAGCACAGGAATGAGGGAGGTGAAGGTGGCGCGGCCGAATAAGTCCCTTTCCTGCAGTAGCCACTCTCTGCAAACATCCCCATCAAACCCTCTTGGCCAGCGCCCAGATCGCGGTCTATCATCCCCAAAACACCAGAGGGGACGACGTAGCATGACGGATAGATTGAAGGGCAAGATCGCGATTGTCTCGGGCGGAGCGACCGGCATGGGCGGAGCGGCGTCGAAGCTGTTTGCCGCCGAGGGCGCGAAGGTCGCGATCATCGATCGCAATGGCGAGGCGGCGGCTGAGACGGTGAAGGATATCCGTGCGGCCGGTGGCGAGGCCGATTTCTGGACGGCGGATGTTTCCGACGAGACGGCGGTGAACGCGGCGGTCGCGGACATCGAGGCGCGCTATGGCGCGGTGACCGTGCTCTTCAACCATGCCGGCACGATCGTCATCAAGCCGTTCCTCGAAACCACGCTTGAGGAATGGGACTGGCTGCATGCCGTCAACGTGCGCTCGATGTTCCTGATGACCAAGGCGGTGCTGCCGAAGATGATCGCGGCCGGCGGCGGGTCGATCGTCTGCACCTCGTCGATCTCGGCTGTCGCCGCAACGCCGATGGAAGTGCTCTACGACACGACAAAGGGTGCCGTGCACATGTTCGCGCGCGCCATCGCCGTCGAATTCCGCGACCGCAACATCCGCTGCAACGCGGTCTGCCCCGGCTTCATCCGCACACCGCACGGCCTGCGCGAAGTGGCCGACCTGCAAAAACTCGGCGTCGACGTCTCGGATGCCGCGATCGCAGCGCAGCAGGGGCGGATCGGCGAGCCGGAGGATGTCGCGCGCGCGGCCCTTTATTTGGCGAGCGATGAATCGAGCTTCGTCAACGGCGCGCATCTGTTCGTCGATAATGGGTTTACGGCGATGTGATCGCTGCGGGCGGCGCCGCTTGATGGGCTGTCGACGTCATCTCGGAACCGATCGAGAAACCTCGCCTAGCGAAAGAGACCGCCAAGTTGCCTTCTAGCAAGCCATGGCTCCGTCTGGCTGACATCACCGACAACAGTCGAAAGATACCGGCCTATACCGAAGACATGACCTATAGCGCGATTACCGTCCTGATCTCAGCGTAGTCGGCATGCAGGCCATCGGCATCGCGCTCGATCAGACCGGCGCGGGAGAGGATATCGACGTCGTCGTGAACACGGCGATAGTCGCGGTTCAGGCTCTTGGCCAAAGCGGCGATGCTTGTCTGCGGATTGCTGCGTAGGTGACGAAGCAGTTCGAGCCGCTTGGCCGTCATCGTGCGCGCGAAGACCTCCCAATCCACGAAAGTCAGATGTTCCTCGGAAACGGGCTGGCCCGCCTCGGCGCGCTGCCAAGCGTCGATGAAGCGGTTAGCGGCGTCCTCGAAAGAACCGCCAGTATGTACGTCGATGCTCTTGCTCATATCGCCTTGCCTCTCGCGTGGCCCATACTGTCGGTGATCGCCATAGCCCGTCAATCGCCTCGAGCCTGCCTTCTGGTCATCAGGCACGATAGCCGATAAGCTCACCACTTTCGCCAACGGAGACACCCATGTCCTTCTTCCCCGGCAAAGACCCCCTCCCCGGCGATGCCTTTGCCTGCGACGCCATCGAGAACCTGATCATCCCCCGTACCAGCGATATCGGCGGGTTTCAGGTCAGGCGGGCGCTGCCGACCAGGCAGCGGCGGCTGGTGGGGCCGTTTATCTTTTTTGATCGGATGGGGCCGGCGATCTTGAAGCCGGATGAGGCGCTCGATGTAAAGCCGCATCCGCATATCGGGTTGTCGACGGTGACTTATCTGTTCGACGGCGAGATCCGGCATCTCGATAGCCTCGGCACCGAGAAAGTGATCCGGCCTGGAGATATCAACCTGATGACGGCGGGGCGCGGTATCGTGCATTCGGAGCGCACGCCCGACAACCTGCGCGGCCATCCCCTCCTGATGTCCGGGCTGCAGACGTGGCTGGCGCTGCCCGATGACAAGGAGGAGATCGATCCCTCCTTCGCGCACACCGAAAAGAGCGAGATGCCCGTGATCGACGAGCGCGGGGTGCGCGGGCGGGTGGTGATCGGCGCGTTCGAGGGCATGACCTCGCCGGTCAGCGTGTTTTCCGACACGCTCTACGCCGATATCAATCTCGATGCCGGCGCGAAGTTCCCGTTTGGCGCCGCGCATGAGGAGCGGGCGATCTATGTTCTGTCTGGCGAAGTGGTGATCGCGGGCGACCGATTCGCGGCCGACCAGCTGCTGGTTTTCCGCCCGGGTGATGCGATCACGCTCAAGGGCGGCGCCCAAGGCTGTCACCTCATGCTGTTCGGCGGGGCGGCGCTGAACTCGAAGCGCTACATATGGTGGAACTTCGTTTCCTCGTCGAAAGAGCGCATCGAAAAGGCCAAGGAGGAGTGGCGCACCGGCCGTTTCGACATCGTTCCGGGGGATGAAGAGGAATTCGTCCCTTTGCCGGAGTAGCGTTCTCCTCTAGAAAGGATCCTTGCGGTTCTTGAAATCGACTTCTTTCACCGCAACTTATGGCCTAAAGGCTATGTGCCCCAAAACGCCTGGAAAAGACGACAAGAACAAGAACGACAAGAAAGAGTGCCTCCCGTGACACAACCGCCGAAGACGCCGCTGCTGGACAAGGTCATTTATCCGGCCGACCTCCGAAAGCTGGAGGATCGCGACCTGCCGCAGCTTGCGCGCGAGGTGCGCGACGAGATGATCGACGCGGTGTCGAAGACGGGCGGACATCTTGGCGCCGGCCTCGGCGTGGTCGAACTGACGATCGCCATCCACAATGTCTTCAACACGCCCGACGACAAGCTGATCTTCGATGTCGGGCACCAGTGTTATCCGCACAAGATCCTGACCGGCCGGCGCGACCGCATCCGCACGCTGCGCCAGGAAGGCGGGCTCTCGGGCTTTACCCGCCGCGCCGAAAGCGAATACGACCCGTTTGGCGCCGCGCACTCCTCGACCTCGATCTCGGCCGGCCTTGGCATGGCGGTGGCGGCAGACCTTTCTGGCTCGAAGCGCAATGTCATCGCGGTGATCGGCGACGGCGCTATGTCGGCAGGCATGGCCTATGAGGCGCTCAACAATGCCGGCGCGCTCGATGCGCGGCTGATCGTCATCTTGAACGACAACGACATGTCGATCGCGCCGCCGACGGGCGCCATGAGCGCCTATTTGGCGCGCCTCGCCTCAGGCCGCACCTATATGGGCATGCGCGAAGTCGGCAAGAAGCTCACCAGCTATCTCGGCAAGTCGGTCGATCGCGCCATTACCCGCGCCGTCGAGCATGCGCGCGGTTACGTGACCGGCGGCACGATGTTCGAGGAGATGGGCTTTTATCATATCGGCCCGATCGACGGTCACTCCTTCGAGCACCTGCTGCCCGTGCTGCGCAATGTGCGCGACAATGCGCATGGGCCGGTGCTGATCCATGTGGTGACGCAGAAGGGCAAGGGCTACGCACCCGCCGAAGCCGCCGCCGACAAGTATCACGGCGTCAACAAGTTCGATGTCATCACCGGCGCGCAGGCGAAGGTGAAGCCGAACGCGCCGAGCTACACCAATGTGTTTGCCGAAGCGCTGGTGCAGGAAGCCGAGCTCGACGACAAGATCGTCGGCATCACCGCCGCCATGCCGAGCGGCACGGGTCTCGACAAGCTGGCAAGCGTGTTTCCGTCGCGCTGTTTCGATGTCGGCATTGCCGAGCAGCATGCCGTGACCTTCGCAGCCGGACTTGCCGCCGAAGGTTACAAGCCGTTTACAGCACTTTACTCGACCTTCCTGCAGCGCGCCTTCGACCAGGTGGTGCACGACGTGGCGATCCAGGGCCTGCCAGTGCGCTTCCCGATCGATCGCGCCGGTTTCGTCGGCGCCGACGGGCCGACGCATGCGGGCTCCTTCGACACGACCTTCCTCGCGACGTTGCCTGGCTTCGTCGTGATGGCCGCCGCCGACGAGGCGGAGCTGAAGCACATGGTGCGCACGGCGGCTGCCTATGACGCCGGCCCGATCTCCTTTCGCTATCCGCGCGGCGAAGGCGTGGGCGTCGAGATGCCGGTTCGCGGCGAAATCCTGCAGATCGGCAAGGGCCGTATCGTCAAGGAAGGCACCAAGGTGGCGCTGCTCTCCTTCGGCACGCGATTGGCCGACTGCATGCTGGCCGCCGAAGACCTCGATGCCGCAGGGCTTTCGACCACGGTTGCCGATGCGCGCTTCGCCAAGCCGCTCGACCACGACCTGATCCGCCAGCTGGCGCGGCACCACGAAATGCTGATCACCGTTGAAGAGGGTGCGGTTGGCGGCTTCGGCAGCCATGTGCTGCAGTTCCTCGCGACCGAGGGCCTGCTCGACAACGGGCTGAAGGTGCGCTCGCTTGTTATGCCCGATCTCTGGGTGGAGCAGGCGAAGCCCGAGGTGATGAATGCGCAGGCCGGGCTTGATCGGGCCGGAATTGTCGGCACCGTGTTCAAGGCGCTTGGGCGGCCGGCGGCTGTTGGGTTTGCTGGGTAAGCGGGTTGATTGATGGGTCGGGTGAACGCTCGGCCTCTTCGAGTTGCTCGGTAAGCTAACTCCGCGCGAGAATTACCCCCCTCTGCCCTGCCGGGCATCTCCCCCACAAGGGGGGAGATCGACTCGTGGTGAGGTTTACGCCAAACAATGATCGTGGAGCGAGCGGCTGCCCCCAGCCAATCTCCCTCCCTGTGGGGGAGATGTCCGGCAGGACAGAGGGGGGCGCCACTTGCCTCAACATTCGCGAATAGCGTCTCTCAATCCTTCCTCACGCCGTCGCGATAGAACATCATGCCGCCATGATGGAGCACGTCGTTGACGAACTCTCCGTCGGCGGTGAAGCCGGTGTCATCCCAGTAGTCGATATGGCGGCCCCTCACCTCGTAGCGCCCCTGATAGGCACTCTTGACCGTCCCACGCGCTTCGTCATAGCGGCCGTTAGGCAGGAGTTCCTGCCTGATGCGGCCGTCGGCGGTTACCCACATGCCGATATAGGGGTGGGTCGAGTCGGGAGGTGTTTGCATGTTGATATCCTTGGCGAAAGCGCTGGCGGCGGCAAGGGTGATCAGCGCCGCCGCGAGGGATTGACCGATGACCATGATCACAACCCCGCATTGGCCGTCGGGCGCACGACGATGTCGTTGACGTCGACATCGGCGGGTTGGTCGATGGCGTAGAGGATGGCGCGGGCGATGGCGTCGGGTTTCAGCGCCACGGCGCGGTAGGCGACCATGGCTTCGGCGGCGAAGGGTTCGGTTATGGTGTCGGCGAGTTCGGATTCGACCACGCCGGGATAGACGCAGGTGACGCGCAGGATCTTGTTTTCCTGCCTGAGGCCATCCGAGATCGCCCGCGCCGCGTACTTCGTCGCGCAATAGACGGCCGCGGTCGGCGAGACGGCGAGGCCGCCGACGGAAGAGACATTGATGATCTGGCCGGATTGCTGGGCGTTCATGACGGGCAGCACGGCGGCAACGCCATAGAGCACGCCCTTGATGTTGACGTCGATCATCCGGTCCCATTCCTCGACCTTCAGCGAGGACATCAGCGACAGCGGCATGACGCCGGCGTTGTTGACAAGGACGTCGACGCGGCCGAACTCGGCAATGGCGGCAGCGACGAAGGCCTGCATGTCGGCGCGGTCGGTGACATCGAGCGCTCTCGAGATGACGACACCGCCCGCGGCACGGATTTCCTCGCTCAAAGCGTCCAACCGGTCGGTTCGGCGCGCGCCGATGACCAGCTTTGCGCCAGCGCGCCCCAATTCGCGGGCGGTGGCGGCGCCGATGCCGCTGCTGGCGCCTGTGATCAGAACTACCCTGTTGTTCATATCGGTCATGTCTTGCTCCTCAAGCGATCTGTTGACCGACACAGGATCGCGCCGACGAGACCTGTTGCGGTAGACGGCTTTTCCGGAATTCTTGCACGATCCTCCGAAATGGGATGATGGTCTCTTGGCAAATCGCGCGAGACGTCCGATGCTGGCGCCATGGAAACAATTACCGATCTCGCCGCCCTGATCGACCGCCATGCCGGCGTGGATGGAAACTTCGACACCGTGCTGCCGCGCGTCGGCGTTATACGATCCTCGGCGACGACGGAGCCGCTGCATACGCTCTACAAGCCCTCCTGCTGCATCGTGGCGCAGGGGCGCAAGCGGGCGACGATCGGCGACACCAGCTATATCTACGATGCCGCGCATTATCTCGTTGTTGGCGTCGACCTGCCCGTCATCGGCGCGGTGATAGAGGCCAGTCCCGATGCGCCCTATCTCTGCCTGCGGCTGCAGTTCGACCGCACGCTTCTGAACGAAATGATCGCCGGTGCACCAGCACGCGACGAGAACCCGGCGGCGGCGCGGGTCAGCGAGACGACGCCAAGGCTGATCGATGCGGCGGCGCGTCTGCTTGGTCTTCTCGATACGCCCGAGGATGCGCCGGTGCTGGCGCCGCTTGTCGAGCGGGAGATTTTGCACCGGCTGATTTCCGGACCGCAGGGCGGGCTGATCCGGCAGATCGCCAGCGGCGAGAGCCGGTTGAACCAGATCGGCCGGGCGGTGGATTATGTCTGCCGCAATTTCGGGAGCCCATTCGCGATCGAGGAGCTGGCGGATATCGCCGGCATGAGCTCGTCGTCCTTCTACGAGCATTTTCGCGCGGCGATGGCGATGAGCCCACTGCAGTTTCGCACCCAGATCCGCCTGCAGGAGGCGCGGCGGCTGATGATCGTCGAGGGGATGACGGCGGCCGAGGCGGGGTTTCGCGTCGGATATGACAGCCCGTCGCAATTCAACCGCGATTATGTCCGTGTGCACAAGGAGACGCCGAAGCGGGATGTGGCGCGGATGCGCATATCTCCGAACCTCTCCGGATTCTAGGAGGCGGCGGGCGGCAGCAGGAACAGCGTCAGGCCGAATATGGCGTAGACGGCGAGCGCCAGCACGCCGACATACCAAGCGCCGCGCCCGCCATTGGAGAGCAGTGCGGCCGCCATCATAGCGAGGAACATCATGGCCACCGCACCCGGCCAGAACTGCAGCGACATGGGCTCGGGGCCGATGAAATAGCTGACAATGACGAGAACGGGGGCGACGAAGAGCGCAATCTGCGAGGCGCTGCCAAGGGCGATGCCGACGCTGAGATCGAGCCGGTTGGCGCGGGCGGCCGAGAAGGCCGCGGTCATTTCCGCCGCCGCACCCACGAGCGCCACGACGATGAAGCCGACAAAGGCGGGCGTCATCCCCATCTTCTCGGCCGCCGCCTGCACCGAGCCGACGAAGACTTCGCTGATGACCGCGACGAAGAGTGTGACCACGACGAGGATGATGATGCTGGTCGAGAGCCCCCAGCCGCCATGATGCTCCTCGGCCTCGCCGACGCTGGCGAAGAGCTCGCGGTGGGTCTTCAGCGAAAACAGCATGCCCATGGCGTAGACCGCGATCAGGATCACGGCGAGGCCGAGGCTGAGCGCCTGCACCATCTCCGGCCCCTGGTCAGCACGGCTCACCAGCGAGGGCACGAACAGGGCGACGGTGGCGAGAAAGAGCAGCGACGCCTGGAAGCGGGCGCTGACGCGATTGAACTCCTGCAGGTGATGTTTGAGACCGCCGAGCAGGAAGGAGCCGCCGAGCATGAACAGCGTGTTGGTGACGATGGCGCCGGCGATCGAGGCCTTGACCAGCAGATATTGCCCCGCCTGCAGGGCGGCCAGCGATATGACGAGTTCGGTGAGATTTCCGAGCGTGGCGTTCAATAGGCCGCCGACGGCGTCACCCGTGCGGGCGGAGACGGCTTCCGTTGCGCGGCTGAGCAAAGCCGCGAGCGGGATGATGGCCAGCACCGAGAGGATGAAGAGCAGCGTGTGCGATTCCGGCGAGGCGATATCCGTCAGGATCACCACCGGCACGAAGACGAGGAGTGCCAGGAGCGGCGCGGCGCGGAGCTCGGCTATTGTCGCCTCGACCAGCCCCGAAGGCCCATGTTTGCGCTGAACGTTCTGCACGGCGGGCTCCATCCGAATTTTCGCGCGGATGAGAATAGGGGCTTGGCTATCGGCCTGCATTGCGCGCGATCAACGCTGCGCCGATATCGCTACCTTTCCCGCGAAGGATTGATCCTGCGCAATGCGGAGCGTCCTATGCCTGCTAATTTGGCCGGGATGAAAGCGAGAGGTGTGGTTGGAATGCAGTCAGGAGCGGCGATCGGAGTGCGGTACGTGGTTGTGCCGGGCCGCCTTGGGCTTGTCGACGTCATCGATGGGGCGACGGGCTTGCCTGTCGAGGCCGGGGTGACGGCCGTGCTGCTCGAGCCGCGTGAAGCGAGCGAACTTGTGCGGTGGCTGCTGCGTCGAGCGCATGCAGAAGGCATTCGAGCGCGTGCCGAAAGCGACGACGCTGGCGAGCGTTCATCGCGCGCCGCTTGAAGCGTGCCGTTCTGTCGGCTCTCGCGTAGACGCAGCGAAGCCGAGATCGCCGCGCAATATTGATATTGACCCACATAGGCTGGAGGTCCGGTGCCCGTCAATTTTCTCCTTGCCACCGCGCTGATCGCGGCCACGGTCGCCATACAGGCCGTCTTCATGGAGATCGGGCTTCGCGCCATCCGGCACGCGGAGCCCGGATATCTCGGCCGCCATGCCACGATCGCCACCGTCGCCTGGGTCAGCTACCTCCTCATTCCGATCAGTCTCGATATCTGCCTCTGGGCGCTTCTCTACTATCTGATCGGTGCGCTGCCATCGCTTGACGACGCGATCTATTTCTCTACCGCCACCTTCACGACGGTCGGCTATGGCGATGTCGTGCTTGGCAAGGAGTGGCGGCAGATTTCGGCTTTCGAGGCGGTCAACGGCTGGATCATCTTCGGCTGGGCGACGGCGCTGATCATGGCGGTCATCCAGCGCCTGTATTTCCCGGACGGCAAGGCTAACGACGCGTGACGCGTCAGCCTCGCGAGGTCATGAAGACGCCGACCAGCGTGACGCCGAGACCGACGAACATCGTCAGCGTCAGCGGCTCGGAAAACAGCGCCCACGCCCAGAGCATGGTGACCGGTGGGCTCAGATAGATCGCGGCGCTGACCTTGGCGACCGGGAAGAGCCGCAGGCTGGTGTAATAGACCGAATAGGCGGCGAAGGTGGCGATCAGCACCAGCCAGACCATGCCGATGGCAAAGTTCTGGGTCATCGGCGGCGCGATATCGCCTTGGATCAGGGCGCAAATGCCGAAGAGCACTGAGCCGGTCAGCGTATGGATGCAGAGGCTCTGATGCACCGGCATGTGGCCGACGCGCCGGCGCTTGTGGAGCACCGAGGCGAGCGCGAAGATCAGCATCGAGCCGACGGTCAATCCATAAGCCCAGAGCGGTGCAGAGCCGAAGCTCAGGCTATCGAGCGAGACGATCAGCACGCCGGCGACGGCGATCGCCGTACCCAGCCACTGGCGGCCGCTCAGGCGTTCGCCGAGCACCGGCTGCGACAGGGTGGCGATGGCGAGCGGCAGCAGGTCCGAGATCAGCGCCACAAGACCCGTCGGCACGCGCTGCTCGATCGCCAGCGCGAAGCCGCCGAGATAGAGGAAGACGGACATGACGCCGAACCACATTTGCCCGACGATCGCCTTCCGCTGCATGCGCGGGCCGATGGTGAGGGCGAAGGGCAGCAGGATCAGGCCGGACAGCAGCGTGCGCCAGAAGAGCACGAGCACGACGCTCGCCTCCTCGCTGGCATAGCGGATACCGACGAAACCGGAGCTCCAGCCGATGATCAGCAATGTGGCCATCAGCGGCCATAGAAGGCGATGCTGCTGCTTGGTCGTGGCGGTCAATGCGTGGTCCGTCATCGGTCATCCCTGTCATGCGTCTCACCGAGGGCATAAGCCATCGCTGCAAGCCAGGCACATGACAAATTTCGATCACAGCATGACTTTCAAACTAATCCAGTCATGGAAGTTTGCAAATGCGGGCTCTCCGTTGCATGCTCTGATCGGCAGGCAACGAAGAGACCGAGCGAAATGAGCGACCTGAACAACCGGCGGCTGGAGATCGACGCTCTGCGCGCCATCTGGGCGATCCGCCATCACGGCGGCATCACGCGGGCGGCGGAAGCGCTTGGGCTGTCGCAATCGGCCGTCAGCCACAAGATCAAGCGGCTGGAAACGAGCCTCGGCTGCGAGCTCCTGAACCGCAAGGCCGGTTCCACCGCCTTCACCACCGAGGGCGAGGAGCTGCTGGACTATGCCGGCCGCATTCTCGGCCTGCATGACGAGGCGCTGCTCAGCCTGTCGAAGACGACGCTGGCCGGGCGGATCGCACTCGGGCTGACGGAGGATACGACCTGCTCCGCCCTCGCCCACATTCTCGGCCGCTTCCGCCGGCTGCATCCCGATGTGTCCGTGCGTACGCAGGTCCGCATGAGCCTGGTCTTGAGGGCGATGCTCGAGCAGGGCGAACTCGACGCGGCGATCGTGCAGGTCTTCGCCCACGAGGTGCGCCCGACCGATGTCATCCTGTTTCGAGAGACGCTGCACTGGGTGAAGCATCCGAGCCTGCTCTTGCCGCAGACGACTTCCGTGCCCTTCCTCTCCTTCCACGACGATTGCTTCTATCGCCATTGGGCGCTCGATATCGGGCAGGATGGCGGGATCATGCTGGAGACGGTGTTCGAATGCGCCAGTGCCGCGGGCATTGTCGCCGCCGTCAGCTCCGGCATGGGGGTGGCACTGCTCAACGAGCGGCATCTCAGGCCGGAGATGCAGATCATCACCGACCGCTTCCCCGTGCCGCCCGATCTCGTCTATGTGGTCCGTCGCGGCCGCAAGGTGCGCAACGCAGCGCTCGATACGCTGGTGGCAGAGATCGAAAGCGAGATCAGCCGCTATGGCGGGCTGGCGCTGGCGAGCTGAGGTTTTCGGCCAGCTGGATCCTCAACGAGAAAGGGGCCGCGTCATGCGCAGCCCCTTTCCTTTCCGGTCCATGATCAGGCGTTCAATCAGAACTCCGACCATTCTTCCTTGACGGCCGCGGCACTTGCACCGCCACCGAAGGCGCGGGCGACGCTGCGCTTCAGCGCATTGGCCGGCGACGCGACCGGGCGCGAGGCGTTGTTCGCGGGTGCTGCGCGTGGCGCGGCGCGGTCGTTGCCGAGGTTGAACTGGCGCAGCAGATCGTCCAGCGCCATGGCTTCCTGGGCGAGCGAGTGGCTGGCGGCCGTCTGTTCCTCGACCATGGCGGCGTTCTGCTGGGTGCCCTGGTCCATGTTGTTGACGGCGGTGTTGATCTCCTGCAGGCCGATCGACTGTTCGCGCGTGGCGGTGACGATGGCGCCGACATGGCGGTTGATCTCCTGCACGGCGCCGACGATTTCGGACAGCGCCTTGCCGGTTTCGCCGACCAGCGAGACGCCGGAATTGACCTGCGTACCCGAGGTGTTGATCAACGCCTTGATTTCCTTGGCGGCATTGGCGGAGCGCTGGGCGAGCTCGCGCACTTCCTGGGCGACGACCGCGAAGCCCTTGCCGGCTTCGCCGGCGCGTGCTGCCTCGACGCCTGCGTTCAGCGCCAAAAGGTTGGTCTGGAAGGCGATGTCGTCGATGACGCCGATGATGTTGGAGATTTCGCCCGAGGACTTCTCGATTTCCTGCATGGCGGTGACGGCCTTGCGGACGACCTCGCCGGAGCGTTCTGCGCCGAGACGGGTGCGCTCGACGAGCTGGCCGACATCCTCGGCGCGCTTGGCGCTGTCGCGGACCGTCGTGGTGACTTCTTCGAGGGCTGCTGCGGTTTCCTCGACGGCTGCGGCCTGTTGCTCGGTGCGGCGGGCCAGATCGTCGGCTGCGGTGCGGATTTCGCCGGCGCCGGCATTGATGGCGGACGCGTTATGGCCGACCGACTGCAGGGCTGCCTGCAGCTTTTCGACGGCGTGGTTGAAGTCGTTGCGCAGGCGGTCGAACTGCGGCGCAAAGGCGGTGGTGATGCGGATCGCGACATTGCCGTTGGCAAGGCCGGAGAGACCATCGGCGAGGTTGTCGATGGCGAAGCGCAGATCGCTTTCCTCGCGCGCCTTCTGCTCGTCGCCCATCTGGCGCTGGCGTTCGGCATCTCCACGCATGCGGTCGGTTTCGCCGGCAAGGCGCAGCTTCTCGATCGCCGCGTTCTTGAACACCAGCACCGACTGCGCCATGCGGCCGACTTCGTCCTGGCGATCAAGTGCCGGAACCTCGATATCGTTCTGGCCACCGGCCAGACGGCCCATGGCGGAGGTCATGCCGACGATCGGGCGAACGATGCTGCGCGACAGCATCCAGGCAAGCACGACGGCTGCGAGTGCCGCGAAGATGCCGCCGAAGAGCAGCGTCATGTTGAGCGCCGCGCTGGCATCGGCCTTGATGGCGGAAAGCGCTGCGGATTCATCACGCGCGGCCTGCTTGATCTTGGCCGAGGCCTGGCGGAAGCCGTCGAGCTGGCCCTTGGTTTCGTTGACGCCGATCTTGACGATCTGGTCGATCGGCATGTCGGTTTCCTTGCGCGCCTTGCTCTGCGGCACCGCAAGCTGATTGAAGTAGAGATCGGCGGCCTTCTGCATGGCGTCGATCTGGCCCAGGAACTCGGTCTTGCCCGCGGCTGTCTGCTTGGCGGCGGCGATCGCGTTCAGCATGCGGTCGCGGTTGTTGAAGAGATCGCCATAGGTGCTGTCGCTCTTGAAGAGCAGGAAGCCGCGCAGGTTGACGGCCTGCTCGAGCATGGCCTGCAGCGCGTCGTCGATCTGGTTGACCAGCAGCTCCGACCGCTTTTCCTCGATGGCAGCTTCCGCCACGGCGCCGGCCTTCGAATAGACGAAGGCGGAGACGGATACAAAGATGAGAATGAGAGCCGCGAAGGTCGCGGCGAGCTTACCGTTCAGGGACATGTTTCTAGCAAACATCAGTCGGTCTTTCCTGGGCGCCTGGCGCCATGGCAAATCGGGCACGCGTCAGCGCGTGCGGGGAAACTATCAACGAGGGAAAACATGATCGGCGGTAGAATTTCGGGCCATCATGGCGGACGCGGTTTTCGGCCGCTGCAATCGACGGCGACACTAGCCACGGAAAATTTAAAATTGTTTAAGTCGGCGCGGCAACTGGTCGCAGTTTATCCTGGAAAACCGCTGTGCAGCAGGGTGAGCAGCCTACTTGAGAGCAACATCACCCTCTGAACAACCGCGCAGGTTGTAGCTCTCTTCAAACTCACACAGGACAGGCTAATTTCGTCGTTGCTTGGATAGGTCAGCCGCTACGCAACCGGGCGCGCATGTCGCGCGGCGGTCTGTGCAAGGAGGCAGCTTGCAACGCAAACCAACAAAAGGCTTGCAACGCGCGGCATTGCCCGGCATGGACAGGCCATGTCCGATCAAAATACACAACGCATCGACCAGCTCCTCGTCAGCCTGGGTCTTTTTGCCAGCCGTTCGCGCGCCCGCGACGCGGTCAGCCGCGGCACCGTCAAGGTCGACGGCAAGGTCGTCACCAAAGCCGGCGCCGTCTTCGACGAGGATGTCTCGATCGAGATCGACGATCCCGCGCAGGAATATGTGTCGCGCGCGGCGCTGAAGCTCGCGGCCGCGCTCGATCATTTCAAGCTCGATCCGACGGGCCATCACTGTCTCGATGTCGGCGCATCCACCGGCGGCTTTACCGAAGTGCTGCTCGAACGCGGCGCCGCGCATGTGACCGCGATCGACGTCGGCCATGGCCAGATGCATCCGCGGCTTGCCGAGAACCCCGATGTCACCAACATCGAGGGACTGAACGCGCGCAATCTGGAGGCCGAGGATATCGGCCATCCCCTCACCTTCATCGTTTCCGACGTTTCCTTCATCACGCTGAAGCTGGCGCTTGCCCCGGCGCTCGATCTCGCTGAGCCGGGTGCGACGGCCGTGCTGCTGGTCAAGCCGCAGTTCGAGGCCGGGCGCGAAGCGATCGGCAAGGGCGGCATGCTGAAGGACCCTTCGACCGCGCCCGCCGTTGCCGCCGAACTGGAGCGCTGGTTCGTCGAGGACATGGGCTGGACCAGCCTCGGGCTCATCCCCTCTCCCATCTCGGGCGGGGACGGAAACCAGGAATATCTACTCGCAGGAACCAAGCCGTGAGCACTGAAACAGTCACCATCCAGAAGCTCGGCGCCCAAGGCGACGGCATCGCCAACGGCACTGATGGCCCCGTCTACGTTCCCTTCACGCTGCCGGGCGAGGCAGTCGCCATCGCGCGCGTCAAGAGCCAGGGCACGGTGATGTCGATCACCACGCCCTCGCCGGCGCGGCAGGAGCCGCACTGTCGGCACTTCGGCCCCGATGGCGTCAACGGCACCTGCGGCGGCTGCACGCTGCAGCACGCAGGCGACGCGGTCTATCGCGGCTTCAAGCGCCAGCTGGTCATCGATGCACTGAAATCCAAGGGACTGGCGCCTGAAGTCGGCGAGCTCGTCGTCGCTCATCCCGGCGAGCGCCGCCGCGTGACATTCGCCGCGCGCAAGACCGAGAAAGAGATGCTCATCGGCTTCAACCAGGCCGAAAGCCATCATCTCGTCAACATCGAGGAATGTCCCATCTCGTCGGCAAGCCTAATCGCCCGGCTGCCGGCGATCAAGGCGATCGGCGCGGCACTTGCCGTCAACGCCGAAGCGTTCCGTATCACCGTGCTGGAAACGGCAACCGGCCTCGACATCGCCGCCGACGGATTGAAGAAACTGTCGGACCAGCAGCGGCGTAAGGCGACCGAGACCGTGCTTTCGATGCGCGGGATCGCCCGCGTCTCCGTCAATGGCGAGATCCTGATCGAGCCGGTGAAGCCGATGCTCGATTTCGGCGGTGTCCAGGTATCGCCACCGGCGGGAAGCTTCACGCAGGCGACAAAGCCGGCGGAAGAAGCAATGTCCGAGCTGGTGCTTGCCCATGTCGGCAAAGCCAAGCGCATCGCCGACCTCTTCGCCGGCACCGGAACCTTCTCGCTCAGGCTGGCGCGGATTGGCCGGGTGCATGCGGTCGAAAGCGAAGACAAGCCGCTTGCGGCACTCGACCACGCCGCGCGCAACACGCAGGGGATCAAGCCCGTTAGCGTCGAGCGCCGCGACCTGTTTCGCCGGCCGCTGATGACATCGGAACTCAAGGTCTACGACGCCGTCGTCTTCGACCCGCCGCGCGCGGGTGCCGAATTCCAGTGCAAGGAGCTTGCCCGCTCCACGGTCAAGAAGATCGCCGCCGTCAGCTGCAACCCGCTGACGCTTGCGCGCGACCTCGCCATTCTCGTCGAGGGCGGCTATCGCATCACCTCGGTGACGCCGATCGACCAGTTCCTCTGGACCTCGCATGTCGAGGTGGTGGCGACGCTGGAGAAGTAAGCCCGGCGCGCCCGACTACCGGATAGAGGTCAGCTGGCGGTCCGCAAAAGGCCGCCGGCCAGATGCTTGAAGGCATCGACGACCTTTTCCAGAACCGCATGCGGATCATCGGCCGCGGCGATCCAGAGCGCTGCATTGAGCGCCGCTCCGTTGATCAGCCGGGCGGCGGCTTCGGCATCCACGGGCTTGACGATACCATCAGCAATCAGCGCCTCGATGGTCTCAGTGCTGGTGCGCAGGCAGGCTGTCTGGTTCGGCCATTGCGAGGGATCGCCGAGCACGGCGGGACCATCCAGCAGCATGATCCGCTGGATTTCAGGCTCGATCGCCATCTCGATATAGGCGATGCCTTCGTTGATAAAGCCTTCCCAGGGTGTCTTCCCCTTGGCCTGCGCGGCGCGCTGGCGCACCAGCATCTCGGCGTCGATCTGGTCGATGACGGCCTGCAGCAGCCCCTTCTTGTCGCCGAAATTGTGATAGAGCGCACCGCGCGTCAGGCCCGCTTCGGCCGTGAAATCATCCATCGACGAGGCGGCGTAACCCTTTGTGGCAAAAGCCTTTCGGCCGGCCGCGATGAGCTTTGCCCTCGTTTCCTCGACCATCTGCGCACGCGTTCTCGCCGTCACTCTCGTCTCCATAAATTAGCATACGCAACGTATGCGTATTGACATACGTGATGTATGCCAACATATATTCGCATACGGGGCGTATATCATTTGCGCACCCGGGAGTGAAGAGCAGAGATCCAGGTGACTGAAAAGCAACGTGTCGCGCCCTTTGGCGTGACGGCGGACGCCCTGCCTTTGCCTTGTTGAAACAGGAGCATGACATGACCAAACGCGACGCAATCTTCCCCGCCGGCCGACAGGCGCTTTATGAGATCAACAGCTATTCGGCGGCGATCCGCTCCGGCGACCTCCTCTTCGTCTCCGGCCAGGTGGGCAGCCGTGAGGACGGATCGCCGGAGCCCAATTTTCCGAAGCAGGTGCAACTCGCCTTCGACAATCTCGCCGCCGTGCTGAAGGCCGCCGGCGCCGGCTTCGACGACATCATCGACGTCACCAGCTTTCATACCGATCCCGAAAACCAGTTCGCGACGGTCAACGACGTTCGGCTGAAGGTGTTCAGCGATAAGCCCTATCCGAACTGGACGGCTGTCGGCGTCAACTGGCTGGCGGGCTTCGATTTCGAGATCAAGGTGATCGCCCGCATCCCCTCCCCCGCTGCGAAATAAGCCGGCCTCGCCAATTTTGGTTGACTAGGAAACTTAAATGTCTTAGTTTACTAGTCAACTAACGAGGTATCCGTGGCCAAAGTCAAACCTATCTCCGATATCGAAGCGCATCTTGGCTATTGGCTGCGGACGGTATCGAATGCCGTGTCGCAGAGTTTCGCGCGCAACGTGGAAGCGGAAGGCGTGACGGTGGCGGAGTGGGTGTTTCTGCGCATGCTTTACGACGTCGAGAGCATTGCGCCCTCGCAACTGGCCGAGCGCATGGGCATGACCAAGGGAGCGATCTCCAAGCTTGCCGATCGACTGGTCGAGAAGAACCTGGTGAGCCGCGACGCCAAGCCGGATGGCAAGCGCGGGCAGACGCTGATGCTCAAGCCTGCGGCCCGCGAGCTGGTGCCACGGCTGGCGGAACTGGCGGACCGAAACGACGCGATGTTTTTCGGCGGGCTTTCGCCTGAGGAGCGCGGGGAACTCGAGCGGCTGTTGCGGCTGATCGCGCGGGAGCGTGGTCTCAGCGACATCCCGGTCAGTTAGGGCCAGCGAGCTTCGATTTCAGTTTCAAGAGAGGAGAGCGCCATGAACGCGCAACAGACGACCATTGCCCAGACCTGCCTTGATGGCGCTTATGACGGGACGATGAGCTTTCCCGAGATCGTCGGAACGCTGATCGGTTCCGGCTTCGAGGGCTATACCGTCGATTATCGCCTGAACACGACGACCTACTTCCTGCCTGATGGCGACAGCGTCGTGCTCGACAACCGCCCGGTGGAGGATATGGTCGCGCTCGCCTTCGACGCGGAAGGCGTTGGCGCGCAGATCAGATGGGCGCAGGCGAACCCGCCCGATTACAGCTACGGCGCCTTTTGCAAAAATGTGAAGGCAATGGGTTGCGCCGGCTACATGGTGTCGTTTCCCGGCCGCCGCGTGCTCTACTTCGGTCGCACCGCCGAAACGCATGTCGAGCATTTCCCGTCGTGAACAAATGCGCGTGTATCGTCGATAGAAAATCAAAGCATATTTTCATATGCTGAAGATGGATGATCTATAAATTCATCTATGATAAATAATCTGCGTGTATCAATGGATAATACACGGAGGATAATATGTTTGTTATTTCCATTGATGATCATGGCGACGAACGGAATTTCCTGGCGACATCCTTCAATATTGACAGGGGCGTCGTGATTGCCACGATATGCGGCATGAAGCGCAAATTCGATGCTGCCGATGTCATCGATATTCTACCGGTGGAGCCGCTTTCGGCCCGCAACAACCGTTTCGTCGCGGAACAGCCCGAGCGTCAGCGGATGCACGGATAACGGGTTTCCCCGATCTTTCCAAGTCCATAAAAGAACGCCCGCGACATGCGCGGGCGTTTTGTCGTTTATATCACCGATCGATCAGGCGGCGGCGTAGCGGCGCGCCATGCCGCGATTGCCCGGCTGCAGGTTGAACTGGCCAAGCAGGTGCATCAGCTTGGCGGCTTCCTGGGCGAGACCGTGGCTTGCGGCCGTCTGTTCCTCGACCATGGCGGCGTTCTGCTGGGTGCCCTGGTCCATGGTGTTCACGGCCGTGTTGATCTCGGCTAGGCCGGTCGACTGTTCGCGGGTGGCGGTGACGATCGCGTCGACATGGCGGCTGATATCCTGCACCTGGCCGACGATCGTTTCCAGCGACTTGCCGGTTTCGCCGACGAGGCTGACGCCGGAGCGCACCTGGGCGTTGGAGGCCGAGATCAGCGTCTCGATCTCCTTGGCGGCTGTGGCCGAGCGCTGCGCGAGTTCGCGCACTTCCTGGGCGACGACGGCAAAGCCCTTGCCGGCCTCGCCAGCGCGTGCGGCTTCGACGCCGGCGTTGAGCGCAAGCAGATTGGTCTGGAAGGCGATGTCGTCGATGACGCTGATGATGTTGGCGATCTTCTGCGAGGATTGCTCGATCTCGGTCATGGCGGAGACGGCCTTGCGGACGATGTTGCCGGATTCCTCGGCGCCGCCGCGCGTGCGCGACACGAGGCTGCCGGCTTCCTCGGCGCGGCGGGCGGTGTCCTTCACCGTGGTGGTGATCTCTTCGAGTGCTGCGGCCGTTTCCTCGATCGAGGCGGCCTGCTGCTCGGTGCGGCGCGCAAGGCCATCGGCGGCGTTGCGGATTTCGCCGGCACCGGCATCGATCGCATGCGCATTGTGGCCGACCTCTTCCAGCGCTTCGCTGAGCTTGGCGACCGAGGCGTTGAAATCGCTGCGGAGGCGATCGAGGTGATCGGCGAAAGGCTGCTCGATGCGATGGGCGAGATCGCCTTCCGACAGGGCGCCAAGGGCACCGGCAAGCGCTTCGACGGCATGATTGATCTCGGCTGCCTCGCGCGCCTTGACGGCTTCGTTGCGGGCGCGTTCGTCGCGGGCATGGGCGCGGTTGTCCTCGGCGCTGCGTTCGAGATCGAGGCGGGCAAAGGCGTTGTCGCGGAAGACGGAGACGGCGGCGGCCATGTCGCCGATCTCGTCATGGCGGTTGGTATAGGGAACGGCGGCTTCGAGATCGCCATCGGCAAGGCCGGCCATGCGCGAGGCAATCGTCGTGATCGGCCGCGAAATGCGCTTCCAGGCGAGATAGGCGGCGGCGATGGCGGCAACGAGCGCCACGGCAAGACCGGCGACGATCGAGACCGTGCCGGCGTAATAGTTGCCGGCGGCCGAGACGAGGCCGGCATCGGTCGACTGACGATCTCTCGCGATCATGCCGTCGACCAGCGTCTGAATGTTGTTGGCCGACATTGACAGCTCGCCGCGATAGAGCGAATTGGCCTGGCTGCGCTTGTTGTCGAGCGCGAGCGCGATGATCTTGTCGGCAACGGCGGTGTCGTTATCGAGCGCCTTCTGCAGCCGCGCGAAATTCTGGGTCATATACTCGCTCTTCGGCTGCTTTTCGAAGGCATCGATGGCGCTCGCAAGCCGCTGGCGGCGGGTCTTCAGCGTGGTCTCGGCGTTGCGGAAATCGGTCTTGCCCGAGGCCAGCAGATAGTCGGCATAGCTGCGGCGCACGTCGTTCAGCGTGGTGACGATGGCGTGCAGGCGCTCGGTATTCGGAATATTCTGCCCGCCGATCTCACGCGTATTGGCTTCGAGACTGGTCAACGCGACGGCGGCGATGGCGCCCTGCACGAGGGAGATGGCGACGAGGGACAGAAAGAGCACCGGTAGCAGCGTCTTGATCTTCATTTTGAACATAGCATTGTCTCGAATGCGGCCGACCGACATGCCTCAGCGATCGGAGTGACGATCCGCTGGCGTCTGCGCCTTTGATTTTGCCGGAAAAGGGGCCGGGCGCTCATGCCCGTGCTGCGTCATGCATTGCCGATCACTAAACAAGGGAATTGGTAAAATTTGATTAAAAGTAATACTTTTTGAACATTCCGGCACCTTCGCAGCCTCAACGGCGCATGAAAGCTTCGAATGCGGCGCGGGCTTCGGCGCTTTGCAGGCGGGTGGCGAAGTGGCGAGCTTCCTCGTCGATACGGGCGATGATCTCTTCGCGGTCCCCGCGGATGAGATCGCGGGACAGGCGCAGCGCCTCGGGCGGCTTGGCGGCGAGCTTTGCGGCGAGGCTGAGCGTTTCCGCTTCGACCTGATGCGGCTCCACGACTTTGAAGACCAGGCCGGCATCCCTCGCCTTCTCGCCGGAGAAGGGTTCGCCGGCGGCGAGCATGGCGAAGGCGCGCTGGGCGCCCATGATGCGCGGGGCAAGCAGGCTGGAGGCGGCTTCCGGCACCAGAGCGAGATCCACGAAGGGGGTGCGGAACTGGCTGCGGGCGGACGCGATCGTCAGGTCGCAATGCAGATGCATGGTGGTGCCGATGCCGATCGCCAGGCCATCGACACCCGAGACGATGGGCTTTGCCGAGCGCACCAGCGCATAGAGGAAATCGATGACCTCGCGCGGCATGCCGCCGCCCATCGCCATAGCCAGGAAGTCGCCGAGATCGTTGCCAGCGGAAAAGCAGCCCTCTGTGCCGAGGAAGGCCGTGGCGCGGATGTCGGGGTTGCCATCAGCCGCGGTCAGCGCCTCGGTCATGACAGAATACATCGCGCGGGTGATGGCGTTCTTCTTGTCCGGGCGGTTGAAGCGGATGATCTGGACGCCGAGATGGGGCTCGGGGCGCTCGACGAGAATGTGGTCGGTCATATCGGGTCCCTCAGGCGAGAATGGATCTGGCGGCGGCGAGGCTTGCGGCACCGTTGACGACGCTGTCCTTTAGCGCGGTGGTCTCGGCCAGCAGGTTTTCGGCGGCGAAGCGGCAGAGCGCGATGCGATCGGCGGCCTTGCCATCGTCAGCATCGGCAAGAGCACCCTTGGCGAGATAGCAGCCGGTGAGCGTCAGGCCGAACAGGCGCTGATAGGGCGTGGCGCCGGAAAGCGCGTCGGCCACGTTGCCCGCCGACAGTTGCGCCAGGAGCCAGTCGGTCGCCTCCTGGAGATCGGTGACGGCGGCGTTGAGGCGGTTTGCACTGGCGCCGAAGTTTTCGGTGTTGGAGGCACCGACGCGGTCGGCGATCGCCCGTAGCTCGGCGATCAGGCTTTTGACCTCGCCGCCATCGGATAGCGGCAGCTTGCGGGTGACGAGGTCGATCGCCTGGATGCCGTTGGTGCCTTCGTAGATGGGGGCGATGCGGGCGTCCCTGAGATAGCGCGCGGCGCCGGTTTCCTCGATGAAGCCCATGCCGCCATGCACCTGGATGCCGAGCGAGGCGACGTCGACGCCGATATCAGTGGCGAAGGACTTGGCGACCGGGGTCAGCAGGGCGGCGCGCTCCTGCCAGTGTTTTTTGTCATCACCGGCGCGGTGGGCCATGTCGGTGGCGTGGGCGCAGCTATAGGCGATGGCGCGGGCGCCCTGGGTCAGCGCCTTCATGGTGAGCAGCATTCTGATGACATCGGGATGCTCGATGATCGGGCTCATGCCGCCCGTTTGGCCTGCCCCCGTCCAGCCGGGCGCCTTGCCTTGGGTGCGCTCGCGGGCATAAGCGACGGCCTTCTGCGTGGCGGCTTCGGCGATTGCGACACCCTGCATGCCAACGGCAAGGCGGGCGTTGTTCATCATCGTGAACATGCAGGCGAGGCCCTTGTTTTCCTCGCCGACCAGCCAGCCGATGGCGCCCTTTTCCTCCCCGAAGCGGCCGTCGCCATAGATCATCGTGCAGGTGGGCGAGCCGTGGATGCCGAGCTTGTGCTCCAGCGCGTGGCAGAAGAGATCGTTGCGGGCGCCGAGCGAACCGTCTTCGTTGACGAGAAACTTGGGTACCAGAAACAGCGAGATACCGCGCGTACCAGCCGGCGCATCCGGCAGTCGGGCGAGCACCAGGTGGATGATGTTGTCGGCGGCGTCGTGTTCGCCCCAGGTGATGAAGATCTTCTGCCCGAAGATACGGTAGCTCCCATCGCCGCGGCGTTCGGCGCGGGCCTTGAGCACGCCGAGATCGGAGCCGGCATGCGGCTCCGTCAAGTTCATCGTACCGGTCCATTCGCCGGAGACGAGTTTCGGGAGATAGGTTGCTTTCAGCGTGTCGCTGCCATGGGCGGCGATGGCCTCAATGGCGCCCATGGTGAGCGTCGGGCAGAGCGCGAAGGCCATGGAGCCGGAGTTCCACATTTCGAGTGCCGCGACATTCAGCATGTGAGGCAGCGCCTGGCCGCCGAAGTCTTCGGAGGCCGTCAGGCCGTTCCAGCCGCCTGATATCCAGTTGCGATAGAGATCGCGCCAGCCATCCGGCGTCGTCACCTTGCCGTCCGATATGCGTGCGCCCTGGCGATCGCCGATGTCGGCCAGCGGGGCGATCTCGTCGGATGCGAAGCGGCCGGCTTCATGAAGGATCGCATCGACCAGATCCTCGCCGAGATCGCCAAGCAGGCCGTCGTCGATCGCCTGGGCGAGACCGGCCACATGCTTGAGGGTGAATGCGATCTCCTCGACGGGCGCCTTGTACATGCTGCTCTCCTCGCAAGCCTGATGGCGCGGGATAGCTCTCCCCTACCCGCTCCTCCGACGGCAGAGCTAATTGATTTTTACGTAAACGTCAATTTCAAACTTGCCGCAGGCCACCTCGCCCGCCCGGCGGGCGAGATATGGGTCACTGTCATGAAACTGTAGGGTTGCCGTCATAGGGAGGCATCGCTTGAAAGGGTCTTGCCATCGGGTGCGGCGCCATGCTCATGCTCTCCTATGAGCTGCCGATCCGGTGCTGCTGGTCGCCAAGACCCAGACGCCAGCGTGGAGCACACCGCCAATGCAAGAGGACCGGCAAAGAATGGATACACTGCCTGTGAGCATGCCGGGTTTCGTCTGGGGCTACCGTTTCCCCGATGGCGGCGGCAAGCCGATACGGCTTTCCAACAACGCGCTGCCGGCGGACCTCACCACCGATGGCGGCTTCTACTGGCTGCACCTCAACCTCGCTGACGCCCGCGTGCCCGCGCTTATCGATGCGCTATCCGGGCTTACCGACGACGCAAAGGCGGCGCTCACCACCCATGACACGCATTCGGCCATCACCGTCGACGAGCAGATGCTTTACGGCACGCTGGTCGATTGCCAGCGCGAGTTCGACCACGAGACCGCCGATCTCGGCTGGCTGCATTTCGCCATCTCCGACCGCTTCATCATCACCACCCGGCTGCAGCCGCTGCGCAGCGTCGAGCGGGCGCGGCTCTTGATGGAGAAGAACCCGGCGAAGTTCACCCGGCCGGTCGATCTGTTCGAGCTGCTGGTCACGGAATTCCAGCGCACGCTGATTTCAATCGTGATGGACCTGACCGAAGAGCTTAATATCATCGAGGACTTCGTCTACGACACGGCGCCGCGCGACGAGCGCCGGCGGCTGGCGCCGGTCCGGCGCACCGTCGTGCGCATCCACCGGCACCTGAGGACCGTGCTCGGCCTGATGCGCCGGGCGGCGGCTTCCGATGACGACGAAATGCCTTTCGGCTTCGAGGATGTGGCGGGACGCCTGACGGCGAGGCTGGAGACGGTCGATCACGACATTTACGCGCTGCAGGACCGGGCGCGGCTGCTGCACGAAGAAATCGATTCCAAGCTCTCGTCGGAGACCAACCGGCACCTCTACATCCTGTCGATCATGACCGCCTTCCTGCTGCCCCCGACGCTGGTCACCGGCTTCTTCGGCATGAACACGGCCAACCTGCCGTTTACGCAAGGGTCGACGGGGACGGAATACGCGATCGGGATGATCATCGCGTCGATCGCGCTGGCTTGGTGGCTGTTGAAGCGGGTGAATATTTTGTGAGGTGGTGGGGTTGGGCGCCGAACGTTACGGCGGAGCCCGGAGCCCCCTCATCCGACCCTTCGGGCCACCTTCTCCCCGCGGGGGGAGAAAGGGAGGTTAGCGCGGGCGGCCTACCACACGTCCCTTCTACCCAACGGGGAGAAGGTGCCGGCAGGCGGATGAGGGGGCCGCTAGCGCTGAGCTAGCGAATACCCCTCTAACCCTCAATAAGGCGAAACGCACTGCTGGCGGGGGCCGTTGTACGGCTGGAAGGTGTTGTCGTAGGCGCGGTAGGAGCGGTAGCGCTGCTGGCACCAGGCGACATGGCTCGATCCGGCCGGGGCGACGTAACGCGGTGCCGGTGCATAGCGCGGCTGGCTGGCGATTGCGCCGCCGATGATGGCGCCGGCGCCGAAGGCGGCGAGCGGGTACCAGTAGCCGTTATAGTGGCGATAGCCGGGACGCGCATAGGTGTAGCCGCGATAGCCGCCGTACCAGCCGGGACGATAGGCCGGGCGGTAAGCGGGGCGATAACCGGGATAGTAGCCGCCCGGACGACCATAATAGCCTGGACGCGGGCCACAACGACCATAGCGGCAATATTGCACGTTTTGAACATCCGCCGATTTTTCCACCTGCGGCGCGGCAGGCATCTGCACGGCCTGCGACGGCGCGAAGCTTGTCACCAGCATCAATGAGGAAATGGCCGCGACGACGAGTTGCTTGAACGACCTGGGCATGAACACTCCAATCTCACCATAAATGAACCCGAGATGTAACGCATTGATGGGGAAGATGTTCCTGAGCGCATCTTTTTTCGCGACCGCTCACGGTTTTTTGTTTATTCGTAAAATCTGATAAGCAATCCGTTAACCAGTTTTCATCACTCTCGTTACATGAAGCAACGGCATGGAAGAGCCACTTTCCGTATTCTGCTTCTGGCGATCGCGGCCGGACTGTCTCATTACGCCACGGCCGGCGACACACTCCCCTGGAAAAAGACCGATAACGCGCTCGTCGTCGATGGCTACGAGCTGAACACGATCGACTGGGAAGCGCTGACATCAGACAAGCGGATCGCCGGCTTCATCTCCAAGGCGTCGGACGGGCTGCCCGAGAGTTTTTCGTGCGATGGCGACCATGCGGGCGACACGGTGGGGCACTGCAAGACGATGTGGCGCAAATACGCGGTCAGCCGCGAGCTGTTCCAGACAAGACGGCTGGTGGCGCGCGCGGCGGGGCTCTTGTGGGGCGCCTATCACCTCGCCCGCCCGGGAAACCCGATCGACCAGGCCAACCACTTTCTCGACTATGCGACACCAAAACCGGACGAGATGATGATCCTCGATCTGGAGGGCATCGATCCCCAAAAGTTCATGTCGCTTGAGGATGCGCAGATTTTCGTCGGCCATATCAAGACGCGGACCGGTCGCTATCCGGTGCTCTACACCAACCACGACACGGCCCGCTACATCGCCGCCTATCGCAACGACTATCCGGTGCTGGCGCGGCTGCCGATCTGGTATGCGCGCTACAAGCCCGACGTCAAAGGCGTGTTCCCGATGGGCAATTGGGACAACTATCTGCTCTGGCAGTTCTCGGCCGGCGCCAATTGCAGCAAGCGGCGCTGCCCCTACCGGGTGCCGGGGACGCTGACCGATATCGACGTCAATGTCGCCGCCATGGACAAAGCGGCACTGACAAAGATCTGGGCGCAGGGCAATCTCCTGCCAGCGCGCGAGCCGGATCCGCCGCTGATCCTCGCCAAGATCGAGATGGAACCGCGCCAGCCGCTGCCACCACCAGTGGCCGCAACGCCGGGCCTGCCGCCGATCGCGCAATTGCCCGCCGTCACACAGCTGCCGGCAACCGCGACAGCGGTAACCGTGGCTGCTCGGGATGGGCTTGTGACCTCATCGGTGCCGCCGCGCGAAATCAACGCGCTGAACTATCAGGATTTCTGAACGCCCAAAACGAAAACGGCCCCGGCTTCGGTGAAGCGCGGGGCCGTTCTTTTGGTGCGAGGCTAGCGTCACGCGACGACGGAGAGCTTGGCCTGATCGCCCTGCAGGCGGTTGGTCATGAACAGCGCGTACCATTCGAGGAACTGCATGACGCCGCCCTCGTGCAGCGTCGAGTACGGGCCGGGCTCATAGGCCGGCGAGTGGATGCCGAAGGCGTTTTCCTCGACGATGCGGCGGTCCTGGTCGTTGGTCTCGGTCCAGACGTGGGTCAGTTCCTCGAGATTGTAGTCGACACCTTCGACGGCGTCCTTGTGGACCAACCACTTGGTGGTCACGGCCGTCTCGTTGGCGCTGAGCGGCAAGACGCGGAAGGAGATGGCGTGGTCGCCGAGGATGTGGTTCCAGGTCGTCGGATAGTGGAAGAGCAGCATGGTGCCGATCCGGTCGATCGTCACGTCATCCGACAGCGGACGGGCGACGGCGCGCTTGCCGGACATGGTGTAGCTCTCGGCATCCTCGATCAGCGGCATGCGGGCGGTGCGGAACTGGCCATCCGGCGAGATCTGGAACTTGCTCGGCAGGCCGGCGGCCTCGCAGCGTGCCCAGTGGCCCGCGATCTCCGGATCATCGGCGCCGCCGTCGGTGCCGGTGACGCTTGGCGCCTCGGGATAGGTGCGGCAGAGTTCGGGGTGGTTCGCGGCGCAGTGGTAGCACTCGCGGTTGTTTTCCCAGACGAGCTTCCAGTTGCCCTTCTCGATGATGGTGCTCTGGAAGGCGATCTTCGCGTCCTTCAGGTGATGCGGCATCATGTAGGGCGCGACCATGTCGCGAACCGGCTGGAAGTCCGGCGCCTTGTCGGCGAGGCAGATGAAGATATAGCCGCCGAAGCTTTCGCAATGAACCGGCTTCAGGCCGAAGCCCGACTTGTCGAAATCATCACCCATATGGCGGGCGAAGGCGAGCTTGCCGTCGAGATCGTAAGCCCACTGGTGGTAGGGACAGACAAGACGGACCGACGAGCCGTGGTCCTTGGTGCAGACGCGCGAGCCGCGATGGCGACAGCTGTTGTGGAAGGCGCGGATGACATTGTCGCGACCGCGAACGATGACGACGGGATACTGGCCGATCTGCACCGTGAAATAGGCGCCGGCCTTCGGCAGCTCGCAATCATGGCCCATGAACAGCCAGTCGCGATAATAGATCATCTCCATATCGAGCTTGAAGTAATCCTCGTCGATATAGAAGGGTTGCTCGAGGCTGAAGCCCTCGCGGCGGTTCTTGAGCTGCCGTAAAACGTTGCTGCGAATATCCATCTCATATCCTCGTCTATTCGGGCTGCCACATATCGGATGGCGAAAGCCGCGGGAAGCGCTCGCCCCCTCTCCCGAAGGAGATATTGCCTATGTCATACATTTAACCACTGCCCACGCCGCCCGCGTGGCTGCAAAGCGACATCGGCTTCGAAAATGACGACAGTTGCATTCGGGCATTGGCGGCACGACAGAAAACGGGCATTTCCGCGTCGCTTCAAACAAATAGGATTATTTGCGACTTTGTCGAAATTACCAGAGATCAAGGAAGGCGAGAGTGGCCTTGTCGGCGATATTCTGTTTGCGACAGAGCTTGTGGCAGTTTGTAGCAGCCGCGATCGCGCCCGGCCCAATTTAACATCGCATTAAGCATGATTGCCTATCCTTCGGCCAAAGAGACAGGCAGCCGGATCCGAGACCATGGCGAAACTTCGTTACTTCGACGCCAGAGCAAGCGTCGACCAGCCCGCCGCGCCGGTCGCGCCGCATTCCGAATTCCTGCGCACGGGCAAGATCACCCGCCACCAGTCGCATTGGCTGGCCGCCGAGCGTCGCTATCTCACCCACGACGAAGTGGCCGAGAAGACCGGGCGCAAGCTGCAGACCGCCGGCGAGAAGACGCACCAGCATATTAACGGCTTTCACCGCTCCATCCAGTTTCCGAAGATGGTGTTTCACCGCACGCTGGAAGACAGCCCGCATCTCGGCTACTGCCATGTGACTGCGGCGCGCACCAAGTTCGCGCAATATGACGCGGTCAGCTGGGCCTTCTACATCGCCAATTTCTACGCCGATATCGGCGACAACGACAATGTCTTCGAGAAGATCGACGTGCGTTACTCGCGCATGTACTTCGCCGTCGCCATCCGGCCCGGCGAGCATACGCCAGAGAAGATGACGATCGACCGCAATATCCGCGGCAACGGCTTGCTGTTTCGCACCGACGATCCGCAGGTGGCGATCAAGAACGTGCTCCTGCTTGGCGCCCGTAACGAGCAGCTTCGCGAGATCATTCGCCAGCTCTGATATTGATCGCGAGGCCGCAAGGGCATAAGGACTGCCGGACAGACTATCCGGGCGGCACATGGCAGAGATCATCGACATCACCGAGAACAGGCAGCAGGCGATCGACGCCGCTTGCAAGGTGCTGGGCGAAGGCTTGCCGATCGCCATTCCGACCGAGACCGTCTATGGCCTTGCCGCCGACGCCACCAATCCGGCCGCCATCGCCCGCATCTACGAGACAAAGGGCCGCCCGCAGTTCAATCCGCTGATCTGCCATATGGCGGATCTTGAAATGGCGGAAACCTATGCCGATTTCGATACGCTGTCGCGGGCGCTGGCGAAGGCCTTCTGGCCCGGTCCACTGACGATCGTCGTGGCGCTGAAGGCCACGAGCGGCATTCATGCGCTGGCGACGGCCGGGCTCGACACCGTCGGCATCCGGGTGCCGAAGGGATTTGCCGGCGAACTCATCCGCGCTTTCGGGCATCCGCTGGCGGCGCCGAGCGCCAACACCTCGGGCAAGATCAGCGCCACCAGCGCCGCCCATGTGCAGGCCGACCTCGGGGAGAAGATCAAGTTGATCCTCGATGCCGGGGCGAGCGATGTCGGCGTTGAATCCACCATCGTCAAGGTCGAGGATGGCAAGCTCAGGCTGCTGCGGCCGGGCGGGCTGCCGGCTGATGAGATCGAGCGCGTCGCCGGCGTGAAGCTGGTGCGCCCGAAAGTGGCGTCCGCCGCGATCGAGGCGCCGGGCATGATGGCCTCGCACTATGCGCCGGGTGCGGCTGTGCGGCTCGATGCGATCGAGGTGAGAGATGGCGAGGCGTTGATCGCCTTCGGCTCCTCCCCCATAGCGAACGCCGATAGGGCCAAGGTCGTGCTCAATCTCAGCGAGAGCGGCGACCTTGCCGAAGCGGCCACCAATCTTTTCGACTACATGAAGCGCGCCGATGCCAGCGGTGCGGCGACGATCGCATTCACCGCCATTCCCGACGAGGGTCTCGGCGAAGCCATCAACGACCGGCTGCGGCGCGCCGCGGCCCCACGGGAATAACAGAGGATAAAGCCCGATGAGCAGCGTTTCACCTGAGCTACTCGACCGTTTCGCAGCCATCGTCGGCGACAAGTATGCGCTGCGCAGCGAGGCTGATCTGGCGCCGCACCTGATCGAGAATCGCGGCCTCTATCACGGCTCCTCGCCGATGCTCCTGAAGCCCGCCAACGTCGAGGAAGTCTCAGCCATCCTCAAGCTCGCCAGCGAGACCGGCACATCAGTGGTGCCGCAGACGGGCAATACCGGGCTTGTCGGCGGCCAGACGCCGCGCGAGGGTAAGTCAGACATCATCCTGTCGCTGGAGCGGATGAACAAGATCCGCGACGTCGATCCGGTCGCCAACGTTCTCGTTGCCGATGGCGGCGCGATCCTCGCCGACGTGCAGAAGGCGGCCGAGGCGCATGGCCGGCTGTTTCCCTTGTCGCTCGGCTCCGAAGGTTCCTGCCGGATCGGCGGCAATCTCTCGACGAATGCCGGCGGCACGGCTGTGCTTGCCTATGGCAACATGCGCCAGCTCTGCCTCGGGCTCGAAGTCGTGCTTCCGACCGGCGAGATCTGGGACGGGCTGCGCCGCCTGAAGAAGGACAATACCGGCTACGACCTGCGCGATCTCTTCATCGGCGCCGAGGGCACGCTGGGTGTCATCACCGGCGCGGTGCTGAAGCTCTTCCCGCAGCCGCTCGGCAAGCAGGTGGCCTTTGCCGGCCTGAACTCGGTCGAGGATGCGCTATCGCTCTTCAACCTCGCTTCCAGCCTGTGCGGCACGTCGCTGACCGGTTTCGAACTGATGCCGCGCTTCGGCGTGGAGATCACCGCCCGCAATATCGAGGGCGTGCTCGATCCGCTGGAGAGCGAACATGCCTGGTATGTGCTGATCGACATCTCCACCTCGGATTCGGCCGAGACCGCCGAGCGAATGATGACGGCGCTGCTTGAGCAGGGTTTCGAGGCCGGGCTGGTGCAGGACGCTGCCATCGCCTCCTCCGTCGCGCAGCAGACGGCGCTGTGGCATATGCGCGAGAGCATGTCGGAAGCGCAGAAGCCTGAGGGCGGATCGATCAAGCACGACGTTTCGGTGCCTGTCTCGACCGTGCCTCAGTTCATGCACGAGGCCGAGCAGGCGGTGATGGCGGTCATGCCCGGCGCACGCATCTGCGCCTTCGGGCACATGGGCGACGGCAACATCCACTACAACATCTCGCAGCCCGTAGGCGCCGACAAGCAGGCGTTTCTCGAGCGCTGGCACGAGATGAACGTGATCGTGCATGGGCTGGTGCTTGCGCATGGCGGCTCGATTTCGGCGGAGCACGGCATCGGGCAATTGAAGCGCGACGAGCTTGCCGCGATCCGTTCCGCGATCGAGATAGACCTGATGCGCCGCATCAAGAAGGCCTTCGATCCTGAAGGCATCATGAACCCCGGCAAGGTGGTCAATATCGACTGACGAAAAAAGCGGCCGGCTGGCCGCTTCTCACCTCACCGTAACGACAGCGTTTAACGCCTGCTGTTGCTGTTGATGCTCGCCGCGTTCGAGGCGTAGGAGCTCATGATTGTCAGCGCCGGCGATGTCTGCGTGTTGTTCTTCAGATCGTACATGGCGGTGAACCGGCGCATCAGCTTGTCGACCTTTTCCGGGTCCTGGAAATCGCTGACGTCGATGAACTTCTTCAAGAGCGTGGCCTGCTTGTCGACATCCATGTTCGACATGCTCGTCGGCAGGCTGTAGGCGGTGGTGATGACCTGGAACAGCGCCTGATCGCCGATCAGCGAGTAGATGGACGTTATGCTCGGTGCCTTGCGGGCGAAGTAAAGCGCGAGGCGCACGCCGTCATTGCTCTCGCCCTGTTGGGTTTCGAGCGTCATCTGCAGGTAGCCCTGCTGGGTCCGCTCCTCGGCGCCGACGTTCTGGATGGCGCCGATCTTCGAACGGGTCAGGTTGCCTGATGTGTCGAAGTTGAAGTCGGCGACGATTTCCTTGAATTTCGTCGGCGCCGTCTTGTTCAGATAGCTGTTGGCGTCCGTCGTATCCGAGGTGAAGATCTTCTTCAGGGTCGCCTTGTCATAGTCCTTCGGCTCCAGGCCGTTTGCCTTCAGGACGAAATCGGTCAGCGTGCTGTCATCGAGGAAATCGTCAAGCGACTTCACGGTGACGATCTTCTTGGCAAAATCATCGACCTCGGTGGTAGCGTCCTTGGATGCCTTGTCTCTCAAGGGACCGGATGCCATGCCGAGCGTGGCGAGCGACTTGTAGGTCGTGCCATATTTCGCAAGCACGGCCGTCGATACAGCCTGCACTTCCGAGGTGGCTTTGCCGTCCGTGTCGAAGTTGAACGCGCGCACCATGTTGGTGATGCGTTCATCCTTCAGCGAGGCGACGTAGCCCTTGGGGTCGTAGGGATCGCTCTGCAGCAGCGTGCGCATCATGCTGCGCGGCACGTCCTGCTCCGTCAGCCCGTAGGAGCGAAGCGCCATCTGGTAGAGATCGGGAAGACTATCATTGCTGCGGTCGGTATCGGCCGTGAGGTTTGTCCTCAGGAAATCGGTGACATTGGTGACCTTGTCATCGGCCATCCGTGCCTTGTAGTTGGCAACGGAGCTGTCGATCTCGGCCTGCTGTTCATCGGCGTAATGCGCCGAATAGAGCGTATCGACGCTCGTCGTCTGCTGGGTGCTCTGCGGACCCGACATCGCGGCGGCGGAACCGTCGGCGGCGAAATTGAAGGCCTCTTTGACGTTGCTGAAACCGCTTGAGGCGGCGAAGCTCGTGTCGGTCAGGATACTCTTCAGATCGGCATCGCTGATCGTCGGTGGCAGCGAATAGGTGCTCTTGATGAAGCTTGTGAGCTTGGTGTCCGCAATCAGCTCGTCGACATTGGAAAGCGTGCTGATCTTGCTGCGGTAATAGTTGAGATTGTCGTTCGCGCTATAGCCCGCAAGGCGCGTCTGGCTGATGGTCTGCGCGCCGTCAGACGTCACGCTGCCATCGGCCTGGAAGTTGAAGGCGTCATGCACATCCTGAAGGCCGAGCAGGCCGGCGTAGCTGGAATCGGTCAGAACGCTTCTCAGATCGGCGTCGCTCAGGCTTTGCGAAATACCATAGGCATCCTTGATGTAGGATGTCATCTTGGTATCGGCGATCAGTTCATCGACCGTCTTGATGTCGGCGATCTTGGTTGCGTAGGCGCTCGAAATGTTGTTGGCGGCCGTTGCCGTCGCGCCGATCTGGGCCGATGTCTGCGCGGCGTATCCCGCTTTCGTCGTGTCGACGGTGCCATCGCTGTTGAAATTGAAGGCGGCGGTGATCGCGTCAAATCCCAGCATGCTGGCATAGCTTGAATCGGTCAGCACCCGCTTCAGGCCGGCATCGCTGAAATCCGCGCCGGTGCCATAGGCGGCCTTGATGTAGGAAGTCAGGCGCTTGTCGGATATCAGCTGATCGACACTGGTGATCGAGCCGATATTGGCGTCGTAATAGGCCTTGTTGTACTCGGCCGCTTTCGTCGTGACGATCGAGGGGACGGTCAGATTGTACTGCTCGATGACCGCGTTCTTCTGATCGGCGGTCTGCGCCGTGCCGTTGACCGTACCATCCGCATTGAAGCTGAACTGGGCGGCGAGCGCCTTGTACTTGGCGTTTCCGGTGGTGTTGACGAAGCTATCGGGATCGTTGACGTCGCTGGTCAGCACCTTGCTGAGATAGTCATTGGAGACGTAGGTCGGGTCGATGCCGAAAGCGCTGAGCACATAGGTGC
This sequence comes from Rhizobium sp. O111, assembly GCF_055616315.1. Classification (NCBI taxonomy): domain Bacteria; kingdom Pseudomonadati; phylum Pseudomonadota; class Alphaproteobacteria; order Hyphomicrobiales; family Rhizobiaceae; genus Rhizobium; species Rhizobium sp. O111. The sequence goes on along the minus strand of NZ_JBSHXL010000001.1, from coordinate 503,860 downwards.
GAAGGCGAGCATTCGACGTTAAGCCGGTGACGCTCTGTACCCTGTCGATCGCTGTGCTGTAATAGTTCGATTCCGTGGCAGCGTTGGCGCCTTCATCCGCATAGGACTGGGTGTAGAGCCCCAGCATGTCGGTTTCTTGGGCATCGCTCTGAGGGTCCGTCGCCGTCGTGCCGAAATTGAAGGCGGAGGCAAACTCCTTGTAGCGGCTGTCCGACAGCTTGTTGGCGAAGCTGTTGGCGTCCGTCAGGTCGCTCTCCAGAACCTTCTTCATGAAGGCCTTGGCGTAGGTCATATCCTCAAGGCCATAGGCCTTCATCGCATAGCTGTAGAGCTTATAATTGCCGAGGAAATCATCTACATCTTTGACTTTGTTGATGTTTTCTTCGTAATACTGGGCTTCGCGCTTCACCGTCGTCTGCGAAGCGACGCGGTCAAGGCTCTTCTGCATGTCGCCCGACAATATCGTGTAGGCCATCGAAGCGGAGATCATGAGCGTTCTATTCCGGCAAAGTCTTGAATGAATGACAGACGGTTTCCGCTCCATTTTGCTATGAAAAGCTTACCCGAGACTTACCCGCGGGATGTCGCGACCTGGCACAGCCGGTCGTTCACCTCTCGGAAACCCTGCCACGTTTGGTTTTGATAACCATCCAGGGAGGCAAGGTCTTCTTAACCGCGATTTTTAAGCTGTCTCGAACAGCCGGCGCCTATTGTCAGCCACAGAGGACGAAAAGTCCCGAGGAGAAGACCGGAAACCGGCTCTCAGGTAAGACAAGGGTGAGAATGAACATGAACAATACGGTTATGAAGCCCGCATGGGCTGGAGCGACACTTCGTCTTGATCCGTCGCGCTTTCCGCAGCAGGTGAGCTACGCCATCCACGACTCCACAACCGACGTCAGCATAACGATCGACGAACGCGGCGCCATCCTGCGCAAGATCCTGCCCTCCAGCGGCCTGCCGCTCTCCATCGCGCTGCCGAAGCGCGCCTTCAAGGGCGTCGCAGCCCGCGCCATCGACCATGGCAATGGCGAAGTGACCGTCACGCTCGAACTGCATCACGAAGATCCCGATCTTTGCGTGCCGCTTCTGGTCGCGCATGATCTCGCCGACATCGCCGCCGACTGGCGCGGCTGGTCGGAAGCCTTCCGTATTCCCATGCTGATGGTCGAGGCCGACGGCATCGCCCGCCCGCTGGAAGAACATCTCGGCGAGTTGCGCACCAGCCACCTGAAGCCGCGCCGCCGCCACTCCTACTTCGCCAACCGCCGCCCACGCTTCCTCGTGCGCCGCTCGACCGGCACGCTCGGCGTCGCCATGAAGATCGAAGGCAAGGAAATCATCGCCCGCAGCTAAGGGCTGAAGCACGAGATCAGACGGAAAGACCCGGCCCGCGTGCCGGGTTTTTCGTTTTTGGACCTCGGTTGACAAATGGCAGCCGGGCCATAAGCTGCGTGCATAGCTTTGAGATCGCAACCGTCTTTCGGAGATGAGCGTCATGCCGGTGGCAACAAAGTGCATGAGACGGTTCCCGCTGGCGATTATCGCCCTTTCCCTTTCAGCCCTGACGGCAAGTGCCGCCACTCTCGACGGCATCATCGAGCGCGGGACCGTACGCATCGGCTATATCGATGACGAAGCGCCCTTCTCCGCGGCCAAGGCCGGGGCAGAGCCGACGGGTTATGCGATCGACCTCTGCAACAAGATCGCCGATGACATCGAGCATCAGGTGCCCGAGTTGAAACGCGAATATGTGCAGAAAACGCTCGCCAACGGCTTCGATGCCGTGAAGGACGGGCAGCTCGATCTGCTGTGCGGCGCGATCACCGTCAATCTTGAGCGGCGGGAGATCGTCGATTTCTCGCAGCCGATCTTCCTGACAGGGGCAAGCGCCCTGCTTCGCAAGGATTCGCCCGACTACCTGCAATCGTTCTTTTTCGACAAGCCGGCTGTCAGCGCCGTCAGCCAGCGTGCCGCTTCGGCAAGCGTGATCGGCGCGCGGGCGAACTCGACGACGGGGGCGGCACTGCATGAGGCCATGAAGGGCCAAGCATCGACGACGACGATTGCCGATTTCAAGACGCATGAGGAGGGGCTGAAGGCGCTGGAGGATCGGAAGATCGACGCCTATATCGGCGATCAGGTGCTGCTGACCAGCCTTGCCACCCGTGCGAAAGATCCATCCTTGCTCGAGGTTGGCAATCGGCTGTTCACGCATGAGCCCTATGCGATCGCCCTGCCCCGAAACGACGCCGATTTCCGGCTGCTTGCCGATCGCGCCTTGACGGATTTCTATCTGTCCGACGATTTCCTGTCGGTGCTCGACACCTATTTCGGCGCCGATGCGCCAATGCTGCACACGCAGATCATCATGCAGCACGTTCCGTAGGCTTGTTATCGCCCTATGGAAGCACGAACAACAGCGACAGGAACAGGCCTGCGAAGATGATCATGCCGACGCGGTTGTTAGACTTGAACAGCGCCAGGCACTGATCGGCATCGTTGATATCGAGCGTGATGATCTGCCAGGCGAACATGCCGGCTGCGACAACCAAGCCGAGATAGGCGATGATGCCGACGCCTGCGAGCAGGAAGGCTGCGAAGGTGAGGATCAGCATCAGGCCATAGAGACCGACCAGCCACGGCTTGGTGTTGTCGCCGAAGAGACGCGCGGTCGAGCGGACTCCGATCAGCTCGTCGTCTTCCTTGTCCTGGTGGGCGTAGATGGTGTCATAGCCGATCGTCCAGACGACCGCGCCGATATAGAGCAGCACCGGCGCCAGCGACAGGCTGCCAAAGATCGCGGCCCAGCCCATCAGCGCGCCCCAGGAAAAGGCAAGCCCAAGGAAGAACTGCGGCCAGTCGGTGAAGCGCTTGGCGAAAGGGTAGAGCGCCACGATAGCAAGCGACGCAACGCCGAGGATGACGGAAAACCAGTTGAGCTGGAGGACGACCAGCAGGCCGACCAGCGCCTGTAGCAGGATGAAGATCTTCGCCTGCGTGCGGGTGACGCGGCCAGACGGCAGCGGGCGCGAGCGGGTGCGCGCGACTTCCATGTCGATCTTGTGATCGACGAGATCGTTATAGGTGCAGCCGGCGCCGCGCATGGCGACAGAACCGATGAAATAGAGCAGCAGATGCCAGATCAGCTGACCGCCGGAAAAGAGCCCCACATGAGCCGCCGCATTGGCCGCCATCGCCGCCGACCAGAAGCACGGCCAAAGCAGCAGCTGCCAGCCGATCGGCCGATCCCAGCGCGCCAGCTGCGCATATGGCCACAGCCATGGCGGCAGCACCCGGTAAACCCAGTTGTTGGACGGCGCATCCGCAACGCGCCCGTTGATTCCGTCGATCTGTTGCATGCGGTCATCTAGCGACGTGGGGGATGGCGGGTCAAGCGGGATGGTGGGGCTTACGCCGCACCCTAACCATTCCACCGCCGGATCACCGGCTCCGTCAAATCATGCTCATACCCCAGCACGCTGACGCTCGTCGTATCCAGCACGAAATGCGCCCCGCCCTCCGGCGGCAGCCCCAGCCAGCGGGCGGCCAGCACGCGGAGGAAGTGGGAGCTTGAGAAGATCAGGACTGGGGCGTTTGCCGCGCGGATCGCGGCGATGATGCGGTCGGCGCGGGTGCCGACGTCGGCGGCTTTCTCGCCATCGGGGCAGCCGTCGCTGAAGAGTTGCCAGCCGGGGCGTTGAGCCAGGATCTCCTTGGTCGTCACACCCTCGTAGGCGCCGTAGTCCCATTCGGCGAGGTCGTCCTTGACGACCATGCGCTCGCCGAAGCCGGCAAGGCGGCAGGTGTTTCGGGCGCGCTGGGAGGGGCTCGACCAGACTTCGGCGACGGTCAGGCCTTCAAGGCGCGGGCCGAGGCGGTGGGCGGCGGCTTCGCCGTTTTCGGTCAAGGGGATATCGCTGCGGCCGGTGTGGCGGCCGGACAGGCTCCATTCGGTCTCGCCGTGGCGCACCAGCGTAATCTCGGGGTAGGCACTGCTCATCTCGCAACCCTTTCAAAATGAAACAGCGGGAATAAAAAAGGCGCGGGTCTCGCCGCGCCTTTTCGTCAAGTCAGAGAATGACCTTTTCGAGCGGCGGACGCGTTGCCTCGAATTCCTTCAGCTTCGCCTCGTTCGCGGCGATATAGTCGCGATTGTCGGGGGTGGAATACTGGTTCTTGGAAATCTGGATCTGCATGATGAAAAGCTCATCCCAGCGGAAGCCCATTTCGGAGCCGGCCAGATAGAACTCCCACATGCGGAAGAAGCGTTCGTCATAAAGCGCCACGGCTTCGGCCTTGCGCGCCACGAAGCGCTCGCGCCAATGGCGCAGCGTGTAGGCATAGTGCAGCGGCAGGACCTCGACGTCGCGGACCAGAAGGTTCGCCTTTTCGATGGCCGGCAGCGTTTCGCCGATCGAGGGGATATAGCCCTGCGGGAAGATATACTTCTCGATGAAGGCGTTGGTGCCGAAGCTCGGCTTCGGGCGGGCGATCGAATGCAGCACCATGACGCCGTCATCGGCTAGCAGCTCGTGCACCTTGCGGAAGAAGTTGCCGAAGTTGCCGATGCCGACATGCTCGAACATGCCGACCGAGACGATGCGGTCGAACTTCTGGCCCTTCATCGTGCGGTAGTCCTGCAGCTCGAAGCGCAGCCGGTCGTTGAGACCGCGCTTTTGCGCCCGCTCGCGGGAGATCTTCAGCTGCTCCTCACTGAGCGTGATGCCGGTGAGATCGAGCCCCGGTGTGGACTCCGTCAGATACATGCCCATGCCGCCCCAGCCGGAGCCGATCTCCAGCGCGCGCTGGTTGGGCTGAAGCAGGAGCTTGGCGGCGATGTGGCGCTTCTTGGCGACCTGGGCCTCCTCCAGGCTGATGCCCGGCGGATTGTAATAGGCACAGGAATATTGCCAATCCTCATCGAGAAAGAGCTCGAACAGCTTTTCCGACAGATCGTAGTGGTGGGCAACGTTGCGCTTGTTGTGATTGACGGGCAGACGGCTCTTTAGCTGCTGCAGGGCGATGCGGCCGATCAGGAGGGCCGCCATCGGGATGTCGAAGATTTCGTTGGTGGTGTTCTGTTTCACCAGGGCCAGGAAATCGTAGATGTTGCCTTGTTCCAGAATGAACCGGCCATCCATGTACATTTCGCCGAGCTTGAGGGTGGGGTCTCGGCGGATCAGTCGCTCCGCCTCCTCGTCGGCAACGCGGGCGGCAACGAGATCTCCGGTGCCGTCCCCGATGGTGTGTGTCTCGCCATTGGCGAGTGTGAGCTTAAGGTTACCCTTGCGGATGATTTTTTGGACAATCGATAAGAAAGCCGACGCCATAAGTAAGGCCTCGCAATGTGACAGGAATCCAGTCAACTTAGGCCGTCTGGCCTGCCTTACAAGCGCCGTATTTGGCACTTCGGCAACAAGGCTGCCGAAGTGTGACATTTCTGCAATGCTTATCCGTAAACCCTTATTTTCGCTTCATGGCCTCGGCGAGTGCTGCGCCGAATGCCCCCTGGCTCTCCTGCTTGGGGCTCGACGAGCGCCGCTCGTTGCCGCCGCGAGGGGCTGGATTTGAACGGGTTTCGCCGCGTGGCGCAGGGGCGCTAGCGCCGTCATCCTTGCGCATGGAAAGGGCGATGCGCTTGCGTTTTGCATCCACCTCGACGACGCGAACCTTGACCACATCGCCGGCTTTCACAACTTCGTGAGGATCTTTGACGAAGCGGTCGGCGAGCTGCGAGACGTGCACCAGGCCATCCTGATGGACGCCGATATCGACGAAGGCGCCGAAGGCGGCGACGTTGGTTACCGTTCCCTCAAGCGTCATGCCCGGCTTCAGGTCGGAGATCTCGTTGATCCCTTCCGCGAAGGTCGCGGTCTTGAAGCTCGGGCGCGGGTCGCGGCCAGGCTTTTCCAGTTCCGACAGGATGTCCTTGACCGTCGGAAGGCCGAACTTGTCGTCGATGAACTGGCGCGGATCGACCGATTTCAGCACCGCGCTGTCACCCATCAGCGTGCGCAGGTCGCGGCCGCAGGCGGCAACGATCTTCTTGGCGACGCCGTAGGCCTCCGGGTGGACCGAGGAGGCGTCGAGCGGCTCCTTGCCATCGCGGATGCGGAGGAACCCGGCGCATTGCTCGAAGGTGCGCTGGCCGAGGCGCGCGACCTTGAGCAAATCACGACGGGTTTCGAAGCGTCCGGTTTCGTCACGATGCCTGACGATGGCTTCGGCGATCGAGGTTCCAAGGCCGGAGACACGGGCGAGCAGCGGCACAGAGGCCATGTTGAGATCGACGCCGACGGCATTCACGGCGTCTTCGACCACGGCATCGAGCGAGCGCGACAGCTTCTGCTGGTCGACATCGTGCTGATACTGGCCGACGCCGATCGACTTCGGTTCAATCTTCACAAGCTCTGCCAGCGGATCCTGCAGGCGGCGCGCGATGGAGACGGCGCCGCGCAGCGACACGTCGAGATTGGGGAATTCGGCAGCGGCCGTGGCGGATGCCGAATAGACCGAGGCGCCGGCTTCCGAGACGATGACCTTGGTGGGCTTCGCGCCCGGCAGATCGGCCAGCATGTCGGCAACCAGCCTCTCGGTTTCGCGACTGCCGGTGCCGTTGCCGATCGAGATCAGCTCGACATTGTGCTTGCGGATCAGCGAGGCGAGCTCGATCTGCGCACCGCGCACGTCGTTGCGTGGCTGGAAGGGATAGACCGTCGATGTCGCGACCACCTTGCCGGTGGCATCAGTGACGGCGACCTTGACGCCGGTGCGGATACCCGGATCGAGGCCCATCGTCGGGCGCGAGCCTGCGGGGGCGGCGAGCAACAGGTCCTTGAGATTGCGGGCGAAGACGTGGATCGCCTCTTCCTCGGCGCGTTCACGCAGCTCACGCATCAGGTCAAGCGACAGCGACATGGAGAGCTTCACGCGCCATGTCCAGCTGGCGACTTCCATCAGCCAGCGATCGCCGGGACGGCTGTTGCCGATCTCGTAGGCCGCAGCGATCATGCGCTCGACCGGCTTGTTCGGCGAGGCAGTCTCGGCGTCGGCCTCGATCGTCAGCGTCAGCACTTCCTCGTTCCAGCCGCGCAGCATGGCGAGCGCGCGGTGGCCGGGGGCCGTTGCCCAGCGTTCGGAATGGTCGAAATAGTCGGAGAATTTTTCGCCGGCCGCCTGCTTGCCATCGACCACCTTGGCCTTCAACAGCGCCGCACCGCGCATATGGGCGCGCAGCTTGCCGAGCAGGTCGGCATTTTCGGCAATGCCTTCGGCGACGATATCGCGGGCGCCTTCCAGCGCCGTCTTCACATCGGGGACATCAGCGGTGATATAGGCTTCCGCCAGCGTTGCCGGCTCCTTGGCGCGGTCGGCAAGGATTGCCTCGGCGAGCGGACCGAGGCCGCGCTCGCGGGCGATCTCGGCGCGGGTGCGGCGCTTCGGCTTGTAGGGCAGATAGAGATCCTCGAGCTCGGCCTTGGTGGCCGCGCCCTTGAGCTTTGCCATCAGCTCTTCGCTCATCTTGCCCTGGCCCGAGATGGACTCCACGATCGTATCGCGGCGGGCTTCGAGCTCGCGCAGATAGACGAGGCGTTCGGAGAGATCGCGCAGCTGCGTATCATCCAGGCCGCCGGTCACTTCCTTGCGGTAACGCGCGATGAACGGCACGGTCGCGCCCTCATCCAGCAACTCGATCGCGGCCTTGGCCTGCTCGGGCCGGGCATTGATCTCGGAGGCGATGACTGCGGAGAGCATGCGGATATCAGCGGCCATGATGGTTCCTGCGTTTCAATTGAGGTGGCGGACCATAGCGGCGAAAAGCGGCAAGGCAAGGATGGAGATGGGTTTCCACAGCGGAAGTGGGTGGTTGGAGGGGCACAACGGGCAAAGGCCGGGATGCTACGCGCTATAAGTGGCCATAATCTTAGGCCACTTGTGAATGGATCCCTAAATTCTACGCCGCTCACATCACGCTTTATGTGCGAACAACAGGCCCATCGGCGACTTCTTAAGTTCCTTATGTGCATTTTTCAGGTCCATGAAGCGCGCTGGTATGTCCTTTAACTTCGGGACATCCAATATCTGGTTTGCAGCGAAGGCCGCAGCACCGAAAAGCGGCGTTCCGGTTGCGATCGCCGCGATTTCGACGGCGCCAACTGAAATCCAAGTTCCGAGATCGTACCCAGCGAACTTGAGGCCCTTGTTCCGCAACTCCTTCACGTTCTTCTGATGATGCTCAAACGCAACCTGAATGTTCTCGACGATCTTGTCACTCGACCTGAAAAAGGCCTCGGGTTTAGTCTCGGCGATTTCGCCGACACCTGCGGAGAGCACCTCACGGATTTCGTGGAATGCACCTTGCTGTCGCATCTCAATCAAGGCGGGGGCCGGGATGTTCCCGAGCCATTCCATGTCTGTCTCGGCAGCCCGCTGCAGGCCCTTCACCATATGAAGATGGGTATTGTCCAACGCAATCGATGAATTGTATTCGAGCTTCCAGTTGAAGTACCGCCAAGAGGTGGGTGCATCGAGCAACGGCGTTCCGCCCAGATATCGGCTCTTCAGGAGCAGGTCTGTCGCCTGCATCATCCGGCCGACGGATTGTGCAGCCAAGACCTGCCCAGGGCCCGATCCCTCAGGCAGAAGATGGCCATCGCGCTGCATGGAGCGGGATATCTGCTCCTCGATACTTCCTGTCCAATCGGTATCGAACAACACACGGTCCGTGTCGGAGATCTGTGCTGCTGCCTTCTCGGGAGTGTCTAGGACATTACAGAACTCATAGAGCTCTTCGATACCTGAAAACTTGCGGCCAAACAGTTTCTCCGCGTGAGTGACACCGTCGCGCTGTGAGACATTGCGGAGGAATTCGACTTCGGATTCGTCGACGGAAGATCTAAACGGTGTCACGACCACGATCGGTGCGTCGAGCTTTGCTGTCGCTAGGTCGCGGTAACCCATGAGATTGATCGCATGCTTCGCGAGATAATAGAGCTGAACATCGGGGGATGAACGCTCGAACACATGCCTTGAGTGCCAGAACGGGTCCGAGAGTACGATGGTATCTATGTAGAGGCCGGTGCTGCTTGCGATGTTCCGTTGGTAGGATGGAAACAGGTCTCCGCCATAGATCGCCTTGGTCGATTGCAGGTCCTGAATATGGTAGTGGGACGGGTCCGCGGCCGCTCCCCAGAATTCTTCCAGCGCCTCCAGAAATTTCGGTATCTGCGGACTGTATTCTTCGACGTTCAGTGGGTGACTGGAAATCATGCGACCGAATTCGTGAGCGTCGGCACCCGCATCCTTGGCCGCCTTTACGAAGAACCCAAGATTTCTCTCGATGAACTCGAAATAGGAATTAGTGATGTACTCAAGAGACATTGCGTTTTTCGTGCGCTCACGATTGTCCATCGCCGCCACGGCAAGCGCCATCGAACGCACCCGCCCGTCAACAGTGGTCAGGTCGATCTTCCCGTCCGCACCCGTACGAACCGCCATCAGGCTTTGCTCAAGGCCTTCCGCCACCTCCTTGGCAATGAAGATCTTGCCTTCTGCGAACTTCGTCCGCAGCACCTCCAGGCGCCACCGTAATTCCTCGTCTCTTTCCTCTTGGTCCATCAACAGTTCCCCTCAAGCCGTTTACTCGCTGTCTGAAATTGCACTGGCACGACGGCATTTAAAAGAAACTAGGCCGTCCCGTCCAACACTGAACGACTGGAGGCACGTTTTGGAGATGAATGAGAATAAAGATTGCGAATAGTCGAAATCCGCTTCGCGCCGATAGACGACATTGCTATTCGACCGCGATGGAAAGCCTATTTCTGAACATCAAAGACTGCCGGATGGCACCCGAGCTAACCAAATCCCCTCCCCGCCCGCTCCATCCCGCTTTTGCAGCTTGTAAACCAGCGCCATTCTTTGCTAGCAGAGGCGACCGTTTTCAGACCCGCAAGGTAGCGCCTTCCCCGTGGAGGCAAGGAAAGTGACATGCCCGATCTGCTGTTAGAACTCCGCTCCGAAGAGATCCCGGCCCGCCTGCAGCGCAAGGCTGCCGGCGATCTGAGGAAGCTTGTGACCGACGCGCTCGTCGAGGCGGGACTTTCCTATGAGGGTGCGCGGGAATACTGGACGCCGCGCCGGCTGACGCTCGACATTCGCGGACTGACCGCCCGCTCCGCCGATGTGCGTGAGGAACGCAAGGGCCCACGCACCGACGCCAACGAAAAGGCGATCGAAGGTTTTCTTCGCGCGGCCGGGCTGTCGTCGATTTCCGAGGCGCAGGTGCAGAGCGATCCGAAGAAGGGCGATTTCTACGTCGCGATCATCTCCAGGACTGGCCGCAGCGCCGAGGAGATCATTGCTGAGGTGATGCCTTCGATCATCCGCGATTTCCCCTGGCCGAAGCCGATGCGCTGGGGCAAGGCCTCGTCGCAGCCGGGGTCGCTGCGCTGGGTGCGGCCGCTGCAGTCGATCGTCTGCCTTTTCGGCACCGAGCATGAGGAAACGACGGTCATTCCGTTCGAAATCTCCGGCATCGTCGCCTCCAACATCACCTACGGCCACCGCTTCCATGCGCCCGAGGCGATCACCGTCAAGCGCTTCGACGATTATGTCGCGAGCCTTGAGAAGGCCAAGGTCATTCTCGACGCCGAGCGCCGCAAGGACATCATTCTGCACGACGCGCGCGACGTCGCCTTCGCCAACGGCCTCGAACTGGTCGAAGACGAAGGTCTGCTGGAAGAGGTCTCCGGTCTCGTCGAATGGCCGCAGGTGCTGATGGGCAGCTTCGAGGAAGCCTACCTCTCGATCCCGTCCGAGATCATCCGACTGACGATCAAGACCAACCAGAAATGCTTCGTCACCCGCAAACCGGGTGAAGAGACGCTTTCGAACAATTTCATCCTCGTATCGAACATCGAAGCGACGGATGGCGGCAAGGAAATCATCCACGGCAACGGCAAGGTCGTGCGCGCCCGTCTTTCCGACGCGCTGCACTTCTGGAAGCGCGACCAGGGTGATCTGCCGGATCTGGAGACGCTGGAGGCTTCGGCCAAGAAGTTCGGCCTCGACCTGAAGAAGCCGCTCGACCAGCGCATGGCCAAGCTCGATGCGCTCAACGTCACCTTCCATGCCAAGCTCGGCACGCAGGGCGAGCGGGTGGAGCGCATCCGCGCCATGGCCGCCAAGGTCGCCTTCCCCGCTGGTGCCGACTACAAGCTGGTCGATCGTGCCGTGGTCCTCTCCAAGGCGGATCTGCGCACCGAAGCTGTCGGCGAATTCCCCGAGCTGCAGGGCGTGATGGGCCGCAAGTACGCCGCTCTTCAGGGCGAAGAAGCGGTGGTCTCGACCGCGATCGAGGAACACTACAAGCCACAGGGCCCATCCGACCAGCTGCCGCAGGACAAGGTGGCGATCACGGTGGCGCTTGCCGATAAGCTCGACACGCTGATCGGCTTCTGGGCCGTCGACGAGAAGCCGACGGGCTCCAAGGACCCCTTTGCGCTCCGCCGCGCCGCGCTCGGCGTCATCCGCATCATCCTGGAGCGTGGCGTGCATCTGACTTTGCTTCCGCGCATCGTCAGCCACATGGCGCGCATCGACATGGATATCGGCAATACGGTTGCCGCCGACGACATGTCGCGCCAGCTCGACCTCCTGTCGTTCTTCCACGACCGCCTGAAGGTTTATCTGCGCGACCAGGGCGCCCGCCACGACCTGATCGACGCGGTGCTGACGCCCGAGACCGACGATCTTCGCATGGTCGCCCGCCGCGTCGAGGCGCTGACGCATTTCGTCAGCTCCGAGGACGGCAAGAACCTGCTCGCAGGCACCAAGCGCGCCGTGCAGCTGCTGGCCGCCGAGGAGAAGAAGGGCACGGTGGTCGCCGACGGCGTTTCGGATGCGCTTCTGAAGCTCGACGCCGAGAAGGAGCTTTTCGCGGTGATCAAGACGGTTTCGGCCGAGGCATCCGGCGCGATCGAGAAGGAAGATTTCCGCTCGGCGATGGCTGCTCTCTCGACGCTGCGCGCCCCTGTCGACCGCTTCTTCACCGACGTGCTCGTCAACGACGAGGACGCGGCGATCCGCGCCAACCGTCTGGCGCTATTGCGCCTTATCCGCGAAGCCACCGGCACCGTCGCCGACTTTTCGAAGATCGCCGGCTGATCCCTCTCAGCCGACGATGCCCAAGGTGATCACAGCCAGGACCGCGTAACGCGCGGTCTTGGCGATCGTCACCAGAAGCAGAAATACCGGCAGCGGTTCACGCATCACGCCGGCAACGACTGTGATGGGATCGCCGACGATGGGCAACCAGCTTGCCAGCAGCGACCATTTCCCATACCGCCGATACCAACGCTGCGCCCGATTAAGCGCCACCTCCCCCACCGGAAACCACCGCTTGTGGCGAAAGCGCTCGATGCCGATGCCGAGCAGCCAGTTGACCAGCGAACCGAGGATATTGCCGAGGCTGGCGACCACGACGAGCAGCAGCGTGGAATATTGGCCGGAGAGAATGAGCGCGACGAGCCCGGCCTCTGACTGCGCGGGCAGGATGGTGGCCGCGATCAGCGAGATGGCGAAGAGGCCGGCATAGGCTGCAAGCGTGGTCATGTCGCACTGGGCTTGGTGGTCTGCATGGTGGGGCTCTCAAATGGCGACGGCGTGCGTTGGGGTTTCATGATCATGTTGCGGGGCTGGGCGCAAGCGTTTGGGGTGTTGAACGACGCGATCGGCACACCTTGACATGATATCACATGCGATATCATATAACCGCCATGATCGTCGTTGATGCAAATGTCATGGTTTCGGCTTTGCGATCCTCGAAAGGCGCCTCGCATCAGCTTGTGCGCGAGATGCTTACTGGTGGTGTCGCCTTCGCTTTGTCGCCGGCGGTGGCGCTGGAGTATGAAGATGTGCTGAAGCGGCCGGGCATTCTCGGCAAGGCTCCCTGGCTCAGCGAGAGTAAGATCGACATCTTGCTCGATGCGGTGTTCAGCAAGGCTGTGCTCGTCTCGCCGTGGTTTCACTTCAGGCCGTTCCTCGCTGATCCGAAGGACGACATCTACATCGAGTGCGCCCTGGCAGCCGGAGCCACCTTGATCGTCAGCAACGACCGCCATTTCCGGCATCCCGCAGTGAGCGCCTTTGGCATGTCAGTCATGAGCGCTGGAAATTTCATCGCGCAAAGGAGACAAGAGACATGAGCACCTATCCTCTCAGAATAGCCGATCATGTGATGGAAGAAGCCAAGCGCGCGGCGGCGGAGGACAATGTATCGCTGAACCAGCTGCTTTCCGCCTTCATCGCCGACGGCATCGGGCACCGGCGGGCGATCATGAGCTTGAAGAAGCGAGCGGAACGGGGCGATGCCAGTGCGGCCCTCGCCATCCTCAACAGTGTTCCCGATAGCGAACCAGATGCCGGCGACGAATTGGTCGCTGCGAAGAAGACGAGCCGGAAGTAGCACGGGAAACGGCTGACGGCGGTGCTGTGTACTGGGGAGTCTGTTCTCCGCAAGGTCCACTCACGTCGAGCTCGCCGATACGGCAGCAGATGCTCGGGACGAGCCCGAGCATGACGGCGGAGTGTGGGGCGCCGCCTCTAAGTTATTGAGATAGAAACGCTTTCAAATTCTCGGCGCCATCCTCGGCCTCGTGCCGAGGATCTAAGCACGTCTCCAAGAATGCGGCGTGAATGGCTCCCACGCCAAGCCACGCCACTGATCGCGCGCCCCCTCAACAACAAAAACAGCCGCCGGATCGCTCCGGCGGCTGTCGTCATCTATCGCTCTTCCCGAAAGTCTTACGCCGCGCGGCGGGTCTGCGCTGCCCCGTACTCAGCCTGGGTGCCGACGCGGAAGCCGCGGATCAGGTTGAGGAGCTCGTCGGTGTCGCTGGCGAGCGATTCCGCCGATGCGGTGGTCTCTTCGGCCATGGCGGCGTTCTGCTGGGTGGCGGCGTCGAGCTGGTTGATCGAGGAGGTGATCGAGCGCAGCGTCGTGTCCTGCTCGGAGGCGCTGTGGGCGATCTTCGAGACGATGTCGTTGGCGGCCTTGATCTGGTCGGAGATGCGCTTGAGCGCCTCGCCGGCCTCGCCGACGAAGCGAACGCCCTGTTCGACCTGGCCCGAGGAGCGGGCGATCTGGTCCTTGATCTCCTTGGCGGCGGCAGCCGAGCGCTGAGCCAGTTCGCGGACTTCCTGGGCGACGACGGCGAAGCCCTTGCCGCTTTCGCCGGCGCGCGCGGCCTCGACACCGGCGTTCAAGGCGAGCAGGTTGGTCTGGAAGGCGATGTCGTCGATGACGCCGATGATCTTGCCGATCTCCTCGGACGACTTCTCGATCCCGCCCATCGCCTCGATCGCCTGGGTGACCACGGCGTCGCTGCGGTTGGCCTCGGAGCTCACCGAGTGGACGCGCTTGCTTGCTTCATGCGCGCCTTCGGCGGTCTGGCGCACGGCGACGCTCAGTTCGTCGAGTGCCGCCGAGGTTTCCTCGAGGCTTGCGGCCTGGCGCTCGGTGCGCTGCGACAGCTCGTTGGAGGCACGGCGGATTTCTTCCTTGCTGACGGCGATATCGCCGCCCTTGACCGAGACCTTGGACATGGCGGCCTCGAGATGGCCGAGCGCGTCATTGAAGTTGTCGCGCAGGGTGGCGTATTTCTGGCCGAGATCGGCGCAGCGAACCGTGAGGTCGCCACGGGCGATCTGCTCGAGCGCCTGGCCGATGGTGGAGACCACATGGGCCTGCACTGTGGTTTCATCACGCTGCATGCGCTGATTGTTCTCGCGCTCGTCGTCGAGCGCCATCTGCTGGGCGGCTTCGCGCTCGGACATGGCGTGGCGCTCGCGGACCTTTTCCTGCAGCGCCTTCGTGGCCTTGGCCATCATGCCCACTTCGTTGTTCATGTCGGTGTGCGGAATGGCGATCGTGACATTCTCTTCGGCGACAGCCTGAAGGGCGGTGTGGATGCGGGTCAGCGGGCCGGAGATGCTGCGAACCACGTAGAAGGCGGCGGCGGCGCCGAGCAGCAGCACGACGAGGCCACCCGACAGCGCCTTCAGCACGTCGGAGCGAACCTGCGCGTCGAGATCGTCGAGATAGACGCCGGTCGCGACCACCACCTGCCAGGGTTCGAACGCCTTGGTATAGACAGCCTTGCGGAACTGCGCATCGGCCGGCTGGCCGGGCTTCGGGCCGTAGAAATCGACGATGCCACCGCCGGCGCGGCCGACCTTCACGATCTCGTCGCGGTAAGGCTTGCCACGGCTGTCGGGCGAGCCCTTGCTGCTCTTGCCAAGCTTCGGCGTATCGTAGGTGATGCGCATGACGACGTCGTAGTCGTAGCCGATGAAGTAGCCGTTGGGCTCGTAGCGGATCGACGAAAGCTGCTTGTATGCCAGCGCCTGCGCCTGTTCGCGGGTCAACTCGCCGGATTTCTCGCGGTCGTAATATTGCTGCATGATGGACAGGCCGGATTCCACCTGCGTGCGCAGCATCTCGTTGCGCTCATGATAGATCGCATTTGTCGAGGAGCGTATCTGCAGGTAGGAGGCGGCACAGAAGGCCACCATCAAGCCGGCGACAAGCAAAAACAACTGCCTGGAAATTCTAAGATTCTTCATTTGGCCTCGCAACGGAGCTCTGGTGAGATCATCCGGCGCGGTATCCTACCGCGTATGCGCCGGCGCCACGGCGCCCGACGCTGGTACTGCTGCGAAAACGACATGCGGCTACCGGTCGCAGCTAGAAATGGCCTGTTTTTTATAAGAAACACTTAACCAAGGACTAGATGATGTCCCAAACACGAAGTGGGTCCAAACGCGGTGCCAGGCTGGGCCGGCGAAGTATAAAATAGAAAATGCGCCCCTGCTTCTCTTCAGGAGCGCATTTCACCACCCTTTTGAGGTGGAGCCCCGGATGACCAAAACTTTGGACGGGAGGGGCAGGGAACTTTAAATCAGGGCCTAAGCTTGAAATTAGAAACGTCGAGCGGGCGCGTTTGTTCCGCCGGCTGGCCTGCAGCACCTGCGACGACGGGCTTGGTATCAGCGCTAATGACGGCCGACGTCGTCGCTGTATCGACACCGTCGACGGCGGCTGGGGCAGCGGCTACAGCCACCGGCGCGGGCGCCTTAGTCACGAACACGACGGGCGAGCCGCCCATCCAGCCTTCGGTGCGAAACAGCTTCTTTTCGCCGTCGATGTCGCGGATCTGCGAGTGCTCGAGCGCGCCATCGGCGAGCGTCGGGACGATATATTCCTTCTTCGCTTCCACGACCTGAAGCGGCGGGCATGTGGTGCAGGTCATCTTGAGGATGCTGCTGTCGGTCGAGGCCGCATCGGCGCCGATCACATCGATCGACGACGCCATGGCGGAACCCGCCATCAACGCACCGACGACACCCAAAACAACCGCAGAAACCTGACGCATGGAAACACTCCGTCTTACCTTGAACACAGGTTTAACGCGGCTTTATTTCCATCCCGTCAGGGGAAAGGGTAAAAATTTAGAGAACTGATCCGATTTCGATATCGGATCACGCTTTTTCGCGCTTGATCGCCTGCCAGCCGATGTCGCGGCGGCAGAAACCGTTGTCCCACTCCACCTTGTCGAGCAGCGCATAGGCGCGGGCCTGGGCCTCGCCGACCGTCTTGCCCGTCGCAGTGACGTTCAGAACGCGGCCGCCGGTGGCGACCAGCGCGCCATCCTTCAGCACTGTGCCGGCATGAAACACCTTGGCGCCCTCGCCCGCTTCGGGGATGGACTTGATCGGGGTGTTCTTGTCGTAGGAGCCGGGATAGCCCTTGGAGGCCATGACGACCGTCAGCGCCGGGTCATCGCTCCATTCGGCGGTCACCTTGTCCAGCGTGCCGGTGGCGGTCGCATAAAGGATCGGCAGGAGATCGCTCTTCAGGCGCATCATCAGCACCTGGCATTCGGGATCGCCGAAGCGGACGTTGTATTCGATCAGCTCCGGGCCCTTCTTGGTGATCATCAGGCCGGCGAAGAAGACGCCGGAGAAGGGATAGCCACTCTCGGCCATGCCGCGCATGGTGGGCTCGATGATCTCCTTCATCGTGCGCTCGACCATCTCAGGTGTCATGACGGGGGCCGGAGAATAGGCGCCCATGCCGCCGGTGTTCGGGCCGGTATCGCCCTCGCCCACCCGCTTGTGGTCCTGGGCGGTGGCGAGCGCCAGTGCGTGCTTGCCGTCGCTGAGGCAGAAGAAGCTTGCCTCTTCGCCATCGAGATAGGCCTCGACCACGACCTCGGCACCGGCAGCGCCAAACGCGCCTTCGAAGCAATCGTCGACGGCGGCAAGCGCCTCATCGATTGTCATCGCAACCGTCACGCCCTTGCCGGCTGCAAGACCATCGGCCTTGACGACGATCGGGGCGCCCTGCTCGCGGATATAGGCCTTGGCCTTGGGGGCGTTGTTGAAACGCTGGTAGGCGCCGGTCGGGATATCATAGCGGGCGCAGATATCCTTGGTGAAACCCTTGGAGCCCTCGAGCTGGGCGGCGGCGGCAGACGGACCGAAGACGGCGAAGCCCTCGGCGCGAAGGCGATCGGCAACGCCGGCCACCAGCGGCGCTTCCGGGCCGACGACGACGAAATCGATCGCGTTGTCCTTGCAGAAAGCAACGACTGCGTCGTTGTCCTCGGTGTTGACGGGGACGAGCGTCGCATGCTCGGCGATGCCTGGATTGCCGGGGGCGGCGTAGAGCTTGGTGAGTTCGGGCGATTGCGCCAGCTTCCAGGCCAATGCGTGCTCGCGTCCGCCCGATCCGATCAACAGAACCTTCATGCCCGTCCCTTTCCAGTTTGTGAGTGGCGGTTAAGGGGCTGGAGCGGAAAGGTCAAGCCTAAAGGCTACCAACCGCCGCCGCCACCACCGCCGCCGCCACCGCCGGAGAAACCACCACCCCCGCCGCCGGACGAGAAGCCGCCGCTGCCGCCGGAAAAGCCCGACGAGGTCGAGGTCACCGGCGCGGGGAGCGTCGAGGCGATGGTGGAGGCCATCGAGGAGGAGAAGCCGCCGATGCTGTCGCCGAAACTGCCGGAATGGGTCGGATACCACATGGGCGAATAGGCGGCCACCGCAGCTCCGGCTGCGGCAGCCGTCGCCAGCCAGGTCTGGAAAGCATCGCTCCAGGGTTTTTCGACACCGAGGGCGACCGCATAGGGCAGCAGCGTTTCGAAATGTTGCGGCGACATGGCGGGTGCGCCGGCCATGTTCATGCGGTCCTTTTCGGCAACCGTCAGGTAGCGGCGCAGGCCGTCGATGTGGTCCATCAGTCGGCTGCCGAGCGGCGTCGGCGCGCCCATCAGGAAGAAGAACACCACATTGATCATGACGATGCCGCCGACGGCGACGATGACGGGCCAGTGGTCGGCTGCTGTCAACTGTTCCACGGCGGCAGTGACGATGCCGGCGAGGATGGACAAAAGCGTGAAGCCGAAGAAGCCGCCGATGATCACGCCGCCGATCTTGCTGCGCAGCGATGCCCCCTTGCGGAAACTGAGGCCGAGGCGCGACGACAGGATGCCTAGGAACACCGCCGAGAAAACGGTGGCGGCGATGAAGCCGCCGAGATCGGCATCGATCTCGCCGAAGGCCAGAACGGCGATGATGAAGATGACGCTGAGGACAATGCCGCCGACCGTGTAGAGCGCATTCGAGTGATAATACTTGCCGCGATGTTCGCTCTCGATCGCCTGGCGGAACTTCTGGCCGGCGTCGCGCACCTTTTCGCCATTCGACTTGCTGATCGCAAAACTCTGGCCGAAGCGACCGACGAGGGAGAGGAAGGCGGCCTGGCCTGAAGGCAGGGCTTTCGGCAGCGGCTTGTCGGTTCGGGTGACCGTGATGCTGGAGCCGATATCGTCGAAGGTGACGTATCCCTTGACGGCGAGGTCAAGCGCGTTGGCCGAGAAGGCCGGCCAGCCGGCGCCGTTGAAGCCCTTGTTGTCGATATAGTTGACCAGCGCCGGCGACAGACCCTCGGGCGGGTCCCAGCGCGGCACGACGACACCTCGGGCCGGATCACGGCCTACCCTCACCCAGAAGAACACGTAATAGAGTGCGACGAGGAGAAGGCCGGCGACGGCGATGACATCGGCCATGTGGTCGCGCAGCCACCAGGCGCGAAGTTGCGCCGCCGATGGCTGGTCGATGACGCCCTTCGGCACGCCGGCGACGACGGTCAGGCCTTCGTTCTGCCCGAGCATGCGGGTGGTGGCGAAGATCGCCTGGTTGCCTTCGATGCGCGACGTGGCATTCGTGGCTCGCGAGCCAAACGGGCCGGTATAGGCGGCAAGCTTCGTCACCTCGCCCGATGGCATGGTGATGCGCGCCGAGGCCTGCTCGATGGCGAACTGCCAGCCGGTGCCGGTGACGTTCCAGTAGACCTCGTCATGGTCAGGGAAGTAGCGGATCATGCGATCGGCCTTGTAGGTCAAGACATAGGTGTGCTCGCCCTCAGGCACGATGGTGTCGCTGGAGCCGGCATAGATGCGGATGCCGCCATCGATGCTTTCGGTCTTATAGGGCTCAGGTTGCCCGTCACGGGTGACGGAGAGGAGATCGAAGCCGACGCGGATTGTGTGTCCCTCGCCATCCAGCATGGTGAGCGGGAAATCGCGGAAGATGCCGCGCTTGACCTTGAACCCCTCGGCAACGATCGAGATCGTCTCAGTCACGGTGAGGTCGCCGTCCTTGGCGACCTCGACTTCCGAATGGTAGGAAGTGATGCGTTCATTTGCGGCGGCAAGAGATGCCGCCAGCAGAAACATCAGAGCGGCAACGAGACCGGACAACCAACGCATCAAGACATTCTCCCCCTTGTCTTTTTGGATTGCCCGGCGAGATCGGCTGCCGGTTATTCGTCCTTAATCGCGACGCCGAGCGAGGACAGCACCTTCCAGTAATCCGGGAAGGTCTTGCCGACGCAATCCGGATCCAGAATGGTGATGCCGTCGATCTTCAGGCCGGCGAGCGCGAAGCTCATGGCGATGCGGTGATCGGCAAAGGTGTCGATATCAGCCGGCAGGTGCTGGCCAGCCAGCGCCGGGTCGGAAGAGACGATCAGGTCGTCGCCATCCTCGGTCGCAAGGCCTGCGCGGATGTTGTTGAGGCCGGTCGAGACGGCGTGGATGCGATCGCATTCCTTGACGCGCAGATTGGCGATGCCGACGAAGCGCACCGGCGTTTCGTTGAAGGCGGCGAGCACGGCGATGGTCGGCACCGCATCCTGCATCTGCGAGCCGTCGATTTCGGCGGGCAGATGCGGGAACTGCCTGATGACGTCGTAAGCTTTCGCGTCGGGCTGGGTGAAGTCCTCATTGGCAACGCCGAGGTCGATCGCGCCCTTGGTCAGCACTTCGGCGGCCCAGAGATAGGTGGCGGCGGAAGCGTCCGGCTCGATGACGAAATCGGTGGCGGTGTAGCCGGTCGGCTCGATGACCCAGGAGGACGGCGTCGGCTGGCTGACCTTGGCTCCGAAGGCGCGCATGACTGATAGCGTCAGGTCGATATAGCCGCGCGCGCCGATATCGGCACCGGCAAGCTCGATCGTGAACGGCTCGGAGCCGCAAGCGGCCGCCATCTGCAGGGCGGAGACATACTGGCTGGAGAGGCCGGCATCGATGACGACCTTGTTGTTCGCAAAACGGCCGTTGGCGTCGATCGTCACCGGCGGGCAGCCGGTCGGCGCTTCGATGGCCACGCCGAGCGACTTCAGGGCGTCGACCAGCGGCTTGATCGGGCGCTTGCGCATATGCTCGTCGCCATCGACCACATAACGGCCATGGCCGAGCGCCAGCGCTGCCGTCAGGAAGCGGGTGGCGGTGCCGGCATTGCCGAGGAAGAGCGGAGCTGCGGGCGCCTTGAGTTCGCCGGAGCTGGTGACGACTAAGGTCGTCGCGTCGGGCTCATCCACGGTCACGCCCATGGCGCGCAAAGCTTCGGCCATATAGCGCGTGTCGTCGCTCTTCAGCGCGCCGGTCAGCCGGCTGGTGCCCTTGGCGAGACCGGCCAGAAGCAGCGCGCGATTGGTGATCGACTTCGAGCCGGGAGGCACGGCGCGGCCGGACAGCGGCTTGGCCGCCGGGATGATGGTGAGCTTGTCTTTACTCATGGGCTTGTCTTCACTCATTACGTCTTTTCCGCTGGCCCTATCCGGCCGCGATCTTGCCCTGCTCATAGCAGTTTTTCAGCAAAGGCAAATGCCTGTTGTCAGAACTCTGAAGTCAGAACTTTAAGCTCGGGACGGCGCGATCGGCCTCGTTGGTGATCTCGAAATACTCGCGTTTGGTGAAACCGAACTGGTTGGCGACGAGGTTCGAGGGGAAGCTTTCGACCTTGACGTTGAGATCGCGGGCGGAGCCGTTGTAATAGCGGCGTGCCATCTGGATCTCGCTTTCCATGGTTTCGAGCGAGGTCTGCAGCTCGCGGAAATTCTCGTTGGCCTTCAAATCTGGATAGGCTTCGGCGAGCGCCATGACGCGACCGAGCGCTGCACCGAGCAGGCCTTCCGCCTGCGCACGGCCGGCGACATCGCCTGCCGGAACGGTCTGCGCCTGGTTGCGGAGCTTGACGACCTCTTCGAGCGTCGTCTTTTCGTGGGTGGCGTAGCCCTTCACCGTTTCGATCAGGTTAGGGATCAGATCGGCGCGGCGTTTCAGCTGCACATCGATGCCGGACCAAGCCTCCTCGGCCATCTGCCGGGCGCGCACGAGGCCGTTGTAGACAAAGACCGCATAGAGCGCGATCAGGACGATGAGGCCTAGAATAATATACATCGCGAATCCCCCGTTACGACGTCAAGTCGGCCGGGAGACTATGCGGCTTGGCGGCGCTTGTCATCTCCCGCCTTTCTTATCTGGCGCATCCCAAGATCTCGCGATACCGCGGCGGCCGGATAGGGCCTATCTTGACCATGGATCGGCCGACGGCGGCGGGATCCAAACAAGGTCACGAGGATCAATCAGCCATGAGCGCAGCCATCTTCCTGCTCAACATGCTTGCCATCGCTTCGTTCTTCATGCTCAAGGGCGCGCCGCGTCCGGCAGCGCGCACCGTAGAGGTGAAGGCAGACAGGCGCTATTGAGCGCTCAGGCAGCCTTGCCGGCGAGATTGACGCCACCAGCGTCGGTCAGCAGGAAGGCTTCGCCGCAGGCCTTGGCGAGCGTGCGCACGCGAAGGATATAGCTCTGGCGCTCGGTGACCGAGATCACGCCGCGCGCATCCAGCAGGTTGAAGACGTGGCTGGCCTTGATGCACTGGTCGTAAGCCGGGAAGACGCACTTGTGCAGCTTCTGGTTATCGCTATCTCCAGGCGCGCCGGCGGCGAGCAGCGCCTGGCATTCCTTCTCGGCATCGATGAAGTGGCGATGCAGCATCTCGGTGTTGGCGAATTCGAAGTTGTGGCGCGAATATTCCTGCTCTGCCTGCAGGAAGACATCGCCATAGCTGATCTTCTCGTCGCCTTCGCGGCCGTTGAAGTTCAGGTCGTAGACGTTGTCGACGCCCTGGACATACATGGCGAGGCGCTCGAGGCCGTAAGTCAGCTCGCCCGCGACCGGTGAGCATTCGAGGCCGCAGACCTGCTGGAAATAGGTGAACTGCGAGACTTCCATGCCGTCGCACCAGCACTCCCAGCCGAGCCCCCAGGCGCCGAGCGTCGGGCTTTCCCAATCGTCCTCGACGAAGCGGACGTCGTGCAGCAGCGGATCAAGCCCGATCGCGGCGAGCGAGCCGAGATAAAGCTCCTGCAGGTTCGGCGGGTTCGGCTTCAGGATGACCTGGTACTGGTAGTAATGCTGCAGACGGTTCGGGTTTTCGCCGTAGCGACCGTCGGACGGGCGGCGCGAGGGCTGCACGTAGGCGGCCTTCCAGGGCTTGGGGCCAAGCGCGCGCAGCGTGGTCGCCGGATGGAACGTGCCGGCGCCGACTTCCATGTCGTAAGGCTGCAGCACCGCGCAACCCTTGTCCGCCCAGTAGCTGTGCAGCGTCAGGATCAGCGCCTGAAACGAGCGCTTCGGGTTCATGTGGTCGGGGATGCTGGGTGCAGACATGAGGTTAGTCGCCATTCAATTGGATCGGTGGGCGACAGGTGCCACGAGCGGCGATGGGGGTCAAGGGTTTCGCATTCCGATCTGTTCCCCACAGTTTGCAGGGAGGACAAGCGGTGCCGGTTGCCTTATAGTGAGCACAGACCTTGCCTTGGAGACGATTATGAACGCCAAGAACGCCGTGATGCTATCGGATGAGGATCTTCGCTATGCTGAAGAGCTCGTCGAGGACGGGCGGTTTCCGAGCGTGTCCGACGTGGTCAAAGCCGGGCTTACGCGGATGCGGATGTTTGAGCAGGCTTCAAACGATCCGCTGGCCGGAATGGCGGACGAAATTAGGCGGCGCGCGGAATTGCCCGAGGATCAGCGCATTCCTTGGGATGGCAAAGCCATGGCAGAAAGACTGAACGAAAGGCTGGCTCGAAAATTCAAGGAAGAGGCGCCGGATGCCCTACACGATCACGCAGCATCCGCTCGTCGAAGCCGATCTGTATCAGATCGCTGAACTCATTTCGGACTTCGCCGGGCTGCGGATCGGCCAAAGCAAAATAAACGAAATAACAGCGTTCATCGACCGCCTAACCGATTTTCCTCATATCGGCTCCATCCGAAGCGACCTCTATCCCGGGCTGCGCGCCATTCCGGCCTCGGAAAAGGCAGTCGTCTGCTTCACCGTCGACGACGAAGCCCAATCCGTCTTCGTTCTCTGCATTAGCTATGGCCGAGCGGATTGGCAGGCGCGGGTTCGTGAACGCAGCTGATCAAGCCCCCCCCTCACTCATCATCCTTCTTCAAATGATACTCGCCCGTCACCGGGTCCTTCACCAGCGTACCGATCGCTCCGGTCTGCTGCTCCCTCTGGGCGCGGCGGGATTTTTCCTGCAGGCGCTTGGCTTCGGCCACGAAGCGGCGGTAGAGGAGCCAGGCGCCCAGGACGAGCACACCCATGATCAAAAGCTGCGGCATGTCGTCTGTCTTCAACCCCTCGTTATTTTAACGCAATTGCTTCATAGCCCGTATCGGCTCCACAATGCCTTGTCTTCGGCGGTCTCGACAAGACCGGCCGCGAAGCCGGAGGCGGCTCCTTCGAGCGATGATGATATGCCGGGAATGCGGCGTCCGAAAAGCCCCCTTGCAGGGGTTACGAGTTCCAGCTTGGTTTTCGAGCCGTAGCGTTTCTTCAATTCCTGGCGCATGTCGCCGAGACCGTCGATGAGGCCGAGTTCCAGGCCGCGCGTGCCGGTCCAGAAAAGGCCGGAGAACACCGTCTCGTCATCCCTCAACTTGCCGGCGCGGCGTTCGCGCACCATGGCGATAAAGACCTGGTGGATCTCCAGCTGCAGGGTCTTAAGATATTCGATGTCCTTTTCCTTCTCCGGCTGGAAGGGGTCGAGGATCACCTTGTTTTCGCCGGCGGTATAGACGCGGCGCTCGACGCCGATCTTCTTCAATAGCTCGGGGAAGCCGAAGCCCCCGGAGACGACGCCGATCGAGCCGACGATCGAGGTCGGGTCGGCGATGATCTCGTCGCCCGCAAGCGCGATCATGTAGCCGCCAGAGGCTGCCACATCCTCGACGAAGACGATGACCTTCTTCTGCTTTTCGCGCGCCAACTCGCGGATGCGGGTGAAGATCAACCGCGACTGAACGGGCGAGCCGCCGGGGGAATTGATTGAGATGGCGACGGCCGGCGCGTCCTTGAAGCTGAAGGCCTTTTCCAGCACCTGCGCGGTCGAGGCAAGGTTCAGCGCCGGGCGGAACTGGCTGCCGCCGGTCATAACCGCGCCTTGGAGCCTGACAACCGGGATCACGATGCCCTCCTTGCGGAAGCGCTTCGGCATCAGTTTTCTCAAAAATCCGGCCATTCCCATTCCTTCGTATAGGCTGCGTGAAACGTCTCTCCCATGTATGCGTCGCAGCGGCAAACACAATGGGCGAGACGCAAAACAACCGCGCGCCAAGTTTCTTGTTGCGAATGACTTGCATTATCATTCTAATCAGCCATATTGCTCTTATTGATAGAACAGGCGGATGCTGCATGGACATTATGACACCCAAGGCCAAGACGGGCTGGCGCCACGAGCGCGAGGAGGCGTCGATGGCCGATGTCCACCGTACCATCGGAACGCAGAAGCACGCCTCGCGCTGGCGCCGCGCCATCGCTTTCGTCGGCCCCGGATATCTGGTGGCCGTCGGCTACATGGACCCCGGCAACTGGTCGACCTCGCTCGCCGGCGGCTCGAAGTTCGGCTATACGCTGCTGACGGTGGCACTGCTCTCCAACCTGATGGCGATCGTGCTGCAATCGCTCTGCGCGCGCTTGGCCATCGGCTCCGGCCGCGATCTGGCGCAGGCCTGCCGCGATGCCTTCCCGCGCTGGGTATCGATCCCGCTCTGGCTGTTCGCCGAAATCGCGATCATCGCCACCGATATCGCCGAGGTGATCGGCACGGCGATCGGCCTCAACCTGCTGTTCGGCATTCCGCTCGAACTCGGCGTGCTCATCACCGCGCTCGACGTCTTCCTCATCCTCTATCTGCAGAAGATCGGATTCCGCTGGGTCGAAGCCTTCGTAATCGCGCTGCTCGGGATCATCACCGTCTGCTTCGGCGTGCAGATCTTCATGGCCGATCCGCAGTGGGGCGATGTGATCCGCGGCTTCTTCCCGACCACGGAGATCGTCTCCAATCCGGAGATGCTCTATCTGGCGCTCGGCATTCTCGGCGCCACGGTCATGCCGCATAATCTCTACCTGCATTCCGGCATCGTGCAGACCCGCGACTACGGCCACAGCCTGCCGGAAAAGCGCGAGGCGCTGACCTATGCGACGATCGATTCCACCGTGGCGCTTTGCTTCGCGCTTCTGATCAATGCCTCGATCCTGATCCTCGCCGCCGCGGCCTTCCATGCCAATGGACGCACCGATGTCGCCGAACTCGGCGAAGCCTCCTCGCTGCTGGCTCCGCTGCTCGGGCTTGCGCTGGCGCCGACGCTCTTCGGCATCGCGCTTCTGTGCTGCGGCCTGAACTCGACGGTGACGGCCACCATGGCCGGGCAGATCATCATGGAAGGGTTTCTGAAGATCAGGCTGCAGCCCTGGATCCGGCGATTGATCACCCGCGCCATCGCCATCGTGCCAGCCGGTTTCGTGACCATCTGGTATGGCGACGCGGGCACCGCCGAGCTCTTGATCCTGACGCAGGTCGTGCTCAGCCTGCAGCTTTCCTTCGCGGTCTTCCCGCTGGTGATGTTCACCGCCAACAAGGCGAAGATGGGTGACCTCGTGGCACCGCGCTGGCTGTCTGCCATCGCCTACACGATCGCCATCATCATCGCCGGGCTGAACATCAAGCTGCTGTTCGACTTCGTGATCGGCTAACGCCTGGAGTACGCCGCGCGGCCGTTGTTGAGGTCGTCGACGAAGGGGGAGAACTTGTGGCTCCCCTCCTGATGCATAATCAGCGGCGCGCGCAGCGACAGCCGGGCGCGTGAGCCCTTGATCGCGGTCACCAGGATGCGAACGGCGTTTTCGCCCTCGCGTGGATGGATAGCCGTGATCTCGATGCCGCCGAAGCGACGACCGCAGGCGTCGATGATCTCGGCGATCGATTCCGGGCGGGCGATGAGCGACAGCTGGCCGCCGGGGATCATGATGGCGCCGGCCGTGCGCAGCCAGCTTTCGAACAGGTCCGCCGTCATCGCGTGCGCCTCGGCCTTCAGCGCGTCCGGCGTCTTTCGGTCGCCGGGATCGTTGAAGGGCGGATTGAGGATGACGTGATGGAAGCTCTCGTCGATGAGGCCGGCATCGTTGCGCGCCTTGGCCTTCAGCGTCACATCCGCTTCGATCACCGTGACACGGCCCGCCATGTGGGCGTTTTCCTCAAGATCGAGACTGCGGCGGGCATAGCCTACCATCTCGGCGGAGCGCTCGAAGAGCACGACCTCGGCCTTCGACAGCCGCGAGGCGACGGCAAGACCGGCCGCACCGGCGCCGGCGCCGAGGTCGGCGACCTTTACCGCTCTCTCATCATCCACCAATGCAGCAAGCAGCATGGCGTCCATGCCGGAGCGATGCCCCCTGCCCTTCGGCTGGAGAATGTGAAAGGCGCCGCGATGGAAGGCGTCTATGGTCTCGGTTACTGGCTGATCGGGCGTGGGCTCGCGGGTCACGGTGTCGCTCACTTCTGCTCACGCAATTCGTCGCCGAGACCGGCGTCAATGAGGATGCGGCGGGCGCGGTCGGCCTGGTCGTCCTCGACCAGCAGACGGCGCGGCAGCATGCCGAGCGAGCCTTCCAATATGCTCATGCCCTGATCGGCGATGAAGCAATGGATACCGGCATCCTTCATCAGGCTTTCAGCGAAGGAGAGCAGCACGGGATCGTTGGCGCGGATAAGTTCATGCATTTACCGTGAAATCCCTTTCAATTTTCCGCGACGTGGCAATTTCGCCTCTTGCCGCTCAAGCCGCCCCTTTCTATTGTCAAATCCAATGAGTGAACAGGAGTCCGGGTCGTTGGGCGTGGTCATACCGCTTGAAGAAAGCAAAAACAAACTGGCATCCGTCAAGCCTTTGGTGGATCTAACCAAGGCGGACATGGAGCGGGTCAACCAGTTGATCCTTTCTAAGGCCGGTTCAGACGTGCAGATGATCCCCGAAGTGGCGAACCATCTGATCTCGTCCGGCGGGAAGCGCCTGCGCCCGATGCTGACGCTCGCCTCCTCCGCGCTCTATGGCTACCAGGGCGAAAACCACATCAAGCTCGCGACCGCGGTCGAGTTCATGCACACGGCGACGCTTCTGCACGACGATGTCGTCGATGAAAGCGACCTGCGCCGTGGCAAGTCCACCGCCCGCATGATCTGGGGCAACCAGGCGAGCGTGCTGGTCGGCGACTTCCTGCTCGGCCAGGCCTTCCGCATGATGGTCGATGTCGGCTCGCTCGATGCGCTCGACGTTCTCTCGTCCGCCGCCTGCGTGATCGCCGAAGGCGAAGTGCTGCAGCTTTCCGTCGCCAAGAACATGGAAACCACCGAGGATGATTATCTCTCGGTCATCCGTGCCAAGACAGCGGCGCTGTTTGCGGCTGCCGCCGAAGTCGGCCCGATCGTGGCGGATGCCGGCAAGGCCGGACGCAACGCGATGAAGTCCTACGGCATGAACCTTGGCCTCGCCTTCCAGCTGGTCGACGACGTGCTCGATTACGGCGGCAAGGCTGCCGATCTCGGCAAGAATGTCGGCGACGACTTTCGCGAAGGCAAGATCACGCTTCCCGTCATCCTCGCCTATCGGCGCGGCACCGAGGAAGAACGCGCCTTCTGGCGCAAGGCGATCGAGGGTGGCGAAAGCAACGATCAGAACCTCGAAAAGGCACTTGGCCTGATCACCAAGTACGGAACGCTGAACGATACCATTGGTCGGGCGGTCCATTATGGCACGATTGCACGCGATGCTCTCGCGCCGCTTCCCGATACGGCATGGAAATCCGCACTGATGGAAGTCATCGACTTCTGCATCGAGCGCGTCAATTAACCGACGATCATTGGTCCAAGGCTGATTTTCTTGCGGGGTCGCTTCAAAAAAGCCATCCTGTCGTGAATCAGTCTTCTCAACTGATTTTGCAGTCGACGCTGGTGGGCTGCTCTCACGAAAGGTTTTCTAATGCGGCGGAAATTTGCCATACGTCTTCTTTCGAGCGCGTCGCTTGCGGCAGTTCTGTCGCTGAGCGTGCTCGGCGGCGCCAATGCCGAAGACGCGGCCAAGAAGGACGACGCCAGCGCGACCGTGATCTTCGATCCCGATAGCGTCAACACCTTCTCCGGCGCATTGCTTGCCGCCCGCACCGCCGATGTCGA
Organism: Rhizobium sp. O111; assembly: GCF_055616315.1. Taxonomy (NCBI): domain Bacteria; kingdom Pseudomonadati; phylum Pseudomonadota; class Alphaproteobacteria; order Hyphomicrobiales; family Rhizobiaceae; genus Rhizobium; species Rhizobium sp. O111. The sequence continues at coordinate 474,924 of NZ_JBSHXL010000001.1, read as the reverse complement.
CCACGATTACGAAACGGCGATCGAGCTCTACAAGAAGGCGTTGCAGATCGAGCCCGGCAATCCGGAGATCCGCCAGCGCCTGATGATCTCGCTGCTGCTCAATGGCGACATCAAGGACAGTGTGCGCTACGCCAACGAACTGAAGAACGATCCGAGCATCGAGCGCCTCTCGACCATCGTGCGCGGCGCCGACGCGATCCGCCGCGGCGAATACAAGACCGCCGAGAGCGCGCTGAAGACCACCGGCCCGACCGATCTCGACCGTGTCATGAACGACCTGATGGCCGCCTGGGCGCGACTGGGCGCCGGCAAGGGCAAGGATGCGCTGGCGCAGGTAGAGAAGCTGAAGGGGCCGGAATGGCTCGCCATCTTCCAGAATTACAATGCCGGCGCGATCGCCATCGTCAACGGCGACGTGCGCTCTGCGCGCAAGCACCTGAACGACGCCGTGCTCGACAAGGATGGTGCGGCCACCGCCCCCGATACCTTCATGCGCGCCATCATGGCGCTCGCTCGCCTCGAAGCGACGCAGGGCAACAAGCAGAAGGCGCTCGACACGGTTTCGGTCGGCGACAACCTGCTGCCCAACTACGCGCCGCTCAACGCGCTGCGCCAGAGCATCACCAATGACGAAAAGCAGGTGCAGCAGATCACGAACGCCAAGCAGGGTGCGGCCGGCGTTCTGTTCTCCTTTGCCGGCGCGCTGAACCGCGACGGCGCCGAGGATATCGTCTCGCTCTACCTGCAGATCGCCCGCGCGCTCGACCCTGATAGCGCCGACGCGCTGGTCATGCTCGGCGGCATCGCCGAGAAGCAGAGCCAGCTGGACCGCGCCATCGCGCTCTACAAGGAAGTGCCCGACAATTCGCCGATGAGCCGCATCTCCGAGCTGCAGCTCGGTCTGGCGCTGGCCGAAGGCGGCAAGGTCGAGGAAGCCCGTGCGCATCTGCAGGGGCTGATCCAATCGGATCCGAAGGATATTCGCAGCTACCTCGCCTATGGCAGCGTTCTCTCCGACGCCAAGGACTACAAGGCGATGGCCGAGAACTACGACAAGGCTGTAGAGGTTATCGGACCGCTGCCGGGCAAGAACACCTGGACAGTGTTCTTCCAGCGCGGCATCGCCTATGAGCGGCTGAAGCAGTGGGACAAGGCCGAGCCGAGCTTCCGCAAGGCGCTGGACCTCAACCCGAACCAGCCGCAGGTCTTGAACTATCTCGGCTACTCCTGGATCGACATGAACCGGAACCTCGACGAGGGTCTGGAGATGATCAAGAAGGCCGTCGATCTGCGGCCCGACGATGGCTACATCATCGATTCGCTCGGCTGGGCCTATTTCCGCCTCGGCAAGTTCGACGACGCGACCGAGGAACTGGAGCGCGCCGCACAGATCAAGGCCGGCGACGCAACAATAAACGATCATCTGGGCGACGCCTACTGGCGCGTCGGGCGCAAGCTCGAAGCCGTCTACCAGTGGAACCGGGCACTGGGCTCGGAACCCGAGGCGGCCGAGATCCCGAAGATCAAGGACAAGATCGCCAACGGCCTGCCTGCCGTGACCGACGACGCCAAGACCGTCGACAAGAAGATGCCCGATCCGGCCCCTGTCGACCCGAAGCCGGCCGACAAGAAGACCTGATCATCCATGGCTGACACCGGCTTCGGCTTCGCCGACGGCGTTGCGATCAGCGAGGATGCCTTTGCCAAGATCAATCTGGCCCTGCATGTGACGGGCCAGAGAGACGACGGCTATCATCTGCTCGAAATGCTGGTGACGTTCACGCGGGCGGGCGACCGGCTGGACTTCGCACCAGCGGATGCCGACGAGTTTCATATCTCCGGACGCTTCGGCGACGCGCTTGCGGGCGATGGCGGTACCAATCTGGTGCTGAAGGCGCGCGATGCGTTGCGTCTTGCCGTCCTCGACGTTGGCGGGACCGCGCCACCCGTAAAGATCCACCTGTACAAAGATTTGCCGATTGCCTCAGGCATCGGCGGCGGCTCGGCGGATGCGGCGGCGGCGCTGCGTGGGCTGATGCGGTTGTGGGGTACTCCCCTGCCCGCCGCGACCATCGACGCCATCGCCATCAAGCTCGGCGCCGATGTGCCGATGTGTCTTGCGAGCCGGCCGCTGATCGCGCGCGGTATCGGCGAGCGGATCGAGACGGTGCGCGACCTGCCGGTTTTTCCCATGGTGCTCGCCAATCCGCTGAAGGGCGTTTCGACGCCCGAGGTGTTCCGCAAGCTGGCGACCAAGACGAACGGCGCGCTTGCGGTAGCACCCGGTCTCCCCTGGCTGGACGCGTTGCGCGCCATGCGCAACGATCTCGAACCGCCGGCGCGTGCGCTGCTGCCCGAGATCGCCGAAATCGCCGATATGCTCCGCGACCAAGGCGCGCTATTCGTGCGGATGTCAGGATCGGGCGCGACGTGCTTCGGCATATTCGCAAGCATGGACGAGGCAGAGGCTGCGGCGCGTGCGCTTCACGGCAAGCGGCCGGACTGGTATTTCGAGGCAACCGAAACATTGGCGGGAGATGATGATGACAGGCGTTGACGACACGCGTCCGTTTATTCCGGTGGGATTTGCCGTGCTGACTGTATCAGACACGCGCACAGCTGCAGACGACCGCTCAGGCGATACGCTGGCGGCCCGGATTTCGGAGGCGGGACACCGCCTCATCGCGCGCGCCATCGCGCCCGACGACAGGCAGGCGATCGCCGCGCAGGTGCAGGCCTGGACCGCGCAAGCCGATGTCGACGTGATCATCACCACCGGCGGAACCGGCTTTACCGGGCGCGACGTGACGCCCGAGACGCTGGAGCCGCTGTTCGACAAGCGCATGGACGGCTTTTCGGCTGTCTTCCACCGTATCTCGCAGGACAAGATCGGTACATCCACCGTGCAGTCGCGCGCGACGGCGGGGCTGATCGGCACCACCTTCGTCTTCGTGCTGCCGGGATCGCCCGGCGCCTGCAAGGACGCGTGGGACGGCATCTTGAAGGCGCAGTTCGATTATCGCCACATGCCGTGCAACTTCGTGGAAATCATGCCCAGGCTCGACGAGCACCTGAAGCGCGGCGCTTGATTCCTAGCTCCGCGCCGAACGCGCCACCCAGGACGGGATGAGCTCGGCCGATAGCTTGCGCAGCTTCTGTCCCTTGACGAATTCGGCAAGCTGCATGCCGCTGCGCGCCGTCGCCAGCGCATGTTTTTTCGGCAGCAACAGGCCAAGCTCGAGCGGCGCCAGGCGGCGCAGGCGCTGATAGAAAGGCCGGCGATAACCGCGCGAGGCGGTGAAACGGGCGGGCAGCTTGTTCAGCGCCACATATTCGGCGATCTCGTCGATCCAGCCGCTCTGCGGGCGGGCGCCGGGCTCAACGAATAGCAGCCATTCGCCGCGCGCCGAGCGCAGTATGTCCTTGATATCCCAATGCTGATGGAAGCGGCAGCCGGCAGCGTCCGCGACCTTGGACGAGCCATCGCGCGAGCCGTGGTCGAGCACCACCACATCGCTCACCAGCCCCTCCACGGCACCAGCAACCAACACCGATAATGTCTGCGCCAGCTCAGGTTCCTGATCCCGGCATTCCAATACGACAGTCAACATTGCTCATTTATAGTGCGACGCACAAAACATTACCAGCGACAGTTTTCCAATTTTGTTCTTGCATTGTTCTCATTTCAGCGATAGGAATTTAATCACCAGAACGGATGGGGACACCTAGTCTTCCATCGACGGAGAAACCCGATGAACGAACAGTCCCTTGCAGGGCAGGCCGCATTCGCGCCTGCCAATACGGCGGATATTGCCGACGCGATGATCGTTTCTTCCGGCCTCAGGATCGAGGTCGACCGCCGGCGTGGCCGCGGTGCGGGGCTGAACCCGAGCGGGCGCTTCGAGCCGCAGAGCCGCGAGGGCTTTGACGATGGCTGGCAGACGCTTGAGGAGTTGCCGCCGTTCAAGACCGAGGTGCAGATCGAAAAGCCGCGTACGGCGATCACCCGCAATGAATCGCCGGATATCCCCTTCGACCGTTCGATCAACCCTTATCGCGGCTGCGAGCATGGCTGCATCTATTGCTTCGCGCGCCCCACGCACGCCTATATGGGCCTGTCTGCGGGGCTTGATTTCGAAGCCAGGCTGTTTGCCAAGCCGGATGCGGCCAAGCTTCTGGAGCGCGAGCTCGCCAAGCCGGGTTACAAGCCGCGGGTGATCGCCATCGGCACCAACACCGACCCGTACCAGCCGATCGAGAAGGAATGGCGGATCATGCGGGATATCCTCGAGGTGCTGGAGCGGGCCAACCATCCTGTCTCGATCGTCACCAAGTCTGCGCTCATCCTGCGCGATCTCGATATCCTGCAGCGCATGGCGGAGAAAAACCTGGTGCGCGCCTCGCTGTCCGTGACGACGCTGGACCGCAAGCTGGCGCGGACGATGGAGCCGCGCGCATCGACCCCATCGAAGCGGCTCGATGCGTTGAAGGCGCTGAGCGACGCCGGCATCCGCACATCGGTGATGATGGCGCCGGTCATTCCGGCGCTGAACGATCACGAGATCGAGCGTGTGCTCGATGCGGCGCATGCCGCTGGCGCCACGGAAGCCGGGTATGTGATCCTGCGTTTGCCGCTAGAAGTGTCGCCGCTGTTTCGCGACTGGCTGCTGCAGCACTATCCCGACCGCTACCGACACGTCATGTCGCTGGTGCGCTCGATGCGCGGCGGCAAGGATTACGACGCCGATTTCAGTAAGCGCATGAAGGGCGCCGGTCCCTATGCCTGGCAGATCGCCCGGCGCTTCGAGATGGCCACGAAGCGGCTCGGCATGACCCGCCGCAGCATGCCGCTGCGCGACGACCTGTTCGTGCCGCCCAACGGCAGCGGCGTGCAGCTGTCGCTGCTCTAGTTTTGCAGCATGTCGTTGTCGCAAAACCGCTGCACACTTTTGCGCGACGTGCTCTGACATTCCCTTACGGACGGCTGACCCTGGCCTTCCGTTCTCAAGTCCCCGGCCCGCCGCCCTGATCCGGGGACTTGCAGGAAATCGGGTTGGCGTGCGAAGTTCAGCCGCATGAAACGTCGCACGCCACCCGATTCTCCCATGCTTTTCGAAGATGTCCCACTGCTTCCGGATTTCCGGCTGGAGCTGAAGGCGCGCAAGGCCGGCCACTGGCCTGTTGCCGGCGCCGACGAGGCGGGGCGCGGGCCGCTGGCGGGGCCAGTCGTTGCCGCCGCCGTCATTCTCGATCCCAAGCGCATCCCCGATGGCCTGAACGATTCCAAGCAGCTTTCCGCGCAAAGACGGGAAGAGCTCTTCGAGCAGATCCTTGCCACCGCGACCGTCGCGATCGCCTCATCCAGCTCGCGCCGCATCGACGAGACGGATATCCGCAAGGCGAGCCTCGACGCCATGCGCCGCGCGATCCTGAGCCTCTCCATCCCGGCAAGCTATGTGCTGACCGACGGGCTGGACGTTCCGCCCGGGCTTGAGTGCCCCGGTCAGGCCGTCGTCAAGGGCGATGCCCGCTCCGTGTCGATCGCTGCCGCCTCCATCGTCGCCAAGGTCACGCGCGACCGGATGATGACGCGCGCCGACCTGATCTTCCCCGCCTATGGTTTCGCCGCGCACGCCGGCTACGGCACCGCGCGCCACCGTGCCGGCATCGACAGCCACGGCCCATGCCCGCTGCATCGGATGAGCTTCGGGCGACTCAAGCAGTTCCTGGTCACCGACGGCGAGTAGGCGACACCTCGCACGTCGTTTCAGCATTACCGCGACAACATCCCCAAAACGCAAAAAGCCCCGGCGAACCGGGGCTTCGAAATGCGATAGGACCGATCTCAGTTGAGGCGGGTCTTTACCTGGCCGAGGGCGTTGCCGAAGAGTTCGGACTGAACCTTGGCATCGGCCTTCTTGACGAGAACCGTTTCAGCGGCGGCGATGGCGAGGTCGACGGCTGCGGAACGAACCGCCTTCATCGCATCGGCTTCGGCCTGCTTGATCTTCGCTTCCGAAACCGCGGTGCGGTTGGCAACGAATTCCTCGGTCTTCTTCTTGGCTTCGGCGGTGAACATTTCCGCTTCGCGCTCGGCGGCTGCCAGGATATGGGCAGCTTCCGCTTCGGCTTCCTTGCGCTTGCGCTGATATTCGGCCAGCAGGTGCTGGGCCTCTTCACGCAGACGCTTGGCTTCCGACAGCTCGTTACGGATCTGATCGGCGCGGTCGTCGAGCGACGTCGCCATCATGCCGGGAACCTTGAGGTAGACGACCAGCGCCAGGAACAGGACGAGACCGACGAATGCGAAGAATGTTGCGTCCAGTGCAAATTCCATCGATCAAGCTCCCTTCTTGGCCGCGGTAACGGCGGACGTGACTTCAGCCTTGGTGGCGGTGCCACCGACCAGCTGCTCGACGACGGCCTTTGCCGTTTCCTCGGCGATCGTGCCGACATCCGCGAATGCCTTCGCCTTGATATCGGCGATATGGCCTTCCGCAGCCTTCAATTTTTCGCCCAGAGCGGCTTCAACCGCACGGCGGTCGGCCTCGGCCTTGAGCTTGGCGGCGTCGCGCGCTGCCGTGCCGATTGCGTTCGACTTGGCGCGGGCTTCTGCGAGTTCGGCTTCGTAGGCAGCAACGTCTGCGTCTGCCTGCGCCTTCAGGCGTGCAGCCTCATCGAGGTCCTGGGCAATGCGCGTGTGGCGCTGCTCGAGGATACCGCCGATGCGCGGTGCAATGACCTTTTGCATGAGCACGAAGAAAATGACGAAGGTAATCGCCAGCCAGAGCAGCTGGGACGCATACGTCGAAGTATCGAAAGGCGGAAAAACACCGCCATGGTGTTCGGCTGGCACGCCGGTCTCGGTATGAACCTCGCCTGCGGCCGGGGCAGCATGCGCGTCTGTACCGGTCGCTGCACCAGTTTCTGCGGTTCCCGCCGGGGCTTCTTCAGCGTAAGCCGGGGTCACAAAAAACATGCTCACCTCCAGGTGTACTGCAAATACAAAGGATCACGGCTCGCTGTTCGCAGGCCGTGATCCCTCAGTGCGCCGAAATTAAACGGCGAACAGCAGAAGGAGAGCGACGAGCAGCGAGAAGATGCCCAGAGCTTCCGTAACGGCGAAGCCGAATACCAGACGGCCGAACTGGCTGTCAGCGGCAGACGGGTTGCGCAGGGCGCCCGACAGGTAGCTGCCGAAGATGTTGCCGAGGCCGAGAGCCGTACCGGCCATACCAAAGCAAGCGAGGCCTGCACCGATGAATTTTGCTGCTTCCGCGTCCATGTTGTACTCCTTTGAAATGGTTGTTGCGGCGAATTGACTGACGCCCGCGGGCGTCAATGTCGGTATCCCTTAGTGGCCACCCGGATGGATCGCGTCGTTGAGGTACATGCAAGTCAGCACCGCAAAGACGTAAGCCTGGAGGAAGGCGACGAGGAACTCGAGACCCGTCAGGGCGACGGTCATGATGAGGGGAAGAACGGCGCCGCCGATACCAACCGCACCCATGGCTCCAAGCGAGGCAACGAAGCCCGCGAACACTTTAAGGGTGATGTGACCGGCCAGCATGTTGGCGAAGAGACGAACGGAGAGCGAAATCGGACGCGACAGGAACGAGATGATTTCGATGGCGACGACCAGCGGCAGCAAGATGCCGGGAACGCCCTGAGGCACGAAGACATTCAGGAAGTGGAAGCCGTGCTTATAGAAGCCGTAGACCAGAACCGTGCCGATGACGAGCAGAGCAAGAGCAAAGGTGACGATGATCTGGCTGGTGATGGTGAAGAAGTATGGGAACATGCCGAGCAGATTTGCCGTCAGCACGAACATGAAGAGCGAGAAAACCAGCGGGAAGAACTTCATTCCCTTGGATCCGGCGCCTTCTTTCAGCATTCCCGCGATGAACTCGTAGGACATTTCGGCGACCGACTGCGAGCGGCCCGGCACGATGGCACGGTTCGACGTCGAGAAATAGAGGAAGCCGGCGGCCACGGCAGCGGAAGCCGCCATGAACAGCGAGGCGTTCGTAAACGAGAAATCAATCCCGCCGATTTCGATCGGCACAATCTTCTGGATCAGGAACTGATGAGTCGGATCGTTAGACACCGCTTGTTCTCTCTATATCTTATACCCGCACGAGACGGGATTATTGCACTGGATCGAACGCCTGAACGTTCCGCCCTATTTCCGGTCGCTTTCGCGCATATCGAGATCAGGTTTCGCAACCTTGCCCGCAGCGCGCATCACGTTCAGCACGCCGGCACCAAATCCAAGAAGAAGAAGTACGATCAATCCCCAAGGCGCAGTGCCGACAAAACGGTCGAAGAGATAGCCCAGGACAGCGCCGACCACGACTGCGGAAATGAACTCGCTCGAAAGCTTCATCGCCTGGGCATAGCCCTTGCGGCTTACCTCGGCGCGGGCCTCGTCGGCCTCGTCCTTCCCCGCCTCGATGCGCTTGGTCGCGAGTTCCGCTCCCAGTTGCGCACGGCGCTTTTCCAGACTCTCCTCGCGGTCATCCGCCATCGTGCTCTCCTCCGCCTGCCGCCGTCCGCTACGCCGCTACCCCGGTTTACCGGACAACGACCCCAAGGCTGAAGAACCTTCCGGCCCGCTTTGAAGTCGCGCGCAACATAGTTTTAGCAAAATCCATAGTCAAGGCGTAGCAGGCCGATGTCCAGCCATAAAATAAGCGATCAAAAACATATGGTTAGATCGATACCGGCGGGTTGTGGCGGAATCGGGGGAAAGAATCCGCGGGCTGACGCGGCAATAAGGCGCGAAAACGCGCCTTTTACCGGGTTTTTGTCAGCTCCAGCCGCCGCCATAGGTGCGGTAGAAGACGTGCAGGCCGATGCGGCCGACCTTTTCCATGGTCTTTGCCCATTTCGGGCGAACATAGACGGCGTGGTAATGGGTGGCGGAGCCAACCTGGGGCAGCCAGATGCGGCCGGCGGTGACCGCCATCGCCACATCGCGGGCGATTCTCCAATGGGCCTGCGAGTTCACGCGGTCCTTGATGTTGTCGCAGGCGAAGGAGAACTGGCAGCGGTTGCGCCAATCCTCGTTCTGGTAGACGACGCCGCAGATGGTCTTCGGGTAGGCCGGGTTGCGCACGCGGTTGAGGATGACCTGGGCGACGGCCGCCTGGCCCTTCACGGTTTCACCACGCGCCTCGAAATAGATGCCTGATGCGAGACACTGCTGCTCGGCTGGCGAGAAGACGCTGGCCGGCAGGATGCTCGCGGCCCAGGCGTGATCCTTCGGGCCGATCTGCGGCACGAAGCGGCCATTGTCGGCCTTGTCGGTCAGGATCGAATCGAAGGGGGACTGGCGGGCGTAATCGGGAGCGGCGGGGGCGAAGGCGGTGGCGAGCACGTCGGACTTGTTGCTGGTGACGAGATCAGCCAGCATCGGCGAGATGTCGGCGGCGGGCTTCGGCGGCTGCTTGCGATAGAAGTTGGTGGCGATCTCGATTTCCTTGCCGCGGATCTTCGGCTTCACGAAGGCCGACTTGTCCTTCAAATTGAAGGTCGGCTGAAACAGAAGGCGGGTCCGCTGCAGGATCGAGCCGGCGGAGAAATCCTTTGGCGGCTGCACGCGCTCGACAGCGACCACCCTGCCCTTCTTGGTGGCGCGATTGACGCGGTCTTCATCGGGCGTGTCTTCGTGGCCCTTGTTCTCGGCGGTGAAGGCGACCTTGCGGCCATCGGGCAGCACCATGCCGGCGCCGGATGCGATCGCGCCGGTGACCGCGGGATCCGCGAAGGCGAGCTCGGCCTGGTGGATGGAGCCGGCGGGCGAGTTGGTCAGCACCATGCGCCAGTTCTCGCGGCCCTGGTCGAGGCCGGCCAGAAGGGCTGCCAGATCGGCATGCGAGGCCATGGTGGGGAACATCAGCCACGCGCAGACGCCGAAGAGCGCGGGGGAACTCCATCTTTGCAGCAAAGGGCGCAGCTTATCAAAGCGGCGCAACGCACCAGGGGTGCGTGATTTGCCAGGGACACGACTATTTCGACGCAACACCAGACTCCGGCATGGGACGCATGAACATGCCGATAAAAATGTCTCATTAACCTTGATGCTTGGTTAATACGCCGCCCCCAATTGATACAGCATTTGCTTATAGATACTGAAACGCAAAAGCCCGGCGCGAGGGCCGGGCTTTTGGAGGATGGAGTACCACGTCAGATGATGACGTGCGATCCGAGCTCGACCACACGGTTTGCCGGCAGGCGGAAGTAGTCCGACGGGTTGGCGGCGGCGTTGGCGAGCGCGATGTAGAGGCGGTCCTGCCAATAGGGCATGCCCGACTTCGCATCCGGCACCAGCTTGCGGCGGCCGAGATAGAAGGAGGTCGACATGATGTCGAACTTCAGCCCGGTCTTGCGCAACGTCGCCAGCGCCTGCGAGACGTTCTGCGATTCCATGAAGCCGAACAAAAGCTCGACGCGCGAGAAGCGCTCGGAGATCTGCTCGACCTTGTAGCGGTCGGCACTCGGCACGCGCGGCTTGTTGACCGTGCGGATCGTCAGGATCACGTTCTTGTCGTGAAGGACGTGGTTGTGCTTCAGATTGTGCAACAGCGCGGCGGGTGCGGATTCCGGATCGCTGGTGAGGAAGATCGCGGTGCCCGGAACATGGGCCGGCGAGTGGTCGCTCTTGCGCTCGATCGAGGAGATGAACGAGGCCAACGGGATATCCGTATGACGGGTCTTTTCCATCAGCAGCGCCGAGCCGCGACGCCATGTCCACATGACGACAACGAAGGCGGTGGCGATCAAGACAGGGATGTAGCCGCCATCGTGGATCTTGATGAGGTTGGCTCCGAGGAAGATCATTTCCAGCACGAAGAGCGGCGCCAGCACGGCGGTCGCCGTCAGCACCGACCAGTTCCAGCGGACGCGGACGAACTCGAAGGCCATGATCGAGGTCACGACCATGGCGCCGGTGACGGAGATACCATAGGCCGTGGACAGCGAATCCGACGAACCGAAGGAGATGACCAGGAAGATCACGCCCAGGAACAAGAGCAGATTGACCGACGGCACGAAGATCTGCCCGGTGTTGGTTTCCGAGGTGAAGAGGATTTCCATGCGCGGCAGGAAGCCGAGGTTGATCGCCTGGCGGATCAGCGAGAACGCGCCGGTGATGACCGCCTGGCTGGCGATGATGGTGGCGGCGGTGGCCAAGATGACGGCCGGCAGCAGCGCCCACTTCGGGAACATCAGGTAGAAAGGGTCGCTCATGGCATGCGGGTTGCCGAGCACCAGAGCGCCCTGGCCGAGATAGTTCAGCGTCAGCGCCGGGAAGACCAGCACGAACCATGCCCACTGGATCGGGCGGCGGCCGAAATGGCCGAGGTCGGCATAAAGCGCTTCGGCGCCCGTCAGCGTCAGGAACACGGCGCCGAGCACAATCACGCCAAAGAAGCCTTCATGCATGAGGAAGCTCACGGCATAATAGGGATTGAAGGCGGCGAGGATGCCGAAATCATCCGAGATATGCGAGATGCCGACGACGGCGAGCACGATGAACCAGAGCGCGGTGATCGGCCCGAAATAGCGCGCCATCGTTCCCGTGCCGCGCGATTGCACGGCAAAGAGCACGGCGAGGATGGCGACCGAGATCGGCACGATATAGCTGCTCAGCTGCGGCGCGACGAGCTTCAGACCTTCGACGGCCGACAGAACCGACAGCGCCGGCGTGATCATCGCGTCGCCCAAAAAGAGTGCCGCGCCGACGAGGCCGAGCATCATCAGAAGCGCGGTGTGGCCGTTGGCGGTCTTCAGCAGAAGCGCCAGCAGCGACAGCGTGCCGCCCTCGCCTTCGTTGTCGGCGCGCAAGAGAAGCAGCACGTATTTGATTGTGACGATGATGGTCAGCGCCCAGATCATCAGCGAGACGACGCTGATGACCTCGAAACGGGTGAGGCCATCGGCGGCGACGGGCTTCAGCGCTTCGCGAAACGCGTAAAGCGGGCTGGTACCGATGTCACCGTAGACGACACCGACAGAACCCAGCGCAAGATAGAAGAGCTTGCGCGGGCTCATGTTCTGGTCGTGTGAATGGCTGTCTGCGGACATGAAACAAAAACAGGCTCTTCAGAGCCAGCCTTTCCAACGGAAGAAGAAGAAGGGAATGACGGCGGAAACCAGCATCAACCCGAGCGAATAAGGATAGCCCTGGGCGAAATGCAGTTCCGGCATGAATTCAAAATTCATACCATAGATGGAGGCGACCAGCGTCGGCGGCAAGAAGACCACCGATGCGATCGAGAAAATCTTGATGATCGAGTTCTGTTCGATGTTGATCAGACCCAGCGATGCATCGAGAAGGAAGGTGATGTTGCCGGCGATATAGGACGAGTGCTCGTTCAGCGACTGGATATCGCGCGAGACGGTGCGGCACAGTTCCTTCGTGGCACGATCCTGCTGCACGGCCGGCACATTGTAGAAGAAGGTCATCAGCCGCGACATGGAGGCCAGGCTGTCGCGCACCTTGCTGACGAGGCGCTGATGGGCAGCGATATCGCGCAGCTTCTCCTCGAGATAGTTCGAGGGCTTGCGAACCTTCTTGGCGCGATCGCCGAAGACGTGGGTCGACAAGATATCGATGCGGGCGACCGAGATTTCGAGAATTTCCGCCGTGCGGTCGATGATGGTCTCAAACAGCTTGGCGAGCAGCGACGCACCGTTGCGCCAGTGGGCGGGAATACGGTGAAGGGCTGCGATGAAGAGCGCGAAGGACTTGGGCTGGGCGTAGCGGATGGTGATCAGCCGCTTGCCGGCGAGAATGAAAGCGACATCCGTGAGGACAGGCGCATCGGTCTCTGCCTTCCAGACCAGCGAGGCGGTCATGAAGACGGCATCGCCTTCGGTATAGAGACGGGCTGAGGGCTCGATATCCTTGAGGTCCTCGCGGGTCGGCACTTCGATGCCGAGCGCCTTCTCCACATAGGCCTCTTCCTCGCGCGTCGGCTCGATCATGTCGATCCAGACGATATCGTCGCGCATGGTCTCGACCTTGGTGAGATCACCGAGCTCGACCGATTGGCAATTGGAGCAATAGGCAGTGATCACCGGGTGCTTCTCCCGTGATCCAGGGCTGTGAGGGCCATCGCCGTTCGCATCAAAAAACCTTCCGCGAAGCGCCTGAAAAAGCGGCGCTCAAGCTGCAAGTCTTCAAGATTAACGAAAGCGGCTGAAGAATGTTCATCAATATCCCGTCATAGCCGGCCGAAGCTCGGGTATGCACTATGCTCAACCGCATCGCAGTCACCAATCCTTCGATCGACAAGAGAACTCCGAACATGCAGCTGGCATTCGCCGCTGCAGGGCTGGCTATCATCGAGCATTCGCACACGCCGCCCTCATGGCGACGGCGCGCCATATGACGGAAACCCACGCAAGAATCAAGACATCTTACGTGAACTGCGTTGTTTGATCACATTTTGCCCGCAATTGGGAGTCTAGCCGCGCGGTCTGAAACGGCACACATCACTCGAATACGATAGCGGGAGCGGCACGCTGCGGCTTCTGTTCAAGCTGCGCCCAGACCTTGGCGGCGATGTCGCGATAGATGCCGGCGACGATGCCGTTCGGCTCGCTGGCGACCAGCGGGGTGCCGGCATCGGAGGCTTCGCGGATGTTGATCGTCAGCGGCACTTCGCCGAGGAAGGGCACGCCAACGCGCTCGGCTTCGGCGCGGGCGCCGCCATGGCCGAAGATATCGTAGCGCGCGCCGGTATCGGGAGCGATGAAGTAGCTCATGTTCTCGACGATGCCGAGAACCGGCACTTCCACCTTCTTGAACATGTTCAGCCCCTTGCGGGCATCGATGAGCGCCAGATCCTGCGGCGTCGAGACGATGACGGCGCCGGCGAGCGGCACCTGCTGGGCCATGGTGAGCTGCGCGTCGCCGGTACCGGGCGGCATGTCGACGACGAGAACGTCGAGCTCGCCCCAGGCGACCTCACGCAGCATCTGCATCAGCGCCGACTGCACCATCGGGCCGCGCCAGATCATCGCGGTCTCCTCATCGACGAGAAAGCCCATCGACATGACCTTGAGGCCGTAATTCTCCATGGGATTGATGATGCGGCCATCGGTCTGCGTCGGGCGGCCGGAGATCTGCAGGAGGCGCGGCATGGAGGGGCCGTAAATATCGGCGTCGAGAATGCCGACGCGCAGGCCATTGGCCTGCAGGCCGAGCGCGAGGTTGACCGACGTGGTGGACTTGCCGACGCCGCCCTTGCCGGAGGCGACCGCGACGATGGCGCCGATCCCGGGCACGCCGATCTTGCCGGCGCGTTGCTGCGGCTGCGCGTGTGCGTGGCCTTCATGACCATGTCCAGCCTGGGGCGGCGTGCGGGAGGCGGCGGCGCCCGATGGCGCGCCCTTCTTGTCGGCCGTCAGCGCGACCAGGGCGCCTTTGACGCCTGGCATTTCCTTGATGACGCGCTCGGCGGCGAGCCGCAGCGGCTCCAGCTCCTTGGCGCGCTCGGCGGGGACGGTAATGGAGAAGTAGACCTTGCCATCCGATATGAACACATCGGAGACCATGCCGAGCTCGACAATATTATGCTCGAGATCGGGGCCGCGCACCGTTGCCAGCGTTTCCAGCACCTGTTCCTTGGTGACTTCAGTCATATCGTCCTCACACCCTTATCTGGCTCTGTAGATAGAGGAGCGCGAAGTGATCGCCAAACAAAATCGGCGCTAGGCAAAAACCTGGGAAGAAGGGGGGGGAGTTTCCAAAGGAGACCGCTGAGCCATCAAGTCCGCCGGGCTTTCGCCCTGATGGCACAACGGTCACCCAAGTGGATAAGGGGTTTCTAGGGCGTCAGATCTGAAAGACCAGTCAGAATTGAGGGAAAAATGCATAAGCCCGCGCTTATAGGCCGGGAGGCGTATCCCAAAAACAACAACCCGCCGCTCGATGTCCAGCGCACAGGGCTGCCGGGATCGAGCGGCGGGTTGAAGGTCGCGCCTTTAATATGGCGTCGTTGCCAAGTCCCCTCTGGACCGCTGACAATTAGGAAGCAGAAAGCGTGCCAATTCGAAATGGCGCCGAATCTGGTCCTATCCGCAGCAAAAGAGGCCGGATTGCCCGCGCCCTGGCGCAATTTTTAGGCTGCTGCGACAATAGCGCACAGTATTTGGGCAGCTACTTGATCAGGCCGATGCGCAACGCCTTGGCAACGGCCTGGGTGCGATTGACCGTGTCGAGCTTCTTGGTGGCGCGGTTGAGGTAGTGATTGACCGTATGCTCGGAGAGACCAAGGATATCGGCGATCTCGACGCTGGTCTTGCCGGCGGCGGTCCAGTTGAGGCAGTCGATCTCGCGGTCGGTCAGGGCGTCGACCACCCGGTTGTCGAGCGCGCGGATCTCGGCCAACCTGTCGAAGACATGCGTGGAGATATAATGAAGCTCCAGCATCTCCTCGGGCGCGAAGGGCTCGCGGTCGCCGGAGAAGGAGACCGCGCCGCGGGCGCCGGAGGGATCATGCGTCGGGAAATAGGCGCAGCGCATCATCCGGAAGCGCTCGAACAAAGCCATGACGATGCCAGACTTGCCGTCCGACCGATCCAGCTTCGCCTTCGACAGGTCGTTGAAGAACGGAACGGTCGACGAGCGCAGCTTGCCCATGACAGGACTGTTGGTCAGCAGCGCCTCGTGATCATAGGCCGAGAGCAGCTCGGCCGGCCAGTTGGTGATGACCGTGTTGCTCTGCAGATCACGTGCAGTGGCCGAGGGGAGATTGAGCACCATGAAGGCGCGAACCCGGTAGGCTTCCGTCAGCCTCTTCATGAAACGAAAGATATCGAACTGGGTGTTTAATCCAGATACCTCGTTTACGTACACGTTCACGGAAGTCGAATGCGGCAAAGGGTTCATGGTGTCATCAGCTCAAAAAATCAGGGACGTCATAAGTGGCCTGCTCAGGTCGCATGCCGACGGCAGCATCGCCGTCAATATAGCCTACGGCACTACACCCCAGGACTGGGGATTGACAACTGGCAATTGTGACGATTCTTCACAAAATCACAATATGCCCTGCCGCTGAAAATGAGCATATTTCCGTACGAAAGGTGACAAAGCATCCCTGGATTTGACGATTGTCAAATTGGCAGGGTGTCAGCGGCGCGGGCCAAGGCCGATCCGCATGCCGCTCATGATGCTTTCGGCGGCCCGGCGGACGGGCAGCGCCCACTCCTCCAACCGCTCAAATGTCAGCCGATAGGCCGGTCCGGTGACGGAAACGCCGCCGACGAAGGACAGGTCCTCGGAGTAAACGGGGGCCGCGACACAGCGGATGCCGACCTCGTGTTCCTCGCGGTCGAAGGTATTGCCCGAGCGGCGGATGTCGGCGATCTCGCGGCGCAACGTCTCCGGCGTCAGCGTGTTTTCCGTGAAGCGTTGGAACGACACGCTTGATATGATCGCGTCCAGCCGATCGTCCGGCAGCGCTGAAAGTGCCGCCTTGCCGACGCCGGTGCAATAGATGGGCGAGGCATTGCCGATCTGCGAATACATCCGGACCGGCTGGCTGCCCTCGACCTTGTCGAGATAGATGACGGAGGCGCCGCGCAGGACGCCGAGATGCACGGTCTCGCCGGTCAACTGCTGCAGGGCGTTGAGATGCGGTTCGGCGATCAGCCGGAATTCGTTGCGTGCCCAGCTGCGCGAGGCGAGATCGAGAAGACGCAGGCCGGGTGCATAGCGCCCATCGGCCAACACTTCCAGCAGGCCTTCCTCGGTGAGGTGCCCAAGCTGACGGTGCAGCGTTCCTCGCGGCTGGCCGGCGACCGCGAGGATATCGGTGAAGCGCATCGGGCTGTCGGCGTGCGTGACGATATCGAGCAGCACCATCAGCTTGCCGAGCGTGCCCGTCTCGCGTTTGTCCGCACCCTCGTTCTTATCCACGGCGTTTTTATCCATGATGTCGCCATCAGTCGCGCCCATGCTGGCCCTCATGCCTTGACAGAGACCATAGGCTAATCCGATAATTCCATATAGTCAAATTGAGTTCTGAATAATGGAACTATCGGGAGGATAGTGGTGGCGGAGCTTGGAGCGCAATATCCCGAATTCAGGGACCGAAGCGTGGTGGTGACGGGCGGCGGCTCCGGCATCGGTGCCGCGATCGTCGAGGGGTTCGCGCGCCAGGGCGCCAAGGTCTCCTTCATCGACATCGCCGAGGAAGAAAGCCACGCGCTGGTCGACCGCTTGTCGCGCGACAGCCTGCACCCGGTGCGCTTCCACCATGCCGATCTGCGCGATGTCGCTGCAATCCGCGCGACCATCGAGGCGATCGTTGCCCATTCCGGCCCGATCGGCGTGCTCGTTAACAACGCGGCGCGCGACGACCGGCATGATTTCGACCAGGTGACACCCGAATACTGGGACAACAACCAGGCGACCAATCTGCGGCACGTGTTCTTCGCGGCGCAGGCTGTGGCGCCATCGATGCGCGAGGCCGGTGGCGGGGCGATCATCAACATGTCGTCGATCGCCTTCATGCTCAACATGCCCGACTTCCCGGCCTACACGACGGCCAAGGCGGCGATCATCGGGCTGACGAAGAGCCTGGCCGGCAAGCTCGGCCCCGACAATATCCGCGTCAACTGCATCCTGCCGGGCATGATCGTCACCGAGCGGCAGATGAAGCTGTGGCTCACCGAAGAGGGCATTGCCGGCATGATCGAGCGGCAGTGCATCAAACGCGTTTTGCAGGCCGACGCCATTGTCGGGCCCTGCCTGTTTCTAGCATCCGACGGCGCCTCCGCAGTGACGGCGCAGTCCCTTATTGTCGATGGAGGCATTTTCTGATGGCAACACCCCGATATATCGCGGTCGACTGGGGCACGAGCAGCTTCCGGCTGTGGCTGATCGGCAGCGATGGCAGCGTACTGAATGAAAGCCGCAGCGACGAAGGCATGACGACGGCGGCCAAGACCGGTTTCGCCGAGGTGCTGGCAAAGCATCTGGCCAAGGTCGGGGCGCCCGATAATATCCCCGTCATCGTCTGCGGCATGGCCGGCGCCAAGCAGGGCTGGGTCGAGGCCGGCTATGTCGACGTGCCCACGTCGCTGTCGGCGATCCTGACCGGCGCCGTGCCCGTGCCCGGCCAGAGCCGCGACATCCGCATCCTGCCGGGCCTTGCCCAGCGCGACCGGGCATCGCCCGATGTGATGCGCGGCGAAGAGACCCAGCTGCTCGGCGCGCTTGGCCCCGATAGCACCGGCGCGCAGGCCGTCTGCATGCCCGGAACGCATTCGAAATGGGTGCATGTGCAGGAAGGCGAGGTCATCGGCTTCTCCACCTTCATGACCGGCGAACTGTTCGACGCGATCACCAAGCACACGATCCTGTCGCATGCGGTTGCCGGCGCCGAGCAATCGCCGGCCGACAACTCCGCCTTCAAGGCATCGGTCTCGACTGCCTTCCGCCAGCCGCAGATGGCGACGAACCTGTTGTTCACGGCCCGCTCCGGCCAGCTGCTGCACGGCATGACCGCTTCGGCGGCGCAGGCGCGGATTTCCGGCACGCTGATCGGCCTGGAGATCTCGGGCGCGCTGGCCGACGCCGCCAACGACACGCCGATCGCGCTGGTCGCCTCCGGCCGTCTGCAGAAGCTTTACGAGACCGCCTTCAAGGCGCTCTCGCTCAACGTCACGACCATCGATGCCGATACGGCGGTGCTTCGCGGCCTTTCGGCCGCTGCAAACGCCATCTGGCCCAACTAAGCCCAATCAAGAAAGAACAGAGCGATGAACCGCATCCCCTTCCCCGCCATGAAGCGCCCGCTGATCGCCATCCTGCGTGGGATCAAGCCCGAGGAGACCGAGGGCGTCGTCGGCGCGCTGATCGAAAACGGCCTGACCGCGATCGAGATCCCGCTGAACTCGCCAGAGCCGTTCAAGTCGATCGAGATCGCCGCCAAGATGGCGCCGGCCGACGTGCTGATCGGCGCCGGCACCGTTCTCACGACCGAGGCGGTTGACAATCTCCACAATGCCGGCGGCAAGCTTCTGGTGACGCCGAATGTCGAGCCAGACGTGATCATCCGCGCCCGAAACTACGGCATGGTGACGATGCCCGGCGTCTTCACGCCCACCGAAGCGCTTGCCGCGGCGCGCGCCGGCGCAACCGGGCTGAAGTTTTTCCCGGCCAGCGTGCTCGGCCCATCCGGCATCACGGCGATCCGCGCCATCCTGCCGCCGGAACTGACGATCGCGGCCGTCGGCGGCGTCTCCGACAAGAATTTTGCCGAATACACCAAGGCCGGAATCCTGGCCTTCGGTCTCGGCACGAGCATCTACAAGCCGGGAATGACTGTCGCTGAGGTTGCCGAGCGCGCAAAGGCAACCATTTACGCATACGACGCAGCAGTGGGAGCTTGAGCGTATGACCGACATTCATGAGTTCGCGGGGCGGACTTTGTCGAGCACCAATTCGGTGCTGGGCGAAGGACCGACCTACGATCCCGATACCAATACCATCTGGTGGTTCAACATTCTCGGCAAGGAATTGCACGAACTGAACCTTTCGACCGAAGAGAAGAAGGTGCACACGCTGCCTGTGATGGCGAGCGTGCTGGCGCGGATCGACGCCAAGCGGCAGTTGCTCGCGACCGAACAGGGCCTGTTCGTGCGCGATATCGAAAGCGGCGGCCTGACATTTTACGCCGCACTTGAAAACGACCGGCCGGAAAACCGCTCCAACGACGGGCGCATGCATCCCTCGGGCAGCCTGTGGATCAGCACGATGAGCAAGCGCGCCGAAACCCAGGCCGGCGCGATCTATCATGTGGCGCGCGGCAAGGTGACGAAGCTCTTCGGCGGCATCACCATTCCGAACTCGATCTGCTTCTCGCCCGATGGCTCTGTCGGCTATTTCACCGATACGCATCTCAGCCGGCTGATGCGGGTGATGGTCGATCGCGAGACCGGCCTACCGACCGGCGAGCCGATCGTGCTTGTCGACAGCATGGAGGAGGACGGCGGGATCGACGGCTCCGTGGTCGATGCCGACGGCTATATCTGGAACGCACGCTGGGGTGCCGGCACCGTCGATCGCTACAGCCCCGACGGCCTGCGCATCGCCCGCTACAAGGTGCCCGCTGCACAGCCTTCTTGCCCGGCCTTCATCGGACCGGATGCGGATCGGCTGGCGGTCACCACCGCCTGGGAAGGCCTAGACGACGCGGCCCGTGCCAACCAGCCGGATGCCGGCGCCCTGCTTGAGCTCGGCGTCAGCGTCCGCGGCGTTTTCGACGCAGCCTATATTCTCTAAGGCATCTTCCAGGATGTGTTTTGAAGGGCGTCCCTCGGGGGCGCCCTTTTGCGTTGCAGTGACACGGCGATCTCTGTCTCACGCTGTCCCAGCGCCTGAAAAGTTCCGAAAATTTCGTCAGTTTCTGCGTGTATTTTTCTGGGAACCATTAGCCAACCCATTCATTTACTTCACGAACCGGCCGAGCTGATACAGCTCTCGCTAAAAGAGAAAAGCGCGGCCAGAGATCACCCAAGGACACTGAAAGTAGGTACGATATGACACGCAAACTTCTCACCACCGTTGCCGCTGGCGCCCTGTTTGCCACGGCCTTCGCACCGGTCGCTTTCTCGCAGAGCGCGACCCAGCCGGCCTCGCCGAGCGCACCGTCCATGTCGGCACCGGCCGACCCGGCAGCGCCGAAGCCGGATGCCATGAAGCCGGCAGGTGATGCCGCCCAGGCGCCCGCACCGGCCGCCACCACCGATACCGCACAGGCAGGCGGCGGCACCTATCTGACGGAGCAATCCGCGGATCAGATCAGCGCCAACACCTATATCGGTCAGGCCGTCTATAACGGCACGAACGAGAGCATCGGTAACGTCAACGACCTGATCATGAAGAAGGACGGCGGCCTCGTCGCAGCCGTGATCGGTGTCGGCGGCTTCCTTGGCATCGGCGAAAAGAACGTGGCCGTGCCGATGGAAAAAATCACCGTGGCCCAGAACACGACGGATGGCAGCGTCAAGCTGACGACCTCGGAAACGGCTGAAACGCTGAAGGCAGCGCCGGAATTCAAGACGCTGCAGATGCAGTCGGCCGAAAAGGCCCCGGCTCCGGGCGCGATGGATAACACCGCGACCGGCTCAACGACAGCCAAGTAAACACTGCATCGTTAGTCGCAGTGCATGCGTAACCGATGGCGTCCGAGAGGGCGCCATCGGCTTTTGTGGTATGTGGAGATCGTTGCTGTCGGGCAGCGGAGATGGCACAATCTAAGGCATGGAAAATCGCGCCGCCAAAGCCATTGCCGATGACATGCGATCGACGCTGAACACAGTGCTCGGACAGCTGGCGCGTATCGACAGCAAGCTCGACACCAAACCGGATCAGGGTTGGATCATCAATGTGGTCTGCAGCATCCTCGGCGTCGTGCTCACGGCGATTGCTGCCACGGCAGGCCTGTTCGCGCTGATCAAGTAATAGGCGGCGCTTACGCCATCGCCCGTTCGCCGGTGTCGTATTCGTTCTCGTGCAGGAACCTCAGCGTCGCGATGGCGTCGGCGGGTTTGCCGAAATAATAGCCCTGCCCCATGCCGCAACCGAGCATGCGCAGTTTCGCCGCTTCCGAATAATCCTCGATGCCTTCCGCGACGACTTCGAGATCGAGGCCTTCGCACATGGTCAGGATCGCCTTGATGATGTGCTCGGACGCACGGTCGGAATTGATGCGCGAGACAAAGGCGCGGTCGATCTTGATCTTGTCGAACATGAAATCGCGCAGGCGGCCGAGGCTGGACTGGCCGGTGCCGAAGTCATCCAGCGAGATGCGCACACCGGCCTGTCTGAGGTCGGCGATGATGCGGTTTGCGGTATCGGCCGAGCCCATGACGGCGGTCTCGGTGATTTCGAGTTCGAGACGGTGCGGATCGAAGCCGACGCGACCGAGGATGGAGAGCACGTTGGCGCTGGTGCCGGGGTCCATCAGCTGCGCGGATGAGAGGTTGAAGGACAGGAACATTTCGCGCGGCCAGGAAAGTGCCGCTTCCGCCGCCTTGCGCAGCAGCGCTTCCGAGAGTGCATCGATGAAGCCGCGTTCTTCGGCGAGCGGCACGAAGACGCCGGGCGAGACGAAGCCGAGATCCGGATCGTTCCAGCGCGCCAGCGCCTCGAAGCCAAGGACCTGGCTGGTGGCGAGCGAGACGATCGGCTGGAAATGCACGTCGATGGCATCGGAGATGATGGCGTTTCTGAGCGCCTGCTCGAGCTGCGTGGCGCGCTTCATTTCCTGCGCGATCTCGCGCGAATAGACGGTGATCTGGCTGCGGCCGCGGCGCTTGGAGCGATAGAGCGCGGTCTCGGCACTCTTCAACAGCTCCTCGAACTCCTCGCCCGCGAAGGGATAGATGGCGAAGCCGAAGGAGGCCGAGAGGCGCACGTTGCGGTCGCCGAGATCATAGGGTGCCGACAGTACCTCGCGGATCATCTGGCCGAATTTCTCGGCGCTGGCGCGCTCGAAGACCAGCGGCAGGACGAAGGCGAACTCGTCGCCATCATGACGCGTGACGACGGCGCCATCGGGGATGCAGGCTTTCAGGCGGTGGGCGACCTGGCAGAGAATTTCGTCGCCGGCGGCGGAGCCGAAGAGGTCGTTGATCGGCTTGAAGCTATCGAGATTGGCGATGCCGATGGTGAAGGGTGCCGGATCGTCGGCGCGTTCGGCCGAGATCTGGGCGATACGGTCGCGCATGCGATAGCGATTTCCGAGCCCGGTCAGCGGGTCGGTATAGGCCATCGTCTGAAGCTCGTTCTGGCTTACCGGTGCCAATGGCATATCCGCCAACATCATCATTCTGATCCAGAGCTTCCCCAATACCCGGCAGAATGGCGGGCAAGTCTTAAAAATTCGATATTCGACAACCCTGGATCATCGTGAATTGCCTCCCAAGAATTGGGGAGTTGACCGCGATCAGAGCCTAAAGAGAGGCCCGCTGTGCCTCTGGCTGCATGAATTTCTGGAAAACCGTTTCCAGAATATCCGGGCTGACGGGCTTCATAATCACGTCGTCCATACCCGCATTGGCGCATTCGGCGCGGTCACGCTCGAAGGCCTGGGTGAGCACACCGATGATCGGGGTGCGGGGTCCGTCGCCTTCGACTTGGCGGATCAGGCGGGCGGCTTCGAAACCGTTGAAGCCGGGCAGCGAGATATCCATCAGCACGATCTTTGGCCGGTATTCCGTCCACATCCTCACTGCTTCGTCGCCAGTGGCGGCGATGCGGTAGCGATAGCCCAGCCCTTCGAGGATCTGCGAGAAAACGATCTGGTTGATATCGTTGTCTTCGGCCACCAGCACATCGAGTTCGAGCTGATCGTCCGACGTGGTGATCTCCCAATCGCTGTCGATCCGGTCGGCCATGGCGCCGCGGTTGTTGCGGTTGAAATGACGGGCGATCTGGAAGGTGAGCTCGGTGGAGATCTGGAAGCCATCCATGACCAGCGACGAGATGCCGTACTGCTCGGCAAGCTCCAGGCAGCGCATGCCCATCTGGTTGTCGATGATGACGAGATCGAGCGACAGACCGGCCGACGAGGCGATCTCCAGGAACTGCTCCTGCTCGTCCTCATTGCGCACCGAGCAGGCCTCGAAGCCATATTTGGCCAGCGTTCGAAGTGCCGCGGTCTCGGCGGCGATATCGCCGGTGACGACGAGGATGCGGCGGCCGGAGAAATTCTCGGGCACGATGGCTTCCATGGCGGCCGGCTCGCGGCGCTCGCTGCCGCCGTCCATCGGAACATAGGCGCGACGATAGGTGCTCTTGGCCGATGTCGTGACGCTCGATGCCTTCTCGAATTCCTCGAGATCGCCGCCCTCGCGCGGCAGGTCCTGCATGGTCGAGACGAGGAAATAGCGTCCCGGCTTGCCGATGCGGTGCTTGCGCGAGATGATTTCGCGCTCCGAGCCGTCGCGGGCGATCTGGCGCTGACGCACGACCGACATCTCGCCGGTTTCGAGAACATGGCGATCACTTTCCTCGAAGCGGGCGGCCACTTCGGGCGAGAAGAGTTCGGCGCTCTTGCGGCCCAGCACCTCATCGGCCGTCGTCTGGTACTTATCGCAGAAGGCAACGTTGACTGCGACGTAGGTGAGGTTGCGGTCCTTGACGAAGAGCGGGAATGGCAGGTTGTCGAGGATATCCTCGGTGAGCTGCACGCGCTCGAGATCGAGCCGCCACTGCTCCTCGCGCTTCTTCACCTCCGAGATATCGGAGATGACGCAGACGCCGTAGCCATTGGGGAGCCGGCGCTTCTGGAAGCCGACCCAGCAATCGTTGCCGTAGCGCTCGACCGCCTCGTAGCGCTCGCGCCAGTGCGTGGCGATCTTCTGCGAGAGCCAATCTTCGCGGCTGAGCGCACCCTGCTTGCCCGCAGAGCGGCTGCGGATGCCGGTCTCGTAGACGGCGCCGAGGAAATCGCGAAGCCGCGTTCCGGGCTGTAAGAGATCGGCACAGATCGGGAAGAAATCGAGGACCTGCCGGCTGCAAAAGACGATGTGGTCGGTCTTGTCATAGACGATGAAGGCGGAAGACAGGCTTTCGCAGACCGCGTCGAACAGCGCCGCCTGGAGGCCAGCCGCGGTTTCAACCGCGCCCTCCTGCGGGGCTGTGTCCGCTTGATCGCGACCGGCACTCATACTTACGCGTCCTACATCTGTCCGAATGGATTGTATTCTCGGCGGGGTACTATCGGCAAAATGCCAGTTTTGTCTTAAGGCGTGCTTAACATTAAGCAGCGGAATCCCAGGGTTTGGACAAGCCCTGAGATCGACGTTTTCACCCTTCCCTCACGCTCCCGAATCCGCGAAAATGGCGGCATGTCGATCAAGCAGCTTTCCGAAACGCTCATCAACCAAATCGCCGCCGGCGAGGTCATCGAACGGCCCGCGAGTGCCGCCAAGGAATTGATCGAGAATGCGCTCGACGCAGGTGCGACGCGCATCGAGATCGCCACCTCCGGCGGCGGCAAGAGCCTGCTGCGCGTCACCGATAACGGTTCGGGCATGGACGAGCGCGATCTCGAGCTTGCCGTGCGCCGGCATTGCACCTCGAAGATCACCGATACGCTCGACGATATCAGCACACTCGGCTTTCGCGGCGAGGCACTGCCCTCGATCGGCTCGGTGGCGCGGCTGACGATTTCGAGCCGTCGCCGCGACAGCGATGGCGGGGCGGAGATTTCGGTGGCGGGCGGCAAGCTGCAGCATCTCAGGCCCTCGGCGCTCAACCCCGGCACCATCGTCGAGGTGCGCGACCTGTTCTTCGCGACGCCGGCGCGACTGAAGTTCCTGAAGACGGAAAAGGCCGAGGCGGCCGCGATCACCGAGATCGTCAAGCGCATGGCGATCGCCTTTCCGCAGGTGCGTTTCGTGCTTTCGGGCACCGACCGCACGACGCTGGAATTTCCGGCGACCGGCGAGGACCATCTGGCGCGCATGGCGCAGATCCTTGGCAAGGATTTCCGCGACAACGCGATCGAGATCAATGCCGAGCGCGAGGATGTGACGCTTAAAGGCTTTGCCGGCGTACCGACCTTCAATCGCGGCAACGCGGCGCATCAATATGCCTTCGTCAACGGCCGGCCGGTGCAGGACAAGCTGGTGCTGTCGGCAATCCGCGGCGCCTACGCCGAGACGATCCCCTCGGGACGCTACGCGGTGGCGGTGCTGTCGATCGGGCTCGATCCGGCGCTGGTCGACGTCAACGTGCATCCGGCCAAGTCCGACGTTCGCTTCCGCGATCCGCAGCTGGTGCGCGGGCTGATCGTCGGGGCGATCCGCGAGGCCCTGGCGCGCGACGGCAGCCGAGCGGCGACCACAGGCGCCGACGGCATGCTGCGCGCCTTCCGCCCCGGCTTCCAACCGAACGGCTACCGGCCGCAGCAAGCGCCGCAACAGCCATGGAGCGCTGAGACTTCGCCATCGCGGCCTTTCTCCGCCGTGCCTAACGGCTCCTCCTCCTATTCCCCATCCTATCAGCGCCCTGTCGGCAACGGCTTCGGCGAGCGGCCGCAGGCCTCCTTTGATGGACTGACCATGCCGGCGGCGCGGGCCGAGACCGCGCAGACATCGTCCTGGACGGCGCCTTCGCCCGCTTCAGAGGCCGAAACGCCGTCGCGGTTCCCGCTTGGCGCGGCGCGCGCGCAGCTGCACGAGAACTATATCGTGGCGCAGACGGAAACAGGCCTTGTCATCGTCGACCAGCATGCGGCGCATGAGCGGCTGGTGTTCGAGGCGATGCGCAAGGCGCTGCATTCCAAGCGGCTGGCCTCGCAGGTGCTTCTGATCCCCGAGATCATCGACCTGCCGGAAGAAGATTGCGACCGGCTGATGCAGTTCTCATCGGAGTTCGGCGAGCTCGGGCTTGGCATCGAGCGCTTCGGGCCGGGGGCGATCGCGGTGCGTGAGACGCCGGCGATGCTGGGCGAGGTCGATGCATCCGGGCTGATCAGGCAGCTGGCCGACGAGATCGCCGAATGGGACACGGCCTCGGGGCTTTCGGCCAAGCTCGAATATGTGGCGGCGACCATGGCCTGCCACGGATCGGTGCGCTCGGGACGGCGGCTGCGGCCGGAGGAGATGAACGCGCTGCTCAGGCAGATGGAGGTGACGCCGGGTTCCGGACAGTGCAATCACGGCCGGCCGACCTATATCGAGCTCAAGCTTTCCGACATCGAGCGGCTGTTCGGGCGGAGCTGAAATCGCTGGCAATGGCGGCTATTGCGGGTTATGGCAATCCGATGACGGCCTCGTTTTGAGGATTGGCTTTAAGGATTGGAGCGCATGAACTTGTTTGAAGGCAACGGAAACCGCGAAGCGAAGATACGCTATCTCGATGCGGATTTTCAGATCCTGTCGCCGGGTTCGTACGTCGTCTGCGCCATGACGGGCAAGCAGATCCCGCTCGACGAACTGCGCTACTGGAGCGTTGCTCGCCAGGAGCCCTACGCCGACGCCGTCTCCTCCTTCGAGGCCGACAAGCGCGCCGGCGTGCTGCCGAACCAGAAGCGGTAATCGCTCGCCTGATGGCATTGGCGGGACGGCGGAAGCCGCGCCTCGGCCATGGAGAAAACAATGATCAAGATCCTCGCATTGCTGCATAGCGCCGTCGGCCGGGATTGGCAGACACCGCCCAAGGAGATGGGGCTGAAGACGCTCTATGAAGCCGAAGCGCAGGGCTTCGTCGAAATCCGCGGCGAATTCCAGAAGCGGCAGTTCCGCCTGACGCCGATGGGCTTCCAGACCGTCGAACGCGACCGCCGGCGCCTGGAAGCGCGCAAGAGCTAAACCGGCTCGCCGCGACCTTTCTCACACCGCAAAGGACGAGAACTGGTGCCTATCCGTTCATCCGGCCTGCTCTCCGCCGCCCTCGCCGGGATGGCTATTCTGCTGGGTGCTTTATTTGGGACCGCGGGCTCCGCGCTTGCCGGACCCTGCGCGCCGGAAACGGTCGAGAACACCAACTACGTGATCTGCACCGTCGATCCCGCCAAGGCGGATCTGCGCCTCTTCTGGAAGGGCGACGACGGGGCGCCCTACCGCTCGTTCCCTGGCATCGCCGACGCCGTGTCCGCCAAGGGCAAGACGCTCGTCTTCGCGCTCAATGCCGGCATGTATCACGAGGATTTCTCGCCGATCGGGCTTTATGTCGAAGATGGTCAGGAGTTGCGGCCGGTGGCGAGCGTCAAGGCGCCCAAGGCGAGCGGGCCTGTGCCGAACTTCTACAAGAACCCCAATGGCATATTCTTTATCGGCGACAAGGGCGCGGGCATTCTGCCGACCGCGACGTTCGAGAAGCAACGTCCCGATGTCAGGCTTGCCACGCAGTCGGGGCCGATGCTGGTGATTGCAAACAAGATCAACCCGATCTTCATCATCGGCTCCAGTGACCGGACGCGGCGCAGTGGGGTGGGCGTCTGCGCGGACGGGATGGTGCGTTTCGCGGTCAGCGACAATCCGGTCAATTTCCACGATTTCGCGCGGCTGTTTCGCGATCACCTGCAGTGTGCCGACGCGCTGTTTCTGGATGGCGGTGGTGGTGCGGGGTTCTATAGCGGCGAATTGGGGCGTAGCGATTTTTCCTGGCATGGTGGGTATGGGCCGGTGTTTGGGGTGGTGGAGTAGGCCGGCTTGCCGCGAGGTTAGAGCCAGGATTACCCCCCTCTGCCCTGCCGGGCATCTCCCCCACAGGTGGGGAGATCGGCTGGGCGCATCCGCTCGCTCAACCTTCATTGTTTGGCGTAGACCTAACCACTGGCCGATCTCCCCCCTTGTGGGGGAGATGTCCGGCAGGACAGAGGGGGGTGATCTTGGCGCGGTGGCAATCAGTGAAACGCCCGAACCTCGACAGGAGCCCGACAAGCGATAGCAGCCTTGCGGCCCCAGGCCAGCGCATCCTCCATGCCATCAGCCTCCAGCACCCAGAAACCGCCGACATGCTCGCTGGTCTTGAGATAGGGACCGTCGCTCACCGACACGGTTCCATCGGCATCGGCGCGCAAGGACTTGGCGGTGCCCGCCCGATGCAGGCCGCCGACGAAGAGCCGGATGCCGGCCGCGATCATCTCATCGTTCAGCGCATCGATCGCCCGATGCATCGCCTCGTCTTCCGAGAGGGCGGGGTCGTAATCATCAGGGTGGTGAATGGCTACCAGATAGCGGGGCATGACGTCTCCTCCATGTTGAACCTATTGTAGAGACGATTGGGGGCGACGGCATCCGACATGTGTTGTGGTTGAGCGGTAATGACGTGGGCGGTAATTGCTGGAGGCAGGCGCGGAGCGAGGATTACCCCCCTCTGCCCTGCCGGGCATCTCCCCCACAAGTGGGGAGATTGGCTGGGATTGCCCGCTCGCTCCACCTTTATTGGCTGGCTGGGAGCAAGCCGCGAGTCGATCTCCCCCCTTGTGGGGGAGATGTCCGGCAGGACAGAGGGGGGTGTTCCACGGTAGAACGCCCGTTAACGCCCCTACCCCGCCGCCATCTCCTTCAGCCGTCGTTCCCTGCACGCATCCAGCGCGCGGTCGATAATCAGCCCCGGCGCCAGATGGTCCTCGAAAGTCATTTCCACCTCGATGACCCGGCACTTCGCCGCGAGCGTCTCGGCCTTCCCATGGTGGCCCATCAACCGCACGAAGTCCTTGGAGGTGGTAACGATCTGGAGGTCGTCGCGGGCGGCGGTTTCGAGGATGTCGTCGATTTCGTCGTCGGTCAGGTGCTCGTGATCGCCGAACGAGCGGCGGGCGATGGTTTCGGCGCCGATGCCATCCACCGTGCGGAAGAATTTCGAGGGATCGGCGATGCCGGCGAAGGCCAGAACCTTCCGGCCCTTCAGGTCGGCGCCGTCGGAGACGGTGACGGAGGCGGTGAAATAGGGTTTGGCGGCGCGGGCGGCAATGCGCACGATCTGGTCGGCGGCAGCCCCTGCGCCCACCTTCAGAAGTGCCGTCGCGTAGCGCAGCTGCAGCTTGATCGGCGCGCGCACCGGGCCGCCCGGTACGATATGGCCGTTGCCGAGACCGCGCGTGGCGTCGATGACGAGCAGCGCGTAGTCGATGGCAAGGCGGGCGCTCTGGAAGCCGTCATCCATGATGATCAGGTCAGCACCTTCCTTGACGAGGCGCCTGGCGCCCTCGACACGGCGGCGGGAGATGACGGTGAGCGCCTCGCGGGCGAGAAGCAGCGGTTCGTCGCCGACGGCAACGGCGCGGTGGTGGCCGGCATCGACCACGGTCGTCACATCAAGCGAGCCGCCATATCCCCGGCTGAGGAAGCCAGGGGTCAGGCCCTTGGCCTTGGCGGCACGGGCAATCGCGATCGCGGTCGGTGTCTTGCCGGCGCCGCCGACGGTGAAATTGCCGACGCAGATGACGGGCACAGGCACGGAAGCGCGCTTGGCGTTGACCATGCGGTAGCCGGAGATACGGCCATAAAGAAAGGAGATCGGATAAAGCGTCCAGGCGCGCCAATCGGCTTTCGTCCACCAGAACGGTGGCGCTTCGGATACCATCTTTGCCGTCCTGCCTTTCGCGCCACCGGCCCGCTCAACGCGGACGTCACCCCTAACCGGGCGAAAAGAGAAGGCAATTTTCAAGAAAAAGCAAGCCTTTGGTCGATCAGGCGAACTGCAGGTCGGGCAGCAGCTCTTCGAGTTCGGTGATATCGTTGAGGCAGTGATCGCTGGCGGCGGCGAGCGATTCCCGCGATCCGGTGCCGGTCAAAACCGCGACCGTCAGCCCCACCTTGGCGTTGCGGCCCATGTGCAGATCGTGGTTGTTGTCGCCGACGACGGCGACTTCAGATGGGTCGAGACCGGTGGCCGCGCAGAAGCCGAGCACCATGCCGGGCTCCGGCTTGGTGCCGTGGCCGCTGTCGTAACCGGCGACGTAATCGATGTAATCGGCAAAGCCGAAGCGCTTGGCCGTCTGGCGGATCGAGCGCTCATTGTCGCTGGAGGCGACGCCGAGCTTGAAGCCGCGCGCATGCAGGCGGGCGAAGAAAGAAGCGAGATCGGTGACCGGCACGGAGAAATCGGCGGCGTGGGAAAAGAGCTCGTCGAGCCTGACCGTCAGCTCTTCGACCGGGATTGTCGAGCCGGCGGCCGCGAGGCCTTCCGAGATCTGGCGCGTATTGCCGGCGGCGAGCAGGCTGTCGGGAACGATGTGGCCGGTCACGGGGTCCATGCCGCAGGCAAGCAGCAGGCGGTCGGCAAGTGCGGCGTCGCCCCTGGCGGCGATTAGCGCCAACTCGCGGTTCACGGGCAGCCAGCTCTCGTCATAATCGAGAAGCGTGCCGTCCTTGTCGAACAGGATACCCTTGATCGCCTGCATAAACTTATCCGCCTCTTTAAAGCGCCTCGCGATCTTTCAGATTCGCTCGTTGCGCTTTAGCTGTTTGTTTTACCGCATGTCGTTATCGCAAAACCGCTTCGCACTTTTGCGCGACATGCTTTAGCGTTGCGCCGCCGTCTTCGGCAGCAGTCTGGCCTTCACCGTCAGCGGGTTGATGTAGGGCTCGAGACCCTTCATCGTCGCCGTCAGCGCACCGCGCATTTCTTGCACGGCGGCGGCGCCTGCCTCGATCATATTGCGGCGTGCCGGGTCGTTGGTCAGCAAATAATGCACGCCCTTGGCCAGCATCTCCGTGTCGCGCACCATGCGGGCACTGCCACGGCGGGCAAGCCGCTGATAGGCCTCGCGGAAATTCTGGACGTTACTGCCCGAAAGCACCGCGCAGCCGAGCATGGCCGGCTCCAGCGGATTCTGCCCGCCCTCGCCAAACAGCGAGCGGCCGACGAAGGCGACCTCGGTCATGCGCAGATAAAGCCCCATCTCGCCGATCGTATCGCCGAGGAAAACATCGATATCGGGTGTCAGCGCATCGTCGCGGGTGCGGCGGGCGACCTTGAGCCCCTGCTTGACCAGCTCGGCCTCGATCGCATCGGCGCGCTCGGGATGGCGGGGCACGATGATGGTCAGTTGGCCGTTGCGCTCCTTCAGCGTGCGGTGAACGATGCCGGCGGCCTTCTCCTCGCCATCAAAGGTGGAGATCGCCGCCCATGTCTTGCGGTCGCCGACCTGCTGCTGGTAGCGGGCGAAGGTGGCGGGATCATAGGACGGCGCGTCGGTATCGACCTTGAGATTGCCGGACATCAGCACCTGGCGGGCGCCCAGATCGCGGAAACGCTCGGCATCGACATCGGATTGGGCGATCACAAGCGCCAGGTTCTCGAACAGCGCCTCGGCCAGCGCCTGCCGGCGGGTCCAGCGGGCGAAGGAGCGGTCTGACATACGGGCGTTGACGAGGATCTGCGGGATGCGGCGGCGGCCGAGCTCCATGACGGTCGCCGGCCAGATCTCGGATTCGGCGATCAGCGCGCAATCGGGCTGCCAGTAATTGAGGAAGCGGCTCACGGCGGGCTTCAGGTCGAGCGGCACATATTGGTGGATGACTTCGGTGCCGACACGCTCGGCGGCGAGCTTGGCCGAGGTCACGGTACCCGTCGTCAGGATGACGTGGACGTCGCGGCGGCGGATCTCGCGGATAAGGGGAATGACGGCGTTCATCTCGCCGACGCTTGCGGCGTGGAACCAGACCAGCGGGCCGGCCGGGCGATCGGCGCTCGCGTAACCGGAGCGCTCAAGCCGCCGGGCCCTGTCTTCCTTGCCCTTGGCAGCGCGATAGGTCAGGTAGCCGCCGACGAAGGGCGTGATCAACGTCCCAACCGCCTGATAAGCGCCCAGCGCCAAACGCGCCATGCGGCCGCTCATATAACACGTCTCCGATCAACGATGATCGACATCAACCCATTCCCAAATATCATTGCGGCCGAAATGACCGATCAGTTTGTTCAGAATGCGTCAACAACCGCCCCTGTACCTGGATATGACAGGCGGCTGGGTAAAACAGGGCCGCAAGGGCCGAAAATTATTTGCCGGACTTGTCTTCGGGATCAAGCAAGCGGTGCATATGGACAATGAAATAGCGCATGTGGGCATTATCAACGGTCGACTGCGCCTTGGACTTCCAGGCCGTCAATGCAGATGCGTAATCAGGGAAGATGCCGACGATATCGAGGCCAGAGAGGTCGCGGAACTGCACGTCATCGAGACTTTCCAGTTCGCCGCCAAACACGAGGTGCAACAGTTGCTTCTTTTCACCCGACTTGGTCATTTCAGTTACTTCCTTCATCTGCTCCTCCGCCGTTTCATCTGAGGGATTTTGACGGAAACGTCAACCGCTCAGCGCGCGGCGATAGGGGATAGAAATTCATTCAACAGCGGCTCAGACCCGGCGCAAAGTTCGCCGTGTCTCACATCCGCGCGGTTATAGGTCAGCGCCGTTCCATCGAGATTGACGAGACGGCCGCCTGCCCTTTCCAGAATGAGATCGGCGGCAGCCAGATCCCAGTCGTGGGAATTGCGCTTCACGAAGGTGCCGTCGATCGCCGCATCGGCCACCATGGCGACGCGATAGGCAAGCGAAGGCACATGCTTGACGCGCTCGATCTTGCCGCGCAACGGCTCTTTGAAGCCGTTCAGCACGTCCTCGGCAATAGCGAAGCGAACGGGTGGCTTCGGCTCCGATACGCGGATCGGCAGGCCGTTCTTCAAGGCGATGCCACCGGCGACCGCTTCATAGAGTTCATCGAGTGCCGGCGCATTGAGGACGCCTGCCACCGGCCTGCCCTTGTGGACCACGGCGACGCTGACGCACCAGAGCTTCTGGCCGGCGAGAAAGCCGCGCGTGCCATCGATCGGATCGATGATGAAGAGCGTGTCGCGCGACAGGCGATCGGCGCTGTCCTCGGTCTCCTCAGACAGCCAGCCGTAATCCGGCCGGGCGGCGCGCAGCATCGTTTCGAGGATTTCATTGGCCGCGAAATCGGCGGCGCTGACCGGCGAGCGGCCCTCGTTCTTCCACCAGACCTCCGGCGACTGGTTGAAATGGCTGAGCGCCACGGCACCCGCCCGCTTTGCAGCGTCGGCGATCAGGTCCAGATCGCTCTGCCAGCGGGCATTGTCCACGTCGCTCATCCCAAGTTCCAATCCGTCAGCGGCTAGAGCATGTCGCGCAAAAGTGTGAAGCGGTTTTGCGATGAAGACATGCGGTAAAAGAAAGACCTAAAGCGCAACGAGCGAATCTGAAAGATCGCGACGCGCTTTAGCCCGCGATCACCGTCCAGCCAGCGTCATTCCCTCGATCGCGATGGTCGGGGCGGCTACCCCGTACTTGCGGTCGATATCGTTGGCAGGCGTTACTCGCATGAACATCTCCTTGAGGTTCGATGCAATGGTCACTTCCGAAACCGCGAAGGTCAATTCACCGTTCTCGATCCAGAAACCGGTGGCGCCACGGCTGTATTCGCCGGTGATCATGTTGACGCCCTGGCCGATCAGCTCGGTGACGTAGAAGCCGTTGCCGACGCCGCGGATCAGGTCCTCGGGCGAGATGTCGCCGGGCTCGAGCGCGAGGTTGGTCGAGGCTGGCGTAACGGCATTGCCGCCGCGCACGCCACGGCCGTTGGTTTCCATGCCGATCTCGCGGGCAGTCGATGTCGAGAGGAACCAGTGCTTCAGGACTCCGTCCTCGATCATCACCATGCGCTCGCCGGAGACGCCTTCGCCATCGAAGGGGCGCGAGGCGGGGCCGCGCACGATCATCGGATCGTCGGTGATCGAGAGGCCGGACTTCAGCACCTGCTCGCCCATCTTGTCGCGCAGGAAGCTGGTCTTGCGGGCAACAGATGCGCCGTTGATGGCGCCGGCGATGTGGCCGACGAAACCGCGCGCGATACGCGGATCGAAGATGACGGTGACATTCTTGCCGGTATCGACCTGACGCGGCTTCAGGCGCTTGACGGCGCGCTCGCCGGCGCGGCGGCCGATCTCGGCCGGATCGTCGAGCTCGGAGAAATAGATGCGGCTGTCGAAATCGTAGTCGCGCTCCATGCCGGTGCCCTCGCCGGCGATGACGCTGACGGAGCGGCCGAAGCGCGAGCCCATGTAGCTGCCCTCAAAGCCGTGCGAGGTGACGAGCACCATGCCGCCGCGACCGGCCGAAGCGCCGGCGCCCGAGGAATTGGTGACGCCATTGACCGCAAGGCCGGCCGCTTCCGTCGCAAGCGCTGCCTCGCGCAGCTGGTCGGCGGAGACCTCGGTGCTGTCGAGCAGCTGCAGGTCGGGATAGGACTTGGCGAGCCGGCTCTCATCGGCCAGGCACGCGAAGGGATCTTCCGGCGAGACCTTGGCCATGGCGACCGCGCGCTCGGCGAGCACCGACATGTCGAAGCCCGGATTGGCCGAGACGCTGGCGACACGCTTGCCGACGAAGACGCGCAGCGAGAAATCATCGCTCTCGGAGGATTCGGTTTCCTCCACCTTGCCGAGCCGCACGCTGACGGATTGCGAGCGGGAGCGGACGACCACCGCATCGGCGGCATCGGCACCCGCCTTTCTGGCGAGGTCGATCAGCTGGCTGGCGCGGGAGAGAAGCGTCGAGGAATCAATTTCAGAGGACATGGTTTGGCCTTTCCTTCGCGTTCCATTTATTGTGCGCTACGGAAAGCATCAAGGCCGACGGTGCCGATTCTTTTTCGCGCTGCTTGCGCAACCACGACCATTGAAAGAAGCTTAGCGGATGTCCGAGCCCAACGCCCTCTTCACCGAAACGATCCTGCTGCTCGGCGGCGCCGTCGTTTCGGCCCCGATCTTCAAGCGACTGGGGCTTGGAACGGTGCTCGGCTATCTCGCCGCCGGCGTGGTGATCGGCCCGATCTTTCACGGGCTGACAGATGGCGAGCAGATCCTGAATGTCGCCGAACTCGGCGTCGTGTTCCTGCTTTTCATCATCGGCCTGGAGCTGAAGCCGAGCCGTCTATGGCAGATGCGGCGCGACATCTTCGGGCTGGGAACGGCGCAGGTGATCCTCACCGGGCTGGTGCTGACGGCGCTCGCCGATCTCTCCGGCCTGCTCGACTGGCGCGGCAGCATCATCGCCGGCTTCGGCCTGGCGCTGTCGTCCACGGCCTTTGCCATGCAGATCCTCGAGGATGACGGCGATGTCAGCACGCGTTATGGCCAGCGCTCCTTCTCGATGCTGTTGTTCCAGGACCTCGCCATCGTGCCGCTTTTGGCGCTGATCAATATTCTCGACACGGGCAAGGGCCACGGCACGCCCATCGTCGATTTCGGGATCGCGATTGGCGCTGTCGGCGCGATGATCGTGATGGGCCGCTATCTGTTGACGCCGCTGTTCCAGATCATTGCCAGCACCGGCGCGCGCGAGGCGATGATCGCGGCAGCACTGTTCGTCGTCATGGGATCGGCGGCGCTGATGCAGATGGCCGGGCTATCGATGGCAATGGGGGCGTTCCTGGCGGGCGTGATGCTGGCGGAATCCTCTTATCGACATGAACTCGAAGCGGATATCGAGCCCTTCCGCGGCGTGCTTCTCGCCATTTTCTTCATCGCCGTCGGCCTGTCGTTGCAGCTCGACGTGCTCTGGGACAACGCGCTGGTCATTCTCGTCACCGTGCCTGTCGTCATGGCGGCGAAGGCGCTGATCATCTACGGGCTCTGCCGGCTGACGGGCTCCGATCACAATGACGCGATCCGCATCGCCTTCCTGCTGCCGCAGGGTGGAGAGTTCGGCTTCGTGCTGTTTTCGACGGCGGGCGCTTCGTCGCTGATGCCATCGAGCACCGCCTCTCTTCTCATTGCCATCGTGACGCTCTCCATGGCGCTGACGCCGATCGGCACCAAGCTTGCCAAAAGGCTCGAGAGCGGCGAGACGAAGGAGACGCTGGAAGAGGATTTCGAGGGTGCGGGGGCCGACGTGCTGATGATCGGCTTCTCGCGTTTCGGCCAGATCGCGGCACAGATCCTGCTTGCCGGCGGGCGCGCGGTGACCGTCATCGACACCTCGGCCGATCGCATCCGCCAGGCCTCCTCCTTCGGCTTTCGCATCTATTTCGGCGACGGCATGCGCAAGGACGTGTTGCGGGCGTCCGGCATCGACCATGCCAAGATCGTCGTCGTCTGCACGCAGAAGCGGGAAGTGACCGACAAAATCGTCGAACTGGTGCAGGCCGACTACCCCGAGGCCAAGCTCTTCGTGCGCTCCTACGACCGTGTCCACTCGATCGCGCTGCGCAACCTCAATGTCGACTACGAACTGCGCGAAACGCTGGAATCAGGCTTGCTGTTCGGCCGCCGGACGCTGGAAGCGCTCGGCATCAGCGAGGCCGCAGCCTACGAGATCGGCGAAGACATCCGCCGCCGCGACGAACAGCGGCTGGTGCTGCAGGTCACTGAGGGACTGCAGGCCGGCCGCGACATGCTCTACTCGCAGCCGGTCAAGCCGGAACCGCTGGTGAAGCCGAAGCGGACGATGGATTTCTCGCAGGACCCGCTGGCGGGCACGGGGGATGCGGTGGCGGATGCTTAAATCATAGCGGCGTTTGGGTAATAGGAGCGTCAAGTGGGATCAACTAGCGACAAGCGAATCGATTGGAACAGCGCACGTCAGCAGCCCTTTGCCGATGTGGATACACCCGACGATTGGCCCAAAGATGTGAAGCCGATGAGCTGGCAAGGCATGAATTTGCTCGGGGCAGACGGCAAAGGCGGCCTTTATTGGGACGGCAAGAAGCTAAGGAGTGAGGTAAAGCTCGGCTGGTTCGCTAGTCTAATCGGCGCTTTGATTGCTCTTTCAACCTTCTTTGCCGCGGCAGCAACAATATCGATGTCGGTGTTGGACTTGCTACGTTACTTGGACGGCAAGTGATCAGAGCATCCGACCCGATCACCATATGTATGGCCATCATCATCCCCGCCCATGTGCCTCAATCGCGCCAGCGAGCGCATATTTCAGCTCGTCCTTGACGCCTTGGGACATGGCCAGCACTTCGCGGGCCTTCAAAAAATCCATGACGCCGGTGCGGCCGACGGCCGGGCGCAGGAAGATGTGAGGGGGCTGGATGCGGAGTTTGAGGGTGATCGCTGTCTGCATCATCAGCTGGCCGGAGCCGAAGATGCTCTCCATGCGGTTCGGGATATGCGTGCCGTCGCCTTCCGGCGCGCCGACGACATCGATGCCGATGACGATATCGGCGCGATCCATCAGGCACTCATAAGGGACGGGATTGCTGATGCCGCCGTCGATCATCACCCTTCCGTGCAGCCGGACAGGCATGAAGACGGCGGGGATGGCGGAAGAGGCTGCGAGCGCCGGAAAGAGCTGGCCTTCGCTCACCAGCACTTCCTGCTGGCCGTAGTAATCGGTGGCGGTCACCGTCATCGGGATCGGCAGATCCTCGAAGCGATCGGGGAGATCGGCGGGCAGGAAGGCTTTCAGGATGCGTTCGAGGTTGAACTGGCCGATGCGCACGCCGTTCGCCACCGCGTCGCGCACCGTCTGCGGGCGCAGGCCCCAGAGGCGGCTCACAACGGCGGTCTTGTTGCCGACGGTCATCAGAGCGTGTTCGCGGATCGCCTCGCCGGTCATGCCGGCCGCCATGCCCGCGCCCATGATGGCGCCGATCGAGGAGCCCGATATCGCCACCGGGCGGATGCCGAGCTCGTCGAGCGTTTCGATGACGTGGATGTGAGCAAGCCCGCGGGCGCCGCCGCCGCCGAACGCAATCGCGATACGCGGCGACGCGCCGGACTCGACATCTTCGAGAGCAGGGAACGCGGAACTGGTCTTTTCGGCCTGCTGTGTCACGCTTTGCCCCCGATAGCCGCTACCTATTCAGGCTGGTAGCGGTAGAAATGCACCCTGGTATCGCCGAAAATCCGGCTTTCCAGGAACAGATAGGAAGGATCGACCGAAACGGCAACGTCGGCGCGCTCCTCGAGCACGGCAATCGCGCCCGGAAACAGCCAACCACCCTTGGCGGCAGCGGCCATTGCCTTCTCGCCGAGGCCCTTGCCATAGGGCGGGTCGGCGAAGAGGAACTGGAACGGCTCGAGGTTGCCCACGCTCCCAAGATCGGTCGCGTCGCGCCTCAGGATGCGGGTCTTGCCGTGCAGGCCGAGCGCATCGATGTTTTCCCAGAGCAGGCTCCTGCCCTCGACGCTGTTTTCAACGAAGAGCGCATGGCGGCAGCCGCGCGAGACGGCTTCCAGACCGACGGCGCCGGTGCCGGCAAAGAGATCGAGTATCCGGGTGCCATCGACGCATTCCGGATAGGCATGGCTCAGAATATTGAACAGGCTCTCACGCGTCCGGTCGGCAGTCGGCCGGATGTCGTTGGATTTAGGCACGGCGAGCGACCGTCCGCGAAACTCACCGCCGACGATCCGCACCGCGTCCTATTCCCTTGCCCTTAGGTCCACCACGAGACGGCCCGCCCGAGGGCTTGCCACCGCCACCGGGACGATCGCCCGAAGGCTTGCCCGAAAAACTCTTCGCACCCGGCTTGGAGCCGCCGGGCTTGCCGCCAAAGCTCTTGCCGCGCGGCCCGTCACCACGCGGCTTGTCGCCGAAGGGACGGTCGCCTCTCGGGCGCTCGCCCTGGGGACGATCACCCTGCGGACGATCACCACGAGGCCGGTCGCCATACGAACGTTCGCCGGCCGGACGCTCGGAGCGAGCCTCGCCGGAGAAACGGTTGGCGCGGGGACGCTCGTCACCCTCTTCGCGCGGACGACGCGGCTTGTCGCCGAACGGCCGGTCACCACGGGGAGGACGATCGCCGAAAGGCCGATCGCCACGTGGCCTGTCACCACGTGCCGGACGGTCGCCATCCTCGCGCGGCTTGCGTTCGCCACGCGGCTTGTCGCCAAAGGGACGGTCGCCACGGGGTGGGCGATCACCATAAGGCCGGTCGCCGCGTGCCGTGCGGTCGCCGCCGGAGCGGTCACCGCGATCACCAAACGAGCGGTCGCCACGGGGACGGTCACCGAAGCCACGATCACCACGGTCGCCGCCGCGCTTGCGGTCGTCGTCGCGGCTCACATCGCTGGAGCGGATCCATTCGCCCTCTTCGTCGCGGGCGCGGTTGATCTGCACGCGCGGACCTTCGTCGTAGCTTGTGGGCTGCGGCTTGGAACGGCCGGGCTTCTCGCCACGACGAAGCGCCGTCTGGGCGTTCTTCTCGGCCTTGGCGGCTGCCTTTTCGCCGAGCGGACGGGCGCCGGGCGCCATCCAGACATTGGCGTTGCGGCGGCTGCCGAGCGCGGGACGCTTCGGGCCCTCGTCCTTACGGTCGCCGCCACGGCTTGGGCCACGACCGCCATCGCGATCGCGATCACCGCCACGGCGGTCGTCGCGTTTATCGTCGCGCTTGGTGTCGAGGCGGCTCAGCGCGCGTTCGCGCTTGTCTTCCGGCTTCCACGAGCGTTCACGGCGCTCGGGCTTGGCGTCGGCTTCTTCTTCCTCGGTCACGGCGGGCGCGTTGTAGATCGGCGCGTCGAAATTGGCCTTGGCGTCCTCGATCAGGCGCGGGCCGAGCTGGTCGCGCAGGGTGCGGCCGCGCACTTCGATCACCGCACGCTCGGGGATATCACCGAGCTGGAACGGGCCGTAGGAGATGCGGATCAGGCGGTTGACGTCGAGACCGAGCGCGCCGAGCACGTTCTTGATTTCGCGGTTTTTGCCTTCGCGCAGGCCCATGGTGAGCCAAACGTTGGAGCCCTGCACCTTGTCGAGCGTCGCTTCGATGGCGCCGTAGAGCACGCCGTCGACGGCGATGCCGTCCTTCAGCTTGTCGAGCGCTTCCTGGTCGATCTCGCCGTGGGCGCGCACGCGGTAGCGGCGCAGCCAGCCTGTCGTCGGCAGTTCCAGCGCGCGGGCAAGGCCGCCGTCGTTGGTAAGCAGCAGCAGACCTTCGGTGTTGATATCGAGGCGGCCGATCGACATGACGCGCGGCAGATCGTCCGGCAGGTTGTCGAATACGGTCGGGCGGCCTTCCGGATCGGCATTGGTGGTCACCAGGCCGGCGGGCTTGTGGTAGAGCCACAGACGCGTACGCTCGATGCCGCGGATCGGCATGCCGTCGACTTCGATCTTGTCGGTCAGCGTGACGTTAACGACGGGCGTGTCCAGCGGCTTGCCGTTCAGCGTGACGCGGCCATCAAGGATCATGCGCTCGATGTCGCGACGCGAGGCAACGCCGGCGCGCGCCATCACCTTGGAGATGCGTTCCGCCTTGCTGTCGCTCGTCACGTCGGACACGGCATCCGCCTTGTCAGCCGATTTTGCGAACTTCCTTGCGGGCTTCTCGCCCGATTTCGCGCCGGTATCGCGCGGGGATGGCTTGCCACCCGGCCGTTTTGGCTTGTCTTTGAATGTCATTTGTTGTTTGCCTGCCTTTTGGGGCCTTCTATCAGTTCGCGCCCCTGCGGTTAAGTGGAAATTGTCGGATCGTGAAGACAAATCAATTTATGGAGCTGGCGCTTGAGGAGGCGCGTGCCGCGGGCGCGCGCGTCGAGGTGCCGATCGGCGCGGTCGTCGTCCTCGACGGCGTGGTGATCGCCCGCTCCGGCAACCGCACCCGCGAGCTCAACGACATCACCGCGCATGCCGAAGTGGCGGCCATCCGCATGGCCTGCGAGGCGCTCGGCCAGGAGCGACTGACGGGTGCTGATCTCTACGTGACGCTGGAACCCTGCACCATGTGCGCGGCGGCGATCTCCTTCGCCCGCATCCGCCGGCTCTACTATGGGGCGGAAGACCCGAAGGGTGGCGGGGTGGACAGCGGGGTGCGGTTTTACGCACAGCCGACATGTCATCATGCGCCGGAGGTGTATTCCGGGATGAGCGAAGTGCAGGCGGCGGAGATCTTGCGGGGATTCTTTCGGGGGAAGCGGGATTAGGGGGCTTCCGGCCAATCATCCACCGCGTTGCGCCACTTTTCGCCGATCTTCCAATGCTATACAGTTGAAAGAAATCGGAGTTTCTGAATGGTCGGAATGACGGCACTGATGGCAAGGAGACGCGACAGGCGGCACAGTGCGGCATCGGCAGCCGTTTCGCAGGTGTTGCACG
Source organism: Rhizobium sp. O111 (assembly GCF_055616315.1). Taxonomy (NCBI): domain Bacteria; kingdom Pseudomonadati; phylum Pseudomonadota; class Alphaproteobacteria; order Hyphomicrobiales; family Rhizobiaceae; genus Rhizobium; species Rhizobium sp. O111. The sequence goes on along the minus strand of NZ_JBSHXL010000001.1, from coordinate 433,374 downwards.
ACGCATCCAGCAAGGGCATCGACATCACGCTCGTCGGATCCCTTGCGCGGGGAGATTTCCGCTCACATTCGGATGTCGACCTGCTCGTTCGCGGCCCCATGGACCGAAAGCGCCGCGTTCTCGTCGAACGGCTCGTGGCTGACGGGATGCGGGCGTCAGAAATTCCGTATGACCTCGTCTTCGAGGCCGATCTTCCCCACGATCGCCTTCAGGAGTTTCTCGATGGCATCGTTTAGCCTGCCGGCATTTGCACGGCTTACGCCCAAGATTCATCGCGCCGAGCGCGAGCTCGCCCAGATGAAAGCATTCTATGCGAAGCATGCGGCTGAGACGGCTGCAAATGACTGGGGCGCCATGTCGGCCGTCTCCGCCGGCATCCACAATGTGTACAACGGAATAGAGGACGTTCTTCTCAGCCTCGCCCGTGACATCGACGATGATGTCCCGACAGGGCCTTCTGCGCACCAGGATGTACTCGACCAGATGGCATCGGAAGTTTCGGGAACGCGACCGGCGCTTATCGATCAAGATCTCTATGAGGCCCTGACGGAGCTCAAGGGCTTTCGACACCTCGTACGCCATCGGTACGGGTTCGATCTAAAGCCAGATAAGGTCGTTGAAAATCTGGAGCTTTTGCGGCGAGTCTTTCCGACATTCATCGCCGCAGTCACCACGTTGGAAGCGGCTATGAGAGATGGCGTCGAACAGGACGGCACACCGCATACGCCTAAAACCTAGTTCAGGCACGGATGGCGGCAACTTTTCACTTTCGCTACCGCCCGGCCCGAAACCTTACTGCAGCAGGTTCCACCACTGCTTGCCGGAGCCGGCGACGGCGGCGTCCTTTTTCTTCTTCTTCATCTTCTTCAGCTCAGGCTCGCCGAGATCGTCGAGCTTGGTGGGGTCGTCGACCTGGCGGTATTCGGTCGGCGGGTCGGAGATGTAGCGGCGCTGGTCGATATAGGCGCCCTTCTGGATGGCGCGGGCTTCGCGGAAGGCCTTGGCCTGGGCTTCCGTCGTGCGACGGCCGCCTTCGACTTCGTTGTTGGCGAGCGGCGACTGGTAGCCGGACTTGTCGCTGTTCTCGTCGGCTTCCTTGACGAGGCGGGCGCGGGTTTCCTCAGGCGATTCGACCCACTGCGGATTGTCCTTGCTGGCGATCGATTCCTGCGGCGCGACGAGGTTTTCCTTGTCGCCGGCTTTGGGAACCACGAGACCCGGACGCGGATTGTACTTCACGCCCTTGTTCTTGGGCTCGGTGCCGGTCAGCGAGGTGGATTGGCCAAGGTCATCGGTCAGCTGCTCGAATGCCGTCTTGTCCGTGCCGTAGCGGGGGCCGCTCGTGCAGCTCGACATCATCGCACTGCCTGCCATCGCAACAGTCAGGCATGCGCCCAAACGGAACCAACGCTTCGATAACATGAAAACCCTTCCAGCCATGCCGGTGCAGTCAATGCTCAACCGGACATCCTCCCCGTGACGGAAAAATCCGGCCAATTTCAGGCAGCTTTTACCGGATGAACCGCGATAGCGCAATTCATCCGGCAACTTTCTTGCGTTTATGCCGCAAGTTCGCGCAATGCGGCAGCATCGCGGGCGGAAACGTCGGGATACTCGGGATCGGAGCCGACATCCGTCGTGATCCGCCACGAGCGGGCGCACTTCTCACCTTCCGCAAGCTTCGGCTCGACGCTGACGCCGGCCACTTCAGCAAGGCGGAAGGCATCCGACGGGCCCTCATTGCCCGCGATGACGATACCCGAGGTGATGCAGATTTCCTCGAAGTCCTGGCCGTCAAGCGCCTTCAGGAGCTCGGCATCGGCGATATGGACGACCGGAGCCGCTTCCAGCGAGGAGCCGATGCGCTTGTCCTTGCGCTCGATCTCGAGCGCGCCGGTGACCACCGTGCGGACCGCGCGGATCTTCTTCCACTTCTCGGCCAGCGCCTCGTTCTTCCAGTTGCCTGGAATTTCGGGGAACTGCTCGAGGTGGACGGAGACGGCACCGGGGTTGCGCGACAGCCATGCTTCTTCCGTCGTAAACGGCAGCATCGGGGCCAGCCAGGTCACCATGCAATCGAAGATGTTGCGGATGACATGCAGCGAGGCGCGGCGGCGCAGGCTCGACGGTGCATCGCAATAGAGCGCATCCTTACGGACGTCGAAGTAGAAGGCCGAGAGCTCGACATTGGCGAAGTCGATCAGAGCGCGGGCGATCTTCTTGAAGTCGAAGGCGTCGTAATTCTCGCGCACCAGCTGGTCGAGCTCGGCCAGACGATGGAGCATCAGCTGCTCCAGCTCCGGCATTTCGGAGACTTCGAAGGTCTCGCCCTTGTCGTGCGCCAGCGTGCCGAGCATCCAGCGGATGGTGTTGCGCAGCTTTCTGTAGGCGTCGACATTGGTCTGGATGATCGTCTTGCCGACACGCAGGTCGTCGGCATAGTCTGATGTCATGACCCAGAGGCGCAGGATGTCGGCGCCGGCATCCTTCATGATCTCCTGCGGCGAGGTGACGTTGCCCTTCGACTTCGACATCTTCTCGCCCTTCTCGTCCATGGTGAAGCCATGGGTGAGAACGGCGTTGTAGGGCGCACGGCCACGGGTGGCTGCCGATTCCAGAAGCGACGAGTGGAACCAGCCGCGATGCTGGTCGGAGCCTTCGAGATAGAGATCGGCCGGCCACTTGAGATCCGGGCGGTCTTCCAGCGTAAACGTGTGGGTCGAGCCACTGTCGAACCAGACGTCGAGGATGTCCATGACCTGGGTCCACTTGGCGTGGTCGTGACCGTTGCCGAGGAAGCGATCCTTGGCGCCTTCGGCGAACCAGGCATCGGCACCCTCGACGTCGAAGGCTTCGAGGATGCGATTGTTGACCTCTTCGTCCTGCAGGACGTTGCCGTCGTCATCGGCGAAGACGCAGATCGGAACGCCCCAGGCGCGCTGGCGCGAGAGAACCCAATCAGGACGCTGCTCGATCATGGCGCGCAGGCGGTTCTGGCCGGCGGCGGGTACGAAGCGGGTGTCGTCGATGGCGTTCAGCGCACGGGTGCGCAGCGTCGTGCCGTCCTTGAGGTCCTTGTCCATGTAGACGAACCACTGCGGCGTGTTGCGGAAGATGATCGGCTTCTTGGAGCGCCAGGAATGCGGATAGGAATGCTTCAGGCGGCCACGGGCAAACAGCGCGTTGCGCTCGATCAACGTCTTGATGACGCGCTCGTTGGCATCGCCCTTCTTGCCGTTGTCGTCCATGACGCGTGCGCCCTCGAAGCCGGGGGCGTCAGCGGTATAGGTGCCGCTGTCGTCGACCGGGAACGGAATGCGGGTGTCGATACCCTTGGCTTCCAACTCCTTGGCGGAGGACATCCAGGCCTCGAAGTCCTCGCGGCCATGCGACGGGGCGGTGTGGACGAAGCCGGTACCGGCGTCATCGGTGACGTGGTCGCCGGCAAGCAGCGGTACGTCGAATTCATAGCCGCCGCCGAGGCCCTTGAGCGGGTGGGCGGTCGTGATGGCTGCGAGTTGCTCCGCCGAAACACCCTGCAGCCGGTTGAAGGTGAGCTTGGCCTTCTTGGCGGACTCCTCGGCCAGTGCGTCGGCGAAGATTAGCTTCTCGCCGGGCTGCGGGCCGAAGTCGTTTTCAGCGGCCACAACCTCATAGAGGCCGTAGGCGACCTTCGGCGAATAGGCGATGGCGCGGTTGCCGGGGATAGTCCACGGCGTTGTCGTCCAGATAACGACATGGGCATCGGCCAGCTCGCCGGCGCCACCCACGACCGGGAACTTCACCCAGATCATATCACTCTCGACGTCGTGGTATTCGACCTCTGCTTCTGCCAGCGCCGTGCGCTCGACCACCGACCACATGATCGGCTTCGAGCCGCGGTAGAGCTGGCCGCTCATAGCGATCTTCAACAGTTCGCCGGCGATGCGGCTTTCGGCGTGGAAGTTCATCGTCAGATACGGGTTGTCGAAATCACCCTCGATGCCGAGGCGCTTGAACTCGTCGCCCTGGATCTTGATCCACTTTTCGGCATAGGCGCGGCATTCCTTGCGGAACTCGATCATCGCGTCGGCCTGCTTGAGATCAGGCTTGGCCTTGCCCTTGGCGCGGTAATTCTCTTCCTCGATCTTCCACTCGATCGGAAGGCCGTGGCAATCCCAGCCGGGAACGTAGTTGGCGTCGAAGCCGCGCATCTGGAACGAGCGGTTGATGACGTCCTTGAGGATCTTGTTCAGCGCGTGGCCAATATGGATGTTGCCGTTGGCATAGGGAGGGCCGTCGTGGAGGACGAATTTTTCGCGGCCGGCGGCGGATGCGCGCAGCTTCTTGTAGAGGCCCATCTCCTGCCAGCGGGCGACCGTTTCCGGCTCCTTCTGCGGCAGGCCGGCGCGCATCGGGAAATCGGTTTCGGGGAGATAGAGGGTCTTGGAGTAATCGATCTTTTCGGCTGTATCGGTCATGTCTGGCAATCGTCTCTTCTAGCGATCGTGCTTTACGCCTCGCAAACGGGCGCAACGGACTTGGAAATATCGTGGCGGCGGAAGCGCTCTGAGGTCGAGCGCCGAAAACCCGGACCTTCCGGCCGCTTAGCGCGCGCGGAAGGCCGGGCCGATAATTCGTATCGTGATCGCCAGCCGGAACTTGTTCATCGCGCCGGTTCATAGGCGCTTTTAGCGGGAAAAGGAAGAGGAGAATTGGCCGATGGCGCGTGCACCCGGTTCCGGCACCGCCGATTTGCCGATTGGCAATTTTCGTCCGAATGCGCTATGATCTGACCATCTGACTAGATCAGGAGTTCAACCATGTGTGCACAACAGACGCGAAAGCCTAGACCGGGCGGGCCGCGCTGGAAGCTGGAGGATGCCAAGGCGCGGTTCAGCGAGGTCGTGCGGATGGCGCATAGCCAAGGGCCACAGCGCGTGACCGTTCGCGGCCGAGACAGCGTCGTGGTTATCAGCGCCGAGGAACTCGACCGCCTGATGCAGGCGGCACCGAGGAAGCCGCTGGTGGAATTTCTGGAGGGACTGGCGCTTGACGGGCTTACGCTTGAGCGCGAGCGCGACGAAGGACGCGATGTGACGCTGTGATCGGCTGGCTGCTCGACACCAACGTCATCGCCGCGCTGATCAATCGCAACGGCGCGCCGTCGGTCAAGACCTGGGCTGCCGGGCAGGACGAAGGGCGCATGTTCCTGAGCATCCTGACGCTGGCCGAATACGACAAGGGGATCGAGAACCTCCCGCCCGACGACGCTAACCGCTACGTCTATGCGGCAGCGCGCAATGCGCTCGAACAACGATTCTCCGGCCGAATTCTCTCGCTGACCGACAATTGCGTCAGGCGCTGGGGCGCGATCTCGGGACGGGTTAAGCTGGCCACCAACCATGCGCCTCCCGTCATCGACACGATGCTGGCGGCGACAGCCATCGAGCACAACCTCTATCTTGTGACACGCAACGTCAAGGACACCCGCTCTTCGGGCGCCGCAGTATTCGATCCCTGGTCGGATGAGCCCGCGCAATTTCCGCTGAGCGGAAAATGAGGAAGGCCGCGGCGTCACCCGCAGCCCTCCCCTCTCATCACTCTCAAGCCCGAGCCACAGCCTTGCCCGGCGCCACGGCATTCACCACCACCGCGACGATGATGTTCACCGCCAGCGCCAGCAGCCCGATATAGATCGTGAACGAGGTCTCGCCCATCGTCACCGGCTGCAGAGGTTTCAACCCGTTGATCCAGACCAGCAGCGTGCCGCCGAAGAAGCCGACGAACCAGCCGGCAAGCAGGCCCGGAGCGCGGAACCAGTTGGTGTAGAGGCCGAAGACCAGGGCCGGGAGCGTCTGCAGGATCCAGATGCCGCCGAGGAGCTGCAGGTCGAGGGCGAACTGGGTGGGCAGAAAGATGATGACCAGCAGGGCGCCGACCTTGACGACCAGCGAGGTCATCTTTGCGACCTTCGCTTCGCCCGCATCCGTCACCTGGGGGTTTACATAGGCTTTCCAGAAGTTGCGGGTGAAGAGATTGGCTGCGCCGATCGACATCACCGCCGCCGGCACCAGTGCGCCGATGGCGATCGCCGCGAAGGCGAAGCCGGCGAACCAGCTGGGGAAGAGCGTCTGGAACAGCGCAGGCACGACATCGTTAGCGCTGTCGAGCTTAAGGCCGGCGGCGTGGCCCATGTAGCCAAGCAGCGCCAGCAGGCCGAGCAGCAGCGTGTAGGCCGGCAGCAGGACCGCGTTCTTGCGGATGGTGTTGCCGCTGTTGGAGGCGAAGATGCCGGTCAGCGTGTGCGGATACATGAAGGCCGCAAGCGCCGAGCCGAGCGCCAGCGTCGCATAAGCGACATACTGGTTGGACCCGAGCAGCAGGCTGCCGGAGCCCTTGGCCTGGAAGGCCGCGTCGGCGGAAGCGAAGACATTGGCGTAGCCGCCGAGCTTTGACGGGATCAGCGCCACGGCCGCGATCACCACGATATAGATCATGATGTCCTTGACGAAGGCGATCAGCGCCGGCGCCCTGAGGCCTGCCGAATAGGTGTAGAGCGCCAGCACGATGAAAGCGATGGCGAGCGGTACCTCGCCATGCAGGCCAAGCGCCTTCAGCGCCGCCGTCATGCCGACGAGCTGAAGGGCGATATACGGCATGGTGGCGATGACGCCTGTTGCCGCGACCGCAAGCTCCAGCCCGCGCGAGCCATACTGGCCGTGAACGACGTCGCCGGCCGTCACATAGCCGAAGTCCCGCGCCCGCTTCCAGAGCACCGGCATCACCATGAAGACGAAGGGGTAGACGACGATCGTATAGGGCAGCGCGAAGAAGCCGTAGGCGCCGACGGTATAGACGAGCGCCGGAACGGCGATGACGGTGTAGGCGGTGTAGAAATCGCCGCCAACCAGAAACCAGGTAATCCAGGTGCCGAAGGAGCGGCCGCCGAGGCCCCATTCGTCGATATGCGCCATGGTTTCGGGCCGGCGCCAGCGCGAGGCGACGAAGCCCATGACGGTGACAAGGACAAAGAAGAAAATAAAGACGCTGAGCGCCGTGACGTTGAGATCAGTCGTCATTGCGCATGCTCCGGTAGGCGATCCAGGTCAGGAAGGCGGTGATCGGCACCCATGCGAGCTGGTACCAGTAGAAGAAGGGGAAGCCGAAAAGAACCGGATCGTGGAAATTGTAGAAGGGGACCCAGAGTAGCCCGATATAGGGAATGATGAGCAGCCAGCAGGCCGCCGTTCCAAATCTTTTGTCCATGGGGAGAGTGCCTTTCGCGGATCGGGCGCGGCTTATCCGCGTCTTATCAAATAGATGACATATGCCAGCCGCGCGGCGCGACAAGCATCCCCGCCGCGAAAAAGACACAGTTGGTGAGCGACCGATAGCGAGTTAGGCGCGGAGGTTCCCTCGCCGCGCCGCTTTCTCGCGTGCCTTCACATTCAATTCAAATATTGCTAATATACTATAAGTTGATTTCAATCTGACGTTACATGGTTCCAGGCGGTGGCTCGTGGCGAAATCGCCGCGCGCGAAGGGCTGTCTGTTTTCAGCGAGAGGGGCGCGGATGAAACATGTGATCGATAGCGACCGTGTCGCGCAGGGCCGTCGGTCGGTCTACCTGCACGAGGTTGTCGAAGCCTCGCCCCTGCCGTTGATCGATCTCTCGCGATCGCGTTTCGACGACGATGATTTTCATGTGCGCTTCAGCGGCCGCCTGCTCGGAGATGCCTATCTCACGCATTTCGAGGCGAGCTCCGTGGTGCTGGCGCGCAGCGAGAAGGAGATATCCGAGCGCTCCAGCGAGATGTTGCTGCTGGCGATGCTGAACAATGGCAGCTACGAGCAGAGCTTCGGCTATCATGACGCATTTCCGCGCACCGGGCCCGGAGACATGCTGCTCCTCGACCTCGACGGGCCGCAGACCGTTTCCTTCGCCAAGCAGTCGGTCACGACCTGCGCCTATATTCCGCGCGGCCATTTCAAGCCGTTTCTCGATGACGCCAGGCTGCTCAATCCGGTGCTGCTGCGCCCCGAAAACGAGCTCTACGGCCTGCTTGTGGCCTGTTTCTCCGCGTGCTGCGCGATGCAGAGCCCGCAGCCCGCCGCGAGCACGGCGGCGCTCAGCACCCTGACGCGACTGGCGATGATCGCGCAGGGGCTGCATCCGCTTGGGCATGGCGAGCTTCAAGGCTCCGTCCGCGATGCGCGGCGGCAGCGGGCGCAGCAATTCATCGCACGTCATTGCGACAATCCCCGCCTGACCCCGCAGGCGATCGCCGATCATCTCGGCGTATCGCTCCGCTCGCTCAACATGGCTTTCGAACGGAGCGGCGTCGGCGTGGCGGGATCGATCCTGGCCGCGCGGCTGGATTGGGCGAAGGGCATGCTCATCAATTGCCCGCAGCGGTCCGTTCTCGACGTGGCGCTTGCCTGCGGCTTCAACAATCTGAGCAGCTTCTATCGCAGCTTCGCGCAATCCTTTGGCGCGGCGCCTGGGGAATTTCGCCGGATTGCGCAGATCGAGAATGACGATTTCGCGGATCGCCACGACGCAAGGGTGGCAAACCTGTAGAACGCGGCCGGGCGAGCAAACCGGCCACGATCGGCGCTATCCCGCAATGCCACATAGCAGACAGGGTGTTTGAGGGGCAGCACTTGCGGTCGGCGGCGGCGGCCGGCGACCGCAAGTGCTGGATGCCCGATTGCGCCCTTGCTTCGATCTCCTTTTTCGAGGGCATGTCCATGGACGTTTTTCCATATCATGCGGCAGGCTCGGGATTTCTGCTCGGCGCCAGCCTGATCTTTTCGATCGGTCCGCAAAACCTCGCCTTGATCAATGCCGGGCTCGCGCGCGACAACATGCTGCTCGTCGCCAGCATCGGCTATCTCTCCGAAATCCTGCTTGTCGGCATGGGGCTGATGGGCTTTCAGGCCTCGCCCGGCACCTATCCCGGCATTTCGGCGGCGCTGCACCTGCTCGGTATCCTGTTCCTCGTCTGTTACGGCGTCTGCGCCATCCGTCGCAGCCTGCAGCGCACACCGGTGATGGATGACGGCCTCGCTGCAAGCTGCCGCACGCGCTGGAACGCGGCAGTCTCCATGCTCGCGGTGACCTGGCTCAACCCGCTCGTCTATGTCGAGATCGTGCTGCTCGTCGGCCTTGTCGCCTCTGCCTTCGAAACCCGTATCCGCCTCTGGTTCGGCGCAGGCTTCCTGCTCGCCTCGGCGGTGCGCTTCTACGGCTGGAGCCTGACCGGGCGGATGCTGCGATCCTGGCTCGGGCATCCGGCGCGGCGGCGGCAGTTCGCGATGATCTCGGGCTGCCTGCTGCTCGGCTCGGCGGCGATGCTGGCAGCACGGGCGGCGCATCGCCTGGTCGTGGTGTGAACCGCCATGTCGAAGCGGAGCGCCTATGTCTCACTGATCCTCGCCGCTGCCTTCTGGGGCTTCGGCAATATCGCGCAAAAGACGGTGCTCACGCATATGGGCCCGCTGTCGGCCACCATGCTGCGCTGCCTGATCGCGGCGCTAGTGATGCTGCCGCTGGCGGTCGTCGAGCGTAACGGGGGGCGCAGCACGGGATGGACGCGAAGCATCCTTCGTGTTGCGCTCACTTTCACCGTGGCGATCGCGATCCAGCAGACGGCTTATGTCAACGCCACGGTCGTCAATGCAAGCTTCCTGGTCAACACAGCAACCGTGCTCACGCCCGTCGCGGCATGGGTCTATTTCGGCGAGACGACGCGACGGCTGGGTATCTTCGCCGCCTGCCTGACGCTTGCCGGCATCGGGCTGATGGCCGATGGGATCGGCGGCTTCGCGGCGCTGAACACGGGCGATGTCGCCTGCCTGGTCTCCGCCGTCTTTTATGCTTTCTGGATGGTGCTGCTCGGGCGCCACGCCCGGCGTCATGGCGGACCGTTCACCTCGGCCTTCGTGCAATTCGCGATCGCCGCGCTGCTCTTGATGCCGGTGGCGCCGCTGCTGGAGCCGCTGACGGGCGAGATGATGTGGCGGGCGGCACCGGAACTGGCGATGCTCGGCATTCTCTCCACCGCGGCCGCGTTTGGGCTGCAGACCTACGCACAGCGCCATGTGCCGGCATCGAAGGCGGCGGTGCTGGTCTCCGGCGAGAGCATATTCGGCGCGATCGGCGCCTGCCTTGTCTTGCTGGAGCGGCCGCCTGTGATGGCCTGCGTCGGGGCGGCGCTGATCTTTCTCTCGATCGTCATCGTGACGATCGAGCCGGAGGATCCGGTGGCGGCATTGCTTCAACGCAATGCGGAAGAGGAATGAGCTTCAGCCGAGACCGCAGAGCTTGCGGTCGAGCTCGCTGATCGGCTGCATGCCTGATAGCACCGCCCTCGCCTCTTCCTTGTCGCGGTTCATCTGCTCGACCAGCGGTTCGAGGCCGTCGAACTTCAGCTCCGGGCGCAGGTAGGAGAAGAAGGAGACGGAACAGATCTGGCCATAGAGGTCGCCGGAGAAATCGAAGACGAAGGTCTCGAGCAACGGAGCACCGTTGTCGGTGACCGTCGGGCGGCGGCCGTAGCTCGCCACCGCATCATGCATCGACCCATCCTCGAAGCGGAAGCGGACGGCGTAGATGCCGGGCTTCAGTTCGACCTCGGCTGGAAGGCGCATGTTGGCCGTCGGGAAGCCGAGCTGGCGGCCGAGCTTTTCGCCGCCGATCACCTCGGATTCGACCGTGTAGTGATAACCGAGCAGGCCGGCGACCTCGCTGACCTCGCCTTCCTTCAACAGCGCGCGGATACGGCTGGAAGAGACCACGTCGGCGTTCTCATCGCGGAAGGTGTCGATCAGGGTGACACCGAAGCCGTATTTATTGCCGGCGTCCATGAGGAAGGCCGGACCACCCTCGCGGCCGCGACCGAAATGGAAATCGACGCCGGTCACCACCTCGGATGCGCCCAGCCAATCCTTGAGGATCGAGTGGATGAAATCATCCGCCGAGCGCTGCGAGAATTCGCGGTCGAACGGATATTCGATGACGGCGCCGAAGCCCATGGCTTCCAGAATGCGGGCGCGCAGCGGCGCGGGCGTGATGCGGAAAACCGGCTCCTGCGGGCGGAACACGGTGCGCGGATGCGGCTCGAAGGTCAGCACCAGCGCGGGAACGCCACGATCCCGCGCGATCTCCAGCGCCCTTTCGAGAACCGACTGATGGCCGCGATGAACGCCGTCGAAATTGCCAATGGCGATCACGCCGCCGCTAAGGTGATCCGGCAAGGGTTCTCGGGTTTCGTTGCGGTGGAAGACGGTCATCGGGCAGACTCTACTGATGCTTCGGGCTTAGGCAAGGCGGCTTCAGGCGCGAGGAGGCTCAGGCGAGGCGCGGCATCCACCACTTCGGCGTTGCCTTCTCGCGTTCGAGATAGGCGGTGAGGATCGCCTCGTCGGTCTCGCCGTTCAGCGTGTATTCGGCCGCGTGAATGCCGCCGCTGATATAGAGAAGATCGAGGCCGTAATCGAGGGCGCCGCGCACATCCGTCGGCATGCCGTCGCCGATCGCCAGGATGCGGTCCATCTTGAGATCGCCGCGCATTTCGCGGGCAACCGAGAGCACGGCGTCATAGATCGGCTTGTGCGGCTTGCCGGCGATGCGGGTCTTGCCGCCGAGCTGATCGAAATAGGCGGCCATGGCGCCGGCGCAGGGGATCATCTTGTGGCCACGCTCGACGATCAGGTCGGGATTGGCGCAGATCATCGGCACGTCGCGGGCCTGGAAGGCCTTGAGCATGTCGGTGTAATCCTCGGGCGTCTCGGTCTCGTCGTCGAAGAAACCGGTGCAGACGACGCAATCGGCCTCCTCTGCGGAAACGCGGGTGACGCCGATGCCTTCGATGATGGCGATGTCGCGATCCGGGCCGAGCAGGAAGACCTTCTTCGGGCCTTCGGCGATCAGGCCGCGGGTGACGTCGCCCGAGGTGACGATGCGATCATAGGCCTCGTCCTGGATGCCGATGTTGCGGAGTTGATCGACGACGAGCGGCGCGATGCGCGGCGAATTGGTGATGAGGACGACCGTGAGACCGGCTTCGCGTGCGGCCTGAAGGGCGGCAGCTGCCTTCGGAAAGGGCGAAACGCCATTGTGCAAAACGCCCCACACATCGCAGAACACCGCATCATAGCGGCTGGTGATCTCTGCGAAATTCTCGATGCGCTGCGCCATTTCAAAGTCCCGGTTTTCATTCGATGAGGGCTGACATCGCAAAGCCCCGCCGCGATGGCAAGAAATTTTGCAATGCAGAACGATGAAATTCTTGAGACCCTATGCGTTCCGACGGCCCTCAGAGCAGCAGTTCGGCACCCTTGATGGCGAGACCGGCGGCGGCGCAAAGCCCCAGCACTTTGACCATCCCCATCTTCACGTAGAACAAGAGGACGGACGCGATCACGAAGATCGCAAGCGCCGCGATATCGATCGTGGCCCATTGCGGCCAGGCGAGGCTGACGATGGGAAGGCCCGCGCCGCGCGACAGAAGTGCTACCCGGCCGACCTCTGCGAAGAGCACATGCAGGCCGAACCAGAGCGACAGATTTAGGATGACGCCGACGACGGCAGCGGTGATAGCCGACAGAGCGGCGGACAGGCCAGCATTGTCGCGCAGCTTCTCGACGAAGGGTGCGCCGGCGAAGATCCAGACGAAGCTCGGGACGAAGGTCGCCCAGGCGACCAGCGTGGCGCCGAGCGCGCCGCCCATCAGCGGTGCCATGAAAAGCGGATTGCGGTAGCCGGCGAGGAAGCCGACGAAACAGAGGACGAGAACCAGCGGGCCGGGCGTGGTTTCGGCCAGCGCCAAGCCATCCAGCATCTCGCCCGGCTGCAGCCAGGCATAATGGCCGACGGCGACCTGCGCGACATAGGTGAGCACGGCATAGGCGCCGCCGAAGGTGATGACCGCCATCTTGGAGAAGAAGATGAAGAGCGCGCCGAAGACATTGGTCTCGCCGCTCAGCGCTTCGGCGATGAGATCGGAGGGGGCATGCAGATTTCGGACGAGGAGCAACGGTGCCTGCCAGATGAGGATCCAGAAGACGAGGACCAGCAGCGGCCGGGCGATGGCGTGGGTCGTAAACGTGGGCAGGCGGCGGGGCGATTGCGTGTTGAGTTGGACTTGGGCTTCTTGCGTCGGCGCGTGGCGGCGGGAATAGCGGTGCAGCGCGAAACCGGTGAGGCCGGCGAGGATGACGACGATGGGGAATGGCGCGTTCAGCATGAACAGCGCCAGGAAGGATGCGGCGGCGATGTAATAATGGGCGCGGGTTTTCAGCGCACGGCGGGCAAGGCGCAGCAGCGCCTCGACGACGACCGCAAGCACGGCGGCCTTGAGGCCGAAGAACAGGGCTGGAAGCCAGGTCGTTTCCTGGAAGACGGCGTAGAGGGCAGATAGGCCGAGCATGACCACGAAGCCCGGCAAGATGAAGAGCAGGCCGGCCAGGATGCCGCCGCGCACGCCATGCATCAGCCAGCCGATATAGGTGGCGAGTTGCTGCGCCTCGGGCCCCGGCAGCAGCATGCAGTAGTTCAACGCATGCAGGAAGCGATCCTCGGAGATCCAACGCTTTTCGTCGACGATGGTCCGGTGCATCAGGGCGATCTGGCCGGCGGGGCCGCCGAAGCTCAGACAGCCGATCCTGGCCCAGACGCGGACGGCCTCGCCAAACGGCACCGATGCCACGCTGTCATCCGCCATCACCGCTCCGTCCACGCTCATATATATCCACCCCTTTGCCGACCTCTGCCGGCTGTCCCCTGTCGCTCGATATCACCCGCATCGGGGCTGGACAATCCCGGCCCGGCGGCGTGGCCGAGACGGCGCTTCCTGGTGGCCTTTCGCAAATTCCGGACACGGGTTTATGACAATGCCGGACCATGTTGTCGGCGCTTGGGAGACAGGTGCTGTCCCTGCCCTTTCCGGCATTAACCATCGAAGCGTTTTCCCGTGCTCGACAGGCGCGCGGCAGGTTCACAACTTTGCCATCAAACGGCTATAGACACGGGGCGTCGGAAAATTACGACAGCTTCCCTTGACTCCCCACATGGCCGCTCCTAAATGCAGGTCGCTAGCACTCACCATAGGAGAGTGCTAACACCCATCCGTGTGGGCCATACCGGCCTGCGAGTGTCATTTGATCGAGGGATTAGACAATGGCAAGCACCAACTTCCGCCCCCTTCACGATCGCGTCGTTGTTCGCCGCGTTGAGTCCGAAGAAAAGACCAAGGGCGGCATCATCATTCCTGACACCGCCAAGGAAAAGCCGCAGGAAGGCGAAATCGTCGCCGTCGGCACCGGCGCTCGTGACGAGTCCGGCAAGGTCGTCGCTCTCGACGTCAAGGCTGGCGACCGCGTTCTGTTCGGCAAGTGGTCCGGCACCGAAGTCAAGATCAACGGCGAAGACCTTCTGATCATGAAGGAAGCCGACATCATGGGCATCATCGGCTAATCAGCCGGTTTCCCACTTCATCCTAATTCGCTGACACCCCTTTTCAGGAGTTCTCAAAATGGCAGCTAAAGAAGTAAAGTTCGGCCGCTCTGCGCGCGAAAAGATGCTGCGCGGCGTCGACATCCTCGCTGACGCAGTGCAGGTAACCCTCGGCCCGAAGGGTCGTAACGTCGTTATCGACAAGTCCTTCGGCGCTCCGCGCATCACCAAGGACGGTGTATCGGTCGCCAAGGAAATCGAACTCGAAGACAAGTTCGAAAACATGGGCGCCCAGATGGTCCGCGAAGTTGCTTCGAAGACCAACGACATCGCCGGCGACGGCACCACGACGGCTACCGTTCTGGCCCGCGCTATCGTTCGCGAAGGCGCCAAGGCAGTTGCTGCCGGCATGAACCCGATGGACCTGAAGCGCGGTATCGACCTCGCTGTTGCAGAAGTCGTCAAGGACCTGCAGGCAAAGGCAAAGAAGATCTCCACCTCGGCTGAAGTTGCCCAGGTCGGCACGATCTCCGCAAACGGCGACAAGCAGGTCGGTGACGACATTGCTGAAGCCATGCAGAAGGTCGGCAACGAAGGTGTCATCACCGTCGAAGAAGCCAAGACCGCTGAAACCGAACTCGAAGTCGTCGAAGGCATGCAGTTCGACCGCGGCTACCTGTCGCCTTACTTCGTCACCAACCCGGAAAAGATGGTCGCCGACCTCGACGACGCTTACATTCTCCTCCACGAGAAGAAGCTCTCGAACCTGCAGGCGATGCTCCCGGTTCTCGAAGCCGTCGTTCAGACCGGCAAGCCGCTCCTCATCATCGCTGAAGACGTCGAAGGCGAAGCTCTTGCTACGCTCGTCGTCAACAAGCTGCGTGGCGGCCTGAAGATCGCTGCCGTCAAGGCTCCTGGCTTCGGCGACCGCCGCAAGGCCATGCTGGAAGACATCGCTATCCTCACGGGCGGCACCGTCATCTCCGAAGACCTCGGCATCAAGCTCGAATCCGTAACGCTCGACATGCTCGGCCGTTCGAAGAAGGTTTCGATCTCCAAGGAAAACACGACGATCGTCGACGGCGCTGGCGCCAAGTCCGACATCGAAGGCCGCGTTGCTCAGATCAAGGCTCAGATCGAAGAAACCTCTTCCGATTATGACCGCGAAAAGCTGCAGGAACGTCTTGCCAAGCTCGCTGGCGGCGTTGCCGTCATCCGCGTTGGCGGCTCCACGGAAATCGAAGTCAAGGAACGCAAGGACCGCATCGACGACGCTCTGAACGCAACGCGCGCTGCTGTTCAGGAAGGTATCGTACCTGGTGGTGGCGTTGCTCTCCTCCGTTCGGCTTCCAAGATCACCGCAAAGGGTGCAAACGACGATCAGGAAGCTGGCGTCAACATCATCCGTCGCGCTCTGCAGTCCCTGGTTCGCCAGATCTCCGAGAACGCTGGTGACGAAGCTTCGATCGTTGTTGGCAAGATCCTCGAGAAGAACGAAGACAACTACGGCTACAACGCCCAGACGTCTGAATATGGCGACATGATCGCCATGGGCATCGTCGACCCGGTCAAGGTTGTTCGTACGGCTCTGCAGAACGCAGCTTCGGTTGCTTCGCTGCTGATCACCACCGAAGCCATGATCGCCGAGCTGCCGAAGAAGGACGCTCCTGCCGGCATGCCTGGCGGCATGGGCGGAATGGGCGGCATGGACATGATGTAAGACCGAAAGGTTTTACATCTGAGCCATCAGGTTCAGGTTACGGAAGGGCGGCCCTCGGGTCGCCCTTTTCATTTTGTGATTCGCGCTCACATTCTCTCCAACATTTTTCAACCTTGTGATGAAACGTATAATCAGACAAATGGCGAGCCGTTGAACTTGGCGAGGCTTTCGTGAAGCTTGCCCGACGGGCGATTTTTACCGAGGAGTCAAATTCCCGTAACAATCGAGTTTTCGATCCAATGGTTGTCGTCAGCAGCTTGAAAAGCCCGCAAGTCCATCAATTCTGCATTATTTAGCAGTGTTTTCATCAACCTTTCCGCTATTTCTGATCGTTAACCGTTGAGCGTCAGCGTACGCCAGCGTGTGAAAAGCCATTGCCGTTTCTGCAAAAAAACTTATAGATTCGCGCTGTGTTCGACGTTTCGTTCAGGCGCTCTTGCCGCCGCATCGCCGACACCGCCCAGAATTGCATTGACGCATGGACAGAGTTACTTATCCTGAATTAAATTAGAAGTTGCATATTTTGGAAAGGCTGGGCAGAGTGGGCTCACTTTACGGAGCGACCGCTCGGAACGCTATTTTCCAGCCACCGAGCATGATGCCCGGCGTCGACTGAATCTGTGATGTTTGCCGGGTGTGCAGCATGGGAGAACGCTGCGCCCAAACTGGGGAACAATGTGTTTAAGATAACAAAAACCACCGCAGCGGCACCGCTCTTGCGCGGATCGCTGGAACTCAACGACAACAATCCCGACATGCTCGCTCAGCTCTCGATATCGGAAAGCTGGGTCGGCGACTTTTCAAGCGGCGTGATCCGCCTTCAGGAACGCAGCGCCCGGCTTCATGGCCTGAGCGTACCCGAATGCGGTTTGCTCAGCCTGATGCGCTGTTATGATCCCAAGGACCGCGGCCGCATCGTCCAGATTTTCGAACAGGCCGCGGCACTATCCTCGTCCTTCTGTTTTTCGACCACGATCATCCTGCCCAACGGCTACCGCCAGCCGCTGTTCTGCATGGGTGAATCGAACGGCTACGAAGAGGAAGGCAATGGCAGCATGATCGGCATGTTCATCTTCCCGCGCATCGAAGCCGACACGAACAAGGCCGCCATTCGCCGCCAGTAAAATCTACCTGCTTTCACGGAAAAGCCGGCCCAGTGGGCCGGCTTTTGACGTTATGGACACATGTGACCGCTGTAGGCGGCTCAGGCCGGGCGCGCCGGGATGTTCAGGCCCTTTTCGCTCGCCGGGCGCGCGATGCAGCGCTTCAGCCAGTCCATGACCGCCGGGAACTTGTCGTATTCCAGGAGCTCTCGACCGCCATAAAAGACATCGGCACCGCGCACCCATGGGAAAGTGGTGATGTCCGCGATGGTGTAGGTGTCGCCCATGATCCACTGGCGGCTCTGCAGGCGCTCTTCCAGTACGCCGAGCAGGCGCTTGGATTCATCTCGGTAGCGCTCCACCGGATAGGAGTTGTTGGCGACCTTGTCGGCGGCGAACTTGTGGAAGTGGCCGAGCTGACCGAACATCGGCCCGATGCCGCCCATCTGGAAGAACACCCACTGGAGCGTCTCATAGCGACCGGCTGCGTCCTGGGGCATGAGCTTGCCGGTCTTTTCGGCGAGATAGACAAGGATCGCTCCGGATTCGAACAGGCCGATCGGCTTTCCGTTGGGGCCATTGGGATCGATGATCGCCGGAATACGGCCATTCGGATTGAGCGACATGAACTCCGGAGATTTCTGGTCGTTGGTGCCGAAGGAGATCAGATGCGGCTCATAAGGCAGAGCGAGCTCCTCGAGCGCGATCGACACCTTCACGCCGTTCGGCGTCGGCAGCGAATAGAGCTGGATGATATCGGGATTGCTTGCCGGCCAGCGTTTCGTGATCGGGAATGCGGAAAGATCTGCCATCTGAATTCTCCATGCGGGATAAGGCGGCCGACCATAGAAGAGCCCCGAGGGACATGGCAAGCGGTGATCGTGCGCGATCAGTCGTTCACTATTACTGAACAAACTGTCCGCTCCCGTCTATCTTTCCATGACGGCCAAAAAAGAGGAGAAACGGTGCATACGAGATCGACAACCGTGCCGGGGGCACACCGGTCTCAGCTCATTCAACCGGAGACAGTTCCATGTCGAATACCCAGAACATTGTCATTCTCGTCGCCCGCATCCTCCTCTCCTTCATCTTCATCTACTCGGGCTTCGGCAAGCTGACCGACCCGGCTGGTACCGCCGGCATGATCACCGGCGCCGGCCTGCCTGCCGCGACCGCTCTTGCCTACCTCGCCGGCCTGTTCGAACTCGTCACCGGTCTTGCCGTTCTCGTCGGCTTCCAGACGAAGATCGTTGGCTGGGCGCTGGCCGCATTCTGCGTCTTCACCGGTCTCGTCTTCCACTCCGGCACCGTTGCCGTCCCCGGCTGGCCGGATGCCGCTCTCGGCTGGATCAACGCTCTCAACGGCATCATGCTGATGAAGAACTTCACGCTGGCTGGCGCCTACATCCTGCTCGCCACCTTCGGCCCGGGCCTCTACTCGATCGACGCCCGCCGTGGCGCCCTGCCGGTCGCTGCGTAATCGGCACCGCATTCTCCCAAGCATAAAAAAGCCCGCCGCCAGTTCATCTGGTGGCGGGCTTTTTCGTGATTGATACGACGATAGATATCAGAGCGCGGCGCGGACGGCTTCGATCAGGCGCGCAACGGAAGGCTCGTCGGCGTGGCTCTGCTTGCGGGCGCGCACGAGGCAAGCCTCGGATCGCAGAATGACGCCATCCGACAGGATCTTCAGGTGATTGGCGCGCAACGTTGAGCCCGTCGAGGTGATATCGACGATGATATCGGCCGAGCCCGATGCCGGCGCGCCCTCGGTGGCGCCCAGGCTCTCGACTATGCGATAGAGCTGGATGCCGTGCTGGCGCGAGAAGAACTGCTGCGTCAGCCGCCAGTATTTGGTGGCGATCGTCAGGCGGCGACCGTGGCGAGCGCGGAAATCGGTGGCGACATCGCCGAGATCAGCCATGCTGTCGACATCGAGCCAGATCTCCGGCACGGCGACGATGACATCCGCGTGGCCGAAGCCGAGGCGGGCGCAGAATTCGACGCGCTTGTCGGCTTCCGCAAGCCCCTCGCGGATCAGGTCTTCGCCGGTGACGCCGAAGTCGACGGTGCCGTTGCCGAGCTCCTTGGAGATCTCGGAGGCCGAGAGGAAGGCGACCTCGACATCATCCCAGCCTTCGACGCGGCCGCGATAGGAGCGGTCGTTGCCGACTGCCGTGATCTTCATGCCGGCCTTCTCGAAGATGGCCGAGGCGTCGTCCTTCATCCGGCCCTTGGAGGGCAGCGCGATGGTGATGGTCATCAGGCGGCCCTTTCCGTTTCGATGCGATCCAGCCACAGCGAGAAGCCGACGGCCGGGATGCGCTCCTTGGCGCCGAGCAGGGTCATCAGCTTGTCGAAGCGACCACCACCGGCGAGAACGGCATCCGAGCCCTCGACGCCGATCTCGAAAACGAGGCCGGTGTAATAGTCCAGCGGGCGGCCGAAGGCGGCGCGATAATCGATGAGCGAGAGATCGACGCCGGCATTGGCAAGTGCCGCGACGCGACCATCGAAGCGCGACAGCGCGTTGCCGAGCTTGAGGCCGGCGGCATCGGCGAAGCCGGAGAGTGCCGCCGAGGCATTGATCAGCGGCACGTTGAGCGACAGGAACTCCTTCAGCACCAGGAAGGCTGCGTCATCGAGCCGGGTTTCCGACAGGATGAGCTTTTCCTTCAGCCGGCGGGCGATATCCTGCGGCGAGCGGCTGGCATTGGTGGAATAGCCTGTCGCCTGCATGGTAGCGTCGATATGGGCGACCAGCGCCTCTTCATCATCGGCGCCGAGAAGGCGGGCGATATCGTCGCTCAATCCGGTGACGAATTGCGGGCTGACAAGGCTGGCAAGCAGCGCTTCGAGATGGGTGGTGTCGCCAAAGGCATGGATCAGCCGCTTCTGCCAGCCGAGCGGCAGGCCGAGCGCCTGGACGACGGCTTCGAACACGGCCTGATCGCCGAGCGTGACGGCCAGTTTCTTGCCCGGCAGCAGCCGCGACAGCACGCCGGCCGCATCACCGATGGCACGGGCGTCGGCGCTCGGGATGTTGATATCGCCGAGATCTTCGATGCCCGCCTGATAAAACTCATTGCCGCCTTCGCGACGCTGGCGGAACACCTCGCCGAGATAGGCATAGCGCTTCGGCGTGCCCATGGCGCTTTCGATATGGCGCAGGCAGACGGGAATGGTGAATTCCGGACGCAGGCAAAGGCTGGCGCCGGTTTCGCTCTCAGTCATGAAGATGCGGCGGCGGAGATCCTCGCCGGCGATATCGAGAAACGGCTCGGCCGGCTGGATGACCGGGGTATCGACGCGCTCGGTGCGGCGGGCGGCGAATTCGGCGAGCAGGTCTTCGGAGAAGGCTGGGAGGTTGATCAGGGGCATAGGGTTAGTGTCTCCGGGGCTACCCCCCTCTGTCCTGCCGGACATCTCCCCCACAAGGGGGGAGATCGGCCAGGTTCATCCGCTCGCTCCACATTCACTGTTTGGCGCAAGCCGCGCAACACATCGATCTCCCTCCTTGTGGGGGAGATGTCCGGCAGGACAGAGGGGGGTATTCCCCGCTCAAACATCAGAGGCTCGCTTGCGATCTTCCGCCTGCGCCGCCAGTATTTCCTTCACCTTGGCGACCAGATCGGTCTCCTTGACCGTTTCCTGCGCGACACGGGCTTCGCGCCACGAGGCGTTGTCCTCGATCTCGCCGGAGAGCCGCTTGCCCTCGATCAGGTCCTTGATCTGCACGACGCCCTCGGCACGCTCATCACCGCCCTGGATGATGGCGACGGGGCAGCCGCGGCGGTCGGCGTATTTCAGCTGGTTGCCGAACTTCTTCCAGTTGCCCTGATACATTTCCGCGCGGATGCCGGCCGCACGCAGTTCCTGGGTGATGCGCTGGTAGCGCCCCATGGCCTCGACATCGCCATCCATGACGGTGACGAGGACGGGCTCTATGACTTCGCTCTGGCCGAGCTTGCCGAGGTTCTTCAGCGCCGTCATCAGGCGCGAGACGCCGATGGAGAAGCCGGTTGCCGGAACCGGCTGGCCCATGAAGCGCGAGACCAGACCATCATAACGACCGCCGCCGCCGACGGAGCCGAAGACGACCTTTTCGCCCTTCTCGTTGGTGACATCAAACAGAAGCTCGGCTTCGTAGACCGGGCCGGTGTAGTATTCGAGGCCGCGGACGACGGAGGGGTCGATCTTGATGCGGTCTGACTGATAGCCGGCGCCGGTGACGAGACCGCCGATAAGGTTCAGTTCCTCGACACCTTCAGCACCCTTCGAGGTGCCGGCGACGAGTTCGGCAAGCTGGGCGGCGCTTTCGGCGTAGTCCTTGATGCCGACGAAGAAGAGAACCTTGTCGATCTGGCCCTGATCGAGGCCCGCGCCCTTGGTAAAATCGCCGGACTCATCCTTGCGGCCTGGGCCGAGCAGGAGAGCAACACCCTCGGGGCCGAACTTGTCGAGCTTGTCGATGGCGCGCAGCACGTTGAGGCGCTGGGCGGCCTTGTCATCGCCGCCGAGGCCGATCGCTTCGAGAACGCCGTCGAGAACCTTGCGGTTGTTGACGCGGATGACATAGTCGCCGCGCTTGATGCCGAGGGCTTCCAGCGTGTCCGACATCATCATGCACATCTCGGCATCGGCCTGAACGCCGGGCGCGCCGACGGTATCGGCGTCGAACTGCATGAACTGGCGGAAACGGCCTGGGCCGGGCTTCTCGTTGCGGAAGACATAGCCGGCGCGATAGGTGCGGTAGGGCAGCTGGATTTCGTTGAAGTTTTCCGCGACATGGCGGGCGAGCGGCGCCGTCAGGTCATAGCGCAGCGACATCCACTGCTCGTCGTCATCCTGCAGCGAGAAGACGCCTTCGTTCGGCCGGTCGGCATCCGGCAGGAACTTGCCGAGCGCATCGGTGTATTCGAAGAGCGGCGTTTCGACAGGATCGAAACCATAATGCTCGTAGACTTCGCGGATCTTCGCGGTCATCTCGTTGACAGCGCGAATATCGGCCGCCGAACGATCGACGAAGCCGCGGGGAAGTCTGGCCTTGAGCTTTTGTGGTTTCTTCTGCTTGTCGTTCATTTCCAACGTCTTCCGCTCAGTGTGACAGTGGCGGTTTCCTAGCGGAAAGGGCCGGATGCGGCAAGGGCGAAGGCCCTTGATCCGGAAGACAGAATCGATTGAACGAGAGAGAATGGACCGAATGGCGGAGCTATACGATGATCGCTGAAGCACTTCTCTACGCCGCGACCGCCTGGCGGACACAAAAGGCGCACCGCAAATACGTCCGCTACTCCGTCAATCTGTGGTCGCGCGCCAATCGTTGCAGCCGGCAGTGGTCGGAGCATGAGGAGAATACGAGGCGGGCGATCCTTGCGGCGATGGCAGGTTGCAAGCAGCGGCGGACGGCCGTGGTGCTGGGGTCCGGCTTGCTGCGCGATGTGCCGATACGGGAGCTGGCGGCCAATTTCGATACCGTCGTTCTGATCGATCTCGTGCATGTCGCGACCGTCAGGATGAAGATGCGCCGCAAGGCTTATCGCAATGTCCGGCTGATCGAGCGCGATCTCTCGGGCTATGACGCGATTGCGGCCGGTGAACAGCCGGAGCCGCTGGGGTTCCTGCGCAATGTACCCTATCTCGACCTCGTGGTTTCGGCCAATCTGCTCTCGCAGATCGGGCGCGGGGTGCAGCGGCGGTTCGAGGCCGAGCGGGAGCGGATGCCTGAGGATACGGTGGAGCAGCTGATTGCGGCGCATCTTTCTGGCCTCTCGCGCATGCCGTTCAGGAGTTGTCTTGTCACAGACGTCTCCTATGCGGTGATCGATCGCAACGGAGAGACCCACGAGGAGAGCGACCTAATGCACGGGGTCGCGGTGCCAGAGGCGCGGGCGGCGTGGGCTTGGCCAGTGGTGCCGATTGGAGAGGAAAGCCAGGATTACCAGGTTATCCATCAGGTGATTGCGGCTTGGTGAATTGCAAGATATCGTGATGCAATCAAAGATTTATTGTATCACTTTTATTTTGCGATATCGTATCGATGAAGATCGTTTGGGATGAGCCGAAACGTGTGCGCAATGCTGCAAAGCATGGGCTGGATTTTCGCGACCTGGATGAGGATTTCTTCGCGGCGGCGTTGATCCTCGACGCCAGGAGCCCGCGTCTGAAGGCCGTGGGTGTCCTGATCGAGGATGTGATCGCCGTCGTTTTCGCTGTTCTCGGGCGCGAGGGAATTTCCGTCATCTCGATGCGCCGGGCAAGCCGCCAGGAAAGGAGGCTCTATGAACAATTCCAGTCGAAAGATCCTCGGCCTCACTGACGAGGAAGAGGCCGCGATCCAGCGCGGCATTGCCGAAGACCCCGACAACCCCGAATGGACCGAAGAGGACTTCAAGAAGGCGCGCCCCTTCGCCGAGGTCTTCCCCGAGCTTGCCGAGAGCATCCGGCGCTCGCGCGGGCGGCCCGCGGTGGAGAGCCCGAAGCGGCAGATATCGCTGCGGCTTGATCCTGATGTTATCGATGCCTTCAAGGCGACCGGCAAGGGGTGGCAGGGGCGGATCAATGATGCGTTACGCAAGGCCGCCAAGCTCGATTAGTGCAAGGCTTCGTCTTGGCAGCGGTGGCGCGCTTGCCTATGTTTGACCGATGCGGTTTTTCTCTATCGCGACGATGATGCTGGCGTGGCTAACCTACGGAACGATGTTCGCGTGGGCGGGGTGTCCAATGTGCGCGTCGATGAGCCAGCCCGCCGCCGGCTCAATGACCATGCAGCATCATCATATGGCAGGCATGGAGATGGGCGAGATCGTGAAGGTTTCGGCGCCGGAGAAGAACCCCTGTGCTGCCGGCGGCATGGCGCATATGCCGCTCTGTTCCGCCTGTCTGGTCGTGCCCGTCGACGTGATCGTTCATGCCGATGGCAAGCAGGCGTTTTCCTATCCCTCGCCCGCGATCGCGCTTGCCTTCCCCGGCGCGCGGCCGGCACCGCAGGCGCCCCCTCCCCGACTGAACTGACAATCCAGATCATGAGAAACGCGGCGTGATACGCCGCATCGGACTTTCATTGCCAGACTGAGGAAGGATATCCCATGTCTCTTAAACTACTCGCTCTCACGACCGGTCTCGTCGCCGGCCTCTCGTTCAGCGCTCTTCCCGCAGGCGCGGAAGACAAGCCGATGGATATGGACATGAGCATGCCGATGGGCGACCACAGCCCGTCAAGCCATGCCTTTTCCGAGGCCAACAACAAGATGCACAAGGACATGATGATCGAATACAGCGGCGACGCCGATATCGACTTCGTGCGCGGAATGATCGCCCATCACCAGGGGGCGATCGACATGGCCAAGGTGGAGTTGCAATACGGGAAGGATCCCGAGATGCGCAAGCTGGCGGAAGGCGTGATCAAGGCGCAGGAGGCCGAGATCACCGAGATGCAGACGTGGCTGAAGGCGCACGCTAAGTAAGGCCGCCTCTGCAGTTCATGCTGGACGCCGGATTGCCCGGCGTCCATTCTTTCAACCGGTACTCAAGCCTTCGGTTCGAAAGGCGCGGGGCGGCGGCCGGTGCCCTGGCGGGAGAGCATCCAGCCGGGATATTCGGGCGCCAGTTCGCTCACCTCGTCCAGCCTCTTCAGGTCGTCAGCATCGAGTTTCAGTCCAACGGCTGCGAGGTTCTGATCGAGCTGTTCGATGCGCTTGGCGCCGATGATGACAGTCGTCACGAAAGGCTTGGCGAGCACATAGGCGAGCGCCACGGTGGCGACGCTGGCGCCGTGCTTTTCGGCGATCTCGCGCATGACGGCAACGCAGGCCCAGGCGCGGTCCTTGTCGACAGGCGGGAAGTCGAAGGCAGCGCGGCGGCCTTCGCCGTTGCCGGGCGCGCCGGGGCCGTATTTGCCCGATAGCAAGCCGCCGGCCAGCGGCGACCAGACCATCAAGCCAACCTTCTCCTCGTTCATCATCGGCACGATATCGCGCTCAAGATCGCGGCCGGCGATGGAGTAATAGGCCTGCACGGTCTCAAAACGGGCGAAGCCACGACGCTCGGAAATCCCGAGCGCCTTGGCGATACGCCATGCCTGCCAGTTGGAAACGCCGACATAGCGGACAAGGCCGCGCGAGACGAGATCGTCCATCGCCCTGAGCGTCTCGTCGATCGGGGTGACGCTGTCGGTCCCGTGGATCTGGTAGAGATCGATATGATCGGTCTGCAGGCGCTCAAGGCTCTTTTCGACGGAATCCATGATGTGGCCACGCGAGGCGCCGCGATCGTTCGGCTTGTCGCCCATCGCGCCATAGACCTTGGTGGCGATGACAACGTCCTTGCGGGCGACCCCGAGGTTCTTCAGCGACTGGCCGAGCAGCTTTTCAGACTCGCCGAAGGAATAGACGTCGGCGGTATCGATGAAATTGACGCCTGCCGAAAGCGACCGCTCGACGATCGCGTCGGCCGCCTTCTGGTCGACATCGGCAATGGCGCCCCAGGGGCTTTTGTCGTCGGCGGCGCCGAAGGTCATGGTGCCCAGGCAGATTTCGGAGACGAACAGGCCGGTATTTCCAAGCTGGTTGTAACGCATGGTCAAACGTTTCCTTGTGAGGTCCCCCGGCGGAGGGATTGATCTCGGTGCTATGATTTTTGGGCGGCGCAGCGCTGGCGTGGCCGCGCCTGCTGCAGGCATGAACCCATCAGACATAAGTTGCGCGCGCTCGGTTTCAACGGTTCATGCGATACGCAGGGGTTGCGGCAACATAGGTCGCTCGCAACTCATCGGCGCACAACCGTGATTGTACCCAGCAATTCTCGCTCTTAGTGATTGTATTTACTGCGTTTTCCGAACGGATTCATAAAATTCTAATTGATATCCACCTAAACAATCCTCGCAGATGCGGGGACAATCATGACATCCTTGGTTCAGCTTGTGGGTTCACTGCTGCGCAACAAACGCGGCAATGTGGCGATGATCGTCGCGCTGCTTTTCGTGCCAATGGTCTTGGCCGGTGGCGCCGGGGTCGATCTCGCGCGCTATGAAGCCGTGCGCGTGGAAATGCAGGATGGGCTCGATCGCGGCGTGCTCGCGGCGGCGTCGCTGTCGCAGAAGCAGAAGACCGCCGATGTTCTCAAAAGCTACATGAACAATCTCGCCTACGGCGCCGACGTGGCCATCGACTTTTCCGAGGCGACGGCGATGAACTCGCGCAAGATCTCGGCCAACGCCTCCTACACGATCAACACCGCCTTCATGCATCTGGCCGGCGTCAAGACGTTGACGATCAAGACGGCGTCGAGCGCCGAAGAAGCCAAGCAGAATATCGAGCTGTCGCTGATGCTCGACATGTCGGGTTCGATGGTCGGCAGCAAGATCAAGAACCTGAAGATCGCCTCGCAGCAGTTCATCGACCAGATCCTGACCGACGACACCAAGGACTATACGACGATCAGCGTCGTGCCCTATGCGGGCCACGTCAACGTGGGTTCCGCGGTCTTCGACAAGCTCGGAGGCTCCCGCCTCACCGGCCAGTCGCAGCCGACCAAGGATCCGAATTACAAGGGATCATGCTTCGAGCTCGACAATGCGGGCTTTGGCAGCGATGCCATCCCGAGCTTCAAGGCTCGGTCGAACCTGCCGATCTTCACGAACTGGAACTACAACACGACAGACAAGGAAAAGAGGTGGTGGTGGTGCCCCGGTGAGGAAGACGCGATCACCTATTTCTCCAACGACGCGACCTATCTCAAAGCCCGGCTGAACGCGCTGCAGCTCTATGACGGCACCGGCACGCAGAACGCCATGCAGTGGGGTTACATGCTGCTCAACCCAGCCTCATCGAGCATCGTGCAGGCGGCAATCGCCAGCGGGCAGATGTCCTCGAAGTTCTCCAACCGACCCTCGAGCTTCAGCGACGCCGATACGATGAAGGTGCTCGTCTTGATGACGGATGGCGTGATCACCGCGCAATTCCGCCCGAACGACTACAAGCGCTCTCCGGATCTCAGCCCGAGCAACTACACGATGTCAGGCAACACGGCGACCTACTTGAGCAATATCTGCTCGACCGCCAAGGGCAAGGGCATCACCATTTTCACCATCGGCTTCGAGCTCGGCAGCGACACCACGGCGATCAACGCCATGAAGAACTGCGCGACGAGTTCCGCCCACTTCTACCAGGCCTCCGGCTCGGGCATCGGCGACGCATTCAAGTCGATCTCGACATCGATCCGCAAACTGAGACTGACGCAGTAATGAGAATGGGCTTTTTCAGTAGCGCGCGCCGGCTTTTCGGCAACAGCAATGGCGCGGCGGCGATCGAGTTCGCCATCCTGGCGCCGATCGTCTTTGCCGTCATCTTCTCGATCTTCGAGGCTGGCTTCATCATGACGCAGTCGATCATGCTCGACCGTGCCGTCAGCCGCAGTTCGCGCGCGCTGCAGATCAACGGCGCCAAGATGAGCTATGCCGATTTCAAGGCTTCGGTGTGCAAGGAAGCGGTGATCCTCAGCGATTGCGTCAAGTCGATCCGCATCGAGTTCACGCCGGTCACCAAGGCTTCGGATTTCCCAACGACGGGCACGCCCTGCGTCGACCGCTCCGTCGCCATCGATCCTGTCACGACCTACAATTCCGGCCAGCCGTCGCAGATCATCTTCACCCGCGCCTGCTATGTCGTCGATCCCCTCGTGCCGGGGCTCGGCTTCGGCCTGAGTTTCCCCAAGGACAACACCGGCGCCATCCAGCTGACCTCCAGCTTTGCCTTCGTCAACGAGCCGACCTGATGTTGAAGCACGCCTTTTCCCGCCTGATCCGCGAGCGCTCCGGCGCATCCGCTATCGAGTTCGCCTTTCTCGCGCCGATCCTGCTGTTCTTCTTTCTGGCGAGCATCACGGTGTTCGACATGTACCGGACCTACCAGAACATCGTGCAGGCCAATGGTATCGTCGCCGACGTGATCTCGCGCCAGACCTCGATCGACAATACCTTCGTGTCCAATCTCTACAGCGTCTTCACGCATCTGCAGCAGAACAGCACGGCCCCGATCGCGCTTCGGATCTCCAGCATCAAGAAGACCGCCGGGGTCTACAAGCTGGACTGGACGAAGGAGAGCGGCACGGCTGGCCTGTTGAAGGCTCAGGTTCTGAGCACCTCGACGCTGCCGCAGCTGACGGACGGAGATTCGGTGATCTATGTCGAGGGTGCGGCGAGCTACACGGCAATGACCAGCATCATGGGCTTCGGCAGCATGACGTTCGCCGAGACTGCCTTTTCACGCCCGCGCTTCATCGGCGCCATAGTCTATCAGTGACGCAATCCCTTGCGGCGAAGGCGCGAGGCTCCTAATTGTTTTTGAACGAACAAGGGAGTGCGCCCATGACGACCCGCACGCTGACCACGATTGGCTTCGATGCCGACGACACGCTGTGGCAGAACGAGCAATTCTACCGGCTGACGGAAACCCACTTCACCGAACTGCTCTCGGACTATGCCGAGGGTACGGTGGTTTCGGACCGGCTGCTGGCCGCCGAGAAGCGCAATCTCCAGCATTATGGCTTTGGTATCAAAGGCTTCACGCTGTCGATGATCGAGACCGCAATCGAGATCACGGAAGGCAATGTGCCGGCTTCCGTCATCGCGCAAATCCTCGATACCGGGCGGGACCTGCTGTCGCATCCAGTCGAGACGCTGCCCGAAGTGCGCGAGACGCTGGCCGCCCTTTCCGACCATTACCTGCTCGTGCTGATCACCAAGGGTGACCTGTTCGACCAGGAGCGCAAGCTGGCGCAATCGGGTCTTGGGGATTTCTTCCATGCCGTCGAGATCGTTTCCGATAAGACGGCGGTTACCTATCGCCGCATCTTTTCCAAGATCGGCGGCGGGCCGGAGCGGGCGATGATGGTGGGGAACTCGCTGAAATCGGACATCGTTCCGGCGATCGCCGCCGGCAGCTACGGCGTGTTTGTGCCGCACGAACTGACCTGGGTGCTCGAGCATGTCGAGGAGCCGACGGAAGCGCCGCGCTTTCGCAAGATCGAACGGCTCGGCGAACTGCGCGGCGTGATCGACAGCCTCGGTTAAACGAAGCTCTGCCTACTTGCGCGAGGGAAAAAGCGGCGACGGCTTGCTGTCGTCAGCAGGGGCTGGCGTGGGTGTCGCCGGCGCGGCTGAGGCCGCCTGCGGTTCCACGAGAATGCTGTAGGGTGCGCCGAGGCCGCGTCTTGGAGAGGCCTTGGAATAATAGGGGCGAAGCAGCCAGGTGGCGTCCTGCTTGACCGTGGTCTGGAAAGTCTGCCCGTCCTCGTCGGTGCCGAAGATCGCCTCGTCATCGGGGGCTGCGAGATCGAAGATCGCGAGAAAGGCGAACTGGCTCTTCGTCGAGAAATCAATCTTCACATGCTGGCCGGCCTTGACGGGCAAGGTATAGACCTTGCCGTTGCCGAATTTCGTCCAGCCCTTTAGCTCCATCGTCGCCGCCGGAAACTGCAGCTTTTCCAGCCTTTCGCCGCGCTGCAGCTCGGGTGTCTGCGCCATAGCGGCGGGCGCGATCGCGATTACGGCGATCGCCATTGCCATCAGTTTCAGTTTCTTCATGGACGTACCAATGCGTCGCGCATCGCCTCTACTTCGGGACGGCAGTAGCAGCCTTCGAGATGATCGTTGACGAGACCCATTGCCTGCATGAATGCGTAAACTGTGGTCGGGCCGACAAAGGTCCAGCCGCGCTTCTTCAAATTCTTGGATATGGCGACCGAGGTGGGCGTGGTCGGATTTGCCATGATCGTGGCGCGGTCGACCACCTTGGGGCGTTCGTTATGACCGGGCTCGTAGCTCCAGAAATAATGCGCCAGCGAGCCGAACTCGTCGCGCAGCTCGATCGCGCGCTTGGCGTTGTTGATCGTCGAGACAATCTTGCCGCGATGGCGGATGATGCCGGCATCGGCCACGCAACGCTCGACATCCTCATCTGTGAACAGCGCCACCTTCTCGAAATCGAAGCCGGCGAAGGCCGCGCGGAAATTCTCGCGCTTGCGCAGGATAGTGAGCCAGGAGAGGCCGGACTGGAAGCCTTCGAGGCAGATCTTCTCGAACAGGCGGATGTCGTTCACGACCGGCCTGCCCCATTCCTCGTCGTGATAGCGCAGATAATCCGGCAGGTTGCCGTGCCAATGACAGCGGCTCTTGCCGTCCTCACCGATTGTAATGCCTGTCTCGCTCATCACGTTCCATTCGTTTCAGCGGCTGCGAATCCGGCTTTACCATTTGCAAACCCTGTTTCCAAACCGAACGATAACCCTGACGAAAAGTTTATGGGCCAGTTCGGCTTTTAGTGAACGCGGGTTTACCATTCGCTGGCGAGCGCGGTGGCAGCATGATCGGCAGGTGGCGGATGCCGCCCGTCCATTTTCGGCCATTGTAGAGAGTTCGTCCGATGATGAAATCCGTTTTGCTCGCCGCAGCCCTGCTCGGCGTCTTTTCCACGGCCGCCCTTGGCGACGACCGTTACGTTTCCCGTCCGCCTGTCGTGCTGAGCCCTGATCTCGCGGCACCGTGGATCATGCAGCTCAGCGGCGGCAATGTTCGCCCCGTCGTTTACCAGCGCCCCGTCATCGTGCAGCAGCAGCGCGGACTGTTTGCTCCGCGCGCCGTTCGTCGCGCGCCGGCAGCACAGCAGGTCTCGGCGATCAATCCTGGCGTTCCGGTGATCCGTGGCCAGATCGAACCGCAGTTCCTGCCGCAGATGGTCGACTACCAGACCAAGGAAGCGCCGGGCACCATCGTCATCGATACCAACAACCGCTTCCTCTATCTGGTCATGGCAAACGGCAAGGCGCGGCGTTACGGCGTCGGCGTCGGCAAGCCGGGCTTCGAGTGGGCCGGCGTGCACAAGGTGACCCGCAAGTCCGAGTGGCCGGACTGGACACCGCCGTCGGAAATGATCAGCCGCGAGGCGGCGAAGGGCCATTATCTGCCGGCACGCATGGATGGCGGACCGGAAAATCCGCTCGGCGCGCGCGCCATGTATCTCGGCTCGACCCTTTATCGCATCCACGGCACCAACGCCCCGTGGACGATCGGAAGCGCCGTTTCCTCGGGCTGCATTCGCCTGCGCAACGAGGACGTCGTCGACCTCTACGAGCGTGTCAAAGTGGGCACACGGGTCATCGTGATCTGAATTTTCTTATGGCGGCGAGGACACACCTTGCCGCCTACCCCAGCATTTTCAGGGTTTCCAGCTTGAAATCCCGGTCGATTCCGTTAGCTTTGCCGGCGATCGTGCCTTGAGAGGGAAATCGAAATGAAGAAAGTGTTTCTGCTCGTGGCGGCCGTTGCCGTTGCGATGTCGGGTATGGTGGCCGTTGCCAGCGCCGAGCCCGTAATGACGGCGACGGATGCCGTTCGTGGCGTCAAGCACAGCCAGCAGGTCAAGCCGCAATACAAGAAGCGCGTCGTCCGCCTCATCACCAATGAAGCGCCGGGCACCGTGATCGTCGATACGGTCAACAAGTATCTGTATCTCGTCGAAGGCCGCAACAAGGCCACGCGCTACGGCATCGGTGTCGGCCGCGAAGGCTTCGGCTGGTCGGGCGTAGTGAAGATCGGCCGCAAGGCTGAATGGCCGACCTGGACGCCGCCGGCTGAAATGCGCGCCCGCGAGGCCCGCGCCGGCCACAACCTGCCGGCCGTACAGCCGGGTGGCCCGGACAATCCGCTCGGCGCCCGCGCCATGTATCTCTACCAGGGCGGCCGCGACACGATCTTCCGCATCCACGGCACCAACCAGCCCTGGACGATCGGCCTCAACCTGTCTTCCGGCTGCATCCGCATGGTCAATGACGACGTCGCCGATCTCTACGACCGCGTTCCCGTCGGCACCAAGGTCATCGTCGTCGGCCCCGGCAACAAGCAGGGCAACGTCGCCTTCGACGACCGCGGCATCGACGTTCTGAGAACGATCTTCGGCGGCTAAGGCCGCACGCGTTACCATTAAAGATTAGGACAGGTGGCCGGCTTGCTGGCCACCTTTTTCTTTTGTGGTGCGGGAGAATAGGCCCGGTGTCACCCGGCCAATACTATTTGGCCCCGCAGCTAACCTTGCCGTTGAAGGCGATCGGCTTGTCGCCGCCGTAAACCGTCATGTCATAGACGCCCTGAAACGCCGTTGCGCCGTTCGGCTGCTCAGCGGAGACGGTGAGATTGACGCTCTGTCCGCCGGCGGCCTTTCCACCATCGTATAGAATTTCGAGACGCAGTTCGCCATTGTGCGACCAGCGATTGCTCAGGCTATCGGAATCGATCGAGACGCGGCCGAGCGGCTGCGGGGCTGTTTCGTTCTTGATGATCAAGGCGCCCCTGAAGTGGTTGAGTTCATGACCGGGCTCGGCCTTGAAGCCGCTTTCGACGGTGAAGCGGACGTTCTTGTCATCGGCGGAACAGAAGAACCGACTGTCGGCCTGTGCGACCTGGGTGGCGCCGAGGAGAGCGACGAACGTCAGGATGATACGATGCATGCTTGAGCTCCAGATGCCGCCGGACGATCCGGCCGGCTCAAGCTAGCCCCAAACCCTTAAATTTTTCTGGCCGCTAATTTGACGGGCATCTCGCCGCCATAGGCCCAGTCGAGCAGCTCGACGGTGTGCAGGATGGGGATCGCGGTCGCCGACGCGATCTGGGTGATGCAGCCGATATTGCCAGTGGCGATGATATCGGGCTTCGTCGCCTCGATATTCTTCACCTTGCGAGCCTTCAGCGCGTCGGAAATATCCGGCTGCATGATGTTGTAGGTGCCGGCCGAGCCGCAACAGAGGTGGCCTTCGGCCGGATCGCGCACCGTAAAGCCCGCAGCTTTCAACAGCTGCTTCGGCGCCAGCGTGATCTTCTGGCCGTGCTGCATCGAGCAGGCGGAGTGATAGGCGACCGTCAGCCCTCTCGGCATATGCGAGGGGAGATCGAGCGTCGCCAGGTACTCGGTCACATCGCGGGCGAGCGCCGATACGCGGGCGGCCTTTTCGGCGTAGGCTGGATCGAGCCGCAGCATGTGGCCGTAATCCTTGATCGTCGTGCCGCAGCCGGACGCGGTGATGATGATGGCATCGAGCCCGCCCTCTTCGATCTCACGGGTCCAGACATCGACATTGGCGCGGGCGCTTGCCAGCGCCTGTTCCTCGCGACCCATGTGATGGACCAGCGAGCCGCAGCAGACCTCTCCCTTGGGCACGACCACATCGACGCCGAGACGGGTGAGGAGCCGGATGGTTGCCGCGTTGATGGCGGGGTCGAGCACCTGTTGGGCGCAGCCGGTGAGGATCGCCACACGGCCTCGCCTATCGCCCGCTTCGGCTGCGTGTGTTGCCGGCATCGCCAGATCCGAGGGTGCGGGCAGGCTGCGCGGCGCGAGCGCCAGCATGGCGGCGAAGGGTTTCAGGGCCTGATGGCGACGAAACAGGCCTTCGAGCGGCCTGCCGATGCGGGCCAGCCGAAGCGCCAGGCGGAAGCGGCCGGGATAGGGCAGAACGGCGGCGAGAATGCCGCGCGTCAGCCGGTTCATGAAGGGGCGCTTGTAGGTCTTTTCGATATGGGCGCGGGCGTGATCGACAAGATGCATGTAATCGACGCCCGAGGGACAGGTCGTCACGCAGGCAAGGCAGGAGAGACAGCGATCGATATGGGTCACCACCTCCGTGTCGGCCGGGCGGTCGTTTTCCAGCATGTCCTTGATGAGATAGATGCGGCCGCGCGGGCTGTCGAGCTCGTTGCCCAAAGTCACATAGGTGGGACAGGTGGCGGTGCAGAAGCCGCAATGGACGCATTTTCGCAGGATCTGCTCGGAGGCTGCGACATGGGGATCGGCAAGCTGGGCGGGGGTGAAGTTGGTTTGCATGTCAGGCTCGTCCGCACTTCTCGCTGGGTTGGCGGGTGAGGTACCCCCCTCTGCCCTGCCGGGCATCTCCCCCACAAGGGGGGAGATTGGCTGGGCGTACCCGCTCGCTCCACCTTCGCTGTCTGGGCGAACGGTCGCAACGAGTCGATCTCCCCCCTTGTGGGGGAGATGTCCGGCAGGACAGAGGGGGGTGCGCGGCACGGTACAGCATCAAAATCACCCCATCTTCCCCGGACTGAAAATCCCCGCCGGATCGAACTTCTCCTTTACCCGCGCCGACAACAGCGCCACGGCATCGACCTGCGGCTCGAACGCCGGTGTCGCCGCGCGCATCGAAGCCGGCGCGCGCATCAGCGTGGCGTGGCCGCCGCCGAGCGCCGCCATGAAACGTCGCAGCAGATCGGCTTCGGCATCGGCTTCCATGCGCATCCAGATGAGGCCGCCCTGCCAGTCGTAGAAGGCGTCGACGCCGGTCTCCAGCCGGAGCGCCGCGACCAGCTGATGGCCGACCGACGGCGCCACAGAGACGCGCCAGACGGGGCGCGGGCCACCATCGGCGTAGGGTTTCACATCGCGGATCTCGCGCCAGAGGGCGGCGCTGTCATCCTCACCGAGGCGTGCGGTCGGGCCGAAGGCGGCCATTGCCGAAGCCAGCTTCTCGGCTCTCGTCGTAACGGAGGCCGGCAGGCCCTCGATGCGCAGCACGGTCGCCTCGCCCTCGGGCAGGCGGTTGCCGAGGAAGGTCCAGGCGACGGTCATCGGCAGGTGGGCGGCGCCTGAGACCTCGACCGGCATGGCCATTGCCGCGGCCATGGCATTGGCGGCCTCGGCGTCGTTGAGGCCTGATATGACGATCGTCGCTTCCGACTTGGGCCTCGGCGGCACGCGGAAGGTGACTTCGGTGATGAGGCCGAGCGTGCCGTGCGAACCGGCCATCAGCTTGACGAGGTCAAGGCCGGTGACGTTCTTCATCACCCGCCCGCCGGCCTTGATCGCCTCGCCGCGCCCGTTGACGAAGCGGACGCCGAGCAGGCTGTCGCGGGCGGCGCCTGATATCAGGCGGCGCGGGCCGGAGACGTTGGCGGCGAACACGCCGCCGATGGTCGGCTCGCCCGATGTGCCCATGAGGGGGCGGTGATCCATCGGCTCGAAGGCCATCGTCTGGCCGCTCTTAGCCAATGCCGCCTCGATTTCGGCTAGCGGCGTTCCGGCGCGGGCGGTGAGCACCATCTCGCCGGGGTTATAGGCGACGATGCCTGACAGTGCGGTCGAGCGCAGGCGGTGTTCGGCCGTCACAGCATTGCCGAAGCCGGAGCGGGTGTTGCCGCCTGCGATGCCAAGCGGCGTGCCGGCTTGCGCATGGGCACGGATGATCTCGGCGGCCTCTTCCTCCGTAGTTGGGCATAGATCGATCATGCGGGTTGGCGCCCTTCGAGCGGGAAGACCTTCGATGGATTGAGCAGCCAGCCGGGATCGAAGGCGGCGCGGACGGCCATCTGCTGGGCGAGATCGGCATCGGAATATTGATGGCGCATCAGATCGCGCTTCTCGATGCCGACGCCATGTTCTCCGGTGAGGCAGCCGCCGGCATCGACGCAGAGCTTCAAGATCTCCATGCCGGCCGCCTCGGCGCGGGCGGCGTCATCGGGATCGTTGGCGTTGAAGAGGATCAGCGGGTGCATGTTGCCGTCACCGGCGTGGAAGACATTGGCGACGCGCAGTCCATGGCACTCGATGATCTCGGAGGTCTTCTTCAGCACATAGGAGAGCTGGCTGAGCGGCACGGTGCCATCCATGCAGATATAATCGGCAATGCGGCCGGTGGCGCCGAAGGCGGATTTGCGGCCTTTCCAGATCAATGCGGCTTCGGTGGCCGACTGGCATTCGCGCACGGTGCTGACGCCGTGGCGGCGGGCGATGTCGACGATATCCTTCAGCATGTCGTCCATTTCGGCTTCCGAGCCCTCGACCTCGACGATCAAAAGCGCGCCGACATCAAGGGGATAGCCGGCCTTGGCGAAGGCCTCGCAGATCTCGATGGCGGGCTTGTCCATGAACTCGACGGCGACGGGGATGATGCCGGATGCGATGATATCAGCGACGCAGGAGCCCGCCTCCTCCGAGGTCGCAAAGCCGAAAAGCACCGGGCGCGCGCCTTCCGGCTTGGCGATCAGGCGCACCGTGGCTTCCGTCACGATGCCGAGCTGGCCCTCGTGGCCGCAGACGAGGCCTAAGAGATCGTAGCCACCGGCATCCAGCCCCTTGCCGCCGAGATCGATGACCGTGCCATCGACCAGCACCATTTTCACACCCAGCAGGTTGTTGGTGGTGACGCCGTATTTCAGACAGTGGGCGCCGCCGGAATTCATGCCGATATTGCCGCCGATGGTGCAGGCAAGCTGCGAACTCGGATCGGGCGCGTAGAAGAAGCCATCGGCGGAGACGGCTTCGGAAATGTTGAGATTTGTGACGCCGGCCTCGACCACCGCGGCGCGATTGAAAAGGTCGATCTCGATGATGCGGTTCATCTTCGAGACGCAGACGACGACTGCATCCTCCTGCGGAATGGTGCCGCCCGACAGCGAGGTGCCGGCGCCGCGCGGGACGACGGGGATGCCGTAGCGGTGGCAATACTTCATCACCGCCGCGACTTCGGCCGTGCTGCGCGGAAGCGCGACCGCAAGCGGCATGCGGCGGTAGGAAACGAAGGCGTCGGTCTCGAAAGGCATGAGTTCGCGCGGTTCGGAGACCAGGCATTCCGGCGGCAGGAGATCGGCGAGATCGGCAACGATCTGCCGGCGGCGCGCCATGACATCGGCGCGCGGGGCGAGAAACGAAATGGCGTCGGACATGCCTTTCCTCCCTTCGCCACATCAGGCGAAACCGGCTGTATCCTCCATACTGCCAAGGCTTCGAGCTTAACACTTTCCCCAATTCGGCGCAAATGCTAAGCACTTATGACAAAATAAGAAATTATCGGGGCGACATGACCAATCTGGGAGATCTCGAAATCTTCGCCAAGGTGGCGGCGACGGGCAGCATGTCGCTTGCCGGGCGGGCGCTCGGCTTCTCGCCAGCGGTGGTTTCCAAGCGCATCAAGCGGCTGGAAGACCGGCTGGGCACGCGGCTTTTGCAGCGCACGACACGGCAGATCTCGCTCACCGAAGCCGGACAGGGTTTTTATGACCGGGTGCTCGGCATTCTGGCCGGGCTCGAGGAGGCGGAGTTCTACATTTCCGGGCGCTCGGCGCAGATGCATGGGACGCTGAAGGTCTCGGCGCCGACCTCGTTTGGTCGCATGCACATCGCACCGCATCTGAAGCGCTTCATGGACGCCCATCCCGATCTCGCCATCAACCTCGTGCTGTCAGACGAATTCAGCGACATCGTCGGCGGCGGGTTCGATCTGGCGATCCGCATCGCGGAGCTCACCGATTCCAGCCTCGTCGCCCGCCGGCTGGCGCCGGTGCGCCGGGTGCTCTGCGCCTCGCCCGATTATCTCAAGGCGAATGGCACGCCCGGGAACATCGACGATCTCAAGCGGCACCGCTGCCTGCCGGCCCACAATAACGACGTCTGGCGGCTCGAGGGACCCGAGGGCGCGCTGTCGATCCGGCCGGAGGGGATGCTTGTCACCAATTCCAGCGAGGTGATCCGCGAGGCCGTGATTGTCGGCCTCGGCATCGCGCTGCGCTCGACCTGGGATATCGGCGCGGAGCTGAAATCCGGCCAGCTGGTGCAGGTGCTGCCGGCCTATGAGGGGTCGCGCAACGTGACGCTATCGGCCGTCTACCCGAGCCGCCAGTTCCTGCCGGCCAAGGTGCGGCTGTTCATCGATTATCTCGCGGAGCTCTATGGGCCGGTGCCCTATTGGGAACGGTAAGGATCAGTTGGCCAGCCGCTCGATGACGTGATCGAGCAGCGCGCGCAGCCGCGCCATCCGCTTCATGTCGCGGTGATAGCCCACCCAGGTGTCGCGCCCCGGCGGCGGTTCGCCGAGATCGACCCGCTCGATCGCGGCCAGGCTGTCGCCAAGCGGGCGCGGCAGGACGGCGAGGCCGGCGCCGTTGGCGCAGAGCGTTGCCTGGACATCGCGGTTGTTGCTGCGAAGCGCGATCGACGCCTTCGGCAGCAGGCGCTGAAGCCACAAGACATCGGGCATGCCGCCGAAAGCCTCGTCCATGGTGACCAGGCGCGCGCCCTCCCCGCTTCCTGCGACCGGATGCGGCAGGCCGCGCCTGATATAGAGGCCGTATTCGATGCGCAGCAACCGGCGGGAGATCACCTCCGGCTCCGTGAAGGGCGCGATGCGGAAGACGAGGTCGGCCTCGCGTCGGGAGAGGCTGAGCAGGCGGCTATCGGTCAGGAGTTCGACCACGACCTTGGGATAGGCGAGCGAAAACTCGGCAATGACGGGCGCCAGCAGATGAGTGCCGAACCAATCCGATGACGAGAGGCGCAGGAAGCCGGTGAGGTCGCTGGCGGTGCCGGCGAGTTCACGCTGCAGGGTAAGCGCCTCCTCCTCGATCCGCTCGGCATGGGCGAAGACCGCCACGCCTTCGTCGGTCAGCACGAAGCCGTCCGTGGTGCGCTGGAAGAGCGTCTGGCCGAGCGCTGCCTCAAGGGCGCGCAGACGCCGGCCCATGGTTGGTTGCGTCAGCCCGAGGCTGCGCGCCGCCGCACCCAAGGTGCCAAGCCTGGCAATGGCCAGGAACAGCCTGAGATCGCTCCACTCCATACGCACCCAAACATTTCTGCATGATCTTCATACGTTATCTATGATTTCCATTCGATCTTCAACGGCGCATCCTCCTTTCACCAACACGAAAGGAGTGTTCCATGTCTTCGAAATCCACCATGAAAGCGCTTCTGGTCGATGCACCGCAGGGCGCATTTCGCCAGACGGAAATTGCCCGGCCTGAGGCCGCCAAGGGCGAGGTGCTGGTGCGCATCCAGGCCAGCGGCGTCAATCCGCTCGACACCAAGATCCGCGCCGGCAACGCCGCCCATGCTCGCCATCCCCTGCCCGCCATACTCGGCATCGACATGGCTGGTATCGTCGAAGCGGTCGGCCCTGATGTGACCGGTTTCCGTCGCGGCGACGCGGTCTACGGCATGACCGGCGGTGTCGGCGGCATTCAGGGATCGCTGGCCGAGTTCGCGGCTGTCGACGCCGATCTCGTCGCGCTCAAGCCGAGCAATCTGTCGATGCGGGAAGCGGCAGCGCTACCGCTGGCGGCCATCACCGCGTGGGAAGGGCTTGTGGACCGGGCGAAGGTCGCGAGCGGGCAGCGCGTGCTTGTCATCGGCGGCGCCGGCGGGGTCGGGCATATCGCGGTGCAGATCGCCACGTCCGTCGGCGCCGATGTCTACGCGATCGATGGCGCGGCGAAGGCGGACTATCTCCGCAGCCTCGGCGCCACGCCGATCGACCGCGCCGTCGGCACGATCGAGGATCACGTCGCGACCTATACCGCGGGGCGTGGCTTCGATGTCGTCTACGATACGGTCGGCGGCGCCGGGCTCGACATGGCGTTCAAGGCGGCCGGCCGGTTCGGCCATGTCGTGAGCGCGCTCGGATGGGGTACGCATGCGCTGGCGCCGCTCTCCTTCAAGGCGGCGAGTTACTCCGGCGTCTTCACGCTGCTGCCGCTACTGACAGGCGAAGGCCGCGCGCATCATGGCGAGATCCTGCGCGAAGTGACTCGGCTCGCCGAAGCGGGCAAGCTGTTGCCGCGCATGGACAGCCGGCGGTTTTCGCTTGCCGATGTCGCCGAGGCGCACAGGTTGATCGAAAGCCGCGAGGCCGAGGGCAAGCTGGTGGTCGAGATCGATTGAGGCTCGATTACGGCGCTCAACATTCTCATGGACGTTGAGCGCCGCCGGTGTTTGAGTGCATGCGCCCACCGAACAATGATCCGGATCCCGCAATGACCGCTTCGCCTGCCTTTCTTGGTCTCAATTCTCATATTCCCGACGGCGCCACGCCTCGCATGGTGATCTTCGGCGCCGCTCACGGCAGCACCTATCGCGGCAAGGACAGCAGCGGCTACGCCACCGCGGCCAATGCCATCCGCGCCGCGAGCCAGGAAGACGCACCACTTGTCGAGCATTGGGATTTTGATCTCGGCGGACCGCTTTTTGACGGCAAGCCGGCATGCTGCTTCGATGCCGGTGATTTGCCGACCGAGATGCACGACAACGAGCGGAATCGGGCACTGATCGAGGCAAAGACACGGGAAATACTGGCGATGTCAGCCGTGCCGATTCTGCTAGGCGGCGACGATTCCGTCCCTATTCCTTTCCTCGCCGGCTTCGCGGATCACGGGCCGGTCTGGATTGTCCAGATCGATGCGCACATCGACTGGCGCGATGAGCTCCATGGCGAGCGTCACGGCTATTCCAACCCGATGCGCCGGGCGAGCGAGATGGCACATATCGCCGGGATGGTGCAGGTGGGCATGCGCGGCGTCGGAAGCGCTCGCCGCACGGAAATCGAGGCGGCTGAGGCCTATGGCAGCCGCTTCGTCACCGCTCGCGAGGTTCACGCGCACGGCGTCGACGCCGCCCTCCGGCATGTTCCCGAAGGCGCGCGGGTGGTGATCACACTGGACTGCGATGGCCTCGACCCCAGCATCATGCCCGGCGTCGCTGCCCGATCGCCCGGTGGCCTGACATACACACAGGTCATCGATCTGATTGCCGGCGTCGGCAGACGAGGCCGGATCGTCGGATTCGATCTCGTCGAACTCTATCCGCCCGCCGATATCGACGGTATTTCCGCGCTGACGGCAGCGCGGGTGGTCACCAACGTCATCGGGACAATCGCCCGCCAAGTCTGACGAGCTTTCGCGCCTACCGCGCCAGATCGAGATAGGCGTTTGCCACCATCGCGTCGATATCCGCAGGGACCGGTACGATGCAGGCTTCGGGGCCGACGCCGCGCTTGGCGACGCGCTCAAGGCAGCGGACCTGCAGGGTGAAGCCGAGGTCCATGGATTCCACCGAGTTCCCAAGCGGGCGCGGGCCGGCGAGGTTCGCCATATGACCGCCGCCCAGGATGTGGATGGCGCGACCGTCCTTCATATGCAGGGTCTCGATGCCATCGGCCGGATAGCGATCGGTCGCGACGACGTCCTCGTGGACGCGGAAGGCAGCGACGTCGATCTCGTTGGGGAAGTGGCCGCCGTTCATCAAGATCGCGCCGTTCTTGATCAGCGGCAGGTCCTTCAAGGTGATGATATCGGGATGGCCGGTGACGGTGACGAGCACGTCGGCGGAGCGGATGGCGTCATCGCGCAGCGGGGTGACGAAACCATCCAGATGCGCTTCGAGCGTGGTCACCGGGTCGATATCGACGACGCTGACCTGCGAGAAGGCATTGCGGAAGCAGGCGGCCGTGCCCTTGCCGCAGGCGCCATAGCCGAACACCGTGACGCGCTTGCCGTTGGTGGAGCGGTTGGTGAAGCGCATGTAGCTCTCGAACAGGCTCTGGCCGACGGCATGCTTGTTTTCGGCGAACTGCTTGATCGGGCTGTCGTTGATGACGAGGATCGGCATGTTGAGCTTGTCGCGCAGCGGCAGCAGGCGGGTGCGGCCGGAAGTGGTCTCCTCGGTGCCACCCAGGAGATTGGCGTAGGGGCTTTCGGCGGCGATGGCGAAGAGATCGCCGCCATTGTCGAGCAGCAGATCCGGCTTTTCGGCGACCACGGCAACAAGGCTCTGATGATGCGCGGCGGGATCGGTGGTCTGGGTGGCGAAGACAGTGATGCCCTGGCTGCGCAGATACTCCACCGTTGCCGGCTGGGTGCTGTTCAGGTTGCCGGTGCAGACCAGACGCGCGCCGCCGGCGTTGAGCGTCATCAGAAGGGCCACCGTTTTCGGTTCGAGATGGATGCCGGTGCCGATCGTCAGGCCCTCGAAAGGACGCGTGTCGCGGAACTCCGCCGCCGTTGCCTGCAGCAGCCGGCAGCTGCCTCCGATCCAATCGATGCGCGTTGCTTCCGATACCATGAACCATCCTCCTGTTTTCGACGCATTGATAAGCCGAATGGCGGGTGGCGACCAAGGATATTTTTTTCGGGGAGAGCGACGCAAACACGACGACTCACCTGCGGCAGATCACCTGCCTCAGCAGGCTTTGAGGGTCAAAACTACCCCTTCAGGATGTTAGCCGGGCAATCTTTTCTGTGGAGAACCGACGCAGAATTGCCAATGTTTGGGGCTATCGGCATGCGGCATCACGTCCCGATTGATTATGACGAAAGTCGATATCATATTGAATGG
The DNA here is from genome assembly GCF_055616315.1 of Rhizobium sp. O111. Taxonomy (NCBI): domain Bacteria; kingdom Pseudomonadati; phylum Pseudomonadota; class Alphaproteobacteria; order Hyphomicrobiales; family Rhizobiaceae; genus Rhizobium; species Rhizobium sp. O111. The sequence goes on along the minus strand of NZ_JBSHXL010000001.1, from coordinate 390,954 downwards.
CACTCGACGTGACGGAAATAGAGCATTCGATGGCGGTTTTTTGAAACCGAAACCAAAACGAAAGGCTCTATTGATAGATATAAAGCCTGAACCGAAAGCAAAACACACACATGGATCGCGCAAGCTTTCCATGAGACACTAATATACGCACCCAACCGATAAAGGTGACCCGACCGTTGAGCCTACTTGCCCGCCTCGCCTCCGATGTCCAGCTGATGTTCCGGCGCCCTCCGCGCCAGCAATATGCTGCGCTCTGCTACCGGACGAAGGGCAAGACCGGCGCGTTTGAGGTGCTGCTTCTGACCAGCCGCGATACCGGCCGCTGGGTGATCCCCAAGGGATGGCCGATGGACGGCAAGACCTCCTATGAGGTCGCCGCTCGCGAGGCTTACGAGGAAGCAGGCGTGCGCGGGACAGTCGAGAGCCAGACGATCGGCTGCTACCACTATCCCAAGGTGCTGAAGAACGGGCTGAAGGTGACCTGCAAGGTTCAGGTCTACGTGCTCGAGGTCTCGACGATCGCCAAGAGCTTCAAGGAAAAGGGCGAGCGGCGTTACGAGTGGGTTTCCTGCGAAGAGGCCGCCAAGCGCGTCAACGAGCCGGAACTGCGCGATCTCTTCCTGCTCTTCAAGCGGCGCATGACCGAGCAACTCGAGCCGCTGGCGCTGAAGCAAATTCCGGCTGAATGATTCCTGCCATCTTGCGCTGCTAGAATTAGCGGCGCAAAAGCGGGCCTCAATCACAAGGAACAGCATGCCCGAACGTCCCACCGTCCTCACCAAACGCACGCTCGACAAGGATCTCGACAAGCTCACGCAGGTCGAGGATGCGTCGAAATACGTCTCGCGCAAGCTGGTGGCGCCGGGGATCGGCTTCGTCTTTCTCGGCCTCGCCATGCTGTTTGCGGCGATCTACGTTTTCGGCCGCCCCGATGCGGGGCTGGTGATCGCGGCCGCAGCCCTTGCGGCCTACATGGCCATGAACATCGGTGCGAACGACGTGACCAACAACGTCGGCGCTGCCGTCGGCGCCCGCGCCATGACCATGGGCCAGGCGCTTGTCATCGCCGCTATCTTCGAGATCCTCGGCGCGACGATAGCAGGTGGCGCGGTGGTGAAGACGATCTCTTCGAGCATCGTCGACGCCTCGCAGATCCCGCCCGCCACGCTCTCCTGGATCATGATGGCGGCGCTGATGGCGGCGGCGCTCTGGATCAACCTCGCGACATGGCTGCACGCGCCCGTTTCGACCACGCACTCGATCGTCGGCGCGGTGATTGGCGCGGGCGTGGGCGCGCTCGGCCCGGGGCCGGTGAACTGGCGGGTTCTGGCCGAGATCACTTCCAGCTGGATGACCTCGCCGCTGATCGCCGGCGTGATTGCCGCCGGCATGCTCTATCTCGTCAAGACGCTGATCATCTACCGCGAGGACAAGATCAGCTCGGCCAAGCGCTGGGTGCCGGTGCTCATCGCCATCATGGTGGGCGGTTTCACGGCCTACATGATCCTGCAGCTTGAACGCATGAACGCGTTCTCGACGTCGACGATCATCCTGCTCGGCATTGCCGCGGGCGTCGTCGGCTGGCTGGTGGCGCGGCCGTTGGTCAATATGCGGGCGCAGGGGCTGGAGAACCGAAACAGCTCGCTGCGGGTGCTGTTCCAGATGCCGCTGATCGGTGCGGCGGCACTTCTCTCCTTTGCGCACGGCGCCAACGACGTGTCCAACGCCGTCGGCCCGCTATCGGCGATCGTGCGCGTGTCCTTTGGACAGCCTCTCATCCGCGGCTCAGAACCGCCGCTCTGGGTGATGCTGATCGGGGCGCTCGGCATTTCGGTCGGTCTGCTGCTGTTCGGGCCGCGCCTGATCCGCCTCGTCGGCGAGCAGATCACCAAGCTCAACCCGATGCGCGCCTATTGCGTGGCGATGGCAACGGCCTTCACCGTCATCGTCGCCTCCTGGCTCGGGCTGCCGGTCAGTACGACGCATATCGCTGTTGGTGCGGTGTTCGGTGTCGGCTTCTTTCGCGAATGGTACACCCGCAACTCCAAGCGCCGGATCGAATATATGCGCCGCAAGGCCGAGGTCTGGATGCTGGAGGAGCCCGACGATCCCAACACCCACGAGGTGCGCCGGCGCCGGCTGGTGCGGCGCTCGCACTTCATGACGATCATCGCCGCCTGGGTCATCACCGTGCCGGCATCCGCCGTGCTTGCGGCCGCGCTCTATTGGGCTATGGTCGCGCTCTTCGTTTAGCCAGGACATTTCGATGCGCGCCAATTTCAGAATGCAACGGCTGTTTGTCGCCGCACCCCTCTCCAAAGGCGTGGCCGCCGAGGCGACGCCGGACCAGTACAATTATCTGGCCAACGTGCTGAGGATGGGCGACGGCGCGGAGATTCTCGTCTTCAACGGCCGCGACGGCGAGTGGAAGGCAAGGCTTTCGCTGCCGACCCGCAAGCGCATTATGATCGTGCCCGAGGAGCAGACACGGCCGCAGCCGGAGCCTTCCGACCTGCATTATCTGTTCGCGCCGCTGAAGGTCGGGCGGCTGGATTATCTCGTGCAGAAGGCCGTGGAGATGGGCGCCGGCATGCTGCAGCCCGTGATGACGCAGCACGTGCAGGGCAAGATCAACAAGCTCGACAAGCTCCGCGCCAATGTCATCGAGGCGGCCGAGCAATGCGGCATTCTCGGTATCCCAGAGGTCGCCGAACCGGTGCGGCTTTTCGACATGCTCGACGGATGGCCGAGCGATCGGCGGATCATCTATTGCGACGAGGGCGATGCCGGGCAGAACCCGCTGCCGATCCTCTCCGCGGTAAAAGAGCGCAAGCTGGCGCTGCTCGTCGGGCCCGAGGGCGGCTTTTCCGAGGACGAGCGCGCGCGGCTGCGCAGCCTCGATTTCGTGACCGCCATCCCGCTCGGACCGAGAATATTGCGCGCCGATACCGCAGCCGTTGCCGCCATGGCAGTGATACAGGCGGCACTCGGCGACTGGAACCAATAGCCGCGTGGGCAACGGGCCACAGTTGCTGGTATTTTTTTGATGGCTGGTTGAAACAATTTCACTTGCAACATACGTGCCAGCGGTCCTAATCACCCTTCCTACTGTCCGGATACTTTCCGGGCGTTTCCCGAATACAGGTTACTTGAATGGCTCGCGATACCACCGACCAGACCCCGCTCTCTTCGGTTCAGGAGCTGACCGATTATCTTGCGGCGGGAAACAAGCCGGAAGAGAAGTTCCGCATCGGCACCGAACACGAGAAGTTCGCCTTCTTCCGCGCCGATAACAGCCCGGTTCCCTATTTCGGCGAAAACAGCATTTCCGGCCTGCTGAAGGGTCTCGAAGCCAAGAGCGGCTGGGAGCCGATCCTCGACGGCGAGAACATCATCGGCCTTTCCGAACCCTCGGGCATGGGCGCCATCTCGATCGAGCCGGGAGGGCAGTTCGAACTCTCGGGCGCGCCGCTCGAAAACATCCACCAGACCTGCAAGGAATCCAACGCGCACCTGGCGGTGCTGCGCGAGATCGCCGAGCCGATGGGCATTCGCTTCCTGGGCATCGGCGGCAGCCCGAAGTGGACGCTTGCTGAGACCCCCGTCATGCCGAAGTCGCGCTACGGCATCATGAGCCGCTACATGCCGAAGGTCGGCACGCAGGGCCTCGACATGATGTACCGGACCTGCACGATCCAGGTGAACCTCGACTTCTCATCCGAGGCCGACATGCGCAAGAAGATGCGCGTATCGATGAAGCTGCAGTCGCTGGCAACGGCGCTGTTTGCCTCCTCCCCCTTCACCGAAGGCAAGCTGAACGGGCTGCAGTCCTGGCGCGGCGATATCTGGCGCGACACCGACAACAACCGCTCCGGCCTGCTCGACTTCACCTTCCGCGACGATTTCGGCTTCAACGACTATGTTGAATGGGCGCTCGACGTGCCGATGTACTTCATCGTCCGCGATGGCCGCTACAAGGACTGTACCCACATCACCTTCCGCCAGTTCATGAACGGCGCGCTGAAGGGCGAGGTTGCCGCCTGGGAGCCGACGATGGGCGACTGGACCAACCATCTCTCGACGCTCTTCCCCGACGTGCGCCTGAAGCGTTTCCTCGAAATGCGCGGCGCCGATGGCGGCCCGTGGCGCCGCATCTGCGCGCTGCCGGCCTTCTGGGTTGGGCTGCTCTACGACGCAACCGCACTCGAGGCGGCCGACCAGCTGACCAAGGACTGGGGCTTCGACGAGGTCAACACGCTGCGCAACGCGGTGCCGGCCGAGGGGCTGAAGGCCGCATTCCGTGGCCACACGCTTTACGATACGGCACGCGACGTGCTTGCCATTTCCAAGGCTGGCCTCAAGGCGCGCGGCAAGCTCAACAGCGAAGGCCAGGACGAGGCGATCTTCCTGTCGCCGCTCGATGAGGTGATGGCCAAGAAGGCAACGTTGGCGGAAGACCTGCTGGCACTCTACAACGGCCGCTGGAACGGTTCGGTCGAGCCCGTGTTCGAAGAGTATCAATACTAAAGGCAGCCACTAAGCCCTTCTGCAAAAAGCGGTTTGCGCATTCCTTTTTCCGGCTATAGTGACGCGATCATGCGTCGCGAACCGGGAAAGGGCTTTTCCATGCTGCCACTCTTCGACATGATGATGCAGGCGCAGAACGGCGCGGCGATGGACGCGATCTCCAAGCAGTTCAACCTGGCGCAGGAACAGGCGACGCAGGCGATGGCCGCCTTGATGCCGGCCTTCTCGGCAGGACTGAAGCGGAGCAGCAGCAACCCCTACGATTTCATGGGCCTGATGCAGGCGGTGTCGTCAGGCAACTATGCCAAGTATTTCGAGGACATGAGCAAGGCGTTCACGCCGCAGGGGATCTCCGACGGCAACGACATCCTGGCGCAGCTCTTCGGCTCCAAGGAGGTGTCGCGGGCAGTTGCGGCGCAGGCAGCGCAGATGACCGGGATCGGCCAGGAAATCTACAAGCAGATGCTGCCGATCATGGCCGGCACGCTGATGGGCGGGCTGTTCAAGCAATCGATGGGGCAGATGAACGCGCCGGTAAACCCCTTCGTCAACACGGCAATGGGCGAGAGCATCCAGCAGTGGCTGCAAGCCACCGGCTTCGCGCCGAAGCAGGCGCCGACGCCGCAGCCGAGCATCTTCGACAATCCATTCACGCAGGCGATGCAACTGATGTTCAGCGTGCCGAAGCCGGAGCCTGAAAAGGCGGCACCGGCCAATCCCTTCCTCGACAATCCCTTCACCAAGGCATTCCAGGAAATGATGGGCAGCTTCGCCCAGCCCGCGCCGCAGAAACCCGCGGAAGCGCCGAAGGCCAGCGAGAAGACGGACAAGGCGCCCGAGGCCTCCAGCTACATGGACATGCTGAACACCATGTTCGACAGCGGGCTCGAAGTGCAAAAGGGCTACCAGAAGAGCATGGAAGCGATCTTCGAGAGCTATATGCCGAAGACGCCGCCCTCCTCTCCAAAGCCCTGACAGCAGGCATAAAAAAACCCGGAGACGACTGGGAGGTCGGCACCGGGCAAGAGGCAGGGTTATTGGCTATCACCCTGCGGGGAAAACTGGTTTCGGCTTAATCCTGGCGGAGCCGGTGAAGCGAATTGCGGCCGCGGTTGCGCGCGGACCGCGTCAGCTGATCCGACGGATCCTCGAAGAAGGTCGAGGCCAGGAAAGCAGCGTCGAGATCGGCCCGGGAAAGGCCGATATCCTTCAGCTGGTTGTCGTCGAGCTCGTGCAGCGCGTTGATCTCCATACGATTGCGGAACACGCGCAGTACGGATGCCAGCGTTGCGAAACCGGCGACGAGACGCTGCGAATAGGTCTTGGTCGCGGGGTTGCAGTCGAGTTCTAATATCCGGTCTGTCGTGCGCATGGGATGATCCTTTCATGGGCGCGCAACAACCCGCCCTTTCCGCGCGATCGGGCACGGAGAGGCAAGTTGGTTTTCGAGCGGACAGGCCGATTTGCCTGTCCATCACTTTGATTGATTTGCAGCCACAAGATGCCAAACGGCTATTGATCAGTCCAACGAATGTTTCTAATGATTATCATCAGAGATGTTTATAGGTGAGAACCATGGCCGCGCCTCTTGATATTGACCAGCTGCAGACCTTCATCGCGATCATCGATTCCGGCAGCTTCACCAAGGCCGCCGACCGGGTCTACAAGACGCAATCCGCCGTTTCGATGCAGATGCGCCGCCTTGAGGAGCGGATCGGCAAGCAGCTGTTCATCAAGGACGGCCGCGGCAACCGGCTGACCGTCGAGGGCGAGAAGCTGCTCAACTATGCCCGCCGCATCATCCGCCTCAACAATGAGGCTATCGCCGCCTTCGACGACAACCGGCTTGAGGGCACGCTCAGGATCGGCACGCCCGACGACTACGCCGAGCGCTACATGCCCGAGATCATCGGCCGCTTCGCCAAGACGCATCCGAATGTCGAGCTCTATATCGTCTGCGAGCCATCGGTCGATCTCGCCGAGCGCATGCACCGGGGCGAACTCGACATTGCGCTGGTGACACATAATCCGCGCGTGCGCATGTCCGACGTGGTCCGGACCGAGCCGCTCTGCTGGGTCGGCTCGGCCAACCATCCGATCCGCGACGATGCGCCGGTGCCGCTCGCCGTCGGTCGCCGCGACTGCCCGTGGAGACAGACCGCCATAGCCGCGCTCGACGCGGGCGGGCGCGAACATCAGATCCTGTTCACCAGCTGGTCGTGCACCGTCATTGCGGCGGCGGTTCTCTCCGGGCTTGCCGTTTCGACCATGCCGGAATCGGCGTTGCGCACGGGCATGAAGGTTCTGACCCAGGCGGACGGCTTCCCTGCGCTGCCCCCGGTGCAGATCGGCATCATGAAGCGGCCGGGCGTCTCGATCTCGCTGATGAATGCGATCACCGCGCACATCACCGCCTGCCTCGACAACATCACGCCTGCCGTGGTGGAGGACAATCTCGACGCGGAGGTGAAAGGCACTTACGTACGCGCCCAGCCGCGCCTGAAGGTCGCGAACACGGTGACCAGCTGGTAATTGGCATCAGCTGGTAATCCGCATCATCAGCCGACCAGCTCCGCGGGCATGGCTGTAAAGAAGGATGTGCGCACGAGGCATTTGCATTCTTGCAGGATGCGTGCGGCAAAGAAGGGATCGCTTGTGACAGCGAGCCTGACCGACGAGCCAATCAGGTGGCTGAACAGATAGGTGCGCGCCTCGGTATCGACATCGCTGAGTTCGGGCGCGATGCGCTGGGCGGTTTCGCGAAAGATCCGGGCAATGCGGCTGTTGTGCTCCACATTGAGCTGCGAGAGATCCTGATCGGTCTCGGTGCCGAGCCAGATGCCGAGGCTTGCGGCATCGTTGCGGTAGTCCTCATAGTGCCAGTCGATTGTGGCTTCGAGCACATCGAGCGCTTCGGGCACCGATTGCACCGACGCAAAGGCGTCCGCAACCCTTGCGCGGATGGCCAGCGAGTGGCGGTCGAACAGCGCTTTGACGATCGCCGCCTTCTCGGGGAAATACTGGTAGACCGAGCCGATCGGCACGTTGGCGGCGACCGCGAGTTCGGTCATGCGCATGGCGCCGACACCCTTGGCTGCAATCAGCTCCGAGGCGGCGGACAAGATCAGGTCCAGCCTCTGAATACTGCGTTCCTGTTTCGGCTTCCTGCGGAGGCCAATGCGATCGAAGCTCCCGACGTTCATGTCGTTCCCCATCCCTCTTATTCGCAGACCGGACATTGCCCAAAACCGGCCCTTTCGGCCGATATGACATGCAGGCCTTCATGAGGCGTAAACGAGAAAGCTTGTATTCTAACGATCGGCAAAAGCTCAACCAAACCCGGGTGATAAGCCCTGATTTGGTCGGTTCCCGAGGGTAAATTTACGCCATTTTCGGGCTGAACACCGGCCGCGACACGCTTTTAACGGTGTCGCTTATAGAAAACCGCCCGTGCCACTGATTCGTGGAGAGAGACTATGATTCCCGACCGCTCAGCCGTTCGGGAACATTATCCAGACGGCAAGCCAGACCCACATGACGCCGAGCACCAGATAGCCGGCGGCAAAGAGCGGGCTGCGGTAGCGCAGGTTGTTGCTGGTGACGTGGACGAAGGCGTGGACATAGCGCAAGGCGACGAAGATCCAGGCGAGCACAAGCGCGATCAGGTTATCCGCTTCGGTCATGTAGAGAAGGATGCAGCAGGCGTAGAACAGCACCGGCAGCTCATACTGATTGGCTAGGCTGTTCTTGACGATCAGGCTTTCGGTCGGCTCGCCGCGGTTTTCGCGATAGTCGGATACATGCACCTTGCCTGACTTCAGCATCTTCTGGCGGCGATAGCCGAGGAGCATGTAGAGCAGGTAGACCAGCGCCGCATGGGCGATGATGGGCCAGAACATCTCATAGCCTGTCATTCCGGTCATATGCTCGTCTCCTTAGCCAGTTTTCTTTTGGTGCCAGAGCTTTAGAGCAAACGAACCGGGGTTACCAGTGTCGGTTGGGCCAGTGACGTCAGCGATCCGTCGGCGGCACGATGCGGTAGACGAGGAAGCGCAGGATGACGATGACGCAGACGGTCAGGCTCGCGAACTTCAGGCTCGACGCCCATGGCAGCAATGCCGCGGCGAAGCTCCACTCGGCGCCGCCGGCGAAGAGGTTGTCGGTCAGGATGTTCTCGGCATAGTCGGAGAAGCCGTAGATGAAGGGCAGCGCATAGATCGCGGCGATCATCAAGGGATGCATCGGACGATTGAAGTAGCGACCTGCGGGGCGCAGCTTGGCGAGAACAATGAACAGGAACGCCGTCAGCACGAATGGCAGGATGAGATCAGGCCCGCGATGCATGGCGACAAGCAAGTCGCGCGCTTCCGGCTTTCGCTCGAGCAAGCCGCGCATGGCGTCGATATCGCTCGCATCGTAGCGACCCAGCCGCGCTTCGAGCATCGCGGCGTGGGTCATATCCTGAAACGGCAGGACGTAGCCCAGGAGCATCCAGATGAAGACACCCAGGGAAATGGCCGCGAGCAGCGCGACGACCGAGGTCGGAATACGGCTGCTCGCGTCGTTCATCAGGCGCCGGAACCCGGGTAGTTCGGGCTTTCGCGGGTGATGGTGACGTCGTGCGGATGGCTTTCGCGCAGGCCGGCGCCGGAGATGCGCACGAAGGTGGCGCGTTCCTGGAAGTCCTTGAGGTCCTTGCCGCCGACATAGCCCATGGCAGCCTTCAGGCCGCCGGCGAGCTGATGCAGGACGCCGGAGACCGGGCCCTTGTAGGGCACCTGACCTTCGATGCCCTCGGGAACGAGCTTCAGGGTGTCGCGCACTTCCGCCTGGAAGTAGCGGTCCGCCGAACCGCGGGCCATGGCGCCAACGGAGCCCATGCCGCGATAGGCTTTGAAGGAACGGCCCTGGTAGAGGTAGACTTCGCCCGGGCTTTCGTCGGTGCCGGCAAGCAGCGAGCCGATCATGACGGCGGATGCGCCGGATGCGATTGCCTTGGCGACGTCGCCGGAGAACTTGATGCCGCCATCGGCGATGACGGGGACGTCCTGGGCGCGGGCCGCTTCGACCGCCGACATGATGGCGGCGAGCTGCGGAACGCCGACGCCGGCGACGATGCGGGTGGTGCAGATCGAACCCGGGCCGATACCGACCTTGACCGCATCCGCGCCTGCATCGATCAGCGCCTTGGTGCCATCAGACGTGGCGACATTGCCGGCCATGATGCGCACGGAGTTGGAGAGCTTCTTGACGCGCGCGACGGCGTTCAGAACGCCCTGCGAGTGGCCGTGGGCGGTATCGACGACGAGCAGGTCGACGCCGGCCTCGATCAGGCGCTCGGCGCGCTCGAAGCCATCGTCACCAACGCCGACTGCGGCTGCGGCGCGAAGGCGGCCCTGCGCATCCTTGGAAGCATTCGGGTTGAGCTGCGACTTCTCAATGTCCTTGACGGTGATGAGACCGACGCAACGGCCTTCGCCATCGATCACCAGCAGCTTTTCGATGCGGTGGGCGTGCAACAGGCGCTTGGCCTCCTGCTGGTCGACGGTTTCCTTGACCGTGACGAGGCCCTCGCGGGTCATCAGCTCGTAGATTTTCTGGGCGGGATCGGAGGCGAAGCGGACGTCGCGGTTGGTGAGGATGCCGACGAGGCGGCCGGACTTTTCAACGACCGGGATGCCGGAGATGCTGTGGATCTTCATCAGCGCCAGCGCATCGGCAAGCGTCGCATCCGGGCCGATGGTGACAGGGTTGACGACCATGCCGCTTTCGAACTTCTTGACCTGGCGGACCTGCTCGGCCTGCTCGATCGGGGTCAGGTTCTTGTGAATGACGCCGAGGCCGCCGGCCTGCGCCATGGCGATCGCCAGGCGGCTTTCGGTGACGGTGTCCATGGCGGACGAGATAATGGGTATGTTGAGTTCGAAATCGGTGGCAATGCGCGTCGCGACGCTGGTCTGGCCCGGAAGGACGTCGGAGTGACCAGGCTGCAGCAGCACGTCATCGAAGGTGAGTGCGTCTAAACCGGTCGGCGTTTCAATGATGCGAGCCATGGCCAATTCCTTATAAAAGAAAAATGCACCCTCACCCGGAACGTCTTATCCGCACCGGCGATGTGTAAGGTTGCTTTGGAAGTTGGCGAGGGCTGGTACCACGTCTATGGCGTTAAGGGAATAGTAAAAAATGTGGCCGGCCGTGGGTGGCGTGAGCGACGCGAGAGAGCAACCGGCATGTGCTCTCTTGCGCCGAAAGCACGTCGGCTAAGGTTTCGCGCCGCCCTCACCGCATCCTCATCGCTATGCCCGTCACAGGGATGCGGCACGCTCAAGTCCTTGAGAGCAATGGACTCTTCTCGCCGCGCCGACCCGCGTCGGCTGGATTCCTGTGACGGGCACAGGAATGAGGGTGAAGAGAGGCTGGCGCGCTTTCCCGCGGAGAAGCGCACCCCAAAAACACGACAAGCCCGACGCGGTGGCCGGGCTTGGTATGGCTGCCATGCAGCAGGATCAGAGGTCGAACTGGTAGGTCTTGGGAACGAAGCGGTAGCCGCTTTCGTAAACTTCCGCATAGCCGACGGCCGGGAACGGCATGTGGTAACCGAGGAAAGGCACCTTGTCGGCAGCGATCATGTCGAACACCTTCTTGCGGGTGGCGGCTGCCTGGGCCTTGTCCATATCGAAGCGGACTTCCCAGGTCGGGTTCTGCAGCGACAGGATGTAGTGGTTGGCGGTATCGCCGGTGGCGATCAGGCGCTTTCCGTCCGACTCGATGTTGAAGATCATGTGGCCGGGCGTGTGGCCCGGGGCCATCATCGCGGTGATGCCGGAGGCGATCGTGTCGCCCTCGCCGATGAAGGTCATCTTCTCGGCCAGCGGCACGACATTGGCGAGAACAGCCTTCTGGTTACCCTCGGCCGGCGTTCCCTCGCGGGCCTTGTCGGTCCAGAAGTCGTATTCGGTCTTGCCGGCGATGTAACGCGCCTTGGCGAAGGCCGGCTTGCCGCCTTCCATGAGGCCGCCGATGTGATCGCCATGCAGATGGGTGAGCGCGACGATGGTGATGTCGTCGGTCGAGTAGCCGGCGGCCTTGAGGCCGGCTGCGAGCTGGCCGTTGCCCTTGGCGCGGCCGCTTTCGCCGAAGCCGGTATCGACAAGGATCACGTCGGAGCCGGTATCGACCACGAAGGGCGCGAAGGTGTTGACGAACTTGTCCGTCGGCAGGAAGTTCTTGGCGAGTAGGGCCTGGACGGTTTCCGGCGTCTGGTTGGTGCCGAAGGTTTCATTCGGCTTTTCGCCAACCACGCCACCGTCCTTGACGACGGTGAACTTGAAGGAGCCGAGCTTGAACTGATTGAACTGGGGCTGCGTTGTCGCATCCATCTTGGTGTTGTCTCCGGTTGCGGCCATCACGGCCGTCTCTTTCAAAATCATGGGCGCGGCCAGCAGGCCAACGCCTGCCGCTACAAACGCGCGCCTGTTCATCCCCATCGAAATCGCCATGTTCCATCCTTTGCAATAACGCACGGCGCATTGGCGCACCGCCCCCATCGTCATGACGGACCACCCTTTATCGCAATCCGCCGAAACGAACATATGTCAATTCCGCGCGTTGAAATCCCTGAACCATCCGTGTCACGCAGACGTGATGCATTCGCATTTCCTAAGATGAATGTGCACTTGGCAGATGCCGGTGCGAGGACTAAAGAGCAGTGGCTTTCCGAGCCGCCTTTGCTAGACCCCCAAGGCTTTCGCGCATGAACCGCATCGTTCCCCTGATCCTTGCCGTCGCGCTCTTCATGGAGCAGATGGATTCCACCGTCATATCGACCGCGCTGCCGGCGATCGCCAACGACCTTCACGTCGGGCCGATCACGCTGAAGCTGGCGCTGACATCCTATATGGTGTCGCTCGCCGTCTTCATTCCGATCAGCGGCTGGATGGCGGACCGGTTCGGCGCCAAGCGGATTTTCCGCCTCGCCATCTGCGTCTTCGTCGTCGGCTCGATCTTCTGCGCGATTTCGTCCGGCCTGATCGAATTCGTCGTCGCCCGCTTCCTGCAGGGCATGGGCGGGGCGATGATGACGCCGGTCGGGCGCCTGGTGCTGTTGCGCACCACCAAGCGCAGCGATCTCGTCTCCGCGATGGCGCTGCTCACCATCCCGGCGCTGGTCGGGCCGCTCGCGGGACCGCCACTCGGCGGCTTCATCACCACCTATTTCACCTGGCACTGGATCTTCCTGATCAACGTGCCTGTTGGTATCATCGGCGTGTGGCTGGCGACGATCTTCCTGCCCGAGGTCGAGGCGACGGCGCCGCCGAAACTCGATATCACCGGCTTCGTGCTCACCTCATTTGCCGCCGCCGGCGTGGTCTTCGGCCTCTCGGTCGTCAGCCTGCCGGCACTGCCGCCGATCATCGGCATCGCCGCGACCGCGATCGGCGTCGTCTGCGGCGCGCTTTATGTGCGCCACGCGAGACGGCACCCGGCACCGATCCTCAATCTGCAGCTCTTCAAGAACCCGACCTTCCGCGCATCAACGACAGGGGGAACGCTGTTTCGCATCTGCATCGGCGCCATGCCTTTCCTGACGCCGCTGATGCTGCAGCTCGGCTTCGGGCTGACGCCATTCCAATCCGGCCTCATCACGTTTGCCGGCGCGATCGGCGCGATCACCACGAAGTTCATGGCCAAGCGGGTGTTCGCGGCCGTGGGCTTCCGCTCGACGCTGCTGACGGCAGCAGGCGTGACCACACTGGTGACTGTTACCACCGGCTTCTTCACCCCGACGACACCGCATCTCGTCATCATTCTCGTTCTTCTGATCGGCGGCTTCTCGCGCTCCTTCTTCTTTACCGGCGTCAACGCGCTTGCCTATGCCGATATCGACGACGCGCAGGCGAGCCAGGCGACCTCGATGAGCTCGGTCATGCAGCAGATCAGCCTGGCGCTCGGCGTGGCCGTGGCCGCGGCGATCCTGGAGACCTCGATCTTCATTCGCGGCGAAGCGCTGCAGGTGGTGGATTTCCACATTGCCTTCTACGTGATCGCGCTGATGACCGTGGTCGCGACCATCCCCTTCATCCGCATGGACAAGCATGCCGGCGCGCTGGTCTCCGGCCATCGCGTCAAGCCGCTCGCGCCAAGCGTGCTGGAGGCGGAACAGCAGGCGGTGAAATAAGCGTCCGCGACGTTTATTCGGCGGCCGGCTCGGGCGCCTCGCAGACGGCGCTCAGCTTGTTGCCATCCAGATCGCGCACATAGGCGGCGTAGAAATTGGCGTGGAATGGGCGCAGGCCCGGCTCGCCCTCGCTGACGCCGCCGGCTGATATCGCGGCGCGATAGAAGGCATCGACATCCGCCCGGGTCTCGGCCGCGAGCGCAATCATGGTGCCGTTGCCATTCGAGGCGCGGCGGCGGTTGAAAGGGGTGACGATCCACAGCCGGCAGCGGATATCGCCATCGGCGGCGTAGCCGATCTCTTCTTCCGAGTAGCGCTGGCGGCGATAGCCGAGAACGGGGAGCACGACATCATAGAAATGCCGGGCTTGGTCGATGTCGTTGGTTCCGAGCGTGACGTAAAGCAGCATTGATATCCGCGGTCATTCCGGTCTTGGGCCAATCATGCCCTGTCTTGGGAGTGTCATACTCCACCCGGAATGGTCCCGAAATCAAGCTTCCGTTTCGTCGGCCTCAGCTTTGCGTCCCTTGAAGCCCTTGGCGAGCAGGAACATCTCGACGGATTCGGCGCGCGATGACGCCGGCTTGACGTGGACGACCTGCTTGAAATTCTGCTTCAGCAGATTGAGCAGGTCCTTTTCCGTGCCGCCCTGGAAAGTCTTGGCCAGGAAGTGACCACCCTCGCCCAGAACCTCGATGGCGAAATGCGCGGCGACTTCGCACAGATGCATGGTGCGCAGGTGGTCCGTTCTGTGGTGGCCCGTGGTCGGCGCCGCCATGTCGGAGATGACGAGATCGGGCGTGCCGCCGACCGCTTCCATCAGCTGGTCGGGCGCCGTCGGATCGAGGAAGTCGAGCTGCAGGATCTTGACGCCGGGGAGCTGCGCCATCTCCAGGAAGTCGATGGCCGCGACGCGGATGTCCTCATCCGTCGAGCCGGTGACCTTGGCGGCGATCTGCGACCAGCTGCCCGGTGCGGCACCAAGATCGATGATGCGGCGCGCGCCCTTCAGGATGCCGTGCTTCTCATCGATCTCCAAAAGCTTGAAGGCCGCGCGGGCGCGGTAGCCCTCGAGCTGGGCGCGCTGCACATAGGGATCGTTGATATGGCGCTGTAGCCACTGGCGCGAGGACGCCTTCATCTTCTTGTTCTTGACGCGCTGGCCGAGCTTGCGGCCGGTGCGGTTGCCCGCAATGGTTGGCTTGGTCATAGCTGATCCCCTATTTGCCGCGCTTACTTGCCGCGTTGGCCGCGGCGGTGACGATGGCGCCGCCAGACGCCGTCATCCGCCATCATGTCTGTGAGAAGGCCTTCCCTCAAGCCACGATCGGCAACGCGCATGCGCGGGCTCGGCCAACGGCGGCGAATGGCCTCGAGAATGGCGCATCCGGCGAGCACCAGATCGGCGCGATCGGGCCCGATGCAGGGATTGGCAGCGCGGCTGGCGAAATCCCAGGAGAGGAGCTTGGCCTGCATGGCCGAGACCTCATCATCGGACAGCCAGATGCCATCGACCTTGCGCCTGTCGTAGCGCGGCAGATCGAGATGGACGCCGGCAAGCGTGGTGACCGTGCCGGAGGTGCCGATCAGGTGGAAGTCGCCGAGATCGCCATCGATGACGGGGCAATCGAAGCCGGAGAGCATGCCCTCGACCTCCAGCACCATGCCTTCGAAGACATCGGGCGTGACATCGCGGCCGCCATGGCGCTCGGACAAGGTCACGACGCCGACGGGCAGCGAGGTCCAGTGGGTGATATGATTGGCGAGCCGGCTGAAGCGGCTGTCGCCGATGCGGATGACCGCGATCTCGGACGAGCCGCCGCCGATATCGAAGAGCACCACGGAACGCGTCTCGCGCCCGACCAGCGAGGAGCAGCCGGAGACGGCAAGCCGCGCCTCTGTTTCGCGATCGATGATCTCAAGCTCGAGCCCGGTTTCGGCGACGACGCGCTGAAGGAACTCCTCGCCGTTGCTTGCCTGGCGGCAGGCTTCGGTGGCGATCAGCCGCATGCGGCGGATCTCGCGGTTCTTCAGCTTGCCGGCGCAGACGCGCAGCGCATCGACGGCGCGATCCATGGCGTCGTCGGACAGACGCCCGCTCGCAGCCAGCCCCTCGCCGAGGCGAACGATGCGCGAGAAGGCGTCGACGACGCGGAACTGGCCCGGACGGGTCGGCTGGGCGATCAAGAGACGGCAATTATTGGTGCCGAGGTCGAGGGCTGCGTAGAGCTCATCCGGCCAGGGATGGGCGGAAGCCGGCCGTTCGCCGCGCTCCTGATGATGACGCTGGACGCGATTGTCGTTTTCGCCGCGCGCTTCCTGCGCGGGACCGCGGCCGACATTGGGCTGATTCGCGGGCGCCTGCGCGGGCTGATGGCCTGATGGTTTTGTCTGCGCCAGCGGCCGGCCCTGCAGGCCACGCTTGCCGCGATGCTTGCGGCGGCCGCGCTTTCCCGAAGCCGCGTCGCCATCATGCGCACCCACGCGATTGGCGGATGCGACCTGATCACCCTGTTGCTGCTGTCTTGGAGCACCCTCGCCCGAGGCACCGGAACCGCGACGGCGGCGCTTGCGCTTGCGGGCCGATGTCTCGGCCGCAATGTCCGTTGGACGTGCATCCATTGGGCGCGCTGCCTCGCCGGCAATGCCGGAGGGGGCATGCGAAGCGGCCTGAGCTGCATTGCGGGATTGCCCGCCACGCTTGCCCTTGCGGCGCCTGGATTTCTTGCCATCCTTGCGCGCTGCCGCCGACGCCCCGTCAGATTGCGACTTAAAGCCGCCTTCGGGGTCTTCCACGTTGTTTTTCCACCGCGCCGCGCAAGTCCTGAAGGATGAACTCCTGGAGGTATGCTGCTGGCGCTCGTTCGATTTTGCGTTGGCGCGAAGATACCAGCGCTCGGCCAAAACGACAAATTCTTTTTCCCAACCCTCAAGAATCCGCCTTTTCCAACACTCCACAACGCCGTTCAATTTTTTTTCAAAGAGCTATTTGCATTCCGCGATGATTTGGTTATAAGCGCCGCACAGCAGCCAAGCACGCTTCGGCAGCGACTGCTGGGGAATAGTTCAATGGTAGAACGACGGACTCTGACTCCGTTAATCTTGGTTCGAGTCCAGGTTCCCCAGCCAAATTTTCTTTTCTCAATAAAGTCAATTACTTGAATGACGTTACACCCTTCAAAGGGTAGCCCGTACGTATCTCATGGCGGGGCGTATAAGCCGCAAGGATTGAAACCTAACGACATGTGAGATTAGAGAACGCTGTGTGGCTTAACCAAGCTACAGCTACTGCGGTGAAGTCTCCGCACTCGATGCCCCGTTGCGCGCCCGTAGAGAAGTCCTAGCATGCCGGTCAGCCTACCGCCCCCGCCAATAGGAAATCAGGGTATACGTCAAAACGCCTTGCTTTCCTCTTTGCCGTATTCACTGCGTTGAGAATATCATCTCCGAACGGTGATTTCTGATACGGATAAATTGGCATGAACAAGCGCCTTAAAGCTCAGATCGCAGAATTGGCACAAGACGTACCTAGGCGCTTAGTTCGAAGGATGATCAGAAGAAAGCTAGAGGAGCACGAAATTGAAAATGAAGAGCTTCTGGAGGCGCTGACCGATCATATGCTGCACCGTAGCGACGAGAAGTTTACTTGGCAGGAGGAATTCGGAGATGAGCGTGACGTTAACATTGCCTTCGATAGCCAAGACTTTGACGCGCTGGCCGTTGAAATGGATGATGTCATCAAGATTATACTGCCGAAAGCTCTTACCGAGGCCATCAGCACCACATCAACCAATTTGGTGAAGCGACTCGAGAAGCAGTGGCCAGAGGTAAAGCTGGCAGAACGCCACGAGAGCAACGGCTTTAAAGACCGTCTGGATTTAAGATGGGCGCCAGCTCTTGATCCACTTCGAATGATGCTCCTGTCGTCGAAGGAAATTGGCGAGGCTTTTGCCCAGAAATTGGGGCGGTCAAAGGCAAAAAAAGGGCTAGTCAAACGTCAAGTGCTTATGATGCTGCATGTGCGCGCATGCCAAACGACGTTAGAAATCATAACTCTACTCGAAAGCGGCTTGGCAGATGGGGCTTACGCGCGTTGGCGGACCTTATACGAGATTTCTGTGGTCTGCTTTTTGGTCGCTCGCTTCGGCGACGAACTTGCTGAGCGCTATCTTGCTCATGAGATAGTGAGCCAGCGGGAGGCACTTATCAATGAACTTCGGCATGAAGGTCGGCCATATGAGCCGGAAGAAATGGGCCGCCAGTTTGTGAGGTTCGAAGCAGATTACAACGCTGTGATTGACGCATACGGTTCCCCCTTCAAGACAGCCTATGGATGGGCTGCTCATAGCCTTGGCCTCAAATCGCCTCGCTTCGCGGACCTTGAAGAAGCCGTAGACTGGGCGTCTCTCCCATCTGATTACAAATGGTCCAGCTATAAAGTGCATGCTGGTATTGCAGGTACAGCGTGGACACTCGGAACACTTGGAGATAGGCGCTTCCTGTTAGCTGGAGCTGCGAACGCAGGGCTCGAGGTCCCTGCTGTTAACACGGCTTACTCATTGCTCCATGTCACGTCCGTCCTCCTCGACAATGTCAGCGACATCGAAATATCGATCAAAGCGCAAGCCCTCGTTCTGCTAAGGGACAAGGTTCTATCCAACAGCATTAAAGTCGCGAGGAGGCTTAGGCGAGACCACATTGAAATGTATGGGTCGATTAATTGATTGGAGCAGCCAGCTCACAGCGCACCCACCGAGGGTCCATAGCCGCCGTCAACGGTTAGAGTTTATCGTCCTATTCTAACGCAGTCACGAGATCGGTACTCAGTGGCGCAAACCTGGCACTTTTGCCTACCGCCCCTCACCCCCGCCGCAACGTAAAATACCGCTGCGCCGTCTCCGCCCGGTTGCGCAGCGCCGGCGGGAACGCATATTCGCCGCAAACCTCGAACACGAACCCCGCCTTCACAAGCGTGTCGGTCATCACTTCCGTCAGTTCCGCCGTCGTGCGGTAGATGGCGTTGTAGACTTCGTCGAGTTCTTCGGAGAAATGCTCCTTCAGCGTCAAGCGGACGTCGAGTTCGGACAGCGATTCGCGGACGTAGATCGTGGCGTTCGGGGCTGCGAGCTTGGCGATCATCGCGAAGGTGTCGTGGACGGCTTCGTCGTTAAGATAGATGAAGAGGCCGGTGATCAGGAAGAAGTCGAAGGGCGGTTGCAGCTTGAAGTCTTCGACGGCGATCCTGGGGACTTCGACGACCTGGAACTGGACGTTTTCATCGTCGCCGATCTCGGCCTTGGCGCGGGCGATCAGTTCTTCGGAGAAATCGAAGCCGAGATACTGGTTGCCGTTGTTGTTGTAGAAGCTGGCGAGGCGGCCGGCGCCGCAGCCGAGTTCGAGGATCTTCGAGGGGCGTTCGAGGCGCGGCAGGAGATGCGTCTTCTCGTGGATGTCGCGGTCAACCGCGATCGTCGAGCCCTCGGATTGCAGCATCACGGCGTTGACGGCATTGCCTTCCTTCCTGGCGCGACCATTGAAGAAATCGCGGACCTTCAAGGCATCGATGCTTTCCTGGTCCTTGTATATGCGGCTCATGCTCGGTTCCGTTTCGTGACTGTTCGCTTGAAGCGTGTCGGTGTCGCAAAGCCGCTGCGCACTTTTGCGCGACATGCTTCAGCCGACCAGCGCCTGCAGATTGAAGTAGTGGAGATTGTCCCGCGCCAGCGCCAGGTCCTGCTCGCTATCGATCTCGTAGGCGATCACTTCATGGGTGCGGATCGGCAGGAACTGCCTCAGATGCTCATAGACCGCCGTATTGCCGATATCGGCGAAATAATCGACCGGCAGCCAGGCGATGTTGGCCCATTCGTATTCGGTCGGGTCGTCGCGGCGGAAGCTTACGGCAAGGCCGTCCTCGCGCGTCAGGAACACGGCGTCGCGGGTCTTGGTCTTGGTGATGCCGAGCTGCGCCACGCCGGGTTCGCAGGAGGCGAGGAAGGCTGCGAAGCTTTCCGGCTCGACCAGCATGTCGCCATCCATGAACAGGCAATCGCCCTTGATATAGCGGCCGCCGAGCTCGTAGCTGTGCAGCGTCGTCGTGCTGCGGAAGCCGGGGTTGCGCACGACGAGCACATCCGGGCGGATGGCGCGGATCGCCGCGATGACGGCCTTTTCCTCGAAGCCGACGATGACGCGGACATCCTCGACATCCTTCAGCAGCGACAGCAGATGCTTGATGATCTTGACGCCTTCGATCTCGACCAGGCACTTCGGCTTGCCATGACCCAAGCGCGAGCCGAGGCCGGCCGCCGCGATTACAGCGTGTTTAACAGACGGCATAGCGACTTCCCATCGAGAGCGACATAGTTGGACACGGAGACCAGTGCATCGGGCGCGCCATGCAGGCCGGTGAAGGCGATGCCGATATCGGCGACGTCGAAGAGCGGCACGTCGTTGAAGCCGTCGCCGATGGCGACGAGGCGGTCGAACTCGTCCTTCAGCTCAAGGCCGGCGACGTTCTTGCGCATGACCGTGTCGAGGCCGGTGATCCAGCCGTCCTCGGTCGTGGCTGTCGAGGTGTAGAAGCGGCAGCCGAGGCGCTCGACCAGCGGCGCGATCCAGAGATCGAGATTGCCCGTGACGACGAAGCAGCGATCGCGGTTTTCGCGGATGAACTGCTCGATATCGGGATCGAACTCGACCTCGGAGACGATCGACTGGATGCGATCGAGGCCGGCGCTGCGCAGGATGGCGAAGCGCAGGCGGAAAGAATCCTCGAAGGGGATCATGCCCGACATGGTGAGCTCGGTCAGGAGCCGCATTTCGGCTTCGAGGCCAAGCTCGGAGGCGATCATCGGCAGCAGTTCGGCGCGGGTGATCGTGCCATCGAGATCGAAGGCGAAGCCGGTGCCACGCTTGTGGCCGGGAACGGCACCCGTGTCGTTGGCGGCGGGCAGTGTCAATGCATGCTGTTGCGCGCGGTACATGCTCAGGACCTCGACGTCTGTATATCGGCTGCGATGGAATCAAGAATGATGCTGGAGGCCGGCTCGGTGCGCGGGAGCAGCACCTTCAGAAGCTCCTCGCGCTCCTTCACCAGCTTCCAGGCCTTGCCGTCCCTGTAATCGAGCGCCACCTGACGCAGCTGATTGAAGGTTTCGACGCGGTGGGCGGCGCGTTCGGCAAGCCGGCCCAGCGCGTTGAAGGCGGCGTGGACGCCGGAATCGATGAAGATCAGCGGCTTCTCGAAGAGATGATATTCGGTGAGGAAGGAAACGCCGTCGGTGATCATCAGATCCGACGCATCGAACAGCTCGCCATAGGTGCCTTCACGAATGGCGCAGTTCGGCAGTGCCGACCAGGCATCGAGATAGCGCTGATAGGAATTATCGTGGAAGAGACCGCTCTGCTCGGCGCCGAAGGCAAGTGCGGGATGCGGCTTCAGCACGAACTGGATATCCTTGGCGGAGCGCGCCCAATCCAGCATCTGCTTGTAGATTTTATGGAAGACACCAAAGCCGAAGCCATTGACGGCCAGCGAATGGTGCGGCGCCCAGACGACGCGGAAGCTGCGCCCGTTCGGCTCGGCGATCGGCCATTCGCCTTTGCCCTTGGCCTCCATCAGCTTGTTGAGCTTGGGGTAGCCCGTCAGCACGAACTTGTCCGGATCGGAATGCGCGAAGGAGCGGTAATAGGACTGCGTCATCTCCGTCTCGCAGAAAACCTTCCAGGCGAGGCGGTGATACTGCTGGTCGTAATTGTCGCTATAGGCCTCGTCGTCTTCGCTTTTGGCATCCGGGTTGGCGAGCACGCCCATGCCATAAGGCACGACGCAGATCCGGGCAAAGGTGATCTCCATCGTTCTCAGGCCATGCGGAACCGGAGAATCCCACTGCTGCTGGCGGAAGACCACGTCTGGCATCAGATTTCGCACGATATCCAGCCCGTCGAAGGAGTGCATGTCGAGGCGGATGTGCGGGACGCCCAGCGCATTCAGCCCAGCATGCACCTCATCCTCGCCCGAGAACTCCGCCACGCCGAGCTGGCTGTTGTCGATCGAGACGACCATGGGGTGATAGCGATCGTCCTCGGTCATGGCCCAGTAGACATCGGCCAGCGCATCCCACATCGGGATCGACTGGACAATGAAGACGCAACGGATCTTCGGTGTCGCGGGGCCAAGGCGGCGCAGCGTCAGATGGCTGACCTGCTTCAAGACGTGCATGCCGACGCCGAGGCTGCCGAGGCGTGCGTCGAACTTGGTTAGCACTTCCTTGGTGAGCGGCACCTTGTCGTGATTGTTCAACTCGATCGCCGTCTTGACGATCTCGTTCATCTGCTGCGGCAGGGCCGTGAGCTGGGAATGGAATGTCTGCAGCAGCTTGGCTATTTCGAACTGGACCGAGCCCTGCGTATCGATGCGCTGGGTCAACTCTTCGACTTGCGCCTTCAACGATGCCAATTCGGCAAGGGTCTCGGCCGAAGAATTGCTTGGCTCGGTCTTGGGCATTCAGATCGCCTTCGTACTTTCAAGAACGGCATTCAGCCGAACGCAGGTCTGCTTCTTTATCCGCCAACCCTAGGGCGGCAAGCTTTCGCCAAACTGGCCTGAATGCCGGCTTTTCCACCTCCAACGGCCTTCGATCGGACCAGCGCATTTATAAGATTTTTATATTGGCGGCTTTTCCCGCGTCTCGAACCTTAATGCGCTTCGGCCGCATATTGATGGCCGGGTGATCGCAAGATCTTGCCCGAGACACCAGGGACAAGCGCATGGCCCACCGGCCGGCGCCGCGTCTCCATTTCGAAACAATTCAAGGAGTGATGGTCGATGATCGACATCGTTCTGCTCGGCATCACGATCTTATTCTTCGTGCTGTGCCTCGCCTACACCAAAGTTTGCGACAGCCTCTAGCGGGAGAAACACAGTGATATTCGACTATGTCCTCAGCGGTGCCGTGACCGTGTTCCTCACCGTCTACCTCACCTATGCCCTCATCCGCCCTGAGCGATTCTGATCTCTCATAGCGCCGGGTATTGAAAGTTAATCAAGATGACCCTCAACGGATGGCTTCAGATCCTGCTTTACTGCGGGATCGTTCTCGCGCTCGTCAAACCGCTCGGCGGCTACATGACGCGTGTCTTTTCGGGCGAGCGCACGCTTCTCTCACCCGTCCTCGTTCCCATCGAACGGGGACTTTACGCATTGTCGGGCACCAGCGAGCGCGAAGAGCAGCACTGGACGACCTATGCAGTCTCGATGCTCGCCTTCAATCTCTTGGGCGCGCTGGTGCTCTATGCGCTGCTGCGCCTGCAGGCGGTACTGCCTTATAACCCGGCCGGCATGGCCGCAGTCGGGCCTGAGCTCTCCTTCAACACCGCCGTCAGCTTTGTCAGCAACACCAACTGGCAGAACTACGGCGGCGAAAGCACGATGTCCTATCTGACGCAGATGGCAGGACTGACCGTGCAGAACTTCGTCTCGGCGGCGACGGGCATTGCCATCGCGCTTGCCTTCATCCGGGCGTTTTCGCGTGCATCCGGCAAGGCGGTCGGTAATTTCTGGGTCGATATGGTGAGAGCGACCTTCTACATCCTCCTGCCGATCTGCATCGTCATGACCCTTGTCTTCGTCGCACTCGGTGTGCCGCAGACGCTTGGCGCCTATGTCGAGGCCACCACGCTCGAAGGCGCCAAGCAGACGATCGCGGTCGGCCCCGTTGCCTCGCAGCTGGCGATCAAAATGCTGGGCACCAATGGCGGCGGCTTCTTCAACGCCAATTCCGCGCATCCGTTCGAAAACCCGGATGCGATCTCCAACCTGATCCAGATGGTGGCGATCTTCGCGATCGGTGCCTCGCTCACCAACGTCTTCGGCCGCATGGTCGGCAACCAGAAGCAGGGCTGGGCGATCCTCGCTAGCATGTTCGTACTTTTCCTCATCGGCGTCGGCGTCACCTACTGGGCAGAAGCGGCCGGCAATCCGCTGATGCATGCCTTCGGCCTTGAAGGCGGCAACATGGAAGGCAAGGAAGTGCGCTTCGGCATCACGCTCTCCTCGCTCTTCGCCGTCATTACCACGGCAGCGTCGTGCGGCGCGGTCAATGCCATGCACGGCTCGTTCACGGCGCTCGGCGGCCTGATCCCGCTCATCAACATGCAGCTTGGCGAAGTGATCGTCGGCGGTGTCGGCGCGGGCTTCTACGGCATCCTGCTCTTCGTCATCATCGCCATCTTCGTGGCCGGCCTGATGGTCGGGCGCACGCCGGAATATCTCGGCAAGAAGATCGAGGCGAAGGAGATGAAGATGGCGGTGCTTGCCATCCTCTGCCTGCCGTTGACGATGCTGGTGTTCACGGCGATCGCAAGCGTGCTGCCTTCGGCCGTCGCCTTGGTCGGCACGGCTGGACCGCACGGCTTCTCGGAAATCCTCTACGCCTATTCGTCCGCCGCCGCCAACAACGGCTCGGCCTTCGGCGGGCTGACGGGGAACACGCCCTGGTACAACGTGACGCTCGGCATCGCGATGCTGGCCGGCCGTTTCCTGGTCATCATCCCGGCTCTCGCAATCGCCGGTTCGCTGGCGGCCAAGAAGACGGTTCCGGCCTCGAACGGCACCTTCCCCACGGACGGTCCGCTGTTCGTCGGACTTCTGACGGGCACCATCGTCATCGTCGGCGGCCTGACCTTCTTCCCGGCGCTGGCGCTCGGTCCCGTCATCGAGCACCTGATGATGATCTCGGGCCAGACGTTCTGAGGGCATGACCATGCTGATCCGCCACTTCAGGCGCCACAAGCTCCCTGCCCGTTCCGGTCTTCCGGGGCGGGCGGTGGGGCACAGGCCAGGCCGGTCGCTCAAGGCGTCGGACACCATCTTGATCATGCTGGCGGCGCTGCTCGTGGCGGCCGCCCTCTACAAACTGATTTTCGGCTGACCGGCTAACCGGTCGCCCCATCCCCGTCTCAAACGCTGGAGTTCTCTTATGAGCCAGGCAAAATCCGTGAGCATCCTCGATGCCCGCATTCTCATTCCGGCCTTCGGCGCGGCTTTCAAGAAGCTGAACCCGAAAGCGCTTGCCAAGAACCCGGTGATGTTCGTCGTCGCCACGGTTTCTGTTCTGACCACCGTGCTATTCATCCGCGATCTCGTGACCGGCGGCAGCAATCTCGGCTTCTCGTTCCAGATCAACCTGTGGCTCTGGTTCACGGTGCTGTTTGCCAATTTCGCCGAAGCGGTCGCGGAAGGCCGCGGCAAGGCGCAGGCCGATTCTCTGCGTAAGGCGCGCACCGAAACCCAGGCCAAGTTGCTGACCGCCAACAATGGCAGCGGCTATCGCATGGTGCCGGGTACCAGCCTGAAGGTGGGCGATCTCGTGCTGGTCGAGGCGGGAGATATCATCCCCTCCGACGGCGAAGTGATCGAAGGCGTGGCCTCGGTCAACGAGGCGGCGATCACCGGTGAGTCCGCGCCCGTCATCCGTGAATCGGGTGGCGACCGCTCGGCTGTCACGGGCGGCACGCAGGTGCTGTCTGACTGGATCCGCGTGCGTATCACGGCTGCGGCCGGCTCGACCTTCATCGACCGGATGATCGCGCTCGTCGAAGGCGCCGAGCGGCAGAAGACGCCGAACGAGATCGCGCTCAACATCCTGCTTGCCGGCATGACGCTGATCTTCGTGCTCGCCACCGCGACGATTCCGAGCTTTGCGGCCTATGCCGGCGGCTCGATCCCGATCATCGTGCTCGTCGCACTGTTCGTGACGCTCATTCCGACGACGATCGGCGCGCTTCTCTCGGCTATCGGCATTGCCGGCATGGACCGCCTCGTGCGCTTCAACGTGCTTGCCATGTCGGGCCGCGCGGTGGAGGCAGCCGGCGACGTCGACATTCTGCTCCTCGACAAGACCGGCACCATCACGCTCGGCAATCGCCAGGCGACCGCGTTCCGCCCGGTGCGCGGGGTCAGCGAGCAGGAACTGGCCGATGCGGCACAGCTCGCCTCGCTTGCCGACGAGACGCCCGAGGGTCGCTCGATCGTGGTGCTCGCGAAGGAGAAATACGCGATCCGCGGCCGCGACATGACGAGCCTGAAGGCCACCTTCGTGCCCTTCACAGCGCAGACCCGCATGAGCGGCGTCGATGTCGAGGGATCGTCGATCCGCAAGGGTGCCGTCGATGCAGTGCTCTCCTATGTCGACGGTGGCTCCGCCATCGCTTCGGGCAATACGGCGATCGCGCTACGCTCGAATTCCGACACGGTGCGCGAGTTGCAGGCCATTGCCGACGAGATCGCCAAGGCGGGCGGCACGCCGCTTGCCGTTGCCCGCGACGGACGCCTGCTCGGCGTCATCCAGCTGAAGGATATCGTCAAGGGCGGCATCCGCGAGCGTTTCGCGGAACTGCGTCGCATGGGTATCCGTACCGTGATGGTGACCGGCGACAATCCCATGACGGCGGCGGCAATCGCAGCCGAAGCCGGCGTCGACGATTTTCTGGCGCAGGCGACCCCTGAGAACAAGCTGGCGCTGATTCGCGAGGAGCAGGCCAAGGGTAAGCTGGTCGCCATGTGCGGCGACGGCACCAACGATGCGCCGGCGCTGGCGCAATCGGATGTCGGCGTCGCCATGAACACCGGCACCGTGGCCGCCCGCGAAGCCGGCAACATGGTCGATCTCGACAGCGACCCGACGAAGCTCATCGAGATCGTCGAGATCGGCAAGCAGCTCCTGATGACGCGCGGCGCGCTGACCACTTTCTCGATTGCCAACGACGTGGCCAAATATTTTGCGATCATCCCGGCGATGTTCCTGACCTTCTATCCGCAGCTGACGGCGCTCAACGTCATGGGCCTGTCGACGCCGCAGAGCGCCATTCTCTCGGCGATCATCTTCAATGCGTTGATCATCATCGCGCTGATCCCGCTGTCGCTGCGCGGCGTGCGTTACCGGCCGATCGGCGCCGGCGCGCTGCTGTCCCGCAACCTGTTG
The DNA here is from genome assembly GCF_055616315.1 of Rhizobium sp. O111. Taxonomy (NCBI): domain Bacteria; kingdom Pseudomonadati; phylum Pseudomonadota; class Alphaproteobacteria; order Hyphomicrobiales; family Rhizobiaceae; genus Rhizobium; species Rhizobium sp. O111. Next base: position 364,263 of record NZ_JBSHXL010000001.1, on the reverse strand, counting down.
ATCTACGGCCTGGGCGGCATCGTCGTTCCGTTCGTCGCCATCAAGGCGATCGACATGGCGATCACCGCCATCGGCCTCGTCTAAGGAGTTATGTCCATGCTCAAGCAACTTCGTCCCGCGATCGTGATGATCGTCGCCACTACCGCCATCACCGGCCTCGTCTATCCGCTCGCCATGACGGGCGCGGCACAAGCGCTGTTTCCCGCCCAGGCGAATGGCAGCCTGATCGAGAAGGACGGCAAGGTCATCGGCTCGTCGCTGATCGGCCAGGCCTTCACCGGCGAGCAGTATTTCCACGGTCGCCCGTCGGCCGCCGGCGACGGCTACAATGCGGCAAGCTCCAGCGGCTCCAACCTCGGCCCGACCAGCAGCAAGCTGATCGACCGGGTGAAGGCCGACTACGAGGCCGCCAAGGCAGCCAACCCGAACGCGCCCGTACCGGCCGATCTGGTCACTGCGTCGGGCAGCGGTCTCGATCCGCACATCTCGCCGGATGCCGCCTACTTCCAGGTGCCGCGTGTGGCCAAGGCGCGCGGTCTGGACGAGGCCAAGGTGAAGGCACTGGTGGATGGCGCCGTGGAGGGTCGGGAGCTTGGCTTTCTCGGGGAGCCTGTGGTCAATGTTCTCAAGTTGAACCAGAGGCTTGATGCTTCTATGAGTGAGTGAAACGTCTCGGGAGTGGCCCCCTCATCCGACCCTTCGGGCCACCTTCTCCCCGTGGGGGAGAAGGGAACGAGCCGCAACGTCGCGCCCCCTCCTCTCCCCTCGGGGAGAGGGTGGCCGAGCGTAGCGGAGGCCGGGTGCAACAAGTTGCACCTGGGATGAGGGGCCAGTCCGCCGACCGCCAGGAAAGAACAACACCGCATGCCAGACGACAACCGCGAACAGGCCGGACGGCCCTCGCCCGAGGCGCTTCTTGAAAAAGCGCGGGCGGAGACGCGTGGGCGGTTGAAGATCTTTCTGGGGGCAGCGCCCGGCGTCGGGAAGACTTATGAGATGCTGGCCTCCGGGCGCGCGAAGATCGCCGATGGGGTCGATGTGGTGGTTGGTGTCGTCGAGACGCATGGCCGCAAGGAGACGCAGGCGATGCTTGCGGGCTTCGAGATCGTGCCGCGCGTGGCGGTCGACTACCGGGGCCGGCGGCTGGAGGAGATGGATATCGACGCCATCATCGCCCGCAAGCCTGACCTCGTGCTGGTCGATGAACTCGCCCACAGCAATGCCGAGGGCAGCCGGCATCCGAAGCGCTATCTCGACGTCAAGGAGCTGCTCGATCGCGGCATCGACGTCTATTCGACGCTGAATATCCAGCATGTCGAGAGCCTGAACGACGTGGTCTCGCAGATCACTCGCATCAGGGTGCGCGAGACGGTGCCGGACAAGGTGATCGACATGGCCGACGATGTCGAGATCATCGATCTCACGCCCGACGACCTGATCAAGCGTCTTCATGACGGCAAGGTCTACATGGCCAATACCGCCGAGCGGGCGCTGACCAACTATTTCACGCCGGGCAACCTGACGGCGCTGCGCGAACTGGCGCTGCGGCGCACGGCGCAGCGGGTGGACGACCAGCTTTTGAACCACATGCAGGCGCATGCGATATCGGGCCCGTGGGCGGCAAGCGAGCGCGTGCTGGTGTCGGTCGATCACCATCCGGCCTCGGCGTCGCTGGTGCGCTACGCCGCGCGCATGGCCTCGCGGCTGAGGGCGCCGTGGGCCGCCGTCTATGTCGAGACCAACCGCTCGATCAATCTCAGCGAGGCCGAACGCGACACGCTGGCCGCCAATCTCAGGCTGGCCGAACAGCTCGGCGGCGAGGCGATCACCGTTCCCGGGCGCGAGACCTCGGAAGAGCTGATCCGCTACGCCGCCTCCAACAACGTCACCCACATCGTGATCGGCGCGCCGAAGCAGCCGACATGGCGGGAGTGGTTCTCACCATCTGCCGCCGACCGTCTGATCCGCAAGGCTGGCGATATCAGCGTTCACGTCATTTCGGGCGACGAGCAGAAGACTGGCGCGCAACGCGGCGTCAAGGCGGCGGCGGCGCGACCAGCCTTCGATCTCAGAGCCTATCTGCTGGCAATCGTCTATGTGGCGATCGCGCTTGTCGCCGGCATCGTGCTTGACCAGGTGCTCGACGTGCGCAATCTGGCGCTGGTGTTCCTGATGGCGGTGCTGACCTCGGCGGTGCTGCACGGGCTACGGCCGGCGCTGTTTTCCTGCCTGCTCGGCGCCTTCGCCTTCAACTTCTTCTTCCTGCCGCCGCGCTACACGCTGACGATCAGCGATCCTGAGAGCGTGCTGGCGCTGTTTTTCTTCCTCGGCGTGGCGATCGTCGCGAGCAACCTGACGGCAACCGTGCAGCGGCAGGCCTCGGCAGCGCGGCAGCGGGCGCGCACAACCGAGGATCTCTATCTCTTCTCGAAGAAGCTGGCGGGTACCGGCACGCTTGACGACGTGCTCTGGGCGACGGCCTTCCAGCTGGCCTCGATGCTGCGGGTGTGGGTCGTGCTGCTTTTGCCCGAGAACGGGACGATCGCCGTCAGGGCCGGCTATCCGCCTGATGATACGCTTGACGATGCCGACATCGCAGCCGCGCGCTGGGCGTGGGAGCACAACCACGCCGCCGGGCGCGGCGCCGATACCCTGCCGGGCGCCAAGCGGCTCTATGTGCCGCTGCGCACCGGACGCGCCGCCGTCGGCGTGATCGGGCTCGACAGCGACCGCCGCGACGGGCCGCTTCTGACGCCGGAGCAGCAGAGATTGCTCGACGCTCTGGCCGATCAGGCGGCACTGGCGATCGAGCGCATCCAGTTGGTGGCCGACGTCGACCAGGCGAAGCTCGCCGCCGAGGCCGACCGACTGCGCTCGGCGCTGCTGACCTCGATTTCGCACGACCTGAAGACGCCGCTTGCCGCCGTGCTCGGCGCCTCCACCACGCTGCGCGATTATTTCGCCTCGATGAGCGAGGAGGACCGCAAGGACCTGCTTTCGACCGTGGTGGACGAATCCGAGCGGCTGAACCGCTTCATCGCCAACCTGCTCGATATGACCCGGATCGAATCCGGGGCGATGGAGCCGAATTCGGCGCTGCACGATGTCGGCGATATCGTTGGCAGCGCGTTGCGCCGCGCGGCCAAGATCCTGTCGCATCACGGCGTGCATGTGACCATTCCGGCGGACCTGCCGACTGTGCGGGTCGATCCCGTCCTCTTCGAACAGGTGCTGTTCAATCTCATCGACAATGCCGCAAAATACGCGCCTGAGGGTTCGACCGTCGAGATCAAGGGCTGGACCGGGACAGGCGATGTGATGGTGCAGGTCGCCGACAGCGGGCCGGGCATTCCTGATAATGATCTCGACCGCGTGTTCGACACTTTCTACCGGGTGCGCAAGGGCGACCAGGTGCGGGCCGGCACCGGGCTTGGCCTGTCCATCTGCCGCGGTTTCGTCGAGGCGATGGGCGGCACCATCACTGCCGCAAACCGGCCCGACCGATCGGGCGCGGTCTTCACCATCAGGCTGCCTCGCCCTCAAGAGATCACGAATGACATCACGAAGCTGGAAGATATGAAATGACCGGTTCGCCCGTGAAGATCCTCGTCGTCGACGACGAGCCCCCTATCCGCAAGCTTTTGCGCGTCGGCCTGACGGCGCAGGGATATGAGGTGCATGAGGCGCCGGATGCGGCGACCGCGCGCGCGCTTGCAGGCGAGGTCGGCCCCGATCTCATCGTGCTCGACCTCGGCCTTCCCGACACACCGGGCCACGCTCTGCTCGGCGAATGGCGCGAACAGGGGCTGACCACCCCCGTCGTGATCCTCTCCAGCCGCACCGATGAAGGCGGGATCGTCAAGGCGCTGGAGACGGGCGCGGACGATTATGTGACCAAGCCATTCGGCATGAACGAACTCGGCGCCCGCATCCGCGTGGCGCTGCGCCACCGGCTGCAGCAGCAGGGCGAAAAGGCGGTGTTTCGCACCGGCGGGCTGTCGATCGACCTCGTCAAGCGGATCGTCAAGGTCGACGAGCGCGAGATCAAGCTGTCGCCGAAGGAGTACGACATCCTGCGCGTGCTGGCGCAATATTCCGGCAAAGTGCTGACCCATCAATTCATGCTGAAGCAGATCTGGGGACCGGCGGCGGATGTGCAGTATCTGCGCGTCTATGTGCGCCAGCTGAGACAGAAGATCGAGGCCACGCCAGACCAGCCGCAATACATCACCACGGAAACCGGCGTCGGCTACCGGCTGCGCGAGGCCGACCTGCCTGCAACCGAAAGTGCTTCACCGGAGGGCCGATGAGGGATAGAGCAGTGATCGGTTGAAAAAGACGAATGGACCGCATCATGACCGATACCGTTACCGACCGCTTCCTGCGCTATGTCGTCATCGACACGCAATCCGACCCGCAATCGCCGAGCCAGCCCTCCACCGAGAAGCAGAAGAACCTCGGGCGCGTGCTGGTCGAGGAATTGCTGGCGATCGGCCTTTCGGACGCGCATCTGGACGAGCACGGCTATATCTATGCGACCATTCCCGCCAATACGGACAAGCAGGTGCCCGTCATCTGCTTCTGCTCGCATATGGACACGGCGCCCGATTTCAGCGGCACCAACGTCAAGCCGCAGATCCTGCGCGGCTACGAGGGCGGCGATATCCGGCTGACGGGCGATCCGCAGCAGGTGATCCGCGTGAGCGAGCATCCGGAGCTGAAGAACCAGATCGGCAACGACATCATCACAACCGACGGGACGACGCTGCTTGGCGCCGACGACAAGGCGGGGATCGCCGAGATCATGACGGCGGCGCAGTTCCTTGTCGCCAATCCCGATATCAAGCACGGCACGATCAAGATCCTGTTCACGCCGGACGAAGAGATCGGCCGCGGCGTCGACAAGGTGGACCTGAAGAAGCTCGGCGCCGATTTCGCCTACACGATGGATGGCTCGACGGCGGGGCATATCGAAGACGAGACGTTTTCGGCGGACGGCGTCGAGATCACCATCCAGGGCGTTGCGATCCATCCGGGCTTTGCCAAGGGCAAGATGGAAAACGCCATCAAAATAGCCGGCGCGATCATCGACCGGCTGCCGAGGGATATCGGCCCCGAGACGACAGCGGGCCGGCAGGGCTTCATCCATCCGACCGGCGTGACCGGCGCGATGGAGAAGGCCGAGATCGGGCTGATCATCCGCGATTTCGACAATGCGGGACTGACGACCAAGGAAGAGATGCTGGAAGCGATCGTAAAGGACGTGATGTCGGGCTATCCGGGCTCGACCTACACGTTCGAGGTCAAGCAGCAGTATCGCAACATGAAGGAAGTGGTCGATCGCCACCCCGATATCGTCGAGAACGCCATCGAGGGAATCCGTCGCGCCGGGATGGAGCCGAAGCGCGGCAGCATTCGCGGCGGCACCGACGGCTCGCGCCTCTCCTTCATGGGCCTGCCCTGCCCCAACATCTTCGCCGGCGGCCATGCGTTTCATTCGCCGCTCGAATGGGTAAGCCGTCAGGATATGGAGCGGGCGGCCAAGACGATCGTCGAGATTGCCAGAGTTTGGGAGGAGCGGGCGTAAGCGCCAGCGCACCAATCTCGCATCAACGAAAAATGCCGGACGTCACCGCCCGGCATTTTTTTATCCCCGCAGACCCGGCGCTTCCTGACCGGTGCGCTCGACGTACTCTGTATAGCCGCCGCCATACTGGTGGATGCCGTCGGGCGTCAGTTCCAGCACGCGGTTCGACAGCGCCGCCAGGAAGTGGCGGTCGTGGCTGACGAAGAGCATGGTGCCCTCGTATTGCGACAGGGCCTTGATCAGCATTTCCTTGGTGTCGAGATCCAGGTGGTTGGTCGGCTCGTCGAGGACGAGCAGGTTTGGCGGGTCGAACAGCATCTTGGCCATGACCAGACGCGCCTTTTCACCACCGGAGAGAACCCGGCACTTCTTTTCGACGTCGTCGCCGGAAAAACCGAAGCAGCCGGCGAGCGCGCGCAGCGGTGCCTGCCCGGCAAGCGGAAAACTATCTTCCAGCCATTCGAGAACCGTGCGTTCACCATCGAGCAGGTCCATGGCGTGCTGGGCGAAATAGCCGAGCTTGACGCTGGCGCCGAGCGCAACCGTGCCCTGATCCGGCTCGGTCGAGCCCGTGACCAGCTTCAGCAGCGTCGACTTTCCGGCGCCGTTGATGCCCATGATGCACCAGCGCTCCTTGCGGCGAACCATGAAGTCGAGGCCTTCATAGATCGTGCGGCTGCCGTACTTCTTGTGGACGTTCTTCAGGTTGATCACGTCTTCGCCGGAGCGCGGCGCGGGAAGGAACTCGAAGGCGACCGACTGGCGGCGCTTGGGCGGCTCTACGCGGTCGATCTTTTCCAGCTTCTTGACGCGGCTCTGCACCTGCGAGGCGTGTGAGGCGCGCGCCTTGAAGCGTTCGATGAACTTGATTTCCTTGGCAAGCATCGCCTGCTGGCGCTCGAACTGGGCCTGCTGCTGCTTCTCGTTCTGGGCGCGCTGCTGCTCGTAAAAGGCATAGTCGCCGGAATAGGAGGTGAGCTGGCCGCCATCGATCTCGATGATCTTGCCGACGATGCGGTTCATGAACTCGCGGTCGTGCGACGTCATCAAAAGCGCGCCGTCATAGTTCTTCAGGAACTCTTCCAGCCAGATCAGGCTTTCGAGATCCAGATGGTTGCTCGGTTCGTCGAGCAGCATGACATCAGGGCGCATCAACAGGATGCGGGCGAGCGCCACGCGCATCTTCCAGCCGCCTGAGAGGCCGCCGACATCGCCGTCCATCATTTCCTGGGTGAAGCTCAGGCCATCGAGCACTTCGCGGGCGCGGCCCTCGAGCGCGTAGCCATCCAGCTCCTCGTAGCGCGCCTGGACCTCGCCGTAGCGCTCGATGATGCGATCCATCTCGTCGAGCTTGTCGGGATCGACCATCTCGGCTTCGAGTTCGCGCAGCTCGGCGGCAACGACGCTGACGGGGCCGGCGCCTTCCATGACCTCGGCCACGGCGCTGCGGCCCGACATTTCGCCGACATCCTGGTTGAAGTAGCCGATCGTGACGCCCTTTTCGCCGGCGACATTGCCCTCATCGGGCTGCTCCTCGCCGGTGATCATGCGGAAGAGCGTCGTCTTGCCGGCGCCATTCGGGCCGACGAGGCCGATCTTCTCGCCCTTGTTGAGCGCCGCCGAGGCCTCGATGAAGAGGATGCGGTGGCTGTTCTGCTTGCTGATATTTTCGATGCGGATCATGGGAAGTGTGGTCCAAAACAGGTTTTCGGCGCCCTTATGCCACGCAACACCTGAGATGTCGCCCGTTTTCCGCAGTGCACCAAATGTTCAGGTTCGACCGTTTCCCTGTGGTGACAGCCGCGCGGGACTTCCAAACATCAGACGGCACTGATACGTTCCATATTTGTTCCCGAGTCGCGCTTTTGCCGCGACGCGTATGCTAGAGGCTGAAGAATAGATGCAGGCGGCGGCCTATCTCGAGAAACTGAACGAGCGGCAGCGTCTTGCCGTGGAGCATGGGGTCGGTCAGGGACCGGATACGACGGGCGGTCCGCTTCTGATCATCGCCGGCGCCGGATCGGGCAAGACCAACACGCTGGCGCACCGGGTGGCGCATCTGATCGTCAACGGCGCCGATCCGCGGCGCATCCTCTTGATGACCTTCTCGCGCAGAGCGGCGTCCGAGATGGCGCGACGCGTCGAGCGCATCTGCCGCCAGGTGCTCGGCGCCAAATCCGCCGTCATGACCGACGCGCTGACCTGGGCCGGCACCTTTCATGGGATCGGCGCGCGACTGCTCAGGATCTATGCCGAACAGATCGGCCTCAATGTCGATTTCACCATTCACGACCGGGAAGACAGCGCCGACCTGATGAACCTCATCCGGCACGAGCTTGGCTTCTCGAAGACCGAAAGCCGGTTTCCGACCAAGGGCACGTGTCTCGCGATCTATTCGCGCACGGTCAATTCCGAGACGCCGTTGAGCGAAGTCCTGAAGACCTGGTATCCGTGGGTGGCGACCTGGGAAGAGCAGCTGCGCGAGCTGTTTGCCTGCTATGTCGAGGCAAAGCAGGCGCAGAACGTGCTCGATTACGACGACCTATTGCTCTACTGGGCGCAGATGGTGAGCGATCCGGAACTGGCAGCCGATATCGGTGGGCGTTTCGACCATGTGATGGTCGACGAGTACCAGGACACCAACCGGCTGCAGTCTTCCGTGCTGATGGCATTGAAGCCCGGCGGGCGGGGCTTAACCGTGGTCGGCGACGACGCGCAATCCATTTACTCCTTCCGGGCGGCGACGATCCGCAACATTCTCGACTTCCCGAAAACCTTCGAGCCACCGGCCGATATCATCACGCTCGACCGCAACTATCGTTCGACGACGACGATCCTTGCCGCCGCCAATGGTGTCATCGAACTGGCGCGCGAGCGCTTCACCAAGAATCTCTGGACCGACCGGCAATCCGAAGAGCGGCCGAAGCTGCTCACCGTCAAGGACGAGAACGAGCAGGCGAACTACATCGTCGAACAGGTGCTGGCGAACCGCGAAGTGGGGATGACGCTGAAGCAGCAGGCAGTGCTGTTTCGCACCTCCTCGCACAGCGGCCCGCTCGAAGTGGAGCTGACACGGCGCAACATCCCCTTCGTCAAGTTCGGCGGGCTGAAGTTCCTGGATTCGGCACATGTGAAGGACATGCTGGCGATCCTGCGCTTCGCGCAGAACCCGCGCGACCGGGTCTCCGGCTTCCGCCTGTTGAAGATGCTGCCGGGGATCGGGCCGCAGACGGCGGGCAAGATCCTCGACACGATCGCCGCCGACCCCGAACCGCTGATGGCGCTCGCCGAAATCCCGCCGCCGGCCAAGACCGGTGAGAGCTGGCCGGCGCTGGTGCAGCTGCTGGAAGGATTGCGCAAGGCGAACGGGCCGTGGCCGGCCGAGATCGCGCAGGCGCGCGAATGGTACGAGCCGCATCTCGACCGCATCCACGAGGACGCCGACACCCGCAAGGCCGATCTGCTGCAGCTCGAGCAGATCGCGTCGGGCTATGCCAATCGCGAGCGTTTCCTCACCGAGCTGACGCTCGATCCGCCCGACGCCACCAGCGACCAGGCCGGCGTGCCGCTGCTCGACGAGGATTATCTGATCCTCTCCACCATCCATTCGGCCAAGGGGCAGGAATGGCGGGCGGTGTTCATGCTCAACGTCGTCGACGGCTGCATCCCCTCCGACCTCGCCGTCGGCACGACGCAGGAGATCGAAGAGGAGCGCCGCCTGCTCTATGTGGGCATGACGCGCGCCAAGGACAGCCTGACGCTGATCACCCCGCAACGCTTCTTCACCAGCGGCCAACACGGCCAGGGCGACCGGCATGTCTATGCGTCGCGCACGCGGTTCATTCCGGTGACGCTGCTGCAATATTTCGAGACGGCTGCATGGCCGGTTGTGGTCGCGACGCCTTCGGAACGGAGTACGCAGCAGATAAGGGTGGATGTGGCGGCGCGGATGCGGACGATGTGGCGGTAGGGTGTGTGGGGGTTGTTGAGGGTGGGCAGCTGGCGTTGTGCCTGAAGCCCCCTCATCCGGCTGCCGCCACCTTCTCCCCGCAGGGGAGAAGAGACTCGTGGTGGGCCGCCTGCGCCGACCTCCCCTTCGCCCCAACGGGGAGAAGGTGGCCCGAAGGGTCGGATGAGGGGGCTCCGGGTGCTGAGTCTGCCAGTTAAATATTTGATGTCGTTTGGATTTGGCGTTTTTCCGTGTGTTACCCCCTCTGCCCTGCCGGGCATCTCCCCCACAGGTGGGGAGATTGGCTGGGCTTACCCGCTCGCTCTTACCTCAACATTTGGCGTAAACCTCTCCGCGAGTCGATCTCCCCCCTTGTGGGGGAGATTTCCGACAGGACAGAGGGGGTGCCACACGGCACACCGCCAACGTCCGCTCATCAGAAGTAGGCCCACTCAAACCGCCAACCGCGTCCTCACATCCCCCGCCAACGCCCTCATCCGCTCCATCGACGCATGGCCGATCAGCATGAAGGCGTGGGTCTTATCCGACCAGTAGACAACGTTCATGCCCTTGCGGCTTTCGACGTCGGGCGGCTGGGGGCCGTCGTCGGAGCGGACGATGCAGAGGGCCAAGGGGCCTGTCTCGGGATCGAGGTAAGCGAGCTGGGCGAGTGGCTGGTCGTCATATTGCAGGAGCAGTGCCCGCTTGAAATCGACGCCCTGAAGCGCGATCGCTTCCGGCGAGAGGCGCAGGCCGAGCCTTGCTTCGACGGCTGACAGCTGATCTGCCTGCGACGCAAGCGAGGGGACCGGGCCGGCCAGCGTTTCGGGCGTGTAGAGTGCGATGTAATCGGCGACCGTGGCGCGCCATTCGCTGCTTTCATCGGTTGCGGCGAGCTGTCGGCTCAGGCCGATGAAGGCGCGGTCGGCGATGACGCCAGCCACGAGGCAGGCGGCGAGCGCGCCGAGGAAGCGACGGCGGCTGGGGGCCGGCGCTGCCGCGGGTGTGGCGGAGAGGCGCGCGAGGATGGCTTCGAGCTCGGCCTTCGGCGCCTGAGCGAGCAGCGGATCGAAGGCCTGCGCGAAGGGCAGACTGGCGCGCGACAGGAATTCGAGGCGGGCGGCCAGCTCGGCGTCCGTTTCCAGGAGTGCTTCCAGGCGCGCGGCCTCAGCGGGTTGCAGTTCGCCGTCAAGATAGGCGGTCAGTTCCTCGTCGGAGGGGATGGTGGTCTTGTCGGTCATCGTCCGCCCTCCTCTTTCAGATTGCCGGCCAGGGTCGCGCGGGCAGCGGCGAGCCGGCTCATGACGGTGCCGATCGGAATATCGAGCACGGCGGCCACCTCCTTGTAGGACAGGCCCTCGACATAGGCCAGGAAGACTGCGGCACGCTGCGCATCGGGCAGCGCGCCAACGAGACGAAGCACCTGAGCGGCCATGACATGCGCCTCCGTTTCGCGCGCGCCATCGACGACGAGCGCCTGCTCGGCATCGACGAAGCCCTGCCCTTCGCGGACCCGCCGCGAGCGGATTTCATTGAGCCAGATCGAATGAAGAATGGCAAACAGCCAGCGGTCGAGCCTTGTGCCCACTTGAAACTGCGTGGCCCTCTCAAGCGCGCGCACGCAGGTCTGCTGCACCAGATCGTCGGCCACGTCGCGGCGATGCGAGAGCACGAGACCATAGCGCCAGAGCCGCGACAGGTTTTCCGTCAGACCGCTCCTGATATCGGATTCGCTTGCGATTGCCGCCTCCGCCACGGGGTTTGCCGAAGACCGCACTGGGCGAGCCGGCGCGGTCTTGTTGGCGTGACTATAGGCAGGAAATGTCGTGTAGGCGACGACCATCGGCATGTTCCTCGTCACATTATCGGGTGTTCGCGCGCGCTAAAGCGTGTCGCGATCCTTCGGATTCGCTCGCCACGCTTTAAGTCTTTGTTTTGTCGCATGTCGGTGCCGCAAAACCGCTGCACACTTTTGCGCGACATGCTTTAGATCTTCGACGGATCGGTGATCGCTTCGTTGAGATCGCGATATTCCTCGCAAGACGTGCCGCACAGCGTCTTGATGGTGCCGAGCTGCTCCTTGGCAAGATCGATGCGACCCTTGATGACATAGGCTTCGCCGAGATATTCGCGGACCTTGGCATATTGCGGATCGAGCTGGACCGACTTCAGATAGTAGCCAATGCCTTCATCCGTGCGTCCGAGCTTACGCGTTGCGTAGCCGCGATAGTTCAGCGCCTCGGCGGTGTTCTGGTCCTTCAGCGTATCGAGCATGGCCAGCGCCTCATCGTAACGGCCGGCCTTGGCCAGCGAATAGGCGTATTCGGTACGGTTGTCGTCGGTGATGTTGGCGCCCGACTGCTTGACGCATTTCTGCGTCTTCTTGTCATAGACCTCACCCTTCTTGCAGGTCGGCGTGGTTGCGCCGCCGCTATCGTCGCCGCCGGCGGCGAAAACAGGCGCGGTGAACGCGAAGGCGGCGATCGCGCCGCTGATGAGGACGGATGCAATCCGGGAGGTTGCTGAGGTCATGATGTATCTCCTTCGGGACAAGACGGGTTGGTCTGGAAGACATGGTTGCGGCGAATGAACACCGCAGCCGGCGGGTTTATTCGGCGGATGTCCCGATTTTTCCGATCACCGTTTCGTGAGAGCCAGCGGCGAATAAAGCGCGGGCTGGCGTGTTTGCTCCGCGTGCGCCGGGGGACGAACAGGAGCATTTTCGTGAACGAGACCGTCAAACTACTCAGCCTCGCCACCGCGGCGCCACTGCATGTGATCACGCAGGAGGAAGCCGCGGAAACGTCGGCACGGCTGTTTTCCAGCCGGCTGAAGGACTTCGCGCATCTTGTGCCGGTCTTCGCCAACGCCGGCATCCGCACGCGACACGCCGCGCGGCCACTCTCATGGTTCACCGAGCCGCATGGCTGGGGAGACCGGATGCAGGCCTATCAGGACGAGGCACGAAGCCTGTTTCGGCGGACCGTCACGGCGGCGCTCGATCAGGCTGGCCTCAGGGGAGCCGATGTCGATTGCATCGTCACTGTCTCTTCCACCGGTATCGCGACGCCGAGCCTCGATGCGCAGCTGGCATCGGAGATCGGGTTTCGGACGGATGTCGAGCGCCTGCCGGTATTCGGCCTCGGCTGCGCGGCCGGCGTTTCGGGCTTTGCGATCGCGGCGCGGCTTGCCAAGGCGCGACCCGGCGCGACCGTGCTCTTCGTTTCGATCGAGCTCTGCACGCTTGCCTTCCGGCTCGACGAGTTGACGCGGGCAAACATCATCGCCACGGCGCTGTTCGGCGATGGCGCGGCGGCCTGCATCTTGCGGGCTGGGCCGGAGGGGCTTGCCGCTGTCGAATCCACCGGCGAGCACCTGTTTCCCGATACGCTGGGGATCATGGGCTGGAAGATCGACGATACCGGCTTCGGGATCGTGCTGGCGCAATCCTTGCCGCCCTTTGCGGAGAAGGAGTTGGGGCCGGCGATCGACGGCATTCTTGATCGCAACGGGTTGAGGCGCGCGGATATCGACCGCTTCATCTGCCATCCCGGCGGGGCACGCGTTCTGGCGGCGCTGGAGACGGCCTTGTCGATCCCGTCCTCGGCGCTCGACCATGAGCGGGCGGTGCTGGAGGAATACGGCAACATGTCGTCACCGACGGTGCTGTTCGTGCTTGAGCGGGTGCTGCGTGAGGGATTGCCCAAGCGGGCGGCGATGATTGCGATGGGGCCGGGATTTTCGGCCAGCTGCGTGACGTTGACGAGGGCCTGACCATGTGGCCATCGATCCTTATCCTCGGCTTCGTGACGCTGCAGCGGCTGGCGGAGCTTGTCATCGCCCGCCGCAACACCCGCGCGCTTATGGCGCGCGGCGCCCGCGAGATCGGCGCCGACCACTACCCTGTCATGGTGGCGCTGCATGCGAGCTGGCTGGCCGGGCTCTGGCTGCTTGCGCCGGGCCATCCGGTGCAGCGGATGTGGCTCGTGCTCTTCGTCGTGCTGCAGCTTGGTCGGCTCTGGGTTCTGGCTACGCTGAAGGGGCGATGGACGACGCGGATCATCGTGCTGCCGGGGGCGCCGCTCGTGCGCGAAGGGCCTTACCGGCTTTTCTCGCATCCGAATTACGCGGTTGTCATCGGCGAGATCGCGGTGCTGCCGCTTGTCTTCGGCATGCCGCTATTCGCCGCCATCTTCTCCATCTTGAACGGGCTGATGTTGTGGCTTCGCATCTCGGTGGAGAACCGCGCGCTGAAGGCGGCAATGTTTTTGAAATGAATGCGATTTTTCATTTGCACGCGGCTTGGCGGAGGGGCATTTTCCATGCCTAGACTATCGTGGGTTTCGTGGAAAAATGACGAAGAACGTAATCGTGCTTGGAGCCGGCATCGTCGGCGTATCGACAGCCATTCATCTGCAGCGGCGCGGACGCCAGGTGACATTGATCGATCGCAAGCCGCCGGGCAACGGCACATCCTTCGGCAATGCCGGATTGATCCAGCGTGAGGGCGTGGTCCCCTACGGCTTTCCGCAGCAGCTCGGGCTTCTCGTCCGCTACGCCTTCAACAACCGTATCGACGCGCATTATCACCTGAACGCGCTGCCTAGCCAGCTGTCGTTTCTGGCGCGCTACTGGTGGCACTCCAACACCAAGCGCCACCAGATGATCTCGAAGGCCTACGCGCCGCTGATCGCGCATTCGATCTCCGAGCACAACGACCTGATCGAGGCGGCCGGCGCCGAGCATCTGATCCGCAAGAACGGCTGGATCGAGGTGTTCCGCACCGGTGAAAAACGCGACGCGGAATTCGCCGAGGCCGAGCGGCTGCAGCGGGAATTCGGCGTCGGCTTCGACAAGCTGGATACCGGCGATCTGGCGCGGCTGGAGCCAGATCTCAATCTCGGCTTCGTCGGCGCGCTGAAGTGGCGCGATCCGTGGTCGGTCATCAATCCGCAGGCGTTGACGGCAAGCTATCTGCGCTATTTCGAAAGCATCGGCGGCCGCTTCATCACCGGGGATGCGAACTCCTTCGGAAAATTCGGCGCCGGCTGGAAGATCGCGACCGACGAAGGTCCCGTCGAAGCCGACGAAGCGGTGATGGCGCTGGGGCCATGGGCGGCGGTCGCGACGAAGCGGCTTGGCTATGCCTTCCCGCTCGGGGTCAAGCGCGGCTATCACATGCACTATTCGGCGAAAGGCAACGCGGTGCTCAACAACACCGTGGCCGATACGGAGCTCGGCTATCTGATGGCGCCGATGGAAACCGGCATCCGGCTGACGACGGGTGCTGAGTTCGCGGTGATCGACGCGCCAAAGACGCCGGTGCAGCTCGACCGCGCCGAAAAGGTGGCACGCGGCGTGTTTCCCCTCGGCGAGCGGCTCGATCCCGAACCCTGGATGGGCGCCCGCCCCTGCACGCCCGACATGATGCCCATCATCGGCAAGGCGCCGCGCCACGAGGGCCTGTGGTTCGCCTTCGGCCACGCGCATCACGGGCTGACGCTCGGGCCGGTGACCGGAAGGGCGCTGGCGGAGCAGATGACGGGCGAAAAGCCTTTCGTCGACATCTCCGCCTACTCGCCGCAGCGGTTCAATCCGTAAACGATCCGGCTAGGATATACCCAAAGCCTTGAGATCGCGGAGCGCCGTCTTCGCGATCTCGTCTATCGTTCCGTCGATGTCGACGGTGACGACACCCGGTTCGCCGGTCGGGATTTCGAGCGTTGCCAGCTGGTTTTCAAGCAGGGAGAGCGGCATGAAGTGGCCCTTGCGGGCGCCCATGCGTGCGGTCAACAGCTCCCTGGAGCCGTGCAGATAGACGAAGAACAGATTGCCATCGACGGCGGCGCGCAGGCGGTCGCGGTAGCTTTTCTTCAGTGCCGAGCAGGAAACGACGATGCCCTCGTTGCGGTCGAGCGCGGCTTTCATGGTCTGGCCGATGATATCGAGCCAGGGCATGCGATCCTCGTCGGTGAGTGGGGTGCCCTTCGACATCTTCTCGACGTTCGAGGCCGGATGCAGGGCGTCGCCTTCGGCGAATTCGACGGCAAGGGCTTTTGCTACGGCCTCGCCCACGGACGACTTGCCACAGCCGCTGACCCCCATGACGATGATGGCATGGGGGCGCGTGTTTTGTGCTGACATTCCAGAAATTCTCCTCACCTCGGCATGATCCGCCGTGTCAGGAGACCCAAGATTACGACGCGATGGCCGCATTCTTGCGGGCGAGACGTGCCCTGATGGTGTCGACATCGGCGCGCGGCGTCGCCGCGAACAATGTCTTGGTATAGCTGTGCTGCGGGTCGTTGAAAACCTGATCCCGCGATCCGTATTCGACAGCCTCGCCGTAATACATGACCATGACGTCATCGGCCATGTAGCGGACGACCGAGAGGTCGTGGCTGATGAAGACGTAGGTCAGGTTCAGCTCGTCCTGTAGGTCGGCGAGCAGGTTCAGCACCTGTGCCTGCACCGAAAGGTCGAGCGCCGAAACCGGCTCGTCCAGCACCAGAAGCCGTGGCTTCAGCATCAGCGCGCGGGCAATCGCGATACGCTGGCGCTGGCCGCCGGAGAACATGTGCGGATAGCGGTTGAAATGGACGTCCTGCAGGCCAACCTTCTTCAACATCGACATCGCCAGTTCGCGGCGTTCGGCAGCGGGCGTGTTGGTGTTGATGATCAGCGGCTCCATCAGGATATCGCCGATCTTCTTGCGCGGGTTCAGCGAACCATAGGGGTTCTGGAACACGATCTGCACCTTGCGGCGCATCTCGGGCGTCAGGTCGCCGGCTGCAATATCCACCTTCTTGCCGTCGATGAAGAGTTCGCCGTCGCTTGCCGGATCGATCATGGTGATGATGCGGGCGAGCGTGGACTTGCCGCAGCCGCTTTCACCGACGATGGCGAGCGTCTTGCCCTGTTCCACCTTGAAGTTCACGCCCTTGACGGCGTGGACGGTCTTTTCTTTCTTGAACAGGCCGCCCGGCAGAAAGTAGTTGCGGACGATGTTCTTGCCTTCGAGGACTGGCGTCATTGGGCCGCTCCCTCACTCGTCTGTTTGAAGATCTCGCCGATGGTCGGCAGGCGGTCGCCGGTGGCGTTGTCGGGCAGAGCCGCGAGCAGCGCGCGGGTGTAGTCGCTCTTCGGGGCTTCGAACAGCGACAGCACGTCGGCCTCCTCCATCTTGCGGCCCTTGTACTGCACGATCACGCGATCGGCGGTCTCGGCGACCACGCCCATGTTGTGGGTGATCATGATGAGACCCATGCCGTGTTCCGTCTGCAGGCGCATCAGGAGATCAAGGATCTGCTTCTGGATCGTGACGTCGAGCGCGGTGGTCGGCTCGTCGGCGATCAGGAGCTTCGGGTTGCAGGCGATCGCAATGGCGATCATCACGCGCTGGCACTGGCCACCCGACATCTGGTGCGGGAAGTGGCCGAGGCGTTCGGCGGGGTTCGGAATGCCGACGGCTTCGAAGAGCTCGATGGCGCGCTTGCGGCGCTCCGCCTTGCCGAGGCCAAGGTGAATGCGCAGCACTTCCTCGATCTGGAAGCCGACCGTGAAGCACGGGTTGAGGCTGGCGATCGGCTCCTGGAAGATCATCGACATGTCCTTGCCGATGATCTTGCGGCGCTCACTGCCCGACATGCCGAGCAGGTTGCGACCGTCGAAGACCAGCTTGTCGGCGGTGACCTTCGCGGTCCAAGGCAGAAGGCCCATGGCGGCAAGCATGGAGACGGACTTGCCGGAGCCGGATTCGCCGACGATGGCCAGAACTTCGCCGGCCGAGACCTTCATCGACACGCCATCGACGGCGCGGAAGGTGCCGGTCGAGGTCTGGAACTCGACGACGAGATTTTCGATTTCGAGAAGTGCCATATCAGGACCTCTTCAGTTTGGGATCGAGCGCATCGCGCAGACCGTCGCCCATCAGGTTGATGGCGAGAACGGTGATGAGGATGCACAGGCCCGGGAAAGTGACAAGCGACGGCGAGCTCTGGAAGAACTCACGGGCGTCGGCGAGCATCGTGCCCCATTCGGATGTCGGCGGCTGGGCGCCCATGCCGAGGAAGCCGAGGGCCGCCGCGTCGAGGATCGCCGCCGAGAAGGCCAGCGTTGCCTGAACGATGAGCGGTGCCAGGCAGTTCGGCAGGATCGTCTTGAACATCAAGCGAAGCGTGCCGGCGCCGGCGACGCGGGAGGCCACGACATATTCCTTCTCGCGCTCGCTGATGACGGCGGCGCGGGTCAGGCGGACGAAGTGCGGCTGGTTGACGATCGAGATCGCGATCATGGCGTTCAACAGACCGGGGCCCAGAACGGCGACCAGCACGAGGGCCAGAAGCAGCGACGGGAAGGCCAGGATGATATCCATGACGCGCATGATGATCGTATCGGTGCGGCCGCGGAAATAACCGGCGATGAGGCCGAGCAGGACGCCGGCGACAGCCGACAGCGAGGCGACGACGAGGCCGATGAACAGCGAGAAGCGCGTGCCGAAGATCAGACGCGAAAGCATGTCGCGACCGACCGCATCGGTGCCGAGCAGATAGGCGCTGTTGCCGCCTTCCGACCATGCCGGCGGCAGGCGCTGGAAGCCCGACGGCACGTTCGGATCATGCGGGGCGACGACGGATGCGAAGATCGCCAGCAGGAGAACGAAGACGAAGACGACGAGGCCGATGACCGCGCCCTTGTTGCGGGAGAAGTAGTACCAGAACTCCGAGAGACCGGAGGGCTGGGCAGACGTTGTGTTTGTCGTGCTCATGGGCCGCTCCTAGTGTCTGATGCGTGGGTTGATGAGACCGTACATGAGATCGACGATCAGATTGACGAGCATGATGATGGCCGCGATCAGGAGCAGACCGCCCTGGACCACGGTGTAATCACGCTTGAAGACCGCATCGACCATCCACTTGCCGATACCCGGCCAGGAGAAGATGGTTTCCGTCAGGATGGCGCCGCCAAGCAGAACGCCGACCTGCAGGCCGATCGAGGTGACAACAGGGATCATGGCGTTGCGCAGCGCATGCACGCCGACGACGCGCAGGGGCGCGAGGCCCTTGGAGCGGGCGGTGCGGACGTAATCCTCGCCGAGAACCTCGAGCATGGCCGAGCGGGTCTGACGGGCGATGACGGCCAGCGGGATAGTGCCGAGAACGATGGTCGGCAAGATCAGTGACTGGAAGGCCGACTTGAAGGCGCCGGCCTGACCGGACAGCAGACTGTCGATCAGCATGAAGCCGGTGACCGGCTTGAAGAAGTACATCAGCGAGATACGGCCGGAGACGGGGGTCCAGTGCAGCGTATTCGAGAAGAGAACGATGAGAAGCAGGCCCCACCAGAAGATCGGCATCGAATAGCCGACAAGGGCCACGCCCATGACCCCCTGGTCGAACCACGTCCCTCTCTTCACGGCGGCGAAGATACCGGCGGGAATGCCGAGGATGATGGCGAACAGGATGGCACAGAGCGACAGCTCCAGCGTGGCCGGAAACAGCGACATGAATTCCTGCAGGACCGGACGCTTGGTGACGATCGACGAACCGAGATCGCCCTGCACGAGATTACCGAGGTAATCGATGTACTGGACGTAGACGGGCCGGTCGAGGCCGAGGTCGTGCATGATTTCGGCATGGCGTTCCGGCGCCATGACACGCTCGCCCGACATCAGCATGACCGGATCTCCGGGCAGCAGGCGGATGAACGCGAAGGCGATGATGGAAACACCGAGGAAGGTGGGGATCAGGACCGCTAGGCGCCCGATGAAAAAACGAAACATATCATATGTCCATATTAGTCCGGCGGTCAGGTATCAAACCTGACCGCCGGCCAAGCCCGATCTTGTCGGGCATATTTGCATAGTTTTGGTTATTCGGCGATATCAACGCCGTCGAAGCGGTGAACACCGACCGGATCCTGCACGTAGCCGGAAACCTTGGCGTTCATCGGAACGAATTCCGTCGAATGGTCGATGGTTGCCCAGGGAGCTTCCTTCTTGAAGACAACCTGTGCTTCTTCGTAGAGCTTCGTGCGCTCAGCAACGTCGGAGGTCTTCTTGGCCTTCTTCACGAGGGCGTCGAATTCCTTGTTGCACCACTGCGCGCGGTTGTTGCCGCCGACGGCTTCGCAGCCGAGCAGCGTGTCGAGGAAGTTGTCCGGATCACCATTGTCACCCGTCCAGCCGAGGATGGCAGCGCCATCGCGCTTAACGTCCTTGGAGAGCTTCAGGTATTCGGCCCATTCGTGGGTGACGATCTCGACCTTGACGCCGACCTTTGCGAGGTCAGCCTGCATCAGCTCGGCGGCGCGACGTGCGTTCAGCATGTACGGACGCGAAACCGGCATTGCCCAGATCTTCATCGAGAGATCCTTGACGCCAGCGGCTTCAAGCATCTTCTTGGCTTCGTCGGGGCTGTAGGCATCGTCCTTGACGGCGTCGTTGTAGGACCACATCGTCGGCGGGATCGGGTTCTTGGCAACCTGGCCAGCGCCCTGGAACACGGCGTCGACGATCGCCTGCTTGTTGATCGCCATGTTGAGCGCCTTGCGCACTTCAGGCTTGTCGAACGGCGCCTGCTGCGTGTTGTAGGCGAGGTAGGAAACGTTCAGGCCCGGCTGTTCCAGAACCTTGAGGCTGGAATCGGCCTTCAGATCCTTGACATCAGCTGCGTTCGGGTAAGGCATGATGTGGCATTCGCCGGCCTTGAGCTTCTGAGCGCGAACCGAAGCGTCAGGGGTGATCGCGAAAACGAGATCGTCGATCTTTTCCTTGCCCTTGAAGTAGGTTTCGTTGGCCTTGTAGCGGATGACGGCATCCGGCTGGTAGGCGACGAAGGTGAACGGACCGGTGCCGAGCGGCATCTGGTTCATCTGCTCCATCTTGCCATCGGCCTGCAGCTTGTCAGCATATTCCTTGGAAACGACCGATGCGAAGTCCATCGCGAGGTCGGCGAGGAACGGTGCTTCCGGATGGTTCAGCGTGAACTTGACGGTCAGGTCATCGACCTTTTCGACCGACTTGATCAGATCCGGGAAGCCCATGCCGGCAGCGTATTCGTAGGAAACGCCGGCGACGTACTTGGCCCAGGGGCTGTCGGCCTTCAGCTGGCGGTCGAACGAGAAGACGACGTCGTCAGCGTTCAGGTCGCGGGTCGGCGTGAAGAATTCGGTGGTCTGGAACTTGACGCCCGGATGCAGCTTGAACGTATAGGTCAGGCCGTCATCGGAAACGGTCCAGCTGTCGGCAAGGCCCGGCTCGACTTCGGTCTTGCCATGCTTGAACTCAACCAGGCGGCTGTAGACGGTACGCGAAGAAGCGTCGAAGGTGGTGCCAGCCGTGTAGATTGCGGGATCGAAGCCTTCCGGCGATCCTTCCGAGCAATATACAAGCGTCTTGGACCAAGCGGTCGACGCCATGGCCGAAGCCAAAACGGTCGCTGCCAGAAGGACAGAGATCTTTTTCATGATTTCGTTTCCCAGGTTTGTTCTTTTATACGTTTGTCTGATCGCAGAGCGCTCCTCCCGATCGTGCGCCGATGGAACGACATTTGATTGTTTAAATCAACGACCGGGCCGGAAAATTTTTCCAGCTGGACAACTTTAGTAATTTTACGCCGAAAATGGGCCGCATTTAGCAATATTCACGCTGGATAACCCTTGTTTTGGTCACATTTAATGTTGCGCATATCAATGGTAGTGCAAATACCGAGCTTCGGGCCAAGCGCTTTCAATGGGAATCCAGAAACGAAACAACCGCAGCCACGATCCGTGACTGCGGTTGCGAAGAATAACGCGACGCTACCTCAGGCAGCCGGCGCGACAGCCCGTGGCTTCGGGTGATGATGATCCTCAAGGCCGAGCAGGAAGTTGATCTGCGGGCGGGCCTTGACCAGATCGTCGATCGAATACTGCGTCAGCACATCGAAGAAGGCGTTGAGTGCCTTGCGCAGCGCCGAGTTGAGGCCGCAGCTATCGACCAGCGGGCAATCGACTTCGCCATCATCCTCGAAGCACTCGGCCATGGCGAAGCTGTCTTCGGTGACGCGGACGACGTCGAAAAGGCTGATCTTGTCTGCCGGCTTGCCCAGACGCACACCACCGTTTCGGCCACGCACGGTCTCGACGAGGCCAGCCTTGTTCAGCGGCTGCAGGATCTTGAACAGAAAGAGCTCGGAAACGCCGTATGCCTTAGCAATTTCGGGAATCCGGCTGAGACTGCCTTCATTGGCAGCGCAGTACATCAACATGCGAACAGCATAGTTGGTCTGCTTGGTCAAACGCATGCCGATCTCCAGATTCGTTCTCGTTAGGCACCGTATATAATGCCTTTGATAGTTTTGAACAATTCCAAAATAGAAAAAGATGAAAAAATGAATCACGTTATAAAAGCGCGCTGCGCGCGGCCCTGAACGAAAACGGGCTCCTCGCGGAGCCCGTATCCAAAGCCTAACTTTAACAATCACTTATTTCATGACTGGCATGGAGAATTCGGCGCCGTCCTTGATGCCGGAGGGCCAGCGTGTGGTGATGGTCTTGGTTTTCGTCCAAAACTTGATCGAGTCCGTGCCGTGCTGGTTGAGGTCGCCGAAGGACGATGCCTTCCAGCCGCCGAAGGAATGATAAGCAAGCGGGGTGGGGATCGGAACGTTGATGCCGATCATGCCGATGTTGATGCGGCTGGCGAAGTCGCGGGCGGCGTCACCGTCACGGGTGAAGATCGCAACGCCGTTGCCGTATTCGTGCTTCATCGGCAGGTCGATGGCTTCCTCGTAGTTCTTGGCGCGAACGACGGAGAGAACCGGCCCGAAGATTTCCTGCTTGTAGATATCCATGTCAGGCGTGACGTGATCGAACAGCGTGCCGCCGACGAAGTAGCCGCCCTCATAACCCTGCAGCTTGAAGCCGCGGCCATCGACGACGAGCTTGCCGCCCTCTTCCACACCCTTGTCGATCAGGCTGCTGATACGGGCCTGGGCTTCCTTGGTGACAACAGGGCCGAGATCGGCCTTCTCGTCGGTGTAAGGACCGATGCGCAGCGCCTCGATCTTCGGCGTCAGCTTCTCGACCAAGCGGTTGGCGGTTTCTTCACCAACAGGGACAGCAACGGAGATCGCCATGCAGCGCTCGCCGGCGGAACCGTAGCCTGCGCCCATCAGCGCGTTGACGGCCTGGTCCATGTCGGCGTCGGGCATGATGATCATGTGGTTCTTGGCGCCGCCGAAGCACTGCGCGCGCTTGCCGTTCATGGCAGCCGTGCCATAGACATAACGGGCGATCGGGGTCGAGCCGACGAAGGAGACGGCGCCGATATCCGGGTCCGTCAGGATCGCGTCGACAGCGGTCTTGTCACCGTTGACGACGTTGAGGATGCCCGCCGGAAGGCCGGCTTCGATCATCAGTTCGGCGAGGCGCATCGGCACGGACGGATCGCGCTCGGAGGGCTTCAGGATGAAGGCGTTGCCACAGGCGATCGCGGGCGCGAACATCCACATCGGGATCATGGCCGGGAAGTTGAACGGGGTGATGCCGGCGCCGATGCCGACGGCCTGGCGCATCGAATACATGTCGATCGCCGGGCCAGCGCCCTCGGTGAACTCGCCCTTCTGCAGGTGCGGAATGCCGCAGACGAATTCGCAGACTTCGAGACCGCGGACGATGTCACCCTTGGAGTCTTCAACCGTCTTGCCGTGCTCCTTGGAGAGCATGACGGCAAGCTCGTCCATGTGCTTGTTCAGCAGCTCGACGAACTTGAAGAAGACGCGGGCGCGGCGCTGCGGGTTGGTGGCTGCCCATTTCGGCTGCGCGGCCTTGGCGTTTTCGACGGCGGCGCGCATCTCCTCGTTGCTGGCGAGCGCTACGGTCGCCTGAACTTCGCCCGTTGCCGGGTTGTACACATTGCTCGCGCGGCCGCTCGAGCCAACGACGTGTCTGCCGCCGATGAAATGACCAATCTCATGCATGGGTGTGCCTCCTCTGGGTTTCACAGTCTTTATTGGATGAGCCAGCATCGCACTTCAATTTGCACAAATCAATGAACAGGTTTAAGCAACCGTTGTGCAAAAATTAAAGCCGGAGGCCGATTTGGACTGGGATGATGTGCGAATGTTCCTGGCCGTGGCCCGCACCGGACAAATCCTTTCGGCTTCCAAGCGGCTGGGTGTCAACCACGCCACGCTGAGCCGCCGGGTGACGACGCTGGAGGAGCGGCTGAAGACCCGGCTGCTTGTTCGCCGCACCAATGGCTGCGACCTGACGGCGGAAGGCGAGATGTTTCTGCACGCAGCCGAACGCATGGAGACGGAGATGCTGAGGGCGCAGGCGAGCCTCGGCCATCTCGACAGCAGCATTGCGGGAACGGTTCGGATCGGCGCGCCTGACGGATTCGGCGTCGCGTTTCTGGCGCCACGGCTGGGCCGGCTGATCAAGCGACACCCGGAGCTCCGGATACAGCTGGTGCCGGTGCCCCGCTCCTTCTCGCTGTCGCAGCGCGAGGCGGATATCGCAATCACGCTCGAGCGGCCGGAACAGGGGCGGCTCGTCTCCTCGAAGCTGACCGATTACACGCTCGGGCTCTACGCCTCGAAAGACTACCTCGAAGCAAACGGCACGCCTGACGATATCGAGGCCCTGAAGGAGCATCCCCGGATCGGCTATGTCGAGGATCTGATCTTCACCGCGTCGCTGAATTTCTCATCGGCAGTGATGCGCAGTTGGGACGCCGGCTTCGAGATTTCGACCGCGACCGGGCAGACGGAAGCCGTTCGCTCCGGTGCCGGCATCGGCATCCTGCACGATTACATTGCCCGGCAGTATCCCGAACTGATCCGCATCCTGCCCGATGTTTCGATCGAGCGCGCCTACTGGACGACCTATCATGAGAGCGCACGCGACCTTCTGCGCGTGCGCACCGTCGTCGATTTCCTGCAGGAACTGGTGTCGGCCGACAGGCAGATGTTCCTGTAGCCACGCCGGCACGTCTTAAGCGTGCTTTGGTGGCTCGTCGTTCTCATCGGGGTTCGGATTGGGCAGTTCGTCGGGCAAGCTGTCGGGCTCCGGCTCGTGGATCGGAGGCTGCGGCGCCCAATCGGGTCCCGGCATCGGCGGTGTGCCGGGCAAGGGTTCGTTTGGCACGGACATGATCCGCTCCTTTCTCATATGGCTTGGGTGCCCCAATTTAGCTCTGGGCGGTTTCGCCTGCGCGCATCGGCATGGCATCGATGATGGTGAAAAGCTCGGCTGCCGTCATCGGCTGGTCGATCGTTAGCTTCACCGTTCCGTCCTTGCCGACAAGGACGGCCATGAATTCTCCCGGCGGCGGGGCGGCGAGATCATTCGAAAGCGCCTTGGCGTCCAAATCCTTCACGGCACCGAACAGCGGGCGAACGGTGTTTCCGACGACCTTGAGCACGACCAAGTCGCGTTCCTCTAACCCCGGCCGGTCTGCCATCAGCTGGTTTTCCTGGCGAGCGGTTCGGGCATTGTCCTTGTCGGGAAAGATCACGACGACGCGGTTCTCCCAGTGAAACTGCGCAAGGCTTGGGATGACCGCCTTGTCGAGGCCGTTCTCCGGTCGTTCGGTTGTGCCATGGGTTTCCGGCATAGACGCGCTCCTTTGATAGGAGGAGAACGTGTGCTGATGGCGGGAGTTCCATGGCCGGCCGGAAGGGCCGGGAAAGCTTGGTGATCAGCCGCGCCAGGACCGGCGCAATTGCCATATGCTGCCGAAGAGCAAGAAGAAGAGCGGCACGCTTCCATAGGACAGGTGAAATCCGGCAAGCGGCACCACCGCAAGACCGCCCTCGCCCGCCGTCACCGGAAGATGAACCCATCCGATCATGTAGACGGCGCGGGAGACGGCAACCGCCACCATGATCAATCCAGCAAGATCGATGAAGCGCATATGCTCGCGCATGGAGCGCGTGAAGACGCCGAAGAAACCGACGGCATAGGTCAAAAGCAACAGATAAGTGGCCGCGCCGAGCAGGCTGACATCATGCAGCAGGATATCGTCGGTCGTCTCCGAGAAATTGGTATCCAGAATGGGAAGCACGACGGCCAGAGCCGAAGACAACAGCAGCATGCCGCGTTCCAAGAGTTCGCCGCCATCGACCAAGCGGTCGCCGATGCGAAATGCACGTCGTTCCATGATGCCATCCCCACGATACCGTCCGGCCGCTGCTCAACATGATGTAGCGCCCGGAAGAACATTCGCCCTCAGGTTGCTAATCTATCCTATATGGGGGGAGGTAAAACTACCTCTGGCATCGGCCCGTCCCTGAGGTTCGGGCGGTACGGTTAATGAACCGCTAAGTGAGGATGCGAGGCGGCAGGACCGGCGAAAAGCCGCCGGTCCCGCAAGAACAACTGGATTATTCCAGGCCGAGCGAAGCAAGCGGCAGCTGCAGTGCAGCGGCGATGCGCTTGATCTTGGCGGAATCCGTATCTTCGCCGCTTTCGATTTCCTCGATTTCAGCGACGAGCAAACCACACGTCACGGCGAGATCGTCAACGCTATAGCCAATGGTCTCACGTGCGGTTCTCAGAACAGCGCCTGCGTTGACCGGAGGGATTGGCTGGGCGTTGGATTTATCCAGATTGCTGAGCGAAATGGACATATAAGTCTCCTTCTAAAATCACTCTGAATTAACCCCCGGCGGGAAAATGGCATTCTCGTTCACATTTTGCAACGCAATATAACGCAGGGGGCGCGGGGCATGGCGATGATATTGATTAGCAACACCTTTTATACAAGGGTGACTCACGAAAAATACCTGTCCGGCGCGCCGACCGGCCTTTGATAGGCCATATCAGGCACAGCTTGGAGAGGCGGACGACTCGCCAGAACGCTCGATTTTGTCTGCGCGGAGCATGTTGCAGAGCGTCATTCGCAGGCGTAAAATCACGCTATCGGCGCCTGCGGTGAGGTCGCCTCAATGCGACCATTGTTTGATCCCGGCAAGCGCCCGTTTGGAGCGCGTATGGCCATGTTCACGAGGGACCGCAGAGACGCTGACCGGGATATCGAGAGCTACACTCCGCTATGCCGATCGCATGGCGGCGCGGAGGTTCTGGCGCTTCTGCCCGATCCGGTGACCGCCCGGCTCTGCCTCGACCTTGCCGAGGATGCGGCGCATGCCATCCATGGCTCCATGGCCGCCGCCCATATCGGATCGGAGCCGATGACGCTCGTCTTCTCGCCTGAGGAGATCGATCTGATACAGTTGCGCGATCACGCCGAGGGCTCGTCGCGGCAGCGTTTCGAGCAGGTGGGCCGTGCATTCGCCACCTGGCGCCGGCGCCACTCGCAGCGACGCACGGTTTTTCTCGACGATTGCCGCGGCGACGTCGCCCGCTGCGTCGCCACCGAATGCGCGGCGAGCGAACTCGTGGTGACATCGAGGCACGGCAACGCCGATGCGCGCGACGCCTTTCGCAGCGTCGTGTTCAGCCAGCACAAACTGGTCCTGATGCCGCCCCCCCGCGACTACTACCAGGGCAATCTGTTCGGCCATGTGGTAATCGGCTGGAGACAACAGGGACACGCCGAAGAAACGCTGATCGCCGCCAAACGCTGGCTTGCGGCCGCCAAACGGATCACGCTGGTCTGTATCGACGACACCGACGGCAAGGCCGAGAGGAGCGCCGAGGCGATGCTTGCCCGCCTCGCGCTTCAAGGCCAGGTGGTGGCGATAGCGTCAAATGGCCGTTCGATCGGCGAAGCGATCGTGGAATTCGCCAAGACGGAGAAAGCAACCTGCCTGCTGATCGGCGCCTTCAAGCACGGATATCTTCTGGAACTGCTCTTCGGCCGGATCACCCGCTATGTGCTCTCGCACGCGACCATGCCCGTGATGATGAAGCATTGAGGCGATGTCTCGAGGGAGACGAAAGCCGGATAGTTATCTCATTATAGTGGAGGGGATGGTACGGTTGGGGGGTCTCGAACCTCCGACCTCAGGTGCCACAAACCTGCGCTCTAACCAACTGAGCTACAACCGCACAAACGTCGCTTGGCGCGACGGGGGTGACATACGGGGACTTGAAATTTAATTCAAGCCCTATCTGTCCTTAATATACAAAAAGGCTGGACGAGGGGTCCAGCCTTTTCGTTAGTCTGTCATAAAAATCAGGCAGCCTTGAAAGAGGCCATGACCTTTTCAGCGGCTTCCTTCGAAGGCTTGGCAACCTTTTCGGCTACCAGCTTGGAGGTTTCCTGCATGGCCTTGGCCTGTTCGATCGTCAGTTCCGCCTGCTTGCGCAGGAAGGAGGTCTGCAGTTCGAAGAATTCGGCGACGGACTTGACCGAGAGGAGCGCATCCATGTGGGTCAGCGAGTTCTCGGCATTGGTGCGCAGGGCGCCAATCGCCTGATGGCCGATTTCGGCAGCGCCGGCCTGGGCCGTCTGCACGGTGGATTCGAGCGTCTTGCTGGCTTCTTCGCCGGCTGCCTTCATCTTGGCATAGGCGTCGCGCGACTGCTGCGAGCCCTTTTCGGCGAAATCGCGAAACGAGTCAGCGAACTTCGCGGGGTCAAAAGAGGAGATAGAAAATACGTCTTCCATTTTCGCCATTGGTGTTTGCTCCTTTTGTCTCGGCATCGTGAAAGCCTCGTTTGTTAGGTAAGCATCATATAGCGCATCTTATTGTGCAGTGCAACATGATTGTGCGGCGCAACCGACGTTAACCTTTTCGGCCGAAAGCCATTGGTCGTGCTGGACCGGTTTGCGCCCTGTCGTTATTAATAGACCGTTAATTTGCCAGGCCCGAAGACTAAAGGTCCGCTGATGCCCGCAGTCCAATATCCGTTCATCGACATCGCCGTGCATCCGCGTGTGCGGGAGCACTTTGCCCGTGGCGAAGCACTGGTGCTTTTCTCGGCGGACCTTGCGCGTGCGCTCTGGGCGAACGGCGCGGGCGCGGAGCTTTTCGGGCATGCGGCGGTCTATGATCTCCTGGATCAGGGTGTCAATCGCGGCGATATCACCTATCGCCAGCTGGAAGTGACCGCCCGGCAGCTCTCAAGGATCGGCGACACCCGGAACTTCATGATCCGCATCGCGCAGGGTTTCCAGCGCGTGGCCGTGCAGGCCTCGGTTGAACTGATTGACGTTTCCGGCGAAGCGGCCGTGCTGGTCTCATTGCCGGTCGCAACGCGGGCGCTGTCGACTGAGCAGTCCGCCGCGCAGATGCTGAAGGGGCTCGACGATCCGGATACGCATATGGCCGTCATTGGCGGCGAAGGCGAGATCGTTGCCGCCTCCCCCGGCTTTTCATCCCTCGGCGTAACGCAGCCGACGGCCAAGGCGCTGGCGACCATGGCCGGCGCGCATCCGCACGGGCTGATCAAGCGACCAGTCGCGACGGGCAAGGGTTACCTGCCGGCCGCCGTCGGGCGAATCAGCAGCGAGCCTGGGCTTTACCTGCTGTTCGCGGTCGAGACCGTTCTCGGGCGTCTGGACCCGACGGATACGCCGGACTTATCCACAAGCCCCGTTAACCATACCGTTGTCGCGCCGGCCTCGACATTCGCCGACGCGATCGATGCCGTCGCCGAGATCGAGGATATCGAGGACGCGCCGGACGAGAGCATTGCCGACGATAGCGACATCGCGGAGGCTTCGGCAGTTGCCGCCCAGGAATTCGAGGCAGAGGCAGTGCCCACCGGCGACGAAGCCTTCGAGGCAGGCGTGATCGAGCCTGATACGGCGCCCGTCTTGGATGACGAGACGCACGGATTCGGCGATGTCGAGACGCTGGCAGATTCCGATCCGGAGCCCGAGGCATTGCTTGCCGCCGATGATGCCGCCGACGATATCGATGATGGCGAGGCGTCTGCAGCTGTGGAGGAGACGGTCACGTCCGACGATGGCGAGGCCGACGAGGCATTCCATCCGGGCGAGACGGTTGCCGATGACGACATCGCGGCCTTCGAGCCGGATGATGTGACTGCTGAGCCGGTGGTTGCTGCCGAACTGGCCGATAGCGCGCTTGCGAGCGACGATGGCGTGGCCGATGAGGCGCCGGCACAGGCGCCCGAGACCCATGCCGCCGATCTGGATGATGAGGCCGAAGTAACAGCCGCCGCTGCGGAGGTTGCGACCGAGGCTACGCAGGTGGCGGCCGAGGACGGTCGCTTCGTCTTCAGGCCGAACAGCCGGGCGACGCGTTTCGTCTGGAAGATCGACGCCGAAGGTCATTTCAGCGAGGTTTCCGGCGAATTCGCGGAAGCGGTTGGTCCGCATGCGGCAAACATCATCGGCATCGCCTTCAGCGATGTCTCGGCGCTGTTCAACCTCGATCCCGAGGGCAAGATTTCCGAGGCGCTGGCGCGCCGCGACACATGGTCGGGCAAGACCATTCACTGGCCGATCGAGGGCACGAGCCTCGCCGTGCCGGTCGACCTGGCGGCGCTGCCGACCTATACGCGCAGCCGCGAATTCGACGGCTTTCGTGGCTTCGGCGTCGTACGCCTCTCCGACGCGGCGGAAGATCCGCTGGCGCTGGGCCTGACATTCGGCCCCGACGGCATCGCTTACGACGCCGCTGCGTTGGATCAGCGGGATGACGAGACCGTGGCGGATGAGCTCGCGGAAGAGACGCTTGCCGAGGACAACATCGACGAAGCGCCCGTTTCCGTGGAGACGCCGGACGCTGCCGATGCGGCCACGGACGATTTCCTGGCTGAGGAAGAGCATTCCGTCGAAGATGATACGCCCGCCCCCGCTCCAACACAGAGCGTGGAAATACCGCGCGCAGAACCGCCTGTCCTGCGCATCGTCGAAACGCCGAACCGCCGACTGACCGACAAGATCGTGCAGCTGCATGGCGTCGGCCCCGGCCTGACGAACGCCGAGCAGGCGAACTTCCGCGAGATCGCCAAGCATCTCGAGGCTTTTGGCGTGAATACGCCGGATGAGGATGGCGAGGCGAAGCCAGCGGCTGACGAGGCGCAGAAGGCGACCGACGAGGCACCGCGAGCGGACCTTATCGATGACGACGCATCGCAGGGCGATGAGGTCGTTGCCGAAACGACGGGGCAGGACAAGGACAGCGCCGAGGTCTCGGGATCGGATGAGGCTGAGCAGCCGGTATCCAGCGACGCCGCAGACAACAACGCTGTACTCATTGACGCCGAGGTCCCCTCCTCTTCCGAGCACTCGGCGGACGAGTCGCTCGACGACACGCCTGTTGCAGCCAATGACGACAGCGACGACGTGACCGAAGGTCTTGAGGAAACGGTCAGCCAGATGGATATTCTGGCGAGCTTCATTCCGCCCCGGGTGAAGATGACCGACGGGTTCTCGGCAGGCATGATCGATCAGCTGCCGGTTGCCGTGCTCATTCACGCAGGCGACCAGCTCATCCATGCCAACCCCGAATTCATGCGCCTGACGGGTTACCGCTCGCTGCAGGATCTGGCCGATGTCGGCGGCATCGATGCGCTTCTTCAGCGCGACGACATTGCCGACGCCAGCGCGCGCCATGACGGCATGATGCTCGTCACCATGGAAGACGACCTCGTGCCGGTGTCGGCGCGGCTGCAGTCGATCCGCTGGGAAGACAGCACGGCATTGATGCTGGCCTTGATGCCTGTCGTCAGCGAGCGGCCGGCGCCTGCCCCGGAGGTTGCTCCAGCCATCGACGGACGCGCCGCCGACCGCATGGTCGAGAAGGTCGCCAAGCTGCAGGTGGAAGTCGAGGAGCTGCGCTCGATCCTGGAAACCGCGACCGATGGTGTCGTGGTGATCGGCGCCGATGGCGACATCCGCTCGATGAACCGGTCCGCCAGCGCGCTCTTCAACTACGACGAGGACGACACGCGCGGCAAACCTTTCGTGATGCTCTTCGCGCATGAGAGCCAGAAGGCCGTGCTCGACTATATTAACGGCATTTCCAGCCATGGTGTCGCGAGCGTCCTCAATGATGGGCGCGAGGTGATCGGCCGCGAGGCATCGGGCGGTTTCGTGCCGTTGTTCATGACGCTCGGGCGGCTGACCTCCTCCAGCGGCTACTGCGCCGTGATCCGCGACATTACCCAGTGGAAGCGCACCGAGGACGAGTTGCGCGGTGCCAAGAGTGCCGCCGAGACGGCCAATGCCCACAAGACCGATTTCCTCGCCCGCGTCAGCCACGAGATTCGCACGCCGCTCAATGCCATCATCGGCTTTTCCGACATGATGGCCGGCGAGCGCTTCGGGCCGATCGGCCATCCGCGCTACGTCGAATATGCCAACGACATCGGCCGTTCGGGCCGGCATGTGCTCGATATCGTCAACGACCTGCTCGACATTTCGAAGATCGAAGCCGGCGAGATGGATCTCGATTTCGACTCGATCAATCTCAACGAAGCGATCTCGGAAGCCGTGGCGCTGCTGCAGCCGCAGGCAAACAGCCAGCGGGTGATCATTCGCACGGCGCTTTCGCATGCGGTTCCCGATGTGGTCGCCGATCTGCGCTCGATCAAGCAGATCGCGCTCAACATCTTATCCAATGCCATCCGCTTCACGCCATCGGGCGGGCAGATCGTCGTGTCGACTTCTTACGAGACGAATGGCAGCGTTGTGCTTCGCATTCGCGACACGGGTGTGGGCATGACCCGCAGCGAACTCGACCAGGCGATGAAGCCCTTCCGGCAGGTCTCGACACAATCGCGCCATCGCGGCGAAGGCACAGGCCTCGGCCTGCCGCTTACCAAGGCGATGGTGGATGCCAACCGAGCGATCTTCGCGATCAGCTCGACGCCCAACGAAGGGACGCTCGTCGAGATCGCGTTTCCGTCGCAACGGGTTCTGGCCAGCTAAGAAAAAAGGCAGCCAAGAGGCTGCCTGAGAGTTTGGGTGCTGTTCAACAAGGACTAGGCGATTAACATCATGTTGCGGGAGCAAAGGCTCCAAGCTGCCTCGTTCATATGCAGCCCCAAGTTACATTTACCTTTGACAAGGCTTTCTTAACGAAAGGTTGCCGAGGCCACGAAGCTCTGCCCGGTCATATATTGTAGTTTCGCTATCATTTTAACTATTCAGACGCGCAGCTCTTCGATTCTAGAAAACAAATCAAGGGCTTCCGGATTGGCGAGCGCTTCCTTGTTCTTCACCGGCCGGCCATGCACGATCTCGCGAACGGCGAGTTCGACGATCTTGCCCGACTTGGTACGTGGAATATCGGCGACCGCGATGACCTTGGCGGGGACGTGACGCGGCGAGGCGCCGCTGCGGACTCGCGTTTTGATTGACTTGACCAGCTCATCGGTCAACGCAACGCCTGGCACCAAGCGAACGAAGAGAACGACCCTGACATCGTCATCCCAATCCTGACCGATGCAGAGCGCCTCGGCGACCTCGGGCATCTGTTCGACCTGATTGTAGATCTCCGCCGTGCCTATGCGCACCCCACCCGGATTGAGCGTCGCGTCCGAGCGGCCGTGAATGATGATGCCGTCATGCTCCGTCCATTCGGCGAAATCGCCGTGGCACCAGATGTTGTCGAAGCGCTCGAAATAGGCGGCGCGGTATTTGGCGCCGTCGCTGTCGTTCCAGAACATGACCGGCATGGACGGGAAGGCCTTGGTGCAGACCAGCTCGCCCTTTTCGCCGCGCACGGGATGGCCGTTATCGTCCCAGACATCCATGGCAAGGCCGAGCCCCGGGCCCTGGATTTCGCCGCGCCAGACCGGCTGCAGAGGATTTCCGAGCACGAAGCAGGAGACGATGTCGGTACCGCCGGAGATGGAGGCGAGCTGAATGTCCTCCTTGATGCCCTCATAGACGAAGGTGAAGCCTTCGGGCGATAGCGGCGATCCGGTCGAGGTCATCAGGCGCAGGCTGCTCAGGTCGTGCGAGCTGCGCGGCATCAGGCCGCTCTTGCGGACAGCATCGATATATTTCGCCGAGGTGCCGAAGACCGCGAACTGTTCGGCTTGCGCGTAGTCGAAGAGCACATTGCCATCGGGCGCGAAGGGCGAGCCATCGAAGAGGCAGAGCGTGGCGCCGACGGCAAGCCCGGATACCAGCCAGTTCCACATCATCCAGCCGCAGGTGGTGAAATAGAAGAGCTTTTCGCCTCTTTCCAGGCCGCAATGCAGGCGATGTTCCTTGAGATGCTGCAACAGCGTGCCGCCGGCCGAATGCACGATGCACTTGGGCACACCCGTCGTGCCCGAGGAGAACAGGATATAAAGAGGGTGCGAGAACGGCAGGCGCAGGAATTCCACCGGGCGGGCGGGATGGGCGGCAATGAAGGTATCAAGCGTTCGGGCGCCGGATACGGCCCGCGCGACATCGTCGGCATCGCCGGCATAGTGCACGACGATCGTGGGAACGCCGAGCTTCGCTGCGACCGCTGCCACCTTCTCCTTGATCGCCTGCAGCTTGCCGCCATACCAATAGGCATCGCAGGTGACGAAGAGCTTCGGCTCGATCTGGCCGAAGCGATCGAGCACGCCCTGTTCGCCGAAATCGGGAGAACAGGACGACCAGATCGCGCCGATCGAAGCGGCCGCGAGCATGAAGGCGACCGTTTCGGGCACGTTCGGCATCATTGCCGCCACGCGATCTCCTGATACGATGCCCTCTGCGCGCATAGCTTGCTGCAACCTCGAGACCTGCTCGCGCAGCCGGTCCCAGCTCCAGCGATCCTCTACCTTGTCTTCTCCGCGAAAGATGATCGCGTCGCTGCCCCCTTCGCCCGAGAGCAGGTTTTCGGCGAAGTTCAGCGTCGCGTCCGGAAAGAAGCGGGCGTCGAGCATCACTTCGTCGTCGACAAGAACGCGCTCGCCGCGCTCGCCCTTGACCGCGCAGAACTCCCAGACTGCCGTCCAGAATTTGGCGCGGTCGGCGACGGACCAGGCATGCAACTCGCCGTAAGTGGACAGGGAAAGACCGAGGTTCTGGTTGCACGTCTGCATGAATGCGAAGATGGGGCTCGCTTCGACCGAAGCTCGCGAAGGGATCCAGAGTGGCTTATCGTCACGCATGCAGAACTCCTCTTGTTGGCAACCTATATAACACGTCATGAAGACGGATAAAGATGGCGATCGACCGGGTCGCCAGGCTATATATTTGCAACCGCCCGGCATTTGATATATCCGGAATTTCAGTACATTAACGGGCAGATGTCGAAAGACTGGCGAAACGCATGGGTACGTCCCGACCACCGCCGCGGCGGATAAAAATCAGGCCCGTCTCTCGCTGGCTGCCGGGTGTCGCCCGCGTCGCGACGATCTCGCTGCTGGTCTTTCTTGCCGTCTTCGTTTCGCTTCGGGTGGCTGGACCCTATGTGATCTCGACCGGGCTCGTGCGCTCCGGCATCGAGGACAGGCTCTCGCGTTGGACGGGCTATAATGCCGAGATTTCCGGGCGGCCTGTGATCGAGTTCTGGCCAACCCCGCGCATCACCATCAACAAGATTGCGGTGCGCCAGAAGGACGTCAACAACAAGCTGCTTGGAACCATCGAGAGCATCTCGGCCGAGTTCAGCCTGATCGATGCCTTCAGAGGCAAGGCAAGCTTCCACGAGTTCCATATCCTGCGCCCCAACCTGCTTTTGACCCGCGAGCGCGATGGCACCATCGACTGGACGAATGACGGCCAGCTGGCGCAGGCGATCGCCGGCGCGCAGGAACAGAATGGCGAGGAAACACTCGACACGACGCTGGATGCCGACATCGGCACCATCACCGTCGAAGACGGCACCTTGAACGTGACCGATGTCGCCAGCGGCAAGACCTACCGCTTCGACAGCGTGAGCGCCGATATCGGCTGGCCACGGCTTTCTAGCCCGATCAACGCGGTTCTGATCGCGCGAATGAACGATCTCGACATCAAGCTGGACTTCTCCTCGCGCAGCCCGCTGCTGACGTTCGGCGGCAAGAACGCACCGCTGAGGGCGGCGCTTGCCTCCAAACTGGTGAACGCAAAGTTCGATGGCGTCGCCAACATCGCGCACCTTTTCAGCCTGCAGGGCAGCATGTCTCTCGGCATTCCGGATCTTCCCGCGCTGCTGACTTGGGCCGGGCGGGCGCTGCCGGATGCCGCGACGCTGAAGGCGTTTTCCATCGACAGCGACGTGGTTTCAGCGGCAAACGGCTTCCGTTTCGACAATGTGAGCCTCGGCATGAACGGCTCGAGCGCCAGCGGCGCCATGGATGTGAGCTTCGTGCCTGGGAAGCGCGCGAAGCTCGGCGGTACGCTGGCCTTCGACCAGATCAATTTCAAATCCCTGTTCGATGCCTTCGTGGTGCGGCTGGTGGCCGGCGAAGACCATGGGCCGCCCGATGGTGGGGCCTTGCAGCAACTCGATCTCGACCTTAGGCTATCAGCCAAACAGGCCGACCTTGCGCCCTTCAAGCTCGCCAATGTTGGCGCCAGCATTATCGTTTCCAGCAACGAGGCGCGCTTCGATATCGGCGACAGCCAGTTCGAGGGTGGCGCGCTGACCGCTCACATCGAGACCAAGCGCGGCGACTTCGATGGTGGCGGGAAGCTGCAGATGTCGATCCGCGGCGCGGATTTCGCCAGCCTGATCGAGCGCCTGAACCTCAAGGGTCCGCTGCCGCTCGCAACCGGCTCGCTCGACCTCTCCGTCAGCACCGCGCTGCCGATCTGGAAGGCCGGACCGGCGGATGTAACAGGCAA
Organism: Rhizobium sp. O111; assembly: GCF_055616315.1. Lineage (NCBI taxonomy): Bacteria > Pseudomonadati > Pseudomonadota > Alphaproteobacteria > Hyphomicrobiales > Rhizobiaceae > Rhizobium > Rhizobium sp. O111. The sequence continues at coordinate 328,095 of NZ_JBSHXL010000001.1, read as the reverse complement.
CATTCATTTTCGAGCGCAATCGGGCTCGCTGCCCGGCTTTGATTCCGAGGCGGTGCGCAGCGAAGCGGCGAAGGCGGAATTCTTTGCGCTGAGCGCCGTCTCGCATCGCTCCTTCGCGTTCGATCGCCTTGATATCGCGGCCGATCTCGATGACGGGGCTGCGCAGATCAAGCGCGGCCGGATCGAGGGGCCGCAGGAAACCATCACGCTGTCGGGTGTCATTCCCTACAAATCGAGCGGGCTTGCCCTCTCCGGCAAGATCATTGCCACCGATCCCGCCAGTGACGCGGCCTTTCCGGTACTGCCGTTCTTCGTCGGCGGCTCTTGGCCGGATCCGGTCCTTTCGGCGCTGCCAAGCAACCAGCAGCCGGGCAACCAGCAACCGGACAACCAGCAGCAGCCGCAGGAAGGCGCTACGAAATAATCACGGTGCGTTGGCCGCCGCCCGCTCATCCCTCTCACGCTGCAGCTCGCGTCGCTTGGTGATGACGGATGTGCAGATGACGCCGACCGCGACGATGCCGATCAGGATGGTGCAGACCGCGTTGATCTCGGGCGTGACGCCGAGGCGCACCTGGCTGTAGATCTTCATCGGCAGCGTGGTGGCGCCAGGCCCTGAGGTGAAGCTGGCGATGACGAGATCATCCAGCGACAGGGTGAAGGCGAGGATCCAGCCAGACGCCACGGCTGGCGCGATGATCGGCAGCGTAATCTCGAAGAAGGTGCGCACCGGCGGCGAGCCAAGATCGAGCGCCGCTTCCTCGATCGAGCGATCGAAGGTGAGCAAGCGCGACTGCACGACGACGGCGACGAAGCACATGGTGAGCGTCGTATGGGCCAGCGTGATGGTCCAGAAGCCGCGGTCGAGGCCGATTGCCACGAAGAGCAGCAGCAGCGACAGGCCGGTGATGACCTCGGGCATGACCAGCGGCGCATAGACCATGCCGGAGAAGAGCATTCGGCCGCGGAAGCGCGTGTAGCGCACCAGCGTGATGGCGGCGAGCGTGCCGAGGACGGTCGCGGCGGTGGCCGAGAGCACGCCCACGCGCAGCGTCACCCAGGCGGCGTCCAGCAGCGCCTGGTTCTGGAAGAGCGACACGTACCACTTGGTCGAGAAGCCGCCCCAGACGGTGACGAGTTTCGATTCGTTGAACGAAAAGATGACGAGCAGCACGATCGGCAGATAGAGGAAGGCGAAGCCGAGCGTCACGGAGGCGACGTTGAAGCGGGTCCATTTCATCATGGTCTATCTCCCCTGCTCATCGGCCTTGGCCTGTACATTCTGGAAGAACACGATCGGTATCACCAGGATGAGAAGCAAGATGGTGGCCACGGCCGAGGAGACCGGCCAGTCGCGGTTGGAATTGAACTCGTTCCACAGCGTCTTGCCGATCATCAGCGTCTGCGATCCGCCGAGCAGATCGGGGATGACGAACTCGCCGACGGCGGGGATGAAGACCAGCATGCAGCCGGCGACGACGCCAGGAAGCGACAGCGGGAAGGTCACGCGCCAGAAGGCCGTTATCGGCGGGCAGCCGAGATCCTGCGCCGCCTCGATCAGTGTGCCGTCCATCTTCTCAAGTGACGAGTATAGCGGCAGCACCATGAACGGCAGATACGAGTAGACGATGCCGATATAGACGGCGATGTTGGTGTTGAGGATGATCAGCGGGCTGTCGATGACATGCAACGACTGCAGCAGCTGGTTCAGCAGCCCCTCAGGCTTCAGGATGGCGATCCAGGCGTAAACGCGGATCAGGAAGCTCGTCCAGAACGGCAGGATGACCAGCATCAAGAGCGTCGGGCGGATGCTGCGCGGGGCGTTGGCCATGCCATAGGCGATCGGATAGGCGATCAGCAGCGTCAGCAGCGTGGAGATGCCGGCGATGATGACGCTCGACAGATAGGCGTTGAAATAGAGCGGATCGTCGATCAGGTAGTGGTAGTTGTCGAAAGAGAAGCTTGCGATCTTGTCCCAGACATCGGCCCAGCTGTCGGAGAAGGAGAAGGCCGGATCATAGGGCGGCATGGCGATCGCCGTCGTCGACAGCGAGATGCGGAAGACGATGAAGAACGGCGCCAGGAAGAAGAGCAGCAGCCAGACGTAGGGTACGATGATGACGAGGCGGTTGTAGACGGATGATCCGAGCTTGCCCATGGCATCAATCCTTCAACAGAACGCCGGCGTCCTCGGCGAAGGTGACCCAGACTCCCTGATCGTAAACGAAGGGATCATCGACAGCGCGCTGCGCATTCAGCGACGACGCCTTCACCACCTTGCCGCTCTTCAACTTCACATGGAAAACGGTCATGTCGCCGAGATAGGCTATATCCCAGAGCTCGCCCGAGGCGGCATTGATGCCGGGATTGGCCGGCGGGGTGCGCGTGACCTTCAGCTTTTCGGGGCGGATGGCGAAGCCGGCGGGGCTGCCGACCGGCAGCGGCTCGGCACCCGACAGCTTGATGCTCAGGCTCTCGTCGATAGCGATCTCGACGCCATTGGCATTGGACGCCGTGACCTTGCCGTCGAAGATGTTCACGTCGCCGATGAAATCGGCCACGAAGCGGGAGTTCGGGGCCTCGTAGATTTCGGCCGGCGTCGCCACCTGGATGACCTTGCCGTGGCTCATGACCGCGATACGATCGGCCATGGTCATCGCCTCTTCCTGGTCGTGGGTGACGACGACGAAGGTGAGGCCGAGGTTCTGCTGCAGGTCCATGAGCTCGAACTGGGTTTCCTCGCGCAGCTTCTTGTCGAGCGCGCCAAGCGGTTCGTCAAGCAAAAGCACCTTCGGTCGCTTGGCAAGCGAGCGCGCGAGCGCCACGCGCTGGCGCTGGCCGCCGGAAAGCTGGTTCGGCTTGCGGGAGGCGAACTTCTCCAGCTTCACCATCTTCAGCATCTGCAGCACGCGTTCGCCGATCTCGTCCTTGGCCATGCCGTCCTGGCGCAGGCCGAAGGCGATGTTCTTTTCGACAGTCATGTGCGGGAAGAGCGCGTAGGACTGGAACATCATGTTGACCGGGCGCTTATAGGGCGGCGTTCCGGCAAGGTCGGTGCCATCAAGGATGATCTCGCCGGAGGTCGGCTGCTCGAAACCAGCCAGCATGCGCAGCAGCGTGGACTTGCCACAGCCCGATGCGCCAAGCAGCGCGAAGAACTCACGGTGATAGATATTGAGCGACAGGTCGTCGACGGCGGTGAAATCACCGAAGCGCTTGATGACGTTCTTGACCGAGATGAACGGCTTGGCGGCCGGATCGGCCCAAGGCGCAAAGGAACGGCGAATATTGCCGAGTGACTTCATGATTTTTCCCCGAAAACTGACCTGATCCAATGCGCCACTAAAAGAAATGCCCGAACCATCAGGTTCGGGCAGATCAGTGCGTTACTGACCGGTGACGACTGTCGTCCACAGTCGCGTCACGGCACGCTGCGCTTTCGCATCGAGCGGCGGAACGGTGAAGAGCTTCGCCATGACCTCGGGCGTCGGATAGATCGCGGTGTCGTCGATCACTTCCTTGTCGAGCAGCGGCTGCGATGCCTTGTTGCCGTTGGCGTAGAAGACGTAGTTCGATGCCTTGGCGGCGACCTCGGGCTTCATCATGTAGTTGATGAACTCATGCGCTTCCTCGACATGCGGCGCATCCTTCGGGATACCGAAGACGTCGAAGAAGATTTGTGCGCCCTGGTTCGGCACCGAGTAATCGACCTTGACGCCGGAGTTGGCTTCGGTGGCGCGGTCGCCGGCCTGGAAGACGTCGCCCGAGAAGCCGAGCGCGATGCAGATGTCGCCATTGGCAAGCGCGCTGATATATTCCGACGAGTGGAACTTGCGCACGAAGGGACGAACGGCCATCAGCACGTCCTGCGCCTTCTTCAGGTCTTCCGTCTTCGTGCTGTTCGGATCGAGGCCGAGATAGGCGAGCACGGAGGGGATGACGTCGGTCGGAGAGTCCAGCATGTAGATGCCGCAATCCTTGAGCTTGGCGGCCTTTTCCGGATCGAAGAGCGCATCCCAATTGGGCTTCTCATCCGTGCCGAGCGCTGCCTTCACCTTGTCGACATTATAGCCGATGCCTGTGGTGCCCCACATGTAGTCGACGCTGTATTCGTTGCCCGGATCGAAGGACGCCACACCCTTGGTCACCACGTCCCACATGTTGACGAGGTTCGGCAGCTTCGACTTGTCGAGCTTCTGGTAGACACCAGCGGCGATCTGGCGCTGCATGAAGGATACCGTCGGAACCACGACGTCGTAGCCCGTGCCGCCGGCCAAGAGCTTGGCTTCCAGCGTCTCATTGCTGTCGAAGGTGTCGTAGACGACCTTGATGCCGGTTTCCTTGGTGAAATCTTCGAGGATGGAACTGTCGATATAATCGGACCAGTTGTAGACATTGACGACGCGGTCCGCGGCAACGGATGGCGTGATCGAAAGCCCAGTCACGAGAGCCGTGGCCGCGAGCTTTACGAGAATTGACCTCATGCTATCTCCTGCTTTTTGTTTGGGCACCGTTTTCCGCGGATGCCCTCCCTCTGGTTTTGGTTGCAGACTAGAAAGGATTTCTGGAGCCGACAAGCGCAAAATCCTGCACTCTCAATGATTTCGCTGTGACTAAAGACCGGGACTAAAAGTCGAAGTTGCCAAGGCCCGAGACCATCTCATCGAGCCCCAACGGGCGTGTGACAGGCGGCTCGGCGCGCGAGAGACATCCGCGCCTTTCGCAGAGCCGACAGCTGGAGCCTGCCGTGATGGCCTTTTGCGCGGAAACCGCCCGGCCGTAAACTGTCTCCTCGCCTGCCGAAGCATCACAACCGACGAGAAGCGCCGTGCGGCGGACGCGCTCGCCGAACGGCGCGTTCGGCCCCTCAAGCGTGCGGGAGATGGTGAGGTAGCGGTTATTATCAGGCATCTCGACCAATTCGGCGAGGATCTGTCCGGGCTGGAGCAGGGCGACATGGACGTTGAGCTTCGGACAGTCGCCGCCGAAGCGCAGATGCGGGAAGCCTTGCGATCCTGACCGACGCAGCCGATGGCCGGCACCGTCGATCTCCATGGTGAAGAAGGAGACCGCCGAAGCGCCGGGGCGCTGAAGCATCGTCAGCCGGCTTGCCGCCTGCGCGAAGGAGACGTTGAAGCGGACGCGCAGGATATCGATGTCGTAGGACGCGGCCTGGGCCGCCGCTAGGAAAGGCGCGTAGGGCATGGTCAGCGCCAGTGCCGCATAGCGCGCGAGCTCGAAGCGGGCGATGCGCCTCGCCTCCTCGGTGGAGAGCATCAGGCCTTCGAGCTCGCTCACGATCGCCTCGCGCAGCGCCAGCGTCGCGACTTCGATTGCGATCTCCTGCGCCTGATCGGCCGGCGACAGGCGCTCGGAAATGAAGAGCCGCATGGAGTGACGATCGAAACGGCGGCGGAGATCCGGCATGACATGGATCGGGAGAACGCGAACGCCGATGCCGCGCTCGGCGCGCAGCCACTCCTTGAATGTGGAGATGATATCGCGGGGGTCGGAGAGCGCATGAAGGAACGCTTCCGCTGCCGTTTCTATGCGCGGGAAATAGGCCGAGCGGCGCTCCAGCACATCGCGTACCTCATCTGCCGGCAGCCGCGCGCCCGACAGTGGCACCTGCCCCTCGCCTGCACTCAGAAGCGTTAGATCGGAGAGGCGCACCGCCTGCTCACGGTAGGCACGGTAGAGCTTGATGACGCCGCTTGCCGCATTGGGCGCCGCCTCCGCAACCTCGACCAGTTCCTGATCGCCCGGCAGCTCGCCCGACAGCAGCGGATCGGCGAAGATTTCCTTCAGCTGAGTGAGACTGCCGCCGCTTTCGGCGCGCAGTTCCTTCAGATCGACCTTGTAGACCGCCGCGAGCTTCAGCAGCAGCTGCACGGTCAGCGGGCGCTGGTTGCGCTCGATCAGGTTGAGATAGGACGGCGAGATCTCCAGCGCCTCGGCCATCGCCGCCTGCGTCACGCCGAGGCCGTTTCGGATACGGCGGACCTTGGGACCGGCAAACATTTTGCGCTCAGCCATGTGACAATCCTTTACAGAATATCGGGGTCGCAGAATTTACAAAACTTGACAATTTTACTACCGAAACTTGTCACGTTCTTTGCATCGCGACCCCTATTCCATCGCGTTTCTCCAGTTAACTCTGGCTATTTCCTGATGATTTGTAAATCCTGTCAATCAGCCAGATGGCCATGATGTTATGCAAGGAGGAAGACATGACAGAGTTTGACAAGCTTCACCGCAATATCCCCGCCAACCGTTTCGCCGGCATCGAGCGCCCCTATTCGGCCGATGATGTGCGACGACTGCGCGGATCGGTCGAGCTTCGTTACTCGCTGGCTGAAATGGGCGCCAACCGGCTCTGGCAGCTGCTGCATCAGGACGACTTCGTCAACGCACTCGGCGCGCTTTCCGGCAACCAGGCCATGCAGATGGTCCGCGCCGGGTTGAAGGCGATCTATCTCTCGGGTTGGCAGGTCGCGGCCGATTCCAACACGGCATCGGCGATGTATCCCGATCAGTCGCTCTACCCCGCCAATGCAGGGCCGGAGCTTGCCAAGCGGATCAATAGAACGCTGCAGCGCGCCGACCAGATCGAGACCTCGGAAGACAAGGGGCTTTCGGTCGAGACATGGTTCGCGCCGATCGTTGCCGATGCCGAAGCGGGCTTCGGCGGGCCGCTCAACGCATTCGAGATCATGAAGGCCTATATCGAGGCCGGCGTCGCGGGGGTTCATTTCGAGGATCAGCTGGCGTCCGAAAAGAAGTGCGGCCACCTCGGCGGCAAGGTTCTGATCCCGACCGCCGCCCATATCCGCAATCTCGACGCCGCGCGCCTTGCCGCCGACGTCATGGGGGTGCCGACGCTTGTCATCGCCCGCACCGATGCGGAAGCCGCAAAGCTCCTGACCTCCGATATCGACGAGCGCGACCAGCCCTTCGTCGATTACGATGCTGGCCGCACGGTCGAGGGTTTCTACCAGGTGCGCAACGGGCTGGAGCCGTGTATCGCGCGTGCCGTCGCCTACGCGCCGCATTGCGACCTGATCTGGTGCGAGACCTCCAAGCCGGATCTGGAGCAGGCGCGCCGGTTCGCCGAGGGCGTGCACAAGGTGCATCCGGGCAAGCTGCTCGCCTACAACTGCTCGCCGTCGTTCAACTGGAAAAAGAACCTCGACGACGCGACGATCGCCAAGTTCCAGCGCGAGCTTGGAGCCATGGGCTACAAGTTCCAGTTCATCACGCTGGCCGGTTTCCACCAGCTGAACTTCGGCATGTACGAACTCGCCCGCGGCTACAAGGATCGGCAGATGGCCGCCTATTCGGAGCTGCAGCAGGCGGAATTCGCTGCCGAAGCGAACGGCTACACGGCCACCAAGCACCAACGCGAAGTCGGCACCGGCTATTTCGACGCCGTGTCGATGGCAATCACCGGTGGGCGATCCTCGACCACGGCGATGGGAGAATCGACCGAGCACGCACAGTTCAAGCCAGCAGCCGAGTAATGCCAACCGAAGGAGGAGGAGACAATGCCTACGCTTGCACGCGTCAAGGAACGCGCAGAGGAACAATCCACCAGCATGACACCGGATCAGCAGGGCATGATCCGCATGCTCGCCAACGATCTGCACCGGTTGAACCAGTCGGTCATGAAGGCGGTCGATGCCGGCGTTTCGGTCGAGATCGTCCGCTCGGCCCGCCATCACGGCGGCGATGGAAACTGGGGTGACCTGTTGATCCCGGTCATTGTTGCCGGCCGGAACTGACTAGCCCCCAATCCGCCCTGCAACACGGCGCCTCAGCTTCGGCTGGGGCGCCTTCCCGCGAAAAGATCGCTGTAGCTTTTCAACAGCCTGGTCATGCGATCGGCGACGGTGCGGATTTCCTGGCGGTGGCGGTCTTCGTTGTTCATGACGATCCACTGCTGGTGGCGCAGATCCTGTAGCTCCGGGCCAAGGCGCTGCAGGTCTGGATCAAGATCTCCGACGAAACAGGGCAGCACCGCCTTGCCGGCGCCGGCGCGAACGAGATCGACCAGCGAGCGCGGACGATTGACGGTGGCGACGATGGCGCCTCCAGCATTGTGGTGCGGCCAGCGCAGATAGTTGGAGATCGCATCCTCTTCCGCAACGGCGAGCCATCGCTCTTCCTGTTCACCGGCGTTGCGCCTCGCATAGACACCGTAGGCCACCTCCCCCAAGAGCCGCGCGGCGAGATTGTTTTCCTCCGGCTCGAAGGCGCGGATGCCGATATCGATCTCGCGGTAGTTCAGGTTGGCGCGCGCCTCGCCTATCGTCATCGATACGGCGAAGTGGTCGCCGGGCATGCGGATGGCGCCAAAATTCTCGGCCATCAACCAGGCGACCCAGGTGCCGGCGGCGATCCGCACGGTTGCTCCGACGCTGCTTGCCTGGCGCCAGGCATCCACCTTGCGGGCGGCGGCCTCCATGTCCTTCAGATGATCGAGCAGGGCCTGGCCATCCGGCGTCAGGCGGTAGCCGGTCTGGCTGCGGGAAAAGAGCGTCCGGCCGATCTCCTGCTCTAGATCGAGCATCCGCCTGCCGATCGTGGCGGGGCTGAGCCCGCTTGCGGCAGCAGCCCCAGTCAGCCCGCCGAGACGCGCGACCTGCAGGAAGAGCTGAAATGAGTCCCATTGCGTGCTTTTCATGAGTGAAAAACATAGTGGGATTTCTTGCGTTTATGAAGCGAATTTTGGCGAATACCCTGTGTCCATCTTCAATTCAGAAAGGACACGGTCATGATCGAGCTGTTAGCCTTCATCGAGCTCGCCAAACTCAACACGAGGAATTCCGACCGGTATCGTGCGCGGGCCGAGGAGGACTTCTACCAGGGCTACGGACAATCGAAGCTCGAGCGTTTCGCCGCTCGAGTTCTCGCCATGCTGCCCATGAAAAAGGGCCGCCCAGAGGGCAGCCCTTCGATGATCAAACCTGATGGAGAACCGATCAGGCCGCGTTTCGCATGCGGACCTGCTGCGGGGCAGAAGACGCATCGATGCGGAACTGCTGTATCAGCGACATGAGCGCATCGGCCTCGCTCGCCAGTTGGCGGCTCTGCTCGGTGGTATCCTCGACCATGGCCGCGTTCTTCTGCGTCATCTGATCCATCGCGTTGACGGAGCTGTTGACTTCCTGCAGGGCGGCCGACTGGTCGGCGCTGGCGGTGGCGATGGTCTCGACATGCTTGCTGATCGCGATGATCTCGCTGCTGATCGAGGCCAGCACCGAGCCGGTCTTCTGCACCAGTCCGGAGCCTGCCGCGACTTCGCGGGTCGAGGTCTCGATCAGGCTCTTGATCTCGCGCGCGGCATCGGCCGAGCGCTGGGCGAGTTCGCGTACTTCCATGGCGACGACGGCAAAGCCCTTGCCGGCTTCCCCGGCGCGCGCGGCCTCAATGCCGGCGTTCAGCGCCAGAAGGTTGGTCTGGAAGGCGATGTCGTCGATCACCTCGATGATCTGCTCGATCTGCTTGGAAGCCGCTTCGATGCGGTCCATCGCGGCGACGGTATCGCCGACCACGACAGTCGAGCTGTCCGCCGTCTTCTTGGTGACGATGACGGCGCTGTTTGCCTCGCGGGCGCGTTCGGCCGACGAGCGGACGGTGACGGTGATTTCCTCGACGGCAGCAGCGGTTTCCTCCAGGCTTGCGGCCTGGGCTTCGGTGCGCTTGGAGAGCTCATCGGCCGAGTGCAGCATGGAGCCGGAGTTGCGGTGGATCGTCACCGCGTTATCGCGGATGCGCGAGAGCGTATCCTGCAGGCGTTCGAGCGAGGCGTTGAAATCGACGCGCAACTGCTCAAGCCGGCCGACGAAAGGCGTTTCGATCGTTTCCGATACGTCGCCGCTCGACAGGCGGCCAAGACCGGCGGCGAGCTGATTGACGGCAAACTGGATCTGGTCGTCGAGCGTGCGCTTTTCAGCGTCGTTGCGGCTGCGCTCCGCGTCGCTCAGGGCGCGCTGTTCGGCCGCCTGCGTCTCCAGCATGAGCCGGGCGCGCGCACCTTCCTGGAACAAAGCAAGCGCCTTGCCGATCGCGCCGAACTCGTTCTCCTTCTCGGTGCAGGGGATCTTCGTGTCGAGATTGCCCGAGGAGATCGTGTTGATGGCGCCTGTCAGGGTCTCAAGCGGACGGATCGTGGCGCGGATCGCGACATAGGCGATGACGCCGACAATCAGCAGGACCGCGAGGCCAACGCCGACAACTAGGGTCAGCAGCTGCTGCAGGCTGCTGTAATAGACTTCCATCGGAATACCGATGAAGAGAACGCCGACGGTCGAGCCCGTTGCACTCTTGACCGGGAAGTAGCCGGTCATGAACTTCTTGCCGAAGAGATCGGCCGGGCCATAATAGGCTTCACCCTTGGCGAGAGCCGCCTGCGCCGGATGGCCGGCAGCCAGCTTGGTGCCGACGGCGCGATCTCCGTTTTCCTTCTTCACGTTGGTCGAGACACGGACATAGTCGTCACCCTGGCGCTCGAACACCGTGGCGTAACCCGCGATGGAGGCCGCGGTTCGATCGACGAGGGCGTGGTCGCCGAGCGACGACGGCAGCTTCTCTTCACTGACGGCCACCAGCTTGTTGTCACGGACATCGACCTTCGCGGACGGATCGCCGGCTGCATAAAGCACCGCCATCGCGCGGCTGGCATCCTTGGCGTCGGTGACCGCACTGGTCATGACGTACGCGCTAAGATTGTAGTAAGTTACAGAAACAATCGCCGCTGTACTGAAAACCAGAAGAGCAAGCGTAATCGCGACGATCTGCCGAACAATAGACGCTGAGAAAAAGCGAAGCATACAAAGACCCCTGAGGAACAATCGAGGTCGAAACTAATGGGAAAGTTTTAAGATAAATTGCAAAGAAACTGACGAACATCACATTCACAGCCGCAAAAATGCATGGGTGATTTCCTGCAGACTCACGCATTAGAAAACGTGCAAATGGCCCCGCTTCCGGAGCCATCGCAGATTCGTATAGATGATACCGGGCGTCGTCAGGCGGCGCGGTAGACCTTTTCCTGGCTGCCGCTGTCGATCTTGAACTGCCTGATGAGGCTCAGCAGAGCGTCGGCTTCGTTGGCGAGCTCGCGGCTGGCGGCCGTGGTTTCCTCGACCATCGCGGCATTCTGCTGGGTCATCTGGTCCATCTGGTTGACCGTGGTGTTGACCTCCTGCAGCGCGCCCGACTGATCGTGGCTGGCGCGGGCGATGACTTCGACGTGCTCGCTGATGGCGACGATCTGGGTGCTGATCTTTGCCAGCACCGTGCCGGTCTGCTGCACGAACTGCGAACCGGAGTTCACCTCGTTGGTCGACTTGTTGATCAGCCCCTTGATCTCCTGCGCGGCAGCGGCCGAGCGCTGCGCCAGTTCGCGGACTTCCATGGCGACGACGGCGAAGCCCTTGCCAGCTTCCCCGGCGCGCGCGGCCTCGATGCCGGCATTGAGCGCCAGAAGGTTGGTCTGGAAGGCGATCTCGTCGATGACGCCGATGATCTGCTCGATCTGCTGCGAGGCTTCCTCGATGCGGGTCATCGCGTCGATCGCATTGTTGACCACGGTGGCGGAATCATCGGCGCTGCGCTTTGCCTGGCGCACGACCTGATCGGCCTCCTTGGCGCGTTCGGCGGAAGAGCGCACGGTGACGGTGATCTGGTCGACGGCGGCTGCCGTCTCTTCCAGAGAGGCGGCCTGGTTTTCGGTGCGCTTGGCGAGATCCTCAGCCGACTGGGCCATCTGGTTGCCATTGCCCTGGATCATCTCGACGTTGTCGCGGATCTGGCTCATGGTTGCCTGGAGGCGCATCATCGAGCCGTTGAAATCCTGGCGAAGCTGTTCGAGACGGCCGATGAAGGGCGTGTCGATCGTGGTCGAGATATCGCCCTGCGACATGCGCTCGAGACCCGATGCAAGTGCGTTGACGGCGAACTCGATCTGGCGGTCCATCTCGCGCTTTTCGGCGTCGTTGCGCTGGCGCTCGTGCTCGGAAGCGGCGCGCTCCTCGTCACTCTGTTCCTCGATGCGGATCTTGGAGATCGCGTTTTCTTTGAAGATGCCGAGCGCGCGGGCCATGTCGCCGATTTCGTCGTGGCGCTGTTCACCTGATATGCTGGTGTCGAGCGCGCCATCGGCGATGCGGCGCATGGCTGACGTGATCTGGCCGATCGGCCGCTGCAGGGTCAGGACGAGCGCGATGCCGCCGACAACCGAGAGCAGGATGCCGAGACCGGTCGTGAGAACGGAGATGCCGTTGGCCTGTGTGCGTTCGACGCCGGCCGTCTGCTTCTGCAATTCGGCGAAGGCGGTGAGCTCGCCCCAGACGGCGTTCAGCTGCTGGCGGGCGGAGGCGTAGTCGGCGACGCGCTGCTCGATGGTCGCGACGAGGCTTTCGGCATCCTTGTCCATCGAGGCAAGCGCCGGCGACATGGCGGCGACGATATCTTCGGCGAAGTTCATGCCCTTGGCGCTGGCGAGCAGCGTGTTGAGGTTGGTGCCGAGGGTGGCGATTTCCTGGTGCAGGCGAACGCGGTTGTCCTTGTCCGGCTTGGCGGCGAATTCGCCGAGGACCAGCTGCAGCGAATAGATCGCGCTTTCGAGGCGGCGCGTATCTTCCAGCACGGAGTTGGTCTGGGCGATACGGCTGTCGAGCTCGACGAAGGTGGTGGTGGCGGCACGCATCATCTGCGTTGCCGTCAGCTGGGTGTAGGTCGACATCTGGCGGAAGCGCGACACGAGACGGCCGAGATTGGCGATCGCCTCATCGGTGCCGGCGTCGGCGGCTGTCGCCTGCGCCTTCACGTCGCTGATCGTCTGCGCCAGCGACTGCGTCATGCTCTTCTGGTTCTGCGGGACGGAGATCTCTATCAGGCGCTGAGCCTTCAGGATGCCCGGGAGCGCGTCGGTGACCACCTTGAGCTTGTCGGCCGGCAGTTGCGCCTTGCCGAAATCGGCCATCACGGCTGCCAGCGCATCGCCACCCTTCAGGAGGCGGTCGGCGGCGCGGAGCGTCGCGGTGGCGTTGCCTTCGTCGTTGCGAATGTTTTCCTGCAGCTGCTGGGCGTCGTAATTGACGCTGAAGCGGCTGGAGATCATCACCTTCTGGGCTTCGTCGATCGACTTGCGCAGGGCGACTTCCTGTTCGTGCAGGGTCCAGAGCTTGCCGACGGTGTCGGAGATACCGGAGGTGCCATCGGTGGCGGCCTGCAGATTGGCGCGGCCGGCATTGTCGCCGATCTGTTTCAGCGTGGCACTTAGCGTCGCATGCTGCGTGGAGACATCGGCGTAGAGCTTGTCACGCGCTTCCTCATTGGTCACACGCAGGAAATCGTCCATGGAGCCGAAGAGATCCTTGAAACCGCTCAGCGACTGAAGGACGCTGTTGGAGATCTCCATTCGGCCCTGGAGCAGGCCAGACGCATAGAGGCCGGTGAAGCCGACTGCTGAAATGCTTAAAACAAAAGGCAAGACAAAGATAAGGACCTTGGTCTTGATCCTGAAACGGGAAAGAATCCTGTCAATAAACATGGGGGTTCCGGCCTTCCATACACCACTCCTCCCACCGGCGGCGAGATTGCGCGTCGGCTGAGTGCATCGAACATTTTGGAACAATGGGGGATCGCGAGCGCATGCTCGGACGGCAATCATTGCCTGTCACGCTCCGCAAGATGCGAGGCGCCCATAAGTCATACTAAAGCTTTGCCGAAGATGCGTTAATTTTTATATAAGCTTAGGTAGCCGGATATAACAGCAAACCAGGCGTTCGCGCGCTTATAGTGCAGGCGCATCAGTGCGCCGCAAGATCTCGCTGTCTTGAAAGGGAGTGCCTTAGAGCATTCTCGGAAGGAAAAGCGCCATGACGGCGGCGGCGGCACTGGCGGCCAGGACGAAGTAGCGGATTGCGACAAGCCGTGTATCCGGCTGGGCCTTGGCAATTGCGATGGCGCGGGCGCGTCGTGTGTTCTTGTTCATCTGCAGAACCTCACTTCTCTATGTCACAACAATCCAACAAAAGACTGTGCTCGTAAAGCCTTATTTAGGAAGCCAATTTAAGCACGTCATCGGGACAGGATGGCGCACCCTGCTTAAGAACTCTTGAATCCTTCAACTGGTTTCATCTCTACGAAGAATAAGCTTTATAGACTGTCACCAGCCGCGACACCCGACGCCCAGGCCCATTGGAAATTGTAGCCGCCGAGCCAGCCGGTCACATCCACGCACTCCCCGATGAAGTGGAGACCGGGCACCACCTTGGCCTGCATGCTACGGGAATCGAGCGCAGCGGTATCGATGCCACCAAGCGTGACTTCGGCCGTGCGGTAGCCCTCGGAGCCCGAAGGCTTGATCGTCCAGTTCTGCGCGGCATCGACGAGGCGTGCCAGCACCTTGTCGGACATGTCCGCCATGTTGCCGGCCACGCCGGCGCGCTCGGTCAGATATTGCGCCAGACGCTTGGGGAGTACCTCACCGAGTGCTGTCTGCGCCGACTGCCGACCATTCGCCTGCTTTGCCGCCTTCAGGTGCGCGAGGAGATCGACGTCGGGCTCGATGTCGACGGTGATCTCATCGCCCTCACGCCAATAGGACGAGATCTGCAGGATGGCCGGGCCGCTCAGGCCGCGATGGGTGAAGAGCAGCGCTTCGCGAAAGGCGGTCTTGCCATGGCGCAGTTCGGCGGGGGCCGCGATCCCCGACAGCGGTGCGACGCTTTCGAGCAATTGCGGATCGAGCGTCAGCGGCACGAGGCCGGGGCGGGTTTCGATGAGGGGCAGGCCGAACTGTTCGGCGATGCGATAGGCGAAACCGGTCGCGCCCATTTTCGGGATCGACTTGCCGCCGGTGGCGATGACAAGCGAGGTGGCGTGATACTCGCCCTCGGAGGTCGAGACGCGAAAGCCGTCCTCGATCTTATCGACCGCAACGATCTCGGTGCGCAGCTCGAGCCTTGCGCCCGCGGCCTGCATCTCGTCCAGCAGCATGCGGATGATGTCCTTGGCGCTGTCATCGCAGAACAGCTGGCCGAGCATCTTCTCATGCCAGGCAATCTTGTGGCGATCGACCATGGCGACGAAGTCCGATGGCGTGAAGCGTGCGAGCGCCGACTTACTGAAATGCGGATTGGCAGAGAGGAAATTCTTCGGCGAGGCATGAATATTGGTGAAGTTGCAGCGACCGCCGCCGGAGATGCGGATCTTGTCGCCGGGCGCCTTTGCGTGATCGAGCACGACCACAGAGCGGCCACGCTGGCCGGCGCGGATGGCGCACATCATGCCGGCGGCGCCCGCGCCTAGGACGATCACATCGCTTCTTCGCTGCACGGCTGTTTCCTTCGTCGAAAGGCGTCTTCTTTTTCCATCAATAGGCGAAAGTCAACGTGCGTCCCCCCTCGCCAATTGCCAAACTCCGGTTATTATGGCTGCAAGATCAACGCAAACCGGTGTGTCATGTCCCCAAAAAAGACGACGCTGAAGCCTGCCAAGAACGTTCCCGCCTCGAAGAAATCTCCCCCGGACCCTGGATATCTTCGCGGCGTGGCCTCCTGGAAGGAAGCAGCGCAGTTCTTGCGGGCACGCGGGATCGAAGACATCGAATGCATCACGCCCGACCTTGCCGGCGTGCCGCGCGGCAAGATGATGCCGAGCTCGAAATTCACCTCCAACACATCGCTGGCACTGCCTTCCGCGATCTACCGCCACACGATTTCGGGTGAATATCCAGAGGAAACCGAAAGCTTCCGCTACGAGCCGCGCGACAGCGATCTCAAGTTGGTGCCCGACCTTTCGACGCTTTCCGTCGTGCCGTGGGAAACGGACCCGACCGCGCAGGTGATCTGCGATATCGTCAGCGCCGATGGAGAAGAGGTCCCCTACACGCCCCGCAACGTCTTGAAGCGGATCATGAAGCTCTATCATGACCGCGGCTGGAAGCCGATCGTGGCACCGGAGATCGAGTTCTACCTCGTCGCCAAGAACGACGACCCGGACTATCCGCTGCATCCGCCGAAGGGTCGCTCGGGCCGCGCCATTCTCGGTGGCCAGGGCTATTCGATCGCCGGGATCAACGAGTTCGACGAACTGATCGACGACATCTACCATTTCTCCGAAAAGCAGGGGCTGGAGATCGACACGCTGATCCATGAGGAAGGACCGGCGCAGCTCGAGATCAACCTTCGCCACGGCAATCCGATCGAGCTTGCGGACCAGGTCTTCATGTTCAAGCGGACGATCCGCGAGGCGGCGATGAAGCATGGCATCTACGCCACCTTCATGGCCAAGCCGATGCAGGGCCAAGCCGGATCGGCGATGCACATCCACCAGTCCGTCATCCACGAGGACACGGGCAAGAACGTGTTTTCCAACCCCGACGGCTCGCCCTCGAAAGAGTTCTTCCACTTCATCGGCGGTATGCAGAAATACGTGCCGAGCGCGCTCTGCATGCTCGCCCCATACGTCAACTCCTACCGCCGCCTGACGCCCGACATGTCGTGCCCGGTCAACAACGCCTGGGGCTATGACAATCGCACGACGGCGTTCCGCGTGCCGGTGTCTGATCCGCAGGCGCGGCGTGTCGAGAACCGACTGCCGAGTTCCGACGCCAACCCCTATCTGGCGCTCGCGGCTTCGCTTGCCTGCGGCCTCTTGGGCATCATGAAGGAAATCGAGCCGACGGCGCCGACCGAGGATTCCGCAAACGAAGGCTCGATCGACCTGCCGCGCGGTCTGCTTGAAGCCGTCGCGCTGATGGAGGATGAGCCGGCCTTCGAGGAGGTGTTCGGTCGCGAATTCATCGGGCTCTATGCCGGCGTCAAGCGCGGCGAGTTCGAAACCTTCATGCAGGTGATCAGCCCGTGGGAACGCGAATTCCTTCTGCTCAACGTGTGAGGATGGCGCCATGACATCCGAACAGAAATGGCAGAGCCCGATCGCGCCCGGCATTTCGTGGTATCAGGCAACAGCGGGCGAGCGGCCCACCTACCCTGAGCTCGACGGATCGAAGACATGCGACGTCGCCATTATCGGCGGCGGCTATACCGGGCTGCAGGCGGCCTATCATCTCGCCAAAGCGGGCGTGTCGGTGGTGCTCATCGAGGCCTGCCGGTTCGGCGATGGTGCGTCGGGCCGCAATGGCGGGCAGCTCGGCACCGGGCAGCGCTCGTGGCCGGAGGAGCTCGAGGAGGAGATCGGCTTCGAGCGCTCGAAGGCGCTGTTCGATCTGGCCGAGGACGCCAAGAAGCATCTGCTTGATTTTGCGACCGAGCACCAGATCGACATCGATTTCATGCCCGGCCAGATGAACGTGGCGCATAAGGCGAGCTACGAGAAGGACTTTCGCGCCAACGCGGAGATCGCCGCCAGCCGCTACGGCTACCCGCACGCCACCTTCATGGACCGCGCGGAAACGCAGGAGCGACTGGGGTCGACGCGCTTTTTCTGCGGCGTGCGCGACACCGGCACCGGCCACATTCACCCGCTCAAGCTCCTGATCGGGCTGGCGCGGGCGGCGGCGGCTTCCGGCGCTCAGGTCTTCGAAATGACAAAGGCGACGGCGATCCGCCAGGGTGGCGGCAAGGTTACGATCGATACGCCGCGCGGACAGATCACCGCCGACAAGGCACTGATTGCCTGCAACGGCTATATCGACAATCTCGAGCCGATTACCGCCAGCCATGTCATGCCGATCCGCTCCTTCATCGGCGCGACCGTGCCGCTCGGCGAGAAATCCACGGTCATTCCTGGTAGCGAGGCCGTTGCCGATTCGCGCTTCGTCGTGCGCTACTTCCGAAAATCCAAGGACGGGCGGCTGCTGTTTGGTGGCCGCGAGGCCTATACGGCGGACAATCCGCGCGACATATCGCAGCACATTCGCCGCCAGATCGCCGAGATCTATCCCGAACTTGATAACGTCGAAATCACCCATGCCTGGGGCGGATCGGTCGCGATCACCATGCCGAGGCAGCCCTTTGTGCGCGAAGTCATGCCAGGCGTGACCTCGATCGGCGGCTATTCCGGCCATGGCGTGATGCTTGCCAACTATTGCGGACGGCTCTATGCCGAAACTGTGATCGGGAAATCCAGGGACCTCGAACTGTTCAAGGCGCTGAAAATCCCGGCCTTCCCGGGTGGTCCGGCGATGCGTGCACCCCTGCTCTTCCTGGCGCTTTCCTGGTTTGCGCTGCGCGACAAGTTTTAGTCCGATTGCGCATTTCCTCGCGAGGCTTTTCGATCTAAAACCAGTGCCGGACAAATTCGTTGCAGCGCACACTGGCTTTTTTAAATCGATTAGATTAAAGAGGCCAAGAACCAGTCTGATTGAGAGATAGCCTCATGAGCAGCCAAATCATTCCCGTTGAACCTTTCGATTACGTCGTCTTTGGCGGCAGTGGCGACCTTGCCGAGCGCAAGTTGCTGCCGGCCCTCTACCATCGTCAGATCGAAGGCCAGTTCTCCGAGCCGACCCGCATCATCGGCGCTTCCAGAAGCGCGCTGACCCACGAAGAATACCGCAAGTTCGCGCAGGACGCTCTGAAGGAGCACCTGAAGAAGGGCGAGTATGACGAGGCTGAGGTCGCCAAGTTCTGCGAGCGCCTTTACTACGTGCCTGTCGATGCCCGTTCCGACGCCGGTTGGGACCAGCTGAAGAAGCTGCTCGACGAGGGCAAGGACCGCGTGCGCGCCTTCTATCTTGCCGTCGCGCCCGGCATCTTCGGCGACATCTCGCAGAAGATCCACGATCACAAGCTGATCACCAAGACCACCCGCATCGTCGTCGAGAAGCCGATCGGCCGCGACCTGGACTCGGCCCTGCAGCTCAACGACACGATCGGCAAGGTCTTCAAGGAAGAGCAGATCTTCCGTATCGACCACTATCTCGGCAAGGAAACCGTGCAGAACCTGATGGCGCTGCGCTTTGCCAACGCGCTCTATGAGCCGCTCTGGAATGCACAGCATATCGACCACGTGCAGATCACCGTTGCCGAATCCGTCGGCCTCGAAGGCCGTGCCGGCTACTACGACACCGCCGGCGCGCTGCGCGACATGGTGCAGAACCACATCATGCAGCTCGTCTGCCTGGTTGCCATGGAAGTCCCGTCCTCGATGGATTCCGAAGCGGTTCGCGACGAGAAGCTCAAGGTGCTGCGCGCGCTGAAGCCGATCGACGCGTCCAATGTCGAGCAGACCACCGTACGCGGCCAGTATCGCGCCGGCGCTTCGGCGGGTGGCCCGGTCAAGGGTTACCTCGAAGAGCTCGAAGGCGGCGTGTCCAACACCGAAACCTTCGTCGCCATCAAGGCCGAGATCAACAACTGGCGCTGGGCTGGCGTTCCCTTCTACATCCGCACCGGCAAGCGTCTTGCCGGCCGCATGTCGGAGATCGTCATCACCTTCAAATCGATCCCGCACTCGGTCTTCGACCAGTCGGCCGGCCGCATCAACCAGAACCAGCTGATCATCCGCCTGCAGCCCGACGAAGGCGTCAAGCAGTCGCTGATGATCAAGGATCCGGGCCCGGGCGGTATGCGCCTGCGCAACGTTTCGCTCGACATGAGCTTCGCCGATTCCTTCCAGGTTCGTAACCCCGACGCCTACGAGCGTCTGCTGATGGACGTCATCCGTTCGAACCAGACGCTGTTCATGCGCCGCGACGAAGTGGAAGCGGCGTGGCAGTGGGTCGACCCGATCCTCAAGGGTTGGGAATCCACCGGCCAGAAGGTTCAGGGCTACACGGCCGGCACCTGGGGCCCGAGCCAGTCGATCGCGCTCATCGAGCGTGACGGCCGCACCTGGCACGACAACCTCTAAGGATCGAGAGAATGGCAGCGACCATGCACAATTTTGCCAACGCCGCCGAACTGGCGCGCAACCTTGCCGACAAGGTCGCTGCATCGCTTTCGACGGCCATCGCCAAGAAGGGAACGGCGGAAATCGCCGTTTCCGGCGGCTCCACGCCGAAGGCATTCTTCCAGGAACTGTCGACGCGCGACCTCGACTGGACAAAGGTGACGATCACTCTCGTCGACGAGCGTTTCGTGCCCGCCGACAATCCGCGCTCGAACCATCTGCTGGTGATCAGCAATCTCCTGCAGAACAAGGCGAAGGCGGCAAAGTTCCAGCCGCTCTACCAGCCGGCGGCAACGGTTGAGGAAGCGGCAAAGCTCTCGACGGCGGCCACGGCTTCGATCGGCAATCCGTTCGATGTCGTCATTCTCGGCATGGGCGGCGATGGCCACACGGCTTCGTTCTTCCCTGGTGGCAGCAATCTTGCGGTTGCACTCGACCCGAAGACGCCGCGCGGCATCATTACCATGGACGCCGAGGGCGCAGGCGAACCACGCCTGACCTTCACCTTCTCCAGCCTGCAGGATGCAGGGCTGCTCGTTCTTCACATCGAAGGCGACGGCAAGAAGGACGTTCTGGCGAAGGCCGAGGGTGCCGGCGACGAGGCGGAGATGCCGATCCGGGCAATCCTTCGCCGCGCCGCGACGCCCGTCGACATTTACTGGGCTCCATAAGCCGACGGCCTTAATGGCCAACACGGCTTAAAGCCGCGAACAGACAATCGAATACCAGCAAACGACAAGGATCTCCCATGTCCGCTCATTCGCGCGTTGCCGCCATCACCAACCGTATCGTCGAACGGTCGAAACCGTCGCGAGAACTCTATCTTGAGCGCTTGCGAAACGCGGTGGGCAAGAGCGTGGTTCGCTCTTCGCTCGGCTGCGCGAACCTGGCACACGGCTTCGCGGTCTGTTCCCCCGCCGAGAAGGATGCACTGGCCGGCGACCGTGTTTCCAATCTCGGCATCATCACTTCCTACAACGACATGCTCTCGGCGCATCAGCCGTTCGAGACCTATCCCGCGATCATTCGCGAGGCGGCTGCGGAAGCTGGCGGTATCGCGCAGGTGGCGGGCGCCGTTCCCGCCATGTGCGATGGCGTGACCCAGGGCCAGCCGGGGATGGAGCTCTCGCTCTTCTCGCGTGACCTGATCGCCATGGCTGCCGGTATCGGCCTGTCGCACAACATGTTCGACGCCGCACTCTATCTCGGCGTTTGCGACAAGATCGTGCCGGGCCTGACGATCGCCGCACTGACCTTCGGCCATCTGCCGTCGATCTTCGTGCCGGCGGGACCGATGACCTCGGGACTGCCCAACGACGAGAAGTCGCGCGTGCGCCAGCTTTATGCCGAGGGCAAGGTCGGCCGCGCCGAGCTGCTCGAGGCCGAGTCCAAGTCCTACCACGGACCGGGCACCTGCACCTTCTACGGCACGGCGAACTCAAACCAGATGCTGATGGAGATCATGGGCTTCCATATGCCCGGCTCCTCCTTCATCAATCCCGGCACGCCGCTTCGCGAAGCATTCACCCGCGAGGCGACCAAGCGGGCGCTGGCGATCACCGCGCAGGGCAACGAGTTCACGCCCGCGGGCGAGATGATCGACGAGCGCTCGATCGTCAACGGCGTCGTCGGCCTGCACGCCACCGGCGGCTCGACCAACCACACGCTGCACCTCGTTGCCATGGCGCGCGCCGCCGGCATCGAGCTCACATGGCAGGATATCGCCGAGCTCTCCGAAGTGGTGCCGCTACTTGCCCGCGTCTACCCGAACGGGCTTGCCGACGTGAACCATTTCCACGCGGCCGGCGGCATGGGCTTCCTGATCAAGGAGCTGTTGAAGCACGGCCTGGTGCACGACGACGTGCGCACCGTGTTCGGCCATGGGCTGCAAGCCTACACGATCGATCCGCGCCTTGGCGAGGATGGAAACATCGTGCGCGAGCCCTCCCCGGAAAAGAGCGTCGATCCGAAGGTGCTCGCGAACATCGAAACGCCGTTCCAGGCCAATGGTGGCCTGAAGATGCTGCGCGGCAATCTCGGCAAGGGCGTCATCAAGATCTCGGCCGTGAAGGCCGACCGCCACGTCATCGAGGCGCCGGCGATCGTCTTCCATAGCCAGCAGGAGCTTCAGGACGCCTTCAAGGACGGCAAGCTCAACCGCGACTTCATCGCCGTCGTCCGTTTCCAGGGACCGAAGGCCAACGGCATGCCGGAGCTGCACAAGCTGACGCCGCCGCTCGGCGTTCTGCAGGACCGCGGCTTCCGCGTGGCGCTGCTGACCGACGGGCGCATGTCCGGCGCGTCGGGCAAGGTTCCGGCGGCGATCCATGTGACGCCCGAGGCCGTCGATGGCGGACCGATCGCGCGCATCATGGACGGCGATATCATCCGTCTCGACGCGATTGCAGGGACGCTCGAGGTGCTTGTGGACGCAGCGACGCTCGCCGACCGCAAGCCTGTCGTCGCCGACCTCTCCGATAACGAGTTCGGCATGGGCCGCGAGTTGTTCGCCCCCTTCCGCCGCGCCGTTGGCGCGTCCGACAAGGGCGCCAGCGTGCTGTTCCACTAAGGCACGGCGATACAAGCTAGAAACGACAAGGCCCGCGAGACGATCTCGCGGGCCTTGTCGTTTCAGACGTAGAAATCGGCGATCAGCCGCGGATATCGAGCACGCGGTCGCGATGGGCGGGGTGGGTGCTGTAGACGAAGATCTTGTTCAGTTCCTTGTCGGTCAGCATGCGCAGGAAGCGAACTTCCACGGTGTTGTTGGGATTAACACGGGTCAGCATGCAGCCGATCTTGGTGATGCGGGCATCGGGAAGATCGAGATAGAACTGACGCGGGAGGTTGAACTGCGTCAGGATCGCCAGGACCGCGCTGCTCTTGGAAATGCGGATGATGTCGCAACGGCGCGAGGCCATGTTCATGACGCCCTTCTCGGTATATTCGAGACGCGCGGCGTTCATCGTGTCCTCCATCTTGAACCGCACTTCGCGGTCGTACATGAAGGATTCTTCCTTATTCAAAAAATGTCCTGATGACTGGGGGCTCGGTGTCGCCACTGTCGTAATCCTCTAAGTATGCAATGAGGAAAGACTACCAAGCGATCTTTAACAGAAGGTTCGAACAACATAGCGCCGGGCCGCATTATTCACACGGCCCGGGAGCTATTTACAACTTACTTGCGATAGGTGCGGCCTTCCGCATCGAAGAGATGCAGTTTCGAACGTTCGGCCGAGAAATGCATCTTCTGGCCGCGCTTCACATCATAGATGCCGGGCAGCTTGACGATGATCGGCTCGTTCTGAACGAGGCCCTCGATATAGAGCAACGTGACCTCGCCGAGCGCTTCCACGATCGAGACTTCGCCCTCGAAGAGGTAGTCGTCGGTTGGGCCGGCGATGCGCAGGTCTTCCGGGCGAACGCCGAAGCTGGCGGTCTTGCCCTTTTCGGAGGCCGCGGTCGGGATATCGAGCGTGACGGACTTGCCGCCGGTCAAAGTGACGGTGGTCGTGTTGCCGGCTTCCGTGACGGTGGCCGGGATGACGTTCATCGCGGGCGAGCCGATGAACTTGGCGACGAAGAGATTGGCCGGACGCTCATAGAGCTCCAGCGGTGCGCCAACCTGTTCGATATTGCCGGCGGACAGCACCACGATGCGATCGGCCAGCGTCATCGCCTCGACCTGGTCGTGGGTGACGTAGATCATGGTCGTGTCCGCCATCTGCTCGTTGAGGCGGGCGATCTCGATGCGGGTGGCGACGCGCAGGGCCGCGTCGAGGTTCGACAGCGGCTCGTCGAAGAGGAAGACCTTCGGGTTGCGGCAGATGGCGCGACCGATGGCAACGCGCTGGCGCTGGCCGCCTGACAACGCCTTGGGCAGGCGATCGAGATATTTGGTGAGCTGCAGGCTTTCGGCCGCCGCGCGCACGCGACGATCGATTTCCTGCTTGTTCTCGCCGGCGATCTTCATGCCGAAGGCCATGTTGTCGTAGACGGTCATATGCGGGTAGAGCGCATAAGACTGGAACACCATGGCGATGCCGCGCTTGGAAGGCGGGACGTCGTTGACCAGCTGGCCGTCGATATACATGTCACCGCCGGTGATGTTCTCCAGGCCGGCGATCATGCGCAGCAGGGTGGACTTGCCGCAGCCCGACGGACCGACGAACACAACGAATTCGCCCTCCTTGATATCAAGATCGATGCCATGGAGCACGTCCACGGCACCGTAGGATTTGCGAATGTCCTTGAGTGTCAGTCCAGTCATCGAGTTCTCCTCCTCCAGAAGTCTCTAGGCGAGCCGAGCGAAATACGCGCCCCAAGCGGGTATATCGATCTTGTCGCCATAGTTATTGCTGACGAAACCATGGCCCGTCAACGCCTGCCAGTTACCTTCAGGTAGAGCGACCAAGGCTTCGGTCGCGCTCATGTTGAAAACGCAGAGCAGTTTTTCGTTGCCGTATTCGCGCTGGAAGACCAGCATGTCGCCCTGCGGCTCCATGAACTTGATCTCGCCCTTGGCGAACGCAGGGTGCTGCTTGCGGAAGGCGATGAAGCGGCGATAGTGCTCAAGCACCGAGGTCTCGTCGCCCTGCTGAACACTGACAGCGCGCAGAATATGTTCGACGGGAACCGGCAGCCATGGCTTGACGGTCGAGAAGCCACCCTGGGCGACCTGGCTGTCCCATACCATCGGCGTGCGGCAGCCATCGCGGCCCTTGAACTCCGGCCAGAACTGGATGCCGTAGGGATCCTGCAGGTCCTCATAGGCGAGATCGGCTTCCGTCAGGCCGAGCTCCTCGCCCTGATAAAGGCAGACGGAGCCGCGCATGGTCATCAGCATCGCCGCATATTGCTTGGCGAAGGCGTCGCGATCGGCGACGAGCGAGCCCCAGCGGGTCACATGGCGCACGACATCGTGATTGGAGAGCGCCCAGCAGGCCCAGCCATCGGGGGCGGCAGTGGCGAAATCGTTCATCACGTCTTCGATGCGCTCGGGCGACAGCTGATCCGGCGACAGGAACTCGAAGGCGTAGCACATGTGCATCTTGTCATCGCCCGACGTGTATTCGCCGACGATCTCGAGACCGCGCTGGCTATCGCCAACTTCGCCGACAGCGGCGATATCCTGGAACTCCTCGAGCACCGCGCGGAAGCGCTTCAGGAAGGCGATATTCTCCGGGCGGTTCTTGTCGTAGATGTGTTCCTGGAAATTGTACGGGTTGACCGCAGGCGCCGTCGAGGCATTGCGGCGCTCGGGGGCGAGCGCCGGATTGTCGCGCAGTTCCTTGTCGTGGAAATAGAAGTTGATGGTATCGAGGCGGAAGCCATCGACGCCGCGCTTCAGCCAGAATCGGACGACATCGAGCAGGCGGTTCTGAACCTCGGGATTATGCAGGTTGAGATCCGGCTGCGAGGTCAGGAAGTTGTGCATGTAATATTGCATGCGGGTCGGATCCCACGCCCAGGCTGAGCCGCCGAAGATCGACAGCCAGTTGTTGGGTGGGGTGCCATCCGGCTTCGAGTCACTCCAGACATACCAGTCGGCCTTGGCGTTGGTGCGGCTGGACCGGCTCTCGACGAACCAGGGATGCTGATCCGACGAATGCGAGATGACGAGATCGATCATCACGCGGATGCCGAGGCGGTGGGCTTCGGCGATCAGGGAATCGAAATCAACCAGCGTGCCGAAGATCGAGTCGACATTCTCGTAGTCCGAGACGTCATAGCCGAAATCGCGCATGGGCGAGGTAAAGAAGGGCGAGATCCAGATGGCGTCGGCGCCAAGGGCCGCCACATGCGGCAATCTCGCGGTAATGCCCTTGAGATCACCGATGCCGTCGCCGTTTGAATCCTGGTAGGAGCGCGGGTAGATCTGGTAGATCACCGCGCCGCGCCACCAGTCCTTGTCCGCCGTCAGGTTGGATTGAGATGCCATGCTCATATGTGGTCCTGTTGGATATTGTCTTGGGTAATGACTAGCCGCCCTTGACCGAACCCGAGAGCAGACCACGCACGAGATAGCGCTGCAATGCGAAGAAGACGAGCAGCGGTACTATAATCGTGATGAAGGCCGAGGCCGTCAGGATTTCCCAGTTGCCGCCACGCGAGCCGAGCAGCGCGTTGAGCGCGCCCGTCAGCACGAGGTGATCCCTGTCGGTGCCGAGGAAGACCATGGCGACGAGCAGGTCGTTCCAGACCCACAGGAACTGGAAGATCGAGAAGGAGGCGAGCGCCGGGAAGGACAAGGGCAAAACGATACGGGTGAAGATTTCGAAATCGCTGGCGCCATCGACGCGAGCGGATTCGATGATCTCCTTGGGCAGGCCTGCGATGTAGGATCGCAGGAGATAGATGGCGAGCGGCATGCCGAAAGCAGTGTGCGCCAGCCAGATGCCGGGATAGGTCTTGGACGGCGTATCGAGCAGCATGCCGACCTGATTGTAGAGCCTGAGAAGCGGGATCAGCGACATCTGCAGTGGCACGACGATGAGGCCGACGACCAGCGCGATCAGGAGCGCGCGGCCGGGGAATTCCATCCAGCTCAGCGCGTAGGCTGCGAAAGCGGCGATCAGGATCGGGATGATCGTGGCGGGGATCGTCACCGTCAGCGAGTTGATGAAGGACTGGCCGATCCCCTCGCCCGTCAGCACCGTGCGATAGTTCTGAAGCGTGAACTCCGGCGGCGTGGCGACGGAGACATAGACGCGGCGGCCGCCGTCATCCGGACCGAAGGCGGCGTTCTTGGCGTAGCGGTAGGTGCCGTCTTCGTTGACGGTGAGCGTCAGGCCATCGCCGAGATCGGCGGTCTCGCCGGCCTTGTAGGCCGAGGGCTGCGCGACGCGGGTGCCGAAGGCATTGATCGAGCGTCCCTCCTGGCCATCCAGCACATTGCCTGAGATGACATAGGCGGGGCCATCCTGCTTTTGCTGGTCGACCTGGCCGAGACGGGCGGCGACAGTGCGCGACGAGCCGGAGAAGGCCGTCCACCAGCCGGAGACGACGATCTGATCCTTGTCACGCAGCGCGCTGACGAAGATGCCGAGCGTTGGGATCAGCCAGATGATGACGATCAGGAGGACCGCTGCGTGAACGAACAGACGGGCCGGGCCGATCTTGAAGAAATCGCGGGTCAGGGTCATCTCACTTGCCTCCCAGTTCGCGATTGGCGCGGCGGACGTTCCACACCATGATCGGCGTGACGGCCAGCATGATGATCAGCGCGATAACAGCACTTCGGCCGCTGTCGCCGCCGCCGCGAAACATCCAGTTGAACATGAGATTGGCGAGGACCATCGTGTCCCACTGACCGTTGGTCATGGTGAGAACGATATCGAAGACCTTCAGCACGAGGATAGTGATCGTGGTCCAGACGACGGCGATCGTGCCCCAGACCTGCGGCACCATGATGCGCCAGAAGATCTGCCAGCCATTGGCGCCATCGATGACGGCGGCCTCGATGGTCTCTTCCGGAATGCCGCGAAGTGCGGCCGACAAGATGACCATGGCAAAGCCGGTCTGGATCCAGATGAGGATGATCATCAGGAAGAAGCTGTTCCAGAAGGGCACCGAGATCCACACCTGCGGCGTGCCGCCGAAGAGCTGGACGATGGCGTTCAAGAGGCCGATCTGCGTGGCGTTGCCGCCGCGATATTCGTAGATAAACTTCCAGATGACGGAGGCGCCGACGAAGGAGATCGCCATCGGCATGAAGACGATGCTTTTCGCGATATTGCCCCACCAGATGCGGTCGGTCATGACGGCGATGACGAGGCCGAAAAAGGTGCAGGCGGCGGGCACGACGGCGAGCCAGAGGATGTTGTTGAAGATCGACTGGCGGAACTCGCGGTCACCAAGGGCCCACTGGTAATTGCTGAAGCCGACGAACTCAGCCCCGGAGCGATCGTAGAAGGACAGGATCACCGTCGCGACCACGGGATAGACGAGATAGACGACCAGCAGGAAGAGCGCCGGGAACAGGAACAGCCACGGCCTGATGACGGAGCGGCGGTTGAGGTTCTGCGAGGCGGCGCGAATGTCGCCGTCCTTCACTGGAAGCGCCATATCAAGGAGCTTGTTCGAGAAATAGAAATAGGCCGCGCATGCGAATACGGCGACGACCACGACCCCCAAAGCGGAAACCAGCTGCGATAGCATTCATCCCTCCCCTGATGCCTACGTCTTTTTGAAATCACGCCGCCCAATGGCCGGGCACGCTTGCTGCGGGCGCAAGAGGCGGCGATGGCCGGCGCGTTTGATGGCGTCCGGCCAGGCATTAAATCCATGCCGCCAGATCAGGCGGCATGGAGATCAGGCGATGTTACTTGATGCCGTCCCAGGCGCTCTGGATTTCCTTGGCGGTATCCTGAGCGGACTTGCCGCCGACGAAATCGACCATGCCGGTCCAGAAGGCGCCGGCGCCGATCTTGCCGGGCATCAGGTCGGAACCGTCGAAGCGGAACGTCGTTGCCGTCGTCAGGATTTCGCCTTCGCGCTTCATCTGCTCGTTGGCGTAGGCGGCCGTGTTGACGCCCTTGTACGGGGTCAGGAAGCTCGACTGCGCCATCCAGACTTCATGTGCGATCGGCGTCTTCAGGAATTCCACGAAGGCGCGGGCGGGCTTGGAGTCCTTGGCGATGGTGACCAGCGTGCCAGCGCCCAGAACCGGCTTGCCGAGTTCGGGATGCGAGGCGAAGGTCGGCATGTAGAAGAAGTCGGCATCCTGGCCCATCTTCGTTCCTTCAGGGAAGAAGGACGGGATGAAGGACGCCTGGTGGTGCATGTAGCACTTCGGCGGCACGGCGAAGAGGCCCTTCGGGCTATCGCGGAAGTCGGTCGAGGCCACAGCCTTGACGCCACCATCGACATAAGCCTCGTTCTTGGCGAACTTGCCGAACTCGTCGATGACGGAGACGACTGCGGGATCATCGAACTTCAGTTCGTTGGTGGTCCACTTGTCGTAGGCTTCCGGCGGCTGCATGCGCAGCATCAGGTCTTCGATCCAGTCGGTCGCCGGCCAGCCGGTGGCGCCGCCGGAACCGAGACCGATGCACCACGGAACGCCGCCGTCCTTGACGATCTGCTCGGAGAGCGCCTGCAGCTCTTCCATCGTGGTCGGGACCTTGTAGCCCGCTTCCTTGAAGTTTTCAGGCACGTACCAGACCAGCGACTTCACGT
Source organism: Rhizobium sp. O111 (assembly GCF_055616315.1). Classification (NCBI taxonomy): domain Bacteria; kingdom Pseudomonadati; phylum Pseudomonadota; class Alphaproteobacteria; order Hyphomicrobiales; family Rhizobiaceae; genus Rhizobium; species Rhizobium sp. O111. The sequence goes on along the minus strand of NZ_JBSHXL010000001.1, from coordinate 299,046 downwards.
CGGCCTTGTAGGGGAAAGCGAAGAAGGCGTCCTTGCCGTCCTTGCCCTTGTAGGTGCCGTAGCCGACCCAGCTGTCGCCGGCGCCGTAATTGTCCTTGATCCACTTGGAGTTCTCATCGCCGAGCGGCGAAAGGAAGCCCTTGCTGGCGAGATCAGCCAGAAGGCCCGGCTGCGGCAGGATCGCGATGTTCGGCGGCGAACCGGCCTGCGTGTCGATGACGATCTGCTGTTCGTAGTTTTCCGAGGACGAATATTTGGCGTCGATGCCGGTCGCCTCGGTGAAGTAGGCAAGAATGCTGCGGAACAGCGTTTCGTCTTCGCCGCGCCACGGACCGAAGATCGTCAGTTCCTGACCCTTGAGGTCGGCATTGGCCGCCTTGAAGTCATCGTAGCTCTTCCAGTTGAACTTGGCGTCCTCACCCGGCGCGAATTTCAGATCGGCTGCGGACGCGCCGCCGGCCAGAAGCGCTGCCACGGCAACGCCCATCAAAAATGACTTTTTCATGTGATCAACCTCCCATCACAATCCCAATCACGCCCTGCAACCGAAATTCCAAAGCGCTTTGACAACGAACTCATTTCACTTTCGGCATAAAAGAGTCAAGGCAATTCGCAAAACCCGGCTTGAGGCCTTTGGATATCGCAATGCAGCAACGCCTATGGGGCAATATGGAGCGATTTTTCTTGAGTCAAGCCGCGCAGCTGCTACATTGCTAAAAGCGCTTTGGATGCCATTTGGGAGACATGACCTCCAAGGCGTTGGAGGAAGTTTAACACGTGAATCTGAAACAGCTATCGGAAATGCTGGGCCTGTCCCAGACGACGGTGAGCCGTGCGCTGAACGGCTATCCCGAGGTCAACGAGGCGACACGCGAGCGCGTGCTGCGCGCCGTGCAGGAGACCGGCTATCGTCCCAACAAGGCCGCGCAGCGGCTCGCGACCGGCAAGGCGGGTTCGATCGGCCTCGTCATGCCCACCGCGCCCGGGCATTATTCCGACGTGCATTTCGGCGAATTCCTGACCGGGCTGGGCGAGGAAGCGGTAAGGCACGACTTTCATTTCGTGATCATGCCGGCCGATCCCGACGACGAGGTGGGCGCGCTGAGGCGACTGGCGATCAGCGGCAATGTCGATGCGCTGTTCGTCGCCTATATGCGCGGCCACGATCCCCGGCTGCCGCTCCTGAAATCGCTTTCCATGCCGTTTCTCGTGCATGGCCGCTCTTTCGGGATCGAGCCAGATTACCCCTATCTCGACATCGACAACGAGGGCGCCTTCTACGATGCGACGCGGCTGCTGCTGCAGCTCGGGCACACACGCTTCTGCCTGCTGAACGGGCCGGAGCATCTGGATTTCGCGATCCGGCGCAAGAAGGGCGTCGTCTCGGCGCTTGCCGAGCGCGGACTGGAGCTGCCGGACAACTGCACCAGCCACATGTCAATGACCGACGAGCACGGGCAATTCGCCATGGAGCGCTTTCTGCAGCTACCGGAGCCGCCGACGGCCATTCTCTGTTCCAGCACGGTCCTGGCACTCGGCGCCATCCGCGCGGTGACGCAGGCGGGACTGAAGCTTGGCGAGGATATTTCGCTGATCGCCCATGACGACGTGCTGCCGCATCTGAAGCCGGAGAATTTCTCCGTGCCGCTGACGACGACGCGCTCATCGCTGCGCGCGGCGGGTGTCCGGATCGCCGAGCGGCTGATCGGGACCGTCAAGCAGGACGGCCCCTTCCCCGAACAGGAATTGTGGAAGACGGAGCTGATCGTGCGGGCGTCGACGGGCGCCGCGCCGCGCTAAGTCTGTTTCGATCAGAACTTCGGCGGCGTCTGGCCGGCGGCGCGGTGCGCGGCGATCACGGTGTTGGCCATCAGCATGGCGATGGTCATCGGACCGACGCCACCGGGAACCGGGGTGATGACATCCGCGACTTCAGCGGCCTCGGCGAAGGCGACATCGCCGACGAGGCGCGTCTTGCCCTCACCCTTTTCGGGCGCTGCGATGCGATTGATGCCGACGTCGATGACGGTAGCGCCGCGCTTGACCCAATCGGCCTTGACCATCTCGGGACGGCCGACGGCGGCAACCAGAATATCGGCGTTGCGGCACACGGCAGGCAGATCCTTGGTTCTGGAATGCGCGATGGTCACGGTGGCGTTGGCGTTGAGCAGAAGCTGCGCCATCGGCTTGCCGAACAGATTGGAACGACCAACGACAACAGCGTTGAGGCCGGAGAGATCCTCGCCATGCGTGCGGCGCACGAAGACCATGGCGCCGGCAGGCGTGCAGGAAACGAGGCCGGTCTCAAGATCGCCGACCGCCAGCTTGCCGGCGTTGACGACGTGAAGGCCATCGACATCTTTTTCAGGCAGTATCGACTGGATGATCGGGTCGGAATTCAGGTGCTTGGGCAACGGCAGCTGCACGAGGATGCCGTGGATCGTGTCATCGGCGTTCAGCGAGGCTACCAGCGCGGCTAGGTCTTCCTGCGTCGTCTCGACGGGGAGCGTGTGCTGCACGGACTTGAAGCCGCATTCCTTGGCCATCTTGCTCTTGGAGCCCACATAGGCATGGCTTGCCGGATCGTCGCCGACGATGATGACCGCGAGACCGGCCTGAATGCCGCTCTGCTTGTCCAATGCCGCGGTCGCCGCCTTCACCGTGTCGATGACCGAAGCTGCAACCTGTTTACCGTCGATTACTGTCGCCAAGACCGTCTCCCTGCCATTACCCGCCATTCTAGTCGGCGGCATCAGACACAATTTGCCCGTCCACGCCCTATCCTGCCTGAAACGAGAAATGCAAGAACAATCATGTCGCAGTTGAACGACGATCAGGCCGTCTGCGCGTAGGAGCGCAGGCGATCGCGCATGGCGGCGATCTCGGCGCGCAGGATTTCGACCTCGTCGCTGGCGTCCTCGACCACGGGCTCCGGCACGGATGCGGGCGGGATGTCGACCAACGGCTCGATCGCAGCAACGGGCTCGACATGCGCGACGGCATTGCCCGTATCCACGCGTCTGCGGAAACCGGCGAGGCCGAATGCAAGACCGGCGAGCGCGCCGAGTGCGGGGGCAAGCCACGGGCTGCGGCCCGGTTCGATGGCCGTGACCACGGGCGCCTTGATGACCTGGACATGGGCGCCATCCGTGCCGATCGCGCCGGTGCTCAGCTGATCTTCGAGACGCTGGCGCGCGACCGCGGATTTCTCGCGCAGTTCCGTCAGCTTGGCGAGATCGACGCCGGTGTCGCGGCTTTGCGCGATCAGCGTGTTGCGCTGGTCGCCAAGCTGCCTGACGGCGGCGACCGTTGATTTGACTTCGTCGGCGGCATCGCGCGACAGCCTGCCGAGTTCCTGGCCGATGCTGGCGCGCAGGCCATCGACTTCGGCCTGCTGGGCAATCAGGCGCGGGTGCCGGGGGCCGAGGTTGGCGGCAAGCTGTGCGAGCGTCGACTTGGCGACGGCATAGCGGCCGCGTCGGTCATCCAGCGCCGGTGAGGTGATGTCCGCGGCGAGCGCACCTGTCAGCGCGTCGTCAGCGGTTGCGGTCTTCAGCAGGTCGGCGCGCGTCTTCGCCGCCACGACCTTCTGCTGTGCGTCCTTCAAGGTTTCGTTAGCCTGCACAAGCTGCTGCTGCAGTCTGGTTGCGACCTCAACATTGCCCTCGCCGTTCTGCTTGGTGAATGCCTTGAGATCGGCGTCTGCCATCGCACTTGCCTTCTTCACCGCGCCGTCGTTGACGCTTGCCGCTGATATCGGATGGGCGACGGTCGAGACGAGATAGGACGCGATGCGCGCGGATTTCGCCGCACTTGCTGTCGTGACGCTGAAGCCGATGGTTCCCGATTTCGGATCGGCGGAAGCGCGAATGGCGGCGGCCAGAGATGCTTCGGCGCGCGAGACGGGATCGGCGGCGGCGCCGCTTGCGGAGAGGAGATCGACCGCGACATTGAACGCACTGCCGCTTGCGCCGGCGAACTCGGCGTCGCGGTCGAGCTGCAACTTGGCGACGGCCATGGCGATGGTTTTCTGCGAGATCAGTGCATCGTGGGTGGCGCTGACCAGCGCCTGATGGTCCTTGGTCGGGCCTTCGACGCCGAGCAGGCCTTGTGCCCGAAAGCCGGATGGCTCGCTTGGGATCAGCGTTCCGCCAAGCGCGCCCAATGCGCATAGTGCGCCGGCCGCGATTAGCGAGCGGCCGCTGCGCGGCGATGCCGGGGCCGGATGCTCGACGGCCGGATGCGATGTCGGTTCGACGTGGAATTCCTGTGCGGCCAGATCGTCGATCAGGTCGTCCATCGCTGCATCGTCCAAGACGGCGGCGGTGCTGGGGGCGGCATCATCGATGGGCGGATTTGGCGTCGTGGCGGTATCGTTGGCGGCCTCAAGCCTTTTGCCGAGGATGGTTTCGATGCGGCTGACGAGAGGCGCGGTGGTGTCATGCGGCGCGGGTTGCTCAAGTTCCGGCATCCGCTGCGCTTGCAGAGCCCGTTCGATGACCCGCAGCAGCTCGGCTTCCGGCACGGCCATTTCATCCTGATAACGGCCGCTGGAAAAGCCGTTCGAGCCGGCTTCATCCTTCGGCTGGGATGGCCATGAATGGGTGGGACGTCTCGAATGATTTTCGCGCATCACCAAGTCTCGTGCATGGAACGATCGAACCCATCGCAGTCGCGTGTGGTTAATCGAGCCTAACACTACTTTGGCAGATTCGGGCAAGGCACGTTTGAGATGATTGTGGCTCTCTTTATCGAGGGCGGGACATGACGGATTGGGATTCGGATCTTTCGGCATTTTTGCAGCCGTTTCTGGAGAAGCTTGGACACAAGAAACGACGACAGATGTGTCCACTTTATGTGTCTGGGCTGATCGGTCCCGGTGACCGCAAGAGCATCGAGCCGATGGCCGAGCGGTTTGCTCCAGGCCAGTACGACCGCCTCCACCATTTCATTTCTGATGGCCTTTGGGATTCAGCGCCTCTTGAGACTGAACTCGCGCGACAGGCGGACAGGATCGTGGGTGCATCCGATGCGTTTCTGGTGATCGATGACACCGGTTTGCCGAAGAAGGGCGACCACTCGGTCGGTGTCGCTCCGCAATATGCTTCAATGCTGGGCAAGAGAGCAAATTGCCAGACATTGGTGTCAGTGACGCTTGCGCGAGACGAGGTGCCGGTCCCGGTGGGCTTGCGTTTGTTCCTGCCTGAAAGCTGGATCGGTGATCAGCAGCGCATGGCAAGGGCCGGTGTTCCAGACAGCATGCGAACGTCTCGTACGAAGCCGGAGATCGCTCTTGCCGAGATCGATCGGTTGATCGTGGCGGGTGTCCGGTTCGGCACAGTTCTGGCTGACGCAGGCTACGGCCTGTCGGCGGCCTTCCGAAAGGGATTGAGTGGCCGCGGCCTCACCTGGGCGGTCGGCATCCCCAAGCATCAGAAGGTCTATCCCTATGATGTCGGATTGATCTTTCCCGTCGCCGGTCATGGCCGTCCTCGCAAGCATTCGATCCCCGACACCCTGTCGGTTGCCGCAGAAACGATGCTGACTTCTGCACGCTGGAAAAAGGTTAGTTGGAGGCATGGTACAAAAGGTCGCCTGACAGCACGTTTTGCGGCATTGCGCATCCGGATCGCCGACGGTACGCCGCAACGTATTCTCGACAAGGGACAACAGCACATGCCGGGTGAGGAAGCCTGGCTGGTTGGCGAGTGGCGATCAAACGACGAGCGCAAATACTACCTCTCCAACTTACCAGCCGATGCGACTTTGAAAGTGCTGGCGTCCGCCATCAAGGCGAGATGGGTTTGCGAGCAGGCGCACCAGCAGATGAAAGAGGAGCTTGGTCTCGATCACTTCGAAGGCCGATCATGGCAAGGACTGCACCGACACGCTCTGATGACGATGATCGCCTATGCCTTCCTCCAGCACCAAAGATTGCAGACTGCAAAGCGGGAAAAAAAAGAAGCGGCGAGTTCGTCGTGGACCACCTGAGCCGACCTTGCCTGCCATCCGCCGGGCCGTGATAAATGCGCTTGCTATACCGACAGTACAAATCCGATGTCCGCACTGCCAACGGCATCTTCAAAGCGAAATTTTAATTCTGCCAAAGTAGTGCTAAACAGGCTTGGCAAACAAAAGGTTAATTTTCACTCAATCGCGACCGGCTTCGCCGATTTCCGAGCGCTTCATGATCACCTTGCGCCGGCTGAACCGGTACTTGGCGACGTGATAGAGGAAGACCGGGATGCCCAGCGCGTAGCGGCGCCAGAGCCGACCGGGTTCCTGGACGAGCCTATAGGCCCATTCCAGACGCATCGAGCGCACCAGCTTGGGCGCGCGCGGCACCGAGCCGGAGACGAAATCGAAGAGAGCGCCGACGGTGAGCACCAGGCGCGCGTGATCGGCGCGAATGTGCTTGTAGGCCCATTTTTCCTGCAAGGGCGTACCCATGCCGACGATGATGATGTCGAGATCCTGCGCCGCGATCTCGGCGACGACGGCGGACGGATCGGTCTTGTCGAAGAAGCCATCGGAGATGACGACGAATTCATGCCAGGGCGCATGCCGGCGGAAATTGGATGCTGCGCGCTCGACCACGGCACGTGTGCCGCCGATCAGGCCTATGCGGCGCGGCTGCTCCATGAAGGTCAGCAGCGCGGGCACGAAATCGGTGCCGTTCAGATTGGCCGGGAAAGGCGATCCGTGGGCGATCTGCGAGGCGATGTTGAGGCCGATGCCATCGGGCAGGACGAGGTTCTGCGAGAGGATGTCGCGATACTCTTCGTCGCGCAGCGCCAGGAGCATGTTGTGCGCGTTGACGAAGGAGATCGACGTCTGGCCAACGGGCATGGACAGGAGCTCGTTGATGAAGACGAGCGCGTCATCCCAGCCGAGATCGCAGACAGGCAGATCGAAAATGGCGCGACGAGAGGCGAGGACCGCGAAATTCGCGATCAGATTCATTCCCGCTTCCTGACGATAATGCTTCATGGCTCGGAGATCCCGGTAACACTGAGGTCTGCCTGGGATCAGGCGCCGGCTTCCAAATCTGGAATGCGGCGCGCATGTCGGCCCATCACGGGACGGTATAACAGGGCGCCCTCAAACAACCTTTAGGAAAACCTGTCGACTTTGCTCAGCGATATCAGGGATTTGTTAACCATCGCGGATGGCTGGTCGCGGCGATGAGGCCACACCGCGACGATAAGCGGGCGTCAACCGCCGGCGGCCGGGTCCTTGACGGGCTCTGGCGGCACGACATTGACAGGCTTGCCGGTTTTCTTCGGCTGGCCGGAGGCGTTGGCTGCGACCTCTTCCTTGGAGAGATAATCAAGCTGCTCCAGCAGAACCTGGTCGATATATTCGCCGCCCAGGTGCGTGTTGAGGTCTTTCTTGATCATGTCGCGGAAGGCAATCGGATCGAATGCCTTCATGTTCGATATATCGACCATCTTGTTGCCGACGAGCAGCGAGAAGAGTTCGTCGGTGGTCATCTCGGTGAGCGGCAGGGTCGCGCCCTTGAGCATCTCCTTGTTGACCATGAAGGATATCTTGCCGAGGAAGTAGCCGCTGACCGCGCCCTCGTGGACAACAGGGATGGTGATGGACTCGCCCTTTACAAGCTCGACAAGGCTCTGCTTCGACTGATCGGGCGCGGGCGCCGGCGCCGTTGCCAGATGCACCGACATATAGACCGCCGCCAACGTGATCACGCAGACCCAGACGCCTGTAAGAACGAGTTTAACCATCAGTGTTCACGCGCCAGGAACTGTTCCTGGGAATAGGTGCCGTCGGCATCCGCATCCTGAACCGCGTTCTTCAGGAGATCGGCAACCGTGCGCACGGCTTCGAGATGAGCCTCAACACGACGGGCGTTGAGCGCCAGCTTTTCCTTCAGGCCATGCAGCTGCTCGAGGTGCGAGGCAGCGAGTTCCTTGGGGTCCGTATCGCTGAAGAGCATCGACAGCTCATAGAGGCAGCGGCTCTTGTGGGCATTCGACACCTTGAGATCGAACTGCGGATCGCTGCCGATACGCGTGTTCTCGTTGTCGATGATCATTTCCAGGCGTCCAAGAACCGATTTGATACGGTATTCGTTCGAGATTATTTCCATTGTTCTCCTCGATTCCCTTAGGCGTCGTTTGCGGACTTGTTGTCCGTCGATGTCACGCCAAATGTCTGGCGCTGAATTTCATTGATCATGCTGACCGCTGCATTGCGGTCATCCTGGTCGGTAGAGGCATTGACGACCCTGCCTTCCTGTTTCTTCAAGGCATCGTGATAGAGCTGCTTGGCAACGCCGATGCCATCGCCCTTGGCGATGGTATTGCCCAGCTGTTCGGCCATCATGCCCTTCCAGATGTCGCCCGTGGCGCCCTTGCCGTAGACGTCTTCGCTCTCGTTGGGCAGCATGTTCTTGATGAAGTTCTGCAGCACCATCGCTTCGAACTTGCGATAGGTCTCGGGAACTTCTTCCGTCTTGCCGGTGCGATTCTGAACGTCGCTCAAGCCCGCCTTGTTGGAGGCGCGGTCGAGAATGTCCACCGCCGAGGTGAAGCCCTTGCCTGCTTCGGCAAGGCTATTGGCCGCGAATGCAGCCTGGTTTGCCTTCAGTTTTTCTTGAGCGGCCTGAACCTCCATGGGGTCGGCCGCCTTGACAACATCCAGCACCAGATCACTCGGGGGTGAAATCGCCACGTCATAATCCTCTTGATTTCAGATCGAGGGGATTATGAGTTTTGAAGCTTGCTGGAGGCTGGCGTACCGTATTTTTGATCGATGATATCATAGACCGCGTTGTCATCGGCCTCGCGGCGCTCGTCTTCGAGCGCTTCGCGCATGCCGTCTTCGAGACGGTCGCCCTTGGCGCGCTCCTGCTGAACGCGCATTTGGTGAACTTCCTGCATGCCGTTCAACTGCTTGTCCTTGATGCCAAGCCGGTTGAAACGATCAGCATAGCCCTGCGAGAAGGCGTGATGCACCGGATCCATCGAGCCGAGTGCATGGATCACACTGTCCATCTCTTCGCTGACTTCGGCGCGCTGGCGCGTGGTCTCGGCGAGATCGAATTCCGCCATCTGTTCGAGATGCCGCTGGACGGCGACGAGGCGTTTGAGCTTGTCTGAGCGCGTCTTTTCAGCCATCCGCCTACTGCCCGATAAACACGCTGGTGAACGACTGGCCGAACTGGCTGATCATCGCCGCGACGGCGAAATAGAACAGAAAGAGGCCGCCGAACAGTAGATAAGGCGTGGAGATGAAGTAAACCGGGATCTGCGGCGCCAGCTTGTTGATGAAGCCGATCGCGACGTTGAACAGCAGGCCGTAGATCAAGAACGGGCTTGCGAGGCGCAGCATGATGAATGTCGTGGTCGACAGCGTGTCGGCGAACGAGATCAGCGTGGCGCGCATCTGCATGGCGCCGCCAAACGGCATCGATGTGTAGGAATCGATCAGGGCCCTGAAGACGATGTGATGGAAGTCCATCATGAAGAGAATCATCATGCCGGCGAAGATGATGAAGCCCGCGATGGCGCTTTCCTGGCCCTCTTCGAAGATATCGGCGGCGCTCGGCTGGGTATAGCCGATCATCATGGCGGCGATGTTGGCGGCGAACTGGAGGCCCAGCGTATAGAGGCGGGCCAGCATGCCGAACATCACGCCGATCAGCGATTCGCTGAAGATGAAGCCGATATAGGTCGCGTTCGAGGTGCGGACGGCCGGATAGACCGTGTCCCAGAGCACCGGCATGATCGCCAGCGACAGCGCGCCGGCGATGAAGACTCGCAAGACCGAAGGGATACGCGCCGAGGAAAAACCCGGCATTGTCAGCACACAGCCACCGATCCTGCAGAAGATCAGAAAGAGCGCCAACACGGTCCCTTGCGGGTCAGTTATCATGAAATAGAGCCTAGAATCTTTATCTCGATGCCCTTTGCCAGTTCCACATGCGAGAGAACCGGGAGCGTGGCGAACAGGCGTTCGATGATCATGCGCACATAGGACCGTGTTTCCGGCGAGGTGACAAGGGCGAAAGGCAGGCCGCGATCCATGAATTCACGGATAACTTTGCTCGCCTGCTCGCTGAACTCCTCGAGCATGCGCGGATCGATGTCGAATTCGACGACTTCGCCCTTGTTGTCGCGCTTCAGCGCCTGGTGGAAGGCGAGGTCCCACTTGCTGCCGAGGCGCAGCACGCGAAGCACGCCGTTATCGGCAAGGTCGCCGCAGAGCTGCTGCGCCATGCGCACGCGAACATGTTCGACGATCTGCTCGGTCTTGCGGACATGCGGGGCAAGTTCGGCCACGGCTTCGAGGATGAGATGCAGGTTGCGGATCGAGACGCGCTCGGCAAGCAGCAGCTTCAGCACGGCCTGCAGACCCGAATAGGACATGTGCGAGGAGCAGATCTCGTCGGCAAGCTTCTTGTACTCGGGATCGAGGCGATCGATCAGGACCTTCAGATCTTTGTAGGAGAGAAGCGCCGGCAGGTTGTTGCGGATGACTTCGCTCATGTGCGTCAGGACGACGGAGACGTTGTCGATCGGCTGGAAGCCTTCGCGCTTCAGATCTTCCGTGAAGGCCTCAAGCACCGAGACGGCGGGCATGCCGAAAGCGGGTTCGCGGATCTCGTCGCCCGGCACGCGCGGCTTGCGGCCGGAGCCTGTGACGACGAGCACTTCGCCGACGCGCAGCTCGTTGGAGGCGACCGTCGTGCCGTGGATGCGGATCTGGTAGGACTTCTCGGTGATGGCGATATCGTCAGTGACCTTGATTTCCGGAACGACGAAGCCGTACTGGGTCGCGAACTTCTTGCGCATCTTGCCGACGCGGAAGGCGAGTTCCTGGTGGGCGCCGAGAAGGCGTGAGGAGACCATCTTGCCGAGTGCGAGCTCGATTTCCGAGGTGCGCAGCACTGATTTGACCGAGTCCTTCTCCAGTTCCTTGTTCTCGACGACCTTCTTTTCTTCCTGCTCGCGCAGAATCTTGTTTTCCGCATCGATCTGGCGCGGGATGAACCAGGCGCCAAAGGCGAGAACGCCACCGAGGAACATGAACGGGATGAACGGCAGGCCGGGCATGAGGCCAAGAACGATCATCAGCACGGCGGAGACCGACAGCGCGCGCGGATAACCGCTCAGCTGATCGACGACGGCCTTGTCGGTCGAACCGACGGTGCCGCCGCGCGAAACGAGAAGACCGGCGGCCAGCGAGATGATGAGGGCCGGCATCTGCGACACCAGACCGTCGCCGACGGAGAGCTTGACGAAGACGTCGGCCGCTTCGCCGATCGGCATGCCGTGGCGGAAGTAGCCGATGATGATGCCGCCGAAGACGTTGATGGCGGTGATCAGGAGGCCGGCGATGGCGTCGCCGCGCACGAACTTGGACGCACCGTCCATGGCACCGAAGAAGGAGCTTTCCTCTTCGAGTTCCTTACGGCGGCGCTGCGCCTCGCGCTCATCGATGATACCGGCCGAGAGATCGGCGTCGATCGACATCTGCTTGCCGGGGATGGCGTCGAGGGTGAAGCGGGCGCCGACTTCCGCGATACGGGTGGCGCCCTTGGTGATGACGATGAAGTTGATGGTGATCAGGATCAGGAAGACGATCAGACCGATCACGAAATCGCCCGACATAACTAGGCTCGCGAAGCCGGCGATGACGCCGCCCGCCGCATCGTGGCCTTCGTTGCCGTGCGAGAGAATGACGCGCGTCGTCGCGATGTTCAGCGATAGACGCGTCATCGTGGCGATCAGCAGGATGGTCGGGAAGGACGAGAACTCGAGCGGCTTCTGGATCCACAACGCGACCATCAGGATCAGCACGGACAGCGCGATCGAGAACGCCAGGCCCATATCGATGAGGAACGGCGGGATCGGCAGGAAGAGCACGCAGATGATGACGACAATGCCAAGGGCAAAGCCAACGTCACGCAGGCTGGGGCCGGCTTTCGGAAGGGGGAGTGCGGGTGGTTGCGCCATATCGATTCCGTCTCGTCATGAGATGTACGGGCATGATGCCCAGAATTCGGATCGATAGTTAAATGGCGAAGCTTGCGCGAGGGTGGCTCAGAAGCCGGACTGGATGCGCGAGAAGACGAGATTGGTGAAGATAGAGATCTGCGAGCCGACGAAAGGAGCGGAGATGCCAATCGTCACCAGAACCGCGACGATCTTCGGGACGAAGGTGAGCGTTGCTTCCTGGACCTGGGTCAGCGCCTGGAACAGCGCGATAACGAGACCGACGATCATCGCCGCGGCAACGGCCGGCCCGGCGGAAACGAGAACAGTCCAGATCGCCGCCTGGAACAGATCGAGTGCGTCAGCTTCATTCATCCAGGCAACCTCATATCGCCTTTCGGTCCGTCCGAAACCCGGCCGGACCGTCGTTCAGTTTCTTGTCGATCAGCTACCGGTCGTGGTCGAAGCCGGTGCCTTATCGGCGACAGTGATTCCCGCCTGGACGAGAATACTCTTCCCATCGGTGGTCGTCGCGATAATTCCGTCGGAATACACTTTTACAGAATCGACGGTGCCGGCCACGGAGCCATCGGCGCTGGTCATGTACTTGCCGACGTAGCTGCTGGCCTGCGTCAGGCTCGAGCTTGCCAGAAGCGTGTCCAGCTTGGTGTTGGTCTGGATCGTCTGCTCAACCTGCGAGAAGCTGGCGAGCTGCGCCATCTGCTGGCTGGCATCGACGGGCTCCGTCGGATCCTGGTTCTTCATCTGGGCGATGAGGAGCTGCAGGAAGTTGTCGTAGTTGAGCGTCGCCTTCTGCTGAGCGGTCGACGTCGTCGATGAGGTGTTCTGCGTCGTTGTCGCGGAACCGGTTGCGCCTACCGCCATGGTGCGATCTCCTTGCGAATCTGCTCAACCATTGCAGGGTGCATTTCCTGGTTGTTCAGAATGTTGTCCTCGATAACATAGAGGCCGCGGATGGCCTTGAGAGCGTCGAAGGCGCGGCCGGTCGAAACCAGACCGTCGATGCGCTTCAGCTCGGCCAGAACTTCCTCGTTCTTGAAGCAGGTGAGAAGCATCGTCACCGACTTGCGGAACATCGCCGTCGACTGATCCTTGCCCTCCGGGTTGATCAGGATCATCTGCGCGATGAAGTAGAGCTGGCGCAGAGGCGTTGTCGCGTCTTCCGGCTGGAGAACGTGGTTTTCCAGAAGGAACGTTACATCATTCAGGAATTCCAGCGCGACCTTGCGATCGACGCGCAAAACCGCACCGTTGATGAAGATCTTTTCCCCGGCTTTTAGCGAGATACGAAGCGTGCTTTTCATTTAAGTCCATCCCTGATGATGGTGGTAACGTCAATAATGCCTTGAAAGTTGGTCGACTGCCGTTTCCGGATCCGGTCGCTTTCTTTCAAGATCCAAATAGCGATCGAGATCAGATTGGCGCGCAACCGAACTTCGAGCTGATTGTCCGGATGCTTGAGGTCTTCGATAAAGCTCACCCAAACACGTCGGGTGTAAAACAATGCATCGATAGCCTCACGGCCATACTTCTCTTTGTCCCGTGCAAGCGCGAGCAGCTCGATGGAACGGTCGAGAACTTGACGTTCCCGCTCCTTGGCATCGGCCACCGAGTCTTGCATGACCTCGGCGTAAGAGAACTGATACATTCATGCATCCTTCTTTGTACTTGTACTTCTACCGCTGATCATCAGAGGTAGTTCACGAGGCTCAACTGCTGAATTTTTGAAACGATCGTGTATGCGGTTTCGAGCTGCGTCTGCAGGGTGTTGACCAGTGTGGACGCTTCCGACTGATCGACGCCCTGAAGGTCGACGAGCTTGTTCTGAATGATGCTGGACTGCGCATCGAGGGCGTCGTTGGCCTTCGTGACGCGCTCCTGGGAAAGACCGAGCTGGCTCGCCTGGGTGACGATGCCGGTGGTGCCCTGCGCGGCGTAGCCGATTGCCTTCGACGTGGTCATCGCCAATGCGTCGCCACTGAGGCCGGTGCCGGCGAGCGCCGAAACGGTGATTGACGCGAGCGCGAAGTAGCGCATGCCTTCGGAATTCGAATTGGTCGAGGACGTGACGGTCTCGGAGTTGCTGATCCGGCTCGTCATGTTCTGGTTCGACGCGCTCGACCAGTCGGCCCATGCCGGCGGTGTCACGTAGGCCAATGGCGGGGTCGGCGCGCCAACGCCCGTAGGCGGGAACGGCAGCGGCGTCGAGGTCGCATTCAGCGTATCCTGCGAGAACATCGGCTCGACGAAGTTGGAGATGAACGTGTCCATCTCGTCGCCGGTCAGTTCGGACTTGGTCTTGCCGAGGCTGCTTGCCCAGGCATCGAGATTGGTCTGGATCGCGGTGGTCGCGGCATCCGTCTGGTCGGTCAGCGGCTGGATATCGGTGTTGATGCCGGAGAAGAGATATTCGCCGTTGAGCATGGAGTTGCCGGTATCCATCAGCGACGACAGCGCATCGCCCGCCGACTGCATGGCAACGGTGATGCTGGTGTTGTCCTGGCTGCCCTGCAGCGCCGTCAGCTTCGAGACGAGCGCATCGCCGGCCGTCTTCATGCTGGTCAAACCAAGCTGGGATGCTTCGAGACGGCCGGATACAACCGAGTTGCTGCCCTTCAGCGCCTGGATGCGGGTGACTTCCGCGCTGAAATTCACGCTCTTGGCGGCACCCGAGCCCAGCGAGGCACCGATATCAGCGTAGACACCGGTCGTGGCTTCAAGCGAGGATTTGACGAGCTGGGTCTGCGACTGGCGAATGGTCAGTCGCATCGCGTTTTGAATAGCCGAACTCGAAATAAATGAACTTTTCATGGGCTTACCTCGCAATGTCCAGCAGCGACTGGTACATCTCGTTGACGGCGTTCAATATCTTCGTCGCCGCCTTGTAAGACTGCTCAATATCAAGCAGCAGTGTCAGTTCCTCGTCAAGGTTGACGCCTGTCTCATTTGAGTACGCTTCGGTTGAGCGCGAGAGGGCCGCGGTTGTATTTTCCGATGCTGTCGTTGCGTCGCTTCGCATCTGTTCGAGCCAGCCGACCGAATTCTGCGCGTAGCTGATGATGCTGACATTCGAGGAGATTCCGGCGTCCGAAGAGAACGTCTGTGCCGAGCCCAGCGCGGTGTAGAGGTCATCGAGGTTGTCGGAGAAACCGCTCGCGCCTTCCGTGTTCAGGTTGGTCAATCCGGTGATGGAGCCGTCGCGCAGCTTCATCGGATCGCCACCCTGGCTGGTGATTACCGCTGTGTTTACCGTAATCGTACCTGCGATGCCGTTGATGACATCCGTGGTCGTCGGCGTATCGCCATCGAGGCCCGTCGACGTCTTCCAGACGAAGAGGCCCGGCTCGGTCGTCGCGCCGTCGGTTTCCGAGAACATCGTCACCAGCGACCTTGCGACTTCATCGAGCTGCGACTGGAAGGTCGGAGCGACGTCGTCGCGAATCTGCAGCAGGGACTGAAGGCTGCCCTGAGCCGTGGTCGTGGACCCCTGCCCGCTGGTGAGCGCCACGCCGTCGATGTAGACGCCGTTGCCTTTCGTTCCGGTCGTGTAGGTTTCCTGCGACACGAAGGTGACCGCGCGCGGAATGGTGTCGAAGACGACCGTGCCGTCATTCGTATAGAGCGCCATGTCGCCATTGGCGCGATCGGCGGTCTTGACGCCGACGATCGAGGAAATCTGCTTCAGCAGCTTGTCGCGCTCGTCGAGCGCATCGGCCGGGTTGCTGCCGCTGGCGGTCGCGCCCTTGACGGCATCGTTGGCCGTCTTGAACTGCGCGAGCAGCGTGTTCAGCGTGTTGACCTGGGTCGAGATCTCCTTGTCCGCGTTCTGGCGGATAAGCTGGACCGACTTGGTCGCGTCGTTCAACGAGTTGGTGACGTCCTGCGCCGCCGTGACGGCACTCTGCGCCGCAATCGCGCTGCTCGGCGACGTGCGGAACGCCTGGAGTTTCTGCTGGAAGGTCGAGAGATAGGTGGCCGGCGACGTCTCGTAATCATTGCCGCCGAGCACCGACTTCAGGTCGGTGAGGCCGCTCAGCAAGTTCTGCTGAGCGCTATCACCGGCGCTTGCCTTCAGCCACTGCCGCATCAGGGCGTCTTCTTGCGCCCTGCTGATCTTTACAACCTGCGCACCGTTCAGCGAGGTCGTGACCATCGCCTGACGGCGCACGTAATCGCTGTTGCTGGAGTTCGAGATATTGTTCGATACGACACTGCTCTGAGTGCCGGTATTGTTGAATATGCTCTGCGCGGTGTTCAGTGCTGATGTAAGCGACATGGCTAACCCGTTACCCTACTTATCTCTTGAGGTTGACGAGGACGTCCATGATGTCGGAACCCGTCTGGAACACCTTGGAGTTGGCAGTGTAGCTGCGCTGCGATTCGATCATTTCGGTCAGTTCGCCGGCGAGGTCGACGTTCGAGCTTTCGATCGCACCCGACTGGATGGAGCCGAAGCCGTTTGTCTGCGGGAAGCCCGTGACGGTGACGCCCGAGGTGCCGTTGGCGCTGTAGACGTTGCCGCTCATGAGCGTCATGTTGTCGGGGCTTGCGACGGTTGCCAGCGGAATGCGGTAGAGCGGCTTGGAGGTGCCATCGGCATACTTTGCCGAGACCGTACCATCCTTGCCGATCGAGACGCTGTCGACCGGGCTTGCAGCCTGACCGTTCGGCGTACCCTTGCCGGAGAAGTCGGAAGCGAGCTGCGTGAAGCCGGAGAGATCCATCTGGATCTGGCCCGTCGTCACCGGGTCATCGATCAGAAGCGAGTTGCCGGAGACAAGGTTGCCCGACGCATCGAATTCCATCGTGCCACCGCCGACGGCGTCCGTCGAATAGGGGAAGGATGTCGTGCTACCGACCGTTGCGTCGGAATGGCGGTAAACCGCGACTTCCCAGGTGCTTGCTGCGCCCGTTGCAGGCGGCGGCACCTCGGCGTCCGTCTTGGTGAAGTAGAAATCGTACTGGACGGTATTGCCGAGCTTGTCATAGCCGACCATCGAGATCTGCTTCGTGTCAGCGGTGACGGGAGCGGTGTTGCTGCTCGGCAGGTTGCCGGTCGCAATTTCGGCGCCAGAATCCAGGTTACCGGCGAAGGTACCAGCCGTGGAGGCGATCGCCGTCAGCCCGGACTGGGCGACGTTAACAGGAACTAGGCCGGAGAAGCCGTTGACGACGACAGCCGGCGCACCCGAATCGTAGGAGTAGCCCATCAGCTTGAAGCCGGCGGAGTTGACGAGGTTGCCTTCGTCGTCCTTCGTGAAGTCGCCGGCGCGGGTCAGAACCGGAACACCATCGGGGCTCTGGACGATGAAGAAGCCGTCACCGGAGATGGCGAGATCGTAGCCCGAGGTCGTGTAGGAGATATCGCCCTGTGCAGAGACAGACTGGCGAACCGACGTCTGAACGCCGCCCGAATTGTAGTTGCCCGAGCTCGAAGGCAGGACAAGCGACGAGAAGGCGGTCGATACCGCCTTGTAACCCGACGTGTTTACGTTGGCGATGTTGTCGGCCACGGTGCTGAGGCGGTTCGCCTGTGCGTTCATGCCGGACACAGCCGTCTTCATGCTGCCGAAAATGCTCATCTGAAAACCTCGATTCCCTTAGTAGGCTTGAGAGTATCCGGTGGGCCTTGCGTGAAGCTGTCTGGCATTTGCGTGATCGAAGAAAGATCGGAGCCTAGACTGCTGCGCCCATAGCGGACGTTGAAAAACTATTCCCAATCAATGCAGTAGCCGAGGAAGCGCTTGGAATCGACCGGGTCGACACCGAGCTTCTTGCGCAGCTTTTTGCGAAGCTTGGAAATGTGGCTTTCAACGACGTTCTCTTCGACTTCCTCGTCGAAAATCCCGTAGATGGCATTGAAGATCTGGGTCTTGGTGACGCGGCGACCGCGGTTGGCAATCAGGTATTCGAGGATGCGGCGCTCGCGGCGCGGCAGTGCGAAGACTTCGCCGTGGATCTCGGGATCGCGGCCATCGGAGAAGACGCGGATGGCGCCGATATCCGTGTGCGTGGAAATCGCCTTGAGGCGACGGCGGATGGCCGCTGCGCGTGCAAGGATTTCGCGGGGGTGAACCGGCTTGCGAACGACGTCGTCAACACCGCAATCAAAAAGTGCAAGCGTGTTTTCGAGCGAGGGCTGGTCGCTGACCGCGATGACGGGTGCCATCGACCGATCGCGAATGGCGCGCGGCAGCTCGAATGTCTGCTGTCCCTGGCCAATCAAAAACGCCTCGACAGCCGCGATATCCGAATCGGCAGCCGTCTGCACCCACTCTCCAAACTCGTTTGGATCAAAACCGGTCGAAGGAATACCTTCTCGACCAAAAAGGGAAGTGTAGCCATCCTTCACGAGCTCACGCTCATCAACCACTACGATCATTCGTCCGCCTCCGAATCACTTGTGGCACATCGATGACCTATGGGTACGAATCGCACGATTCTGGGACAAGCTGTAGGAACTCACTGGCGGAAATTAATAGTTGATTAAGAATTGCCCCCCGATTTGCTCTATATTTAGTGGGTAGGCAAAATTATGCACACAAAAGTTTCGTGGAAAAGTTAACATGTCCTAAATTGTGACTTGCCTTGCCACATTGGCCCGAATTCTTGCCATATTATGACACATTTCCGGTTTGTTCTTTTTTCGCTATCTTTGGGCGAGTTAGCCGCGGCAGAAATTGCTCGCATTGGGAGTCCATTTCCCATAGCCCGTGGCGACCAGATTGGCGATGACGCGGCAGACATATTGCTTCTGCGCGGGGTCATTATTGGGGCCGGCGTGGTAGCGGGCGACCGCCATGGTCCAGGTCTCGTGGCGATCGTGCAGGTTCTTGAGGAACCGTGCGGCGTATTCCACGTTGGTTCGGGGGTCGAACATCTCCTCCAATGACCGAAAATTCTCCCCGTGGTAGAACTGGTTGATCTGCATGCAGCCGACATCGATCAGCTTCGCGCCCGACCTGTGAGCCGTATCCACCTGCCTCAGCGCGTCGCGCTCCGAGGGCGGGAAGAAGGGCTTGCCCTCTATGTTCAAGGCATAGGGGTAGAGCGAGCCCTTGCGGCCCGTTTCGGTCAATCCGACGGAATAGAGGATGCCCTCGGGGATACCATACTTCAGCGCGGCCGACTGGATCTCCTGCTCGCAGGCGCCATCGGACGCCCGCGCGTCAGAGGTATACGTCGCCAGTGCCGCTGCTGCCAGAGGAGCCAGCAGAAGCGCTCGTAGCGTCGCTCTCACCTGTAACATTGAAGCCCCCTGCACTGCGCTGCCCCGTTTGATTCTGACGCTCACGCGCCTCGCCGCCCTGCCCCTGCGCAGAGCCCTGCTGCGAGCCGCTCTGGGCGTTCGTCTGGCTGCTGGTATCGGTGTTGGCGACGGGCGCCATGCTGACGCTCACGCCGTCGATGGCGTAGCCCTGGCTGCGCAGAGACTCCAGCATCTTCGTGTGGTCTTCTCTCAGCTGCCGGTAGGCGGCTGCTGTCTCGACCTTGAGGTCGACGTTCAGCGTATCGCCCTGAAGCCTGAGCGTCGCGGTGACGAGGCCGAGATCGATCGGGTTCATCTGGATCTTGAGCGTGTTGACGACCTTGCCGGTGCTGCTGAGCTCAGCGGCGTTCGACAGGGACGACGATGCCTGCATGGCATGCGCCCATTCCTTGTCGCCGGCGATCGCTGCCGTAACGGCGGCGGAATTGGTGTTCTGCGCAAGGCCGATATAGCGGCGGGAATCGAGGATCGTGACCGTCTCGACATTCGCCTTTCCGCCAACGTCGGCCGCGTCCTTCTCGATGCCGAGATGCATGTCCATGGACGTGCCACGGCTGTCGGCGCGCGTCAGCCGGAAGGTCTGGCCGACCGTATCACCGGCATCGGTCGCGCCGGGCATGTCCACGTCGGACGCGGCGTCGCTGGCCGAGGTCAAGGCGCTGGCGACATCGGCGACGGCGTCACCCTTGGTTTTCTGCTTGCCGGAAGACTTGTCCTTGGCGTCAGTGGGCGCAGAATCCTGCGCCTTCTGTGCGAACAGTGCGGCAGCGGCGGCCGATGCGCCATCGACCGGAGTGTTGCCGAGCATGCTCAGGACGTCGGAGACAGCACTGTCGTCGGCTGATCCGGGCTTGGCCTCGGTCTTGACCGGCTTGCCTGTCTTGTCGTCCTTGGATGTCGGCGCGGCGATCTTGTCGGCCACGTCCTCGGCGGTGCCGTCGACCGCAGCATCATCGAGCTGCTTGCGCAGCGACTTGATATCGATCCGGCCCGTCTTCTGAGCGTCCTTCCCGGCATTGGCCGCCGTCGCATCGGCTTCCGCCTGCGCCAGTGCGGCCGAGTTGCCGAGATCGATCACAGCTTTCGGGTTCTGCCGGTGCGGCGCCGAGCCAACCGCGCCGTTGCCGCCATCTGCAGTACCGGAGGGCTGCTGGCCATCGGCATTGGCGCCCTGGTTGCGATCGGAATTGGCATTGGCCTTGTTCAGAACGTCCGAGAAGCCACCGCCTTCGGTATCCGAGCCCTTGCCGGCCGGCCGGCTGGCTTTTGCGCCTGCGGCAGCATCTGCGGCACCGGCCGGAACGCTGATATCCATCATATCAATTGCTTTCCTTGTTCAAAAGACCGTCGATCTCATCCAACTGAGAGCGGCTCGAGGTCACAAATGAGCTGAATGCGGGGTCGGCGTTCTGTAGATCAGCTGACTGCGATCCGGCCGCCGGTGCGGCGTCGGGCACCGCCCCCTCTCCGGCCGATCCTCCCTCGGCCGCCTGTTCAGAACTGGCTTCTTGACCATCTGGTGTATTAGCAGAGCCTTGCGTCAGGCTTGCAGCGTCTGGTTGCCGAAGCACCTGCTCGGCCACCGAGCGCGCAGCGGCCCGCAAGATCTGGTCGCGCGGCGAAAGCGCCTTGTCGGCGATCGTCGAAATATCGCGAGCGGCGGTATCGATCTTGTCGGTCGGGATCGCGGCCATGCCGCCGTAAAAATCGGCCAATGCGCCAAAGGCGTTGTTGTTATCGCCCGACAGGGCCTGGGCGCGGCCGGCCGCCATGCGCGCGAGTTCGCCCTTGCCCGCTATCGCTGCGGCACGCGCGATACGCAGATAGATTTCGCGCTGGCGCGCCTCATCCATGAAGGAGAGGATGCCGATGACGTCATCCGGCTTCACATCATGATCGTGATCGACCAGCAGCTTGACGAAGAGATCGGCGAACTGGCTGGCATAGGGCGAATGCAGGAAGCGGCGGATGTAGCGCTGGGAATATTGCAGCCCCTGGTCCACCAGCCCCTTATCGACGCAGATCGCGACCGAGCGGCGCAAGGCCGCCTCCTCGATGATCGTGCCGGGCGCATTGAGACGCGCGAGATCGTAGAGCTTGAGCGCCTCTTCCGGGCTCTTGGCGATCGTGACGTTGCCGCCAACCAGCGCCAGATAGGGACCGATCTTCTTGTCCTTATATTCCTCGGCGGTATCCACCAGCGTCTTGGCGACGAGAAGACCCTTGCCGCTCAGATATTTGCGCAGGATGTCGGTCACGCGGTTGTCGAAGTAGCCATTGACGTCGCGAGCCACCAGATATTCCAGCGTCTGCGGATTGCCGCCGCTCATGGCGTAGATCAATGCGGCATCGACGTTGCGATCGTCATCGAAGACAGCCGGATCGACGGCGCGCAGGCGCTTGTCGATGGTGCCGAGCATGAAGCGCTGCATCTCGCTGGCAGAATGGTCGCCAAGCACGACGGAATCCTGCACGAACTGCAGGGAGCGCAGCATCTTGTAGGGAACGGTGTCGCCGCCATCGTCCTGCGGCACAACAGGCAGCGCCTCGGCCGTCGATGTTGCAGCGCCATGCGCGGCGGCAGGGGCTTGCGCTTCGGCAGGTGCAGGCGTCTCGCCATGCCCTGCCGGCGCCTCGGCATGTCCAGCCGGCGCCTCGGCGTGGGCGGCGGGCGGCGCGGCTTCTTCCGCGCGCACAACGCCGCTCGCCGTCAGCGCAAGGCTGAAAGCGAGGGGCAGGAGATGCCTGTGCTGCCGGCGCTTCATCGATTATCCCTGATCGGCCTGGAGAAGAATTTCGATACGACGGTTGGACGCGTTGAACGGATCTGCGGCGTCCTTCAGCTTGCGGTCGGCGAAGCCGGAGACCTGAGAGACGCGCTTCTCATCGAGCCCGCCGCGTACCATCATGTAATAGGCGGCCTGGGCGCGATCCATCGAAAGACGCCAGTTCTCGTTCTCGCCCTTGTACTGACGGCCGTCGGTATGCCCGCGGATGGCCACGACGCCGTTCTTCGCCTTCAGCACCTCGCCGATCTTCTGCATCGCAAGGACCATTTCCCTGCGCGGCACGGCGGAGCCGACGTTGAACATGGAATCGTCGCTCTGGTCGGAGATGCTGACCAGGAGACCACCTTCAGCTGGCGTCACCGTCAGACCCTCGGCGAGCTTGCCGGCGATGCCGCCGATCTGCTGGGCGATCTGCTGCTGGAGATCCTTGGCTTCCTGCTGCTGCTCGACCGCCTTTTGCTCGGCGGTCTGCGTGTCAGGCGCTATGCCATCCTTGTCGGCGGTCTTGTCATTCGTCTGATCACTGGTCTTGTCCGCCGTTTCAGGGTTCGCGGCCTCAGCGGCCTTGGCTGCGGCCTGCTCAGCCTTCGCGTCTTCGGCCTTGGCTAGCTCGATTGCCTCCTTGGCCGGATCGTCCGGCTGCGTCTTGTCGGCGCGAGTCACCTCGATCTGCTTCGTCCAGAAATCGGGATCGAAAGGATCGCGATAGGCTTCACCGCCATCGGCGCCGGTCGCGGGGCCGGAGTCGGCCGCACCGCCCTCGCCCTTGGCGCTGACATTGGCCTGCTGGCCGACTTCCTGGGCGATTTCGGCGAGAACCGAATAAGGGTTCTCGAAGAAGTCCGCTTCGGAATAGTTCTTCTGGTCGCCCGATGTCGAGGTCTGGTCCTCACCGCTGGCGGCGGCGGCACCCTGGTTCGGCTGGTCTTCTTTTTCCTTCGACTTGTCGGCCTTTTCCTGCCCGTCGGCCTGATCGACCGGCTTCTTCAAGCCCTTCTCGGTCGGCTTTTCATCCGAGAGCTTGATCGGGTTGAAGTAGGTGGCGACGGAAGCCTTGGTCTCTTCGTTGGCGGCATTGACCAGCCACATGACGAGGAAGAACGCCATCAGCGCGGTCATAAAGTCGGCATAGGCGATTTTCCAGGCGCCACCATGAGCACCATCGTGATCGCCACCACCATGTCGCTTGATGATGATGACCTCGTTCTTGCCGTGGTGATGATTTTCGCTGTCGCTCATTCCAGAACTTTCTTGACGCTCGCCGCCCAGGCAGACATGCGGGTTACGAGTACCGAGTCATCAAACTCGGCGATCAGGTCGATGTCGTCGTTTTCATGATGGCGCAGCAGGTCCGCCTTCTCGCCGAGTTCGTTCTTCAATATATTGAAGAGCGTTTCCGGGCCCTTGACCGTGATCGTGCCGGTCTCGCCTTCCAGAACGGCATCGCGAAGCTGTGCGGCCAGTTCGACGGCGGCCTTTTCAGCCAAAGCCTCGGTCAGGACGGGAGCCAACGTGCGGGCGACCGTGGCGCTCACAAGATCGGCGACCTCGGTGGAGATTGCCTTGATCCGCGAGGCAACAAGCTCGGCGATCTCGGTCTCGTACTTGTTGCGAAGCTCTTCGATCTCGCGCTGGTGAACGAGTGCAACGGTCTGCGCTTCAGCCTCGAATTTCTCGGTGAGCTCGGCGGTCGCCTTGGCCTCGCCCATGGCGTTTGCATCACGGCGCTCCGCCTCGATATCAACCACCGGCTCGGGGGCGATGTCGTCGAAACCACCGAAACCGCCTAAATCGTCGGAAAACGATGTTTCGACCACGGATGGGGCGACGACGGCGGGTTCGCCAAAGTCTTTCAGACGAGACAGCAGCGCGCTCACTCAACCCACCTCTTATCAGCAGAAGCCTGCGACATGCCGCGCCTCACATTGCACCAAACAAATATTTCGCGCGGTTTCGCACCACGCCTGTTGTCCCTGACCCTAGGAGGCCAAACTTGTGCGAAGATGAAGGGCGCCGCCGGGCGGCGCGCAACCGTGGCCCGCAATCACTGCAGCAGCACGAGAACCTTGCTGGCGGCGGTATTGAGGATGGAAACCGCCTGCACGCCCATCTTCTGCTGGGTCTCCAGAGCCTTCTGGCGCACGGACGCCTCGTCCATATCCGTATCGACAAGCGCACCGACATTCTTCTCGATGATATCGGCCATGTTGGCGGTGTAGTCGATGCGGTCGTTGATGCGGGCGCTCATCGTGCCGAGGCCGGCCGCGGTCGTGGTCAGCGTCGAGAGAAGATTGTCGACGACAGCCATCATGTCATCGACCTGCTCGGTCGTGGTGTTGTTGTCGAGCTTGATCTCGTCGCCATCGGCGCCGGTGACCGATCCGGCACTGAGCAGATAGTAGTTGCGTGGCGCGGTCGAACCCGTGTCGTTCAAGGTGCTTGCGTCAACAGTCTTGGTCAGCAGGCCGCGATTGGCGTTGCTGGTGTCGATCATGACGGTCTGGTCAGCCGGGAAGGTGATGTTCTGTGGCTGATATTCGCCGGTCGGCGCCCGGGTGAAGCCGCCGATGACCGAGCGCGAGGTGGTCAGCGTCGCATCCTGGTTGAACAGCCAGTTTTCGCCGGCGATGCTCGTCGACTGAACCGTCGTCTGCATCTGCTGCTTGAGCTGCTCGATCGTCGTGTTGAGCTTTTCCTTGTCGACGCCGTCTTCCTTGGCGCTGACAAGCGTTGCGCGGATGCTGGTCAGCTGATCGATCAGGCTATCCATCGCGGTGTAGGCGGTGTCGACCTTCGAGGCACCAACGCCGAGTGCATCGTGGATGTTGGTCATGGAGCTGCCATCGGAGCGCAGAACGCTCGCGAACGACCAGTAGGTCGCGTCATCCGCCGCCGTTTCCACGCGCATGCCCGATGATACCTGCTGCTGGGTGGTCGCTGCTTCCTTGTTGATGATCCGCAATGCGGCGAGAGCGTTTACCTGGGCGGAGCTGGTGATTCGATAGGTCATTTTTTGGAGCTCTATGGTAGAGGAGAGGATAGACCGGACCGCCGGCAGCGACAGGCGTGGCTTCATGCCGCCAACCGGATTTTTCCGATCGGCTCGTCGCTAAACAAATCAATTCTTAAGAGAAGTTAACCAAGGCCTACAGCCAGCGCAAGTAGCCGACAAACGGTCTCGCAAGCCTCGCGCAACCTTAAATCTCTTTTCAAAAACAAAGAGAAAGCCGCGTCTTGCGAGACGGCTTTCAAGGCTTTCACGATTGTCTTCAGGGCGTTTGCAACGCCGCTTGACCAGCTTAGTTCTGGAACAGCGTAAGGACGTTCTGGGCGCTCGAATTGGCGATCGACAGCGACTGGATCGCCAGCTGCTGCTGGGTCTGGAGCGCCGTCAGCCTGCTCGATTCCTCTTCCATGTCGGCATCGACGAGACGGCCAACGCCTGAGTCGATCGAGTCACTGAGATTGGAAACGAAGCTGTCCTGAAGGTCGATGCGGGTCGAGATCGAGCCCAGCTGCGATGCCGCCTTGGTAAGCGCGCTAAGGCCGGTCTCGACGTTGCCAAGCGTGGTGTTCAGATCTTCAACGCTGAGCTGCGAGATGTCCATGTTGTAGATGGAGCCGTAGGTACCGAATTCCGAGCCGATGACGCCGGTGGTGGTGTCGATCTCGCCGGTTGCCTGCATGCCGAAGAGGACGTTGCCATCGGGGTTGTCATCGAGATTGTAGTCGGTCGTCTGAACCGAAACCTCGCCATTGGCGCCGCGAACGAAGGACGACACGACACTCTTCGTGCCGCTGCCGGCGACCCAGTTCTCGCCCGAGAAGGAGGCGGACTGCGCGACGCTCAACAGCTGCTGCTGGAGCTGGCCGATCTCGTCCTGGATCTTCGTCTTGTCGACGCCGTTTTCGGTGGCGGCGACGACCTTGGCCTTGATCTCGCTGACAATGTTGATGGCGTTGTCCATAGCCGCATAGGCGGTGTCGACCTTCGCCGCACCCAGACCGAGCGCGTCGGAAACGGCCGAGAGAGCCTTGTTGTCCGAGCGCATCGTTGTCGCGATCGACCAGTATGCGGCGTTGTCCTTGGCTTCGGCAACACGGTATCCGGAAGACACATTGCCCTGTGTCGTCTCGAGATTGGTGTTGATGCCGCGGAGTGTCTGAAGCGCGGCCATGGCCGCAACGTTGGTCAAAATGCTCGTCATGAAAAGAGCGCCCCTTGTTGGCAAACTTTTAAAAAGGGACATCCCGGTCTACCGCCGGGAACGGTTCATCAGCCTCATGCCTGCTAACCGCTTCTTAAGCTTGGTTAACATACCGTTTAATGATGGCCACAAGACATGAGTTTGGTTAACAAAAAGTTAACGGCAATAAAAAAGCCGCGCTCCGGAGAGCGCGGCTTTCGAAAACCACCCGCCGAAGCGGCGGCGTATTCCTTTGCGGGCGCCTGGCGCCTGCGATCTTAGCGGAACAGCGAGAGGATGTTCTGCGAAGAGGAGTTGGCGATCGACAGCGACTGAACAGCGAGCTGCTGCTGGGTCTGGAGTGCCGAAAGCTTGCTGGACTCTTCTTCCATGTCCGCATCGACCAGACGGCCAACGCCGGAGTCGATCGAGTCGGAGAGCTTCGAAACGAAGTCCGTCTGCAGGTCGATACCCTTCTGCAGCGAGCCGAGCTTGGAGCCGAGCGAGGTCATGCTCTTCAGAGCGCTTTCCGCGTCGGTGATCAGTTCATCGATCGCACCCTTGGTGTCGGTCGAGGTGATCGAGAACTCGGAGATCGAGTCGGTGATGAGCGTGCCGGAGCCCGGGCGATCCAGGATGCCGGTCTGGTCGTCGCTGAAGAGCAAATCGTCGGCCAGAGCGGAGTAGCCCGAGGTGCTGACGCTGACGCCGCCTGCAGTACGGATGAAGGAGGAGACGACCGACATGGTCTGGCCAACGGAGCTGGAAACCCAGTTTTCGCCGTTGAACGAAGCCGAAGCCGAGATGCTCTTCAGCTGCTGCTGAAGCTGCTTGATTTCGTCGTTGATCTTGCCCTTGTCGACGCCGTCTTCGGTCGCGGCAACGAGCTTGGCCTTGATTTCGGATACAACGTCGATCGAGCTCTGAACGGCGGTGTAGGCCGTGTCGACCTTGGCGGCGCCCATGCCCAGTGCGTCGGAAACGGCCGAAAGGGCGCCGTTGTCGGACTTCATGGTCGTTGCGATAGACCAGTAAGCAGCGTTGTCAGCTGCCTTGCCGACGCGGAGACCAGACGACACAGCGCTCTGGGTGTCCGAGAGGTTGTTGTTCACGCTACGCAGCGTCTGAAGAGCTGCCATTGCGGAATTGTTCGTGAGAATGCTGGTCATTTTAAAAAGCCCCTTTTTCGGCAATTTTTCATACGAAGGGACATTCCGGACTATTACCGGAAACGGCGGTCAGCGTCATGCCTGTTGACCGTGCATTTGCTGATCAACTCACCGTTTCGATGAGCCCATATGACGGCAACATGGTTAAGAAACACTAAACCCCGCGGGAAGAAATTTAAGAAATACCCGAGACTTAGCCGAAGCTACCGTACCGCAATAAAAAATGCGGCCGGGAAAGCCCGGCCGCACTGAATTTCAGATGTCTTGCGTTTTCCGCTATTAACGGAAGAGCGACAGGATGTTCTGCGAAGAGGAGTTCGCGATCGACAGCGACTGGATCGCCAGCTGCTGCTGGGTCTGCAGTGCCGAAAGCTTGCTGGACTCTTCTTCCATGTCCGCATCGACCAGACGGCCAACGCCGGAGTCGATCGAGTCGGAGAGCTTCGAAACGAAGTCGCTCTGCAGGTCGATACCCTTCTGCAGCGAACCGAGCTTGGAGCCGAGCGAGGTCATGCCCTTGAGAGCGGTTTCCGCGTCGGTGATCAGGCTGTCGATGTCGCCCTTGGTGTTGGAAGAGCTGATCGAGAATTCAGAGATCGACGCGCTGACCGTGCCGCTGCCGTCACGATCGAGAATGCCGGTGCCGCCAGCGAACAGCAGATCGTCTGCCGACGAGGTGTAGCCGGCCGTCGAGACGCTGACGCCGCCTGCGGTGCGGATGAAGGACGAAACAACCGACATGGTCTTGCCAGCGGCCGAGCTGGAAACCCAGTTCTCGCCGTTGAACGAAGCCGAAGCGGAAATGCTCGTCAGCTGCTGCTGGAGCTGCTTGATTTCGTCGTTGATCTTGCCCTTGTCGACGCCGTCTTCAGTCGCGGCAACGAGCTTGGCCTTGATTTCGGTTACGACGTCGATCGAGCTCTGAACGGCGGTGTAAGCCGTGTCGATCTTTGCCGCACCCATGCCCAGTGCGTCGGAAACGGCCGAAAGAGCGCCGTTGTCGGACTTCATGGTCGTTGCGATCGACCAGTAAGCAGCGTTGTCAGAAGCCTTGCCAACGCGCAGACCCGACGACACAGCGCTCTGGGTGTCAGAAAGGTTGTTGTTGACGTTACGCAGCGTCTGAAGAGCCGCCATTGCGGAGTTGTTGGTGTTAATGCTTGTCATGGATCCGTCCCCGAAATTCGATACCAATGGAGGACATTACCGGACTTATGTACCGGCAATGACGGTTCGGCTTCATGCCACTTGGTCATTCTGCATTGGGACCAAACCCGTCATGTCGAGGATGACTTTCGCAGCAAAACCTTGCGGACTAATTAATGGCACTCCGCCATTTTCCGAACGAATACAAATGGTTAACTAGTCGTTAAAGCAGGACTTAAACAGTTTAACGGCATTTTCGGGATTACTCATCCCCCTGTCGCTTCCTGCCTCAGGCAAGGTTCACGTGTCATTCTGCGCCATAATGGCCTCATTGGGTCCGCGGCAAACCGGCCGGCGGCACCTGGTGTTTGCCGCGTAAAGAACTGAACGAGGTTTGAACGTGAATCGTGTGGTTTCGTTTTCCGCAGCATCAAAAGACTATCAGAGCGGGCGCTATACCAAGTCGCTGGAAACGCTGAACGCGTTGCTCGAAACACAGCAGGATGCGAAGACCTACGCCCTTTTGGCCCGCACGCTGTTGCAGCTGGGAATGAAAGCCGATGCGGCAATGGCCTTCGCGGTGGCCGGCGAGAAGGCTGGACAAAGCGGATCGGAATTTTCCCGCAAGGCAGCACTGCTCTATTTCGAGGTCGGCAATCACGACGAGGCAATCAGGCTTGGCCTGCGGCATATGCTGAACCAGAGCCTCGATGCGGAGCTCGCCTATGCGCTGGCCTCGATCTACAAGAAGCGCGGCCAGGAAGAGTTGCTCAGCCCCTTCGTCAAGGTGCTCGCGGAAAGCAGCAACAGTGACCACACGCTGCTTGCCATCCGGTTGCTCAAGAACGACCCGAGCGACGAAACCCAGGCGCTGCTGATCCGCAACCTGTTCAAGCGCTTCCCGAAGCTGGTACCGCTGCGTTTCCTCTATCTGATGTTCGCCAGACATGTCAGCGATCTCACCAGTATCAAGCTGCACAAGCAGATCATCGACGAGTTGATCGCCAATGGCCAGACCGCGTTCCTGCACCATGAGAGCGAATTCTATAATCTCCAGTGGTGTGGCGACGAATCGCTCAATCGCATGACGTCGAGCATGAACAACGCCGTGACGGCCGAGCAGACCACCGCACGACGCACACGACCGCATCAGTGGGCGGACAAGATCCGCGTCGGCTACCTCTCCAACGACCTCTTCGAACAGCACGCGACCATGAAGCTGATGGGCCGTGTTCTGGAGCTGCACGACAGAGACCGCTTCGAGATCACGCTCTATTGCCATTCGCGCGCCTCGAACCTGGAGCACAATACATTCGACCGAAGCCTCTGGGGCCGGGTTGTCGAAGTGGGCGATCTATCCGACGCGGCGATGGCCGAGCGGATGCGGGCCGACGGGATCGATATTCTGGTCGATCTCAAGGGGCCGACATTCGAGACGCGCTATCACGTTTTGAACAAGGGGCCCGCCCCGATCCAGATTTCCTGGCTCGGCTTTCCGGGCAGCGCCACGAACACGGATGTCGACTATATCATCGGCGACCGGTTCGTTCTGCCCGATTCCTCGCGCCCGCATTATCATGAGAAATTCATCCGGCTGCCGGACACCTACCAGCCGAACGACCCCTTCCACCGGCCGACACCCGGCTTCGTGGACCGCGGCGAATTCGGCCTGCCCGACGACAAGTTCGTCTTCGCCTCCTTCAATGCCAGCCGCAAGATCACGCCGGAAACGGTTGACGTCTGGTGCAACGTGCTTCGCAGGGCGCCGAACAGCGTGCTTTGGATGATGGCGGTATCGAAGCAGACGGAAGCCAATCTTCGCGAATATTTCAAAAGCCGCGGAATTCCCGCCAAGCGTCTCGTCTTCTGCGGGCACGCGGACTATCGCAGCCACATCGACAGGCAGCAGGCGGCCGATCTGGCGCTCGACACCTGGCCCTATAACGGCCACACCACGACGTCGGAGCAGCTCTGGGGCGGCTTGCCCGTTCTGACGCTGAAGGGCACCAACTTCGCCTCGCGCGTAACCGAGAGCCTGCTGAACGCGATCGGGTTGCCCGAGCTGGTGGCCGACGATGCGCAAGGTTATGAGGACATGGCTGTCGCGCTCTACGAGAACCCCGAGCGCATCGCCGAATTCAAGCAGACGATCGACGACAACAAAATGATCAAGCCGCTGTTCGACGCGGAACGCTTCTGCCGGCACCTCGAGACGGCCTACGAGATGGCCGTCGAGCGCGCCAAGCAGGGGCTGGAGCCCGACCATCTGGACGTACCCGCCCTGCCCGCCAGAACCACGCCGTTCTGACCCAGCTTGCGGCGGGTTCGCGATCTCTTAAAACATCAAAACAAAAGGCTGGCGATCTGATCGCCGGCCTTTTGTTTTGAAAGCTTGGACGGTGTCGTCCTCGTGTATTGCGTCAGTTGAAGGATCGAACCAGGCTGCCGACGAGCAGATTCCAGCCGTCGATCAGGACGAAGAACAGGATCTTGAACGGCAGGGAGATCGATGTCGGCGGCAGCATCATCATGCCCATGGCCATGGTGATGGTGGCGACGATCAGGTCGATGACCAGAAACGGGAGCACGACGAGGAAGCCGATTTCGAAGCCGCGCCGAATTTCCGAGATCATGAAGGCGGGAACGAGCACGCGGTAGTCGATCGTGGCGCCGGTATCGACCGTCTGGCCGCGCTCACGGGCGAGATCGACGAAGAGCGCCAGATCCTTGTCGCGGGTGTTGCGGGTCATGAAGGTGCGGAAGGGCTCGGCGATCCGCTCCACCGCCTGCTGTTCGTTGATCTGGTTCGACAGGAGCGGCTGAACGCCATCTCGCCATGCCTGATCGAAGGTCGGCTGCATGACGTAGAAGGTCATGAACAGCGACAGCGACAAGAGGATCATGTTCGAGGGGGTGGAGGCGAGGCCGAGGCCGGTGCGCAAAATGGAGAAGGCGATGACGAAGCGAGGGAAGCTCGTCACCATGATCAGGATGCCAGGCGCGACCGACAGAACCGTCAAAAGACCGAAAGTGCGGATGATCCATGCCGCAACCGAACCGTCCACCGGCAGGTTGAGCAGGTTCGACGGGAGCTGCTGCGCATGCGCCAGCTCCGGGACCGCCATCATGGCAGCCAAGATCACTAGGAATCGAATCATTCGATGACGAAGGTCCTGAACATGACTTTCGATACGCGTCCCTGCGCCCGAAGGTCAACACGCTCCTGGATGTCATCCCTAAGATATTCGAAGCCGCGCGGGCCCTCGATCTGCTGCAGCGAAACCGTCCGGA
Organism: Rhizobium sp. O111; assembly: GCF_055616315.1. Lineage (NCBI taxonomy): Bacteria > Pseudomonadati > Pseudomonadota > Alphaproteobacteria > Hyphomicrobiales > Rhizobiaceae > Rhizobium > Rhizobium sp. O111. Next base: position 267,210 of record NZ_JBSHXL010000001.1, on the reverse strand, counting down.
TATAGGCCATGATATCCTGGTGGATATCCTCGGCGAGCTTCACGTCCGGCGGGCCGGAGAACAGCAGCGCCACTTCGAGGCGCACCCAGTTCTCGGAGGGATAGGCGAGGTTCGAGGTGATCGGCTCGAGCTGGACGACGTTGTTGGCTTCCGTCGAGATCTTCTGGAGCCCGGTCTCGCCAGCCTTTGCCTGTTCGGCCGCCGCAGCGGGCTGTTCGGCCTCCTGCGCGGATTTCACGCTGGGCGCGATCATGCCGCCGACGACCCAGCCACCGCCGCCGCCAAGGAGGGTCAGGACGGCGAGGCCGATGATCGTCATCATCATCGCCGACTTCTTCTTCGGCTGGCCCTCGGTGCCTTCTGCGTCTGCCATTGTGCCGGACCTTAGAGTGGCGAGAGGATATCGACGGCCTGCTGGCCGCGCGGGGGCTGCTGCACTTCCATCAGGCGGCCGCGGCCGCCATAGGAGATGCGCGCTTCGGCGATCCTGTCGTAGGAGATTTCGTTGTCGGCGGTCACGTCCTGCGGACGCACGATACCGGCGACGTTCAAGATGCGCAGTTCCTGGTTCAGGCGCACTTCCTGCGAGCCGCTGACAACAAGGTTGCCGTTTTCGAGGATGCCGGTGACGACGGCCGCGACCATCAGGTTCAGCTTGTCGGTGCGCTCGATCTTGCCCTTGCCATCCGTGCTCGTGTCGGAACCATAGGTGACGTCGGTTTTCGACGACGGGTTCCAGCCGAGGATGTTGGCCTGCGCGTCCCAGTTCAGCCCGCTGCTGTTCTCGCGACTGCGCTTGCTGTTGTTTTCGAACGAACCCTTGTCGTTGATCGAGATGTTGACCGTCAGGATGTCGCCGACGTTGAGCGCGCGAGCATCCTTGAACAGAGCGGCCTTGGAATCACTCCAGAGCGAGTAGCCCTGGGCGACCTGGCGCGGCTGCTTCGGATACATCGACATCTGCTGCGTCTGGCCATAGGCAAGACCGCTGCCGATCGGGCTCATGGCAGGCGCACGGCCGATCTCGTTGATCGCCTGCGGGGATTGGCAGCCGGCCAGAATGGCTACTGCGGCAATCGCGACCGGGAAACGCTTGTTCATGAGGGGTCCTTCGACGTATTGGGATCGGACGCGCTGGCGATGATGTTGGCGATAACCGCAGCTCTCTGCGGATCCATCTCGTTCAGGATCAGGCTCGACTGGGTGGCGTTCAACCGCATGATCACGGCGGCCGCCACTTCGACCTTTACTTCCTGAAGCTGCAGCGCCGCGGCGTCCGGCTTCATCTTCTTGTAGATATCGGTCAGCCCGGCCTCGGCCTGCTTCAGGAAGTCGTTGCGACGCTTCAGCCAGTCCTGATACTCGTCGCGGCGCTTCGTCATTTCGGCCATGCGGCTATCGACGTCGGCCCGGAGCTTGTCGAGTTCCTGCTTCTGTAAAAGATAGCGCTGGTCGCGGGCGGGTTCGGCGATGTTGCTGCAGAACTGCTTGATTTCTTCCTCGGAGGTCAGCTCGCCGCCTGCCGAGGTGCGTGCTTCCTGCGCGAAGGCGCCGGGAATGGTCAGCATGACGACGGCAGCCGTGGGCAGGACCAGGCGTTTCGCCAGTTCCGAAACCGTCATGTTCGCGAAAGAGATCTTCGTCATTGCAGGACAAGCTCCGCTTGCAGCGCACCGGCCGATTTGATGCCCTGCAGAATGGCGATGATGCCATCCGGCTTGACGCCGATGTTGTTAAGGCCGGCCACGAGGGTCTTCAGGTCAGGCCCGTCGATGAGAGCGACATTGCCGCCCGTCTGTTGAGCCGTGATATCCGTCTGCGGCTGGACGGCGGTGACGCCGCGCGAGAAGGGCTCGGGCTGAATGACCTGAGGCGTTTCGCTGACCTGGACGGTGAGCGTGCCATAGCTGACGGCAACAGGTGAGACGCGGACATCCGCGCCGATGACGATCGTGCCCGTCCGCTCGTTGATGACGACCTTGGCGGGCGTATCGGTCTCGACGGCCAGATTTTCGATATCCGCCATCAGACGCGTAAGATCCGCTTCCCTTGGCTTCTGGACGATCACTTCCTGCGCGTCCTTCGCCTCGGCGACAGGGCCGCCAAAGCGGCCGCGCGCGTAGCCGTTGACCACGTCGGCGATGCGAACGGCGGTGGAGAAATCCGGATTGCGCAGTTGCAGGACGAGGTTGATCGAATCCTTGAAGCGCGACGGAAGCTCGCGCTCGATGATGGCGCCGCTCGGCACGCGACCGGACGTGGTGACACCTTCGGTCACGGTCGCGGCCTGGCCCTGCGCGGTGAAGCCGGAGACGACAACCGAGCCCTGGGCGACGGCGTAAATCTGGCCATCGGCGCCCGACAGCGACGTCATGATCAGCGTTCCGCCGCGCAGCGATGTGGCATCACCCAGCGAGCTGACGTTGACGTCGAGCCGGCTGCCGGGGCTTGCAAAGGGCGGCAGGTTGGCGGTGACCATGACGGCCGCGGTGTTCTTGGCGTTCGACTGACCACCCTGCGTGGAGATGCCGAGGTTCTGTAGCATCGCGCGCATCGACTGCTCGGTGAAGGGCGATGAACGGAAGCCATCGCCGGTCCCCTGGAGACCGACGATAAGGCCGTAGCCGATCAGCTGGTTGTCACGGCCTGATTGCAGCGACGCAATATCCTTGATGCGCGAGCTCATCGCCGACGCTGGCGTGACAGCCACGACGTTCGGCGCAAGCATTGCAAGTGCGATGAAAAGACGAAATAGGATCTTCATTTTGCAGCCACGTGTATGGTGCCGTTCGCGAGCACGGTGCCGCTAACGATCACGCCGGAGTCCATGTTGCGCACACGGATCATCTGGCCGGTCATGCCATCTTCAAGCGGAGAGCCGGCGGCCGAGATTGCCATGGCGCCGACCGTGAAGATCAGCCGGGTCGAGGAGCCGCGCGTGACCGTATAGGGCTCGCGCAGGGCCGAGATCGAAATCGACTGGCCGGGAAGCAACGTTCGCTTGGAAATCATGCCGTCCACCTGGCCGATGGATTTGGCGTAATCGCCCTGCAGATTGGGGTTGGTGACTTCGACTTCCTGCAGCTGGGCGCTGGAGATCGTTTCGCCGGGATAGATGATGGTGGTCGGAATGACCGCGTAACCCATGTCGGCGGCGGCAAAAGCCGTCGGCGCCGCAAGGGTCATGGCCGCAACCAGTGCGGCTTTCGCCCATCCACGAAGATGTTCTACCCGGCAAAACGTCATGTTTCGGCCCTTCCCTGTTACTTCAGGTTCTTGCTGACGATGGAGGCCATTTCGTCGGCGGTGGTGATGACTTTGGAGTTCATTTCGTAAGCGCGCTGTGCCGAGATCAGCTCGGTGATTTCCTTCACCGGGTCGACGTTGGACGATTCCAGATAGCTCTGCTTGAGATAGCCGTAACCCGGATCGTCGGGTGTGCCGACGACGGGCTGGCCGGAAGCCGGCGTTTCCTGGAAGAGGTTGTCACCGAGCGGCTTCAGACCGGCTTCGTTGACAAAGTCGGCGATCTGCAGCTGTCCGAGAGTCGTGGGCACTGTCTGGCCCGGCAGCATTGCCGTCACTTCACCGGAGCGGCTGATGGTAAGCTGCGTCGAACCGACTGGAATGGTGATGTTCGGCGCGACCGTGTAGCCGTCGACGGTGACGATCTGGCCGGTCTCGTTCTTGTTGAACGCGCCGGCACGGGTGTAGAGCGTCGTGCCGTCTGGCGCCTGGATCTGGAAGAAGCCACGGCCGATCAGGGCGACGTCGAGGTCGTTGCCGGTCTGGGCAAGTTCGCCCTGGATGTGCAGGTTGCGGACAGCTGATGTCTGGACACCGAGACCGATGTTCGCACCCTCGGGCACGATCGCCTGATTGGCGCGGTTGGAAACGCCCTGCGCGCGTTCGGTCTGGTAGAGCAGATCCGTGAACTCGGCGCGGGCGCGCTTGAAGCCTGTGGTGTTGATGTTCGCGATGTTGTTCGCGATGACCTCAAGATTGGTCTGCTGGGCATCCATGCCCGTTGCTGCAATGGCAAGCGCTCTCATGGCTCAATCCTTAAAATCAACTACATCTGCATCTTGGTTACTTCGAGGAAGGCCGAAACGACCTTGTCTCGAATGGCAATCGCGGTCTGAAGGGTCTGCTGCGCCTGCATCACGGCATCGACGACTTCACGCGTCGTCGCGGTGCCCTTGATGCCTTCGAAGGACATGTTTTCAGCGCCCTTGATCGAATTGACAGCGTTGGTGGCCGCATTGCCGAGGACAGATGCGAAGCTGGCGTCGTTGGTGGCACTTTGGGCGGACGACGAGGCCTGGGATTTGCCGAGATCGACGCCGCTCAGATCACGCGTTACCGACAGGGAGCTGAGGCTGTTTATGCTGTTAATCATTATTGGCTCTTCAGAAGGTCGATTGTCGATGAAACGAGATCGCGGGTTTGCTTGATGACCTGCAGATTGGCGTCGTAGGAGCGGTTTGCCTCGCGCATGTCGGCCATCTCGACCAGCATGTTGACGTTCGGAAGCTTGACCACGCCCTTGGCGTCCGCAGCAGGATTGTTGGGATCGAATTCGGTGCTGAACTTCGATTCATCGACGCCCAGTTTCTTGACGTTGACCGTCGTTACGCCCGTTGCGCGATCCATGGCTTCGCCGAAGGTTATGGTCTTGCGGCGGTAAGGATCAGCGCCAGGGGTATCCCCCGTGGAGCGAGAGTTTGCGATGTTTTCCGAGACGATGCGAAGACGCGTCGACTGCGCCTCCAGGCCGGAGGCTGCGATTTTGGAAGCGGCTGACAAAGGATCCATGTTTTTAGCTCTTCACCGTCATAAGCATCAATCGGTTGAAGGACCCCACGAGCGAGGTGTTCAGCTCATATTGGCGCTTGATTTCGCCAGCCTTGGAGAGCTCTTCGGCGAGACCAACCGTGTTGCCCGATTCCTGCACGCCCATTTCCTCGTCAAGCGCGGCATCCTTGACGTCGATGTCGTTCTTGGTGCTGAGATCGTTGCCGCTCAAATGTGCGGCGTTGGTCCGCGCCATCGCCACGTCCGAATTGTCGAGAACAGCCTGGAAAGGCGTGATGTCCTTGGCGCGATACTTTGGCGTGTTGGCGTTCGCGATGTTGCCGGCAACGACTTCCTGACGAATCGACAGCCATTCCGCCTGCCGCGAGGCCAAGTCGAACAGTTGAATCGGTTGCATGGAACTCTCCTTTTTACTGCCCCGAACCTAGGTCGGTAATCTTGCGTCAGACTTACGGAGAATGCGTTCTTGCTTCATAAGGGCGAGCTGGGATCGGCAGAGACGAAAAAGGCTCCTCCGCTGGGCGGAGGAGCCTTGAAAAGCCGATGCTGGCCCGACGTCCACGACGTCAGTAAACTTCACCCCTGGACGTGATGATCACCCATTTTCCATCGCGCTGCTCGAGCGTGGCGAGACGGCTCTCGTCCGGCAGGATCGAGCCGACGCGAACGACATACATGCCCGATGTATCCTCGATCAGCGCACGGCCGTTGGCGACATGCAGCAGTCGGAAGGCCGACTTGCCGGGGAACGGCTGATCTTCGGCGGGGGCGCCCTTGTTGTCTTCCTTGCCGATGGAGGAGACCGTTGCCGTCGTCAGCGGATCGACAGGGACCTCTGGCTTTACTTCCGGCGGGTTCCTGTTGGCCATCGCTAGCGGTGAAACGCTGAAGACATTGCGCGCCGGCCAGTTCGGCAGGTCGCGCGTGCGGTCGCCCTCGGCGACGTTGAGACCGAACTTGTTTTCGTTGAAGAACACGTACCACGGAAAGATCGCGGATGCGCCGGCGAGCAGCAGACCCGCGACCGTGAGAACGCGATCGTTGAACGTCGACCTCCGACGGCCCTGCGGCTTCAGCGGCGGAATCTTTTCGTCATCGTCGAAATCGGTCACATCTAGTCTTTCTATCTTCAAGCGTCGGCTATCTTCTAATTCGCTATCTGCGTACCGGCTGGTTGCCGATGCCGGCAGCCGCCTTCAGGGCTCCCGCCAGATCGGCGAAGGAATCCGGGGATGGCTGATCGCCGGGGGATTGCTTCAATACGTCGTAAATGACGGGCACCTGCTTGACCGCCATGTCGAGATCCGGATCGGCGCCCTGCCGGTAGCCGCCGATCAGGCGAAGATCGCGGGTTTCCTCGTAGCGATGCACAAGCGCCTTGAGGCGCGAGACGAGCTTCTCCTGATCCGGCGTCCAGGCCTTGCGGGCCAGACGCGAGATCGATGCGAGCGGATCGATCGGCGGATAGCGACCTTCGTCAGCGAGGCTGCGCTGGAGAACGAGGTGGCCGTCGAGAATGCCGCGGGTGGAGTCGGCGATCGGATCGTTGTGATTGTCGCCATCGACCAGGATCGAGATGATGGCGGTGATTGTGCCGGTGCTCTCGGGGCCGGGGCCGGCGCGCTCGAGCAGGCGCGGCAGTTCGGTGAAGACGGAGGCCGGATAGCCGCGCGCGATCGGCGGCTCGCCGGAAGCTGTCGCGACTTCGCGGATCGCGTGGGCGAAGCGCGTGACGCTGTCGACGATCAGGAGGACGTTGTCGCCCTGGTCGCGGAAATGCTCGGCGATGGTGATGGCCGTCAGCGGCGCCATCTTGCGCAGCATCGGGCTTTCGTCGCTGGTCGCAACCACCACGACCGATTTCTGCATGTCGGCACCGAGCGTATCCTCGATGAATTCGCGCACTTCGCGGCCACGTTCGCCAACGAGCGCGATCACGACCTTGTCGAAGGCGTCGGCGCGGGCAAGCATGGAGAGCAGCGTCGACTTGCCGACGCCCGAGCCGGCGAAAATGCCGAGGCGCTGGCCGAGGCATAGCGGTGAGAAGATGTCGATCGCGCGCACGCCGGTCTTGAAGCCCTTCTCGACGCGCTGGCGCGTCATCGACGGGGGCGCGGTGTTGGAGATAGAGCGGCGCTTCAGTCCCTCGACGACGGGGCCCTTGCCATCGATCGGCTCACAGAGCGAGCTGATGGTCCGGCCGCACCAGCTGTCAGACGGCGCGATGCGGAAGGCGCCCTTGCGGATGACGGTATCGTGAACGCCGATCGGCTCGCCCGGCTCAATGGGGCAGACATAGGCAAGATCCGGCTCGACGCGCACGACTTCACCGAGATGCACGCCGGTCGCCGACTTGTGGGCGACGAACTCTCCCAGACGCAGATGGCGCGACAGGCCCGTGACCGTGTAGTGACCGGTCGCGATGGTCTGCACATGGCCGCCGGGGGCGATCATGAAATCGGGATTGGCGTAGCGTGCGGAGAGCGCTTCGAGATGGGTGAGCTTCTTGGAAAGCGCCGCCTCGGTCAGCTGTTCATTGCCCATGGATCAAACCTTCCGCTTAGCGGCTACCGCCCAGCGTCTTGATGGCTTCGCCGAAGGAGGATTCGCTGTCCTTGGTGAGCGAGGTCATGCTTTCAAAGGCACGGTTGACCTCGATCAGCTGGGTGATTTCGCGCATCGCGTTGACGTTCGAATTTTCGAGATAGCCCTGCTGGACGCCGACATTGAAGCGGTCGACAACGGCGGTCGGCGTCTGGGTGGTCATGATGCCGCTGTTCTCATAGCGGAGATAACCCTTGGAGATATCCGCCTCGAAGAGGCCCAGCGCGGCGACCTGCCGGTTGTTCTGGTAGATCATGCCGTCGGCGCCGACCTTCGGCTCGCCAGCGGTTCTGTCGAGCATGATCGGCCCGCCGCCGGTGTCGAGCACCGGATACCCGCGCACGGAGACCAGCTCACCGTTATCGGTCAGCGTGAAGCGGCCATCCTTGGTGAGAACCCGGCCGGCCGGCGTGTCGAGCGAGAACCAGGCATCGCCCTTGATCGCGAAATCCAGCATGTTGCCGGTGTGGTTCATTTCACCGTTGTCGGCGGACAGGTAGTCATTGCCCTGCGAGACGTATGCGATCTTCGCGTTGAGCTTGTTATCGGTATCGCCAATCAGCTGGTTGAACTTGACCTCGGTGCCGCGGAAGCCTGTTGTGTTCACGTTTGCCAGGTTGTCAGCGATCGTGTCGAGGCGACGCATAAGTGCCATCTGCGACGACAGCGAAACATAAAGACCGGATTGCATCGGGGTAGGCTCCTGGCATTGGCGATGAACGTTACGAAACCAGGGCGTTTGCAGTGTGTTCGACCCCGATCCCGCTGAGGCGGCATCTCAGACATGGGCATGGTGGCCCATTCGTCACCAATAGATTGTCAGCAAATCCTTGCGCGAAGCTGGCATCTGGAATGCTTGGCAAAAAGCTTGCCGGAAAGCTTAATCGTCAAGGCAAGGATCAGCCTCACGCAAGCCAGCCCTCCTATCCCTTCGGTTGAAGATAACGATCAGGTTTGGACTGGCGATGAATATCATTATCGGATTTGTGATTGTCTGCGGCTGTATCGTCGGCAGCTTCATGGCCATGGGCGGTCACATCGACGCGCTCTGGCAGCCCTTCGAGCTCGTCATCATCGGCGGCGCCGGCATCGGCAGCTTCATCATGGCCAACCCGATGAAGGTCGTGAAAGACTCGGGCAAGGCGCTTGGAGAAGCCTTCAAGCATTCGGTTCCGAAGGAGCGCAACTATCTCGATACGCTCGGCGTTCTCTATTCGCTGATGCGCGACCTGCGCACGAAGTCGCGCAACGAGATCGAAGCCCACATCGACAATCCGGCCGAATCGTCGATCTTCCAGTCCGCGCCGACGATCCTGAAGAACAAGGAAATCACCGCGTTCATCTGTGACTACGTTCGCCTGATCATCATCGGCAACGCCCGCAGCCACGAGATCGAAGCGCTGATGGATGAAGAGATCAACACGATCCTTCACGACAAGATGAAGCCTTACCACGCCATCCAGACGATGGGCGACGCGTTCCCGGCAATCGGTATCGTCGCGGCCGTTCTCGGCGTCATCAAGGCCATGGCGCACATCAACGATTCGCCGGAAGTTCTCGGTCACCTGATCGGCTCGGCGCTCGTCGGCACCTTCCTCGGCATTCTGCTTTCCTATTGCGTGTGCTCGCCGATCACCTCGCAGATCAAGATCGTGCGCTCCAAGCAGCACCGCCTCTACGTCATCGTAAAGCAGACGCTGCTTGCCTACATGAACGGCTCCGTTCCTCAGGTCGCTCTCGAATACGGCCGCAAGACGATCTCGGCCTACGAGCGTCCTTCGATCGACGCCGTAGAGCAGGAAATGATGAACCCCGGTGGTGAGAACAAGGCGGCCTAAACGGACATGAACGCTCAACTCCAGAAACCATTGATGGACGACGCGCTGCTCGCGAAGCTGACAGGCCGGCTGGGCGACAAGGCGACGGTGGAAAAGCTCTGCGCCGCCTTCGGCGACGTCTACCGGGTATTTCTCCCCGATGTCATCAAGAGCGAGACCGACCTCGACGTGCAGGTCAACTATCTCGGCTGCCACGCCGGCTACAAGCACGACCTGGTCGCCGATCTTGGAGAGAGCGTCACGCTGGTCGACGGATCGCTTCGCAACTGGTCGCCCGACTTCACGCTGTCCTGCGGCAACGGTTTCGTCATCACGCTGATGGAGCATCTGCTCGGCGCATCACCCGAGACTGTCGAGCAGCCGGCGGACCGCCTGCTCTCGATCATCGAGCTGGAGCTGGCCGTCACGGTGTTCGAGAAGATCGCCAACGTCCTGCGCTCGGCTGTCAACGCGCCAGGCGGGTTCGAGCCCAGCCTCGAGCTGCCGCACGCTGCCGAGACGCGACCAAAGGCGCCGGACGACAAGCCGGATGAATTCGCCGCCGCGATCAACATGTCGATCACGCTGTCAGGCATCACATCGGAATTCTCGCTGATCGTTCCGCAGGCAGCGCTCTTGAAGACGACCGTTGTCGTGCCGCGCGCGAAGAACGCATCGGCCAATTCGTCGGAATGGACGGAGCAGATGAGCGAGCAGGTTCGACGCTCGCAGGTGACGCTGGAAGCAAAAGTCCGCCTTCAGGAGCTGACGCTGCGCACGATCTCCAAGCTCGCGGCCGGCGACGTCATTCCCTTCCTCGACAGCGGTGACGTCCGCGTCGATGTCAGTGCCAACAGCAAAGAGCTCTATGTGTGTGAGTTGGGGCGCTCGGGCGAGAATTATACCGTCCGGGTGAAGGATACGATCAACTCGGATGACGACCTCATCCGCTACTTAATGAATTAACCGATTTCGGCCCCTGCCCCTCAAGGCAGGTTGAGGCAAGTTTCAACTGGAATAGTGATTTCATGGCGACGAAAAAAACAAAGAGCACCGATCTCGAGCAACCAGGCAACGAAGCCGAGCTTGATCAGGCTATCGATGACCTGCGTGGCGTTTTGAAGACCGACGCGGACGGCGGCATGCCCGACTTCGGCGGCGGCGACCTCGACGCGTTTGGCGGCGGCACCGATCTGTCGGCCTTTGGTGGCGATCTGGACACCGGCACCGACACCGACTTTGGTGGCGGCGATTTCGGCGGCTCCTCCGACTTCGGCGGCGTTTCCGATTTTGGTGACAGCTCGGCGACCCCTGGTGTCGCAGCCCCGCTCGGCAGCGCGATGCAGTCGAACATGGACCTGATCATGGACATCCCGATCGATGTTCAGATCATGCTCGGCAGCAGCCGCATGCAGGTCTCGGGCCTGATGAACCTGAACGAAGGCGCGACGATCGCGCTGGACAAGAAGATCGGCGAGCCGGTCGAAATCATGGTGAATGGCCGCAAGATCGCGCGCGGCGAGATCACCGTTCTCGAAAATGACGACACACGTTTTGGCGTAAAACTGATAGAAGTTTTAGGTACTAAGAAAGCCTGATCCCGCTGTAGGGACGGAGAGGTTAGACCATGATGGACTTTGACGATTTCGGCGGCGCTCTTGCCGAGAAACCGTTGACCCAGGCTGAGAAAGCAGCGGCCGTTCTCCTCGCGATGGGGAAAGGGGTTGCTGGCAGACTGTTGAAGTATTTCACGCAGGCCGAACTGCAGACGATTATCGGATCCGCGCAGGCTCTGCGCGCGATCCCGCCGGATGAGCTGCTCGGCCTCGTGGCCGAGTTCGAGGATCTGTTCACCGAAGGTGCAGGTCTGATGGACAACGCCAAGGCGATCGAAAGCATCCTCGAAGAAGGGCTGACGCCCGACGAAGTCGACAGCCTGCTTGGCCGCCGCACGGCGTTCCAGGCCTACGAAACCTCCATCTGGGACCGGCTGGGCGAAGGCGATCCTGCCTTCATCGGCAAGTTCCTGCTGCGCGAACACCCGCAGACGGTCGCCTACATCCTGTCCATGATGCCGTCCTCCTTCGGCGCCAAGGTGCTGATGCAGATCCCCGACGGCCGCCGCGCCGACATCATGAACCGTACCGTCAACCTGAAATCCGTCAGCCCGAAGGCCGCGCAGATCATCGAAAAGCAGGTCATGACGCTGCTCGCCGAGATCGACGCCGAAAAGAATTCGATCGGCTCGACGAAGGTTGCCGAACTGATGAACGAGATGGACAAGCCGCAGGTCGATACCCTGCTGACGTCGCTCGAATCGATCAGCCGCGAATCGGTCAACAAGGTTCGTCCGAAGATCTTCCTCTTCGAAGACCTGATGATCATGCCGCAGCGCAGCCGCGTCATGCTCTTGAACGACATTTCCGCGGATATCCTGACCATGGCGCTGCGTGGCTCCTCGTCGGAGATGAAGGAAGCCGTTCTCGCCTCGATCAGCCCGCGTCAGCGCCGCATGATCGAATCCGACCTGCAGAGCGGCACGACGGGCATCAACCCGCGCGAGATCGCGATCGCACGCCGCGCCATCGCGCAGGAAGCGATTCGTTTGGCCAACTCCGGCCAGATCCAGCTCAAGGAAGGCGAAGCCGAAGGTGCGGCCGCCGCCTAAGCCGCTGTTACTGTGTACAGATAGGCCCGAGACGAACGCCGCGATTGATCGCGGCATTCCCGGGGACTACAAAAGCAAGGGTCGCGCGCTGGCGCGGCCTTTTCTTTTGAGTAGGAGTCGCGACCGTGGCGGACGACGACAAGGACAGTAAAACAGAAGCGCCTACCGCGAAAAAGCAAAGCGACGCGGCTGAGAAAGGCAATACCCCCTTCTCGCGCGAACTGCCCCTCTTCGCCACGGTTCTCGCCACTTACATCTATCTGATCTTCTTCCTGCCGAACGGGCTCAGCGCCGTCGGGGCTTCGCTGAAGGATATTTTCGAGCAGCCGGACCAGTGGAAGATCGACACCGGCCCTGATGTCCTTTCGCTCTTCGTCCACCTCGGCTGGGTCTGCGCGCAGTTGCTCGCGCCGGCGATGATTCTCTTCATGGTTTTCGGCGTTGCCGCTTCGATCGGCCAGAACCTGCCGGTGCCAATTCTCGAGCGGATCAGGCCGCAATGGTCGCGCATATCGCCGGCCAAGGGCTGGTCGCGGCTCTTCAGCCTGCAGGGCCTCATCGAGTTCGGCAAATCGCTGACGAAGATCGTCATCGTCGGCGTTGTCATGGTGCTCATGCTGCGCAGCGACTACTTCGCGTCGATCGATGCGATATTTTCCGACCCGACGACGATCTTCACCCGCATGATGTCTGCCATGCAGAAGATCACGCTGGTGGTTCTGGTCGCGACCGCGCTGGTGGCGATCGTCGACTTCTTCTGGACGCGCTATCACTGGTTCACCGAGTTGAAGATGTCGCGTCACGAAATCAAGGAAGAAAACAAGCAATCGCAGGGCGACCCATTCGTGAAGGGCCGCCAGCGCGCGCTGATGCGCGACCGCGCAAGGCGCCGCATGATCGCCAACGTGCCGCGCGCCACCATGGTCATCGCCAACCCGACCCACTTTGCCGTTGCGCTGCGCTATGTGCGCGAGGAAAACGACGCGCCGATCGTCGTTGCCAAGGGCCAGGACCTAATTGCGTTAAAAATCAGAGAGATCGCCGAGACGAACGGAATACCGGTTTTCGAAGATCCGCCGCTTGCGCGCTCCATGTTTGCGCAAGTCTCGGTGGATAGTGTCATCCCGTCAGTATTCTACAAGGCCGTCGCGGAGCTCATTCATCGGGTGTACGCGGCGCAGGCCAAGAACAACCGGGTAAGATAAACGAATGAAAAAATGCCCCTACTCTGCCCAGCGCGAGAAGATTCTTGCCGAAGCAATCAGCCCGGTCGCCACCGAATTGCGGCTGCTTGATGCTTCTGACCTGATTTCGATCCTGCGATTTGAGTATTACGGCAATCTTTCAGACCTCGTTTCCTCGGCAGCCGAGATGTTCTTTCATCCCGGCACGGTCAATTTCGGCCATGGCGGCAGCTATACGCTCGAATGGGGCGGCAAGCCCGAGGTTGTCATCGACCTGGAGATCAAGCCGCGCGGCGTGACCGTCTACGCGCAGCTGACGCTCGCCGCCGAGCATGCCGGCATCGAGATCAACCACATCGCTTTCGAGAACCCTTCGGCGAATCCGCACGAAAACACGGCGTTTCTCGAGCACAGCCTCAACCAGGCGCGCTACAATGTGCCGCCGCTTCAGGCGCTCGCGAGCTAACTATTCCGCAGAAAGCACGTCTCAGCTGATGTAGCCGAGCCGGATTGCCTTGGCGATCGCCTGGATGCGGTTGACCGAATCCAGCTTGATCGTCGCCGAGCCGAGATAGGCGTTGACGGTGTGCACCGACAGGCCGAGCTTGTCGGCGATTTCTTCGCTGATGCGACCGTCGCCGGCGAGCTGCAGGCAGGCGATCTCGCGTTCGCTGAGCGCTTCGGCGGCGGCGACGCGACGCTCGTCGAGCGACAGCAGGTCGATCATCACCTGGCAGGCGCGGCCGTGCAGCTCGACGACCATCTCGTTCGGCGGATCGAGATCATCGCCGGTGAAGACGACGAAGCCATTGCCGATCGCGCCGAGACGAACGGGGAAAGCCAAGCCCGAGAACGGCACGAGGCCATCTGGAAGACGCACGACGAATGGCGCCATGCCGATGGCGCCGGGGAAGCTGCGATCATGGCTGCCGGCCCAGGCGAGCGGCAGGAGCGACTTCTCGACGTGCTCGATCAGCGCGTCGCCATAGGCATCGACAAAGTTCTTGTGCAGCGAGGCATTGGCCGAACCCCAGTTCTCCAGCTCGCAGATCAGGCGCTGCTTGGCCGGGAGGCCGGAGCCCGACATGCGGTAGACCGCGAAGTTCTGCGCGTCGGCGAGCTTCTGCATGGCGACCAGACGCGGGAAGAGATCGGATCGGCTGCTGACCCTGTTGGCGCGCGTGGAGCGCGAGATGGTGTCGGAGCTGCTGATCGACCGGCCCGATGCATATGCCATGAGCGCGCCCTCCTTACACCAGGTTGTTTCTGACCGCGAAAGCGATGGCTTCGGAACGGGTCTTCGTCGCCGTCTTGCGCATGACGCTGGTAATGTAGTTGTTGATCGTGTTTCGCGAGATGCCGAGGATCATCGCGATTTCGTCGCTGGTCTTGCCTTCGGCGATCCAGAAGAGACACTCGAGCTCGCGATCGGTCAGTTCGAAATCGCGGTCCGATTTGGTGCCGCTATATTGCAGCAGGCTCGTGTAATAGGCCGTCAGCAGGCCAACATCCCTGAGGCGCTCCTGCGAGAGGATGAAGCCATCGTCGAACAGGAACATCAGCGCCAGGCGCGAGCGCCCGATATTGAACATCAGCGAGCAATATTGGCGGCTTGCACCATCGGGAACGTCAGCTGTGTCAGGCAAGACGGCGAAATGCGGCTGGAAGAGCTGCATGCACTTCTCAAGCTCGGTGGCGCGACCGAAACCGCCCACGAACGCCTCTGCGAGATTGGTGACGAGATCGAATGGCCAATCGGACGAGACCACGAAATCGAGGCCTGCTTCCTGCAGCAGATCAGCGCGCGCCAGGAGATAGTGCGAAGCCCCCACGTAATCGGTCAGGATGCGCAGCCCCGGCTGCAACCTTCCCGTGCCCGCTATCTCACACAGCTGGGCAATGAGTTCCGAGCGCGATGACAGGTTGGTCGCAGCAATCCCGACGAAGTTCCCTGTCCTCGTTTCGCTCTTGAGAGCTTGCAATATCTGCATGTCCATTGGCAATTCCTGAGGCTGAGAACCTATCACGAAAAAAGCTTGATCACGTCTGTCAGCAAAGAAATGCACCTTCCCCGCGAATCATCCAAGGTTACGTCAATGAAAGCAAATCACCATCTCCGAGTTCTGGGGATTTACTTTTGTCGCGAACTGTGCGGCGATTCGCACAAGGAATTCATCTCTTAGAAGTTATAGTAAGCTAAGATGATTCGAGGCCATATGGCAATACGATTCGCGTCAAACGCGAGTCATGCACCGTTTTCGTGCTTGCGATGTGCCAAAAAAGATAAGGGCCGGTTTCCCGGCCCTTTTGTTATGCGGCGTTGTCGACCGCCCATTTCCTGAGGATTTTCGCTGCGCGTTCCTCGTTGATCTCGACCATGCGGGCGAGCTTGCGCTCCGGCCCTTCCTTGACCCGGCGATTGAAGCTGCCGTCGTCGTCGCCGAGGCTGAGGAGATCTTCCGTGCTGTCGAAGCCGAAGTCCGAGCCGAAGCCGTCCATGAGGGCCCCGCCGCTGGCGTCGCCAGCAGGCGCGAAGTCCGGAAGTTCGAGGCCGGCGCTTTCGATCGAGGTATCGCCAGCGATTGCGGCACCGCCACCGTTCATGCTGCGGACCATCGGACGGACACCCATCCAGATGACCAGGAAGGCGACGACCACGAAGGCGAGCGAGTTGATGATGCCGGCGAGGTTGCGGCTCAGCATGTCCATGACACGGACGCCGGAACCGGTTTCCTCAAGAAGCTGGTTTTCGAGGAAGTCCATGGCCGTGACGGTGACCACGTCGCCGCGATCGGTGCGGATGCCGGAAGCGGACGCAACGATCTTCTGCATCTCGGCGAGATAGGCATCGATCTTGGCCTGGTCGACAGGCTCGCCGACCATCTTGGCGATACGGCCCTTGTTGACCACGACAGCGATCGACAGCTTCTCGACCTTGTAGCTGTTACGCGTGGTCGCCGTGGTCTTGCTATTGATCTCGTAGTTGGTCTGCTCTTCCTTCTTGTCGGACTTGTCCTGCGAGGCCGGTCCGCTTGAGCCACCAGTCGGAGGAGCGGCCTGCGGCACGTTCTGCTGGACGGTGGTGGCGTTGTCGTTGGCTGTCTGCTGCGACTGGGCCGCTTCCTTCGTGGAACGCACGGAGCGCTCGACCTTGGATTCCGGATCGTAGACGGTTTCCTGGATCTGCTGGGCGTCCGTGTTCAGGTCGGCGGTGACGCTGGAACGGAAGTTGTCCATGCCCAGGAACGGGGCGAGCGCCTTGTCGATGTTGGATTCGATCTCGGACTGAACGTTCTGGACGATGCCGAGCGAGCGGTTGAGGTTGCTGTTGCTGGCCTCGTCGCCAGAGGCGAGCAGCTGGCCGGCGGAATCGAGAATGGTCACGTCACCGACATCGAGCCCCGGCACGGCCGAGGCGACGAGGTGACGGATGGAGCTTGCCGCGGCGCGGCCGGTCGAGGCACTCGCTCGAAGCATGACGGATGCCGTCGGCTTCTGCTCGGCGCGGCGGAAATTGCCGACCTCTGGCATGACGATGTGAACGCGTGCCGCCGATACGCCGGAGATGGATTGGATCGTGCGGCCAATCTCACCTTCCAGCGCGCGAACGCGGGTGACTTCCTGCATGAAGGAGGTCAGGCCGAGCGAGCCGACCTTGTCGAAGAGTTCGTAGCCGGCATTGTTGCTGTTGGGCAGACCCTTTTCGGCGAGCAGCAGACGCGACTTCCCGGTCATGCCGGCAGGCACGGTGATGCTCGAACCGTCGGAACCGACCTGGAACGCAATGTTCGATTCTGCGAGCGCAATGCTGATCTGGTTCAAATCGGACGAATCAAGCCCGACATAGAGCGTTTCCTGAGCGGGTTTATTCACCAATAGAGCGGCGCCGAGAATAAGCGCCACGGAAACCACCCCGATGCCGGCCAACGCCAGCAGGCGATTCCGCCCAAGGGAACTGAAGTTCCTAATAACCGGAAGTAATTGATTTAACAGATTCATTCTGTTCTCGCACGATCTTTACAGACAAAGCAGGCCTATCGCCTAATTTGACCTATAGAAGCCGAAACTTGTGCGAGCGTTTCGTATTGACGTTTAAGTAAGAAGGCCGGCCAGAGCTTTCCCGATAGGCCTGAAGCCAACCAGGAAAGGCGCTAGAAGAAATCGAAGTCGCCGGCTGCCTTGTTGATCGGCTGGGAATGACCATGGCGCATGCCGCCACCGCCCAGTGCGCGCTGCATCTCGCTGAGCTTCACGAGGCTGAGCGCGGTTGCGACGTCGACCATCCATTCATTGGAGATCTCGCCGGTTATCGTGTCGATGAATTCGGCAATGCCGCGCGCCTTCTGCACGGCAAGATCGATCCCCTGCAGGACCTTCATGCTCTCAGGGGCGTTCAGCAGATTCTCGCCGCCGATTTCCAGAAGCTGAGGCTCGATCCGTTCAATCAGATAGGCGACATCGTGCAGCTCCGACACGACCCGCATCAGGATATCGGGCAGTGCTTCGACCGGCGACGGCTGATCCGCCTGCGCATTCACATTCATTAGGACCTCGGCTCAGAAGAATTCGATACTGGTTTCAACTGGCTTCTGCGGAGCAACCGGACGCTGTTCAAGCGCGACGGTCTTCTGGGTTTCGGCACCCGTCAGCGGGTACTGTCGAGCGCGACCGGACACCGGCCAGAACTCGAGTTTGCGCCCGTGGTCGCCGCCGGTGCTTGAACCGACGATGGGGATGCCTTCATCCTTCAGAAACTGCGTGGCAAAAGCGGCATTCTGTTCCCCGACATTCGAGAATGTCGAGATCGTCTTCGCTCCTCCGAAGATCTTGGCTTCCAGGCGGTCGCGACGCGCGCCCTGCTTCAAGAGACCGTTGATCAGCAGTTCCATGAGATGCACGCCATAGCGTGTGGCATCTCCCCCCGTCATAGGCGTCGTGGCGTTGCCCGGCAGAAGGAAGTGGTTCATCCCTCCCACGCCGGCCACAGGATCCCGTAGGCATGCAGCCACACACGAGCCAAGAATGGTCGTCAAGACCGCGTTCGGATCATTCAGGACCTTCCATTCGCCCTGAATGATATGAACACGGCGGGCCGCAACCTCGATCGTCATTTCAATGCTCCAAATACGGCCTCGATGGCCGCCTTCATCTTTTCGATCGTGAAGGGCTTGGCCAGGACGTTGTTGGCGCCGAGTGCTGCTGCCTTGGTGACCAGCGCGCGGTCGCCCTGCGCGGTCAAGATGATAAAGGCCGCCTTCTTGGTCGTCGGATTGCTACGAACAGCCTGCAAGAAGCCGAGACCATCCATGTTGGGCATGTTGAAGTCGGAGATGACCAGGTGATGCGGCTGCTGGGCCATGATCTTCATGCCCTGCACGCCATCGCCGGCGGCGGTGATCTGCTTGAAGCCGAGCTGGGTCAGCGCGTCGCTGAGCAGCAGGCGGCTGGTGACCTGATCGTCAACGATCAGAACTTTGATTTTCTCTGCGAGTGACATTAGTCAGTTCCTTCCTTACGGGCGGTCATCTTCAAGATTTCTTCGCCAATGGCGTTGAGTGGCAGCTGTTGTTCGACAGCCCCGAGTTCGAAAGCTACCCTCGGCATCCCGTAGACCACCGAGGTCTTTTCGTTCTGTCCGAGGGTACGGGCGCCTGCATGGCGCATTTTCAGGAGACCGGCGGCGCCGTCGCGGCCCATTCCGGTCAGGATCACGCCGACAGCATTGCGACCCGCAAGCTCGGCGACCGAATCAAAGAGAACATCGACCGAGGGGCGATGGCCGTTTACCGGCTCGCGCTCGACAAGGCGGCAGCAGGGCGCCGACGGATTGACCACCTGCAGATGCCGCTCGCCGCCGGGGGCCAGATAGATCTTGCCGATTTCGAGCCGAGCGCCATCCGTCGCTTCCTGCACGACAGGAGCGCAGAGGCGGTTCAGCCGCTCCGCGAAGCTCTTGGTGAACGTCGACGGCATGTGTTGCGTGATCACGGTCGGCGGGCAATTGGCCGGGAATTTCTGCAGCACGGTGATCAGCGCTTCCACGCCACCGGTCGAGGAACCGATCGCGACCACCTTGCGGCCGACGCGATAATCGGCAACCGCGGGCGGCGGTGTTACGGGCTGCGGGGCCATGATCGGGCGGCGCTGCGAGCGGGCGGCGGCCTTTACCTTTTCGGCGAGGTCTGCGAAGGGGCGCATGTCGCCCGGCTGTGGCTTGCTCACGCAATCGAACGCGCCTATCTCCAATGCCGCCAATGTGGCGTTGGTGCCGCGATGCGTCAGCGTCGAGACCATGATGACGGGCATCGGGCGCAGACGCATGATCTTCTCAAGAAAATCGAGGCCGTTCATGTTCGGCATCTCGATATCGAGCGTCACGACATCGGGATTGAGCTTCTTGATCGCTTCGCGCGCTTCCATGGCGTCGCCGGCCTGGCCGATAACGTCGACGTCAGGATCGGACTGCAGCACGGCGGTGATGAGACCGCGCATGGTGGGAGAATCGTCAACAACGAGAACACGTGCCGCCATGCTCATCCCCTCCTCCCAAGGCCTTTGGTCGTATAGCGGTACGTGGTGATACCGATATTGTCGAAGACATGCTTGGAATCGCCGGACACCCGCTCGGAGTGACCGATGTAGAGATGACCGCCCTCGGGCATGAGCTCGGCGAAGCGCGACCAGATCTTCATCTGGGTCGGTTCGTCGAAATAGATCACGACGTTGCGGCAGAAGATGATGTCGAACTTGCCCTTGAACGGCCACTGGGCCATCAGGTTCAGCTCGTTATAGGTGATCAGCCGCTTGACGCGGTCATCGACCTGGAACTTGCGGCGCCCGTCGATATTGACTTCGCTGAACCACTGCTTGCGCATGGCGGGCGAAACGGTTTCGAGCGCGTTTTCGTCGTAGGCGCCGGCGCGGGCGATGGCGAGGATCTTCGGATCGATGTCGGTCGCGAGGATCTTGAAATCGTAGTCGGCGACATTCGGCATCATCGACAGCACCGTCAGCGCGATCGAATAGGGCTCCTGGCCATCCGACGAGGCCGCGGACCAGATGCGGACGCGGCCGCCCGACTTGGCACGCTGCAAAAGCTCCGGCAGCACGTGATCGCGCATATGCTCGAAGTGATGGTTTTCACGGAAGAAGCGCGTGAAATTGGTCGTCAGATGCGACAGCATTTCGCGGCGCGGCCCAGCACCCGCCTGCGAAGACACCAGCGAACAGTATTCGCGGAAGCCGGACAGGCCGAGATTGCGAATGTGCTTGGAAAGACGCGAATAGACCAGCGATGCCTTGGTCTCGTTGAGGAAGATGCCCGCATCCGAGTAGATCATCGCGGCGATTTCCGTGAGGTCGCGGCGCGTCAGCGGGTATTCGCCGCTCGCCAGAACCTCGTCGGGGCTCCCCGGTCTTACATCTTTTGCACTCAAGACACTCATGCAGCTTCGCTTTCCGCGTCAGGGAATATGGCTTCCAGTTCCAACAGGCAGATCAGACGTTTTTCGATCGCCATGATCCCGCGCGCGAACTGACGCTGCAGTTCGGACGCGATCTCGGGCGTTGGCTGTACGTTGTCTTCACTAACAGTCAGTATATCCGACACCGCATCTACAAGCAGACCAACTACTTTTCGGTGAACTTGGGCCACAATAATGACATGGCGCTGCGTCGGCTCGGTCGGCTTCATGCCGAGACGGGCCGATAGATCGATGATCGGCAGCACCGCGCCACGCAGGTTGATGACCCCTTTCATGTAGGAAGGCGAGTGCGGCATGGCCGTTGCCGGCGTCCAGCCGCGGATCTCGCGAACCGACATGACATTGACGCAAAACTCCTGATCGCCGACGCGGAACGCGATCAGCTCGCGGTGCCCTTCGCTCAGATTTTTCACGATATAGGACATGACTTAACCCGCCGCCGCCAGGGATACTTCCTGTCTCAGCGCCTGGCCGCGCGAAGCGCCCACGACTGCGTCGACATCGAGAATGAGCGCGACGCGACCGTCGCCCAGGATGGTTGCCGCAGCAATGCCCGGAACGTGGGTGTAGTTCGCCTCGAGGCTCTTGATGACGACCTGACGCTGACCCTGGATCGCATCGACCATCAGCGCGCGCTGACCGCCGCCTTCGGATTCGACGAGCAGGGCAACACCTTCGACCGGATTGGCCTGGGTGGCGCGGAAGTTCAGGATGCGACCGACATCGACCAGCGGGCAGAAGGAGTTGCGGATCGAGATCAGGCGATGGCTGGCGCCGAAGGAGTGGATGGCCGAAGCCTCCGGCTGCAGCGTTTCAACAATCGCCGTCAGCGGTACGACGAGTGTCTGGCCAGCGACCGTGACGACCATGCCGTCGAGAACGGCGAGCGTCAGCGGCAGGCTCATGGTGAAGACGGAGCCCTGGCCCGGCTTCGATGTGATGCTGATGCGACCACCGAGCGCCTGAATCGAACGCTTGACGACGTCCATGCCGACACCGCGACCGGAGATGTCCGAGATTTGGTCTGCGGTCGAGAAGCCCGGCGCGAAGATCAGGTTGTCGATCTCCTCGTCCGTCAGATTGGCATCCGGCGAGATCAGGTCATTGTCGATGGCCTTCTGCTTGACGCGTTCGCGGTTGATGCCGCCGCCGTCGTCCTGCAGTTCGATCAGGATGCGGCCCGAACGATGCTTCGCGGTGAGCTTGATCGTACCCTCGGGATCCTTGCCGGCGGCGGTGCGCTTTTCAGGGCTTTCGATGCCGTGGTCGACGGCATTGCGGATCATGTGCGTCAGCGGCTCGGCAATCTTGTCGATAACCGTCTTGTCGACTTCGGTGTTTTCACCTTCGGTGACGAGGCGGATCGACTTGCCGACCATGTCGGCGACTTCGCGGACGATACGCGACATGCGCTGGAAGACGGGCTTCACCGGCTGCGCGCGGATCGCCATGACCGAATCCTGGATCTCGCGGGTGAGCTGCTGCAGCTCCTCGAGGCCCATGTTGATTGAGGACGTGCCGGTCGTGTCGTTTTCGATCACGCTCTGGGAGAGCATCGCCTGGTTGATGACGAGCTCGCCGACGAGGTTGATCAGGCGGTCGACGCGATCGAGATCGACGCGGATGGTCTGGCCGGCGCTGTTGGCGGCGGCATTGTTCTGGGCGGCGGCGGCAGCAGCAGCGTTGGCTGCAGCGGCCGATTCCTTCTTTTCGACGCGGGCAGCGGCGGACGCGATCTGCGTCACGTTCGAAGCCGTTTCGGCAGCAGCAACTGCAGCAACTGCATCGTTCTTTTCAGCGGCCGGAGCTTCCGGGCCGTCATCCAGCGCCGAGAGGTCGAAGGGCACGGGCACCATCGGCAATTCCTCGGCCGGAGCGGCTTCGGTTTCGGCGGCGACGGTCGTGATGGTCAGCTCGCAATCCCACTCGGCGAATTCGAAGACCGCGCGGATCGCTTCTTCGCCCTTGTCGGTCTTGAGCGTGATGTTCCAGTAGAAATAGGCGGCTTCGGGATCGAGCTCGTCGACACCCGGCAGCGCATCCATGTTGCAATAGATGCTCATCTCGCCGAGGCGGCTCAGATCGCGCAACAGCAGTGTCGCGTCGTTGCCCTTGGAATAAAGCTCGAAGCGCGGCTTGAAGGTGATCTCGAAGGTCTCGTCGTCGCTGAAGTCGTCGAACGAGAACGGGATCGGCTCGAAGCCGCTCTCGTCGGTCGGCTTGACGGGTGCTGCGGCGACCGGTGCCGGAGCTGCTGCAGGCGCTTCGGAAGCGGCCGACGGCGATGGGAGTTCGCCGTTGGCAAGCGCTTCCAGCTCCTTGACGAGGCCGCGGCTGCGGCTTTCGTCGACGCTGCCGCCGTCGCGGGCGGCGTTCGTCAGGTCCGCGAGCACGTCGGCCGACTTGAGCATGACCTTCAAGACGTCCTGGGTCGGCTCTAGCTTGTTGGAACGAACGCAATCAAGTGTGGTCTCGAACACATGGGCGAAGGCGACGAGATCGTCCAGACCGAAGGCGCCAGCACCGCCCTTGATCGAGTGAACGGCGCGAAATACCGCGTTGACGGTTTCCGGATCACGATCGCCATCATTCATTTTCAGAAGACCGGATTCCAGTTCCGCGAGCTGTTCCTCGCATTCCTGGAAAAAGATCTCTTTGATTTCGTTCATATCCATAAAAGAAATTCCTGAGTTTAAGCGGTTACGCGCTCAATGGCATCGATCAGCTTGGCAGGGTCGAAAGGCTTGACGATCCAGCCGGTGGCGCCGGCCTGGCGTGCGCGATTCTTCTTCTCGGCATCGCTTTCGGTCGTCAGGACCAGGATCGGAATGGCGCGGTACTTGTCGTTGCGGCGAACGCCTTCGATGAAGCCGAAGCCATCCAGGCGCGGCATGTTGATGTCGGTGACGATGACGTCGGGGTGGGATGTCTCCAGAACCTCGAGACCTTCGACGCCGTCTTCCGCCTGGATCGTCTCGAAGCCCGCATTGTTGAGGGTCACGAGAAGCATGTTGCGGATCGTCCGTGAATCATCCACGGTCAGCACTCTTTTCTTCATTACTAAATCTCCTTGGCGAGCAGCGGTTGGACGTCCACACCGATCAGCTGCATGGTTTTTTGAAACGCGTCCGAAACCTTGGTGAAGGTGAACGCATGCTTGTCTTGATCCCAGGTCTTGGCGGCGGACATCAGCACCTGTGCGCCGAGGGCGCCGATGCGCTCGACGGCCGATGCGTCGATCGACACGGCGCTACCGCGCATCGACAGGAACTTGTCGCGCAGAGCCGACGCTTCATTGAGGTCAATGGTCGCCGCCAGATTCAGCGTCTTCCCACTCTTTTTTGCTGCCATCAGACTTTTCCTATCTGCTGATTGGCGCCCAACGAATGTGAGCCGCCGTCATAATTCAGTGCTTCAGTAAGCATTTCGTCCGCCTCCGAGACTTGCGAGCGGAGGGTTGAAATCAAATGCCGCGTCGCTTTCCTCGACAGCCCGGCGGGTGGGCTGGACATCGACGGCGCGCACAGGGCGACGCTCGGCTGCCTCGGCGCGATTGCGGGCAATGCGGAATTCGCGGACCGTGCGGCCAAGCTCGACGATGACGGTATGGAGATCGTCTGCGCCATCGGCTGCATGCGATGCGGCGCCTGCGCTTTCGGCAACGCGCGCGCCAAGACCCTTGACGTCGGTGGTGACCGCGTCGAGCACCGAGGCGTTGTCGCTGGTCTGGCTGGCGACCGAGGCGATGGCGGCGTTGATATCGGTGACCTGGCGCACGATGCTGCCGATCGAATCCTGCGTACGGCCGACCATCTGCACGCCGGCATCCACCTGCGACTTGGTGGTGGTGACCAGCGTCTTGATTTCACGGGCAGCATCGGCCGAGCGTTGTGCTAGCGCGCGGACTTCCTGCGCGACAACAGCAAAACCACGGCCGGAATCGCCGGCGCGGGCCGCTTCGATGCCGGCGTTGAGCGCCAGCAGGTTGGTCTGGAAGGCGATCTCGTCGATAGCACCGATGATCTGGCCGATGCGCTCGGCGGACTGCTCGATATCGGCCATGGCGGAGATGGCGCGGCCGACGACTTCACCGCTTGCTTCGGCTGCCGCGCGCGTGGATGCGGCTGCGTCCTCGGCCGCGCGGCTGCCCGCGACGCTGCGCCGCACGTTTTCGGAGAGATCGGCGAGTGTCGCGGCTGAGGCCAGAAGCTGCTCGGCGTGACCGGTGGCGTGGCCGGAGAGATTGCGGGCGGACTGGCCAAGCACCTGCACCGACGCCTCGGCCTTCAGGGTCCGTTCGCTGATCGCGCCGAATTCGGTCTGCAATGCTTCCAGCGCGCCGTTTAGCGCCAGGGCGACATCATTGTGCGGACCGTCCTCGGTGACGACGGCGCGGACCGTCAGGTCGCGGGCGGCGAGACCTTCGATAACGTCGGAGAAGACACGGGCTACTTCGGCCTTGTCGCTGTTTCGCTGATCTGCGATCTGGCGCTGCTGCGAGGCCCGCAGGGAATTGAAGCGCAGCGACACGGCAATCTCGACATCGACCATCACGAGGCGGATGAGCGCGGTCATGAGATCGGCGATCTCGCGCTTGCGGCGCTTGACGCTCGGCAGGAAAGAGGAGCCGGCGAGCTCATCGGCGAGGCCGGCGATGACATGCTCAAGGACGACGCCGTGGCCGGCGACATGCCAGCGAGGGTCCAGTCCCATCTTGCTTTCGGAATCCGACAGGACCTTGACGCGCTCGGCGTAGAGGCTGTCGAAGCGCGCATCGGTCAGCACATCCCAGTGGGACGTCTGCAGATCATGGAGCCGATCGACCTGACGCTCGCTCTCGAAATTGCGGGCGGCATCGGGGAAAGACTGGAAACGCTGAAAAAGATCGCGAAGGCCTGAGGTCAGGTGCTGCTGAAGCGCCGGGCGATAGCGCCGCACCATCTCGCACTGCTCGGCATCGAGGCCGGCAAAGCGCAGGCGGTCACGCAGGCTGCCCGCCTGCGCTCCACGATCCTGATCCGATGGCATATTCTGCCCCACGCCTGTCCCCAACCAATGCCCGGGCCTATCGCCCGAAGAGAAATCAAGCCTCCTGACATCGACACGGATAACGATCGGACCTGACGCGGGCTAACGCCGGCGCTCAGACCTGTCGCGATCAGTGCGGACTATCTTAGAGCTACTTGAGAGATCGATACCGGATTAAGCCGGTACGGCGGTTCGGCGTCATGCCTGCTAGGAACGCTACAATTTTCCCATTCCGACGTGTATTGCAATGTTTATGGTTAATTCCTTGCCTGAAGGTTAATACCCATTTTATGAATGTCGGCTTTCGGAGCAACGCGAATAACCATCCATGAAATACTGGTGTGACGTTGCGTCGCTGCTACAAGTTCGAAGCAAGCTTCGTGTTATATCCCCGGCAAATCACGACATGACGTCATAGGGATTGAGCAATGATTGTTCTGGGTTTGGGTGCATGTTTTCTTGCTGTGTCTGTTCTCACAGCCGTCGCACTTCTCGACCGTATTGAAGCGGGCCGCGTTGCCATGCCTCTGCGGGTGCTTTGAATTCCCGTCATAAAACAACAGTAATGGGCGTGTTTAACCACTGAGCCGGCGAAGCGTTGCGCATCGGCCGGAGGTAGTTTGTCCAGCTTACGGAATCAGACGCATGTCCCCACGCCTCGGTATCCTCATCATTATCGGCGTGACGCTTTGGCGCATCGTCACCTTGCACTTCGACACGACGGATCTGTTCGTCGACGAGGCGCAATATTGGTTCTGGTCGCAAAATCTTGACTTCGGCTATTATTCAAAGCCGCCGATGATCGCCTGGGTGATCCGCGCGATGACCGAGCTTTCGGGATCGACCGCGATCTTCTGGATCCGGCTCTGCGGCCCCCTTGTTCACATGGCGACCGCTTTCGTGCTGATGAAGATCGCCAAGCGCTTCGTCAGCCCTGAGATCGAGGGCTGGACGGGGGTGACCTACATAACGCTGCCCGGCGTCGCGCTGTCTTCCGTCTTCTTCTCGACCGACGTCATCCTGCTCTTGTTCCTGGCTGTCGCGCTGTTTGCCTATTTCGGCCTGACGCGCCAGCGCTCGATCAACCTTGCGCTGCTGATGGGCGTGGCCTTCGGCTGCGCCTTCCTGTCGAAATACGCGATCCTGTTCGTCGTGCCCGGCGGCCTGATCGCCCTGCTGCTTTTGCCGATGGCGCGGATCGGCTGGCGCGACTTCTTCATTTCGGCCGTGACGGCCATTGTGGTGGCGGCGCCGAACCTCTGGTGGAACGCCACCCATGACGCAACGACGATCAAGCACACGACCAGCATCGCCCACTGGAGCGGGCTGAGCCTCAATATCGGGCACGGGATCGAGTTCTTCGCCGCGCAGTTCGGCGTTGTCGGCCCTATCGTGTTCTTCGCGATCCTCTGGGCGGTCTACCGGGCTTTGAGAGGGCAAGGCAGCCCGATCGAGAAATTGCTGATCTGGCTTTCCGTGCCTGTCGTGCTCCTGATCACCTTCCAGGCGCTGATCGCCAAGGCCTATGCCAACTGGGCGGTGACGGCCTATGTGGCCGGCACGATCCTCGCCGTCTGGCTGCTTCATCGCGTCTGGCCCAAGGGGCTTCGCGTGTCGTTCGCCATCAACGGCACGGCCAGCCTGCTCTTTCCGCTCGCTGCCATCTTCGCGCACCAGCTCGTGCTGCCGAATGGAAACGAGGTGATGAAGCGCTATCTCGGCCGCAGCGTTATCAGCCGCGAAGCCGGCGACCTGGCGCGGCAGGCGGGTACCGCGATCATCGTCAGCGACAGCCGCGATATCGTGGCGGACATGTACCATACGCTCAGAAACGAGCCCTTGAAGATCTATGCGCGGCCGCCGACGGAAGCGCCCGACAACTATTATGAGCAGACCTTCGCGCTGCCCAATACTGTCAGCGACGACGTGCTGTTCGTGACCACGCAGCCCTTCGAGTGCGCCGAGACGCCGCAGACCATCAAGTCATGGCAGCCGAGCGAAGGTTATTATCGCGGAAATATGATCTATGCCTACAAGGTGAAGGCCAGCTGCCTGGCCGCGGCGAAGTAGCGTATCATTCGCTTGCGGGCCGCAGGCAGATACAGGTGCCCTTGCCTTCGACCTCGATGAAGGCGACGCCGCCATTTTCGAAGGCCAGCCGCAGCTGCGCTTCGGTGGCGCGATGCAGCTCGTGGTGCTTGCCTTCATAGTCGCGGATCGTGCTGCGGGAAACGGCGGCATGGTCGGCGAGGTCGACCTGCGTCCAATCCAGCAGACCCCTGGCCGCACGGCACAAAGCGGGGGTGAGAATTGTTTCCTTCGCGCCTTGACCCATAGTGCCAAACCACCCATATTGGTTGATATTAGCCATATATGTCATAATTTAATCAGGATTTCCAGTCGGGGAGACCGCGTATGCCGCACGATACACCTTTGATTTCGACAATCGTCGGGGGTCTCGTGCTTGCGTTCATCCTCGGGGCTTTCGCCAACCGGCTGAAATTGCCGCCCCTGGTCGGCTATCTCATCGCCGGTATTCTGGTGGGCCCGCATACGCCAGGCTATGTGGCGGATCAGAACCTCGCGCCCGAGCTTGCCGAGATCGGCGTTATCCTGCTGATGTTCGGCGTCGGCCTGCACTTCTCCTTGAAAGATCTCCTCTCCGTGCGCGGAATCGCGGTGCCGGGCGCGATCGTGCAGATCGGCTTCGCCACCCTGCTCGGCTGGGGCCTGGGCGCGCTGATGGGGTGGCCGACGGGCGGGAGCCTCGTCTTCGGGCTCGCTCTCTCCGTCGCGTCGACCGTTGTGCTCCTGAAGGCTTTGCAGGAGCGGCGGCTCGTCGAGACGGAGCGCGGCAAGATCGCGGTCGGCTGGCTGATCGTCGAGGACCTTGCCATGGTGCTGGCGCTCGTCCTCATTCCGGCAGCCGCCAGCATCGGCAGCGGCCACGGAGCCGTCGAGCCGCTCTCGGCGGCGGTGAACCGCATATTCGGGCTCGACATGGGCATCGGCGGCATCATCGGCATGACGCTGGTCAAGGTGGCACTCTTCGTCGGCGTGATGCTGATCTTCGGCCGGCGCGTCATTCCCTGGACGATGCACCGCATCGCCCACACCGGGTCTCGCGAACTCTTCCGCCTCGGCGTCCTGGCAATCGCGCTCGGCGTCGCCTTTGGCGCATCGAAGCTCTTCGGCGTGTCGCTGGCGCTCGGCGCTTTCTTCGCCGGCATGGTTCTCGCCGAAAGCGAGCTCAGCCATCGGGCGGCGCAGGAAAGCCTGCCGCTTCGCGACGCCTTCGCGGTGCTGTTCTTCGTTTCCGTCGGCATGCTGTTTGATCCGAACATCCTGATCGAAAAGCCGATCCCGCTAATCGCCACCATCTTCATCATCGTCATCGGCAAGTCGGTCGCCGCCTTCCTCATCGTGCAGCTGTTCCGCAAGCCCGTGGGAACGGCGCTGACGATTTCGGCGAGCCTTGGCCAGATCGGTGAATTCTCCTTCATTCTCGCCGCTCTCGGCGTCGATCTCGGACTGTTACCGGAAGAAGGCCGCGACCTGATCCTTGCCGGCGCCATCATATCGATCATTCTCAACCCGCTTCTCTTCTATGCCTGCGACAAACTGCGGCCGCTGCTGGAGCCGAAGCGCGAGGAGCCCCAGCCCGAGCCGGCGGCCGAGACCGAAGTGGTGGAAGAGCCGCCGGTCGTGGCGGACGAAGTGCATGCGACCAAGCTTTCGGGCCACGCCATTCTCGTCGGCTACGGCCGGGTTGGCAGCATTGTCGGGCAGAACCTGAAATCCTCGGGCACGCCCTTCCTCGTCGTCGAGGATTCCGACCACAGGATCGCAGCACTTCGCGACCAGGGCATCGAAGTGATCGGTGGCAACGCCGTCACGCGCGAGGTGCTCGATCTCGCCAATCTCAAGGGCGCGCGAAGTCTGGTGATTGCCATTCCCAACGCATTCGAGGCTTGCCGCGTGGCCGAACAGGGGCGCGAGGTCAATCCCGGCGTGCTGATCGTTGCGCGTGCGCATTCGGATGCCGAGGTCGAGGAACTCAAGCAATATGGTGCTGATACCGTCATCATGGGCGAGCGCGAAATCGCCATGGGCATGCTTGACCGTCTCTCTCAAGTGCATCATGACAGTTCACCCTATGAAGTCGAGACCGAGGCTGGTATAAGCGCGGCCGAGGAAACGCCTTCTCCCGAGAAGCAATGAGAGAACTTTGCGCCGTTGAGCCGGTTCGAGATTGAAAATCCGCAGGACGACCAGATGAGGTTCGATACGCGCCGCATGACCGGTCGCGTTGCCGTCTCGCTGGCCGTTGCGATCTTCGCCTATCTCGGCCTGTTGTTCGGCGGCAATCTCGTGCTCGGCCCCACGCGCGGCCCCAATAACGCATTTTCTTCTTCGAGCAAGGATAGCCAGCCGCTGCAGCTAAGCGCACGCGACGTCGTGCGCGGCGTGCTGGCAGCCGACCGGAAGGTCGCGCAGAAATACGCGACCTATGCTTCCGGCGATGCGGCTACCGCTGACCTGCAAGTCTTCGAGCGCTCGTCGCTCGGCTTCCTCCGGCTTTCGCAGTCCACTTCGCCCGCCTTCTACGCGGCTGACGCGAAGCCCTACGATTCGCATGGACCGCCCGCTTTCGCGGCCTGACGACACGCGCCTCGGCGCCTTCCATTGCATTTACGACACGCCTGCCTGCGCCTGAAGCGCAGGTTCAAGCGTTATCAAGGATAGACAACACAATGCGCACCTCACCATGGCTGGTGGCCACCTATACGGTGATCATTCTCCTCGGCATTCTGATCGCACTGCCGAATGCCCTGCCGCAATCCACATTGCAGCGCCTTCCCTCGTGGCTCCCGCACCAGCAGGTCTCGCTCGGCCTCGACCTTCGCGGCGGCTCGCACCTCGTTCTCGAAGTCGATGAAGCCGACCTGACGCGCGAGCGTCTGCAGTCGCTTCTGCAGGACGCGCGCCGCGTACTGCGCGAAAAGAACATCCAGCCGAAGTCGGTGGTTCGCAACCAGAACCAGATCGTCGTGACGCTGAACGACCAGGCGCAGACTGACGAAGCCGTGACGCAGCTGCGCACGCTGGGCAACACGATCGCAACAGGCATTTCCGCCGGCCAGTCGGACCTTTCGGTCACGACCAGCGGCGGCAACATCATCGTTGCCTTCTCGGCCGCCGGCATCTCCAGCAACGTCGACAGCGCCGTCCAGCAGAGCCTTGAAGTCATTCGCCAGCGCGTCGACCAGGTCGGCGTCGCCGAACCGACGATCCAGCGCATCGGCGGCAACCGCGTTCTCGTGCAGCTTCCGGGCGCGCAGGATCCGACCCGCCTTCGCCAGCTCCTCGGCTCGACCGCCAAGATGTCCTTCCACATGCTCGCGCCGAACAATGCTCCCGGCCCCGGCGTGACGATGCTGAAGGACGATGAAGGCAACACCTATCCGGTTCTCGACCGCGTCGAAATCTCTGGTGACCGTCTTTCCGACGCCCGCGTCAGCTTCGACCAGAGCCAGCAGCCCGTCGTCAGCTTCCGCTTCGATAGCGCCGGCGCGACCCGCTTCGCGGACATCACACGCCAGAATGTCGGCAATCCCTTCGCCATCGTTCTCGACGACAAGGTGCTGAGCGCTCCCGTCATTCGCGAGCCGATCACCGGTGGTTCCGGCCAGATCTCCGGCAACTTCTCGACGGATACGGCCAACACGCTTGCCGCCATGCTGCGCGCCGGCGCCCTGCCCGCCAAGCTCACCGTCATCGAAGAACGCACTGTTGGTGCCGACCTCGGCGCCGATGCGATCCAGATGGGTATCTATTCCGGTCTCGTCGGCTTCGTCCTCGTCGCGGCCTTCATCTTCCTGCTCTACGGAACCTGGGGCATTCTCGCCAACGTCGCGCTTCTGATCCACACGATCCTGACCTTCTCGGCACTGACGCTTGTCGGCGCCACGCTGACGCTGCCCGGCATCGCCGGCGTCGTGCTCGGCATTGGTCTGGCGGTTGACGCCAACGTTCTGATCAA
This sequence comes from Rhizobium sp. O111, assembly GCF_055616315.1. Lineage (NCBI taxonomy): Bacteria > Pseudomonadati > Pseudomonadota > Alphaproteobacteria > Hyphomicrobiales > Rhizobiaceae > Rhizobium > Rhizobium sp. O111. Next base: position 235,567 of record NZ_JBSHXL010000001.1, on the reverse strand, counting down.
CGAGCGTATCCGTGAAGAAACCCGCAAGGGCAAGGGCTCGTTCGCGGCCATCGACACCGGCTTCCGCCGCGCCTACTCGACCATCATCGACGGCAACATGACGGCGCTGATTGCCGCCGCCATCCTGTTCTGGTTCGGCACCGGCCCGGTTCGCGGCTTCGCCGTCACCATGGCGCTCGGCCTGATCATCTCGATGTTCACCTCGGTCGCCTTCGTTCGTGTTTCGATGATCGAGATCACCCGTCGCTTCAAGCTGAAGACCATCAACATCAAGCCGCTGCTGCCGGTCTTCTACCCCTACGACAAGCACATCCAGTTCATGAAGGCGCGCTTCTTCGGCGTGACCGTCTCGGCGCTGCTGTCGGTCGCATCGGTCGTGCTCTTCTTCCACCCTGGCCTCAACTACGGCGTCGACTTCCGTGGTGGTATCCAGATGTCGGTGAAGACGCAGGAAGCAGCCGATCTCGCCAAGTTCCGCGAAGGCCTGAACAGCCTCGGTCTCGGCGAAGTCTCGCTGCAGTCCTATGGCGACAACAACACCATGGCCGTTCGCGCTCAGCGCCAGGACGGCGGTGAAGAGGCGCAGACGGCTGCCGTCACCAAGCTGAAGGACGAGATCGTCAAGATCGATCCGTCGGCAACCGTGACCGGCACCGATGTCATCGGCCCGAAGGTCAGCGGCGAGCTTGCATGGGCGGGTATCCTGTCCGTCGTGATCGCCAGCCTCGCGATGCTGCTCTACATCTGGTATCGCTTCGAATGGCCGTTCGCGGTCGGCGCCATCGTCACGCTCATTCTCGACGTGACGAAGTGCATCGGCTTCTTCGCTCTCACCGGGCTCGACTTCAACCTGACCGCCATCGCGGCGATCCTGACACTGGTCGGCTACTCGGTGAACGACAAGGTCGTCGTCTACGACCGCATGCGTGAAAACATGCGCCTCTACAAGTCGATGCCGCTGCGCGAACTGATCGACAAGTCGATCAACGAAACGCTCGCCCGAAGCATCTACACCAACGTCACCGCCTTCCTCGCCCTGCTGCCGATGGCAATCTGGGGCGGCAGCGCGGTCGAAAGCTTCGCGATCCCGATGGTGTTCGGCATTCTCGTCGCCGCCGCATCGTCGGTGTTCATCGCGGCGCCGATCCTGCTCTTCCTTGGCGACTGGCGTACGCGCCACCGCGCCGCTGTTTCGAGCAACGACGACAAGGTCGACATCATTCCGCCGAGCTCGCGCAAGTCGGCAGGCTGATAAAGGATCGACCTTTTCAGGTTGTTTCGTGAAATTGATGCGGGCGCCGGTTGCAGAACCGGCGCCCGCTTTCTATTCTCCGACCGGGCTTAAATCCGGCGGACGAGACATGTCACCATCAACGACAGAGACCGACGAAACGCGCATCAAGCGCTTTCTCGCCATTGCCTCACACGACCTGCAATCGCCGCTCAGGCACATCGCGATGTATGCGGAGATCCTGATCGACGAGATCGGCGACAGGATCGATGCCGAGCACCTGGAATATCTGAACACCATTCTTGCCAAGACACAGGCCGCCCAGGAGCTGACGAAGGGGCTGATCAACTTCGCTTCCGGCGCGCCGAGACTTGTGATCAGCGATGTCGATACCAAGCTGCTGGTTGCGCAGATCTGGGCCGAGCTGCGCTTCGAGGTCGACGCACCGAAGGCCACGATCGAGACAGGCGACCTGCCGGGCGTCCGGACGGATGCGGGAATCCTTGGGCTGGTGCTGAAGAACGTGATGGCGAACGGCCTTATGCACCGCACGGATGCCGACGAGGCATGCCGCCTGACGGTCGAGGCGGAAGTCGATGCCACGCATTGGACGATCCATATTTCAGACAACGGGCCGGGCATCGCGCCGGAGCATCAGGAGAGCGTGTTCACCGCCTTCTGGAGCCTGCTGCCGGAAGGTGCTGCGAAGAGGCCGGGCCTCGGGCTGGCGGCCGCTCGGGAACTGGTGACAGCGCTTGGCGGCACGATTTCACTCACATCACCGACTGAGACGGGAAGCAGGTTCACGATCCGGCTGCCGGTTTGATTGCACGTCAGATGTTGTAATCGTCCTTCCAGACGTCGGGCATGTCATAGCGAACATATTCGCGGATGATGTGCTGCAGCGTTTCGACGTCGATCTCATCCTTGCCGATCCTGAAATCGACACCATACTCCTGGAACTGCTGGAAGTAGCTGTCCGACACATCCATCGATATCACGCCGATCGGGCCGGTGTAGCTCGCGGCGCGCAGCTTCGGCACGGTCTCGCGAAAATCCGCATTCGGCAGGAGGCGGTTGTCGAGAAGGATCAGATCGAACCTGTCGCCGTCGAGCTTTGCCAGCGCATCGCTGACCGATTGCGCGTAGTCCATCTCCACCTTCGGCTCGGTGAGCGACGCGACGGTCTTCTTCAGGGCGCGAAATTCGATGAATTCGTCATCGACGAACAGGATCTTGACGGCCTCGCCGCGAGCCGTCTCTGGTTTCACTTCAGCGTTTTCGGTCACGAAACAAGTCCCATGCGCAACGCCATCGCCACCATGTGCACGCGATTGACCGCGCCGAGCTTCCTGACCGATGCCGCGATGTGCGAATTGACGGTGTGTTCCGACAGGCCGAGGATGATGGCGATTTCCGCCGATGTCTTGCCTTCACTGGTCCAGCGAACCACTTCACTCTCCCGTTGGGTCAAACGCCCGGACATTTCGTTGACCAGGATTTCCTCGTAGAACTTGTCGAATATCCGCATCGTGTCGAGCAGGATATCGGCGACCTCGCCCTGGTCCGGCTGCTGGCGCTTGCCGCTGAAGGCGACACAGTAGCGGCGCCCCTCGGGCGTGAAAAGCGGGATGAGCAGAAAGCTGTTTGTGTCGAACTCGTTGAGAACGAGATCGGGAGGATAGCCCTCAAGATTGCTGGCCTTGCCGCTCATGGGGGTCGCCAGGAACTGCGCGGCCTTGGATTTAATGAAGCCGAGCGCGCGGCCCATGGCATAGACGAAGAAGCCGGTCTGGCGCTCGGCGACATTGGTGATGATGATATCGCGCGCGCCGAAGGGCTGCGACGCCTCGGAGATGCGGGCAAGCGCGAAGCTATCGAAGCCATAGTGATGCGCGGCCGCCTTCAGAAGTCGAAAGAAATCCGTGCGGTTGATCGCCCGCCCCAGTTCCGGGCCGGCGTGAAATGGAAGTGCCATCGCGCTACTCATTCCGCATTCCTGCTTGGCTCCTACGTGCCTGTGGTTACCGGTTGAGCGGCATCCCCGAACTCTGGAGACGCGCGCCAGACTGATACAGTTAATGACCGAGTGCGGAGTTTCGAGGGAAACCGCCGCCACACGCCGATCACAAAATCGGCATGCGGCCTCCGTTTCCGCCCCCTACCCTCGGCATTCGCCTGTCCTACGCCGCCGGCGACGCGCTTCGCGCGTCAGCGGGACGACAGACTTCATTCACGGATTTTGCCGGGTTGTTTTCGTCAACAAAGTCAAACGGCTCTCCCCAGCATCGTCTCACACTGCTTCATGCGTATAGTGTGAAATGTAGCCAAAGTCGTGTCAATGAGACTTGCAACCATTGCGTCATAAATACCTAAGAAAGTCGATTGTCTTTGATGGACTATTGCCCGAGACGCACGAGTGCACTGAGGTCGATCGGTTTTTCGACGTATAGATCCGCCCCGCAGGCCAAGGCCCGCTCCCGATCCGCCGTCGCGTCCGAACCGGAACAGACAGCGATTCGCATCGAGGCGAAGCGTTGATCGGCGCGCAGGCGCGTGACGAGACCGATGCCGCTATCGACAGGCATATAGAGATCGACGACCAGGAGCGCGGGCAGCGTCGCGCCTTCCGCGGCGCATAGACAGAGCGCTTCGAAGGCGGCATCGGCGGCCTGGAAGCAGGAAAGAGCGATGTCGGGGCGTTCCTTGCGGCAGACATATTGCGCGTAGAACAGGTCGTCGCGGCTGTCGTCCACATAAAATACCGCCGGCATTGCCACCCTCCCGTGCTCGCGCCGGCGCTCCGTTCGACCGCAGAGCACAGCATCCGTAACAGGCATATTGCCGGTCGGCGCCGAAGCCGCAACTATCGCGGCAGATGTATATTGAATAATTTTCAATTCTGGAAATAGTAACCGCCGGACGGGAGAGCAACGCGTGGTGAAGCCGATCATTGGTCGAAGGACGAGTGCCCCCTGGCGCCAGGAACGACACCGTTTGACGACGATCGTGCTCGGCGTGCTGCTGCTCATGCTGGGCGCCGTGATCCTTCTCGCCTGGGTGCGGCAGATCGAGCCTCTTCTTTTCCTGATCCCGGATTCGCCTGCGATGGCGATCAACACGGCGATCTGCTTCTGCCTCACCGGGATCGCGCTCGTCATTTCGGTCTACACCAGCGCCAACGCGCGGCTCGCGGCTTTCCTGCTGTTCTCGCTCGCCGCCGCGATGAGCGGTGTCCGGCTCATCGAACTGACATTCGTCGGACGGCAGCCGCAGATCATGGAGCGCTTCCTGGCCGGCATTTTCGTCGATCCGGCATTCTTTGCCCGCATCGGCGGCGGCATGGCGCTCAATACCGCCGTGATCATGTTCTTCTCCAACCTCGCTCTCGCGCTCACCCCGCCGGACCAAAAGGGCAAGGCGCGACTGTTCGAGGAGCTCGTCGGTTATGTGGTGATCGGCCTTGGCATCGCGGCACTTGCCGGATACGCGATGCATACCGAGCATATCTATCGCTGGGGATCGAACATCGGCATGGCGGTGCACACCGCGGCCGGCGTGACGCTGCTCGGCTCGGCGATGCTGGTGCGGTCCTGGTGGCTGCAGCCGGATCATCATGGCGGCATGCCCGTCTGGCTGCCGGGTGCGCTGTGCTTCATCGGGCTGATGATCGATCTCTACACCCCGCTCGGGGTGGTGAACGGCATGATCTATGTGCCGCTGATCCTGACCTCGCTGTGGTTCAACAGCCGCACTGCGCCCTTCAACCTGGCCTTCGTCTGCTCCATCCTGATCCTGCTCGGCTTTCTCGCGGTCGACCGGCATGGCGAAGGCTATGGCTACGAGGCGACGAACCGCGCCATCACCGTCGGTATGCTCTGGCTGGTTGCGACCTTCGTGTTCTTCTTCCAGCGCAAGAGCGACAGCCTGGATGCCGAGCGTATCCGTTTCGACACGGTGACGCGCAACACGCCGAACGCGATCGTCGCCATGGACCCGCAGGGCAAGATTTCGCTGTTCAATCCGGCAGCCGAGGAGATGTTCGGCCGGACGTCGAGGGAGGCGATCGGAGAGAGCGTCCATATCCTGCTGCCGGAGACCTTCCATGCGGGCCTCGACGACTATTTCCGGCGATCGCTGCTCTTGAGCGAGGAAGGCGGGACCGGGACAACGGGTACGATCTCCGGCATCAGGCGCAATGGTGAGACCTTCCCGCTCGACGTATCGCTCAGCGCCTTCCGGACCGGGACAACGGTCACCTTCGTCGCCATTCTGCGCGACATCAGCCTGCGGGTGCAGCAGGAGGAACAGCTGCGGACGATGTTCCGCCAGCTTCAGGCCTACACGGCTGATCTGGAACGCAGCAATTCCGACCTCGACGAGTTCGCCTATATCGCCTCGCATGACCTGAAGGAGCCGCTGCGCGGGATGCACAACCATTCCCGCTTTCTGCTTGAGGACTACGAGACGGTGCTCGACGAGGACGGCGTGCGTCGCATCAACCGCATTGTCCGGCTCAGCCAGCGCATGGAGAAGCTGGTCAACGACCTGCTCTATTTCTCGCGCATCGGGCGGCAGCAGCTGGCGGTGAAGCGCACCGACGTCCATGCCATCGTCAAGGACGTGGTCTCGACCATGGAGCTTTATCTGGAAGAGCGGCGGGCGAAGGTGCTGGTCGAGGGCCAGCTTCCCGACGTCGTCTGCGATTCGCTGCGGCTGACTGAGGTCTACCGCAACCTGATCACCAACGCGGTGAAATACAACGACAAGGCCGAGCCGGTCGTGACCGTCGGCCACCTCGCCGAGTTTACCGGCGAAGACGGGCGCCGGACGAGCGACGTCTATTTCGTGCGCGACAACGGCAAGGGCATTCCCCGCGAGTTTCACGAGGATATCTTCCGCATCTTCAAGCGGCTGGAAAAGACGCAGGAATCGGACGACGGCACCGGCGCCGGGCTGACCTTCGTGCGCAAGATCATCGGCCGTCACGAGGGCGACGTCTGGCTGGAGTCAGAGGTTGGCCAAGGCACAACCTTCTATTTTACATTGGGTCACAAGCGCGAGGGGCAGCATGCAGCACCGTGAGTCACAGCCGATCCTGATCGTCGAGGACAGCGAGGACGATTACGAAGCAACGATCCGCGCCTTCAAGCGCGCCAAGCTCAAGAACCCGGTGCAATGGGCACCGTCGGGCCAGCAGGCGCTGGATCTGCTGGCGACGATGGAAACGCGGCCGGGCCTCATCCTGCTCGACCTCAACATGCCAGGGCTCGATGGCCGCAAGACGCTGGAGGCGATCAAGTCCAACCCGGCCTGGCGAAAGATCCCGGTGGTCATCCTGACCACGTCGGACGACGAGCGCGATATCGAGGGCTGCTACGCGCTCGGCGCCAACACCTATGTCCAGAAGCCGGTCGATCTCGATGGTCTGTTCGCGGCGATCCAGAGGCTTAAAGAATACTGGTTCGAGATCGCCATATTGCCTCTGGAGGGGTGATCATGGCCGAGGGCAGCGCGGTACTTATTATCGACGACAATATCGACGACCGCGAGGTTTACCGGCGAATGCTGGCGCGCGTGCCGGGCGCGAATTACGTGGTTTACGAGGCTGAGAACGGCGACGAGGGCATAGCGCTCAACGCGCAGAAGCGGCCGGATTGCGTGTTGCTCGACTACTCGCTGCCGGGCCGCGACGGCGTCGGTGTGCTCGAGGAGATCTTGAAGCTCGATCCTTCCGCCAACGTGATCATGCTGACGGGCCAAGGCAGCGAGACGATCGCGGTCGAGGTGATGAAGGGCGGCGCGCGGGATTATCTGACCAAGGACACGCTTTCGCCGGAGACGCTGCACCGCTGCATCCAGAGCGCCATCATGCACGGCGATCTCGCCGCCAAGCTGGAGCAGAAGCAGCAATCGCTCGAGATCTTCACCCGCGCCATGGCTCATGACCTGAAGGAGCCGCTGCGGACGATCAAGTCGTTCAGCCGGCTGCTGCAGGCATCGCCCTCGCTGGCGCATGACGATCACGATCTGCTCGGCTACGTGCTCAGTGCGGCCGACCATATGGAGGAGCTGATCGTCAAGGTGTCGGGCTTCTCCAAGCTCGAGGCCTCCGGCGATCTCGAGGCCAAGCCGGTGTCGCTGTCGGCGATCGTCGACCAGGTGGAGCGCAATCTGCGCGAACAGATCAGCAGCCGTGGCGCCGAGATCGAGCGCGGCCCCTTGCCCCAGGTGATGGGCGATGGGACGCTTCTGGTGCAGATGCTGCAGAACATCATCTCCAATGCCATCAAATATTGCGAGGCCGGGGTGCCGCGCGTGCGGATCTCGGCACAAGGCGAAGGCACGCTCTGCCGGATCGCCGTCAGCGACAACGGGCCCGGCATCGCGCGCGATCATCGCGAACTGATCTTCCAGCCCTTCAAGCGGCTGGTTGGGCGGGGCATCGAGGGAACCGGCCTCGGGCTGGCGATCTGCCGGCGGATCGCGCAGCTGCATGGCGGCGCCATCTGGTGCGAGGATGCCGATGGCGGCGGCACGACATTCATCATGGAGCTGCCGCTGGCCTCGAGTGAGACGGACAGGGCGCCCAAGGGCACGGCAAGCCCGCGGCAAGAAGAGCAGCGCGCCGATAGGATCGGCCGGGTGGCCGAGGTTCTGCTGGTCGAGGACAGCCCGGCCGATGTGCAGCTTTTGAAGATCAAGCTGATGAGGCGCGAGAAGGTGACGTTCAACCTGCATCTCGCTTCGAACGGCCGCGAAGCGATGCGGCTTCTTCAGGAGCGGGCAACCGGTGGTCACGATCCTTTGATCGACCTCATCCTGCTCGATATCAACATGCCGATCATGGATGGGTTCGAGGTTCTGGAGGCACTTTCGCGCGACGCGCGGCTGAAGACGATACCGGCCTTCATCCTAAGCACATCAAGCGATGAGGACGACATGGAGCGCGCCAAGAGGCTTGGCGCGCGGGCTTACATGATCAAGCCGCCGACGCGGCAGCAGCTGGAACTTGCGCTGCGGGATGTTCAGACTTTGGATTTGCAGCCTTGCGGAGATGCCCTAATTCTTTATGGAGAGCAAACAAGGCACCAAGCAAACGCAACGATATGACTGTTATCCTCACCTTCATCTCCGCGCTTCTTCTTTACCCAATGCAATCCGGGCTCCCGTCTATGGCTTCAGGCATACACCACATCACGCTGCTGACCCGAAAGGTACAGGCGAACGTCGACTTCTACGCTGGCTTTCTCGGCATGCGGCTGGTCAAGCAGACCGCCGGTTTCGAAGACGCGACGCAGCTGCACCTCTTCTATGGTGACGCGGAAGCCACACCAGGCTCGCTCGTGACATTCCTTGTCTGGGAAGACGGCGCGCCTGGCCGTGCCGGCTTCGGGCAGCTCAGCGAACTGGCGCTGGCGATCGACCCTTCCAGCATCGGCTACTGGCTGACGCGGGCGATGAGCTTCGGCGTCCGCACGGAAGGTCCGGCCGACGAGTTTGGCGAGCCGGTGCTGCGCCTCAAGGATCCCGACAACATCATCGTCAAGCTTGCCGGCACGCCGGCTTTGAAATCGCCGGCCCCCTGGCATGGCGCCGGCATTCCGGTCGAGCACTCCGTGCAGCGGGTGCGCGGGACGACGATGCTCACCGAAGAGCCGGAGAAGAGCCGTGCCTTCGTCGAGAGCCATTTCGGCTACCGCTTCCAGGAGAACCGCGGCAACATCGACCGGCTGGTCTCGCAGTCCGGCGACATCGTCGACATCAGAAACGCCAAGGGGTTCTGGTCGAGCGCGCCGGGGACCGGCACCTTTGACCACGTGGCCTTCCGCGCGGAGGATGATGCGGCGCTGTCGAAGGTTCATGACGCGCTGAAGAGCGAGGGCGCAAGCGCGTCTGATATCAACGTGCACGATCGCAAGTATTTCCGCTCGCTCTATGTGCGCGAACCGGGCGGCACGCTGATCGAGCTTGCGACCGACAAGCCGGGCATGACGGTGGACGAGCCGGCGGCGACGCTTGGTGAAAAGCTGTTCGTGCCGAAGGACCCGATCACCGATCTGAAAGACCTGAAGGTGGTTCTGCCGCAGTTCTCGATGCCGGGCGAACCCCGGATCAATTATCGCGAGCTGCCCTTCGTGCATCGTTTCTATACGCCGCCGAACCCTGACGGCACGGTTCTGGTGCTGCTGCATGGCTCGGGTGGCAACGAGACGACGCTGATGCCGCTGCTACACAAGGTGGCGCCGCGCGCGACGCTGCTCGGTGTCCGCGGGCGCGCGACAGAGGAAGGCATTCCGCGCTGGTACAAGCGCATCACGCCGTTCTCCTTCGACCAGCAGGACATCAAGAACGAGGCGGAGGCTTTCGCCGCCTTCATCGACGGCGCTGTCAAATCCTATGGGCTCGATCCGAAGAAGCTCGTCTATGTCGGCTATTCCAACGGCGCCAATCTCCTGAACTCGCTTCTCTACCTGCACCCGAACTTGGTGCACAAAGCGGTTCTGCTGCGCTCCATGCCTGTGCTCAGCGAGTTTCCGCATGCGGACCTGAAGGGCACCGATCTGCTTGTCATCAGCGGCAAGACGGACGCCTATGGGAAATATGCGAGCGACCTCGAAACGCGGCTGAAGACCTCGGGCGCAACCGTCGATTCGACCGTCATTCCGACGGGTCACCTGCTTGGCGATGACGATGTTCCGGTCATTCAGAAGTGGCTGACGCACGAGGAGTAGCGCGTAGGCGGCTAGGCCAGCGGAGCTTCATCCACTGCCGCCAGGACACACCCGCTGGTCGTATTCTGCAATTTCTACTCGGACCCGTCGCATTCTCCCAAGTCATGCGGCGGGTTTTTCTCTGGCAAAAACGTCCGATCCGGCCGGTCTTCTTGGTCGATATTGGTCCGGCGAGAACAGCTGTCTTTTACCTCTCAGCCATTTCGCCAGTGCGAAGAAGCGCAATGCGGCCATGAGAAAACGACGCAAGCAACGTTATTGCACTTCCATATATTTTTATATTCGCAATGCTTAAATCGGATTTATTTCGACAATAATCAGAAGCAAACAAACAGAATTGAGACTTCGTTAATATTAAATAAACACGAATTATTACAATTACTTTTCTTCATTCCGGAAATAATATCGCATTAATATCACCCGTCTGCGATTAATAATATACCAGCAAGAAATCACCACATTGTTTTGGTTTTTCAACAAACTGTATTGGTTTGCTGCAACGCAAAATGTTTCTTGCCGAGGTTGGGGGAGCGCCCTACCCTTCCCCCGACATCGACTGCAGAAGGGAACCCGAATGCCTCCTCAGCCCGTGGACATCAGCCTGATCATCTCGTCGAGAAATCGGGCTTATGGACTGACGAACTGCCTGGATGCCGTATCGAATGCCGCGCGCCAGGCCAGCGATCTGAGCCTGGAACTCGTCTTCGTCGACAATGGTTCCAACGACAACACGTCCGCGATCGTCAGCGAATGGGCAAAGACGGCGCCGATCAGCACAAATCTCGTCTACGAAGCGAAGCCCGGTCTTTCGGTTGCGCGCAATAGCGGGCTGGCTGCCGCCACGGGCCGGATCATCGCTTTCACGGATGATGATTGTGAAGTGTTTCCCGATTATTTCACGGTCATTGCAGCACTGTTTGCCGCCGACACCGACATCGTCATGCGCGGTGGCCGCATCGAGCTTGGCGACGCGCGCGATCTGCCGGTCACGATCAAGCCAGAGCTTGAGCCTGCCGTGTTGACGAGCGAGCTGCATGCCGGCGGGTTCATTCATGGCGCCAACATGGCGTTTCCACGCGCGCTGATCGACAAGGTCGGTCTGTTCGACACGCGCTTTGGCGCCGGCTCGCCCTTCCGCTCCGGCGAGGACACAGATTACGTGCACCGCGCCTTCAATTCCGGCATCCGCGTCGAATACATTCCGGATTTCGCGGTGAAGCATTTCCATGGACGACGTGAACTGGGCGACGTGAAGAAGCTGCAGAGCGGCTATGCCTTCGGCAACGGCGCGCTCTACGCCAAATACCTCTTCGACCGTCGGTCGAACATGCGCGGCATGCTGCGCTGGGACATTCGCCAGGCAGTGCTGGAGGCAATGGGCCGCCGCAAGCTCAGCGACGAGCTGGGGCTGACCTATCGCAGCCAGCTCAGAGACAATTTCACCGGCATGGTCGCCTATTGGCGCGGCCAGAAGACGGGCCGGGCCGCTTGAGCGGTCCCGAGCCCCGGAAGCATTGCGCCTCAGCGCCCAATCGATTGGATACTGAATGACAGATACGGCAATTGGCCACGCCGAGCTGAAGAAGAAGACCGCGCTTTCCGTCCTCTGGTCGGTCATCCGCGTGGCGTGGAGCACGGTTGCGACCTTCGTGATCTTCGTCATTCTCGCGCGCATTCTCGGCCCCGGTGACTTCGGCACCTTCGCGCTCGCGAGCCTGTTCGTCGAGATCGGCAGGGTGCTTGCCTATGCCGGTCTCGGTGACGCGGTCACGCGGCAGCTCGATCTGGACGAGGAACTGGCCGATACCGCCTTCTGGGCGACCATTGCCTTCAGCGCCATTGTCGCCGCCGTCGTCTTCGTCTTCGCGCCCTATTACGGCGATCTGGTCCGCGACCCGAAAGTCGCCGAGATCCTGCGCTGGCTGGCGCCGCTGCTGCCGGTGTCGTCGCTTGCCGTCATCCACAATGCGCGTCTGGCACGGGAATTCGGCCACAAGAACCTTGCAGCCCAGGCGATCGCTGCCAGCCTGCTTTCCGGCATTACCGCCGTCGCCTGCGCCTTCATGGGCTGGGGCGTGTGGGCGCTGGTCGCCCAGACAGCCGTCAACGCCGTGGTCACGGTGCTGCTCGGCTGGGTCGCCTATCCCTGGATGCCGAAGTTCCGTTTCAACGTGCCGCTGTTCCGCTCGGTCTTCCTGTTCAGCATCAGCCTTGTCGTCACGCAGCTGATGTGGATGCTGCTTGCCCGCGTGCAGGACATCTTCATTTCGCGCTGGTACGGCCCGGTCGAAGTCGGCCGCTACCGTATTGCCTGGCGGCTGATCGAGCTGATCGGACAGGCGGTGCTGGCCCCGATCGGCAGTGTCGCGCTGGTGACGCTGTCGCGGCTGCAGAACGACCGCGTCGCCTTCCGCAACGCCTATAACAAGATCGTCGGTGCAGCCGCACTCGGCACAATTCCGCTGCTGCTCGGCTTCGGCGCTCTGTCCAACGACATGATCGCCATGCTGTTCGGCGACAAGTGGGGCAATGCCGGCGACATCGCGACGGTGCTTGTGCTGATGGCCGTGCCCTTCGTCATGAACTTCTTTGCCTCGTCGGCGCTGTCGGCTGTCAACCGCGCCGAATCGATTCTCTCGGTGGCTGCCCTGCAGCTTGCCGCGACGCTGGTGCTCACCTGGCTGCTCGTGCCCTACGGCGTGGTTGCCGTTGCGGCCGGCTATACGCTGCGCGCCTGGCTGACGCTGCCCTACCAGCAATATGTGCTGGCACGTTTCGCCAACATCGATGCGATGAGCACGCTGAAGGCCGTGGCGCTGCCGCTCTGCGGTTCGCTGCTGATGGCCGCCGGCGTCTGGCTCGCCCATCCTGTCATCGTCGAGCATGTCCAGAACCGCTGGCTTTCGCTCGGCCTCAGCATTGGCCTCGGCGCGGTGATCTACCTCGCCTTCCTGCCGATCTTCGGCCGGTCGGTCATCCGCCCCTACATCGCGCTTGCAATGTCGCTCAACCCGTTTCGCAAACACGCGCAGGCCTGAGCCCGCGCAATAACTTTCGGACCTCTTGTCCCTAAAACAAGGAGCCTTCAATGGAATCTAACCTGACGATCATCAACCGCCTGCAGGGCGTGATCGAGAAGAATCTGTCTGACGTTTTCGACCCGTCGGAGCGTTATGCGCTTCTCGACTTTCCGAACCACTACAATATCGGCGACAGCGCGATCTGGCTGGGCGAGCTTGCATACTTCGACAAGAAGCGCTCGCGCCCTTCCTACGTGACCGAAATCCCGACCTTCGACGAGGACCGCATGCTCGGCGCCATTGGCGACGGCCGGATCTTCCTGCACGGCGGCGGCAATTTCGGCGACATCTGGGCGGGCTACCGCCAGTTCCGCGAAAACATGCTGGAGCGGCACAAGGGACGGCCGATCGTGCAGCTGCCGCAGACCATCCATTTCAAGGATCAGGCCAACGTCGACAGCACGGCGCGGGCGATCGAGAAGCACGGCCAGTTCACGCTTCTGGTACGCGACAAGAAGAGCCTTGCGTTTGCCCAGCGCTGGTTCCAGTGCGAGACGCGCCTGTGCCCCGACATGGCCTTCTGCATCGGCCCGGTCGCAAAGCCGGTGCCGCAGCACGAGCTGCTGTTGAACCTGCGCGAAGACCAGGAAGTCGGCACGCCGCAGGACCTGACGGCGGCGACACAGCGTCCGGGGACAGTGAAGTCGGATTGGCCGGATGAGCCCGCCGATTTCCAGAAGCAGACCAAGCACGCGGCCATTCTGAAGGGGCTGCTGTCAGGCAAGATCGGCGGCCGCGCCCGCATGACGGAACTCGCCTACCGTGAGCGCGCGCAGCAGCGTTTCGACCGCGGCGTGGCGCTCTTGGGCTCGGCACGGCAGGTCATCACTGACCGCATGCACGGGCACATCATGTGCGTGCTGATCGGCGCCGACCATTGCGTGCTCGACAACAGCTACGGCAAGACCAGCAGCTTCATCGAGGCCTGGAACACCTGCAACACGGAAAAGGCGGAACTGGCAGCGACCGTCGACGAGGCGCTTGATATTCTCGACGCACGGCGCATGCAGAAACAGGCCGCTGTCGCCTAAGGCAATCAGCCTCGCCGGGCGATCATGATCCCGGCGAGGACCACCAGACCACCGACGGCCTGCATGGGGCCGATCGGCTCGCTGAGCAGGATCCATGCGAGGATGGCGGCCACGACCGGCTGCAGGAGCAGCGTCAGCGACGAGAAGGCGGCCGGCAGATAGGCCAGCGCATAGGTGATCGCCACTTGCCCGCTGGCGTGGCTGATGAAGGCGAGACCGAAGACCATGGCCCAGCCGTAGGCCGTCGCGGGCATGAGATGGCCTTCGACGAAGAAGCCGAACGGAAACAGGCAGACGGCGGCCGACGCCGTGCTCCACAGCATGATGCGAACCGTATCGAAGCGCGTGCGCAGCCTGCCGATGGCGAGGATATAAAGCGCATAGGCGACCGCAGCGAGAACGGCGCCGCCATCGCCGCGCAGATCGCCCTGGCCGAGTGCGGCCGGACCGCCCTTGAGAATGACGACACCGGCGATCGCCAGCACCAGCCCGACCACGAATACGCGCGTGACGGCGGCACCCATGAAGAGCACGCCGATGATGGTGACGAAGACCGGCGCGAGGTTGGCCAGCAGCGTCGCATTGGCGACGGATGTGATCGTGATCGACAGGTGCCAGGTGATGAGGTCGACGGCCAGAATGACGCCGGGCAGGATGAGCAGGCCGCGATCCGCCCAGGTCTCGGGCTTCGGACCAGTCGCACCGCCCTTGATCAGCGAGAAGATGTAGATCGGGAAGAAAGCCAGCGCCACGCGCCAGAAGCCGGTTGCCATCGGCCCCACTTCCGACAGCCGCACGAAGATCGGCGAACCGCCGATCGCGGCACCGCCGAGGATCAATGCGGCAAGCGCGAAGCGATGCGAAGGAGCGGACTGCGGGAGGGCGGAGGATACTTGCGACATGGCGTACCGTGCTTGCGGCGTCGGGTGCGATCGAGCGGCGCCATCATGCAGCGCAAGTAGCAGAAGCGGTGGCCTGAGAATAGCCCGGGAACGACAGGCTCGGTCGATATCGGCGCCGGCGTCGCTCGCGCTACGCCAGCACCAGCATAAAGGGTCAGCCGGAGATGATCGTCGAGAATTCCGGATTGCCGCGGATCGTGTTGCTCACCGTGCAGATCTCGTCTTCGGCGGCGTGGGCGATCTTCTGGCGGGTTTCCTCGTCGATGTCGCCCTTGATGGAGAAGACGATGTTGAAGGTCTTCACCCGCGACAGGCCTTCGGTGGCCTTCTCGCCGGTGACGTCGGCCTTGAGCTCGGTGATGCGATCGAGAACGCCGAGCTGGCTTGCCGCCATGCGGGCGCTCAGGACCAGGCAGGCCGAGAGGGAGGAATAGAGAAGGTCCAGCGGGTTGAAACCCGGCTGCGACGGGCTGGTGACGATGTCGATCTCACCGCCGGTGGCGGAGGTGACATGCGGGAAGCCGGTGCGGCCGAGAACGGCGCTGGCGCCAACGGGACGAGTGCGAACCTTTAGGTCTGCCATGAGTTATTCCTCGGAGGTGATTCGTGCCTGTAGATAGGAGCTTCGATTGGCCGGCGCAACGCGCTTTTCGCCGCTGATGCAATCGCAATCCACAAAGGCGCGACGTGCTGCAACCAAGGAAGGAAATCGGCATGAAATACCGATTCGGCACACCCTGAGAGACGAAAGGTCAAGCTGAGTTAGACATCCCTATTTCTAGGGATAGCCCGGCATCCGCCTCGCAATGCAATATGATGTCGCACTAAAACAGAAATGACTATCGGAGTGATCCATGCGAGAACTTGAGACAGTTGCTGTTGCACCCAACGTCGTCTTCGAAAGCGCGCCGTTCGGTTACGTCCGCAAGGTCTATGTCGATGACGAAGCCTGTTGGGGCCTGTTCGACCAGGATGGCGATGTGATCTTCGTCGGCGATGCGCCGATCGACTGCCATTCCTATGCAGCCAAGGAGCATATCCGCGTTCAGGTCGTTCACTGATCCGCCTTCCACGGCGCCCGTCCCCAAGAACGAGCGCCGAGAAGGAATGCGGTGGGCTTCAGCGATAGGACGGCGTTGATGGCGTCATGGCCACCTGTTCGCCGGAGAAGATGACGAAGGCGAACAACAGGACGCCGATGAATGTGATGATCGAGGCGATTGCCACGACGGGTTCCATCGCCATGTTGCCGAGCAACATCAGATAGAGGCTAGGAACCATGAGCGTGACGCCCGCGGTATAGATGCCGTACTGGATCATCGCGATGCGGCGTTCGGCCTTGCGCGGGTTAAGCGCGTAATAGCCCCCGAAGAGCGCCATCGTCACCCAACCCAATAGATTACAGTGTGCATGAGCGCCGATCACGCTGTGATCCTGCGAGATTGCCATGTTCAGCCCCATTCCGATACCAAGGATCAGGAACAGAATGGCCGTCTTGAAATATAGATGCGAGATGCGTGGCATGTGAATCTCCCCTCTTTTCGGCAAGGGTAATATTACCACTGCAGATGCGAGTTGAGAACGACGCCCTTATCAGTAGGTTGCGACATGCGCGGCGAGACAACTTGCGTCGTTTCTCAGAGAAATCGGGTGTGTCACGAATTTCCGCCCAGATTGCCGGATATCGTCATGAATACTTCATTAAAGCCTGTGGAATAGCATGGCGCGTGCGAATGAGTTGCGGAGAAGTGAGATGCGGGAGATCTACAGGCCGTTTGTCACCAGTGACGATCCCGATCGGGATGTGCGCTGCCAGGATGCGATGCAGTTCGCGTTCGAGGATCTGACACGCGCCTGTGTCGCTTCCGGCTGGAGCGAGCGCGAAAGCATGGAGGCGATCATCAGCCTCGCGGAAGAGCGCCTGCGCGTGCTAGGCGCCAATGACGACGCCAAACAGCTTCTCGATGTTCTGAAAAAGATGATCCAGCAGCCGGCGGCCTGAGGGCTTTCGCCACATCCCCAGTTGTAAGGCCCAATTGTCAGGCGGATTTCGCCAGCGGCACGTCGACGCTGTCGGCCAGGATTTGCGCCTGGGCGACCGACAGGTTATGCGACGCCATCAGGAGCAGGCATAGCGCCACGGCGCGCGGCACATCCTGCTCTCCCGTCGCCCAGCGGCGGCTGGTGATCTGATCGACTCCAAAGAGATTTTCCACTCCAGCAGTGGTCAATCCCAGGACCGCCAGAGCGGCTCTGTATTCCAAAGCTTTCATGTTTGCTGTTCCCGGCGCGCTTTATGCGCACTTATCTTTCGGAGTGGCCCACTTTAGTTTCGGTTTATTTTGAAGGGTCTCCGCAAGCGACATTTTCCAGTCTGAAAACGACAGTCACAGCAGTGTCACGGCGCCAGAGTCTTTCTGGACAAACTCTAGTGAACCGACGGCTCGTCCGCATCATCGAGGAATGTGCGGATGCCATCGCGCTCGACCGTGGCCAGAAACTCGTCGAAAGCATCGCGATCGGTCTCGAAGCCCTCTTCCCACTCGATCAGGTCGTCGTCTTGCGTCACGACTTCCATCTTCCAGTCGCCATTGGTGCCGGCGGGGCGGAAAATGTCGACCAGAACGGTCACGCCATCATCGGTAAACTCGCCGGCGAGTTCGGAATGCTCGAGCTTTGGTTCTTTCGTCTTGGCCATGTCACTCTCTGCTGGTCCTGCGTGATGGACCGCTGTAGCAGCCCTGTCGTTTGCCGCCAAATCAAAAAGATGGATTGAGCCGAGCGCGGCAACGATCGCCGCCGAGGGATGCGGCCGCGCCGCGCCTGAGCCGTTTCTTTATCGTTGCTTGGATTTTTACATGCCGCCCAGCGGACTGAAATCAATATCAGCGGCGAGAAACTCGCTAAAATCCGTCAGATCCAATAGGCACTTTGTTAACCAGCGCAGCTATACTTTGGCACCCATAGGATGCGTAATATCACATCCAACAAATCAATATAAATCTAAAGTTTCATTTCTGAGTTTCTCATGACGTCTATTGTCACGAATATATCCGCGAATAACGCGCTGCAGACGCTCCGTTCGATAAACTCGAACCTCGGCGAGACCCAGAAGCAAGTATCAACGGGACTGCGCGTCGGCAAAGCTGCCGACAACGCGGCCTATTGGTCAATCGCCACGACGATGCGCTCGGACAACAAGTCCATTTCGGCGGTTCAGGACGCGCTGGGGCTGAGCGGCGCCATTCTCGACACGACCTACGAGGCAATTGCCTCCTCGATCGATGTGATGTCGGAGATGAAGGCGAAGCTGGTCACGGCTTTCGAAAATGGCGTCGACAAGACGAAGGTCAACGAAGAGATCATGCAGCTGAAGGGTCAGTTGACCACGACGCTCGGCGCGGCATCGTTCAACGGCCAGAACTGGCTCTCGTGGAACAGCGGCGTCGATTCCGCCGACAAGCAGATCGTCACCTCCTTCATTCGAAACAATGACGGCACCGTCAAGCTCGGCACGCTGAGCTATGCGATCAATACGCCGCCACCCCAGACCGACACCAACGTTCAATACTTCGTCGACAATGGCGGATCCGGCGAATACGGGATCCTGTCGACCGAAGCTTTCGCCATACAGGCAGGGTCGGCCAAGAACTACGTGGTCCTCAAGGGCGCCACCGCGCCCTCGACAGCGACCGACCTCGCGATCGACAATTCGACGACCTCGGCGGAACTCGACGACATGCTCTCGACGCTCGAAGGCATGACCAAGCAGATGACGAAGGTCGCCTCCGATATCGGTTCGCTCAGCCGGACCGTGGATCAGCAGAGCGACTTCGCCTCGAAGCTCAGCGATTCGATCGACAGTGGTATAGGCCGCCTCGTGGATGCCGATATGGAAGAACAATCCTCCAGGCTCTCGGCGCTGCAGACACAGCAGCAGCTGGCCATTCAGTCACTCTCGATCGCCAACTCCTCGCCGCGCAACATCCTCAGCCTGTTCCAAGGCTAAAAGGCCACGCCGCAGCCTGTTTGAACTTGCAACGGCACTCGCTCACACGCGGGTGTCGTTCGACGCGTTTCGTACGTCTGGCATGGGCTGAGGCAGAGATTTAATTCAAAGGAAAAGAGTGGTGCCCAGACGCGGATTTGAACCACGGACACGCGGATTTTCAATCCGCTGCTCTACCAACTGAGCTATCTGGGCATTCCTGCTTCAGCACACCTCTCGTTTCCGAGAGCTGCGGGGGCTTGGTTTTCCCCGGAAGCGAGCGGGGTTATAACATCTTGTTCGGCCATGGCAAGCGCCAAATGAGAGTTTTTTGACAGGCCTGTGAATTTTCCGAATTATTGAACAAATTGAACGGCTTCCCGAGCGGAAAACACGATCAGTTCTCGTCGGGGTACTCAGCCTTCGTCTCATCCTCGGCAACGGGGATGGCGTATGAGCCGGTCAGCCAGCGCGAAAGATCGACTTCGCGGCAACGGTTCGAGCAGAAAGGATAGTGCTCGCGCTGCGAGGGCGTGCCGCACTCCGGGCACGGGTGCGCCTTGCGCAGCGGTTCGATCTTGGCGCTCTGTCTGGTTTCATCGGGCATGGTCATTCCTTCGGGTTTTCGGCCCGCCGGCTTCAAGCCTCGGGCCACCGGCTGTGGACGTCGAAGCCCTCGCCGGTCAGAAGCAAAATGGTCTCGTATAGCGGCAGGCCGACGACGTTGGTGTAGGAGCCGACCATCTTCTGCACGAAGGTGCCGGCGAGCCCCTGGATGCCGTAGGCACCCGCCTTGCCGCGCCACTGGCCTGAGGCCAGGTAGTTTTCGACCTCGAAACCGGACAAACGCTTGAAGCGCACCTTGGTTTCCACGATCTTCTGGCGGATCTTGCGATCGGGCGTCACCAGGCAGACGCCGGTATAGACCCAATGGCTGCGGCCGGAGAGCAGGTAGAGCGAGGCCGAGGCCTCGTCGGCGAACTCGGCCTTGCCGAGAATGCGGCGGCCGACGGCGACGACGGTATCGGCGGCCAGGATGTAGCTGCCCTTCCAGGTCATGTCGCCCTTGATGGCGGCGAGCGCTGCTTCGGCCTTTTCCGTCGACAGGCGGCGCGCCAGCGAGCGCGGGTGCTCCGACTTCTTCGGCGTCTCGTCGATATCCATCGGCATCAGGCGCGAGGGCTCGATCCCTGCCTGGTTGAGCAGGTCAACACGGCGGGGGGAACCCGAAGCCAGAATGAGCTTGTATTTGAGCGCCATGGAACCTCGACTACCGGGCAGACGGAAGCGAAAGCCCTAGGGCTTTCGGATCAAGCTTACTTGAAGCGGTAGGTGATACGGCCCTTGGTCAGGTCGTATGGCGTCATTTCCACAAGAACCTTGTCGCCGGCGAGAACGCGGATACGGTTCTTGCGCATGCGGCCAGCGGTGTGGGCGATGATCTCGTGCTCGTTTTCGAGCTTCACGCGGAACGTCGCATTCGGCAAAAGTTCCGTGACGATACCCGGGAACTCGAGGACTTCTTCTTTAGGCATATAGGTGTTTTCTTCCTGTCGGTTGAGATGGCGGCATTGGCCAAGATTGGGGCCGCCTCAAAATTTGGGCGGAAACTACACAATCAACGGGGGTTTGTGAACCAAATTGATCGCGTTTCCTTTATTTGTTTCATGCGGACTGCGCGGCGATACCACTTCGGTCTAATAGACGGTTCTGGATAAGCTCGGCGAGATGATTGCGCACCTCGCGATAGCTCTCCAGAATCTGCTCCCGCGTGCCCTGCGCGACTGTTGGGTCCATGGTCGGCCAGTAGACCACCTCGACGGCGCTCGCGCGCGTCAGTTCGAGCGCTGCGTGGTGGGCTTGCGGCGAGAGCGTAATGATCACATCGAAATAATCGTCTTCGAGATCTTCCAGCGTGTGCGGCAGATGCCGACCGAGCGACAGTCCGATCTCATCGAGCACCACATCGACGAAGGGATCGCGTTCGCCGGCGCGCACGCCGGCAGATCTTATATAGGTATTTGACGGCAGCAAACTACGGGCAATCGCTTCTGCGATCGGCGAGCGGATGGCGTTCATGCCGCACATGAACAAGATCGCGCCCGGCCTGATGCTTGCGCTTGTCGGTTCAAGCTCGCTCATCCCGGTCATCCGCGCCAGTAGAGAACGCAGACCAGCGTGAACAGGCGGCGCGCGGTGTCGAAATCCACCTCGATCTTGCCGTCCAATCGGTTCTGCAGCGTCTGCGAACCTTCGTTATGGATGCCGCGCCGCCCCATGTCGATTGCCTCGATGCGGCTTGGAGAGGCGGAACGGATCGCCTCGTAATAGCTCTCGCAGATCATGAAGTAATCCTTCACGATGCGGCGGAACGGGGTGAGCGACAGGATGTGCGTGGCGACCGCCTCGCCACCTTCGGTCGTGATGGCAAAGACCAGCTTGGTATCAACAAGCGAGATATTCAGCCGGTACGGGCCGCCGGCGTGGCCGACGGGCGTAAATGTGTTCTCCTCGATGAGATCGAAGATGGCGACGGCGCGCTCGTGCTCGACATCGGGCGTCGATCGGCCGATGGTGTCGTCCAGGACGACGTCGCAAAGCCGGAAGTCGCCCGCAGCCATCACTTACCGTTCCAGGTTGAGGCGGATCGCAACCGACCGCGCGTGGGCGTCGAGGCCTTCCGATACGGCAAGCGCAATGGCGGCCGGACCCAGCGTGCGCAGCTGTTCGGAACCGAGGCGCAGGATCGAAGTGCGCTTGACGAAGTCAAGCACCGAGAGGCCGGACGAGAACCGCGCGGAGCGGGCGGTCGGCAGCACGTGGTTGGAACCGCCGACATAATCGCCGATCACTTCAGGCGTATGCGCGCCGATGAAGATGGCGCCGGCATTGCGGATCTTGTCGACCAGCGCATCCGGATCGGCGACGGCGATTTCCAGATGCTCGGCGGCGATGCGGTTTGCAAGCGGGATGGCGTCGCTGATCTCTTTGACGAGGATGACGGCGCCGAAATCGCGCCAGCTGGCGGCAGCCGTTTCGGCGCGGTTCAGCGTCTTCAGCTGGCGTTCGACGGCGGCTTCAACCGCCTTGCCGAAGGCCGCGTCGTCGGTGATCAGGATCGATTGCGCGCTGACATCATGCTCTGCCTGGGCGAGAAGATCGGCTGCGATCCAATCCGGATTATTGTCCTTGTCGGCGATGACGAGGACTTCAGAGGGGCCGGCGATCATGTCGATGCCGACAGTGCCGAAGACGTGGCGCTTGGCGGCGGCGACATAGGCGTTGCCGGGGCCGGTGATCTTGTCGACCGGCGCGATGCTATCGGTGCCATAGGCGAGCGCCGCCACGGCCTGGGCTCCGCCGATGCGATAGATCTCGGTCACGCCGGCAAGCTTCGCTGCGGCGAGCACGGCGGGGTTGACCTTGCCGCCCGTTGCGGGGACGACGATGACAACGCGATCGACACCGGCAACCTTGGCCGGAATGGCGTTCATCAGCACCGAGCTTGGATAGCTCGCCGTGCCGCCCGGAACGTAAAGCCCGACTGCCTCGATCGCCGTCCAGCGCGAGCCGAGCGTCACGCCCATGGCATCTTCGTAGATATCGTCCTTGGGAAGCTGGCGGGCGTGGTGGGATTCGATGCGGACGGCTGCGACCTTGAGCGCGCCCAGCACTTCGGCGGGCACGGCCTCTACGGCCGCGTCGATTTCCGCTTCGGTGACGCGCATCGGCGTCTCGGCGAAGTCGATGCCCTCGAACTTCCGCGAATACTCGGCGAGCGCCGCATCGCCACGGGCGCGGACATCATCAATGATGGCGCGAACGGTGGTGTTTACGTCCTCGGACATTTCGCGCTTGGTCGTCAGAAACGCCGCGAAACGCTGCCCGAAATCGTCCGATGCCTGATCCAACCAGATTGCCACGCGTCAATTCCTCTCGGTATGCTTCGATAAATGCGTATTCAGGCGCCGGGATGGCGCGGCTTGGAAGCGGTTTCCCATGCGCCGCCGATATCCGCAAGCTGAACCTCGATGCATTCGACATCGAGCGCGATGGTGGCGCCGGCGGCGAGATCGATCTGGATGGTGCCCTCGGGCCCTTCGCCTTTCTGTTCGAAGCGAATGGCGAGCAGCGACAGGACATCCTCACGGTTCTTCTGATTGATGCCGACGGAGCGGACAGAGAGCACACGCTTGAAGACGATGGCGGCGCGGCGGCGCTCGAAGCCCTTGCGCTTGGCGCCGGCTTCTTCCCAGACGAAACGATTGGCGGCGATGGAAAACTGCTGGTCGCGCGGCGACCAGGAAAGATCGGCGACCTTGAAGACGCTATCCTGCGTATGCGCGGAGACGACGGCAAGGTCTTCGCTATCCAGCGCAACAAGCTTCAGGTCGGTCATTCAGGCAGCACCCCTTTGTCTCCGATATCGCCGGGATGGCGATATCCGGCGCCGCAGAATGGCGTTGCCGTCGGACAAGGGACATAAGGCGCTAAGGCCCATTGCGCAACGGGGACAAAGGGCGAATGACCGCCCTTTGTCCCGTTACGTCTACAGTTGCGCTTATTCGCTGACGCGTTCGACGATCGCGCCGCAGCGTGTGAGCTTTTCTTCCAGGCGCTCGAAGCCGCGATCGAGGTGATAGACGCGCGACACCATGGTCTCGCCTTCGGCCGCAAGGCCGGCGATGACGAGCGACACGGAAGCGCGCAGATCGGTCGCCATGACCGGCGCGCCCTTCAGACGCGGCACGCCCTCGATCTTCGCCGTCTGGCCCGAGAGCGAGATCTTGGCGCCAAG
Source organism: Rhizobium sp. O111 (assembly GCF_055616315.1). NCBI lineage: Bacteria > Pseudomonadati > Pseudomonadota > Alphaproteobacteria > Hyphomicrobiales > Rhizobiaceae > Rhizobium > Rhizobium sp. O111. The sequence goes on along the minus strand of NZ_JBSHXL010000001.1, from coordinate 211,802 downwards.
GCGGGCAAGTTCCTGCACGTGCATGAAGCGGTTTTCGAAGATGGTCTCGGTAACATGCGACACGCCGGTGGAGCGGGTCATCAGCGCCATGAACTGCGCCTGCAGGTCGGTCGGGAAGCCCGGGAAGGGATCGGTGACGATATCGACCGGGCGGATGCCGGCGCCATTGCGGCGGACGCGCATGCCGTTGTTGGTGGCCGAGATTTCAGCACCAGCGCGGCGAAGCGTCTCGAGCGCGGTGTCGAGCAGCGCCACATCGGTGTTTTCAAGCACGACATCGCCGCCGGCCATGGCAACGGCCATGGCGTAGGTGCCGGTCTCGATGCGATCCGGCAGAACGCGGTGGCGCGCGCCCGAGAGCGAGGTGACGCCTTCGATGGTGATGGTTGACGTGCCGGCGCCGGAGATCTTGGCGCCCATGGCGATCAGGCAGTTGGCGAGGTCGACGACCTCAGGCTCGCGGGCGGCATTGCCGATGACGGTGGTGCCGCGGGCAAGCGTGGCGGCCATCATCATGACGTGGGTCGCGCCGACGGAGACCTTCGGGAAGGTGTACTTGGCGCCGATCAGGCCGCCCTTGGGGGCGGTGGCGTTGACATAGCCGCTGTCGATATCGAGCGTCGCGCCAAGCGCCGTCAGGCCGTCGAGGAAGAGATCGACCGGGCGCGTGCCGATGGCGCAACCGCCGGGCAGCGAAACGCGGCACTGGCCTTCACGCGCCAAAAGCGGGCCGATGACCCAGAAGGAAGCGCGCATCTTAGAGACCAACTCGTAGGGAGCGGTCGTGTCGACAATGGTGCGGCAGGTGAAGTGGATCGTGCGCGAGTAGCTGTCTTCCTGGCGCTCGCGGCGGCCATTGACCGAAACGTCGACGCCATGATTGCCGAGGATGCGCAGCAACTGTTCGACATCGGCCAGGTGCGGCACATTTTCGAGCGTCAGCGTATCGCTGGTCAAAAGCGAGGCGATCATCAGCGGCAGGGCGGCATTCTTGGCGCCGGAAATGGGAATGATGCCGTTAAGCTCATTACCGCCGACAATTCTGATACGATCCATAAGCGCTTACGGGCCACGCCCGCCTTTCTGAAACTCTGTCTTTTAAAAGGATGCGGGTCTTTAGACGAAATCCGCGAAGGCTTCAATTCGAAGCGGACGGAACATTACGATTCGTCCATTTTTGCGGCAGGCAGTCCATTTGTCTCGTCGGCCTGGCCGGAACGGCGCGCACGCGTCTGCTGTTTGCGGCGGGAAAGATTTTCCCGCAATTTTTCCGCGGCCCGATCGCGGCGCAATTTGGCCTGCTGTTCGATCGCGTCTTTGCGGCCCTTGCGGGCATTTTCAGTGTCTTCGGTCATGTTTCATGGCTTACCCGAATTCGCGGCAATCCAAAAGTGGCGACGTGAAACTGACATAAGTTTGAAATTGCGTCTTGCGCTCGTCCCGAAGCTGTGGCAATAGCCGCCCCGTTCACGCAACGCAGCCGCTTCGGTTGCCAGCGTCTGGTCCTCGCTGCCGTAGCTCAGTGGTAGAGCACACCCTTGGTAAGGGTGAGGTCGGTGGTTCAATCCCACTCGGCAGCACCAGTTTTCTCCCCGGTAAATAAACAATCCTGCATCACACGTCTGATCGACGAATGCTTATGCCTGTTCAGCAAAAAGGGCCGAACAAGCCGGCCCCTTTTTGATTACGGATGTCCACCCACCTTAGTTGTCGTATTCTCGGCAAGCATCGCTGATGGAGGCGCCGCTTTCGCCGCCGCGGGTGTCGACGCCCGAGTTGGCGCGAGGCATGGATGGGCAGTCGAGCGTCTTTGGCTGAGCCGTGATCGACTGAGTGGTCGTCGGGTCGACTGGCGTGACTGTTACCGGGTGGGTGCCGTTGTCGCTGCTCGTGTAATCGCTGGAAAATGTTCCGGCGCTTGAGCCGGTCGAGCCGCCATTGGTGGGGCCGATCGAATCTGGGTTGGACTGCGCGAAAGCGGATGTGGCCAACCCCGCGGCGAAAATGGCCGCTGTGATGACAGACGTTCGCATGGGAATTTCCTCTTCCTCGTCGGTTTTCACTATCGGGTTACGTGTGGACAACCCGTCCGCGATGCGTTTGTTCCGCGATTTGCGGCAATCGTGAATTGTGGTCGCGCGTCCCACTGCGACATTCGGCTCGGATATCCCGGTTTGCGAAAGAGCGGCCGACTGGTTAAGACGTGGCGATAACGGCTTCGCCGGCCGAGACCATGAGTGAGCCGGGCGAGCCCGCAGGAGACGACCATGAGCACCGACGACAACGACCAGCAGAACGGCAAGGGCACGAAGGCGATCATTCTGATCGCCATGGTTCTGGCTGCCATCACCGCCGTTTTCGGCGCGCTCGCCGTCTATAAAGCCGTATTCGTCTACACCATCGCGCCATAAAAGCTTGCCGTCTGCCGGGATGACCCGGACATGAACACGCCTCTCAGCTCACATTCATGCTGCGCTTATTATTCGTATTGAACAAATTCTCGATACGAACGTTTCGTCAACGCTGTTATGAATGGAGACTAGCATGAAGAAGCTTATTATCGCTGCCGCCGTGGCCATCGCATCGCTCAGCGCAACCGCAATGCCATCCCTTGCCGATAGCGTGACGGTGAGAATCGGTCAGCCCGGCTATCACGGCTACCACGATCGCTACAACCACCGCCCCTATTACGGCCATTCCAACCGCCACCATCCCGTGCGCTATGATTGCCGCATGAAGACCGTGAAGTACCACAGCCACGGCCGGATCGTGACCAAGACCACCCGCGTCTGCAGCTAAACGCCCACGTTTGGTGATTGTTTCAAGCACTCGGTCGCATGGCCGGGTGCTTGTCTTTACATACGTCTTTGGTTCGTTACGCCGAACGCGTATGTCTTTTCCCATTTGCGGGTTTGTGAATTATCGCTAAAATGCTCTCGCACACTGCTTTGCGGGAGGAGCAGGCAGAACGCTGCAGAGTATCTGGCGTGAGCAATGGAGGAGTGCGCAGATGGCAAGCGAAAAGTGGAATGATCCTATTCAGGTCGGCTTCGAAACCACCGGTGCGCGGACGATATCCGGCCCGTTCGACGCGCTGACATGCCTGACCGAGCTCTGGCCCAACGTTCGCGGCCTGCGCTACCTGAAGGCCCGCAGCACATGCCGAGCCGCGCTTGACGGTCGCAAGAGCGTGGAAGAAGCTCGCGCGGAGTTCGTCGCGGCGGCAGAGGAAGCAAGGCTGCACGTCCACTAGAAGTACCGACGCGGGCCAGAACAGTCCACAAGTGGTTCGAAATAAAGCAGAGTTGATTTTTGCTTAACCCTTGCCGGAGCTTGTCGGGGGTAGCCGGACGAAGCCGGTTGTCTTGGGCGCGCAACGCTCACTAGAACACTGGCAGCCATCATGATGATGGTCAGAGGCTCGTCACCCTCTGTGCCAAAAGCGCAGGCGGGCCTCGTATATTCCTCTCAAAACAATCAGTTACACAAAGCAACCGAGCGCCGCCGTGACGCGATCGTTAAAGACCGCGCATCAACGCGGCGCGCCTACGGCAGGCTGGTTAATTGAGCGTTAGCTGATATCAGCATCCGGTATCGGCGCTTGCCACTTCCACATAGCCCACGCCGATGATCGTGCCGTCATTGGCGCGAATGAAGGATGGAACGTAGTGCGCGCCCGAGGGTACGCAGGCGGTCGCATCGCCATACTGGGCGAGCACGACGTCATCGCGCTGAAGCGCCGAATAGTTGCTGTCGATCTCGAGCGAAGCGGCGGCCGGCAATGCAAATGCGCCAGTCATCAGCGCTAAGGCGGGCATCCCAAGTCGAAGAAAGCGCGTCATGCCATTCTCCCATGTTTGATTATCCCAGTAACGGAACAGCCGTTAGTTTAGTTCCGCGAAACCGCCGCCACTTTCAAATGCGTTAACGTTTTTCTACTTCCATCCTACAGTATTGACCGAAACAGCGCACCGGCGACAAAAGGAGAGCATCAGCGGCGCAGCATCCGGCTCTGCACGTTGCCCTGTCCCACGACGTCCTCGGCGATCATCATCGCGCGAACGATGTCACCCGCACTGTGCGCAAAGCCCTCGAGCACGGCGTATTGGCCGAGCATGGTGACGGTGATCTCGGTGCAATCGAGGTCCGGATCTGCGCTCAGTGCGCTTTCGACTGCAGCCCGCATAGACGACTGGCTGTGGCCTCGTTCACACTGATCCTCGTGCCCCGTCAAAATCTGGAACAGTTGTACCATCTTCGCCTCCAAGCGAATTGTTCTGCTGCTTAACGCTGCAGCGCCGCATTTCGTTGCAGTGCGGGCGCTATCGTTGGAGTATTTTCGAGAAGAAAATCCAAATACCTCTTGGCGCTTCAAGCGAAGCGAGCCATATCAACAGCATAGACATGTGGGGTGATCGCGATGAAGCGCGTGATATCGGCCGTTGCGGCGACATTCGTTATGGCTGGTCTTCTGGCTGGCTGCACCACCAGCGAGACGGCGGAGGTGAAGCCCGTGCCCGGAAGCATCACCTATGGCGGGCAGCCGCGCACGAAGCTGACCAAGTCCCCACCGGGCAGCGTCGTCCATAATTCGTTCTATGATTCGACCGGAACGAAGCAGCTGGAAACCTATATCCTGCAGCCCGACAGGACGTTGAAGCTGACCCGGCGCGAGGCCATCCCCGACTTCCCGATGTAAGCACGGCTAAAGCGCAAGCGGCGGTTCGGCCGGCCGCAGGAACCGGTCGATCGCGGCGGGTTCCACCGCTTCGATCGTTGAAGGCATCCATTTCGGCTTGCGGTCCTTGTCGATAACGGCGGCTCGGATGCCCTCGTAGAAGTCGGGGCTTTGCAGGATGCCCAGGCAGGCGCTGAACTCGCGGCGCAGGCACTCGCCGAGGCTGCGGCTCTGCTTGCCCTCATGCAGCAGGCGCAGCGTCAACGCCAGGCTGGTTGGCGAGCGCAGCTGGATGGCGCGCAGTGTTTCTGCAGCGAAATCCGATGGCTCCGCTTTCAACGCCGCGATGATGTCGCCGACCGTGCCGAAGCGGAAGGTGCGTTCGATCAGGCTGCTATTGAGCCTCAGCGGCCCCTTGCCCGGATCGGTCGACAGGTTCTTCAGGACGACGTCGACATCGCGCGAGCTTGCGCCACGTGACAGGCCGGCCAGCGTGTCGACAAGCTCCGGCAGCTGGAACGACGCGACCTGGACGTCGGCGAGCCCGGCATGGATCACGTCGGCCGCGCCGACCTCAAGGCCAGTCAGCCCCATCCAGACGCCGACTTCGCCGAGGGCATGCGGCAGCAGCCATGTGGCGCCGACATCGGGGAAATAGCCGATCCCCGTCTCGGGCATGGCAAAGCGGGTGCGTTCGGTGACCACGCGGTGGCGGCCATGCGAGGAGAGACCGACGCCGCCGCCCATGGTGATGCCGTCCATCAGCGCGACATAGGGCTTTGGATAGGCGGCGATGCGGTGATTGAGGTGGAACTCCTGGCGCCAGAAATCTTCCGCCAGCGATGTACCGGCGTGGCCGCTCTCGTGCAGCGCGCGGATATCGCCGCCGGCGCAGAAGCCACGCTCGCCCTCGCCCATGATGATCACGGTCGCCACATCGGCATCGGCCGCGAATTCGCTGAGCGCCGCGTCGATCGAGCGGACCATGTCGAGGGTCAGGCTGTTCAGCGCTCTCGGCCTGTTGAGGCGGATGATGCCGGCGGAACCCTGTCGCTCGGCAATAACCTCGCGCTGATCGACTTTGTCGTGCATCCGGGCCTCCTTGCGGCGTGAGCCGCGATCGATGCGGCCGCGCCAAATTGCGATTCCAACTTCATGCCATCAGCGAATTGCGCTGCTTGTACACAAACTTATCGCGCTCGGCCGGATAGTCGATGGTTCGCATGCGAGGAAGATGCTCACGACCTCGTTCGGTCGCAAGACTGCAACAGTTTCGGCGCTTAGAGCCTTTCCTGGTTAGATTGAAGCATTCTGTTGGCTCAAACGGAGTCGGATGGTCGTCCGGCAGGCGCGCGTCGTAGCCAACGCATACGGCCAAGCCGGCCGGACGATCAGGCGGCCCGTTTCAGCCAACCCCGCTGGTTTGCTTTGCAAACCGGCTAGGGCCGGGCATCTTTCCGCCAGGATCAAAGGCGATTGGCTCGACCGTACCTGGGGTATGCCCTTCGCCAATCGCCTTTGCCCTGACGAAAACCTGCTCCGGCAGAATGCTTCAAGCTAACCAGGAAAGGCTCTAGAAGGAGGCGGCGGCGAGCACGCGGTGCAGGCCCTGCAGGTCCTCGACGTTGCGGTTCATGAGAGACAGTTCCCAATCGAGCGCGCTGCGGACGATCGTCTCGAGCGAATCGTATCGCGGGGTCCAGCCGAGCACGCGGTTCGCCAGGGTGGCATCGGCGACGACGCTTGCGGAATCGCCCGGGCGTCGTGGGGCCATGTGGATCTTGAAGGCGTGGCCGTGCAGCCGTGTGACCATGTTCAGCACGTCGAGCACCGAATAACCGGCGCCGTAGCCGCAATTGGCAACCAGCGAGCCGCGCTCGCTGCGCAGGTGCTGCAGGGCTCTGAGGTGCGCCTCGGCCAGATCGCTCACGTGGATGTAGTCGCGAACGCCGGTGCCGTCATGCGTCGGATAATCGAGGCCATAGACGCTGACGCTGTCGCGGCGGCCGAGGGCGGCCTCGCAGGCGACCTTGATCAGATGCGTCGCGCCCGAAGTGGACTGCCCGGCGCGGCCGAGCGGGTCGGCGCCTGCCACGTTGAAATAGCGGAGAGCCACATAGTTGAAATCATAGGCGGCGGCGGCATCGCGCAGCATGAACTCGGTCATCAGCTTCGATTGGCCGTAGGGGTTTTCCGGGTTCAGCGATGCGTCTTCCTTGACCGGGTCCGACGTCTTCTGCGGACCATAGACGGCGGCGGTGGAGGAGAAGACGAAGTGGCGGATGCCGGCGCTGACCGCGGCACTCATCAGCGCGCGGGTCTTGCCGGAGTTGTTGTCGTAATAGGACAGTGGGTCGGCAACCGAGGCCGGCACGACGGCGGAGCCGGCGAAATGGATGATCGCCTCGATGTCGTTTTCGATGAAGATGGTCTTGAGCAATTCGGTATCGGCGACGTCGCCGAGATAGAAGCGCGCTTCCGGCGCCACGGCCCAGCGGAAGCCCGTGGAGAGGCGATCGAGCACGACAACCTGCTCGCCCGCATCCAGCAATGTCCAGACCATATGACTGCCGATATAGCCGGCGCCACCCGTCACCAGAATTGCCATGTCCCGCACTCCCGTTTCATCTCACGGGGGCATCTGACCCGGCTTTCCTTTCCGAAATTCGAATAAACGGCCCCGGCGGGGCGTGTGCCGGGGCGAAGTTTGCCGGTGTGGTTAGGGGCTGATTTGCGGGTTTGCTAGAATTTTATCGATGTGGCCATTTCGGCCCCATTGAGGGTTCAAACACCCGGTTAGACCGTATGTTCGCGGGGTGAGTGTGGCCCGCCCCCGCGGTAAGCTGAATTCGGGGGTTGCTCTGGATTGGCCGGAGCCTTGCCCCATGCTTAGCGAGGGCGAACCATGAAAGAAGATAGCGTATTCTTCATTGGCCTGGATACATCCAAGTCGAAGATTTCAGTTGCGGTTGCCGATGGAGCGCGCAACGGCGAGGTGCGGTTTTTTGGCGACATCTCCTCGGAACCGGCGTCTGTGACGTCGATGGTCAACAGACTTTCAAAGCGTGGAGGGAAGCTTCACTTTTGCTACGAAGCAGGTCCGACCGGTTACGGCCTTTACCGTCAGATTATCGAACTGGGACACGACTGCGTGGTGGTGGCACCATCGCTCGTGCCCAGGCGTGCGGGCGACCGGGTGAAGACAAACCGCCGGGATGCCGTAAGCCTGGCGCGGCTGCACCGGGCGGGCGAACTGACCTCGGTCTGGGTTCCGGACGAAGGTCATGAGGCGATCCGCGACCTGGTACGAGCCCGCGAAGCTGCCAACGACGCGCTGAAACAGGCGCGTCAGCAACTTCAATCTTTCTTGTTGCGTCACGGCCGCATCTATACCGGACGCAAGCCATGGACGCGCGCCCATGTACGGTGGCTGGCGTGCCAGGGATTTGATCACCCCGCCCACCAAATCCTGTTGGCAGAATATTGCCAGGCCATCGAGGATGCCGGCGTGCGTCTGGACAGGCTAACGAAGTTGGTGGCGGAGACCGCAGCTTCCTGGTCGATGGCGCCGGTTGTGGCCGCCTATCAAGCGATGCGCGGCGTCGCGTTCATGACGGCGGTCACCTTTGTCGTCGAAATCGGCGACGTCAGGCGCTTTGATAATCCCCGTCAGTTGATGGCATATCTTGGCCTCGTGCCGTCGGAGAGCTCGACGGGCGAACGGGTCAAGCGTGGTGGGATTACCAAGGCGGGTAACACAAGGGCTCGAAGAGTTCTCATTGAAGGGGCTTGGACATATCGCTTCCCTGCACGGGTAAGCCCGACGATCCAGGCACGGCTGGAGGGACTGCCAAGGACAGTTCGCGAGATTGCCTGGAAAGGCCAAATACGGCTTTGCGCGCGCTATCGAAAACTAATCGCGGCAGGCAAGCCGAAGGTCGTCGCGGTCACCGCCATTGCGCGAGAAATGGCCGCGTTCCTGTGGGCGATTGGGCAGGAGGTCGCTCCTGCAACAAAGGTTTAAAGCGCCGACCGTCGGCGGAAAATTATCGAGAAACTCAATCATCTGTCTGATGTGCAAAGTTGGAGGCAGGGCTCCGGTGGGGAACCCTCGCGGACTCTATGTGGCGGATACATCCATGCCCGAGATTAGACAGAGGCAGCCCCAGACGAACACACGGAAATGCGGTACCCAACCCGCGTATAAGAGTATGCCAGCCGTCGTCTAAATGCCCTGTCTCCTGCTTTGTGCATCAGCTTTACGCATGACCTCCTCGTCAAAGGCGAAAGAAAAAACGCGCCTAACGAGCTTGCAAATGAACATAAGAGAGTCCGGCCCGGGGAGCCAGGAAGCCCTGTTCGACGGCGAGCGCGATCAGCCGTTCGGTAAGGTCTCCGAGCGTGCCTGAGGCGATTGCGATCGGCTCCATGCGCCTGACGACATCCGGCTCGGTGACGCCGGCCGTATGCCAGGTGCCGCCGCCGGTGAAGAAATTGTGGAGCAGCGGCTGGAAGCGGTCCATGGCATTGGCGAAGCGGGCGTCGCTGGTGCGCTTCTCCTCGAACTCATCCCAGAGCGCGCGGAACTCGACTGCCTGATCGGCGGGAAGCAGGGCGAAGATGCGGTCTGCGGCGCGCAGTTCGCGCTCGGCCTGGCTGGTGCGGGCAACCGCGTCATAGGCGAAGGTGTCGCCGGCATCGATCTCGACGATGTCGTGGATCAGCAGCATCTTCAAGACGCGCAGCAGGTCGATCGGCTCGCTCGAATGTTCGGCAAGCACCGCCGCCATCAGCGCAATCTGCCAGGTGTGCTCGGCGTCGGTCTCGACACGTGAGCGATCGAGCAGCGACGTGCGGCGCAGGATCGTCTTCAGCTTCTCGACCTCGAGAATGAAGGCCAACTGCTCCATAAGGCGGCGATTGCCGAGAAAGCCTTCCAGATGGTCGGCGGTGATCTTTTCGGACATGCGGTTGCTCCCGGTTCAGAGCTTCAGGATATAGTCGCAGAGCCTGTCGGCCGCGGTCTGGATCTGGGCGGGATCGCGCAGGAAGCAGGCGCGCATGAAGAGCTCGCCGCCGGGACCGAAGGCAGTTCCAGGCGCCAGGCCGACGCCGGTCTTGTCGACGATATCGATCGCGGCCTTGCGGCTGTCCGTGACGCCGTCGATCTTCAGGAAGGCATAGAGCGCGCCATCGGGCTTCAGCGTCTGAACCCGGTTGGTCGCAATCAGCGCGTCGCAGAGGATGTCGCGCGAGCGCCTTGCCTTGTCGATATTGGCCTGCACGAAAGCATCGCCCTCGTTCAAGGCCGCGACCGCGCCACGCTGCATGAACTGGGCGACACCAGATGTCGAATACTGGATCAGGTTCTCAAGCACCTGCCCGGTCTCCGGCGGCGCCACGATCCAGCCGACGCGCCAGCCGGTCATCGACCAGTTCTTCGAGAAGGAATTGACGAACATGACCTTGTCGCCCGCTTCCATGACATCCAGGAACGAGGCGGCGCGGTCGCCGGCGAAATAGTAGCGGGCATAGATTTCGTCCGCCATGATCCAGAGACCATGCTTGCGGGCAAGGCCGAGGATGGCGGCCAGATCCTCACGTGTCGCGGTCCAGCCGGTCGGGTTCGAGGGCGTGTTGATGAAGAGCGCCTTGGTCTTCGGCGTGATCGCGGCAGCAATACGGTCGAGGTCGACGGCCCACTTGCCGCCTTCGAAGTCGAGCTGCACGCCGACGGAACGGGCGCCGGCAATTTCGAGCGCGGCGGCGATATTCGGCCAGGCGGGCGTCAGATAGACCAACTCGTCGCCGGGCGAGGTCATCGCCTGCACGGCGATCTGGATCGCCTGCATGCCGGAGCCGGTGACGAAGAAATGCTCGACGGGTAGGTTTATGCCGAAGTGGCGGGCGTAATAATCGGAGAGCGCCTGGCGCAGTTCGGGAATGCCGCGCTGATAGGTGTAGAAGGTCTCGCCGGCCGAAAGCGCCGTCATCGCCGCCTGATTGACGAAATCGGGGGTGGGAAGATCGCCTTCACCGACCCAAAGCGGCAAGAGGCCATCGCGGCCACGGGCATAATTGACGACTTCGACGATCCCGCTTTCAGGCGCCTGGATGGCGCGCGGGCTGAGGCTATTGACGATCGACATGCATCACTCCGGTTTTCGCCTACATAAAACAAATGCGCGAGCGAATCCCATGACAATCGGTGATGGCCGATCGATTTCCGTGATGGGTGAGCCCTGCCTCATCCGGCAGGGCTCTTAAGCCATCAGACCGTCGGGCGCTTGGCCAGCAGGTCGCGGATTTCGGTGAGGAGGGCGACGTCGGCCGGCGGCGGCGGCGCTTCTTCCGGAGCAACCTTCTTCTGGCGCTCGACCTGCTTCTGCAGCGTGTTCACGCCCTTGACCATCAGGAAGATGATCCAAGCAAGAATCAGGAAGTTGATCAGAACGGTGATGAAGCTGCCGTAAGCGAGCACGGCGCCCTGTGCGCGGGCAGCGGCCAGCGTCGGCGCGTTGACGTTGGACGAGAGGCCGATGAAGTAGTTGGAGAAATCGAAGCCGCCGAAGATGGCGCCGACGATCGGCATGATGACGTCGTCGACCAAGGATTTGACGATGCCGCCGAACGCACCGCCGATGATGACACCGACGGCAAGGTCCATGACGTTGCCGCGGGCAATAAACGCTTTGAACTCGTTGAGCATGCGATCTGTCTCCCTCTGATGCAGTTTGATTGCAGGCTGTTGTTTTTATTAGCTACATCTTCGTTGCGATTATTCAATTACAAATTACGAATTATTCAAATGCTCCACCCGTCTTTGACTTAAGACCTAGACGGCGGGAATTTTCAAAGGCCCCGATTTGCCGTAGGCTTCGAGCTCCGGGAGGACCGGCGCATGGGACGCCGGCGGAGGAGAAATGCTGCCAGGCTGGGTCATACTCGCATCGGCGTTCGGCTATCTGTTACTGCTGTTTGCCGTGGCAAGCCATGGCGACCGGCAGCGCAGACGCTTCGGCGCGCCCGACAGCGGGCGGCCTGTGGTCTATGCGCTGAGCCTTGCGATCTACTGCACGTCCTGGACCTATTTCGGCGGCGTCGGCCTTGCCTCGCAGCGCGGGCTGGAATTCACCGGCATCTATATCGGCCCGATCCTGGTCTTCACGCTGGGCATGCCGGTGCTGCGGCGGATCATCGATCTCGCCAAGACGGAGAAGCTCACCTCCGTCGCCGACTTCATTTCGGCGCGCTACGGCAAGAACTCGGCGGTGGGCACGATCGTGGCGCTGATCTCGCTGGTCGGCGCCATCCCCTATATCGCGCTGCAGCTGAAATCGGTGTCGAGCACTGTGACGGCGATGCTCAATCCGTCGGATTACGGCATCGGGAGCGGCAATCTCTATTTCCTCGACCTGCCGCTTCTGGTGACGCTGGTGCTTGCCTGCTTCGCCATCATGTTCGGCACCCGCCACACGGATGCGACCGAGCATCAGGATGGGCTGATCCTCGCGGTGGCGATGGAATCGGTGGTGAAGCTGTTTGCGTTTCTGACGGCAGGCGTCTGCGTCGTCTGGTTCCTGTTCGACGGGCCGGCCGATCTGTGGCGGAAGGCGTCGGAGAACGAGCTGGTGCTGTCGGCGCTGCATTACCAGACGCCGATCAGCCGCTGGCTGACGCTGACCGTGCTTTCGGCCTTCGCGATCGTCATGCTGCCGCGGCAGTTTCATGTGACCGTGGTCGAGAACCGGACGGCGAAGGAGCTGCGGCTGGCGGGGTTCCTGTTCCCGCTCTACCTCATCGCCATCAATCTCTTCGTGCTGCCGATGGCGATTGCCGGCCTGCTGACCTTCGGCGGCAGCGGCAATGCCGATCTCTACATGCTGTCGCTGCCGATCGTCGGGCAGATGCCCGTGATGTCGCTGATCACCTTCATCGGCGGTTTTTCGGCGGCGACTGCGATGGTGATCGTCGCCTCGGTGGCGCTGTCGATCATGGTCTCCAACGATATCGTCATGCCGATCTTCCTGCGTCGACGGCTTGCCGGGCGCGGCGGCCAGCGCGACGATTTCGCCAAGACGCTGCTCAACATCCGCCGCAGCGCCATCTTCGCCGTGCTGTTGCTTGGCTATGCCTATTACCGCTCGACGGATAGCACCACGGGCCTGGCCTCGATCGGCCTGCTATCGTTCGCCGCCATCGCGCAGATGGTGCCGTCGCTGCTTGGCGGACTGATCTGGCGGCGGGCGAATGCGCGCGGTGCGATCCTCGGCCTCTCTTCCGGCTTCGTGATCTGGATCTACCTGCTGTTTCTGCCCTCGCTTGGCGGGCCGGATTATTCGGCGGTGGCGAGCGCCGTCTTGGGCTTCGTGTTTCCAGGGGTCACCGTCTTTACCGACAATGCTGACCCGCTGGTCAACGCCACAGTGATGAGCCTGCTCGTCAACACCGGTTTCTTCGTGATCGGCTCGATGACGCGCAATGCGCGGCCGCTCGAGCGCATCCAGGCCGGCATCTTCGTCAAGCGGCAGTCGCGCTCGCAATTTGCCACGCGCGGCTGGAAAACGCGGATCAGCGTCGGCGACCTGAAGGCGACGATCTCGCGCTATCTCGGCGACGAGCGGATGGAGCGATCGTTCCAGACCTACCAGCAGAACTCCGGCCGCAAGCTGGAGGACGACCAGCCGGCCGACATGGCACTCATCCATTTCACCGAGCAGCTGCTCGGCAGCGCCATCGGCTCGTCTTCGGCGCGGCTGGTGCTATCGCTCATCCTGCAGAAGGTGGAGGATGCCTCGGCCGACACCGCCTGGCTGCTCGACCAGGCGAGCGAGGCGCTGCAATATAACCAGGACATGCTGCAGACGGCGCTATCGCAGATGGACCAGGGCATCGCCGTGTTCGACAGCTCGAACCACCTGACGATCTGGAACCGGCGCTTCCGGCAGCTGCTGGATCTGCCCGAAACATCGGGACAGGTCGGGTTTCCGCTTGCCGATATCGTCGCCATTCTCAGCCAGCGCGGCGATATTCCGGTTTCCGAGGTCAGCCAGACGGTCCGGCACTTTCTCACGCTGGACAAGCCCTTCGCGCTGGTGCTCGGGCGCGGGGAACGCATCATTGAGGTGCGATCCAACGCCATGCCGGACAAGGGGATCGTCGCGACCTTTACCGATATCACCCAGCGCGTGGCCGCCGACCAGGCGCTGAAGCAGGCCAACGAGACGCTCGAGCAGCGCGTGGCGGAGCGCACGGCCGAGCTTACCCGCGTCAACCACGAACTCGGCGAAGCGCGCGCCTCGGCCGACGAGGCAAATCTTGGCAAGACGCGCTTCTTCGCCGCCGCAGGACACGACATCCTGCAGCCGCTCAACGCCGCCAGGCTCTATTCATCGGCGCTGGTCGAGCGGATGGGGCAATCGGAGAGCAGCGCCATCGTGCGCAACATCGATTCGGCGCTGGAATCGGTGGAAAGCATTTTGGGCGCCGTGCTCGATATCTCGCGGCTCGACACCGGAGCGATGCGCCCTCGCCTCGCCTCGGTTCCGCTTGCCGATCTGCTGGAGCGCATCCAGACTGACTTCGCGCCGATCGCGCGCGAGAAGAGGCTGAAGCTGGTGGTGATGCCGACATCTCTGCGCGTGCGGTCCGACCCCAATCTGCTGCGCCGGCTGGTGCAGAACCTGGTGTCGAACGCGATCAAATATACGCTGACGGGCAAGGTGCTGGTGGGTGCGCGCCGGCGCGGCAACCAGGTGGTCATCCAGGTGATGGATTCGGGCATCGGCATTCCGCCGTCGAAATTCCGCACCGTGTTCAAGGAGTTCGCGCGGCTGGACGAAGGCGCCAAGACCGCATCGGGCCTTGGGCTCGGGCTATCGATCGTCGATCGCATCGCGCGCGTGCTCAGCCACCCGGTGGAGCTGCATTCGACGCATGGCAAGGGCACCGATTTCCGCATCGTCATGCCGCGCGATATCTCGCCGGTGGCCGAAGCGCCGATGACGACTGCGCCCGCCGAGCGCTCGGCGCAAAACCTCAAGGGGCTGAAGGTGCTCTGCATCGACAACGAGCCGCATATCCTCGAGGGCATGCAGCTGCTGCTGAGCGGATGGGGTTGCGCGGTGCAATTGGCGGATTCTCTTGCCGGTGTCGCGGCGCTCGATGCGCGGGAGGGTGCGCCCGATCTCGTCATCGCCGATTACCATCTGGGGGACGGGACCGGCGTGGCCGCGATCCTCTCCGTCCGCGAGCGCTTCGCCACCTATGTTCCCGGCCTCGTCATCACCGCCGACCGGACGCTGGAGGTGCGCGCCGATACCGAGCGGCACGGGATCGGCATCCAGCACAAGCCGGTGCGCCCGGCCGCGCTGCGCGCTTATATCACCCAGATATCGGCGCAGAAGCGGGCAGCGGCGGCCGAGTAGGCGCGCCTGTCAGAACGTTCGTGACGAGGTTGCGCACGCGCTCGATCGAGGGTTGGTCGCCAAAGAGGATGCGGTAGATGATGGGGGCGACGACGCCATCCATGACCGCATCGATATCGGGAAACGCCTCGCCACGGGCATGTGCGCGCTGCGCGATCAACGCGATCTGTTCGCGGGTGAACGCATCGCACTTGCAGGCGTTGGCATTGTCCTGGGCGGCCAACACGTCGCGCATCATGTCGCGGCCGATGCCCGAGGACATCTCCTCGCAATATTGCTCCGTCCATGCCTCCAAATCGCCTCGTGCGCTGCCGGTGTCGATCGGCAGCATGTCCGGGCGAAGGCGCTCGACGGCGACATCGGCGAGCAATTCCTGCAGCTCGCCCCAGCGGCGGTAGATCGTCGACGGCGTGACGCCTGCCTCGGCCGCAATCAGGGGAATGGTGACGTCGGCGCGGTCCATCGTCTTCAGAAGCGCCCGGACGGCATTGTGGACGGAGGCCTGAACGCGGGCGCTGCGACCACCGGGGCGGAGATTGTCTTTTGCTGGCATTGGTTATCCGACCTTCGGCCTCCCGAGCGCGCCATGGTTCAAAAACTTTGAGCGATCCATTAACGCAAATTATTTGCTTTTAGCGCGCACCCGCCCCACATCGGACTAACGCAACGACTTAGCTTTAAGGAGCTTATATATGCCCGCGCCCGGCAAATCCATAGAGACGAAGTCAAACCCCATTCGTTTTCACGCGGTGACGCTCGCCACCTTCTTCGGTGCCTCGGCCGCGCCTACGCCGCTTTACCGGATCTACCAGGAGAACTTCGCCGTTTCTCCCGTGCTGATCACGGTCATCTTCGCGGTCTATGCCTTCGCGCTGCTGCTGGCCTTGTTGATCGCCGGCTCGATCTCCGACCATCTCGGCCGCAAGCCGGTGATCTTTTCAGCGCTGGTGCTCGAGATCATCGCCATGGCGCTGTTTGCCGCCGCCAGCGGACCGGCCTGGCTGATCGCGGCGCGGATCATGCAGGGACTGGCGACCGGGATCGCCGGCGCTTCGATCGGCGCGGCACTCGTCGATGTCGACAAGGCCAAGGGGCAGCTGGTGAATTCGATCGCGCCGCTATCCGGCATGGCGATCGGCGCTTTCGGAACCAGCGCGCTGATCCAATATGGGCCGTTTCCGCTACATCTGGTCTACGCGATCCTGCTCGTCGCCTTTGTCATCCAGGCCGGCGCGATCTGGGCAACCGGCAAGACGGCATCCACCCGCCCGGGTGTCTGGGCTTCGCTGAAGCCGCGCGTTGCCATCCCGCCGCAGGTCAGGCGGCCGCTGGCGCTCGTCACGCCGATCAACATCGCCAACTGGACGCTTGGAGGCTTCTATCTCTCGCTCGTGCCGTCTCTGGTGGTGAGCACGACCGGCAGCCATGCGCCGCTGACGGGCGGCTCGGTGGTGACGGCGCTGATGGTGTCGGGGGCGGTCGCCGTCTATCTGAGGCGCGCCAGATCGGCCAACGGCAACCTCGCCTTCGGCACGATGGCGACAACGCTCGGCGTACTCACCGTGGTTGCGGGCGTGCACCTTGCCAGCGTCCCGCTGCTGCTTCTCGGGACGTTGCTGACCGGTGTCGGCTTCGGCACGAATTTCCTGGGCGCGATGGGCACGATCATGCCGCTTGCCAAGCCGGACGAGCGCGCCGAACTGCTATCGGCCTTCTACATCCAGAGCTATCTGGCCTTCAGCCTGCCCGCCATTCTCGCCGGGTTCCTGGCGAAGTCGCTTGGCTACCAGCTGACCACGGATATCTATGCGACAGCGATCATTCTGGTCACCTGGATCGGCTTTCTCGGCCTGCGGGCGGATCGCGCGAAGGCGCAGCGGATCGCCGCCTGAACCAGAAAGGCGGGCAACAAAAAAGGCCGGGCGAACCCGGCCTTTCGTTCGTCCCGGCGAACCGGAGACGATGTATTCGAAAACTTAAGCAGCCTGCAGACGGTCTGCGGACATCTTGCCCGAACGCTTGTCGGCAACGAGCTCGTAAGACAGCTTCTGGCCGTCCTTGAGTTCGCGCATGCCGGCGCGCTCAACAGCAGAGATGTGAACGAAAACGTCGGCAGAACCGTCGTCCGGCTGAATGAAGCCGTAGCCCTTGGTTGCGTTGAACCACTTAACAGTACCTGTGCTCATGACGATATCCTTTTATAAATCGTACATAGATGGTGCACACCGAACAAAGCCAGCATGCGATGGAAACCGATTTTGGAGGAAGTTCGCGAGCAACAGCACGAGCGGCCGTAACAAAGTTCATCTAGCAAGATCGATGCGAGGCTTTTACGTGGTAATTGTGTCTCTGGCAAGGCAACTTTAGCGACCAGAGATGCCCGGATCGATGAATTCATCGATGAATTCTGGGGGCGACCGGGCGGGCTTAAAAGCCAGCCCGATCATACGCATGGAAAGGCCGGTCAGGCCGCAGCTTTTGCGCCGGCATAAGGGTCGAATCGGCCGTAGAACGTCTCACCCTTGGCCGCCATGTCCTTCAGCAGCGCGGTCGGCGCGAAGTGCTGTCCGTAAGAGGCGGCTAACCTCTCGCAGAGCGCCACGAAATTCTTCGGCCCCATGCCGTCGATGTAGGAGAGCACGCCGCCGGTATAGGGCGCGAAGCCGAAGCCGAGGATGGAGCCGACATCGGCCTCACGCGGATCGGTGACGATGCCTTCTTCAATGGTGCGCGCGGCCTCGAGCGCGATGGTGACGAGGAAGCGCTGTTTCAGCACCTCGACATCGATCTCGTCGGCCTTCTTCTGCGGATAGAAGGTCTTCAGCTCCGGCCACAGCGACTTCTTGGCGGGCTTTGCGGGATAATCGTAGAAGCCCTTGCCGTTCTTGCGGCCGCGGCGATCGAGTTCGTCGACCATCTTGTTGATCAGCGCAAGGTGCCTCGGGTCGACGGCTGCTTCGCCGAGATCGGCGACGGTCGCCTTCAGGATCTTCTGGCTGAGATCGATCGCCACCTCGTCGTTGAGCGACAGCGGGCCAACCGGCATGCCGGCCATCTTGGCGGCGTTTTCGATCATCGCCGGCGGCACGCCTTCAATCAGCATGTCATAGGCTTCGTGGATGTAGCGGAAGACGCAGCGGTTGACGAAGAAGCCGCGCGTGTCGTTGACCACGATCGGCGTCTTCTTGATGGCGGCGACGTAGTCCAGTGCTACGGCCAGCGCCTTGTCGCCGGTCTCTTTGCCGAGGATGACTTCGGTCAGCATCATCTTTTCGACCGGCGAGAAGAAATGCACGCCGATGAAATCGACCGGTCGCTTCGAGTTTTTCGCGAGGCCCGAGATCGGCAAGGTCGAGGTGTTGGAGGCGAAGATCGCACCTTCGGGCAGCACGGCTTCGACAGCCTCGATCACGGCCTTCTTGACGTCGCGATCCTCGAAGACGGCCTCGATAACGAGATTGACGTCGGCGAGATCGGCATAATCGGCAGACGGCGTGATGCGGGCGAGAAGCGCCGCGCCCTCATCCTGCGTCAGGCGGCCCTTACCGACTGAGTCCTTCACCAGGCCCTCGGAGACGGACTTGCCCTTGGTCGCGGCTTCCATGTCGCGATCGATGAGGGTGACGGGAATGCCGGCGGCGGCGGTCACGTAGGCGATCGACGCCCCCATGAAACCGGCGCCGACGACACCCACCTTCTTCAGCTCCGTCTTTGCGATGCCGGCGGGGCGGCGGGCCCCTTTGCCAAGCTCCTGCATGGAGATGAAGAGGGAACGGATCATCGAGAATGCTTCGGTGGTCTGCAGCACCTGAGTGAAATAACGCTGCTCGATCTTCAGTGCCGTATCGAAGGGAACCTGCAGGCCCTCGTAGACGGATTTCAGGATCGCGAGCGCGCCGGGATAGTTGCCCGCCGTTTCGCGACGCAGGATCGCCGGTGCGGCCGGCCAGAGCTGGGCCGCCGCCGGCGTCCAGATGCCGCCGCCGGGGGCCTTGAAGCCCTTTTCATCCCAGGGAGCGATCGGTTTCAGGCCGTCCTTGATCATCTGCTTGGCAGCGGGGATCAGCTGATCCGGCTCGACCACCTGATGGATCAGGTTCATCGCCTTGGCGCGCGAAGCCGTCAGCGACTGGCCCGTCGTCATCATCTGCAGAGCCGACTGGGCATCCGCCAGACGCGCGACGCGCTGCGTGCCGCCGGCGCCCGGGAAGATGCCGACCTTGACCTCGGGCAGCGCGATCTTGACCGACTTGGCATTGGAGGCGACGCGGCCGTGGCAGGCAAGCGACATCTCCAGCGCGCCGCCCATGCAGGTACCGTTGATGGCCGAGACCCAAGGCTTGCCACAGGTTTCCAGCTTGCGAAACAGGCCGGTCATGCGGCCGACGAGATCGAAGAGTTTTTGCGCGGCGGTCGACGGATCCTTGACCTTCTCCTCGTTGTAGAAGGTGAACATCGCCTTGATCATCGAGAGATCAGCGCCGCCGGAGAAGCTCGACTTGCCCGAGGTGATGACCACGCCCTTGACGGCGCTGTCTGCCACCGTCTGGTCGATGATCGCATTCAGTTCGTCCATCACCTCGGAGGTGAAGACGTTCATCGACTTGCCGGGCATGTCCCAGGTGACGAGGGCAATGCCATCGGCGTCGGTCTCGACGGTGAAATTGGTGTAGGTGGTCATGATGGGATTCCTCTTCCCGTGGAATTCTCTGTTGTGCCAGACCGCCCCCTCACCCGGCCTGCGCTACGCTCGGCCACCCTCTCCCCGAGGGGAGAGGAGGATCGGCCACGTTGCGGCTCACTCCCTTCTCCCCCACGGGGAGAAGGTGCCGGCAGGCGGATGAGGGGGCTACACCCTCTCGATCACAGTCGCAGTGCCCATGCCGGCGCCGATGCAGAGCGTCACCAGCGCGGTGTTGAGATCGCGGCGTTCCAGCTCGTCCAGCACAGTGCCGAGGATCATCGCGCCGGTGGCGCCGAGCGGGTGGCCCATGGCAATCGCGCCGCCGTTGACGTTGATCTTGTCGTGGTTAATGTCGAAGGCCTGCATGTAGCGCAGCACGACGGCGGCGAAGGCTTCGTTGAGTTCGAAGAGATCGATATCGGCGAGCGTCATGCCTGATCGCTTCAAGAGCTTTTCGGTGACGTCAACCGGGCCGGTCAGCATCAGCGCCGGGTCGGAGCCGATGTTGGCGAAGGCCTTGATGCGGCCGCGCGGCTTCAGCCCCATGCTCTCGCCACCGGCCTTGGAGCCGAGCAGCACGGCGGCAGCGCCATCGACGATGCCGGACGAATTGCCGGCATGGTGGACATAGTTGATCCGCTCGATCTCCGGATGCGCCTGGATGCCGACGGCCTCGAAGCCGCCCATCTCGCCGGGCATCTGGAAGGACGGGTTCAGCGATGCCAGCGCCTGCATGTCGGTGCCGGGGCGCATGTGCTCGTCGCGGTCGAGGATCACAAGACCGTTCTGGTCCTTCACCGGGATGACGGAGTTCTTGAAGTAGCCCTTATCCCAGGAATTGGCGGCGCGCTTCTGGCTTTCGACGGCATAGGCGTCGACGTCGTCGCGGCTAAAGCCGTATTTGGTGGCGATGAGATCGGCCGAGACGCCCTGCGGCATGAAATAAGCAGGGAAGTTGACCGACGGATCCATGAACCATGCGCCGCCGGACATGCCGAGACCGACGCGCGACATGCTCTCGACACCGCCGGCGATGACGATGTCATCGGCGCCTTGCGCGATCTTGGCGGCGGCGAAATTGACGGCGTCGAGGCCGGACGCGCAGAAACGGGAGATCTGCATGCCCGGCGCCTTGATGGAATAGCCCGCCTCGAAGGCCGCACCGCGCGGGATGACCGCGCCGGCTTCCATGACGGGATCGACGCAGCCCATGATGATGTCATCGACCGTTTCGGTGTTCAGCCCGTTGCGGTCGCGCAGCGCTTCCAGCGTTTTCGCCGCCAGGCGCACCGACGGCACCTCGTGCAGCGAGCCATCCTTCTTGCCGCGGCCGCGCGGCGTGCGGACGTGATCGTAAATGAAAACTTCGGTCATCCTGTCTCGTCTCCCTGGCGGCTGTTAGGCCGTGAATTGTGTGTCCTCTTCTCCCCAACGGGGAGAAGTGCCGGAGCGTCAGCGAGGCGATGAGGGGGGTCTCCGGCGAAGCCGGAGCCAGAAACAAGTCGCGCCTGCGGCGCGCCCCCTCATCCGGCCCTACGGGCCACCTTCTCCCCGTTGGGGCGAAGGGAACCTCAAAACGCCTCGGCGCTCAATGCCATCATCGTTTCCGCGCCGGTTTCGATGCGCGCCTTGCGCAGCGTCGTTTCCGGCATGATCCGCTCCATGAAGAAGCGGGCGGTGATCAGCTTGTTGCGCAGGAAAGCCTCGCGATCGGTCTCTCCCGCGGCCAGTCCGTCATTGGCGGCCTTGGCCATCTTCGCCCACATATAGCCGAGAATGACGAGGCCGAAGAGATGCATGTAGTCGGTCGAGCCGGCGCCGGCATTGTCGGGCTTTGCCATCGCATGCTGCATGAACCACATGGTCGACGCCTGCACGTCGTTCAAGCCCTTCTTCAGGTTCTTGGTGAAGAAGGACATCTGCTCGTCGCTGCGGTTTTCCTCGCAGAAATCGCCGATCTCCTTGAACAGCGCCATGACCGCCCGGCCACCGTTCTGGCCGAGCTTGCGGCCGACGAGGTCGAGCGCCTGGATGCCGTTGGCGCCTTCGTAGATCATGGCGATACGGGCATCGCGGACATACTGGCTCATGCCCTGCTCTTCGATATAGCCGTGGCCGCCGAAGACCTGCTGGGCCATGACGGCATGGTCGAAGCCCTTGTCGGTCATCACACCCTTCAGGATCGGGGTGACGAGGCCGAGGATATCGTCGGCCGTCTGCCGTTCCTTCTCATCCGTCGCACGGTGGGCGATGTCGGATTTCAGCGCGGTCCAGAGCAGGAAGGCGCGACCGGCTTCGTTGAACGAGCGGATGGTCATCAGCGCGCGGCGGACATCGGGATGAACGATGATCGGATCTGCCTTCTTGTCCGGCGCTTTCGCGCCAGAGAGAGCCCGACCCTGAATGCGTTCGCGGGCATATTCGGCGGCGTTCTGATAGGCGATCTCGGCGATCGCCAGCCCCTGCAGGCCGACGCTGAGGCGAGCCTCGTTCATCATCACGAACATGGCCGCGAGGCCCTTGTTCTCGGCGCCGATCAGGAAGCCGGTCGCCTCGTCGTAGTTCATCACGCAGGTGGCATTGCCGTGGATGCCCATCTTGTGCTCGAGCGCGCCGCAGGAAACGCCGTTGCGCTCTCCGGCCGCGCCATCAGCGCCGACCATGAACTTGGGCACGATGAAGAGCGAGATGCCCTTGGTGCCCTCGGGCGCGCCTTCGATGCGGGCGAGAACGAGGTGGACGATGTTGCCGGACATGTCGTGTTCGCCGGCGGAAATGAAGATCTTCTGGCCGGAAATCTTGTAGCTGCCATCGGCCTGCGGGACAGCCTTGGTGCGCAGCAGACCGAGATCGGTGCCGCAATGGGGCTCGGTCAGGTTCATGGTGCCGGACCATTCGCCGGAGACCATCTTCGGCAGATAAGTCTTTTTCTGCTCGTCGGAGCCATGAACGATGATGGCGGCGATGGCGCCCTGGGTCAGGCCCGGATACATCATCAGCGACATGTTGGCGGCAGACGTGTATTCGCCAACGGCGGCGTGCAGCGTGTAGGGCAGTCCCTGACCGCCGAATTCCTCCGGCACGGCAAGCCCCGTCCAGCCGCCCTCGCAATAAGCGTCATAGGCCTGCTTGAAACCCTTCGGCGTCGAAACCGAGCCGTCTTCCTTGCGCGTGCAGCCTTCCTGGTCGCCGGAATAGTTGAGCGGGAAAAGCACCTCCTCGGCGACCTTGGCGGATTCGCCCAAGATCGCCTCGATCATGTCAGGGGTGGCGTCGGCGAAGCCCGGCAGGTTGTTGTAGCGCTCCAGACCCAGCACATCGTTCAGCACGAAAAGCGTGTCGTTTACCGGGGCCTTATAGACTGGCATCGTTCGAATTCCTCCAATTCGTCAGCCGGGCGGACCGGCCTGTGCATGTGTCTTACAAAATATTGACGTTTGCGTAAACGTCAAATTTTATTGCATCGCAAATTTGTGAGCCAAGAGGGCCGCGTACGAGGCCTGCGCGCCACGGGAACCGCTGCAGGAACACACTGTAAGGGTGCTATCTTTCGCACACAGCTGTGTGTACATGTCTAAAATCTGATCCAAACGGATGCCGTATGACCTCCACAGCCGCCTTCTTCCGCTCCAGCCTGATCATGCTTGCCGTGGGTGTCCTCATCCTGTTCGGCATCGTCGGCTCGTCGCTCTGGCTTGTCCAGGCGAACCGCGAATATTCCGACGAGACGGCATCGCTGCGCCGCGTGCGCAGCGCCATCGTCGGCGTTCTGACAACCGTGCAGGACGCGGAAACCGGCCAGCGCGGCTATCTGCTGGCGAACGATATCGCCTATCTCGCGCCCTATACATCCGCGCTGGAAAACCTGCCGAAGCGCCGACAAGTCCTGCTCGACAACGTCAAATCGCTGCCGAGCTACGCGATGCAGCTCGATGCGCTGAACGCGGCGATCGACGGAAAGATGAACGAGCTCGCCAAGACGGTCGCGTTGACGCGCGAGGGCAAGACGGGCGAAGCGGTGGCGATCGTTCGCGACGATGCCGGCCTCGTCTACATGGACAAGATCCGCGCGATCATCGGCGACTTCCTCGATCAGACCGACAACCGCCTGCGGGTTCTGGTGGAAAAGCAGCTTTCAGCGGCCAGCACGCTGCAATTGGTGACGATTGGCGGCGCGCTGGCGATCCTCGTTGTGCTGGGCGGGGCGATCCTGATCATCGTGCAGCACGTGCGCGACCTTTCGCTCGCCACCAAGGAGGTCGAGGTGCTCAATGTCGGGCTTGAGGCGCGCGTCAACGAGCGCACCGAAGACCTGATGCGCGCCAACCAGGAAATCCAGCGCTTCGCCTATATCGTTACCCATGATCTGAGGGCGCCACTGGTCAACATCATGGGCTTCCTGAGCGAGCTCGACACGGCGATGAAGTCGGTCTCGACCTACGTGCTCGCGGACAACAAGACGCTGAGCGAGCAGGATATCCAGGATGCGCGGCTGGCGGTCGAGGAAGACTTGCCGGAAGCGCTCGGCTTCATCCGCTCGTCGACCCGCAAGATGGACGCGCTGATTAACGCGATCCTGAAGATCTCCCGCGACGGACGCCGCAAGCTGCAGCCTGAGAGAATCGACCTGAAGGCGATGATCGACACCGTTGCCGCCAACGTTCACCACCAGCTCGTGGAGACGGGCGGGACGACAGAAACCCGCGTTCGCATCGGCGCCATCGTCAACGACCGCTTCTCGCTCGACCAGATCTTCGGCAACCTCTTCGACAATGCGGTGAAGTATCAAATGCCGGGACGGCCGCTTAAAATCGATGTCGACGCCTATCCCGACGGGCCCGGGCGTGTCAGGATTGACGTCAAGGACAATGGCCGCGGCATCGCCAGCAACGATCTCGAACGGGTTTTCGAGCTGTTTCGCCGGGCCGGCGAGCAGGATCAGCGCGGCGAAGGCATCGGCCTTGCCCATGTGCGTTCGTTAATCCGAAATTTGGGCGGAGACATTACGGTCCAATCCGAACTGGGACAGGGCAGTACGTTCATTCTGACGCTACCCGCGGACCTCACCAAAATCGTACGGAGTATGGAACTATGAAAGCGACCGGTCAGGAAGTCACGATCGTGATGATCGAGGATGACGAGGGCCATGCCCGTCTCATCGAAAAGAACGTGCGCCGCGCCGGCGTCAACAACGAGATCGTGCCGTTCACGCTCGGCAAGGGCGCGCTCGACTATATTCTCGGGCCGGATCGCGACGGGCTGGTCAGCAAGGATCGCTATCTGCTGATCCTGCTCGATCTCAACCTGCCTGATATGTCCGGTCTCGACATTCTGGAAAAGATCAAGACCAACGAACACACGCGCCGCATGCCCGTCGTCGTCCTGACCACGACCGACGACGAGCGCGAGATCCAGAAGTGCTACGATCTGGGCGCCAACGTCTATATTACCAAGCCGGTGGACTATGACGGCTTCTCCACGGCGATCCGCAATCTCGGCCTGTTCTTCTCCGTCATCCAAGTCCCCTAACGAGTAGCCAAAATCTGTGCGCATCCTTTATGTCGATGATGATCCGGCCCTAGCCCGCCTCGCAACGCGGGTGCTTGCGCGCAGTGATTTCACGGTTGTCCATGCTCCGTCCATCGAGATCGGACTTGAGCTTTTCGCGGCCGAGACCTTCGAGGCCGTGGTTCTCGACCATTATTTCGAGAACCAGACGGGCCTGAATTTTCTCGAGGCGATCGCCGAGATCGGCAAGCCTACGCCGGTGCTATACGTCACCGGATCGAGCGACGCCGACGTCGCCATCCGGGCGCTGAAGGGCGGGGCTGCGGATTACGTCGTGAAGACGGCGACGGACGATTTCTTCCCGCTTCTGATCAGCGCGCTCAACCAGGCGATGGAAAACTCACGACTGCGCAGCGAGAAAGAGGAGGCCGACCGGCAGCTCGTCGTCGCCAAGGAACGCGCCGAACTGCTGCTTGCGGAGATGAACCACCGCATTGCCAACAGCCTGTCGCTGGTTTCGGCGATGATCCGCATGCAGATGCAGATCGCCGGCAGCGAAGAGACGAAGACAGCGCTCAACGAGACACAGAACCGCATCACGGCGATCGCCGGCGTGCATCGCAGCCTCTACACCTCGGAGATCATCGGCGAGGTCGAGCTCGACGTCTATCTCGGGCCGCTGCTGGCCGAACTGCATGGCAGCAGCACGATCGCGCGCGGCATCACGCTGAAATCGCAGCTGTGTCGGATATCAACCACCGCCGACAAGGCGGTTGCGCTGGGTGTCATCCTGATCGAGCTCGTCACCAACGCGACGAAATACGCCTATACGGCTGGCACCGGCGAGGTGCGCGTCGTGCTTGAAGCCACCGACGATGGCTTCGCGGTGCTTTCGGTCGAGGACGACGGGATCGGCTATGACCGCAACGTCGGCCCGAAGGGAACAGGCCTCGGGACACGGCTGATCAACGCCATGGGCACGACGCTCGGCGCCGAGATCAGCTACGGACGCGACGGTAAGGCTGCAGGCACCTATGTCGCCGTGCGCTGGCAGCAGTAAGACATTCCACTCCTGAAACAGTCTGCGGCCTGCCGTCCGAGCGGCACGCCGCAGGTATCATTTGCTTCCTGCCGAAGACGCGCTAAACTTCGTTGGCTAACCGACGAAAAAGCTTAGGAGGAGCGATTTCATGAGACGGATGTGGCCCGAAGAGTTCAACTTCGTTCTGGACAACGCAGAAGAAGTAACACTCGATCTTCCCGCGATAGAACATGAGGACGGCTCGCGCAGCGAGGCAATCAGCCGGCAGGCGTTGAAAGTCCGCATTCCGATGGAGGATTACGAGCGCATCTGGCCGCTGGCGGAAGCGCGCTACCGGCTCGACGGCCGAAACCTCGGCAAAGCGGTGACGCTGATCACCACCAATCCGCATTATCACGCCTGGCACCCTGCCGATGGCGGCACGGTCGACAACGTCACCGAGGGCGGACGCCACTTCACCACCAAATATGTCGTCGTGCACTTCCTGCTCGACGATGTGAGGGAAACGGCGGCGGCCTGAGCCGCCACCCTTCCCACTCGCGGCGATCAGGCCGCGTCCAGAGCCTGGGTCAGATCGGCAATGAGATCGTCTGGATGCTCAATGCCGATCGACAGGCGGATGGTGGAATCCAGAACGCCGATCCTTTGACGCACATCGGCCGGAACGCCGGAGTGCGTCATCGTCGCCGGATGGCTGGCGAGCGATTCCGTACCACCTAGGCTCACAGCGAGCTTGAAGATCTGCAGCGCGTTGAGGAACTTGAACGAGGCCGGCTGACCGCCTTCGATATCGAAGGAGAAGGTCGATCCGGCACCAGTGCACTGCGCGGCAAAGGTGCGGCCGAGCGGCGATGAAGGCTCGTGGTACGGAAGATAGTGGATCTTCTTCACCTTCGGATGCGCGCGCAGGAAGTCGGCCACCGCGAGCGCGTTGTTGTTGGCGCGCTCCATGCGGATCTGCAGCGTCTCCAGCGAGCGGCCTAGCATCCAGCAGGAATGCGGATCGAGCTGCGTGCCGATCGCGCCTCTCAGCGCCTTGACCTGCTTCATCACTGCCTTGCTGCCCAACGCCGCGCCTGCGATCAGGTCAGAGTGCCCGCCCACATATTTGGTCAGCGAATAGAGCGAGATGTCGGCGCCATGCTCGATCGGGCGCTGGAAGACGGGACCGAGCAGCGTGTTGTCGCAGGCGACGATCGGCGTGTGGCCCTGCTTCCTACCGATCTCATCGGCAATCCGGCGCATCATCGCGACATCGACGAGGCTGTTGGTCGGGTTGGCCGGGGTTTCCACGAGGATCATCGACACCCGGCCTTTGGCCATCGCCTGTTCGGCGGCGGTGCGCACAGAGCTCTCGTCGACACCGTCCGCAAAACCGACGGCCGCGACGCCGAGATTGAGGAAGGTCTTGGCAAGCAGGGTTTCCGTGCCGCCATAAAGCGGCTGCGAGTGCAGGACCGCATCACCGGGACGCACGAAGGCGAGCAGCGTCGTAGCGATGGCCGACATGCCCGACGAGAACAGCGCGCAGCTTTCCGTGCGTTCGTAGACGGCGAGGCGATCCTCGACGATCTCGCTATTGGGGTGATTGAAGCGCGAATAGACGAGGCCGGCGCCCTGCCCTGCCGGCGGCTCGCGGCGGCCGGAGACATAATCGAAGAAATCGCGGCCATCCTCGGCGGACTTGAACACGAAGGTCGAGGTCAGGAACACCGGCGGCTTGACCGCGCCCTCCGACAGTTCGGGATCGTAGCCATAGTTCAGCATCTGCGTTTCCGGATGCAGGGCGTGATTGCCGATATGGGTCTTGGAGGGATGCGGCGCGGTCATGGTCGTCTCCTGCTTCAAAGATGGATTGATGACGGCAAATTATATCGAAAGGCGCTTGGTGTTATTGCTATTTGGAGCGCGGCTGCGATGTTGGAAGCAACATCATGCGAGAGCGGGGGAGATTTCGTGCAGAAAGTTGCGGATGAGATGGACCGGCGGATTCTGAAGGAGCTGGCCGGCGACGCGCGGCTTGCCAACAACGAACTCGCCGAGCGCGTCGGCCTCTCCGCTTCCGCCTGCCTGCGTCGCCTGCGGCGGCTGGAGGAGGCCGAGATCATCCAGGGATACACCGCGCTGATCGATCCCGCCGTCAACGGCTGGACGATGACGGCGCTCGCTTCGATCCGCCTCAGCCGGCAGCACGAGGACGAGATCCAGATGTTCGAGAATGCCGTGCGGGAGTGGGACGAGGTGCTGGAATGTCATCTCGTCACCGGATCACGCGACTATGTGCTGAAGGTGATGAGCTCCGGTCTCGACGATTACGAGCGCTTCATCAAGGAGAAGATCGCTCGGCTGAAATGCGTCGACACGATCGAGACGAGCTTCGTGATGAACACAATCAAGGCGCGCCGGATCTAGCGTTTCGCGTCCTCCTGTCCGTCGGCAGGCGCCTCGCTTCAACGGCGGTATCCGCTTGCACCCGCTTGTACATTAGAAGGCCGATTTCGGCACGAAATGCGCCTCGACAGCCACAAAAGTTAAAAAATCGCCACACCGGTTAACGGGTTGTTTACCACGTTCCGTGAAAGGTGACGTTTGAGCATTGGTGTCCTGCATTCCTTCTTTCAAGTCTCGCGTTTTATGGGATGCGCGCCACACGTACAGCTTGAGGAAAGCCTAATTAATTATCCTCTCATGGACGATGCTCTCTGATCCGCATTCGTTGCGGCTCTGACGGAAAAGCCAATGATCGGCCCTGACGAGGGTGCGAACAGATAAGCGAGCAAGAAGATGAACGGATCGCGATCACATTCTCCCCGGCCTTCCGACAGGGCGTCGCTTGACGCGCTGAACCGCACGATCGAGGGATTGGAAGCACGGATCGAAGGCCTGATCGGCAGCGGGGTGCGCGAGCAGCGCAATCGCCAGCCGGCGCCCGAACGCGAACCCGCCCCCGCCACTTACACACCGCGAGCGCCCTACGCCGCCGCCGAGCCGCGTCCTGATCCGCTCGCCGAGATCCGCCAGCGCCAGCGCATGCTCGACGCAAGCCGCGAGCGCGCCGCCCGCGAGACCACCCCTTACGCACCCCGCGAGCAGGCGACGGCCTATGCGGCCCAGCCGGCTCCGGCACACACGCCAGCGCCGCAGCCGCGCGCGGCCGTTCAGCAGCCGCAGGCGCGTGGGCCCGAAGACACGATGACGGAAATCGCCCAGGCGCTCGTCAGCCTGCGGCAGGATCTGAAGCGCGACATCTCCGAGAGCGTCGCCCGCGAAATGGACGCACTGCGCGGCGAACTGCGCGAGATCAAGGCAACCGCCGCCGATCGTCCCTTCGCCGAAGACATTCATGCCGACATGAGCCGGCTTGCCGACAGCATCAACCATCTCGCGGCTCGCTCCGAAACGTCCGAGGCCCATGGTCTGCGCGGTGAGTTCGAAGATCTGCGCTCGCTGATGGACGGGCTGGCGCGCGAGGATTCGCTGCGCCACATGGACCAGCGCTGGGACGGCTTCGAAAACCAGCTGCACGCGCTCGACACATCCGGCCTGCAGGAAGAGCTGGTGGCGCTTGCCTACCGCCTCGACGATATCAAGCGCCATATCGGCGGCATGGGTGAAAGCCCGGCCGTCAAGGCGCTCGAAGACAAGCTCATCTCCATCGCAACGGCGATGGAGCAGTTTGGCAGCATGATCCAGCCGCATGATCGGGCAATGTCCGAGCAGTTCGCGTCGATGGACAGCCGTCTCGACGAAATCAGCCGCGCGATCGCCGCGACGGGCCGCGCCGCGACATCGGGCGACCCGGCTGCCATGCACCGCCTCGAGGGACGGTTGAGCGGCCTTGCCGACCAGATCGAGCTGATGGGCCAGAGCGTGGCAAGCCGCGCCAACCCGGCCGACGGTCTCGCCGAACGTCTGGAAGCGCTAACGGCTCGCGTCGAGGAAGTCGCCAATGCCGAGGCCACGTCGCGCCTCGACGAGCGGCTCGAACATCTGGCCTTCCTGCTCGAAAAGAGCCAGCGGGCCACACCGCAGCCGGAACTGACCGGCGCGCTCGCCGATATCTCGCGCAAGATCGACGCGCTCGAGAATGGCGCCGTCAATGACGCGCTGGCGCAGCGCCTCGATTATCTCGCTCGCCGCATCGACGAGATGGAATTCCAGCCGCAGCAGGCAATCCACACCCCGGTCGACGACGCAGCCTTCTTGCGCATCGAGGACCGACTGAGCGATATCGCCGCCCGTCTCGACGAGAGCTCGGCGGCACCGGCGACCGACGCCAACGCGCTGCGCAATCTGGAAGACCAGATCGCCAATCTTTCCGCGCTGATGAGCGAGCCGCGCCCGAGCACCGAGATCGCCATCGATTTCGACCGCCGCATGGGCGCGATCGAAGATTACATGGCGACCAGCGACGAATATATCGTCGAAGCCGCCCGCCAGGCCGCCGAAGCGGTCGTCGAGGCCTATTCGCGCAACGGCGCCCTGCAGGGCGGTGGTGCCGGCGTCGACATGTCGGCGCTCAATGCGCTTGCTGCCGATCTCCGCCATCTCGAGGATCTGAGCCGCAGCGGCGAGGAGCGCACGCACAAGACCTTCCAGGCGCTGCACGAGACGCTGGTGCATATCGCCGACCGGCTCGACGACATGGAAAGCCGCACGGCCCGTCCGCCGGCACGGATGCCGGCCGCCGATGTCGATTTCAACGTCGATCCTTACGCGATGGCTGATGCCGGCGCCGAGGAAGCCGAGAAGCCCGCCGTGTTCGGCACGCGCGTACCGGAAGCCGTGCGCAAGGCCGAGCCTGCGCCTGAGCCGGCCGCACCGGCAATCGCCGCATCCGAGACCAGCGCCATTGCCATCGAGGCCGCCAGCAAGCGTGCCGCGGCCGCCGCAAAGGGAAGCCTGCTCGTCAGCCTCGGCAAGCGCCTGCTGCCGTCGAAGAAGGCCAAGACCGGCGAACGCGCCGTCATCGACCCGTCGCCCTCGATCGATCCTGTCGACGTGATGCCGCCGGAAGCCGCCAACGAGCCCTTGGAGCCGGGCTCCGGTGCGCCTGATGTCAAGAAGATCCTGGAACGCGTCCGCGCCAGCCAGAATGCCGCCCGCACCAATCCGAAGCCGGCAAGCGATACGGATCGCGCCGACTATATCGCGGCTGCCCGCCGCGCGGCACAGGCCGCGGCTCTCGAAGTCGATCCCAGCGGCAAGGCCGGATCGGTGAAGGGCGAGAAGAAGGCGAAGATCAAGGACCCGGCCAAGGACTCAGGCAAGGGCAGCGCATTCTCGCGCTTCCGCCGTCCGATCCTGCTTGCCGTCGGCGCCGTGCTTTTGGCGATCATGGCGTTTCCGTTGGCCCGCACGCTGACCTCGGGCGCGCCCGCGCCGACCGCCGAGGTGGCCACGATCACCGACGGGCAGAACGCAACGCTGCCCGCAGACAGCGAGACCGCGCCCGACACGTCCGCACCGGTAGCGGCTGCGCCTGAGGCACCCGCTGTCGCGACGCCGGCCCCGCCCGTGGCGGCCAATGTCGCACCAGCGCCAACCGAGCCGGCAGCTCCTGAGCGGCTGACCGAAGCCGCACCGCTTGGCGGCAACGGCGCGCTCGCACCTTCGGGCGCACCGCAGGATACGTCCGCCTTCACCGCCAACAACGCGGCTCCGGCGGCAACCGAGACGGCTCCGGCCGCAGCCGAGATCGCCGTTCCCGACACGATCCAGCCGAAGTCGCTTGCGGATGCCGCGAAGTCCGGCGATGCGTTGGCGCTGTTTGAAATCGGCGCGCGCTACAGCGATGGCCGTGCCGGCGTGACCGCCGACCCGAACCAGGCGCTCAACTGGTACCAGATGGCCGCCGACAAGGGCTTCGCGCCGGCGCAGTACCGCCTCGGCAGCATGTATGAGAAGGGCACCGGCGTTGCCCGCGACGCCAACAAGGCCAAGCAGTTCTACGAGCAGGCCGCGAACCAGGGCAACGCGAACGCGATGCACAATCTCGCCGTGCTCTACGCCTCCGGCGCGCTGGGCCAGCAGGATTATTCGGCCGCCGCCAACTGGTTCACCAAGGCCGCCAATCTCGGCATCACCGACAGCCAGTTCAACCTGGCAATCCTGTGCGCCCGTGGCAACGGCGTGCCGCAGGACCTGACCGAATCCTACAAGTGGTTCGCGATCGCGGCCAAGGGCGGCGACAAGGACGCTTCGCAGAAGCGCGACGAAGTCGCCAATGCCATGAAGCCGGATCAGCTGGAAAAGGCCCGCGCCAAGGCGGATCTCTGGAAGGCCGAGCCGCTCGACAACAAGTCGAACGGCATCGAGGTTCCGGATGAATGGGCCGGCACCGCCACCAAGACCTCCAGCGTCGACATGAAGCGGGCGATCCGCAACATCCAGGCGATCCTGAACAATAACGGTTTCGACGCCGGCCAGCCGGATGGCGAACTGGGCACCAAGACGGTTGCCGCGATCAAGAGCTTCCAGAAGTCGATCGGCCAGGAGCCGAGCGGCAAGATCAACGACGCGACGGTCAAGGCGCTGCTGGAACGCAACAAGGCTCCATCGACCAAGGCTTGATCGAGCGAAGTCTCACACAAAATCCCCCGCAAACCCACGTTTGCGGGGGATTTTTGTTTGATGCGTGCCAGCGCCCTCGCCCGAAGCGCGGTCAGTCCGGCATGATCAGCGAGCGGTGCGCGGCAACGCCGGCCATGACGCCCGCAGCCGACGCCATGGTCGCATTGGCCATCGCGACGGCGGCATCGCCGGCGGCGTAGACGCCCTTGACCGTGGTCTGCTGAAAATTGTCGACACAGATGAAGGGGCCGGTGGGACCGGCCTCCAGCGCGCAGCCGAGCTGTTCGGCAAGCGGGCTCGTCAGATGCGTCTTCGGCGCGACGAACAGGCCGCCGAGCGGAATGACACGGCCATCCTTGAGACGAACGGCTTCCAGTTCCGTGCCCTCTCCCAGCAATTCGACGACCGGGCTGCGGACAATCACGACGCCGCGGGCATCGAGCAAGGCCGCCTGCTCGGGATCGGGCTCCCATTGCCCTTGTGTGAAATAGGTGGTCGGACCCCAATCCGGAATCATCTGCGCCTGATGCACCGACATCGGATTGCCGGCGAGCACGCCGAGCGGCCGGTCGGCGACTTCGTAGCCATGGCAATAGGGGCAATGGATCACCGTCTTGCCCCAGCGCTGCTGCAGCCCCTCGATATCGGGCAGCTCGTCGCGGACACCGGTGGCGAGTACGATGCGGGTGGCGCGTTGCGTGGTGCCGTCGGCGAGCGTGAGGGCAAAGAGGTCGCCTTCCCTGCCGATCTCGGTTGCTTCGCCCTGCAGCTGCGTCACCGTCTTGTAAAGGCCGAGCTGGCGGGATGCCTCGGCGATGATCGCCGCCGGCGCCTTGCCGTCTTGGCCGAGGAAGCCGTGAGAGGCTTCCGCGAAACGGTTGCGCGGCTTGCGCCCATCGATCACCAGCACCTTTCGGCGCGCGCGGGCAAGCTGCATGGCCGCGGACTGGCCGGCGAAGCTGCCGCCGACAATAATCACATCGTAAGTCATGACGTTCTCCTATCTCTCGCATCTTCATATGTTACATGAAAGCCTGCCGTCAAGACACGTAACCTATCTTGTTACAGATGAGCTCTGGCGCTAGATTGCTTGCAACAGGAGTAAGCGAATGAGACGCGACAGCCGCCTTTCGCGCATGTTGCACGTGCTGATCCATATGGACCGGCACTACAAGCGCGCGACATCGGAAACGATATCGAAAATGCTCGGCACCAATGCCGTGGTCGTGAGGCGCACCATGGCGGGGCTGCGCGACTTTGGCTATGTCCGCTCGGAACAAGGGCATGGCGGCGGCTGGGAATTGGCGCGCGGACTCGACCAGATCACGCTCCTCGACATCTACGAGGCGATCGGCAAGCCACCGCTCTTTGCGATCGGCCCTTCGGTTGATCAACCGGAGTGCCTCGTGGAACAGGCCGTCGATGCGAAGCTCGGCGACGCGCTGAAGGAGGCCGAAGCGCTTCTCCTCGAACGCTTCCGCACGGTCACCATCGCCGACATCGCGGCCGATTTCGACCGGCGCATGCCTGAAGGGCGATGCAACATCCACGGCGACATTCACGCGGAACAATCGGCATCCAGTTGAATTTACGTGAAAGGCGCGGATCTTTTGCCGAAGCTGGCCGACAGCACTTGATCCGTTGCCGACCGATCATTTAAGCCTTGGCTACGCCGGGGAGGCGTTCGCGCAGGGATTGTCGCATCATGGAAATATTCACATCCGCCGGCTTGCTGGCGCTTCTGCAGGTCATCATCATCGATCTGGTTCTGGCCGGCGACAATGCCGTCGTCATCGGTCTGGCGGCCGCGGGCCTTGCCCCCGATCAGCGCAAGAAGGCCATTCTGGTCGGCATTCTGGCCGCCACCGTGCTGCGCATCGCGCTCGCCAGCGTCACCGTGCAATTGCTCGAGATCATCGGCCTGCTGCTGGCAGGTGGTATCCTGCTGCTTTGGGTCTGCTGGAAGATGTGGCGGGAAATCCGCGCAAATAATGCCCAGGCCGGCGAAGGCGAGCATGCCGAAGGCTCACAGGTTCCTCGCAAGACCTTTTTCCAGGCGGCCACGCAGATCGTCATCGCCGACGTGTCGATGTCGCTCGACAACGTGCTTGCCGTGGCGGGTGCTGCTCGCGAGCATCCGACCGTGCTCGTCATCGGCCTGATTCTCTCGATCGCGATGATGGGTATCGCCGCGAACTTCATCGCGCGCCTGCTCAACCGCTATCACTGGATCGCCTATATCGGCCTGGCGATCATCGTCTATGTCGCCCTGCACATGATCTATCGCGGCGGCCTGGAAGTCTGGCCGCATGTCGCGGCGGCAACTGCCGGCTGACCTCGAATGGACGGCCCCGTCAGGGGCCGTTGACCAGCTTCAGGATGAGCGCCTGCACATTGCCGCCGTCGCTCATCTCCACCCGGTCGAAATCGCGACCGCGCTGGCGCTGCCTGCCGGATATCTCGCCGAGGCGCTCGGTGAGATTGGCGCGGATCTTGCGGCAATCGGGATCATCCGGCGCGGAAAAGCCAAGGCTCAGCGTCTCGATCTCATGCACCATGTCGATGATGGTGTCGCCATGCACCCGCTCATGCTTGCGGATCGCCTCGATGAAGCTGTTCCAGCTGGCTTGCACCGAAGGCGAGAGCTTGGCGGACGGTTTGGGCAGCGTGTAGATGATCGTCAGCTTCGGCTTGGCAACCGTGAGAATACAGGCATTATCCGGCTGCCGCTCGTATTTGCGTGTCCATGTCAGCTTGAACGTGGTGTGGGCAATCACTCGTGACTGGCCGCCGACCTCGGGGCCGCGCTCGCCGATCGAGCCGTAGAGTTCAGCGCCCGTCGTGCCTGATATCGCGTAGTTGCGCACCTCTTCGGTCGGCTTCCACTGCGCGAGCGCCATAACAGGCATCGACGCGATCAGCGCACCCAGCGTCAACATTCGAATGGCTGATCCCACATCGTTCCCCGTGCTTTGTTCCGCGCGGCCAATCTAGGGAGCTGTCACTTGCCGTTCAATCAGGCCAGCGGGTGTTCGGCCGCTTCCGCGCACGAGTGTGCCGCGATTGTCACAAAACCTGAAAAAAGCCTGATTAATCAGAATTCTTCGCGTATTGAGGAGACGCGGTGTCGCTGATCGAAAGCCTATCGCAACGATTTCAAGCTACGGTGTCTCCTATTCGCCTAAAGTATGGGGCGCATAAAACGTGGGGAACGCAACGGCCCGTCGGGTCGTCCGCAAATCGGGGTCGGCTGTGACAATCTATCTGCCCATCGCAGAATTGTCGGTGAACATTTTCATCATCCTCGGCATGGGTGCGGCCGTCGGCTTCCTGTCCGGCATGTTCGGCGTGGGCGGCGGCTTTCTGATCACGCCGCTTCTCATCTTCTACAACATCCCGCCCGTCGTCGCTGTCGCCACCGGCGCCAACCAGGTCGTCGCCTCGTCGATCTCGGGCGCGCTGACCCACTTCAGGCGCGGGACGCTGGATGTGAAGCTTGGTTCGGTGCTTCTGGCGGGCGGCCTCGCGGGGGCCACCGTCGGCATCTGGGTGTTTTCGCTGCTGCGCCGGCTCGGCCAGCTCGATCTGATCATCTCCCTGATGTACGTGCTTTTCCTCGGCACGGTCGGCGGGCTGATGCTGCTTGAAAGCGTCAACGCGATGCGCCGGGCATCGAAGAACATTCCGGCCGCACCACGCCGGCCGGGGCACCACCACTGGGTTCACCGCCTGCCGCTGAAGATGCGGTTCAAGAAATCGAAGATCTTCCTCAGCGTCATCCCGATCGTGGCACTCGGCTTCGGCATCGGCATCCTGACGTCTGTCATGGGCGTCGGCGGTGGCTTCATCATGGTGCCGGCGATGATCTATCTGCTGCGCATTCCGACCAACGTCGTCGTCGGGACGTCGCTGTTCCAGATCATCTTCGTGACCGCCTATACGACTGTTGTGCAGGCCGCAACCAACTTCTCGGTCGACATCGTGCTGGCCTTCATCCTGATGATCGCGGGCGTCATCGGCGCGCAATATGGCGTTCGCGTCGGGCAGAAGCTGCGCGGCGAGCAGTTGCGCGCGCTGCTTGGGCTGCTCGTTCTCGCCGTCGGCCTTCGCCTTGCCGTGGCGCTGGTGGTCACGCCGAGCGATATCTATTCGGTCGTGATGGGTGCAAACTGATGCGTCACCTGCTCAGGACCCTGCTCGTCTCCTTCATGCTGCTGCCGACGGCGGCCGGCGCGCAGACGCTGCTGCCCGGCCAGGCGCCGCAGCCCGTTGCCGAGGGGCTGGAGATCGGAACCTCCACCAGCGAGATCGCGATCACCTCCGACTTTCACGGCGCGGATCTGACGATCTTCGGGGCCGTGACCAACACCGACAGCCTGCTGCTCGCGATCGGCCAATATGATGTGGTTGTGGTGCTGGAAGGCCCGCGCGACAATGCCACCGTGCGCAAGAAGGAGCGTGTGTTCGGGATTTGGGTCAACACGCATTCGATGACCTTCGAGACTGTGCCGCATTCCTATTCGATGTCGAGCTCGCGCATGCTCGACGATGTGACGACACCGCTTGATCTCACCGATCGCGGCATCGGCATCGACCATATTCCGCTGACGCCGATGGGCTTTCTCGGCAATGCCAGCAATGTCGGCGAGTTCCGTGACGCCTATCGCCGGCTGCAGGAGCGCAGCGGCCTTTATGTCCGCGATCCGAGCGGCGTGCGGTTCGTCAGCTCCAACCTGTTCAAGGCCAGCCTGCGGCTGCCCGCCAACATTCCGAACGGCGTGCATACGGTTCGCGCCTATCTGTTCAAAAGCGGCAAGTTTGTCACCGAGAAATCCGCCCCCTTGCGGGTGATCAAGACCGGCATAGAGCAAACGATCACCGATGCGGCGCACGAGCAGCCGATCATCTACGGCCTGTTTGCCGTGTTCCTGGCCGTCGTGACCGGCTGGGGCGCCAGCGTGGTGTTCCGCAAGGAGTGATCGATCGCCACCTCGGCCGGATGGCCCTGCCCCGGTCTCGCCACGAGATGATCACGGCATCGTCATTGTCTAAAAACCGACCATTAACGTTTACCAGTTAGTAATCTCTCCGACGTCGAGAGGTTTAGTCATGCGTATCCGTGCTCTCCTTGCCGTCGTGGTTCTGGCTGTTCTTGCCGGCTGCGCGACTGCTCCCAAACAGACCCGAAACATCTGCGCGGTGTTCGACCAGCGCGACGGGATGTTCACCAGCTGGCAACGCTCGGCGGAGAAGGCCGAGAAGAAATATGGCGTGCCGGTGCCGATCCTGATGGCGACGATGTATACGGAATCGGGCTTCCAGCCGAATGCGCGGCCGCCCCGCACCAAGCTGTTCGGCTTCATTCCGTGGAAGCGGCAATCGACGGCCTATGGCTATTCGCAGGCGCTTAACGGCACTTGGGACCACTACCAATCGGCAACCGGAAACTGGAGCGCGCGGCGCACCAACTTCTCCGACGCGATCGATTTCATCGGCTGGTATCACTGGCAGAACAGCCAGACGACGGGCATTCAGCTCAACGACGCCTACAGCCTCTACCTCGCCTATTATTCCGGTCCGAAGGGCTATATGCGCGGCGACTGGCGCTCGAATGCGCAGCTGCAGAAAACGGCGCAGCGGTTTGCGGGCATGGCCGCGACCTATCAGCGGCAGCTGCAGGGTGGCTGCAGCTGACTTGAACGACGACGGGCCGGCGGTATCGCCGCCAGCCCGGTCTAGCATTCATGATGAGATCAGGCGGCCTTCGCCGGCTTGTCGATCGGGTGCTGGGCGCGGAAGCCGACAGCCAGGCGGTTCCAGACATTGATGGCGCCGATCGCAACCGTGATGTTCATCATCTCGGCTTCGCTGAAATGCGCCTTGAGTGCTTCATAGTCGGCATCGGGCGCGCCCGTCTGGGCGACCTTGGTGACAGCATCGACCCAGCCGAGCAACGCGCGTTCGCGTTCGTCATAGACCGGCGATTCATGCCAGACGCACATGAGGTTGATCCACTGCTCGCTCAGGCCGTCATGGCGGGCTTCCTTGACGTGCATGTCGACGCAATAGGCGCAGCCATTGATCTGCGACGCGCGCAGCTTGATCAGGTGGATGAAGCGGCGCTCGAGGCCGGACTTCTGGACGTAATCCTCAAGCGCGAGCACGGCCTTGTAGGCATCAGGTGCGGCCTTGGCGAAATTGAAACGCGGTTGCATGGCACTTTCTCCTTTGATGGCTCAGCGAGCCGTTCGACGTTCATGCAGTTCCAGGAACGCGCAGCTTCTGGCTGCGATCGTCCCGTCGTCGATCTCCGCCAGTTCGGCGCCGAGATCGGCAATGGTGGTCTTGGCAAGCTCGGCGCGATAGACGCGCTCGGCCTTCAGCATCGCCGCCGAGATGTTGCACGGCTTCAAAAAGAAACGATCCGGCGCCGGGTTCGGCCCGCGCTGGCGGATCTCGTTGCAGCGAAAGGCGGGCGCAGGTCCCTCGACAGCCAGCACGATGTCGAGCAGCGTGATCTTTTCAGCGGGCCTTGCGAGGCGATAGCCACCTTTCGGGCCGGGCACGGTGTGAAGGATGCCGGCGCCCGACAGCGCCTGCAGATGCTTCAGAAGATAGCTCGTCGAGACCCCGTGAAACTCCGCGAGCGCTGCGGCCGAAAGCACCCCACCCTCGGACAGGCCCGAGAGCATTGCCACGCTGTGAATGGCCTGTTCGACACCGTCTCCGAGTTTCACGCGTTCAACTCCTCAATTCATGGATAAAATATATCCATGATTATGCCGACTGTCAATCTTCTTTCCGAGGCGCCGCAATTGCGCCCGATGCGGTAGACTTTCGGCTTATTCAGCAAAGGCTTGTGAAGCGATTGGGATCAGCTAAGGTTGCAGTGTCAAAACACTCCAAAAGGGAACATCGATGAAAAAGACGATCTTGCTGACGGCCGCGGCGCTTCTGACCACGGCGCATCTTGCCTCCGCCGAAGACACCATCCGGATCGCCACCGAGGGCGCCTACCCTCCCTTCAACTACGTGGAATCGGACGGCAGCCTGAAGGGGCTCGATGTCGATATGGCCAAGGCGCTGTGCGAGGAAATGAAGGCCAAGTGCACGATCGTCGCCCAGGATTGGGACGGCATCATTCCCGGTCTGCTGGCCAAGAAATACGACGCGATCATCGCCTCTATGAGCATCACCGAGGAGCGCAAGCAGCAGATCGACTTCACCAACAAATACTACACGACGCCGCTTGCCGTCGCCGTGCCCAAGGACAGCCCGATCAAGGGCGTTACTGTCGAGGACATGAAGGGCAAGGTGGTCGGCGCGCAGGCATCGACGACGCAGGCCAATTATACCAGCGACGTCTACGCCAAGGGCGGCGCCGAGGCGAAGCTCTATCCGACGCAGGACGAGGCCGTCGCCGACCTACAGAACGGCCGCACCGACGCCGTGGTCTCCGACAAGTTCGTGGTCGTCGACTGGCTGAACAAGGCCGGCAAGGATTGCTGCAAGCTGCTCGGCGATATCCCGGGAAGCGA
Source organism: Rhizobium sp. O111 (assembly GCF_055616315.1). Lineage (NCBI taxonomy): Bacteria > Pseudomonadati > Pseudomonadota > Alphaproteobacteria > Hyphomicrobiales > Rhizobiaceae > Rhizobium > Rhizobium sp. O111. Next base: position 171,352 of record NZ_JBSHXL010000001.1, on the reverse strand, counting down.
GACGCAAGCCGGCATCGGCATCCGCAAGGGCGAGACGGAGCTGAAGGAGCGCTTCAACAAGGCGATCGACGCGCTCGTTGCCAACGGCACCTACCAGAAGATCACCAAGCAGTATTTCCCCTTCGACATCTATTGATCGCTTTGTGATTAAAGTGCGGAGCCGTATCGACTTCGCACTTTTCGCTGGCGCGGTTTGAACTACATTCAGGCGGTGGACCAGATCGATAGCGAGCGCCTGATATCCCTGCCTGCCCCCTTTACCCGCTGGTTCGCGGAGAAGGGCTGGCAGCCGCGCAGGCATCAGCTGGAGCTTCTCGCCCGCGCCGAGGCCGGCGAAAGCACATTGTTGATTGCGCCCACCGGGGCCGGCAAGACGCTCGCCGGCTTTCTGCCATCGCTCACCGATCTCACCCGTCGCGGCAAGATACCGCCCGGCTCTGCCTTCACCGGCATTCACACGCTCTACGTCTCGCCGCTGAAGGCGCTCGCGGTCGATATTGAGCGCAATCTGATGAAGCCGGTGCTGGAGATGGGACTGCCCGTCACCGTCGAGAACCGTACGGGCGACACCCCCGTTTCGAAGCGGCAGCGCCAGAAGCTCAGCCCGCCCGATATCCTCTTGACGACGCCGGAGCAGGTGGCGCTTTTGCTTGCCAATGCCGAGGCCGAACGCTTCTTCAAGGACCTCAGATACATCATCTTCGACGAACTGCATTCGCTGGTCACCTCGAAGCGCGGGCATATGCTGTCGCTGGGGCTGGCGCGGCTGCGGCGGCTTGCGCCGAAGCTGCAGACGATCGGGCTTTCGGCGACCGTTGCCGAGCCACTGGAGCTGCAGAAGTGGCTGGTGGCGCAGCCGGAAGGTGGGGAGCGCCATGCGGGCATCGTCACGGTGGAAGGCGGGGCCAAGCCCGATATCTCGATCCTTTCCACGGAAGAGCGCATTCCCTGGTCCGGTCATTCGGCGAAATATGCGATCCCCGATGTCTACAAGCAGCTGCTCGAGCACCAGACGACGCTGCTCTTCGTCAATACCCGCAGCCAGGCGGAGATGCTGTTTCAGGAGCTCTGGACCGCCAACGACGACAATCTGCCGATCGCGCTGCATCATGGCTCGCTCGATGTCGGGCAGCGCCGCAAGGTGGAGGCGGCGATGGCGGCGAACCGGCTGCGCGCCGTGGTCGCCACCTCGACGCTCGACCTCGGCATCGACTGGGGCGATGTCGATCTCGTCATCCATGTCGGCGCGCCAAAGGGCGCCTCGCGGCTGGCGCAGCGCATCGGCCGCGCCAACCACCGGATGGACGAGCCCTCCAAGGCGATCCTCGTTCCCGCCAATCGCTTCGAGGTGATGGAGTGCCAGGCGGCACTCGACGCCAACTATATCGGCGCGCAGGACACGCCGCCTATTGGGCGCGGCGCGCTTGATGTGCTCGCCCAGCATGTGCTCGGCATGGCCTGCGCCGAGCCGTTCGACATGCTGGAGCTCTATGACGAGATCATCAGCGCCTCGCCCTATGCGGATCTTTCCTGGGAGACCTTCGAGCGGATCGTCGATTTCGTCGCCACCGGCGGCTACGCGCTGCGCACCTATGAGCGCTATGCCCGTATCCGCAAGACGAAGGAGGGGCGCTGGCGCGTTTCCAATCCGCAGGTGGCGCAGCAATACCGGCTGAACCTCGGCACCATCGTCGAGAGCCCGATGCTGAACCTGAAGATGGTGAAGCGCGGCGAAGGCGGCCGTATCGGGCGCGGCGGGGCGACGCTCGGCAAGATGGAGGAGTATTTCTTCGAGCAGCTTTCGCCCGGCGACACCTTCATCTTCTCCGGCAAGGTGCTGCGCTTCGAGGGTATCCGCGAGAACGAGGCGCTGGCGAGCCAGGCCTATTCCAACGATCCGAAAATTCCATCCTACGCCGGCGGCAAGTTTCCGCTCTCCACCTATCTCGCCGATCAGGTGCGCTCGATGCTCGACGATCCCGACCGCTGGCACCGGCTGCCGGATCAGGTGCGCGACTGGCTGGCGATCCAGCAGGAGAAGTCGATCCTGCCGAAGCGCGACGAGCTGCTGATCGAGACCTTCCCGCGCGGCAGCCGCTGCTACATGGTGGCCTATCCCTTCGAGGGGCGGCTGGCGCATCAGACGCTCGGCATGCTTTTGACCCGCCGGCTGGAACGATCAGGCGCCAAACCGCTCGGCTTCGTCGCCACGGACTATTCGCTCGGCATATGGGGGCTGGAGGACATGGGCCGGATGATCTCGACCGGCAGGCTCAGCCTCTCCGACCTCTTCGACGAGGACATGCTGGGAGACGATCTCGAAAGCTGGCTCGACGAATCCTTCCTTTTGAAGCGCACCTTCCGCAATTGCGCCGTGATTGCAGGCTTGATCGAGCGCCGGCACCCGGGCAAGGAAAAGAGCGGCCGGCAGGTGACGGTGTCCGCCGATCTGATCTACGACGTGCTCAGGACCCATGAGCCCGACCACATCCTGCTGCAGGCGACGCGGCAGGATGCGGCGACCGGGCTTTTGGACATCGGCCGTCTTGGCGATATGCTGAAGCGAATCAAGGGGCACATTACCCACCGCCCGCTGGAGCACATCTCGCCGCTCGCCGTGCCTGTGATGCTGGAGATCGGCAAGGAGCATGTGCATGGCGAGGCGCAGGATGTTCTGCTGGCGGAAGCCGCGGACGATCTGATTGCCGAGGCTTTGGAGTAAAGTCCCCTCCCCACAAGGGGGAGGGACTTACCCGTCGCACCGCCGAGGTCACGGTAATGGCAGAGCGGCGCCACACGTTTTCTCTCCCCTTGTGGGAGAGATGCCCGGCAGGGCAGAGAGGGCCTTTTGGCCGTCCTCCCCGCCTAGATACTGGAAAGAAACGAACTGATGAACCGGCTGGCGCTGGCGCGGGAACTGAACGGGATTGCGGCGATGCCGGGCGTGGAAACGTCCGTGCATGGGGTCGCGGCCGTGTGCGATCCGCTTGGCGGGCTCTATCTTCCTGATACCGGCGTTCTCGTCGTTTCCGACCTGCATCTTGAGAAAGGTGCCGCCTTTGCCCGGCGCGGCATGATGCTGCCGCCTTATGACACGCTGGCGACGCTGACGGTGCTCTCCGCCGTCATTACCCGCTACGATCCGAAGCTGGTGATCTCCCTCGGCGACAATTTTCACGATCGCATCGGCTCGGCGCATATGCCGGAGACATTCCGCACGCTGATTTCGGATATGGCGCGCGGGCGCGAGTGGATCTGGATCAACGGCAACCATGACCCTGACGGCACCGTCGATCTGCCCGGTGCCTGCGCCGATGAGTTGACTTACGGCGGACTCACCTTCCGACACGAGCCGAAGGACGGGTTGCAGAGCGGCGAGATCGCGGGGCACCTGCATCCTTCCGCCACCGTGCGCCGGCGCGAGAAATCCATACGCCGGCCGTGTTTTGCCACCGATGGCGCAAGGCTGCTGATGCCGGCTTTCGGCGTGATGAGCGGGGGGCTCGATCTACGCCACAAGGCGATGAAGGGACTGTTCGACCAGCCGTCGCTGATCGCGCACCTGCTCGGGCGCGACCGGATCTATTCGGTCCGGTTCGGCAATCTGCTTGGCTAGCGCTTAGAGCGCGACGTAGCGGTCGGCGCGGTGGTTGATCGTCAGGAAGAGATTGAGCACCACGGCGCCGAGCACGGAATAGAACACGACCGACGGCGTGGTGACGAAGAAGGCGGCCGCCAGCACGCAGAGATCGACGGCCATCTGCACGAGACCGGCGCGGATGCCGAAGCGCTCCTGCATGTAGATGCCGAGAATGCCGACGCCGCCGAGGCTGGCGCGGTGGCGATAGAGCGCCAATAGGCCGAAGCCGAGGAGAAGGCCGCCCAGAAGGGCTGCCCAGGCCGGATGGATCGTCGCGATGCTCATCACATTCGGCTGCAGGCTGGTCAGCAGCGCGGTCAGGCCGATGGCGATGAAGGTCTTGATGGTGAAGGACACACCGAGGCGCTTCCACGAGAGATAGAAGAACGGCAGGTTGAGCAGGAAGAAGGCGAGGCCGAAATTGATCCCGAAGGCATAGTGCACGAGGAAGGCGATGCCCGCCGTGCTGCCGGTGAGCAAGCCGGCGCTTGCCAGCACATAAAGGCCAAGGGCGGCGACGAGGCTGCCGGAGAAAATGCCCTGCACGTCTTCGACGGGGGTGTGGCGCGTGGCGCTCGTGTTCCAGAAGCCAAGGGCATTGATGAGCTGAGTCATGTCGCTAATCTCCAACGGCAGACGAGTTCAAGAACGCCCGGACAGGTCCCAGGCGGCAGGGGATGTGAATGATTGGTCGCCGGGCGGCATTCGCGCTCTTCGGCTTCTGAGCGGAATTATCCGGTTCATTCGCCACGTTTTCAAGCGAAATACGTAAGCAATGCTGACCTATTCAAACTTCGCAAGATTAGTTCCGTCAGGCGGTCTTGCGTGCAAGGAACAGAATGCCGGGAATGATATTGGCGCCATCTTTGCGAATGGTGGTGCGGCTCATCGCGATCACCTCGAAGCCGTGGCGGTCGCAGAGCGAGCGGATGTAGCCTTCCGAGTGGGCGTAGCGCAGCGAATGGGCGAGATGAACGCCCTCCTCGTCCTCCGTTTCCTCGATGGAAAAACCGAAATCGGCGCCATCGACACAAAGCGCCGCCACCGACGCAAAGGCGATCTCGAGATTGCCGAGATAGATCAGCACATCGGCGGCCGTGACGAGATCGGCACGATGTACACCGCTATCCGCAAGCAGGCCGGATTGGTCTGCTGGCAGAGACAGGTCGGCCTGGGCGAGATGGTCGTAGACCTGCTTTTCCTCAGCCTTCGCCAGCATGTTCTGCGAGAGATCGAAGCCTTCCAGCCGATCGACCATGGCGCGGATTTGCGGCCCCATCAGCCCGGTGCCGCAGCCGAGATCGGCGGCCAGCGCGTAATGCCTGCCGGTCGCCGCGATCATGCGGGCGAGCTTTGCCGGCACGTCATAGCCGAGCTTGTCCACCAGCGAGGTCTCGAAGCGGGCGGCGTAATCGTCGAACAGGCGCTCGACATAGATGCTCGGCGGCTGATCGGGCACGGCGATATCGCCCAGGAAGGCGAGCTTCAGCGTGGCGCCGAAGATATCGTCTTCGGTGAGCGCGCGGGTTCGCCTGTAGGCCTCGATCGCGCCGGCGACATTGCCTGATTTTTCGCGGTAGGTGGCGAGCCAGTACCAGCCGGCCGCCCAATCCGGCACCAGCTCCAGCGCCTGCTCCATCAGCTCGGCGGCGGCATCCGGCTCGCCGCCCTTGTCCAGCATCCTGGCATAGTCGGCACGGCGGTCGGCGATGGCATCGCCTGATGTCTGGAGATGGGGCGGCATGATGGTGACCTGTTGCGCGGCCCGCATTTGGCGATGGCCACAAAAAAACTCAAGTCCTATTTCAGAGGCGGGTGCCGCAGCCCTGAAAAAGCTTGCGGGCAACGATTCGCGCCCGTATCTCAGGGGTGAACAGGAGATGATGCATGTCCGATCAGGTGAACAAGTTTCTGGGCGACTCGCTCGGCCGTACATTGATCAAGCTTTTGGTGGTGTCGCTGATCGTCGGCTTCATCATGGCCGTCTTCGGGCTGGCACCGCTGGATTTCATCTACGGCATCCGCAATTTCATCCTTGAGGTCTGGCATCGCGGCTTCTCCGCGCTCGGCCGCGTCGGCGACTATCTGATGCTCGGCGCCACCATCGTCATTCCGATCTTCCTCATCATCCGTCTCTTCAGCTATCGCCGGTAACATGACCTCCATCGATCTCTCTCGGCGCAGCCTGCTGCGCTTTTCCGCGCTTGCGCTTGCAGCCGGCGTCGCCAGCTGCGCCACCGGGCCGAAAGAGCCCTCGACGCCCTCCAACGGCGAGGACCAGACGGCCGCCTCGCTGCCGCTCGTCAACCAGCTGCGCGCCAAGAACGGCCTGCCTCCATTGACGGTGGATCCGGCCGCGACGGCGGCCGCCCTCTTCCAGGCCAAGCGCATGGCAGCGGCCGGCAAGATGAAGCACGTGATGGGCATAGCCGACGGTTTTGGTCCGCGCGTGAAGGCAAGCGGCGTGCAGCTGCCGGCGGCGGAAAACATCGCGACCGGGCAGCAGACGGTTCCGGCCGTCGTCACCGCCTGGATCAACTCGCCGCATCATCTGGAAAACATGCTCGGCCGCTACAGCGGTCTCGGTGTCGCGGTTGCCTATAATCCCGCTTCCCGCAACGTGCCCTATTGGGCCATGGTGCTTTCCAACTGAGGTGATTCCGCCTCTTTGCCGGGAGGCGGGTTTTGGACGCAGGCGTAAACAGCAGCGATAGCCGCAACGGCCTCGCCTTCGAGGTCACGCACCGGATGGTGCTGTCTATCGCCATTCCGATGACGCTCGGCTTCATCACCACGCCGCTGCTCGGCCTCGTCGGCACCGGCGTCGTCGGCCACATGAGCGATCCCGATGCGCTCGCGGGCCTGGCGATCGGGGCGATGCTCTTCGATCTCATTCTCGGCAGCTTCAACTTCCTGCGCGCCTCGACCACCGGGCTGACGGCGCAGGCCTATGGGCGGCGCGACCGGCATGCCGAGCAGGGCGTTTTCTGGCGGGCTATCATTTCGGCGCTCGGCTGCGGCGTGGCGCTGCTCTGTCTGTCACCGCTGCTTCTGGCGGCGGGTCTGACGCTGATGGGGCCGGAGAATGCGGTCGCGCAGGCGACCAGCACCTATTTTTCCATCCGCATTCTCGCCGGGCCGGCAGCGCTCGCCAATTACGCGATCCTCGGCTTCGTGCTCGGGCGTGGACAGGGAAGCATCGGCCTCCTGCTGCAGACGATCATCAACGGCATCAACATCGTGCTGGCGATCGCGCTTGGTCTCTGGCTCGACTGGGGGATCGCAGGTGTCGCCTGGGCGACGACCGTCGGCGAGACGATCGGGGCGCTCGCCGGCCTGTTCATCGTGCTCCGGGGCTTCGACCGCGCTGACCGGCCGACGCGCGGCGAGATCTTTGCGCGGAAGCCTCTGGCGGAACTCTTCACGCTCAATCGCGATATCCTGATCCGCACCTTCGTGCTGCTTGGTGCCTTCGCCCTGATGACGCGGATCGGCACCGGCTTCGGCGCCGTGACGCTGGCGGCCAACGCCGTGTTGATGAACTTCCTGATGCTGTCGAGCTTCTATCTCGACGGGCTGGCCAACGCCGCCGAGCAGATCACCGGCCGCGCCGTCGGGGCGCGCTATCGCCCGGCCTTCGATCGTGGTTTGAAGCTGACGACGATCTGGTCGTTCGGGCTCGCCGGCATCATCTCGCTGTTTTTCCTGGTGGCCGGAGAGCGGCTGATCGCGGCGCTGACGACGTCATCTGACGTGCGTGAGGCCGCAAGCCTCTATCTCCCCTGGGCGGCGATTACGGGACTGACGGGTGCGCTCGCCTTTCTGATGGACGGCGTCTTCATCGGCGCGACGTGGTCGAGCGACATGCGCAACCGCATGCTGATGTCGTTCGTCGTCTATCTCGCGGCGCTCGCGGTCTTCGTGCCGGCCTTCGCCAACCACGGCCTGTGGCTGGCGATCAACCTGTTCCTGCTTTCGCGCGGCGTGTTCCTGGTGCTCAGAGTCAAGCAGAGGGCCGATCAGACGTTCCGCCCGGCCCAGTAATCCATCTTGCTGTCACGCAGCTCGCGGATGGAAGCGACCTTCTCGCGATCCATCAGCTTCGACAGGCCACGCACGATATCGCCCGCCAGGCCGGGGCCTTCATAGACCATGCAGGAATAGAGCTGCACCAGATCGGCGCCCGCCTTGATCTTCTCCAGCGCGGTCTCGGCTGACGAGACACCGCCGGCGCCGATGATCGGCAGGTCGGGGCCGACGCGCTTGCGCATCTTCGCCAGCACCACGGTCGACTTTTCGAAGAGCGGCTTGCCGGAAAGACCGCCCTGCTCTTTCGCCTGGCGCTGATCCTTCAGGCCATTTCGTGAGAGGGTGGTGTTGGAAACGATCAGGCCATCAAGCGCATGCGAGAGCGCTTCGGCGGCGATGTCGTCGATGCCCTCTTCCGCCAGATCCGGTGCGACCTTGAGGAAGACGGGGATCTTGCGGCCGGATTTTTCGGCTTCCTCGTCGCGCGCGGCAAGCACGGCCGACAGCAGCGCCGACAGGCTCTCGCGCGCCTGCAGATCGCGCAGACCCGGCGTGTTGGGAGAGGAGATATTGGCGGTGAAGTAGCCTGCCAGCGAATAGAAGCGACGGATGCCCTTCACATAGTCGTCGATGCGATCGGCGCTATCCTTGTTGGCACCGATATTGATGCCGATGATGCCCTTGCTCCTGACGGATGACAGGCGCGCGAAGGCCGCGTCGTGGCCCTCATTGTTGAAGCCTAGGCGGTTGATCACGCCTTCGTCCTCGACCAGGCGGAAGATGCGCGGGCGCGGATTGCCGGATTGCGGCTTGGGCGTGACCGTGCCGATCTCGGTGAAACCGAAGCCGATCTTCAGCAGCGCTTCCGGAACTTCGGCATTCTTGTCATAGCCGGCGGCCATGCCGATCGGATTGGCGAACTCAAGCCCGGCGACCGTCTGGCGCAGGCGCGCATCTGCAGGTGCGGCGCAGGCCGGCACGAGGCCGGACTTCAGCGCCGCGATCGACATGCCGTGCGCCGTTTCGGGATCGAAGAGGAAGAGACCCTTGCGGGCGGCGTGCTTGAAGAGATCGATCATGGCAGAAGGTCCGGAAAGATGTGTTTGCCTTCGGCATCGAGCGGCAATGGCTTTTCCCAGAGCACGGCCGAAAGCGGGAGGTCCGCATAGAGATGCGGAAAGAGATCGCCGCCGCGCGACGGTTCGAAAATCAGCTTGTCACCAAGGGCTGAAGCATCGACGGCGACAAGCAGCAGGCCGGCCTGGCCGGCGAAGTGCAAGGCCGCGGTCTGCACGGCTTGGCTTGCCGTCGAGAAGTGGATGAAGCCGTCCTTGAGATCGATGGCGGCGCCGCGGAAAACGCCGGCCGCCCGGGCGTCCTGCCAGAGCGTTTCCGTCACGATCTTGTAAAGCGTGGGTGTCAGGGTCATGATGGCCTCATGAATGGCTGGTCTTTCCCGGGCTTTGCCGCAGTTGAGCGGCGATGTCCACGCGCTCACCGCAAAAAATGCGGTGGCCATCGAGATTTCCGGAGGAAACCATGAAAAATATCACGCTCAGCCTCGTCGCCATCCTCATTCCGCTTGCAGCCTCCGCCGCGGAGCCGGACGCAAGCCGGTTCCAACTGGAGCGCAGCGGCGACCATCTCGTGCGACTCGATCGCCAGACCGGGGCCATGTCGCTCTGCGAAGAGAAGGACGGAGCGCTCGTCTGCCGCATGGCCGCCGACGAACGCGCGGCTTACGAAAGCGAACTCGACCGGCTGTCGGACCGGGTGACCGCGCTCGAGAACAAGAGCATCGTCAACAAGGCATTGCCATCGGACGCCGAGATCGACCGCTCGATCGGCATCATGGAGCGCTGGATGCGCAGCTTCATGGGGATCGTCAAGGAATTCCAGAGCGAGGACCAGGGCAACGCCCTTCCGCAAAAGACATGATTTGCTATAGTCTGCTTTAGCAGGGAGGCATGAACCGTGGAGGAAGGCGGTGCATGGACTTCATGATCGGGCTCTTGGGAGGGAGTTTTCGATGCATGAGCAGACAATCATTATTGCCGATGACCATCCGCTGTTTCGCGATGCGCTTCGCCAGGCCGTGACCGGGATGGAGGGGCATCCCGATATCGTCGAGGCTGGCGATTTCGCCGCCGCGCGAAAGTCGGTCGGCGAGCATCCTGATGCCGATCTCATGCTGCTCGACCTCGCCATGCCGGGGGTGAGCGGCTTTTCGGGCCTGATGGCGTTGCGGTCGGAATTTGCAGGCCTGCCGATCGTCATCGTTTCGGCATCCGACGATGCGACGACGATCCGCCGCTCGCTTGAGCTCGGCGCTTCCGGCTTCATCTCGAAATCCGCCGGGATCGACGATATCAGGCACGGCATACAGACCGTGCTTGCAGGCGACATCGCAACGCCTGACAGCTATCGCGACGGGCAGGAACAGGACCCCGATGTGGCCGATATCATCCACCGGCTGCACACGCTGACGCCGCAGCAGAGCCGGGTGCTGACGATGCTGGCCGAGGGCCTGCTCAACAAGCAGATCGCCTATGAACTCGGCGTCTCCGAGGCGACGATCAAGGCGCATGTTTCTGCCATTCTGCTCAAACTCAATGTCGACAGCCGCACCCAGGCGGTGATCCAGCTCGGCAAGATCAACATGGCGATGGTTGCCTGACGGGAGAGAGGATTTTATTCCTCTTGTCTCTTTACTCCTGCCCGCCTTGCGGTTAATCTTTCAGCCGATTAAGGAGCGCCGTTGCGCGCACGGGATCAGGCGACATGCTGTCACACGAGCAGATCTGGGGAGCGCTCGACAGGCTTGCCGAACGGCACGACCTGACACCCTCGGGGCTTGCCCGCCGCGCCGGCCTCGACCCGACCTCGTTCAACAAATCCAAACGCCTTTCCGCCGATGGGCGCTTGCGCTGGCCATCGACGGAATCGATCGCCAAGGTTCTCGAAGCGACGCGGTCGAGCATGGAGGAGTTTTTATCCTTCATGCGGCCGCAGGGCAGTTTCTCGACGCTGCCGGATGGTGCGTTTCCGCCGCAGGGGAGCTCCATACCACTGCTCGGCTTCGCGCAGGCGGGCGCTGGCGGCTTTTTCGATGATGGCGGCTTTCCGGCCGGACAGGGCTGGGATGTGGTGGAATTTCCGGCCGCACCGTCTCAGAAGGCCGGCGTCTATGCGCTTGAGGTTCAGGGCGAAAGCATGATGCCGCTCTATCGCGACGGCGACGTCCTGATCGTCGAGCCGGGCGCGCAGGTTCGCCGCAACGACCGCGTCGTGGTGAAGACACGCGAGGGCGAGGTGATGGCCAAGGTGCTGATGCGCCAGAGCCCGCGCTCGATCGAACTCATGTCGCTCAATCCCGAGCACCCGAACCGCACGATCGAACTCACCGACGTGGATTGGATCGCCCGGATCATCTGGGCCAGCCAGTAGGAAAATCTTCCATGAAGCCTGCGGCACTTCTGACAGCGACTGCGGGAATAGCGATCGTCATCGGCCTGATCGCCGCCGGCGAGCATCGGTTGAGCGCTGCGTCTGATGCGGGCGAGATCGCTGCATCGGCGCAAGGCGCGGCCGAGCAGCAAACGCCCTCGCCCGCGCAGCCTAAGACGAACCCGGATGCCAGCATGATGGCCCGGCCGGTGGATGACGCCAGCCAGTTCTACCCGGCCTCCGTCGATGGCAAACCCTTGGAGCGCGAACAGGCGCCGGAGCCCGAGAAAAAGCCTGTCGTGGTGACCGAGAGAGGGATCGACCTGCCGCGCCCGGTGGCCGAAAGCGCCGGCGTGCTCGGTTTCGGCGAAAGGCGGCTGCAACTGGCAGGGCTGACGCCGACGCCGGTCGACAAGAGCTGCGCCGGTGCCGGGGGCACGGAATGGCCATGCGGCATGCTGGCGAAGACCAATTTCCGGCTTTTCCTGCGGCTTCGCACCGTCAACTGCGATCTCAGCGATGCCAATTGGAGCGGCACCGCGACAGCGAGTTGCAAAATCGGTGCGCAGGACCTTTCCGAGTGGCTGGTCGAGAATGGCTGGGCAGAGGCAGCGGCGGGCTCGGCCTTCGCGGATGCCGGGGCCCAGGCCAAGCGAGATGGAAACGGTATCTACGGACAGGATCCTCGCCAGGCCGGCGCGATGGATGCACCCGACCTGACGCAGCCTGAAGATATGAGCGATCCCTTGTAATGGGCGCGGCCAGTTCCTAAACTCTGCTGACATCGCAGAGGAACCATGCAGACATGAACAAGCCGCTTTCCGCCCACGACGCGTTGATCTACGTGATGGTCATGGCATCCGCCGTCGACAGCACGATGAATGATCGGGAGCTGGAACGTATCGGACAGCTGATCGGGTTCCTGCCGGTGTTTCGCGGCTTCGACGACGACAAGCTGATCTCGGTTGCCCGCGACTGCGCGGCACTTCTGTCCGGTCCCGAAGGGCTCGATGTCGTTCTCGAGACGGTCAAAGACACGTTGTCGCCGAAGCTTTACGACACGGCCTATGCGCTGGCAGTCGAAGTCGCGTCGGCCGATCTTTCGGTGAAGGCGGAGGAACTGCGACTGCTCAGCCTGCTGCGCGACCGGCTCGGCCTCGACAAGCTCACCTGCGCCGCGATCGAGCGCAGCGCCATTGCCCGTTTTCGCAAGGCTTAATCCGCCTAGTAAAGCCCATAGGGGAAATAGCGCAGGTAGATTTCCTGAAGGCGGCCGCTGCGCGAAAGGGCGGCCAGCGCGTGGTCGAAGGCCGAGCGCAGGACCTCGTCTTTTTGCCGCAGCATGATCGTCATGCCCTCGCCCAGAAACTCTTCCGACATATAGGGACCGTCGAACAGGGCGCAGCATTTCTCCGACGCCTGCGACGACACCCAGAAGGAGAGCTGCAGCGAATCGGCGAAGACGGCGTCGACCTTGCCATCCTTCAATGCTGCCAGCAGCGCTTCCTTGCTGTCGAACGGCACCGCCTTGACCCTGGGGAAATAGGCGGCGAGCATGGCGGCGTGCGCGGTTTCCTTGACGACGCCGACGGAGCGATCGGCAAGGCTTGCGGCATTCTCGCCCTTGATCGGCGCCTTCAGATTGCGGGCAAAGCGGGCGGGCAGCATCAGATAAGGGCGCGAGAAGGAAAACTGCCGGCGCAGTTCGCTGCCGACGGCCAGTCCCGCGATCACGGCATCGCCCTGCGAGGCGGCCAGCGCATCCTTGAGATCGGCGAAGGGCAAGGCCTGGATCTGGCACTTGTCCGATATCTCAAGCTCGGCGCAGATCTCGCGGGCGAGATCGACGTTGAAGCCCGAGAGCTTGCCGTTCCGATCCATGAAATTGAAGGGCGGAAAATCGACCGAGGTCAGGAAGCGCAGGCGCACGAGGCTCGTCAGATCGGGCTTGGCGAGGCGCTCACGGCTGTCGAACAGCAAGGGCAAGGAGGGCGCTGCCTGCTGTGCCGCAGCCGAAAGAGGTAGCCAAAATGCAAGCAGAAACAGCCAGAGGCTGCAAAACCCCTTAGGATTGAGAGATGCCAGCTTAAATCGCACCATTATGATCTGCCCCGGGGACTGCACTGCCAATTCAAGGACGGTGTATCAGAGTCATGCGTATCGGGGAATATGCGCCGGGCGGGATCAGCACCCGTAACGCGACGCTTCAGGAGCGACCGAAACCTCCGATCTTGCCGGCCGTGCCGGCGGGCGTGGTCAATGATGCGCAACAGATCGAGATCGAAGCGCTGCTCCGCCTCGGCATCGGCAAGCCGACGATCGCGCGCGCGGCGGCCATGGCCCGCCATAATGGCACGTCGATCGAGCGCGAACTGCTGGCCAACCGATGGGTGGACGCCGAGAGCTATTATGCCGGTCTTGCCCGCGCGCTTCGCGTGCCGTTCCTCTCGCAGCTCGATCCGGCCCTGATCCATGACGACCAGGCGCTCGACACGCAGCTGGCGGACACGCGATCCGTGCGGCTGAACTACGCCGACAAGGCGATGATCGCCATCATTCCCGAGGCCGGCCGCCTGCTGGCGCTGGCACGGACGATCGAGGGGCGGCCGGGGCTTGCCGAGCGGATCATCATCACCACGCCCACCGCGATGCGCGACGCCATCTGGCGCGTCGGCGCCAAGCGGCGGGTGAAAGAGAGCATCGGGACGCTGTTCGAGGACAAGGGCCGGTTCAGCGCCCGCATCGTGCTCTCGGGCAAACAGGGCTTCATTGCCGGCGCGGCACTTTGCGCGCTTATTTTCGCGGCGTTTTCCGATCTGCCGCTGATCGCGATCGTTCATCTCGCTCTGTCGCTCATCTACATGGCGGCGATCCTGCTCAGGGCCTGCGCGCTCAGCCACCGTCGCGGCCCGCAGCCAACGCCGCAACCGACGAAGCGGCTGCCCGTCTATTCCGTGTTCGTCGCGCTCTACAAGGAGGCGGAGGTGGCCGGCCAGCTTGTCGCGGCGCTGAAGCAACTCAACTGGCCGATCGCCAAGCTCGACATCAAGTTGATATGCGAGGCCGACGACCACGCGACGATCGCGGCACTTGAGAAGCAGGATCTCGGCCCGCAGTTCGAAATCGTCGCGGTGCCCGTCTCCCACCCGAGAACGAAACCGAAGGCGCTGAACTATGCGTTGAGCGCCGCGCGCGGCGAGTTCCTCGTGATCTACGACGCCGAGGACAGGCCGCATCCGGACCAGCTGCGCGCGGCCTATGCGAGCTTCTGCGCCAGCCGCGATGACGTCGTCTGCCTGCAGGCGCCGCTGATCATCTCCAATGTCGGCAGCTCATGGATCAGCGCCGCCTTCGCGCTCGAATATGCGGCGCTGTTTCGGCTGTTGCTGCCGATGCTGGCAAAGCACCGGTTGCCGATGCCGCTCGGCGGCACCTCCAACCATCTGCGCGTCGCCGATCTCAAGGCGTGCGGCGGGTGGGATCCCTATAACGTCACCGAGGATGCCGATCTCGGCCTGCGGCTCTACAGGCTCGGCTATCGCTGCGGCGTGATCGACTGCCCGACCTACGAGGACGCGCCGACGAGGCGCGACGTCTGGCTGAACCAGCGCACACGGTGGTTCAAGGGCTGGCTGCAAACGTGGCTGGTGATGATGCGCGCGCCCGGCAAGCTGGTGCGCGAGATGGGGATCTGGCCGTTCCTCGTTTTTCAGATATTGATCGGCGGCATGCTCGTGGCCTCGCTGGCGCATCCGTGGATGGTCATGTTGATCCTCACCACCGCCAGCTACATGATGCTGGGTTTCCCAGCGCCCGGCACCGGCGAGGCACTGCTCTTTCTGATCGATGTCGCTAACATGCTGGGAAGCTACGTCATCCTGCTGGTGCTTGGCCGGCGCGCCATGCTGCGCGACGAGAAGCGAAAGGTCGGCTGGCGATGGGTCGCCCTGCCCCTCTACTGGATGCTGATCTCGGGCGCCGCGTGGCGCGCGGTCTTCCAGCTGCATTTCAAGCCGTTCTTCTGGGACAAGACCCCGCACCTGCCAACGGCCTCCGCGCAACCGATGCGCGCGGGCTCCGTCCCTTCGCAATGAGCCGGTTCATTTAAATTCTGTGGCCCCCGGGATGCGTTAGTTTCGTCTTAAGCAATATGGATTCTAGTCGCGTTCGACGACACCGGTTCCTGACCGAATGCATGATGCGCCTGTCGAGCCTTAGCGGGCATCTCCCACGGCGCCACAAGCGCCAGCTCTGCCTTCGAAAACGCCTGTCCTTGAAAACGATCGTATCCGGCCATCCCCCTGGCCGCAGCCCATGGGCCCATTCATGCTGAAAAACTTCAAAATCCGCACCAAGATCATCTCGGTCGTTGCGCTTCTCGGCGTCATCGCGATCGGTGGTCTTGTCTATGTCGTCGAGGAATTCCGCGGCGCCGATGCCGCCTACAGCGCCTTCATCGACCACGAAGCGCTTGCGGCAATGCAGGCCTCGCGTGCCAGCGCGTCTGCCACCGCAGCCGTTCTGCAGGCAACCGTCGTCTCCGACCTCACCCCCGGCACGCCCGACTTCGACGCCGCGATCGCCGCGCCCAGCAAGATGCCGCAAGCGCGCGAGCGCCTGCAGCAGGCAGCCGACCTCGTGCCGAACCGAAAGCCCGCGATCGACGAGATCATCGCCGGCATCGACGAGATGGACGCGCTCTCGAAAAAGGTGATCGACCAGGCCAAGGCCGGCGACCGCACGAGCGCGCGCGCCACGGCAGCCGAGCTCAACGCAAAGCTTTCGATCGTCACGCCGAAGATGATCGCCAACAATGATGCGCTGATGGTGCAGCTCAACGATGGCGGCGACGCGCTTTCGGCCACGGTCAACAGCCGTATCCTCTACTGTTTCGTGCTGATCGGGCTCGCCGTGCTTGCCGCGATCGGCCTCAGCATCTGGATCGCGCAGGCCGGCATTGCGGCACCGATGGCCCGGCTTCGCCAGCGCATGACGCGGCTTGCCGAGGGCGAGACGGCAAGCGCCGTCGACGGCATGGACCGGCACGACGAAGTGGGCGAGATGGCGGCCGCCGTCTCCATCTTCCGCGACAACGCCATCGAGCGCATGCGTCTCGAGCGCGAGGCGGAGCGCAACCGCAATCTCACCGACAGCGAGCGGCGCGAAATCGAAGCGCAGCGCGCCACCGAGGCGGCCGATCTCTCGCGCACCGTCAGCGCACTCGGCGACGGCCTGCGCAAGCTTGCGGCCGGCGACCTGATCTCACAGATCAACACGCCGTTCGAAGGCAGTCTGGACAGCCTGCGCCAGGATTTCAACAACTCGATCTTCAAGCTCAACGAAACGATGCAGACCGTGGGCGACAACGCCCGCGCGATTACGGCCGGCGCCGGCGAGATTCGCTCCTCGGCCGACCAGCTTTCGCGGCGCACCGAGCAGCAGGCAGCCTCCGTCGAGGAAACAGCGGCCGCGCTGGAAGAGATCACCACCACGGTAAAGGACGCCGCGCGCCGGGCGGAAGAAGCGCGCGCGCTGGTGTCGAAAACCCGCCACAGCGCCGAGCGCTCCGGCGAAGTCGTGCGCAAGGCGGTCAATGCCATGCAGCAGATCGAACAGTCCTCGGCCTCGATCGGCAACATCATCGGCGTGATCGACGACATCGCCTTCCAGACCAATCTTCTCGCGCTGAACGCGGGCGTGGAAGCAGCACGCGCCGGCGAAGCGGGCAAGGGTTTCGCAGTCGTGGCGCAGGAAGTGCGCGAACTCGCGCAACGCTCCGCCAACGCCGCACGCGAAATCCAGTCGCTGATCCTCACTTCGGGCAACCAGGTGAAATCGGGCGTGTCGCTGGTCGGCGAAACCGGCAAGGCGCTCGAAGAGATCGTCCACGAGGTGCAGGAGATCAACCAGCACGTCAACGCGATCGCCGAAGCCGCACGCGAGCAATCGATCGGGCTGCAGGAGATCAACACGGCGGTCAACACGATGGACCAGGGCACGCAGCAGAACGCCGCGATGGTGGAAGAAAGCACCGCCGCCAGCCATAAGCTCGCCACAGAGGCGGCTGCGCTCAACACCCTGCTCGACCAGTTCAAGCTGACCGGCACCGGCGGCGGCACCGTGGCGTTCACGCCACGGGTGGTTCCAGACGCCAACGAGCCCCTAGCGCCACGCGCTGCCAAGCCTGTGCTGACCCGCAAGGCGCCGGTGCGGATCGCCACCTCGGGTGTGACGCGACCGACCTCCTCGCCGGCGCTGGCGCTCGGGCAGAAGCTCGCCAACGCCTTCGGCGGCACGTCGTCCGCCGACAAGAAGGATGACGACTGGACGGAATTCTGAGCCGCGACAAGCGCTCTCGCAAACATGAAATGGGCGGCTCAAGGCCGCCCATTTTCATTTCGGCAAATGCCGACTTTATCCGCTATGTGATCGATCTCTTAGACGAGACCGAGCGAAATTTCTTCAACCTTGCGGCCACGACCATAATCGCGCTCGTAGGAAGAGCGGCGGTCGCTGCGCTTGTATGCGGCAACGTCGAGTTCCGGCATATGGTAGCCATCCGCGTAGGTGCCGGTGTCATCGGCATCGACGACATCGCGCTTTGCGGTGAAAATCTTCAAGAGCATTTCGCTATTCCTCTTCGTGTGCGCCAGTAACGGCCAGAGCGCCGTCCAAGTTCCATGTACCGGAGAATAGTTAAAAATTAACCACGTTCATTAGGGATTCGTCAAGTACGCGGAAAGCGTTAGGGTATGGGGTAACGCCGATGGTCGCGCTGCGATCGACTATGGCGTTAAGCACCAACGACGACACCCGATCAATGCAGATGCTGGTAAAGGTCAATTGACGGTATACTCCTGCCATCGCACCATATGAATCGGTACATGCGACATAAAATTCGCGATGTCTCGGCGTCCAAAATAGGTCGGCCTACCTCGACTGTCCTGAGCAAGCAAGACGACTGGAACGCCGAATATAGGAGTGAAGGTCCGCACGGCTCGTGCCGCCTCGTTCTGATTGTGAACGATGTGTGGCTTTACTACGACCACTGCAAACGTCTGCCCCCGCTCGCGGATGATTGCACCTTGAATGCGCATCTGTAGCTCCTTTCGAACGTTGGAAGAAGATCGGGCCAATAGCTTGGCCCGATCTCCGTGTCGGCGCCATCACTTCTTATTTGGGCGCTGAGTAAGAGCCGATGCCGCTGCTGTTTTGGCGGCAGGACTGGAGTTGGGATTGCGGAGTACCTTAGCTGCAGCTGATGCGGCTTTGGCGCTAGTGACTTCCTTATTTGCCATTTCGGGCTTCGCTTTCTTTAGTTGCGTTTCAACGACGGGAATCCCGATCCACATTTAACTTGACCGCAGAATCCAATCATGATTCGGTATGTTTCATAAGTTGGACGTTTCTCTTATGAAACACAATCCGTCTCACATGTGAAACGATAGTGCGACTCGGATGGCGCGTCAACAATGAATCTCGACTTGGGACCACTATGAGCTTAGCTATTGAAAAGCTGGGAGAAATGATTTCCACTCGCCGGGGCGCCGTCGGCGTCCGAGCCGCTGCCAACGAAATTGGCATCAGCCCGGCGACCCTTTCACGAATCGAAAACGGCAATGTTCCGGACCTTGCAACATTCGCAGCGATCTGCAGATGGCTGGGCGAAGACCCTGCAACATTTCTAGGGATGCAGCCCAGCAACGAAGAAGCTCAACCGGCAAGCGTTCATCTTCGTAAAAAGAAAACTCTGTCTATTGATACGGCCGTGGCGCTGGGAGGTATGATAGTTGCGGCCCAGCAGGCGTTGCGGGACCGCGAGAACCTTTAGCGAAATGCGCCATGGTTTTAAATCTCAAGCCGAGAGACTCTCGTTAGCTCACCGACAGAAATTGAAGCTGTCTGCTTTCGACCGAATCGACGCCAAACAATTCCTTGAGTCCCTTGGCTTCGTGGTTTGGTCACCACTTGAAGTTCCTGGAATAGCGGCTGATCACCTAAATCAATTGACGTCTATTGACCCAGATAGTTGGTCAGGCGTCACGATTCGAGAAGGTGGCGCGACCGCGGTTATTATAAACAACATTCATCCGCCTGCCAGGCAGGCGAATACCATGATGCATGAATGGGCACATATAGAACTGCGCCACAAGCCTAACAGGGTTGATCGTTCAGACGCCGGCTTGTTGTTGCTAAGCGACTATCCTGCAGAATTCGAGGATGAGGCCGACTGGCTTGCGGGAGCAATTCTTGCACCAAGAGACGGCCTGATGCGTTTTAGAACGAGCGGAATGACCCCAGACGAAATCGCCCTGCATTACGGAATCAGCATAGAGCTAACAAATTGGCGTTTGCGGATGACTGGTATCGAAAAGCAGATGTACGCGAGAAGGCAACTCGGAAGATAGTCTACTTATTGCGGCCTCGAGCCATACTTAGATAGCTGGAGCGGGTGAAGGGAATCGAACCCTCGTATTCAGCTTGGGAAGCTGCTGCTCTACCATTGAGCTACACCCGCGTTACGCGCAGATTTCCAACAGATGGCGGCTAGTGTCAAGCGGCCTTGAAGCACTTGCCGGTTATGTGGCTCAGATCCGGAAGTGCTTGGAGAGCTTGAGGCCTTGTGCCTGGTAGTTGGAGCCGAGGCCGGTGCCGTAGAGGCTTTCGGGGTGTTCCTGCATGTGCTCGTAGACCAGGCGGCCGACGATCTGGCCGTCTTCGAGGATGAAGGGCACCTCGTGGCTGCGGACTTCGAGGACGGCGCGGCTGCCGCGGCCGCCGGCGGGGGCGTGGCCGAAGCCGGGGTCGAAGAAGCCGGCGTAGTGGACGCGGAATTCGCCGACCAGCGGATCGAAGGGCGTCATCTCGGCGGCGTAATGCGGGGGCACGTGGACGGCCTCGCGCGAGACGAGGATGTAGAACTCATCCGGATCGAGGATCAGCTCGTTGCGACCGCGGCTGTAGATCGGCTCCCAGAAATCGAAGATATCGTGCTGGGCCTTCTTGTCGACATCGACGACCGCCGTGTGGTGCTTGCCGCGATAGCCGATCAGGCCGTCCTTGTCGCCGGCGAGATCGATCGACAGCGCAATGCCGCCGCCCGAGACGTTCGGCTTGGTGCTTGCGACGAGTGTCTCGGCATCGTGCAGCGCCAGCAGTTCCGGTTCGCCGAGCAGCGACTGGCCGATGCGGAAGCGGATCTGCGACAGGCGCGAGCCGCGACGCACGACGATCGGGAAGGTGCGCGGCGAGATTTCGAGATAGAGCGGGCCGGAATAGCCGGCCGGGATCTTGTCGAATTCCTGCGCGTAATCGGTGATCACGCGGGTGAAGATGTCGAGGCGGCCGGTCGAGCTTTTCGGATTGGCCGAGGCCGACATGTCGGCCGGCAGATCGAGGCGCTCCATCAGGGGCACGATGTAGACGCAGCCGGTTTCGAGCACCGCGCCTTCCGAAAGGTCGACGACATGCAGGCTCAATCGGTCGAGCTTGTCGGAGACGAGGCTGTTCGGACCCGGCATGAAGCTGGCGCGGACGCGGAAGGCCTTGGCGCCGAGGCGCAGATCAAGGCTCGCCGGCTGGATCTGGTCGCTGTCGAGCTCGCGCTCCGCGACGAGGCGCCCCGTCTCGAACAACGCGGCAATCGCGCGGTCTGCCAATATTCCTGTTTCGCGAGCCATCATGCCCCATCCATAATTTGCCGCAGACAAAACCAAAATCGAGGAATTGACGCAAGCGCGCAACAGCAGTATTGCAGCTTTATCCCGTGGTGATTTGGCCGGTCGGCTTGCAGCCACGTTAAACAAGTGGCTAAATAGACCGGGTTGAAACCGGTCTGCATTCGCGGCCGGTTTTTTTGTGTTTGAAAGTGGTGATGGCATGAGCAAGACTTGGCGCCCGGCAACCCAACTGGTCCACGGCGGAACGCTGCGCTCGCAGTATAGCGAGACATCCGAGGCGATCTATCTCACGCAAGGGTTTGTCTACGACAGCGCGGAAGCCGCAGAAGCGCGCTTCAAGGGCGAGACGGAGGGCTATATCTACGCCCGCTACGGCAGTCCGACCAACGACATGTTCGAAAAGCGCATGTGCGCGATGGAAGGCGCCGAAGAAGCCCGCGCCACCGCATCGGGCATGGCAGCCGTTGCCGCCGCCATCCTCTGCCAAGTGAAAGCCGGCGATCATATCGTGGCCGCCCGCGCGCTCTTCGGTTCCTGCCGCTGGGTGGTCGAGACGCTGGCGCCGAAATACGGCATCGAGTGTACGCTGGTCGATGGCCGCCATCTGGAAAATTGGGAAAAGGCGATCCGCCCGAATACCAAAGTGTTCTTCCTGGAAAGCCCGACCAACCCGACGCTCGAAGTGGTCGATATCGCAGGCGTTGCCAAGCTCGCCAACCAGGTCGGCGCCAAGGTCGTGGTCGACAACGTCTTCGCGACGCCGATCTTCCAGAAGCCGCTGGAACTCGGCGCCCATATCGTCGTCTATTCCGCGACCAAGCATATCGACGGCCAGGGCCGCAGCCTCGGTGGGGTGATCCTCTCGGATACGGAGTGGGTCAACGAACATCTGCAGGACTATTATCGCCATACCGGCCCGGCTATGTCGCCGTTCACGGCGTGGACGCTGCTGAAGGGTCTCGAGACGCTGCCGCTGCGCGTCAAGCAGCAGACCGAGAACGCCAGCAAGATCGCCGACTTCCTGGCCGAGCAGAAGCAGGTGGCCAAGGTGATCTATCCCGGCCGCAAGGACCATCCGCAGGCCGATATCGTCGCAAAGCAGATGAAGGGCGGCTCGACGCTGGTGGCGATCGAACTCAAGGGCGGCAAGGAAGCGGCGTTTGCCCTGCAGAACGCGCTTGAGATCGTGAAGATCTCCAACAATCTCGGCGACGCGAAGAGCCTGATCACGCATCCGGCGACGACCACGCACAAGAACCTGACGGATGAGGCGCGCGCGGAACTCGGCATCTCTCCGGGCACCGTGCGCCTGTCGGCCGGTATCGAGGATACCGACGACCTGATCGAGGATTTCGCGCAGGCACTCTCCAAGATCAAGGCCTGATCAAGAATAGCCGGCCGGGTCGATGTGATCCGGCCGGCATTTAAACGCGTATTTTTGCAATTTACTCGCGCTGAGCGGG
Source organism: Rhizobium sp. O111 (assembly GCF_055616315.1). Lineage (NCBI taxonomy): Bacteria > Pseudomonadati > Pseudomonadota > Alphaproteobacteria > Hyphomicrobiales > Rhizobiaceae > Rhizobium > Rhizobium sp. O111. The sequence continues at coordinate 149,093 of NZ_JBSHXL010000001.1, read as the reverse complement.
AGTGGCATTAGTCTTAACGCGCGAATTTTTCGCGCTTACAGCCAATTGATTGCGGATTCCAGCCTGGTTTATTGACCTGCCGCACCTCTTATAAGATACCAGTAAGGTATTCTTATTATGGTGTAGGCATGTACCGCGCCCTGACACGAGATATTGAAGTGGTGGTCGAGCCCTTTTACCTGGAGGAGCAATCCGACCCGGACGACGACCGCTATGTGTGGGGCTACCGCATCGTCATCAGCAACAATTCCGACCTCACTGTACGCCTCGTCAACCGCTACTGGAACATTACCGACCAGAACGGCGTCGTCGACGAAGTGAGCGGCGCCGGCGTCGTCGGCGAGCAGCCGACGCTCAGCCCCGGCGATACCTACGAGTATTCGTCGGGCTGCCCGCTCGATACGCCATCGGGCCTGATGTTCGGCCACTACCAGATGGAAACCGATAAAGGCGAGGTCTTCCAGGTGGAAATCCCCGCCTTCTCGCTTGATTCACCCGGCCTGCTCAGAGTGCTGAACTAACCTTTTTTGTCGCATGTCGGTGCCGCAAAACCGCTGCACGGTCTTGCGCGACATGCTTCAGCTTATTCAGCCGCCTGCGCGAGCTCTTCGGCCTCGAAACGATAGGTCGTCGAGCAGAATTCGCAGGTGACCGCGATCTTGCCCTCTTCCTGGCTAGCTTCGATCTCCTCGGCGGAGAAGCCCTTGAGCACGCCCTTGATCTTCTCGCGCGAGCAGGAGCAGCGGTCGAACACTTCGCGCGGCTCATACACGCGCACGCCGCGCTCGTGGAAGAGCCGGAACAGCAGGCGCTCGACGCCGACCTGCGGATCGGTCAGCTCATCGGCGTCGATGGTCTCCACCAGCGAACGCGCCTCGGCCCAGGCATCGTCTTCCGCATGCTGGACGGTACCTTCGTCGCCATCGCCGCCGTGCAGGTCGGCCTGGCGCATGCGCTCGGGCGCTTCCGGCAGGAACTGGGCAACGAGGCCCCCTGCCCGCCAGCGATGACGCGGCTTGCCCGCTTCGTCGCGGTCGAGCAGTTCGGCGGCGGCAAGGCGCACGCGCGTCGGGATCTGCTCCGACTGACGGAAGTAGGTGCCGGCGATATCCTCCAGCGTGGCGCCGTCGAGCGCGACGATGCCCTGGTAAGGCTGACTGAACTTGCCATGGTCGATGGTGAACGCCAGCATGCCCTTGCCGAGCAGCTGCTCGGGCTCGGCGCGACCGGCGGCGACCGCCTCGTCCAGAAGCGTCTGGTCGAAGCGGGCATAGGCGCGCACGTTCTCAGGCGTCGAGAAGTCGGCGACAAGCAGATCGACCGGGCCGTCGCTCTTGGTCTGCACGGTGAACTTGCCTTCGAACTTCAGCGACGTGCCAAGCAGCACCGTCAGCGCGATGACTTCGGCCAGCAGGCGGGCGACGGGTGCGGGATAGTTGTGGCGATCGAGGATCGCATCCAGCATCGGGCCGAGCTGGACGGCGCGACCGCGCACATCCAGGCCTTCCACCTGAAACGGAACGACATGATCATCACCGGCGAAATCGAATTCGCCGAGGGTGGCTGCAGCTTCTGCCATGGTCTTCTCCTAGTCTGAGGGCAGCGGACGAGCCCGTCCATCCGCCAGCGCGGCCACGGGCCTGTCCGGCCCGATGTGGCCTCCAGTATGGTTCAGATCGCGCCCAGGCACCAAGCAAGAATCGACTTCTGCGCATGAAGACGGTTTTCCGCTTCATCGAAGACCACGGATTGCGGGCCGTCGATCACTTCGTCTGTAACTTCCTCACCACGATGGGCCGGCAGGCAATGCATGAACAATGCATCCTTGTCGGCCTGTGCCATCAAAGCCGAATTGACCTGATAAGGCTGGAAGACGTTGTGACCCCGGGCCCGATGTTCCTGATTCATGGAGACCCAGGTATCGGTCACCACGCAATCGGCGCCGGCGACCGCACGGTCTGCATCATGGCTCAGCATGATCTCGGCGCCCTCATTGCGGGCCCAGTTCAGATAGTGATCCTTCGGCTCGGAACCAAGGGGTACCGCCATGTTCATGCGATAACCGAAACGAGCAGCCCCTTCGACCAGCGAATGCAGCACGTTGTTGCCATCGCCCATCCAGGCGATCGTCTTGCCCTTGATGGGGCCGCGATGCTCTTCGAACGTCATGATATCGGCCATGATCTGGCACGGATGGGTGTCATCCGTCAGCGCGTTGATGACGGGAACGGTCGCGTGTTCGGCGAGCTCCAGCATGCGCGCATGGTCGGTCGTGCGGATCATGATCGCATCGACATAGCGCGACAGAACCTTGGCGGTATCGCCAATCGTTTCAGCGCGGCCGAGCTGCATTTCGGTGCCCGAGAGGAACAGCGTCTCGCCGCCGAGCTGGCGCATGCCGACGTCGAAGGAGACGCGGGTGCGGGTCGAGGGCTTTTCGAAGATCATCGCCAGCATCTTTCCTGCCAGCGGCTTGTCGCCCTGGCCGGCCTTGAAGGCCTGCTTACGGGTCTTGGCGTCGTCCATGATGACCCTGAGGTCGGAGGAGGTTACCGCGGAAAGATCGAGAAAGTGTTTTGGGGAAGCCATCTGTCTTTAACCTGTTGCGCCCGCCATCCGGCCGGGCATCCATCCATTCAAGCCGTCTTCTTTGCCTTGGCGCGCACGCTCTCGGCGGCACGCTCCAGGCGCGCGAGGCCTTCGCGGGCTTCATCGGCCGTGACGACAAGCGGGGGGAGCAAACGGATGACATTGTCGCCGGCCGGAATGGCCAGCAGGTTGGCAGCGCGGATGGCCTGCAGGAGCTCAGCCGACGGAACAGCCGCCTTGACGCCAAGCATCAGGCCTTCGCCCCTGACATCCTCGATCACATCGGGGAAACGATCCTTCAGCGATGCGAGACCCTGGCGGAAGACGAGTGCGACGTCGCTGACGTGCTGCAGGAAGCCTTCCTCGAGGATCACGTCGAGCACGGCATTGCCGACGGCCATGGCGAGCGGGTTGCCGCCATAGGTCGAGCCATGGGTGCCGGCCTTCATGCCGGAGGCAGCTTCAGCAGTTGCCAGGCAGGCGCCGAGTGGGAAACCACCGCCGATGCCCTTGGCGGCGGCGAGAATGTCCGGCGTTACGCCCAACCGCTCATAAGCAAAGAGCTTGCCTGTACGGCCGACGCCGGTCTGAACCTCGTCGAGGATCAGAAGCAGGCCGTTTTCATCGCAAAGCTGACGCAAAGCCTTCATGAACTCCACAGTCGCAGGGCGGATACCGCCCTCGCCCTGTACCGGTTCGATCAGGATACCGGCCGTGGCATCGGTGATGGCGGCGCGAACGGCCTCGATATCACCGAAGGGAACCTGGTCGAAACCGGGCGCCTTGGGGCCGAAGCCTTCCAGATACTTCTCCTGGCCGCCGGCGGCGATCGTCGCCAGCGTGCGACCGTGGAAGGCGCCTTCAAAGGTGATGATGTGGAAGCGCTCGGGATGACCCTTCGAATACTGGTAGCGACGCGCGGTCTTGATCGCGCATTCCAGCGCTTCGGCGCCGGAGTTGGTGAAGAACACCTTATCCGCGAAGGTTGCATCCGTCAGCCGCTTGGCGAGACGCTCCTGACCGGGGATCTCGTAAATGTTGGAAAGGTGCCAGACCTTATCGGCCTGATCCTTCAGTGCTCCGACGACATGCGGGTGGCTATGGCCGACAGAGGTCACGGCAACGCCCGCGCCGAAATCGAGATATCGCTCGCCAGTTTCGGTGATCAGCCACACGCCCTCTCCTCGCTCGAACCGCAGCGGGGCACGAGAGTAGGTATCATAAAGCGGCGCGGCTTCAGCCATGGCGCGATCTCCTGTCATTCGCTCAATAATCGCCCGGACTCCGGCTAAAAAGCGGGTGCCCGGAAATGAAAAATGCCGCCTTTCGGCGGCGAGGGGCACTATTGTCTTTTCGCAGTGCGATGTCAACAAAACTGAGCTTTTGTCGCATGCGTCAAGCAAGCATCAGGGCGCCGGCGAGCTATCAACAGCTAATGTTGCAGAAATGACTCTACCACCCAGCAAGTTGGGGAAAACCGAGAAATCGATTCGCCGCGATTCAACCGACTCTTGTCACGGAGTCGCCCTCACTCTAGGTTAAAACTCAATTACTAGACTGCATGCGGCGGAACTAGTCACCAAAATCGAGCAAGCGTTTCTTGGTCCGGACACGTCCGTGCCATGGGTGAGGGATTCTGCCTACACCAACGCAATAAGGCGGAGACAGGGCATGAACTGGACAGACGAGCGCGTTGAAAGACTGAAGAAGCTTTGGGCCGAAGGCCTGAGCGCCAGCCAGATTGCGGCACAACTTGGCGGTGTAAGCCGCAACGCCGTCATCGGCAAGGTCCACCGTCTGAACCTGCCTGGCCGCGCCAAGGCCGGCGGCACGACGACGGCGACCAGAGCACCGAAGCGCCCGGCGGTTTCGACGCCCCGCCCCGCCAGCAACTTCAATTCCGCACGCATCTCGCCAAGCCGCGCCGTTGCCCGCCCGCAGGGCGCAGTGGCTCTCAAGGAAGAGATGGATATCGATGCGATCGAGGAAGTCCGTTACCGTCCCGCTTCCAACGTTGTCGTTCCGATCTCGCGCCGCCTCGGCCTCACGGAACTGACCGAGCGTACGTGCAAGTGGCCGGTCGGCGATCCGCTGACGGATGACTTCCACTTCTGCGGCTGCGAATCCCCTGACAACTCGCCATACTGCACCTATCACCAGCGCATGGCCTACCAGCCGGTCAACGAGCGCCGCAAGGCAGCCAACCGGGTCGCATGACCCGGAAAGCCGGATAAGGAACAAAAGAAAACGGGCCCTTGCGGGCCCGTTTTTCGTTGGATCGGATGAAATGGAAGCGCCTTACGCTTCCATCGAATAGCCGGCGCCGCGAACGGTGCGGATGACATCTTGCATGTTCGAGAAGTTGAGCGCCTTGCGCAGGCGGCCGACGTGTACGTCGACGGTGCGTTCGTCGACATAGATGTCATGGCCCCAGACGCCATCGAGCAGCTGCGAGCGGGAGAAGACACGGCCGGGCGACGACATCAGGAATTCCAGAAGGCGGAATTCGGTCGGTCCCAGGCGGACTTCGCGGCTCTTGCGGTGAACGCGGTGGGTTTCGCGATCGAGCTCGATATCGCCGCACTTCAGCAGCGAGGAGAGCACTTCCGGCTTGGCGCGGCGCAGCATCGCCTTGACGCGGGCGACGAGCTCAGGCGTCGAGAACGGCTTGACGACATAGTCGTCGGCGCCGGTCGACAGGCCGCGAACACGTTCGCTTTCCTCGCCACGGGCGGTCAGCATGATGATCGGCAGGCGCTCGGTCTCCGGGCGCATGCGCAGGCGACGGCACAGCTCGATGCCGGAAACGCCGGGCAGCATCCAATCGAGGATCAACAGGTCGGGCGTGCGTTCCTGCAGCCGGATTTCGGCCTCGTCACCGCGAAGGATGGTATCGACTTCGAAGCCTTCGGCCTCGAGGTTATAGCGAAGAAGCACGCTCAGTGCTTCTTCGTCTTCAACGACTGCTACTCTTGGGATCATTCGTCTCGGTCTCCTGGGGGCGTGGGTCCGGAACGCTTATTCCGTGACCGCGCCGACGGTGTTGGCGGTGTCGTCCTTCGGACGCTCGCCTTCCGGCTGGGCGCCGGTAGCCATGTAGTAGATGGTCTCTGCGATGTTGGTGGCGTGGTCGCCGATGCGCTCGATGTTCTTGGCGCAGAAGAGAAGATGCGTGCAGCTGGTGATGTTGCGCGGATCTTCCATCATGTAGGTCAGCATCTCGCGGAACAGCGAGGTGTACATCGCGTCGATTTCCTCGTCGCGCTCGCGGATCGACTTGGCGCGGTCGGCAACGCGGCTGGTGTAGACGTCGAGAACTTCCTTGAGCTGGACAAGCGCCAGTTCGGAAAGATGCTCGAGGCCACGAGCGAGCTTGCGCGGAACGCCCGTGCTCTGGACAGCGATGACGCGCTTGGCAGTGTTCTTGCCGAGATCGCCGACGCGCTCGAGATCGGCCGCGATGCGGATCGAGCCCATGATTTCGCGAAGGTCGGCGGCCATCGGCTGGCGGCGGGCGATGGTGATGATCGCCTTTTCGCCGATCTCGCGCTCGGCGTGATCGAGGATCACGTCGTCGGAGATGACCTTCTGGGCGAGCGAAGTGTCGCCGTTGACGAGCGCGCGAACAGCGTCGCCGACCATCTGTTCCGCGAGGCCGCCCATTTCGGAGATGCGGCGCGTCAGGAACTTGAGATCATCGTCATAGGCGGAATAGATATGTGTCGATGCCATGGGGCTTATCCTTGAATGTCCTGAGGTTTACCGGTTTCGGAGATCAGCCGAAGCGGCCCATGATGTAATCCTGGGTGCGCGGATCATCCGGGTTGGTGAACATCTTGTCGGTATCGTTCTCCTCGACGAGGTTGCCGAGGTGGAACATGGCGGTGCGCTGCGAAACGCGTGCTGCCTGCTGCATCGAGTGCGTGACGATGACGATCGTGTAGGCTTCGCGCAGCTCGTGGATGAGCTCCTCGACCTTGGCGGTCGCGATCGGGTCAAGCGCTGAGCAGGGCTCGTCCATGAGGATGACTTCGGGGCTGACAGCAATCGCGCGGGCGATGCACAGACGCTGCTGCTGACCACCCGACAGGCCGGTGCCGCCTTCATGCACGCGGTCCTTGACCTCGTTCCACAGGCCGGCGCGCTGCAGGCTCTGCTCGACGATGACGTCCATGTCGGCCTTCGCCTTGGCGAGACCGTGGATGCGCGGGCCGTAGGCGACGTTTTCGTAGATCGACTTCGGGAACGGGTTCGGCTTCTGGAACACCATGCCAACGCGGGCGCGCAGCTCAACGACGTCGATATCCGGATCGTAGATATCATCGCCATCGAGCGTGATCTTGCCGGTAACGCGGCAGTTGTCGATCGTGTCGTTCATGCGGTTCAGGCTGCGCAGGAAGGTGGACTTGCCGCAGCCCGACGGACCGATGAGAGCCGTCACGGTGTTTTCGCGGATGTTCAGCTTCACGTCGAAAAGCGCACGCTTCTCGCCGTAGTAAACCGAGACGTCCTGGCCGATCATTTTATACGGAATGGTATTCATCTTCTGGTCTAGCGCCTTCTCAACTGCGGCTTCCGTCAACATGTTCATGATGTTTACTCCGTTTACCAGCGGCGCTCAAAGCGACGACGCAAGAGGATGGCTCCGAGGTTCATGACGATCAGGAACAGGAGCAGGACGATGATGGCGCCGGACGTGCGCTCGACAAAGGCGCGTTCGGCTTCGTTTGCCCACATGTAAACCTGCACCGGCAGAGCCGTGGAGGGATCCATCGGGGTGGCAGGCGCATTGGCGACGAAGGCGACCATGCCGATCAGGAGCAGCGGCGCGGTTTCACCGAGCGCGTGCGCCAGACCAATGATGGTGCCGGTCAGGATGCCAGGCATTGCCAGCGGCAGGACGTGGTGGAACACCATCTGCATCTTCGAAGCGCCGAGACCAAGAGCGGCTGCGCGGATCGAAGGGGGCACGGCGCGCAGTGCCGCGCGGGTGGCGATGATGATCGTCGGCAGCGTCATCAGCGTCAGCACCAGGCCACCGACCAGCGACGCGGAGCGCGGCAGGCCTGCGAAGTTGATGAAGACGGCGAGACCGAGCAGACCGTAGACGATCGACGGAACGGCCGCGAGGTTGTTGATGTTGACCTCGATCAGGTCGGTCAGCTTGTTCTTCGGCGCGAACTCTTCGAGGTAGATCGAAGCGGCGACACCGATCGGCAGCGACAGGGCAAGAACGATCAGCATCAGGTAGAGCGAGCCGATGAGGGCGACGCCGAGACCTGCGGCTTCCGGACGGCTGGAATTGCCGTTGACGAAGAGGCCGGTGTTGAACTCCTTGTGGAGCGTGCCGCTGGCGGCCATCTGCTGCATCCAGCCAACCTGGCGGTCGTTGACCTTGCGGTTCTTCTCGTCAACCGTCAGGTCGATCTGGCCCTTGTTGGCCGAGTCGACGTTGGCGTCGGCGAGAAGCGTGACGTTGACCGTCTTGCCGATGAGCGACGGATCGGCAACGACCATGTCGCGGAGCACGATCGGCGCGCCCTTGGAGATCATCGCGGTGGCGTCACGCGTTTCCGGACGGCTCTGGGCGTTGATGCCGAGCGTCTTGACCATGGCGTCGCGGATGAGCACCGGATAGTTGGCGGCGATCAGCACCGACGGGTCGGTGGCGCGCTTGTTGTTGGGGTCGAGCACCTTTTCGGAGAACTCGATCGGCAGGGTGATCGAGGTCTGCGCGAAGGCCGTGTAGCCCTGACGGATGACCGTCGTGAGCAGGATGGCCAGGAAGATCAGACCGAAGGAGATGGCAGCGATGCCATAAGCCTGGAAGCGGCGTTCGGCGGCGTAGCGACGCTTGATGCCGATGTCGCGGCGGGCCGGCGCCTTGGAGACGACGACGCCCTGTCCGGAGGAAACAACGTCCGTCATTCGTACTGCTCCCGGTATTTGCGCACAATGAAGAGCGCGTAGATGTTAAGGCAAAGCGTGATGAAGAACAGCGTGATGCCAAGCGCAAAGGCAACCAGCGTCTGCGGCGAGGTGAACTCAAGGTCACCCGTGAGCTGGTTGACGATCTTGACCGTCACCGTCGTCATCGGCTCGAATGGGTTGATCTGGATGCGGGCGGCAACACCGGCCGCAAGCACGACGATCATGGTCTCGCCGATGGCGCGCGAGGCGGTCATCAGCAGAGCGCCGACGATACCCGGCAGGGCAGCGGGGAGAACGACCTTCTTGATCGTTTCCGAACGCGTGGCGCCGAGGCCGAGCGAACCGTCACGCAGAGCGCGCGGCACGGCGGTGATGATATCGTCAGACAGCGAGGAAACGTATGGGATCAGCATGATGCCCATGACGATACCGGCGGTCAGAACGCTCTGTGCCTGGATGAAGTTGCTGTAGTCGCCGGTCAGAAGGCCATTCACCTGGGACGAGAGGTCGCGCAGGAAGGGGCCGACAGTGATGAGGGCGAAGAAGCCGTAGACGATGGTCGGGATGCCGGCCAGCACTTCGAGCAGCGGCTTGGCGATGCCGCGAACCTTGGGAGCCGCGTATTCCGCCATGTAGATGGCCGCGAAGAGACCGACCGGAACGGCGACCAGCATGGCGACGAAGCCGATGTAGAGCGTGCCGAGCAGCAGCGGGATGAGGCCGAACTGGCCGAAGGACGAGCTGCCGGCGCCGGCAAAGCGCGGATCCCAGACGGTGCCGAAGAAGAAGTCGGCGGCCGGAACTTCAGCGAAGAAGTGGGCGGCTTCCGTCAGCATCGACATGACGATGCCGACAGTGGTCAGGATGGCGATGGAGGATGCAAGCAGCAGACCCCAGAGCATGACGCGCTCGACGCGGTTGCGGGCCCGGAAACGGGGAGCGACTTCGCGCAAGGCATAGAAGCCACCGGCGACGCCGAGCGCCAGAACGACCAGCGTCATGATCAGGCGGCTGATGCCGCTTTCGGTGTTCAGCTTCTGCGCGCCTTCGATCATGTAAGGCTGCGGCACGCCGGCGAGCGGAACGCCCTTGGCGGCGAGCTTGGCCTGGAGACCGGCGGGATCGCCGACACCTGCGGCAACGTCTTCGCTCGCGAGCAGCGGCAGACCGCGGGCGATGGCGCTGACCATGCCGTAGTTCAGGTTCTGCTGAGCAGCCGGCTGAGCCTTGACGTCTTCAGGAAAACCGCCGCGGACGGAGGATTCAATAATGGAGGGGCTGATCGCAAGCCAGGCGCACAGAACGATGAGCGCAGGCAGGATAGCCCAGATTGCGGCATAGGCACCGTAGTAGCCAGGCCGGGAGTGCAGTGCCGAGGATTTACCTCCGGCAAGCGCCGTCGCGCGGCTGCGCGCTGCCACAAAGGCAACCGCGCCAAGCACAACGAGGCACAAGAGTAAGACGGATGTACTCATTCGTTAAGGTCCCCCAGGCCCTCGGCCCCCAAGAGCGAAACGGCGCTTCGGCCATCTCGGCTTCCAATCATGGAGTAGTTCAGCTTCACCGCTCCCATAGAGCGGACAAAGGCAATGCCGGCGCGACCCTTTGGATCGCGCCGGCAAAGTTTATTACATGGTCTTGCCGTCTTCGACCGACTTGCGGGTCGCTTCGCGCTCAGCGTCCGGAGCAGCAACCAGGCCGTACTCGACGAGCGGGCTGTCAGGGCCAACCATCTGGTCGGATACGAAGAAGTTTACGTATTCCTTCAGGCCCGGGATAACGCCCAGGTGAGCCTTCTTCACGTAGAAGAACAGCGGACGGGAAACCGGGTAGGTGCCGTCAGCGATCGTTTCCGGGCTCGGAACGATACCCTTGACGGTAGCGACCTTCAGCTTGTCAGCGTTGTTTTCGTAGAAGGAGAGGCCGAATACGCCAACACCGGTCTTGTTGGCAGCGATGCGTGCCAGCGTTTCCGGATAGTCGCCGTCGATGTCGACTGCAGCGCCGTCCTTACGAACTGCAACGCAAGCCTTGCTCTGAGCAGCCTTGTCAGCGATTTCCTTGGAGATCACTTCGAGAGCGCCGCTATCCTTGCAGCCAGCAGCGAGAACGTTCAGTTCGAACACTTCGCGGGTGCCGTGCTTTTCGCCGGGGATGTAGGCAGCGATATCAACAGCCGGGAGCTTCGAGTTGACTTCCGACCACTTCTTGTAGGGGTTTGCGACGAGCTTGCCGTCGACAACAACCTGAGCGGCGAGAGCCTTGTAGAGGTCGGCCGGCTCGTAAGCGACGTCAGGGTTGGACGAGTCGGTTGCGAAGACGATGCCGTCGTAGCCGATCTTGACTTCCTGGATGTCGGTAACGCCGGCAGCCTTGCAGGCTTCCAGTTCCTTGGCGTTGATCGGACGCGAAGCGTTGGCAACGTCGATCGTGTCAGGGCCTACGCCCTTGCAGAATTCCTTGAGGCCAGCGCCCGTACCACCGGATTCAACGACCGGCGTCTTGAAGTCCTTGAAGGTTTCGCCGAAGGTTTCGGCAACGATCTTGGCGTAAGGCAGAACGGTGGACGAACCACTGACCTGGACCTGGTCGCGAGCAACAGCCGCGCCTGCGAAAGCGGCGGAAGCAGCAAGTGCAGCGACCGTGAGTTTAAAAGCGTTCATAATAGTCTCCCGGGCTTATAGCTGTCTGGGTGGGGCCTGAACGGCCCTTTGACGGTGCCGTCTCTGTCAGCGGCACGCATTCTTTAGCCCCTGATGACAAGAGCTTTTATGTCAGTTCGGTGAAACATTTATGACAGTCTATGCAATTGAAATGCATAGACAAAATCAGACTTCTTAAAGACCGGGACGTCTTTTATGTCAAAATCGGACGGTAAAGCTCGTTCCCTTGCCGACCTCGGACTTGACGATCAGGCGGGCGCGGTGGCGCGTCAGGATGTGCTTGACGATGGCAAGGCCAAGGCCGGTGCCCTTCTTTGAGCGGCTATCCTCGATGTTGACGCGATAGAAACGCTCCGTCAGGCGCGGCACGTGTTCGGCCGGAATACCCGGGCCCTTGTCGACGATGGTGACCTCGACGGGTCCGCTGGGGCCATTTTTCAGGAAGACCTCGACGAGCTCTCCTTCCTGGCCATACTTGCAGGCGTTTTCGATCAGGTTTTCAAACACCTGCACAAGCTCGTCGCGATCGCCCGCCACCTCGGCTCGGCCTTCTGGCAGATGCAGCTGAATATCGACGCCGACATCATTGGCGAGCGGCAGAAGCGCATCCCGGACATGGCCGAGCAGAGGGACGAGATCCACCTTCTCATCCGGCGCGATATGCGACTTCAATTCCAGGCGTGACAGGGACAACAGGTCGTCGACCAAGCGGCTCATGCGCGTGGTCTGATCGAACATGATGCCAAGGAAGCGTTCCTGCGCCTTGAAATCGCTTTTCGCCGGCCCCTGGATGGTTTCGATGAAGCCGCGCAGCGAGGCGAGCGGCGTGCGCAGCTCGTGGCTGGCGTTGGCAACGAAATCGGAGCGCATGCGATCGATGCGGCGCACTTCCGATATGTCACGGAAGGACAGGACGAAAAGGCGCTCGCTTGCGCCATGGTTGGCACCGCCGACGGCGCCAAGCTCCACCGGCGAGCTGCGGACAATATAGACCCGCTCCGACGGCAGGCGCTCGGAGTGCTCGATCTGGTTCGGCGCGTTGGTGACGATGGTTTCGCGAACCATGTCGAGAATGCCGGGCGAGCGAAGGCGCGCGGAGATATGGGCGCCAATGACCATCTCTCCGAAGGCCTTTTCAGCGGCGCGGTTCTGGAACAGCACGGAGGCATCGCCGGCCAGCACCATGACGGGAATGTCGAGCGCCGAAAGCGTCGCCGACACCTCGGGTAGAAGGCTGCGCGCGGCGGGCTCCTCGACCTCGGACACCGGCGGGGCCGAGGCAACTTGCGGGCGCGGCTCAGACGAGCACATGATCGCAAGCAGCATGATTGCCAGCAGGCCAAGCACGCCCCAGCCGTTCATGCCCGCGGTTACCGCGATGAACGCAATCGCCAGCGCGACGAGAAGCACGAAGCTCTCCCGACGGAGCTTCGCCGTCAGTTTGGCCGTCCATGGCGTTTGCTGTTCCAAGTGCCCCTCGCGACGTCGATTCGTTCTTCGTTGGCTATCAAACTGCGCCTGATAGCGCTCTTTCATGACAGAAGTTTACCGATGCCGCCAGCAAACCGCCAATGCGCCCTGACTACGCACATAATTTTTACTGATGCCGAGAGGTTTGATTTTCAAAAGGAAATATGTTCGCCTTGGCGGCTACGCACATAATGAGGAGGATCGTCATGCCGGAAGATGTCGAAAGCAGAGCAGTCGAACTGGATATCAGGGGCAAGAAGCGCATTTTCGACGTGGACGATCCGGTGCTGCCCGACTGGGTGGACGAGGAAGCACTGAAATCAGGCGACTTCCCCTATAACAAGAAGCTCAAGGAAGAAGAGTATCTCGAAGAGCTCAAGGCGCTTCAGATTGAGCTGGTGAAGGTGCAGTTCTGGCTTCAGGCGACCGGCAAGCGGGTGATGGCGCTGTTCGAGGGCCGCGACGCGGCGGGCAAGGGTGGCGCGATCTCGGCCTCTTCCGCGCACATGAACCCTCGCCTTGCCCGCGTGGTGGCGCTAACCAAGCCGACGGACCGCGAGGCCGGACAATGGTATTTCCAGCGCTACATCGCGCAGTTTCCGACGGCCGGCGAGTTCGTGCTCTTCGACCGCTCCTGGTACAACCGCGCCGGCGTCGAGCCGATCATGGGTTTCTGCACGCCGAAGCAATATGAGGATTTTCTCGCGCAGGCGCCGCAGATCGAGAAGGTGATCAGCCACGAGGGCATCTTCTTTTTCAAGTTCTATCTGGATATCGGCCGCGAGATGCAGCTCAAGCGGTTTCATGACCGCCGCCATGATCCCCGGAAGGTATGGAAGCTGTCGTCGATGGATATCGCGGCGCTGACCAAATGGGACGACTACAGCGAAAAGCGCGACCGGATGCTGAAGGAAACGCACACGGAATTCGCGCCCTGGACCGTGGTTCACGCCAACGACAAGCGCCGCGCCCGCGTGAACCTCATCCGCCACATGCTGAAGACGATCGATTATGACGGCAAGGACAAGGACGCGATCGGCAAGCTCGACGACAAGATCATCGGCCAGGGGCCGAAGTTCCTGAAGTGACCGCGGCCAAGCGCACTAACTGAGCGGTTGCCCGACCGCCTTATTGGCCGGGCAGGATGCGCACGGCGTAGAGGTTGATGCCCCTCGCCTTGCCGTCCACGTCGCTGTTGATCAAAAGCGTGCCCGCCGAGGTCGGCGCGAGCGAGCGATCGAAGCGGACCTGCAGGAGAACATCCGACTTTTCGCGGTTGACCGTGAAGCGGTGGCGGGCGCAATCGCCGAGCGACTGGAAATCGCATTCGACGGTGATCTGCGTCGGCTCGTCAGAGGTCGATTGCAAAGTGACCGCGATCGTCGAGGACTTGCCGGCGAGCTGCTGCAGGATATCCGGCGGAACCGTAATGCCGACATTGCCGTCGGCGCCGGCGCTTTGCGAGGTCAGGCGCACGGCCGGGCCATCGTTTTCGGCAATGCTCTCGACGCGCGATTGCGCGCCCTTGACGATCTTGTTGGCATCCGACGGCTTGAAGATTTCAAGCCATGCGGCGGAGAAGGAATTCTGCGGATCGATAACCGGCGCCTGGCTGGCGTCGCTGTCGGCGGTGTGATTGTCACTCGCGCCGTTGAAATCCTCCGGTGCAGTGGTGGCGGGCGGATTGGCGACGCTGGTATCGCGCTCTGCCGCCGTCATCAGCAGGCCTGATGTGTGCGCCCACCAGGCGCCCATGCCGATGAAGGCGAGGAGGACGCACCAGACGAGCAGGCGCGAGAAGAACTTGCGCGGCTTACGGCGGGCGACGGCGCGCTCGGGCCGGAAATCCATGTTGGCCGGCTTCTTCTCGGCCACGAAGGGTTCGGGAGCCGCCGCCAGATGATCGGCATCGCCGGCATGCAGGCCGCCGAGACCGGAGTCCTCTTCGTAGCGATTGTCAGCGACCATAACGTCAGGCGCGGGCGCCCGCGTTTCGCCGCCGATCGTCGGGCTGTCGAAATCATCCGGAGCGCGAGGGGGTGGTGGTGGCGGGATATCGACCACTGGCGGCACCGGGACCTCAGGCGGCCCCTGGCGCGGATGAAGGCGTTGTCGCTCCTCCGCCTCGATCATGTGGATCGTCGTTTCCAGACGGTGGCGATGATGGGCGATCGCGTTGGTATCGGTGACGTCCTGCTTGCGCAGACCGGCTTCCAGCGCCTGGCGCGCGGATTGATAGATCTTGGCTCGGACTTCGGGATTGTCGCGATCGGCATTGTCTAGCGCCGTTCTGATAGCCGTTTCTAATCCGCTCACGTCCGGTCCTTCGTGCTGATGACAGGCGTCATATGCTTAACAATATGCAACTGCGGTAGCGGCTGATGCCGTAAACCGCAAGGCTTGGGCTGCCGACGGCGCCGCTTCATAGGGGATAATACCGAAAGGCAGGCCTTTTTATAGAGCAAGCGATGTTGGCGGAACCGCGACACGGTCTTTTCCTGGCGAAAACTCTCTGCTATCACATTGACGTTTTCGTAAACGTCAATTCTTCACGGTGACCCATGGCCCTGCCCTCGATCCTGACGCAAAACCTCAGACTGCCCGTGGTGGCCTCTCCGCTGTTCATCATTTCGCACCCGGCGCTGACGCTGGCGCAGTGCAAGGCCGGCGTGATCGGCGCATTCCCGGCGCTCAACGCGCGGCCGGAAAGTCAGCTCGACGAATGGCTTGCAATGATGACCGAGGATCTCGCAGCGCACGACGCCGCCAATCCGGACAGACCGGCCGCACCCTTTGCCGTCAACCAGATCGTCCACACGTCGAACAAGCGGCTCGAGCACGACCTGATGCTCTGCGTGAAATACAAGGTGCCGATCGTCATCTCCTCGCTCGGCGCCGTGCCCGAGGTGAATGCCGCCGTGCATTCCTATGGCGGCATCGTGTTGCATGACGTGATCAACAACCGCCACGCCAATTCGGCGATCCGCAAGGGCGCCGACGGGCTGATCGCGGTGGCGGCGGGTGCCGGTGGTCATGCCGGCACGTTGTCGCCGTT
Organism: Rhizobium sp. O111; assembly: GCF_055616315.1. Taxonomy (NCBI): domain Bacteria; kingdom Pseudomonadati; phylum Pseudomonadota; class Alphaproteobacteria; order Hyphomicrobiales; family Rhizobiaceae; genus Rhizobium; species Rhizobium sp. O111. Next base: position 133,385 of record NZ_JBSHXL010000001.1, on the reverse strand, counting down.
TGCGCTGGTGCAGGAAATCCGCGAATGGTTCGACGGCCCGCTTCTGCTTGCCGGCGCGATCGCCAATGGCGGCGCGGTCCTGGCCGCGCAGGCGATGGGCGCCGACATGGCCTATATCGGCAGCCCCTTTATCGCCACCGACGAGGCGCGCGCATCCGACGCCTACAAGCAGGCGATCGTCGACGGCGCATCGAGCGATATCGTCTATTCCAACTATTTCACCGGCGTCGCCGGCAACTACCTGAAACCGTCGGTCAAGGCCGTCGGCCTCGACCCCGACAACCTGCCGGTCGCCGACGCCTCGAAGATGGATTTCGAACAGGCCGTTGGCGGCGCCAAGGCGTGGAAGGACATCTGGGGCAGCGGCCAGGGCATCGGCGCCATCAAGGCCGTCGAACCCGTCGAGGCGCTCGTGGACCGCATGAAAAAGGAATATGACGCAGCACGCGACCGACTGGCGCTCCCCTCGCCGGCTTGAACGGCGCGGGGTATGTTTCCACAGCCGCGTTCTTTTTTACCAAAGACGTGACAGGGCGCTTGAAATCTTCCGACAATGCTTGTATCAGCGCCATGCAAATCGCGGGCCGAACACAAATCACCCGCCGGATTGCCGCTTTAGCTCAGGTGGTAGAGCACATCATTCGTAATGATGGGGTCGCAGGTTCGAGTCCTGCAAGCGGCACCAGTCTTTTCAAGCACTTAGAATCGAATAACCTGCCGTTCCGACGCAATCCTGCGAGGTCGGTTGCGCCCATTGCTTTCACCACAAATCTTCCTGCCGCGCGAAGCGATGCCCGCGCCATGGCGCGGGCTCGCGGCAACCGAAAGGTCCGAAATTACCGGAACAGGCTGATGATGCCGCTCGGGGCGGAGTTGGCGATCGACAGGGCCTGGATGGCGAGTTGCTGCTGGGTTTGCTGGGCGGCGAGCCTGGAGGATTCCTGCTCCATGTCGGCATCGACGAGACGGCCGATGCCGCTGTCGAGGCTGTCCATGAGCTTGCTGGCGAAAAGCGTCTGCCCTTCGATACGGCTCTGCAACGATCCGAGCGTGCTGGCGCTTTCGATCGATCTCTTCAGCATATATTCGACGCCGGTGAGATACTCATCGACACCAAAGGCGGAGCCGGTGACGTCGACCTCATCGAGGTCGAACTCGAGCGTCCACGGCGGATCGGACTGCACGTTGCCAACGCTGACACGGGCGGCGTGGTTGCCCGCCTCGGGGTAGATGCTTCGATCGGCCGAGAATGTGATGGTGTCGCCGGATGGCACGACCACCAGCTTGCTGCCCGCCGAGGCGAATGCAATGATGGTGGCGAGGTCCGTGGCATTGCCGACATAACCATCGCTCGTGCCGAGCGCCGCATCAACAGTCGCCCGGTCGATCGTGTAGGTCTGCATCGGGCTGGGACCAACCTGTACGTCGAAGGTGATCGACGCCTCCTCGGAAACGGTGAACGACCGGCCGAACGTCATGTGGGCCTCAGGATACATATTGTCGTGATTGGCAAGCGGCGCATTCTCCAGACCGAGCCCGAAGCCGGACGGGTAGACGCCGCCGAAATCCGATGCAACGCCCGTTATGTCAATGCTGGAGCCAGGATGACCAGAGGTCTCCAGCGAAGCGATCTCGAAACTCGCCGCCGTCAGCGAACCAGAGAAACGCGTCTCATTGGCTGTCGCGGGGACGCCGTTATCGGAGAAGACCTGGTTCAGCACCTTGCGCATGTCGGAAGCGTTGCGAATCTTGCCGTCGTTCGTGCCCAAGGCGACGTCGATCACGCTCTTGTCGATCCTGAGCGCGGTAAAGGTTTCGCCAGCGGAATAGTGTCCTGCATCGACCACCAGATCGAAGTCGATGTAGTCCGCCGAACCGAAGGTGGCGGGGCCGGTGAAATTGTGGTTCTCGTGGCCCTGATGGGCGTCGGAATTGATGTTGGTGCCGCGGAAGCCGCCGATATCGCCGACACCGCCCAACTCCTTCTGCAGGATACCGCCACCGCCGGTGTTCAGCATGCTGCTCAGCTTGAGATTCACGCTTTCCGTTTCCACCTTTACCGATCCGTCATCCGAGCGGACGAACGACGACATGACGGAGGCCGTGAGATCATCCGTGACCATGAGATGCGTCGGGGCGTCCGTGGTCAGCCAGTTGACTCCATTGAAGCTCGACGAAGCCACGATGCTTTCGGCCTGGAGATTGAGCTGCTTCAATTCATCCTGGACTTTAGCCTTGTCGACGCCGTCCTCGGTGGCGGCGACGAGCTTCGCCTTGAACTCGATCAGCACGTCGACGATCGAGTCAGTACCGGCATATGCGACATCGACCTTGGCGGACGCCATTCCCAGCGCATCCGAGACGGCGGAGACCGCCTTGCTGTCAGACCGCATCGTCGTGGCGATGGACCAGTAGGCGGCGTTGTCGGATGCCGTTTCCACGCGCAGGCCCGACGATATCCGGCCTTGGGTCTCCTGCAGTCCTGAGTTGAGAGAGCTAAGCGTCTGAAGTGCTGCAAGCGCCGAGGTGTTTGTCAAAAGGGACGTCATCGGAGATCCAGATAAATAAAACCTTGAATTAAAACGAAGAGCGTTTCGGCTGATTCTTGCAGCCTATGAGTGCTTAACTAAGAAAATCACGGTTAACAAAGTATGGATACGATTAGCTAAATCTGATGAAAATGGTACAACTCCGGAGTTGTTCTTGTGGCCGCCGCGAAAAAAGTCACAAAAGTCGCGCCATCAAGTAGTTTCCAAGTCGTTCTTCGAGGTTTTCGATCAGGAAACTCAGGAATTAGGCCCGGTCGAAAGAATTTCGACCGCACTCACGATTTGCCCTTGCGCGCGCACCGTAAAGTGATGCGCCAAACGGCCACATCCCCAGAATTCGCGATACCGCGACGCATTGATGTCGCATATGAGTGCGATCGTCCTGAAACGTGATGGCGGTCGCGTTTGGATTGGGCGGGCCGTGTCATGAGGGGTCTGAGGCACGGCCCGCAACGCAAACGGGGAGAGCGCACATGTGGGATATCCTAACGATCATAGGCATCTTTGGCCTGCTCTTTCTGGGGCGTGAGGCGCAGATCGTGTTCGCGAAGGCGCGCGCTTCCGGATGGAATGATTTTCCCCGGCGCTAAGCCGTTTGCGATCGAGCTTGCTTCGATCTGCCAATGATGCGCGGCGCAATAAACGGCGCCTGCTCCCATTGCCTGATGCCAGCCTGCGAACCTCATCCGAATGAGCGAAGTGCAAGGCGGCGCGCGAGGTGGTAGGTTGAGCTGTCTCGTTGGTATTGCGTTATCGATTGTATTGAGTTCGCGAGACGTGGCCCGCCTTGAGCGGGCTTTTTTTCGCCCATACGAGCCGCTCGGCATTACTTCGCTAAGGCTTCCCCGTCGGTCGGGCCCTGCGGCAGGGATTGCAGCAAGGTCTGGCGCGCGGAGCGCAGATGCACTCGGCAGGCGGCGTCGATCGCGGCGGGATCGCCTGCTTCAAGGGCGGCGATATAATCCAGATGTTCATGGATGGCGCGTTCGTTGCGCTGGCGGGCGAAGGCCTTGTTCCACTGGTAGTGATAATGGAAGACGATGGCGATGGCGTCGTAGAAATCGGCGATGAAACGGTTCTTCGCCGCACCGTGGATCAGCAGATGGAAGCGCTCGTCGAGGGCTGAGAATTCCTTGTAGCGACCGTCGAGATCATCGAGCAGGGCGTGGTGCTCGGCCTTGATCTCCGCAAGAGCGCGCCAGGCTTCGTTATCCTGAGGCAGCCGGCCGAATTCGGCGGCGGAGTGGAGCTCGAACATCTCGCGCACTTCGGCAAGTTCCAGCGCGAATTCGCGGGTAAAACCCTTCAATATCCAGTGGCTGTTCGGCCGCTTCTCGATCAACCCGAAGCGCGAGAAGCGGATCAAGAATTCGCGCACGCTTGTGGTGCCGGTGCCGATGTCGCGGGCGAGCTCCAGCTCGTTGATCTGCGTGCCGGGTGCTGCGTCATCGGAAAGAATGCGCTGCATGAAGCTGCGCTCGATGATGTTGTGCAGGGAATCCGTCTCTTCCGAGGGAAAGAGATCTGCCTGGGTCGGCGTACGCAGCACGACTTTCTGGCGCTTGTTCCAGCTGATGATCCCCTCTTCGTCCAGCCGGGTCAGGATGGCGCGGGCGGTGCTGCGGCTGATGCCGAGCTTGGCGGCGATGTCGGGCTCGGATGGCAGGGTCTCGTCGGCGCGCAGAGCCGCGACATAGCGATTATACGCTTCCTTGAAGACCGTGTTTTGCCGCGCCATGCACACCCCGCCTTGTTGCCCTGCAGCACACGGCGAAAGCCCGCGAATGGCGGGCGCCGGCGCGTGGCAGGAGCTTATCTCTCGGCGATCCTTATCTTATTTTGGATCGTCCGCGGCTGTTTGCCTCCCTCGTCCACAGGATCAATAATCCCGTTGACTTGAAAATGTTTATTGTAGATAAAAAACAAAAGCAATGCGCATTCGCCGATGCAGCGAGTGTTTCCCTAGGGAGAAGATCGTTGAAAAAAGACCCTTGGATCATCCTGTCATCAGGCGACAATGTCGCGGTTGCCACGGCCCCGATCGCCGCCGGCGAGATGGTGGCGGGGATAACAACGCTGGAGAAGATCGACCCCGGTCACAAAATTGCGCTGACAGACATCGCGCTCGGGCAGCCGGTGGTGAAGTACGGGCAGGCGATCGGGCGCACGACATCGGACGTCAAGGCCGGCCAGCATATCCATAGCCAGAACCTGCATTTCGAAAACGACCGCCTGGCCGCCACCGCCAATTCGGCGCCGGAAGAAGCAAGCGCTACTGACCGCGCGCGCACCTTCATGGGCTACAAGCGCGCCGACGGGCGCTCGGCGACACGCAACTATATCGGCATCATCGCCAGCGTGAACTGTTCCACCACGGTCTGTCGCGCCATCGCCGACCAGGCCAACCGCACCATCCTACCGCATTACGAGGGCATCGACGGTTTCGTTCCTATTGTCCACGACCAGGGTTGCGGCATGAGCTCGACAGGCGACGGCATGGCCGTTCTGCACCGGACACTTGCCGGCTATACCAGGCACGTGAATTTCGGCGGCGTGCTGATGATCGGGCTCGGTTGCGAGGTCAACCAGCTGACGCTCTACGGCCAGAGCGGCGCCGGCAATTCCAAGCGCCATTTCAACATTCAGGATGCCGGCGGATCGCGCCGCGCGGTCGAGCGGGCCATGGGCATGCTGAAGGAAATCGCCGACGATGTCGGGCGCGAGCGGCGCGTGCCGCTGCCGATCAGCGACATCATCATCGGTATGCAGTGCGGCGGTTCCGACGGCTTCTCGGGCATCACCGCCAACCCGGCGCTGGGTGTCGCGGCCGATCTTCTGGCTGCCGCCGGCGGCACGGCCATCCTGTCGGAGACCTCCGAGATCTACGGCGCCGAGCATTTGCTTCGCAGCCGCGCGGTGAGCGAAGAGGTCGCCCGCAAGCTCGACGAGAAGATCGTCTGGTGGGAGAAATATGTGGCGATGCACGGCGCCTCGCTCGACAACAACCCCTCCCCCGGCAACAAGCGCGGCGGTCTGACCACCATCCTGGAAAAGTCGCTCGGCGCTGTCGCCAAGGGCGGGCGTTCGCCGTTGACGGCGGTTTATGGCTATGCCGAACGGGTGACCGCGCCGGGGCTCGTCTTCATGGACACACCCGGCTATGACCCCGTTTCGGCCACCGGCCAGGTCGCTGGTGGAGCCAACATGATCGCCTTTACCACCGGCCGCGGCAGCTGCTTCGGCTGTCGCCCGGCACCATCCATCAAGCTCTCCAGCAATTCGGCGCTCTACGCCTCGATGGAAGAGGACATGGACATCGACTGCGGCACGATCGCCAGCGGCGACGCGACGATATCGGGCAAGGGTCGCGAGATCTTCGATCTGATCATCGATACGGCATCGGGCAAGAAGACCAAGAGCGAGGAGTTCGGCTACGGCGATAACGAATTCGTGCCTTGGCATCTCGGAGCAACGCTTTAATCAAGAATATCGACAGTCTTCAGGGAGGAATGATGAAGACGAGGAGGATCGGCCGGACCGAGCTTGAGGTGACCGAGGTGAGCTTCGGCGCCGCAGCCCTTGGCGGCCTCTACCGCGCTTGTCCGCGCGAACAGGCAATGCAAACGCTCGACGCGGCATGGGATAGCGGCATCCGCTATTTCGACGTGGCGCCCTGGTATGGCTTGGGGCTCGGCGAGCGGCATGTCGGCGATTTCCTGCGCGGCAAACCGGAAAGCGAATGGGTGCTCTCCACCAAGGTCGGGCGGCTGCTCAGGCCAGTGCCGACCGGCACCGTTCCCGACTACTCCTATGTCGATCCGCTCTCCTTCGATGCCGATTACGACTATTCCTATGACGGCATCATGCGCTCGGTCGAATTCAGCTACGCAAGGCTGGGACTGAACCGGATCGATATTCTCTATGTGCACGATATCGGCGGCTATACGCATGGCGCGGCGAAGAATGCCGTCTATCTCAAGCAGTTCCTCGATACAGGCATCAAGGCGCTGGAAGAACTGAAGGCATCGGGCGTGATCAAGGCCTTCGGGCTTGGCGTCAACGAGGTGCCCGTGTGCCTCGACGTGATACGCAATGCCGATATCGACTGCATCCTGATGGCCGGGCGCTACACGCTGCTCGACCGCTCGGCGGAAGCCGAACTCTTGCCGCTCTGCCGCAAGAAAGGGACGTCGCTTGTCGTCGGCGGTGTCTTCAACTCCGGCATTCTGGCGACGGGCGCGGTGGCGGGGTCGAATTTCGACTATATGCCGGCGACCGAAGAGGTGCTCGCCAAGGTGCGCGGCATGGAAGCGGTCGCAGCCAGGAACGGTGTATCGCTCGCCGCGCCGGCGCTGCAGTTCGCGCTGCGCGACCCGCTCGTGTCGTCGGTGCTGATCGGCACCGGCAAGGCATCCAGCGTGACGCGCAACATGGACCTCTTCTCACCGATTTTGCCGGAGACGATCTATCCGGAATTCGATAGCTTCACCCTCGTTGCGCCGCCACTCGGCGACGATGCTGTTCGCGTTTAAGGAAAAACAGAATGCTTAAAGGAATTCATCCCGTCCTCAGCCCCGATCTCTTGTGCGCCATCGCGCGCATGGGCCATGGAGACGAGATCGTCATCGCCGACGCCAACTTCCCGTCCTTCTCGATGGGCCCGGAAATGATCCGCGCCGATGGCGTCAGTGCCACGACCATGGCCGAAGCGATCCTGACGCATATGCCGCTCGATACGTTCGTGCCGGAATCGGCCTGGGTCATGGAAGTGGTGGGCGATCCGACTGCCGTGCCCGAAGTTTGCAAGGAATTTCAGACCATCGTTTCCAAGCGCGCAGGCGATTTCGGCATTTCGACGCTTGAGCGCTTCGCCTTCTACGAACGGTCGCGCAAGGCCGCCTATATCGTCGCGACCACCGAGTTTCGGCTCTACGGCAACATCATCCTGAAGAAGGGCGTGGTGCTGCCGGAAGAGGTATTCTGGGGATAAGGACAGAAACGGAATAAACGTTCCGTATTGACATTAACACGGAACCTATGTTTCATAAATCGAACTCGAAGCCTTTTTGGCCGGATGTCTTGGAGGGACGTCTGGCCTCGGAGGAAAAGGCAACGAGACTGGGAATGGGGAGTTGCCAGCGCCTTTGTGCCGGCGGCTCGATCGATAAGCGGGTGCAGGACTGGTCCGGAAAGAGCCAAAGGGCTTACCCGGCGCGGTCTTGCAAATAAGGCAGGCCTCGGCTAGCTTCAAACTCGTAAATGTTTTTTATCGATAAAAGTCTCTTGTTCGCGTTCGCGAGAGATTTCCTGGAGGAAGAACGCACTTGGAGGAGAACCAACATGCGCATGAAGTCCATTCTTTCGCGTCGCGCCTTTACCGCTCTCGCGGGCGCCGCCGTCATGGCAACAGCCGTGCCGATGCCGTCCTTTGCGGCAGACGTGACCATTCCGATTATCGTCAAGGATACCACGTCCTTCTACTGGCAGATCGTGCTGGCCGGCGCCCGCAAGGCAGGCCAGGATCTCGGCGTCAAGGTGCCGGAGCTCGGCGCACAGGCCGAGTCCGACGTGAACGGCCAGATCAGCATTCTCGAGAACGCAGTTGCCGGCAAGCCGGCCGCGATCGTCATCTCGCCGACCGAATTCAAGGCGCTCGGCAAGCCGATCGACGAAGCCGCCAAGTCCGTTCCGATCATCGGCATCGACTCCGGCGCGGATTCGAAGGCCTTCAAGTCGTTCCTCACCACCGATAACGTCCAGGGCGGCCGCATCGCAGCCGACGGCCTGGCCGCGGCGATCAAGGAAATGACCGGCAAGGAAGAAGGCGAAGTCGTCATCCTGACCAACCTGCCCGGCGTCGGCTCGCTCGAGCAGCGCCGCGAAGGCTTCCTCGATCAGCTGAAGACCAAGCATCCGGGCCTGAAGCTCATCGCCGACAAGTATGGTGACGGCCAGGCAACGACCGGCCTCAACATGATGACTGACCTGATCACCGCCAACCCGAACCTCGTGGGTGTGTTCGCCTCGAACCTCATCCTTGGCCAGGGCGTCGGCCAGGCAATCGCTGAAAACAAGCTCGGCGACAAGATCAAGGTCATCGCGTTTGACAGCGACGACAAGACGGTCGGCTTCCTCAAGGACGGCTCGATTGCCGGCCTCGTGGTGCAGGATCCCTATCGCATGGGCTATGACGGCGTGAAGACCGCGCTTGCCGTGTCCAAGGGCGAAAAGGTCGAGGCAAACGTCGATACCGGCGCCAACCTCGTCACCAAGGCCAACATGAGCGACCCGAAGATCGACGCGCTCCTGAACCCGAAGATCAAGTAACGACCTGACGAGCGCCGTGCGGGAGCGATCCCGCACGGCCCTTCTTCCCTTCGGCCGAACTCCTCAAGGGGAGCGGACGGCGAAGGACGACATGGGCAATTCGCGAGGAGGAGACGCAAATGAGCCTGGAAGAGGTCAGTCATCGCCACGATGACAGCGCCAAGCTGAAGGAGGCGAACCGCGTGCCCGCGGGTGCCCCGATCCTCGAACTCAAGGGATTGCAGAAGAATTACGGATATGTGCAGGCGCTGAAGCCGGCAACGGTCACCTTCCTTGCCGGCGAGATCCACGCGATCGTCGGCGAAAACGGCGCCGGCAAGTCGACGCTGATCAAGCTTCTGACCGGCGTCATCACCCGTACGGCCGGCGAAGTGCTCTGGTGCGGACACCCGGTCGCGCTTGCAACGCCCAACGAGGCGATCGCACGAGGGATCAACGCGGTGCACCAGGAAGTCGTGCTCTGCCCGCATCTCAGCGTGGCTGCCAATCTTTTCCTCGGCGACGAGGTCAATCAATTCGGCCTGATGCGCAAGCGCGAGATGGAGAAGATGGCGCAGGCCGTCCTCAACGATCTCGGCTTCGGCCTGCCTGCCGGCGTTCCGCTTAGCGATCTCACGATCGGCCAGCAGCAGCTCGTCGCGACCGCGCGCGCTGCCATGCGCGGCACGCAGTTCCTGATCTTCGACGAGCCGACCGCCTATCTGACACGCCAGGAATCCGCACAGCTCTTCAAGCTGATCCGCCGCCTGCAGAACGAAGGCGTGACGATCGTCTACATCAGCCACCGCATGGAAGAGGTCTTCGAGCTGGCGGACCGCGTCTCGGTTTTGCGCGACGGCACGCATGTCGGAACGCGCGATATCGGCGAAACCAATGAGAACGAGCTGATCGCGCTGATGATCAACCGCTCGATCGAGCAGATCTATCACAAGGAAGAGATCGCGATCGGCGAGACCATCGTCGATGTGCGCGGCTTGTCCGGGCCGGGCTTCGAGAACGTGTCGCTTTCGGTGAAGGCGGGGCAGATCGTCGGTCTATACGGCCTGATCGGCGCCGGGCGCAGCGAGTTCGCGCTCGGGCTCTACGGCCGCGAGAAGACCACGGCCGGCGAAATCCACTGGATGGGCAAGAAGGTCAACATCAAGGACGAGCGCACCGCGATGGAGCTCGGCATCGCCCTGGCGCCGGAAAGCCGCCGCGACCAGGGCCTCTGCCTCAACCTGCCGATCGGCCTCAACATCAACCTGCCGGTCTTCAAGCGGCTGAGCAAGGGACCTGTCATCAGCCACAGCGAGGAGACGCAGAACGCCGACCAGCAAATCCGCGACCTCGCGATCAAGACGCCGAGCCGGCGGGTACTGGTTTCGGCGATGTCTGGTGGCAACCAGCAGAAGGTCGTCATCGGCAAGTGGCTGAGCCATGGGGCGCGGCTCTTCATCTTCGACGAACCGACGGTCGGCGTCGATGTCGGCACGAAGGCGGAAATCTATCGGCTGTTCGCCAAGCTTCTGAAGCAGGGCGCGGGGATCATTCTGATCTCCTCCTACCTGCCCGAGGTCTACGAACTGGCGGACCGGCTGCATGTGTTCCGCAGTGGCCAGCTGGTGGCGAGCCACGACTTCCACGCCGCCACGCATGAAGAAGTGCTGAGCGAAGCGATCGGCGTCTAAGAGAACAAGAGGGAGAGAGAAAATGACCGTAACCCCCACCGAGATCGCCGCGCCGCCGCCGCGCCGCAAGGTCAACATCCTGTTCGGCCTGACCCTGATCGGTCTTCTGGCCTTCCTGTGGATCCTGCTCGGTGTCGTCACCGCCAGCTTCTGGACGCCGCTCAACATCTCCAACCTTCTGCGCCAAGGCGCGATGACGGCGATCCTGGCGCTTGGCCAGACCTTCGTGATCATCACCGCCGGCATCGACCTTTCCGTCGGCGCAATCGTCGGCTTCTGTACGGTTATTCTCGCCTGGCTGCTGCAGGCGGGCTTCCCCGTCTGGGCAGCGATCCTGATCACGCTTCTGATCGGCGTCGGCATCGGGGTGTTTCATGGCTTCGGCATCGTCAAGATGGGCCTGCCGCCCTTCATCATCACCCTGGCGACGCTGACATCACTGCGCGGTATCGGGCTTTTGATCACCAATGGCTCGACGATCAACATCGTCAACGAGCCCTTCACGAACTTCGCCCGCGCCGACTTCCTCGGTGTCCCGAGCCTATTCTGGATGGTCGTGCTGGTCGCGATCCCCTCCTACATCTTCCTGCATCTCAGCCGCTGGGGCCGCTATCTCTTCGCGGTCGGCTCCAACCGCGAGGCAGCACGTCTGTCAGGTGTCCGGGTCAACGGCATCATCTACATGGCCTACATCCTGTCGGCGACCTTCGCGGCCTTCGTCGGCGTCCTGCTCGCATCGCGTATCGCCATCGGCAACGCCACGCAGGCGGACGGTTGGGAACTGCAGGCGATCGCCTCGTCGGTCATCGGCGGCACCTCGCTGTTCGGCGCGGTGGGTTCCGTGCACGGTCCGCTGATCGGCGCCTTCATCCTGGCGACGATCAACAACGGCGCGAACCTGCTCAACGTCAACTCGTTCTGGCAGCGCATCATCACCGGCCTGCTGATCATCGTGATCGTCTACTTCGATCAGCTGCGCCGTCGCCGCAGCTCTTAAATGCCAATATGGGGAGCCGGCCAACGCCGTCGGCTCTCCTTTAATCGAATGCAGGAACCGTCATGAAAGCCGTGCTTTGCCAACAACCGGGTGTTCTCGAGATCGTTGAGCGCCCCTCTCCCGGCACGCCTGAAGCCGGCTGGGCGCGGCTCGCCGTCAGCCATGTCGGCATCTGCGGTACCGACTACCATATCTTCGAGGGCAAGCATCCGTTTCTCGAATATCCGCGGGTGATGGGCCACGAGATCTCCGCAACGGTGGTGGAAACCGGCGCAGGGGTCGAGATCGCGGTCGGCACGCCCGTCATCGTCAACCCGTATATCTCCTGCGGCCGATGCGTCGCCTGCCGCAAGGACAAGGCGAATTGCTGCACCGATATCAAGGTGCTCGGCGTCCACACGGATGGGGCATTCTGCGAGGAGATCACGGTTCCGGCGGGCAATCTCTATGCGGCGCAGGGGCTGAGCCTCGAAGCGGCGGCGACGGTGGAATTCCTGGCGATCGGGGCGCATGCCGTACGCCGCTCGCTTTCGCCCGCCGGCTCGCGCGCGCTCGTCATCGGCGCCGGCCCGATCGGCCTTGGGGCCGCGATCTTTTCGCGGATCGCCGGCCATGAGGTGACCTTGCTCGACACCAGCGCGGAGCGGCTGGAGATGGCCGCCGAGCGCTTCGGATTTACGTCAGGTATCGTCGCCAATGATGCGAGCCTCGACGCGGTGAAGGCGAAGACCGACGGGGATGGCTTCGACGTCGTTTTCGACGCGACCGGCTATGGCCCCTCGATGGAGAAGGCGTTCCAGTTCGTTGCGCATGGCGGCGCGCTGGTTCTGGTCAGCGTCGTGAAGGACGATATCCGCTTCTCTGACCCCGAGTTTCACAAGCGCGAGATGATGGTGATCGGCAGCCGCAATGCGACGCGGATCGACTTCGAACACGTGGCGGCCTCGATCGCCAATGGTCTCGTGCCGGTGGATCGGCTGATCACCCACCGCACGACGCTTGCCGATGCGCCGCGCGATCTGGCGCGCTGGGCGCATGAGAAGAGCGGCCTGATCAAGGCCGTGATCAAAGTCGGCTAAAGACTATCGATCGCCTCGCGCATCTGGCGCACGATGGACGCGTCCGTTCGGTTGGGCGACGCCGCCTCGAAGCCGAAGGCGACCGCGCGGGGATCGACGCTTGCAACGGGCGAGCTGCAGGAGCCGTGAATTTCGCGGGCACCGGTGGCGCGCAGGATCTGCGGCGCATTGGCGGGGCGCACGCCGCTGCCGGGCATGATCGAGATCCGCCCGGCTGCCTTCTTCGACAGCCGCGCCAATGTCTCCAGGCCATCGATGGCCTTGGGGATGCAGCCGGAGGTGAGGATGCGCTCGCAGCCGAGTTCGACGGCCTGCTCCAAGGCGGCATCGGGATCGGGAACGAGATCGAAGGCGCGATGCAGCGTCGAGCCGAGCCCTGCGGCGTGCGCCTTCAACCGGCGCAACAGCGGCATGTCGAGCGTGCCGTCCGCAAGGTTTGCCCCAATGACCACACCGGCGAGGCCGAAGGCGCGGACAGCATCGATATCCGCCATCATCGCCGCTTCATCGCCGCTGTCGAACACGAAAGGGCCGGCATGCGGGCGGATCATCGCGTAGACGGGGATGGGAGCGGCAGCTGCCGCTTTCATCATGCCGGCGACCGGCGTGAGCCCGCCAATCTCGAGCGCCGAGCACAATTCGATACGATCGGCACCACCTTCGATCGCCGCCGCCAGACCGCGCGGGCTGTCCACGCATACCTCAAGCAAGATTGTCACGCTTTCCTCCCTCGTCATCTAATGATCGTCCAAGCCTGAGCCTGCTCTTCCGGCTAGCATCGCGGAGTTAAATTTGCGAGCGGAGACCGGAAGGCAATCGATCATCGATCGATTGGACAGTGTCGTGAACAGTATTTTCGCAATCGCATCGATTTTTCAATCGTGCACACTATGTCAGTTACGCATTGGATCGGTCGCCGACAGTCCGCTGTCTTCGCCGGGGAGTTTCGAGCGGTTCGCCTTGCGCCAAGGCTTTCCGCGTCTTTGAAGGATTAAAGGGGATGGTCATGCTGAAAAGAATAGCCCTTGCCGTATCGCTCTGTGCCCTGACGGCAGGTGCGGTGCAGGCCGCGGATGTCGTGGTGTCGTCGAAGATCGACACGGAGGGCACGCTGCTCGGCAACGTGATCGCGCTGGCGCTCAACGCCAACGGCATCAAGACGAAGGACCGCATCGCGCTCGGCGCCACGCCCGTGCTGCGCAAGGCGATCACCGCAGGCGAGATCGACATCTATCCCGAATACACAGGCAATGCCGGCTTCTTCTTCAACAAGCCCGACGATGCGGCCTGGAAGAACATCCAGCAGGGCTATGACATGGCCAAGAAGCTGGATTACGACGCCAACAAGATCGTCTGGCTGACGCCCTCGCCCGCCAACAACACATGGGCGATCGCCGTGCGCAACGACGTTGCCGGGAAAAACAACCTGAAGAGCATGTCCGATTTCGGCAAGTGGGTCGCCGGTGGCGGCGAAGCGAAGCTCGTGGCCTCGGCCGAGTTCGTCAACACCGCCGGCGCGCTGCCGGCGTTCCAGACGACCTATGGCTTCACGCTGAAGCCGGAACAGGAGATCGTGCTCTCGGGCGGTGATACCGCCGCCACGATCAAGGCCGCCGCCGACCAGACGAACGGCGCCAATACCGCGATGGTGTACGGCACGGATGGCGCCATCGAGGCGGCCGAGCTCACCGTTCTCGAAGACGACAAGAGCGTGCAGCAGGTCTATGCGCCGACGCCGATCATCCGCGAGGAGGTGTTGAAGGCGAACCCGAAGATCGAAGAGATCCTGGCGCCGATCTTCAAGAGCCTGACGGCCGACGAGCTGCGCAAGCTGAACGGCAAGATCCAGGTCGATGGCGAGCCGGCGAAGAGCGTCGCCGAGGCCTATCTGAAGGAAAAAGGCTTCCTGAAGTAATCGCCGACGCTCCGTGTCCAGCAATGGATGCGGAGCCGTTTTCCTTCCAGGCTGGGATGGATCGATGGAAGAAACCTTAGCGGTCCGCAGACTGGACCGGCTCGGCGTCGTTCTCGTGGTCACGGGCGTCGCGGCGGCGGCATTGCTGCCATTCATCTATGTGAAGGCGAACCGGATCGCATCGGGCAAGCCGATGTTGCTGATGCAGCTTCTGGACCAGCCCTCCGTCATCATCCTCACCCTGCTTCTCGTTCTTTCGGCCTGCGCGGTGCTGTTTCTCGAAAACGCCTATGCACGGCTTGCGATCTCGACGCTCTGTCTGGCGGCATTGCTGGCGGCGATCGGCTTCGTGGCGACGTCGTTTACGCCAGAGGGCAGCACGGCGGCGCGCATGACGCCCGGCGGGGGCTTCTGGGTGCTGCTCGCGGTCACATCGCTGATCATATCGGATGCGCTGGTGAAGGTGCGGCTGAAGCCGTGGATGCGGGTCGCGGCGCTTGCTGCTTACGCCTGTCTGCTCGGTGTTTTTCTCTGGTCGGGGCTGCTCGACAGTCTCTCGATCATGCGCGAATTCGCCAATCGCGGCGACCAGTTCTGGGCCGAGGCATGGACGCATGTTGAGCTGGCCTTCGGCTCGCTGGCGATCTCGGTGGCGATCGGCCTGCCTGTGGGCATCGTCTGCTTCTGGGTACCCAAGCTTCGGGATGCGCTTTTGCAGGGGCTGAGCCTGATCCAGACGATCCCGAGCCTCGCGCTCTTCGGCCTGCTGATGCTGCCGCTCGGCTATCTCGCGGCGCACGTTCCCTTGGCGGCGGCGGTCGGGATCAGCGGCATCGGCGCGGCACCCGCGCTGATCGCGCTGGTGCTCTATTCGCTGCTGCCGATCGTGGCCAATACCGTCGTCGGTCTCGAGGGTGTCGACCCCGCCGTGCGCGACGCAGCCGCCGGCATGGGGCTGACGCGGCGCCAAATCCTCACCGGTATCGACCTGCCGCTGGCGCTGCCGGTCATCCTCACGGGCATTCGCATCGTGCTGGTGCAGGCGATCGGGCTGGTGACGGTCGCGGCGCTGATTGGCGGTGGCGGGTTCGGGGTCTTCATCTTCCAGGGGCTCGGCCAGACGGCCATGGACCTCGTTCTTCTCGGCGCCGTGCCGACCGTCATCTTCGCCTTCTCTTCGGCCGTCATTCTCGATGCGGTCGCCGACAGCATACGGGGACCCGCCGCATGAGCATGATCGACATCCGCAACGTCACCAAGCGCTACGGCGATACGACCGTGGTCGACAATGTGTCGATGGCAGTCGAGAAGGGAGAGATCACCGTCATCGTCGGAACCTCGGGCTCCGGCAAATCGACGCTGATCCGGATGATCAACCGGCTGGTGCCGATGACCTCGGGCGAAATCCGCGTCGGCGGGCGCAACGTGGCCGATGTGCAGGAGACAGAACTGCGCCGCAATATCGGCTACGTCATCCAAGGCAACGGGCTCTTTCCGCACCGCACGGTGGCGCAGAACATCGCGACGGTGCCGCAGCTGCTCGGCTGGGAGCGCGGCAGGATCGACGCCCGCGTCGACGAACTGCTCGGCCTCTTCAATCTCGACCCCAAATCCTTCGCCAGGAAGTATCCGCATCAACTTTCGGGCGGCGAGCAGCAGCGCGTCGGCGTTGCGCGGGCGCTGGCAGCGGGGCCGGAGGTGCTGATCATGGACGAACCCTTCGGCGCGCTCGATCCGGTCATTCGTGGCAAGGCGCAGGACGATCTTCTGGCGATCCAGAAGCAGTTCGGCACGACGATCATTCTCGTCACCCACGACATGGACGAGGCTTTTCACCTCGGCAACCGGATCGCGGTGATGCGCGGCGGCAGGCTGCTGCAATATTCGACGCCGGAAAAGATCATCACCGAGCCCGCCGACCCCTTCGTGCAGCAGTTGACAGGAACGACCGACCGCGCGCTGAAGCGCATGTCGCTGCTGCCGCTGACATCGGGCATGGCGCCTGCCAAGGCCGGGCTCGACCACGGCCTGCCGCAATCGCTCAGCCTGCGCGACGCGCTGGCCGAAATGATCTGGCAGGGGATCGACGAAGCCGCCGTCGAGAACGAGAAGAAGGCGGCGATCGGGTCGATCTCGATGTCGCACCTCCTGGAGCTGGGCCGCAAGGAATGAAGCTCCTCACCGCCAATCTCTTTCGCGTCGCGGCTTTGGCGCTGCTCCTGATCCTGTTGTTCCGGACGGAGTGGCTGTCCTTTCTGCTGACGCCGCTCACCAAAAACAACGCGCCGGCCGTCTACACGCAAAGCAGCCTGCCGCTTCTGGCGCTCGGGCATCTGCAATTGGTGCTGATCTCGATTGTCGGGAGCGCCGTGGTCGCCATTCTGGGCGGCGTTTTCGTGACGCGGCGCAGCGGCGCCGATTTCCTGCCGCTGTCGCGCGCCATCGCCAATGCCGGACAGACCTTTCCGCCGGTCGCTGTGCTGGCGCTGGCAGTGCCGGCCATGGGCTTCGGCGCCGGGCCGACGCTGGTGGCGCTGTTTCTCTATGGGCTGCTGCCGATCTTCGAAAACACCATCTCCGGCCTGCGCCAGGTCTCCCCCGCCGTGCTCGATGCCGCCGACGGCATGGGCATGAACCCGACACAGCGGCTGTTCCAGGTGGAGCTGCCGCTGGCGCTGCCGCTGATCATCGAGGGCGTGAAGGTGGCGACCGTGATCAATATCGGAACGGCCACCATCGGCTCGACGGTGGCGGCCAAGGGACTGGGCGAAGTGATCATCGCCGGGCTGATATCCGACAACACCGCCTTCATCCTGCAGGGCGGCCTGATCGTCGGGCTGATGGCGCTGTTGATCTATGACGCGGTGGGATTGGTGGAAAGCGCGATGACGCGAAGAATGGGCTTGCGCACCGCCTAAGGCAGCAGCTACCAAAGCGGCCTGATACGCACGATGGAGGCAGCCTTGGCCAAGATGATTCACTCGATGATCCGCGTTCTCGACGAAGCGCGCTCGGTCGAATTCTACGGCAAGGTCTTCGGGCTCGAGGTCGCCGACCGCATCGATTTCGACACCTTCACATTGATCTATCTTAGCAACCGCGAGACCGGCTTCGAGCTGGAACTGACCATCAACAAAGGCCGCGTTGAACCCTATAGTCTCGGCGACGGCTATGGGCATCTGGCGGTGTCGGTCGACGAGGTCGCCGTCGAGCACAAGCGGCTGGCGGAAGCCGGGCTTAATCCCGGCAAGCTCACGGAACTCAACCGCGACGGCAAGCTGCTTGCCCTGTTCTTCTTCATTACCGATCCCGACGGCTACAAGATCGAAGTCCTGCAGCGCCACGGCCGCTATCTCTAAGAGACCCAGATGATTTCCAAAACAGACCTGCATACCGGCTGGACACTCAACTGTAACGTTGCAGGAAAGCCTGATCTGCCTAAAACGGTGCCGGCGCATGTGCCCGGATGCGTGCATCTTGACCTACTGACGAGCCGGCTGATCCCCGACCCCTATGTCGATGTCAACGAGATCACCAATGACTGGATCGGCCGCGAGGACTGGACCTATCACTGCCGCTTCGACGCATCGCCCGACGCCGATCTCGTGCAGGAGCTTGTCTTCGACGGGCTGGATACGGTGGCGACGATCTCGCTCAATGGCGAAGAGATCGGCCAGACGTTCAACATGCACCGGACCTACCGCTTCGACGTCTCCGATCGCCTGAAGGCCGAGGATAACGAGCTGGTCGTGACCTTCCGCTCGGCTTACGCCTACGGCGCGGAGATGGAAGCGCATTACGGCTACCGGCCGAACAACTATCCCGGCCCCGGCAACCTGATGCGCAAGATGGCCTGCAATTTCGGCTGGGACTGGGGCCCGACGCTGGTGACGGCGGGGATCTGGAAGCCGGTGCGGCTGGAGCGCTGGGCGAAGGCGCGGCTGGCCGAAACGCTTGTGTCGGCGACGCTTGCCGGTGGAGACGGGCTGATGACGGTGCGGGCAAAGATCGCGCGCGCGGGTGACGCCGGCGACTGCCGCATCACGGCCAGCATCGGCGGCGTCACGCATAGCGAGATCGTCGCGGCCGGGACCGACGAGGTCAGTTTCCAGGTGCGCGTACCCTCGCCGCAAATCTGGTGGCCGCATCATCTCGGCGCGCAGCCGCTTTATCCGTTGCATGTCGAACTGCGCGACGGCGAGAGCGATGAGCTGCTCGACGACTATGTGAAGCAGATCGGCTTCCGATCGGTGCGGCTCGATACCTCCCCGGACCAACATGGATCGGCCTTCACCTTCGTGATCAACGACGTGCCGCTGTTTCTCTGCGGCGCCAACTGGATCCCCGACGATTGCTTCCCATCGCGGGTCACGGCCGAGCGCTATGCCTCGCGGATCGGCGAGGCGAAGGCCGCCAACATCAACCTTTTGCGGGTATGGGGCGGCGGCATCTTCGAGCGGGATGAATTCTACGAGGAATGCGACCGTGTGGGCATGCTGGTGTGGCAGGATTTCCTGTTTGCCTGCGCCTCCTATCCTGAGGAGGAGCCGCTGCGTGGCGAGGTCGAGGCGGAGGTGCGCGACAACGTCGCCCGGCTGATGCCGCATCCATCGCTGATCGTCTGGAACGGCAACAACGAGAATATCTGGGGCTTCGACGAGTGGGGCTGGCGGCCGATCATCAAGGACGGCGAGAGCTGGGGGCTCGGCTACTATCTCGATGTTCTTCCGAGGCTTTGCGCCGAACTCGATCCCGAGCGCCCCTACTATCCCGGCAGCCCCTATTCCGGCACGATGGAGATCGAGCCGAATGCGGATGCGCATGGATGCAAGCACATCTGGGATGTGTGGAACGACGTGGGCTACGAGGTCTACCGCAACTATATCCCGCGCTTCTGCTCGGAATTCGGCTGGCAGGCGCCGCCCAACTGGGCGACGATGGAAGAGAGCGTGCACGACGCGCCGCTGACGCCGATCTCCAACGGCGTCTTCCATCATCAGAAGGCGACGCAAGGCAATGACAAGCTGATCCGTGGCCTGGCCGGCCATCTGCCAGAGCCACGGACGATGAACGACTGGCACTTCGCCACGCAACTGAACCAGGCTCGCGCCATTCGCTTCGCCGTCGAGCACATGCGGTCGCACCGCGACATTTGCAAGGGCGCCGTCGTCTGGCAGTTCAACGACTGCTGGCCGGTGACCTCCTGGGCGGCGCTGGATTCGGCCGGGCGGCGAAAGCCGCTGTGGTACGCCATGCGCCAGGCTTTCGATCCGCGGCTTCTGACGATCCAGCCGCGCGACGGCGGGCTTGCGGCCGTTGCCGTCAACGAGCGGACGCTGTTCTGGCGGGCGAAGATTTCGGGCAAGCGGCTGAAGCTGGATGGGACCGTGCTTGCCGAGTTCGAATTCTGGCGGTTGCTTTGCGACCGGTTCGAGGCGAAGGCATTCACGCTGCCTCGGGATATCGCGACCGCCGACGATCCCAGCAACGAAGTGGTCGTTGTCGACATGCTGGACCGGCGGGCGTTTCACTATTTTGTCGAGGATATCGACCTCAAGCTGCCGAAGCCGGAGATGAAGATCGAGGTCAGCAAGCGGGAGGGCGGGTACGCGGTCGCGGTGACGGCCGTCAGCCTGCTGAAGGATCTCTGCCTGATGGCCGATCGCCTCGATCCGGATGCGGTGGTGGATACGATGCTGATCACGCTTTTGCCGGGCGAGACGCATGTGTTCGAAGTGGAGACGCAGGCGGCGATCGGTGTGGCCGATATCGTGGTGGGGAGGGTGCTGCGCTCGGCCAACGATCTCGTTTCAGCGGGTTGAGATAGGCCGGCGCAATTCATGCAAAAACCTCCGACTTTCGCCGGAGGTTTTTGTGGCCGTCGGTGGGTCCCGCACGCGGCGGGACCCTTCCGTTGCGGCCTCGCGGGAGACTTACATCCAGTAGGGCGGCACGCCGTAGTAGTCATAGACCCGGCGGCCGTTATCGTTGTACCAGGTGTCGTCATCATCCGCGTAGCTTGGCGCGCCTTCGATCTGTTCCTTGGTCAGGTCGATGCGGTAGCCATCCAGCTGAGTGTCGTAGGACAGCTTATCCCAGGGCAGCGGATAGTGATCGTGACCGATGCCCATGAAGCCGCCGAAGCTCAGCACGGCATAGGCGACGCGGCCATCCCTCTTGCCGAGGATCAGGCGCTCGATCGAGCCGATGTGCTTGCCATCCGCGCCATACACGCGGGTTCCTTCGACGCGGTCGCTGGCGATCAGCGAGTGCGTGTCCTTGACGTTCGGGTCACGGAGGGTCTTGTCGTTGTCCTGTTGCAGCATGTCTCTACTCCCTTTCGGTTGGTTTCTCGTGCCTGGCCTCTACTCCTCGTGCCTGGCGTATGAATTGAAAACGTCGCCCGATGCCCGTTGTTCCCGAATTTGATCCGCAATTTTGGCGGGCGCCGCAATATTGACGTTTACGTCAAGGTTATTGTAGCTTGATGCTGCTTGAACCATTCGAGCAATGACATAAGCTGCCGTATTGGAGGATGGAGGATCATCCAATGGTTTCGACGGGCGCCCCGCCGGCAGCGACAGGGAGAGAGACACGATGAACAGCATTTCCGCCCATCCTGGCGGTGAAAGGCACGACAAGCCGTGGCTTGCCACCTATCCGGCGATCGTACCTGCCGAGCTTCCGGCACTGGAATACGGATCACTGGCGGAGCTGCTTGAGAAATCCTGCGCGCGCTATGCCGACCGCATCGCCTTTTCCAGCATGGGCAAGACGCTCACCTACCGGCAGCTGGAAAGCCAGACGCGCAAGATCGCCGCATGGCTGCAGGCAAGCGGACTGCAGAAGGGCGATCGTGTCGCGGTGATGATGCCGAACGTGCTGCAGAACCCGATCGCCGTCTACGGCATCCTGCGCGCCGGGCTCGTGGTGGTGAACGTCAACCCGCTCTATACGCCGCGCGAACTGGAGCATCAGCTGCGCGATGCCGGCGCCAAGGCGATCTTCGTTCTGGAGAACTTCGCCCATACCGTTCAGCAGGTGCTTGGCCATACCGATGTGCGCCATGTAGTCGTCACGTCGCTCGGCGAAATGCTGGGCGCCAAGGGGCTGATTGTCAATCTGCTCGTGCGCAAGGTGAAGAAGCTCGTTCCCGCCTGGTCGATCCCCCGGCACAAGACGTTCAAGCAGGTGCTTGGCGAGGGCGACGGCGCAGCGCTGAAACCATCAGGTCTTGTCGGCAGCGACATCGCGTTCCTGCAATATACCGGCGGCACGACTGGCATCGCCAAGGGTGCGGTGCTCACGCACAAGAACCTCTTGTCGAACAAGCTGCAGCTGGAGCTCTGGCTGAAATCCGCCTTCGAGAAGCGCCAGCGGCCGGATGTGTTGAACTTTCTCTGCGCGCTGCCGCTCTACCATATCTTCGCGCTGACGGTGAACTCGCTGATGGGCATGTCGCTCGGCGCGCATAACATCCTCGTCGCCAATCCGCGCGACATCCCTGCCCTGGTGCGCGAATTCGCCAAGTCCAACGTCCACGTCTTCCCCGGGCTCAACACGCTGTTCAACGCGCTGATGAACAACCCTGAATTCGCCAAGGTCGATTTCTCTTCGCTGGTGATTTCGCTCGGCGGCGGCATGGCCGTGCAGCGGCCAGTTGCGGAGCGCTGGCTGACGATCACTGGCAATCACATCACCGAAGGGTATGGGCTTTCCGAGACATCGCCGGTCGCCACCGCCAACCGCTTCGATTCGCCTGAATTCACCGGCGCGATCGGCCTGCCGATCTCCTCCACCGATCTCGATATCCGCAACGAGGACGGCGCGTCGCTGCCGCTCGGCGAGGTCGGCGAGATCTGCATTCGCGGGCCGCAGGTAATGGCCGGATACTGGAACAAGCCGGATGAGACGGCGCGCGCCATGACCCCCGACGGCTATTTCCGCACCGGCGACATGGGCTTCATGGATGCCCGCGGCTACACCAAGATCGTCGACCGCAAGAAGGACATGATCCTCGTCTCCGGCTTCAACGTCTACCCGAACGAGATCGAGGAAGTGGCGGCGATGCACCCGGGCATCCTGGAAGCCGCAGCCGTCGGCGTGGCGGACGGGCACTCCGGCGAGGCGGTGAAGCTCTTCGTGGTGCGCAAGGATCCTGCTCTGACCGAGGCGGATGTGAAGGCGCATTGCGTGGCCAACCTTACCAACTACAAGCGGCCGCGCTTCATCGAGTTCCGCACCGAACTGCCGAAATCGCCGGTCGGCAAGATCCTGCGCAAGGATCTGCGCGCGTAATATTTTCACAATTGAGCACAACCCAAAACTGTGCTGCTATCCGCTTGTTTTGAGGCAGAAGCAGCACAGGTCGCGGCAATGCGGCCTATCGGCGAGGATGGGCCGCGCCGACTTCGGCAAGAGCCTTGCTATCAGAACGGGAGGTGATGATATGTGGTTTCGACCGCTTAGCGTCACGCTTACGGTGAGGAAAACCCGGACGAGCTGGTCACTCAGCGTCCGGGTCGCATTCCAAGCCAGATAAGCGCAGCAGGTGGAGTTACAGCTCCGCCTGCAACCTCTCCAATATAGCCCGACTGCGCTGGCGCATCAAGCGCGACGTGCGCACCCTTTTTATGAATAGTTTCAGACATAACTTGATTTGCACCCGGTAAAGCGAATAGTTTCCGCGACCCTCTCGCCCTGCAAAGGAGCCTCCCATGAATGCCATCGTCGACCAACTGAAAAGCACAGCGGCTGCCACCAAGGCCACCGATATCCGTGCTGCCTTCGCGGCCGATCCGAAACGCTTTTCGCGCTTCACCGCCTCGCTCGACGACCTCCTGATGGATTTCTCGAAGACCGCCGTGAACGACGAAGTGCTGGCCCTTCTGGTCAAGCTCGCCGAAACCGGCGGTGTCGAGGCCAAGCGCGACGAGATGTTCTCGGGCAAGGCGATCAACTTTACCGAAAACCGCGCCGTGCTGCACACGGCCCTTCGCAACCGTTCCAACACCCCTGTAATCGTCGACGGCAAGGACGTGATGCCTGACGTCAACGGCGTGCTCGCCGCCATGGGCAAGTTTGCCGACGGCATCCGTTCTGGCGCGCTGAAGGGCGCGACCGGCAAGAAGATCACCGACGTCATCAACATCGGCATCGGTGGCTCCGACCTCGGCCCCGTCATGGCGACGCTGGCGCTGGCACCTTTCCATGACGGCCCGCGCGCGCACTTCGTCTCCAACATCGACGGCGCGCATATCGCCGACATCCTGAAGCTGGTGCAGCCGGAAACGACGCTGTTCATCGTCGCTTCCAAGACCTTCACCACCATCGAGACGATGACGAACGCCCAGACGGCGCGCAAGTTCGTCGCCGATGCGCTCGGCGAGGCAGCCGTCCAGCATCACTTCGCAGCCGTATCGACCGCGCTCGACAAGGTTGCTGCCTTCGGTATCGAGAGCGAGCGCGTGTTCGGCTTCTGGGATTGGGTCGGCGGTCGCTACTCGATCTGGTCGGCCATCGGCCTGCCGCTGATGATTGCCGTTGGGCCTGAGAACTTCGGCAAGTTCCTCGACGGCGCGCATTCGATCGACAACCACTTCCGCACGGCGCCGATTGCCAAGAACCTGCCGATCCTGCTCGGCCTGATCGGTTTCTACAATCGCAACGTTCTCGGCTACGCCACCCGCGCGATCCTGCCCTACGACCAGCGCCTGTCGCGCTTCCCCGCCTATCTGCAGCAGCTCGACATGGAATCGAACGGCAAGGGCGTCACGATCGACGGCACGCCGGTCGAAGGCAATTCCGGTCCTGTCGTCTGGGGCGAGCCCGGCACCAACGGCCAGCACGCCTTCTACCAGCTGATCCACCAGGGCACGAGCGTGATCCCGGCCGAGTTCATGATCGCCGCCAACGGCTTCGAGCCGGAGCTGCGCCACCAGCATCAGCTCTTGATGGCAAACTGCATCGCGCAGTCGGAAGCGCTGATGAAGGGCCGCACCTTCGAGGAAGCCAAGAAGCAGCTGACCGACAAGGGCATGGAGGACAAGCAGGCCGATTTCATCGCGCCGCACCGCGTCTTCACCGGCAACCGTCCGTCGATCACCTTCGTCTATGACAAGCTGACGCCGTTCGCCTTCGGCCGCCTCGTTGCGCTTTACGAACACCGCGTCTTCGTCGAAGGCGTGCTGTTCCGCATCAACTCCTTCGACCAGTGGGGCGTCGAGCTCGGCAAGGAACTGGCGACCGGCCTGCTGCCCGTCATCGAAGGCAAGGAAAGCGCTGCCGGCCACGATTCGTCGACGCAGGGCCTTGTCGCCGAGCTGGCGAAGCTCGCGAAGTAACGAGCGCAACGTTCAAACGACGCTCCCGTGGTGACCGCCGCGGGAGCGTTTTTTATTTGGCTGAGATGACTGCCCTCAGGACCACCCCCTGGTGGCGGTCAGGGCCTGGCGCCCTTGCCTGATGGTACGGTGCTCGCGGCCTGCTTGACCTGCGAGCCCGGCTGCGAGGCGACTGCCGGAGCGGACTTGTCTTTCTTCGGCTTGCGCGCTTCACGCGTGCCGCGGAGTTGACCCTTTGCCATTTCAAGCTCCCTGGTTGGCGTCACATCGAGCGATGTGACGCCAATCAGCAGGCGCGCTTACACGGCAAAATGCAAACGCAATCTCGCCTGCCAGTGCCTACCGAGCGAACTTCTTGGCGCCGGCGACGCAGCCGACGATGGCGATGGTGACGACCAGCATGATGGGGCTCACCTGCTCATGCAGCAGCGTTGCCGCCAGGAGCAAGCCGAAGAAGGGCTGCAATAGCTGCAACTGGCCGACACCGGCGATGCCGCCCTGCGCAAGGCCGCGATACCAGAAAAAGAAGCCGATCAGCATACTGAACAGCGAGACATAGACGAGGCCCGCCCAGGCCGGCGTTTCGATCGCCGCAAAGGACGGCGGCAGATTGAAGAGCGCAAGCGCCAGCATGACGGGCAGCGAGAGAACCAGCGCCCAGGAGATGACCTGCCAGCCGCCGAGCCTGCGCGACAGCTTGGCGCCCTCGGCATAACCCAACCCACAGGCGATGATGGCGGCCAGCATCAGGAGATCGCCGAGCGGGGCCGCGGTCACACCCTGCGACAGGGCGAAACCGGCGACCAGCGCGCTCCCCACGCAGGAGAAGATCCAAAAGGCCGGGTGCGGACGTTCCCCGCCCCTGATGACGCCAAAGATCGCGGTCGAGAGCGGCAGCAGGCCGATGAAGACGATGGAGTGCGCCGAGGTGATGTGGGTGAGCGCCAGCGCCGTCAGCAACGGGAAGCCGATGACGACACCGAAGGCGACGATAACAAGCGACAGAAGATCGCTCGCCGCCGGCCGCTTTTCGCGAAACAGAACGAGCAGTGCCAGCGCAATCAGCCCGGCGATCGCCGCACGGGCGACGGTTAGGAAGACGGGATCGAACCCCATCACCGCCATGCGCGTCGCGGGCAGCGAGCCGCTGAAGATCAGAACACCGACAAAACCATTCAACCAACCGGCCGCCGTGCGGTCCATGGCACACTCCTTCGCGATCAATAGCCATCTTATGATCCCACGCGGCGTGGCCATGCCAGCTACGGTATGGTACGGTTTTTCCAAACTGTTATGCATCGGAGAGCAGTACGGATGGCCGATAACGTGATCGTCGGGACGACCCGCGTGGCGATGGTGATGAACACGATCAAGCAGCGCATCGCCGGTCGCAGCCTGACGGCGGGGGCGAAGCTGCCTTCGGTGCGGGCGCTTGCAGGGTCGCTGAAGATTTCGACCTCGACCGTTGTCGAGGCCTATGAGCGGCTGGTTGCCGAGGGCGCGATCCTGTCGCGGCCGGGCTCCGGCTTTTACGTCGCCAACCAGGCCGCCCCCTTCGCGCTGTCGGAAGTCGGGCCACGGCTCGATCGCGAGATCGATCCCTTCTGGGTGTCGCGGCAATCTCTGGAGGCCGGCGATATCGGGCTGAAGCCGGGCTGCGGCTGGCTGCCGCCGGCATGGCTTCCGGAGGATGGCGTTCGGCGCGCCGTGCGGGCGCTGGCGCGCGCCGATGGGCCGGTGCTGCTTGCCTATGGATCGCCGCTGGGACTACCGCCGCTCAGGCAGCTGATCGCGCGGCGAATGGCCGACAAGGGGATCGGCGCGTCGCCCGACCAGATCATCCTCACAGAATCAGGCATCCAGGCGATCGATCTTCTCTGCCGTTTCCTGATCGAGCCGGGCGATACGGTGATGGTCGACGATCCCTGCTACTTCAATTTCCACGCCCTGCTTCGCGCCCACCGCGCCAAGATCGTCAGCGTGCCCTATACGCCCTCCGGCCCCGATATCGACGCCTTCGCCCGCACGGTCGCCGAGCATCGACCGAAGCTCTACGTCACCAATTCGGCGCTGCATAACCCGACGGGCGCGATCCTTTCGCCGGTGACGGCGCATCGGGTGCTGAAGATCGCCGAACAATTCGACCTGACGATCATCGAGGACGATATCTTCGCCGACTTCGAGCACGTCACGGCGCCGCGCCTTGCCGCCTTCGACGGGCTCGATCGCGTCATCCATATTGGCAGCTTCTCGAAGACGCTGTCCGCCTCGGCTCGCTGCGGCTTCATCGCCGCCAAGCCGGAGTGGATCGGCGGGCTGACGGATCTCAAGATCGCCACCTCGTTCGGCGGCGGGCGGCATGCGGCGCAGCTGGTCTTGAGCGTGCTCAGCGACGGCAGCTACCGCAAGCATATCGAGACGCTGCGCAGCCGACTGTCGAAGACGATGTTCGATGTCTCGGCTAAGCTCAGGAACCTCGGCATCGTGCCCTGGATCGAGCCGCAGGCGGGGATGTTCCTCTGGTGCCGGCTGCCTGACGGGATCGACGCCGCCGATGTGGCGCGTGCTGCGCTGGAGCGCGACGTTGTGCTGGCACCGGGCAACGCCTTCAGCCTGTCGCAGACGGCGACGGATTTCATGCGGTTCAATGTTTCGCAGACGGAAGACCCTAAGGTCTTCGAAGTACTTCGCGAGGCCATGTGGGCGGCGCGAGGGAAAGCTTAGGTCGGGCGGCGCGGTGATTGTTTCGCGGGACGTATCGAGATGAGGCTGCGTCATTCGTCTAGAGAGAATGAAGGATTGGGAGGACTGACATGACAGACGACGAGCTGGAGCGATTTGCAGCGCAGGGCGCGGAGGCCTTGCCTGACGGTGACGACGGCGTGGTCACGCATGATGGCGCCGATATTTGGTACAGCGCCTATGGCTCCGGGCCAACAGTGATCCTGCTGCATGGCGGGCTCGGGAATAGCGGCAACTGGGGCTATCAGGTGCCGGCGCTGCTGCGCTCCGGCCGGCGCGTGGTGGTGATCGACAGCCGGGGGCATGGCCGCAGCACGCGGGACGGCAAGCCCTATACATACGAGCTGATGGCATCGGATGTGCTTGCGGTGATGGATCATCTGGAGATCGAGAAGGCGGCGCTTATCGGCTGGAGCGATGGGGCGTGCACGGCGCTCATTCTCGCCGATAAGCACCCTGAGCGTGTCAACGGCGTGTTCTTCTTTGCCTGCAGCATGGATCCCTCGGGCGTAAAGCCCTTCGTGCCGACGCCTGTCATCGATCGCTGCTTTAGCCGGCACCGGATGGATTACGAGGCGCTGTCACAGACGCCCGATCAGTTCGACCGCTTTGTCGAGGATGTCAGCCTGATGATGTCGACGGAGCCGAATTATTCGGCGGCCGATCTGAACCGCATCCGTGTGCCGGTGGCGGTGGCGCTCGGTGACCGGGACGAGTTCATCAAGCCGGAGCATGCCGCCCATCTGGTGCGCAGCATTCCCGGCGCGACCTTCGTTCCACTGGAGGGCGTGAGCCACTTCGCGCCGCTGCAGCGGCCCGATGACTTCAATCGGACCGTGCTTGGCTTTCTGGATCAGTTGCCGTGATGCTTAGAGACCGATTTCCTTGGCCCATGGCGGGTTGGCGCCGGCGCGGGAGACCGTGACGGCGGCGGCCTTGGCGCCGAGCGAGAGCGCGTTCTGCAGCGCCTTCTCATCGAGCGAGGCGACCTGCGCCTTGGTGAGCAGGCCATCCATCTTCAGCGAAGCGAGAACGCCGGCATCGAAGGTATCGCCGGCGCCGACGGTATCGACCACGGTGACGCGCTGGCTGGGAACGGTGACCTTGCGCTGGCTCGTGTAGCCCGTAGCGCCCTCGGCGCCCTTGGTGATGACGACGAGCTTGGCGCCGTGCTGCAGCCAGTGGGCGGCGAGATCGTCATGGCTGCCGTCCATGCCAAACCATTCCAGATCCTCGTCGGAGAATTTCAGGATGTCGGACTTGGCGGCCATACGCTTGATACGCGCCATGTGCGCCTGCTTGTCCTTGATGAAGCCGGGGCGGATGTTCGGGTCGAGCGAGATGACGCGCTTGGCCGCCTCGCGGTCGAGCAGCGCCTCGTAGGTTTCGCCGCAGGGGCTGGGGATCAGGCTTATGGCGCCGAAGTGCAGCGCCTCGCAATCGTCGCCGAGAACGGGCAGGTCGTCGGTGGTGATCATACGGCCGGCGGTGCCTTCGTCATAGAAGGCGTAGGTCGCCTGGCCGTTGACCAGCTTGACGAAGGCGAGCGTCGAGGGGCGCTGCGCGATGGCGCAGAGGCTGAAGTCGACATTGCTCGCCTTCAGCGTATCGCAGAGGATTTCGCCCAACATGTCGTCGGCGAGACCCGTGAAGAAAGAAGTCTGAATGCCCAGGCGCCCGAGCGCGATCGCCGTGTTGAAGATGGCGCCGCCAGCATAGGGCGCAAAGCCCTTTTCGCCGAGCGTCGTCTCCCGCGGCAGCATGTCGATCAACGCTTCTCCACAGCACAAAATCATGTCCGTCTCCCAAGGGCATTACGATCTGTCGATGCCCAACTGGATTAGATAACTTCGTGGCAAAAGCAAAGCGCCGTGAGCAATTATTCACTCAAAGTGATGAAATACCGCCGTTGCGGCCGGACCATGCGAGCGGCGCGTCGAGGAAGGATTCCACCTCGTTCAAGGTGTTCTGATCGAACAGCTGCTGCTCCTTGGCGACGGCCAGAACATCGCGCCATGTGGCGATATAGTGCAGCTTGACCTTGCCATCGGCAAAGCGCAGCGCGCCTTCATCGAAGATGCCGTAATAGAAGAGCGCGATGCCGTGATCGACGACACCGCCGGCGTCGCGAACCGCATCGATGAACTTGAACATGCTGCCGCCCGCCGTCGTCAGGTCCTCGATGACGAGTACGCGCGAACCCTCGGGCATGTTGCCTTCGATCTGGGCGTTGCGGCCGTGGCCCTTCGGCTGCTTGCGGACATAGATCATCGGCAGGCTGAGGCGATCGGCGAGAAGTGCGGCGAAGGGAATGCCCGCGGTTTCGCCGCCGGCGATGCAATCGAACTTCTCGAAGCCCGCCTCGCGCAGCACGACGCTGGCGGCGAAATCCATCACCGTCGAGCGGATGCGCGGGAAGGAGAGAAGCTTGCGGCAGTCGATATAGACGGGGCTCGCCATGCCGGAAGCGAACTTGTAGGGCTGGGTGGCATTGAAGTGAACGGCCTTGATCTCCCAGAGCATCTTGGCCACCAGTTCGGCCATGACTTTGCGGTCGGTGAATGTTGCCTGGATCATCGTTCTCTCCTTCGCCTCTATCGGGTGCTCAAACTTATGGGCCAATAGCAGCAAGTGGGGCAAGTTTCCAGAACGCGAGCGGGTCAAACGCAAGAATTGCAATTTCACGCGCTTACGTTGCCGTTGCGGCCGCTTCTCGCTCTGTTAATATCGCTGTGTCATCACGCGATGATTCACCAAAAGCGCGAGACGCGCCGGGTCGCAAAAACCCTTGCTGGTATTTCTTTTGCGGACAACTTAAATTTCCACAACCCATTCATAATTTTAGACATTCGTCATACGTATTGTTCGGCAGGCACTTGCACGGAGCGCCATGCTTGATGAGGCCCAGAACGCTCAAATTTGAATGATTTCATTAACAACGGGGTGAAACTTCCCGCGCCATTTTCCCAGCGCCCAAAGACACCATGAAGGAGTCCAGAATGCGCCTCACGAGGTTCACACCGTTCCAGCAGTTCAACCAATCGCTGACCCTCAAGATCTTCTCCATTTGCTTTGTCTCGACGCACGTGCCGCTTTTGGCGCTCGTCGTCTATCTCGTGACCGGCTTTCGGAGCGAGGCGATGCCTGTACTTATCCTGGTGCTGGGAGCGACGCTGATCGGGACTGCCTTTTGCCTGGCCTGTGTCTGGGCGTTCATCCGGCCGCTGCACCAGATCGCCGGCGTGGTCGAGACCTACCGCTCCACCGGCGTCGTGAAGTCGGTGCGCAGCAAGCGCAAGGACGAGGTCGGGATCGTTACCAACGGGATCTCGATCCTGATCAAGGAACTCGACGCGACGCTGGCGCAGTTGCGCCGGCAGGCGACGACAGACGTGCTGACCGGGCTCGGCAACCGCCGCTGGCTGAAGGATATCGGGGCGCTGGAGATTGCCCGCGCCGCCCGCGAGCGCACGCCGATCTCCGTCGTGGTCTTCGATCTCGATCACTTCAAGTCGATCAACGACCAGTTCGGCCACGATGTCGGCGACCAGGTGCTGGTCATGGCCGGCGCCACGATCCAGCACAATCTGCGGCCCTATGATATCGCGGCGCGCATCGGCGGCGAGGAGTTCTGCCTGGTATTGCCACGCACGGATATCGACGTCGCGGTCAACATCGCCAACAGGCTGCGCATGCAGTTCGAAAGCAAGGCCGTCGGCCCGTTGCCGGCCAAGCGCGTGACGGCAAGCTTCGGCGTCTATCGCGGCGACCCCGCAAGCGAAACGCTCAAGTCCATGCTGACGGCGGCGGACCGGGAGCTCTACGCCGCCAAGAACGGTGGCCGCAACATGGTTCGCTCGGCGGTCTCCTTGTCGATCAGGGACGCGAAGATCCGTGCCTGATCACTCCGCTACCAATTCGCCGATATCGGCGGGCAGCATCTTCTTGTAGAGCGCGATTGCTGCCCGTCCCTCATCCTCGCTCAACGCGGCGGCATATCTGACCGCCGCTGCCAGAAGCTGCATGACGAGCCTCGCAAGCGCGAGTAAGGACGGCTTCGGGCGATCCGGATAGACCTGCTCCAGCACCGAGAGCAACGCCTGGGCGTGAAACTCCATATCGTCAGCATCGATTTCCTGCAGCAGCCGATCCGCTTGGGTGGCGAACCATATATCCCGCATGACGGGCTCGCTGCGGAAGAAGGCATGGTACTCGTCAGCGATCCGGCACAGCGCCGCACGCAGCGTGGCTGCATCCGTCGCTTCCGCAAGCGCCGCGACCACACAGGCGCGCCCCTCTTCGTTGAAGCGCTCGGCCAGCGTTGCGAAGATCGAGCTCCTATCCGGGAAATACTGATAGAGCGCGCCGAAGGAGAGATCGGCCTTTTCGACGATTTCGCTCATCTTGAGCGCATCGCTTCCCTTCGCCTCGATCAGTTGCGTGGCAACAGCGAGAATCTTTTCGAAGCGCTCGCGGCCTCTCTGCTGGCGGGGAATGCGCCGGGGCTGCCTGATAGCGCCCGTCCTTACTCGCGATCCCGCCGCCGCCTCGTTCGCCATCCGATACTCCATTCCGGTTGACAGAAGAAATAAGAGAGTTTATCTCATTTTGCAAATGAGAGAGTTTCTCTGTTATTGACTTTTGGCGCCGCCAAAATGGGAGATCATCGGCATGGCAATCATTCTCGTATTGGCGCTTGTCGCCGCCGCGATCGGCAGCGGGCTCGTCGCCGGCACATTCTTCGCGTTCTCGACCTTCGTGATGCCGGCGTTTTCACGCATCCCGACAGAACAGGGGATCGCGGCGATGAACTCGATCAACGTCACGATCCTGCGCTCGCCCTTCATGATGCTGTTTGTGCCGACGGCCATTCTCTGCCTGTTGATCGGCGTGCTCGCGGTAATGAGCTGGCGGGAGGGGGCGAGCCTCTGGATGCTCGCCGGCGCCGTCATCTACATCGTCGCCTCCTTCGCCTCGACAATCATCTTCAACGTGCCGATGAACGATGCGCTGGCGCAGGTTTCTGGCGGCGGCCCGGAGGCATCGGCGCTGTGGCAGAGCTACCTCCGCGACTGGACGTGGTGGAACCATGTGAGGACCATCGCCTCGCTGCTGGCATCGGCCGCGTTCGTCCGGGCACTGATGCTGATCTGATCGCGAAATCGGCGGCTGTATCGCTAATGCGCCAATGGTTTCAGATGTTTGAGCTTGCTTAGCGGCGCAGCGGCGATATCGTGCAGGACATGGAACATATCGAAGTCTTCCGCCGTCTTGGCGTGGCGCTTGCCATCGGTCTGCTCGTCGGCGTCGAGCGGGGCTGGACGGAGCGCGACGTGCGCGTCGGCGGGCGCACCGCCGGGCTGCGGACGTTTGGCTTGACCGGCTTTCTCGGCGGCATTGTCGGCACGTTGCAGCCGCTGACCGGCCCGTTCTTCCCGGCCACGATCGCGGTGCTTCTCGGGGTCGTCTATATCGCCGGCAAGTGGCAGGAGGCGATCGAGGACAAGGACTACGGCATTACCTCGATCATCGCCGCCCTTTGCGTCTTCGCGCTCGGCATGCTCGCGACCCTTGGCGATCTCATCACGGCGGGAGCTGGCGCGGTTGTGGTGACCGTCGTGCTCGCGGCCCGCACCAGTCTGCACGGCTTTTTGCAGGGACTGACCTGGGTGGAGCTTAGGTCGGCGCTGATGCTGCTTGCCATGACCGTGATCGCGCTGCCGCTGCTGCCCGACAAGCCGCTCGATCCCTGGGGCGCGCTCAATCCCTATGCGCTCTGGCTTCTGACGATCACCATCGCTGCGCTCTCCTTTGCCGGCTATGTGGCGATACGACTGATGGGATCGAGCCGCGGGATATTGCTTGCAGGCGCTGCCGGCGGCCTCGTGTCGTCCACCGCGCTGACGCTGTCCTTCGCGCGCTACTCGATGGAGGCCCCGCAAGGGGCGCGGCATCTGGCGGCGGGTGCGGCGATTGCCGGCGCGCTTTCCTTCGCACGCGTTCTCGTCATCGCGAGCGCCCTATCGCTGAGCATGCTGGCACCACTCTCCTCGGCGCTCGTGCCCGCCATCATCGGCTTCCTGGCGACCAGCCTTTTCCTGGCCTGGCGTTCCGGATCGAGCACGCAGGCGCCGGAGATCGGACTGACAAATCCGTTCGAGTTGAAAACAGTGATTTCCTTTGCCCTTCTGCTCGGCCTGATCAGCCTCGTCTCGAAGATGGCGACCGAATATGTCGGCGCCTCGGCGCTCTATGTCGTCGCTGCCATCTCGGGTCTTGTCGATGTCGATGCGATCACGCTCTCGACCGTGCGTCTCGTCGGCTCGGCGATCAGCGCCACGACGGCTGCCGATGTCACGCTGATTGCCGTGTTCGTCAACATGGTCACCAAGGTCGCGCTCGCTTTTACCGCGGGGCGCCGCGAATATGGCGTGACGCTGGGCCTCGCCTCGGCGGTCGCCATCCTTTTCGGCGCCGTCGGATATCTGTCTACGCGCGGGATTTGGGCTGTCTGAGGCGGCAGGCTTGCCCAGCACACCGCCACAGACCTTCCCGCCTTATCCGTCGTTGCGCTCGCAGAAGGTCAGGCGATTGTTGAAGGGATCGATGACCTCCATCTCCAATCCCCATGGCGCTTCCTCAAGTCCCGGCTTCATGTAGCGGTAATGCTTGGCCGTGAGCTCCGCCTGATAGGCGCGAACGCCTTTCACCGGGACGAAGGCTCTGGCGCCAGGGCTGGCGTCTCCCGAGTGCTCACTGAGGTGCAGGATCATGCCGCTTCGCGAGACCTGGCAATAGAGCGGGAAATGTTCGCCGAAGCGGTGCTCCCAATCGAGCGCGAAGCCCAGAAAGCCGCAGTAGAACTCCTTGGCCTTGTCGACGTCGAAGATACGAAAGATCGGGATCGGGGGCTCTATGCCGACCGCAGGCGGCGATGCCGTTGTCTGCTCAAGTTTCGCAGCCAGGATGTTCCATTGTTCAAAGCCGAACTGGCGGGCGACGATCTCCAGCGTCTCGCTGTGAGAGAGATCGACATCGCGGTCGGCAAGTGCCTGGCGCAACGCCTTGGCCATCAGTTTCGCATCGCGAAAATCGCGCATGTTGCATTCCCTTCGTTGGCGGCGAACAGGACGATCAGTGCCCGCGTCTGCTGACCCGTTCGCCATCAATCGCCAAACGGCAAGGGATGTGAAGGATATGCGTGGATGCATTCACCATCGTGCTTTCGCACCGCGGGGCGGCTGGCTGCATCCGGCCAACCCGACCATACGAAGGGAACCGCCGACGATCAAGAGGCGGTGCGGGCGGTGTCCGTGGGGACGGCCTGCAGGTGGCTCGCAAGCTCGACGCGGTTGCGGCCGGCGCGCTTGGCCGCGTAGAGCGCCTTGTCGGCGGCAGTCAGCATGGCGTCGAATGGAAGCGGCTTGGTGCGGCCGGAAGCAACGCCGACGCTGACGGTGCATTTGCAGATCTCGCCGTCGATATCGAGCTCGCGTCCCTCGAAGGCCTTGCGGATGCGCTCGGCGACGACCTCGGCGCGGCCTGGCATGACCTCGTGCAGGACCATCGCAAACTCTTCACCGCCGAGGCGCGCAACCGTGTCGCTCAGCCGGCAGCTCGCGGTCAATTCGGCCGCGAAGACCTTCAGCACGCGGTCACCGACATCGTGACCGAAGTTGTCGTTGATCGATTTGAAGTGGTCGATGTCGAAGACCAGCACGGCCGTGGTCGGGCCCATGACGCCGGCGCCGTGGCGATCGAAAAGGGCTCGGCGGTTGAGCAGGCCGGTCAGCGGATCGGTTGCGGCATCGATGCGGTGGCGGGCGGCCATGCGCCATTGGTGCAGGGCCAGAGACAGCGCGCCGATGCCGGTCATGCTGGCGATGCAGACGGCGAGGCTCAGGTCCTCCGACCAGTTGTCGGGGGCAGCACCCAGCACGAGCTTGCCCTGATAGATCAGGACGGCGGCGCAAAGCACGAAGGAGAAGGCGGTCAGGCAGTAGAGGCTGGTGATCCCCGTCAGCGGGACGATCGCTTCGGCGCGTGCCCGCCAGTATTGATAGGCCGTGGCGAACAGGAAGGAGGCGATGGCGATATTGTCGATGATGAAGGACAGGCCGTCATAGCCGAGCAATATCGGCACCGAGGTCGCCACCACCGCGATGGCGCCAAAGGCCGCGATACGCGCGTGCGGCAATGCCCCTGTCCGGAACTGAAAGCCGGCGCCCCAGACCGTCGCGAAGCCGGGAAAGAGAAGTGCAAAACAGATAGTGCCGACGATCGCATTAGGCGTGTCGACATAGATGCCATAGGCAACAATGCCGCTGACGATCAGGATCAGGCCGACGCCGCAGGCCAGCAGAAATGTTTCGGTCCGCCGGGCAATCCAGCTCGCCAATAAAGTAATGGCGAGACATGTCGCCGAGACCGCCAACGCGGTCAGCAATGAATTATAGTCAAGCGTCATGCTTTGAACTTCGTGGCTTCTGCCGCGCTTTCGTTTTCAGAAAATGGAATTCGCCCGACAGCGAATGTGTTATCAATTTCGTTAAAAAAACATGTATTTAAAGCTTAGATGTTAGCGCAATAACATATCCCCGCGGATATGCATTCTCCTTCCAGTAAAAAATGATGGGTTTACGAGCGCCGTTAGCGCTCGATATCCCAATGAAGCGGGAACATGGGGTCGAATACCGTGACCGGACCGGCGCCGGTCTCGATCTTCGCAGGAAACGACACGGGTTCGGCGCGCTTCACCAGCGTTATTACTTCTTCGTTTATCGGAAGGCCGTACCAGGCCGGACCGTTCAGCGAGGAGAAGGCTTCCAGTCTGTCGAGGGCGTTGTCCTGCTCGAAGACATGCGCAAGGCAGCTCATCGTGTTGATCGAAGTGTAGATGCCGGCGCAGCCGCAGCCGCATTCCTTCAGCGGGTCGACATGCGGCGCGGAATCGGTGCCGAGGAAGAAGCGGGCGTCACCGCTGGTGGCGGCTTGGCGCAGCGCGACACGATGGTGTTCGCGCTTGGCGACCGGCAGGCAGTAATAGTGCGGGCGAATGCCGCCGACGAGGATGGCGTTGCGGTTGATGATCAGATGGTGGGTCGTGATCGAGCCGGCGAGGTTGCGCTCGGCCGACTTGATGTAGTCGATGCCGTCCTTGGTCGTGACGTGTTCCATCGTCACCTTCAGTTCCGGCAGGCGCTTGCGCAACGGATCGAGCACGGTTTCGATGAAGACGGCCTCGCGGTCGAAGATATCGACATCCGATGTCGTGACTTCGCCATGGACGCAAAGCGGAAGGCCGATCTTGGCCATGCGCTCGAGCACCGGCATGGCCTTGTCGATATCGCGTACGCCGCCATGCGAATTGGTGGTGGCGCCGGCGGGGTAGAGCTTGACGGCGGTGATCAGACCGCTGGCCTTGCCCTTCTCCACATCATCCGGATCGGTATGCTCCGTGAGATAAAGCGTCATCAGCGGCTCGAAGCGGTCGCCCTTCGGCAGTGCGGCCATGATGCGGCCGCGATAGGCCTCGGCATCCGCTGTCGTAACGACCGGCGGCACGAGGTTCGGCATGATGATGGCGCGGGCGAAGTCGCGGCTTGAATCGGCGATCACGCCTTCCAGCATGGCGCCATCACGCAGGTGAAGATGCCAATCATCGGGGCGGCGGATGGTGATCGATTGCATGACTGTAACTCCGGCAAGGCTGCGCTTTAGGGCTCAGCCTTGGGAATTACATCCAAGCATGGGGGATGGCAAATGGTTTGCCCGCCGCAGCCAGGCAAATGCGAGATCAGGCGATCTCAAGGGTGACGTCGGCGCGGCGGCGGTTGCCGAGAATGAGGCGGCCGTTCGGAAGATCGTTCTCATAAACCTTGCGCGCCGATTCCTCCTCGCTCAGCTTGTAGCCGCGCCAGCGCGCCCACAGCCGCTCCTCCAGCACCTCGATCGGCGGGGCAAGCATGATCGAGTAATCGAACACGCCTTCGAGCTCCGCCCATTTGCCGAGGCTGAAAAGCAGGTAGTTGCCCTCGACGATGATGAAGCGATGCTCCGGGCCGATGGGCCGTGCCGAGGCGATGGCGAGCTCACGCGAGCGATCGAACACCGGCACCAGCACTTCCTGATCGGCCAAGCGAACGGCGCGGATGATATCGAGGAAGCCGCGCACGTCGAAGGTCTCGGGGATACCCTTGCGGGCAAGCTGGCCGCGCTCGATCAGGATGGCATTGTCCATGTGGAAGCCATCCATCGGCAAGACCGCGGCCGTTTCGCCGCCGGCGCGCAAGGCGTCGGCGATGTGGTCTGCCATGGTAGATTTGCCGGCGCCGGGCGGGCCGGCGATGGCGATAAGAAAGCGCTTCGCGTCGCCGGCGCGGGCAAGGACCTCGCCGGCGATATCCTCGATCGTCATCGTCATGCGGCAACAGGCTCCGTAGGAACAGACTTGGCGCCGGTCATGAAGGCGACGGCATCCGACATTGTGTATTCCTTCGGATTGATCACCGTCAAGCGACGCCCGAGGCGGTGAATATGGATGCGATCCGCCACCTCGAAGACATGCGGCATGTTGTGCGAGATGAGCACGATCGGGATGCCGCGCGAGCGGACGTCGAGGATGAGTTCGAGTACGCGCCGGCTCTCCTTGACGCCCAAGGCCGCCGTGGGCTCGTCGAGGATGATCACCTTGGAGCCGAAGGCCGCCGCGCGGGCAACCGCCACACCCTGGCGCTGGCCGCCGGAAAGCGTCTCGACCGCCTGGTTGATGTTCTGGATGGTCATCAGGCCAAGCTCGGTGAGCTTCTGCCGCGCCATCTTTTCCATTGCCGAATGATCGAGCTTGCGCATGACCTTGCCCATGAAGCCCGGTTTGCGGATTTCGCGGCCGAGGAACATGTTGTCGGCGATCGAGAGCGCCGGCGACAGGGCAAGGTTCTGGTAGACGGTCTCGATGCCGGCCTTTCTGGCTTCCATCGGCGAATGGAAGTTGATCGGCTGGCCCTCGAGGCGGATCTCGCCTTCATCGGGCCGGATGGCGCCGGAGATCGCCTTGATGAGCGAGGACTTGCCGGCGCCGTTATCGCCGATCACGGCCAGGATTTCGCCCGGATAGAGATCGAAGTCGGCATGGTCGAGGGCGGTGACGCGGCCGTAGCGCTTGACGAGACCACGCGCCATGAGAAGGGGTTCGGTAGCCATCAGCCTGCTGCCTTTCTGATCCACTGGTCGATTGCGACGGCGACGATGATGAGCACGCCGATCAAGAGGTAGGTCCATTGCACGTCCGTGCCGAGCAGGCGCAGACCGAGCGAGAAGACGCCGACGATCAGCGCGCCGAACATCATGCCGAGAACGGAGCCGCGGCCGCCGAAGAGCGAGATGCCGCCGATCACCACCGCGGTGATGCTTTCGATGTTGGCGAACTGGCCGGCGGTGGGCGACACCGAGCCGATGCGGCCGATGAGGGCCCAGCCGGCAAGCGCGCAGATGATGCCGGAGAGCACATAGACCGAGATCAGCATGCGCTTGACGTTGACACCCGACAGTTCGGCCGCCTCAGGATCGTCACCCACGGCATAGAGATGGCGGCCCCAGGGCGTGTGGTTGAGCACGTACCAGAGGAAGGCCACGAGCAGCACCATGGCGATGACGCCGTAGGTGAAGACCGCGCCGCCGATGCGGAAGGTATCACCGAAGAGCTGCAGCAGCGGCGCCGTGGTTTCGATTTCCTGGGCGCGGATCGTCTCGTTGGCGGAATAGAGGAAGTTCGTCGCCAGAACAATCTGCCACATGCCGAGCGTGACGATGAAGGGCGGCAGCTTCATGCGGGCGACGAGCCAGCCATTGATGAAGCCGCAGAGCGCGCCGACGGCAAAGCCGCAGAGGATGGCTAGCTCGACCGGAAGGCCGTAGCGGAAGACGAACTGGCCCATGACGACCGAGGACAGCACCATGATGGCGCCGACCGAGAGATCGATGCCCGCCGTCATGATGACCAGCGTCTGCGCGGCGCCGACGATGCCGGTGATCGCCACCTGCTGAAGGATGAGCGTCAGCGAGAAGGCGGAGAAGAACTTGGTGCCCAACAGGGCGCCGAAGATGACCAGCGACAGCACGAGCACGATCAGCGATACCGCCGATGGGCTCGAATGCAGGAAATGCCGGAACTTCTGAAGGAAACTCTTGTCGTCCGTGTCGAACGAGGCGACGTCGGTCGAACTGTCCTTGAGGACTTTTTCGTAATCGTGATGCGGCGATGCCGCGGTTGGCTCACTCATGGATGTTCCTCCCGGAATCCTGTCCGCCGTGCGTGCGCGGGACGATTGCATGTGAGTGGTGGTCTTTCCCCAGGCCTGCCCTTGGGCCGCCTGGGGTCACAGTCGATGCATCGGGAAAGTCCCCCTCTGGCCTGCCGGCCATCCCCCCCACAAGGGGGGAGAAGACTTGCGGCGCCCACCTGCCGCAATTGAGGCTCAGTGGGACGGGCCGGGTTAGCCCTCCCCCTTGTGGGGAGGGTTGGGAGGGGTCTTAGGCCCGATCGCTTAGCCCCAGCACTTGCCAAGGCCTTCCTTGGTGTCGATCGACTTGACGCCGGAGACCGGCTTGTCGGTGACGAGCGTCACGCCGGTGTCGAAGAAGTTCTTGCCTTCGGTCGGCTTCGGCTTTTCGCCGCTGTCGGCGAACTTCTTGATCGCCTCGATGCCAAGCGCTGCCATCTGCAGCGGGTACTGCTGCGAGGTTGCGCCGATGACGCCATCAGCAACGTTCTTGACACCCGGGCAACCGCCGTCGACGGAGACGATCAGCACGTCCTTCTCGCGACCGACAGCCTTCAGCGCTTCATAGGCGCCGGCTGCAGCCGGTTCGTTGATGGTGTGGACGACGTTGATGGTCGGATCCTTCTGGAGAAGGTTTTCCATCGCGGTACGGCCGCCTTCTTCGTTGCCGTTGGTGATGTCGTGGCCGACGATGCGCTTGTCATCCTCGTCGCCGATCTTGTTCGGGTCCTTCGGGTCGATGCCGAAGCCCATCATGAAGCCCTGGTCGCGGAGCACGTCGACCGACGGCTGCGACGGGGTCAGGTCGAGGAAGGCAACCTTGGCGTCGGCGGCCTTGTCGCCCAGCGTTTCCTTGGCCCACTGGCCGATCAGCTTGCCGGCGAGCAGGTTGTCGGTGGCAAAGGTCATGTCGGCGCTGTCGATCGGCTCCAGCGGGGTGTCGAGCGCGATGACAAGCAGGCCGGCGTCGCGGGCCTTCTTGACGTTCGGCACGATGCCCTTGGTGTCGGAAGCGGCAATCAGGATACCCTTGGCGCCATCGGCGATGCAGGTTTCGATCGCGGCTACCTGGCTTTCAGAGTCACCATCGATCTTGCCGGCATAGGACTTCAGGTTGACGCCGAGCTCCTTGGCCTTTGCGGTCGCGCCTTCCTTCATCTTGACGAAGAAGGGGTTGGTGTCGGTCTTGGTGATCAGGCAGGCGGAAACGTCCGCGGCCTTTGCGGGCGCCGAGAAGGCGACGCCGAGGGCCAGCGCGGCGAGCGCTGCGGAAAGCACTGATTTCTTCATTTACTCCTCCCAGAGTGTAGCCGGACCGCCCCATGGCTGGCCGGAATTTTAAAGCACGAACACCGCCTTCGAATACCGCCGATGGCTTCCTCCAAGCCGTTTCGTGCTGTTTACGACGCTAATTAAGGGCGAAAGAATTTGGCTTGTCAATAAATAAATCCAATTGAATTATTAATTCCTTGTGGCATGCTCAGCGAAAATAACGCATAGGCCGATCAAGGGAGGAATGGCCAATGTCGTCGATGAGAGGTCCGGTTCACTTGCCGGCCCAGCTGCCTGGCGTCAGTCCGGCAGGCGGCGCGAACCAGGTTCGGGTTCGCGCTTACAATGAAAGATTGGTGCTATCGCTGGTGCGCCTGCATGGTGCGCAGTCGAAGGCGGATATCGCACGCCGCACGGGCCTTTCGGCGCAAACCGTGTCGGTGATCATGCGCGTATTGGAAAAGGAAGGGCTGCTTTCGCGCGGCGAGCCGATCCGTGGACGCGTGGGCCAGCCGTCAGTTCCGATGCGGCTCAATCCCGACGCTGTCTATTCCTTCGGCGTGAAAATGGGGCGGCGCAGCGCCGATCTGGTGCTGATGGATTTTGTCGGCAAGATCCGCATGCAGTTGCATGTCACCTACGCCTATCCCCTGCCCGACCTGTTTCTCGACTTCATCGTGTCGGGTATCCAGGAGCTGGAAAGCCGGCTGAGCGAGGACGAGCGCAGCCGGATCGCCGGCGTGGGCATCGCGGCACCTTTTGAGCTGTGGAACTGGGAAGAGGAAGTGGGCTCGCCCAAAGGCGCGATGGACGTCTGGCGCGACTACGACCTGCATGCCGAGGTGGCGGCAAGCCTCCCCTACCCTGTCTATCTGCAGAACGACGCGACCAGCGCCTGTGGCGCGGAACTCGTTTTCGGCATCGGCCCGCAGCACCCCGATTTCGTCTATTTCTTCATCGGCTCCTTCATCGGCGGCGGCATCGTCTTGAACTCGGCGATCTTTTCCGGCCGCACCGGCACGGCCGGCGCGATCGGTCCCCTACCTGTGCGCGGCAAGAATGGCGAGACACTGCAGTTGCTTGAGGTCGCCTCGATCTTCGTGCTCGAAAACATGCTGCGCGAGCGCGGCGTCGATCCGGAACCGCTCTGGTATTCGGCCGACGACTGGATCGACTTCGGCGAGCCGCTCGAACTGTGGATCCAGGATACGGCCAAGGCGCTGGCACAGGGCATCGTCGCGGCCGCCTCGATCATCGATTTCAGCGCCGCCGTCATTGATGGCGGCTTTCCGGCCTGGGTACGTGAGCGGATCGTGCAGGCGACGATCTACGAAGCGGACAGGCTCGACCTGCAGGGCGTCGTCATGCCCGATATCATCGAAGGGGCCGTCGGCGCACACGCGCGCGCCATCGGCGGCGCGAGCCTGCCGATCTTCGCCCGCTATCTCACGGACCAGAACGTGCTCTTCAAGGAGGTGGAGAATGCTGAAGGGACTTAACCCGATCCTGAGCCCCGAGTTGCTCTCGACGCTGCGCGCCATGGGCCATGGCGACGAGATCGCCATCGTCGACGGCAATTATCCGGGCCTCGAAGATGCGCGTCGGCTGATCCGGCTCGACGGGCACGGCATCATCCCCGTGCTCGATGCCGTCCTGAGCGTACTGCCGATCGACGAGTTCGTGCCGGAGGCGATCTTCCGCGCCACGGTGAAAGGCGAGCGCGACAAGCTCGACCCCGTGCACGAGGAGATGATCGACTGCTGCGCCCATTACGAGCCGCATCGGCAGGTGGTGCCGCTGGTGGGGCCGGATTTCTACAACAGGGTGAAGGCGGCGCATGCGCTGATCCAGACCAGCGAGCCGCGCCTTTACGGCAACATCATCCTGCGCAAGGGCGTGATCCATCCGGGCAAGCCGGGCGACAAGAGCAAAGCCCAGGTCGACCCGTTTCCCTATTGAGGGATCAGTCGGCGATCAGATTTCGCCGGCGAGCGGTCCCCAGACATCCGTCAGCGCGAAGCCGCCGGGGTGCGGATCGAAGGGATCGAGCGCCACCTGCGACAGGCCGAAGGTGAAGCCGCGACCCGTGATCGTCGGGATGACAGCCGGGCGGCCGGCGACGGTGGTCTCGGCCAGAAGCCCGACCTCGAATTCGGAATCGATGATCGAGCGCGACTTGAAGACATCGCCGACCTTTGCCTTGCCGCGCGCATGCAGCGTCGCGAGGTTGGCGGAATTGCCGGTGCCGCAGGGCGAACGATCAGCGCGGCCGGGCCACATGGTGGTGCAGGTGCGCACCGTGCCATCGGCTTCGAGATCGCGGAACATCACATAGGCGACGCCCGAGATTGCCGGGATCTCCGGGTGCACGACCTTGATCTCGCGGTTGATCTTTTCCTTGATCACCATGCCGGCGCTGACGAGGGCTGCGGCATTGGACTTGGCGATCGTCAGGCCGATCTGGCCGACATCGACAAGCGCATAGAAGATGCCGCCATAGCAGAGGTCGAGCTTGATCGTGCCCCACTGCTCGGTCTCCAAGGACACGTCGAGCTCGTGCACGAAGGACGGCACCATTGTCAGTTTGACCTTTTCGCAGCGACCATCGCGGCAGGTGGCCGTCGCCTTGACGAGGCCGGCCGCCGTTTCCAGCGTGACCACCGTTTCCGGCTCGTGCATCTCGACGATGCCGGATTCGAGCAGCGCCGTGGTGACGCAGATCGAGTTCGAGCCGGAGCTTGCATGCGCCTGATCGGGCTGCAGGATGATGAAGGCGGCATCGGCATCCGGATGCTTGGGCGGCAGCAGAAGATTGACGGAGCCGATCGGCGCGCCGCGCGGCTCGAGGCAAAGGAAGCGGCGAAGCTCCTGGCCCTTGGGATCGGTGTTCAGCCAATGCAGCTGTTGGGCGACCGTATCGCCGGGGATTTTCGGCACGCCGCCGATCGCGACCTTTCCGATCTCACCTTCGGCGTGGACATCCAGAAGCTGGATCGTGCGCTTCCATCTCATCGGCGTCTCCCATCATCCGCCGGCAGGGCGACCCCGTCGCCGCCGGCTGTCTGTTATGTCTCAATAGCGGTTAATACGGAATGGTGTCATGTCGACAGCGGATTTGCCCCCCGTCACCATGTCCGCGATCAGCTGGGCCGTGGTGGCCGAATAGGTGAGGCCGAGATGGCCGTGACCGGTCGCGTACCATACGCCGCGCATTTTCGAAGAGGGCGAGATGATCGGGATCGTATCGGGCAGCGCCGGGCGGTGACCCATCCACTCTGTCGCGTCCTTGACCTCAAGGCCTGGCACGGCGCGCTGGGCATGGCGAACAAGCACGCGGGCACGGCGGAAATCGGGCGCGGCATCCAGCCCCGCCAGCTCGACATTGCCGCCGACGCGGATACCGCCGGCCGTCGGCGTAATCATGAAGGCGCGGTGCGGCCAGATCACCGAATAGCGCATGGAGACGCCGGGCTGCATGATCTGCGTGTGATAGCCACGCTCGGTCTCGAGCGGGATCGGCTCGCCGAGCTTTTCCGCCAGGAAGCGCGTGTGGACGCCCGCCGCCAGCACGACGAAATCGGCCGCGATACGCTCGCCGCTTTCAAGCAGTACGACGGATGTGCCGTCGGCATTCTTTTCAACCGTGCGAACCG
Organism: Rhizobium sp. O111; assembly: GCF_055616315.1. Taxonomy (NCBI): domain Bacteria; kingdom Pseudomonadati; phylum Pseudomonadota; class Alphaproteobacteria; order Hyphomicrobiales; family Rhizobiaceae; genus Rhizobium; species Rhizobium sp. O111. The sequence goes on along the minus strand of NZ_JBSHXL010000001.1, from coordinate 88,557 downwards.
CGCCGGACACAAAGGTGGCGCCGCGTTCGCGGGCGGCGTCCGCCAGCTTGACCACCAGGCGGTAGGGATCGCGGATGGTCTTGTTGTCGGGCAGCAGCACCGCCTTGGCGATCGACGGCGAGAGCGAGGGCTCCAGATCGCGGATGGCAGCGCCTTCGAGCACGTCGAAATCGAAGCCATAGCGGCGCATGAAATCGATGTGGCCACGATCACCAGCAAATTCCGCCTCGGTCTCGTAGATCGCCAGGCAGCCTTCGTCGGTCATCAGCTCGGGTGCCGAGATCGTATCCAGCATGGCGCGAAAATCGGCGAGCGCGGGGTTCGACAGGCTCATGCCCGCATCCTCGATGTCACGCAGCCGCGAGGGCCTGCCGGCGGCGATGAAGCGCAGGAACCATGGCGCCATCTTCAACGCATAGGCGGGACGCAGCCAGACGGGACCTTTAGGATCGAGCAGCCAGCGGGGGATCTTGCGCCAGGTATTGGGGCCGGAGCCGGCTGCGAAATCGAGCGCGATGCTGGCCATGTTGCCATAAGAGGTGCCGCGCCCGGGCTCGCCCTTGTCGATCAGCGTGACCTGCAGGCCGCGACGCTGCAATTCGAGCGCGATGGCCGCACCGATGACGCCTGCGCCGACAACCGCGACCGTCTGTTTCTTCTCGTTCATCCCTCACCGCCCATTCGCGCGGCGGACCACACCACCGACCGCACTGTGATATATCAGAACAAGTGCGACTTCCATCTGAATTTTCGAGATCTGCCGACCGCCGCGACATCACATTGCGTTGGACATGACGATGCAGCCGCACAACGAAAAATGCGGGTGAAGGATGCAAAGGAGATGAGGAGGTCCAGAATGGAAAAGAGCCCGGTGCGGGAGGAGGTGCACCGGGCTCTTGATCCTGACTGACAACTGGGAGGAGGAGTGTTGTCAGTCCGATGAAGGAGCGCTGGGAGGAGGAGTGCGCTGCCTTCGAGGGGATAGATAGCCCATCGTTTCGATCAGGAATAGGGAGAATACCGCAACGCAGCAATGCGTCGAACGCATAACACGACCGCTTAGATCGTCATTGGCTGTCGATTTATGCACATCATTTCATCAAAACTGCCAAGATATGAGCAATTCCAGCCACATGGGGCCGAAGGCGGCGGCCTGTGCCGTCGCCTTCGAGACCGACTTACCACTCGTTGCCGCATGGCATTGAGCCGTCGCCATTGGTGCCGCCGAAGGTGCCCTGGCAATAGGCCTGCCTGTGCATTTGCTGCATTGGGGGCTGCATCTGTGGCTGCATCGGGCGTTCGCCGATCGAGCCGGTGGTCTGGCGATCGACGCCGAAGGCGGCATCGGGATACCAGTAGCCGTCGTGGCGGCGGGTACCGGGCCGCTCGGTGCGCGAGCCATGATAGCCGTGCCAATAGCCCGGCTGCGTCTCAGCCACCTGAATCACTTGAGCCGGCTGCGCGGACTGATCGACGGGTGCTGCCTGAACAGGCGCCGCGGCCGAGAGTGCGGCGATGACGCCAAGCGACAGGACGGACGGGATGTAACGGGAGATTTTCATGATAAACCCTCCTTCAGGATTCACATGAAGAAAATGCCGTCTCAGCTTGCAAAGTTCCGCGCTTGCACGCGCGCTCCAACAGTCGTGATCACAGGCGATTGCGCGTGATCCCGATCATGCACGACTGCGTGATATCAGGCCGCTCCTACTGGTCGTAGACGGCGCGGTAGCCCTGGCTGGAGATGCAGGTCACATATTGGCGGCGCGCGGCCGCCCTCGCCTGCGCTTCCTCGTTGGCGGGGTCGATCGCATAGCGCGACATCTGCGCCCGCGCCTCGTACTGCTTGCGCGCCTCGTTATACATGACGTTGCCGTCGGCGACGCAGATGTTGTGGGCGATGCCGGGCGGATTGAGCGGCGGGTCGAGCGTGTTGACAGGCGTCAGCATCGGGCCGTTGGCATGATCGACGCAACCGGCCAAGGCCGCCACCGACGCCAGAAACACCATTCCACGAACCATATTGCTCAGCATTCAATCTCTCCGGCCCACGGCCACGGCATGTCCTGCCCCAAAGGCATCTTGCCGAGACAATCGTCTGGCAACATTGTGCCAAGCTAGCGCCACGCCCGCATCGCGCAGGCGCCAACATCAACAAGGAGGATTTGGAAGTGTCAGCTCTTCAGGACGAACACGCACAAGACATCCCCTCCCACCCGGAGGAAATGAAATCGGTCTTCGACCTACGCGTCGGAAAGCACATCACGCTGCAAGGCAGCGCCAGGATCACGCCCGCCGGCGTCATCAGCACCGGGATCGCGGTGGCCGCGATGACGTTTGCCGTGGGGTATTTGATTTCGTCGGTCGGTCGGCGGCGGTAGGACGATTAGTTAGGCGCTTTCGTACGCTCGGCGTGGCGATCGCGAACGGATGCGAACGCGCTGAGTGCTTGATGCTCCCTGAGTTCCGCACGCAGTTGGCCGACCTACCAAATCAAGGGAACTCCTTCTCTGCTGTCGTAAGAAAGACCAGCGTCGAAGCAGTCATATGAAGCATGTAGGCTGTAAGGTGATCGGGGACAGTCTGAGGCGTAGCTCCCTGCCCATGACCACTCAGCTTATTCCTGCCAGTGGGAACACTGCTTTCAAGAAGGCTCCTCAGCGAGGCAAATTGTGTCTGCCAAAATTGAGGAATGAGACCGTTATCAAACAGGATATCAATCAGCTTCTTGGCCGTGTCTTTCGTGGGATCATATGCCCAACGTCGCTTGTCACAAATCGCCTTCATCGTGGATTCAAACGCCTTAAGGCCGTCAGTCAGGGCCTCTTTGTTGTTTCCTAGGCGATAATGCTCATAAGCCGACAGGAACTCTTCATGCGGCCCCTTGTAGTCCTCGGTGTTCAAGAGAAGCAACGCGGGCTTTACGGCCTCAGCGTGCAACAGTTGGGAATCGATTCTGATCAGTTCACCATCGACAAACTCATAGCCAAGGCCGTCTTCCTTAAAACGTCGGTTCATTTCCTCGATCGCGTCATCCGCAACCGTTTCGCCACCTCGGCCATTGCGATAATAAAAATTGTCGCGGACGATTGTATCGATGAGCTTGAGAGCAAGCTCGATAGCATCTAGGCACTCTTCTGTCTCATGAGCCCGAGAGATGAAGTCAACAAACTCAGCATGCATTGAGTAGGTCTTCGTGAAGCTCCTCGCGTCAAGACTGAAGATTCCGTATTCACGCCGGAGTATGCCAACCACCGTATCGTACGCTTCGTGCACCTCGGAACTTCTCTGGCATTCAGCTTCGGTGCCGATTGCGTCATTGATTATGTGGATTACCTGCGTCCTGAGTTTTCCTGAGATTTCATCGTATTGATATACGTCAGGAACCTCGCCTCTCAACCGCTTCTGTCGTTTGGAAAAAATATCAAAAACTGCCATTTGAGACCCGGAATCACCTCGGTTGTAGCGGAATTACCCCATACACAACCGACAGAGTCGAGAGGCCAGACAATGCCTTTCACCAAATTCAATAAAAATTTTAAGAAATTTCGGTGGGAGCTATGCGCTGCTGCCTATCCTCTCTGCCACCTTAGAAGCTTGCAGAGAGCGATTCGAACCAATTAAGGAAAGCGCACAGAGAAGCAAGGCTCGCCTGTAAAAGCCTCAGAGGCCGATAGTCTTTAGCTAAGGCAGAAATTAACTACAGCCAGTCCCGTCCAATCAGAAAGGAATATCAATGGCTACAAAGTGATTGAAAAGAGAAGTGGCGCACCCGAAGAGATTCGAACTCCTGACCCCCAGATTCGTAGTCTGGTGCTCTATCCAGCTGAGCTACGGGTGCGTCTGCAGCGGTGTGTCCCGCTGGCGTGAGCGGTTCTCTAAAGGGTCATCTGGATGAATGCAATAGGGTTTGTAAAAAAAGTGACGTCTTTCTTCGCGAGCTGCCGGGATCGCGGGATTGCATCACTTTTCCAAGAGGCTGCGGCCGCGGTAATCGTCCAGCGACACAGGGCGATCGGGGATTTCGATGCGGAACTGGGTGCCGATCGATGGTTTTTCCACAAGCGCGATGGTGCCGCCATGGGCGAGCACCAGTTCGCGGGCGATGGCCAGACCAAGCCCCGTGCCGCCGGATCGAGCGGAGCCACGGAAGGCGGTGAAGAGGTTCTGGCGGGCTTTCTGCGGCATGCCGGGGCCGGTGTCGTCGACGGTGATGCTGACGACGCTGCCGATGCGGTGGGCCGACACGGTAATGCGCCGTGGGCTTGCGCCCGCGTTGTTTGACGTCAGCGCCTGCAGGGCGTTGCGGCAGAGATTGTGGATGACGCGGAACAGCTGTTCGTTATCCGCATCCACTTCGAGATCGGCATTGATCTGCTCGACGAACTCCACATCGCTCTGCGGATCGATCGCCAGCATGTCCCTGACATCCTCGACCAGCGTCGTCACCCTGACAAGGCGGCGGCGGGGCGCCGATTCGCTGGCCTGGCCGTAAGAAAGAACTTCGGTGGTGTAGCCGACGGCGCGGTCGATGGTGCGCAGCAGCTTCGGGGCGAAGCGCTTCACCATGGGGTCGTCGACATCGACCAGGCGGTCGGACATCAGCTGCGCGGAGGCGAGGATGTTGCGCATGTCGTGATTGATCTTGGAGACGGCCAGGCCGAGGGCCGCGAGGTTGCTCTGCTGCTTCAGCGTCTTTTGGAGCTGCAGCTGCATGGCGGTCAGGTGGCGGCCGGCGATCGCCAGCTCGTCGCGCCCGCCATCGCCGACAAAGACATGCTGCGGATTTTCAGGATCGGCGGAAAATTGCTGCATGCTGCCCGTCAATCTACGGATCGGCCGGATGAGAATGCGGTTGATCGCGAAGAAGACGAGTGTGGCGGTAAAGAGCGAGATCAGGATCGACAGCAGGAAGACGTTGCGGGAATAGAGCAGCATCGCATTGCGCAGATGCTTGTCCTTCATCAGCACCTCGACACCGATATTGGTGTCCTGCACCGGACCGTAGACGCGGATCATCCGGTCGCCGCCGAAGACGAGCGTGTCGAGCGCATCGCGCATGGCGGTAACGGCCGGCACGCTGGTCAGATCATATTGTGCATCGACGGACGCCGGCATGTCCCAGGTGGCGAGCAATCGCGAGGTGCCGTCCTTGCGCAGCACGATCGCCTTCGTGCCCGTCGCTTCCAATGTCTGCCGCTGCAGGTCGCGCGGCAGTTCCACCGGCTGCAGGCCATCGATGGCGATGGCGGCGGCGGCGGCGGCGTTCAGCCGCTCATCCAGCCAGCGAAGGCGCATCGACGCCACCGAGGGAAAGAAGATCAGCACTTCGGCGAGCATGATGCAGACAACGGTCAGCCACAGGAGCTTGCCGGAGATACCGCCGAACATGCCAGCGGGCCGCGCGGCGTCGGTCGCCGTCGTGAGTGCTTCGGGAACAGTTTGGCCTTGATCAGGGGCGGGCATCGCTTCTCGTCCAACCGGCGCCACGCGCCACGGATTCAATCTCTATATTAGACGAAACCGCGTCGCTTTCAAATCTTTGCGAGCGGTGCGACATAATGCCGAAACGCGAACGCCGCCCGAAGGCGGCGCTCTTGTTCAGTTTGCGACCGAGAAATCAGAATTCTTCCCAGCTCTGGTCGACCGCGGCGTTGCCGTTGAAGGCGCGGGCAACGCTGCCGATCGCGCGGCGGGCGGGCGAGGCAACCGGGCGGTGCTCCTCGTAACGCGCGACGGCCACGGGCGCCGCATGCTGCGCGTTCGACACCTTGAAGCGCGAGATCAGGCGCACGAGGCTGTCTGCTTCCGACGACAGCTTGTGGGTCGCCGCCGAGGTTTCCTCGACCATGGCGGCGTTCTGCTGTGTCACCTGGTCCATCTGGTTGACGGCGGTATTGACCTCCTTGAGGCCGGTCGACTGCTCCTTGGCGGCCGTGGCGATCGAGTGGATATGGTCGTTGATGGCGTTGACGCGGCGCTCGATCTGCGAGAGCGCCTCGCCGGTTTCCTGCACCAGCTTGACGCCGATCTGGACTTCGCCGCCGGACTTGGTGATCAGGCCCTTGATGTCCTTGGCGGCCGTTGCCGAGCGCTGCGCGAGTTCGCGGACTTCCTGGGCGACGACGGCAAAGCCCTTGCCCGCTTCGCCGGCACGCGCGGCCTCGACACCGGCGTTGAGCGCAAGCAGGTTGGTCTGGAAGGCGATCTCGTCGATGACGTTGATGATCTGGCTGATTTCGCGCGAGGCCTGCTCGATGCGGCCCATGGCATCGACGGCGTTGCGGACGACAACGCCCGATTTGCCAGCATCGTCCTTGGCCTCGGAGACCATCACACTGGCTTCCTGGGCGCGATCGGTCGAGTTGTTGACGACGGCGGTGATTTCGTCCAGCGCAGCCGAGGTCTCCTCGAGAGCCGCCGCCTGCTGTTCGGTGCGCTTGGAGAGGTCGTCACTGGCGGCGCGCAGCTCGTTGGTGTTGCCGTGGAAGCCCTCGGCGGTCTCGCGCACTTCGCGCATGGTCGATTGCAGCGTGGCGAAGGTGCTGTTGACGTTCTTCTGCAGCTCGGCGAAGGCGCCCTGGAAATTGCCGCGCATGGTCTGGGTCAGATCGCCTTCAGACAGGCTCGCGATAACGCGGCGGGTTTCGCCGACGCCGCCATCGACACCCGAGAGCAGCTGGTTGATGTTGCTGGCGAACTGGTTGAGGTTGTCGTCCTGGTAGTCCTTGTCGATCCGGCGCGAGAAATCGCCGGCGGCAGCGGCGGCCACGACGACGGACATGCTCGACTGCAGGTCGTCGCTCTTGGCGCGCATGGCGGCTTCCTGGGCGTTCATGCGGCGAACGGCCAGACCATTCTCCTTGAACACCGCGACGGCAGCGGCCATTTCGCCGATCTCGTCGTTGCGGCCGGGGAAAGGAACATCGATGTCGAAGTTGCCGTCGGCGACGTTCTTGATCGCCTCGGTGACTTTCTTGATCGGGCGCGAGAGATGGATGGTGCCGACATAAAGGCCCATGCCGATGCCGGCCGCGATGCCGAAGCCGGTGATGCCGAGAACCAGCCAGAGAACCGAGGTGCGGAAGCTTTCGACTTCCATATTGACGGCGTCGAGCGTCGCCTTGTCGGTGGCGACAATCGCGTCGATCTCGGCCTGGAAGGCCTTGCGGTTGGCGCGGTTGGCGTCGTTATTGCCCTGCTCGTTGGCCGCCTGCGGGCTGACCTCGGTGCCGAGGCGCGCGGTTTCGGCGCGGAAGGTGCGGAATTCGGCCGAACGGGCCTTGAGCTTGTTGAACGCATCCATCTGGTTGTCGGGAACCAGCGGCGTCCAGGATGTGATGGTGGCGTCGATCTGGTCGAGTGCTGCGAGCAGACCCTTGGCGAAGCTTGCGGCGTCCTTTGTCGAGGCAGCGCCATAGATGCCGCGCGCTTCCATCACGGTCGCGGTCACGTAGCGGTTCAGGCGCTCGCCGGAATAGGCGCGGCTGGCGGCATCCTCATAGGCGGAGAGATTATTGTTGTAGCGCTGCACGGCCCAGAGAGCGGTCGCGCCGATAACCAGCGCGACACAGGACATGGCGCATACGAGTATGTTGATCTTGCCTCGGATTTTCAAAGGATCCCCCCAATAAGACATGAGGCCGAAAACTGGATGCCCGGCCGTTAGATCAAATTGCGCTAAAACAATTAATGTTGAATTTCCGATATTTTCGCCGGCTACTATAAAAAATCATCCATGAACGATGGTTGCCGGCGCGATTTTTTGCGCGAAAAACGCACAGAGGCTTGATAGGCGCACGTTTGAGCTGCGGAAACGGAATAAAATGATAGCGCCCGCGATGTGGGCCCGATGCCGCAATCATTAACAGCATCTGCTAATTTTCACACCCAAAAGGCGAGCAGAGCGGATTCTCCCTGCGATAATTGACTTTCGCGACCTTCGTCCGTATAAGCCGCCGCACGTCCGGTCATATAAGGCTTTTTGAGCCTCCCGCCGTTCGAAAAACAACGCTCCTTGCATTATGCAAATTCAAGAAGGGCCGCACTCCGCGGTGATTAAAATAAATGAAGCGTACTTACCAACCTTCCAAGCTTGTTCGCAAGCGTCGTCACGGTTTCCGTGCACGTATGGCTACCAAGGGCGGCCGTAAGGTCATCGTTGCTCGTCGCGGCCGCGGCCGCAAGCGTCTTTCGGCCTAAGGCCGGAAGTGCCCGATCAGATGACGGGCGATCCGACGACCAAAGATCCCAAAATAACTGCCGGGCGGCTGAAAAGCCGCCCGCAGTTTCTTGCTGTTCGCAATGGCGAAAAACGCAGGGGTGGATTCTTCCTTCTCGAGGTACTCGACAGGACGGAACCCGATACCGAAGCCCGTGTCGGCTTCACCGTCACCAAGAAGCATGGCAACGCGGTTGAAAGAAACCGCATGCGTCGGCGCCTGAAAGAGGCGGTACGGCTGCATGCAGGGTTTGCAATGAAGCCCGGACACGACTATGTGGTTGTCGCGCGAAGGGACGTGCTCCAAGCATCCTTCCATCAATTAGCCGCTGAGCTTACGGCTCGCGTCGAGACGAAGCCGAAACACAAGCGGTCCGGAGACGGCCGCCCCAGGAACGTATGATGCAAAACAACCGCAACTACTTCATTGCGATCGCTCTCTCCGTGTTGATCGTTCTCGGGTGGCAATTCCTTTACATGAATCCGCGCATCGAAGCGCAGCGTAAGGCCGAGCTTGCCCAGAAGGCACAGCAGACGACCCAGCAGACGCAGACACCGGCCGCCAATGGCGCAGCCGGTGGCGCGCAGACGAACGGCGCTGCTCCGACCGGCCAGGCGCCGGCGACCACGTCGCTCGCCGACGCTCTTGCCAAGAACCCGCGCGTCATCATCGACACGGCAGCGCTGTCCGGCTCGATCAACCTTGCCGGCGGCCGCCTCGACGACTTGAAGCTCAAGGGCTACCACGAGACCGTGGATGACTCGAGCCCGATCATCACGCTGTTCAGCCCGTCGGAAACCAAGGACGGCTACTTCGCCGAACTCGGCTATATCGGCGACGCCGCGACCGGCAACGTCCCCGGCCCCTCGACGCTCTGGACGGCTCCCGAAGGCGCGAAGCTGACCGAAAAGACCCCGGTTACGCTGACCTACACCAATGACAAGGGCATCACCTTCGCCCGCACGATCTCGGTCGACGAACGCTACATGTTCACGATCACCGACAAGATCACCAATGCCGGCCAGGCGCCAGCTGCACTCTCCTCCTACGGCCGCGTGACGCGCTACAACAAGCCTGCTGTCGCCTCGACCTACGTGCTGCACGAAGGCTTCATCGGCGTGATCGGCGAAGACGGCCTGATCGAGAGCAAGTACGCTTCCGTCGAGAAGGAAGCCGTGACGCCGGCAACGGCGACCGGCGGCTGGCTCGGGATCACCGACAAGTACTGGGCCGCGACGATCATTCCGCCGCAGACGACCGCCTACGACGCCCGCTTCAGCCACTTCACGGATGGCCAGCCGCGCTTCCAGGCCGATTACAAGCAGAACGCCGTCACCGTCGCACCTGGCCAGTCGCTCGAACTGAAGAACCTCGTGTTCGCCGGCGCCAAGGAAGTTCCCGTCATCGACGGCTACGAGGCTACCTACCAGATCCCGCGCTTCGACCGCCTGATCGACTGGGGCTGGTTCTACTTCCTGACGAAGCCGATGTTCAAACTGATGGACTTCTTCTTCCGTTACTTCGGCAATTTCGGCGTCGCGATCCTGATGACCACGATCGTCGTCAAGGCGCTGTTCTTCCCGCTCGCCAGCAAGCAGTACGCTTCGATGGCGAACATGAAGCGCGTTCAGCCGAAGATGGAAGAGCTGAAGGCGAAGTTCGGCGACGACCGCATGGGCCTGCAGCAGGCGACCATGGCGCTCTACAAGGAAGAGAAGATCAACCCGATCGCCGGTTGCTGGCCGATCGCGCTGCAGATCCCGATCTTCTTCTCGCTCTACAAGGTGATCTACATCACCATCGAGATGCGCCACGCGCCGTTCTTCGGCTGGATCCAGGACCTTTCGGCGCCCGATCCGACCTCGTTCATCAACCTGTTCGGCCTGCTGCCGTTCGCCGCTCCGACCTTCCTGCATCTCGGCGTCTGGCCGCTGATCATGGGCGTCACCATGTTCCTGCAGATGCGCATGAACCCGACACCGCCGGATCCGACGCAGGCGATGATCTTCAACTGGATGCCGCTGGTCTTCACCTTCATGCTGGCAAGCTTCCCGGCCGGTCTGGTCATCTACTGGGCCTGGAACAACACGCTGTCAGTCATCCAGCAGGGCGTCATCATGCGCCGCCACGGCGTGAAGATCGAGCTCTTCGACAATCTGAAGGGGCTGTTCAAGCGAAAGCCGGCGCCCACGGAGAAATAGCAAAAGCCCCGGTTCGCCGGGGCTTTTTCTTTTGTGGCACCGGGATGCTTCTCGCGACATTCAGGGCTGCCGGTTGACAAAATCGCCCGAAACCTGAATGCCATAGGTTCACTGGAATTGGACGCGCTGGAAAAGGCCGAATGACCGACAATAAAGACAAGCCGCTCTTCGGCCGCCCCTGGATCTTCATCCGCGGCGTGCCCTCCCTGAAGTTCCTGCCGCCGGAAGGGCCGGCCGAGGTGGCTTTTGCCGGCCGCTCGAATGTCGGAAAGTCGTCGCTGATCAATGCGCTCGTCGGCCAGCATGGCTTGGCACGCACCTCGAACACGCCGGGGCGTACGCAGGAACTGAACTATTTCGTGCCCGAGGGTTATTCCGGCGAGGCCGGCGATCTGCCGCCGATGGCGCTGGTCGACATGCCGGGCTACGGCTACGCCAAGGCGCCGAAGGAGCATGTCGATGCCTGGACCAAACTGGTGTTCGATTATCTGCGCGGCCGCGCGACGCTGAAGCGGGTCTATGTGCTGATCGACAGCCGCCACGGCATCAAGAAGAACGACGACGAGGTTCTCGACCTGCTCGACAAGGCCGCCGTCTCCTATCAGGTGGTGCTGACCAAGACCGACAAGATCAAGCCGCCGGCCGTTGTGAAGCTGCTCGCCGAGACGGCCGAAAAGATCAAGAAGCGCCCCGCCGCCTATCCCGGGATCATCGCTACCTCGTCCGAAAAGAGCGAGGGACTGGACGATCTGCGTGAGGCGATCGCGCTCACCGTGGGCGCCGATCACTGGAAGTGAGGTGGAGGCGCCCCAGTGGTGTTGACAGGGCGCCCCCGTTTGCTGCCTGAACTCAAGATTACATCTTCGGCAGCAAGACCTTGTCGATGACGTGAATGACGCCGTTCGACTGCTTGACGTCGGCGATCGTGACATGGGCAACGCCACCGCTTTCGTCGGTCAGCGTGATCTTGCCCATGTCTTCCTTGGCCTTCAGCACGCAGCCGCCGACCGTCTTGATGTCATGCTCACCGCCATCGTCCTTGATCATCTTGGCGACGGTCTTGGCCATGGCGTCGGCAGCCACCACGTGGCAGGTCAGAATCTTGGTGAGCTTGGCCTTGTTCTCCGGCTTCAGCAGCGTGTCGACGGTGCCGGCGGGGAGTGCCGCGAAGGCTTCGTTGGTCGGCGCAAAGACCGTGAACGGGCCCTTGCCTTCGAGCGTCGAGACCAGGCCGGCCGCCTTGACGGCAGCGACCAGCGTCGTGTGATCCTTCGACTTCATGGCATTTTGGACGATGTTCTTGGTCGGATACATGGCAGCGCCACCGACCATCGGGTTCTTGGCCTGCGCGGCAAAGGCAATTGCGGATACGGCGACTGCAAGGGCTGTCGTGCGCAGTGCGGACTTGATCATGACTGGTTCTCCTCATCCGTCCGCTCGCGGGTCGCCGGCTGAATGCATCAGCGTCGCTGGGACATGAGGATCTACGGAAGGTTGCCAGAAAAAGTTTCAGCCGATCTTACGGCCGATGCGCGGCACCGCTTGCAACGACGGGGCCGGTCGGCGCGCCCGTCGGCGAGCCGCCGAAGGGTTCGAGGCTGACCGCGAAGCTCGTGCCCTCGCCGATGGCAGAGCGCATGTCCACGGGGATCACGAGTTCGCCATCGCCGCCCTCTCCCGCCGCGAAGATGCCGAGCGATTTCGGCGTACCGCCTTCGGGCAACAGCCACAGCTCGAGCGACTTCTCCTCCGGCTTGCCTGCGGCGACCGGAATGATCCGCATCCGGCCGGTCTGGGCCTCATAAGAGGCCAGCAGATTGACCTGGCTCGCGGGTCCCGACAATTGCGCGACCAGCGGCGGAACGGTCGGCTTCAGCGGCGATACCGTCGCGACCGTCAGCGACAGGGCAGCCGAAGTGATGACGAGAGAGACGGCGGCAAGACAGCGCCAGAAGAAAAGGGAATTCCAGACGCCCCTGGCCGGCACGGCTGCCTGCTGCGGGGTACCGAACAAGCGGGCCTCGACCTGCTTGAAGGTTTCCTGGCCGGGGGTGACGGCGTCATAGTCGTCATTGAAGGTGGAGAGGTTCGCCTCCCAGCGGCTGACGATCGCCGCGAACTGCCGGTCGACCCGCATGCGGTCTTCGACGACACGCCGATCCTGGAAAGAGAGAACACCGAGAACATACTCACCGGCGAGTACCTCATCGCGGGAGCGGCCTCCCTTGCTCTGATCGGACGACGTCATCGTTCCAGGCACTCTCTCAGCTTCAATAGGCTGCGCCGCAGCCATGTGCGCATCGTGTTCAGGGGCACGCCGAACTCACCGGCCAGTTCCTGATAGCTCAGCCCTTCGACATAAGCCCGTCTGACCGCCACCGCACGATCAGCTTCCAACTGTTCCATGCAGGTGTCAATCCGCCTTCCTTCATCGCGGATCACAGTTGTCGCTTCCGGATCAAGTTGGCTGTCTGCGAGATCATAGGCACTGTCCAATTCGTCGGCTACCGGCTTGCGGCTTCTCAGGGTGTCTATCGCCTGGTTGCGCGCGATCGCCGCAAGCCAGGACGAGGGCGTTCCCGAGGAGATCGCGAAGGCGGAAGCGCGTTGCCAGACCTTGATATAGACCTCTTGCAATACTTCCTCCCCCTCCGTCTTGTCCTTCAAGATACGCAGGCAGATGGCAAAAAGTTTCGGGCTTGTTTCATGATACAGAGCCACGAAAGCCTTTCGGTCGCGCATTGCAACCCGGCCGATCAGTTCGGCGATTTCCTCGCTCGTCATGCCGTGTCTCTTCCCCAATGTCCTTCCCTAACTATGGGTGTTCGGTCACGCTTGGCAAGACGGCGGGGTGTGGGCAAATTGCGCGAACTATCGGGCCATTGATTATTCCATCTGTCAAAAACTTGGGATAAAAGGCCGCAACCATTTTTCTGCGGGGTATCCGATGACCGAGACCGAAAGCGAAATCCAGGCACGGCTGCTGGCACAGGCGCTGCCCTTCATGCAGCGTTACGAAAACAAGACGATCGTCGTGAAATACGGCGGCCACGCCATGGGCAATCCCGAGCTCGGCAAGGCGTTTGCCAGCGATATCGCGCTGTTGAAGCAGTCGGGCGTCAACCCGATCGTCGTGCACGGCGGCGGACCGCAGATCGGCGCCATGCTGACGAAGATGGGCATCGAATCGAAATTCGAAGGCGGCCTGCGCGTCACCGACGCCAAGACGGTCGAGATCGTCGAAATGGTTCTCGCCGGCTCGATCAACAAGGAAATCGTCGCCCTGATCAACCAGACGGGCGAATGGGCGATCGGCCTTTGCGGCAAGGACGGCAACATGGTCTTCGCCGAAAAGGCGCAGAAGAAGATCAAGGATCCCGACAGCAACATCGAGCGCGTTCTCGACCTCGGCTTCGTCGGCGAAGTCGTTGAAGTCGACCGCACGCTGATCGACCTTCTGGCCCGCTCCGAGATGATCCCCGTCATCGCCCCGGTCGCTCCGGGCCGCGACGGCGCGACCTACAACATCAACGCCGACACGTTCGCCGGCGCGATTGCCGGCGCGCTCAACGCGACGCGCCTCTTGTTCCTCACGGACGTCCCCGGTGTCCTCGACAAGCAGGGCAACCTGATCAAGGAACTCTCGGTCTCGCAGGCCCACCAACTGATCGCCGATGGCACGATCTCCGGCGGCATGATCCCGAAGGTCGAGACCTGCATCGACGCGATCAAGGCCGGCGTGCAGGGTGTTGTCATCCTCAACGGCAAGACCGCGCATTCCGTGCTGCTCGAGATCTTCACCGAGCGTGGCGCGGGTACGCTGATCGTTCCGTAAGGGCGGTCGTTTTTCTTCTCGGACGGAATGAAGTCCCCTCCCCAACCCCTCCACACAAGGGAGGGGCTTGCTGGGCGCAACCTCTCCACGAGACCGAAACCTCTCAACAGACTTTAGTGACGCGACTTTGCGCGGACATTGCCACGACTTAGCCCCTCCCCCTTGTGGGGAGGGGTCTACCTCACAGCGCTCCGTAAACCGCCGCGGCAGCCTCCTTCAGCTTCTCCATCATCGCCCGATAGGGCCCCGGCCCATAGCTGACACGGCTGACACCAAGCTTCGCCAGCGTCTTCACATCAGGCGCGCCCGGCCGCATCATGATATTGACAGGTAGCGGTGACGCCGCGCAGACCTTTTCGATCAAGGCTTCATCGATCAGCCACGGCACAAAGAACCCATCGGCGCCCGCAGCTGCATAGGCCCTGCCGCGCTCCAACGCCTCCTCGACCAGACCGGCATGCTTGGCAAGATCACCCTCGCGCAAGAAGAGGTCGGTGCGCGCGTTGATGAAGAACGCAATGCCACGACGATCCGCCATCTCGCGGATGGCGCGGATGCGGGCGGCCTGTTTCTCCACCGGGTGCAGCCCGTCGCCATCAACCACCTGATCCTCGAAATTGATGCCGATCGCGCCGGCATCGATCAGCTGTTCGACATTGGCGGCAGCGCCCAAGGGATCGGTGGAATAGGCGCCCTCGAAATCGACGGAGAGCGGCAAGTCGTTGACCGCGGTGATCTGGCGGGTCGTTGCAACCAGCGCCTCCATCGGAATCTTCTCGCCATCGCCATAGCCTTGTGCTGCCGCGACCGACCAGCTGCCCGTCGCCAGCGCCTTGGCGCCTGCCTCGGTCACGGCCTTTGCCGTTCCGGCATCCCATACATTGTAGAGAACGACAGGATTGCCCTTCTGGTGCAGCGCGCCGAACGTCTTTGCCTTCTCAGCCTGATTCATCATCGCCTCCTCATTTCTTGTGCCGGAAAACTAGTGCGATCACGTGAGGCGATCAATCGGCCGGCGTGAATGGTCGCATTCCGGATTTCAATCGAAGGCAACGCGTGGCATAAGGCAAGGATGAGCAAGATCGATCGCACGCCCACCCATTCCGACTTCTCGCATGTGACAGAGTGGGTCTTCGACCTCGACAACACACTCTACCCGCACCACGTCAATCTGTTCGCGCAGATCGACAAGAACATGACGGCCTATGTCTCGACGCTGCTGCAGATGGAGCGGGAAGAGGCGCGCAAGCTGCAGAAGCAGTATTACTATGATCACGGCACGACGCTGCAGGGGCTGATGATCCACCACGGCGTCGATCCCAACGACTTCCTCGAGAAGGCGCACGCGATCGATTATTCCAGCCTGACGGCGCAGCCGGAACTGGGCGCCGCGATCAAGGCGCTCCCCGGCCGCAAGTTCATATTCACCAACGGCAGCGTCAAGCATGCGGAAATGGCGGCCGGCGCGCTTGGGATTCTCGACCATTTCGACGATATCTTCGACATCGTCGCCGCCGAGTTCGTGCCGAAGCCAGCGCAGCAGACCTACGACAAATTCACCCAGCTGAAGCGCGTCGAGACGCAGAAGGCTGCGATGTTCGAGGACCTGCCGCGCAACCTGATCGCGCCCAAGGCGCTTGGCATGCAGACCGTTCTCCTCGTGCCCAACAATCTCGAGGACACAGTTGTCGAGTGGTGGGAAAAGACCAGCGGCGAGGACGATCACATCGACTTCGTGACCGACGATCTCACTGATTTTCTTGGGAAGATTACCGGCTAAGTTACGAAAGTTTCATCCAGCTTACCGATGTTTAACTGGGTAATCGGGCTTGTCCGCCCTACCTTTTCGTCTGTGATCCCCAATGAGATTGCACACTGAAAGGAACCCAAATGTCTCGGAACAAGCTGATACTGGCCGCACTTTCCTCCGTCTTGATCGTCGGTGCCGCAGCCGGCAGCAGTTTTGCCGCGCCCGGCGACAAGCACAAGCATCCGCCAAGGCCACACCACGCGATGATGGGCGGCGGGATGCGCGGTCCCCTGATGCGGGAAGTCGTCTTCGTGCGCATGCTGCAGCAGTTCGACACGAACAAGGACGGCCAGATCTCCAAGGACGAAGCCCAGAAGGGCATGGAAACGATCTTCGCGGCGATCGACACCAACAATGACGGCTCGCTGACACCGGGCGAGATCCGCAAGTATCACGAAGCGCAGATGGCCAAGATGAAGGCACCTGCCGAAGACATGGCGGCCGATGACGAAGCCCCGCCATCCCCGCCGCCGGCTGACGCGGACGCAGGCCAGCCCGCACCGCCGCAGGACGAAGCCGGACGCGGCCCAGGCCGACACGGCATGCGCGGCCCAGGCATGATCCGCGAGCTCCTTCTGATGCAGCGGATCGACACCGACGAGAACGGCCAGATTTCCAAGCAGGAAGCCGAAGCCGCCTTCGACAAGTTCTTCTCGCGGATGGACACCAACAAGGACGGCGTCATCTCGATCGCCGATATGCCGCAGCGTCCATTCCTGTAAAAACGGGAAACACCGACAACCGAGCCCGCCGCGACGATCGCGGCGGGCTTTTTCGTCTGATTGAAATACCCAAGTTGTTGGGTTATTTTTCCACATGGTCACGAACAAGGTCACCGACGCCGAACTCGCGCAGGCAAAGCAACGCTGGGAAACGGAGCATCCCGAGCGGCCGATCCCCGCATCGGTTCGCTTCGATGTCGCTTCGGAGCGCGTCATCCTGGATTTCACCAATAAGGCCGCCGCCAGCCGGGCGAACGGCGCCAAGGGCGGCCGGCCGAAGAAGGCCGGCGACGCCCACTGAGCGCACCCTACTCCGGGTGTTCGTAGAATTCCTGGATGATCTTCCAGGCGGCGTCGGCGGTGTCGACGAAGCTGATCAGGTCGACGTCATCTGGCGCGATGGTGCCAAATTCGGCGAGTGCCTTGAAATTGATGATGCTCTTCCAGAATTTTTCGCCGAAGAGGATGAGCGGCATCTTTTCCATGCGGCCGGTCTGGATCAGCGTCAGGCATTCGAAGAACTCGTCCAGCGTGCCGAAGCCGCCGGGGAAGACGGCGATCGCCTTGGCGCGCACCATGAAATGCATCTTGCGGATGGCGAAGTAGTGGAAGTTGAAGCTGAGCTCCGGCGTCACGTAGACATTCGGCGCCTGCTCATGCGGCAACACGATGTTGAGGCCGATCGAGGGTGCGCCCTCGTCTGCGGCACCCCGGTTGCCGGCTTCCATCACGCCCGGGCCACCGCCGGTGACGACGACATATTCGTGGAAATCGAAGCCGGCCGCGTATTTCGAGCAGAGGCGGGCAAACTTGCGCGCCTCGTCGTAATAGACGGATGCAGCTTCCAGATTGGCGCGCTGCGTGTCGTTGCGGGCCGCCCAGGCGCTCTGGCCGGGTGCGGGAATGCGGGCGCCGCCGAACATCACGACTGTCGATTTGATGCCGCGTTCCGTCAGCAGCATTTCCGGCTTCATCAGCTCCAGCTGCAGGCGGATCGGCCTGAGCTCTTCGCGGCACAGGAAGTCCTCGTCGGCATAGGCAAGGCGATAGGCTGGCGACAGGGTCTGCGGGGTTTTCGGCACGGCTTCAGCGCGCTGCTTGTCGGTCTCGCTTGATTTCAAAGGATCCCAGACGCCGTCCTTGCGCCGCAGTCTGCCGTTTTTCGCCTTTGCCATTCCAATGCCTTTCAGTCCTGCCGGCAGTACAGCCGGTATGTCGTTTTGTAGCAGTGATCGGGAGTTAGCCGGTCCCGAAAAATCATTCCATTTTAGCCCTGCATGCGATAGAGCAGATCGCATCCCGCCAATCACAATTCCCGGAGGCCTCCGCCTCCACGATTCGCCTCCAACGATAAAGATCGAAGTTTAAGGAATTCTCATGAGCGCCACCGACCTCTCCGCCCTCGAAAAGACACTCGAAGCCGCCTTCGACAACCGCGACAGCGTCAACACCTCGACCAAGGGCGAAGTACGCGACGCGGTCGAAACCGCGCTCGAGCTTCTCGACGGCGGCAAGGTGCGCGTTGCCGAACGCGGCGCCGATGGCGCGTGGAAGGTGAACCAGTGGCTGAAGAAGGCCGTTCTCCTCTCCTTCCGCCTGAACGACATGGAAGTCGTCAAGGGCGGCTCGGGCAACTCGACCTGGTGGGACAAGGTGCCGTCGAAGTTCGAGAACTGGGGTGAGAACGAGTATCGCTCCGCCGGCTTCCGCGCCGTGCCGAACTGCGTCGTGCGCCGCTCGGCCCATATCGGCAAGAACGTCGTGCTGATGCCGTCCTTCGTCAACCTCGGCGCCTTCGTCGACGAGGGCACGATGGTCGATACCTGGGCCACCGTCGGCTCCTGCGCGCAGATCGGCAAGCACGTGCATCTCTCGGGCGGCGTCGGCATCGGCGGCGTGCTGGAGCCGATGCAGGCCGGCCCGACGATCATCGAGGACAATTGCTTCATCGGCGCCCGCTCGGAAGTCGTCGAAGGCTGCATCATCCGCGAGGGCTCGGTTCTCGGCATGGGCGTCTACATCGGCAAGTCGACCAAGATCGTCAACCGCGCCACCGGCGAAGTGTTCTACGGCGAAGTACCGCCCTACTCGGTCGTCGTCGCGGGCTCGATGCCGTCGGGCAACGCCACCATGCCGAACGGCCTTGCCGCACCGCACCTCTACTGCGCCGTGATCGTCAAGACGGTCGATGAGAAGACCCGCTCGAAGACCGGCATCAACGAACTGCTGCGCGACTAATTCAGCTTCTATTCGGTGCCGCGCGTGACAGAATTCGTGCGCGGCATCGGACCACTCCCTGCCCGATATCAGGCTGCCGCAAGCGAACGGCGCATTTCGCCTGATGCAACTCTCCCTTGCCTTTTCTTTGCCATTACCGCCGGATAGTTCCACTGTCATGACCGCTACCGATCCCGTTGCCAATCTCCAGACCCTGATCCGCTGCCCATCCGTTACGCCCGCCGAAGGCGGCGCGCTTTCGGCGCTGGAGGCGATGCTGTCGCCGCTCGGCTTTGCGGTGGACAAGGTGAAGGCGACGGAGCCTGGAACGCCCGATATCGAGAACCTTTACGCCCGGCTCGGCAATGACGGCCCGCACTTGATGTTTGCCGGCCATACCGATGTCGTGCCCGTCGGCGACGAAGGCGCGTGGACGCATCCACCCTTTGCCGCCGAGATCGCGAATGGCGAGATGTTCGGTCGCGGCGCTGTCGACATGAAGGGCGGCGTCGCCTGCTTCGTGGCCGCCATCGCCCGGCATATCGAAAAGCATGGGCTACCGAAGGGCTCCGTCTCGTTCCTGATCACCGGCGACGAGGAAGGTCCCGCCGTCAACGGCACGATCAAGCTTCTGCAATGGGCTGCCGAGCGCGGCGAGCGCTGGGACGCCTGCCTTGTCGGCGAGCCGACCAACCCGAACACGCTGGGCGAGATGATCAAGATCGGTCGCCGCGGCTCGCTGTCGGGCAAGATCACCGCCCATGGCGTGCAGGGCCATGCCGCCTACCCGCATCTGGCCGACAACGCCGTGCGCGGGATCCTGCAGCTGACGCAGGCGCTGATGGATCCGCCCTTCGATGCCGGCACCGAAAACTTCCAGCCTTCCAATCTCGAAGTGACGACCGTCGACGTCGGCAATCCGGCGACCAATGTCGTGCCGGCCAAGGCGACGGCGAGCTTCAACATTCGCTTCAACGACACCTGGACGGCCGAGACGCTGCAGCAGGAGATCATCCGCCGGCTTGACGCCGCCGCCAGCGAGGGTGTGCTCCGGCCCGGCCGGGCACCGTTCAAGTACGATATCGTCTGGGCGGAGCGCCCGAGCCACGTCTTCCTCACCCGCAACAACGCCCTGATCGCCTCGCTGTCCTCGGCCATCGAGAGCGTGACCGGCCAGTCGCCGGCGCTGTCGACCACCGGCGGCACCTCGGACGCGCGCTTCATCAAGGATTACTGCCCCGTCGTCGAGTTTGGCCTCGTCGGGCAGACCATGCACATGGTCGACGAACGCGTCGCCGTGGATGACCTCGAGCGGCTGACGGTCGTCTATGAAACCTTTATCGCGCGCTGGTTCGAGAATGCCGGGGTTTAGGGAAGTCCAGTATTACCTGGCCGGCCTCTGGTTGCTGATCCGAATGGATCCGGCCGGTTTCCGGTTTCTCGACATGTCGGATCGCGGCGTCAACCGCTCCTTCTGGGCCTTCGTCTGGTGCCTGCCGCCAATGGGGATTTCCTGGCTCTGGTGGCGCGAATCCTTCCTGCGCACCATGCCGCCGCACACCGATGTCGGCCTGGTCTTCTATGTTCGCTTAGGCCTGGTCGAGGCGGCGAACTGGTTCGTGCCGCTGGTGTTGGCGGGGCTGCTGCTGCTCGCCATGAAGAAAGGCGAGCGCTTCTCGGCCGTCGTCGTCAGCGTCAACTGGCTGGGCGTGCCACTCTCCTATATCAACGGCTTGCTGCTGGCGCTGGTATTCTTTGTCCCCGGCACGATCGGCATCGTCTCACTGCTGCTGCTTGCCTTCATGCTGGCCCAGGTCTTCGCCATCGCGCGGATCCTCCGAATGATCTTCAACGGCAACGGCCTGTTGATCGGCGCGATGACGCTGGTGCTTTTCGTGCCGGCGCTGATGCTGTCGGAATTCATGCAGCGGTTTTTGGGGATTTATCCGGTTTAGCTGATGCCGACGACCTCGCCGTCTTCCTTGGTGAAGACTGCGATCGGCTTCTCCAGTATCTCCAGAACGACTTCCGACGGGCGGCAGAGGCGGGTGCCTTTGGTGGTCTGGACGATCAGGCGGTTGATGAGGATCGGGTGGGTGAGCATGGCGTCGAGGAGGTGTTCGTCGCTGAGATCAGGGTCGGCGAGGCCGAGGTCGTGGTAGGGCGTGCCCTTCTCTCGAAGCAGCGCGCGGACGGGGATGCCCATTTCGGTGATCAGCGCGACCGGCGTCTCGCGGCTTGGCGGGATCTTCAGATATTCGATGACGACGGGTTCCTCGCCCGACTGGCGGATCATGGCCAGCGTGTTGCGCGAGGTACCGCAAGCGGGGTTATGATAGATCGTCGTCGACATCAGCTGTTTCCGTTTCTTGTCTGCGGTCGACGATCACGTCGGGATAATCGACCTGCATGAAATAAAGACCGTCGGGCGGGGCGACGGGGCCACAGGCCTTGCGATCTCTCGCCTCCAACGCCGCGCGGACATCATCCGGCGTCCAGCGCCCCTCGCCCGCGAGCTTCAGCGTGCCCGCGAAGGAGCGGATCTGGTTGTGCAGGAAGCTCTGGGCGGTGGCGCGGATTTCGATGAGATCGCCTGATCGCGTCACATCCAGACGATCGAGCGTGCGGATGGGGCTGTTTGCCTGGCAATGGGCGGAGCGGAAGGTCGTGAAATCGTGCTTGCCGACCAGCGTCTGTGCGGCGGCGTGCATGACCTCGTGATCGAGCGTCTTCGCCACGAACCAGGCCTTGCCGGCCTCCAGCGCCAAGGGCGCGCGGCGGCTGATGATGCGATAGAGATAATGCCGGCGCAGCGCCGAGAAGCGTGCATCGAAGAACTCGCTGGCACTCTCAACCTCGAGGATCGCGACGCGTTCGCCTGATAGCCTCAGATGCGCGTTGAGCGCGTTCTGCAGCTTGAAGGGCGACCACTCCTTGGAGAGATCGGCGTGGACGACCTGGCCCATGGCATGCACGCCGGAATCGGTGCGGCCGGCGCCGCGGATAGAGACGACCTCCCCGCTGGCCGACAGGATGGCCTTTTCTATCGCGCCTTGCACCGAGGGGCCATTGTCCTGCCGCTGCCAGCCGACATATTGCGAGCCGTCATATTCGACGATCATGCGGTAGCGGAACATCAAGCGAGCCTCGTGCCCTTGGCAAGCGGCGTGCCGCGCAGGAAGTCGGCGGCTACCAACGGCTTGCCGCCGGCCTTCTGCAGCTTCGTCAATCGCACGGCGCCGGTGCCGCAGGCAACGACGAGATCGTCGCTCAGCAATTCTCCGGCAACACCCGATCCCTCGGCGCGCTCGGAGCCCAGCACCTTGACGCGCTCCGGCTTGCCAGAGATTTCGAGCTCGAACCAGGCGCCGGGGAACGGTGCCAGGCCGCGAATGTGGTTGTGAACGTCAGTGGCATCGCGGGAGAAATCGATCCGCGTCTCGGCCTTGTCGATCTTCGATGCGTAGAGCACGCCGTCCTCGGGCTGCGGCGTCAGCGGCAGGTCGCCCATCTCAAGCTTGACCATGGCCTCGGCCATCGCCTTGGCGCCAGCAAGCATCAGCCTGTCGTGAAGCTCGCCAGCCGTCATGTTTTCGCCGATCGCCACTTCGCTGGTGATGGCCACGGCGCCGGTGTCCAGCCCCTTGTCCATCTTCATCACCATCATGCCGGTCTTTTCGTCTCCGGCCATGATCGCGCGCTGAATGGGCGCGGCACCGCGCCAGCGTGGCAGCAGCGAGGCGTGGCCGTTGTAGCAGCCATAGCGCGTGCCATTGAGGATCGCTTCGGGGAGCAAGAGCCCGTAGGCGACGACGACGGCGACATCGGCCTTGTGGGCTGCGAAGCGTTCGCGCTCTTCCGGATCCTTGAAATTGACGGGCGTGAAGACGGGCAGGCCCAGGAGTTCGGCTGCCTGATGCACCGGCGACTTCTGCAGATCAAGCCCCCGACGCCCGCCGGGACGCGGCGGCTGGGTGTAGACGGCCAGGATCGTGTGACCGGCGTCGACCAACGCGCGCAGCGTCGGAACGGAGAAGTCGGGCGTACCCATGAAGATGATGCGAAGAGACATTCTATGCCGCCAATTCCTGGCTCGAGGCCAATCTTGAAGATCAGCCGCCTTCAAACGGGTTTACGAGCTTGAGATCAAGCCCTTCGAAGTCTTTTGTGTTGCGCGTCGCAAGCGTGGCGCCGTGGATCAGGCAGATCGCGGCGATCATGGCGTCCTGTACAGAGATTGGCCGACCGACGGATTCACGGCGGGCGAGGAGCTTGCCTGTTTCGATTGCCGCAGAGCGGTCGCATGAAAGTATCCTACCGCTATAGGCGACCAGCAGCCTGTCGAGGGAGTCATAGTAGCGGCGGGATTTGTCACGGAGCCAAACGCGCTCGGCTCCGTATGATTGTTCCATCAGCACCGTATCACAGAGATACAGCCGATCTTCGGCCTGAACGGCAGTCCACGCGAGCACCCGTGGATCGCATCCCGGCTTTATAACTTCCGAAATTACGTTGGTGTCGAGAACGATCAATCGAAGCCCTCGAGCGGCCGGCCAAAATCCTTCTTCCGCTCTGCCTCGATGTCATCCATGATCTTCGCAAATTCTTCCCGCTCGTCATCGGTCAGTGGCGAAAATATCTCGCGAAATACATCGAGAGCCGACCGCGTCGGCGTATCGGCGCCCGGGACATCGATTATGGCCTTCTGCAAGAGGTTCTTCGCCTCATCGGAAAGGCTGTTGCCGTTCTTCTCGGCGCGCGCGGAGATATCGCGCTTCAACGCGTCGGAAATATTGCGGATCAGAAGATCACCCATATCGGCACCTCCTATTTGATATCACTGATATCATAGAAGGGCCGGGCACTGTTTTCAAGCAGCCGCTCAGAGCGCCTTGGTGGTCTTGGCGGCCTTGGTGAACTTCTTGATGACCATCTCACGCTTCAGGCGGGAGATGTGGTCGATGAAGAGCACGCCGTTCAGGTGGTCAATCTCGTGCTGCAGGCAGGTGGCGAGCAGGCTGTCTGCCTCCATCGTCTGCTCCTTGCCGTCGCGGTCGAGATACTTGACGCCGACGGTCGCCGGGCGTTCGACTTCGGCATAGTAATCCGGGATGGAGAGGCAGCCTTCTTCATAGACCGAGCGCTCATCGGAGGACGAGACGATTTCGGGATTGATGAAGACGAGCGGCTGCTTTTCCTCCCCCTCGCGCGCAACGTCGATGACGAGCATGCGGCGGGCAACGCCGATCTGAATGGCGGCCAGTCCGATGCCAGGAGCATCGTACATGGTCTCCAGCATGTCGTCGGCGAGACGCTGCAGATCGCTGTCGACGCGCTCGATCGGCTTGGAAACCTGACGGAGCAGCGGATCGGGAAGAATGATGAGTGGCTTGATGGTCATGGCGTTCCCATAACCCATCTTTTTGCGGGATGGAATTATCCGATGGCCGGAGGCGGCGCTTTTTTACGCCGCCTTCGCAATTTCGACGCTTTTGCCTCAGGCGGCGCGGCGCGAGGCCTGATAGCCGGCGTGGCTGGCGCTGTCTGTGCGGAAGCGCTCAAGCAGGCCGACCAGGCCTTCCACCTCGTTGCGCAGGCGCCGGGTTTCAGACGAGGTGCGCTCCACCATGCCCGAATTCTGCTGGGTAATGGTGTCCATGTTGCGGATGGCGACGCTGACCTCGTTAACGCCGGTCGCCTGATCGCGCGCGGCGGCGGCGATATCGGCAACGAAGCTGCTGATGTTGTCAATGCGGTTGATCATATCGCTCAGCGACTCGCCGGTGCTGCTGACGATGTCGACACCCTGGTTGACCTGCGCGGAGCTCTCGGAGATCAGCTTCTTGATCTCCTTGGCGGCATCCGCCGAGCGCTGCGCCAGTTGGCGGACTTCCTGGGCGACGACGGCAAAGCCCTTGCCGGCTTCGCCTGCGCGCGCGGCTTCAACGCCGGCGTTCAGCGCGAGAAGGTTGGTCTGGAAAGCGATGTCGTCGATGACGCCGATGATCTTGGTGATCTCGCTCGACGACCGTTCGATGCCGGCCATGGCGGAGACGGCGCTGGTGACCAGCTCGCCGGAATTCTTCGCCTTCTGCTGCGTTTCGCGGACGGCTGCGGACGCCTTTTCGGCATTGGATGCCGTCTGGCCGACGCTGACGGAGAGCTGCTGCAGGGCGGCCGAGCTTTCCTCGACCCCGGCTGCCTGCTGGGCGGTGCGCAGCGCCAGATCGTCGGAACCCTTGGCGATCACATCGGTGCCGCGCAGGATCTCGCCGGATGTGGCGCGAACGGATGCGAAGGAGGCGCGAAGGGCGGCCACTGCGCGGTTGTAGTCGTCGCCCATATCCTTGAAGTTGCCCGGCAGGTCAGCCGGCAAGGTGGCTTCGAGATCGCCGCGCGACAGCGCTTCGAGACCGCGGCGGAGATGGCTCAGCGCCATTGCCTGATCGGCTTCCGCCTTTTGGCGTTCCTCCTCAAGCTTCAGGCGCTTCTCTTCCAGCGCTTCCAGATAGACCGAGATCGAGTAATCCATATCCAGCATCGCCGCCTTGACGACGGCGGTGAGCTTTTCGCCGAGCAGCTTGCCCTGGCCGCGACCGAAGCGCGACGGCCATTCCTTGGCCATCAGGCCCTTGATCAGGTCGCTCATCAACAGCGCGTAGCCGCCGATGTACCAGCGTGGCTCGAGGCCGATGCGCGCGTGGGTCTTGCCGACGGCGACCACGCCCTTGACGTAGGCTTCGTCGAAATTGCCGCCGGCGAGGTTGGCCCAATGGGCTTCCTGCCGGGTCTTGGCGCTATTCATGTGCGACTTGTCGGAGAAGAAGCTCGCGACCGAGGGTGTGCGCGCCAGCTTTCCGTAAAATCGTTCGAGCGCGCCGCTCAGCAGCTCCGAAATCGCCGGGCGCATCTGGCGCAGCGACTGGCGTGCGCTGTCATCCAGCTCGATGAAATCGAGGCGTTGCTTAAGACCGTTCTCAGGCTGCTGGCTGCTCATAATATATTTCTGCTTTTTCATTTGATGAAGGGCAATTTTCGCGCAGCTTTTCCCTAATATAGTTTCTTAAGCGTTAAATTATCGGGTTATTTGTTAGCTAGCGCTCGAATGCCGCACCACGCATCGTCGGAAAGACCATTTACGATGTTCACGTTTTGATCTGGAAATGCCACGCGACTTTGCTATGGTGCAATCATGACAACAAGCACCGACTCGCTTTCCGCCACCCTTTCCGGTCTCAGCCCCATGTCGCTCGCGCTTGCCGGCGCGGCGCTGGCCATCGTGATCGTCTTGATGCTTGCCTTGCTCGTTCGTGGCGGCCAGGCGCGGCGCGAGCAGGCCGAGGAGGCGCTGGAGCGTGCCGCCGAGGCGGATGCGCGGATGATGGAGCTGTTGCGGATCCAGTCGGAAATGCAGGGCCGCATGGCGGCGATGGCCGAGGTGTTCGGCTCGCGCCAATCGGAACTCAACCAGGCGATCAGCCAGAGGCTGGACGGCATGTCGCAGCGGGTCAGCACCACGATTACCGAGCAGACCAAGTCCACGCATGAGAACCTCAGGAGGCTGCAGGAGCGGCTGGCGGTGATCGATGCGGCACAGAACAATATCCAGACGCTCGCCAAGGACGTGGTCGGGCTGCAGGCGATCCTGTCCAACAAGCAGACGCGCGGCGCCTTCGGCCAATCGCGGATGGAAACGATCGTTGCCGATGGCCTGCCGATCGGTGCCTATGGCTTCCAGCAGACGCTGAGCAACGGCTCACGCCCGGATTGCACCATCCGCATGCCCAACGGCGCGCCGCCGCTGGTCATCGACGCGAAGTTTCCGCTGGAAGCATGGAACGCCATTCGCGACGCCGGCGGGCCGGAGCTTGCCAAGGCCGCGTCGCAGCAGTTTCGGCGCGATATGGAGATCCATATCCGCGATATCGCGGAGAAGTATCTGATCCAGGGGGAGACGCAGGATACCGCGTTTCTGTTCGTGCCGTCGGAATCGATCTTCGCGGAAATTCACGAGAATTTCGAAGCGATCGTGCAGAAGGCGCATCGCGCCCGCGTGGTCATCGTTTCACCATCGCTGCTGATGCTGTCGATCCAGGTTATCCAGGCTGTCTTGAAGGATCAGCGGATGCAGGCGCAGGCGCATGTCATTCAGGGCGAAGTCGCCAGTCTGATGGATGATCTCGGCCGCCTCGACGATCGCGTGCGCAAGCTGCAGGGGCATTTCGCCATGGCGCAGAAGGATGTCGACATGATCGTCACCTCGGCCGACAAGCTGACCAAGCGCGGCGCCAAGATCGAGGCGCTGGAATTCGAGGGTGCGGATGCAGGTCGCGTCCCGGATGAAAGTGCGCCCACATCGAAATCCGTGGAGAGCAGAACAGGACTTCTCAAGCTAAGGGTAGTTGACGACGAGTGACGGCTTCGGCAGTGTCGCGCCCGACAAAAGCACTGGGAAGGACACCTCGCATGATCACCGTTTTCGGCTCCATCAACATGGACCTCATCGCCACGACGCAACGGCTTCCGAAGCCGGGCGAGACGGTGGCCGGCAACGGCTTTTCGACGGCCGCCGGCGGCAAGGGCGCCAACCAGGCGCTGGCCGCACGTCGCGCCGGGCGTAGCGTGACCATGGCGGGCGCCGTCGGCCATGATGGCTTTTCGGACGAGGCGCTGGCGCTCCTAAAGGACGCCGGCACCGATCTCCAGTCCGTCAAGCGCGCCGACCAGCCGACCGGGACCGCGATCATCCTCGTGGGCGGAGACGGCGAGAACATGATCGCCGTCGTGCCGGGCGCCAACGGCACGGTCACGGCGCAGGATGCGGATCAGGCCGTCGGCGCGATGAGCAAGGGCGACACGCTGATGCTGCAGCTCGAAATCCCGGTTGCCGCCGTCGAGCAGGCTCTGGCTGCCGCGCGCGCCAAGGGCGTCACCACCGTTCTCAATCTCGCGCCGCTGATTGCGGATGCGGCGCGCCTCGGGCGCCTGGCCGATATCGTCATTGCCAACGAGACCGAGTTCGAGCTTCTGGCCGGGCAGGAAAACATGAGCGCGGAAGACCGCGAAGCCGCGCTGAAGCGCCTCAACGCCGAGACGGGGCAGACGCTGATCGTGACGCTTGGCGGCGATGGCGTGGTGGCGATCCGCGACGGCGTGATATCGCGGGCGAAGGGGTTGAAGATCGAGCCGGTGGATACGGTCGGCGCGGGCGATACCTTCTGCGGTTACTTCGCGGCCAGCCTCGATGAAGGGCTCGATTTCGAGCCGGCGCTTCGTCGCGCAGCCGTTGCCGGCTCGCTCGCATGCCTCAAGGCAGGCGCCCAGCCGTCCATTCCCTCGCGCGAAGACGTCGCAAACAAACTATAAGCGTTATCCGCCGACGACATCGGCGATGCGTTTGCTTGCGATCGGTCGAAACATCATCGCATTTCACTTAAATTTAATAGGTTTCCGGCGATCTTCCGCGTGATCGCCGGCTCCTTTCTCCAAGGGGATACGGCATTCGCCACGGCGGCTCCATGATGTAGTCGCCCTCGCTTCTTGTGCCGGCGGATGCTTCGCCCGGCCCATCCTTGATCCCCCCGAGGAATGCATGTTCATCTTTCGCATGAAATCGCTTGCGGCCAAACTCATTGTGATTACCGGCAGCGCGATCGCGCTGGTTCTCCTGATCTCCAATTTCTTCCTCATCGGCGAGACCCGTGATCGCGTGGAAACGCTGACCATGGACCAGGCAAATCTCGAGGCGAAATCAATCGCCAACGAAGTCGCGTCCTCGGTCGGCGAACTGGCGGGCGCCGCGCGCTCCATGGCCGGCGTCATCGGCCGCGGCCACGAAGGCAAGTATCTCGATCGCAAGGCGATCGTCGATATGCTGAAGGCCAATGTCGAGCGCAACCAGTTCGCCTTCGGCAGCTGGTTCGGCGAAGAGCCGAACGCATTCGATGGCCAGTCGCCGTCGCTCGCCGGCCGCACGGATCTCGGATCGGACAAGACCGGTGCCTTCAACGCCTATTGGACCAAGAAGCGGGACGGCGGCTTTACCTTCTCCGTGTTCGCATCGGACTACAAGGCCGAATGGTACAGCCTGGCCGCCGCCAGCAAGAAGGGCGCGATCTCCTCGCCCTACGCTGAAACCACCACCGGCGAGAATACCGCGATGACCTCCATCGGCTACCCGGTCATGTCCGGCGGCAAGATGATCGGCGTCAGCGGCGTCGACATTTCGCTGAAGTCGCTCGCCGACAAGCTCGGCGGACTGCATCCCTTCGGCACCGGCCGCGTGACACTGCTCTCGCAGGGCGGCAACTGGATCGTCGCGCCGTCCAAGGATCTGGCGATGAAGCCCTACGAGGGTGAAGGTGCCGATGCGGTCAAGACCGGCCTCGCGACGCTTGCGCCTGCTGTCGTCAAGAATCTCTCGATCGATGGCGGCGAGCAGTTCGACCGCGTGGTCTATCCCTTTGCGCTCCCCGACGTGAACACCAACTGGGTCATCCTCGTCGACGTGCCGCACAGCGCGATCAACGCGCCGGTGCAGGATCAGACCTTCATGATGATCGTTGCAGGCATCGTCGTTCTGGCAGCCGTCATGCTGGCGCTCTACTTCGCCGTCCGCGCCTTCGTGCAGAAGCCGCTCGGTGATCTCGTCGCCAGCGTCAAGATGCTGAGCGAAGGTCGCTACGAGCAGCCGGTCGTTGGCCAGGATCGCTCGGACGAAACCGGTTCCGTCGCCAAGGCGCTCGAAGGCTTCCGCCATGCGCTCGCCGACAGCCGCCGTCTCGAAGCAGAAGCCAAGAGCCAGCGCCAGGAAGCGGAAGACGAGCGCGGTCGTTCGGAAAGCGAACGCCAGCAGTCGGTTTCGCTACAGCGCCACATCGTGTCCATCGTCGGCGCCGGTCTGTCCGAGCTGTCGCAGGGCAATCTCAGCCACCGCATCACCGATGAATTCCCGGGCGAATACGGCAAGCTGAAGCAGGACTTCAACGCGGCGCTGGCCGCCCTTGAAGAGACGATCACGACGATGAACCTCAGCGTCGTCAACATCGGCTCCGGCACCAGCGAGATCAGCGGCAGCGCGTCTGATCTGGCCAAGCGCACGGAACAGCAGGCGGCGAGCCTGGAAGAAACCGCAGCAGCCCTGAACGAGCTGACCGCGCAGGTCAATTCCAGCGCCGACAATGCGCGCACGGCCGCCGACAACGTCAACCACGCCTGCGAGGATGCGGAACGCTCCGGCGATGTCGTGCGCAAGGCGATCGCCTCGATGCACGGGATCGAGCAGTCCTCCACCGAGGTTTCGCGCATCATCGGCGTCATCGACGAGATCGCGTTCCAGACCAATCTGCTTGCGCTGAATGCCGGTGTCGAAGCCGCGCGTGCCGGTGAAGCCGGCAAGGGCTTCGCGGTGGTTGCCCAGGAAGTGCGCGAACTGGCCCAGCGTTCGGCGAATGCCGCCAAGGAGATCAAGACGCTCATTAATACCTCGGCCGTCCAGGTCAAGGAAGGCGTCGATCTCGTCGGCCGTGCCGGCGACACGCTGCACAACATCTCCGAGCAGGTGATGCGCATCAATGGCCTGATCCGGGAAATCTCGGCATCGGCCAGCGAGCAGGCGATCGGCCTCAAGGAGGTCAGCCAGGCGATGAACCAGATGGACCAGGTGACGCAGCAGAACGCCGCCATGGTCGAGGAGACCACCGCGGCCAGCGTCACGCTGAACGAAGAGGCACAGACGCTGCAGCACCTCGTCGCCCGCTTCCGCGTCAGCAACGCCAACCACGGCGCACCGCTGCGCTCCACCGCACAGCAGATGCGGGCACCGGCAGCGGCACCGAGCTATCGCCCGTCGTCGCAGCCGAGCTATCGCCAGGCAGCCGCCCCTGCCCCGCGCCGCGCTGTCGCGCAGTCGCATGGATCGGCAGCTGTGGCACAGGACAATTGGGAAGAGTTCTGAGCCGATCGGCTGAGCCAAAACAAAAAGAGGCGCCGGAGCAATCCGGCGCCTCTTTTCATTTGAATTGAATAGGATCAGGCCGCGTTGGAGGTCTGCTCTTCATTGAGGAAAGCATAGATCGCAGAGGCGCTGTCGGTGGCGCGCAGCTTGGCGACGAGATCGTGGTCGCGCAGCACGCGGGCGATGCGCGACAGGGCCTTCAGATGATCGGCGCCGGCGCCCTCGGGCGCCAGAAGCAGGAAGACGAGATCGACCGGCTGATCGTCCAGCGCTTCGAAATCGACCGGCTGGTCGAGACGCGCGAAGATGCCGACGATGGAATTGACGCTTGCCAGCTTGCCGTGCGGAATGGCGATGCCATTGCCGACGCCGGTGGAACCAAGCCGCTCGCGCTGCAGGACAACGTCAAAAATCTCGCGCTCGGACAGCCCGGTGACTTTCGACGCCTTGGCCGACAATTCCTGCAGGAGCTGTTTCTTGGAGTTGACCCTGAGAGCGGGAATGATCGCATTCTGCTGCAGCAAATCTGCCAAAGCCATTTCTTTTTCCTTTTGTGCCAAGCCGGGGGAGCGGCAGATGCCTGCCGCTCCGCTCCGTTTTCTCAGCTTTTGATGTTGGCTGCGTCTATCCAGCCAATGTTGCCGTCGTGCCGACGGTAAACGATGTTCAACTGTTCGTTACCCGGGCTGCGGAAGAGCAACAGGGGCTCGTCCGTCATGTCGAGCGCCATCACGGCGGTCGCGACGGACATGGTCTTCATCTGCTTGGTGCTTTCGGCAACGATCGCTGGTGCGAAATCATCGGCGATCTCGTCGTCATGATCCGGCATGCCATCCATGACGGTATAGGCGACTTCTGCAAAACCATTCAGATGATTCCCGGCATGGTGATCCTTGAGCTTGCGCTTGTAACGGCGAAGTCGCTTCTCGATACGCTCGGAAGCGGCGTCGAATGCCAATTGTGGATCCATTGCCTCGCCGGCCGCGTGCAAAATCACGCCACTGTCGAGATGAACCTTGCAATCGGCGGCGAAACGGGCGTTGGCCTTTTGTACGATCACTTGACCAGAATACCCTCCGTCGAAGTATTTCGTGACGGCCACGGCAATTTGGTCCTCTATCCGCTGACGGAACGAGTCACCAATTTCCATATGTTTACCGGATACACGCACACTCATGGAGTTTCCCTTCTTATGTGGTTTGCGAGTACCAGTTTACGCCAAGCCTGACTCTCATCCAAGCACTTCGCGCAATCTCAAGCAAGATCGGCCGAAGTTCTCGGCAGTGGGCGCCCTTAGGATTGATGGGGATAACCTCAGACACCATTCACAGCGTCAATTTGGCGCGGCTTCTAGCCAGAAGTTACCAAAAAGTCAACACACGCCCTGTTTTCTCGCGGGGGCGGGACGCGTCGGCCGCAACAGACCGAACTCCTCAGAAGCCCGCGACCTTCGCGAGCGCCCGCTTTTCCCGCCGGCGCTGGACGGAAGAAACGATATTCATGGCTTCACGATACTTCGCGACCGTTCTGCGGGCAAGCTCCACCCCACTCCCCTTTAGGATGTCCACGATATCATCATCTGAGAGTACGGCGTCGGGGCTTTCCTGCGCTATAAGTGCGCGGATCTTGTGACGGACGGCTTCCGCCGAGTGGCTGTCGCCGCCTTCGACCGCGCTGATCGACACCGTGAAGAAATATTTGAGCTCGAACAGGCCGCGCGGCGTCAGCATGTACTTGTTCGACGTTACCCGGCTGACGGTGGATTCATGCATCTTGATGGCGTCGGCCACGGTCTTCAGATTGAGCGGGCGCAGGTGATCGACTCCGTGGAGCAGGAAGGCATCCTGCTGACGGACGATTTCGGTCGCCACCTTCATGATCGTCTTGGCGCGCTGATCGAGGCTGCGCGTCAGCCAGTTGGCCGTCTGCAGGCACTCCGACAGGAAGGCGTGGTCATCGCCGTTCTTGGTGACCTTGGCGAAATAGGCCTGGTTGACGAGCACGCGCGGCAGCGTATCCGGGTTGAGCTCCACCAGCCAGCTGCCATCGGCGCTGGGACGAACCACGACGTCGGGCATGATGGCCTCCGACACCGCGGTCTCGAAGCCGCTGCCCGGCTTGGGGTTCAGCTGGCGGATTTCGCTCAGCATGTCGAGCAAATCCTCTTCATCGACACCGCAAAGCCGCTTCAGCGTCGCGAAGTCGCGGCGGGCGAGCAATTCGAGATTGCCAACGAAAGCCTGCATCGCCGGATCGAGGCGATCCTTCTGACGCAGCTGGATCGCCAGGCATTCCGAGAGATTACGGGCGAAGACGCCGGGCGGATCGAGCGTCTGCAGTGCCGCCAGAACCCGCTCCACATCCGCAGCGCCAGCACCCAGCCGTTCCGCCGCTTCAGCGAGATCCGCGTGGAGATAGCCTGCCTCATCCAACTGGTCGGCAAGATACTGGCCGATCAGCTGGTCGGCCATATCGGGAAGGACGAAAGGCATCTGCTGGGCGAGATGATCGCGCAGCGAGACCTGGCCGGCGACGAAATCGTCGAGGTCATAGCCATCGGCACCGCCCTCACCGCCACCCGGCATCGACTTCCACTGGCTGATCAATTCGGGAGCGTCGGCGCGCTGCGGCACGCCATCGTCGGGAAAGACGTTGTCATAGTTGGCGTCGAGTTCGTCGCTCATTCTGGTGGCGCCGGCGCCATCTGCGCGATCGGACCAGTCGCCGGACATCACTTCCGAGCGGCTGTCGTAATCTTCGTCGAAGCTCTGCTCTTCGGCCTGGCGGGAATGGCCATCGTCGTCATCGCCGGCGCGATCACTGCCTGTTTCGGCGTCATTTGACGGAAACTCAAGCAGCGGGTTCTTTTCGACTTCCTGGGCGATGAACTGGTTGAGCTCGAAGTGCGTCATCTGAAGCAGCTGGATGGACTGCATCAGCTGTGGTGTCATCACCAGCGATTGGCTTTGGCGCAGGTATAAATTGGCCGAAAGTGCCATGATGGACGCAAAACTCCCGCTCGGTTCCTCCGGGAAACAGTGTCCTATAACGGGGCTAAGACCACTGAAATCCAAGTTGGCCCAAAAATTGCTTTTTTATTCTATTTGGTCAAGCGGAACTATGCGGGAAGGTGAATTTCCGCTGCGGGAGCCCCATGATCAAAGGGGCTCGCGATCAAAAAAAGATAAGCGATCAGAGGCTGAAGTTGTCGCCGAGATAAAGCCTGCGGACTTCGGCATTGTTAACAATGTCGTTTGCCCGGCCATGCGTCAATACTTCGCCCGCATGGATGATATAGGCGCGGTCGATCAGCCCGAGCGTCTCGCGCACATTGTGGTCGGTGATCAAGACACCGATGCCACGCGCCGTCAGGTGATGGACGAGGTTCTGGATGTCGGAGACCGAGATCGGATCGACGCCCGCGAAGGGTTCGTCGAGCAGCATGAAGGTCGGATCTGTCGCCAGCGCGCGGGCGATTTCCAGGCGGCGGCGCTCACCACCGGACAGGGAGACCGCGGCACTCTTGCGCAGCTTGCGAATGTGGAATTCGTCGAGCAGCTCGTCGAGCTTCTTTTCGCGCGCCGCCTTGTCCTTCACATGCACTTCGAGAACGGCGCGGATATTCTCCTCGACCGTCAGCCCGCGAAAGATCGAGGCTTCCTGCGGCAGATAGCCGACGCCGAGGCGCGAGCGGCGATACATCGGCATCGACGTCACATCGTTGCCGTCGATCTCGATCGTGCCTTCGTCGACAGGGACAAGGCCGGTGATCATGTAGAAACAGGTCGTCTTGCCGGCGCCGTTCGGGCCGAGCAGGCCGACGGCCTCGCCACGACGCACGACCAGCGACACACCATTGACGACGCGGCGGGTGCTGTACGTCTTCGTCAGACCGCGCGCGATCAGGGTTCCCTGATAGCGGCTCTTGTCAACGGCGCCATCTGCGGCGGCCTGTTGCCCGGTCTTGCCGAACATATTCGATAGCGAGAATAATTTCACGTGGCAGCCGGGGTCAGTTCTTTTTCTGGGATTGAGGATCGAGCTGGATCTGGACGCGCCCCCCGCAGCTGTCCAATTGTGCCTGACCCGTTTCCATGTGCACCGTCAGCTGGCAGCCGGTGAAGACATTGCCGCCATCGGTCAGAACGACCTTGTCGCCCTTCAGGATGAAGAGCTGCTTTGCCATGTCGAACGAACCGTTATCGGCGGTCGCGGTCTGCGTGCCCGAGGTGAGGTACACCTTGTTCGTCACGATGATGTGGTCGATGTCGGTGTTGCCCGACGACATCGAGGATGTCGGCGTCGTGGTTTCCGACGCCTTGGTCGCAGGCGCGGCACCATCGGCAGCACCCTTTGCCTTGTAGAAGACGGTCATGTGGCCGGCCTGCAGCGTGGTCGTTCCCTGAACGACCTTCACGTTGCCGGTGAAGTCGGCGGTGTGATCCTGATCGTGGATCTCAAGCTTGTCGCTTTCGATCTGGATCGGCTGATCCTTGTTGAGCTTCAGTCCGCTCATCTGGCTGGTCGTCGCCTGCGCCATCGCGGCTCCGGCCAACAGCAGGAGTGCAAGCGCACCGTTCGTGAATACTGCGCCCGCCTTGCGGGTAGAAATGCGACAATCTTTTGCCATGGTGACCCGGGTTAAGTGCCCTGTTTGCGGATAGCGGTGGGGTTCACATTCATTCGAACGTTCCCCTCGAATGTGATCGTCCGTCCCTTATCTGTCATCTTGAGCGAGCGCGCAACAACCGATGCGCCATCTTTTTTGATGTCGACAGGGTCGCTGGTTGTAAGCTTTCCGCCTTTCACATCGACCTGCGCGGTCTGGAATTTGGCGGTCAGGCCGTCGCTCATGTTGATGACGAAGGGTGACGTGATGTTCAGATTGTCGGTCGCGCGATCGTAATCGGCGGTCGTCGCCTCGACGCGGGCGACCAGATCGTCCTTGACCGGAACCACCGCCTTGACGGTTTCGAGCGAGATCAGGTTCGGATTCTTGATGTCCTGCAGCGCCCGTTCGGCGAGCATCGAGTAGTTGATGCCAGCGGCATTGCGGCCAGCGATCGCCGGCTTCAGCATCACGACCTTGCCGTTTTCGATCTTGGCGCCTTCGATCTTGATGTTCTCGGGCAGATAGGTGCGGATGACCGACACGCCGATAAAGGCGAGCGACACGATCACGGCCGCGACCGGCAGCAGAACCTTCAGCCGGCGAACGCGGGCGGAGTGAAACCGCGCGGCGCCATAGGCACTTTGGGCGGGCTTCGCATAGGCAGCCTGTCCGCCATTATCCAAGGTGTTGAGCATTCGTTCGGTCCGTGTCGATGATAGGACGGCGTATATAGGGAGCGCTTTCGCCCGATCACAGTTCGTTTCGCATTATTACACTGACTTGCCAATATGGATTTTTTTCTGCAACAAGCAAGAAAACCGCAAAACCAATCGACACAGCGTTAACGCATATCTATGCACTCTACGTAAGAAGAGTTGCGTCAGACTTGCCGACCGGAGGAATATATGGACAGCTCCATGATCGCAGATCGCCGCACGCTGCGCCGCAAGGTCGGCTTCTGGCGCGTGGTGGCAGTCCTGCTTCTTCTCGCGCTTGCGCTGGCTATTTACGGCTTTCTGTTCGCCGACAATGCAAACCGGCGCCCTCATGTCGCGCATGTGACGATCTCCGGCCTGATCACCGACGACAGCGAATTGCTTGAGCGGCTTGCCAAGATCAAGGACGACGACGCGGTGAAGGCGCTGGTCGTTTCCATTTCCTCTCCCGGCGGCACGACCTACGGCGGCGAGCGGATCTTCAAGGCGATCCGGGCAATCGCCGCCAAGAAGCCGGTGGTTTCCGACGTCCGCACGCTTGCGGCATCCGCCGGCTACATGATCGCGACAGCAGGCGACACGATCATCGCCGGCGACAGCTCGATCACCGGCTCGATCGGGGTCATCTTCCAGTATCCGCAGGTCAAGCCGCTGCTCGACAAGATCGGCGTCTCGATGGAGGAGATCAAATCCTCGCCGCTGAAGGCCGAGCCCTCGCCCTTCCATCCGGCCAGCGAAGAAGCCAAGGCGATGATCAACAACATGATCGTCGACAGCTATGCCTGGTTCGTCGATCTGGTGGCCGATCGCCGCAAGCTGCCGCGCGAGGACGTACTGAAACTCGCCGACGGCACCATCTTTACCGGGCGCCA
Organism: Rhizobium sp. O111; assembly: GCF_055616315.1. NCBI lineage: Bacteria > Pseudomonadati > Pseudomonadota > Alphaproteobacteria > Hyphomicrobiales > Rhizobiaceae > Rhizobium > Rhizobium sp. O111. Next base: position 51,394 of record NZ_JBSHXL010000001.1, on the reverse strand, counting down.
GGCGCTGAAGATGAAGCTCATCGACCAGCTCGGCGGCGACGACGAAATCCGCGCCTATCTGGCCACCAAGAACGTCAGCAAGGACCTGCCCGAGATCGATTGGAACAAGAAGAGCAGCACGCCGTTCCTGCTTGCAGGCGCGGCCTCGCAGATCCTCACGCTTCTCGGTTACGGCGATCTCGCCAGAAGCCAGGACCTCACGGGAATTCTGCCGCAGAAGTTGCTTCTTGACGGGCTCGTTTCAGTTTGGCAGGTTGGCCATGATTGATAAGAAATCAATAATTTAAGGGGGCCACCGTGATCAAGTCCGAGCTGGTGCAGATAGTTGCGGCTCGCAACCCGCATCTTTACCATCGCGATGTGGAAAATATCGTGAACGCGGTTCTCGACGAGATCACCGATGCGCTGGCGGCGGGCAACCGCGTCGAGCTGCGCGGTTTCGGCGCCTTTTCGGTCAAGAACCGTCCATCCCGCTCGGGCCGCAACCCGCGCACCGGCGACACGGTGTTCGTCGAGGAGAAGTGGGTCCCCTTCTTCAAGACCGGCAAGGAGCTGCGCGAGCGGCTGAACCCGGGACAGGCCGATCAGGACGACTGATCGCCGCCTATAGGTCCGGCTGCGGCGAAACCGCACTTGAACTTCACGAGGTCTTTTCTATCCTGTGGCTGAAAGAACGCGCCGCTTACCATGAGCGTGCGTGAGCATGTGGAGGCCTGCGATGGCGAAGAAGATTATCAACCTCCTGATCCTGCTGCCGCTTGGCATCATCCTGATCATTTTTTGCGTTGCCAACCGCCAGAGCGTGACGCTGGCGTTCAATCCGTTCCGGCCGGAGGATCAGGTGCTGTCGGTCTCGGCGCCGTTTTTCGTGTTCCTCTTCATCGCGCTCATCATCGGCATGTTTGCCGGCTCGGCGGTGACCTGGATGAACCAGGGCAAGCATCGCAAGCGCGCGCGCAGCGAAGCCAAGGAAGCCGTCCGCTGGCAAGGCGAGGCCGACCGCCACAAGGCGCGCTCGGAAGAAATCGCCGGACAGTTGCCGTCGCGGTAAGAATTCACGCTTTTCAGCCTTCCCTGACATCAATGCGCGCGGCGATTTCGGCTTGCCAAGCCCTTGCACCGCGCCATCTGTCTTCATAGCTATGTCCAAAGAACCCGCTGCGCCCTTCTCCCAAAGCAGTTTCACTGCCTCAGCGCGTCGCTTCATGAGGATGAAACCATGAACACAGATCAGATCCTGAAATCGGTCGTCGCCGTCCGCGGCATCATTCCCGATGACGCCTATACCGCCGATACGCTCGGCACCCGGCGCGAGGGCAGCGGCGTGGTCATCAAGGACAGCGGCCTGGTGCTGACGATCGGCTATCTGATCACCGAGGCCGAGGAAGTGTGGCTCACCGCCCATGACGGACGGGTGGTCGCGGCGCATCCGCTCGGCTATGACCAGGAAACGGGCTTCGGCCTGCTTCAGGCGCTTGGCCCTCTCAACCTGCCGGCGCTGGAATTCGGCGATGCCACCTTGGCCGAGCTTGGGCAATCGGTGACGCTGATCGACGGGATCGGTGAGTTCGTCGATGCCAAGATCGTGGCAAAGCAGGAATTTGCCGGATATTGGGAATATCTGCTCGACGAAGCGATCTTCACCACGCCCGCACACCCCTCCTGGGGCGGAGCGGCACTCGTAGATGGCGACGGCAAGCTCATCGGCATCGGTTCGCTGCGCTTGCAGATGAGCCAGGGCGGCGAGGTGGCGGATATCAACATGATCGTGCCGATCAATCTTTTGACGCCGATCCTCGACGACCTGACCACCCGCGGGCAGGTCAACAAGCCGGCGCGCCCGTGGCTCGGTGCGTTCTCGGCCGAAAGCAACGGCGACGTGATCGTGATGAGCGTTGCGGAAGGTAGTCCTGCAGATCAGGCCGGGCTCAAGCGTGGTGACGTCATCTCGGAAATCCGTGATGGCGAGGTCGATGGGCTGGCCGATTTCTACCGCAAGATCTGGAGCAGCGGCCCCGCCGGCGCCGAGATTCCCATGCGTATCTTGAGAGACGGCCGCGAGGCGTGGCTGCGCGTGCGCTCGGCCGATCGCAACAGCTTCCTGCGCAAGCCGCAGATGCAGTAAGCCGATCAGCGCTCGGGGAAGAAGGTCATCTCTTCGTATTCGCCTTCACGCGATGAGCCCTTGCCTGTGACCACGAACCCCCGGGCGCGATAGAAGGCCTTGGCGTTTTCGTTGCGGTCTAGGCACTTCAGCCGGTAGGTCTTGTCAGGCCAGTAGGGCAGCGCTTTCAGGAGAGCCTGGCCGATGCCGAGGCCGCGATACTGTTTCCTGATGTAGAGCATGTGGATGAAATCATCGGGCGACCACAGCGTCATGAAGCCCGCGATCTCGCCATCCGGCATCTCGGCGAGCCACAGAAGTTCGCCCTGCGTGTGCGCGTGAAAATCCTCGTGGCGGAAAACCTGCGGGTCGACCCAGGTGAAGGTGTCGCGACGCACCGCGAGATAGATATCCGCGAGTTCTTCCAGGTCGGCCTTTTCTGGCGATCGGATGGTCCACTGCATGGTTATGGATGTAGCCGAGACGGGATGGGCTGCCAATTACCTCGTTGGGCGGCAGCGGCCTTTTATTCGCCTGCCTTGGCGCTGACCGCCGCATTGAAATCGGAGAAGAACCGTTGCGCGAGCTTCTGCGACGAGGAATCGATCAGCTTGGCGCCGAGCTGGGCGATCTTGCCGCCGACATCGGCGCCGGCGCGATAATGCAGGATGGTTTCGCCGCCGTCGTCCTCGAGCGTCACATCGGCCGACCCCCTGGCGAAGCCGGCGATGCTGCCCTTGCCTTCGGCAGACAGCGTGTAGCTCAGGGGTGCATCGATGTTGGAGACGCGGATTTCGCCGGTGAAGGTCAGCGGCACCATGCCGATCTTGACCCTGATCGTGGCTACGAGCTCGTTCGGACCCGTAAACTCCAGCGATTGGCAGCCGGGTATGCATCCCTTGAGGATATCGGGATCGTTGAGGCCGGCCCACACGGCATCGCGCGGCGCGGTGATCCGCTCTTGTCCGACGAAGTGCATCACAATCCTCCCATTTTCACCTTGTCGAACATATCGCGGCGGGAAAGCGCTTTGCCAAGGTGAAAATGGGATGCTATTTGCACGGGCTCTATCAAAATCAGCACGCGGAACACCACGTTGAGACAAAAAGAACGCCGGCCGGGCCAGAAATCCGGCACCGGCCCCGCCAGTGGACGACGCGGCGACGAGCGCGGCAACAGCCGCCCGCCGAAGCCCGCGAACAGACCCGCAGCGCCGCAACAGGCCGCGCGCGAGCCCGCCTCCGTGCCCGCGGCAATGGAGCGCCCATTGATGGAGCGCACCGGGGAACGCCCGCCCGAACGCGTGCCGATCATTCTCGAATCCCTCGGCGCCGGCGATTTTCACCTGATCGATAGCGGCAATGGGGAAAAGCTCGAGCAATACGGCCCCTACCGGATCATTCGTCCGGAAGGACAGGCGCTGTGGAAGCCATCGCTTCCGAAACACGTCTGGGACAAGGTCGATGCCGCCTTTACCGGCGATACCGATGAAGAAGGCACCGGCCGCTGGCGTTTTCCCAAGGAAGCGCTGGGCGAGACCTGGCCGCTCAACCTTCTCGGCGTCGATTTCCTCGGGCGTTTCACCTCGTTTCGCCATGTCGGCGTGTTTCCCGAGCAGATCGTTCACTGGACGTGGATGAAACAGCAGGTCGAAGCCGCCGGCCGGCCGCTGAAGGTGCTGAACCTCTTCGGCTACACCGGCGTTGCCTCGCTTGTCGCGGCTGCCGCGGGCGCCGAGGTCACGCATGTTGACGCTTCCAAAAAGGCGATCGGCTGGGCGCGAGAGAACCAGGCGATGAGCGGGCTCGAAAAGGCACCGATCCGCTGGATCTGCGAAGACGCGATGAAGTTCATCCTGCGCGAGGAACGCCGCGGCAACACCTACGACATCATTCTGACCGATCCGCCGAAGTTCGGCCGCGGCCCGAATGGCGAGGTATGGCATCTGTTCGAGCACCTGCCCGTCATGCTCGACATCTGCCGCGAGATCCTGTCGCCGAAGGCTGTCGGCCTCGTGCTGACGGCCTATTCGATCCGCGCCAGCTTCTATTCCATCCATGAGCTGATGCGCGAGACGATGCGCGGAGCCGGCGGCGTGGTCGAATCCGGAGAGCTGGTGATCCGCGAAGCCGGGCTTGATGGCAACACGCCGGGCCGCGCGCTCTCCACATCCCTCTTTTCCCGCTGGGTGCCGAAATGAGCCACGAACACCGCGACAACGGTCCGCGCAGGGTCGGCCAGGTGAAGGAAGTCACCTCGCTTGCCAATCCCATCATCAAGGACATCAAGGCGCTCAGCGACAAGAAGACCCGCGAGCAGAGCGGCACCTTCATGGCCGAGGGCCTGAAGCTCGTCATCGACGCGATCGAGCTTGGCTGGACCATCCGCACGCTGGTTTACGCCAAGGCCGCCAAGGGCAAGCCGCTGGTCGAGCAGATGGCGGCAAAGACCGTCGCCTCCGGCGGGCTGGTGCTCGAGGTCAGCGAAAAGGTTCTCTCCTCGATCACCCGCCGCGACAATCCGCAGATGGTGGTCGGCGTGTTCGAAAACCGCTGGAAGCCGCTCCGCGACATTCGCCCGGCCAAGGGCGAGACGTGGATCGCGCTCGACCGGGTTCGCGATCCCGGCAATCTCGGCACGATCATCCGCACCGCTGACGCGGCCGGCGCTTCCGGCGTCATCCTGGTCGGCGAGACCACCGACCCGTTTTCGCTTGAGACCGTACGCGCCACGATGGGTTCGGTCTTCGCCATGCCTGTGTCGCGCGCGACGCCGGAGGAATTCATCGCCTGGAAGAAGCAGGCGGGCGTGTCGCTGGTCGCCACGCATCTGGCTGGTTCGGTCGATTACCGCACGATCGACTACAAGACGAAGCCCGTTGTCATCCTGATGGGCAACGAGCAATCCGGCCTGCCGGAGCAGCTTGCGCGCGAAGCCGATGCGCTTGCCCGCATTCCGCAGCAGGGCCTGGCGGATTCGCTCAATCTGGCGGTCGCCAGCGCCGTCATGATGTTTGAGGCACGCCGCCACCTTCTCTCACTCACCGAGGCCAAATGACCGATCAGACGCTAGACCGCCCGACGCTGTTTTCGCGCCCGCTGCCGATCCTGATCTTCGTCGTTCTTGCCGTGGTGCTCGACCAGATCATCAAGATCGTGGTCGATCACACGCTGCCGCTTCAAGAGGCGGTCCACGTCATCCCGATGCTGGCGCTCTACCGCACCTACAATCTCGGCGTCGCCTTCTCGATGCTCTCAGGCATGGACGGGTGGTTCATCGTCGGCATGCGGCTGATCATCGTCGCCTTCGTGCTCTGGCTCTGGCACCGCACGGGCAAGCAGCGCACCTTTGCCCATCTCGGCTACGCACTGATCATCTCAGGCGCGCTGGGCAATCTCCTCGACCGTTTCCTTTATGGACACGTCATCGATTACATCCTGTTCTATACCGAGACATGGTCGTTCGCGGTTTTCAACTTGGCCGATAGTTTCATCACCATCGGCGCGGGATGCGTGATTTTGGACGAGCTATTGCAACCCAAGACCGCCGATAAGTAAAATCTTAGCAGTTTACTGAAGGCATTTGGAACAGCCGGCGTGCTAATTTGAACCTATGGTCGGACTGGGTCAGTTACACGAGAAGCTTGCCGCTGCCTTCGGCGCGCCTGCCGCTCATCCTCAAGATGAGCAGGCCGCGATCCCGGCTGACATGTCGCCTGCTACCCCTGAGCACAGCCCTATCGTCGCCCCCTCGGCGCGCAAGCTGATCTCCTATTGGCTCGGCGGCACAGGCATTCTTTCCGCTATCCTCTTGCTCGCGCTCGGCTATATGGGCGGCCTGCTCTGGGTCGCGATCGGCATCGGCGGGCTGGTGCTTGCCGCGATCGTCTGCTTCGCCGTTGTCTCCACACGTCGCCATCATATCAAGGCCCGCGCCGGCGACGACACCGTGCGCGGCGGAAGCGATGCGGCGCTGTTCGCCAGCATCCACGATGCGCTCGGCGACATCACCGTGACCCGGACGATGGATCGACGGATAGTCGCTGCAAACGACATGTTCCGCCGGCTGACCGGGCGGCTGAACCCGATCGGGCAGACCTGCGAGGAGATCGGCATCGCCTTTCGCCCCGGCACGGAGCCGCATCGCTACGATGTCGAGATGTCGACGCCGGAGGGGCAGCGCATCTTCTTCTGGCGCGATGTCGTCACCCGCAACCCCTCGGACGGAAAGCTTTTGCTGCACAGCATCGCCCGCGACGTGACGGCCGATCGCATCGCTGCCCAGGAGCGTGAAGAGGCGCGGCAGAAGGCGGAGTTCAACAGCGCCTCGAAATCACGACTGCTTGCGACCGTCAGCCACGAGCTGCGCACGCCGCTCTCGGGCATTCTCGGCATGACGCATCTTCTGACCGAGACTCGGATGACGCAGGAGCAGGACAATTACCTGACCGGCATCCGCCAGTCGGGCCACGCGCTGACCCAGCTGGTCGAGGATCTCCTCGATTTCTCGACCATTGAGGTCGGGCGCTTCCAGCTGCGCCCGCGTTCGGAATCGGTGCGCAAGCTGCTCGAAAGCGTCGTCGAGATGCTCGCACACCGCGCCCACGAGAAGGGCATCGAGATCGGCTCTACCGTGTCGTCGGATGTTCCCGAGCTGATGAATTTCGACGCGGCGCGTCTGCGCCAGGTCTTGTTCAACGTCATCGGCAATGCGGTGAAATTCACCCAGGTCGGCGGCGTGTTCATTCGCGTGTCGCTGCAGGATGGCGAGCTTGCGATCACGGTCACCGACACCGGCCCCGGCATGACGGAAGAAGAGCAGGCGCGTGTCTTCGGCGAATACGAACAGGCGGGCACCATGGTGGAGAAGAGCAACGGCACCGGCCTTGGCCTTGCCATCTCGGCGCGGATCATGCGCGAGTTCGGCGGCGCGCTGACGGTCGCCAGCGAAAAGGGCACCGGCACGGAATTCTGCATCCGCTTCCGTACCGAAGGGGACGAGGAGCCCGCGGCCCGCCGCGACACGCTGCTTTCGGGCAATCTCGTCGTGCTCTTGGCGCCGGCCGGTGCCGCGCGCATGGCGATTTCGGAGACCATCCGCACGCTCGGCGGCCAGTGCCACTTTGTCGAGGATGGCGAGACAGCGCGTTGGATCCTGCTCGACATGGCGGCCAACGGACGGCGTCCGACCGACATCATCGTCGACCACCGCATGTCGGCCGAATTCGCGGCACACCTCGCCGACCGGACGGATATCGCAGCCCTTGGCCTGCGCAAGATCTTCCTGGTCAACCCGGAAGAGCGCAACGCCCATTCGCTCGATCTCTTCGACGCCTGGCTGATCCGGCCGCTGCGCGAACAGTCGCTGATCGACGTCTTGCGCGGGCGCATGCGCGGCATGGAAAAGCGCGACGCGCTCAACGACAACCAGCCCGGCTTCAGCCCCGGCATCCCGGAGGCCGGCATTCAGGGCGGGCTGAAGATCGTGCTCGCCGAAGACGATCCGATCAACGCCATGCTGATCCGCGCCATGCTCGAAAAAGCCGGCCACAGCGTGCAGCATGTCGAACATTTCGAAGCGCTGCTCGACGCGGCGCTGGCGGAAGGAAGCGTGCGGCCGGATATCGTGATCAGCGATCTTTCCATGCCCGGCGGCGACGGGATCGAAATGATTGGCCGGCTACGTGGCCATGAGCGCCGGCTTGAGGTTCCCTCGGTGCCGATCATCGTTCTGACCGCCGACAAACGCGATGAATCGCGTCGTCAAGTCTTGCTGAACGGGGCAAACCGCGTCATGCTGAAACCCATAGACCCCATACGGCTGCTGACGGAAGTTCAGGCTGTCGCCGCGCTTTCGGCACGTCGCGCAGAAGCACTGTAGCTCCACCGCCACCCATGTGTTTCTTGCGTATCTGGGGGTTTAAAATGTCACTTTGCTGTCGCATATAAGTGTTTTATGGCGTCCTAAAGCCGGCAATGAAAGATTCGTCATGTCCGTAGATATCTGCAACCGTGACACCCTCGTCGAGGCTCTTCCCCCTGCGCGGAAAGCCGAACAGATCGAGAGCGACGTGTTCGGCCGGATCGGCAATCTCGAGACACGCCTTGCCCGTACGCCTGGCGAAATCGATGCCGCACAGTCCGTGCGCTACCGTGTTTTCGTCGACGAGATGAAGGCCGAACTGCCTGCGGAAGCGATGCGCCGCAAGCGCGATTTCGACGCCTACGACGACTTCTGCGACCACCTTCTGGTGCTCGATCGCTCGATCGAGGGCGACAGCGAGGACCAGATCGTCGGCACCTACCGCCTGCTGCGGCAGGATGTGGCGATGGCCAATGGCGGCTTTTACTCGGCTTCCGAATTCGACATCGACACGCTGATCGCGCGCCATCCGGATAAGCGCTTCATGGAGCTCGGCCGCTCCTGCGTGCTACCGGACTACCGCACCAAGCGCATCGTCGAGCTCTTGTGGCAGGGCAACTGGGCCTATGCGCTGAAGCACGGCATGAGCGCGATGTTCGGCTGCGCCTCCTTCCCCGGCATTCACCCGGAACAGCATGCGCTGGCGCTTTCCTTCCTGCGCCACAACGTCGCAGCCAAGGACGAGTGGGCCGTCGACGCGCTACCGCATCTCGCCCGCGACATGGACCTGATGCCGGTCGAGGCCGTCAATCCGAAGCGCGCCCTGATGGCGCTGCCGCCGCTGATCAAGGGCTACCTGCGCCTCGGCGCCATGGTCGGCTCCACCGCCGTGGTCGACAAGGCATTCAACACGACGGATGTGCTGATCGTTCTGCCGATCGCGAGCATTTCGGATCGGTATGTGAATTATTACGGTGCCGATGCCGGGCGGTTTGCCAGCTGATTGGCATAACTACCTATAGTTAGCGTTCTACCGTGTAGCCCCCTCATCCGCCTGCCGGCACCTTCTCCCCGTCGGGGAGAAGAGACTCGGGGCTGGCCGCTCGCGCCGACCTCCCCTTCTCCCCCACGGGGAGAAGGTGGCCCGAAGGGTTCAGGTGCAGCTTGCTGCACCGGGGATGAGGGGGCCACACGGCACACCCTCACCCGTAGCCACCTCACCCCATTACCAACTCACGACCCCGTATAAGCCGCAATCGCGGCCATGTTGACGATGTCGCTGTCCTTCGCCCCCATCGAGGTGATCTGCACCGCCTTGTCGACGCCGACGAGGATGGGGCCGATGACGGTGGAGCCGCCGAGTTCCTGCAGCATCTTGGTGGAGATCGACGCCGAGTGGAACGCCGGCATGACCAGGACGTTGGCGGGGCCGGACAGGCGGCAGAAGGGGTATTGCTCCATCGCCTTGCGGTTCAGCGCCACATCAGCCGCCATCTCGCCGTCATACTCGAAATCCACATGGCGGCGGTCGAGGATGGCGACGGCTTCGCGGACGCGCTCGGAGCGTTCGCCGGAGGGGTGGCCGAAGGTCGAGTAGGCGAGCATGGCAACGCGGGGATTGTAGCCCATGCGGCGCGCGAAGCCGGCGGCCTCCACCGCGATATCGGCCAGCTCCTCGGCGGACGGCATATCGTGGACCGCCGTGTCGGCCACGAAGACGGTGCGGCCGCGGCAGAGCGCGATCGACACGCCGATCACCCGGTGGCCGGGCTTCTCGTCGATGCAGCGACGAACATCCTCGAGCGCCGTCGAGTAGTTGCGGGTGATGCCCGTCACCATGCCGTCGGCATCGCCGAGCGCCACCATGCAGGCCGCGAAGTGGTTGCGGTCGTTGTGGATCAGGCGCTGGGCATCGCGGTGGAGGTAGCCTTTGCGCTGCAGGCGCGCATAGAGATAGTCGATATAGGCTTCCACTCGGTTGGAGATGCGGGCGTTGACGATCTCCAGGCCGGGGCGGTTGAGATCGATGCCGGCACGCTCTGCGGTCGCATGGATCAGATCCTCGCGGCCGAGCAGGATGGCGGTGCCGAGCTGCTGGTTGGCGTAGGAGAGTGCGGCGCGCATGACCTGCTCCTCCTCGGCCTCGGCGAAGACCACGCGCTTAGGATGGCGGCGCACGCGCTCATAGAGGCTGGCGAGCGTCGAGGCGATCGGATCGCGACGCGCCGACAGTTCGCGGGCATAGGCGGCCATGTCGGGGATCGGCTTGCGGGCGACGCCGCTTTCCATGGCGGCCTGAGCGACCGCCACGGGGATTGCCGAAATCAGGCGCGGATCGAAGGGCACCGGAATGATGTATTGCGGGCCGAAGCGTGGGCGATTGCCCTGATAGGCGGCGGCGACATCGTCGGGAACGTCCTCTCGGGCGAGGCTCGCCAGCGCCCGGACGGCCGCGATCTTCATATCGTCGTTGATCGTCGTGGCGCGGACATCGAGCGCACCGCGGAAGATATAGGGGAAGCCCAGCACGTTGTTGACCTGGTTCGGATAATCCGAACGGCCGGTCGCCATGATGGCGTCATCGCGGATGCCGGCCACTTCCTCGGGCGTGATCTCAGGATCGGGATTGGCCATGGCGAAGATGATCGGACGGTCGGCCATCGACAGGATCATCTCCTCGGAGAAGGCGCCCTTCTGCGACAGGCCGAAGACGACATCGGCGCCCTTCATCGCTTCTTCCAGCGTGCGCGCCTTGGTCTTGACCGCATGCGCCGACTTCCACTGGTTCATGCCCTCGGTGCGCCCCTGGTAGATCACGCCCTTGGTGTCGCAGAGCACGATATTCTCGGGCGCGAAGCCCATGGCCTTGATGAGCTCGACGCAGGCAATCGCTGCCGCACCGGCGCCGTTGCAGACGAGCTTCGTCGTCTTCAGGTCCCGGCCAGTCAGCTCCAGCGCGTTGATGAGGCCGGCGGCGGCGATGATCGCGGTGCCATGCTGGTCGTCGTGGAAAACCGGAATGTCCATGAGCTCGCGCAGGCGGCTCTCGATGATGAAACAGTCCGGCGCCTTGATGTCTTCGAGATTGATGCCGCCGAAGGAGGGGCCGAGAAAGCGGACGCAGTTGATGAACTCGTCGACATTTTCCGTATCGACCTCGAGGTCGATGCTGTCGACATCGGCGAAGCGCTTGAAGAGGACCGACTTGCCTTCCATGACGGGCTTCGACGCCAGTGCGCCAAGATTGCCGAGGCCGAGGATGGCGGTACCGTTCGAGATGACCGCCACCATGTTGCCGCGCGAGGTATAATCATAGGCGGTGGCGGGATCGGCGGCGATGGCCTTGACGGGAACGGCGACGCCCGGCGAATAGGCAAGCGAGAGATCCCGCTGCGTGGCCATCGGCTTGGTCGGGTTGACCTCGAGCTTGCCGGGTTTTCCCTGCGAATGGAAGTCGAGCGCTTCCTTGTCGGTAATGCCGTTGGCGGGGCGCTGCTTGCTGTTCATGTCGGGCATATCTCCTCCAAATCTCCTGACAACCGGCCTTCGATTGCGCTAGTCGACCCTCTATAGACACGCTCTATGGGGCTGACACGACGCCTTGCGAAAAAGCCGTACGGCTACAATCGATTAAAATATCCGGTGGAACTGACAGGCGCCCTTCCAAGGGGTTCCTGACCTTGCGGCTCGTTGAATACCTCCCTTAATCCTCCTGTGGGCTAACGGCTCCCATTTCCCGATAGCTGTTGTCTTCTATAGCCGCGCTTCGATAGGGTGGCACCCTGTTTTTTAGGGAAAAGCCCACTCCGTGAACGATCGAATGACCTTGAGACACGAAGCCTTTTCGGCTGCCGAGCTTGCAACGGAAGAGAGCCGCGCCTCGGCCACGCCGATGATGGAGCAGTTCATCGAGATCAAGGCGAACAATCCGGATTCGCTTTTGTTCTACCGCATGGGCGATTTCTACGAGCTGTTCTTCGAAGACGCGCTCGACGCCTCGCGTGCACTCGGGATCACGCTGACGAAGCGCGGCCAGCACATGGGGCAGGATATCCCGATGTGCGGCGTGCCGGTTCATGCGGCCGACGACTATCTGCAGAAGCTGATCGGGCTCGGTTTCCGCGTGGCGGTCTGCGAGCAGGTCGAGGATCCGGCGGAAGCGAAGAAGCGCGGCAGCAAGTCGGTGGTCAAGCGCGACGTCGTGCGCCTGGTGACACCGGGAACGATCACCGAGGAAAAGCTGCTTTCGCCTTCGGAATCGAATTACCTCATGGCGCTGACCCGCATTCGCGGCGCCTCCGAGCCTTTGATGGCGCTGGCCTGGATCGACATTTCCACCGGCGTTTTCCGCCTGGCGGAGACCGAGGCATCGCGGCTGCTTGCCGATATCTTGAGGATCGATCCGCGCGAGCTGATCGTGCCGGATACGATGTTCCACGATCCGGAGCTGAAGCCGGTGTTCGACGTGCTTGGGCGCACCGCTGTGCCGCAGCCATCGGTGCTGTTCGATAGCGCCACGGCGGAAGGCCGGATCGCGCGCTATTTCGGCGTCTCGACGCTCGATGGCTTCGGCACCTTCTCGCGCTCGGAACTCGCGGCAGCGGCAGCAGCCGTCGCCTATGTCGAGAAGACGCAGATCGCCGAACGGCCGCCGCTCGGCAAGCCGGAGCGCGAAAGCGCTGCCTCGACGCTCTTCATCGACCCGGCGACACGCGCCAATCTCGAACTTGCACGCACGCTTTCCGGCGACCGCAACGGATCACTGCTGAAAGCCATCGACCGCACCGTGACCGGCGGCGGCGCGCGGTTGCTCGCCGAGCGCCTGATGTCGCCGCTGACCGATCCCGCGCGGATCAACGAACGGCTGGATTCGATCGGCTTCCTGATCGAGGAGCCCTCGCTCTCGGGCGACCTGCGCGATCTCCTCAAACACGTGCCCGATATGCCCCGCGCGCTGTCGCGCCTGGCGCTCGAGCGCGGCGGTCCGCGCGACCTCGCGGCGATCCGGCAGGGGCTGAACGCGGCGACCGACGTGGCGCTGCTCTTGGAAGCCGCGATGCTGCCCGAGGAACTGGCCGGCGCGCTGGCGGGCCTCATCGCCCTGCCGCAACAGGTGGCGGCACTGCTCAGCGAAACACTCGGCGACGAGCTGCCGCTACTGAAGCGCGACGGCGGCTTCCTGCGCGACGGGGCCAATGCAGAGCTGGACGAGGTGCGCGCGCTGCGCGACCAGTCGCGCCGGGTGATCGCCGGGCTGCAGCTGCAATATGCCGACGAGACCGGCATTAAGTCGCTGAAGATCAAGCACAACAATGTGCTCGGCTATTTCATCGAGGTGACGGCGGGCAATGCAGGGCCGATGACCGACACACCGGAAGCCAAGGCGCGCTTCATCCATCGCCAGACGATGGCGAACGCCATGCGCTTCACCACGACCGAGCTTGCCGATCTCGAAAGCCGCATCGCCAATGCCGCCGACCAGGCGCTGTCGATCGAGCTTGCGGCCTTCGACCATATGAGCGCGGCTGTCGTCGCCGAGGCCGAAACCATCAAGGCCGGCGCGCGGGCGCTTGCCATCATCGACGTCGCCGCGGGCCTCGCGCTGCTTGCCGATGAGCAGGCCTATTGCCGGCCGCTGGTCGATGGCTCGACCATGTTTGCCATCGAGGGCGGGCGGCATCCCGTCGTCGAGCAGGCGCTGCGCCGCCAATCCACCGGCCCCTTCGTTGCCAACAATTGCGACCTCTCGCCCGAGGGAGACGGCAAGGATGGGGCGATCTGGCTTTTGACCGGCCCGAACATGGGCGGTAAATCGACCTTCCTGCGCCAGAACGCGCTGATCGCCATTCTCGCGCAGATGGGCTGCTTCGTGCCGGCGACGTCGGCGCATATCGGCATCGTCGACCGGCTGTTTTCACGCGTCGGCGCTTCCGACGATCTGGCGCGCGGGCGTTCGACCTTCATGGTCGAGATGGTGGAGACGGCGGCGATCCTCAACCAGGCGACCAGCCGCTCGCTCGTCATTCTCGACGAGATCGGGCGCGGCACCGCGACCTTCGACGGCCTGTCGATCGCCTGGGCATCGGTCGAGCATCTGCATGAGGCAAACCGCTGCCGCGGGCTGTTCGCCACGCACTTCCACGAATTGACGGTTCTGTCGGAAAAGCTGGCGCGGCTTTCCAACGCGACGATGCGCGTGAAGGAATGGGACGGCGACGTGATCTTCCTGCACGAAGTCGGCCCCGGTGCTGCCGACCGCTCATACGGTATCCAGGTGGCGCGGCTTGCCGGCCTGCCGGCCTCCGTCGTTTCCCGCGCCCGCGATGTGCTGACGCGGCTTGAAGACGCCGACCGCAAGAACCCGGCGAGCCAGCTGATCGACGATCTGCCGCTGTTCCAGGTGGCGGTGCGGCGTGAGGACGTGGCGCGCGGGCCTTCCAAGGTCGACGAAGCGCTGAAGAACATGAGCCTCGACGACATGACGCCGCGCGAGGCGCTGAACGCGCTCTACGACCTCAAGAAGAAGCTGAAGCAGGGGTAGGCGCATGTTCATGGACCGCCTGCTTCGCGAAACGCAGCTGCTCGCCAATATCTTCACGGCGATCGAGGCGCTTCGCCTTGCCGACGAACACGGCAATCCGCGCGGCTGGGCCTCGCCTTTCGGGCTGCTGCAGATCATCGCCTGCTGCTCGCGCATATCGGATCTGACGGCATCCATCGCCAAGGCGGGCTACCGCGAATGCGACAGGGAGATGCTCGAAGAGATCGCCAGCGAAAACCGCAAGGTGCTCTATTCCGTGAACGAGCAGATCGCCGCTTAAAGCTCACTGCCCCGCACGCCGTCTCGCCGCACGATCACCTTTTCGCCAAAATTAAAGGTTCTTGCAGTATGAAAGCCCGTGTCAAACAGCGGGCAAAGAGGCTATAGCGCATGCAGACGAAACGAGAGGCGCAGCAGATGGCCGCGCCGCGCGAACAGGAAGCCGCCCAGCGCATGGCGCCGACGAACGATATCGATTTCTCCGACATTCTCGACACCGACTATCTGCGCAAGCAGTGCGACGCCGTGGTGGAGGCCAACAAGAACCGGCCGGACGCGATGCGCTCCGATCTGCTCGCAATCTTCAAGAAGGCCAGCACGGATGGGCGCAACAAGGCGCGCGAGCTGCTGTCGGCCGACGGCAGCGGCTTGAAATGCGCGCGGCGGATCTCCTGGCTGCAGGACCAGATCATCACCGTTCTCTACGAATTTTCCACCGACCACGTCTTCCCGAAGCAGAAGGACAAGTTCTCGGTGACCGCCGTCGGCGGCTATGGCCGCGACACGCTGGCGCCGGGCTCGGATATCGACCTGCTCTTCCTGTTCCAGCCGAAGCCGGCGGAAGAGACGCATAAGGCGGTCGAGTTCATCCTCTACATGCTGTGGGACATGGGCTTCAAGGTCGGCCACGCCACGCGCACCGTGGAAGAATGCATCGCGCTGTCGAAGTCCGACATGACGATCCGCACGGCGATCCTCGAGATGCGCTACATCTGCGGCCTTCGTTCGCTCGAAACCGAGCTCGAGGCCCGCTTCGACAAGGAGATCGTCACCGGCACCGGCCCCGAATTCATCGCCGCCAAGCTCGCAGAACGCGACGAGCGCCACCGCAAGGCAGGCGACACGCGCTATCTCGTCGAGCCGAACGTGAAAGAAGGCAAGGGCGGACTGCGCGACCTGCACACGCTGTTCTGGATCTCCAAATATTACTACCACGTGCGCGACACCGCCGAACTGGTGGCGCTCGGCGTTCTCTCCAAGCACGAATATCGCCTGTTCGAGAAGGCCGACGACTTCCTCTGGGCCGTGCGCTGCCACATGCACTTCCTCACCAACAAGGCCGAGGAACGTCTGTCCTTCGACATCCAGCGCGAGATCGCCGCAGCACTCGACTATCATTCGCGCCCCGGCCTTTCGGCCGTCGAGCGCTTCATGAAGCACTATTTCCTGGTGGCCAAGGACGTCGGCGACCTGACGCGCATCCTTTGCGCCGCGCTCGAGGACCAGCAGGCGAAATCGACGCCGGGGCTTTCGGGCGTGTTCAGCCGCTTCACCCACCGCACCCGCAAGATCGCCGGCAGCACCGACTTCATGGAGGATCGCGGCCGCATCGCGCTCGCCAGCCCCGATGTGTTCAAGCGCGATCCCGTCAACATCATCCGGCTCTTCCATGTGGCCGATATCAACGGGCTCGAATTCCATCCGGATGCGCTGAAGCGCGTGACGCGCTCGCTCAGCCTGATCGACAACAGCGTGCGCGAGAGCGAGGAAGCCAACCGGCTGTTCCTTTCGATCCTGACATCGAAGCGCGATCCGGCGCTGATCCTGCGGCGCATGAACGAGGCCGGCGTGCTCGGCCGCTTCATTCCCGAATTCGGCAAGATCGTCGCGATGATGCAGTTCAACATGTATCACCACTACACTGTCGACGAGCATCTGCTGCGCAGCGTCGACGTGCTCTCGGAGATCGACAAGGGCAAGGCCGAAGAGCTGCACCCGCTCGCCAACAAGACGATGCCCGGGATCGAGGATCGCGAGGCGCTCTATGTGGCGGTGCTGCTGCACGACGTCGCCAAGGGCCGCCAGGAAGACCACTCGATCGCTGGCGCCCGCGTCGCCCGCAAGCTCTGCGCCCGCTTCGGCCTGTCGCACAAGCAGACGGACACCGTGGTCTGGCTGATCGAGGAACACCTGACCATGTCGATGGTGGCGCAGACGCGCGACCTCACCGACCGCAAGACGATCACCGACTTCGCCGACCGCATGCAATCGCTCGAGCGGCTGAAGATGCTGATGATCCTGACGGTCTGCGACATCCGCGCCGTCGGCCCGGGCGTCTGGAACGGCTGGAAGGGCCAGCTCTTGCGCACGCTCTATTACGAGACCGAGCTTCTGCTTGCCGGTGGTTTCTCCGAGGTGTCGCGCAAGGAACGCGCTGCCGTGGCCGCCGAGGCGCTGTTCAACGCACTTGCCGACTGGAGCCAGAAGGATCGCAAGATCTACAGCAAGCTGCACTACCAGCCCTACCTGCTTTCGGTACCGCTGGAAGACCAGGTGCGCCATGCCGGCTTCATCCGCCAGGCCGACAAGGCAGGCCAGGCGCTGGCGACGATGGTGCGCACCGACAGCTTCCATGCGATCACCGAGATCACCGTGCTCTCGCCCGACCACCCGCGCCTGCTCGCCGTCATCGCCGGCGCCTGTGCCGCGGCAGGTGCCAATATCGTCGACGCGCAGATCTTCACGACCTCAGATGGCCGGGCGCTCGACACGATCCATGTCAGCCGCGAGTTCAAGGACGATGCGGACGAGCTTCGCCGCGCCGGCACGATCGGGCGGATGATCGAGGACGTGCTCTCCGGCCGCAAGCGGCTGCCCGAGGTGATCGCGACGCGCACCAAGAACCGCAAGAAGAGCAAGGCCTTCTTCATTCCGCCGTCGGTGCATATCTCCAACAGCCTGTCGAACAAGTTCACCGTCATCGAGGTCGAGTGCCTCGACCGTCCGGGCCTGTTGTCCGAAGTGACGGCCGTGCTGTCGGATCTGTCGCTCGACATCCAGTCGGCGCGGATCACGACCTTCGGCGAGAAGGTGATCGATACGTTCTATGTCACCGATCTCGTCGGCCAGAAGATATCGGGCGACAGCAAGCGCTCCAACATCACCGCCCGGATGAAGGCCGTGATCGCCGAAGAGCAGGACGAGCTGCGCGAGCGCATGCCATCAGGCATGATCGCGCCGGCGGCCACACCACGCACCCCCGGCCCCACCCAGGAGACGGCGGAGTGAGCCGATCCGGCCGGTCCGCCTGAAACAACCGTCATGAGAGCGTCCGCATGAGCCTCGTCAAGAAATTCGCCACCGTCGGCGGCGCCACGCTGGGCAGCCGGTTGTTCGGCTTCGCCCGCGAAACGCTGATGGCGGCAGCGCTCGGCACCGGGCCGATGGCCGACGTGTTCTACGCGGCCTTCCGCTTTCCGAACCTGTTTCGCCGGCTGTTTGCCGAGGGCGCCTTCAACGCCGCCTTCGTGCCACTCTTCGCCAAGGAGATCGAGGCGAACGGCACCGACGGCGCCAAGCGTTTTTCCGAGGAAGTGTTCGGCGTTCTGTTCTCGGTGCTGCTCCTCATCACCATCGTGATGGAGCTCTCGATGCCGCTTCTGGTGCGCTTCATCATCGCGCCGGGCTTTACCGACGATCCCGAGAAGTTCTCGATCACCGTGCGCATGGCGGCGGTGATGTTCCCCTATCTGATGTGCATGTCGCTGACGGCGATGATGAGCGGGATGCTGAACTCGCTGCATCACTTCTTCGCCGCCGCCGTGGCGCCCGTCTTCCTCAACGTCGTGATGATCGGCGCGCTGTTTTACGCGCTCTACACCGGCGCCGAACCGCTGCAGACCGCCTGGTACCTCTCCTGGGGCGTGCTGGTCGCAGGTGTCCTGCAGCTCGCGGTCGTCTATTTCGGCGTGCTGCATGCGGGCATGAGCATCGGTATCCGCTTTCCGAGGATCACGCCCAACGTCAAGCGGCTTTTGATCCTTGCCATCCCCGCCGCCGTGACCGGCGGCATCACGCAGATCAACCAGATGATCGGCCAGGCGATCGCTTCCAGCAAGGAAGGTGCGATCGCGGCGCTGCAATATGCCGACCGCATCTACCAGCTGCCGCTCGGCGTGGTCGGCGTCGCCGTCGGCGTCGTGCTCCTGCCGGAACTTGCGCGCGCGCTGAAAGGCGGGAACCTGCGCGAGGCGGGCAACCTGCAGAACCGCTCGATCGAGTTCGTGATGTTTCTGACGATCCCCGCCGCCTTCGCGCTGTGGATCCTCTCCGACGAGATCATTCGCGTGCTCTATGAGCGCGGCGCGTTTCATCAGGAAAACACCATGATCGTCGGCTCGATCCTGGCGATCTATGGTATCGGCCTGCCGGCCTTCGTGCTGATCAAGGCGCTGCAGCCGGGCTTTTACGCCCGCGAGGACACCAAGACGCCGATGCGCTTCTCAGCCGTTGCCGTCGGCGTCAACTGCGCCACGGCGCTGACGCTGTTTCCCTATCTCGGCGCGCCGGGCATCGCGGTCGCGGAAGCCACGGCCGGATGGATCAGCACGGTTCTTCTGTTCTCCACGCTTCTGCGACGGGGCCACCTGACATGGGAATGGGCGCTCGCGCGGCGCACGGCGCTGCTCGTCGTGTCTGCCGCCGTCATGGGCGCGGTCATCATGTATCTCCAGCACCGCTGGGAACCATGGCTTGCCTCGAGCGCTTCGCTCGCCACCAAGGTCGGCACGCTCGGCATGCTGATCGGGATTTCGATGGTCGTCTATTTCGCCACCGCGTTTTTGATCGGCGGCGCGAACCTCGGCATGATCCGCCGCAACCTCAATCGCAAGCCGGCGGTTACCAAGACCGACGGCTGAGCCGCCCCCGGCTGGCGCAGCGCTAACAGTGCGTCCAGCGGCGCTTCGGGCCGACATCGACATGGATGATGCCGTTGCAATAACGGCCGATGCCGCCGATGCCCGGCGCCTGCGCGGCAATGGCGATGATCGTCTTGTCGGACACGCCGGGCACCCGGATATCGGCGGCGGCGCAATGGCGATGCTGCGAATGCGAGCGGCCGGAATGCGCCCTCAGCCCCGAGGTGACCAGCGGCCGGCGGCCCGTCTTGTCGGCGATATAGGTGAGGATGCCCCTCAGTTTCGGCGGAAAACAGCCGGCGCGGACGCTGACGGTCTGCAGGCTATAAGCGAGCGTTTCATTTTTCTTCAGCGGCCCGATCGAGAGTTTTCGAACATTCTGGGCCGTGGCGCCGTTAAGGCTGGAGAGGCTGAACAAGCCGGCGAGTGCGATTGAGAATGCAGGATGCATCATGTCGTCCCCCAGTTGGGAGCGCCGCCAGGGCGGTGCTCGCGTTTGCGGGCGGAAAAACTCTCCTCAAAAATGGCCAATTTAAGGAAACTCCTACCTAGTATATCAGTTGAATGCCTTATTTTACGTCGAATTGCTACATTCAAGATACCTAAAATGAAGTATGAATTGCCCTTTTCGCGAGATCGACGGAGCATGTTCACAAAAAATCGCCCGCCGATTTTCCCCGCCTCGAAAACCCCGCCATACACTATCGGCGTCCCGTCATCGGATACACCGGCAGGCGTGCCGGCGAGGCGGGATCGGCGCGGAGCGTGAGGGTGAGACGCAAAACCTTACGGTCCGGGTCCGCGGAAAATGATCTCCCTCCGGGGACGGCGGGTTCCATCGCAAGATGGTGCCTGAGTTGAGCCCGGACGTGCCTGTGAGGCACACATGGTTCCGCCGCGAAGTTGGGCGGAAAGGCAGAGAGATCGGAGTCGCGGACAAAAACCGCCGAACGGGGCGCTGGGAAGCGCCATATTTTACTTACTCAATCGAGGTGATTTCCAGCGCCCCGTCCGAGTGAAGTGCATGGTGGAGACACGGGTGAGAGCCGCGTGGGGATTTGGTGTGTGGTTAGATGTGATGATGAGAGGTTTTGCCGTGGGATACCCCCCTCTGCCCTGCCGGGCATCTCCCCCACAGGTGGGGAGATTGGCTGGGCGCAGCCGCTCGCTCTACCTTCATTGCTTGATTGGGGAGCAAGCCACTTGCCGATCTCCCCCCTTGTGGGGGAGATGCCCGGCAGGGCAGAGGGGGGTATCACACGGCACAACAATCACGTTCGCAGCTGCCGCCCGACAACGCCGCCCAGGATTTCCGGATCCCAACCGCAACACCTCCAACCCCATCCGCCACGCCACCACCACAACCCCTTGATCACAACCCCTCCGACGTGCATAAGCCGCGACGTTAGCAACATGGGCCGTTGGCCCTGGGGCCCTCCACAAGCCTAATCGAGGACATGATGAACGAATTCAAGAAACTGGTCTTTTCGGGCGTTCAGCCGACCGGCAATCTCCATCTCGGCAACTATCTCGGCGCGATCCGCAAGTTCGTGGCGCTGCAGGACGGCAACGACTGCATCTATTGCGTGGTCGACATGCATGCGCTGACCGCGCAGCTGGTGCATGAGGACATGCCGAACCAGATCCGCTCGATCGCCGCCGCCTTCATTGCCTCCGGCATCGACCCGGTGAAGCATATCGTATTCAACCAGTCGGCCGTGCCGCAGCATGCCGAACTCGCCTGGATCTTCAACTGCGTGGCGCGCATCGGCTGGATGAACCGCATGACGCAGTTCAAGGACAAGGCCGGCAAGGACCGCGAGCAGGCCTCGCTCGGTCTCTACGCCTATCCGAGCCTGATGGCCGCCGACATTCTCGTCTATCGCGGAACGCATGTTCCCGTCGGCGACGACCAGAAGCAGCATCTGGAACTTGCCCGCGACATCGCGATGAAGTTCAACCTCGATTACGCCGAGCATATCCGCAAGGCTGGATACGGGGTTGATATCACCGTCGGCAAGGAGCCGGTGCATGCCTACTTCCCGATGGTCGAGCCGATGATCGACGGCCCGGCGCCGCGCGTCATGTCGCTGCGCGACGGCACCAAGAAGATGTCGAAGTCGGACCCGTCGGATCTGTCGCGCATCAACCTGATGGACGACGAGGATGCGATCTCGAAGAAGATCCGCAAGGCGAAGACCGATCCGGATGGCTTGCCGAGCGAACTCGACGGTCTGCAGGGTCGCCCGGAGGCCGACAACCTCGTCGGCATCTATGCGGCGCTCGCCGACAAGTCGAAGGCCGAGGTGCTCGCGGAATTCGGAGGACAGCAGTTCTCGGTGTTCAAGCCGGCGCTGATCGACCTCTCGGTCAAGGTGCTTTCGCCGATCACCGCCGAGATGCGCCGCCTGATGGCCGACACCAGCCATATCGACGCGATCCTGCGCGATGGCGGCGAGCGGGCTCGGGCGCGTGCCGAAGTGACGATGAAGGAAGTCCGCGACATCGTCGGCTTCCTCTACTAGCAAGTTGAGCCGGGCGGCTTCGGCCGCCCGAGCCTATCGACGGCCCAGACTTGTCGAAAACTGGACGGCGGCGTACTCTCCTTAGAGCCATGAGGAGGCCAAGATGCGCAACCGGAACCTCATTCAGATTGGCATGATGGAGGTTCGGCTGCTGGTCGATGAAGACCAGAGCGCGGGCAGCATGGTCATGTTCGAATTCGTGGTCCCCTACCAGTCGCGCGTGCCGGCGGCGCATTATCACGACGATGTCGACGAAGTGATCTTCGGTCTCTCGGGAACAATGACGACAACAGTCGATGGCGAGCGCTGCGAGGTGCGGGCCGGCGACACGGTGTTCATTCCGCGCGGCGTGGTCCACACGCATGAGAACCTGCACCAGGAAACGGCACGCGCCCTGATCACGATGACGCCCGGCCTGATCGGCAGGCGGTTCTTCGAGGAGATCGCCTCGGCCATCAATGTCATCGGCAAGCCCGATATCGAGCATGTGAAGGAAATAATGCTGCTTTACGGGCTCGTTGCAGCACCACGATAGCCTCGGCCGAACACCTGTCGGTGAGCGGACAGTTTGCGGCAAAACGGGGACTTGCAAATCTCCCGGATCAAGTGTCAGAGTCGCACCCATGGTATCAAAACGACTCTCACGGCTCGAAGGTCACCGCCGCAAGTTCATGGCCGTGATCGATGACACGCCCGAATGCCAACGCGCCGTCCATTATGCCGGCCGGCGCGCCAAGAATTCCAATGGCGGATTGGTGCTCGTCTACGTGATCCCCGATGGCGACTTCCAGCAATGGCTGGGTGTCGAGGAGATCATGCGGGCCGAAGCACGCGAGGAAGCAGAAGCGGTCGTCGCCAAGTCGGCCCAGCTGGTGCGCGAGAATATCGGCATCGAGCCGGAGATCGTCATCCGCGAGGGCGGTGCGGCAGAGCAGATCAACGCCGTCATCGAGGACGACCGCGACATCGCCATTCTGGTACTGGCCGCAAGCTCCGCGAAAGAAGGACCGGGACCGCTGGTGTCGTCGGTTGCCGGCCGTGGCGCGGCTTTTCCCATCCCCGTTACCGTCTTGCCTGATACACTGAGCGATGAGGAACTGGACGCGTTGGCGTGATTGCGATTTCCTGAGTATCAGTCTCTTGAATTGCACCGCCAAACGGCTTATTTCTACTTTTGAAGAATTCTAAATACGTCGCGGGCGCGCGCCTGCCGCACGGAGAGCACCATGTTTATCCAGACCGAAGCCACGCCGAACCCTTCCACGCAGAAGTTCCTGCCGGGCAAGATCGTCATGGAGAGCGGCACCGCCGAGTTCCGCAATCGCGAGGAAGCGGCTGCCTCGCCGCTCGCCGCGCGCCTGTTCGAGATCAATGGCGTCACCGGCGTCTATTTCGGCTATGATTTCATCAGCGTTTCCAAGGAAGACCAGGAGTGGCAGCACCTGAAGCCCGCCATCCTCGGCTCGATCATGGAGCACTTCATGTCCGGCAAGCCGGTCATGGGCGCGTCTTCCGTGCTTGGTGAAGCAGCCGATGCCGATGGCGAATTCTTCGACGAGGGTGACGAGACGATCGTTCTGACCATCAAGGAACTGCTGGAGACGCGCGTGCGCCCGGCCGTTGCCCAGGATGGCGGCGACATCACCTTCCGTGGCTTCAAGGACGGCACCGTCTATCTGAACATGAAGGGCTCCTGCGCGGGTTGCCCTTCTTCGACGGCAACGCTGAAGCACGGCGTCCAGAACCTTTTGCGCCATTTCGTGCCGGAAGTTCAGGAAGTCGAAGCCGTCTGACGAACTGAACCAACATTCGCGACGACGCGGCGTTTGCAAACGCGGCGTCTTGCGATGTATGGACAGGTCAGGAACGGTTTATTCGGAAATAGATGCCATGATCATACTGGCGCTCGACACCGCAGGTGTGGATTGCGCTGCTTCTGTCTATGACAGCAGCAGGAATACGGTGCTGGGGGAGGCATCGGACATGATCGGCAAGGGGCATGCAGAGCATCTGATGGGAATAGTGGATCGCGCGCTGGATCAGGCGGGCGTTCAGCTCTCCGATGTCGAGCGCGTAGCCGTCACCATCGGTCCAGGCTCATTCACCGGTATCCGCGTCGGCGTCGCCGCCGCCCGTGGCTTTGCCCTTTCGCTCGGCGTTCCCGCCGTCGGCATCACGACGCTAGCGGTCATGGCCGAGGCCGAGCGCGAGCGCTCGCCGGGCCAACAGGTGCTGGCCGCCATGGATGCCAAGCGCAACGAAATCTATCTGCAGGCCTTTGACGCCGACGGCACGCCGCTCGATGAAGCCAGGGCCGTGACGGTCGAGGACGCGCAGGCTTTCGCGGCGTCCTTCGACGGCGTCGTCACCGGCTCGGCGACACCCTTGCTGCGGCCCGATGCTACCGGCGACCACGCCAACCATTTCCCGATCTCCATCGTGGCGCGCCTTGCCGCTGCCGCCGACCCCTCTTCCGGAAAGCCGAAGCCACTTTATCTGCGCGGACCCGATGCCAAACCGCAGGCCGGGTTTGCGATTGCGCGAGTATGACCATGCTGGAATCCTATCTGTCGCTGAAGCCGGAATTCGAAATCATCCCTATGGATGCCGATGATTGCCATGCGGTCTCGACACTGCATGGAGAGCGCTTCGCCCGCCCCTGGGGCGATGGCGAGTTCTACAGCCTGCTCAGCCAGAGCAACGTCTTCGGCTTCGTGGCGCGGCAGACCAATGCCTTCCTGAAGAAGCCGCTGCCGGGCTTCGTCCTGGCGCGTGAGGTTGCCGGCGAGGCCGAGATCCTGACGATCGCGGTGCAGGCGAAGGTCGGACGGTCGGGGCTTGGATGGCGGCTGATGCAGGCGGCTATGCGCGAGGCAAAGCAGCGCGGCGGCGAAAGTATCTTCCTCGAGGTCGACAAGGGCAACGCTGCTGCGCTCGGTCTTTACCGCAAGCTCGGTTTCGACCAGGTCGGAGAACGCCGTGGATACTACAAGGACGCCAATGGCGACGTATCTACGGCGCTTGTCATGAAGCGCATTCTTCGCTAGTTCCGTCTTGAGACGTTGACTATCGAAAGGCTCCTGATGACGGATGTGGCAAAGACCCTTGAGGAACTCTGCACCGAGCGCGGCATGCGCATGACGGAGCAGCGCCGGGTCATTGCGCGCATTCTTGAGGAATCAGAAGACCATCCTGACGTTGAGGAGCTCTATCGCCGCTCCGTGAAGGTCGACGCCAAGATTTCGATTTCCACCGTCTATCGCACCGTCAAGCTGTTCGAAGACGCCGGCATCATCGCCCGCCACGACTTCCGCGACGGCCGCTCGCGCTACGAGACGGTGCCGGAAGAGCATCACGATCACTTGATCGACCTGAAGACCGGCGTCGTCATCGAGTTCCGCTCGCCGGAGATCGAGGCGCTGCAGGAGCGGATTGCCCGCGAGCACGGTTTCACGCTGGTGGATCACCGGCTCGAGCTCTACGGCATACCGCTCAAGAAGGACGATCACTGATATCATGCGTGCAGCCGCGGAGTGTTCGATTTGATCGCCTGGCTGCGCGTCGCCCTCGCCGGCATCGTCATTCTCATCGCCAGCATCCTGCTCATGCCCTGGCAGCTTCTTGCCCTGCGCTACGACTGGAAGATGCGCCGCTGGCTGCCGCGCGTCTGGCACCGCATCATCTGTTTCTGTCTCGGCATCCGCGTTCGCGTTCACGGAGAGATGGAAACGCATCGGCCGCTGATGCTGTGCGCCAACCATTCCTCGTGGATGGACATCATGGTGCTGTCCTCGATCGCCGACGTCGCCTTCATCGCCAAGAACGAGGTGCGTGACTGGCCGATCTTCGGCACGCTCGCCAAGCTGCAGAAGAGCGTGTTCGTGGTGCGCGAGGAAAAGCGCAACACCGGCAACCAGGTGAGCGAGATCGCCGCGCGCATGGCCGACGGCGAGATCGTGGTGCTGTTTCCCGAGGGGACGACATCGGATGGCAACCGGCTGCTGGAGGTGAAATCCTCGCTGTTCGGCGCCGCCGCCATGGCTGTACCCGCGTCCCCCACCGGCACCGTCATCGTGCAGCCAGTAGCGGTCGCCTATACCGGCGTGCATGGCCTTCCCATGGGCCGCTACCACCGCCCGCTCGCCTCCTGGCCTGGTGATGTCGAGATGCTGCCGCACCTCAAAGACATGCTCCGCTGCGGCGCCTTCGACGTCGATGTCCACTTCGGCGAAGCCGTCTCCTACAGCGCCGAGACCAACCGCAAGCAGGTGAGCGCCACGATCGCCAGCCGTATCCGCGCCATGCTCGGTGCGGCGCTCAGGGGGCGGGACGTCCAAGCGTAAAAGCCGTTGCCGATATCTGCATAATCTTGCAGACTTCAAAGCTGACGCTGGAGAACCGTCTGGCATGGCAAAGCGAAAAGCGGAAGCAAACACAGATTGGGCACGCATCCAGGCGCTCTCCGATGACGAGATCGAGCGCATGGCAAAAGAGGATGCCGAGAACCCTGCCAGCAAGGCAGCCGATTGGGCCGATGCCATGATCGGGCTCCCCAAGTTCGACGCCACCGGAAGACGGGATAACAAGCCCTTTTCTCCCGGCGCAAAAACCACTAAATAGCCGGCATGACCCAGGACAGCGCCCTCCTCCCGGCCCCGGAGACCACACTCCGCGATGGCAGCAACAGCCGCAAGGTTTTCATCAAGACCTACGGCTGTCAGATGAACGTCTATGACTCCACGCGCATGAGCGATGCTCTGGCGCGCGACGGCTATGAGCCGACGGAAGACATGGAGCAGGCCGATCTCGTGCTGCTCAACACCTGTCATATCCGCGAGAAGGCGGCCGAGAAGGTTTACTCGGCGCTCGGGCGGCTGCGCGACATGAAGAAGGAGCGCAACAAGGAAGGCCGCGAGTTCATGATCGGCGTGGCCGGTTGCGTGGCGCAGGCCGAAGGCGAAGAGATTCTGCGCCGTGCGCCCGCCGTCGATGTCGTCATCGGGCCACAGACCTATCACCGCCTGCCGGAAGCGCTGCGCCGCGCCAAGGAAGGGCAGCGCATCGTCGATACGGAATATGCGCTGGAAGACAAGTTCGAGCACCTGCCGATCGCCGAAAAGACCAAGATCCGGGCGCGCGGCGTCACCGCGTTCTTGACCGTGCAGGAAGGCTGCGACAAGTTCTGCACCTTCTGCGTGGTGCCCTATACGCGCGGCTCGGAAGTGTCGCGCCCGGTGAGCCAGATCGTCGAGGAAGCGCAGAAGATGGTCGAGGGCGGCGTGCGCGAGATCACGCTGCTCGGCCAGAACGTCAATGCCTGGCACGGGCTTGGCCCTGATGGCCAGGAATGGACGCTGGGCGACCTGCTTTATCGGCTGGCCGAAATCCCCGGCCTTGCCCGGCTTCGCTACACCACCAGCCATCCGCGCGACATGGACGACCGGTTGATCGAGGCGCACCGCGACCTCAGAGCGCTGATGCCCTATCTGCATCTTCCGGTGCAGGCCGGCTCCGACCGGATCCTGAAGGCGATGAACCGCCGCCACACCGCTGCCGAGTATCTGACGCTGGTCGAGCGCATCCGCGCCGCGCGTCCCGATATCGCGCTCTCGGGCGACTTCATCGTCGGTTTTCCGGGGGAGACAGATGCCGATTTTGAGGATACACTAAAACTCGTTGAGAAGGTCCGCTATGCGCAGGCCTTCTCGTTCAAATACTCGACGCGGCCGGGTACGCCCGGCGCTGATCTGAAGGACCAAGTGCCGGAAGAGATCAAGGCAGAAAGGCTCGAACGCCTGCAGGCGCTTCTCTTGAAGCAGCAGCAGGAATTTGCCGAATCCTGCGTCGGGAAGACCATCGAACTGTTGCTCGAAAAGCCCGGTCGCATGTCTCAACAACTTATCGGCCGTTCCCCCTGGCTTCAGTCGGTGAATGTTGATGCAAAAGCATCGCAAATCGGTGACATTATTAAAGTGCGAATCACAGGTACCGGACCCAACAGCCTGTTTTCCGAGATGGTAGAGGCTGGTGCCTAACTCAAGGAGCTCGACCGCTTGAACGGACAAGAATTGGTTTCTTCTTCACCGCGCCACCCACGCATCGCGAGCGACGCCAATCACTTTATTCTGACGTTCGAAAACAATCGGTTCGCCAGCGAACTGTTTGGTCAATTCGACCAGAACCTCAAGCTACTCGAGGAACGCCTGAACATCGACGCTCGAGCGCGAGGGAACTCCGTCGTGATCTCGGGTGACATCGTCACCACCAATCAGGCGCGGCGGACACTCGACTATCTCTACGACAAGCTCCAGAAGGGCGGCAGCGTTGAACGCTCCGACGTCGAAGGCGCGATCCGCATGGCTGTTGCAGCCGACGATCAGCTGAGCCTGCCGACGATGGAGAAGAAGGCCAAGCTGACGATGGCGCAGGTCTCCACGCGCAAGAAGACCATCATTGCCCGCACGCCGACGCAGGATGCCTATCTGCGCGCACTCGAGCGGTCCGAACTCGTCTTCGGCTGTGGTCCGGCCGGTACCGGCAAGACCTACCTCGCCGTCGCCCACGCCGCCCAGCTTCTGGAGCGCGGCGTCGTCGAAAAGATCATCCTTTCCCGCCCGGCTGTCGAAGCCGGCGAGCGCCTGGGCTTCCTGCCCGGCGACATGAAGGAGAAGGTCGACCCCTATCTGCGCCCGCTCTACGACGCGCTCTATGACATGATGCCGGCCGACAAGGTCGATCGCGCCATCACCGCCGGCGTCATCGAAATCGCGCCGCTGGCCTTCATGCGCGGACGTACGCTGTCGAATGCCGCCGTCATCCTCGACGAAGCGCAGAACACGACGTCTATGCAGATGAAGATGTTCCTGACGCGCCTCGGCGAGAACTCGCGCATGATCGTAACCGGCGACCCGAGCCAGATCGACCTTCCGCGCGGCGTCAAGTCGGGCCTGGTCGAGGCGCTGCAGCTCCTGAACGGTGTCGAGGGCATCTCGATCATCCGCTTCAAGGACACGGACGTCGTGCGCCATCCGCTGGTCGGCCGCATCGTTCGCGCCTATGACGCGACCTATCTGACGGACACTCCAGAGGCCGCGCAGCAGGACTGATGGCCGAACTCGACATACAGATCAGCATCGAGGAGGGCGAATGGCCCTCCGAAGACGCGCTCCACGCGCTGGCCGACCGCGTGCTGGAGACGGCCGCGACCTATCTGCGCGAGACCGAGAAGCAGCCCTTTCCGAAAATGGTCCCCGAGGTGTCGCTGGTCTTCACCGACGACGCCTCGATCCAGGACATCAATGCGGAATGGCGCGGCAAGGACAAGCCGACCAACGTGCTTTCATTCCCCGCCTTCCCGGTTCAACCGGGCAAGGTTCCGGGGCCGATGCTTGGCGATATCATCATCGCCAGGGAGACCGTGGCCCGCGAGGCGGTCGAGCTCGAGAAGAGCTTCGACGACCATCTCACCCACCTAATGGTGCACGGCTTCTTGCATCTCTTCGGCTACGATCATAATAATGATACCGAAGCCGAGATAATGGAGGGGCTGGAGACTCGCATTTTGGCGAAACTCGGCCTATCTGACCCATACGAGGGTCAAGACCTTAAAATGGAACCATGAGCGACTTTACGACGAGACCGGCCACCGAGGCCAAGGACACCGCCGATCAATCATCCTCCGACGAGGGTGGCAGTAGTAGCAGGCAGTCCGGACGATCCCAATCCTTCTGGTCGCGGGCTGCCCGCATATTGAGGCCACAGCAGGGTTCGCGCATCCGCGAAGACCTTGCCGACGCGCTGATGACCGACGCGGCCGATGGCGATGCCTTCTCCGCCGACGAGAAGGCGATGCTCAACAACATCCTGCGCTTCCGGGAAGTGCGCGTTGCCGACGTGATGGTGCCGCGCGCCGATATCGAGGCGGTGGACCAGACCATCACCATCGGCGAGCTGATGATCCTGTTCGAGGAATCCGGCCGCTCGCGCATGCCCGTCTATGCCGAAACGCTGGATGATCCGCGTGGCATGGTGCACATCCGCGATCTGCTCTCCTACGTCGCCAAGCAGGCGCGCAACAAGCGCCGCGGATCGACCAAGGCTGCCAAGGGCGCCGAGCCGATCGTCGAGGTCGCGCCCGAGAACCTGCAGAAGGCGCCGCGCTCGGCCAAGCCGAATTTCGACCTTGCCCGCGTGGACCTGCAGAAGACGCTTTCCGAAGCGGGCATCATCCGCAAGATCCTGTTCGTTCCGCCCTCGATGCTGGCCTCCGACCTTCTGCGCCGCATGCAGGTAAACCGCACGCAGATGGCACTCGTCATCGACGAATATGGCGGCACCGACGGCCTGGCCTCGCATGAGGACATCGTGGAAATGGTCGTCGGCGACATCGACGACGAGCATGACGACGAAGAAGTCATGTTCAAGCGGGTTTCCGAGGATATGTTTGTGGCCGACGCCCGCGTCGAGCTCGAGGATATCGCCGAAGCGATCGGCCCGGATTTCGACATCACCGAGCAGGTCGACGAAGTGGATACGCTGGGCGGCCTGATCTTCTCCGAGCTTGGGCGCATTCCCGTGCGCGGCGAAGTCGTTCAGGCGTTGCCGGGCTTCGAGTTTCACATTCTCGACGCCGATCCGCGCCGCATCAAGCGCGTGCGGATTACCCGCAAGCGTCAGGCGATCCGCCGGCGCGCGAAAAGCGATGGTGACGGCGCAATCGGTCTCGACCACGGCGACGAGCGACAGAGCGAGACGCCGACGGCAAACTGATCACTGCCAACCACGACAACGGGCGGCTTTTTTGAAACACTGCGACCTCAGTTGATTCGCGGATTGGTGGGGTGCGCATGGAGCGAATTGCCGACAGGGTCATCCTGGTTTGGGGCTACAAGAGAGTGCTGCTGGCGATCCTTGCAGGCGCATTCGGCGTTCTGGCCCTCCCCCCCATCGGCTTCTTCGCCGCGATGTTCGTGTCCTTCACGCTGCTGGTCTGGCTGATCGATGGCGCGGCTGCCGCGCCGGACAGCGGCATCATCGGGCGCCTCTGGCCATCCTTCGTCACCGGCTGGCTGTTCGGCTTCGGTTACTTTGTCGCCGGTCTCTGGTGGCTCGGGCATGCGCTGATGATCGATGCCGAGGAGTTCGCATGGGCGCTGCCGCTGGCGATCTTCGGGCTTCCGGCGGTGCTTGCGATCTTCTACGGCCTGGCGACAGCACTCGCCCGCATCCTCTGGTCCGACGGGGTCGGGCGGATCGTGGCGCTGGCAGCAAGCTTCGGCCTGCTCGAATGGGCGCGCAGCGTGCTCTTCACCGGCTTTCCGTGGAACGCCATCGGCTATGGCATGACGCCGGTGCCCGTGATGATGCAGTCGGCCCATATCATAGGGATCATGGGCATCACCGCGCTGTCGGTCTTCGTCTTCGCCGCTCCTGCCCTCATAGGCACCAAGCAGGGCGCCAAAACCGGCATTTCGCTGGCGCTGCTGCTGCTTGCCGCGCATGTCGGATATGGCGCCTATGTGCTTTACGGCGCACCGAAGCCTGTTGCCGCCGCCGCCGCCGACAACAGCCCCGTCATCCGCCTCGTGCAGCCGATGATCGACCAGAGCGCCAAGATGGACAGCGACGCCGACCGCGCCGCGATCTTCGAGAAGCATCTGAAGCTTTCGGCGGAGGCGCCGAAAGACGGCGGACGCAAGCCTGATATCATCGTCTGGCCGGAGACGGCGATCCCCTTCATCCTGACCGATAACCAGGATGCGCTGACGAGGATCGCCGACACGCTTGATGACAACCAGGTGCTGCTGGCCGGCGCCGTGCGCGCCGAGGACATGGGTCCCGGCAATCCGCCGCGCTACTATAATTCGATCTACGTGATCGACGGTCGCGGCCAGATCATCGCCGCCTCCGACAAGGTGCACCTCGTGCCGTTCGGCGAATACATGCCGTTCGAGAGCCTTCTCAGCGAGTTCGGCATCCAGAACATCGTCGAGATGCCCGGCGGCTTCTCGGCCGCCGCCACGCGCCAGCTGCTGACGCTGCCAAGCGGTCTGAAGCTCTATCCGCTGGTCTGCTACGAGATCATTTTCCCCGGCGAAATGACCGGCGATATCGGGTCCGCATCGGCCATTTTGAACATCACCAACGATGCCTGGTTCGGCGCCACGCCCGGCCCCTACCAGCACTTCCAGCAGGCCCGCGTTCGGGCCGTGGAAACGGGTCTGCCGCTGATTCGCGACGGCAATAGCGGGATTTCCGCCCTTGTCAGCCCCCGTGGTGAAATTATTGCAGGTCTTTCGCTCAATGAGACCGGCTTTATTGACGCAACCCTTGATAGTTTCGCCTCTCCGACCCATCTGCCGCTGTCACGCGAAACGTACTTCTGGTTGATCGAAACACTTCTGCTTGCAATTGCACTGGCTTCGCGTTTTGGTTTTGTTTTCAAGCGTAATTGACCGAAAACCCCTAAAATTGCATAGTAGTTAGGATCGGCATTCTTAACGTATGGTTCAAGGTGAATAGATCGCACTTTGCAACGTGGCGTTTTGGGGATGGGTTTGGGCGTGCCGGTTTAAACAAGGGCAGAATTATTGTTAGGGCAGCACCATGATTGAGAACAAGAAGAAGCCGAACCCGATCGACATCCATGTTGGCAGTCGCATCCGTCTTCGCCGAACGATGCTTGGAATGAGCCAGGAAAAGCTTGGGGAAAGCCTCGGCATTACATTCCAGCAGATCCAGAAATACGAAAAAGGCACCAACCGCGTCGGCGCGAGCCGGCTGCAGAATATCTCCAGCATTCTGAACGTTCCGGTCTCCTTCTTCTTCGAGGATGCACCCGGCGAGAACGCTGGCATGGCGGGTGGCATGGCGGAAGCCTCCAGCTCCAACTACGTGGTCGACTTCCTGTCCTCCTCGGAAGGCTTGCAGCTGAACCGCGCCTTCGTGAAGATCACCGATCCCAAGGTGCGCCGCAAGGTCGTCGAACTGGTCAAGGCGCTCGCCGCCGAAGCCGACTCCGAATAAGCATCCCTCAGAAGTCACAGTCGAGAAAGCGGTCGTAAAGGCCGCTTTTTTGCGTTTTTTGGGCAAAATTTGTCACTTCGTCGCAGATATAAAGATATATTTATGTCCTTCTGCGCTTGTTTTTCGGCCCTGAACTGAGTACCACTACGCAGCTTTTTATTCTTTGAGGGGAATCCCGGAATGCGTGCCAATTACCTCTTCACCAGCGAATCCGTAGCCGAAGGTCACCCGGACAAGGTCTGCGACCGTATCTCCGACGAGATCGTGGATCTGGTGTACCGCGAAGCCGCCAAGACCGGCATCAACCCATGGGGCGTGCGCATCGCATGCGAAACGCTGGCAACCACCAACCGCGTGGTCATCGCCGGTGAAGTTCGTCTGCCGCCGAGCCTGATGAAGAAGGACAAGAACGGCGCCGACGTCATCAACCCGTCGAAGTTCAAGACCGCCGCACGCCGCGCCATCAAGGACATCGGCTACGAGCAGGACGGCTTCCACTGGAAGACGGCCAAGATCGACGTTCTCCTGCACTCGCAGTCGGCTGACATCGCGCAGGGCGTCGACAACGCCGCCGACCAGCAGGGCGACGAAGGTGCCGGCGACCAGGGCATCATGTTCGGCTACGCCTGCAAGGAAACGCCGGATCTCATGCCGGCGCCGATCTACTATTCGCACAAGATCCTGCAGCTGCTCGCCGCCGCCCGCAAGGCCGGCAATGGCGACGCCGCCAAGCTCGGCCCGGACGCCAAGAGCCAGGTCACCGTTCGCTATGTCAACGGCCACCCGGCCGAGGTCACCTCGATCGTTCTCTCCACGCAGCACCTCGACGACAGCTGGGATTCGAAGAAGGTTCGCGCCGTCGTGGAGCCCTATATCCGCGAAGCTCTCGGCGACCTGCCGATCGCCAAGGATTGCGCCTGGTACATCAACCCGACCGGCAAGTTCGTCATCGGCGGCCCTGACGGCGACGCCGGCCTGACCGGCCGCAAGATCATCGTCGACACCTACGGCGGTGCGGCTCCGCACGGCGGCGGCGCATTCTCCGGCAAGGACACGACCAAGGTCGACCGTTCGGCAGCCTATGCCGCCCGTTATCTCGCCAAGAACGTCGTGGCAGCCGGCCTTGCCGAAAAGTGCACGATCCAGATTTCCTACGCCATCGGCGTTGCCCAGCCGCTGTCGATCTATGTCGACCTGCACGGCACCGGCAACAAGGTGACGGAAGACCAGGTCGAAGCGGCAATCCGCAAGACCATGGACCTGTCTCCGACCGGCATTCGTCGTCACCTCGACCTCAACAAGCCGATCTACGCCAAGACCTCGGCATACGGCCACTTCGGCCGCAAGGCTGGCCGTGACGGCTCGTTCTCCTGGGAGAAGACCGATCTGGTGAAGCCGCTCAAGGAAGCGATCAAGGCTTAAGACGATGACTGACATGGAACGTCGCGGACGCGCGACCGAGGCTTTCTTCGGTCGCCGCAAGGGTAAGGCACTTCGCGGACAACAGGCGGAGAAGCTCAGCACCCTCTTGCCGGCGTTCATCATCGACCTCTCGGCGGCTCCCCCGGAGCCGCCGAGCACGCTCTTTCCCGTCGAGACCAACCGGCTGCGTCTTGAGATCGGCTTCGGCGGCGGCGAGCATCTGATCCACCGCGCGATCGAGACCCCTTCCACCGGGTTCATCGGCGTCGAGCCTTTCATCAATTCGATGCAGAAGCTGCTTGCCAGCGTCGACAATGCCGGCGCCCGCAATGTCCGCGTCTACAATGACGATGCGACGCAGCTGCTCGACTGGCTGCCGGATGGATCGATCGACCAGATCGACCTGCTCTACCCGGATCCCTGGCCGAAGCGGAAGCACTGGAAGCGCCGCTTCGTCTCCAAGACCAATCTCGATCGCTTTCACCGCGTGCTGAAGCCCGGCGGCTTGTTCTGCTTCGCCTCCGACATCGACACCTACGTGAACTGGACGCTGCTCAAGTGCCGCGACCACGGCGGTTTCGACTGGCAGGCCAGCAACGCGGCCGACTGGCTGACGCCCTACGAGGGCTGGCCGAGCACGCGCTACGAGGCCAAGGCCCGGCGCGAAGGACGCTCATCGGCCTATCTGACGTTCAAGCGCGTCTAAACGATCAAGCGAGGTCGGCGAATGGCATCCTACCTGACCGACCTTCGTAAACTGATCGGCAATCGCCTCATCCTGCTTCCCGCCGTCGCCGCCGTCATCCATGACGAGGCGGGTCGCCTGCTGCTGCAGGAAAAATCATCCGGAGAAGCATGGAGCCTGCCCGCCGGCGCGATCGAGCCGGGCGAGACGCCGCGGGAAGCCATTATCCGTGAGGTCATGGAAGAGACCGGGCTTGCTGTGACCTCGACCGGCATTCTCGGCGTCTTCGGCGGACGCGAGTTCAGATATGTTTATCCGAATGGCGATCAGGTCGAGTATGTCGTGACGCTGTTCAAGTGCCAGATCGGCGGCGGCAGCGGCGCCTGGACGGACAGCGAGACGAAATCCATCCGGTACTTCACACGAGACGACATGCCGCCGCTGGCGCTGCCTTATCCAATGTCCATGCTGTTTGGCCAAAACTGAGCATCGGGACTGAGCATCGGCTTAGGCCGGCAGCGTCAATCAATATCCAGCAGGATAGCGCCTTCTTCCCATTCAGGCACCTTGCTCGCGATCACGCCATCAGGCCCGACGGCGAGCGTGCAGCCGCAGCTCATCCAGCCCTCTCCCCTGTCGCCGACGACATCGGAGGAGATGACCCAGCTGCCCGTGCGGACCGCGCAGGCGCGAAGGCTCTCGATCGCGGGCTCGCGCCACTGGTCCACCTTGTGCGCCCGGATCAGCATGTTGAGCGGAGCGCAGACGACGGAGGCGCCGTTTGCCACGATGGCATCGGAGAATGCCGGATCGCGGAAGTCGCTGCAGATATTGATGCCGAAGCCGCGGCCGGCTCTTTGCCAGACGGGAAATGCATCGCCCGGGGTGCAGCCATCTTCGAGCGGGTTCGCCTTGGTGTACACGCCCGCCACGGCGCCGCTCTCGATCAGCATGGCGCTGTTGTAGACCAGATCACCGCGACGCTCGATGAAGCCGACGATCGCCGCTGTCCTGACGGAACGGAGCGGCTTGAGCAGCTTTTGCAGCGCCGGATCATCGACGCAAAGCGCGCGCCGCTCGTTGATCGACCTGTCGTAGCTGTGGCCCTGGAGGTAGCATTCGGGAAAGATGGCGAGATCGGCACCGTGGCTATCGGCCCATGTCAGGTCGCGCAGGATCACGTCCGCCGCCTTCTCAGCGTCATCGAAAATGGGGAAACGCTGGAAGGACGCTATTCGCATGAGATGGGGCGTAGCATGAGTCGCCCCTCAGAAACAAAACAACGGCGCTCCGGGGAACGCCGTCTGTTTTCATGCTGACCCGCCTTTAATGCAGGCTGACCGTCTTCAGCTCGTCTTCAGCGGCCTTGAAGAAGGTGCTGGAGCGGTTGTCCGTGAGGAGGATCGGGGTTCCGTCTGCGCCGAAGAGCGCCCAGAGATCGACGTTGGGATCGATATCGGGAGCTTCCGGAAAACACCGGGGAACATCCTCGGAGCGGATTTTCCTGATATAGGCGACCTCGCCGTTGCCGATGCCGGCAAGCTCGGTCTTGGTCAGGTGCGAATTGGCTTCTTTCATCAACATTCCTGTACCTCCAGAGAGAAGGGACCAACGGTGCGATTTGCGCCGTTGTCCTACTGTGGGACCGAAATGTTAATTTTCTTCACCATACGCGACGGCTCCGGGCGAATGAGATCCACCGACAGCAGGCCGTTCTTGAGGCCCGCGCCGAGAACCTGCATGCCGTCAGCCAGCACGAAAGTGCGCTGGAATTGCCTGGCGGCGATGCCGCGATAGAGATATTCCCGCTCGCCCTGCTCGACCTGGCGGCCACGGATGACCAGCTGGTTTTCCTCGACGGAGATGTCGAGTTCCTCCTCGCTGAAGCCGGCGACAGCCAGCGTGATGCGCAGGCGCTCCGGATCATCAGTGATGCGGTCGGCGGCGAGGCGCTCGATATTATAGGGGGGATATCCGTCACTCGCCTTGGAAATCCGCTCCAGCGTCTTTTCCATGGCGTCGAAACCCAGCAACAGCGGGCTGGCGAAAGGCGTCATACGGCTCATCAGCGTTCCAAGTCCTTGATGCAAGCGACCCTTCCGGACCTGAAGACAGCATCCGGATATTGCTAATATGGGAACGAATGCTGTCATTCGCAAGACAGGGCGCAAGACGTGGGACGCAAGACGTGCGGTCCTCCAGCACGCGATTGCACCGCCTTGACAAAGCTTGCTGCGCCTCGCATCAAATCCTGCCCCGCGCCGGCTGTGCCGATTTGCGCCGGGAAGATAAACAGATGGTGCATGCATCGATATGTGCATCGATACAGGCACCGGGAGGATGGGACGAACGGAATGGCAAACCCGAGAAAGATCATTATCGACACCGACCCAGGTCAGGACGATGCGGCCGCGATCATGCTGGCCTTCGGCAGCCCCGAGGAACTGGAACTGCTCGGCATCACCACCGTCGCCGGCAACGTGCCGCTCTCCTACACCAGCCGCAATGCGCGCATCGTCTGCGAGCTCTGCGGCAAGACCGACACCAAGGTTTTCGCCGGCGCCGACAAGCCGATCGCCCGGCCGCTCGTCACCGCCGAGCATGTGCACGGCAAGACCGGCCTCGACGGCCCCGAGCTCGACGAACCGACCATGCCTTTGCAGGCAGGCCACGCCGTCGACTTCATCATCGAGACGCTGCGCAGCGAGCCTGAGGGCACGGTGACGCTCTGCACGCTCGGACCGCTGACCAATATCGGCCTCGCCTTCCAGAAGGCACCAGATATCATCGGCCGCGTGCGCGAACTCGTCATGATGGGCGGCGGCTATTCCGAAGGCGGCAACATCACGCCCGCGGCCGAATTCAACATCTACGTCGATCCCGAAGCAGCCGACATCGTGTTCCGCTCCGGCGTGCCGATCGTGATGATGCCGCTCGACGTGACGCACAAGCTGCTGACACTGAAATCCCGCGTCAAACGCATGGCCGAGATCGGCACGCGGCCGGCGATCGCGATGGTGGAGATGCTGGAATTCTTCGAGCGCTTCGATATCGAGAAATACGGCTCGGACGGCGGCCCGCTGCACGACCCGACGGTCGTTGCCTATCTGCTGAAGCCGGAGCTTTTCAAGGGACGGGTCTGCAATGTGGAGATCGAAGTGAAGTCGGAACTGACCGTCGGCATGACCGTGGTCGACTGGTGGCACGGGACCGACCGCAAGCGCAACGCGACCGTGATGCGCGACGTCGACGCGGACGGCTTCTTCGATCTCCTGATCGAACGCTTCGCCCGCATCTGACTGTCTGAATGAGATCAGGCCCGCTTAGGCGGGCCTGATCGGATCAGGCGTCTTTCTGGTCGAAGACCGAGTTGGTTTCGGCTTCGACGATCTTCGGGCCGCCCTTGGCGACGCCGACCATGGCGGGGCGCAGGACGCGTTCGCCGATGGAATAGCCGGCCTGGACGACCTGGACGACGGTGTTGTTGGGCACGTCGGGGTTCGGCACTTCGAACATCGCCTGGTGGAAGTTCGGGTCGAACTTCTGGCCGACCGGCTCCAGCTTGCGCACGCCGTGGCGCTCCAGCGTCGACAGCATCGAGCGCTCGGTCATTTCGACACCTTCGATCAGCGTCGTCAGGCCGGCATCGGCGCCGGCGCGGGCCTCTTCCGGGATGGCGTCGAGCGCGCGGCGCAGGTTGTCGGAGACAGCCAGCATGTCGCGGGCAAAGCCGGCCGCGGAGTAGGACTTGGCGTCCTTGACTTCGCGCTCGGTGCGGCGACGCAGATTGTCCATGTCGGCGGCGAGGCGCAGATAGCGGTCGCGCAGCTCGGCATTCTCAGCCTTCAGGAGCTCGATCGGATCGGGCTCGGCTGCGGTCTCGTTCTCGACGTTTGCGGCGGCGTCGGCTGCGGCTTCTTCCGCGGCTGCGTCAGGTCCGTTCTTCGTCGTCTCGTCAGTCATGACGTTCTCCGGTCATTGGTGGCTTTTGGATGTGCCCGATATCGAACTTTGAACATCAAAAATCAAGTCTGCGTGACGAAGAAGGTCGGAAACACAGGCATGTTCGGCCCATGACGGCCGCATATGAAAGCGACAGCGAGGCGTCAGCCACATGTCATTCTTACTTTCGCAAAGTCTGATATGGTGCGACACTCATCTCCCAACCTGGGAGGTGCTGAGATGGCCGACGAAAACGTCTATGTCGGGAAATGCTTTTGCGGTGCCGTGGAACTGACCGTGACCGGTACGCCTGTCGCGATGGGCTATTGCCATTGTCGCTCCTGCCAGCACTGGTCGGCCGGGCCGATCAACACCTTCACGCTCTGGCAGCCGCAGGCAGTTCGTGTCACCAAGGGTGGCGAGCATGTCGAGAGTTTCCAGAAGACCGATTACAGCGTGCGCAAATTCTGCGACACCTGCGGCGGGCATCTCTATAGCGAGCATCCGCTCTGGGGCGTGACCGACGTCTATGCGCCTGTGATCCCCGATCTCGACTACAAGCCGACCATGCATGTGAACTATGAGGACACCATCCTGCACGTGAAGGACGGGTTGCCGAAGTTCAAGGACATGCCTTCGGAGATGGGCGGCTCCGGCGTGCAGCTGCCGGAATAGCGTTATTTGGACGGGCGCGAGAGCCTTGCCATGAGCTGGGCGGTGTAATCGACCATCGGCACGATGCGCGAATAGTTGAGCCGCGTCGGGCCGATGACGCCGACGGCGCCGACGATGCGGTCGTCCTCGTCGCGATAAGGTGCGACGATCAGCGAGGAGCCGGAGAGCGAGAAGAGCTTGTTTTCCGAGCCGATGAAGATGCGCACACCAGGGCCGCTTTCGGCCAGGTTCAGCAGCTCCAGCAGACTGTCCTTCTTTTCGAGATCGTCAAACAGCATGCGAAGGCGATCGAGATCATCTGGATTGCCCAGCCCCTCCAGGAGGTTGGCGCGGCCGCGGATGATGAGCTGCGCGGGCTTGCCTTCATCCGCGCTGCCGGACCAGACGGCTATGCCGCGCTCCACCAGATCCTGCGACAGCGCGTCGAGCTCGTGGCGCACATCGGCCTTCAAGCGGCCGAGCTGGCTGCGCAGTTCGGGCAGTGTCTGGCCGGTCATGTGGGCGTTGAGGAAGTTCGCGGCTTCGGTGAGCTGCGAGGAGGTGACGCCGGCGGGGAGTTCGATGATGCGGTTTTCGACCTGATCGTGATCGCCGACGAGAACGGCCAGCGCCTTGGTGGGTTCCAGACGGATGAACTCGACGTGCTTGAGCACGGGATCGCTTTTCGAGGTGATGACGAGACCGGCGCCGCGCGACATGCCCGATAGCATGCGGCTTGCCTCGTTCATCATCGCTTCCATCGGGCCGTCACGGCTTTCCGCCCGCACCTGCCGGTCGATATTGGCGCGGTCCTCGGCGGAGAGATCGCCGACCTGCATGAAGGCATCGACGAAGAAGCGCAGGCCCACCTGCGTGGGCAGCCTGCCGGCGCTGACATGCGGGGAATAGACGAGGCCGAGCTCTTCGAGATCGCTCATGACGTTGCGCACCGAGGCCGGTGATAGCGACATGGGCAGGATGCGCGAAAGATTGCGCGAGCCCAGCGGCTCGCCCGTCTCCAGATAGCCCTCGACGATGCGACGGAAGATTTCCTTGGAGCGTTCGTCCAGCGCGGCAACGGCGTCCGAAATCGTCGACGACCTGAATTCCATTAAGCCTTGCGCACCCATGCTGATAATGATGCCGCAAAATATAGCCAATCTCCCCGTGCGCGCAAAAGGGAATTTGCAAATGCGCGCCGCCAATCGTAGAAGCGGTCAACAACAGACCCGCACATAGGATGAAGCCTGGGATCGCGCCCGCGTTCCCGGTCCCGTGCACCGAGGAGAATTAGGATGCGGCCATCAGGCAGAAAAACCGACCAGATGCGCAAGGTCACCTTCGAGCGCAACTTTTCCAAGCACGCCGAAGGCTCCTGTCTGGTGAAATTTGGCGACACGCACGTGCTCTGCACGGCGAGCCTTGAAGAAAAGACGCCACCGTGGCTGCGCAACACCGGCAAGGGCTGGGTCACCGCCGAATACGGCATGCTGCCGCGCGCCACCGGCGACCGCATGAAGCGCGAAGCCGCCGCCGGCAAGCAGGGTGGCCGCACCCAGGAAATCCAGCGCCTGATCGGCCGCTCGCTGCGCGCCGTGGTCGATCTCAAGGAACTCGGCGAACGCCAGATCACGCTCGACTGTGACGTGATCCAGGCCGACGGCGGCACCCGCACGGCGTCAATCACCGGCGCGTGGATCGCGCTCTACGACTGCCTGAAGTGGATGGAGAGCCGCAACATGATCAAGGTCGAGCGGGTTCTGAAGGACCACGTCGCCGCGATCTCCTGTGGCGTCTTCGCCAGCCAGCCTGTGATCGATCTCGATTACCTCGAGGACTCGTCGGCCGAGACGGATGCGAACTTCGTGATGACGGGTTCGGGCGGGATCGTCGAGATCCAGGGCACGGCCGAGGGCACGCCGTTCAGCGAGGAAGAGTTCGGCGCGCTGATGGCGCTTGCCAAGAACGGGATTGCCGAGCTGGTGGAGCTGCAGAAGGCGGCGATCGCCTGAGGTTTTGAGGTCCTAGTAAAGACCCCTCCCCAACCCTCCCCACAAGGGGGAGGGCTTAACCTAGCGGCACCGCCGAGCCTCGATTGAGGCAGGCGGGCGCGCCCAGCGGTTCTCCCCCCTTGTGGGGGAGATGGCCGGCAGGCCAGAGAGGGTCTTTTGGCCCCCGGAGAATGACAGCATGATCGACGGCATTCTTGAAACCGCGCTTTATGTCGACGACCTCGATGCCGCCGAACGCTTCTACGGCGACGTTCTCGGCCTCGAGAAGGTTTTACGCCATGACAACCGGCACGTCTTCTTTCGCTGCGGCCCGGGCATCCTGCTAATCTTCAACCGCCAGGAAACGACCAAACCACCCTCATCGGACGCGCTGCCGGTTCCGCCGCATGGCAGCACCGGCGCGGGGCATGCGTGTTTCCGGATGCGTGCGGAAGCGATTGACTTGATCGCGGAAAAGCTCAACAAAGCGGGCGTTTCCATCGAAAGCGATTTCTGCTGGCCGAACGGGGCGCGATCGATCTATTTCCGCGATCCTGACGGCAACAGCCTGGAATGCGCCGAACCCAAACTTTGGAATCTTTGAAGGACCGCTCATGCGCAAGCTCGATACCCGCACCATCGTCGTTGCCAGCCACAATGCCGGCAAGATACGCGAGATCGCCGACCTGATCGGTCCTTTCGGCTTCTCGGCGAAATCGGCAGCCGAACTGAAATTCGAGGAGCCGGATGAGACCGGCACGACCTTCGAAGAGAACGCCGCGATCAAGGCGCTGGCTTCGGCCAAGGCGTCGGGCCTGCCGTCGCTCTCCGACGACAGCGGCCTGGTGATCGACGCGCTGGATGGCGCGCCCGGCGTCTACACCGCCAACTGGGCGGAAACGGCTGACGGCACGCGCGATTTCGCGATGGCGATGCAGAAGGTCGAGACGGCACTCGAGAAGGTCGGCGCCACCACGCCGGAGCAGCGCACCGCGCGCTTCGTCAGCGTGCTCTGCCTGGCATGGCCTGATGGGCACACCGAAATGTTCCGCGGTGAAGTGGAAGGCTTCGTCGCCTGGCCGCCGCGCGGCACGGAAGGCTTCGGCTACGATCCGGTCTTTCAACCTGAGGGCTACGACACCACATTCGGCGAGATGAGCGCGGAAGAGAAGCACGGATGGAAGCCGGGCGACGCTGCCGCCCTCTCGCACCGCGCCCGCGCCTTCAAGATCTTCGTCGAAACCTGCCTGGACGCATAAAACCCGAATCGTGGACACTTTGGAACAGCCTAACCTGACGCGCTATGCATCTCTTTTGCCCGATACCGGCGAGCCCGGTTTCGGCGTCTACGTGCATTGGCCGTTCTGTGCCGCCAAGTGCCCCTATTGCGACTTCAACAGCCATGTGCGCCACCAGCCTGTGGACCAGGAGCGCTTCACCGCCGCCTTTCTGAAGGAGACGGCGGCGATGCGGCAGCTGAGCGGCCCGAAGACGGTGACCAGCGTGTTTCTCGGCGGCGGGACACCCTCGCTGATGAACCCATCCACGGTCTCGGCCATTCTCGACGGCATCGCGAGGGAATGGCACATGC
The DNA here is from genome assembly GCF_055616315.1 of Rhizobium sp. O111. Classification (NCBI taxonomy): domain Bacteria; kingdom Pseudomonadati; phylum Pseudomonadota; class Alphaproteobacteria; order Hyphomicrobiales; family Rhizobiaceae; genus Rhizobium; species Rhizobium sp. O111. The sequence continues at coordinate 8,133 of NZ_JBSHXL010000001.1, read as the reverse complement.
CCGAGGGTATCGAGATCACCATGGAGGCCAACCCCTCCAGCGTCGAGGCGGAGCGTTTTCGCGGCTACCGCGCCGCCGGCGTCAACCGCGTGTCGCTCGGCGTGCAGGCGCTGAACGACCGCGACCTCAAGTTTCTCGGGCGTCTGCACGATGTCGAGGATGCGCTGAAGGCGATCAAGCTGGCGCGCGACATCTTCCCGCGCATGTCCTTCGACCTGATCTATGCCCGTCCCAAGCAGACGGTGGAGGAATGGGAGCGGGAGCTCAAGCAAGCGATCTCCTATGCCGTCGATCACCTGTCGCTCTACCAGCTGACGATCGAAGAGGGCACGCCCTTCTTCGGGCTGCACAAGATGGGCAAGCTCATCGTGCCCGACGACGACCAGTCGGCGCTGCTCTACGAGGCGACGCAGGACATCACCGCCGCCGAGGGCATGCCCGCCTACGAGGTCTCCAACCACGCCCGCCCGGGCGCCGAGAGCCGCCACAACCTCACCTACTGGCGCTACGGCGACTATGCCGGCATCGGCCCCGGCGCGCATGGACGGCTGACGCGCGGCCCCATCAAGCTCGCCACCGCCACCGAGCGCAAGCCGGAAGCCTGGCTCGAGCTCGTGGAACGCGACGGCCACGGCGTACTCGACCAGGAGCAGCTCGGCTATGACGAACAGGCCGACGAACTGCTCCTGATGGGCCTGCGCCTCACCGAAGGCGTCGACCTCGCCCGCTGGCAGCAGCTCTCGGGCCGAGATCCCGACCCGAAACGCGAAGAGTTTTTACTGGAACACGGGTTTATCGAGCGGATCGGCAACTCGCGTATCCGCTGTACGCCATCGGGGATGCTGATTTTGGATTCGGTGGTGGCTGATCTGGCTTGTTGATTTTGGGGGTGGTTCAGGCGGTTAGCTTGTGCTGTGTGGCCCCCTCATCCGCCTGCCTGCACCTTCTCCCCTATGGGAGCCGTTGCAAAATCTCACCGTTGTGATTCTCTGTCTTAGCGATGAGCGGAGATGATGCGATGTCGGTTCGGGATGGTGGCCAGTTCAGTTTCGCCGATGCGTTGATCCCTCAGGGCAAAGGGTCGGGTCGGCTGGACAAGTTGTCGTCGCTGGTGAGGTGGTACCGTTTCGAGAAGCACCTTGCGCGGCTGCGTGATGACACGGGCAAGGGCGCCGGTCGGCCCGCTTATAGACCGCTGGTGATGTTCAAGGCGCTGCTTCTGCAGTCGCTATACGGCCTCTCGGACATGGAGCTTGAGGAAGCGTTGTGCGACCGGTTGTCGTTCAAGCGTTTCGTCGGCCTTGCTCTGGATGAAGCTTTTCCGGATCACTCAACGCTGTGCCGATTTCGCAACCTTTTGATCAGCGAAGCGCTGCTGGACAAGCTGTTTGCCGAGCTCGACCGGCAGTTGGATGCCGCCGGTCTGATCCTGCGGCGTGGCACGATGCTGGATGCGACGGTGATCGAGACGACGGCGGCCCGCCCGCCTCGCGGTCGCAATGGCGACCTTGATGCCAATGCCAATCTCGATGCCGACGCGTCCGGTTCGGACGGGGACGAGCCGGGCGAGCGGTTGCCGCGTCAGGCACCGAGCGATCCGGATGCGCGGTTCACGCAGCGCAAGGGCAAGGCAGGTTCGGCCTATGGTTACAAGGCTCATGTCGGGGTCGATGAAGGATCCGGCCTGATCCTGAGGGTCGTGACCACGCCGGCCAATGTCAACGACACCGTCGTCGCCGACCTTCTGATTACCGGCGACGAATCCTGCGTGCTGGCCGACAGCGCCTATCATACCCATGCACGCGAGAAGGCCCTGAGGAGCCAGGGCATCAAGCCGCGGCTGATGCGCCGGCCCAACCGGCATCACCGCGTCCTGCCGCCAAGGCTTGCCCGCCTCAACCGGATGATATCGAAACGTCGTGCGGCCGTTGAGACGACCTTCGCCACGCTCAAGCATCGCATGGGCCTCGGGCTGATCCGTTATCGCGGGCTCGTCAAGGCGCGGGCCCAGGTGCTGATGGCGACGATCGCCTTCAACATGCGCCGCTGGGTGACGATGGCGACGTGACCAAGGCCGAACTGCGCCCGCAAACCTGAAAACGCCAGCCTGAAGCCAACAAAAACCCCGCTCAAGGCATTGAGCGGGGAAAAGGGCAGGTCGGTTCGCCATAGAGCTGCCGCGATCGCGTATTTTGCAACGGCTCCCGTTGGCGAGAAGGGGAGGTTGGCGCGAGCGACCCACCACGAATCTCTTCTCCCCAACGGGGAGAAGGTGCCGGCAGGCGGATGAGGGGGCTCCGGTCTCCATCATATCCCATTGTTTTAAATACATAAATTGCCGACACCTCACTCCGCAGCCCCCTCACCCTACCCTCTCCCCGAGGGGAGAGGGGGAGCAAGTGGCACTCAAACCACTCTCCTCCGCACCCGCGCAAACAACCGCCCATCGATCGCAGCCAAACCGATCGCGATCATCGCCATGCCGATCAGATGCTTGGCCTGCAGCTGCTCGCCCAGGATGGCGGCGCCGAGCAGGATGGCGCTGACGGGGATGAGGAAGGTGACGAGCATGAGGTTGGTGGCGCCCGCCGTGGCGAGGATGCGGAAGAAGAGGACGTAGGCGACCGCTGTCGAGAGCAGCGCCAGGCCGAAGAGCGCCATCCAGGTCTCGGCCGAGGGGGCGGCGAGCGTCCAGGGGTGGTCGACGATGAGGGCGATGGGGAGCATCAGCACGCTGGAGGCGGTGACCTGGCCGGCGGCGGGGAGAAGCGGCGCCATGCCCATCTGGCGGAAGCGGCGGCCGTAGATGCCGGCGAAAGAATAGGAGAGCGCGGCGCCGAGAACGGCGAGCTGCGCCAGCACATTGGTTCCCAGATCGCGCAGCACATCGAAGCCGATCATGTAGGCGACGCCGGCGAAGCCGACGATGACGCCGAGCAGGCGGTTTCCGGTCATCTTCTCATCCGCCGTCAACAGATGCGCGACGACGACGCCGAAGAGCGGCGTGGTGGCGTTGAGGATCGAGGCAAGGCCGCTCGCAATATGGGTCTGGCCCCAGACGATGAGGCAGAAGGGGATCATGTTGTTGATCAGGCCCATGACGAAGAAGGCCGCCCAAGACTTGCCATCACGCGGCATGGAGTGGCCGGTTGCGCGCACGATCAGGTTCAGCGCGACGGCAGCGATCAACACGCGGCCGGTGACGATGGTAAACGGCGGCAGGGTTTTCACCAGGATGCCGTTGAAGAGGAAGGAGCCGCCCCAGAGCAGCGACAGCACCAGCAACATTCCCCATTCGGCAAGGCCCATCTGTCTTTGCTGCATCGCTTCTCTCCCTTTTGCGGCATGACCGGCTTAGCGCTCGGCGCTAGCCTGCGCCACCCGATTCCTGCGCGGCTTGTTATCGTCTGTCGAGTTATTCTTATCCGTTGCGATCAAGCTCTGACTTGGAATGATCGCCTTGATGCATATACTATGGCGGTCAGAGCCATGCGACAAACGAGTCTTTTTCGTTTCATGATTGAGCTGAGCTAAAGCATGAGTGATTTTCTTCCATCGCTATCGGCGCTCCGCGCCTTCGAGGCCGCCGCCCGGCATCTCAGCATGACGCTTGCCGCGCGGGAACTCAATGTGACGCCTGGCGCCGTCAGCCTGCAGATCCGCGATCTCGAGACGTCGCTGGGCGTGCGCCTGTTCGAGCGCAAGACGCGCGCGCTGGCGCTAACACCAGAGGGTGCGGACTATTTCACGACCTTGCGGGCGGCGTTTCGGCTGGTGCGCGAGGCGACGGCGGCGATCACGGCGCGAAACCGCGGCACGGTGCTGAACGTCACATGCACCGCGGGCTTTGCGACCTACTGGCTGGTGCCGCGGCTTTCGCGCTTCGAAGCGCTGAACCCGGAGATCGACGTACGCATCAGCGCCTCGCACAGGGTGATGGATTTCCAGCGCGACGGCATCGACCTCGCCATCCGCCACGGGCTCGGGGGCTATGACGGGCTCGTCAGCGAACGGCTGGTGGATGACGAGCTGGTGCCGGTCTGCACGCCGAAGCTCGCCGATGAGCTCGGCCCGGATCCATCGCCCGATGCGCTGGCGCCGTTCCAGCTGATCCACGACGTCTACCGTCACGATTGGCAGCTATGGCTGGAAGCGGCGGGCGCGAGCAATGTCGATGCCGCCCGTGGGCCGGTCTTCATGCACGGCAACGGCGCTTACGAGGCGATGAAGGCGGGGCTCGGCTTCGCTCTGATGCGGCGCTCCTTCGTGACGACTGAACTGGAAGAAGGCCAGCTCGTCGCCCCCTTCCCTGTCAGCGTCGCCAGCCGGCTCGCCTTCCATCTCGTCTATCCCGGCCAAGCGCTGGAGCGGCCGACTGCCGCCGCCTTCCGCCGCTGGCTGCTTTCCGAAGCGCAGCGGTAATCCGCGCTTATTTCAGCAATCGCCGAAAAAGTGGACACCTGCACTCATAAAACACTTTCCTGCCGCGTATTTGCTGATTATCATAGTCAGGATTAAGACGCATACGGGCAAGGCCGAACCTCAGTCATGGCAGTTCAACAGATCGCGCGGACGGCGCCCGGGCTTCCGCAGCCGATCGGCTTGTCCCACGCTTTTTCCGGCGATCACGCCTGGTGCCGCGAGAAGATGATGCTGGCGGATGAGCTGGCCGGTGGCGTCGCCCTCGCGACATTCTTCGAGGATGGCGGTTTCGAGCGGGCGATCGACCGGTACACCGAGGTCACCAAGGGTACCGATCGCCGCGCCGTTGTCTCCATGTGGTCGCTCTATTACTTCGCCGGGATCAGCATTCCCTATCTGCTCGCCCGCCGCCTGGCGGGCCAGGTGCTGCCGGTGGCCTTCGATGAGATGACGATCGCGCTCACCGAGGACGGGCTGCCGCGCGCCTTCGGCGTTTCTCATCGCGGCATGATCGGCGAAGAGACGAGCGGCGACGAATTTTCCGTGGTCGGACCGCTGATGTCCGGCCATCTCAACATCGCAGTCGAGCGCTTGAAGCGCTGCGGCCTCTCGGCCAAGCTCCTGTGGAACAACGCCGCCGTCTACATCGACTATACGCTGCGGCTGACCGATAGCGAGGGCGGCGGGCGTTCCGCGCCCGACCTGCCGCTCTTCGTGCGCGGTTGCCTGCCGGATGGCGGGCCGAACCCCTTGTGCGGCAGCGTCAGACAGGTCGAGGAAGGCGGGCAGATGATCCAGCGGCGCAAGCTCTGCTGCCTGCGTTACATGCTTCCCGGGGTCGCGAGCTGCGGCAATCGCTGCGCACTGCCCAGCCAGCGTAATCCGCAATAGCGATGTCCACACCGCCGCCCTGAGAGCGGCGATGTGTCGAAACGCTTGGCCGATCAGGCTCTGCGGGACGCGCCCGTCTTGAAGAGGCTACCGGTCGGCGTTTTCAGGAACATGTCGAGCGGAATGTGCTCCTGGTGCAGGAAGCCGGTTGCGGGCAGCAGGCCGTCGCGCACCATCTCGATGACGGCGACGACCGATGCCGAGGTTGTCCAGGCGATCGCCGTGCGGCGGGCGCCTGATATCTCGATCGGGTAATAGGCGCGCACGAATTCCTTGCGGCGCAGGCTGCCGCGCTCTGTGCCTTCGGCGGCCACATGCACATAGACGACATCATCATCGACGGGGGGCTTGGCTTCCGTCAGGATCTCGCCGGCGAGCTTGCGCTTGTCGCGCATCAGAAGCTCGTGGAAGAAGAAGTTCATCAGATCCATGTGGCCGGGATAGCGCATGGTCTTGTAGTCAAGGTTCTCGACCTTGCCCAAGAGCGTGTCGCACATCGTGCCGAGACCGCCCGAGGTCGTGAATGCCTCAAGCTTTACGCCTTCGACATAGATGGTCTCCAGCCACTCCATCGGTGACACCAGCTTGCGCACGCCGCCTTCGATCACTTCGCAATCGTTCAGATACTCGTTGACCACGCCCTCGGGCGACCAGTTGAAGGCATAGCCCAACAGGCCCGTCGGATTTTGCGGCAGGGCGCCGACGCGCATGCGGATCGAGCGGCAGCGGTCGAAGCCATCAGCAAGGCTTGAGCCGACGATGCCGACGAAGCCCGGAGCAAGCCCGCATTGCGGCGCCATCAGGCCACGCGCGGTTTTCGACAGCTCGATGATGAAATTGGTGGTGGGCACATCTTCCGTCAGATCGAAATAATGGATGCCGGCTGCATGGGCGGCGCGCGCCAGCCCGATGTTCAGGTGATAGGGCAGGCACGACAGCACCGCATCGACACCCGACAGCAATTCACCGATGACGGCGGGGTCGGAGATATCGCCGCTATGGCACTTGAACGGCACCTCGCCCACAGGCAACTGCGCATCCACACCCGTGACCTCGAAGCCGCCCTCATGCAAAAGCGTGGCGGCCAGCCGCCCGACCTTGCCCAGACCGAGTACGGCGATTTTCGTAAAGCTCATTTATATCCTCCCAAGGCGCGGCGTTTTCCTCCCGCCGCGCGTATGCTTGAAAGGGCTGTATAAAATAAACAGCGCATAAAAGGAAACGGCCGGGATCGCTCCCGGCCGCTTAATTTCGATGCTGTGATCGCGACTATTCGTTGATCAGGCGCTTCAGCAGCTCGATCTCGTGCGACAGCTTGCTGTCACCTGAGATCAGCTCCTCGATCTTGCGCACGGCGTGCAGAACCGTCGTGTGGTCACGTCCGCCGAAGCGACGACCGATCTCCGGGAAGGAGCGCGGCGTCAAGGTCTTGGCCAGATACATGGCGATCTGGCGCGGCTTGACGATGACGCGCGTACGGCGGTTCGAGACCAGCTCCTGGCGCGACACGTTGTAGTGACGGGCGACGATGCGCTGGATATCCTCGATACGCACGCGGCGCGGCTCGCCGGAGCCGACCAGGTGGGCGAGAAGCTCGTCCACACGCTCGACCGTCAGGTTCGGCTCGAAGGAGCGACGGAAGAGCAGCTGGTTGAAGGCGCCTTCCAGTTCGCGGCCGCTGGCGGTGATGCTGCGGGCAACGTGGTTGAGCAGCTCGCTCGACATTTCCAGCGACGGATCTTCGCCACGGGCGACCTCAAGGCGACGCTGGAGGATTTCGAGACGCATCTCGTAATCCGGGCCGTCAAGCTCGATCGCCACGCCACCCTGCAGACGCGAACGAACGCGCGGGTCGAGCGATTCCAGCTCCCAGGGTGCGCGGTCGGCGGCGACGACGACCTGCTTGGCGCTGTCGAGCAGCATGTTCAGCAGATGGCAGAACTCGTGCTGGATCATCTTGCCCTGCAGGAACTGCATGTCGTCGATGATCAGAAGGTCGATGTTGCGAAGCGAGTCCTTCAGCGTCAGCGCATCATTGTCGCGGATCGCAGTCGCGAAACGCCACATGAAGTATTCGGCCGTCAGGTAGACGACGCGCAGCTGGCGCGGGTTCTGTACGGCTGCATTGGCGATTGCCTGCAGCAGATGGGTCTTGCCGAGACCGACCGTGGAATGAACGAAGAGCGGGTTGAAGCGCACTGCGCCCTGACCGGCTTCGGCAATGGTCTTTGCGGCCGCGAGAGCGACGCGATTGGAGCTGCCTTCGACGAAGGTGTCGAAGGTGAAGCGGTTATCGAGCGGCGAGCCGAAGAGCGGCTGGCCAGAGGTGGCCGGACGCGCCGCGGAGGCTGCCGAAACGGTCTGCTGTACGATCTGGCCGGCCTGCTGAGCGACCGGGCGACGGATCGGCGCGACGGATGATACCGGCTCCTGGGCCGCCGTTTCTTCCGGCTTGCTGGTTGCGCGCGCTGCCGTGCGAACCAGGATTTCGACCTTCAGGATTTCAGCGTCTTCCGCCTGGAAAATGCCGGTGATCAGGTCGAGATAGCGATTGTTGATCCAGGACTTCAGAAAAGTTGTTGGGACCGTCAGCCGTACGACACTCTTGGAGACGGAATGGAGCTTCAGTCGTGCAAACCAGCTTGCGTAGACATCCGGACCGACCTGCGCCTTCAGGCGTGCACTTGCTCGTTCAAAAAGTATGCCATCATTCTTCATGTCTCCCTTTTCCCCCGCCGCGTCTGGGCAAATAGAGCCTAACGTCTGAGATACCTTGTCCGAGTTGTCCAAAGCACTCGCCGCCATCGAATTCATGTGCAT